>NZ_KI535657.1:977836-2800768 GCF_000493015.1 Enterobacter sp. MGH 24 | reverse complement strand
TGGTGGGTCGTGCAGGATTCGAACCTGCGACCAATTGATTAAAAGTCAACTGCTCTACCAACTGAGCTAACGACCCGAGTGGTGGGTGATGACGGGCTCGAACCGCCGACCCCCTCCGTGTAAAGGAGATGCTCTACCAACTGAGCTAATCACCCACTCTGTACTGCCGGTATGCGTTAAGTGGTGGGTCGTGCAGGATGACTCGGCTTCGCCTCGCCCTACGGGCCGTTGCTAACGCAACGTTATCCTTCACGTTTTACTACTACTTCCACCTGACTTAGTGGTGGGTCGTGCAGGATTCGAACCTGCGACCAATTGATTAAAAGTCAACTGCTCTACCAACTGAGCTAACGACCCACTTTTACGCTGTTTTCACGTTGTTTGATATCCCGTGGCAACGGCGGCATATATTACTGATTTAAGAATTCAGCGCAACAAAAATTTCGATGAAGATCACTTAACTGCTTAGTAATCATGCTGCACGACCAGAAATAACGCGATTTCTGGTCATGCGATAATCATCCCATCGAATTCAGACGTTTTTGCGCCTGCTTGGCACCTTCGGTACCCGGGAATTTAGAGACCACCTGCTGATAAACCGCTTTGGCTTTCGCAGTGTCGCCTTTGTCCTGCATGATGACGCCCACTTTGTACATCGCATCAGGCGCTTTTGGCGATTTCGGGTAATTTTTTACCACGGAGGCAAAATAAAACGCCGCATCGTCCTTTTTACCCTTGTTGTAATTCAGCTGACCGAGCCAGTAATTCGCATTTGGCTGATAAGTTGAATCAGGGTATTTCTTAACAAAGCTCTGAAACGCAGCAAGCGCCTCATCCTGACGAGATTGATCCTGCACCAGCGCAATGGCAGCGTTGTAGTCCGTATTCGCGTCACCGCTCTGTACAGGCGCGCCTGTTGAAGCAGACGCATCCGCTGCTGGTGCAGATGTCGCCGCACCGCTCTGATCGCCTGCTGCTGGCTGTGCTTGTGCACCACCACCGCTGCTGAGGCTATCTATCTGCAGCAAGATTTGCTTCTGACGTTCCACAACCTGGTTAAGCTGATACTGGCTTTCCTGAATCTGACCGCGGAGAGAGTCAATATCATTCTGGTTGTCGGAAAGTTGTTGCTGGAGTTGGGTTAAAAGCTGGCTGTGAGCGTTAGAAATACGCTCGAGTTGAGTGACCCGGTCTTCTACCGAGCCTGAGCCGACACTACTGATTGGTGCCTGAGCAAAAGCGGCCCAGGGGGCCGCTATTCCAACCAGTAACGACAGACTCAACAGATGATGTCTGAAGTTACTGCTCATGCAATTCTCTTAGTAAACCAGTACGGCACGACGGTTTTTGGAGTAAGCCGCTTCGTCGTGACCCAGTACTGCAGGTTTTTCTTTACCGTAAGAAACGATGGAGATCTGGTCAGCAGAAACGCCTTTACCCTGCAGGTACATTTTAACAGCGTTAGCACGACGTTCACCCAGGGAGATGTTGTACTCTGGAGTACCACGTTCGTCCGCGTGACCTTCTACGGTGACTTTGTAAGATGGGTTGCTACGCAGGAAGTTAGCGTGAGCATCCAGCATCGCAGCGAAGTCAGAACGGATGTCGTATTTATCCAGATCGAAGTAAACGATGTTGTTCTGCTGCAGCTGCTGCATCTGAAGACGCGCTTGCTCTTCAGAAGACATGTTGCCATTGCCGTTCGCGTCCATACCGGTGCCGGCACCCATCATGCCTTCGCCGCTCTGGTCATTGCTTGCGTTCTTGTTAGAAGAACACGCTGCGATTGCCATTACAGGCAGAGCGATCATCAGCCCCTTCAGCACTTTGTTCAGTTGCATTTCTATGATTCCTTTAGTAATCAATTAATTATTATTTACAGATACGGCGACCAGGCAGGTGATTTTACCTGTCCATCAGTTGCCGGAATACGCGCTTTGAAACGCCCATCTGTAGAAACCAGATTCAGCACAGATCCCATCCCCTGAGAAGAGCTGTAGATTACCATCGTGCCGTTAGGTGCCAGACTTGGCGTTTCATCCAGGAACGTTGACGACAGAACTTGAACGCCACCCGCTACCAGATCTTGTTTGGCAATGTGCTGCTGCCCACCGTTGGAGCTCACCATTACCATAAATTTACCGTCACTGCTCACGTCTGCGTTCTGGTTCTGCGAACCTTCCCAGGTAATACGCTGCGGAGCACCGCCGTTGATGTTGACTTTGTAGATTTGTGGACGGCCAGCCTGGTCAGAGGTAAACGCCAGGTTTTGACTGTCCGGGAACCATGAAGGTTCAGTGTTGTTGCTGCGACCGTCGGTCACCTGACGGATCTGACCAGAGCCAATGTCCATCACGTACAGATTCAGGCTACCGGTTTTTGACAGCGCAAATGCCAGTTTAGACCCGTCCGGAGAGAACGAAGGCGCACCGTTGTGACGTGGGAAAGACGCCACCTGACGAACGGCACCGTTTGCCAGCGTCTGGATAACCAGTGCTGAACGACCGCTTTCGAAGGTGACATAGGCCAGTTTAGAACCGTCCGGAGACCAGGCTGGAGACATCAGCGGCTGTGAAGAACGTTTCACCAGGAACTGGTTATAGCCATCGTAGTCAGATACGCGCAGCTCATACGGGAACTGACCACCGTTGGTCTGCACCACGTACGCGATACGGGTACGGAACGCACCTTTAATGCCGGTCAGTTTTTCAAATACTGCATCGCTGGCCGCGTGTGCCGCGTAGCGCAGGTACTGCTTAGTGACCTTGTAAGAGTTCTGAGCCAGAACGGTACCTGGTGCACCGCCGGTATCCACCAGCTGCCAGGCCACGTTGTAAGAGCCGTCCGGGTTAGGCGTAACCTGACCCACAACCACGGCATCAATACCCAGTGCAGACCATGCTGCAGGCTGTACTTCCTGCGCGCTACCCGGCTGCTGAGGCAGACGAGAACGATCTAACGGGTTGAATTTACCGCTGTTACGCAGGTCAGCCGCCACGATGCCACCGGCATCTTCAGGTGCAGCGCCAGGACCGGCCCACTGGAACGGAACAACCCCGATTGGGCGTGCCGAGTCCACCCCCTGGGTGATCTCGATACGTACTTCTGCGTGCAGTACTGCTGCCCACAGCATTAAAAAACTAAATGCTACACGTAATGCCTGCTTCATCATATCTCCCTTATCCGGGTAACCTTACCCACGATAATTTAGCAGAATGTTAACAAACTCAAATAGACAAAACTACCAGAACCCTGTGACTAAACCTGGTCTATTTTTCCCCGTTTGCACGGGGAAAATGTAACTTAAGGTTTGAAGTCCAGCGGCGCATTTTTGAAGACTTCGTAAACTGCCTGAGACGGCGGTTTAGGCATCTTCGCCTGACGCGCTGCAGCCAGGGCCGCAGTACATAAAGCCGGGTCGCCACCTTCAGACTTAATATCGAGCAGCATGCCGTCCGGAGCCAGTTTTATACGCAACGTACACGTTTTACCGGTATAGGAAGACGCATCATAGAATCGGCTTTCAATAGCGGATTTAATCTGCGCGGCATAACCGTTGATTTCAGCCCCTGTCGCACCGTTACTCTTAGTGTTACCACTTCCCGTCGGCGCTGCGTTGTTTCCTTTCGCCCCACCGCCCGTTTTCGGTGCATTCTTACCGGAGCTCAAATCGCCCAGCAGATCGTCAACCCCTGCGGCGGCAGCGGCTTTTTCAGCGGCTGCGGCCTTTTTGGCAGCCGCTTTATCAGCAGCAGCTTTCTTATCGGCAGCGGCCTTCTCAGCTGCAGCTTTTTTATCGGCAGCGGCTTTTTCAGCGGCGGCAGCTTTTTCTGCAGCAGCTTTCTCAGCAGCAGCCGCTTTCTTCGCGGCCTCGGCAGCAGCTTTCTTCTCTGCTTCCTGAGCGGCTTTTTTCGCGGCTTCCGCTTCGGCTTTCTTCTGAGCATCAGCGGCGGCTTTCTTCGCGGCTTCCGCTTCAGCTTTCTTCTGGGCATCAGCAGCGGCTTTCTTCGCGGCTTCCGCTTCAGCTTTCTTCTGAGCATCAGCAGCGGCTTTCTTCGCCGCTTCTGCCGCTAATTTTGCCTGGGCATCAGCCTGTGCTTTCGCGTCCGCTGCGGCTTTTGCTGCCGCCTCTTCCGCCTGCTTTTGCTGTTCCTGTGCTTTTTTCGCGGCCTCTTCGGCTTGCTTCTGCTGTTCCGCCTGCTCTTTCGCAGCTTCCTGCGCCTGCAAACGTTCTTTCTCAAGCTGCTTCAGACGCTCCTGCTCTGCGGCCTGCTTTTCACGCAGTTCTTCCGCCTGCTGTTGCGACTGTTTTTCACGCTGCTCTTCAGCCCGTTTGGCACTCGCCTTCTGCTGTTGCTCGCGATTATAGTTCTGTACTACCGCACCGGGATCCACCATCACGGCGTCAATGGAAGACCCTCCACCGCCGCCGGCTGATGCATCAATATGCTCGTCGAACGAACTCCAGATCAGCGCTGCAAAGAGAATCACGTGCAGCACTGCGGAGACGATTATCGCTCGCTTAAGCTTGTCGTTCTGTTCGGTTGCCTTTGACACTATCGGTTCCCAAAAACTACGCGGATGATCAAATAGGTTGGGTCATTAAGCCAACTGACTTAACACCCGCACTATGTAGCAAGTTCAGCGCTTTAATAATTTCATCGTAGGGTACGTCTTTCGCGCCACCGATTAAGAAGACCGTTTTCGGATTTGACTCCAGACGACGCTGCGCTTCAGCAATCACCTGCTCAGGCGGCAGCTGATCCATACGATCTTTCTCAACCACGACGCTGTATTGCCCTACGCCGGAAACCTCAATGATAACCGGAGGATCGTCATTGGTGCTCACCGCCTGTGATTCTGTCGCATCCGGCAGATCCACTTCCACGCTCTGGGTAATGATTGGCGCTGTCGCCATGAAGATCAGCAGCAGTACCAGCAGGACGTCCAGCAGTGGAACGATATTGATTTCGGACTTGAGCTCGCGACGACCTCGTCCACGCGATCTGGCCATGGTTTACCCCTTGTTGCTCTCGGTGCTGGTAAACGCCTGACGGTGCAGAATCGCAGTGAACTCTTCCATAAAGTTGTCGTAGTTCAGTTCCAGTTTGTTCACGCGCTGGTTCAGACGGTTGTAAGCCATAACCGCCGGAATTGCCGCAAACAGACCGATAGCGGTCGCAATCAGTGCTTCAGCGATACCCGGTGCAACCATCTGCAACGTCGCCTGCTTCACCGCGCCCAGCGCGATAAAGGCGTGCATGATCCCCCACACGGTACCAAACAGACCGATATACGGACTGATAGAACCGACAGTGCCGAGGAATGGAATATGCGTTTCGAGATTTTCCAGCTCGCGGTTCATAGAGATGCGCATCGCACGTGAGGCACCTTCCACCACCGCTTCCGGCGCATGATTGTTTGCACGATGCAGACGGGCAAACTCTTTGAAACCGCTATAAAAAATTTGCTCGGAGCCTGTAAGGTTTTCACGGCGTCCCTGGCTTTCCTGATACAGACGAGAAAGCTCAATACCCGACCAGAACTTATCTTCAAACGCTTCAGCTTCACGGCCAGCGGCATTGAGGATACGCGTTCTCTGGATGATGATGGCCCAGGATGCGATTGAAAAACCAATCAAAATCAACATGATAAGTTTAACCAGAAGGCTTGCCTTCAGGAACAAATCAAGGATATTCATGTCAGTCACTGCTTAAACTCCGCGACAATAGACTTAGGAAGCGCACGAGGCTTCATTATGGTTGGATCAACACAAACAATCAGCACTTCAGCTGAGTTCAGTACGGTATTCTCTGCGTTGACTATCCGCTGCGTGAACACCAGTGAGGTCCCGCGCATTGATGTAATTTCAGTTTGGACTTCGAGCATATCGTCGAGTCTGGCAGGCGCAAAATACTCAAGCGTCATCTTGCGAACCACGAAGGCAACTCGCTCAGCCAACAGCACCTGTTGACTAAAGTGATGATGGCGCAGCATCTCTGTGCGTGCCCGTTCATAAAAAGCAACGTAGCTGGCGTGGTAAACCACACCACCGGCATCGGTATCTTCGTAATAGACACGAACCGGCCATCGAAACAGCGTTGTATTCACTTTACATCCCGGTAATGCAACAAAAGTTAATGCTTTTAAACTTCGCTACTATACGCGCGGGAATGATGGTTTGGAATGGGAGAAAGTAAACGGAGAGTAAATTTTTATGGGCTCGGGTAAGCCCATAACGTTAACGGACATTTCTTATTCAGAAGAAGAAGAAAATCAAACCGGCGAGAAGCACCAGATCGGCGATCAGCGGGCAAAAAATTCCCTGCCAGTGAACGGCTTTCGGACGAAAGCCCACGCCGTGGATCACACCTGCGCACACCGCCCACATAATGAGGAAGCCGTGCCAGATTTCAAGCTCGCTGGTTTTCGCTGCAAAGCGCGAAGGGTCCCAGAAGATACAACCTGCCAGCAGTAATGCCATCACTAAAGAAAGCGCCCGTAACGGGCGCTTATCCATTACCGCGTAAAGTTTCGCGATAATATTCATCAGTGTTTTTCTTCACCCGCTTTGGTCGCTTCGACGTGCTCAAGCGCCAGGGCAGTGATGACACCAAATGCACAGGCAAGAAGCGTCCCTAAAATCCATGCGAAATACCACATATTCAGCTCCTTACTTAGTACATAGAGTGGGTGTTGCTTTCAATATGTTCTTTCGTGATGCGACCGAACATTTTCCAGTAACACCAGATGGTGTAGGCCAGAACAATCGGAACGAACACGCAAGCAACATACGTCATCAGGTTCAGCGTCATATGGCTGGAGGTTGCATCCCACATGGTCAGGCTAGCATTCAGCATGGTGCTGGATGGCATGACGAATGGGAACATCGCAATACCCGATGTCAGGATGATGCACGCCAGGGTCAGTGATGAGAACACGAACGCCAGAGCGCCTTTCTCCAGACGAGACGTCAACACGGTCAACAGCGGCAACAGTACGCCCAGAGCCGGGATAGCCCACAGCGCAGGGGTATTGTTGAAGTTCACCAGCCATGCACCTGCCTGACGCGCCACTTCTTTGGTCAGCGGATTAGACGGCGCAGTATGGTTGATTGCAGACGTCACCACGTAGCCATCAATGCCGTACACCACCCACACACCGGCCAGTGCGAAGCAGACCAGCGTGACCAGTGCCGCAACCTGAGCAGTAGCACGGGAACGCAGGTGCAGTTCACCAACCGTACGCATCTGCAGATAGGTTGCGCCCTGAGTGATGATCATCGCCACGCTCACCACGCCTGCCAGCAGACCAAACGGATTCAGCAGCTGGAAGAAGTTACCGGTGTAGTAAAGACGCATATATTCGTCCAGGTGGAACGGTACGCCCTGCAGCAGGTTACCGAACGCCACGCCGATCACCAGCGGTGGAACGAAGCTACCGATGAAGATGCCCCAGTCCCACATGTTGCGCCAGCGGGTGTCTTCAATCTTGGAACGGTAGTCGAAGCCTACCGGACGGAAGAATAAAGAGGCCAGCACCAGAATCATCGCCACGTAGAAGCCGGAGAACGCAGCCGCGTAGACCATCGGCCAGGCAGCGAACAGCGCGCCGCCTGCGGTGATCAGCCACACCTGGTTACCGTCCCAGTGAGGGGCGATGGAGTTGATCATGATTCGACGCTCGGTGTCATTACGACCGAGGAAACGGGTGAGCATCCCCACCCCCATGTCGAAACCATCCGTGACGGCGAAACCGATCAGCAGAACGCCGATCAACAGCCACCAGATAAAACGCAATACTTCATAATCGATCATTTGATGACTCCTGTCTTAGCGTGCCGGCTGAGTAGTCGCGGTGGACTGCTCGTAGTGATAGCGACCGGTTTTCAGGCTGCTTGGGCCAAGGCGCGCGAACTTGAACATCAGGAACAGTTCAGCCACCAGGAACAGGGTGTACAGACCACAAATCAGCAGCATGGAGAAGATCAGATCGCCCGCTGTCAGGGAAGAGTTCGCTACCGCCGTTGGCAGTACCTCACCAATCGCCCATGGCTGACGGCCATACTCTGCAACAAACCAGCCGGATTCGATAGCGATCCACGGCAGTGGAATACCGTACAGCGCGGTGCGCAGCAGCCATTTTTTCTCGCCGATGCGGTTGCGAATCACGGACCAGAAGGACGCCGCAATGATCAGCAGCATGATGATGCCGCAGCCCACCATGATACGGAATGCGAAGTACAGTGGCGCAACGCGTGGAATCGAGTCTTTGGTGGCCATCTGGATCTGCGCTTCTGTCGCATCAGAAACGTTCGGGGTATAGCGTTTCAGGAGCAGACCGTAACCCAGATCTTTCTTCACGTTGTTGAACTGGTCGCGAACGGCCTGATCGGTAGAACCGGCACGCAGCTGTTCCAGCAGCGAGTAAGCTTTCATACCGTTACGGATACGCTCTTCGTGCTGAACCATCAGCTCTTTCAGACCGGTCACCTGCTTATCAACAGAACGGGTGGCGATGATACCCAGTGCGTAAGGGATCTGAATAGCGAAGCGGTTTTCCTGCGCGTCCTGATCCGGAATACCGAACAGCGTAAACGCAGCAGGCGCCGGTTGGGTTTCCCATTCGGCTTCGATGGCGGCCAGTTTGGTTTTCTGCACGTCACCCATTTCGTAACCGGATTCATCACCCAGAACGATAACAGAGAGGATTGCAGCCATACCAAAGCTTGCAGCGATAGCAAAGGAGCGCTTAGCAAACGCGAAGTCACGACCGCGCAGCATGTAGTAAGAACTGATACCCAGGACAAACATCGCGCCGCACACATAGCCAGAAGCAACGGTGTGAACGAATTTAACCTGCGCAACCGGGTTCAGGACCAGCTCGGCAAAGCTGACCATCTCCATACGCATGGTTTCGAAGTTGAAATCAGACGCGATAGGGTTCTGCATCCAGCCGTTCGCCACCAGGATCCACAGCGCGGACAGGTTCGAACCTAATGCCACCAGCCAGGTCACCGCCATATGCTGGACTTTACCCAGACGGTCCCAACCGAAGAAGAACAGACCTACAAAGGTGGATTCGAGGAAGAATGCCATCAGACCTTCAATGGCCAGCGGCGCACCGAAGATATCCCCTACATAGTGGGAATAGTAAGACCAGTTAGTCCCGAACTGGAACTCCATGGTCAAACCGGTTGCCACGCCCAGTGCGAAGTTGATACCAAACAACTTGCCCCAGAACTTGGTCATATCTTTATAAATCTGTTTGCCGGAGAGAACGTATACCGTTTCCATAATGGCCAGCAGGAACGCCATACCGAGCGTCAGTGGCACAAACAGGAAGTGGTACATCGCGGTCAAGGCAAACTGTAAGCGCGACAGTTCGACTATATCTAACATCATGACTCCTTGCTCATCGCATGAAGACTCCGAGAGTGAACCCCGTCAAAGAGAGATCCACACGCATGCCCCAATACAAATTATTCGCATCCTTGTCGTCGTTATTACCCTGAAGGAGGATAAAAACGGTGACGTGAGGTTACAAATACGTTAATAAAAAACTCAAATTGATCCCGCAAATATAATACGCTGCAAAACCCTTACAATAAACAGGTTTTTATTGAATCACATTTACGTTTTTCGACGGTGATCAATTTATAGCAAAATTACCACTTTTCGGCCATTTTGATCGGGGACAATTTAGCGCCTTTTGACGGGTTTTTCCAAGGATTAAACATTGACTTAAATCAAAAACAATCATTGATGTTAACTATGTTTAATCATGGTGAGAGTGGTAAAAACCATGTTAATGATATGTGCATAAAAAGATGAGATTGGTTATCGAAGACAGGGAAGAATATAAACAGAAGTGATTTTAATTAACGCTAAAGAGAGCAACATTTTCAGTGAGGGACAAACAATAAGCGTAGTCGGGCCAGGTTATTTTTCCATTGCATTTATGCAACCCTTCGAAATTACATTTAATTTACTTTTGATACCCCATAAGTTAACACCGCTGTGTGACTATTTAATGAAAAAAGGCCGCCCTCTCTGCAGCCTTTTCCGTATCACGGGCTCAGGCGATAAGAATGCTAAAGGTTCGCGACTGCCCCGGCCTGAATGCCCCGACAATGCCCTCTCCTTCACACCGATCCATTATCCGTTCGTTCATGTCCGTTTCGCGCCACCGTTTCACCGTCGGATTCATGGATAACGTCGTGTCAAATGCGCTGGACGCCGAAGGATTGAACAGGCGGAGAATGAGCTCATCACGATCTTCAGCCTTTTTGAGCGTACTGAGCACGCATCCCGTTGGCGAAAGCGCTAACAGACTGTAACTTTCCGGCGTGATAAACGACGCCTGATTCAGTTTCATCGCATCCCAGGGAATTTTGTTATAGCACTGCACCGGCGTTAACCACGATTTAGCCTGCTGCGCGACGCCCGCGTTTTCCGGCGTACCGCTGAAGCTGAAAAGGCTAAAGCGACAGGTTAACGGCCCGCGCATCTGAGAGTCAGGAACAGGCATTTTGATCCCAGAAGGTCTGCCAGGACGCAACAGCAAATCTTCTTTCCCGAGCAGCCCCACGCCGCGCAGCAAGGTTAAGGCGAATGCTTTTTTGTCATCGCCCACCACTTCAAACTCGCGCAGCCCCTCGGTGAAGAGCGCCAGCCCGTTGCGCTTTTCCTGCAGGACAGCATAGTTGAGTAAATTCCAGACGGGAACCGGCGCTTCTTTCCAGCCCTCCTCATGCCAGGTCGCCATCGCTGCGTCCTGCACCGAGCGAGTAAGCGAGCCAAACTGCGTATCCGCTAACACTTCCTCTGTCATAAACGGCGTAGGGATCAGCACGCGAACGCGGTGGTCGTCAGCCTGGTTATCCAGCCGCACGGATACATCAATGCGCCTGCTGTTATGGCTAAGCGTGACGTCAAACTCCACGTTGAGTGAGCCGTTTCGCTGGCGCGCCGCGCGTTCGGCCAGATTTGCCGGAACGGCGATTCGATGGCGGATCGCCGCCCTGCTCTGCCAGCCTTCGTGCGTGACCTCAACCTCATGTTCACCCTGCGCTGAAGTGAGCCTCCACTCTTCCCGGGAAGGTGAATAGTCGTACTCATCGCCATCGTCCGAACTCTCTTCGATTTCCAGTACGCGGTCATAAATAAGCCCGGTTTCTTTGTCGCGCAGGCGCAGCGTGCCGTCATCGTTTAAATCAATCTGCCAGAAGGCATTTTCAAGTAAGGATTCGGTGTTTTTCACCGCCGGGAGCATCTTCCCGGCCACGTTCGGTTCGATATACAACGTACGGTAGCCCATCGACGGCAGTATCTGGCTGAGCTGAATATCAAACTCCATAAAGGGCTCGTAATTGCCGTAATGGACAATCTGCCGGTCAATAAGGCCGGGGTCGAGTTCGCGCGCGCTGCGAATGAAATAGGGGATATCGTTGCCTTTTTCATCCCGCAGTCTGAACTGGCTGGCCCGCAGCCGAATCGTGGTGTTTATCACCTCTTCACGCGGCCAAGGCATCAGGTTGAACATCACCAGCTTATCAGCGTCGCTTTGCGGCATGTTGTCGACAATCTTGCGCATATAGAAACGCACCAGGTTGTCAGCCATGTCCTCTGCCAGTTCAAAGCGGGAGACAATCTCGCGGTGCACCTTATCGCTGCAGCAGCAGCCGATGCTGTCGTGAGCGTGGTTTTTGAGGATCTCTTTCCACATTTTTTCCAGCAAACCGTGGTGATATTCAAAACCCAGCGTCCAGGCAAGCGCCGCCAGCGGCTCGAGGATATTGACAATTTTGTTCTCGATACGCGCATGGGCGATTTTGATGTCCATGCGCGTGGAGCCGATGGTCCGGTGAACGCGCATGTATTTCCCGTCGATAAACTCCCCTTTCAGCGTCGCCAGTTCATCGCGGTGCGCGTCGATGTGCTCAAACACCTCTTCGAACCGACTCATCACAAATTGACGCTGAGGATAGATTTCACGAAGCTTATCCATTACCGCGAAAATGTTCTGCTGCAGCGGCATCTGGTCATGACCGTTGGGCAGTAAAATTTCTTTGGTCACCGAGGCTTTTTCCAGGACCTCGAAATAGCTGTCGAGCCGTTTTCGCAGCCCTGCTTCGTCCTCCGGTAAGTACTTACCAATCGCGTAGCCCAGCGGCAGCACCTGCGTCGTCACTTCACTACCGTCCTGACTCTGCCAGAGAAACTCGGTTTTGTCGGTCCCGTGTCGCTCAGAACAGCCGCGCCAGAACATCGTGCGGGTAATGCCAAACCCGTTATAGATATGTGGAAGCTGGCCGGACATACCAAACGAATCCGGCAGATAGCCGATCTTCATCGGCTCGCCGAACGCCATACAGTCGCGCATGCCGTACATCAGGTTGCGAACAATCGACTCGCCGCTGACGATCGTGGTATCGGTTTGGGTATACCAGGGGCCGATTATCAGCTTTCCGCGCTCTACAAGCGCTTTCACCCGCGAGCGGTTTTCAGGCACGACGGCAAAATAATCCTCCAGCACCGCCGTCTGTCCATCGAGGACATAATATTTATACTCGTCATCCTGCTCCAGACGGGTCAGGATCTCTTCCATATTATTGACCAGAAGAATACGCGACTCTTCGGTGGTGAAATACCACTCACGGTCCCAGTGCATATGCGGCGTGATATGAACGCGAGATACAGCTTTCATCTTCGTTTCCTGTTTGTGCGTTGTTACGGTATGGCGTCTTCAGTGACGTAGTTGCCCTTTTTCACTGCCTGGCGACGCCAGAGCAGCAGAATAAAGGTTGAGATAGCGGTACCCACCAGCGCCGCGCCAAACCAGCCCGCCGCCGCAACCACACCGCTCAACCCGGCATCGTGAAGTAAAAAGAGAGAGAAAATACCGGCCCCCGGCGTGGACAACCCGATCTCCATCGCGCCGACAATCGCGCCTGTTACCATGGAGCCGAGCACAAATGAACCAATGACGCGAAGCGGATCTTCAATCGCCATCGGAATCGCCCCTTCGGTGATGCCCGCAAGGCCGAGCAGCCACGTGGATTTACCGGTTTCAATTTCAAACGGTTTAAACAGTTTCGGTGCCAGCAACGTTGACGCCGTGACGGTGAAGGCCGACACCATTTTGACGGACGCAAAGATGGCATAGGGACCGTATACCCCATTAGCCATCGCTCCCAGACAGAACGCGTAAGAGGCTTTGTTGACCGGACCACCCAAATCGAATGAGCACATAAACCCGAGGATCGCCCCCAGAAGCAGCGCATTCGCGCCGGACAGCCCATTAAGCCAGGCGGTGAGCGTAGTATTAAGCCAGGCCACCGGCTCACCAATCACAAACAGCATCAGGCTGCCCGCACCCAGTACGCCAATAACCGGATAGAGATAAAAGGTTAAAAAGCCGTTGAAGCGGCTACTCAGGCGAATGTGATTTTTCACCCAGCGCATCAGGTAACCCGCGATCAGCCCGCCGATGATAGCACCCAGAAAACCTGAGCCGATCATATTGGCCGCAAGACCGGCCGCAAAGCCCGGCGTCAACGCGGGTTTATCCGCCAGCGAGTAAGCGGTATAGGCCGCCAGAACGGGGACCATTAAAATGCCGAGCATGCCGCCGCCAAGCTTGCGGTACATCCACAGCCATGAGTTTTCCTGGTCGAACAGGTGCTGCAGGCCCAGGATTTGCGCCAGAAGTACCGACACAGCAAGCACCGTCCCGCCGGCGACGATCAGCGGCACCGCAAAGGAGATACCGCTAAGGAGCGCCTGCTTGAGCTCGGTTTTAACGCTCTTTTTCATTCCCGCATCGCCATGCGCATGACGCGCATCGATAGAAGGCTGTAGCGCCAGCGCGCGCTCAATGAGCGCTTCAGCATGGCGCAGAGGTTCCGCGACAGGCACGGAAATGGCGGGGATTCCCTGAAAACGCTCGTTCTCTTTGATCGCCACTTCTGCGGCAAAGATGCACGCTTTGGCCTCCTGCAACTGCTGCGCGGTGATGCGTCCCTCAATACCGTTCGCCCCCTGCTTTTCGACCACCACGTTAACGCCCAGCTTACGTCCCGCTTTTTCCAGGTACTCAGCTGCCATATAGGTATGGGCAATCCCGGCCGGACAGGCGGTGACGCAGATGACGGTTGGTGCATTCACCAATGTGGCAACCTCGTCTTCCTGCGAAACACCGTTCAGCGCATCAAGCAGATCCTCCGCCGTCGCTGCAGCCATAACGCGCTCCCGGAGTGCATCATCTGCCAGGCGAGACGTCAGCGCCGTCAGCACCTGGATATGCGTGGACCCCGCTTCAGCAGGCGGTATAGCAAGCAGGACGATGAGCTCAACGTTTTCAGGGCCGTCCACCCCCTCCCACTCCAGCGGTTCGCACAGCGTAGCAATCGCAAAAGCCGCTTCGTTCACCGCGCTCGATTTACCGTGCGGGACAGCCAGCCCTTCACCCAGTGCGGTTGGCCCCTGCGATTCGCGACGGTAGACCTCCGCCAGAAACGCATCGCCATCGGTAATTTTGCCCAGCGCCACCAGCCGCATCGTAAGCTGGCGAATTGCCTCATCACGGCTGGAATAGTGAGCCTGCACACAGACAGCGCTGGGATGGGTCAGAGTCGTCAGGTTCATAAGATCCTCACACGTAAGTTGTTATTGTCTGGCGGCAATTGTGGCAGGAAATACAATACATTTATGTGATCACTTTCACTAACAATGCAAATTTGTATTCAAATTGTATTATTTACAAATTTTACGCTGAAGGCATAATTCCGTGAAAAGGTATTAGAAAGGCAGATTCTATGGGTAACAAACCGATGTACCGGCAGATAGCCGATGCGCTTCGCGAGAAAATCAATACGGGTGAGTTAAAACCCGGCGATGCGCTACCGACGGAATCCAGCCTTCAGGAGGCGTTCAACGTTAGCCGTGTAACGGTGAGACAGGCGCTGAAGCTGCTTACGGAAGAGCAGATCGTCGAGAGCATTCAGGGCAGCGGCACTTACGTAAAAGAAGAGCGCGTTAACTACGACATTTACCAGCTCACCGGCTTTTACGAAAAGCTGGCGGACCGAAACGTCGATACGCACAGCGACGTCAGCGTCTTCGAAGTGGTGAAAGCCGATGAGCGGCTCGCAGCAAGGCTGGCGATCAACCCGGACGATAAAGTCTGGCACGTCAAACGCGTCCGCTTTATCAAACAAAAACCGGTGAATCTGGAAGAAACGTGGATGCCGCTGGCGATGTTCCCCGACCTCACCTGGGAAGTAATGGAGAATTCGAAATACCACTACGTTGAGCAGATCAAAAAGCTGGTTATCGATCGCAGCGAGCAGGAGGTCATCCCCGTGATGCCCTCTGACGAGGTCGTGAATGCTCTGGGCATCGATGCAGCAAAACCTGTCCTGGAAAAAATCTCCCGCGGCTTCCTCAGTGATGGACGCGTATTTGAATTCAGCTGCAATATCTTCAAAAGCGATGACTACAAATTTACACTCGTGGCGAAACGCAGGCACTAAACGTTCATGAATGACAAGAACCCGGTGCAAAACCGGGCTCTCATGTTATTACGTTAGTTCAATGATTAAAGTGTAAACGTCATACCGATGCGATAGCGCGACTCAGAGACATTATCCTCACCGTCATAGTAACCCTGCTGATCTAAATAGTCGTATTCAACATAGGGACTAAACCATTCGTTCCACTTATACCGCAGTGTAAATGCATTCTCCGTTGCCCAGGTTTTATTATTTTTATAGGTGTAATCCTCATTAGCATGCTTATATGCTGTGCCCTGATATAAGAAACTCCATTCGCGATTAAATTTATAACCCACAAAGATGTCGAGACGATTAACACTGTCGCGATGTGACTCTCCCTCATCATTAACAGTCTCATAAGTATTATAATCGTATCGGTAACGCAAGCCGAGACTCCAGTCAGCACCGGGCAGATAGTTGACTCTCATATAGGGACGAAGCTGGGTGCCTTTACTACTCCAGTGGTAAATCCCCCCGGGTTGTAGATTCCACTTATCGGCAAACCGCCATGTATAATTTGTCTCTATCTCATTGTAGTCAGTTGTGCTGTCACCAAAAGAGTGAGCACTGTCGGACTTATCGGAACCGTTTGTACCCTTCCCGTTATTTTTATTGTTTTTATTATCCATCTCCGCGCTTGCCCACCAACCGTTAGCCCAGCTCTCACTGATCTTATACCGCGACTCATAGGAGTGGCTCCCGGTTTTATAGCCGCCCCGGACATCAAACGTTAGCGCATGGCTCACCAGCGGTGAGCCAGCAGCGATCAGAAGAAAAAAACGTAATAGATTCTTTTGCATAACAGACCTTCATCCTTTAAATAAGATCACTTGCCATAGAATAAAAAACACCCATCAAAAAAAATCCCGTGGAATCATATTCGTTTAAAAACAAATATCACGAACAAATATTCTCAAATAAGATCGCTGTCATAAATTTTTTCAAAACACCGTTTCTATAAAATAAAAACATAAACAAAATTTACTTAATCAAAGCATTTATAAGCTTGGTGAATTTATTTTTTGGATTTTTCAAAAAACAATAAACGATAACAAAACACAAACAAATTGTTCTTCCACAGATTCGAACACAAACCAACAAAGAAAAATGAAACATTGCTTTAAAAAACGAGATCGAGATCTCTAAAGCTATAGAGGCAAAGCCATACAATAAAATGAACCCATGTTTTATATCCAAAAAATAAATCATCAACGTACAGGATGGATGTCGTGAAGATCAAAAAACTACGCTGGTACATTATCTCACTCGTCATGCTAGGGACGATAATTAACTACTTAGCCAGAAGCACGCTCGGCGTCGCAGCACCGGAAATGATGAAAACGCTGAATCTCTCCAGCGAGCAATACTCATGGATTGTGTCGGTCTTTCCATTCACCTATGCCATCGGAGGGATCGCCTGCGGTTTTGTGATCGATAAATTCGGCTTGCGAGTCAGTTTTGCTGTACTGGCTGCATTGTGGTCTGTATGCAACATGCTGACGGCATTATTTAACACCTGGTTCCCTATCGCCGCATTGCGCGGCGGCCTGGGCCTGACCGAAGCCGCCTTCAACCCTGCGGGTATGAAAGTCACCGCCGAGTGGTTTCCGGCAAAAGAGCGCGGCCTAGCCTGCGGCGTTTACAGCCTCGGTACCTCCGTCGGTGCCATGCTGGCCCCGCCGCTGGTCGTCTGGGCGATTATTAACTACAACTGGGAAATGTCTTTTGTTGTCACCGGCGCCATCGGCGTTGTTTGGGCCATTCTGTGGGCGGTACTTTATCGCTCCCCTGAGTCGCACCCTGCGCTGCTGAAGGAAGAGCACGAAGAGGTCAAGGCCGATCAAATAGAAGTGGTTAAAGAGAAAGCCTCGCTAATGTCCATGATCAAGGATAAAAGCTTGTGGGCCATCTCCTTACCGCGTTTTATGGCCGATCCGGCATGGGGGACGCTGCACTACTGGATGCCGCTCTACCTGGTGACGGTGCGCCACATGAACATGAAAGAAATCGCCATGTTTGCCTGGCTCCCCTTCCTGACAGCTGACCTGGGTTGTCTGGCTGCGGGTTACATTTCGAAGTTTCTGAACAACCGCGGTGTGCATATTGTTAACGCCAAACGCATCACTTTTACGTTTGCCGCCCTGCTGATGCTGTCGATGGCTGGCGTTGGTTTCGTCAGTAATGTCTATGTGGCCATTGCGCTGTTTTGTATTGCCGGGTTCGCCCATCAGTGCCTGTCTGTTACGGTGATCAGCATGTCATCCGACCTGTTCCCAAGACAAAAAGTCGCCACCGCGACCGGGTTCGCCGCCTTCACCGGCAGCATGGGGAACTTCCTGTTCAGTATTTTCCTTGGCGCGATGGTCGCTATTGTGGGTTACGACATCTTCTTTATCGGTCTGGGCGTTTTCGATTTGATTGGCGCCCTGTTCCTGTGGATGCTGATCAAGCTCCCTTCTGCAAAAGCCACACCGGTAATCGCCTGAATGAAGGGTATAAATGTAAGGAATATACCGATGAATTATCGCAACATTGCGTTTATCAGCGCGCTGATCTCAACCTCCACGTTAGCGACAAGTGGGAGTACTCAGCCTCAGGACCCGAATGACGACTGCCTGACGTACGATTGCAGGCAGATGCTTGAGATAAAAGAAAGTATTCAGCGTGGAGATCAAACCTACGCACCCGCCTGGAAAAATCTGCTACAGAAAGCAGAGCAGGCGCTGGAACATAAACCCTGGAGTGTGACCGATAAAAAATTGTTACCGGCATCAGGGAATAAGCATGACTATTACAGCTTTGGCCCCTACTGGTGGCCAAACCCGGATACCAAAGACCATCTTCCCTGGATTCGTAAAGACGGTCAGATAAACCCGTCATCCAAGACAGACGATACGGACAGCAAACGCCTGGTGCAGTTCTCTGACGACGTCCGAGCGCTCTCGCTGGCCGCATTTTATAGCGCAGACGCCCGCTATGCGCAAAAAGCAGAAATCATGCTGGACACCTGGTTTCTGAACAAGCAAACCAGAATGAATCCTGACCTCAGTTACGCCCAGGCGATTCCGGGCATAGTGAATGGCCGGGGGATTGGCATTATTGATACGCGGGTATTGATAGATGTCGCTGACAGTATCGTCCTGTTGCACCATGCGGGATTCCTGTCTGATAAAGAGCTCCAGGGTTACAAAAGCTGGTATTCAGCCTATACCACATGGCTGTTAACCAGCGCTAACGGCCAGGAAGAGGGAAACTGGTATAACAATCACGGCGCCTGGTATGACACGCAGGTTACCGCCTTTTCGTTGTTCTCCGGCGACGTCAAACAGGCTCGTCGGCAAATCGATATTTTCAAAAATCGCCACCTTGTTGCTCAGGTGAACGTCAAAGGTGAACTACCGGCCGAGCTTGAACGAACTCGCTCCTTCCATTACACCAATTTTGCTCTGGCAGCCTACGCCAGAATGGGTCGCTACGGTGAAATAACCGGTGATGATGTCTGGAATTACGCACTGGATGGGCGAACTATGAAAAAAGCCTTTTCCTTCGTCAGCCAGCAAACCGGCAAACACGTCAGCGACTGGCCGTATCAGGAAATAAAATACAACCCTGAAGAGGCTACTGGTCCGTTACTCGCCGCAGCGAGAGTCTGGAAAGACAATGATTTCAGCAAAAATGCCGCGCTATTGACGCAGGCAAATGACACCGATATCAACATCCTGACCCCGGGCTCTGTATTGGTGAAGTAAACGCCACGACAACGCATACAGGTAGATAATGAAACAATTTACACAAGCCCAGATTGCCGCTGCAAAAGCTCGGGTAACGCCGGAAATACTTCGCCGCCTGGAGGAAAACAACCGTGACGTGCTCATTCACGACACGCTGGTTCCGCAAACGGGTTGCGCCACCTGGAACCACTACTTTTACTGCCCGGAACACAGCGTGCGGCTGCACTGGGACCGAAAATCGCCCAATAAGCACCGTTGCCCCGTTGATGGAGCCGTCTTTACCGGCGAACCCTACTACGGGGCCTGGTGGCGCTGGCTCAATGGGCTCAATGCCAAAGCGTGCTATGAGCTTGGCATCCTCTGGCTGCTAACGGATGATAAGAGATACCTCGATAAAATTATCGATATCCTGATGCAGTATGCAAAATACTACCCTGACTACGAAGAGCACGGTGGTATTCCTTATAATGGTCCCGGCAAAGCCAACGCGCAGACGCTTTGTGAAGCCAACTGTCATGCCGATTTTGCCCGTGGGTTCGATATCGTCAGCGCCGCGCTGACGGCAGAACAGTATGATTATATTTCCCGACGTCTGCTGCGCAGCGGGGCCGAGTTTCTAATGCAGCACCGTAGCAATCAAATCCACAACCACGAGGTGAAGATCAGTGCGACCATCGGCATTATCGGCGCTATTCTCGACGACGATCACTATCTGACGTTTGCCGTTAATAGCCCTTACGGCCTGCGTTATCAGTTGGAACATGCCCTGCTGCCCGGCGGCTTATGGTTCGAAGGTTCGCTGCATTACCACTATTACGCGCTTGAGGCGTTCATGGGCTTTGAGAAATTCGCCCAACATGGGCCGTTCAGCCTGCTGGATCAGCCCTGGTATACGAACATGCTGTCGCTGCCAGTAACGCTGCTGATGCCGAATATGACGCTGCCGAAGGTGAACGACTGCGTGAATGGCCAGGAAAAACTCGGCCACGCCGATATCTATGAATTTGCATTCAACTATTATGGCAATCCGCAATATGGCGAGCTGTTAGCCTGGTTATACACCGCTGGACCGCGCGACAACATTGACGCCCTTTTCTATGGGCAACCGCTGCCGACGCAGGCGTTAAGCGCCCCGGAGGGTAATGAGCATAATCCTGACGCCGGATTTACGATAATCCGCAATGCGCCAGGCCGCGCCGTATGTATAAAACATGGCCCTTATGGCGGCGAGCACGATCACTACGACCGACTCAACCTTATCGTCTTCAATAACTACAGTGCGCTGTTCCCCGATCTGGGCACGACCGGCTATGGCGCACCGCTGCACTATGGCTACTACAAAAATACGTTTTCGCACAACACGCTGTGCGTCAACGGGCTCAACCAGCCCCCTGCTCTACCCAGAGTTCTTGATTACCAGCAGCAGGAGGGAGAATCGCGGCTGATCGCTGAAGTGGACTGGTGCAGCGCCGCTGTGTTACCCGACAGCAAAACTCGCGTGGAGTGGGATGATGAGTCCTACCGGGATATCGTTTTTCGCCGTAGCATCGTCGTGACGGAAAACCTGCTGATTGATAAATGGGACGTCGATAATCCTCACTACCAGTGTGTTGATGCGGTTTACCACATCAACGCCGCAGCAACACCGACGGTGCAACAGAATGGCGTGCGGATCTGCTACCCCTACGTTAAGCAGGCAACCGAACAGCCGCTAAAGGGTAAAACGGAGGTTCACTACCAGGCCGACGCGCCGGTTTCTGTCACCTGCTTTTCGACCAACAATACGGCGTTAATCAAAGCTCAGGGACCGAATAACCCTTCGACATCGATGATCGACTACCTGCTATTACGCAGCCGAGATAAGCGTATTTCCTTCGTGTTTGTCACGGATTTCACGGGCACCGGGAAAGTCGATATCGTGAAGAGCGACGACACGATAACGGTCGTTGACACGACGTTAAACCACGAATACCACCTCTGACAACGCAGTCAGAAGTCACGGATTCAATATACAACTAAGGTGATACGATGTTTGTTTTTCACGATCTGACGCAGTTGGAAGAGGCAGGTAATGGCGTAACGCGCCGGATCCTCGCCCATGCCGGCAATATGATGGCGGTTGAAGTGCATTTTGCCCAGGGCGCTATCGGCCCTATGCACAGCCATCCTCACGAGCAGTTGACGTATGTACTCTCCGGTGAGTTTGAATTCACCATTGCCGACGAAACGCACATCGTCAGAGCGGGTGATACGCTGTACAAACAGCCCAATGTTATGCACGGCTGCGTGTGTCGCAAGGCGGGAACTCTGCTGGATACCTTCACCCCAGTACGTGAGGATTTCCTGCAATAAGCAATAAAAAAGGCCGCTTTACAGCGGCCAACCATGTCGAAACGGACATTTTTATACTTCAACGCCCCCCTTTCGGGGAGCAGAGAGGACTTACTTAATGATGGATTTCAGTGCTTCGCCGATATCCGCCAGGCTGCGAACGGTCTTCACGCCTGCGGCTTCCAGCGCTGCGAATTTCTCATCAGCCGTACCTTTACCACCGGCAATGATCGCGCCTGCGTGACCCATACGCTTACCTTTCGGCGCAGTCACACCCGCGATGTAACCGACAACTGGCTTGGTGACGTGTTCTTTGATGTAAGCAGCGGCTTCTTCTTCCGCGCTACCACCGATCTCACCGATCATCACGATCGCTTCGGTCTGTGGATCTTCCTGGAACAGCTTCAGGATGTCGATGAAGTTAGAACCCGGAATTGGGTCACCGCCGATGCCCACACAGGTGGACTGGCCGAAGCCGTAATCGGTAGTCTGCTTAACCGCTTCATAGGTCAGGGTACCGGAACGGGACACGATGCCCACTTTGCCCGGCTTATGAATGTGGCCCGGCATGATGCCGATTTTGCATTCGCCCGGGGTGATAACGCCTGGGCAGTTCGGGCCGATCATGCGCACGCCCGCTTCATCCAGCTTCACCTTCACGGTCAGCATATCCAGCGTCGGGATGCCTTCAGTAATCGTGATGATCAGTTTGATGCCTGCGTCGATCGCTTCCAGAATGGAGTCTTTGCAGAACGGTGCCGGAACGTAGATCACGGTCGCGGTTGCGCCCGTCGCTTCTACGGCTTCACGCACGGTGTTGAATACCGGCAGGCCCAGGTGCGTGGTGCCGCCTTTACCTGGCGTTACGCCGCCAACCATCTGCGTGCCGTAGGCAATCGCCTGTTCGGAGTGGAAAGTCCCCTGGCTACCGGTGAAGCCCTGGCAGATAACCTTGGTATCTTTATTAATTAAAACTGACATTATTTCCCCTCCACTGCGGCAACAACCTGCTGAGCTGCATCCGTCAGACTTTTCGCTGCAATAATATTCAGGCCGCTGTCAGCCAGTTTTTTCGCGCCGAGTTCAGCGTTGTTACCTTCCAGACGCACAACCACCGGAACGTTTACACCCACTTCTTCTACCGCACCAATGATACCGTCTGCGATCAGGTCGCAACGCACGATGCCGCCGAAGATGTTAACCAGAACGGCCTTCACGTTGTCGTCAGAGAGGATGATTTTGAACGCTTCGGTTACGCGCTCTTTGGTTGCGCCACCGCCTACGTCGAGGAAGTTCGCTGGCTCACCGCCGTGCAGCTTAACGATGTCCATGGTGCCCATTGCCAGGCCTGCACCGTTAACCATACAGCCGATGTTACCGTCCAGCGCCACGTAGTTCAGCTCCCACTGTGCAGCCTGCGCTTCACGCGGGTCTTCCTGAGACTGGTCGCGCATTTCGCGCAGATCCGGCTGGCGGAACAGCGCGTTACCGTCAGCGCCCAGCTTGCCGTCGAGGCAGATCAGGTCGCCCTGAGTGGTGATCACCAGCGGGTTGATCTCGATCAGCGCCAGGTCGCGCTCCAGGAAGATAGTTGCCAGACCCATGAAGATCTTGGTGAACTGCTGAACCAGCTTGCCTTCCAGACCCAGTTTGAACGCCAGCTCGCGACCCTGGTAAGGCATTGGGCCCGCCAGCGGATCGATAGCCACTTTGTGGATCAGGTGCGGGGTCTCTTCCGCCACTTTTTCGATTTCCACGCCGCCTTCGGTAGACGCCATGAACACCACGCGACGGGAGCTACGGTCAACAACCGCGCCCAGGTACAGTTCTTTCGCGATGTCGGTCGCCGCTTCCACCAGGATCTGGTTAACCGGCTGGCCGTTCGCATCAGTCTGGTAGGTCACCAGACGCTTGCCGAGCCAATGTTCAGCAAACGCACGAATCTCTTCTTTGCTCTTAACAACCTTCACACCGCCCGCTTTACCACGGCCACCAGCGTGAACCTGACACTTAACTACCCACGGGCCGGAACCGATTTTAGATGCGGCTTCTTCTGCTTCACGCGGGGTAGTACAGGCATAACCCACCGGAGCCGGTAAGCCATACCGGGCAAACAGCTGTTTGGCCTGATATTCATGTAAGTTCATGTGTTCTATCCATCCTTCAGGGTAATCGTTATCTTCAAACCTGTAGACCGGCGCAGCGTGTGCCGGCCTACGGGGCAGGTGATGCTAAAAGTGACTAGACGTCCAGCAGCAGACGCGTTGGATCTTCCAGCAGCTCTTTAATCGCTACCAGGAAGCCCACGGACTCGCGGCCGTCGATCAGGCGGTGGTCGTAAGAGAGCGCCAGGTACATCATTGGCAGGATCTCAACTTTACCGTCTACCGCCATCGGGCGATCTTTAATGGCATGCATACCCAGGATCGCGCTCTGCGGCGGGTTAATGATCGGGGTAGACATCAGCGAGCCGAATACGCCGCCGTTGGTAATGGTGAAGTTACCGCCGGTCAGGTCGTCTACGGTCAGCTTGCCGTCGCGGCCTTTAACAGCCAGCTCTTTGATGTTTTTCTCGATGTCAGCCATACCCAGGGTATCCACATCACGCAGAACCGGCGTTACCAGGCCGCGTGGAGTAGAAACCGCCATGCTGACGTCGAAATAGTTGTGGTAAACCACGTCATCGCCATCAATAGACGCGTTCACTTCCGGGTAGCGTTTCAGCGCTTCAACCACCGCCTTCACGTAGAAGGACATAAAGCCCAGACGGATACCGTGACGTTTTTCAAACGCGTCACCGTACTGCTTGCGCAGGTCCATGATTGGCTTCATGTTCACTTCGTTGAAGGTGGTCAGCATCGCGGTGGAGTTTTTCGCTTCCAGCAGACGCTCGGCCACGCGTTTGCGCAGGCGAGTCATTGGCACGCGTTTTTCGCTGCGGGCGCCCAGAGCAGGCTGCGCTGCGGGTGCTGCCGCAGGGGCTTTCGCTTCTGCCTGAGCAGGCGCTTTCGCCAGGTGCTTGTCGATGTCTTCGCGGGTCAGACGACCGCCCACACCGGTGCCCTTAATGGCTGCCGGGTCAAGGCTGTGCTCAGCCAGCAGGCGACGGATCGCCGGGCTGAGGGCGTCGTTAGACTGTTCTTCCAGAGAAGCCTGCTGGCGCTGAGCCGGCGTAGAGGCTTTCTCTTCAGATTTCGCGCTGGACTCTTTGCCCGCGCTGTTGCCTTCACGCAGGCGACCCAGGATCTGACGAGAGGTTACGGTAGTACCTTCATCTTCCAGCACCGCGTCCAGAACGCCATCCGCCGAAGCCGGTACTTCCAGTACCACTTTGTCAGTTTCGATTTCTACCAGCACTTCATCGCGCTTAACGGCATCGCCTGGTTTTTTGTGCCAGGTAGCGACGGTCGCATCTGCTACGGATTCAGGCAGGTCGGGAACAAGAATATCTACGCTACTCATTTTGTATCCTTTAATTAATCGACGTTCAGCGCGTCATTGACCAGATCTTGTTGCTGCTTCTGGTGAACGGACATATACCCTACCGCCGGAGAGGCGGAGGCCGGGCGACCTGCATAGCGCAGGGCTGACCCAAATGGAATCACTTCACGGAAATGATGCTGGCTGCAGTACCATGCGCCCTGGTTAAGCGGCTCTTCCTGGCACCAGACAAAATCATGTACGTGAGCATATTGTTTCAGCACTTCCTGCATCGCCTGATGCGGGAACGGATAAAGCTGTTCGATACGCACGATGGCGACATCTTTCTGATCGTTCTTGCGGCGCTGTTCCAGCAGGTCGTAATAAACCTTACCAGAACACATTACGACACGCTTCACGCCCTGCGGATCCAGCTCGTCAATTTCACCGATGGCCGGCAGGAAGGTTCCGTTCGCCAGTTCTTCCAGGCTCGACACCGCCAGCGGGTGACGCAGCAGGGATTTCGGCGACATCACCACCAGCGGACGGCGCATACCGCGCAGCGCCTGACGACGCAGCATGTGGTAGACCTGAGCCGGGGTGGACGGTACGCAGACCTGCATGTTCTGCTCGGCGCAGAGCTGCAGATAACGTTCCAGACGTGCGGAGGAGTGCTCCGGACCCTGCCCTTCATAACCGTGCGGCAGCAGCATCACCAGGCCACACATGCGGCCCCACTTCTGCTCGCCGGAGGAGATGAACTGGTCGATAACCACCTGCGCACCGTTGGCGAAGTCACCGAACTGCGCTTCCCAGATGGTCAGGGTGCGGGGTTCTGCGGTAGCGTAACCGTATTCGAAGGCCAGAACCGCTTCTTCAGACAGCACGGAGTCCCAGACCTTGAACTGGCCCTGCCCGTTGTGCACGTGCTGCAGCGGGGTGTAGGTTGAACCGTTGGACTGGTTGTGAACAACCGCGTGACGGTGGAAGAAAGTCCCACGGCCCGCATCTTCACCGGACAGACGAACAGGAATGCCTTCGTCAACCAGCGTTGCGTAAGCCAGCGTTTCCGCGCCGCCCCAGTCGAACAGCTTCTCGCCTGCCGCCATGGACTGACGGTCAGCGTAAATTTTCGCTACGCGAGACTGCATCTCGATAGCGTCCGGTACGGTGCTGATGCGTTTAGCCAGCTCCTGCAGGCGCTTCATCTCAACCTTGTTCGGGTAGCTCTCATCCCACTCGTGGTTGAGGTACGGCGACCAGGTAAAGGAGTGCATGTTCATCGGACGCAGTTCTTTCACCACGCATTCACCCGCATCCAGCGCGTCGCGGTAGAGGTTGACCATTTCGGTCGCATCTTCCAGCGTCGTCACTTTGTCGCTCTCCAGCTTATCAGCATAGATTTTGCGAGGGGTCGGGTGTTTTTTGATTTTCTGGTACATCAACGGCTGGGTTGCACTTGGCTCGTCCGCTTCGTTGTGGCCGTGACGGCGGTAGCAGAAGAGGTCAATGAACACATCGCGTTTGAAGGTATTACGGAAGTCCAGCGCCAGACGGGTAACGAAAGCAACGGCTTCCGGATCGTCCGCGTTAACGTGGAAGATCGGCGCCTGCACCATCTTACCGATATCGGTGCAGTACGGGGTCGAACGCGCGTCCAGCGGGTTAGAGGTGGTAAAGCCCACCTGGTTGTTGATCACGATGCGAACGGTACCGCCCACTTCGTAACCACGCGCTTTCGACATGTTCAGGGTTTCCTGAACCACGCCCTGCCCTGTTACCGCCGCATCACCGTGGATGGTGATAGGCAGCACTTTATTGCTGCTCGGCTCGTCCAGACGATCCAGACGTGCGCGCACGGAACCGATAACCACCGGGCTAACGATTTCCAGGTGTGACGGGTTAAACGCCAGCGCAAGGTGAACCAGACCGCCTTCAGTTTCGATATCCGACGAGAAGCCCATGTGGTACTTCACGTCGCCGGTGCCGAGGTGTTCTTTATGTTTGCCCGCGAACTCGTCGAACAGATCCTGCGGTTTTTTACCCAGCACGTTGACCAGCACGTTCAGACGACCACGGTGCGCCATGCCCAGTACCACTTCACGGGTGCCGCTCTTGCCTGCGTGACGAATCAGCTCTTTCAGCATCGGCACCAGCGCGTCGCCGCCTTCCAGCGAGAAGCGTTTTGCGCCCGGGAATTTCGCGCCCAGATAGCGCTCGAGCCCTTCCGCTGCGGTCAGTTCATTCAGGAAGCGTTTTTTCTCGTCAGCCGAGAAGGTCGCGTGGCCCGCTACGGATTCGATGCGCTGCTGGATCCAGCGTTTCTCTTCGGTAGAGGTAATGTGCATGTATTCCGCGCCGATGGAGCCGCAGTAGGTTTGCTTGAGCGCGTCAATCAAATCGCCCAGCTTCATCGTGTCTTTGCCGATGGCAAAGGAACCTACGTTAAAGCTTTCCTGGAAATCGGCCTCGGTCAGATCGTGATACGCCGGATCGAGATCGGCCACACGGTCTTGTTTCCACAGTCCCAGCGGATCGAGATTCGCATGCTGGTGACCGCGGAAGCGATAAGCGTTGATAAGCTGCAGGACTTTAACCTGCTTCGCATTGGTGTCAGGGTCGGAAATCGCAGAAGAGTAACGTGAGGCATCCTTCGCCAGACGACGGAAATAATCACGTGTTTTGGAATGGAATTGATCCGGTTTGACCCCTGTGCCAGGCAACTGCTGGAACATGGAACGCCAGTTTGCGTCCACTGAGTCAGGATCGGTTAAGAAGTCTTCATAGAGCTGTTCAATCCAGCTCTGGTTCGCACCAGAAAGGAAAGAAGAGTCCAGCCAGGCTTTCATTGCGCCGTTCTGCATCGTGATCCCTTAAGCATTTTTATGCTTACTTTCGCCGTAGAAACTACCACGCACACCACGTGTACGTGCCGGGGTTCACCTGCGAGCTCTTTTCATTTGGCCCGCGAAGGAACCTTTAGAAACTGTCTAGACTTCAGGGCAGTTTTTAAAGGTTTCTGCAATTTGCCCGGTGGCGCTACGCTTACCGGGCCTACTGTTACGTAGGCCGGATAAGCGCAGCGCCATCCGGCGTTTTTTACTTACGCACTGCGCTGCAGCAGCATCGACTTAATATGGCCGATGGCGCGCGTCGGGTTCAGCCCCTTCGGACACACACTGACGCAGTTCATGATGCTATGGCAGCGGAATACGCTGAAAGCGTCACTCAGTCCTTCCAGACGGCTGTCGGTTTCGGTGTCGCGGCTATCGATCAGGAAGCGATAGGCAGCCAGCAGACCGGCCGGGCCGATAAACTTGTCCGGGTTCCACCAGAACGACGGGCAGGACGTTGAACAGCATGCGCAGAGAATACACTCGTACAACCCATCGAGTTTTTCACGCTGCTCAGGAGACTGTAAGTGCTCGCGAGCGGGTGGATTTTGCCCATTATTCAATAAGTAAGGCTTAATCTTCTCATATTGTGCATAGAATTGCCCCATGTCTACCACCAAATCACGCACGACCGGCAGGCCTGGCAGAGGACGGATAACAATTTTCTGACCGGGACGCTGCAACGCTGAAATTGGCGTGATGCAGGCCAGGCCATTTTTGCCGTTCATGTTTACACCGTCAGAGCCACACACCCCTTCACGGCAGGAGCGGCGGAACGACAGCGTAGGATCTTTCTCTTTCAGCTGGATTAAGGCATCCAGCAGCATCATGTCACGACCTTCTTCCGCTTCGAGGGTGTAATCCTGCATACGCGGAGCGTCGTCTACATCCGGGTTATAACGATAAACTGAGAATTCGAGTTTCATTATCCTGTCTCCGCATTAGTAAGTACGAATCTTCGGCGGGAACGCCGGACGCAGTTTCGGTTCCATGTTAACGCTACGACGCGTCATGGTTTCCGACTCTGGCAGATACAGGGAATGGCACAGCCAGTTTTCGTCATCACGATCCGGGAAGTCGAAGCGGCTATGCGCGCCACGGCTTTCGGTACGGAAGTTTGCCGACATCGCCGTCGCGAACGCGGTTTCCATCAGGTTATCCAGCTCCAGACACTCAACGCGCTGGGTGTTGAACTCGCTGGAGGTGTCGTCCAGACGGGCATTTTTCAGACGCTCGCGGATCGCTTTCAGCTGCTCAAGACCTTTGGCCATCGCGTCGCCTTCGCGGAATACCGAGAAGTTGTGCTGCATGCATTCCTGCAGCGCTTTACGGATTTCCACCGGATCTTCGCCGTTACGGTTACCGTTCCAGCGGTTGAGGCGCTCAAGAGAGGCATCAATTTCGTCGTCGGTCGCGTCACGCAGCGCGCCCTGCTCGGCAATGGATTCCTGCAGGTGCAGACCCACCGCACGACCAAACACCACCAGGTCCAGCAGGGAGTTGCCGCCCAGACGGTTTGCACCGTGTACGGATACGCAGGCAATTTCGCCTACCGCGAACAGGCCCGGGATGACCACGTCTTCGCCCTGCTCGTTCACGGTCAGCGCCTGACCGGTCACTTTGGTCGGAATACCGCCCATCATGTAGTGGCAGGTTGGGATAACCGGAATTGGCTCTTTCACCGGGTCGACGTGCGCGAAGGTGCGGGACAGCTCCAGAATGCCCGGCAGACGAGATTCCAGAACCTCTTTCCCCAGATGGTCGAGCTTCAGCTTCGCGTGTGGACCCCATGGGCCGTCACAGCCGCGGCCTTCACGGATCTCGATCATGATGGAACGCGCCACCACGTCACGACCCGCCAGGTCTTTCGCATTCGGGGCATAACGCTCCATGAAACGCTCGCCGTGTTTGTTCAGCAGGTAACCACCTTCACCGCGGCAGCCTTCCGTTACCAGAACGCCTGCACCAGCGATACCGGTTGGGTGGAACTGCCACATTTCCATATCCTGCACCGGCACGCCCGCGCGGATAGCCATACCGACACCATCACCGGTGTTGATGTGGGCGTTGGTGGTGGACTGATAGATACGGCCTGCGCCGCCGGTCGCCAGCACGGTAGCGCGGGCTTTGAAGTAAACCACTTCACCGGTTTCGATGCACAGCGCGGTACAGCCGACAACTGCGCCATCGGCGTTTTTCACCAGATCCAGCGCGTACCACTCGGAGAAGATGGTGGTATGGTTTTTGAGGTTTTGCTGATACAGGGTGTGCAGCAGTGCGTGACCGGTACGGTCAGCCGCCGCCGCGGTACGCGCCGCCTGCTCGCCGCCGAAGTTTTTCGACTGGCCGCCAAACGGACGCTGATAGATAGTGCCATTTTCCAGACGGGAGAACGGCAGACCCATATGGTCCAGCTCCAGAATCGCTTCCGGGCCGGTTTTACACATATATTCGATGGCATCCTGGTCGCCGATGTAGTCGGAACCTTTTACCGTGTCGTACATGTGCCATTCCCAGTTGTCTTCATGGGAGTTACCCAGCGCAACGGTGATACCGCCCTGCGCAGACACGGTGTGGGAACGGGTCGGGAAAACTTTAGAGAGCAGCGCACAGGTCTGGCCGCTCTGGGAAATTTGCAGTGCGGCACGCATACCTGCGCCACCGGCACCAATTACAACAGCATCAAATTCTCTGACTGGCAGTTTCATTACACACCCCACACCACAACGAATCCATAAATAACGTAAACCACCAGTGCAACAACAATGGCCAGCTGCAGTGGGAGGCGAATCGCCAGCGGTTTAACGTAATCGGTCAACACCTGCCACATGCCAATCCACGCATGAATAAGGATGGAGAACAGAGCCAGCAGGGTGAACACTTTGGTGAAGGCGGATCCGAAGAACCCACTCCAGATTTCCCACGTCAGCGTGCCGCTGGTCGCGAAGAAACCGATCATATAGATGATGTAAAGGGTGAGAACGATAGCGGTAGCACGGACCAGGATGAAGTCATGTACGCCGTTGCGTCCTAATGCGGAGGCGTTGCTTACCATACGAGAACTCCTGCGAGAAGTGAAAGCACGACTGTAATCACAAATGAAATGTTAGCGGAGCGTTTCCCGGCTTCGAAAGTCTCTTCCAGGTAGCCAAAGTCCATCAGCATATGGCGAACACCCACGACGACGTGGTACGCCAGCGCGGTCAGAATGCCCCACATGATGAATTTCACGAAGAAGCTGTTCATGATGGCAGAGGCCTGGAGGAATCCTTCAGGGGAAGAGAGGCTGGTGCCCAGTAACCACAGCAAAATACCGACCGCCACAAACGTAATCACACCAGAAACACGGTGCAGAATGGACGCTATTGCTGTTACAGGGAACCGGATCGTTTTGAGATCCAGATTGACAGGTCTTTGTTTTTTCACATTTCTTATCATGAATAACGCCCACATGCTGTTCTTATTGTTTCCTTCCTCCGGACTGCGATGCGGGTCAAGCAGCGTTCCTTTTCTATAACTGCGCGTCATGCAAAACATTGCTTCCAGATGCTAAAACGACACGTTACAACGCTGGGTGGCTCGGGATTGCAGGGTGTTCCGGAGACCTGGCGGCAGTATAGGCCGTTCACAAAATCATTACAATTAACCTACATACAGTTTGTCGGGTTTTCTCTGGAACAGTGATCAGGGTCACGATAACAACATCTTTTTAATTTTTAATCATCTGATTTGACAAATGTTAAACAATATTGTTACAAACGTCATCAGAAAAGGCATATAATGCGCAAAAGTTATGAGGTCTCTCTTTCACCTGACAAATAGTTATGTAACAGTGTGATGGTATTGACCGAAGTTATCAGGACAGTTATTAGTGATATACAGGTTTGAATAATTCGGACTGCAAAAACGCTGATTTGCTGTTGTTTCACTGATATTTCATTCGTTTACCTGCAAGGCGCCATAGCTCTGTACCCTGGTTTGTCCTCGTGAGCTGAGCGGTAAGCCAAATAACAATCTGGTAACGGTGATTAACAGCTGAAAGCAAATCCGGTAAAGCGCAGTCTTAAGCATAAGGCGCTAAGGAGACCGTAAATGGCTGATACAAAGGCAACGCTCACCCTAAATGGTGACACTGCTATTGAACTGGATGTGCTAAAAGGCACGCTCGGTCAGGATGTTATTGATATCCGTACGCTGGGTTCTAAAGGTGTATTCACCTTTGACCCTGGATTTACCTCTACCGCATCTTGCGAATCCAAAATCACCTACATTGACGGTGACGAAGGTATCCTGCTCCATCGCGGCTTCCCCATCGATCAGTTAGCCACCGAATCCAACTATCTGGAAGTGTGCTACATCCTGCTGAACGGCGAAAAACCGACGCAGGCCCAGTACGATGAATTTAAAACCACCGTGACCCGTCACACCATGATCCATGAGCAGATTACCCGTCTGTTCCATGCGTTCCGTCGTGACTCTCATCCGATGGCGGTCATGTGCGGTATTACCGGTGCGCTGGCGGCGTTCTACCACGATTCTCTGGACGTGAATAACCCACGTCACCGTGATATCGCGGCGTTCCGCCTGCTGTCCAAAATGCCTACCATGGCGGCGATGTGCTACAAGTATTCCATCGGCCAGCCGTTTGTGTATCCGCGCAACGACCTCTCCTACGCGGGTAACTTCCTGCGCATGATGTTCTCCACGCCATGCGAAGAGTACGAAGTGAACCCGGTGCTGGAACGTGCAATGGACCGTATTCTGATCCTGCACGCTGACCACGAACAGAACGCTTCTACCTCTACCGTCCGTACCGCGGGCTCTTCAGGCGCGAACCCGTTCGCCTGTATCGCTGCGGGCATCGCCTCCCTGTGGGGGCCGGCGCACGGCGGCGCGAACGAAGCGGCACTGAAGATGCTGGAAGAGATCAGCACCGTTGAGCATATTCCTGAGTTCGTGCGTCGCGCGAAAGACAAGAATGACTCCTTCCGCCTGATGGGCTTCGGTCACCGTGTTTACAAAAACTACGACCCGCGCGCTACCGTCATGCGTGAGACCTGCCACGAAGTGCTGAAAGAGCTGGGTACCAAAGATGACCTGCTGGAAGTGGCGATGGAGCTTGAGCACATCGCGCTGAACGACCCGTACTTCATCGAGAAGAAACTCTACCCGAACGTCGATTTCTACTCTGGCATTATTCTGAAAGCGATGGGCATTCCGTCTTCCATGTTCACCGTCATCTTCGCCATGGCCCGTACCGTTGGCTGGATTGCGCACTGGAACGAAATGCACAGCGAAGGCATGAAAATCGCCCGTCCTCGTCAGCTGTATACCGGCTACGAGCAGCGTGATTTTAAGTCTGATATTAAGCGCTAATAAACACGCCCGGCGGCGCTTCGCTTGCCGGGCCTACAAGTGCGAAATGTAGGCTGGGTAAGGCATAGCCGCCACCCGGCTTTTTTTTACGTCTGGCACCGAGGACACCAGTAAAACGGTCGTGAAGAGAGCGTGGTTCTCTCAATAATCCCGCCACACCTTTCGCACTTCTTCCCCGCCCGATGAAACACCTTGAATCGGAACAGCGCCCCGTGATGCATGTTCTCATCCACCACGCCCCGCGTGTTGTACGACAGCCGCGGAATATCCAGCAGCGCGTGGGATAGCGCCTCCAGCTGTTCATCATTAAGCTGAGACGCTTTATGCTGCGGCGCCAGCCCGACTTCCCAGAGGATCTCTACCCGCAGGTAGTTACCCAGCCCGGCCAGAAAAGCCTGGTCGAGGAACAGGCCGGAAAACTGCCGGTTGCGGAATTTTGGTGATAACAGCCGGGCTTTTACGTCGCTCGCCGTCAGGCGCATGTCCAGCACGTCCGGCCCAACCCGCTGCAGAAACGGGTGCGTCAGCAGCTGCTCCGGCGTTAACATTTCGATATCCGACGCGCTGTAAAGCAGGATTGCCTTATCCGCCGTTTGCAGCCTGACGCGCAGCACGCGAGTGGTCTGCGGCTGCTCGTCCGCCTCCACCACGCGCCAGACGCCGTAAAGCTGGTTATGGCTATATAACGTCAGGTTATGGGAAAAGTGCGTGAGCAAGGCTTTGCCGCGCGTTTCAATATGGGTCACCGTCTGCCCCACCAGCTGTGATTCAAACGGTTTTAGATGAGGAAAAGCAAACCAGACATCCGTCAACGGTTTGCCCTTTATCGCCGCCTCCAGGCTATCCGCCGCGCGGCGGATCTCCGGACCTTCTGGCATTTTTGTGTCCTTATCGTCATTATTCTGCGCTGACCAGAATACCCTCTTCAGCGAACGCCGCCCGCAAGCGGCGCGCGAACTGGAGCGCATGCTCGCCGTCACCGTGTAAACACACCGTATCGGCCTGCACGTTCGCCAATGTTCCGTCCACGGCGGTCACCCGCCCGGCACGCACCATCTCCAGCGTCTGCGCCAGCGCTTCAGCGTCGTCGGTAATCAGCGCACCGGCCTGCGTCCGCGGCACCAGGCTGCCGTCCGGCAGGTATCCCCGATCGGCAAACACTTCGTGACGGGTGGTCAGGCCCATCCGTTCTCCGGCGCGAATCAGCTCGCTGCCCGCCAGACCCACAAGGATCAGCTGCGGATTACAGTCCCGCACCGCACGGGCAATCGCCTCCGCCAGCGCCGGATCTTTCGCCGCCTGATTGTAGAGCATGCCGTGCGGCTTCACGTGGCGCATCACGCCGTTCTGGGCGCGCACCATCGCCTCCAGCGCGCCGATCTGGTAGAGCACCTGAGCGTAGACCGTCTCAGGGGGCAGATCCATCGCCGTACGGCCAAAGTTTTCCCGATCGGGGAAGCTGGGATGTGCGCCAATCGCCACGCCGTTTTTGATGGCATTACGCACGCTCTCCAGCATGGTTTGCGCATCGCCCGCGTGAAAGCCACAGGCGATGTTGGCCGAGGTGACCAGCGTCATCAGCGCCGCATCAGCGCTGCTGCCCTCCCCCAGATCGGCATTCAAATCAATCTTTACCATCAAGCCTCCACGCCAGCTTCTCCAGATAACGCTGCTGATCCTGCCGGGCTTTCAGCGCCTCCTCCAGCGAACACTGCACAAAGTGAATCGGCTGCCCAAGCGGAATTTGCGCCAGATGGTAGCGATCGGCTTCAATAATGCAGGCAATACGCGGATAACCACCGGTAGTTTGCGCGTCGTTCATTAACACGATAGGTTGCCCGTTCCCCGGCACCTGAATGACCCCCGGCAATAAACCGTGGGAGAGCAGTTCCCGGTCCGTCGTGCGGATCAGCGGCTGCCCCTGCAGGCGGTAACCCATACGGTTACTCTGCGGGCTGAGCTTCCAGGGCGAGCGCCAGAAGGACTCTTTAGACGCCTCGTCAAACTCATGATATTCCGGCCCCGGTAAGGCGCGGATCTGGTTTCCCCACAGCAGCTGTTTTACGCCCTGCGTGGACGAGAAATGGCGCGCGGAGGGCTTGATTGCCAGCCGATCGCCGTCGCGCAACAAACGTCCTTCGTGACCGCCAACCCCGGCTTTCTGATCGGTACTGGATGAGCCCAGCACCTCCGGCACGTCGATACCGCCAGCCACCGCGAGATAGCTACGCACGCCGTGCAGCGGACGTTTGAGCGTCAGGCGCTGTCCGGCTTTCGCCCGCAGCCGCCAGCCGGTCCACACCGCTTTGCCATCCAGCGTGGCGTCACACCCTGCGCCGGTTAAGGCAAACCAGGTCTCCTGACCAAACTCAATCACACACTGACCCAGCGTAATTTCGAGCGCGGCCGTATTGCCGGGGTTGCCCACCAGCACGTTAGCAATCTCCAGCGCAGGCCTGTCCAGCGCGCCACAATAGCTCACGCCAGACTGGCGCATGCCAAAGCGGCCCGCATCCTGAACGGAGGTATAAAGCCCGGCGCGAATTAGCGTTAACATACCCCCTCCTTCTGTGGGATAAAGCGAAGGGTATCGCCGGGACGCAGGAGTATTGGCGTCTCCAGCCCGGGATCAAATAACGGTGTCGCGGTATGCCCAATAAGCTGCCAGCCGCCAGGCGATGTCAGTGGATAAACGCCGGTCTGCTCGCCGCCGATAGCCACCGTCCCCGCCGGTACGCTCAGGCGCGGTTCGGCACGGCGTGGCGTATGCAGCTGAGGGGATAATCCCCCCAGATACGGAAATCCGGGCTGAAACCCCAGGAACCAGACCACGTAGTCAACCGAGCTGTGCAGCTCAACAACCTGCTTTTCAGTTAATCCGCAGTGGTCTGCCACCACGCCGAGATCCGGCCCCCCCGTACCGCCATAAACGACCGGGATCTCAATGGCACGCGATTCTGGCTCCAGCGCCTCACTCTCTTCCCACCAGCGCTGCAAACGTTCGATAGCATCCAGCGCCAGCGTATGCGGGCTACGCAGCACCACGGTGATGTTATTCATCCCCGGAATGGCTTCAACCACTTCCGGTAGTTCGACCAGACGCTGTGTTAGCCGCCAGATTCGCTTTTGCGTGGCAAGGGTCACCGGCGGCTCGAGTTCCAGAACCACTGCCGTTTCTCCCAGAAGATAACAACGCGCTCGCTGCACTCAGGCACCTCTCATCAGGCCGGGTTAGGGATATCAATAAAGGTCACATCCAGATCGGTATTTTCCGTCAGCCACTCGCTAAGGGCGCGAATGCCGCCGCGCTCGGTGGCATGATGGCCTGCCGCGTAGAAATGCAGTCCCTGTTCACGCGCCGAGTGAATGGTCTGCTCGGAAACCTCGCCGGTGATAAACGCATCGACGCCGAAACGCGCGGCGCTGTCGATAAAGCCCTGACCGCCCCCGGTACACCAGGCAACACGCTTCACCGTATCCGGACCGGTATCACCGCTCCACAGCGGGCGACGCCCCAGGCGCGCTTCAATCCAGGATGCCAGCTCCAGCCCCGGAACAGGCATCGCCAGTTCGCCCCACGGCACCAGCGGCTCAACTTCGCCCATCACGGTAATGCCCAGTAGCTGCGCCAGCTGGACGTTGTTGCCGAGCTCAGGGTGCGCATCCAGCGGCAAATGGTAACCGTACAGGTTGATATCATTTGCCAGCAGCGTTTTCAGGCGGTTACGCTTCATCCCGCGAATAATCGGCGATTCGTTTTTCCAGAAGTAACCGTGATGGACAATCACCGCGTCGGCGTCCTGACGAACGGCCTCGTCCAGCAGCGCCTGGCTTGCCGTGACGCCGGTGATAATTTTTTGCACCGTCTCGCGTCCCTCGACCTGAAGCCCATTCGGGCCGTAATCGCTGAAGGAGGCGCTGTTCAATTTTTCGTTAATCAGGCTTTCCAGTTCGCTGTTTTTCATCATCACTCTCTTATGCTTTGCGGGCCGCTTCGTACGCTGCCAGCGTGGCGACACGCGCCTGTTTATGGTCGACAATCGGGCGAGGGTAATCCAGCTTTACACGCTGTTTATCCGCCCATGCCCACGGTTCGTGGATCGCTTTAGCAGGTATACCGTTAAGCTCAGGCACCCAGCGGCGGATAAACTCGCCGTCCGCATCAAATTTTTGTCCCTGAGTGGTCGGATTAAATATCCGGAAATAGGGCGCGGCATCGGTGCCGGTAGAGGCTGCCCACTGCCAGCCGCCGTTATTCGCCGCGAGATCGCCATCGATCAGTTGAGAGATAAAATAGCGCTCTCCGATACGCCAGTCGATAAGCAGATCCTTCACCAGAAAGCTGGCGGTAATCATCCGCAGGCGGTTGTGCATCCACCCGGTTTCATTCAGCTGGCGCATGGCGGCATCGACTATCGGGTAACCCGTCTGCCCTGTTTGCCAGGCTTTCAGCAGCCGATCGTTCGATTGCCACTTTACATTATCGGTCCAGCCAATGAAGGGACGATGCTTACATAAATCAGGGTGATACGTCATCAGATGGCGATAGAACTCGCGCCAGATCAGTTCATTCAGCCAGACGGACCCTGCGCCCCCCTCCAGCGCCTGCGGCTGCTCCGCCAGCAGGCGATGTAAACACTGGCGAGGAGAGATCGCGCCCAGCGCCAGACAGGCCGACAGGCGGCTGGTGCCCTCGATGGCGGGAAAATCACGACGCGCGTCGTAATTGCCTGCGTTCTGTTTGCAGAACTGGCGCAGTTGGGCGATAGCCGCTTTTTCATCGGCGGGGAACAGCGTTTCATCAAACGGCTGCTGAGGGTAATCAAACGTCAGTTCAGGCAGATCCTTTATGGCTTCGCCTCTCACGGCAGGCGCGGCAACGCACTCCGGCAGCGCCTCTTTCAGACGTTTGATAAAGGCATTTTTGAACGGCGTAAAAACTTTATACATCTCGTGGCTGCCGGTCATCACGCTGCCCGGTGCCAGCATTACGCTGTCATCAAACCCTTCGCAGACCACCCCTTCCAGCATCTTCTCCAGCTGACGGTCGCGCTGCTGCTCGTTGAATTCGTACTGATAGTTGTAAAAAAGATGCGTAACGTTGTGCTGCTTACAGATCGCCTGCACCGTCTGAAGCTGTGCGGCAAAATCACTCACCTCTTTATAGATAAGCGGTATACCTTTTCCGGCCAGCGAGTGCTGCAGATCGGTCAGATACGCACGGAGCAAGGCCGCCTGGCGGGGAGCCATATCGTGCTGCCGCCACTGATCGGGCGTGGCCATAAACAGAGCCAGTACGTTAGCGTCTTTGTCGCGACAGGCCGCCGCCAGTGCGATGTTGTCATGTACGCGCAGGTCCGCGCGAAACCAAACCAGATGGGTGGGCATAAAACTCCAGGCTATTGTCCATTATGTCCATAAGGGCATGCCGTAAAAGGAAAAAGCATGCATTGAACTACTTTGCCATGAAGTGTAGACGGGATGAAATAAAAAAGGCCGCCCGAGGCGGCCTTAACGCTACTTGTCCTGCGCTATCGTGGTTAAAGCGACAAACACATTCGGTTCATCGCTCTTTACAACGAGTACGCTGGCGACAATGAACGCGATGCAAAAATAGCGTTTCATTATGCGGTCCCTGCAGCTAACCGCTCCACCGTTCACCACCGGTGATAAGTCGGTGGACACAAGCCCTGACGAGAGCCTGACTTACGGTTGTGGTGACGCCTTTCCCGGGACCGGTGCCCATGTGCGAGATGGCGGAAAGGGACGCTGCATAGTAGTTGGCCCTCGCGTAAAAGGTAATCCACTGAAATGATTTTTAAGAATCTATTTAGGGATTTGCCGTTTGATTACTTAAGGACCCGAGATATTCTTGTAAGCCTCTGACGAGGGCCTGAAGACCACCCAACGGACCGCGAATCCCGAGGGACAAAAAAACCGCCACATTGCTGTTGGCGGTTTTTTTATTGCTATGTGTAGTCTTCGTATCAATAGAAATCGCAGGTCGCTTTCTCGGCCTGATCCATCCATACCGGCTTCTCGCTGGTTTTCGCCCAGACGCGGTGCAGATAGCTGTAAAAACGTGCACGATCTTTCCAGAACAGCATCACCGGCAGCGCCAGCACACCAGCCACTACGGCGAAAGCGCGGCGCAAGAACACGATATGAGCCGGATACTCTTTATAAAGATCCATATTTTTCTCCCCTATAGTTGGCCGGAAACGTCATCCGGAAAATTCAAAATCTGTGACCTGGCTAAAATAATATCGCTTTGTTTGTAATTTTACTACTCATCCGACCACTTATTTTTGCCCATTTAGTGAATATTTACATTCCCTCCGTAATTAAGTTACAAAAAAGTTAACAATTTACTTATCAATAGTTAAATTGTAGGCTTTGCCATTTTTATACTTTTTTTACACCCGCCCTCCCCATTTTTGCGAAATCTTTGCGCCAGAAATCCTACCGTTAGAACAACAACGAAAGTCACCCGGAGGTGGATTGTGAGTGCAGGTCTTATTGCCGGCATCGTGCTGGTGTTCCTGTTATTGGGTTATCTGGTCTATGCCCTGATTAATGCGGAGGCCTTCTGATGGCTGCTCAGGCGTTTCTGCTTATTGCCAGCTTCTTAGTGGTACTGTTCGTTCTGGCAAGACCACTGGGAACGGGACTAGCACGATTGATCAACAACGTCCCCCTGCCCGGCACGGGAAGCGTTGAGAAAGGGATCTGGCGCGTACTGGGAATAGACGATCGGGAGATGAACTGGCGTGACTATCTGATCGCCATTCTGCTGCTGAATATCGTTGGGCTCGTTGCGCTTTTTGCCATGCTGATGCTGCAGGGCATCCTGCCGCTGAATCCGCAACAGTTACCGGGTCTCTCCTGGCATCTTGCGCTGAACACGGCGGTCAGTTTTGTCACCAACACCAACTGGCAGTCCTATTCCGGTGAAACCACGCTCAGCTACTTCAGCCAGATGGTCGGATTAACCGTGCAGAACTTCCTCTCTGCCGCGAGCGGTATTGCGGTGATCTTCGCGCTGACGCGTGCGTTTGCGCGCCAGAAAGTGAGCACGCTGGGTAACGCGTGGGTGGATCTGACGCGCATTACGCTGTGGATCCTGCTGCCGATTGCGCTGCTGATCGCGCTGTTCTTTATTCAGCAGGGCACCCTGCAAAACCTGCTGCCTTACGCGCCTTATACCTCGCTGGAAGGGGTAAAACAGCTCCTGCCGATGGGGCCAGTCGCGTCGCAGGAAGCCATCAAAATGCTCGGAACGAACGGGGGTGGCTTCTTCAACGCCAACTCGTCGCATCCGTTTGAAAACCCTACCGCGTTGACCAATTTTGTGCAGATGCTGGCGATTTTCCTGATCCCCGCCGCGCTCTGCTTTGCCTTTGGTGACGTGGTCAACGATCGCCGTCAGGGCCGCACCCTGCTCTGGACGATGTCGCTTATCTTTGTGGTCTGTGTCGCACTGGTGATGTGGGCTGAATGGAACGGCAACAGCCATTTCATGCAGCTGGGGGCTGACAGCACAATCAACATGGAAGGTAAAGAGAGCCGCTTTGGCATTCTCGCCAGCAGCCTGTATGCGGTGGTCACCACGGCGGCCTCGTGCGGGGCGGTCAACGCCATGCACGATTCCTTTACGGCGCTGGGCGGCATGATCCCGATGTGGCTGATGCAGATTGGCGAAGTGGTGTTTGGCGGCGTGGGCTCGGGTCTTTACGGCATGCTGCTGTTCGTGCTGCTGGCGGTGTTTATTGCCGGTTTGATGATTGGTCGCACCCCGGAATACCTGGGTAAAAAAATCGATGTTCGCGAGATGAAGTTAACCGCGCTGGCGATTCTGGTCACCCCGGCGCTTGTGCTGCTCGGCACCGCGCTGGCGCTGATGACCGAGGCCGGACGCAGCGGCATCTTTAACCCCGGCATCCACGGCTTTAGTGAAGTGCTGTATGCCGTCTCCTCTGCCGCCAACAACAACGGCAGCGCCTTTGCAGGCTTAAGCGCCAACTCTCCTTTCTGGAACTGTCTGCTGGCGTTCTGCATGTTCGTGGGTCGCTTCGGGATCATTGTGCCGGTTATGGCGATTGCCGGATCGCTGGTGAATAAAAAAATTCAACCGACCACCACCGGGACATTACCGACCCACGGCGCGCTGTTTATCGGCCTGCTGACGGGCACCGTGTTACTGGTCGGCGCCCTGACCTTTATCCCCGCCCTCGCGTTAGGCCCGGTCGCGGAATACCTCTCTTTACGCTGATTTTGCGGAGAAATTGTCATGAGTCGTAAACAACTGGCCCTGTTCGAACCGTCATTAGTTCGCCAGGCGCTCATGGATGCGGTGAAAAAGCTGAGCCCGCGCGTGCAGTGGCACAACCCGGTGATGTTTATTGTCTGGGCGGGAAGCGTGCTGACCACCGCCCTGGCGATTGCCATGGGTACGGGCCACATGCCGGGGAATGCGATGTTTACCGGCGCCATCAGCCTGTGGCTGTGGTTTACCGTGCTGTTCGCCAACTTTGCGGAAGCGCTGGCGGAAGGCCGGAGTAAAGCCCAGGCCAACAGCCTGAAAGGGGTAAAAAAAACCGCCTTCGCGCGCAAGCTACGTGAGCCGAAATACGGCGCGCAGATGGACCACGTTCCGGCGGATGAACTGCGTAAAGGCGATGTGGTGCTGGTAGAGGCCGGTGACATTATCCCTTGCGACGGAGAAGTTATCGAAGGGGGCGCCTCGGTGGATGAAAGCGCCATTACCGGGGAGTCCGCGCCGGTGATCCGTGAGTCCGGCGGCGATTTCGCCTCCGTTACGGGCGGGACGCGCATTCTCTCCGACTGGCTGGTGATCCAGTGTAGCGTTAACCCGGGGGAAACCTTCCTCGATCGGATGATCGCCATGGTGGAAGGCGCGCAGCGTCGTAAAACGCCGAACGAGATTGCCCTGACCATCCTGCTGGTGGCCCTGACCATCGTCTTCCTGCTGGCAACCGCGACGCTGTGGCCGTTCTCCGCCTACGGCGGCACCGCGGTCACCATCACGGTGCTGGTGGCGCTGCTGGTCTGCCTGATCCCCACCACCATTGGTGGCCTGCTGTCAGCCATCGGCGTAGCCGGCATGAGCCGTATGCTCGGTGCCAACGTCATCGCCACCAGCGGACGCGCCGTAGAAGCCGCCGGTGACGTGGATGTCTTACTGCTGGATAAAACCGGGACTATTACCCTCGGTAACCGCCAGGCGTCAGATTTCTTACCCGCCCCGGGCGTGGATGAAAAAACGCTGGCAGATGCCGCGCAGCTCTCATCCCTTGCCGATGAAACCCCGGAAGGCCGCAGTATCGTGATCCTCGCCAAGCAGCGCTTTAACCTGCGCCAGCGCGACGTTCAGAGCCTGCACGCCACCTTCGTGCCCTTCACGGCGCAAACCCGCATGAGCGGCATTAACATTCAGGATCGCATGATCCGTAAAGGCTCTGTTGACGCCATCCGTCGCCACATTGAGGCCAATAACGGCCACTTCCCACCGGAAGTGGACAGCCTGGTCGAAAGCGTGGCCCGTCAGGGGGCGACGCCGCTGGTCGTGGCCGAGGGCGCGCGCGTGCTCGGGGTGATTGCCCTGAAGGATATCGTCAAAGGCGGTATCAAGGAGCGCTTTGCCCAGTTGCGGAAAATGGGGATCAAAACGGTGATGATCACCGGGGATAACCGTCTTACCGCCGCGGCGATTGCCGCCGAAGCGGGCGTGGATGATTTTCTTTCTGAAGCCACACCGGAAGCCAAGCTGGCGTTGATTCGTCAGTATCAGGCGGAAGGCCGTCTGGTGGCGATGACGGGTGACGGTACCAACGATGCCCCTGCCCTGGCGCAGGCCGACGTGGCGGTGGCGATGAACTCCGGCACGCAGGCGGCAAAAGAGGCGGGCAACATGGTTGACCTCGACTCTAACCCGACCAAGCTGATTGAGGTAGTGCATATCGGGAAACAGATGCTGATGACGCGTGGTTCACTGACCACGTTCAGCATCGCCAACGACGTGGCGAAGTATTTCGCCATCATTCCGGCCGCGTTTGCGGCAACCTATCCGCAATTAAACGCCCTGAACGTGATGCACCTGCACTCCCCGTCCTCGGCCATTCTGAGCGCGGTGATATTTAACGCCCTGATTATTGTCTTCCTGATCCCGCTGGCGCTGAAAGGCGTGAGCTACAAGCCGCTCACCGCCGCCGCCATGCTGCGCCGTAACCTGTGGATTTACGGCCTGGGCGGGCTGGTGGTGCCTTTCATCGGTATCAAGGTTATCGACCTGCTGTTGACGCTGTTCGGCCTGGTTTAAAAGGTGAATCAAATGACCATGTTACGTCCCGCTATACTTCTGTTTATTCTGCTGTCTCTCATTACCGGCGGGCTGTACCCGCTGGTGACCACCGCGCTGGGCCAGTGGTGGTTTAAGGATCGGGCTAACGGCTCGCTGATACTGCAAAACGGTGAAAACCGCGGTTCTCGCCTGATTGGTCAGAACTTTACGGATGCCCGTTACTTCCAGGGACGCCCTTCCGCCACTGCCGAAAGCCCGTATAATCCGATGGCATCCGGCGGCAGTAACCTGGCGGGCAGCAACCCGGAGCTGGACAAAGCCGTCGCTGAGCGCGTGGCAGCCCTGCGCGCCGCGAATCCGCAGGCCAGCCGTGAGGTGCCCGTAGAGCTGGTGACCACCTCGGCCAGCGGACTGGACTACAGCCTGACGCCGGCAGCAGCGGCATGGCAAATCCCCCGCGTCGCCGCGGCCCGTCAGCTGACCGTCGAACAGGTTAGCCAGCTGGTTGCAGAGCACACGCAAAAGCCGCTGGTCAGCTTCATCGGCATGCCCGTGGTGAATATTGTTGAGCTGAATCTGGCGCTGGACGCGCTAAGGAAAAACTAAATGACCGACGAGCCCATGCGCCCGGATCCGGACAGGCTGCTCGAACAAACGGCCGAAGCCCATCGCGGCAAACTGAAAATTTTCTTTGGCGCCTGCGCAGGCGTCGGGAAAACCTTCGCCATGCTGACGGAAGCCCAGCGGCTTCGGGCGCAGGGGCTCGATATATTGATAGGCGTGGTAGAAACCCACGGACGCAAAGAGACCGCATCGCTGCTGAAGGGGCTGGCTACCCAGCCGCCCCGCCGCATCAGCCATCGCGGTCGGTTAGTCACCGAATTCGATCTTGATGCCGCCCTCGCCCGCCGTCCCGCCCTTATCCTGATGGACGAACTGGCGCACAGCAATGCGCCAGGCTCACGCCACCCGAAGCGCTGGCAGGATGTTGAAGAGCTGCTCGAAGCCGGCATTGATGTTTTCACGACGGTGAACGTTCAGCATCTTGAAAGCCTGAACGACGTGGTCAGCGGCGTGACCGGCATTCAGGTGCGCGAGACGGTGCCCGACCCCTTCTTTGATTCTGCCGATGAAGTGGTATTGGTCGACCTGCCCCCCGATGATTTGCGCCAGCGCCTGCACGAAGGCAAAGTTTATATCGCCGGCCAGGCCGAGCGCGCCATCGAACATTTCTTCCGCAAAGGTAACCTGATTGCGCTGCGCGAGCTGGCCCTGCGCCGAACCGCCGATCGCGTCGACGATCAGATGCGCGCCTGGCGCGACCTGCAGGGTCAGGAACGCGTCTGGCATACGCGGGATGCCATCCTGCTGTGCGTCGGCCACGGCAGCGGCAATGAAAAGCTCGTCCGCACCGCCGCGCGCCTGGCGGCCAAGTTTGGCAGCGTCTGGCATGCGGTGTATGTCGAAACGCCGCAGCTGCACGCGCTGCCTGAAAACCAGCGTCGCGCTATTCTGAGTTCGCTGCGTCTGGCGCAGGAGCTGGGTGCCGAAACCGCGACGCTTTCCGATCCGCAGGAAGATAAAGCCATTCTGCGCTACGCGCGCGAGCACAACCTGGGGAAAATCGTCATTGGCCGTCGCCAGCATCGCCGCTGGTTTAGCCGCGAATCCTTTGCCGACAAGCTGGCTCGTCGTGCGCCGGATCTGGATCTGGTGATCGTGGCGCTGGATGACAAACCTACCCCCTTACCCAATCGCGCACCGGACAGCCGCACCTTCAGCGATAAATGGCGCATTCAGCTCCGCGGCTGCCTTGTCGCCGTCGTGCTCTGCGCTCTGATTACCGTCATTGCCAGCCAGTGGCTGATTGCGTTTGATGCCGCCAACCTGGTGATGATTTACCTGCTTGGCGTGGTGGTGGTGGCGCTCTTTTACGGGCGCTGGCCGTCGGTACTGGCGACGGTGGTCAACGTCATCAGCTTCGATCTGTTCTTTATTGCCCCCCGCGGGACGCTCGCGGTGTCGGACGTACAGTACATCCTTACCTTCGCCGTGATGCTCACCGTCGGGCTGGTGATCGGGAATCTGACGGCGGGCGTGCGCTATCAGGCGCGCATCGCCCGCTATCGCGAGCAGCGCACGCGCCATCTCTATGAGATGTCGAAATCGCTGGCGGTGGGCCGCACGCCGCTGGATATTGTGCAGACCAGCGAGCAGTTTATTCGCTCGACGTTTCATGCCAGCAACCTGATTTTGCTCCCGGACGAGCACGGTAAGCTGCGCCCGCTGACGTCGGCCTCAGGCATGACGCCCTGGGACGAAGCCATCGCGCGCTGGAGCTTTGATAAAGGGCTACCGGCGGGCGCAGGGACCGACACCCTGCCCGGCGTGCCCTATCAAATTCTGCCGCTGCGCAGCGCCGATAAAAATCAGGGGCTGGTGATTGTTGAGCCCTCCAACCTGCGCCAGCTGATGATCCCCGAACAGCAGCGGCTGCTGGAGACCTTTACGCTGCTGGTTGCCAGCGCGCTGGAGCGGCTGGCCCTCACCGCCAGCGAAGAACAGGCCCGGCTGGCGAGCGAGCGTGAAAGTATTCGTAACTCGCTGCTGGCGGCACTCTCTCACGATCTGCGAACCCCGCTCACCGTCCTGTTTGGTCAGTCAGAAATCCTGACGCTGGACCTGGCGGCGGAAGGCTCTAAACACGCCCTTCAGGCCAGCGAGATTCGCCAGCATGTGCTGAATACCACGCGTCTGGTGAATAACCTGCTCGATATGGCGCGTATCCAGTCAGGCGGTTTTAACCTCAAAAAAGAGTGGCTCACGCTTGAAGAAGTGGTGGGCAGCGCCCTGAAAATGCTCGAACCCGGCCTGGGCGGGCGGCATATTGCGCTGAACATGCCCGAGCCCCTGACCTTAATTCACGTTGATGGTCCGCTGTTTGAACGGGTGCTGATCAACCTGCTGGAAAATGCCGGCAAGTATGCGGGCGCCAGCGCGCAAATTGGCGTGGATGCGACGGTGGACGAGGGCACGCTTCGCCTTGACGTCTGGGATACCGGGCCGGGCATTCCTGCCGGGCAGGAGTTGGCTATTTTTGAAAAGTTCGCACGCGGCAATAAGGAGTCAGCCATTCCGGGCGTGGGGCTGGGGCTGGCGATTTGCCAGGCGATCGTTGACGTCCATGGCGGGACCATTTCCGCAGAGAATCGTCCGGAAGGCGGCGCGCGGTTTTGTGTTACACTTCCTCTGGAAACCCCGCCAGAACTTAATGAATTACCAGAGGATTTGTGATCAACGTTCTGATTGTTGAAGATGAGATCGCCATTAGCCGTTTTCTGCGCGCTGCGCTGGAAGGAGACGGTCTGCGCGTTCATGATGCGGGTACGCTTCAGCGGGGTTTAATTGAAGCCGCCACCCGCAAGCCGGACCTGGTGATCCTCGATCTTGGTCTGCCGGACGGCGACGGCATCGATTTTATCCGGGAAGTGCGTCAGTGGAGCCAGATGCCGATCCTCGTGCTCTCCGCGCGTACGGAAGAGACGGATAAAATCGCGGCGCTGGATGCCGGGGCGGATGACTATCTGATTAAACCTTTTGGTATCGGCGAGCTACAGGCTCGCCTTCGCGTAGCGCTGCGTCGCCACAGCGCCACCACGCCCGTCGACCCAACCTACACGTTTGGGGATATCCGGGTCGACCTGGCCGCGCGGCGCATTGTGCGCGGTGAAGAAGAAATTCACCTCACGCCAATAGAATTTCGCCTGCTCGCCGTGCTGCTCAACAACCACGGTAAGGTACTCACCCAACGCCAGCTGTTAAGTCAGGTGTGGGGACCCAACGCGGTGGAACATAGTCATTATTTACGCATATATATGGGACATCTTCGTCAGAAACTCGAAGTTGACCCCGCTCGCCCCCGCCATTTATTAACTGAAACCGGTATCGGTTATCGGTTTATGCTTTGAATAACTATTCATTTTATTTTAAATATAAACGAAGCCCCTCATAAAATATTTCACAAATAACCCATAAATTATTTTTACGGGCTATTTTTGCTAATTTAAAACATTGTTAACACAACCTGTTAACGCAACACCAACAAATCAGAATTTTGATCTGCGATATTCATCTAAAACGAATATTTATTTCTGATTTGATCGGTTAACGGTGATCTACCTCACGGTTAATCGCCTTTCTCTGGATAAAATGACCATGCTTTCAATTACTGAAAGGAAAATGAAACATGGAAAACAACAATCGCTTAATGCCCCATATAAGGCGGACAACACATATCATGATGTTTGCCCACCGAAACTGCTTTGACTTTCATCTCTTTAATGCCCGTTAGTCCTTCGACTTCTGGCGCACTCGCTTACAGGTTATCCTGAAACACCTTATCTTACAGGCTATTGCCTGTGATCTCGTGCGCTCATTCATTTTAATTCAGACTCATCCGCACCGGGCGGACTGAATTTCAATCATCAAAAAAGCAATTCACTGATTTTAATCAGCGGCCACCCTTTGCTTTTTTTCCGGAAAATTATCGATTTCTTTCTTGCAAGAAATCGAGGGACGCTTATTACCTAAAATAAAGAGAGAAAGATGAAAAGTTTAAAAATCGCAGCCAGCCGTGCATGTCCGGATTGCTTTACTACCCAGCGTGAACTGGTAGATGTCCGCGCCTCTGATTATATTGATGTTGCCGCCGTTGTTCTGGCGGTCACGGATATTGCCAGCGGTATCCTGGACGAAATAGAAGCCACCGGTTTTGGCATTCCTGTATTTGTCGCGACGCACAAAGAAGAGTTCATCCCGGCAGACTATTTATCGCGCATACATGGCGTATTTGAGTATTCAGACACCAGCAACGACTTTTATGGACGCCAGCTGGAAGCGGCTGCACTGAAGTACGAAACCCAGCTGCGCCCGCCGTTCTTCCGCGCACTTGTCGACTACGTGAAGCAGGGCAACAGCGCGTTTGACTGCCCGGGGCATCAGGGAGGACAGTTCTTCCGCCGCCATCCTGCCGGTAATCAGTTTGTCGATTTCTTTGGCGAGACGCTTTTTCGCTCCGACCTGTGTAACGCCGACGTGGCGATGGGGGATCTGCTGATCCACGAAGGCGCGCCGTGCATCGCCCAGCAGCATGCGGCAAAAGTCTTTAATGCCGACAAGACCTACTTCGTGCTGAATGGCACCTCGTCATCCAACAAAGTGGTGCTTAATGCCCTGCTCACCCCGGGCGACCTGGTGCTGTTCGACCGTAACAACCACAAATCCAACCATCACGGTGCCCTCCTCCAGGCGGGCGCAACGCCGGTCTATCTCGAAACCGCGCGCAACCCGTACGGCTTTATTGGCGGCATTGACGCCCACTGCTTTGAAGAAAATTATCTACGCGAGCTGGTGGCAGAGGTGGCGCCGGGCCGTGCGCGCGATGCGCGTCCGTTCCGTCTGGCGGTGATCCAGCTGGGTACCTACGATGGCACCATCTATAACGCCCGTCAGGTGGTGGATAAGATTGGGCACCTGTGTGATTACATCCTGTTTGACTCGGCCTGGGTGGGCTACGAGCAGTTTATTCCGATGATGGCCGACTGCTCTCCGCTGCTGCTGGAGCTGAACGAAAACGATCCGGGGATCCTGGTCACCCAGTCCGTACATAAGCAGCAGGCCGGCTTCTCGCAGACCTCGCAAATCCATAAGAAAGACAGCCACATCAAAGGGCAACAACGCTATGTCCCGCACAAGCGGCTGAATAATGCCTTCATGATGCACGCCTCCACCAGCCCGTTCTATCCGCTGTTCGCTGCGCTGGACATTAACGCCCGTATGCATGAGGGCCAGAGCGGCCGCAACATGTGGATGGACTGCGTGGTGAACGGTATCGAAGCGCGCAAGCTGATCCTGGAGAACTGCCGGTATCTGCGTCCCTTCGTGCCGGAGACGGTGGATGGCCGCCCGTGGGAAAGCTGGGACACGGCGGAAATTGCGACCGACCTGCGCTTCTTCCACTTCGTGCCGGGTGAAAACTGGCACGCTTTTGAAGGCTACGCTGAGCATCAGTATTTTATCGACCCCTGCAAGCTCCTGCTGACCACGCCGGGCATTAACGCCCGCACCGGGGAGTATGAGGACTTCGGCGTGCCCGCCACTATCCTTGCCAACTTCCTGCGTGAAAACGGCATCGTGCCGGAAAAATGCGATCTCAACTCGATCCTGTTCCTGCTCACGCCTGCGGAAGATATGGGCAAACTGCAGCAGCTGGTGGCGCAGCTGGTGCGCTTCGAAAAACTGCTCGAGAGCGATGTTCCGCTGAAAGAGGTCCTGCCTTCTCTCTACAAACAACATCCGGAACGTTACGCGGATTACACCCTGCGCCAGATCTGCCAGGAAATGCATGACCTGTACGCCCGCCACAACGTGAAACAGCTGCAGAAAGAGATGTTCCGCAAGTCCCACTTCCCGCGCGTGATGATGAACCCGCAGGACGCGAACTACGCCTATCTGCGCGGTGAAGTTGAGCTGGTCTCCCTGCGCGACGCGGAAGGCCGCATCGCCGCCGAAGGCGCGTTGCCTTACCCACCGGGGGTGCTGTGTGTTGTCCCTGGGGAAGTCTGGGGCGGTTCCGTGCTGCGCTACTTTGCCGCCCTGGAAGAAGGCATCAACCTTCTGCCGGGCTTCGCGCCAGAGCTGCAGGGTGTGTACGTCGAGGAGTGTGAGGGTCGCAAACAGGTTCGCTGCAATGTCATCAAACAACCCGCCGCTCAGCCCGCGCTGCTGAAAGGAGAGAAATTATGAGTAAGTCCAATAAGATGGGCGTGGTGCAGCTGACTATCCTCACCATGGTAAACATGATGGGCTCCGGGATCATCATGCTGCCCACCAAGCTGGCAGAGGTGGGTACCATCTCTATTATCTCCTGGCTGGTGACGGCAGTCGGCTCGATGGCGCTGGCGTGGGCGTTCGCCAAGTGCGGGATGTTCAGCCGTAAGTCAGGCGGCATGGGCGGCTATGCCGAATACGCTTTTGGCAAGTCGGGCAACTTTATGGCCAACTATACCTACGGGGTGTCGCTGCTGATCGCCAACGTGGCGATTGCCATCTCCGCGGTGGGCTACGGTACGGAGCTGTTTGGCGCGACGCTCAGCCCGGTACAGATTGGGCTGGCGACCATCGGCGTGCTGTGGATCTGCACCGTGGCTAACTTTGGCGGCGCGCGTATCACCGGACAGCTCTCCAGCATCACCGTCTGGGGCGTGATTATCCCGGTTGTCGGCCTGTGCATCATCGGCTGGTTCTGGTTCAGCCCGACACTCTACGCCAACTCCTGGAACCCGCACCATGTGCCGTTCTTTACCGCCGTCGGCTCTTCTATCGCCATGACGCTCTGGGCCTTCCTGGGTCTGGAATCCGCCTGCGCAAACGCGGAAGTGGTAGAGAATCCGGAAAAGAACGTTCCGATTGCCGTTCTGGGCGGAACGCTGGGCGCGGCGGTGATCTATATCGTCTCGACTAACGTGATTGCGGGTATCGTACCGAATATGGATCTGGCTAACTCCACGGCGCCGTTCGGGCTGGCCTTCGCGCAGATGTTCACCCCGGAAGTCGGGAAAGCGATCATGGGTCTGATGGTGATGTCCTGCTGCGGTTCGCTTCTCGGCTGGCAGTTCACCATCGCGCAGGTGTTTAAATCTTCGGCTGATGAAGGTTACTTCCCGAAAATCTTCTCCCGCGTAACTAAAGCGGATGCACCGGTGCAGGGCATGCTGGCGATTGTCATCTTCCAGAGCGGATTGTCGCTGATGACCATTAGCCCGTCGCTTAACAGCCAGTTCAACGTGCTGGTCAACCTGGCGGTAGTGACGAATATCATTCCGTATATTCTGTCGATGGCAGCGCTGGTGATTATTCAGAAGGTGGCGAAGGTGGATCCACGCAAAGCGCGTGCGGCCAATATTGTGGCGGTGATTGGGGCAATCTACAGCTTCTATGCGCTCTACTCATCCGGCCAGGAAGCGATGCTCTACGGGGCAATGGTGACCTTTATGGGCTGGACGCTGTACGGTCTGGTGTCACCACGGTTTGAATTGAAGAACAAGCATAGTTAAAAAAAAGCCCGGTGGCGCTAGCGCTTACCGGGCCTACGAGGTCAATGCAAAACGGCAACCCAAGGGTTGCCGTTTTTAATGTTTTCTCCCTCTCCCGGTGGGAGAGGGCCGGGGTGAGGGCATCAGCCCGCACCAGAACACGACTTATGCGTTTTTCAGCACTTCGCTAACAATCTCTACCGCTTCTTTCTCAATCTGCTGACGGTGCTCAGCGCCGAGGAAGCTTTCGCAATAGATTTTGTACGCATCTTCCGTGCCGGACGGACGCGCGGCGAACCAGCCGTTCTCGGTCATCACTTTCAGACCACCAATGGATGCACCATTGCCCGGTGCTGCCGTCAGACGCGCGGTGATCGGATCGCCCGCCAGGGTGCTTGCGCTGACCATCTCCGGAGAAAGTTTGGACAGGGCCGCTTTCTGGGCTGACGTCGCGCTCGCCTGAATACGGTTATAGCTTGGTGCACCAAAGCGTGCCGCCAGGTCATTGTAATGTTCCTGAGGGTTCTTACCGGTGACCGCGGTGATTTCCGCCGCCAGCAGGCACATGATGATGCCGTCTTTATCGGTTGACCATGGCGTGCCGTCGAAACGCAGGAAAGATGCCCCCGCGCTCTCTTCACCACCAAAACCGAAGCTGCCGTCGTGCAGACCGTCAACGAACCATTTGAAGCCCACCGGCACTTCCACCAGCTTGCGACCCAGCGCCTCGACCACGCGGTCAATCATCGCGGAGGACACCAGCGTTTTACCGACAGCCACCTCTTTGCCCCACTGCGGACGGTGCTGGAACAGGTAGTTAATCGCGACGGCCAGATAGTGGTTCGGGTTCATCAGCCCGGCAGGGGTGACGATACCGTGGCGGTCATAATCCGGGTCGTTAGCAAACGCCAGATCGAATTTATCACGCAGCGCCAGCAGGCCCGCCATCGCGCACTCGGAGGAGCAGTCCATACGGATCGCGCCGTCTTTGTCCAGGTGCATAAAGCGGAAGGTCTGATCGACGTGATCGTTCACGATGGTCAGATCCAGCTTGTAATGCTCGGCGATACGTTTCCAGTATTCGATACCGGAGCCGCCCAGCGGATCCACGCCCAGCTTCAGGCCGGCTTTCTGGATAGCCGCCATATCAACGATATCCGCCAGCCCTTCCACGAACGGCTGAACCAGATCCTGCTCTTTCACGTGACCGGACGCCATGGCAGCATCCAGAGAGATGCGCTTCACGCCTTTCAGACCGTCAGCCAGCAAGGCGTTCGCACGATCTTCCACCACTTTTGTGACGTTAGTGTCGGCCGGGCCACCATTAGGCGGGTTGTATTTGATACCACCGTCTTCCGGCGGGTTGTGGGATGGCGTGATAACGATACCGTCAGCCAGCGCGCCACCTTTTTTGTTGTGCACCAGGATGGCGTTAGAGACCGCAGGCGTTGGGGTGAAGCCGTTATTCTCCTGAACAATCACATCAACGCCGTTTGCCGCCAGCACTTTCACCACAGAGATGAACGCCGGTTCAGACAGGGCATGGGTATCTTTCCCCACGTAGCACGGACCGGTAACGCCGTTTTTAGCGCGCTCTTCCGCGATGGCCTGAGCAATAGCCAGAATGTGCGGTTCGTTAAAGCTGTGGCGCGCCGCGCTGCCGCGGTGACCGGATGTACCAAACTTCACTGCGTGTTCTGCGTTGCCCACGACCGGTTTCAGCACGTAATACTGCGCGGTCAGCTGAGCGACGTTAATCAAATCGCTTTGTTGTGCAGGTTGGCCTGCACGGCTGTGATTTGCCATTACCGGGTCCTTCTGATGCAAGGGTTAAATTGTACCGCAAACCTTTTCAATCAATTCCGCCGGGAACTGCATGGACTGCATGATGTGTTCAATCATGCTGCACTTGCGGCCCGTATTGGTATTGGTGATCACCCAGTATGGGGTGCCAGGAACATGTTTAGGTTTGGTTTGATTGCCATTTTGCAGCAGCGTCTGCTCGTCGCCCGCGAAATAGACGCGAGTACGGCCGTGAAGCGACTCGGTCGCTTCAGCAAACGCTTTGTTATCCAGTGAATAAAGTGTAGACAGCACCAGCATAAAGCGGTTAACCGCCTTTTTCTGCTCCGCGTATTCATCGGAGAGCAGCAGCTCGCGCATCGCGCGCACTTTATCTTTTGCCGGCGTCACGGCAGGTTTTGCTTGCGCAACAACGCTCGGCTGAGACACGACATCTTTGGTGACTGGGGTAGCAGGCTGTGCAGCGGCGGAAATTTTAAGCATGCGCCGTAAAATGTCGGACGCGCTCTCCCCGATATGCCGCGTCTGGCTGGCAATATACTGATAGAGTTCGTCATCAACTTCGATTGTTTTCATCTTAATCCAGTGCGATTTCTTATCTGAATACAAGTCATTGGGATTATAAGGTCAAATCCCAACAGCGGATAGCGTCAAACCTGGTTGGCAGCAAAAGTCAGATTAAACTGGAACCTTGCAGCCGGGCGGCAGAATGGTCAACATGATACCCTAACCTGACATACGTAAAAAAAGAACTTTGCCATGAAATTGAATACCCGAGCGCAAACTGCACAATCGCCGAACAATAATTCTCCCATCGTACTCGTTCACGGGCTTTTTGGCAGTCTGGATAACCTGGGCGTGCTGGCGCGCGATCTGGTTACCGACCACGATATTTTACAGGTCGATATGCGCAATCACGGTCTTTCCGGGCGTTCCGACGAGATGACCTACGCGGCGATGGCGCAGGATCTGCTGGATACGCTGGATGCACATAGCCTGCAGAAGGTAACGCTGATCGGACATTCCATGGGTGGCAAAGCGGTGATGGCCCTGACGGCACTGGCCCCGGACCGTATTAGCGGCCTGGTGGTGATTGACGTCGCGCCCGTGGATTATGACGTCCGTCGTCATGACGAGATTTTTGCCGCCATTAATGCGGTCACAGAAGCGGGTGTCGCGACACGTCAACAGGCGGCTGCCGTCATGCGTGAGCATCTTGATGAAGAAGGCGTCGTGCAGTTCCTGCTGAAGTCGTTTGTTGACGGGCAATGGCGTTTTAACGTGCCGGTGCTCTGGGACCAGTACAACAATATCGTGGGCTGGGAAACGGTACCTGCCTGGCCACACCCTACCCTCTTCATTCGTGGCGGTAACTCTCCTTACGTAACCGACGCGTACCGCGACACGCTGCTGGCCCAATTCCCGCAGGCTCGCGCCCACGTGATTGCCGGCGCCGGGCACTGGGTGCATGCGGAAAAACCGGATGCCGTACTGCGCGCCATTCGCCGCTATCTCGCTGATACTGCAAATTGATTAAAAAGAAAGCGACTGGAAGGCTGCGGGCTTCCAGTCGTTGGCGTGCCGTTTTTGGTGATGTATGATGGCGCGCTTATCGCCCGGGCATTAGCAGGGCGGCGTGTTTCCCCCGAAGTCTCAGAATCATGGCCAAAGAACAAACGGACCGTACGACACTAGATCTGTTCGCGAATGAGCGTCGCCCGGGACGACCCAAGACGAATCCGCTTTCGCGCGATGAACAGCTGCGTATCAATAAACGCAACCAGCTTAAACGCGATAAAAATCGTGGGCTTAAGCGTGTCGAACTGAAGCTTAACGCCGACGCCGTCGATGCACTGAACGAGCTGGCTGACGCGCGAAATATCAGCCGCAGCGAACTCATTGAAGAGATGTTGATCGCCCAGCTTGAGACGTTACGCAGCCAGGCATAAGTCTGAAAATTCCCTTTATCGCCCTTTTCATGTAGCACAGAGTGCAGTCCTGCGCGATAGCTGTTTCCGCAGGGTTGCCAGTTCTGCTATTATTGCCCTTATCCGTGGCCGAATTGCGCCACCATACTATTAAGTTTCAAGAGGTTATTTTACTCATGGCAATCATCGGCATTTTCTTTGGCAGTGATACCGGCAATACCGAAAATATCGCAAAAAACATTCAAAAACAGCTCGGTAAAGACGTTGCTGATGTGCATGACATCGCCAAGAGCAGCAAAGAAGATCTGGAAGGCTATGACATTCTGCTGCTGGGTATTCCTACCTGGTACTACGGTGAAGCCCAGTGCGACTGGGATGATTTCTTCCCGACCCTGGAAGAAGTGGACTTCAACGGTAAGCTGGTGGCCCTGTTTGGCTGCGGCGATCAGGAAGACTACGCTGAGTACTTCTGTGACGCGCTGGGTACTATCCGCGACATCATTGAGCCGAATGGCGCAGTGATCGTCGGCCACTGGCCAACTGCCGGTTACCACTTCGAAGCGTCTAAAGGCCTGGCCGATGACGATCACTTCGTGGGTCTGGCCATCGACGAAGACCGTCAGCCAGAACTGACTGTCGAGCGCGTTGAGAAGTGGGTTAAGCAGATCCGTGAGGAACTGCACCTGGACGATATTCTGAACGCCTGATTTTTATCGCGGCGCAGCGGCGGCTGCGCCCGTGCTCCAGGTCAAACCGATTAAATTAATCGCTACAATCTTTTAACTTTTTCGCCCAGACCTGTACAATGTCTCCCTGATAAAATGTGGTTTTCCATTGAGCAAGTTTGTTGGTGATACCCCATTTTTATAAGCATATTTTGCCTGAGACTTGCAGTTTTCATTTAGCCATGGCAGTTCTATAATGAGACACATTATCCCAGGTGCATTTTCTGTCACTTCCTACAGAAGTGAATCGTTTAGCAACAGGACAGATTCCGCATGACTGACAACAATACCGCATTAAAGAAGGCTGGCCTGAAAGTTACGCTTCCTCGGTTAAAAATCCTTGAAGTGCTTCAGGGTCCAGACAATCACCATGTCAGTGCGGAAGACCTTTATAAACGTCTTATCGACATGGGTGAAGAGATTGGGCTGGCTACCGTCTATCGCGTGCTGAACCAGTTTGATGACGCGGGCATTGTTACCCGTCATAATTTCGAAGGCGGTAAATCTGTTTTCGAACTGACCCAGCAGCAGCACCACGATCACCTGATCTGCCTCGATTGCGGCAAGGTCATTGAATTTAGCGATGATTCCATTGAATCACGCCAGCGTGAAATCGCGGCGCGTCATGGCATCCGCCTGACCAACCACAGCCTGTACCTTTATGGTCACTGCGCTGAAGGCGATTGCCGCGAAGACGATCACGCGCACGACGCGAAATAATCAGTATTCATACTCTGAGCCAGCCGCAAGGTTGGCTTTTTTTTTGCCAAAAAAATGCCCGGTGGCGCTGCGCTTACCGGGCCTACGGGCTATGACACCTTTGTAGGCCCGGTAAGCGCAGCGCCACCGGGCGTAAAGCAACTTATTTATTGTTGTTGCGTATCTCGTTCCAGATCTTATCGCAACGCTTCGCCACTTCCTGATCGTTACCGGTTTTACGCGCCTGAATACAGGCCTGGTAATCCATCACGCGGACATTTTCCTGCGTCGCAAACTGCTCATGCGCTTTCTCTTTCTTCAGCACATTCAATACGCTCTGACAGGCTTCAATCTTCTCTGGCGATCCTTCAGCGGTATTGATGCACGCGCTATACGCCTCCTTCAGGCGGGAATCTTCTTTGGGTGCCTGAGTCTGAGCACATGCCACCAGACCTGACGCCAGCAGCGCGATAGTTACGATTTTTTTCATCATGTACAGTCTCCGGTCCGGCGGGCGCTAACCCGCCGGACAATTCATCAGAAGATGGTGAACGGTGCGATAACCATGAATTTCACGTCACGTTCATCCTGGAAGATGTTTCCGTAACCGCCCGCGTAGCTCGGGATATCGGAGTGGTTGTCATACTGAGTGAAGTGCAGTTTGAACATTGTGCCTTTCGCACGGCCATCCTGCAGGGTATAGATAGCATCGAGGCTGTAGGAAGACTCTTTCAGGCGATAGTTTGGATCGTAGTAGGCGTCCGGTGTTGCCATATCGGCAGGTTTTGCATCCCAGGCGTAAGCGTAAGATGCGCCCACCGCCCAGCCAGGCAGGTTCCAGTTTTTCAGGTCATACATTGCGCCGAAGAAGACCGCTTTCTCGCCGTCGGCGTTGAAGTCGGAACGGTTATCCCACCAGATATCAAGACGACCGTTGGAGGAGGCATAGGTCGGGGTCATACGCTGCAGGAAGTAGCCCTGCTGCCCTTCCGCCTTCACCCATGTGCCCTCCAGACGTAAATCAACCTGACCGACCTTGTAGCCGAAAGTTAACGCCTGCAGCCACGCGGTGCCGTCATAAATGTCATTGACGCCGCCGTTACTGACTTTATCGCGCGTACCGTAGAACTGGTAGCTGGTGCTCAGCGGGCTACCCGCGACATCGAATTTATAGCTGGCCTTGGCAAAGTACTGATCGATATAGCCTTGTGCCTGACCGAATGCCGCTTCAAGCACCAGATCGTTTTTGAAGTCGTACTTCGCGCCCAGCGAGTGCAGATAATCGACTTTGGTTTTTTTATCATTCTGGTAGAACTTGTCCATCTCGATGTGCCACGGCGCTTTGTACTCGTTGGTCCACATATAGGAGAAGCTCAACGCACCCGCATCACCGTAGTCAAAGTTAGCCCCGGCTTCCGCACCCTGATAGGTACCCGGCATAAAGCTCCAGTGCGGCGCTAACAGGGTCTGGCCAGTTGGCTGAATATAACCACCGCGCGCCCATACCGGACCGTATTTAAATTTCGCGGCGGCTTTGTAAAGGCTGATACCGCTCTTATCCCCGGACCAGTCTTCTTTATACGCTTTGTTGCTGGAGGAGAAGGCAATTTCGTTCGGATGGCCGCTGTCGCCGTTTTCCGCCATTTCAATCGCGGTGAACGCAGCAATATCCAAACCGAACATATCTGCGGCATAGCCTGACTGGAAGTCCAGGTTGGCGTTCCAGGTGGAATGAGAAAGGTTGGTTTTATATTTGTCTTCAGTGACGTCTTTACGGTCACGTTCACGCTGCCAGTAATAGATACCGCCCGTGAGGGTAGAATCGTCGATGAAGCCCGCGGCTTTCGCCTCTGGTGTCACCACCAGGCCCGACATTGCTGTCACACCGGCAATAGCCAGCGCCAGCGCACTACGTTTGCCACTGAACGTACGCATAGATTATTCCTCTTTGACGAATTAAAACGCCTGAAACGGCGTAAATAAAAAAGACCAAATGGTCAGGGGTAGTTTTAAATACCCTCGAATTAACTACCGTCTTTAGGTTATTTTTCGCGACGCGAATTATCAATGCTTTTTAGCGGACAAAAGTCAGGATTATGACGAAGTGCACATAATTGGTAGTGATTTGTAACATTTACAGGAAGGCGAGGAATGACGGGGAATTATCAGGTATTTCAGTGGATAGACGTGAGTTCTCTTTCCTTTTTTATCACCTTTTTGATTTTCGTAATGACACAAACTTTTTTTTAAAAAATAAGTAGCACCTCATTGACCTGATATTTTCATGATGTCGCTTTAGGCCCTTGCTTAATACCCTGATCGTTAAATAAAAAAACGCCGCATAATGCGGCGTTTGTCTCTCATTGACCAGAGCAGCAATATTATTCGCCGATCTTTGTCCAGGTATCACGCAGACCTACGGTACGGTTAAATACCGGTTTTTCCGCCGTGCTGTAACGGCTGTCCAGGCAGAAGTAACCTTCACGTTCGAACTGGAACGCTTTGCCCGCTTCAGCGGCTTTCAGAGAAGGCTCCGCATAACCCTGCTTGATCACCAGAGATTCCGGGTTGATGGTCGCCAGGAAGTCTTCCGCAGCTCCTGGGTTAGGCACGCTGAACAGACGATCGTACAGACGAATTTCTACCGGCAGCGCGTGGGATGCGCTCACCCAGTGAATAACGCCTTTCACCTTGCGGCCGTCTGCCGGATCTTTGCTCAGGGTCTCGGCGTCGTAAGAACAGAAGATGGTAGTGATATTCCCTTCTGCATCTTTCTCTACGCGCTCGGCTTTGATGACGTAGGCATTACGCAGACGCACTTCTTTACCCAGCACCAGACGCTTGTACTGCTTGTTGGCTTCTTCGCGGAAGTCAGCGCGGTCAATCCAGATATCACCGCTGAACGGCACGTCACGGCTTCCCATTTCCGGTTTGTTCGGATGGTTAGGCATGGCAACCAGCTCGCTTTCACCCTGCGGATAGTTTTCGATAACCAGTTTCACCGGGTCGATCACCGCCATCGCGCGTGGGGCGTTTTCGTTGAGATCTTCGCGAATGCAGGACTCCAGGGAAGCCATCTCAATGGTGTTGTCCTGCTTGGTCACGCCGATGCGCTTGCAGAACTCACGAATAGAGGCGGCAGTGTAACCACGACGGCGCAAACCAGAAATGGTAGGCATACGCGGGTCATCCCAGCCTTCAACGTGCTTGTCGGTCACCAGCAGGTTCAGCTTACGCTTGGACATCACGGTGTATTCCAGATTCAGACGAGAGAACTCGTACTGGCGCGGATGCACAGGAATGGTGATGTTATCCAGTACCCAGTCGTACAGACGACGGTTGTCCTGGAATTCCAGCGTACACAGGGAGTGAGTAATACCTTCCAGCGCATCGCTGATGCAGTGGGTGAAGTCGTACATCGGGTAGATGCACCACTTGTTGCCGGTCTGGTGGTGTTCTGCGAACTTGATGCGGTACAGCACCGGATCGCGCATCACGATGAACGGAGACGCCATGTCGATTTTGGCACGCAGGCACGCTTTGCCTTCTTCGAAGCCGCCGGCACGCATTTTTTCAAACAGCGCCAGGTTCTCTTCCACGCTGCGATCGCGGAACGGGCTGTTTTTTCCCGGCGCGGTCAGCGTACCGCGATATTCACGGATTTCATCTGCAGACAGTTCATCAACATACGCCAGACCTTTATTGATCAGTTCAACCGCGTAGGCGTACAGCTGATCGAAATAGTCAGAGGAGTAGCAGATATCGCCAGACCAGTTGAAGCCCAGCCATTGCACATCATTCTTGATGGACTCAACGTATTCGATGTCTTCTTTTACTGGGTTGGTATCATCGAAACGCAGGTTGCACTGTCCCTGGTAGTCTTGCGCAATGCCAAAGTTCAGGCAAATGGACTTCGCATGCCCGATATGCAGGTAGCCGTTCGGCTCCGGCGGGAAGCGGGTATGAATTGTGGTGTGCTTACCACTGGCCAGATCTTCATCGATGATCTGACGAATAAAGTTACTCGGGCGGGCTTCTGCCTCACTCATCGTGGATTCCTCAAAGCGTAAACAACGTATAACGGCGTATGATCTTATAAGCCGGACGTAGTGACAACCCTTAGTTACGGAAAATACGTCTCTGATGAAAATAATGGGGGCATTTGCTGCAAAAAAAAGCGGCGGAGGATATCCCCCGCCGCTTAAGGCATGACTCTACTCAGGAGCGATTACTTGCCTTTAATCTCGTACAGCGGCGTTTGACCCGCGACAACCTGACCTTTCGCCTGAATGACCAGGCCACTGAAGTCATCAATGTTGCTGCAAACGACCGGACTTATCATGGAGCGCGCGTTGGCGTTCAGGAAGTCCAGATCCATTTCCAGAATCGGCTGCCCGGCCACCACTTCAGCCCCCTCTTCCACCAGGCGAGTAAAGCCCTGGCCGTTCAGCGCAACGGTATCGATACCCATATGGACAACGATCTCCGCACCATTTTCGGTTTCGAGGCAGAACGCGTGGTTGGTATTGAAGATTTTCACGATGGTACCGGCTGCCGGAGACACAACGGTTTTTTCCGTTGGTTTCACCGCCACACCGTCACCGACCGCTTTGCTGGCGAAGGCTTCATCGGGCACCTGCTCAAGGTCAACTACATCACCCGTTACCGGAGAGACCAAAGAGGCTACCGTCACGGCGTTAGGCACGGCCTGCGGCTTTGCTACCGGGGCAACCGTGCTCGCAGGCGCGCTGTCGACTGATGCCGCCGCTACCGGGCCACGCGCAACCACTTTCTTCATTTCGTCACCGATGGATTCCGCTTTGGCACCCACGATAACCTGGATAGTTTGTTTGTTCAGTTTAACGACACCCGATGCGCCAAGGCGTTTACACATCGCGTCGCTTACGCGTGCAGAGTCACCCACCGTCAGACGCAGACGGGTGATACAGGCATCAATGGCTTTCAGGTTGTCAGTCCCTCCGACGGCAGCGATATAGTTTGTCGCCAGCTGGGTCAACCCCTCCTCGGTATTGCTGTTGGCTTCGCTGGTTACTACTTCGTCGTTGGTATCTTCGCGGCCCGGCGTTTTGAGGTTAAACATACGAATAACCGCAGTGAACAGGACGAAGTAGATGACGAAGAAGACCAGACCCATTACCACCAGCATCCAGACGTTCTTGCTTGCCGCCGGCAGGTTGTACATCAGCACGTAGTCGATCGCGCCTGCAGAGAAGGAGAAGCCAGCATGGATACCCAGCAGGGTTGCCACAAACAGGCTGATACCGGTAAGTACCGCATGCATGAGGTACAGTACCGGAGCCAGGAACATGAACAAGAATTCCAGCGGCTCGGTTACACCAGTCAGGAATGCGGTAATCGCAACGGACAGCAGCATGCCGCCAACCATTGGGCGACGCGCTTTTGGCGCAGCCAGGTACATTGCCAGCGCAGCGCCCGGCAGACCAAACATCATGATTGGGAAGAAGCCAGACATGAACATGCCTGCGGTGCCGTCACCCGCGTAGAAGCGGTTAATATCGCCATGGAATACGGTACCCGCAGCATTGGTGAACTCACCAATCTGGAACCATGCGATAGTGTTCAGCACCTGATGCAGACCGGTTGGGATCAGCAGACGGTTGATAAAACCAAAGATACCCGAGCCAACTGCACCCGCAGAAACGATCCACTCGCCGCCCGCATGGATCGCATGCTGCACCGGTGGCCAGACGTAGCCAAAGATAGCGGCCAGAACCAGACAGAAGAAGCCCGTCGCGATCGGCACGAAACGTTTGCCGCCAAAGAAACTCAGGAAGTCTGGCAGCTTAATGTTTGCCCAGCGGTTGTACACAGCACCACCGACCAGACCGGTAATGATACCTGCCAGCACGCCCATGTTGATTTCGGGGTTAATCGTTACCATCGCTTTCGTCAGGATGAAATAACCGACTGCCCCTGCCAGCGCGGCAGCACCCGCGCTGTCTTTTGACCAGCTTGAAGCAACACCGATGGCGAAGATCAGCGCCAGGTTGTCAAAAATGGCACCGCCAGCCTGGGCAATAAACGGTACGTTAAGAAGATCGGGTTGCCCGAATCGCAGCAGCAGCGCTGCAACCGGTAGCACGGCGATAGGGAGCTGCAAAGCCCTACCGAGGCGCTGGAAAAAACCTAAAATATTCATCCTATTCCCCCTACGAGACCCTTTTTTCAGGCTCGCGCATAAATTATGTTTTTATTGTGTCACGAACGATAGATACCGTTGATAATTCACTGGCAGTCTGAGTGTGTGAAAAATTAATTCGTATCGCAAATTAAACACCTATTTTTTGTGATTTTTGTCACCAAATATCGTATTCAGCCCTCCCTTACACTGGCTAACAGCGAAAACTTATTTTATCATTCAAAAAATCAAGACGGATTGATCCGGCCTGAAAGTTTCCAGGTTACGCTTTAGTATCAGGTTCCGAAGCCATCCGCCCACTCTTCTACTTAAACTTTGAGGTGAACAATGAGACTGATTCCCCTGGCAACTGCTGAACAAGTCGGTAAATGGGCCGCTCGCCATATCGTAAACCGCATTAACGCGTTCAAGCCGACCGCCGATCGTCCTTTCGTTCTTGGCCTTCCGACCGGCGGCACGCCGCTGACCGCCTACAAGGCGCTGGTTGAGATGCATAAAGCAGGCCAGGTTAGCTTCAAACATGTTGTGACCTTCAATATGGATGAATACGTTGGCTTACCGAAAGACCACCCGGAGAGCTACCATAGCTTTATGCACCGCAATTTCTTTGATCACGTTGATATCCCCGCAGAAAATATTAACCTGCTGAATGGAAACGCGCCGGATATTGACGCAGAATGCCGTCAGTATGAAGAAAAAATCCGTTCCTACGGTAAAATCCACCTGTTCATGGGGGGTGTAGGGAATGATGGTCATATCGCGTTTAACGAACCGGCGTCATCTCTGGCTTCCCGTACCCGTATTAAAACGCTGACCCATGACACGCGCGTGGCAAACTCCCGTTTCTTTGACGGTGACGTTAACCAGGTTCCAAAATACGCCCTGACCGTAGGCGTAGGCACCCTGCTGGATGCCGAAGAAGTGATGATTCTGGTGCTGGGCGGCGTGAAAGCGCAGGCGCTCCAGGCTGCCGTTGAAGGCAACGTTAACCATATGTGGACCATCAGCTGCCTGCAGCTGCATCCTAAATCCGTCATCGTCTGCGACGAGCCGTCCACGATGGAGCTGAAGGTCAAAACGCTGAAATACTTCAACGAGTTAGAAGCTGAGAACATCAAAGGTCTGTAATTGAATAACCGCCTCTTTATCAAGAGGCGGCCGCTTTTTTTAACCGGGGGTCGTTATGTACGCTTTAACCCACGGTCGGATTTTTACCGGCCATGAAATTCTGGATGACCATGCGATTGTTATCGCTAATGGCCTGATTGAACGTGTTTGCCCGCTGGCAGAGCTGCCGCCGGAGATTGAACAGCGCTCACTCAATGGAGCAGTAATCTCCCCCGGTTTCATCGACGTACAGCTCAACGGCTGCGGCGGTGTGCAATTCAATGATACCGCCGATGCGGTGACGGTCGAAACGCTGGAGATCATGCAGAAAGCCAACGAGAAATCGGGCTGCACCAGCTATCTGCCAACGCTCATCACCAGCAGTGATGACCTCATGAAACAGGGTATCCGCGTGATGCGCGAATACCTGGCCAAACACCCTAATCAGGCGCTGGGTCTGCACCTTGAAGGACCATGGCTGAATATGGTCAAGAAAGGCACGCATAACCCGAATTATGTGCGTAAGCCTGATGCGGAGCTGGTTGATTACATGTGCGCGAACGCCGATGTGATCACCAAAGTGACGCTGGCGCCTGAAATAGCGGGAACGGATGTCATCAGCAAACTGGCTGGCGCCGGGATTATCGTTTCAGCAGGCCACTCAAACGCCACGCTTAAAGAAGCGAAAGCCGGTTTCCGCGCGGGCATTACCTTCGCAACGCACCTTTACAACGCCATGCCGTATATCACGGGGCGTGAGCCGGGCCTGGTCGGGGCGATTCTGGATGAGCCAGACGTTTACTGCGGCATTATTGCTGACGGCTTACACGTCGATTACACCAATATTCGCAACGCTAAGCGGCTGAAAGGTGACAAGCTTTGTCTGGTGACGGATGCCACCGCACCGGCAGGTGCAAATATTGAGCAGTTCATTTTTGCCGGTAAAACAATATACTACCGCAATGGACTGTGTGTGGATGAAAACGGTACGCTGAGCGGTTCCTCTTTGACCATGATTGAAGGGGTGCGTAACCTGGTTGAACATTGCGGGATTGCGCTTGATGAAGTCCTGCGTATGGCCACCCTTTATCCGGCTCGCGCAATGGGCGTGGATAAACAGCTCGGCGGAATTGCACCAGGTATGGTTGCAAACCTGACGGCATTCACACACGATTATAAAATTATTAAGACCATCGTTAATGGTAACGAGGTCGTCACTGAGTAAGTAAAAGTATGACACCTGGCGGACAAGCTCAAATCGGTAATGTCGATCTCGTTAAACAACTTAACAGTGCGGCGGTGTACCGCCTGATTGACCAGCACGGACCCATCTCGCGAATTCAGATAGCCGAACAAAGCCAGCTTGCTCCCGCCAGCGTGACAAAAATTACCCGCCAGCTCATTGAGCGCGGTCTGATCAAAGAAGTCGATCAGCAGGCCTCCACCGGGGGCCGCCGCGCGATCTCCATTATTACCGAAACCCGCAATTTTCAGGCAATTGGCGTCCGTCTGGGCCGCCATGACACCACGCTCACGCTGTACGATCTGAGCAGTAAAGCCATTGCGGAAGAACACTACCCTCTTCCGGAGCGCACCCAGGAGACGCTGGAGCATGCGCTGCTCAATACCATCGCGCAGTTTATTGAAAGCTGTCAGCGCAAGATCCGCGAACTCATTGCCATCTCCGTCATTCTGCCCGGTCTGGTCGACCCGGAAAGCGGCGTGATCCGCTATATGCCGCACATTCAGGTTGAAAACTGGGGGCTGGTCGACGCGCTGGAAAAGCGTTTTAAAGTGACCTGCTTTGTGGGCCACGACATTCGCTCGCTGGCGCTGGCAGAGCACTACTTTGGTGCGAGCCAGGACTGTGAAGACTCTATTCTGGTGCGCGTTCACCGCGGAACGGGCGCAGGAATTATCTCTAACGGCCGTATTTTTATTGGTCGCAACGGTAACGTCGGCGAGATTGGCCACATTCAGGTTGAGCCCCTCGGGGAGCGCTGCCACTGCGGCAACTTCGGTTGTCTTGAAACCATTGCCGCCAACACGGCCATCGAGCAGCGCGTTCGCCATCTCCTTGAACAGGGTTACCAAAGCCGCGTCACGCTTGACGATTGCAAGATAGGCACCATCTGCAAAGCCGCCAATAAGGGCGACGCGCTGGCCTGCGAAGTGATCGAGCAGGTAGGACGCCACCTGGGGAAAACCATTGCCATCGCCATTAACCTGTTTAACCCACAAAAAGTGGTGATTGCCGGTGAAATTGTGGAAGCGGAAAAGGTGCTGCTCCCCGCCATTGAGGGCTGTATTAATACCCAGGCGCTGAAAGCATTCCGCCAGAATCTCCCGGTGGTTCGTTCAAAGCTTGACCATCGCTCGGCGATTGGCGCGTTTGCGCTGGTCAAACGCGCCATGCTCAACGGAATTCTGCTGCAGCATTTGCTGGAAAGTTGATCGGACCTTATAGTAACGCCTTCTTTTTTTGATGTCGGAATGTCCATGACCATTAAGAATGTAATTTGTGATATCGACGGCGTGCTGATGCACGACAACGTTGCCGTGCCGGGTGCTGCGGAGTTTCTGCACCGCATCATCGACAAAGGAATGCCTCTGGTTCTGCTCACGAACTACCCTTCCCAAACCGGTCAGGATCTGGCTAACCGCTTTGCCACGGCGGGCGTCGACGTTCCGGACAGCGTGTTTTATACCTCGGCAATGGCCACGGCGGATTTTCTGAAGCGTCAGGAAGGGAAAAAAGCCTACGTGGTGGGTGAAGGTGCGCTGATACACGAGCTGTACAAAGCTGGCTTTACCATCACCGATGTGAACCCTGACTTTGTTATTGTTGGCGAAACGCGCTCCTTTAACTGGGAGATGATGCATAAAGCGGCATACTTTGTCGCCAGCGGCGCGCGCTTTATCGCCACCAACCCGGATACGCACGGCCGTGGTTTTTATCCTGCCTGCGGTGCACTCTGCGCCGGTATCGAGAAAATCTCAGGTCGTCAGCCGTTTGTGGTCGGGAAACCGAGCCCGTGGATCATTCGTGCCGCGCTCAACAAGATGCAGGCCCACTCTGAAGAAACCGTTATTGTTGGCGACAACCTGCGCACCGATATTCTGGCCGGATTCCAGGCGGGTCTGGAGACGATTCTGGTCCTCTCAGGCGTCTCTCAACTTGATGACATTGATTCGATGCCGTTCCGGCCAAGCTGGATTTACCCCTCCGTCGATGAAATCGACATCATCTGATACCGAACCACGCCACAGAGCGTGGTTTTTCATTTATGGCGTACACAAATAAAAGCCCATCTAACAAAAAGCACGTTTTATTGCATAATCATCAATAAAAGAATTCATGACGTACTCTTTTTTCACTATTCCGCAATCACCATTGCACTATTTCCGTTTTCACCCGTAAAACGCTTGCGCGCCCTGCCCCTTTGCGGCATTTTCATAAGCAAGCAACATTACAACGCAACAGGGTTAACGGAGAAGGTTATGTGTTCAATTTTTGGCGTACTGGATATTAAAACTGACGCAGGCGAACTGCGTAAAAAGGCACTCGAACTGTCCCGCCTGATGCGCCATCGCGGCCCGGACTGGTCAGGCGTTTACGCCAGTGACAAAGCGATTCTGGCTCACGAACGTCTGTCTATTGTTGACGTCAACGCCGGTGCACAGCCGCTGTATAACGAGAAAAAAACGCACGCGCTGGCTGTCAACGGTGAAATCTACAACCACCAGGCGCTGCGCGCCGAATATGGCGACCGCTACGCGTTCCAGACCGGTTCTGACTGTGAAGTGATCCTGGCGCTGTATCAGGAGAAAGGGCCTGAGTTCCTGGACGACCTCCAGGGCATGTTCGCCTTCGCCCTGTACGACAGCGAAAAAGATGCTTACCTGATTGGCCGTGACCATATCGGCATTATCCCGCTGTACATGGGCCACGATGAGCACGGCAACTTCTATGTTGCCTCTGAAATGAAAGCCCTGGTACCGGTCTGCCGCACCATCAAAGAATTCCCGGCGGGCAGCTATCTGTGGAGCAAAGACGGTGAGATCCGTCAGTATTATCAGCGTGACTGGTTCGATTTCGACGCGGTAAAAGACAACGTCACGGACAAAGCCGAGCTGCGTCAGGCCCTGGAAGATTCCGTGAAAAGCCACCTGATGTCCGACGTGCCTTACGGCGTGCTGCTCTCCGGCGGTCTGGACTCCTCCGTGATCTCCGCAATCACCAAGAAATTCGCGGCCCGTCGCGTGGAAGATCAGGAGCGCTCAGAAGCCTGGTGGCCACAGCTGCACTCTTTTGCCGTTGGCCTGGAAGGCGCTCCTGACCTGAAAGCCGCGCAGGAAGTGGCGAACCACCTCGGCACCGTGCACCATGAAATTCATTTCACCGTGCAGGAAGGTCTGGATGCGATCCGCGATGTGATCTATCACATTGAAACCTATGACGTGACCACCATCCGCGCCTCGACCCCGATGTACCTGATGTCGCGTAAGATCAAAGCGATGGGCATCAAGATGGTGCTCTCCGGTGAAGGTTCTGACGAAGTGTTTGGCGGTTACCTGTACTTCCACAAAGCGCCGAACGCCAAAGAGCTGCACGAAGAGACCGTACGCAAGCTGCAGGCGCTGCATATGTTTGACTGTGCGCGCGCCAACAAAGCGATGTCCGCCTGGGGTGTGGAAGCGCGCGTGCCGTTCCTGGATAAGAAATTCCTCGACGTGGCGATGCGCATCAACCCGCAGGACAAGATGTGCGGCAACGGCAAAATGGAAAAACATATCCTGCGCGAATGTTTTGAATCCTACCTGCCGGCGAGCGTGGCATGGCGTCAGAAAGAGCAGTTCTCTGATGGCGTAGGATATAGCTGGATTGACACCCTGAAAGAAGTGGCGGCGAAACAGGTTTCTGACCAACAGCTGGAAACCGCAAGCTTCCGCTTCCCTTACAACACGCCGGGCTCGAAAGAGGCGTATCTGTACCGTGAAATTTTTGAAGAGCTGTTCCCGGTGCCGAGCGCTGCGGAGTGTGTACCGGGTGGCCCGTCCGTCGCCTGCTCTTCAGCCAAAGCGATTGAATGGGATGAATCGTTCAAATCCATGAACGATCCATCAGGACGCGCGGTAGGCGTTCACCAGTCAGCCTACAAATAATCACTCAGCTCGCAATCAGGCCCCTCAGGGGCCTGATTTTTTTGCCTCACATTTCACCGCCTAAATCTGATTAATAACCAATAATTGCCGAATATTCGGCCACGCTGTTCGCAACCTAACCAAACAGTCACATTCCGGCTATTTTCGTTGAAAAAGGTGTTGACGCTGCAAGGGTCTATACGCATAATGCGCCCCGCAACGCCGATAAGGTAACGCGAAAAAAGATGGCTACGTAGCTCAGTTGGTTAGAGCACATCACTCATAATGATGGGGTCACAGGTTCGAATCCCGTCGTAGCCACCATCTTTTTTGCGGGAGTGGCGAAATTGGTAGACGCACCAGATTTAGGTTCTGGCGCCGCAAGGTGTGCGAGTTCAAGTCTCGCCTCCCGCACCATTCCCAGGTAAGCGTTGCACGGATGGGGTATCGCCAAGCGGTAAGGCACCGGTTTTTGATACCGGCATTCCCTGGTTCGAATCCAGGTACCCCAGCCATATTTCTTCGATTTTGCGGTTCTCCGCGGTATTGGGGTATCGCCAAGCGGTAAGGCACCGGTTTTTGATACCGGCATTCCCTGGTTCGAATCCAGGTACCCCAGCCATATTTCTTCGATTTTGCGGTTCTCCGCGGTATTGGGGTATCGCCAAGCGGTAAGGCACCGGTTTTTGATACCGGCATTCCCTGGTTCGAATCCAGGTACCCCAGCCATCGAAGATTGCAGTACTGGCTACGTAGCTCAGTTGGTTAGAGCACATCACTCATAATGATGGGGTCACAGGTTCGAATCCCGTCGTAGCCACCAAATTAAGATTGTCGATTATTCGGTAATCAACACAAATTGTTGGGGTATCGCCAAGCGGTAAGGCACCGGATTCTGATTCCGGCATTCCGAGGTTCGAATCCTCGTACCCCAGCCAATTTAAAAAAGTCGTTAAGCAGTTTGTTTAACGCAATTGGGGTGTCGCCAAGCGGTAAGGCTCTGGTTTCTGATACCAGCATTCCGGGGTTCGAATCCCTGCACCCCAGCCACTTAAGTAACAAAAAAGCCCGCTCTGCGGGCTTTTTTGTTTTTGTTGTTCAGAATTGTGCTGCCTGATTCCCCCTCCCCCTAACCCTCTCCCCAAAGGGGCGAGGGAATAGTCGGAGCAAAGATTAAAGTCCTAAGGCGTATTTCAGCGCCTGACGTTTCAGACCGCCGGCACGCTCCGCTGCCATCAATCCAATATTACGCAGAATGCGCACCGGGGCTAAGTCATTGCTAAACCCGGCGTAGAAAAGATCCATCCCCGACTGCATGATAAAATTGTCCGCCATGCGTCGCGTCTGGTAACGCTTGAGAATCTGATGGCTGGCCCAGTTTTCCGCGTGCCCGCGGGCGCTGCCCAGCACATCCAGTAACGCATCGACATCACGGTACCCCAGATTCACGCCTTGCCCGGCCAGCGGATGAATGGTGTGCGCTGCATCGCCCACCAGCGCCAGCCCTTCACGGACATACTGCAAAGCATGGCGCCGCGTGAGGGGAAACGCCCCGGCAGCCACCGGCGTAACGTTGCCCAGACGGCTCGGAAAATGCAGGCGAATTTCCCGCTGCAATTGTTCCATGTTCATCCCCTGCAGCTGGCGAATGCGTGCCGGTTTGTCGTACCACACCAGCGACGCCCAGTTATCAAACAGCGGTAAAAAGGCGTGCGGACCGTTCGGCGTAAAGTGCTGCCACGTGCTTTCTCCCGGCGCATTCTCGCACTCGACGGTAATCAGCATGCAGGATTGCTCATACTGCCAGGCATGAACGCCGATACCCGCCATCTGTCTGACCTGCGAGTTAGCGCCGTCCGCCCCAACGACCAGCTTCACGGCCAGTGCATCGCCGCTGTCGAGCGTCAGTAAATAGCCGCTCTCATGAGGATGCAGTGCCTTAAGCGACGCCGGAACACGCAGCGTCACCTTTGGGTGCGTCTCCAGCGCCTGCCAGAGCGCCAGCTGGAGCACGTTGTTTTCCACCATATAACCCAGGCGCGGCAGCTTCAGCTCAGCGGCATCAAACGCGACGTGGGCATTTTCCCACTCCCAGGTTTCAAGACGGCTGTAAGGATGGGCGCGCATCGCCAGCACCGCCTCCCAGACGCCCAGCCCGCGCAGCAGATCGACGGACGCCGCGCTGATCGCGGAAATGCGCACATCCGGTTTGCTGGTGGGATCGAAGGCCGGCGGAGCAGCCTGTTCAATTACCGTTACCTCAAATCCCTGCTGCGCCAGCCCCAGCGCCAGCGCGCCGCCGACCATACCGCCGCCGACAACGGCAACTTCGGTGTGTAGGAGTGTCATGGTCAATTTTCCTTATTGGAGAATCCCTTAAGTTTACCGGATTTTTGCTGTCCTGAGGCACATAACCTTCATACTGGTCACAACCCCACCAAAGCATTACAATACGCGGCTTGCAATCCTGAGCTGAGCAAGTCGATGACTAAAAAACTCCATATAAAAACCTGGGGCTGTCAGATGAACGAATACGATTCATCCAAGATGGCCGATCTGCTGGATTCAACCCACGGATACCAGCTGACAGAAAATGTGAAAGAAGCGGACGTGCTGCTGCTGAACACCTGTTCGATTCGTGAAAAAGCGCAGGAAAAAGTGTTTCACGTGTTAGGCCGCTGGAAGCTTCTCAAGCGAAAAAATCCGGACCTGATCATCGGCGTGGGTGGCTGCGTCGCGTCGCAGGAAGGCAAGCTGATCCGCCAGAGAGCCCCGTATGTGGATATTGTCTTTGGCCCTCAGACCCTGCATCGCCTGCCGGAGATGATCAATCAGGTTCGCGGCAACCGTAGCCCGGTTGTTGACGTCAGCTTCCCGGAGATCGAAAAGTTTGACCGTCTGCCGGAGCCGCGCGCCGATGGCCCAACCGCCTTCGTCTCCATCATGGAAGGCTGCAACAAATACTGCACTTACTGCGTGGTGCCCTACACCCGCGGTGAAGAAGTCAGCCGTCCGGCAGACGATATTCTGTTTGAAATCGCCCAGCTTGCCGCACAGGGCGTTCGTGAAGTGAACCTGCTGGGCCAGAACGTTAATGCCTGGCGCGGGGAAAACTACGACGGCACCACCGGCAGCTTTTCTGAACTGTTGCGTCTGGTGGCGGCGATTGACGGCATCGACCGCATTCGCTTTACCACCAGCCATCCGATGGAGTTTACCGACGACATCATTGACGTGTATCGCGATACGCCAGAGCTGGTGAGCTTCCTGCACCTGCCGATTCAGTGTGGCTCTGACCGCGTGCTAAACCTGATGGGCCGCCCGCATACGGTGCTGGAGTACAAATCCACCATTCGTAAGCTGCGTGAAGCGCGTCCGGATATCCAGATCAGCTCCGATTTTATCGTCGGCTTCCCTGGCGAAACTGCTGATGACTTCGAGCGCACCATGAAGCTCATCGGCGAAGTGAATTTTGACGTCAGCTACAGCTTCATCTTCTCTGCGCGCCCTGGAACACCAGCCGCAGACATGGTTGACGATGTGCCGGAAGAAGAGAAAAAGCAGCGTCTGTATATTCTGCAGGAGCGTATTAACCAGCAGGCTAACGCGTGGAGCCGCCGTATGCTCGGCACCGTTCAGCGCATTCTGGTGGAAGGCACCTCCCGCAAGAGCATTATGGAACTCTCCGGTCGTACCGAAAACAACCGCGTGGTGAACTTTGAAGGCACCCCGGATATGATCGGTAAATTCGTGGACGTCGAAATTGTCGAAGTGCTGACCAACTCGCTGCGCGCGAAGCTGGTACGCACCGAGGATGAAATGGGCCTGCGTATTGCCGAGTCACCGGAATCCGTAATCTCTCGTACCCGTAAAGAAAACGATTCTGGCGTGGGGATTTACCAGCCTTAATCCTCCTGGCCTGCCTTTCCGGCAGGCCTTGTATTTCCTCTCATCGTCCCCAATATCTTCCGCAACGCTTGCGCCTTTATTCTGTGGCGTGAATAATTTCGGTAATGACCGTTTTATTACGCCCTATCGCAATGGGTCAGTTAACCAATTAAAGAGGAACAGTTTGAATATAGATACGCGTGAAATTAGCCTTGAGCCAGCAGACAACGCTCGCCTGCTGAGCCTGTGCGGGCCGTTTGATGACAACATCAAACAACTGGAGCGACGTCTGGGTATCGAAATCAATCGTCGCGATAATCATTTCAAACTTACCGGACGCCCTATCTGCGTCAACGCCGCTGCGGATATTCTGCGTAGCCTGTATGTGGATACATCTCCCATGCGCGGCGAAATTCAGGATATCGAACCGGAACAAATTCACCTCGCCATTAAAGAGGCGCGCGTGCTTGAGCAGAGCGCGGAAAGCGTGCCGGACTACGGTAAGGCAATCAATATCAAGACCAAACGTGGCGTCATTAAGCCGCGTACGCCAAATCAGGCGCAGTACATCGCCAATATTCTCGACCACGACATCACCTTCGGGGTGGGGCCTGCAGGGACGGGTAAAACCTATCTCGCCGTTGCCGCTGCGGTAGATGCGCTGGAACGCCAGGAGATCCGTCGCATCCTGCTGACCCGTCCGGCCGTTGAAGCGGGCGAAAAGCTGGGCTTCCTGCCAGGCGATCTGAGCCAGAAAGTCGACCCGTATCTGCGCCCTTTATACGATGCGCTGTTCGAGATGCTCGGCTTTGAGAAGGTTGAGAAGCTCATTGAGCGTAACGTTATCGAAGTTGCCCCGCTCGCCTACATGCGCGGCCGTACGCTGAACGATGCGTTCATCATTCTTGATGAAAGCCAGAACACCACCATCGAACAGATGAAGATGTTCCTGACGCGTATCGGTTTTAACTCGAAAGCGGTCATCACCGGTGACGTCACCCAAATCGACCTGCCGCGCAGCACCAAATCCGGCCTGCGCCATGCCATTGAGGTGCTGGCCGAGGTCGACGAAATCAGCTTTAACTTCTTCCACAGTGAAGACGTGGTACGCCACCCGGTGGTCGCGCGTATCGTTAACGCCTATGAAGCCTGGGAAGAGGCGGATCAGAAGCGTAAGGCCGAACTGGCCGCAGAACGTAAGCGCGAAGCGCAGGAGCAAGAACAGAAATGAGTCAGGTGATCCTCGATTTACAGCTGGCCTGTGAAGACAATTCCGGCATGCCAGATGAGGCACAGTTTCAGAAATGGCTGGATGCCGTTATTCCGCAGTTTCAGGAAGAATCAGAAGTCACGATTCGCCTGGTGGATGAAGCAGAAAGCCATGAGCTTAACCTGACCTATCGTGGGAAAGATAAGCCGACAAACGTGCTCTCTTTCCCATTTGAAGCACCGCCGGGCATTGAGATGCCGCTGCTGGGCGATCTGATCATCTGCCGTCAGGTGGTTGAGCAGGAGGCCAAAGAGCAGCAAAAGCCGCTTGAGGCCCACTGGGCGCATATGGTGGTACACGGCAGTCTGCACCTGCTGGGCTACGATCACATTGAAGATGACGAAGCGGAAGAGATGGAGTCCCTCGAGACAGAGATAATGCTTGCTCTGGGCTATGAGGATCCGTACATTGCCGAGAAAGAATAGTCCGTCATCTGACGGACTCACATGCCGCCACGAAAGGACATCACGTGGCGGTAAACGTTGAACTAACAAGAGAACCCTTAACAAACGCCATGAGCGACGACAATTCACACAGTAGCGACACGACAACCAGTAAAAAGGGATTTTTCTCCCTCATTCTGAACCAGCTTTTCCACGGCGAACCCAAAAACCGTGATGAACTGCTGGAGCTGATTCGTGATTCCGGGCAGAACGACCTTATCGACGAAGATACGCGCGAAATGCTCGAAGGGGTTATGGACATCGCCGACCAGCGCGTTCGCGATATCATGATCCCCCGCTCGCAGATGATCACCCTGAAACGTAACCAGACGCTGGACGAGTGCCTCGATGTGATCATCGAATCCGCCCACTCGCGTTTCCCGGTCATCAGCGAAGATAAAGATCACATCGAAGGGATTTTGATGGCGAAAGATCTGCTGCCGTTTATGCGCAGCGATGCCGAAGCCTTCAGCATGGAAAAAGTGTTACGCCAGGCCGTGGTTGTGCCGGAAAGTAAACGTGTGGATCGGATGCTGAAAGAGTTCCGCTCTCAGCGTTACCACATGGCGATTGTTATTGATGAATTTGGTGGCGTTTCCGGACTGGTCACGATCGAGGATATTCTTGAGCTGATCGTGGGCGAAATCGAAGACGAGTACGACGAAGAAGAAGATATCGACTTCCGTCAGCTTAGCCGCCACACCTGGACCGTGCGCGCGCTGGCCTCCATTGAGGACTTCAACGACGCCTTCGGTACCCACTTCAGCGATGAAGAGGTCGATACCATTGGCGGGCTGGTAATGCAGGCCTTTGGCCACCTCCCGGCGCGCGGTGAGACCGTTGACATTGACGGTTACCAGTTCAAAGTGGCAATGGCCGACAGCCGACGTATTATACAGGTTCACGTCAGAACGCCGGACGACTCACCGGTGCCAAAACTGGAAGATTAATGTAAATGGCATTTGCCCCACTGCTTGAACGCCAGCGCGTCCGTTTGCTGCTGGCGCTGTTACTTGGAGCCAGCGGTACGCTGGCTTTCTCTCCTTACGATATCTGGCCCGCGGCCATTCTCTCCCTGATGGGGCTTCAGGGTCTGACCCTGAATCGTCGTCCGGTACAGGCTGCCGCTATCGGCTACTTCTGGGGGCTGGGGCTGTTTGGTTCCGGCATCAACTGGGTTTATGTCAGCATCGCCCAGTTTGGCGGTATGCCGGGCCCGGTTAACGTCTTCCTTGTAGTATTGCTCGCCGCGTATCTCTCGCTCTATACCGGCCTGTTTGCCGGTATTCTCTCTCGCCTGTGGCCAAAAACCACCTGGCTGCGCGTCGCTATTGCCGCGCCAGTGGTCTGGCAGATTACCGAATTCCTGCGCGGCTGGGTGCTGACGGGCTTCCCGTGGCTGCAGTTCGGCTACAGCCAGATTGACGGCCCGCTAAAGGGCCTGGCTCCGGTAATGGGTGTTGAAGCCATCAACTTCCTGTTGATGGTGGTGAGCGGCCTGCTGGTCCTGGCGCTGGTCCAGCGATGCTGGAAACCGCTGGCCGTGGCGCTGGTGCTGTTCGCCCTGCCCTTCCCGCTGCGTTATATCCAGTGGTTCACGCCCGAGCCCGAGCGCGCCATGCAGGTTTCCATGGTGCAGGGGAATATCCCGCAGTCCATGAAGTGGGATGAGAAAGAGCTGCTGAATACGCTGAAGATCTACGCCAACGCCACCGAAGAGGTGATGGGTAAATCCCAGCTGATTATCTGGCCGGAGTCTGCAATTCCCGATCTGGAAATTAACCAGCAGCCGTTCCTCAACATGATGAACGACCTGCTGCTGGCGCGCGGCAGCACGCTGATCACCGGGATTGTTGATGCGCGTCTGAATCAGCAGAACCGCTACGACACCTACAACACCATCATTACGCTCGGCAAAGACAGCGAGTACAGCTACCACTCCACTGACCGGTACAACAAGAACCACCTGGTACCGTTTGGTGAGTTTGTCCCGCTGGAGTCGATTCTGCGCCCGCTGGCCCCGTTCTTTGACCTGCCAATGTCCTCCTTCAGCCGCGGCCCGTACGTACAGCCTCAGCTGCACGCGCACGGCGTAGCCCTGACGGCGGCCATCTGCTACGAAATCATTCTCGGCGAGCAGGTGCGTGATAACTTCCGCCCGGATACTGACTATCTGCTGACCATCTCCAACGACGCCTGGTTTGGTAAGTCAATCGGCCCGTGGCAGCACTTCCAGATGGCACGCATGCGCTCTCTGGAGCTGGCGCGTCCGCTGCTGCGCAGCACCAACAACGGCATCACCGCCGTGATTGGCCCGCAGGGAGAAATCCAGGCGATGATCCCGCAGTTTACCCGTGAGGTGCTGACCACTAACGTCACGCCAACCACGGGGCTGACGCCATACGCGCGCACCGGCAACTGGCCGCTGTGGATTTTGACCGTGCTGTTCGGCTTTGGCGCAGTGCTGATGAGCCTGCGTCAGCGTCGTAAATAACCTTACCTTCTGTTGCCGGGTGGCGCTGACGCTTACCCGGCCTACTTTCCCATGCTGTAGGTCGGGTAAGGCGTAGCCGCCACCCGACAATTCCCTCCAGACACCCATATTGGCACGCCTATTGCTTTGTTTATTCAGGTAAACGCAGTTTGGCTTAACGTGCAACTTTGTCGCACCAGCGTAGATCATCGGCAGCACCGAAACGGTGCAACGGGAGATATTTGCCTCTGAATGGTGCGGCGCGCTTCGCAAAAATAAACAATAACGCAGCAAAATCTTTACATTAAGCCAGACTAAATGTTAACAAGCTTGCATAACACTGCACTCGCATTGCGCGAGATATAACAACATCACAATGGGTATCAAAGCGTCACTGGCGCTGATAAAAAAGGAGTTGGGTATGCAATTACGTAAACTGGCCACAGCAATGCTGGTGATGGGAATGTCTGCTGGCGTGGTTCACGCTGAAGATGCGCCGGCAGCAGGCAGCACTCTCGACAAGATTGCCAAAAACGGCGTCATCGTGGTCGGCCACCGTGAATCATCTGTCCCGTTCTCTTACTACGACAACACGCAAAAAGTCGTGGGCTATTCACAGGATTACTCCAACGCCATCGTTGAAGCTGTGAAGAAAAAGCTGAACAAACCTGACCTGCAGGTGAAGCTGATCCCAATCACTTCACAGAACCGTATTCCACTGCTGCAAAACGGCACCTTTGACTTCGAGTGTGGCTCCACCACCAACAACCTCGAGCGTCAGAAACAGGCTGCCTTCTCTGACACCATCTTTGTCGTGGGCACCCGTCTGCTGACGAAGAAAGGCGGTGAGATCAAAGACTTCGCTGACCTGAAAGGCAAAGCGGTTGTTGTCACCTCCGGTACCACGTCAGAAGTGCTGCTGCACAAGCTGAACGACGAGAAGAAAATGGATATGCGCATCATCAGCGCGAAAGACCATGGCGACTCCTTCCGTACCCTGGAAAGCGGTCGTGCCGTCGCGTTTATGATGGATGACGCCCTGCTGGCGGGCGAACGTGCAAAAGCGAAAAAACCAGACAACTGGGATATCGTCGGTACCGCGCAGTCGAAAGAAGCCTACGGCTGTATGCTGCGTAAAGACGATCCGCAGTTCAAAAAGCTGATCGATGACACCATCGCTCAGGTGCAGACCTCCGGCGAAGCCGAAAAATGGTTCGATAAGTGGTTCAAGAATCCGATTCCACCAAAAAACCTGAACATGAATTTTGAACTGTCTGAAGACATGAAAGCGCTGTTCAAATCTCCAAATGACAAGGCTCTTAACTAATTAGAACAACAGGGGCGGGATCTCCTGCCCTCTCGATTGTCGGGAAGCATGGACAGACTATACGTTGAGTGGTCGTTCCCCACTCTGCGCGAAAAATGAGCTTCTCACCAATCTTCGAGGGTAGCGCTGCTACCCTTTTTTTTCTGGAGTTTATTATGTCAATAGACTGGAACTGGGGCATATTCCTGCAACAAGCCCCGTTCGGCAACACCACCTATCTTGGCTGGCTGTGGAGCGGCTTTCAGGTCACCGTGGCATTATCGATAACGGCGTGGATCATCGCGTTTCTTGTCGGTTCTTTGTTCGGTATTCTGCGCACCGTCCCAAACCGTTTTCTTTCAACACTTGGCACCCTGTATGTGGAACTGTTCCGTAACGTTCCGCTGATCGTGCAATTCTTTACCTGGTATCTGGTCATCCCGGAACTGTTGCCGGAAAATATTGGCATGTGGTTCAAGTCGGAACTGGATCCAAACGTGCAGTTCTTTGTCTCCTCCATGATGTGTCTGGGGCTGTTTACCGCTGCGCGCGTTTGCGAGCAGGTGCGTGCCGCCATTCAGTCATTGCCGCGCGGACAAAAAAATGCGGGCCTGGCAATGGGCCTGACGCTGCCGCAAACCTACCGCTATGTGCTGCTGCCTAACGCCTACCGGGTTATCGTTCCACCGATGACCTCCGAGATGATGAACCTGGTGAAAAACTCGGCCATCGCCTCGACTATCGGCCTGGTCGACATGGCTGCACAGGCGGGCAAGCTGCTGGATTACTCCGCTCACGCATGGGAATCCTTCACCGCGATCACGCTCGCTTACGTTCTGATTAACGCTTTCATCATGCTGGTGATGAACCTGGTTGAACGCAAAATCCGCCTGCCGGGTAATCTGGGGGCAAATAATGTACGAATTTGACTGGAGTTCTATCGTTCCATCCATGCCTTACCTGCTTGATGGCCTGGTGATTACCTTAAAAATCACCGTTATCGCCATCATCATTGGTATCGTCTGGGGTACCCTGCTGGCCGTCATGCGCCTGTCGAGCTTTAAGCCGTTCGCCTGGTTTGCGACTGCCTACGTTAACGTGTTCCGCTCCATCCCGCTGGTGATGGTACTGCTGTGGTTTTACCTGATTGTGCCCGGCTTCCTGCAGAACGTGCTGGGGCTGTCGCCGAAAACCGATATCCGTCTGATTTCCGCCATGGTGGCGTTCTCAATGTTTGAGGCCGCTTACTACTCGGAGATTATCCGCGCGGGCATTCAGAGTATCTCCCGCGGGCAATCCAGCGCCGCGCTGGCGCTGGGGATGACCCACTGGCAGTCCATGCAGCTGATTATTCTGCCGCAGGCGTTTCGCGCCATGGTTCCGCTCCTGCTGACCCAGGGTATCGTGCTATTCCAGGATACCTCGCTGGTCTACGTTCTGAGCCTGGCAGACTTCTTCCGTACCGCGTCAACCATCGGTGAGCGTGATGGTACGCAGGTCGAGATGGTGCTCTTTGCGGGTGCGGTCTATTTTGTGATTAGTTTAAGCGCGTCGCTGTTGGTCAGCTGGCTGAAGAAAAGGACGGTATAATGATTTCCCTGAAAAATGTTTCGAAATGGTATGGGCACTTTCAGGTGCTGACCGACTGCTCCACTGAGGTTAAAAAAGGCGACGTGGTGGTGGTGTGCGGGCCGTCCGGCTCCGGTAAATCAACGCTGATCAAAACCGTTAACGGCCTGGAGCCGGTGCAGCAGGGTGAGATCGTCGTCAACGGTACCAAAGTGAACGACAAGAAAACCAACCTCGCCCAGCTTCGCTCTCACGTTGGCATGGTGTTCCAGCATTTTGAGCTGTTCCCTCACCTCTCCATTATTGAGAACCTGACGCTGGCGCAGGTGAAAGTGCTTAAGCGTGATAAAAAGGCGTCGCGCGAGAAAGGGCTGAAGCTCCTGGAACGCGTGGGTCTCTCGGCGCATGCCGATAAGTTCCCGGCTCAGCTTTCTGGCGGCCAGCAGCAGCGCGTGGCGATCGCCCGTGCGCTGTGCATGGATCCCGTTGCAATGCTGTTTGATGAGCCAACGTCGGCGCTCGATCCAGAGATGATCAACGAAGTACTGGACGTGATGGTCGAGCTGGCGCACGAAGGGATGACCATGATGGTGGTGACCCACGAAATGGGCTTCGCCCGTAAAGTGGCCAACCGCGTGATCTTTATGGACGAAGGGAAAATTGTGGAAGACTCTCCGAAAGAAGAGTTCTTCGCCAACCCGAAATCCGAGCGCGCTAAAGACTTCCTCGCCAAAATCCTGCATTAATCTCCACGGTGCGCAATCTGCGGATTGCGCACTGCTTCACGCTTTGCACCTCTTCTTCTCGTCGACTTCACTTCGCGGCGTTAACCTTGTCACAAAATAACGCTACGTATGGAGAACGCTATGGCACAACCGATCATTCTCGATTGCGATCCGGGTCATGATGACGCGATCGCGCTCGTCCTTGCACTTGCCTCCCCTGAACTCGACGTAAAAGCCGTCACCTCGTCCGCCGGAAACCAGACGCCTGAAAAAACCCTGCGCAACGTGCTGCGCATGCTCACGCTGCTCAAACGCACCGATGTTCCTGTCGCCGGTGGGGCCGTGAAGCCGCTGATGCGCGAACTGATTATTGCCGACAACGTGCATGGCGAAAGCGGGCTGGACGGTCCGGCACTGCCGGAGCCGGGTTTCACGCCGCAAAACTGTACCGCCGTGGAGCTGATGGCAAAAGTGCTGCGTGAAAGTGCAGAACCGGTAACGCTGGTGGCTACCGGACCACAAACTAACGTTGCGCTGCTGCTGAACAGCCATCCTGAGCTGCATAATAAAATTGCGCGTATTGTGATTATGGGCGGGGCCATGGGGCTGGGGAACTGGACGCCTGCGGCGGAGTTCAACATCTTCGTCGACCCGGAAGCCGCTGAGATTGTCTTCCAGTCCGGCTTACCGATTGTGATGGCGGGGCTGGACGTTACCCACCGCGCGCAGATTATGGTGGACGATATTGAGCGTTTCCGCTCGGTGGGCAACCCTGTTGCGACAACCGTGGCCGAGCTGCTCGACTTCTTTATGGAGTATCACAAAGCCGAGAAGTGGGGCTTCCACGGCGCCCCCCTGCACGACCCGTGCACCATTGCCTGGCTGCTGAAGCCGGAGATGTTCACCACGGTGGACAGATGGGTTGGCGTGGAGACGCAGGGGAAATACACCCAGGGAATGACGGTGGTGGATTATTACTCGCTGACGGGGAATGCGCCGAATACCACGGTGATGGTGGACATCGACCGGGAGGCGTTTGTGGATTTACTGGCGGAGAGACTGGCTTACTATAGTGCGGCCTGATGCCCTCACCCCAACCCTCTCCCACGGGGAGAGGGTGCGAACAGTTTTGCTTTTCTAGGGCTCAAACGGCCGACGCTGGAACTGATCGTGGCCGCATTTCGGGCACATCGGCAGGACATCCGGCGTATACACCGCAATATGGTGGTGGCAATTCTCGCACACCAGATTTCCCAGCCCGACAACCTCACCACTGTGATACACACCGTGATGGTTCAAATCCTGAAAGACCTCGCGCCACTCCAGCTGCGTTTTATCCGTGATATCGGCCAGCTCTTGCCACAGGCTCTCTTTAATCACCCGCATAAAAACGCTGTCCGTGACCTCCTCCTGACTTTCCTGGTAGCTGCGCGCGAACTCTTCCAGATCGCGACGCACGGCGCGCGTCACCTCTTCCACTTCGGTTCGCGTTAACTCACCCGTTTGCGTCACGCGGGCACGCGCTTGCTCCACCAGCGCGTCGATATCGCGCTCGCCGTTACGCAGCCGTTCCGTCAGTGTCGCCACCAGTTCGCGGTAAAATTGAGCAACCTTGTTCATCATTTTGCCTCCCGGGTAAGTAACTATTTCTAATAATAGACCTTATTTCATCGCCGCTTTGTCAGGTGAAGCACAGACCCGGTAAATTCCTGCAAAGCGCATTTGTGCGAAAGGCTGTTTTGACGCGGGCGTTTGGGCTATGCTATGCGGATCTGAATTACCACATCCATTGGCTACATTTGTAGCTGTATTGAAAACAGGACCACTGGCTGCCATGCAAGAGCAATACCGCCCGGAAGAGATAGAATCAAAAGTCCAGCAACACTGGGACGAGAAGCGCACCTTTGAAGTAACCGAAGACGAGAGCAAAGAGAAGTATTACTGCCTGTCGATGCTTCCCTATCCTTCTGGTCGACTACACATGGGCCACGTGCGTAACTACACCATCGGCGATGTGATTGCACGTTACCAGCGCATGCTGGGCAAAAACGTTCTGCAGCCAATCGGCTGGGATGCGTTCGGCTTGCCTGCAGAAGGCGCGGCGGTGAAAAACAATACGGCACCGGCGCCGTGGACGTACGACAACATCGCGTACATGAAAAACCAGCTCAAAATGCTGGGCTTCGGCTATGACTGGAGCCGCGAGCTGGCGACCTGTACCCCGGAATACTATCGCTGGGAGCAGAAGTTCTTCACCGAGCTGTACAAAAAAGGCCTGGTCTATAAGAAGACCTCTGCCGTTAACTGGTGTCCGAATGACCAGACCGTTCTCGCGAACGAGCAGGTTATTGATGGCTGCTGCTGGCGCTGCGACACGAAAGTTGAGCGTAAAGAGATCCCACAGTGGTTTATTAAAATCACCGCTTACGCTGATGAGTTGCTGAACGATCTGGATAACCTGGACCACTGGCCGGATACCGTTAAGACCATGCAGCGTAACTGGATCGGCCGTTCTGAAGGCGTAGAAATTACCTTCAACGTTGAGAACTACGACCAGACCCTGACTGTCTACACCACCCGTCCGGACACCTTCATGGGCGCGACCTACCTGGCCGTGGCCGCAGGTCACCCGCTGGCGCAGAAAGCGGCGGAAAATAATCCGGAGCTGGCCACCTTCATCGACGAGTGCCGCAACACCAAAGTGGCCGAAGCCGATATGGCAACGATGGAGAAAAAAGGGGTTGATACCGGCTTTAAAGCCATTCACCCACTGACTGGCGAAGCGATCCCGGTCTGGGCAGCGAACTTCGTTCTGATGGAGTACGGTACAGGCGCAGTCATGGCCGTTCCGGGTCACGACCAGCGCGACTACGAATTTGCCACCAAATATGGCCTGACCATCAAGCCGGTTATCCTGGCGGCTGACGGTTCAGAACCAGACCTGTCTGAACACGCGCTGACTGAAAAAGGTACCCTGTTCAACTCCGGCGAGTTCAGCGGTCTGAGCTTCGAAGAGGGCTTCAACGCCATCGCCGATAAGCTGGCCTCTCTGGGCGTGGGTGAGCGTAAAGTTAACTTCCGTCTGCGCGACTGGGGCGTGTCACGTCAGCGTTACTGGGGGGCACCGATCCCAATGGTGACGCTGGAAGATGGCACCGTGATGCCGACACCAGAAGATCAGCTCCCGGTGATCCTGCCGGAAGACGTGGTCATGGACGGTATCACCAGCCCGATCAAAGCCGATCCTGAGTGGGCAAAAACAACTGTAAACGGTCAGCCTGCACTGCGTGAAACAGACACCTTTGACACCTTTATGGAGTCATCCTGGTACTATGCGCGCTACACCTGCCCGCAGTATCAGGACGGTATGCTCGATTCCGATGCGGCAAACTACTGGCTGCCGGTAGATATCTACATTGGCGGTATCGAACACGCCATCATGCACCTGCTCTACTTCCGCTTCTTCCACAAACTGATGCGCGATGCGGGCATGGTGAACTCTGACGAACCAGCAAAACAGCTGCTGTGTCAGGGCATGGTACTGGCAGATGCGTTCTATTACGTCGGTGCCAACGGCGAGCGTAACTGGGTTTCTCCGGTTGACGCGATCGTTGAGCGCGATGAGAAGGGCCGTATCGTTAAGGCGAAAGATGCCGAAGGTCATGAACTGGTCTACACCGGCATGAGCAAGATGTCCAAGTCGAAAAACAACGGTATCGATCCGCAGGTGATGGTTGAGCGTTACGGTGCAGATACCGTGCGTCTGTTCATGATGTTTGCCTCTCCGGCGGACATGACCCTGGAATGGCAGGAGTCTGGCGTGGAAGGCGCGAACCGCTTCCTGAAACGCGTCTGGAAACTGGTTTACGAGCACACCGCACTGGGCGATGCTCCGGCACTGAACGCCGCCGCACTGACTGAAGATCAGCAGGCGCTGCGTCGTGATGTTCATAAAACGATTGCGAAAGTGACCGATGATATTGGTCGTCGTCAGACCTTCAATACCGCAATTGCGGCTATTATGGAACTGATGAACAAGCTGGCGAAGGCCCCGCAGGACGGCGAGCAGGATCGTGCCTTAATGCGTGAAGCGCTGCTGGCCGTTGTTCGCATGCTGAACCCGTTCACTCCGCACGTTAGCTTTACCCTGTGGCAGGAGCTGAAAGGCGAAGGCGATATCGACAACGCGCCGTGGCCGCAGGCTGACGAAGCCGCGATGGTGGAAAACACGACGCTGGTTGTGGTCCAGGTAAACGGCAAAGTCCGCGGTAAAATTACCGTGGCGGTCGATGCAACCGAAGAACAGGTTCGCGAACGTGCAGGCCAGGAACCTCTGGTCGCAAAATATCTTGAGGGCGTTACCGTACGTAAAGTGATCTACGTACCGGGTAAATTGCTCAATCTGGTCGTTGGCTAAGCGCGGGAGGAAACGTGCGACAACTGGCAACAATAGTCTTATCTCTGGCGGTGCTTGTCACCGCTGGCTGTGGCTGGCACCTGCGCAATACTACGGCGGTGCCTGCTGAGATGAAAACGATGATTTTCGACTCATCAGATCCGAATGGTCCACTCAGCCGGGCAATTCGTAATCAGCTGCGTCTGAACGGCGTTGAGTTGATTGAGAAAGATACGCTGCGCCAGGATGTACCGTCTCTGCGTCTTCTGGGGATGTCTCTCGGCAAAGATACAGCATCTATCTTCCAGGACGGTCGTACCGCAGAATATCAGATGGTTATGACGGTCAACGCAGCCGTTCTGATCCCGGGTAAAGACATCTATCCGATCAGCACGAAAGTGTACCGTTCGTTCTTTGATAACCCGCAGACGGCGCTGGCAAAAGATGCCGAGCAGCAGATTATCATCAACGAAATGTACGACAAGGCGGCGGAACAGCTGATCCGTAAACTGCCAGGTATTGCAGCGTCAACCAAACAAGGATCTGACATTGTTGAAAAACCGGATGCCGGCACGCTTCCTGCTGCCACCTCTCTGGGTAAATGATGATCAGGCTGTATCCTGAACAACTCCGCGCGCAGCTCAATGAAGGGCTGCGCGCGGCGTATCTGCTTCTTGGAAACGATCCGTTATTACTTCAGGAAAGCCTGGATGCCGTGAGACAGGCGGCAGCCGCTCAGGGCTTTGATGAACACCACACCGTCCAGTTGGATAACAACACCGACTGGAACGCCCTCTTCTCGCTTTGTCAGGCGATGAGCCTTTTTGCATCGCGCCAGACCATTCAGCTCCTGCTCCCGGATAATGGTCCTAACGCGGCCATGAATGAGCAACTCGCCACGCTGGTCAGCCTGTTACATAGCGATCTGCTCTTTATTGTGCGTGGCAACAAGCTTACCAAAGCCCAGGAAAACGCGGCGTGGTTTACCCAGCTCGCAACCCACGCGGTGCAGGTTACCTGTCAGACGCCTGAACAAGCGCATCTGCCTAAATGGGTGGCAGCGAGAGCGAAGCAGAACAACCTTCAGCTGGATGATGCGGCGAATCAGCTGCTCTGCTACTGCTATGAAGGTAACCTGCTGGCCCTGGCGCAGGCGCTCGACAGACTCTCCCTGCTCTGGCCGGACGGCAAACTCACCTTGCCGCGCGTCGAGCAGGCTGTTAACGACGCGGCGCACTTCACGCCGTTCCACTGGGTGGATGCACTGCTGTCGGCGAAGAGCAAACGCGCCCTGCATATTCTGCAACAGCTGCGTCTTGAAGGGAGCGAACCCGTCATTCTGCTGCGTACGCTGCAGCGCGAATTACTGCTGCTGATTACGCTCAAGCGTCAGTCTGCCCATACGCCGCTGCGTTCGCTGTTTGATAAACACCGCGTGTGGCAAAATCGCAGGGCTTTGACCACCGAGGCCGTCAACCGCCTGAGTCATGAGCAGCTCCGTCAGGCTGTGCAGCTTCTGATGCGCGCTGAGCTCACGTTAAAACAAGACTATGGCCAGTCGGTCTGGGCGGAGCTGGAAAGCCTTTCTCTGCTGCTCTGCCACAAGGCGCTGGCAGACGTTTTTATTGATGGATAGTATGCATTCTTTACAGGCCTTGTATGGCGGCACCTTCGACCCGGTACATTACGGGCATCTGAAGCCGGTTGAAATTCTGGCGAATCTGATCGGCCTTCAGCGCGTCACCATCATGCCCAATAATGTCCCGCCCCATCGTCCACAGCCCGAGGCGACCAGCGAGCAGCGGAAAGAGATGCTTGCCCTTGCTATCGCAGATAAACCGCTTTTCCGACTTGACGAGCGTGAGCTGCGTCGCGACACCCCCTCCTGGACATCTCAGACGCTTCAGGAGTGGCGCGCCGAACAAGGGCCAGACCAGCCGCTGGCCTTTATCATCGGCCAGGATTCCCTGCTCAACTTCCCCACGTGGCATCAGTATGAAACCATTCTTCAGAACAGCCATCTTCTTGTCTGCCGCCGTCCTGGCTATCCGCTGACCATGCGCGAAGAGCAGTACCAGCAGTGGCTGGAAGACCATCTCACCGATAACGTTGAAGATCTTCACAATCAGCCTGCCGGGAAGATCTATCTGGCGGAAACGCCGTGGTTCGATATCTCTGCGACCCTCATTCGTGAGCGTTTACAGCAGGGTTTAGCATGTGACGATCTGCTGCCGACCCCCGTGCTGGCCTATATCCATACGCACGGTTTGTATCAGAAAAGCGCAGATGAATAGCCGGAGGGTATAAAAAGCGGCTTATTGTTTATCCTGCCTTGACAGGTTAAGCCATACTGTTATTCTCCGCTGCCAGACTTTCCCGCCGATCGTTGCTTTACAGAAATTGTTTTACAAAAATGGCGATGCAATCTCAGGCGGAGGGTGGGATGATACCCGCCTTCAAAAGCCGGCCGGAGACATTTGTCCCGATACAGGCGTGAGTTCAGGTATACTGTCTGGCTTCGAATTCAAAGTTTTACAATCTCATTCACCCCAGGGGGAAAACTTGCAGGGTAAAGCACTCCAGGATTTTGTTATTGACAAAATTGATGACCTGAAAGGTCAGGACATCATCGCTATCGACGTTAAGGGTAAATCCAGTATTACCGACTGCATGATCATCTGCACCGGTACATCTACGCGTCATGTTGTTTCGATTGCCGATCACGTGGTTCAGGAATCGCGTGCCGCAGGGCTGTTGCCGCTAGGTGTTGAAGGTGAAGCGACGGCTGACTGGGTGGTTGTCGACCTCGGCGATGTGATTGTCCACGTCATGCAGGACGAGAGCCGTCGCCTGTATGAGCTGGAAAAACTCTGGGGTTAATGCGTGAAGTTGCAGCTGGTCGCCGTCGGCACCAAAATGCCGGACTGGGTACAAACCGGTTTTACTGAATATCTGCGTCGTTTTCCAAAAGACATGCCGTTCGAGCTGGTGGAAATTCCTGCCGGTAAGCGCGGCAAGAACGCTGATATCAAACGTATTCTCGATAAAGAGGGCGAACTGATGCTGGCTGCCGCAGGCAAAAACCGCATTGTCACCCTCGATATCCCAGGAAAACCCTGGGATACGCCGCAGCTGGCGCACGAACTGGAGCGCTGGAAGCAGGATGGCCGTGACGTCAGTCTGTTGATTGGCGGACCAGAAGGGTTATCCCCCGCCTGCAAAGCCGCGGCTGAACAAAGTTGGTCCCTCTCCGCGCTGACGCTTCCCCACCCGCTCGTTCGGGTACTGGTGGCAGAAAGCCTGTATCGCGCGTGGAGCATTACTACCAACCACCCCTATCACCGCGAGTAATGACTGACCAGGGTAGATTAAGCAGCGGATGAAACTACAGAATTCTTTTCGCGACTATACGGCTGAGTCCGCGCTGTTTGTGCGCCGGGCGCTGGTCGCCTTTACCGGGATTTTGCTGCTTACCGGCGTGCTGATCGCCAACCTTTATAATCTGCAAATTGTCCGCTTTACCGACTACCAGACGCGTTCAAACGAAAACCGTATTAAGCTGGTGCCTATCGCCCCCAGCCGCGGCATTATTTACGATCGTAACGGCACCCCGCTGGCGTTAAACCGCACCATCTATCAAATCGAGATGATGCCGGAAAAAGTCGATAATGTTCAGGATACGCTGGAAGCACTGAGAAGCGTTGTTGACCTTAACGACGACGATATTGCGGCCTTCAAAAAAGAGCGCGCCCGTTCTCATCGTTTCACCTCGATTCCGGTTAAAACCAATCTGACGGAAGTACAGGTAGCTCGCTTTGCGGTGAATCAGTACCGTTTCCCCGGCGTGGAAGTGAAGGGATATAAGCGTCGATACTATCCCTATGGCTCCGCGCTGACGCATGTGATTGGCTACGTCTCCAAGATTAACGACAAAGACGTCGACCGCCTTGATAAAGACGGCAAGCTGGCCAACTACGCGGCAACGCACGATATCGGTAAGCTGGGGATCGAACGTTACTACGAAGACGTTCTGCACGGGCAAACCGGCTACGAAGAGGTTGAGGTTAACAACCGCGGCCGCGTGATTCGCCAGCTGAAAGAAGTGCCGCCTCAGGCGGGGCATGACGTCTACCTGACGCTCGATCTAAAACTTCAGCAGTATATTGAAACCCTGCTGGCGGGCAGCCGTGCAGCCGTCGTGGTCACCGATCCTCGTACCGGTGGCATCCTGGCGATGGTGTCTATGCCAAGCTATGATCCGAATCTCTTTGTTGACGGCATTTCCAGTAAAGACTATTCCGGTCTGCTGAATGACCCGAACACGCCGCTGGTAAACCGTGCGACGCAAGGGGTTTACCCGCCGGCATCAACGGTTAAACCGTACGTGGCGGTCTCTGCGCTGAGTGCCGGCGTCATCAACCGTAATACCAGCCTGTTCGACCCGGGCTGGTGGCAGCTGCCGGGTTCAGATAAGCGCTATCGTGACTGGAAAAAATGGGGCCACGGTCATCTGAACGTCACCAAATCGCTGGAAGAATCTGCGGATACCTTCTTCTATCAGGTGGCGTATGACATGGGTATCGACCGCCTGTCGGAGTGGATGAGCAAATTCGGCTATGGGCATTACACCGGCGTTGACCTTTCAGAAGAACGTTCTGGCAACATGCCAACACGTGAATGGAAGCTGAAGCGCTTTAAAAAACCGTGGTATCAGGGTGACACCATTCCGGTGGGTATCGGCCAGGGTTACTGGACGGCGACGCCGATTCAGATGAACAAAGCCATGATGATCCTCATCAATGACGGCGTGGTAAAAGTGCCTCATCTGCTGCAGAGCACGGTTGAAGACGGCAAAAAAGTGCCGTGGAACCAGCCGCACGAGGCTCCGGTGGGTGACATTCACTCCGGCTTCTGGGAAATTGCGAAAGACGGTATGTACGGCGTAGCAAACCGTCCTAACGGGACCGCGCATAAATACTTCGCCGGTACGCCGTACAAAGTGGCCGCAAAGTCCGGTACTGCACAGGTGTTTGGTCTGAAAGCCAACGAAACCTATAACGCGCACCGCATTGCTGAACGTCTGCGTGACCATAAGCTGATGACGGCGTTTGCCCCTTATGATAACCCGCAGGTCGCGGTGGCGATGATTCTGGAGAACGGCGGTGCCGGACCAGCAGTAGGGACCATCATGCGCCAGATCCTTGACCACATTATGCTGGGTGATAACAACACCGAACTGCCGGCTGAAAACCCGGCCGCCGCTGCGGCGGAGGACCAATAATCATGACGGATAATCCGAATAAAAAATCGCTGTGGGACAAAATCCACATCGACCCAGCCATGCTGCTGATCCTGCTGGCTCTGCTGGTTTACAGCGCCCTGGTTATCTGGAGCGCCAGCGGCCAGGACATCGGCATGATGGAGCGCAAAATCGGCCAGATCGCCATGGGTCTGATCATCATGGTGGTGATGGCGCAAATTCCGCCGCGCGTCTACGAAGGCTGGGCGCCCTACCTCTACATCTTCTGTATTATTTTGCTGGTTGCGGTAGATGCGTTTGGCGCCATTTCAAAAGGGGCGCAGCGCTGGCTGGATCTGGGCGTTGTTCGCTTCCAGCCTTCGGAAATCGCCAAAATCGCCGTTCCATTGATGGTGGCTCGCTTTATCAACCGCGACGTCTGTCCGCCGTCTCTGAAAAACACCGCCATCGCGCTGGTGCTAATTTTCCTGCCGACGCTGCTGGTTGCGGCACAGCCTGACCTTGGCACCTCAATTCTTATTGCCCTCTCCGGCCTGTTTGTCCTTTTCCTGTCGGGACTGAGCTGGCGCCTGATTGGTATCGCGGTGGTGCTGATTGCGGCGTTCATTCCTATCCTCTGGTTCTTCCTGATGCATGATTACCAGCGCCAGCGCGTCATGATGCTGCTCGATCCGGAAACCGATCCGCTGGGCGCGGGGTATCATATTATTCAGTCCAAGATTGCGATTGGCTCCGGCGGCCTGCGCGGTAAAGGCTGGCTGCACGGCACGCAGTCGCAGCTGGAATTTTTACCGGAACGCCACACCGACTTTATCTTCGCCGTATTGGCGGAAGAGCTGGGGCTGGTTGGCATCTTAATATTGCTGGCGCTATATGTACTGCTGATCATGCGAGGATTGTGGATTGCAGCGCGTGCACAAACCACCTTTGGTCGCGTCATGGCTGGCGGGTTGATGCTGATTTTATTCGTTTATGTCTTCGTAAATATTGGTATGGTGAGTGGTATTCTACCGGTGGTAGGTGTACCGCTGCCGCTGGTGAGTTACGGAGGCTCGGCACTGATCGTGTTGATGGCCGGGTTTGGTATCGTGATGTCGATCCATACCCACAGAAAAATGTTGTCAAAAAGCGTATAAAAATAAGGGGATCGGAATGCGTAAGCAGTGGCTGGGGATCTGCATCGCGGCAAGTTTACTTGCGGCCTGCACAAGTGATGATGGTCAGCAACAGGCAACCGTCGCGCCGCCGCAGCCTGCGGTGTGTAATGGCCCGATCGTTGAAATCAGCGGTGCCGATCCCGTTTATGAACCGCTGAATGCCAGTGCCAATCAGGATTACGAGCGCGACGGCAAAAGCTATAAAATTGTTCAGGATCCTTCCCGTTTCAGTCAGGCGGGCTTTGCCGCCATTTATGATGCCGAGCCGGGCAGTAACCTGACAGCTTCCGGGGAAGCATTCGACCCCATGCAGCTGACCGCAGCACACCCAACGCTGCCGATCCCGAGCTACGCCCGTATCACCAACCTGGCGAATGGCCGCATGATCGTCGTGCGTATCAATGACCGCGGCCCCTACGGGAATGACCGGGTGATTTCCCTGTCGCGCGCGTCTGCCGATCGCCTGAACACCTCGAACAACACCAAAGTCCGTATTGACCCGATTATCGTCGCGCAGGATGGTTCGCTCTCCGGGCCGGGTACCGCGTGTACGACGGTGGCAAAACAGACCTATGCCCTTCCTGACCGCCCAAATCTTGACGGCGGAATGGGAAGCGTCTCGTCCCCGGCAGAGCCTGCCCAGCCGGGGGGAGAAATACGCCCAATCAGCAATGACACGCTTCAAAGCGATGATTCAACGGGCGCACCGGTAAAGAGTAGCGGCTTTCTTGGCGCACCGACGACCTTAGCCTCGGGCGTGCTGGAAGGCAGTGAGCCGACTCCGGCCCCTGCACCCGTAGCTGCGCCAGCAACCCAGCCGGCTCCCGTAACGGCGCCAGCGGCCACGCAAAGTGCGGCGGTGGCGGCTCCAGCAGCGGCCAGCGGCAGCTATCTGGTTCAGGTAGGCGCTGTGAGCGATCAGACCCGAGCCAAACAGTATCAACAGCGTCTGAGCCAGCAGTTTGGCGTACCAGGACGCGTTGAGCAGAACGGCGCGGTCTGGCGAATTCAGATGGGCCCGTTTGCCAGCAAATCGCAGGCAGCCTCCCTGCAGCAGCGTCTGCAGAATGAAGCTCAGCTTCAGTCATTTATCGCTGTTGCGAAATAATTAACCGGCGGTATCCGAATTGTCAGTTTGTGTAAAATACATTCACAAACTCATGCTTAAAGTCGGATGCCTGCCTGAATAGCATTTGCTATAGTAAGGCACTTTTTTTAATTCCATCACGGATGTCGTAGTTCTGACCATGAAGACCACTTTTTCTGCTCGTTTTGTGCAGCGCATGGCGCTGACCGCGGCCCTTTGCGCTGCTGCGCTCTCTGCAGCTCACGCCGATGACCTGAATATCAAGACCATGATCCCTGGCGTTCCGCAAATCGACGCGGAATCCTATATCCTGATCGATTACAACTCTGGCAAAGTGCTGGCAGAACAGAATGCCGATGCTCGACGTGACCCGGCCAGCCTGACTAAAATGATGACCAGCTACGTTATCGGCCAGGCGATGAAGGCAGGTAAATTCAAAGAATCGGATCTGGTCACCATCGGTAACGATGCGTGGGCAACCGGGAACCCTGTCTTCAAAGGTTCCTCTCTGATGTTCCTGAAGCCGGGTATGCAGGTTCCTGTTTCCCAGTTGATTCGGGGTATCAACCTGCAGTCGGGTAACGATGCCTGCGTGGCGATGGCCGATTTCGCCGCCGGTAGCCAGGATGCCTTCGTGGGTCTGATGAACAGCTACGTTACCGCGCTGGGTCTGAAAAACAGCCATTTCCAGACCGTACACGGCCTGGACGCAGACGGTCAGTACAGCTCCGCACGTGATATGGCCCTGATTGGTCAGGCGCTCATCCGCGATGTACCTAATGAATACTCAATCTATAAAGAGAAAGAGTTCACCTTTAACGGTATTCGTCAGACCAACCGTAACGGCCTGCTGTGGGATAACAGCCTGAACGTTGACGGCATTAAAACTGGCCACACCGACAAAGCGGGCTACAACCTGGTGGCTTCTGCTACTGAAGGTCAGATGCGTCTGATCTCTGCCGTGATGGGCGGCCGCACCTTTAAAGGTCGTGAAACAGAAAGCAAGAAACTGCTGACCTGGGGCTTCCGTTTCTTCGAAACCGTGAATCCACTGAAAGCAGGCAAAGAGTTTGCGTCTGAACCCGTCTGGTTCGGCGACAACGACCGTGCATCTCTCGGCGTTGATAAAGACCTGTACCTGACCATTCCGCGCGGTCGCATGAAAGATTTGAAAGCCAGCTACGTGCTGAACAGCACCGAGCTGCATGCCCCACTGCAGAAAAACCAGGTTGTGGGCACCATCAACTTCCAGCTGGATGGAAAAACGATCGATCAGCGTCCGCTGGTTGTCCTGCAAGAAATTCCTGAAGGCAATTTCTTCGGCAAAATCATTGATTACATTAAATTGATGTTCCACCACTGGTTTGGTTAAAAATTGAACACTTGAAAGTGTGATTTTGATCCCCATATACTAAGTATCCTGATAACTCCCACCTGACGTGGGAGTTATTATTTTTTGACGTTACGCCGGAGCTGACATGAAAACCAAACTTAACGAACTGCTTGAATTCCCTACCTCATTTACCTACAAAGTAATGGGTCTGGCGAAACCTGAGCTGGTTGATCAGGTGGTTGAAGTGGTACAGCGCCATGCGCCGGGTGACTACTCTCCGTCAGTAAAACCAAGCAGCAAGGGCAACTACCACTCGGTTTCTATTACCATTACTGCGACACACATTGAGCAGGTGGAAACGCTGTACGAAGAGCTCGGCAATATCGAAATTGTTCGTATGGTGCTGTAGTCCCTTTGCGGTTACCCGGTTTGCCGGGTAACCCCTCTCCCCCGCTGTGATATACTCCCCCACACCTTTTGTCCCTCGTCTTCGGAGACGCAGTTTTGTATCAGGATAAAATTCTGGTCCGTCACCTCGGGCTGCAACCTTATGAGCCTGTCTCCCAGGCCATGCATGACTTCACCGATTCACGCGATGACAGTACCCCAGATGAAATCTGGCTGGTCGAACACCTGCCGGTATTTACGCAGGGTCAGGCAGGTAAAGCAGAACACCTATTAATGACGGGAGATATCCCGGTTATCCAGAGCGATCGCGGCGGTCAGGTCACTTACCACGGGCCCGGGCAGCAGGTGATGTACGTCCTGCTAAATCTGAAACGCCGAAAGCTGGGCGTGCGTGAACTGGTGACCTTGCTGGAACAAACCGTCGTCAACACGCTTGCGGAATATGGTATTGACGCACATCCGCGCGCCGATGCGCCGGGCGTCTACGTTGGGGAAATGAAGATCTGCTCTCTGGGGCTGCGTATTCGTAAAGGCTGCTCATTCCATGGTCTGGCCTTGAATATTAATATGGACCTCGCACCTTTCCAGCGCATAAACCCCTGCGGTTACGCCGGCATGGAAATGACGCAAATGCGCCAGTGGGTAGAAACCGCTACGCCTGAAAATATTCGTCCCGTGCTTTTGAAGAATGTGTTAGCACTACTTAACAATCCCCCGCACGAATATATCCCTGCTTAATATATCGTACAACAGGGCTCGGTAATTTGACGGGCCGCTGTTTATTTACCGTTTTTGCACTTTACAATAATCCACAGATTCTATATTTTCGAAGCGCCCGAATATTACCGCTACATATTATTTAGCCTCCAGCAAGCACGGCAAACACGGCATAAGTAACGTGAGCAATTATCACACAACTGTTTGCTTTTGATAAACAAGTGAAACAAAACCAACACTTTACGAATCTCTACAAGCATAATAAATAAATTCAACTATCATTCATATTGTGAATGAATACGGAGTGAAAGCGTGGAGTATAATAATTTACCAGCCAAACGACTGAATGAACCTGGTGGCGAAGACAAGCCGCAAATTTTTCGGACTTTACGTAATATCGACCTCAATTTACTGACTATTTTTGAGGCAGTATATGTCCACAAGGGTATCGTTAACGCTGCGAAAATTCTTAATCTCACGCCATCAGCAATAAGCCAGTCGATCCAAAAGCTACGCGCTATATTTCCTGACCCGCTATTTATCCGTAAGGGCCAGGGGGTAACGCCTACGGCTTACGCCACGCATCTCCACGAGTACATCAGCCAGGGGCTGGAGTCGATTCTGGGCGCACTGGACTTAACCGGGAGCTATGATAAGCAGAGAACCATCACCATCGGCTGCTCCCCTTCTGTGGGTGTGCTGGTGATGCCGGCGATCTTCCAGGCCGTGAAAGAGCATGCTCCGCAGCTCCTGCTTCGCAATGTGCCGCTCAATGAACCTGACATTCAGCTTGCCCAGTTCCAGACGGACCTGATTATTGAAAGCGGCAGCTTCAGTGCCAGAGCGCTGGGGCAAAATGTGCTCTATGCGGATAACCTGGTGCTGGTTTGCCGACAGCAGCATCCGGTTCTCAGCGAACCGCTGACCATAGAAAATCTGCGCAACTACGACCACTCGTCTTTCATGACCGAAGGGCTATCTAACCATGCGCTTCGTCAGCGTATTGATGAAATTTTCCCGGAACGTCAGATCAGCTTCAGCAGTTACAATATGTTCACCACTGCATCCCTGATCGGCAGCAGCGACATGCTGTGCGTTATGCCATCACGCCTGTTCAGCCTGCTACGAAAATGCTGGCCGCTGGAGAGCATTCCGTTCAGTCAGCTTAATGCAGAATCCATCGAGATTTCACTGCATTACAACAAGCTGAGTTTACGCGATCCGGTCCTGGAAAACGTCATCCGCATCATCCGTCAGGCCTTCTGACAGGTTTAGCCAGCACAAGCCCCTGCACCAGGCAGGGCAAAAGGCACAAAACAACAACTATTTTACAAATTGGCGATCTGGCAGGCTGCTTTAACGACCGTTTCAATGATATACTGCCTGTCGTTCGTTCAAAAATAGTTGATAAATACAACATTCCCTTGAATTGAAACGCTTTCCTTCGATATTCGCAACTGGAACACGCACGCTATGAGTAAACCCATTGTGATGGAACGCGGTGTTAAATACCGCGATGCCGATAAAATGGCCCTTATCCCGGTTAAAAACGTGGCTACAGAGCGCGAGGCGCTGTTAAGAAAACCGGAATGGATGAAAATCAAACTTCCGGCAGACTCTTCGCGTATCCAGGGGATCAAAGCGGCGATGCGCAAGAATGGCCTTCACTCTGTGTGTGAAGAAGCCTCTTGTCCGAACCTTGCTGAATGTTTCAATCACGGTACCGCGACGTTTATGATTCTGGGTGCTATCTGCACCCGCCGCTGCCCGTTCTGCGATGTTGCTCATGGCCGTCCAGTCGCGCCTGATGCTAACGAACCCCAGAAACTGGCGCAGACCATCGCCGACATGGCGCTGCGTTATGTTGTGATTACCTCCGTTGACCGTGACGATCTGCGTGACGGTGGTGCTCAGCACTTCGCTGACTGCATTACGGCCATTCGCGAGAAAAGCCCTAATATTAAAATCGAGACGCTGGTGCCTGACTTCCGTGGCCGTATGGACCGCGCGCTGGATATCCTGACCGCAACGCCGCCAGATGTGTTTAACCACAACCTGGAGAACGTGCCGCGTATCTACCGTCAGGTGCGTCCAGGCGCAGATTACAACTGGTCTCTAAAACTGCTGGAGCGTTTCAAAGAAGCGCATCCGCATATTCCGACCAAGTCTGGTCTGATGGTGGGTCTGGGTGAAACCAATGAGGAAATCATTGAGGTGATGCGCGATCTTCGCCGCCACGGTGTGACCATGTTGACCCTGGGACAGTATCTGCAGCCAAGCCGTCACCACCTGCCGGTACAGCGCTACGTGAGCCCGGATGAGTTCGATGAAATGAAAGCCGAAGCAATGGCGATGGGCTTCACCCACGCTGCCTGCGGCCCATTCGTTCGCTCCTCATACCATGCCGATATGCAGGCAAAAGGCGAAGAAGTTAAATAATGCTGTAATATTCTTTTACAGTAATACAAAAAAACCGGCCTCATGAGCCGGTTTTTTTTCGCAAGCCCTCAGGCGTTGCTGTCACTCTTTGTGAGAAAGCTTGTCAGCCGGGACGTCATCCTCGGCGCTTTTCTTCGCCGCTGCATCATCGTCGTTCATCGCTTTCTTAAAGCCTTTGATGGCAGCCCCCAGGTCACCACCCAGCGTGCGTAACTTCTTGGTACCAAACAGCAGGACGACCAGTGCGGCAACCACCAGCAGTTTGGTAATACTAATCTCACCCATAGATACCTTCTTTACTTAAAACAGGCTGCATTCAGCGCCAAAACCTGACTGTATTAACGGTCATTTAGCGCGTGCACACAATAGCAATCTGTAACAAGGTGAATCAAGCATTGTTGAAAAAAACATCACAATAATTGCGGTGGCGCAAACCGACGATTGCGAAGAACAGGTAATTGCTGACGTGCAAGCGCAATTCTGTCTATGTTTATCTCCACCACCAGCAAATCCGGGGCTTCCGCAGCGGCGGCGATCGTTACCCCCAGCGGATCGACCACCCTGCTTTGCCCGATGTTTTTCGTGCCACATTCCCCAGCGGCAACGACATAACAGGTGGTATCCAGCGCGCGCGCCGCAAGCAGCGTTGCCCAATGGTGCTCTTTTAACGGCCCTCTGACCCACGCGGCAGGCAGTACCAGTACGTCCGCCCCCTGCAGCGCCAGAGAGAGCGCCAGCTCGGGAAAACGCAGGTCATAGCACGTCATCAACCCGATCCTGAATCCGTCAATCTCCAGCAGCGGGGGGATATTGTCTCCGGGGTCAACGCGTCGCGACTCCTGGATGCTGAACGCGTCATAGAGGTGAAGCTTGGCGTAACGTGCGACAATGGCCCCGCCACGAATCGCCACGAGCGTATTCACTGCGCGACCCGGCGTTGAGGGAACATGGATCGTTAAGATCGTCGTCATCGTATTGCCCGCGCTCTGGGCGAGCAGCTGCTGTAAAAATTCGCCGTCCAGCGGCTGCGCGGACTTCACGGATAAATCCGGGTCATTATCATCCCTGGCCAGCAGCGCCTCGGGGAGAACCAACAGCGACGCGCCTTTCTGCCGGGCCTGCTTCATCAGGCTGACGCATGTTCTCACATTCTCATGCCAGTCAGGCGTGACGGCAAACTGCCCTACCGCAACATACATATTTGTCCCCTCATCATAAACGGCGTTAAACTCGCTTCTCTTACACATCAAATAGCAGGTATTTAGCGTGTTACAACTACTTTTAGCCGTTTTTATTGGTGGGGGAACGGGTAGCGTTGCGCGATGGTTTCTCAGTATGCGGTTTAACCCCCTGCATCAGGCGATTCCCATGGGGACGCTTGCTGCTAACCTGATTGGTGCCTTTATCATCGGCATGGGGCTGGCCTGGTTTAACCGAATGACGCACATCGACCCAATGTGGAAAGTGCTGATTACCACCGGATTCTGCGGCGGGTTAACCACCTTCTCAACCTTTTCTGCGGAAACCGTTTTTCTCTTTCAGGAAGGCCGTATCGGCTGGGCGCTGATGAATATGGCGATCAATATGCTCGGCTCCTTTGCGATGACGGGGATCGCATTTTGGCTGTTTTCTTCCGCAAGCGCGCATTAACAGCCGAACCGTTAATGTTGGCTTAATTTTTCTCTGTCACTCTGAGTGCAGTACTGAACGAGGGTGACAGAATGAAACAGAGTCTGATGAGTGCAGGCATGGTGTTGTTGAGCGTGCTGATCGTTGCCAGCTTCCTGAAAATATATCTGCTTGGCTGATGCAAAACGAAAAAAACCCGCTCAGTGAGCGGGTTTTGAAATTCTTGCTGACGCGTCTGAATTACAGAGCGATTACGTTAGCAGCAGAAGGGCCTTTGGCACCGTTAGTGATTTCGAACTCTACACGCTGACCTTCAGCCAGAGTTTTGAAACCATTAGACTGGATTGCAGAGAAGTGTACGAACACGTCTTTGCTGCCATCTTCAGGAGTAATGAAACCGAATCCTTTGGACTCATTAAACCACTTAACGTTACCTTTAATCTTAGACATCAAAATTACCTTTACATTAAAAAACGACACAAATGCTGTGTCGGTTACCAGTACATCAATTGTGGGACCTTTTGTCCAGCGGATCTTTGATAAAAAGTGACTAAAGTCGCGTTAATTTTCGCTGGCAGATTTTTATCGTTTATGAATCAACGCCTGCGCGTTTTTTCACCACCCTGTAACGTTTTGTCAGTTAAAACTGAAAACGCATCCAGGCGAAGTAAACGTTTCCGTTGTTATAAGTCCCCGGGATGTAGGTCATCTGGAACGTTGCGGGGCCATAGCCAATAGAGGCCAGCGGCAGCAGCACCGGGATCGGGATGTACTTCCAGTTGTCACGCGCGGTAACACCAGCGGTATAGCCCAATCCAACGTGGAAGTTGTCGTCCGCTAGCGGACGCCAGGTTTTTTCCCAACCATAACCCCCAATCGGCTCCCATTTGTTAAACGAGTCTTTGAAGGCCATCAGATAGATGCCATGCCAGTTTCCCTTTTCATCCCAGCGCGACTGACCAAAGCCCGCGCCCCACGGACGCTCGTTGTATTTATCGGTTTTCTCTTTGTCATAAGCAAAACGCGCATGCCACGTTATTGCCGGAACATAGAGATCATAATGTTCAGGTGCCGTCCATGTCTGGGAAACATTATCCGTAAAGGTTGAGAACCAGCCTTTATCCGCCGCGTTCCCTTCTGCCTGTGCAACAGAAGAAAACGTTAACTGCCCAAAAATAAACAACAAAATAGAGAAAAATGTATTACGTACGATCACAATGCAATTACCATTCTTAGTATTCGAGGCAAAGTTTATCATAAAATAGTTGAATCAAGGCTTAACGGCATCGGCGTTATTCCTAATTATTCGGCCTTTTTCCGGGAATATTCTTAAAGAAAGCGAGAGAAACGCGCAAATAAGCCTACCTGGCGTGTGGCTTTTCCCATTAAGCCTTGTTAATCAGTGACATGCAAAACCATACAAAACATTAACAATTTGTTATCATTATTGGGACATGTTGCACTATTTCTGACGGTCAAGGGCCTCATGACATAAATGTATGGGCCATGGCAAAAACACGGTTGTTCTGTTCTCTAGTCATCTGTTTATTGATTTTAATCAGCAAGAACAGGCCAATTATTCGGCACATTTTCATCCTTATTTTTTTTATTGATTTTTTGTGCTCCATTGCAGCAGAGATACAGGGGAAATCATGCTTACGTTATTCGAGCTCCTTATTGGCGTCGTCGTCATTGTCGGCGTAGCGCGCTACATCATTAAAGGCTACTCGGCCACGGGCGTATTATTTGTTGGCGGTTTAACGCTGCTGATTATCAGCGCAATAATGGGGCACCAGGTGCTACCCGCCAGCGCGGCCAGCACCGGTTACACCGCTACAGATATCGTTGAATACATTAAAATATTGCTCATGAGCCGCGGCGGCGATCTGGGTATGATGATCATGATGCTGTGTGGTTTTGCGGCCTACATGACCCACATCGGCGCCAACGACATGGTCGTTAAGCTTGCCTCCAAACCCCTGCAATATATCAACTCGCCGTATCTGCTGATGGTCGCCGCCTATTTCCTCGCCTGCCTGATGTCGCTGGCCGTTTCGTCGGCTACCGGACTTGGCGTACTGCTCATGGCGACGCTGTTCCCGGTCATGGTGAACGTCGGTATCAGCCGCGGTGCGGCCGCGGCAATTTGCGCGTCTCCGGCAGCCATTATTCTCTCCCCAACCTCCGGCGACGTTGTACTGGCGGCAAAGGCGGCGGAGATGTCACTCATCGACTTCGCCTTTAAAACCACGCTACCGATCTCGATTGTTGCCATCGTGGGCATGGGCATCGCGCATTTCTTCTGGCAGCGCTATCTCGATAAGAAAGAAAACATCAGCCATGAAATGATGGACGTGAGTGAAATCACCACCACCGCTCCCGCGTTCTATGCCATTCTGCCGTTCACCCCGATCATCGGAGTACTGATTTTTGACGGCAAATGGGGTCCACAGCTGCACATCATCACCATTCTGGTCATCTGCATGCTGCTGGCCGCCGTGCTGGAATTTGTACGCGGTTTTAACACGCAAAAAGTCTTCTCGGGTCTGGAAGTGGCGTATCGCGGTATGGCGGATGCCTTCGCGGGCGTGGTGATGCTGCTGGTTGCGGCAGGCGTTTTTGCCCAGGGTCTGAGTACAATCGGCTTTATCCAGAGCCTGATATCTATCGCCACCTCGTTCGGCTCGGCCAGTATTATCCTGATGCTGGTTCTGGTGGTGCTCACCATGCTGGCGGCCATGACCACCGGTTCCGGTAATGCGCCTTTCTACGCTTTCGTTGAGATGATCCCGAAACTGGCCCACTCATCCGGTATTAACCCGGCCTATCTCTCCATTCCCATGCTGCAGGCGTCAAACCTGGGCCGTACCATTTCTCCAGTGTCGGGCGTGGTCGTTGCCGTTGCCGGGATGGCGAAAATCTCGCCATTCGAAGTCGTCAAACGCACCTCAGTGCCCGTTATGGTTGGCCTGATTATCGTGATTATCGCCACGGAAGTGCTGGTACCCGGCGCGGCCTAAGCTAAATTAGGGATATCCAAAAAGCGCCTGCGGGCGCTTTTTGTGCTTTAATAACTTCCAGAAATTAATCGTGCTCATTCGATCAGGAAATCATATGTTCAGGAAGGATATCGTCATCCCGTCTGGCGCAATGGCGCTTGCACTCTGTCTCTTCTCCGCACAGGCGGAACCGCTGAAAGCAACACAGTATGGCGATTTCGATCGCTATGTGCTGGCGCTGTCCTGGCAAACCGGGTTTTGCCAGAGCATGGTCGAGCGCAACCGGAATGAACCTGACGAATGTCGCCTGCAAAAAGAGCGCGAGAATAAAGCCGATTTCCTGACCGTTCACGGGCTATGGCCCGGCCTGCCGAAATCTATTGCCGCACGCGGCGGGGATGAACGTCGATGGATGCGTTTTGGCTGCGCCACGCGCCCCATTCCGAACATGCCGGAAGTGAAGGCCAGCCGTAAATGCAGTGCCGCCGAAACCGGACTGTCGCTTTCCGCTGCCGCAAAGCTCAACGACGTAATGCCGGGCGCAGGTGGGAATTCCTGCCTGGAACGCTACGAATATGCCAAACATGGCGTCTGCTTTGGTTTCGATCCGGATGCCTATTTCGGCACGATGGTGCGGATGAATCAGGAAGTTAAAAGCAGCGCGGTCGGTAAATTCCTCGCCGATAACTATGGGAAATCCGTCAATCGCAGCGACTTTGACAGTGCCGTAGCCAAAAGCTGGGGCAAGGAGAACATCAAAGCGATAAAGCTGACCTGCAACGGCAATCCGGCGTATCTGACCGAGATGCAGATTTCCCTGAAGGCAGACACTATTAACAACCCGCTTTCGGCGGCGTCATTTGCACCGCAGCCACATCCTGGTAACTGCGGAAAACAGTTCGTAATTGATAAAGCTGGTTACTGATCCGCGCCCGGGCGCACCATATCAAACCGGTTATCGTCACTGATGCCGTAGTAAGCCGTCGGCCCACCCGCACGCAGGATGGGCTGCGCTTTTGCCGTCTGGTATATCCCCTCTTCCAGCAGCGTTTCGGCAATATGGATACCGACCACCTCCCCCAGCACCAGCCAGGTATCGACCGGCGTACCGTCGGCACCGGTAAGCTGAATGCACTGCGACAGGCGGCACTCAAAGTTCACCGGGCTTTCTGCGACGCGGGGCGCGTTCACCAGCTGGCTGGCCGCCGGCGTTAGCCCGGCAAAGCTAAATTCATCCCGATCGTGGGGAAGCATCGCTGAGGTTTGGTTCATCGCCTGCGCGAGATCGCGCGTCGCCAGGTTCCAGACAAATTCCTTTGTTTCGGTAATATTACGCACGCTGTCCTTCCAGCCGTTGCTGGAAAAGCCGATGATCGGCGGACGATAGTTAAAGCAGTTAAAGAAGCTATACGGCGCGAGATTCAGCTGACCGGCCTTATCGCATGAGGAGATCCAGCCGATCGGACGTGGACCAATAATGGCGTTCAGCGGATCGTGCGGCAGGCCGTGACCCTGAGACGGTTGGTAGAAGTACATAGTTCTCTCTCGTTGGTGGGCAACGCCCTGATTCAGGATCTCAGCGTAACGTATTCCGCCCGGAATGAAGACTGAATAAATTTCAGCGAAAATTCATATGGACCATGAATGTGACCTTCATCACTTCAAACTTGGGCGCTCAGCCAGTATCATCGGGAGAGTTAAACCCTCGCTGCCAGACGGCGAGGGTTTTCTTTTGGATCGGTTTCTGCGTTACACGCAGCATTAACGACATGGAGTAAAAATGTCCAGACCTACAATTATCATCAATGAGCTCGACGCAGAACGTATCGACCGGCTGCTGGAAAAAGCAGAGTTCGCCTCACTTCCCGTGGCCGACGCCCTGAATGAGGAACTCGACCGTGCGCAGATGTGCACGCCGGAATCGATGCCGCATGACGTGGTGACCATGAACAGCCAGGTAAAATTCCGCAACCTGACCACCGGTGAAGAGCTGACCCGCACGCTGGTTTACCCGGCTCAGATGACCGACAGCAGCGCGCAGCTTTCTGTGCTTGCGCCTGTGGGTGCCGCACTGCTGGGTCTACGCACGGGTGATACCATCCACTGGGAATTACCGGGCGGCGCCTCTGCCCATCTGGAAGTGCTGGCCCTGCTCTACCAGCCAGAAGCCGCGGGCGATTACCTGCGTTAATCTCTTCTGAATAAGCGCCTACCCGCTTTGCACAGAGGATGCAGCGGCATCCTCTTTCCGCAAATTCACCCCAATTTCTTATATCGCGCAAAAAGCCCTTAATCCACGCTTAATCTGTTTTGGTGCCGTGGGGACGGTCATGAGTGAGATACTGGCTATCACACTTATTTTTCTGATTATTGCGGCGATTATCGTCACGGCCGTGCTTTATCTTGAACGCCACTGGTGAGTGCGGAAATTGCGCTCTTTTGAGATTTTCCCTAGCGAGATAAGAAAACTGACGGGGCGCTTACAGAAACCATATCTATTTTATGGTTGAATGAGTTCAGCGTTTATAAACAAGGAGAAACGGGTATGTATCAGAGAATTATTATGCCGGTTGATGTTTTTGAGATGGAGCTGAGCGACAAGGCCGTTCGCCATGCGGAATTCCTGGCGCAGCAGGACGGTGTCATCCATCTGTTGCACGTACTGCCGGGCTCTGCCAGCCTGAGCCTTCACCGCTTTGCCGCCGACGTGCGTCGCTTCGAGGAGCATTTGCAGCATGAAGCGGAAACTCGCCTGCAGACCATGGTCAGCCACTTCAGCATCGACCCTTCACGGATCAAAACGCACGTCAGATTCGGCAGCGTACGCGATGCGGTAAACGAACTGGCGAACGAGCTGAAAGCCGACGTGGTGGTCATCGGTTCGCGCAACCCTTCCATTACCACGCATCTGCTGGGCTCTAACGCCTCCAGCGTGATCCGCCACACTCACATACCGGTTATGGTCGTAAGATAAAAAAAGAGGCCACCTTTCGGTGGCCTCTCGCTATTGCAGGTGTAGCCTTACTTTCTTCTATTATGCGGTTTTGGTGCGAATCAGATAGTCAAACGAACTCAGCGACGCCTTCGCCCCTTCGCCCGTGGCGATGATGATCTGTTTGTACGGCACGGTGGTGCAGTCGCCCGCCGCAAACACGCCCTTCACGCTGGTTTCACATTTCGCATCAATGATGATTTCGCCCATGCGGTTGCGCTCAATTGCGCCTTCCAGCCAGGTGGTGTTTGGCAGCAGGCCAATCTGCACGAAGATCCCCGAAAGCTGAACGCTGTGCACGTCGCCGCTCACGCGGTCGCGGTATTCCAGACCGGTCACTTTGCTGCCGTCGCCCTTCACTTCCGTGGTCTGCGCGTTCAGCACGATATCGACGTTTTTCAGGCTGCGAACTTTATCCTGCAGAACTTGATCCGCCTTCATCTCTGGTGCGAACTCCAGCAGGGTTACGTGTTCAACAATCCCCGCCAGGTCGATTGCCGCTTCCACGCCGGAGTTACCGCCGCCGATCACCGCCACGCGTTTACCTTTAAACAGCGGGCCGTCGCAGTGCGGACAGTAGGTCACGCCTTTGGTACGGTACTGATCTTCGCCAGGGACGTTCATGTTGCGCCATTTCGCGCCGGTGGCAATGATAATGCTGCGCGCTTTCAGCACCGCGCCGGATGCGGTTTCAATCTGGTGTAAACCACCCTCGACCGATGCCGGAACCAGCCTGCTGGCGCTCTGGCTGTCGATCACATCTACGTCGTAGTCGCTGACGTGTGCCTTCAGCGCCCCCGCCAGCTTCTGGCCTTCGGTTTTCGGCACGGAAATGTAGTTTTCGATGTCAACGGTATCCAGCACCTGGCCACCAAAGCGTTCGCCCATCAGGCCGGTACGAATACCTTTACGCGCGGAGTACACCGCTGCCGCCGCACCCGCCGGGCCGGAACCGACGATCAGCACGTCGTAGGCATCGCGTTGGTTCAGCTCTTCCGCCGCACGTTTTTCTGCGCCGGTATCCACTTTGGCAACGATTTCGGTTAGCGTCATGCGGCCCTGGCCGAACTCTTTGCCGTTCATGTAGACCGCCGGAACGCCCATCACGTTGCGATCGGTGATTTCATTCTGGAAGGTACCGCCGTCAATCGCCGTGTGCTTAATGCGCGGGTTCAGGACTGACATCAGGTTCAGCGCCTGTACCACGTCCGGGCAGTTGTGGCAGGAGAGCGAGTAATAGGTTTCAAACTCAAAATCACCGTCGATATCGCGGATCTGCTCCAGCAGCGCCTGCGCTTCTTTTGACGGATGACCACCGGTCCACAGCAGCGCCAGCACCAGTGAGGTAAATTCGTGACCCAGCGGAGAACCGGCAAAGCGCGGTCCCTGGTCGGAGCCTGGGTTGGCGATCAGGAAGGAGGGCTTACGCACTGGCAGCGCGTTATCTTCTTTAAACGTCACTTTTGGCGACAGCTCGGCGATCTCTGCCAGCAGTTCCTTGATCTCTGCCGATTTGGCGCTGTCGTCCAGCGTGGCAATCAGCTCAACGGGTTTGGTCAGTTTCTCAAGGTAGGCCTTGAGCTGGGTTTTCATGTTTGTGTCGAGCATTGTTCTTCCCTCTCTTAAGACGTCATCATGCAAGCTGCCTTATACGGGCGGCCTGAATGCAACTTGCATCATGGTGCTGGATTGAAATGGGCGCGGGGGGCGCCCATTGATTGCCGGGTGGCACTTCGTTTACCCGGCCTACGATACTGTAGGCCTGTGCAAGCGCAGCGCCGCCAGGCTTTACAGACTTAGATCTTGCCGACCAGGTCCAGAGATGGAGCCAGCGTCGCTTCGCCTTCTTTCCATTTCGCCGGGCACACTTCGCCTGGGTGAGAAGCCACGTACTGAGCAGCTTTCACTTTACGCAGCAGGTCAGACGCATCACGGCCGATACCTTCAGCGGTAACTTCGATAGCCTGGATAATGCCCTGCGGGTCAACAACGAAGGTGGCGCGGTCAGCCAGGCCTTCATCTTCACGCATGTTGTCGAAGTTACGGGTCAGGGCGCCAGTCGGGTCACCGATCATCGCGTATTTGATTTTTGCGATGGTTTCAGAGCTGCTGTGCCATGCTTTGTGGGTGAAGTGGGTATCGGTAGACACTGAGTAAACGTCTACGCCCAGCTTCTGCAGTTCGTCGTAATGGTCTGCTACGTCACCCAGTTCAGTCGGGCAAACGAAGGTAAAGTCAGCCGGATAGAAGAAGAAGACGCTCCAGCGGCCTTCGGTATCTTTCTCGGTAACTTCGATGAACTCACCGTTTTTGAACGCCTGGTTTTTGAAAGGTTTAATTTTGGTATTAATCAAAGACATCTGTACTTCCTCCGTGTTTTCGTTGAGATGTAAGGTAACCAACTTTATTCATCGGGGCTAATGCATATGCTTTATCAAATCAATCAGCCAAACCTTACAACCTCGACAAGACAACAAGGTGAACCTTTTACAGGAAAGCCTGAAAGTAAAAAGGCCGCCTCAACGGGCGGCCCTGATACCTGAATTCCCCGCAGGTACATTCAGTGCCAGCCGAAACTGGCGTTGCGTTGCGCTCTACAACCTGGAGTATCAAGGCGGTAACAGCGCTTTGATTACACCATCCGTCCCGGCGTTGAGCAATCCATAAGAGTGGCAATCCTGCCTATGACTGTGATAGGCAAAATCGAAAATGCTTTCAGAAGGTTATAAATTTAATTTTATTATGAATTTCCCTCTATATATAAATGTCGCTTGTCATTCAAATAAGCCAATCACACTTTAAAGATAAAATTATCTTAATCAACCTTGAAGTTCTATTTCATTAATCTGACGCCGTGATATATTCAGATGACTTAAAAATAAAATTAAGTTAGTGAACCACAAAGATTGTAAATGGTTAACTTCAATCTATAGTTATCAGTAATGTGATAACTTCAGCAAACCCGGCATCCGCAGGACTAAAAATGGCAAATCTCTATGAGCTTAAAAAATTCGATCTCAATCTGTTAGTCATTTTCGAATGTATTTACCAGCATCTCAGTATCAGTAAGGCCGCTGAGACGCTTTATATCACGCCTTCTGCCGTGAGCCAGTCGCTGCAGCGCCTGCGCAACCAGCTCAATGACCCCCTCTTTATCCGTTCCGGCAAGGGGATTACACCGACCACGGTAGGCATCAACCTGCACCACCATCTTGAACAGAATCTCAACCAGATTGAGCAAACCATCAACCTGATGCATCACTCTGGGGTCAAGAAAAACTTCGTCATTTACTGCTCTCAAATGGTGTCGCCCGGTTATATGCTCGAACCGATGAAGCTGTTAATGTCTGAGGAAGATTACGAGGTAGAACAACGTGATATGCTTATCTCTCCGGAATCAGCGGAGGATCTGCTTGCATACCGTAAAGCGGACCTGATCTTTACGATGGCTCCGGTAAAAAACCACTCTGTAGTCTGTACCCTCTTTACGACGGTGCCGATAACGATGATCTGCCGGGAAGACCATCCGAGGCTCGGCGAGCAGGCCAGTATCGAGGCGTTATACCGCGAGAAGTACACCTTTTATCGAAGTGCTCACCCGGGCGTTAAAGAGTTTCAGAATCGCGCCAATGAGGTTTTCCCGGAAAGAAACATTGCTTTTCGCACGGACTCCATCAGTTCGCTTATCTCCATGGTTAGCTCATCCGATCTCTTAGGCTTCATTCCCGTATCCATCTATGAAACATATAAAGAGGCGTTGAAACTAAAAAGCGTTGAGACCCCGTTTGCACTGCCCGAAATACATATTTATATGCTCTACAGTCGTTCATCGCTGAACAGCAGCGTTTTTTCAACATTCATTGAAAAAATGCATAAACTCTGTATTGCCACATCCTCTGATTAAGAATCATTTCCCGGATGAAAAATAAAAATCATACATTGAAAAAAATGATTTCGTGAAAGTAAGGAAAATTACTTTCATAATAACCTTGAATTTCATTTAGGCATTTACCACGCAGGATGCGATGAACCATGTCGATCTATAAAATCCCACTACGGGAAAATGTTCTTGAAGCCGCTGTTGAACGCATAGACTGGACGCTTAACAATTTTACAAGAGTGTGCGTCTCCTTTTCTGGCGGAAAAGATTCTACCGTGATGCTACATCTTGTCGCCCGGCAGGCACGGCGGCTAAAACGAAAAATAGATATCTTATTTTTGGACTGGGAAGCGCAGTTCTCATTAACCATTAAGCATATTGAAACAGTGCGAGCCCTTTATCAGGACGTCATTAATCAGTTCTGGTGGGTCGCGCTACCGATAACCACCCAGAACTCCCTGTCTCAGTTTCAACCTGAATGGCAATGCTGGGCGCCCGACACTCACTGGGTGCGTCAACCGCCAGAAGATGCCATTACCGATCCACACTATTTCGATTTTTATCAGCAGGGTATGACGTTCGAAGCCTTTGTCCGCGATTTTGCGGAATGGTACGCGCAAAAACGCCCTGCAGCAGTCATGGTTGGGATCCGCGCCGATGAATCCTATAACCGCTTTCTGGCCATCGCTTCAGCGCGTAAACAGCGGTTTTCTGATGACAAACCCTGGACGACGGTCGCACCGGGCGGGCACGCCTGGTATATCTACCCGCTTTATGACTGGAAAACGGCCGATATCTGGACCTGGTTTGCAAAAACCGGCTGCTGCTACAACCCGCTTTACGACCTGATGTACCAGGCCGGCGTGCCCCCGCGCTACATGCGTATCTGCGAACCTTTTGGTCCCGAGCAGCGTCAGGGACTCTGGCTCTACCATGTGGTCGAACCCGATCGCTGGGCCGCCATGTGCGAACGCGTCAGCGGCGTGCGCAGCGGGGGAATTTACGCCGGGCACGACAACCATTTTTATGGTCATCGCAAAATACTGAAGCCCGATCGCCTTTGCTGGCGGGAATACGCCATGCTGCTGCTCGAGAGCATGCCGCAAAATACGGCAGAGCATTACCGCAATAAAATCGCGGTGTATCTTCACTGGTATCAAAAGCGGGGCATGGACGCTATTCCCGACACCCAGGACGGGGATATCGGGGCCAAAGACATACCCTCATGGCGACGTATTTGTAAGGTTTTACTTAATAACGATTACTGGTGTCGGGCACTTTCCTTCAGCCCAAATAAACCCAAACATTATCAACGCTACAGCGACAGAATGAAGGCGAAACGCAAGGAGTGGGGCATTTTATGCGACAGCGAATAATCAACGAAATAGATATCTACCTGCAGTCACTTCCCGAAGAGGATCGAATAAACGCCATTAACGCCCTGCGAGTCGCGATACACAAAAACAGCCCGTTTAGCGAGCAACCGATAGACTGCGTGCTCTGGGTGAAACAGGACGATATCACCGCCAACGACTACAACCCCAATAACGTTGCGCCACCGGAAAAACGGCTACTAGGTAAATCCCTTGAACTTGATGGATTCACGCAACCTATCGTTGTGACGCAAAATGCATCTCAGCACTACGAAATTGTCGATGGTTTTCATCGCCATGAGATTGGCACCAGCCGGGCGTCGTTAAAGCGCCAGCTCAAAGGATACTTGCCCGTCACCTGCCTGCGCGAAGATCGGCAGGATAAACATAACCGCATGGCGGCGACCATTCGCCATAACCGCGCACGCGGGCGGCACCAGATCAACGCCATGTCAGAGATTGTTCGTGAACTGGTTCAGCTTGGCTGGAACGACGAGAGGATTGGCAAGGAGCTGGGGATGGATAACGACGAAGTGTTGCGCCTCAAGCAAATCAACGGCCTGCTGGAACTCTTCGCAGACCGTCGTTACTCAGAAGCCTGGACGGTGAAATAATCAGAGCCTGTTCAGGCGCTCAGCCGCTGCCAGCAGCGTCGATTCTTGCTTCGCAAAACAAAGACGGATCAGCTTATGCGGGAAGGGATCGGCGCAGAACACCGATAGCGGAATGGCGGCCACGCCCACCTCTTTTGTCAGCCACTGGCAAAAGCTCACGTCGTCGAGATCGGAAATGGCGCTGTAGTCCGCGAGCAGGAAGTAAGTCCCTTCCGAGGGCAAAATTTCCAGACGGCTTTTGCTCAGCGCGTCCACAAACAGATCCCGGCGTTCACGATAGAAGTGCGGCAGCTCGCGGTAGTGCTCCGGCTCGGCGCGCAACATATCCGCCAGCGCAAGCTGAGCCGGTGTGTTAACGGCAAAGGTCAGGTACTGGTGCACCTTGCGCAGCTCAGCGCTGATGGCCGCCGGTGCGACGCAGTAGCCCACTTTCCAGCCGGTCATGTGGTAAGTCTTACCGAATGACGAGACGGCGATAGCGCGCTCGCGAAGCTGCGGATGGGCCAGCACGCTGGCGTGCCCTTCCTCTGCAAAGCAGATGTGCTCGTAGACTTCATCGCTCAGTACGTAAATCTCACGTTCAGCAATGGCCTGCCATAGCGCGGCGAAATCGGCTTTCTGCCACACCGTCGCCGACGGGTTGTGCGGCGTATTGAGGACCACCAGACGGGTTTTGTCGCTCAGCAGCGCGGCAAACGCCTGCCAGTCAGGGCGGAAATGCGGTGGCTGTAACGCCACGCGTTTCACCACGCCGCCGGAGAGTTCAATCGCAGGCGCATAGCTGTCGTAGCTCGGGTCAAAGCAGATGACTTCATCGCCCGCCCGCACCAGCGCGGTGATGGCCGCATACAGGGCTTCGGTCGCCCCTGCCGTCACCGTAATGTCGGTGTTCGCATCGGGCTTATGGCCATACAGCTCAGCCGTTTTATCCGCAATGGCTTCACGCAGCGCCTGCACGCCGGTCATCGGCGCGTACTGGTTCGCCCCCTGCGCCACGTGGTAGGCCAGACGTTCCTGCAGATAGGTCGGGCCGTCGAAATCCGGGAACCCCTGCGAAAGGTTAATGGCGTTGTGCTGCTGGGCCAGGGCGCTCATCTGCGTAAAGATGGTGGTCCCGAGATTGGGAAGTTTACTCTGCGGAATCAATGCGTTATTGCTCATTGTGTCGTGCCTGCTTGTAATACTTATGTTGCTGCCACTATAACACGATGTTAGTCTTTGGCAATCAAGACGCTTAGACGTCTATACCCTAAATAATTCGAGTTGCAGGAAGGCGGCAAGGGAACGAATCCCCGGGAGCGTACATAAGTACGTGACTGGGGTGAGTGAGTGCAGCCAACGCACCTGTAACTTGAAGTATGACGGGTATAAACCATATGAATATTCCTGGCCGCGAGGGTAAAAGGAAATGACAGACAACCTGCAACTCACACATCTGGTCGACGCCTGCCGCTGGATTGGCGCCAAAGGCTGGGCACCCGCCACCGGCGGCAATATGTCGGTGCGTCAGGACGAACGCCTCTGCTGGCTCAGCGAATCCGGCAAAGACAAGGGCTGCCTGACGACGGAGGATTTTCTGCAGGTGGAGATCGCCACCAACCGCGCGCCGTCGGGTCGTAAGCCATCAGCCGAAACGGGGCTACACACCCTTATTTATCGCCTGTTCCCGGAGGCCAACGCCGTCCTGCATGTACATACCGTCAACGCTACGGTGCTGTCGCGTCTGGTGAAAGAAGCCGAGCTCAACATCAGCGGCTTTGAAATGCAAAAATCCCTCACCGGTCAGACCACACATCTGGATACGGTGGCTATTCCGGTCTTTGATAACGACCAGGATATTGACGCCCTCGCCTCCCGAATCGCCCATTACGCACAGGAACGCCCGCTTAATTATGGTTTTCTTCTACGCGGTCATGGCTTAACCTGCTGGGGACGCGATGTGGCCGAGGCCCGCCGTCATCTGGAAGGATTAGAATTCTTATTTGAATGCGAAATGCGTTTACGACAACTGGAGAGAGTATGATTCGCGCGATTGTGACGGATATTGAAGGCACCACCAGCGATATCCGTTTTGTCCATGATGTTTTGTTCCCCTACGCGCGTGAGCGGCTGGCGGCCTTCGTGACCGCGCAGCAGTACGCCGAGCCGGTCAAATCCATTCTGGACAACCTGCGTGATGAAATCGGTCACCCGCACGCCAGCGTCAGCGAGCTTATCGACGCCCTGTTTGCCTTTATGGATGAGGACCGCAAATCCACGGCGCTCAAAGCCCTGCAGGGGATCATCTGGCATGACGGCTACGTGAACGGCGACTTTACCGGCCACCTCTACCCGGACGTCCTGCCTGCGCTGGAAAAGTGGAAAGCGCAAGGGATTGATCTCTATGTTTATTCCTCTGGCTCCGTCGCCGCGCAGAAACTGTTATTTGGCTACAGCGACGAAGGTGATATTACTCATCTGTTCAGCGGCTATTTTGATACCCACATCGGCGCCAAGCGCGAGGTGCAGTCTTATCAGAACATTGCGGCGCAAACGGGCATCGCCCCGTCGCAGATCCTGTTCCTGTCGGATATTCATCAGGAGCTGGACGCGGCTGAACAGGCAGGTTTTCGCACCCTGCAGCTGATTCGCGGCGATGATGACGGCGCAAGCCATCATCATCAGGTCCACCAGTTTGACGAGATTAATCCGGAGCAGATCCCTTCATGAGCGCATTGACCATTTATTCCGATAAAGACGCCAGTCAGCACCAGTGGCACAGCACCGACGCCGCCGAGATCGCCCAGCAGCTCAACGCTAAAGGCGTGCGCTTCGAACGTTGGGCGGCTGACCGCGATTTAGGCCACGATCCCGCGCCCGAAGCCGTGATCGCGGCGTATCAGCATGCGATCGACAAGCTGGTGGCGGAGAAAGGCTATCAGAGCTGGGACGTAATCAGCCTGCGCGCCGATAACCCACAGAAAGAGGCGCTGCGCGCAAAGTTCCTGAACGAACACACCCACGGTGAAGACGAAGTGCGCTTCTTCGTGGAAGGCGCAGGGCTCTTCTGCCTGCACATTGGCGATGAGGTGTATCAGGTGCTGTGCGAGAAAAACGACCTGATTTCCGTACCCGCGGGCACGCCGCACTGGTTCGATATGGGTTCAGAGCCGAACTTTACGGCGATTCGTATCTTCGACAATCCGGAAGGCTGGGTGGCCCAGTTTACGGGTGATGCGATCGCGGATGCGTATCCGCGAATGGCATAATCTTTTCTCACTCTCCCCCTGGGATGAGTGATCCCCACAAATTAATGCGAGCACTGAGCTATCCCCTCGCCCCTCTGGGGAGAGGGTTAGGGTGAGGGGAACATACGGCTGAGGTGGTCATTCCTATTTCAGGCATTAATTAAATACTGGCGATAATCCTCTGTACATCTGCGTCAACCAGCCTCGCCAGATGCACAAACTCCACCACATCTAACCTGCGTTCACCGCTTTCCACTTTAGCGATAAACGACTGCGGTTTACCCAGAGCCTCAGCAAGCTGCGCCTGAGTAATCCCCTTCTCCTTACGAGCTTTCTTCAACGCACTGATAACACGCTGGTATTCGTCCGAGTAAACTGAGGCCATTGTTCCGATTCCATACAAATATCCTGAAATCGAATATCCTCCCATTGTCTTTTTATCCCAAAACAGGATAATTAAGTGTGTAACAAATACATGTAAGGAGGACACAATGCGTCATCAGAACTGGCATCCTGCCGATATCATCGCCGCACTAAAGAAACACGGAACAAGCCTGGCTGCGTTGTCCCGAAAGGCTGGCCTTTCCTCATCCACACTGGCAAACGCGCTTACCCGACCATGGCCCAAAGGCGAATTGCTTATCGCACAGGCGCTAGACATTCCGCCCGATGTGATATGGCCGGAAAGATACTTTGATGAAAAGGGAGAGCCAATATTTCGTCAGATGAGAAATACTAAAAAAGAAATCTATCTTCGACTTGATCAATGAATTCTCCCCCTCACCCCAACCCTCTCCCTCAAGGGAGAGGGGGTCGAAGAGACTTCACGTACCCCACCAGCTGATCCAGCACAATCCCCCACCCTTCGTGGAAGCCCATCTGCTCGTGCTGTTCGCGGATTTCCTTCGTCGGATGACGCGCAATCGCCGTGTAGCGGGTTTTGCCCTCACCTACGTCTTCCAGCAGCAGGATCGCCGTCATAAACGGTTTCTCCGCAGGCTTCCAGTCCTCCCCGTAACCGTCGGTAAAGACCAGCTTTTTACCGGGATCGATTTCAAGAAATACGCCCCGGTTGTCCATCCGCTGCCCGTCCACCTCGAACACGGTGTTGAACCGCCCACCCACGCGCAGGTCGAGGTCGCATTCGGTCACCTTATGGGGAGCAGGAATGAAGAAGTTTTTGATGTGCTCCGGCGTGGTCCAGCAGAGCCACAGCAGGTCGCGCGGTGCGTCCACCACGCGCTCCAGTTTTAAGTCTGTTTCAGGATCGAGCGTCACGATGTTGTCCTCTCAGGGGAACCCCTTAAAGGATAGCCGGACTCAGGCGAATTTCCCGTTTGCTACCGCTTCCGGCGTAACCACGCCCGTGTCCAGCACCCAGCCGCTAATCAGCGAGGCAGGCGTAACGTCAAACGCCGGATTATAGACCTGCGCGTTTTCCGGCGCCCACTGCACCGCGCCAAAGCTTCCGGCGACGCCCGATACCTCGCTGGCGGCGCGCTGTTCAATGGGGATCGCATCCCCGTTCGGGCAGTCCGGATCGAGGGTCGTTTGCGGCGCGGCAACGTAGAACGGAATGCCGTGGAACTTCGCCAGCACCGCCAGGGAATAGGTGCCGATCTTGTTCGCCACATCGCCGTTGGCGGCAATACGGTCTGCGCCCACCCATACGGCGTCCACCTGCCCTTTCGCCATCAGGCTGGCGGCCATGGAGTCGGTAATCAGCCGATACGGCACGCCCAGCTCGCCAAGCTCCCACGCGGTCAATCTGCCGCCCTGCAGCAGCGGACGGGTTTCATCCACCCAGACGTTGCTAACGTTACCGTCCTGATGCGCGCGGGCAATCACGCCCAATGCGGTGCCGACGCCCGCCGTTGCCAGCCCGCCGGTGTTGCAGTGGGTCAGCAGACGGCTGCCGGGCTTCACCAGCGCGCTGCCGGCTTTCGCAATCGCGTCGCAGAGCCGTTTGTCTTCGTCAATCAGCCGCAGCGCTTCAGCCACGAGCGCCGGAACGAAATCTTCCTGCCACAGCGCAATCTTCATGCGGTCGAGATTGTTCATCAGGTTCACCGCCGTCGGGCGGGAGGCGCGCAGGGTTTCCAGCGCCGCCGCCAGCGCGTCGCGGCTTTTGCCGTTTTCCGCCAGCAGCGCCAGCAGCAGGCTTGCAGAGAGACCAATCAGCGGCGCGCCGCGCACCCGCAGGGCATGAATGTGCCCAACCAGCGCCTCTACGGTCGAGGCGTCCAGCCAGCGTTTCTCCTGCGGAAGCGCCTGCTGGTCGAGAATAAAGAGCTGATTATTCGCCACCCGCAGGCTGGTCGTCTGTAATGTCTGCATGTCGTTAATTCCCTGTTGCGTTGATGTAGCACATTGTGTCAGGATGAAATCCAGATGTATAGACGTCTACATGTCTTTATTAGCAAACCCGTGAGGAACAGGCCATGTCGCAATACCGTACCTTTACCGCTCAGGACGCCGTGGAATATGCCAGGCAGTTTGGCGGCCTTGATGACCCATCATCGCTGGTGGAGGCGCAGGAGGTAGGCGACGGCAACCTCAATCTGGTCTTTAAAATTTTCGACAGCGCGGGCGTAAGCCGCATCATCGTCAAGCAGGCGCTGCCCTACGTGCGCTGCGTCGGGGAATCCTGGCCGCTGACGCTGGACCGCGCCCGTCTTGAGGCGCAAACGCTGGTCGAACACTACCAGCACAGCCCGCAGCACACCGTGAAAATCCACCATTTCGACCCGGAGCTGGCGGTAATGGTGATGGAAGATCTCTCCAGCCATCGCATCTGGCGCGGCGAGCTGATCAACAACATTTACTACCCGCAGGCGGCGCAGCAGTTGGGCGAATACCTCGCGCACGCGCTGTTTCACACTAGCGATTTCTACCTGCACCCGCACGCGAAAAAAGCGCAGGTGGCGAAATTCATCAACCCGGAGATGTGCGAGATCACCGAAGATCTGTTCTTCAACGATCCGTACCAGATCCACGAACGCAACAGCTACCCGGCCGAGCTGGAAAACGACGTAGCGGCCCTGCGCGACGACGCCCAGCTGAAGATTGCCGTGGCCTCCCTGAAGCATCGCTTCTTCTCGCACGCCGAAGCGCTCCTGCACGGCGATATTCACAGCGGGTCGATCTTCGTGGCGGACGGCAGCCTGAAGGCCATCGACGCCGAGTTCGGCTATTTCGGGCCGATTGGCTTTGATATCGGCACCGCCATCGGCAACCTGCTGCTCAATTTCTGCGGCCTGCCGGGGCATCTGGGCATTCGCGATGCCGCTGCCGCACGCGAGCAGCGCCTGACCGATATTCAGGAGCTGTGGAACACCTTCGCGGAGCGCTTCCAGGCGCTGGCAAACGAGAAAACGCGCGATACGGCGCTGAGCGCGCCGGGCTACGCCTCCGCGTTTCTGAAAAAGGTCTGGCATGACGCCATCGGCTTCTGCGGCACCGAGCTCATTCGTCGCAGCGTCGGGCTTTCTCACGTGGCGGATATCGACACCATTCAGGACGAGGCGATGCGCCACGAATGCCTGCGCCACGCGATAACGCTCGGCAAGGCGCTGATCGTCATTGCCGAGCGCATCGACAGCGCGGAAGAGCTGGTGGCACGAGTGCGGCAGTACAGCTGAGTGCATTTGGTTTTCTCCCTCTCCCACGGGGAGAGGGCCGAGGGGAGGGCATCAAACCGCACTTACCCCAAATACTCAATCACCGATAACCCGCCGTTATAATCCGTGCTGTAAATAATCCCCTGCGCATCCACAAACACGTCGCACGACTGGATCACCTGCGGGCGATTCGGCCGCGTGTCCATCATCTTCTCCGGCGCGCCGGGCACCAGCGCCCCCGTTTCCACCGGTCGATACGGATTGGAAATATCGTACGCCCGCACGCCCGCGTTCTGGTACGTGGCAAAAATCAGCGTTGAGCTGACGAAGCTTCCCGGCCGGTTCTCATGCAGGTTGTGCGGGCCGAAATGCGCCCCTTTCGCCACGTAGTCGGTTTCACCAGGCTGCGGGAAGGTCGAGATGCTGACCGGGTTCGACGGCTCGCGGATATCAAACAGCCAGATCAGCTTTTCGCCGTCTTCCTGATTGTCCAGCACCGCCTCGTCCAGCACCACCAGCAAATCGCGGTCCGGCAGCGGCAGCGCGGTGTGCGTCCCGCCGCCAAACGGCGGGCTCCAGTTGCGGTGGCTAATGAGCTTCGGCCGGGTGCGGTCTTTCACGTCCAGCAGCGTCAGGCCGCCGTCGCGCCAGCTGCCGTAGGCGGTATCACCCGCGATAATCGCGTGGTGCAGCGCGTAGCGTTTTCCTTCCGGCCAGTTCGGCTTCTCCCCTTCGGCCTGGTTCATCCCCGGCAGCCACCAGCGCCCCGCCACTTCAGGCTTACGCGGGTCCGCCAGATCGATGGTCAGGAAGATGTAGTCGGTAAAGCCGTCGATCAGCGCCGACACATAGGCCCAGCGTCCGCCGACGTACCAGATGCGGTGAATGCCGATGCCGCTCAGCGACAGAAAGCCGATTTCACGCGGCCTGTCCGGCGTGGAGATATCAAACACCCGCAGCCCGGCGCTCCAGCCTTTGTCCTGCACGTCGCTGACGGTCTCCCCCACCTGGCGGGTGTAGTAGACCTTCTCGTCAGCAAAGCGGGCATCGGCAAACAGATCCCGGGCGTTGATCACCAGCAGCAGGTCGTCATGCGCCTGCAGGTGCACGTTCCAGGTGCCGGGCGGCGCGGGCACGTAGCCCGCCGCTTTCGGGTTCTTTGGGTCGCGCACGTCGACAATCGAAAAGCCCTGCGACACCATATGGCCGATATAGGCGAAACCGCGGTGCACCATCAGCTGCACGCCGTCCGGGCGACCGCCCTGGTCGCTATGGCCAATCAGCCGCATATTGCGGCTGTATTCGGGAGGGGGTAATTGAGACACCTTATGCTCCTTACGCCCGGTGGCGCTACGCTTACCGGGCCTACGGGTGCGAAATGTAGGCCGGGTAAGGCGCAGCCGCCACCCGGCTTGGTTTTATTTATTTTTCGCTTCCAGCGTCGCAAACCACGGCGCGATAAAATCTTCCGTCTGGCCCCAGCCCGGAATGATTTTTCCCAGAGACGCCACGTTCACCGCGCCCGGCTGGGCGGTAAGCAGCGCCTGCGGAATGGCCGCCGCTTTGAAATCGTAGGTCGCAGGCGTCGCTTCCCCGGCAATCTTGTTCGCCACCAGACGCACGTTGGTCGCGCCAATCAGCTTCGGATCCACCGCCACGCTCACCTTCCACGGGCTGCCCGGCTCGCGCATCAGCTGCAGATCCTGGTTGGATATGTCGATGCTGTAGAGCTTTATCTCGGTGCGGCCGTTCTCCTTCAGCGCCTTGTACGCGCCCTGGCTGAAGGCGTCCCAGGTGCCCCAGATGGCGTCGATTTTGCCTTTCGGGTATTTCGCCAGGATCGCGCCCACCTTGTTGGCGGTATCACCCTGCACGTCAGACGAGACCGCGCCGATAGACTCCAGCTCTTTGATGTCCGGATACTGCTTTTGCAGCTCTTTATAGGCCGCCTGACGACGCTCCATTGGCGGGAAGCCCGCCACCCACAGCTTGACGATATTGGCCTTGCCGTTGAAATCTTTCGCCAGCTGGCCGAAGGAGAGATTTGTCAGAGAGGCATCGTCCTGCTGGGTGACGGTCACGCCCGGGATCTCGCCGTTAACGGCGGTATCAAAGATGGCGACTTTAATCCCGGCATCCACCGCCTTCTTCACCAGCGCGGTGGAGTACGGATCGCGCCCCTGAGAGAGAATAATCCCGTCATATTTCTGGCTGATCGCCTGGTTAACGAAGTCCTGGAATTTGGCGTCATCCCCGTTGCTTAAAAAGGTGCTGACCTTAAAGCCGAGCTTTTTCCCTTCCTGAATCGCCCCGGCAATAAACTGCGTGGTGTTGTCGTCTGAGCCGAGGTTACGGATCACCGCGATGCGGATCGGCCCGTCATGATTGGCAATGGCGGCCGGAAGCGGCGCGGGCGTAGCCGCGAAGCCTGGCAGAGCCGTGAGCAACCCAAGTGCCACTAAAGAGAGTGCAATCTTTTTCATTTTTTATCCCGTTGTGTTGTCAGCGTTTTTGTATGTAGGTAATCGCCAGCGCCACCGCGAGCACCAGCCCTTTTATAATGTCCATGGCGTAATACGGGACGGAGAGCATCACCAGCCCGTTCGACAGCACGCCAAGAATGACCGCCCCGACCAGCGTACCCAGCGCGTTAGGCTTGCCGGATCCGGCCAGCGAGAAGCCAATCCACGCCGCCGCCACCGCATCCATCAGGTAGCCGCCGCCCGCATTCACCTGCGACGAACCGATGCGCGACGCCAGCAAAATCCCGCCCAGTCCCGCCAGCAAAGAGGCAATCACGTAGGCCGCCACCTTGTAGCGCGTGGTGCGAATGCCGGAGAGACGCGCGGCTTCGGGGTTGCCGCCGATGGCGTACATCCGGCGTCCGTGAGTGGTCAAAGACAACCCCAGCTGCGCCAGCACGGTCACCACCAGCATGACGATCACAATGGTCGGCACCTGCCCCAGCAGGCTGAACGCCGCCGGAATGGTCCCTTCCGCCATGTCGCCGCTCGGCAGCACCATGTTCTCGGTAATCGACCCGCCGTAGCTGTAGGTCATTGCCACGCCCTGGATCACAAACAGGCTGGCAAGCGTCGCGAGCATGTCCGGAATACGCAGGATGACGATCAGAAAAGCGTTAAACAGCCCCACCAGCGTGCAGAGCGCGAGGGTGATCAGAATCGACTCGGTGGTGCCGAATCCGTGCCAGACGAAAAGAGAAATCACCAGCGCGTTCGCCAGCGAGGCGGTGGATCCAACGGAGAGATCGAACCCGCCGATGGTCAATGAAATCGACACGCCAATGGCAATCACCGTCACGATGGCAATCGAGCGCAGAATATTGATGATGTTGTTCGGATCGAGGAAGCTGTCCGACGCCAGGCCAAAGACGGCCACCAGCGCGACGACGGTTAACAGCATGCCCCACCTGTAGAGAAAATCGAAAATCTGCTGACGGCCAGATGCCGCCGCGTTCACTGAAAGGGCCTTGCTCACGACGCCGTTCCTCCGGTTGAATAATAAAGTAGTGTCTCTTCGCGGGCCTCGGCCCCGGCGATTTCCGCCACGATGCGCCCGTCCCACAGCACGCAGATGCGGTCGCATAGCCCGACCAGTTCGGCAAACTCGCCCGAGGCGTAAATCACCCCTTTGCCCTCGCGCGCCAGGCCGTCAATCAGCTGGAACAGGTCGGTTTTGGCCTTCACGTCCACGCCTTTGGTCGGCTCGTCGAATATCAGCACGCTGGCGTCATTGCGCAGCCATTTGCCGATGGCGACCTTCTGCTGGTTGCCGCCGGATAAGCGGCGCAGCACCTGCCCCGGCCCACGCGCACGCACGCCGACGCGGGCAATCACCTCTTCCGCCCAGCGCCACGCCTGACGATGGCCAAACAGGCTCCAGCGCGAGAAGCTGTTATCGGCGCACACGGCAAGGTTCATGCTCACCGGCTCGTCGATAAAAATGCCCTCTTTGCGGCGCTCCTCCGGCACCAGCGCCAGACCGCGCAGCACGGAGTCGGCCGGGTCGCGCGGCTGCCAGGCTTGATGATTCAGCTCACCGCGCGCCACGCGGCTTTTGGTGGCGCCAAACAGCGCCTTGCAGAGTTCGGTTTTCCCCGCCCCCGCCAGCCCCGCAATCCCGAGGATTTCGCCTTTGCGCAGGTGCAGGGAGATATCTTTCAGCAGCGCGTCGTCGTGAAGCCCCTCAACGCGCAGCAGCGTTTCGTCGCCGTGCGGCGGCCGCGCGGGAGGATAGATGTCGCTCAGCACGTGGCCGAGCATCTTCTCGACGATCGCTTCGCCGCTCAGATCGGCCATCGGGCCGGACTCGATCAGCTTGCCGTCGCGCAGCACCGTTAAGGTGTCGCAGATGGCCTTCAGCTCGTGAATGCGGTGGGAGATAAACACCACGCCGATGCCCTGCTGCTTTAAACGTCTCACTACCGCAAACAGGCGCTCGCTCTCATGCGCATCCAGCGGCGCGGTGGGCTCATCAAGAATCAAAAAACGGCAGTGGTGGGACAGCGCCCGCGCCAGCAAAATCTGCTGCTTTTCGGCCAGCGAACAGCCGTCGATGGAGCGGCGAACGTCCAGCGTCACGTCCAGCTGCGCCAGCGCCTGTCTCGCCTGCTGGCGGATCGCGCGCCAGTTGAAGCGATGCCCCGGCTGCGCCAGCTGGTCGAGCATGATGTTTTCGGCAATGCTTAACCCCGGGATCAGCGCCACGTCCACCTCCTGCTGCACGAGGTGGATCCCCAGCCGTTTGGCGTCAAGCGGTTCGCGGATCGTCACCGGCTGGTTGTTAATGCTGATCTCACCCTCATAGTGGTTGTGCGTGCCGCACAGCACCGCCATCAGCGTCGATTTCCCCGCGCCGTTGGCACCGGTCAGCGCGTGTACGGATCCGCCGGTTAAGGTAAAGTCCACGCGCGACAGCGCCTGAAAGCCGGAAAAGGCCAGGCTGATACCGCGCATCTCAAGGCGACTGGAAACCATCCGCGTAAATCCTTCATTACTCTTCTGATTTATCGAATTTTTCACAGCTCCGGTTGACTGACAACGACGGAAAAGGCATAAGATAAAGCGAAATATTATTAGCCATCCGGATGTCCAGACATAACATCGGGTTAGCGCTTGCTAAAAAAGGACAACACCATGAGCAACACCGATATCCGCGTCGTGCCTGGCCCGGCGAACTACTTCTCTCATCCCGGAAGCCTTGCGCAGCTGGATAACTTCTTTACCCCGGAACAGCTTTCCCGCGCGGTGTGGATCTACGGCGAGCGCGCTATCGAAGGCGCGCGCCCTTTCCTGCCGGAGAGCTTTAACGCGCCGGGGGCGAAACGCCTGCTGTTTAAAGGCCACTGCAGCGAGCGCGACGTCAGCCATCTGGTGAATGAATCCGGCGGCGGCGCCAGCGTGGTGATTGGCGTCGGCGGCGGCGCGGTGTTAGATACCGTCAAGGCCGTGGCGCGCCGCTTAGGGGTGCCGTTCGTGGGCATCCCCACTATTGCCGCTACCTGCGCGGCGTGGACCCCGCTCTCCGTCTGGTACAACGATGCCGGTCAGGCGCTGCATTTTGAGATCTTCGACGATGCCAACTTCCTGGTGCTGGTGGAGCCGCAGATCGTCCTTAACGCCCCGGCGGAATATCTGCTGGCGGGCATCGGCGATACGCTGGCGAAGTGGTACGAAGCGGTAGTGCTCGCCCCGCAGCCTGAAAACCTGCCGCTGACCGTGCGGCTGGGCATCAACGGCGCGCTGGCGATCCGCGACGTGCTGCTGGAACACAGTGAGGAAGCGCTTGCCGACCAGCAGCGCGGTGAACAGACGCAGGCGTTCCGGGACGTGGTGGACGCGATTATCGCCGGTGGCGGGATGGTCGGCGGGCTGGGCGAACGCTATACGCGCGTGGCGGCGGCGCATGCGGTGCACAACGGCTTAACCGTGCTGCCGCAGACGGAAAAATACCTGCACGGCACCAAGGTAGCCTACGGGATTCTGGTGCAGAGCGCGCTGCTCGGCCAGGACGACGTGCTGGCGCAGCTGGTGGCGGCGTACCGGCGTTTTAACCTGCCGACCACGCTTCGCGAGCTGGACGTCGACATCAATAACCGCGACGAACTGGATCACGTGATTGCCCACACCCTGCGCCCGGTGGAGTCGATTCACTATCTGTCGGTTGCATTAACGCCTGACGTTCTGCGCGCTGCGTTTGAGAAAGTGGAATCCTTCAGCCGTTAATCTCGCCGACAGGCTATACCTAATGATGATTCTTACCACTCTCGTAACGAGGTCATCATGCAGATCGATTTAACAGGTAAAAAGGCGCTGGTTACCGGTGCCAGCCGCGGGTTGGGTCGGGCAATTGCACTCTCGCTGGCGCGCGCCGGTGCGGATGTGATTATTACGTATGAAAAATCTGCCGATAAAGCCCAGGCGGTCGCCGATGAGATTAAGGCGCTGGGCCGACACAGCGAAGCCGTACAGGCGGACAGCGCCAGCGCGCAGGCGATTCAGGATGCCGTCACCCATGCGGCGCGCTCCCTTGGCGGGCTGGACATTCTGGTCAACAACGCCGGGATCGCGCGCGGCGGCCCGCTGGAGTCCATGACGCTGGCGGACATTGATGCCCTTATCAACGTCAACATCCGCGGCGTGGTGATCGCCATTCAGGAAGCGCTGGTGCACATGTCCGACGGCGGGCGCATTATCAACATCGGCAGCTGTCTGGCAAACCGCGTGGCTCAGCCGGGTATTGCCGTCTACTCGATGACCAAATCTGCTCTTAACTCCCTCACCCGCGGGCTGGCGCGCGATCTGGGGCCGCGCGGTATTACCGTTAACCTGGTCCACCCCGGCCCCACCAACAGCGATATGAACCCGGAAGACGGGGCACAGGCTGACGCTCAGCGTCAGCTTATTGCGTTGGGTCACTACGGCCAGCCGGAAGACGTCGCAGCGGCGGTCACGTTTCTTGCCAGCCCGGCTGCCGGGCAGATCTCCGGTACCGGCCTGGACGTGGACGGAGGTTTGAACGCCTGATCGCATTTTTCCTGCAAGCCTCTGTCGCCCGACAGAGGCCTTCCCGAGCGCTCTCGACGGTTCGCATTTTGCCGCTTTCTCCCGTTTTTTCGCCGCTCTACAGTACCCCCATTAGAAATTCGGAATTTATCTAATAGTCTTATTATTTCCTTATATTTTGTGTGGGCGTACAGTGGAGGTACGGATGAAGATTGTCTGGTCCAATGGTGCAAAGAAGGCGTTTTCAAAGATTCACGAGCGGTATCAGCGTCGCATTGAGGTGAAGCTCTCCGAGCTGGATGACCGCTCGGCTCCCAGGCCCGATATCAAAAAAATATCGGCGACAGAAGATCATTTCCGGCTACGCGTTGGCGATTACCGCATCAATTATACGCTTCGGGACGATCCCGATGACCATTGTTATGTTTTGGCCGTCAAGCGCAGAACTTCAACGACTTACCTGCATGAGGAGAGTGCCAACTATGGCTGTACAGCTAATCAAGGACGATAACGGGAAAACGCAGTACGTCGTTATTCCCTATCACGAATATTTTCGTATGCTCTTACAGATGGCAGAAATTGACGACGAAACCGACGACGATCTGGAGGATATTGAGGTCGAACACGATAGTCTGGATGACGTGGAATTGCCGGGAGAAGTGTGCAGCATCATGACCTGGCAGAACGTCAGCCTGCAGGCCGCGTGGCGCATCCTGCGCGGCATGTCCCAGCAGGAGGTGGCGGAGAAACTCGGCATCAGCCAGTCCGCCGTGTCACAGCTGGAAGCGCTGGACTCTCGCCCACAAAAGCGCACCCGTGAAAAACTGGCAGCCATTTACGGCTGCAAGCAGGAGCAAATCAGCCTCTATTTACCGAAAGAGGGTTAACAGCACTTCGCCCCGCCCTTGCCGCCGTAGCGGGCGTCCTGGCGGTCGCGGAAAAATTCTTCGTAGGTCATGGGCGTCTGGTCCGGATGGTTGACGCGCATATGCTCGACGTAGTTGTCGTAGTCGGGCACGCCAATCATCATTTTGGCGGCCTGGCCCAGGTACTTACCTGCTTTGGAGAGGGTGTCGAACATAATTTTGGTCTCACAGGAAATATAGGCCGGGTAAGCGCTAGCGCCACCCGGCTCACAGGTTAATGTGCCCCTTTGGCCTGGGTGACAATCTCTTCCAGGTTTTCAGGCATCGGCTCGTAAGGCGTCTCTTTTGCCGTTGGCTTGTCGACTTTCAACGCCGCCAGCGCGGTTTTGAGAGAATACAATGCCAGCACCACGACCACCACCATAAAGAAGATAGTCAGCCCGGCGTCCAGACGATTGTTAAACACCAGCTGAGACAGCTGCGACTCGGTGTACTGCGCCGGGATCTTACCGCTGTCGATCATCGCCTGGAACTTGTTGGCAATCGCCAGGAAGCCCACCTTGTTGTCCGGACTGAAGGCTTTCTGCCAGCCCGCCGTCAGGGTACAAATCAGCAGCCATGCGGTAGGCACTAATGCCACCCAGGCGTAACGCTGGCGCTTCATCTTGAACAGCACCACCGCGCAGAGCATCAGCGCCATGCCTGCCAGCATCTGGTTGGCGATACCAAACAGCGGCCACAGGGTGTTAATCCCGCCCAGCGGGTCGACCACGCCCTGGTGCAGGAAGTAGCCCCACGCCAGCACGCACAGCGCCGTCGCCAGCAGGTTAGCCGGGAGCGAATCGGTACGCTTCAGGTTCGGGGAGATCACCCCCAGCAGGTCCTGCAGCATAAAGCGCGCCGCACGGGTTCCCGCATCCACCGCCGTCAGGATAAACAGCGCCTCGAACAGGATGGCGAAGTGATACCAGAACGACACGTCCATCAGCCCGCCCAGCGCGCCGTGAAGAATATACGCCATGCCGACCGCCAGCGTCGGCGCTCCGCCCGCACGGGAGATAATCGACTGCTCGCCCACTTCATTAGCAATGTGCGTTAGCGTTTCAGGGGTAATGGCAAAGCCCCAGCCGCTGACAACCTGCGCGGCAGACGCCACCACGTCGACGGTTCCGGCAGGTGCCAGCACCGCCATCGGGCTGTTCATCGCGAAGTACACGCCCGGGTCGATAATACAGGCCGAGACCAGCGCCATGATGGCGACGAAGGACTCCATCAGCATGCCGCCGTAGCCAATCAGGCAGGCCTGATTTTCATTGGCCAGCATCTTCGGCGTGGTGCCGGAGGCAATCAGCGCGTGGAAGCCGGACACCGCGCCGCAGGCGATGGTGATAAACAGGAACGGGAACAGGTTACCGGTCCAGACCGGGCCGGTGCCGTCAATAAATTTGGTCAGCGCAGGCATGGTCAGGGTCGGACGCATAATCAAAATGCCGATCGCCAGCCCGACGATGGTGCCGATTTTCAGGAAGGTGGAAAGGTAATCACGCGGAGCCAGCAGGAGCCACACCGGCAGCACCGCCGCCACAAAGCCGTAGCCCACCAGCATCCAGGTCAGCTGCACGCCGGTAAAGTCGAAGAACGGTGCCCAGGTTGGGCTTTCCGCCACCCAGCCGCCGGAGATAATGGCGAACACCAGGAACACCAGACCAATCACCGACACTTCACCAATGCGCCCCGGGCGCAGATAGCGAATGTAGATCCCCATAAACAGCGCCAGCGGAATGGTGAAGGCAACGGTATAGGTTCCCCACGGGCTGTGGGTCAGCGCTTTCACCACGATCATCGCCAGCACCGCGAGGATGATCACCATGATCATAAAGGTCGCCACCAGCGCAATCACCCCGGCGGTTGCCCCCATCTCCTCTTTCACCAGCTCGCCCAGCGAACGACCGTCGCGGCGGGTGGAGACGAACAGCACCATAAAGTCCTGCACCGCCCCCGCCAGCACCACGCCCGCGAGGATCCAGATCATCCCCGGCAGGTAGCCCATCTGCGCCGCCAGCACCGGCCCCACCAGCGGGCCCGCGCCGGCAATCGCCGCGAAGTGGTGGCCAAACAGCACCTTTTTGTCGGTCGGCACGTAGTCCAGCCCGTCGTTATGGCGCACGGCAGGCGTCATGCGCGTCGCGTCAACGCCTAAGACGTTCTTCGCGATATAGCGGCCATAAAAACGGTACGCGATCAGATAAATGCAGACGGAGGCGACGACGATCCAGAGCGCATTGATCTGTTCCCCCCGGTTGAGGGCGATATAGCCCAGGGCAAAGGCTCCCACAACGGAGAGCCCTGCCCATGTAAGGTATTTCCCTGAGTTGTTCATAGTGGTTATCCGTTGTTGTGAAACAGTGAGATGTTACATTTTGTTTCTAGAACAACCGGAAAAATTTAACAACTTTGAAACGCAATAATGCGTGGTCAAACCAGACATTTACACCACATTGTTAAGCCGATCACTTTCGCGACGTCCTTGGTCACACTTTTGCCTTTTTCATCCGTGCGCCGCCTTACGGAATGATTTGTATCATTTTTTTTGCTCATAACCTCGACAGAATGATCCTGCGCAATCGCGTACATACAAGGAAAAGGATATGAACAGTTCTGTACCTCAGGATCATAAGGTCGGGCCGGGCGCGTACTTCGCCCTGGCGTTTGCAGCCGTTTTCTTCTCCGGCCTGTTAGGCGGAAAAGAGTGGTACGGCGTCTTTGATTTCACCACCCTCAACGGTGCGTTTGGCAAAGTGGTCAGTAAAGCCAGTCTGGATGACGGTACGTTAACCACAGCCAGCAGCGCCTTTCGCGGCACCGGCGGCAGCGGCGCGATGGACGGGTTTCTCTTCGCGCTCGGTTTAATTCCCGCGGTGATGTTCGCGCTGGGGATGATCAACGTGCTGGAACACTATGGCGCGCTGCGTGCCGCGCGCAAACTCTTAACCCCGCTGCTGCGCCCGCTGCTGGGCATTCCCGGCACCACCGGGCTGGCGCTGATTGGCAGCCTGCAAAGCACCGACGTGGGCGCGTCGCTGACCCGTAATCTGTCAGACGAAGGGCAAATCAGCGAAAAAGAGAAAGACGTTTTCGCCATGTTCCAGTTCTCCGCCGGGGCGATGATCACCAACTTTTTCTCTTCCGGGGCGATCCTCTTCACGCTGGTCGCCGTTGACGGCACGGCGGCGGTTCCCACGTCCATCGGAGCCTGTATCGCCGTCATGTTCATCATGAAAATCGTGGGCGCAAATCTGCTGCGCTTGATCCTGTCCTTCACCCGTAAAGGAGACGCCGCATGAGTGCCCCACAGTCTAACCCCGTGATTACCGATGTCTTCGTCGAAGGCGCGCGCAAAGGCTGGAGCATTGCCACCAGCAGCACCCTGCCCAACGTGGTGATGGCATTTATCATCATCAAAGCGCTGGAAATTACCGGTGCCCTGAAAGGGCTAGGCATGATCTTCGCCCCACTGATGGGCCTGTTCGGCCTGCCGGGTGAGGCTGCCGCCGTGCTGATTGGCGGCTGGATGTCGATGGGCGGCGGGATCGGCGTCGCCATCGGCCTGTTTGATAAAGGCATTATCTCCGGCGAGCACCTGGCGATCCTGGCGCCCGCCATCTACCTGATGGGCTCGCAGGTGCAGTATCTGGGCCGCATTCTGGGCGTGATCGGCACCCGCGCCAAACGTATCCCGCTAATGATCGCCATCTCGGTCGTCAACGCGTTTTTAGCCATGCTGCTGATGCGCATTATTCTCTGAACAGGACGTGAACATGAATCTTGACCACTATATTGAAGAGCTGAAATCCCTGGTGAACGTGGACTGCGGCACCCAGACTATTGCGGGCGTTGCCGCCGTGGCAGGCATCATGCAGCAGCTCTGGCAGCGCGAAGGCTGGCATACCGAGCAGGTTAATCTGGGCGATAAGGTGGGCCCCGGCGTATTCGTCAGCAACAAACCGCAGGCGGAACGCTTTGACGTGCTGCTGGTCGGGCACCTGGATACCGTGTTTGCCCCCGGCACCGTCGCCGAGCGCCCGATGAGCGAGGACGATACTCGCCTGTACGGTCCCGGCGTCTCGGATATGAAGAGCGGACTTCTGAATATTTTGTGGGCGATGCGCGGGCTCGACGCCGCGGACAACGATCGTCTCGCGATTGCCGTGGCGATGAACCCGGACGAAGAGACCGGCTCGGTGCATTCGCACGCATGGATCGGCGAGCTGGCAAAGCGTTCCCGCTGCGTGCTGGTCTGCGAAGCCGCCCGCGCCGACGGCTCGCTGGTGAAAGCGCGTAAAGGCATGGCGGGCTATCACCTCACCTTCAGCGGCGTGGCGGCGCACGCGGGTAACGACCCCGAGAAAGGCCGCTCGGCAATTACCGCCCTGGCGAACAGCATCATCGCGATTAATGCGCTGACCGACTGGGATCGCGGCACCACGCTCAACGTCGGGGTGATTCGCGGCGGCAGCGCGGCGAACGTGGTCGCGGACAGCGCCGTAGCCGAACTCGACGTGCGCTTCTGGGAAAACGACGAGTACGATCGGGTGAATCAGGCGCTGGAGGCGTTATGTGAAAAAGGCTTTTTAGACGGCGTGACCACGACGCTTGCGCGGGTGAATCACAAACCGGCGATGGCAGCAAGCGTTGCGACTCAGACCCTGATGCAGCAGGTTGAAGCGGCAGGAAAAGCAGAGGGTATCGACATCACCTGGCAGGCGGTCGGCGGCGGTAGCGACGCCAACCACACCGCCGCGCTCGGCATCCCGACGCTCGACGGCCTGGGGCCGATTGGCGCCGGGTTCCACAGCCCCGCGGAGTGGCTGGATAAAGCGTCGATTGAACCGAGAATTCGTCTGTTGAAGCGGGTGGTATTGATGCTGTAAACATTGCCCGGTGGCGCTTCGCTTACCGGGCCTACGTGTGAGGTGTAGGCCGGGTAAGGCGAAGCCGCCACCCGGCAATTCTGCATCGTTCAACCCAACACCATCGTACTCAACCGGCAGGTACAGCACCGCCGCCCCTGCTCGTCGAAGACCACAATCTCCCAGCTCTGGCTGGAGCGCCCCAGATGCAGCGGCTGGCACACCCCGCGCACCCTGCCGTGCGACACCGCCCGGTGGTGCGTGGCGTTAAGCTCCGTTCCCACCACGCTCTGCCCGTCGCGGGTCATCAGAAAACCGGCCATTGAGCCGAGCGTTTCCGCCAGCGCCGCGGATGCCCCGCCGTGCAGCAGGCCAAACGGCTGATGGGTGCGCGCATCCACCGGCATCTCCGCTTCCAGCGTGTCGTTGCCGATACGGGTATAGACGATGCCGAGATGCCCCACCATCGTGTTCTGGCTGGTGGCGTTCAGCTCCTCGAGCGGTACATGACGTTTCCAGATCATTTACGCCCCCAGCGTGGAGCCGCCGTCCACCACGATATCCTGCAGGGTGATATGGCTGGCGGCATCGGATGCCAGGAACAGCACCGTGCTGGCAATCTCCTGCGGGCGGGCGATTTTGCCCAGCGGAATGCCGAGCTTAAACTGCTCGCCAAAGCCGCGAATGCGCTGCTGCTCCGCGTCGTCGCTGGTCCACAGGGTGCGCTGCATATCGGTGTCCGTTGAGCCTGGCGACACCAGGTTACAGCGCACGCCGCTGCCCGCCAGCTCCAGCCCGACGGTCAGGGCCAGGCTTTTCAGCGCCGCTTTCGAGGCACCGTAGGCGCTCATGCCGATGCGCGGCGTGTGCGCCGCGTCGGACGCCACGGTGACTATCGCCCCGCCCTGCTGACGGCGAAACTGGCCCATCGTCTGCTGGAACAGGTTGAACGCGCCGCCGACGTTGACCGCGAAGGTCTGCTGCCAGTCCTCCTGCGAGAGCTGGTCCGTCGCCCCCATGCGCAGAATGCCCGCCGCGTTGACCAGCACGTCCAGCCGCTCAAGGGTATTAAGCAAACGGCCACACGCATCGCTGACCTGAGCAAAATCCGCCACGTCGAGGGTTTCGGTGGCGAACGGATAATCACCCAGCGGAAACGCCAGGTCGAACCCGGTCACCTGCGCGCCCGCGTCAACAAACGCCAGCGCCGTCGCGTAGCCAATCCCCTTCCCCGCGCCCGTCACCCAGACGGTTTTGCCGGTGAAATCAAATCCCATCACTTCACCTCGCGGGAGAGCAGCGCCCACCAGGCGTCGATTGTGGGATTTTTGGCCAGCATCACGAAATCAATGTCGCCGTGCACTTTGCGCCAGCGGGCGGCCAGCGCCATCATGCGCACCGAGTCCAGGCCGTAGTCGATCAGGTTTTCGTCATCCATCGGCTCGTCGGACTCGTCCAGCAGCGGCAGGATCAGCTCACGCAGCGCGGCTTTGGTCGCCGGAACGGACGGCAGCAGCTCGTCGGTCATCACCACGCGGCCCGAGCGCCCGGCCACGTAGTTCAGCGACATCAGGTGCTCATCGCGGGTGAAATCCGCCAGCGCGTCGGCGATAAAGAACGGCTTGATGTCGCGCATAAAGGCATCGGTGGCGGTGGTCATGCAGCCGATATGGGCGTAGACGCCGGTAATCAGCAGCTGGTTACGGCCCGTCTCCTTCAGCATCTGCTCCAGCGGCGAGCGGTGGAACGCGCTGTAGCGCCACTTCACCAGCACGGTGTCGGCTTCGTCCGGCGTCAGTTCAAGGACAATGCGCTGCTGCTCCGGCGAGCGGGTCAGGCCCGGCCCCCACATGTCGTTCAGCAGGGCGCGGTCTTCATCGCTCTGCTCTTTCGGCTGCGCGGTGTAGTAGACCGGAATATTGTGCGCTTTGCAGTAAGCGCGCAGTCTGGCGATATTCGCCACCACCTGCTGCATCATCGCGCTGTTTTCGCCCCAGAAGTTCAGGAAATACTCCTGCATATCGTGGATCAACAGCGCGGCACGTTCAGGCTCAAACGCCCAGTTCACTTTATTCGTCGGCAGCTCTGCGGCGGTCGGCAGCGCGTAAGCGGTTAATTTTGGAATGGCCATACTCTGTTCCTCAGCCCCGGGCGCGTTCAGCAAGCCACAGGCGCAACTGTTTCTTATCGACTTTGCCGACGGGCGTCAGCGGGAGCGCATCCACGCTCTCCACGCGGTCCGGCAGCTTGAATTCGGCAACGCCCTGCTCGCGCAGGAAGCGGCGCACCTCGACCGCGCGCAGGGGCTGTTTCACCACCAGGTACGCGCAGCTTTTTTCGCCCAGCAGGCTGTCCTCCATGCTCACCAGCGCGGCGTGGATCACCGCCTCGTGGCGCAGCAGCAGGTTTTCAATCTCTTCGGCGGCGATCTTCTCCCCGCCGCGGTTGATCTGATCCTTCTCGCGCCCCTGCACGGTGATGTAGCCCTGCTCGTCAATGGCAATCAGATCGCCGGAGCAGTAAAAGCCGTCGGCGTCAAAAGCGCTGGCGTTGTGTTCCGGGCTGTTGAAATAGCCGCGGAAGGTATACGGCCCGCGCGTCATCAGACGCCCAACCTCACCGCGCGGCAGCGGGTTGCCGTGCTCGTTCGCCACCCACACCTCGTCGTCCGGGCACATCGGGCGGCCCTGGGTGTTGATGATGCGCTCCGGCGCGTCGTCGAGGGCGGTGTAGTTCACCAGCCCTTCCGCCATGCCGAACACCTGCTGAAGCTGGCAGCCGATTTCCGCCGGAATGCGCGCCGCGAGCGTGGCGGAGAGGCGCGCGCCGCCCACCTGCAGCAGCTTGAGGGATGCGAGCTGCGCGTTCCCCGCGCCGTCGGCAATTGCCTGTAGCCACAGGCTGACCGCCGGAGGGACCAGCGAGGTGACGTTAACCTGATGCCGTTCAATCAGCGGGAAGCAGAGCGTCGCGCTCGGATCGTTCGCCAGCACCACGCAGCCGCCCGCGGTGAAGACGCCTAACGATCCCGGCGAGCTCATGGCGTAGTTATGCGCCGCGGGCAGCGCGTTCAGGTAACGCGTTTCGGCGGTGATGCCGCAGATCTCGTTGCTGCGGCGAATGCTGTAGTCGTAATCGTTATGCGTGCGCGGGATCAGCTTCGGCGTGCCGGTGCTGCCGCCGGAGAGCTGGAAGAAGGCCACTTCGTCGGCGGGCGTCGGGTTCGGAATGAAGTTATCCGCCGGGCGCGCAATCGCCGCTTCCAGCGCATGTTCGCCCTTATCGCCGCGTAGCAGCACGGCGCGCACGGAACGGTGTTCATCCACAAATGCATTGAGGAAGTCATCGCCCGCGAACAGGGCGTGGTCGCGATCGGCAATCAGCACGGCGGGTTTGATCTGCGCGGCGTAGGCGTTCAGCTCGCTGCGCTGATGGCTAAAGAGCGCGTTCACCGGCGCGACGCCGATTTGCAGCAGCGCGAAGAAGGTGATGTAGAACTCGGCCACGTTGCCGAGCTGCACCAGCGCCGTCTCGCCGCGGTGCAGCCCCTGCGCCTGAAGGGCGGACGCCAGGTTGTTCACCGCCTGATTAAACGTGCGGTAGGTAATGCGGCGATCGCCGTCAATTATCGCGACCGCATCGCTGTCCGCGCGATCCGTCAGGATGTGGGTCAACGGCAGATCCTGCCAGTAGCCTTTTTCACGGTAGCGCCGCGCAAATTCCTCAGGCCAGCGGGTAAAGGGAATGGTCATGAGTCTTCCTTAGTGCAAACCAAATACGTTGAGCATGGTGGAGAGCTTCACGCCCGTTTCGCGCCACTCGCCCACCGGCGAGGAGGCAGGCACAATGCCCGCACCGGCAAACAGGCGAACGGTGTTTTTATGCAGACGCGCGCAGCGGATGGTCACCACCCACTCGCCGTTGCCTTCGCTGTCGCACCAGCCGACGATTCCGCCGAACAGCTCGCGGTCGAACGGCTCCAGCTCGGCAATCAGCTCTTTTGCCGCCTCATGCGGGAAGCCGCTCAGCGCCGGGGTCGGGTGCAGCAGGCAGGCCAGCGTCAGGGCGTTTTCATTTTCACGCGCGTCACCTTCAACCGGCGTCGCCAGATGCCACAGCGTCGGCGTGGTAATCAGCTGAGGAGAATCCGGCATGCTCAGACGGTGGCTGCGCGGTGCCAGAATGGCCTTCATCGCCTGGGTCACCAGGTCGTGCTCGTGGCGGTCCTTTTCGGAGGCCAGCAGCTTATTGCCCGCTTCGCGATCCAATACGTCGTCCGGCTGGCGGCGCGCCGAGCCTGCCAGCGGCAGCGAGCTAAAGTGCGCGCCCTCTTTACGCAGCAGCAGTTCCGGACTCGCACCGAGCAGCACGCCGCCGTCTTCCAGCGGCACGTGGAAGTTAAAGCTCGCCGGGTTCTGAGCGATAAGACGCTCCATCAACGCACCGCTATCAATGTGTTTATCGGTCGCAATGTCGATCAGACGCGACAGCACGACCTTGTTCACCTGCGGCGTGGCGGTCAGCGACGCGGCGCGGGCGACCATCTCTTCGAACACGGGCTGCGGCGGGATCTCGGTGCGTTGTTCCACCTTCAGCGCCTGCGAGCCGGAAAAATAGCGTGCGGACTGCTGACGTGCCGGGCGGGAAAAGGTCTGCCAGCGCTGCGGAATAAATAGAGAAGATGGCTTGCGGGTATCGAACGGAATAGCCCCGAGCATCACCGGATGAGCGATGCCGTTGGCTTTCGCATTCCGGAAGGCCTGGGCTAATTTTTGCTGGAAGTGCCCCGCCGGATCGTCGCCGCCAACGGCGGGTTCAGAGAAGCGGGCAAAACAGCCGGACGTGCTAAAGCTGCGGTAGGGCGACATAAAGAAAAAGCTGTCTGATTGCAGCGCGGTCGCGGTGTGCTGAACTTCCTCAGCCAGGGACGTGTCCATATCATCCTCCTCAAAATGATAAAAGAAGCAATAATGATTATCATTTATATTTTCGTCGGCTAACCTAATCCCACATCGCTTCGCTGTCAACCGTCGGGCAAACAACTTGTGCGACAAAAGCTTGCATCCCTTCGCGGTAGCTATGAAAATGAGAAGCATTATCTTCAACAAAAACAGGATGTCGCGCTGTGAAATTCCCTGCCCTATTCCGTAATACCCTGCTTATATCTGGACTTTTTGTTTTAGGACTTGCCTCAGCCGCTGCCGCCGACTGGCCGCGTCAGGTGACCGACAGCCGCGGCGTTCACACGCTTGAGAGCAAACCGACGCGCATTGTCTCCACCAGCTTGACCTTAACCGGCTCCCTGCTGGCGATTGATGCACCGGTCGTTGCCAGCGGCGCCACCACGCCGAACAACCGCGTGGCGGATGGGCAGGGTTTCCTGCGCCAGTGGGGTGATATCGCGAAACAGCGCAAGGTCGCGCGGCTATACATCGGCGAACCGAGCGCCGAAGCGGTTGCCGCCCAGATGCCGGATCTGATTTTGGTAAGCGCTACCGGCGGGGATTCCGCGCTGGCGCTGTACGATCAGCTCTCTGCCATCGCCCCGACGCTTATCATCAACTACGACGACAAGAGCTGGCAGGAACTGCTGACGCAGCTGGGCACCATCACCGGGCAGGAAAAACAGGCCGCCGGGCGCATTGCCGCGTTTGATAAACAGCTCGCGCAGGTAAAAGAGCAGATGAAGCTGCCGCCGCAGCCGGTAAACGCCATCGTCTACACCGCCGCCGCGCACAGCGCCAACCTGTGGACCGCGGAATCGGCGCAGGGCAAGCTGCTGCACCAGCTGGGCTTTACGCTGGCGGAACTGCCCGCCGGACTGCACACCTCAAAAAGCCAGGGCAAACGCCACGACATTATTCAATTAGGTGGTGAAAACCTGGCGACGGGGCTGAACGGCGAAGGGCTGTTTGTGTTTGCCGGCGACCAGAAAGACGTGGATGCGATTTACGCCAACCCGCTGCTGGCGCATCTGCCGTCGGTGAAAAACAAACGGGTCTGGGCATTGGGAACCGAGACGTTCCGCCTGGATTATTACAGCGCGATGTTGGTGTTGCAGCGTTTGAATTCAATTTTTAAATAAGAGGCACGTTTCCCGTAGGCACGGTAAGCGCAGCGCCACCGGGCGTTTAGTCGGGTGGCGGCTACGCCTTACCCGACCTACAGGTTCTGCCTGAACCGACGCAACTCCACCAAAACCGCCAATAAAATCACGCCAACAACGGCTAACACAAACCCGCTGCAGCTCGCCGAAGCCACCGGGGTCATCATCGCCCCCAGCCCGCCGAGGATCGCCGCGCCAATCGCATCGCCCGTCACGTTCTGCGCCGTCCACAGGCCGTTAATGCGCCCGAGCATCCCTTCCGGCGTCTGAGTCTGGATCAGGGTGTACTGTAAAAGAGAGCTGACCGCGCTCAGCCAGCCGAAAATCACCAGACACAGCACGCCCAGCGCCCACACCGGCATCAGACTGAAGAAGCCGATGGCGACAAACGAGGCTAGCGTGGCAAGCAGCATAATCAGCCCCGGACGCGCGCCCTGCGCCAGGTTCCCGCTGGTCAGCGCCCCGCAGGCCGCGCCGAGCGGAATGGCGGCGTAGAGAATGCCAATCTCCGAGGCGCTCATCTGCCACTCTCCCGCCAGCGCCGGGTACAGCACGCGCACCGCGCTCGCCATCGTCAGCAGGCCGCCGAGCAGCGCAATGCCGCCAATCAGCGGGTTGCTGAACAGGAAACGAATAGCGGCCATTAGCGATTTCAGCGGATGCTCGCGCGGCTGCGGCGGAGGCGGCAGCAGCGGCAAGCGCAGCAGCGTCAGCGTAGTGATAAAGGTCCCCGCCGCCGCCAGCCCGTAGTTCCACGCCACGTTGCCGGTCGCCAGCAGCAGGCCGCCCACCATCGGCGAAATCACCGAGCCGAGGCGCACGGTGAGCATGGTGATCGCCCCCGCCTGCATCAGGTTCTCGCGCCCGACCAGCGCGGGCGTGGCCGCCAGCAGCGCCGTCACGCCCAGCGAGGCGAAGAAACCGTCCCACAGCCCCAGCGCGTAAATGGCGATCAGCGACGGTTCCGGCAGCATCGCGTTCAGACACAGCCCGATAAAGCCCACGCCGCAGGTGCCGCGCGCCAGCAGGATCAGCTTTTTACGCTCGTAGCGGTCTGCCAGCACGCCGCCAACCATCAGCCCGATGAACATCGCCCCGCCGGTTAAGGTGACGGATAACCCCACCAGCCAGCTGGAGTGCGTCAGGGTCTGGATCTGTACCGGCACGGCCACGCCGAGCAGCCCGAGGGACAAAATGGAGATAAAGCGAGCGATAAAAACGGCGCGATACGCCGGGTGCGTTTTCAGCAGGCTGAGGTTGAGCAGCCAGGATTTTTGATTCATGACAAAGCCTTGAGTGTAATTCTACCCATTCCATGGGCGCACATGCTAACATAGCCAAATAAGATAGATAACGATAATCACTATCATTATCAAATCATGGATGTTGCTATGTCGTTTTCCTCTTCTGCGGTGCGCGCCGTTGCCGTGCCCGTTTTACTGCTGCTCCTGAGCCTTGCGGTTGCACTCAGCCTGCTGGTCGGCGCAAAGCCGCTGCCCGCGTCCGTTATCGTTGATGCGCTCACCGGCACCTGCCGGAGCGCTGACTGCATCATCGTGCTCGACGCCCGACTGCCCCGCACGCTTGCCGGACTGCTGGCGGGTGGCGCGCTCGGCCTTGCCGGTGCCCTGATGCAAACCCTTACCCGTAACCCGCTGGCGGACCCCGGCATTCTCGGCGTTAACTCCGGCGCCAGCTTTGCCATCGTGCTCGGCGCGGCGCTGTTCGGGTTGACCTCGCCCTCCGAACAGCTGGCGATGGCCTTCTGCGGCGCGCTGGCCGCCTCGCTGGTCGTCGCCTTTACCGGCAGCCAGGGCGGCGGCCAGCTGAGTCCGGTCCGCCTGACGCTTGCGGGCGTGGCGCTCGCGGCGGTGCTGGAAGGCTTATCCAACGGCATCGCCCTGCTCAACCCGGACGTTTACGACCAGCTGCGCTTCTGGCAGGCCGGTTCGCTGGATATCCGCACCCTTGAAACCCTAAAAGTGGTGGCAATCCCGGTCATTATCGCTGCCGCCGTGGCGCTGTTTTTAAGCCGGGCGCTCAACAGCCTGAGCCTCGGCAGCGACACCGCGACCGCCCTCGGCAACCGGGTGGCGCGCACGCAGCTGATTGGTCTGCTCGCCATCACGGTTCTGTGCGGTAGCGCGACCGCGGTGGTCGGCCCGATTGCCTTTATTGGCCTGATGATGCCGCACATGGCGCGCTGGCTGGTGGGGGCGGATCACCGCTGGTCGCTGCCGGTCACGCTGCTGGCCACCCCTGCCCTGCTGCTGTTTGCCGACGTGCTGGGCCGCCTGCTGGTGCCCGGCGAGCTGCGCGTCTCGGTGGTCAGCGCCTTTATCGGCGCGCCGGTGCTGATCTTCCTGGTTCGTCGTAAACGCGGAGGTGGCGCATGATGGCCCCGTCCCGTCGTTTAGTCACCAGCGTCTCCCTGCTGCTTATCGCCATTCTGCTGCTGGCGGTCTGGAGCCTGCGCAGCGGCGCGGTGACGCTCGATTTTTCTCAGGTGCTTAACGCCCTGCTCGGCAGCACGCCGCGCAACGTCACCATGGTGGTGACGGAGTGGCGACTGCCGCGCGTGGCGATGGCAATTCTGGTCGGCGCGGCGCTCGGCGTGAGCGGTGCGATATTTCAGTCGCTGATGCGTAACCCGCTCGGCAGCCCGGACGTGATGGGCCTCAACACCGGAGCCTGGAGCGGCGTGCTGGTGGCGATGGTGCTGTTTGGTCAACACCTGACGGCGATTACCTTTACGGCGATGGCGGGCGGCATTCTGACGTCATTACTGATCTGGGCGCTGGCCTGGCGCAACGGCATCGACACCTTCCGCCTGATCATCATCGGGATCGGCATCCGCGCCATGCTGATGGCGTTTAACACCTGGCTTCTGCTACAGGCTTCGCTGGAAACCGCGCTCTCCGCCGGGCTGTGGTACGCCGGTTCCCTCAACGGCCTGACGTGGGGCAAAACCTGGCCCGCCGCGCCGCTGATTTTGCTGATGTTTATCGGCGCGCTGCTGCTGGTGCGGCGTATGCGCCTGCTGGAGATGGGCGACGACAGCGCCTGCGCGCTGGGCGTGGGCGTTGAGCGCTCGCGCCTGATGCTGATGCTGGTCGCGGTACTGCTGACCGCAGCGTCTACCGCCATCGCCGGGCCGATCTCGTTTATCGCCCTCGTGGCACCGCACATCGCCCGCCGTCTTAGCGGGACGGCGCGCTGGGGCTTAACCCAGGCGGCGCTGTGCGGCGCATTGTTGCTGCTCGCCGCCGATCTCTGCGCCCAGCGGCTGTTTATGCCTTATCAGCTGCCGGTGGGCGTGGTGACCGTCAGCCTCGGCGGGATTTACCTCATCGTCTTGCTCGTTCAGGAGTCACGCAAGAAATGACAGACACAACCACCCGCTTGCGCGGCGAAAACCTCACCCTCGGCTACGGCAAAAAAATCATTGCCCGTGACTTATCCGTCGCCATTCCGGACGGCCATTTTACGGCAATCATCGGGCCGAACGGCTGCGGCAAATCGACCCTGCTGCGCACGCTGAGCCGCCTGATGACGCCGGCTGAAGGCAGCGTGTTCCTCGACGGGGAGCAGATCCAGCGCTTTGCCAGCAAAGAGGTTGCGCGCCGAATTGGGCTGCTGGCGCAGAACGCCACCACGCCGGGAGACATCACGGTACAGGAGCTGGTCTCGCGCGGGCGCTATCCGCACCAGCCGCTGTTCACCCGCTGGCGCAAGGACGACGACGAAGCCGTGAAGCGCGCGATGCGGGCGACGGGGATTACCGATCTGGCCCAGCAGAGCGTGGACACCCTTTCCGGCGGGCAGCGTCAGCGGGCGTGGATCGCGATGGTGCTGGCGCAGGAGACCTCCATCATGCTGCTGGACGAGCCGACGACCTGGCTCGACATCAGCCATCAGATTGACCTGCTGGAGCTGCTGAGCGAGCTGAACCGCACGCAGGGCTATACCCTGGCAGCGGTGCTGCACGATTTGAACCAGGCGTGCCGCTACGCCACGCATCTGATTGCGCTGCGCGACGGCGAGATTGTGGCGCAGGGCGCGCCGAAAGAGATTGTGACGCCGGATCTGATCGAGCGGATCTACGGCATGCGCTGCATGATTATTGACGATCCGGTGGCGGGTACGCCGCTGGTTGTGCCGTTAGGTCGGCGGTAATTGCCGGGTGGCGGCTGCGCCTTACCCGGCCTACACTCGGCTCCCGTAGGCCGGGTAAGGCGCAGCCGCCACCCGGCGCTTTTGACGTTATCCCAATATCTCCCTCAACACCGGCCCTATCTTCTCAAACGCCTGCGGTGAGATGATATCCACGTGGGCGCAGTCCTGACTGTACACCTCCAGTTCCGCCACCCACGGCGCCCAGGCAACCTGCGGATCCATCGTTCGCGTGCGCTCGGCGACGAACAGCGTCGCTTTGCCGTCAAACCGCGCGCTGTGCGCCGTGGTGAGCAGCCGCACCGCGTCGGCGTAGTTGCCCTCGATGGCGTTAAACAGTTCGCTGGAGCCCTGCCCCTGCTGAGCGGCGATAAACGCCTGACGCTCGCGCTCGATCTCCGCCAGCACTTCCGGGTCGAGGCCGTTGGCCTCTTTCTCCACCCAGTTCTGGGTTTCCGGCGGCCAGGTATCCAGCAGGCCGAGGAAGGCCACCTCTTCACCCAGCTCGCGCAGACGGGCAGCAATGCCCTGCGCCAGCGTGCCGCCGAGGGAATAGCCAAACAGGTAATACGGCCCCTGCGGCTGCCGCTGACGCAGCGTATTCAGGTGATGCTCAATCACTCCCTCCAGATCCGCACGCTGCTGCATCGGCCCGTCCGGGCGCGGCGACTGAATGCCGGTAATCGACCAGCGCGGGCTGAGGTAGCGCGCCAGCACGCTAAACTGCCAGGCAAAGCCGGACGCCGGATGGAAGCAGAACAGCGTCGGGCCGTTGCTTTCGCGCAGCGGGAGAACAGTTTCATAGCCCAGACGCTGCGCCTGCTCGTCGCTCATCTGCGAGTCCAGCAGCGCGCTGAGCTTGCTCACCGTGGAGACGACCATAATCTGCCCCGGCGTAACCTTGCGGTCGAACGCGCGGCTAAGCTGTGCCGCCAGGCGCATCGCCAGCAGCGAGTGGCCGCCGAGGGCAAAGAAGTCGGCTTCAATGTCGTTCACCTCGCAGCCCAGCAGCGCGGAAAACGCCTGCGCGACGGCGACTTCGGTTTCCGTCTCCGGCGTACGGCCGGAGGATTTACTCGTCAACTCCGGCAGCGGCAGCGCCTTGCGGTCCAGCTTGCCGCTCGCGCTGAGCGGCAGCGCGCTGATTTGCAGCAGCACCACCGGCACCATATGCGGCGGCAGCTGGGCTTTGAGTGCTTCCAGCAGCGCGTCGCGGTCCAGCGGCAAGCCGGATTCAGAAACCACGTATCCCACCAGCTGGCGGGCATCGCCGCCGGTGGCCGCCGCCTGGTTGAACACGCAGGCGTGGGCCACGGCCTGAGCCACGTCCGGCAGCGACAGCATCGCCCGGTCGATCTCGCCGAGCTCAATGCGCTGGCCGCGAATTTTTAGCTGGTCATCGCTGCGGCCCAGATATTCCACCGCGCCGTTGTCCAGCCAGCGGGCCACGTCGCCGGTGCGGTACATCCGCTCGCCGGGGGCAAACGGGTCGGCAATAAAGCGGCTGGCCGTGAGATCCGGACGTCCCAGATACCCCTGCGCCAGCTGAATGCCGGTGAGGTACAGGTCGCCCGCCACGCCGAACGGCACCGGGCGCATCATCGCGTCAAGGATGCGTAGCCCCGTGTTCCACACCGGGAAGCCAATTGGCACGCTGTTGCCCTCCACCGCCGCCAGCTCGGGGCCAAACGCCGGATACCAGCTCACATCCACCGCCGCTTCCGTTGGACCATAGAGGTTGTGCAGCGGCGCATGGGTGAGCTGTTCCCACTCGCGGCACAGTTCAGTTGGCAGCGCTTCGCCGCTGCAGAACACCTGCTTAAGGGTTTTGCAGCACGCCGCGTTTTCCGGCGTCAGCGAGGCGACAAACGCCGCCAGCATCGACGGCACGAAATGGGTGGTGGTCACGCCGTACTGCGCGAAGAAGATCTGCATCGCCTGCGGATCGCGGTGCGCGTCCGGCTCGGCCATCACCAGCTTCGCCCCGGCGATAAACGGCCACCAGAACTCCCACACCGACACGTCAAAGCTGCACGGCGTTTTCTGCGCCACCACGTCAGCCGCGTCGAGAGGGTAATGATCCTGCATCCACTTCAGTCGGTTAACGATGGCGGTATGGCCGACCATCACCCCTTTTGGACGCCCCGTCGAACCGGAGGTAAAGATGATGTACGCGGTCTGCTCCGGCTTCGCCAGGCGCAGCGGTTCAGCATCGGTGGCCGGTAATAGTGTGTTGTAACTAAACGCGGTAATGGGCAGATCGCTAAAGCGCGGAAGCTGCTCGTCGGTAGTAATGAGCAGGGACGGCTTCGCGTCCTCAAGCATCATCCGCAGGCGGTCGTCCGGGTAGCCGGTGTCGAGCGGCAGCCACGCGGCACCGGCCTCGACGATGCCGTGCAGCGCCAGCGTCAGGAACACCGAGCGCGGGAGTGCCACCGCCACGCTGTCGCCCGGCTTCACGCCGCGCGCACGCAGCAGGTTTGCCAGCGCAACCACCTGCTCGCGCATCTGACGATAGCTGAGTTCACTATGCGCGTCCGCCAGCGCGGGGGCGTCCGGCGTTTTGCTCGCCTGCTCCGCCACCAGATCCGCCAGCGTGGTGGACGGCAGCGCCAGCCCGGTATCGTTGATGCGCGCCAGCTGCTGATATTCCTGCTCTGAAACGGTTTCTACTTCGCCGCAGCGCAGGTTCGGGTTGGCCGCAAACTGCAGCAGCATCGCGTTCAGGCGCGCCACGTGACGAGTAAGCGTCGCCTCATCGTAACGCTGTTTATTGGCAAGGATCTCAATGCTCAGCCCGCCCTGCTCGTCCGGGAACAGCGCCAGCTCGAGATCGTTCACCGGGCCGGTTGCCAGCGTGTGGGTGATGGCCTCCACGCCGTCGATATCCAGCTGATAATCGAAAACCTTCACGTTCAGCACCGGTCCAAACAGCGCTTCGTCGCCCGCGGCACGCCCGCTGTCGCGCACGATCTGCTCGGCGTCGTAGCGCTGATGGCGGCGCATTTTTTTCAGCTGGTTAGCCAGTCGCAGCGCCAGCGCGGGCAGGCTCTCCTGCGCGTCGATATTGACCGCCAGCGGCAGCACGTTCAGCACCGGCCCGGTCGCGGTGAGCGCCGCGGAACCCATGCGGCGCATAAAAATAAACCCGGCGGCGTAGTCGAGCCGCCCCGTCAGGCGGCCCAGCCACAGCGCCACCAGCGCAAGGGCCAGATCGGTACGCTGCGCCTGCCCTGCCGCCTGTGCAAGCTGGCCAAAGGCGCGGACGTCCATTGCAATTTTCAGGCGCAGAATGTCGGTGGTGGCGGCGCGTCCCGGCAGCGGCGCGGAAGAGAGCGAGACCGGAGAAGGAAGCTGCCTGCGCTGCTCTGCCCAGAACGCACCGTCGCGTGCGTACGCCTCGCTCTCGCGATAGCGCTGATACTCCTCCACCACCTCGGCGAACGGGGTGAACGGGGAGGCTGGCGTGGATTCACCTTTCTGCCACGCAGCGTAAATGGCGGCGATCTGACGGGTAATGGCCGGGAAGCTGAAGCCATCCACCACCAGATGATGATATCGCTGATACCAGTAACAGTGGCTTTCTCCCACCTGAATCAGCTGGTGAAACGCCAGCGGCTGACCGCTGTCGACGCGCAGGTTTTGATTGAGATCGGACTCCATCAGCGCCACGGCGGCGTCGTGAGAGTCAACGCGCACGATGGACGGCTCCGGCAGAATGAAGCTCTCATCCACCCACTGCCGCACCTCGCCGTTCTCCTCGATAAAACGCATCCGCAGGGTATCGGCCTGCATCATGCCTTCCGCGATGGCTTTCGCCAGCAATGGCGCGTCGATAGCGCCTTTCAGTTCGGTGTAGTGCGCTACGCTCCAGGCGTTTGGCAGGGAGGAGAGCTGTTCCGCCATCCAGATACCCGGCTGGGCGGCGACGAGCGGAAGACGATTCATGCGTGCTCCCCCGCAAAATGGGACGGTTCAAGCGTGCGCCAGTGCCCGGCCAGCCACTGCTGGCACGCCTCCTGGGACTGCGCCTCGCACACCACGCGCCACCCCGCCGGCAGTTCGCACTGCTGCGGCCACAGGCTGTACTGCCCCTGGTCGTTTTGCAAAATGGCGAACTGTCCCTGCGGATTATCGAAAGGATTGCTGAATTCCATACAGACTCCGTTAGTGAATAAGCGGCTGCCAGAGGGTCATCAGCCCCTGCGTCAGCCCACCGCGCCAGCAAAGCGCATCGTGCCCACCGTCAACCTGACGCCAGATAACCGGCTGCTGCGTGTGTTGTAGTTCGGCGAAAATCGCCTGATTCGCGCGGAAGATAAGCGGCTCGTTGCGCCCGGCCTCAAGGACAATCCGCAGCCCGCGAGCGGTTTTTTCACCCGCTTTAAGTTGTTCTATGAGCAACCCGTCCTGCTGCGCGCCGCGGTGCGGCCACCAGTACGAGCCGGACTGGCTGAGGATGCAGCCAAAACGCTGCGGCCAGTTGAGGCCAGCATAAAGTGAAGAGAGCCCGCCGAAGCTCTGACCCGCTACCACGGTACGGTCGGCGCGGTCGCTAAATGGCGCGAAAGTTTTTACTTGGGGGAGAAGTTCGTCCTGCACCGCCAGCCAGAAATCAGGGTTACAGGGCAATTCCCGGCTGCGATGTTCCGTGTCGATCGCATCAATTAATACGTAGACCGCAGGGGGCAGCTTGCGCCCGGCGGTGAGCGACGCCAGCGCAGGCCAGACCGGCATGCTTTCGGCCCAGAACTGCCCGTCGAGCAGCACCGCCAGCGGGCGCTCGGAGCCGTCATCTCCGGTGGAAAAAATCCACACGCGGCGACGGTTCTTCAGACGCGCGCTGTTCCACTCAATGCAGACCGGCGGCTGATGCGGCGTATCGGGACGATCCCAGCCGGGCTGAACGGGCGCGTCCGGCATCTCCAGCGCCGAGACGGCGTGGCCGCGACCGCCGCGCCAGCTCTGCGGGTTCAGCGGGTCGGAAACCGCGTGCGGCAACAGCTTGCGCCAGCCTTCGCGCAGCGCCATGCGGTCCGGCTGCGCGCCTTCAAACACTGCGCTGGCAAAATCATTTTCGTTATCGGAGGGGATAAAACAGTAGCTCCCGCGCCATTCGGGGCTGAACTCGCCCTGCCACTGCCAGACGTCGGTATCCGGGATGCGCTCAAGAGATTGCGGGCGGGCATTTTGATGATGATCGGTCACGCCGGTGATGTAGAGCCAGACGCGTTTAACCGTTGACGTTTTCTGCGTTCCTGCCGGGTCACGCCACCAGAAGGTGACGCGATAGCTCGCCTTCAGACGTTCCCATTCTGGCCCGTTTTTCGACTGCCACCAGGCTTCACTTCCCGTTGTTAACGCCGTCACCCTTATAACCTCATGTTTAACAGACTTTTTTGTTTCAGGACAAATTTTATTGATAATATTATTGATAACTATTTGTATTTGCAATAGCGTAATGCCCGCGCTGTGGGAAGCGCGCTCATTAAATAACCATAAAAGCGGGACGTACAATGAATAAGAAGATTCACTCTCTGGCCTTGCTGGTCAATTTAGGGATTTATGGTGTCGCGCTGCCCGCCATGGCAGACGACAAGACCGCCTCTGCGCAGCACGAAGATACGATGGTGATCACCGCCGCCGAGCAGAACCTGCAGGCGCCGGGCGTGTCGACCATCACCGCCGATGAAATCCGCAAAAACCCGCCCGCGCGGGACGTGGCGGAAATCATCCGCACCATGCCGGGCGTGAACCTGACCGGCAACTCCACCAGCGGCCAGCGCGGGAACAACCGTCAGATTGATATCCGCGGCATGGGGCCGGAAAACACGCTTATCCTGATCGACGGCAAGCCGGTGACCAGCCGCAACTCCATCCGTCTGGGCTGGCGCGGCGAGCGCGACACCCGCGGCGATACCGGCTGGGTGCCGCCGGAGATGATCGAACGCATCGAAGTGATCCGCGGCCCGGCCGCCGCGCGCTACGGCAACGGTGCGGCAGGCGGCGTGGTGAACATCATCACCAAAAAATTCGACGACCAGTGGCACGGCTCCTGGAACACCTACCTGAACGCGCCAGAACATAAGGACGAAGGTTCCACCAAACGCACCAACTTCAGCCTGAGCGGCCCGCTGGGCGGCGACTTCAGCTTCCGTATGTTCGGCAACCTGGACAAAACCCAGGCCGACGCGTGGGACATTAACCAGGGCCACCAGTCCGATCGTACCGGTGCCTACGCCAACACCCTGCCCGCAGGCCGTGAGGGCGTGGAAAACAAGGACATCAACGGCGTGGTGCGCTGGGACTTCGCACCTATGCAGTCCCTTGAGTTTGAGGCGGGCTACAGTCGCCAGAACAACCTCTACGCGGGCGACACGCAGAACACCAATAACGACAACGCGCTGGTGAAGAAGAACTACGGCAAAGAGACTAACCGTATTTATCGCCAGAACTTCGCGGTCACCTGGAACGGCGGCTGGGACAACGGCATCACCACCAGCAGCTGGGCGCAGTACGAACACACCCGCAACTCCCGCCTGGGAGAAGGGCTGGCGGGCGGGCTGGAAGGATTGTTCAACAGCAATAAATTCACCGACACCGACCTGGCCGACGTGATGCTGCATAGCGAAATCAACCTGCCGATTGATTTCCTCGTCAACCAGAACCTGACCCTGGGAACCGAGTGGAACCAGCAGCGCATGAAGGACTCCACCTCCTTTACGCAAACCCAGCAGGGCGGCACGATCCCGGGCATGAGTAACGATCGAAGCCCGTACACCTCAGCGGAGATCTTCTCCCTGTTCGCTGAAAACAACATGGAGCTGACCGACAGCACGATGCTGACCCCGGCGCTGCGCTTCGACCACCACACCATCGTCGGCAATAACTGGAGCCCGTCCCTGAACCTGTCGCAAGGTCTGGGGGATGACTTCACGCTGAAGATGGGCATCGCGCGCGCCTACAAAGCGCCGAGCCTGTACCAGACCAACCCGAACTACCTGCTGTACAGCAAAGGCCAGGGCTGCTACGCCAGCTCCGACGGCGTGGGCTGCTACATGATGGGCAACGACGACCTGAAAGCGGAAACCAGCATCAACAAAGAGATTGGCCTGGAGTGGAAGCACGACGGCTGGCTGGCGGGCGTGACCTGGTTCCGCAACGACTATCGCAACAAGATTGAAGCGGGCTACGCGCCGATTGGTCACACCTCTTCCGGTAAAGTGCAGACGGATATCTACCAGTGGGAAAACGTGCCGAAAGCGGTCGTCGAAGGGCTGGAAGGCTCTCTGAACGTGCCGGTCAGCGATACGATCAACTGGACCAACAACATCACCTACATGCTGCAGAGCAAGAACAAGGAGACCGGCGACCGTCTGTCGATCATTCCGGAGTACACGCTGAACTCAACCCTGAGCTGGCAGGTGCATCAGGACGTGTCGCTCCAGTCGACCTTTACCTGGTACGGCAAGCAGCAGCCGAAAAAGTACAACTACAAAGGTCAGCCTGTGACCGGGTCTGAGAAAGACGAAGTCAGCCCGTACAGCATCGTTGGCCTGAGCGCGACCTGGGACATGACCAAAAACGTCAGCCTGACCGGCGGCGTGGATAACGTCTTCGACAAACGCCAGTGGCGCGCGGGTAATGCCCAGACCACGGGCAACGCCACCACCGGTGCGTATATGTACGGTGCGGGTGCGTATACGTATAATGAACCGGGTCGCACCTGGTACATGAGCGTGAATACGCGTTTCTAGGTAAAAGCAAAACGGCAACCCCGTTGCCGTTTTTAGTGTTTGCTCCCTCTCCCTGTGGGAGAGGGCCGGGGTGAGGGCATCAGGCTGCACAATTCTGAAGGAAAAACATGCACACCACCCACAGCACGTTCATTCTCGCCGGCCACACCGTCCATCGCGTCACCTTCGATCCCACCACCTTCACCGACGCCGATCTCCTCTGGCTCCCCCACCACGCTGAGCTTTCAAACGCCGGACGCAAACGCAAAGCCGAGCATCTGGCTGGCCGCATCGCCGCCGCGCATGCCTTACCTGACCACACCGTTCCCGGCATCGGCCCCAGCGGCGAACCGCTCTGGCCGGAAGGGGTTTCAGGCAGCATTACCCACAGCGGCGCCCAGGCGATGGCGGTTGTCGTCCGTCATCAAGATGCGCTCGTAGGTATTGATTGCGAAGCCATTCTTCCAGACCGGGAAGCCCGCGACATCCAGGACGGCATCGTTGATGCGCAGGAGGCGATGTGCCTGACGCGATCGGGCTACCCTTTTGCGCTGGCGCTGACGCTGGCTTTTAGCGCCAAGGAGAGTCTGTTTAAGGCGCTCTTTCCGCAGGTGAAGACTTACATGGGTTTTGACTGCGCTCGTATTATGACGCTCGATGAAAGAACACTTACGCTGGCCCTGACCCGCCCACACGCTGAGTTTAAAGAAAATACGCTATTTACAGTTCACTGGTTACCTGATGGTAATCAAGTCATCACTTTGCTGTAACGCGCGTCAGGCATCGAAAATCTTTATTCAGCCACTCTTTCACTTCTTTTATTTCTCGCAATGCAAAAAACACTTTTTAGGAATATATCAATCTTCTTTTCCATTTCTGCAGGAGTAAGATAAAAATCCAATAACCACAATCTTTAAATGGACTTATGATGCCGGTAAATGAACGCATTATTCCCACCTCAGGAACCCCGATTAACCCAGGCGGTATCCGACAACTCACCATCGGTGAGATAGCCCTCGCGAAGACGCTTTATGGTTACAGTATCCATTATCATCTGGTGTGGGTGCACAGGGAAAGTTATCTTCCTTTTAATCTCCAGCCTGTCGATATAGCGATGAGTCCCAATGGTGAAATGTGGTTTAGAGAAGAAACTTATTCACCTGATTTCTCTTTAGAGGACGACTTAGTTAAGAAGCATAGATTTATGCATGAGATGATGCACGTCTGGCAAACACAAAAGGGGATGTTTGTCAGGACCAGAGGATTATTTTCCGGTATTGCTGACTATACTTATAGCTTAGATAAAGTAGATTTATTGCATTATGGGTTAGAGCAGCAAGCATCGATTGTAAGCGATTACTGGTTATTGAAATATTTTGGTCTGGAGAAAAATCAGAGCTTATTACAATACCGGGATCTGCATCTTAAAGAAACGCTCTATTACCTCCTGAATAAATATAAAACAGTTTTAAAAGGATTTCCCGGATGAAAAAACTGCTGGTTATTATTGCTATATGTATTTCAATTACCGGCTGTCCCGGTGGTAAACGAGCCCCCAAAACACGACTAACTTTTATTAACGGCAATCATATTTGTTTCAGCATAAATAAAAATGACATTTTGAAATATTATACAATTTATTCAAGCAAAGCCCATCAGATAAGCATAGTGACGGGATCCGGATACGGTGATTTAAACGCTTCCTATCCTGATACTTGTATGAATATTAAATGGGAGAATGAACATACTTACGTAATTCACTACGGCTTAAATGGCAAAGAATATGTGCATCAGTTCGATATCGATAAAAATGGCAAGCTAATAAATTTAGGAGAACGATAATGTCACTACCCGCTTACCTACTTCTCTACGATGAGCACGGGATGCTCGTACAGGGCGATTGTATGATGCCAGGACGAGAAGGTGCAATTGAGATCATGAACAGCAGCTATAGTGTAAAACAAGCCGTCGACAGCCATACCGGAAATATGACCGGAACAAGACAGCATGGTCCGGTTACACTGCATAAGCAATTAGATAAAGTGAGTCCTTATCTTGCCGTTGTCGCTTGCGAAGGAAGACGCCTGCAAAAAGCGATTATCAAATATTATGAAATTATTGAAGCGGGAGCAGAAAGAGAGATCTACACTATTACGCTTGATAGCGTGGTAATCTCATCTTTAGATTTTACACATGTATACTATCCAGGTAGTTCTGCACCTAACATGCATGAAGTTGTAGGCCTGCGATTCCGTGGTATTCAATGGAACTATGTGAAAGGAAACATCAAATATGACGATGCATGGATGAAACCTGCGAAGAAAGAAAAAACCAGCACATAACTATCCTGATTGATCTAATAAAATATTAATGTATGTGGTTGCTTAAAGCGCGATCCTGGCATTCTCAGGATCGCCTCGTGATGTTTACCGCTCCCCTTTTTCACTTTCGTTCACGGGTAAATCCCCCGTATCAATTAACGCTCCCGGAAACGTCTCCAGCCACTTCATCAGCTTTAGCTTATTTGTATATGTTGCGCTGACACCTTCCAGACAGCCCCACAGCTCACGGGAATTTTGCGGAGTAATCACAATACAATCCGGCATCACGCGGATCTTCACGGCTATTCCTGCTTTAAACCCTGCGCGGGTTAACCACGCGCCGGTTAACGGTAGATAGTTGCGCTCCATTCGGGTATAAAGTTCCACACAGGCGGAACCCGCCTCTCCTCTTTCATGAAGATACGCAGAGTGAACCGGTTCGTCATGCAACGCCCGGATGCGTTTTTTGCGTAGCTTCTCGCGATTTTCCTGCTGAATCTCTAAATCTGCATTTTCTGTTTGGGCAATAGCCCGCTCTGGCATAGAATTCTTCGCAGCCATAATCAACTCCGTATTAGTTGTTTGTGGTTAGCGGTATGGAGGTGGTCGCACACCTTTGTACCGCGCTCCTCTTTGTTGCCTTTTTACATATTTTTCCAGATCTCAGTGCTGGGTTAACTGCGACGATTATACTTCTATGGATAAATACACAGGGAAATAAAATAAGGTAAATTTGATAAATGCGAGGTAGCTCGAGGAATAATAATCGTAAGGTAAAATTCTTTTCAAATATTCTGCAAACAGATTAATCAACACAATATCATTCATGAATGAAATAATTAAATGCATTAAGAGGGCAAAAAATCACCCTCTTACGTTAGGTTAACGATACTTATGAGAGAAATTAGACTTAACAACACTACTGATGTAGCTATTGAGTCCATGACCAGTATGAGCTAATTGCTGCATCTTAGCCACTACAGCAAGCCCGGGCTTGCTGGTATCGTAAACATATTTCCATCCATCTCTGAAGTGAACAGTGATTGAATCGTTAGTTGTTTCATAAAAAACGACTCCAGAATCGCCACCCTTGTTTGCATAAACTGGCAATTTATTATCCTCATTTAATCGCTGTGAAATTTACTGCCAGTCAGTTATATGCCTTATGTTAATGATATTTATTGAAGTTGATCGCACTTTCTGTTTCTTAATGCATTAAAAAAAACGAAAAGTCAATTATAGTGAAACATATTTCCCAATAACAGTTTAAAAGTTCCAGTTAAACGTAAACCTTGCTGGAAAAAACAAATTCAGTCCATAAGAATGAGTTGCACCATCAATATGAATTATTGATATAAAATTCACCCACACAAATTCTTCTCGAATTTTCAAAAGTAATGGGGCCAAAGTTTACTCACTTGGCCCCCACTACCTAACCTTTACGATGCTCAGCTAGACATCAAACATCCGGGAACATCACGCTATTTCCCGGCGCTTCCCTGTGCAGATGGATAAAGTTCAGGTGCCGCTCATACTGGTCCAGAATGTCCGTAATCACCTGCTCCTTGCTGTAATCCATCAAATCATTCCCCTGGCTCCCTTCCAGCAGGAAGGTCTCAAGCCGGTAGTAGGTCGACTTCCCGCTGCGCGCCCGGTAGGTAAACCCGGGTACCGAATACTGCTGCGGCCAGATCTGATAAACAAAGTTCTGCTCGTCGCCCATATGAACCAGCAGGTCCAAGTGCCCCAGGGTCTCGCCCTCCTCCGGCGGCAGGTTTTTCAGCTCCACGTAGGCGCCACGCAGCTTAAGTTCCTGCGCCACCTCTTCCATCGCCGGGAAGCAGACCGTCTCCATCATCTGTTTGGTGTAGCGCGTGCCCGGGTAGTTCATCAGGCGCGACAGGCGTTTCTTCCAGCTCAGCCTGTCCTGCGCCCCCATTGGACGCGGCGCGGTGTCGCGGCTGGCGCTGACGCGGCGGTAGTCTTCCACCTTGAGGGATTTATACAGCCCGGCCATCACGAAGAAGATGACGAAGCTGAACGGCAGACCCATGATCACGGTGGTGTTCTGCAGCGCCGAGATGCCGTTGGTCATCAGCATGCCGAGCGTCAGCAGGCCGATGGCGACGGACCAGAAGATGCGCAGCCAGTTCGGCGCGTCGCTGTTGATGTCCTTCAGCTTCGAGGTGAAGTTGCCCAGCACCAGCGCGCCGGAATCCGCCGAGGTGACGTAAAACAGCAGGCCGGTGATGGTCGCCACGGAGGCGCTAAAGGTAAACGCCGGATACTGCGCCAGCAGGCTATAGAAGCCGCGCTCCGGGTGCGCCATCGCTTCCTGCGCGAAGGTCGCGTTGCCGTGGATGATCTCGTGCAGCGCGCTGTTGCCGAAGATAGACAGCCACAGCAGGGTAAAGGTGAACGGGATGATCAGCGTGCCCATCACAAACTGGCGGATGGTGCGGCCACGTGAAATACGCGCCAGGAACAGGCCAACAAACGGCGACCACGCCACCCACCACGCCCAGAAGAACAGGGTCCAGTTGTTCATCCACTCCACCGGGCGGTCAAAGGCGAAGCTGTTCAGCGTCATGCCCATGAAGCGGTTCACGTAGTCGCCCACGTTCAGTACCAGAGCATTAAGCAGGAACGACGTGTCGCCCATAAACAGCACGAACAGAATCAGGCCCAGCGCCAGCGCCACGTTCAGCTCAGAGAGCACGCGGATGCCCTTATCCACGCCGGAGGTCACCGAAATGGTGGCGATAATCACCGAGAGCGCAATCAACGCCGCTTTCGCCGCCATCGAATCCGGGATATCAAACAGCACGCTCAGCCCATAGTTGAGCTGCACCACGCCAATCCCGAGCGTCGTCGCAATACCGAAGATGGTGCCGATCACCGCCGCGATATCGACGCTGTGGCCAATCGGGCCGTTAATTCTTTTCCCGAAAATCGGGTACAGCGCGGAGCGGATGGTGAGGGGCAAATTATAACGATAGCTAAAGTATCCGAGCGCCATCCCCATCAGGGCATACATCGACCATCCTGTCAGGCCGTAGTGGAACAGCGTCCAGACCATCGCCTGTCGCGCGGCCTCCATCGTCTGCCCTGCCCCTTCCGGCGGCTGCATATACTGCGTGACCGGTTCCGCCACGGAGAAGAACATCAGGTCGATGCCGATGCCCGCGGCAAACAGCATAGCCGCCCAGCTCAGCAGGCTGAACTCGGGCTTGGACTGCTCTGGTCCGAGCTTCACCGAGCCAAAGCGCGAGCAGGCAATGCAGACCACGAAGACGATATAGAGCGTCGCCGCCAGCAGGTAGTACCAGCCGAAGGTCTTCGACACCCAGTTCAGGGTGCGGCCAATCCACTCGGCAGAAAAATCGCTAAAGAAAATGGTCGTCAGGGAAAACAACAAAATCAGCCCGGCGGACGTATAAAAAACGACCGGGTTGATTTTGTCTTTTTCTCTGTCTTGTGAAAGGTCTGTCATCCAGTATCCCCACTGTTTTTGTAACTATTGAAATCCAAAATCGCAACAATTAAGACACATTTTATATTGAACGTCCAATCAAAAACCGCTTTAATAGATTACCAACGCTGATGAATGGAGTGGCAAAAATGCCCAAAGTGGGGATGCAGCCGATCCGGCGCAGGCAACTTATCGACGCCACGCTGGAAGCAATAAATGAAGTGGGAATGCATGATGCAACCATCGCGCAGATCGCCCGTCGGGCGGGCGTGTCCACGGGGATCATCAGCCACTATTTCAAAGATAAAAACGGCCTGCTGGAAGCGACCATGCGCGACATCACCGGCCAGCTGCGCGACGCGGTATTAAGCCGCTTACGCGCCCTGCCGAACGGCAGCGCGGAGCAGCGTTTGCAGGCGATTGTCGGCGGCAATTTTGATGAAACCCAGGTCAGCGGCGCGGCGATGAAGGCCTGGCTGGCCTTCTGGGCGAGCAGCATGCATCAGCCGATGCTCTACCGTTTGCAGCAGGTCAGCAGCCGCCGGTTGCTCTCAAACCTGGTGTACGAGTTCCGCCGCGAGCTGCCGCGTGAACAGGCTGAAGAGGCGGGCTACGGGCTCGCCGCGCTGATTGACGGGCTGTGGCTGCGCGCCGCACTCAGCGGCAAACCGCTGGACAAAACCCTCGCACAATCGCTCACCAGCCACTTTATCAGCCAGCATTTACCGACCGAATAACCGAGGAGGAAGCATGTCCCGAATGGCAGAACAGCAGCTTTATATCAATGGTGGTTATACATCCGCCACCAGCGGTCGCACCTTCGAGACCATCAACCCGGCCAACGGTGAAGTCCTGGCGAGCGTGCAGGCCGCCGGGCGCGAAGACGTGGACCGCGCCGTAGAGAGCGCAAAGCGCGGGCAAAAAATCTGGGCGGCGATGACCGCCATGGAGCGCTCGCGCATCCTGCGTCGCGCCGTCGATATCCTGCGTGAGCGCAACGACGCGCTGGCGAAGCTGGAGACCCTCGACACCGGTAAGGCGTTTTCTGAAACCTCGACCGTCGACATCGTCACCGGCGCGGACGTGCTGGAGTACTACGCGGGGCTGATCCCGGCGCTGGAAGGCAGCCAGATCCCGCTGCGCGACACCTCATTCGTCTACACCCGCCGCGAGCCGCTGGGCGTGGTGGCGGGCATCGGGGCGTGGAACTACCCGATCCAGATCGCCCTGTGGAAATCGGCCCCGGCGCTGGCGGCAGGCAACGCGATGATCTTCAAGCCGAGCGAGGTCACCCCGCTCACCGCGCTCAAGCTCGCCGAGATCTACACCGAAGCGGGCCTGCCGGACGGCGTGTTTAACGTCCTGCCGGGCGTGGGCGCGGAGACCGGCCAGTTCCTGACCGAGCATCCGGGCATCGCCAAAGTCTCCTTTACCGGCGGCGTCGCCAGCGGCAAAAAGGTGATGGCCAACTCCGCGGCCTCGTCCCTGAAAGAGGTGACGATGGAGCTGGGCGGCAAATCCCCGCTGATTATTTTCGACGATGCGGATCTGGATCTCGCAGCGGACATCGCGATGATGGCGAACTTCTTCAGCTCTGGCCAGGTGTGCACCAACGGCACACGCGTGTTCGTGCCTGCGACGTTCAAGGCCGCGTTTGAGCAAAAAATCGTCGAGCGCGTGGGCCGCATCCGCGCGGGCGATCTGTTCGATGAACGCACCAACTTCGGCCCGATGGTCAGCTTCCCGCACCGCGACAGCGTGATGCGCTACATCGCCAAAGGCAAAGAGGAAGGCGCGCGCGTGCTGTGCGGCGGCGACGTGCTGAAGGGCGAAGGCTTTGACAACGGCGCGTGGGTGGCCCCGACCGTGTTCACCGACTGCACCGACGAGATGACCATCGTGCGCGAAGAGATCTTCGGCCCGGTGATGTCCATCCTGACCTATGAGTCCATTGAGGAAGCGATTCGCCGCGCCAACGACACCGACTACGGGCTGGCGGCAGGCATCGTCACGGCCGACCTGAACCGCGCCCACGGCACCATTCATCAGCTCGAAGCGGGCATCTGCTGGATCAACACCTGGGGTGAATCCGCCGCAGAGATGCCGGTCGGCGGCTACAAACACTCCGGCATTGGCCGCGAGAACGGCGTGATGACGCTCCAGAGCTACACCCAGGTGAAGTCCATCCAGGTTGAGATGGGTAAATTCCAGTCCATATTTTAACCGGGAGGTTTATTTGCAATTTGATTACATCATTATCGGGGCCGGCTCTGCCGGTAACGTACTGGCAACGCGACTGACTGAAGATCCGAATACCACCGTCCTGCTGCTTGAGGCGGGCGGGCCGGATTACCGCTTTGACTTCCGCACCCAGATGCCCGCCGCGCTGGCGTTTCCGCTGCAGGGCAAGCGTTACAACTGGGCGTATGAAACCGAGCCAGAGCCGTATATGAACAACCGCCGCATGGAGTGCGGACGCGGCAAAGGGCTGGGCGGCTCGTCGCTGATCAACGGCATGTGCTACATCCGCGGTAACGCGATGGATCTGGACAACTGGGCCAAAGAAACGGGCCTTGAACACTGGAGCTACCTCAACTGCCTGCCCTACTACCGCAAGGCGGAAACGCGCGACGTGGGCCCGAACGACTACCACGGCGGCGACGGCCCGGTGAGCGTCACCACCTCGAAACCGGGCGTGAACCCGCTGTTTGAAGCGATGGTCGAAGCCGGCGTGCAGGCGGGCTATCCGCGCACCGAGGATCTCAACGGCTATCAGCAGGAAGGCTTCGGCCCGATGGACCGCACGGTCACGCCGCAGGGCCGACGCGCCAGCACCGCGCGCGGCTATCTGGACCAGGCCAAAAAGCGACCGAACCTGACCATCCGCACCCACGCCATGACCGATCATATTGTCTTTGACGGCAAACGCGCCGTGGGCGTCGAGTGGCTGGAAGGCGAAAGCACTATCCCATCCAAAGCGACGGCGAACAAAGAGGTGCTGCTGTGCGCAGGCGCGATCGCCTCTCCGCAGATCCTCCAGCGCTCCGGCGTGGGCAGCGCAGAGCTGCTCGCCGAGTTCGATATCCCGCTGGTGCACGACCTGCCCGGCGTGGGCGAAAACCTGCAGGATCACCTGGAGATGTACCTCCAGTACGAATGCAAAGAGCCGGTCTCCCTCTATCCTGCCCTGCAGTGGTGGAACCAGCCGAAGATTGGCGCCGAGTGGCTGTTTGGCGGCACCGGCGTGGGTGCGAGCAACCACTTCGAAGCGGGCGGGTTTATCCGCAGCCGCGAAGAATTCGAGTGGCCGAACATCCAGTACCACTTCCTGCCGGTAGCGATTAACTACAACGGTTCGAACGCGGTAAAAGAGCACGGCTTCCAGTGCCACGTCGGATCAATGCGCTCGCCGAGCCGCGGCCACGTGCGCATTAAGTCGCGCGATCCGCACCAGCATCCGGCGATCCTGTTCAACTATATGTCCCACGAGCAGGACTGGCAGGAGTTCCGCGACGCGATCCGCATCACTCGCGAGATCATGCACCAGCCCGCGCTGGACAAGTATCGCGGTCGTGAAATCAGCCCGGGCGTCGAATGCCAGACCGACGAACAGCTGGACGAGTTCGTGCGCAACCACGCCGAAACCGCCTTCCATCCGTGTGGCACCTGTAAGATGGGCTATGACGAGATGGCGGTGGTCGACGGTGAAGGCCGCGTTCACGGACTGGAAGGCCTGCGCGTGGTGGATGCGTCGATCATGCCGCAGATCATCACCGGCAACCTGAACGCGACCACCATTATGATTGGCGAAAAAATTGCTGACGCCATTCGCGGGCGCGAACCGCTGGCGAAGAGCACGGCGGCGTATTATGTGGCGAACGTGGCGCCGGTTCGACGCTGAGGGTATTTCCCCTTACCCTAACCCTCTCCCCGAAGGGGAGAGGGGATTAACCTCCCCCGCCAAAAATTTATTTTCATTTGCCTGCATCCAGTTTCCCCCCTGCCCTCGTATGTGAGTATGTGAGCAACGCCTTTGCTCCCTAATCCGAGGATAAATGATGAAAAAGCTACTCAGTGTTGCATTCGTATCCAGCGCTTTGCTCTTCTGTGCAGGCGCATCAGCGGCCATGACGTCAGGCTCCGTGATGGTGGGCGGAGCGGAAATGTTCCCGAGCAAAAATATTGTTGAAAACGCCGTGAACTCAAAGGATCACACCACGCTGGTGGCGGCGGTGAAAGCGGCCGGGCTGGTGGATACGCTGCAGAGCAAAGGGCCCTTCACCGTCTTTGCGCCAACCGATGCGGCATTTGCGAAATTGCCTGCGGGTACGGTCGACAATCTGGTGAAGCCGGAAAATAAAGCGCTGCTCACCAGCATCCTGACCTATCACGTGGTGGCGGGTAATTACGATATGAAAGCCCTGGAGCAGAAAATTAAACAGGGCGGCGGCCATGCGGAGCTGAAAACCGTGAACGGTCAACCTCTGTGGATCATGAGCAACGGCCCGCACAATATTCAGCTCAAGGATGGTAAAGGTAACGTGGCGAATATCAGCACCTATGACGTCCATCAGAAAAATGGCGTGATCGATGTCATAGATACCGTCCTGATGCCTAAGTAGTTGTCTATACTTCGGAAGTGTGACGTTGCCTTCCGGGAAAAACATGGATAACGCGCTGGCTGAACAGCAGTTGAAATTAATGCAGGCGGTCGCAAACGGCGATCGCCGCGCATTTGAACAACTTTACCGACTCACATCGCCTCACCTGTTTGCCGTCGCGCTGCGCATGCTGCGCCATCGCGCCTGGGCAGAAGAGATCCTTCACGACTGTTTTGTCACCGTCTGGAGTAAAGCCGAAACCTATGACGCCGCCCTGAGCTCTCCGATGACCTGGCTTACGCATATTGTTCGCAACCGCTGTATTGACTGGCTGCGCAGCGGGCAAACCCGCGCTGCCGCCCGTGAAGAGTCGTATTCGGAAGATATTCTGCTGAGCGAAAACAATGAGCAGAACAACTGGCACGACGACGCGCAGGCAGCACGGCTCAGGCATTGTCTGGAACATCTGAGCCACGAACAGCGTCAGAGCATTACGCTCGCCTACTATCAGGGCATGTCCCACAGCGACATTGCCGACTGGCTCCAGCAGCCCGTGGGCTCGGTGAAAAGCTGGATCCGCCGCGCGATGGATCATCTTCGGGAGTGCGTGGGCCTATGAATGACAGCGAAAAACGCGATGACATGCTGGCTGCAGAATATGCCCTCGGCACCCTGCGCGGCGGGGCGCGGATTCAGTTCCAGAAAAGGCTTGCCGCTGAGCCAGATCTGGCCGCCCGCGTGGCGTACTGGCAGGAAATGTTGAGCACGCTCGATAGCCACCTTGCGCCCGTTCATCCACCCGAGACGGTGTGGAAGAGGATCGCGCTCGATCTGCCGCCGAACAAGCCTTTGCGCCAAAGCCGGCCTTATCTCGGCTGGATGGTCGCGGCCAGCCTCGCCGCCGTTACCGTCGTGACCTGGTATTCCACCCGCACGCCGGAACTCGCACCGCTGATGGTACTCAACGATGCCCAACAGCACGGGCAATGGATCGTCAGTGCGGACAGCAGCCGCCAGTATCTGAGCATTACCCCTCTTAGACCGAACGCTATTGCTGCGCAAAATAGCCTGCAGCTTTGGCTGATCCCTGCCGGGAAGGCCCCGATATCCCTGGGCCTGGTGCATAGCGACGTCCCGACACGTGTTGCCATCAGGAACAACCCCCTTACCCCTGACGCGATGATAGCCATAAGCCTTGAACCCGAGGGGGGATCACCCACAGGCCTCCCCACCGGCCCCGTACTTTACAGTGGAAAAATATAATCCTCGTGCCTTATTCTCAGGGCCGCGGGGGGCAGCCAATTTCATTCTGTTCATATGATTGTTACATATAAGAATTAAATATTAGGCTTGCAATTAATTTAATTATTAAAAAACGTCATTGACATTATCTTCCATACTCCATTAAGTTTTAAGCGAGCATTATTTCATTCCAGATACAGAATATATCAAAAACGAGCGTTTAAGAATTTTTCATTATTCTTAAACCTTGCCCTTCTTTTTATTTATTTTGAATCATACAACAGTGAGATAAGATCATGAATAATAGTGCAAACAAGGTTGTTGTTATCACCGGTGCCAGCAGCGGTATCGGTCAGGCCATTGCCCTTCATTTAGCCAATAAACCGTTTTCGCTGGTCCTGGTGGCGCGCCGCCTGGACAGAATTAACGCCCTGGTGGATCAAATCATTCAGCAGGGCGGGCAGGCGATTGCCGTTAAGGCCGATGTGACCCGTCAGGAAGAGGTACAGAAGGCGATAAACGCCGCCATCGCCGCATACCAGCGCGTCGATGTACTGATCAACAACGCCGGCTATATGGCTATCGCCCCCATCAGCGAGCTGAAAACCGACGAGTGGGATCGGATGATTGATACCAATCTCAAAGGCGTGCTGTACGGTATCGCGGCGGCACTCCCGGTGTTCCAGCGTCAGGGGGGCGGACACTTTATTAACGTTGCCTCCGTGGCGGGTATCAAGGTACTTGCCCCTGGCGGCGTAGTGTACAGCGCCACGAAATTCGCCGTCCGCGCTCTGAGTGAAGGGTTACGCCAGGAAGCGGGGAAAACCATTCGGACTACCCTTATTTCCCCCGGTGCCGTTGAAAGCGAGCTGCAGTTCGGTAGCTCTGATGCCCCGAGCAAACAGTTCCTGCATGAATTTTATAAGCAGGCTATTCCGGCAGAGTCGATTGCCCGTTCCGTTTTATTTGCCATTGAACAGCCAGCTGATGTTGATATTAATGAAATTGTTGTTCGTCCTACGCAGGAAGAATTTTAGCATGCCTTAAATAATACTGAATGAGGTGTCATTATGATTAAATCATTAACGTCCTTATCAGATTTAAATATGCGATCGGGCGCCGACATTCTCCTTGAAGTGCTGGAGAGTGAAGGCGTGGAATATATTTTTGGCAACCCCGGCACCACTGAACTTCCGCTCATTGATGCCCTGCTTCGTCATGAAAATATTCACTATATTCTGGCACTCCAGGAAAGCAGCGTGGTCGCCATTGCCGACGGCTATGCGAAAGCCTCCGGCAAAACGGGTTTTATCAATTTGCATACCGCCAGCGGTCTGGGGCACGGCATGGGGAATCTCATTAATTCGCGGATCATGAAAACCCCGCTGGTGGTCACCGTTGGACAGCAGGACACGCGGCACTACGTCCGCGACCCGCTTTTGTATGATGACATTGTGTCCATTGGTTCCCCGGTCATGAAATGGGCGCAGGAGGTCACCAGCGCCGACCAGCTCCCGGTGCTGGTGCGCCGCGCGTTTCACGCTGCCAGCTATCCTCCGGCCGGCCCGGTTCTGCTCTCTCTCCCGATGAACGTTATGGAAGAACTGAGCGACGCCGGGATACAGACGGCATCCAGAGTGGACTACCACACCGTGGCGGGCTCGCTGGACGAACTGGCGGAAGCGCTCAGCGAGGTGACTCCCGGCAAGGTCATGATTGTGGCGGGCGATGAAGTTCACTCCAGCGGCTCGACGCAGGAGATTGTCCAGCTGGCGGAGGCGCTCAGCGCCCACGTCTACGGCTCCTCATGGCCGCTGAATTTGCCCTTCCCCACGCAGCATGCGCTCTGGCGGGGCAATATGCCCACCACCGCCAGTGAAATCGCCAGCGTCGTTAATGCCTACGATGCGGTGTTTATCATCGGCGGCAGAAGCCTGATCACCATTTTGTATAGCGAGGGCGAGGCCATTCCGGAAACCTGCGCGGTGTATCAGCTCTCGGCGGATATGCACGAACTTGGCCGCACGTATGCCACCCGCCTCTCGGTGATGGGGGATATCAAACTCTCCCTGAAGGATCTGTTACCGAAGCTTGCGCAACGCCGGGTGGCAAGCAAATTGACGCATCAGCGGCTGCTCAAAGCGGCACGCGCTGAACGTGAAAAAGAGTGGCAACGGCAGGAAGAGCGTCTGGCAGCCGAGCGGCTGCGCCCGGCGATTTCGCCGATGGTCGCGGCCTACGAGGTGATAAAGTCCGTTCCGCCCGGCATTACGATTGTCGACGAGGCGATTGCAACGGCCAGACACGTTCGCCGCTTCATCTCTGACCAGCAGCACCCGCGCTACTACTTTATGCGCGGCGGCGGCCTGGGCTGGGGGATGCCGGCCTCAGTAGGGCACTCGCTGGGACGCGGGCGGGAGCCGGTGGTATGCCTGATAGGTGACGGCGCCTCCCTGTACTCGCCGCAGGCGCTCTGGACGGCAGCACACGAAAATCTGCCGGTCACCTTTATCGTGATGAATAACAGGGAGTACAACATCCTGAAAAACTTTATGAAGAGCCAGGCTAACTACAGCTCAACGCAGCTCGGGCGTTTTATCGGGATGGACCTGGTGAACCCGCATATCGATTTTCAGTCGCTGGCCATCGCCATGGGCGTCCACTGCTGCCGGGTGACCGAGGCTGCCGATATCGCCGAAGCGGTAACGCGCGGCCTGCGGTCAGGAAAAACCAACTTGATTGAAATCGCGATTTCCGCGGATTAGCCGCGCGTCGATGCTGTACCCTACATAAAAAACTTATAACCGAAACGCCTCTAACCGCTTAATCTGCCGCCCTTCCCCGTCAAAATTCTCCGTCGCCAGCCAGGCGCGCAGCTCCGCGTCCCTTTGCGGCCATTCGCCGTCAATAATAGAAAGCATATCGCTGTCGCGGTTGCGCCCTTTGCGCACCAGCTTCTGGCGCAGGCGTCCTTCCCAGACAAACCCCAGCCGCTCCGCCGCCCTGCGCGACGCCACGTTCATGGAATCGCACTTCCACTCGACGCGCCGGTAGCCGTGCTCAAACGCATTTTTCAGCAGCAGCCACACCGTTTCGGTGCCGATGCGGGTTCCTTTCATCCTGCGCGACCAGGTGACATGACCGATTTCGACCGACCCCAGCAGCCGCTCGTTAGCCATATAGCTCACCAGCCCCACCGCTTTTTCGGTGCGCAAATCGATCACGGCAAACGGCACCAGCTCATCGTCCAGCACCTTCGCCATGATCCATTGCGCGGTGGCTTCCACGCTCGTCGGCTGCGTGCTGGCAAGCCACGTCCAGTCGCTGTCGTCGCCCAGCGCGTAGGCCTCATAGAGATCGGCCGCGTGGCGATCGGCATCCAGCACCTCCAGACGGCAGAACTGGCCGAACAGCGGCGTGCGGGTTAAAACGCGCGCGCCCGTCCAGCCAGGCACGGTATCGTTAACGGTTTGACCATGTTGATTGATTTCTGGCACGGCGATGACTCCCTGAAAGGTAAGGAGTTTGTTATAGCAGGTTAAAAAGCGGGCGAAAAGCAGCGTATTTTAATAGCCCGAGCGCATGCGATATTCCCGGAAGGCATAAGCAAAGCTGAATTTCGACTTTGCGGAATTTAAGAGTCGCCCTAACGTAGCGGAGCATAAAACAATCACAATATATTCTTCTCAGGGATCGCTATGACGAAAAAACTGTTGCCGTTACTGGTGCTGGCTGCGCTCTCAGTCGCCGCCCACGCCGCTACTCCGCCCAACACGCTGGTTGTTGCCCAGGGGCTTGATGATATCGTAAGCCTCGACCCGGCCGAAGCCAACGAGCTTTCCAGCATCCAGACCGTGCCGAGCCTGTATCAGCGCCTGGTGCAGCCGGACCGCGATAACCCGGAAAAAATCACCCCGATTCTGGCAGAAAGCTGGGACGCCGATGCGGCAGCAAAAACGCTGACGATTAAACTTAAGCCCGATGCCAAATTCGCCTCCGGCAATCCGCTGCGCCCGGAAGACGTGATCTTCTCATACACCCGCGCCGTAACGCTGAACAAATCCCCGGCCTTTATTCTGAACGTGCTGGGCTGGGACGCGAGCAACATCACCAGCCAGCTGAAAAAGGTGGATGACCATACCCTCCAGCTTCACTGGACGGCGGACGTTAGCCCGTCGGTGGCGCTAAATATTCTCTCCACGCCGATTGCCTCCATCGTCGATGAAAAGCAGGTCGCGGCAAACGTGAAGGATAACGACTTCGGCAACGCGTGGCTGAAAATGCACTCGGCGGGCAGCGGCGCGTTCAAAATGCGCGTCTATCAGCCGCATCAGGCCATCGTGCTGGAAGCCAACGACTCCGCCCCCGGCGGCGCGCCGAAGCTTAAAAGCATCATCATTAAAAACGTCCCCGACCCGGCTTCACGCCGCCTGCTGATCCAGCAGGGTGATGCCGACGTGGCGCGCGATCTGGGGGCAGATCAGATAAGCGCCCTGGACGGCAAGCCGGGCGTGAAGGTGCTGAGCATTCCGTCCGCCGAGCAAAATTACCTGGTGTTTAACACCGGCAACAGCGCCAACCCGCTGCTGAACAACCCGTCGTTCTGGGAAGCCTCGCGCTGGCTGGTGGACTATGACGGCATCACCAAAAATCTGCTGAAAGGCCAGTACTTTGTTCACCAGAGCTTCCTGCCGGTCGGGCTGCCGGGCGCGCTGGAGGAAAATCCGTTTACGTTTGACCCGGCAAAAGCGAAAGCCATTCTCGCCAAAGCGGGCATCAAAGACGCGCACTTCACGCTGGACGTGGAGAACAAGCCGCCGTTTATCACCATCGCCCAGTCGATGCAGGCGAGCTTTGCGCAGGGGGGCGTGAAGGTCGATCTGCTGCCTGCCGCCGGGAGCCAGGTTTATGCCCGCGTGCGCGCGAAGCAGCACCAGGCGGCGATTCGTCTGTGGATCCCGGACTACTTCGATGCGCACTCTAACGCCAGCGCCTTTGCGTGGAACGACGGTAAATCCAGCACCGTAGCGGGGCTTAACGGCTGGAAAATCCCGGAGCTGAACAAAGCCACGCTGGCGGCGGTAGCCGAGCCGGATCCGGCCAAGCGTCTGGATCTGTACAAGAAGATGCAGGAGCAGCTGCAGCAGAATTCGCCGTACGTGTTCGTCGATCAGGGCAAAACTCAGATCGTGGTGCGCGATAACGTGAAGGGGTATCAGCAGGGGCTGAACGCGGATATGGTCTGGTACGATCGCGTCACGAAGTAGCCCTTGTTGCCGGGTGGCGCTGCGCTTACCCGGCCTACGTTCTCGGTTTTTGTAGGCCGGGTAAGGCGAAGCCGCCACCCGGCATGAAGAGATTTCCCATGCCACATCTTTCCACCCGCGTGCTCCAGGGGCTGCTGACCCTGCTGCTCACGCTCTTCGGGCTGCTGCTCGTCACGTTTGCGCTCTCGGCGTTTTCACCGGTCGATCGCGTGCTGCAGATCGTGGGCGATCACGCCAGCCAGTCAACCTACGATCAGGTTCGCCACCAGCTTGGGCTGGATCGCCCCCTGCCCGTGCAGTTCTGGCACTACCTGCAAAACCTTGCCCACGGTGATTTAGGCACCGCCAGCGCTACCGGGCAGCCGGTGCTGCAGGATCTGCTGCACGCCTTTCCCGCCACGCTGGAGCTGGCTACGCTGGCGTTAATCATCGGCGCCGTGCTCGGCGTGATTGCCGGGGTGCTGTGCGCCCGCTACGCCGGTTCGCCGCTCGATCTCGCCATCAGAACGCTCACCCTGCTCGGCAACTCGGTGCCGATCTTCTGGCTCGGCCTGCTGATGCTGGCCCTGTTCTACGCGAAGCTGCAGTGGAGCGCAGGCCCCGGCAGGCTGGACGATATCTGGCAGTTCACCGTCGAGCCGCGCACCGGCTTTGCGCTCATAGATACCTGGCTTTCCGGCGATCGCGAGGCGTTCCGCAACGCCCTCAGCCACCTGGTGCTGCCGGTGCTGCTGCTGGCGTACTACTCGCTGGCGAGCATCACCCGCCTGACGCGATCCGCCTGCCTGAGCGAGATGAACAAAGAGTACATCCTGCTCGCCCGCGCCAAGGGCGCCGGGGAGATGACTATCCTGCTGCGCCACGTTCTGCCGAACATTCGTGGAACCCTGCTGACGGTGATCGCGCTGGCCTATACCAGCATGCTGGAAGGCGCGGTGCTGACCGAAACCGTCTTCTCGTGGCCGGGCATCGGGCGCTATCTCACCACCGCCCTGTTCGCCGGAGACACCACCGCCGTCATGGGCGGCACGCTGCTGATTGGTATCTGTTTTGTGCTGATCAATAACCTTACCGACCTGCTCGTGCGGGCGACCGATCCCAGGGTGCGCTGATGCCGTTTTATCTTTTCTTACGCCGCCTGCGCCGTTCCCCCGCCGCATTTTGCGGACTGATAGCCATCGCGCTGCTGGTAATTATTGCCCTGTTCGCGCCGTGGCTCGCGCCGCTTGACCCGAACTGGCAGGACGCCGCCGCGCGCCTGCAGGCACCGAACAGCCAACACTGGCTGGGCACCGACAGCTACGGGCGCGACCTGCTTTCGCGTCTGATTTACGGCACCCGTCCGGCGCTCGGGCTGGTGGCGTTAGTCACCGTTATCACCCTGCCCGCCGGGCTGCTGGTGGGGATTTTGTCGGGCTACTACGGCGGCTGGCTGGAGCGCATCCTGATGCGCTTTACCGACGTGGTGATGTCGATGCCGCGCCTGATCCTTGCCTTCGCGTTTGTGGCGATGCTTGGCCCGGGGCTGGTCAACGGCGCGCTGGCGCTGGCCTTAACTACCTGGCCCGCCTACGCGCGGCAGGCGCGGAGTGAAATTCAGCGTCTGCGCCACAGCGACTACCTCGCCGCCGCCGAGATGATGGGCATTCGCGGCCCGCGCCTGCTGGTCGGCCATATTCTGCCCCTGTGTCTGCCGTCCGCGATTGTGCGGCTGGCGCTGGATCTGGCGGGGATTATTCTGGCGGCTGCCGGTCTCGGCTTTCTCGGTCTTGGCGCACGTCCGCCAATGGCCGAATGGGGCGCGATGATTGCCGACGGCATGCAGGTGATTTTCGACCAGTGGTGGATTGCCGCCATTCCGGGCGGGGCCATTCTGTTTGCCAGCCTGGCCTTTAACCTGCTGGGCGATGGCCTGCGCGACGTACTGGAGCCACAGCATGACTGAACACCGCGTTATCGTCGATGCGCTGAATATCGACTACCCCGCCGCGCGCGTGGTCAACAGCCTGAGCTTCACGCTGGGCGACGAGCGGCTGGCGCTGGTGGGGGAATCCGGCTCGGGCAAGTCGATGTCCGCCCGCGCCCTGATGGGGCTGGTGCGTAGGCCCGGCATCGTGAGCGCCAACCGGCTTACCGTGCTCGGCAACGACCTGCTGACCCTGAGCACCCGCCGCTGGCAGGCGCTGCGCGGTAACGGGATTGCGATGGTCCTGCAGGACCCGCGCTACGCGCTGAATCCGGCGAGAAACGTCGCCGCCCAGCTTGATGAGGCGCTGACCCTGCATCAGCGCCTGCCCCGCGCCGAACGCCTGGCGCGCATTCACGACGTCACCCGCGCCGTCGGGCTCAACGAACATGTCCTCCAGCGCTACCCCGGCGAACTCTCCGGGGGCATGGGCCAGCGGGTGATGATTGCGATGGCGCTGATCAACAACCCGCAGGTGCTGATTGCCGACGAACCCACCTCCGCGCTGGACGCCCGCCTGCGCAACCAGATCCTCGAGCTGCTGGTGCAGCAGTGTGAAGAGCGCCAGATGGCGATGCTGCTCATCAGCCACGATCTGCCGCTGGTGGCGGAACACTGCGACCGCGTGCTGGTGATGTATCAGGGCGAAAAGGTCGATGAGATGGCGGCGAACCGGCTGTCGCAGGCGACGCACCCGTATACGCGCACCCTGTGGACCTGCCGTCCGAACGCCAGCACCTTCGGCCAGATGCTGCCGACGCTGGACCGTTCGCAGCCGCGGAAGGAGACCGATAATGACGCTCGTTGACGTTAAGGATCTCCAGGTGAGCTTCGGGGAGAAAACGGCGGTGTCCGCCGCCAGCTTTGCCATCGAGAAAGGCGAAACCTTCAGCCTGATCGGTGAATCCGGCTGCGGAAAATCGACTATTCTGCGCGTGCTGGCGGGGCTGCAGCGCGAGTGGAACGGCCGCATTTCGATCCTGGGAGACGCGTTACGGCCAGGACGGCGTTTTGACGGCGAGCTTCGCCGCAACGTGCAGATGGTATTTCAGGATCCGTGGGCGTCGCTGCACCCAAACCACACCATTGCGCGCACGCTGTCGGAGCCGTTAAGCATCCACGGCGAGACGCAGATCGCGGAGAAAATGGCGGATGCGCTGCAGCAGGTGGGGCTTTCCGCCGACGCGGGTAAACGTTATCCGCATCAGCTTTCCGGCGGCCAGCGCCAGCGCGTGGCGATTGCCCGGGCGCTGCTGCTGCGCCCGCAGCTACTGCTGCTGGACGAGCCGACTTCGGCACTGGATATGTCGGTGCAGGCGGAAATTCTCAATCTTTTGAACCGCCTGAAGGCCGAGCACGGCATGACCTATCTGCTGGTGAGCCACGATGCGGACGTGATTGCGCATATGTCCGACCGGGCAGCGTTTATGGCGCACGGGGAGATCCAGAAGGTGTTTGACCGCGAGGCAATGTTAAGGGGCGAGCACAGGATGGGGTAAGTGCGCGCGGCGGTGCCCGGTGGCGCTGCGCTTACCGGGCCTACGTTTCGTGCCGCGTTGATGGTTTTTCGTAGGCCGGGTAAGGCGTAGCCGCCACCCGGCAAAACGTTACTTCAGCAGCTTCACCGTGGCATCAATGTCGATTTCATCTTCGGTGAAGATCATCGTCGTATTCTGGAAGGTGGTGATCGCCAGCTTCTTCACCGTGCGCATTTCGCCCGGCTTTTTCTCGGATTTCGGCTTAATGCTGTTCATCAGCAGCCCCACCGACAGCACCGCGTTCTCTTTGTCGATTTTGGTATCAACCGGTTCTTCTTCGTTGAACACCACGAAGGATTTGATGGAGGAGAGCTTCACGCGCTCGCCCGCAATAAAGAGATGTTTGCTTTCCGGGATCACCTTCACCGCATAGGCGGAAAGGCCTTTGTTGTTGGTGGTTGGTTCAAAGGTCACCGCGGCATCTTTCTTAATCAGATCGGGATTCGCGACCTTAATCACATGAAAATAGCGGTTGTCGCCGTTTTCATCTTTGATAAATCCAAAGCCTTTATCTTTAAACCACGTTGTGATTGTGCCGTTCATCGCTGTTACCGCCTGTCAGATCGTAATGACTAAAGTTTTGCAGCGCGCAGTGTAATGCACAATGGCGGAGGAGACAAAAAAAAGCCCCTGCACGGGTGCAGGGGAAAACTCATGTCAGAGCTTATTAGAATTTAATTAAACACCATTCCACCATCAATTAAGAGCGACTGGCCGGTCATATAGTCAGAGTCCGGCCCGGCGAGGTAAGAAACGCAGGCGGCCACGTCTTCCGGCTCGGACAAACGGCCAAGCGTGATGCGTTTGGCAAAGGTTTCGGTCCCGTAGCCGAGCGGTTTACCCGCCGCCTCGGACACCTGACGGTCGATCTCCGCCCACATCGGCGTTTTCACAATGCCCGGGCAGTAGGCGTTAACGGTGATCCCCAGCGGCGCGAGATCCCGCGCGGCGGTCTGGGTTAAGCCGCGCACCGCGAACTTGCTGGAGCTGTATACGGCCAGCTCCGGGTTACCGGTGTGGCCCGCCTGGGAGCAGGCGTTGATGATCTTGCCGCCGTGTCCCTCTTTGCGAAACGCGTCGATCGCGGCCTGAATGCCCCAGATCACCCCTTTCACGTTGATGTTGTAAACCTTGTCGACAATCTCCGGGGTGATGGATTCGATAGGGGTAGACGGCGCAACCCCGGCGTTGTTAACGATCACGTCGAAGCCGCCCAGTGCGGTGCGGGCCTTCTCCACCGCGGCAAATACCTGCTCACGGTCAGAGACATCCACCTTCACGGCGACGGCGTTACCGCCGTTACGGATGATTTCATCGGCGACGGCTCTTGCCGTCTCAACGTTATAGTCGGCGATGGCGACGGCAAAGCCATCTTTCACCAGGCGAAGCGCGATCGCTTTGCCAATCCCCTGGCCGGAGCCGGTTACGAGAGCCACTTTTTGCATTTCTCTGTCCTTATATTGATTCACAAAATCTGGCTGAGATGGAGCTGGCCCATCAGCAGCGGGTTATCGCTGTAGTCGACGGGAATGGCCACCACGGCGGGGCCATCCACATCCATCGCCGCGCGCAGCGTCGGCTCAAGCGCCTCGGCGCTCTCCACGGCAAAGCCTTTCGCGCCGAAGGCGTCGGCATAGGCTTTGAAATCGACCGGGCCGAACTCCACGCCGGAAAGGCGCTGGTATTTTTTCTCTTCCTGAATCGCCACCATGTTGTAGGCGTTATCCACCCAGATGATGTGCAGCACGTTGGCGTTGAGGCGCACCGCGGTTTCCAGCTCCATGCTCGACTGCAGGAAGCCGCCGTCCCCTGAGACCGAGACCACTTTGCGCCCCGGGTTGACCAGCCACGCGCCAATCGCCCACGGCAGCGCCACGCCCATGGTCTGCTGACCGTTGGAGATCATCACCTGACGCGCCCGGAAGCTGTAGAGATAGCGGGCGATCCAGATGTGGAAGCTGCCCATGTCGACGGTGAGCGTCACGTCGTTATTCACAATGTCCTGCATGGCGCGCACGATGCGCAGCGGATGCAGGGCAAACTGGTTGAGCGAGGCACCGCGGCGATCGAGCAGATCCCGCTGATGCTGGCGATCGACCAGAATTTCGGAGGCCCGCTGGCTCAGCTCGAGCTTACGATCGATCCGGTTAGCGAGCAGGTTCAGCGTTTCGGCGATGTCCCCCACCAGCTCCAGATCCGGCACGTAGTTACGCTCTTCATAGGCAGGCAGCACGTCAATGTGCACCAGCGTGGCGTCGCCGCTGTTCCACATGGACGGCTCGTACTCCACCGGGCTGTAGCCGATGCAGATAATCAGGTCCGCCAGATGCAGCAGCCGGTCGCCCGCCTGGTTATTGAACAGGCCAACGCGGCCGGCGAAGCGGGTGAAGTGTTCCTGGTTTACCGCCCCGGCGGCCTGATAGGTGCTGGTCACCGGAATGCGGCTTTTCTCCAGCAGCTTGCGCAGCGCGGCGCTGTTCGCGGGCTGGCTGGCCATCAGGCCGAGCAAGATGACCGGGTTTTTGGCTTTTTCGATAAGCTTCGCCACGTCGTTAATGGCGGATTCAGGTGCCGGGCCCATCAGCGCCGGGCCGCTGGCGGGTAAAATCGCCCCCGTCGCGGGCTGGTCAACAATATCCTGCGGCAGGCTGACGAACGCGCCCCCCGGCCTGCCGTGCTCGGCGGCGCGAAACGCGTTCGATACCACCTCGGCAATCGCGTCCGGCGAACTGACCTCCACGGCGTATTTAGTGACAGGGCTGAACATGGCGACGGTGTCCATACTCTGGTGCACCAGCTTGGCTTTATCCGCCCGCTTCACCGCCCCGCCCAGCGCCACCACCGGATCGCCCTCGCTGTTGGCGGTGGCGATGCCGGTGATCAGGTTGGAACAGCCCGGACCGGAAGTGACCAGCGCCACCCCGGCCTTGCCGGTCAGACGCCCGACCGCCGCCGCCATAAACGCCGCGTTGGCCTCGTGGCGTACCGGAACGATCTCGATGGAGGAGTCCAGCAGGGAGTCAAAGACCTTGTCGATTTTCGCACCCGGGATCCCGAACACCTGCTTCACGCCCTGCGCTTCCAGCTGGCCGACAACCATATCGGCGCCGTGCGCCCACTGACGTGACTGTTTCTCACTGTTCACGGTAGTTCTCCTGTTAGTTTTCGACGGCGCGGATAGCCGCATCAAGATTGCTGGGGTGAAGGTTGGCCTGTAAGAACGCGCTGTCGGCGGGCAGGTCAATCATTAGCTTGTGAATTTCACCGAAGGTGAGCACGCCGCTCTCCAGCTGGTAGTCGAGCAGATGGCCCCCGCCCTGACGGTCGTCGGTGATGAAATGCTCGTGATAGCCCGCCACGTTGATGCCCTGCATGTGCTGCGGCGTGCGGAACCCGACCAGCACCCCTTCGCGCTGGTTAAAGCGGAACACCGGCTGGTCGTCCAGCACGTCGGTCATCGCGCGGTACGGCGGCTTCTGGCGCGGTACCGTGCGGGTGTGGGCGTGACGGAAGTTGCCGTCGATGCGCAGCGCGCAGAACAGGTTGTCGGAGGGGATCTGCTGGTCGATGACGTCGTGGATCTGCTGGCGGCTGACCGGCATATCGAAGGTTTTGCGATACTGCGGCTGGAACCAGGTCATTACCGCGAACGGCGTTTTCTGCTCTGGTTTCGCGGCCCGGGCGCTGCCGTCAGCGCGCAGCTGGTAGACCTGACTGCTGAAGGCAATCATTTCGCCGTCCAGCTCGTTGAAGGTGCCCAAACCAAAATCACCGTGTGCCAGAAGATCGGCGATGGTGGTTTCCCCCTCGTACACGCCGCTCAGCAGGGCGCTCATTAGCGATGTCTGATAGATCACGCCGTCAGGATGCTGGGCGGAGAACCCGCGCAGGGTCTCGCACAGGCTGGCCTCACAGTCGCAGGCAGATGAATGCATCATCGTGCTGGTCCTCTTCAACTTTATTTAGAAAGGTTAAATAAATGTTGACCCGATTCAGCAGAGAGTTCCAATATAGAAACCATGCTGGTTTGAGACGTTTTAGATATGGAACTTCGTTATCTGCGGTATTTTGTCGCGGTTGCACGCGAGCGACACTTCACCCGGGCGGCCGAAGCGCTGGGTATTTCACAGCCTCCTCTGAGTCAGCAGATCAAACGGCTCGAAGAGGAAGTGGGCACGCCGCTGTTCAGGCGCCTGACGCGAGGCGTGGAGCTGACCGAGGCGGGAGAAGCCTTCTATGAGGATGCCTGTAAGATCCTGGCGCTGAGCGACGCCGCGCTGGAAAAGGCCCGCGGCATCGCGCGCGGGCTGAACGGCAATCTGTCGATTGGCATCACCAGCTCCGACGCTTTTCATCCCAAAATTTTCGCGCTGATTCGCCAGTTTCAGGTGCAGAACATGGCGGTGCAGGTTCACCAGGTGGAAGCCAATATGTCCTCGCTGACGGCGATGCTGGCGGAGGGTGAACTGGATATTGCCTTCGTGCGCCTGCCGTGCGAGAGCAGCAAGGCATTCGAGTTAAAAATCCTCGACCGGGAGCCGATGGTGGTGGCGCTGCATCGCGATCATCCGCTGGCGGCGTGCGATTCGCTGGCGTTAGAGCAGCTTCGGGATACGCCGGTGGTGCTGTTCCCGCAGGAGGTCGCGCCGGGGCTGTACGAACGGGTTCACGGCTGCTGCGAGCGGGCGGGGATTGACGTGCAGCACGCGCTGCAGTCGTCGCAGCTTTCGTCGTCCCTGAGCATGGTTTCCGCGGGCGGCGGCTTCGCGCTGGTACCGAAATCGATGGCGGCCATTTCTCCGCCGAATGTGACCTATCATGCGCTGAGCTCACCGGAGCTCTATACCGATATCGCGCTGTGCTGGCGACGCTTTGAACGCTCGCGGACGGTGAAGCGGTTTTTGACGATGATGAGCGAGGGGTCATAGCGGCCTATAGGTTTTCTGTAGGCCGGGTAAGGCGCAGCCGCCACCCGGCGATATAGCCCCCGTCGTCAAATCCAGACGTCGTTCTCTGCGGTGCGCTCCCCGCCTTCGTGTCCGGTATTCAGGACCCCACACGGTTCTATCATCATCATTTTTACCGTCGTTTCAGCAGACGTTTTATGTTCAACGCCTTTTGGCACAACGTACATTTCCCCTGGATTGACGAGCACATGTCCGTCACGAAAATCAATACGTAACACGCCCTCGACCACGATGAATGCCTCATCGGTTTCAGGGTGCGCGTGCCATATAAAATCACCCGATATTTTGACGATTTTAAACTGATAGTCATTCATCTGAGCGATGACTTTCGGCTGCCAGTGCGCGTCGAAGAGAGAAAATTTATTGTCTAAATTAACAGGACTATACATTGCAACACTTCCTATGGTTGAGAAGCGTCCAGGATAGAATAAGGCCGGCGTGCCGGTCTTGAACGATCGTGCAAATCAGGCAGGATGACCTTTAATGAATTTTTGCCAGCGCCCCGGCGACATACCCAACGTTTTGATGAACTGACGAGTCATGTGACTTTGATCTGAAAACCCCGCTGCAGCGGCAGCCTCAGCAAGCGACAGGCCCGCCTGAATCAGACGTCGACAGTATTCAAGTCGACGCATGGTCACATAGCGATAAGGACTCGTTCCATAAAGCGCACGAAAATCCCGGCTCAGGCTCCAGCGATCTCTGCCACTGACGGCGGATAAAGTATCCAGCGTAATATTGTGAATGAATTCAGTGTGTATATATTCGCGCGCGCGTTCTGCGGATTGATAATCCGCCCGATTCCGGCGAAAACGTTGTCCTCCCACGACGGCCAGCGTGCGGGCGAGATCGTAGAGCGCATCGTCTTCTTCCAGCGTATCGAAAGATTCTTCCGGCGCTTTTAACAGCGGTTCGGTCGCTGCAAAAAGCCGGGGATCGGATGAAATTCCGCCGGGAATAAACGGCAAAGGCTTTCCGCCCAGGATTTTTTGAATTAACGCCGGATCGATATACAGCATCCGATACTGGAATCCGTCATTCGTTCCCGCCTCTCCGTCATGTATTTCGTCAGGGTGCAGGACCATTGTCCCGCCCGGCAGGCTATGTTGTTTACTTCCCCGATAGTGAAAACTCTGCACCCCGGATAAGGTCCGGCCTATGGCATAAGTGTCGTGACGATGCGGCTCATAGCCATGCCCGCTGAAATACGCCTCTATGCGCTCTATTTTCCCGGGTTGTTGCGCCAGTCTGACCCAGTCTTTGTTGGCCTTTGCATTCGACATATATGACACCTGATGCCCTGTGAGGGTGAAACAACACCATAAACGCATCGGGTGCAGTTTGGAAAGTTGTTGCAGGCAACGCGGGGTCGGATCCAGGACTTTGCTGTTTTATTGATATACGCTCCGGAACTACGTTTTCCTGGTAATTGTTTGCCGCATGCCATCTGTTACTCTGACAGAGTGCAAAGGATGACAAGGACGTGAAATGCTGAACCCCGGATTCGTTACCCGCAAAGTGCTTGCTCAGTGGCAGGATGTTCCCGCTTTTCTTCCCCAGTTCCAGTTTCATGAAAAACATCGAGCGGTCATTCACACTACCCATCCAGAAAATATTCTGCCGTTGATTGCCAACTTTGACGTCCAGCAAGACCCCGTCATTCGGCGGCTGATGTCTTTGCGGCAATTACCGCAGAAATTTCTGCACAATCAGCAGGCTAACTCGACGGGCAACTTTGGGCTGCACAGTTTTACGCTGTTGCACAGCTCAGCATCCGAGCTCTGCTTTGGCTTAAGAGGGCAATTCTGGCGGACAGATTTCGGTCTGGAAAACGCGCCCGATGCGATTGCTTTTCAGGCACCCGCCGGGCCGGGCAGCGCAAAACTGTTGCTGCGCTACCGGGTAGCGGAACTGGCGCCAGGTCAACATGAACTCTGTACTGAGACCTTCGTCTATTGTCCGGACAAACGTACTCAACTCAAAATGGCGGCCTACTGGCTGGCAATACGGGCTGGGAGCGGCTGGATCCGTAAAAGGACGCTGGAGGCTGTCAGGTCGCATGTTGAAAATCAGAAGTGAGGGATTTCTGTGAAATGCCCTGAGCACTGGAGGTTTTGAGGCTGAATGTGAAGGGAATATGGGCAGGCTGCCATATAAAACTCAGGTGCCATTACCCTTTAAAAATAAAAAACCCGCAAAGGTGCGGGTTTATTTTTTATCAGTACAGCTTAACTGCTCGGACTATTGTCTTCATCGCTATCGTACGCCGCACTGATATTTAGCGCAGGTTACAGTGGAGAAACATTTCCAGCTGCAGGACCTTTTGCGCCATTCTCAATAGTAAAGGAAACTTTCTGACCTTCATCAAGCGTTTTGAAATTGTCGCTCTGAATAGCAGAGAAGTGTACGAATACATCTTTGCTGCCGTCGTCAGGGGTGATAAAGCCAAAACCTTTATCTGCGTTGAACCATTTTACTAAACCAGTCATTTTATTAGACATTGATAAATCCTTAATTTATGAGCCACTTAAGCGCGGCGATGATGGCCTGTATTTCGAGAGTTACTTATTTGGCACTTAGGAGGAGGCTCACGAAGAAGGATTATCTATGGATAACACCTGAACTGAGGACTGCTTTACTAAAACTGCTTTCATAAGGTCTGTATTCCAAACCGATGACGCTATTAAGACACAGCGAAATTTATTGCGCAATGATTATTATTATTTATTTTAACCATTTAAACGCCCGGATGGCTGCTCGCGATGCCAGACATCGGTTCGGCGGGGGGCATCTTCCCTGGCGACGCAGACGTGAGTAGAAGGGTTGCTCAAAATGAAAAGGTCTGCATAAGGAGTAAGCCCGGTGCAAACTGTGCCCGGCGGCGCTGCGCTTGCGCGGGCCTACGGTTCGGTTTTGTAGGCCGGATAAGGCGTAACCGCCACCCGGCAATGCCCTTCTGGAAGCCGCCTCGCAAAGCTGCAAGCAACCTTATGTAATTCAGGGGACTCCCTTTTCTTCCCTTCTTCGCGGTTTTAAAGTGCCTGCGTTGCGGCACATCCGTAACCGGGCATAGGAACCCGTTAGCATTACATTACGTTTTTTGGACAAAGAGGATGCTAAATGGCGACTACTCCTAAATTTTCTTACGTGCTCTCTGAAGAAAGCGCTGTTCATCACCTCATCAACACTTCAATTTCCGATTCTGCGGATCTCTTCGAACTGGCCGATGCCTGCACCGCTTATGTGAGCGTGCTGGTGGAAACTGACGACGCGCTGACGTTTACCACGCTCTGTGAGCGATTGCTGGCTGCGCTGAAGCGGCTGCGTGAGTGCTGCGATGATGATCTTCCGCCGTATCTGGTTGAACAGTTGATTGCAGGGGAAAAGGTTACCTCCTGCGTGCCAGACTGCTGGCAGGAGACGACTTTGCAGGTGGACTATACCGTCGCGTTAACGCTGGCGGTGATGGGCGGGACGTTGCCTGTGAGCGTGGCGAAAGAACTCACTGGGCTGCTGTATGATATGGTTTGGCTACTGGCGGAGTTTGTGAAGGAGCCGTATATAACGGCGCACTGAGGCGGGTGATGGGAGGACGGAATACTGCTGGGTGAGAAGCGGGATTTCGGCCTTATGCAAAGTACAATGCTGTCTGTTGAATGTCGGTTAAGAGCGAGAAGCGGACATAGCTGTCAATGTATTCGCCAGTTACTCCCACGTAAAAGTGTGCTTAAATCAAAAGGATCCATCTAATAAAGCATATTGATGGCATGATTCGTTAGGAGATAAAGTTGATAATTCAAACAAATCGATTGTACCTTCGGCCTGTAATCTCATCAGATGTAAACGATCTATTCAAAATTTACGGTGATCCCGCTACGAACACGTTTAATCCTGCGGGACCATATCCGGACATTGGTCATTCACAAATGGTTATGAATCGCTGGCTCGACCATTGGCAAGCTCATGGGTTTGGAAACTGGGCAATTTCACTTCTTACTAATCCTGATCAAATTATCGGTTTTGGCGGGCTGGGGATTCGTAATTATGACGATATTGTTATCAATAATCTTGGATATCGCTTATCTACAGAGGCTTGGGGTAAAGGCCTGGCCACAGAATTTTCCCTATACGCGATAAAATTTGGATTTGATAGTATTAAATTAACCGAGATTTCAGCTGTTGTTCGAGAGAATCATATGGCGTCACAGAAAGTGCTCCAGAAGTCGGGGTTAAAATATGTCAAAGAGATTCATGATGTTAAAGATGCACCTCCAAGCCTTCTTTATTCGATATCAGTGAATGAGTGGTTAAGACACTCAGAAGTGAACGCATCCGTTTAACATTCACTTTCTGATGCATTAGAGGATTTAACATACAGATATGGACTTGTCCGCTTCTGGCACAAAACAGACATTCATACTCACCTCTATCCCCCCACCGCCACGCTCGCCGACAGCCCCGCGACCAGCTCAACCCCCTCCGGTAACCTGTCGATATGAATGCGCACCGATACGCGCTGCGCCAGCCGGACCCAGCTGAAGGTAGGCTCGACGTCGGGCAGCCCCAGCCCGCCCGTCTCGTCGTTGCTGTCCCCAATCCCATGCCCAATGCTCTCCACGTGACCCGTGATGACAGGCTCATACCCCATCAGCACCACCTGCGCGGCATCCCCGACGCGAATATGGCGCAGCCTGGTCTCCTCAAAGTACCCCACCACCCAGAAGCTGTGGGCATCGACGATGGCAACCTTTGTCTCCCCCGCCGTCGCGTAGTCTCCGGGGCGAAGCCGCAGGTGCGTGACGTACCCCGAAACCGGCGCGCGCACGGTGGCGTGCGCCAGATTCAGCTCTGCCAGATCCAGCGCGGCCAGCGCGCCGTGATAATTGGCCACCGCGACGTTCGCCGCGCTGCCGGTTTGCTGCAAATCCTCGCTCGAGATCGCGTTTTTAATCAGCGTGCGGCGATGGGCCGCATCCTGGCGCATCAGCATCTCATGGCGTTTCGACTCGACGTCCGCCTGCGCGCTGACCACCGCCAGCTTAAGCCAGCGCGGATCGATAGCGTAAAGCACATCGCCCCGGTTCACCCACTGATTGTCCCGCACGGCCACGCTGATGATCGGCCCGGAGACGTCCGGCGCAATCTGCACCACGTCCGCCCGCACGCGGCCGTCGCGGGTCCACGGCGTTTGCGCGTAGCGTTTCCACATCATAAAGGCCAGAAGCGTGGCCGCCGCGACGACGCTCAACGTCAGCGCATAGCGAGCCAGTAAAGAGAGCAGTGATTTCATGACAATAACCCCAACGCGGTCAGACCCTGCATCAGCAGGAAAAAGGTGACAATCCAGGTTGAAACATCCATCAGCGGGCGAAACGGCAAGCGCCGGTAAAGCCTGCTGAGAGAGAAAAGCGCGACGAGGCTTAGCGTGCAGACCAGCGCCGCGAGGGCGACCATCAGCAGCCCCGGAATCAAAACCCCGCCGATATTGAGATCGTTAACCATGGTCTGGCTCCCGTAATGCACAGTGCAGATCCACCAGCCTGAAGACCAACTGGCGCGTATGTTCATCTGCCGCAGGCAGATGGTGCGCGATAAGTGTGGCGATCCGCTCGCGTAAAGCGTGGCGGTCTGCGGCGTTTATCTGATGAAAAAACGCGTCAACCTCCCTGCCGGGCGGTGTGTCACCGCGGCGTAAATGCATGACCGAAAGCCCCAGACGCAGCGCGTGCAGCAGCCGGTCAAGCGCCTGCTCTGGCGCATGTTCACTCCGCTGCAAACGCGGCAGCAGCAGGGCGGTGCGGTCCATCATCAGGTTGATCCAGTGCGTTTCATCAATCCGCAGCGTGCCCTTCACGCTGCGGCGAATGTCGCGCTGGCACAGGTTCAGCAGGCGGGTGATAGCGCCATCCGCCTGCACGGTTTGCAGCAGGCTCATGCTGATGACGGCAAAACCGGTCGCGGCAAAGAGCGCAATGGCAGTGTTAGCCGCAACGGCGAAGTCTCCGCTGTAGTGCGCCCCCAGCTCGCACAGAATGGGCAGCGTCAGGGTGATGCCCATCGCCATAAACGTGGTGGGCGGACGCGCCTGAAGCGACCCGGCCAGCAGATACGCCGGGGCAAGCACCGCCACCAGCACCGGGAAATCGCTTACCTGCGGCAGCAGCGCAAAGCTGTAGAGCAGGCTTATCAGCACGCCCCAGAACGAGCCAACGATGTACTTCACAATGTGCGGCGCCGGGGTGTCGAAGCTGCCAAACAGCGTGCAGCAGACCCCCAGGATAGACACCGCCGTACCGCCATCCGGCCACGCTGAAAAGATCCAGACCAGACAGCCGCTCAGGATGATGGCGAAAGCCCCCAGCGCCGTGCGGGCGGCGGTAAGAGGATCGCGGTGAAAAACGTAGCCTTTTGCCGCGCGGGTTTGCATCTCCCCAAAGACGGGTTTGGCGTGAAGGATAGCCCCGGAAAGACGTTCGCACTGCCGCAGAAGCGCGATAGCCTCCGAGAGGTAGCGGATAAAACTGACCTGCAGCGCGTCGTCAAGCGTCTGCGCCTGCGCGGCATACCGATCGATGAGAAGCGCACAGCGGAGCCGCAGCGCCTCTGCCGTGCTGCTGGCACCCGCGCCTTCAGCGGCCAGCCATGCCTGAACCTCCTCCAGCAATGCCTGCACGTCGGCGGGCAGGGCTCCGATAGCTGGCAGGCGATCGTGCAGTTCACAGTTGACGATAACCAGCCGCGCCAGCCGATCGTGAATCCCTTTTCTGGCCTGCCGCACCGGGGCTGAGAGGGCAAAATCGTACGGAATATGGTGGCTGATGCCCTGCAGGAACTGCAGCGCCAGGGCCATATGCAGAGAGCCGGAAGCCGCATCGGGTTTACCGGCTAAGGTATCCACCACCCGCCCGCGCGCGGCCTGTAGCGTCTGGGATAATTTCGCGTTGAACAGCCCTGATACGCGCGCGGGCAGCACGTAACGGTGAATCAGCGCCGCGCAGAAAATCCCAATCACGATCTCCTGCACGCGGACGATGGCGACGTTAAAGATGCCGCCGGGATCGGACACCGCCGGAAAGCCAATCAGGCTCGCGGTGTAGCCTGCCAGCACGAAGGCATAGGCCCGGGGCGTGCGTTCCAGCAGGGAGAGCCACAGGCAGAACGCGATCCAGCCCGTCAGCACAACGCTGCACAGGATCGGCGTATTCGCGAAGGTGGGGATAATCAGAACGGTCGCGCAGGCCCCGACAACCGTACCGGCCAGCCGGTAGAGGCTTCGGCTCAGCGATGCCCCCACCGACGTCTGCGATACGATATAAACCGTAATAATGGCCCACGAAGGACGCTCGAGGCCGATAGACAGGGCGAGGTAATACGCGAGCATCGCTGCGGCGAAACTCTTCGCGGCGTAGATCAGCGCGCCCGCATCGTTTCGCAGTGCGGGATGAGAGAAAATGTTTTTCATGCCGGGATTATTACCGGCTTACAGACCTGCTTAAATACTCTATTCTGTCAAAAAATACCTAAAAGTTGCCAGAATCGTGAAACCTCAACTCGCTCATACGCTGTATGACCCTGACTCTAGCGCCTCCCCTGCCGTGGCGCGTCATCTGGACTTCGTGGACTACGCCGCGGAAGTGCCGGTACATACCCACCGCAAGGGGCAGCTGATTATTGCCCGATACGGCGCGGTCAGCTGTTACGCGGAGAATGACATCTGGATCGTGCCGCCGGACTGCGCCGTCTGGATCCCCGGCGGGATCCCGCACAGCGCCAAAGCGACCTGGAACGCGCATCTCAACTATCTGTTTATTGAGCCCGGCGCGGCGGCGCTGCCGGAGAAGTGTTGCACGCTGGCGATCTCGCCATTGATTAAGGAGCTGGTCGATCGTCTGACGCACGAAGGAGTGGATTATCCCCCCGACGGCCACGTCGCCAGGCTGACCCGGGTCACGCTGGACGAGCTCGCCAGCATGCCGCAGCAGAAGCTGAGCCTGCCGGTCTCAGCCGACCCGAAAATTCGCGCCATGGCCGACGCGCTGGTCAGCCGCCCGGAGGACAGAAGCACCCTGAAGGCGTGGGCGAAACGGCTCGCCCTCAGCGAGCGCTCGTTTGCCCGCCTGATGCAGCGCGAGACCGGGCTGAGCTTCGGGCGATGGCGCCAGCAGCTGCATTTGATTATTGCCCTGCGGGAGCTGGCAAGCGGCGTGCCCGTCCAGAACGTGGCGACAACGCTCGGGTACGAATCGGTGAATGCGTTTATCACCATGTTCAGAAAAGCGATGGGCAGCACGCCCGCACACTACTTTGCCGAGCGGAAAAACAGCGGCCGTTAGCCCGGCCCCTCGCTCCCCGCCGCCAGCAGCGGCACCACCACGTCGCTGATGGGCACCGCAATACCGTGTTTGCGGCCGTAGCGCTGGATCACGCCGTTGCGGATATCCCACTCCATCGGACGATCGGCCTGACGGTCGGCAAGGATCGAGGTGCCCAGGTCCTCAGGCGCACGCTGGAAGTTTGTCAGGATCTCCTGGGCCACGTCATCGCCCAGCTTAGCCCCTTCGGCGCGGGCGACGGTAAGCCCCTCTCGCAGGTAGGCCAGCGAAAGCTCGCTGATGTCCCCGCGTCTGAACATCCCGGCGCGGCGGTTAGAAAGCACCATCAGCCCGGCGACCGCGTTTTGCAGCAGCTTGCGCCAGGCGACAGTGGCGAAATCTGCCGAGAGCTCAACCGCGCAGCGCGTATCGTGAAGCGCCTCCACCACCCGCTGCGCCTGCGGCACGTCCGGCAGCGTCAGGCGCGGTTTGGCCCGCAGCCACACGGACGCATCCGGCTCGCGCTGCGCCGGGAACCAGACTACTGACGGCAGCACCGCTGCGCCGTTAACCCACGGCTCAAGCTGGGCTTTCTGCTCCACGCCGTTTTGCAGGGCGCAGACCACCGTTTTTTCATCGCACAGGGCGCGCAGCCATCCGGCGCTGTCGGCATTTTGCGTCGTTTTTACCGCCACAAAAACGAGATCGACGGGGCGCGTGATGACGGCCGGATCGGTTAATACCGGACCGGGCACCACGGTTTCACCCTCGTCGTAGCGCAAACGCAGTTCAGGATGCGCGGTGCGTCCGCACAGCAGCGGCGTACGGCCCGCGTCGTGCAGCACTGCGGCAATGGTGGTCCCAATCGCACCGGGACCTATCAGCGCAATCACAGGATGGTCAGACATGGTTAACTCCCCTTTTCGCTAAGCCTGCTAACAGTTATACCACCCTCAAAAGTGAGCGCCACGCCGTTGTCTATACTCAACACACAACAGACAACGGAGTGCGCCATGCCTTTACCCGATTTTAAGTCCTCTGAACCTTTCACCCTCGGCATCGAGCTCGAACTGCAGGTGGTTAACCCGCCGGGGTACGATCTCAGCCAGGACTCCTCCGCGCTCATCGCCGCCGTCAAAGACGACATCAAAGGCGGCGAAGTCAAACACGACATCACCGAAAGCATGCTCGAAATCGCCACCGGCGTGTGCCAGAACATCGACCAGGCGGCCGCGCAGTTCTCGGTGATGCAGCAGAGCATCCTGCGCGCCGCGGCGGAGCAGCATATCCAGATTTGCGGCGGCGGGACGCATCCGTTTCAGAAGTGGCAGCGGCAGGAGGTGTGCGACGACGAGCGCTATAACGTCACGCTGGAGCGCTTTGGCTACCTGATTTTGCAGGCGACGGTATTCGGCCAGCACGTGCACGTCGGCTGTCGGACCGGGGATGACGCCATCTACCTGCTGCACGGCCTGTCGCGCTTTGTCCCGCACTTTATCGCCCTGGCGGCGGCCTCGCCGTACATGCAGGGCACGGACACGAAGTTCTCCTCGTCGCGGCTTAACATTTTTTCCGGGTTCCCGGATAACGGCCAGATGCCGTGGGTCAACAGCTGGCAGGAGTTCGAGGGGCTGTTCCGCCGCCTGAGTTCGACCAGCATGATCGACAGCATTAAAGATCTGCACTGGGACATCCGCCCCAGCCCGCACTTCGGCACCGTCGAGGTGCGGGTGATGGATACGCCGCTGACGCTCGGCCACGCGATTAACATCGCCGGGCTGATTCAGGCGACGTCGCACTGGCTGCTGACCGCCCGGCCCTATAAGCATCAGGAAAAAGATTTTCTGCTGTACCGCTTTAACCGTTTTCAGGCGTGTCGCTACGGGCTGGAGGGGATCCTGACGGACGTGCACACCGGCGAGCACAAAACCGTGGCGGAAGACATTTCGTGGCTGCTGGAGCAGGTTGCGCCGTCGGCTGAGAAGCTCGGCGCGACGAGCGCCATCAATGAAATCGCCCTGCTGTTAAAGCAGGGCAAGAGCGAGGCGCAGCGCATGCGGGAATTTATCGCCGACGGCGGCTCGCTAATCTCTCTGGTTCAGAAACACTGCGAGCTGTGGGCGACGAGTCCGTAAGGCCGTGGCCCCACTCGCGCAGGCGCTGGAACAGCACGAACAGCGCCGGGATAAACAGGATCCCCACCACGGTCGCCACCAGCATACCGCTGAACACCGTGGTGCCGATGATGCGGCGGCTCTGGGCACCCGCCCCGGTCGCCAGCATCATCGGCAATACGCCGATAATGAACGACACGGCGGTCATCATCACCGCGCGGAAGCGGCGCGAGGCCCCTTCCCTTGCGGCATCGACAATCGCCATCCCGTCCATGCGCCGCGCGCGGGCAAACTCCACGATAAGAATTGCGTTCTTGGCGGCGAGGGCTATCAATAGCACCAGACCTATCTGCACGTACACGTCGTTGGCATAGCCCGCCAGCCACAGCCAGACCAGCGCCCCGCCGATGGCGAACAGCACCGAGAGCATCACGCTCGCCGGGAGCGTCCAGCTCTCGTACTGGGCAACGAGGAACAGCCACGCCATCACCACCGCCGCCAGCACGATCCATATCGCCTGATTGCCGGTCTGCTGCTCCTGATACGACATGCCGCTCCAGGCGTAGTCGTACCCGGCAGGCAAATTCTCCGCCAGAAGCTCGCCCATTGCCGCCATCGCCGTGCTGCTGCTCACCCCAGCCGACGCCGAGCCGCTCACCGACACGGACGGGAACTGATTGTACTGCTGCAGGAACGGCGCACCGACGCTCGGCGTAATGGTGACCAGGTTGCTCAGGCGCACCCGCTCGCCGCTGTTGCTGCGCACGAACAGCTCGCTGATTTGCTCGGCGCGCTCGCGCCACTGCATCTCGTTCTGCATGACGACGTGGTAGACGCGGTTGTTGACGCTGAAATCCCCGGCGCGCGTGCCGCCAAAGGCGGTTTGCAGGCTGCTGAAGATGCGCGATACCGGCACGTCAAGGCGCGCGGCGCGCTCGCGGTCAACGGTCAGCGTCAGTTGCGGCACGTTGCTGCTCCAGGTGGTGAACACGCGGCTCAGCTGCGGATGCTGGTTAGCTTTCGCCAGCACCGCGCGCGTCACGCGCTCCAGCTCCGCCGGGCTCTGCCCCGCCTGCGCCTGGATGCGCAGGTCGAAGCCGGAGGCGTTGCCCAGCCCCGGCAGCGTCGGCGGCGCGAAGGTCATGATGGTGGCTTCCGGCAGGGCCAGCAGCTGGCGCTGCAGGGTGCCCATCACCTCATCCAGCGGCGGACGCTCGCTCCAGTCTTTGAGCATGATGGAGATAAACCCGCCGTTGGAGGCGCTGGTGCCGTTGAGGATGTTAAACCCGGAGACCTGAATCACGTCCTCCACCGCCGGGTTTTTGGCGATTAATTCGCGCGCCGTGGTCATCACCGCTTCGGTACGCTCCAGCGAGGCCGCTTCCGGCAGCTGGACGCTGGCGAAGAAGTAGCCCTGATCTTCCTGCGGCAGGAAGCCTTTGGGCATCGACATAAAGCTGAACGCCACCACGGCCGCCGCACCCGCGGTAGCCAGCAGCGCCAGCCACGGGCGCAGGTTTAATACGTTCACGATGCGGGTATAGAAGCCGCGCGTGGCGTCCAGCCCGCGGTTAAAGGCGCGATAGACTGCCGCAGGTTTCTCCGGTCGCGGGCGCAGCAGCAGCGCGCACAGGGCGGGCGTCAGGGTCAGCGCCACGAGGCTTGAGAGCGTGACGGCGGTGGAGAGCGTCACCGCGAACTGGCGGTACAGCTCGCCGACAATCCCCGGCAGGAGCGCCACCGGCACAAACACCGCCAGCAGTACCAGCGTCGTCGCAATGACCGGCCCGGCAATCTGGCGCAGCGCCAGCGCGGTCGCCGCCGTGCGGCTCTGCCCTTCCGCCATCAGCGTTTCGACGCTCTCCACCACCACGATGGCGTCATCCACCACCATGGTCAGCGCCAGAATAATGGCGAACAGGCTCAGCGTATTGGCGGAGTAGCCGAGCGTGTAGAGTACCGCGAAGGTGCCCACCAGCGACACCGGAATGGCGAGCGCGACAATCAGCGTCGCGCGCCAGCTTTGCAGGAACAGGGAAACGACCACCACTACCGCCAGCAGGGTAAGCGCCAGCGAGACGCCGATCTCTTTAATGGTCGCGGCCACAAAGGAGGTGGTGTCGAACTTCACCTCATAGACCAGGTCGTCCGGGAAGCGCGTCGAGAGTCGTTCCAGCTCCGCGCGCACCGCGTCGGCCACGCGCAGGGCGTTGGCGGACGGCGTCGGGTAGATGCCGAGGTAGGCGGAATCATGCCCGTTCAGCTGCGCGCCGGAGCTGTAGCTGCGCGAGCCGAGCTCGATGGTGGCGACGTCCTTCAGGCGCACCAGCTGGCCCATCTCGCCCGCGCGGATAATGATGTCGGCAAAGTCGTCGGCCTGGTTCAGGCGGCCCAGCCCGTTGATGGTCAGCGTCTGCTGCTGGCCGTTAAACACCGGCGGCGTGCCGACCTGGCCTGCCGCCCCCTGCACGTTCTGCTCGCGCAGCGCCTGCGCCACGTCGTCGGTGGTGACGTTCAGGGCGTTCATGCGGTCCGGACGCAGCCAGATGCGCATGCTGTAGTCGCGCGCGCCGAACATCTGCACCTGCCCGACGCCCGGCAGGCGAGACAGCGCCTCGCGCACCTGGGTGCTGGCGTAGTTGCTGACGAACAGCGGCGTGTGGGTGTTGTTCGGTGAGTAAAGACTTACCCCCATCATCAGGTTGGTGGCGCGCTTGCGCACCTGCACGCCGTTTTGCTGCGCCTCGGTCGGGAGCTGCGCTACGGCCTGCGCCACGCGGTTCTGCACGTCGATGGCGGCGAGGTCCGGATCGGTGCCCGCCGCAAAGGTAATGTTCAGGCTATAGGTGCCTTCGTCCGAGCTGGTGGACTCCATATAGAGCATGTGATCCACGCCGTTAAGCTGGGTCTCCAGCGGCGTGGCGATGGCCTCCGCCACGTCAGCCGAGCTGGCGCCCGGCCAGTTGGCAGACACATTCACCACCGGCGGGGTGATCTGCGGGTACTGCTCCACCGGGATAATCCTCAGCGCAATGGCCCCCAGCAGGGCGATGACCAGCGCAATCACCATCGCGAAGCGCGGGCGTTTGATGAAAAACGTCAGCATGATGGCTCCTTAATTCAGTATCTGGACGGCGGCGCCTGGCTGCACGCGCTGTGCGCCGTCAGTAATCGCTCGCTCACCGGGCTTCACGCCGGAGGCAATCTGGAACTGCTGGCCAATCTGCCCGGCAATTTTCAGCGGACGCATTTCGGCTTTGCCGTCGGCGTTAACCACCCACGCAAAGAACCCGTCGCCGTTCTGCTGTACCGCGGCGGCGGGCAGAGTCAGCACCGGCTGCTCGCTTGCCGGACGCAGGTAGACGTTCACGTTGCCGCCGGGCAGGAGCTGATGGCGCGGGTTGGCGAACTCGGCGCGCAGCATCACGCTGGCGGTGCGCGGGTCGATGCGGTTATCCACGGAGGTCAGCTCACCGCTGACGCGCTGGCCGTTGCTGTCAATCAGCACCTGCCAGGCCTGCTTCATGGCGCTGATATCCGCATGCTGTCCGGCTTTGGTGGCAAACTCCCCCTCCTCCAGCGCAAAGGCGATACGGATGGGATCGAGCTGCACCACCTCCACCAGCACGCCGCTGGCAGGGTTGACCAGGCTGCCGACGTGGAACTGGCTGTGCCCCACGCGCCCGTCAATCGGCGAAATAATGCGCGTGTAGTTGAGGGTGACGCTGCGGGTGTCGAGACGGGCTTTGGCCTGCTCCAGCGCGGCGCTGGCGACGTCCCGCTGCATGCGGGCGTTATCCACGTCGTGACGGCTGATGGCGTTGCTGCTGCCCAGGCTTTCAAAGCGGGAAAGCTGCTGCTGCGCCTGACGCAGCGTGGCTTCGGCGCTTCTCACCTCGGCCTGCGCGAGGCGCAGGGCGGCGCGCGGCTCGGCGTCGTCCAGCTCGAACAGCACGTCGCCCTTTTTCACGTACTGCCCGTCGCGGAAGTGGATTCTGGTGATAACGCCTTCCGTGCGGGCGCGCAGCTCAACGGTGTGAATCGCTTCGATACGGCCCGGGATCTGGCGCTCGGCGGCGTGGGCGGTCTGCTCCACGGCGGCGACGCGAACGGGAATGGCGGCGGCGAATACGGGTTGCAGGGTGCAGGCGAGGAGCGCGAACAGGAGTGGGAGTTTCATGGGAGTACCTCAGATGTGTTCCCCTCACCCCGGCCCTCTCCCCAAAGGGGCGAGGGAGAAAACCGAGCCGCCCCTTCACCTCAGAGCAGAGCGAGAAAACCGGGCGGTCCCCTCTCCCCTTAGGGGAGAGGGATAGGGTGAGGGGTAAGGTTTTGGTTATGCAGCCTTGCGGAACCTGCGGGTCAGTCGCTTCTCAATTTCGACGACGAAGAACATCACGCCTGCCACCGCCAGGGTCACGAACCAGTAACGCAGCGGCAGGGCTTCGGTGCCGAACAGCATCTGCATAAACGGCAGGTAGATGATCGCCGCCTGGAGCAGGAACAGCACGCCCGTCACCAGCCAGATACCTTTGTTTGCCAGCAGGCCACGGTTCAGGGAGAACCCTTCGGTGTTGCGGCAGTTAATCATGTACACCCACTGGGCGCAGACCAGCATCTGCAGCAGCACGGTGCGGATGAACTCTGCGCTGTGGCCGCGCGGGGCCAGCCAGGCTTCCAGCGCAAAAGCGGCGATGGCAATCATGGTGCCGACGAAGGCCACGCGCCAGACGGCGTAGGCGTCCATCACGTGCTGCCCGGTCTGACGCGGCGGACGGCGCATGATGTTGCGCTCGGCGGCCTCAAAGGCCAGGCCGAAGGAGAGCGTGGCGGAGGTGGCCATGTTCATCCACAGAATCAGCACCGGCGTCAGCGGAATGATGTTCCCCGCCAGCAGCGCAATCACAATCAGCAGCCCCTGCGCGAGGTTGGTCGGCATGATGAACAGAATCGTCTTCTTCAGGTTGTCGTAAACGCGACGCCCCTCTTTCACCGCGCTGGCGATGGTGGCGAAGTTATCGTCCGTCAGGACCATGTCCGCCGCCTCTTTGGTCACTTCCGTGCCCTTGATGCCCATCGCGATGCCCACGTCAGCCTGACGCAGCGCCGGGGCGTCGTTCACGCCGTCACCGGTCATGCCGACGATTTCGCCTTTGTCCTGCAGCGCTTTCACCAGGCGCAGCTTATGCTCCGGGCTGGTACGGGCGAAGATGTCATACTTCACCGCGGCTTCCGCCAGCGCGGCGTCGTCCATCTTCTCCAGCTCGTAGCCGGTCACCGCCTGCTCGCTGTTGGTGATCCCCAGCATCTGGCCGATGCTCATCGCCGTCTGCGGGTGATCCCCGGTGATCATCTTCACCCGGATCCCCGCCTGCTGGCAGGCGTTAATCGCAGCAATCGCTTCCGGACGAGGCGGATCCATCATCCCGGCGATGCCGAGGAAGATCAGACCGTGGCTCAGGTCGTCGTGCGTCAATTCCTGCTCGCCGTTCGCCGGTTTAAACGCCGCGGCAACCATGCGCAGCCCCTGACGCGCATAGCGCTCCATTTCGGTTTCCCAGTACGCGCGGTTGAAGGCTTCCGCACCGTTACGGGTCTGCTGCTCGGCGCACAGGGCGAAAATCACGTCCGGCGCACCGGTGATCAGGATCTGCTCCTCACCGCCAATCTGGTAGTGGGTGCTCATGTACTTGTACTGCGAGTCGAACGGGATCTTGTTAACCAGCGTGGTCATGACCGGCTCAAGGCTGGCCTTCGCCGCCAGAACCTTCAGCGCGCCCTCGGTCGGCCCACCGGTAATGCCCCACAGGCCGCGCTCGTCCTGAATCATCTGGCTGTCGTTACACAGGTCGATGGTGCGCAGGTACTGCTCCAGCACGGTGCCCGGCTGGATGTGGACCGGCTCGTCGCTGCCTTCCAGGTAGATGTTACCCACCGGCTCGTAGCTGTTGCCGTCCACGCGATAGCAGGCGTCGGCGGTGATGATGGCTTTGACCGTCATCTCGTTCATGGTCAGGGTGCCGGTTTTATCCGAGCAAACCACGGTCATCGCGCCCAGGGTTTCGACCGTCGGCAGCTTGCGGATAATCGCCCGCTTGCGCGCCATCGCCTGCACGCCCAGCGAGAGGATGATGGAGATAATCGCCGGCAGACCTTCCGGCACGGAGGCCACCGCCAGGCTAATCAGGGAGAGCAGAAGCTCGCCCATCGGGATCTCGCGGAACACCAGGCTGAAGACAAACAGCGCGGCCATCATCGCCAGGATAATGGCGAAGATGGCTTTACCCAGCTTGTCCATCTGCACCAGCAGCGGCGTGCGGTGCTTTTCGATACCCGCCATCATCTGGTTGATGTGGCCGAGCTCCGTATCCTTACCGGTCGCGGTGACCAGGCCGACGCCGCCGCCCGCGCTGACGGTCGTTCCGGAGAAGACCATATTGGTGCGGTCGCCCAGCGGCAGTTCACCGCTCAGCGGATTAATGTGTTTATCCACCACGGTGGATTCACCGGTCAGAATCGCCTCTTCCACGCGTAAATTATGCGCTTCGATTAAACGCATATCCGCCGGAATACGATCCCCTGCGCGTAATACAATAATATCGCCCGGGACTATTTCCGTTGTAGGTATGGTTTCGTGGCTACCGTTACGAATAACGCGCGCCTCGCTGGAGAGCATATTGCGAATACTCTTCAGGGATTTCTCCGCGTTGCTTTCCTGAATATGGCCAATTAAAGCATTGATTACCGCGACGCCCAGAATAACCAGCGTATCCACCCAGTGGCCCATTACTGCCGTTAATACGGCGGCGGCCAGCAGGACATAAATCAGCACATCATTAAAATGGGCCAAAAAACGCAGCCAGGCGGGTTTCCCTTTTTTCTCCGGCAGCGCATTAGGACCTGATTTTTGCAGACGCGCCTGCGCCTCTGCACGATCCAGACCGCTGGCCTGGCTCTGCGTGTGAGTGAGCACCTGCTCGACGGTCTGCTGGTATGCCAGCCCGCCGGAAGGCGGCATGTTTGGGGACAATTTTTTTTCGGTCATCGTATTTTTCCTTCAATATCCGGTGAACAGAAGCCTGAATTCCTTTCTGGCTAAATAAATTCATTTTTAAGTCTTGCGGGTAAAATTGATCTACCGCAATATAATGACTACTCGGTTATTCAAAACTGATTAAAACTATTTCGATGAGCTGATTTTTACAAAATATTTCTAAACCAACATTAAACGAGGGGGAACCATGTTTGGTATTTATCGCGGACGACGCCTGGCGTTATACATTGTCGCAGCCATTGTTATTGCCACGTTAATTGGATACAGCACCTATACATTTGTAAAATTATTTTCCTGATACGGACATTTATTTACATAACGCGATATTAATATAAACGCCGGGTCGGATATTGTTATTTATTCGCAGTAATAATGACGTTGTTTTATTCAAAAAGGCCAGCGGGGCTGATATTGCTTTACGTTACAGAATGCCGGACAATGACATTTTTAACTGACGATTAACATTACGATGAAACACCCGTTAGAATCGCTGCTTACGGCGGGGGGCATTCTATTGCTGGCCCTGATCTCCTGCCTGCTGTTACCCGCGCCGTCGCTGGGTCTGGTGCTGGCGCAGAAGCTGATGACGACCTTCCATATGGTCGATCTTAACCAGCTCTACACCATTCTATTCTGCCTGTGGTTTTTAGCCCTCGGCGCCATCGAATTCTTCATCCTGCGTTTCGTCTGGCGCCGCTGGTTTTCACTGGCGTCGTAAGCCGGTGAAGTCACGCATGCCGTGGATCAGCGCTTCACACCAGGCCGCGTAGTCGTGGCCGCTGGATGAGGGATGGAAGCTGACGCGATATCCTTTCTCCCTCAACGCCTGTTCGAAATCCTGCGTGGTGCGGTAAATGCCCCCGCCCGGCCCCGAAGTTTCGAACTTTCCGGCCTGCAGCCAGAAGCGCACCGGATACGGCGGCGACCGCTGATATTGCCGCGTCAGCCAGCCGGGAGCCTCCCCTTTCGGCGCCCACCAGTACGAACCTGAAAGACTCAGCACGTTACCAAACAGGCGCGGATAGCGCAGCGCGACCCATGACGACGCGATTCCCCCGTAGCTCGACCCCGCCAGCACCGTTTTCTGCCGCTGCATCGCGATGCCCTGCCCGCGCAGCCAGGGCAGCAGCTCGTGCGCCATAAAGTCGGCGAAGTCCGGGTTCGGCGGCAGCTCGTGGCCGCGTCGGGCGTGATCGAGGCTGTCGATAAACACCACGTTAATCGGCGGAAGATGATGGCGGGCAATAAGACCGTCCAGCACGTTAGCGAAATGGTATTCGTCCTGATAAATCTGCCCGTCGAAGAGGATGAGCGTCCAGCGTGCAGGCTGTGCGCCGCGCGGTTTATAGACCATCACCTCGCGGGAATTACCGAGGATTTTGCTGGTGATGCTCTGGCGGCTTAACGATCCGTGGACCAGCGGTTGGGCCGTGGCCTGCACGGAGCAATAGCGTGCCGGGCTGAGATCGAGCAGCGAATAGCGTTTCCAACGGTCAGTCTTCTGTTCGCCAAAGGTATTCGGGTTGAGCGGATCGGCCTGGGCGCTCACCAGGATCGCGCGACGTTGATCGCGTGAGGAACCCTCGACGATCGGCACATCGGGCGCGAGCTTGTACTGCATCACCGTGTCGGCGGGCACCACATAGCTGCGGAACCAGACGTCGCTGTTGCCCAGGCGGAACAGCGGGTCGTGATCCCCCGCCGGTGAGCCGAGAATAAAGACGTTATCCCTGGCACCGCGCCACAGGAAGGTGACGCGCTTATGTTCTGCGTCCACCGGCTCCACCATCGGCGTTCCCTGCCGAATCTGCGTCTGCCAGAACGCGTCGGTACGCCCTCCGTCAGCAATCTCTTTTGCCAGCGCCTGAAGCGTCGGGCTTTCAGGTGCAAGCATCTGCACGCGCGGTAATGCGGAAGTTTCTTTCATCCGCCACTGAAAACGCCACGGCTTACCCGCTTCACCGCGCAGCATCAGAGTGGTGCCCTGCTTTACCGGCAGAGCAAACAGCAGCGTGTGTTCGCCATCGGCTGGCCCGCTTTCGATCAGCGTGCGGATATTCCGGTTTTGCCCGTCCAGCAGGCGGGCATCCGTTACGCCGTTCAGCGTGGCCGAAACATAGTTTTCAGCAAGCTCTGGAAGCATAAAACAGACTTCACCGCTGGCATCAAACTTCCCCTGGACGTCTCCCTGCCGGGAAGAGTGTTCACAGGTTGCCGCCACCGCAGGCAGCACGCCTATCCCGAGTAATAATCCGCTCCATACCCTCTTCATTACCGCTTGTTCCCCGCCGAAATTTGTTACCAACGCTAATGCAAATGGTAATAATTTGCAATATCATCTAACGCGTTTTAACGGTGTTTTTATGGCGATAGCAACCAAGGATGAGTAGAAAAAATGTTTAAAAATAATAAGATAATGCAGCTATGGCTGCTGAGCCTGGTGACGACCAGCATGACGGCGCAGGCTGATAATAGAGAAGAAACCATAACGGTGACGCAGGGCGTGAGTGAAGATCCCACCGCTCCGGTAAAAGGGATTGTGGCAACCCAGACGCTCTCTGCGACCAAGACCCGCGCGGAGATCGTGAAAACGCCGCAGTCGGTATCGGTGATCACCCGCGATCAGATGAACATGCAGGACGTGACGTCCGTCTCGCAGGCGCTGCGCTACTCGGCGGGCGTGTTTACCGAGTACCGCGGCTCGTCGAACCGTAACGACGAGGTGTTCGTGCGCGGCTTTAGCTATGTGCCAAAATTCCTCGACGGCCTGAGCTTCGGCGCGACGGCCTCGTCCCAGACGGGTACGATTGACCCGTGGCTGCTGGAGCGCGTGGAGCTGGTGCGCGGCCCGGCGTCGGTGCTGTTTGGTCAGGTCAACCCTGGCGGGTTAATCAGCATGACCAGCAAGCGCCCAACGGCGGAGGCCATTCACAACGTGCAGTTCCGCACCGGCAATAACGATCTGGCAGAAGGCGCGTTTGATTTCGGCGGCAGGCTGAGCGACGACGGCCGCGTGCTGTATCGCGTCAACGGTATCGCCCGTACCCAGCACAATCAGGTGGACGATTATAAAGAGACGCGGATGGCGATCGCGCCTGCCATCACCTGGTACCCGAACGACCAGACCCGCTTTACGCTGCTGTCCAGCTACCAGAAGGATCCGGATGCGGGCTACCGCAACTTCCTGCCCGCCTACGGCACGGTCAAAAGCGTCGACGGGCAATACATCCCGCGCGACTTTAACGTCAGCGATCCGAATTACAATCAGTCCTGGCGCGAGCAGACGACGATCGGCTACGAGCTGGAGCATCAGTTCGCCGACGACCTCACCTTCCGCCAGAACGCGCGTTACGCCAGCATCAAACAAAAATACCGTTACCTCGTTTACGCCAGCAGCACCGCCAACAGCACGGTATTGACGCGACGCGCGCAGCATGAAGAGCGCACCACCAACGAATTTGGCCTGGATAACCAGCTTGAGTATCTGCTGGAGACCGGCAGCGTCGGCCACACCCTGCTCGGCGGGTTCGACTACAAGACCAGCAAAGATAAGCAGCTGCTGGCACGCGGGAGCGGTTCGCAGTATGACCTCGACTGGACGAACCCGGTATACGGCGTGAACGTGGATGAAAGCACCTTCAAAACGGCCACCGACGAGCAGCAAAATCTCGACCAGATGGGGCTGTATTTGCAGGATCAAATGAGCTGGAACAGCTGGGAATGGCTGGTCTCCGGCCGCTACGACTGGAGCGAAGTGCGAACCAACGACTTCACCGACGGCAGCCTTACCCAGCAGAACGACAGCAAGTTTACCTGGCGAACCGGCCTGCTGTACGCGTTCGATTCTGGCCTGTCGCCGTACGTCAGCTACAGCACCTCGTTTGAACCGAACCTGCAAACCAACCGCGCGCCGGGCGTTGCCCCCTTCAAGCCCACCACCGGGGAGCAGACCGAGATTGGCCTGAAGTATCAGCCGGTCGACAGCACGCTGATGACCCTCGCGCTGTACGATTTAACCCAGGACAATGTGGCGACCTACAACAGCGCCGAAGGCTGGTTTGAGAACGCGGGCAAGGTGCGTTCAAAAGGCGTTGAGGCGGAAATCCACTCCACGCTGATGGACAACATCAACCTGATTGGCTCGTACACCTACACCGATGCAAAAACCAAAAGCACCACGGTGGCGGGCACCGAGGGCAAAACCCCGGCGCGTATTCCGGCGCATATGGCATCGGCATTTGCCAGCTATACGGTTCCAGGCGGCGCGCTGAAGAGCCTGACCGCTGGCGTGGGGATGCGCTACATCGGCACCAGCTACGGCGATGCGAAGAACACCTTCAAGGTGCCGTCGGTGGATCTGTATGACGCGATGCTGAGCTACGATCTGGGCGAGATGAACCGCAGCCTGAAAGGGGCGAGCGTGCAGTTCAACGTCAATAACGTGGCCGACACGAAGTATGTGGCGTCGTGCGCAAGCGATACGGCGTGCTTCTACGGGATTGGCCGTACGGTGACGGCAACGGTGAATTACCGCTGGTAAGCTATTCGTAGGCCCGGTAAGCGCAGCGCCACCGGGCAACTTACGGGCACTGTACCCACAAAAAAGCCGGGTGGCGGCTACGCCTTACCCGGCCTACGCGCGACATGTTAATGTGTCTGGCTATGGTTCTCTTTACGATACGCACCCGGCGGCTGGTTGAACGTACGGGTGAAGATGCGGGTAAACGTCTGCTGCGAGTCAAACCCGTAGCGCAGGCAGATATCGTACACGCGCGCGTCCGATTCACGCAGGTCGCGCGCCGCCAGCAGCAGCTTGCGTTCACGGATATAACGCCCCAGGCTCTCCCCTTTGTACTGCATAAATAACCGCTGCAGGTGCCACTTCGAATAACCCGCGTGGCGGGCAATCTCTTCTATACGTAATGGCTGGTGCAGATTGTCGTCGATCCATTCGACGATAGTGTCGATGACTTGAGCGGAAATGGTCATACAGCTGTCCCCCTCTGCTTCTCGCTTAAACATTATTCCCACCACGCGCGAAAGGTTTGCGTGGCGTCACTCACCCGGACGGGCTCGCCCAGTTCCGGCGTCAGCAGCCGATAGTTTTTATCCTTGCTGGCTTTAGCCAGCTGGATCAGCGGATCGTTCCACGTATGTTTCGCCAGCACGAAGCGCCCGTTGTGCCCGGGCACCACGGCTTTCGCGTTCAGATCCACCGAGGCCTGCGCCGTTTCCTCCGGCAGCATGTGGATGTACTTCCAGTCCTGGTCGTACTGGCCGTTTTCCATGATGGCTAAATCCACCTCACCAAACTGCTCGCCGATGGCCTTAAAGTGCGGGCCGTAACCGGAATCCCCGCTGTAATAAACCTTCTGCTCTGGCGTGACGAACATAAAGCTGCCCCACAGGGTCCGATCGCGCTTGATGCCGCGCCCGGAGAAGTGGCGCGCCGGCAGAACATGCACCGTCAGTTCATCGCTGACGCGCACCGACTGGTTCCAGTCGCGCTCGTCAATAATCTCAGGCTTCATTCCCCAGTAGCGAAGGTGGGATCCGACGCCCAGCGGTGTCACCACGCGCTTCACCTTCGGCAGCAGCGCCCTGATGGTGGCGTAATCCAGATGATCGTAGTGATCGTGCGAGATAATCAGCAGGTCGATTTCCGGCATGCTCTCCGCACTCCACGGGTACTCCCCGGCAAAGGCTTTATTGAGGAACGAGAACGGTGCGGCGTAGTTGCCGAGCACCGGATCGATCAGGATGCGTTTACCCGCGAGCTGCATATACCACGAGGAGTGACCGAGCCACACCAGGGTGTCCTGCTCCAGCGGCAGGCTCGCAAGATCGGTTTTCACCAGCGGCAGCGGCTGAGCCGGGCGCGCATTTTCGGTTTTTTTGGTCAGAAAATCCCACGTGGCGACCAGCATATTTTTGTCGCCGTTATAACCCGGCGTCGGCAGCGTATTGTGGAATTTTCCCTCGCGATACTGGGGGGAGGCCTCCACTTCAGTGAGCTGCTCACCCTGCGGTGGCTGGCCGAATCCGGCATTCAGAACAAACGGTAAACTCGCAGCTGAAGCTATGATCATGATTAACACCACGCAGATGAAGAGAGGTTTTTTCATATCCTGACCCGAAAACGCGCCCCATCCGATAGTTTGCGCGGGGTAAACTTGATTATGAGTGAGTAAGCACTCATTATAGATATGATGATAAAGTCGTCAAGACGTTTTCGATCTTTGACATTCCGCGTTGCAGCGTGTCAAAGCACGTGTTTCAATCAGGTTTTTACAATTGACAGGGGGAAAAATTTAGTGGCACGTCCGAAGAGTGAAGATAAAAAACAGGCCTTACTGGAAGCCGCAACGGTGGCATTTGCACAGTCGGGTATCGCCGCCTCAACGGCGTTAATCGCCCGTAACGCGGGCGTCGCCGAGGGTACCCTGTTTCGCTACTTTCCGACTAAAGACGATCTGCTGAATGCCCTCTATCTGCACCTGAAGCAGGATCTCTGCCAGGCCATGCTGGCAAATCTCGATCGCACCATCACGCTTCCCAAAGAACATACCCGCAATATCTGGAACAGCTACGTGGACTGGGGTATTCGTAACCCCGTGTCTCATGCGGCGATCCGCCAGATTGGCGTCAGTGAAAAGCTAAGCACCGAAACGGAACAGGCGGTGAAAGAGATGTTCCCGGAACTCCATGAGCTGTGCCGTCGTTCGGTGCGCCCGGTGTTTATGTCGGATGAATTTAAAACGTTTGGCGATGCGCTTTTCTTATCGCTGGCGGAAACCACCATGGAGTTTGCCACCCGCGATCCGTCACGCGCCGTGGATTTTAAAGCGCTGGGTTTTGAGGCCATGTGGCGCGGGCTGGCTCAGGAGGATAGCGATGGACAGTAAATCCCTGCAGGAGCACGCAATGCGCGTGGCGCTGGAGATGCCTTTCACCGAACACTGCTGGCCGTTCGGCCCGGAGTATGACGTGTTTAAAGTGGGCGGGAAAATTTTTATGCTGATGGCCACCGCGCACGGACGCCCCCACGTAAGCCTGAAATCCGACCCGGAAAAATCCCTGTTAAACCAGCAGATTTACCGTGGCGTTGAGCCGGGCTATCACCTCAATAAGAAGCACTGGATTTCGCTCTACGGCACCGAGGACATCACGCCTGAACTGGTCACCGACCTGATCGCGGATTCGTGGAATCTGGTCGTCGATAAGCTGCCGAAAAAAGACCAAAAGTGGCTACGTCCGGCCTGATTGTTCGTCTGTGCCGAACAGTATAACCGCTCGAATCGCACTTATCTTTTTCCGCGTCCCGCTGTAATCTGCATTCCTTTCGCGCCCGCGAGCGGGCGAATTTCATCACCAGGAGTTGTTATGGATATCATTTCTGTCGCCCTGAAACGCCACTCCACCAAGGCGTTCGACCCAACCAAAAAACTGACCGCGGAACAAGCGGAAAACATCAAAACCCTGCTGCAGTACAGCCCGTCCAGCACCAACTCCCAGCCGTGGCACTTTATTATCGCCAGCACCGAGGAAGGAAAAGCGCGCGTGGCAAAATCTGCTGCGGGCACCTACGTGTTCAACGAACGCAAAATGCTGGATGCCTCTCACGTGGTGGTGTTCTGCGCGAAAACCGCGATGGACGATGCCTGGCTGGAGCGCGTTGTGGATCAGGAAGAAGCCGATGGCCGTTTCAATACGCCGGAAGCCAAAGCCGCAAACCACAAAGGCCGCACCTACTTCGCCGACATGCACCGTGTGGATCTGAAAGATGACGACCAGTGGATGGCGAAGCAGGTTTACCTGAACGTCGGCAACTTCCTGCTGGGCGTTGGCGCGATGGGTCTGGACGCGGTACCGATTGAAGGTTTCGACGCCGCGATCCTCGACGAAGAGTTTGGCCTGAAAGAGAAAGGCTTCACCAGCCTGGTGGTGGTCCCGGTTGGGCACCACAGCGTGGAAGATTTTAACGCCACGCTGCCGAAGTCACGCCTGCCGCTGAGCACGATTGTGACTGAGTGCTAATCCCTTCTGGCACGCTGGCCGGCGTGCCTGTTTTCAATAAAGCGTAATCTGCGGGTGTTTAACCCCACACACCAGTGCATAACGCGTTAAGGTATCAAGACTCGCCCGGGTTATATTCGCTTCCATTCTTGATACGGTGGGTGCGCTGACGCCCATTCGCTCCGCCACCTGCGCGCGTGTCAGACCGGCCTGGTTTCGCCATTGCGCCAACATTTCTCGCAGGCGCTCTTTTCGTTCTTCAGCATCAAAAGAGGCCTGTACCTCTGAATCGCTTAACAGCTCAGATCGGAGTTCATCCCAGTCAATAATCTTCTTGCTCATCCAACATCTCCTGTTGTCGCTTCAGTGCCAGACGAAGTTCAGCAGCGGGCGTTTTTTGCGTTTTCTTGATAAACACTCGCAGCAGAAAAATTGTCTTGTCCCGCTGATAAACGTAAATCCCCCGAGTATGGATCAGCCCGACGGTTCTGATTTCGAACAAACCATGCGGTAAGGGTTTGCTGTCAGGTTCCCGCAGTGCTGTCGGGTTAGCGCGTAATTTATCAAGCTGGCGAATCAGCTTTGCCTGGACCCCAGCAGGCAGTGAGAGAATCTCTTCCCTGACCGCCTCATGAACGATAAGTCTGAACACGGTTATTCATCCCTGATGATATTAGCATATAAGGCAATTTGCATTAAAGGCTAATTTAGCTTTTCGTGTCCCACCTTACCCGTTTTTAAAAAGCTGAACCGGATCCGCTTTGATTCCCTGAAAACACCTCGCAAAAAACTTATTTCCCCTGCGCCGCCAGCCAGTCCATCGCCCTTTCCCCTGCCTCATCCACCGGCAGATAAACCAGCAGCCGCGACCCGTTTCGCGGCGCGGAGTACCAGTACATCTGCTGCAGCGTAAAATCCCCCAGCTCGGGATGGGTAAACAGCTTGAGCTGATTTTCCACACCGCGCACGTCGTTGCGCTGGTGCCACAGGGTTTTGAACTCTTCGGACACTGCAAAGAAGCGCGCCAGCTTGGCTTCCCACAGCGGGTCGCCCCGGTGCTCCGCCATTGCCGCGCGGAAATAGGAGACAAATATCGGCAGCACGTCGTCGCGTCTGCCGAGCCGCGCGCGCCACGCCGGATGGGTGAGGAACAGGTAAATACAGTTGCGGTCTTCCGGCGGGATTTCATTGAAATCGACCCCCATCAGGTGGCCAAAGCTGTCGTTCCACGCCACGATGTCGAAGTTCGGTTTCTGAATGCTGGCCGGTTTCGGCATCAGCGTATCCAGCAGGCGGCGCGTGCCTTCGCTGATACCCTCGCAGCAGACCGCCTGCGGGGCTTCACCCGGCGGCAACCCGGCTAACACAAACAGGTGCCGGGCTTCGGTCGGGGTGCACTGTAGCGCTTTCGCAACAGCGGCCATCACCGCGCTGGATGGGTTGACGTCCCTGCCCTGCTCCAGCCAGGTGTACCAGGTCACACCCACGTCGGCGAGCATCGCCACCTCTTCCCGGCGCAGGCCCGGCGTGCGGCGGCGACCGCTGCGCGGCAGGCCGAGACGCTGCGGATCGAGGCTTTCACGTCGTGCGCGTAAAAATGCCCCCAGCTGTTTTCGGGTGTCATCCTGAAGTGAGACGACGGGTTCAGACATCAAGGCCATAAATCCCCCTGCATGGTAGTGCCAGTACCAGTATAAGCAAGAACTGGTACCCGTTTATCAGATGGTTGATGCTACGACCATCTGATGAATGACGCAATGGAGTTACCATGAATACGTCAGTTGTTTCACCGGGCCGCGCTGGCCTGATACTGCTGCTAACCGGCCAGATGCTGCCGATGATTGATACCTCAATCACCAACGTGGCGCTGGACGCCATCACCCATTCGCTGCACGCCACCGCCACCGAGCTGGAGCTGATTGTCGCCCTCTACGGCGTGGCCTTCGCCGTCTGCCTGGCGCTCGGCAGCAAGCTGGGGGATAACGTTGGCCGTCGGCGTCTGTTTATGTGGGGCGTCGCGAGCTTTGGCCTGGCCTCGCTGCTGTGCGGCATCGCGGGCAATATCGAACAGCTGCTGGCCGCGCGCATTGTTCAGGGCGCGGGCGCGGCGCTCATCATGCCGCAAATTCTCGCCACGCTGCACGTGACCTTAAAGGGTACGGCGCACGCCAAAGCCATTAGCCTGTTTGGCGGCATCGGTGGGATTGCGTTTATCGTCGGCCAGATGGGCGGCGGCTGGCTGGTATCGGCGGATATTGCCGGGCTGGGCTGGCGGAACGCTTTCTTCATCAACGTGCCGATTTGCCTGGTGGTGCTGGCGCTGAGCCGCCGCTACGTGCCGGAAACCCGCCGCGATACACCGTCGCGCATTGACTGGACCGGCACCGTGCTGCTGGCGATGATTCTCTGCTGCCTGCTGTTCCCGATGGCGCTTGGCCCACAGTGGCACTGGTCGTGGCCGCTGAAGACAGCGCTAATTGCCATTATTCCACTGGCCTGGCTGATGGCGCTGAATGCGCGCAAAAAGGAGCGTGAGAATGCCCACCCGCTGATCCCGCCGCGCCTGCTGCAGCTTCGCAGCGTCCGCTTTGGCATTCTGATTGCGATGCTCTTTTTCAGCGTCTGGTCCGGGTTTATGTTCTGTATGGCGCTGACCATGCAAACCGGTCTGGGGATGGCACCGTGGCAGTCCGGGAACAGTTTTATCGCCCTCGGGGTGACTTATTTTATCTCTGCATGGTTCGCGCCGCGGCTGATCGCCCGCTACAGCACCAGCACCATTCTGCTGACAGGTCTGGCGATCCAGATTGTCGGCCTGCTGGCGCTGATCGCCACGTTCCGCGTCTGGGGAATGGAGAATACCGCCCTGACGCTGGCGCCCGCGACCGGGCTGGTCGGCTACGGGCAGGCGCTGATCGTGAACAGCTTCTACCGCATCGGGATGCGCGATATTCAGCCTGACGACGCGGGAGCCGCGAGCGCCATTCTCAGCACGCTGCAGCAGGCGGCGCTGGGGCTTGGCCCGGCTATTTTTGGCGCGATTTTGCTCCACGCGCTGCAGAATCATCACGGGGATTATACCCAGGCGGTGAACGTCTTCCTGACGGTGGAAACGGTGATGATGGTGGTGCTGGCGCTGGCGACGCTGCGCATGCGCCATCGCCTCTGCTTACCCGTGGTGAAGGTCTGTCAGGCCGCCAAATAAGCCCGTGAATTTGCATAATAGATCCGCAGCCGCCATTATGGGGCTGCATCAATACAGGAGACGTTATGCAGGAATTAATTGCTCAGGTTGAAGAGTTAGGCATTGAAATTAATCACACCACTTCTTTAGTGATTATCTTTGGTATTATTTTTCTTACCGCCATCATCGTTCATTTTATTCTTCACAAAGTGGTGCTTCGCGCGTTCGAAAAACGCGCGCAGGCCAGCAGCCATTTGTGGTTGCAGATCATTACCCAGAATAAATTATTTCACCGTCTTGCCTTCACCCTTCAGGGGATAATCGTCAACGTCCAGGCGGTACTGTGGCTGCAAAAGGGCAGCGAAGCAGCGGAAATTCTCACTACCTGCGCAAAGCTGTGGGTGATGGTGTATGCCCTGCTCTCCTTCTTCTCGCTGCTGGACGTGATTTTTAATCTGTCGCAGAAAATGGCCACCGCATCACAGCTGCCGCTGAAAGGGATCTTCCAGGGCATCAAGCTGGTGAGCGCCATCCTGGTGGGGATATTGATTATCTCCCTGCTGATCGGTCAGTCCCCGGCGATTTTGATAAGCGGTCTGGGCGCCATGGCCGCCGTTCTGATGCTGGTGTTTAAAGACCCGATACTCGGACTGGTGGCGGGTATTCAGCTTTCCGCCAACGACATGCTCAAGCTCGGCGACTGGCTGGAGATGCCGAAATACGGCGCTAACGGTACGGTGACGGACATTGGCCTGACCACCGTGAAGGTACGCAACTTCGATAATACGATTACAACCATTCCGACGTGGGCGCTGGTCTCCGACGCCTTTATTAACTGGAGCGGCATGTCTGCCTCCGGCGGGCGACGTATTAAGCGCAGCCTGAATATTGATACCACCAGCATTCATTTTCTCGACGAGCAGGAGCAGCAGAAACTCATTCAGGCGAAGCTGCTGAAGCCCTATCTGTCCGCGCGACATGAGGAAATTAACCTGTGGAATCAGCAGAACGGCGAAGGGGAGTCGGTATTAAACCTGCGTAAGATGACCAATATTGGTACCTTCCGCGCCTACCTGAACGAATATCTGCGCAACCACCCGCGCATTCGCAAAGATATGACGCTGATGGTGCGCCAGCTTGCGCCTGACGCGAACGGTTTGCCGATTGAAATATATGCCTTCACCAACACGGTGGTCTGGGCAGAATATGAGGAGATTCAGGCCGACATCTTCGACCATATTTTTGCGGTGGTGGATGAATTTGGGCTGCGTATTCACCAGTCGCCGACGGGGAATGATATTCGCGCCCTGGCGGGCGTTATCGTCAAATAATCTGTTTCGGACACCGGGCGTGAAGGCAGGTGCGGCCTGGTGCCCTCACCCCGGCCCTCTCCCACAGGGCTGAGGAATCCCCAGTAATTTTTTAAACTGGAAGCGACCTACGTTGCATCAGGAAAATGAATAACTTACAGCGATACCCTGGTCCGGCTGTAAATCGCTGAGGTGTTTCCTGCAGGCCGGGGCGAGGCGCATGGATGCGCCGAGAGGGCGGGCTTTACAGGGATGTTACCTCCGCCCGGACCCGATAAGCCGGAAGGAATAAGCCGAAGGCACCGCGAAGCGGCGATTTACCGCCGGGAGCCCGGGTTGCCAGGGTGGTGGCGATTGCACTGAACCCCTAAACCTGGACACCAGATCATAGAATCTGGAGGTTCAGATGAGGTATCCCTTTCACATCCGTCTTGCGGCTGTTCAGCATTACATGACTGGCCAGTCGAGTATCAAAGAAACAGCCCGCCTGTTTTCTGTTGGTCGAACACCTCTCACCCGATGGATACGGACTTACAGGCGCCAGGGTAAGGCTGGGCTGGAGGATCGTCCTGCACGAACCTATACTTCTGCTTTCAGGCTCCGCGTAATCCGTTATGTGGCTGAACACGGATGCAGCTATGCGGAAGCTTCAGCGCGCTTTGCCATTCCAAATGAGTCGCTCATTCTTGACTGGACAAGACGTTACCGGAAAGGCGGCGCACAGGCGCTTAATACAGCCAAATCCGGGCCCGCTATGTCACAGAAAAAGTTTATACCTGACTCCAGACCGCTCAGTGAGATGACTCCCTCAGAACTTCTGAGAGAGCTGGAATACCTGCGGGCGGAAAACGCATATCTAAAAAAGCTCAAAGCCCTGAGGGAAGAAAAGGCTCTCAGGGAACAGCAGAAAAAACGCGAGTAATACAGGGTCTGCTCGCAGACCACCGGCTTGTTTACCTGCTCTGTGCCGCAGGGCTGGCACGCAGCACGTATTATTACCAGATATCCAGACCCGCAAATGAGCCGGTTCGGTATGCGGCGGCTGTCAGTGCTATGTTCACGATCAGCCAGAGAAATGCCCAACGTTATGGCTATCGAAGAATGACGGCGGCACTGCGTAATGAAGCCTTCACTCTGAACCATAAAACGGTTCGTATATTGATGAAAAAGCATGATCTGACATGCCGGTTGCGCCGAAGAAAATACCGCTCCTGTATGGCCGGCGGCGGCCCGGCTTCCGATAATATTCTTGCCCGTAACTTCAGAGCCGAATGCAGTGGGATAAAGTGGTGCACAGACGTGACAGAGTTCCGTGCCGGTGGTCAAAAACTGTTCCTGTCAGCCCTTCAGGATCTGTTCAATAATGAAATTGTGGCCTGGCAAACATCAACCAGTCAGTCACAACCTCTGGTCTGCAGGATGCTAAAAAAAGCGCTTAAAGCATGCAGAAACAAAGAAGGCGCGATGTTGCACAGTGATCAAGGCTGGGCTTACAGAACGCCTGTATGGCGCAGAATGCTGGCTGACGCAGGCATCACACAAAGTATGTCGCGTAAGGGTAACTGTCTGGATAATGCAGTAATGGAAAACTTCTTCAGTCATCTGAAGGTAGAGATGTATTACAGGAAAAAGTACAGTTCAGTGGAAGAGCTTGAAAGCGATATTGGCAGGTATATTCGCTATTACAACACCGAACGAATCAGTTTAAAAATGGGCGGGATGAGTCCGGTTGAATACCGAACTCTGACAGAACAATAAAGAAAGCAAGGTGTCCAGGTTTAGGGGTTCAGTGCAGATTGAGCCACCCTGGCACGTTCACCGGTCATGTCGTTACAAAGCAGCAAGGAACATAAAGTGAACGGAATGACCACTATAGCCGTATATTCCCCTCACCCTAACCCTCTCCCCGGAGGGGCGAGGGGATTGTTCTCTGCTCGCATTTTTTTGTGGGGATCCCTCAGCCCACAGGGAGAGGGAGAAAACCGCGCTACTTTTTGCGTGAGAGCTTAAAGGCAATAAACAGGAAGATAACCCACACCGGCAGCAGCATCGCCGACAGGCGCATCTCATCCATGGTGCACATCAGCACCAGAATCAGCCCCAGGAAAGCGATACAGATGTAGTTCCCCGCCGGGTAAAGCAGCGCTTTGAACTGCGTTTCGCGTCCCTTGCGGCGCATCGCGGCGCGGAATCGCAGGTGCGCCAGGCAGATCATGATCCAGTTCAGCAGCAGCGTGGCGACAACCAGCGCCATCAGCAGGCCAAAGGCCTCTTTCGGCAGCAGATAGTTGATCAGCACCACCAGCGAGGTGATTGCGCCGGAAAGGAACAAGGAGTTCACCGGCACGCCGCGACGGCTGACGCGGGTGAGGAACTTCGGCGCGTTGCCCTGTACGGAGAGGCCAAACAGCATACGGCTGTTGGAGTAAACGCCGCTGTTATAGACCGACAGTGACGCCACCAGAATGACGAAGTTCAGCGCCGAGGCCACCAGGTTACTGTTCATATCGTGGAAAATCATCACGAACGGGCTGCTGTCGGACTTCACTTCCACCCACGGATAGAGCGCCAGCAGCACCACCAGCGAGCCGATGTAGAACAGCAGAATACGGTACACCACCTGGTTGACCGCTTTGGGAATGCTTTTATGCGGGTCGCGCGCTTCCGCAGCGGTAATACCAATCAGCTCTAATCCACCGAAGGAGAACATGATCACTGCCAGGGAAAGAATCAGCCCTTTCCAGCCGGTGGCCAGGAAGCCACCGTGCTGCCACAGGTTGTCGATCGTTGCGCGCTCGCCGCCGTGGCCGGAGAACAGCAGCCACAGGCCAAAGCCGATCATCCCGATAATCGCCAGCACCTTGATCAGCGCAAACCAGAACTCGGTTTCGCCATACAGGCGCACGTTGACGAGGTTAACGGCGTTAATAATGATGAAAAAGGCCGCCGCCCAGATCCACGTCGGGACATCCGGCAGCCAGTACTGCATGTAAATGCCTGCGGCGGTCAGCTCCGCCATCCCCACCAGCACGAACATGACCCAGTAGTTCCAGCCGGACAGGAAGCCTGCAAACGGGCCCCAGTATTTATAAGCAAAGTGCGCGAAGGAGCCTGAAACCGGCTCTTCAACAACCATCTCGCCAAGCTGGCGCATGATCAGGAAAGCGATAATCCCGGCGATACCGTAACCCAGCAGAACCGCCGGGCCAGCCATCTGAATAGCGGGGCCGATACCGAGAAACAGCCCGGTACCGATCGCGCCGCCAAGGGCAATGAGCTGAATATGTCGATTTTGCAAACCACGTTGCAGCGTCGGATTCTGATCCGACGAGGCTTCAGCGCTACCATGGCCTGAAGCGGATGACGCGTCTTTCACGTCCTACCCCTGTCTCTTTTTTAGAAGGGGCACGTTTTAACACTTCATGCTGGAGGTAGCAAGGGATTGGGGCATCCCTGCCCCGGATAACGAGGTGGAACGCTTAAAACGCGTAGCCAACCGAGACCTTAAAGGTACGCGGTTCGCCCTGCGTAATATAGGTACCGGAATCGTCCACGCTGGCCCAGTAGTTTTCATTGGTCACGTTGTCGATGCCCGCACGAACCGTCATCTGGTATTCATTGTGGTTCACCGCGAAGCGATAACGCATTCCCAGCACTGGCTCGCCGAAGACGTTCAGCTCCACGCCACGGTTACGCTGGTCAGCGGATCGCTGTACTTTCCACCAGAGCCGTTGAAGTTGGTGCTGTCCGGCATCTCGACGCCGGTGTTGTGGTAGATGTTGGTCGTCGGGTTATCCTTCGTCGCCGACATTTTCCACGCGATTTTTTCGTTTTTGGTCATCGCCGAATAGCCGACGTTGACCTTGTGCGAGACGAGGCCAGTATTGAAGCTACCGCGAACGCCCGCCATGCCGCTGACGGAATCGCTGATGCGGTTGGCAGGATGCGAGATGAAAGCGGCGTCTACTCATCCTTTGGCACAGTAGAACGCGGGGGAATTTCCGAAGGTGAAGAGATAGCCAGAGGCATTTACAGGAACGATGTCCACACTAATGCCATGATCGCGATAATGGAAAAAATCAGGAATATGTCGTCGAAAGAGTACGTCTTTTTTCGGCAGTTCGTTAGTGTCGCTGGAGACCATAATCACTCGCCCCTCCTCACGCCAGTAATTGAAGGCTATCTTATTGCTGACGATGACCGTCTGCTGGCCCGACTGACTATACTCTCCGGTGGAATCGTAGGTGCCTTTGCCATTATTAAATGTAAACGTCATAAGGGAATCCACCCGGGAATCATCTTCAACAATGATTAAATGGCTCTCGCAGGTAAAGTGATTCTGCTGATAATGCATGTACCAGGCGTAAAATAATGGCGCGGCAATCATCAGCATAATAACCAATCCGCACGCCTTACGACTAGTCATTTTCATGATATTGCTTCCTGTACATGATTGAATCACACTGAGCGCCAGCAATATCGGGCAATTTATCGCAGACAATCACCGACGTGCCGTCTTGAAAACGATTGATCGTCATATAGGCTACCCCACCAGCATTGCATTGAATGGGATAACGTTTTGTCAACGCGGTATAAATACCCTGGCTTTTTATTTTATCGTGCCACGAAGAGTAAACGTCGCAACCTGCGATATTACCTATCGGTTGATATGCTTTAAATCCGGAATCCTGTACATGTAGCTGTTGAAACAGCACCGTACACGAGAGGATAAATAAAACCGCAGAGGCCGCCCCATACGCTATTTTTTTCGAGAAAAAAGGGAACCGGCTATCTGTTACGCAGGGTGGCGGGATATAAGATTCAGGGGGCAAACTCGCCGGTGCCGCGACGTCCAGCGAGATAAAGCGTTCTACCGTCCCCGTTTGAATGTGTGCAATCGACTTAAACCCCGTCTTGGGAACAGTTTGCACAACATTCTCTGCCAGACCCGCCATCTTGAGCGCTTTACGAATGGAAGCGATCGTCTGGTATAGCGCATTAGTCGAGACTATCGCGCCCTGTTTTTCCCAAACCGCCGAAAAAAGATAACGCTGTGTAAGCACTTCGCCGTTGTGTTCAAGCAGCAGCAGCAGGCATTCACTAACCGGACCGTGCAGGATAACAGCACGCTCGGGGTAGCCCGAAAGCGGACAGAGTCGACGCTGCTCGGGCTCAAAAAGCACTAAGCCATTTATCAAAAAGACAGACTTCATGACGCATCAACTATGAGGGTAAAGGGAAGTAGTACATTCATCATTATTATGTTTACGCGTCCGTTTCCGCTTTCTGATTCAGAAATTAAGGCTTTCACATCAACCCACTACACCTCTCGAAGACGGCACTTTGTATCGTAACGCCATGCTTAAGGTTTTTCTTAGTCAGTATAAATCATTTAACTTCATTCCTCTTTATCGCTGACGCACCGTAACGTAGGGGTTGTCGAAACGATGCGCCAGGAAACCCTCTTCTGGCAAAGAAGATAGAGAGAAATGCTGAGAGTTTCCTAAAATAAGCATTTTATCTTGAGTTATCGGTTGGATAGTCATTTACAGAATGAGTGCACTACAAATGCACTCCATGTAGTTTTTTAAACTAAAAATACGACTTACATCGACAAAAACTCCATGCCAGGGTAAGGCCTATCCGGTTTCTTATAGCGCGTCGGGGTGTGTATTGGAATGCATTCATAGCAGCCATATAATCCACCACATAAAGAGTAAGGATTATCTCAGGCTTATATTTAGGAGTGCATGTTAGTTTCTCAATTGTGGGTAAATGATATGGGCTATCGACTATATGGATTTATGATCGGCGAAGAAATCCATTTTGATATATCTAATCGCAGACTATACCGACTCACAGGCAGTCACACAGATAAAAGCATTGCATTCGCATCAATCTATTTTAATGAAACGATGCTTAGACTTTTTCTTTTTTTATTGAAGAATGGCAGAACCAGACCAGTCTCAAAAGAAGAGTTATTTGAAGAAGTTTGGGAGGCGCATAACCTGAGTCCTTCCACACAGCGATTATGGCAAGTTTTGCATAATCTAACGAACAAACTGAATGTCTTAGGCTTACCCGAAGATTTTATTCGCAACATTAAAGGGCGTGGTTACATTATTAACTATCCAGATGTAATCCCCGTTTATTACAGAATGAGCGAACTCCCAGCTCATTCCGTTAAAAAAGAGGAGACGACAGATAGCCTGAGTGAGTGATGTCAACTCAGGTTTTTTGCCCTGAGCACCTGTGCGAGGGGCTTTTTTTTATTATCTCTCTTCAGCATCAATTCTTTCGTTAATGATTTATTAGCATTGTTGTTTGGTTTATACCAACACTGGAATTATATATGAGCATAATCAACCATTTTGCCAATTTAAAAGTCCGTAACAAGTTATTTTTTGGTTTTTCCCTCGTATTGCTCGTGACGATTGTTATTCTGATTTCAGGTTTTCTGGGTCTTAGCAACATTCAGGATAAAGTCGATAAAAACGGCCATACCGCCGATATGTTTAACGCACTTTCGCAGGTCCGCTTAGGGCGGACGAATTTCCAGTACACCCTTGATCAGAAGTACCTGGAGCAGACCAACGCAGGCACGCAACGCATGCAGAGCATTGTCGCCAGTATGGAAAAGCTGCCCTGGTCCCCGGAGGGGAAAAAAGCGCTGGATGATACGGCAAATGCGGTGAATAGCTATGTCGCTACCCTGTTGCCTTTCACAAAATCCCTTTCAGAAAAAAGAATCAGTGAACAAAAACTCAACACCCAGGGTTTATGCGATAACTCCGTGCTGGCTTCAGCGTTAAGCCGTAATGGTACGCTGGATTCTCAGCATACCCTTATAGCTGCACAGATTGCTTTTACCATGAGCGACATTGACACTCAGGTAACGCTTTATAAACAGCATCCTGGCGATAAGTTAATGAAGGGGATCCGCGAGCGTCTCGATTCAGCGAAATCAGATACCGAACAACTGTTACCGGTTGCTACCCGGGAACAAAAGGTTTGGTTGCAGTCTGGTCTTGAGGACATGGAAAACGTCGCGGCTGAGCTGCAGAATTACCAAAACGTCTGGAATAAACAGTCGACGCTCTCCGATACCCTAACCGGTAAAGCCATAACGTTAACGCATGCCATACAGACGCTATTTAGCCTCCAGCAGAAAAAAGTGGCCGATACGGTGGATAGCGTTCAATTACAAATGGGCGTTGTTGCCGCAATCGGTCTTGCGCTTGGCATCTTTTTGGCAATGGGCATCACCCTGTCCATCACCCGTCCGCTTAATGAAACATTGCGCGTCGCGGAGCAAATCGCCAGCGGCGATCTCACCAGCACCCTGACCAGCGCGCGTCGTGATGAGCCAGGACTGTTAATGCAGGCCGTCGCAACCATGAATGCAAACCTGCAAAACATCATTAATGATGTGCGCAATGGGGTAGATAGCGTCGCGCGTTCGTCTTCAGAAATTGCCGCGGGCAATATGGACTTGTCGTCGCGGACCGAGCAGCAGTCAGCCGCCGTCGTCGAAACCGCCGCCAGCATGGAAGAGTTAACCTCTACCGTCGCCCTCAACGCTGAAAATGCTAACCACGCGCGGCGCCTGGCAGATGAAGCCTCGCAAAACGCGACGGAAGGCAGTCAGCTCTCAATGAAGGTGATCGATACCATGAAAAACGTGCGCAGCAGTTCGCACCGTATTTCAGAGATCACCTCCGTCATTAACAGTATCGCCTTCCAGACCAACATTCTGGCGCTGAATGCCGCCGTTGAAGCCGCCCGGGCAGGCGATCAGGGTAAAGGCTTCGCCGTTGTCGCCGCTGAAGTGCGAACACTTGCCCAGCGCAGCGCGCAGTCCGCTAAAGAGATTGAAAACCTGATTAAAGAATCGGTCGTGCATGTGGATACCGGCTTTAGTCTGGTTGAAAGCGCGGGTGATGCAATGACGAAAATTGAGACATCCGTAGCGCAGGTGCGTGACATCATGAACGAAATTGCCGCTGCCACCGATGAGCAGAGCCGCGGAATTTCACAAATTGCTCAGGCCATGGCTGAAATGGACACCACGACTCAGCAAAATGCCGCCCTGGTGGAAGAGTCTTCTGCTGCGGCCAGTTCTCTGGAGGCCCAGGCGGTTCAACTTGAAAAAGTGGTATCGATTTTTCGCGTCTCGAAAGCTCACGCCCTGCGTCCTGAGCTCCAGTCAAAAGAGAGCATACAGACCGCCAGCGTAGCACCTTTTAAACGACCTTCCCCCCGTAACCAGGACGAATGGGTCAAATTCTGATAACTTCCGCGCGGCTGCCGGGACACGCCGCCGCGCGTTTAAGGCTCTCGATGATAACCACGACAAAATCAATTCCGGGAATGCTCGGCAGCTTCACCACCCTGCTGGCTCGCCTGTTTAGCTTCACCCCGGAAAGCACCTTGAGCGCGGCGATTGAAAAGCGCGAGATTGTGCCGGTCTACCAGCCCTTTTTTGACAGCCAGACGGGCAACATTGCGGGTATCGAAGTGCTTGCTCGCTGGAATCATCCGCTGTATGGCCCAGTGTCTCCGGATACCTTTATCCCACTGGCGGAGAAGCACCGGCTGATTGCCCCACTCACGCATCATCTGATTCAGCAGGTAATTGCCGATCTCCAGCCTTGCATCCATCTCTTTCCCGATCGGCTCTATATCAACCTTAATCTGAGCCCCCATAACTGTCTCGATCCGCGCTTTGAAACAGATACTCTTGAGCTTTTGCAAAAACTTGCAGTGGGTCAGATTCAGCTGGTCATCGAAATCACGGAACAAAATCCGCTGCATTTTACGCCACAACTGAGTGAATGGTTTGCAACGCTTCGTCAATCCAATATCGCGCTGGCGCTGGATGACTTCGGGACAGGCTATTCAAACCTCGCTTACATTCACTCGCTGGAACCCGAATTCATCAAGATAGACAAACTGTTTGTTAGCCAGATTTGTGAAAATGGCGATACCCGGCTCGTGGACAGCCTTATCGAGCTGGCAAAAAAAATGCATCTCAGCATTATTGCAGAAGGCGTTGAAACAGAGGCTCAGGCTGACTACCTGCGCTTAAAGAACAGCGATTTTTTACAAGGTTATTTTTTCTGCAAGCCGATGAAAATTCATGAAATCATCGAAAGAATTCACGCATGATGAAGCACAGCCACCCCGCTTTGGGGGTGGCTGCAATGACGTTATTTTTTCTTGTAGATATTGGCCGTACCGTGAATTTTATTATTGGTGTTCCCTGACGTGAGCACCAGGACATCCGCGCCTTTCTTATCGGCTTTCTCAATCAGTTCTTTTTTTGCATCATCAACCGATACTTCATTCGAGGTGTTTACCGTACCGATTTTTTTATACTGAGACGCAACTTTCTTGAACTCGCTTTTAGTCAGCAGCTGTGCAGCAAAAGCATTGGTTGTAAACAGTAACGCCGTTCCCAACAAAATAGCAGTCGTCTTTTTCATAACCTTTTTCCTTGAGATTAATCAGCAACTACGAAAAACCTCACGCATTGTGGTGAGGTTTTATGAGCATGGTAGAGAATCTCAGGAAATGCCATACGCTCAGGAAAATTCTTTTATTACAATCCGTTGCATGAAATTACTAACGAATATTAAGAATATTCGAATACCCGCGCGGTGCCAGTAATATCAATGCGTACCGCCGTGCCCGGGTTCCATCCTGGCTGGCTTACGGTCTTCAGAATCATGGGGTGTTTCTCCCCGGCTAACGCAAGGGTGAGCGTCGACAGCTGGCCGGTGAAGTCCACATCAAGAATCGAGATCGGGCTTTCATGCGCTGCACATGCCGTCACGCGTAATTGTTCAGGGCGCATCATGACCCTGCCCTGACCTGTCGCCTGCGCGTTGTCCGTTGGCACTTCACCCAGCGCGCACACGGCATACCCGGCAGCGAGCCGAGCAGGCAGGATCACGGCATCGCCAAGAAACAGCGCCGTCTCTTCATCAACCGGACGGGTGTAGACGTCATAAGGCGTACCGACCTGCGTGAAGCGTCCGGCGCGCATGACGGCAACCTGCGTAGCAAAGGACAACGCCTCGTTCTGATCGTGGGTGACCAGAATCGAGGCCACGCCCGCTTCGGCCAGCAGATCGGCCGTTGCCTTACGCGTCATGGCGCGCAGGCCGGTATCCAGCGCCGAGAACGGTTCATCCAGCAGCATCAGGGAAGGACGCTGGGCCAGCGCGCGGGCAAGCGCCACGCGCTGCTGCTGACCGCCGGAAATCTCGTGGGGCCAGTGGGTTGCGAGCTGCCTGTCCAGAGAAACCATCTCCATCAGCGTCTCAACGCGCTGGCGCTTCTCGTGGCGGGTGCCGTCCAGCCCCCAGGCAATGTTGTCTGCCACATTGAGGTGCGGGAACAGCGCGCCCTCCTGAGGGACAAAACCGACCCCGCGCTGGTGGGCAGGGACAAAACGGTTTTCATCAAACAGCGTTCTCCCCTGCATGACAATGCGCCCGGTGTCAGGCGTTTCGAACCCGGCAAGAATACGCAGCAGCGTGGTTTTCCCCGACCCGGACGGCCCGACAATCGCCGTCCTGCTCCCCGGCGCCACGCTCAGGTTTAAGCTGTCGAGCACCTGCACGTCAGAAAACGATTTAGAAATGGCGGTTAATTCAAGCATGTCATAGCCCTGCAATTTTTTTCGACTGCATATAGAGAATGGCGGTCAGCGGGAGTGAAATCAGGATCATCAGCATCGCGTAAGGCGCGGCGGCCACATAGTCAATCTCGCTGGTCAGCGCCCAGAATCCGGTGGAGAGGGTGCGCGTGCCCAGTGGAGAGAGCAGCAGCGTGGCGGTCAACTCGTTGCTGACGCCGAGGAACACCAGCGCGGCACCCGCCGCCGCACCCGGCGCGGTCAGCCGCATCGTGACGCTCCAGAGCGCCTTCGCAGGCGTGCTGCCCAGGCTGCGCGCCACGTTCTCCAGCTCAACCGGCGCCTGCGCAATCCCCGCCCGCAGGTTGATGAGCGCACGGGGCATAAACATCAGCAGATAGGCAAGGAACAGGGTAATTTCCGTCTGATAAATGGGGCGGGCGTAATGAATGGTGACCGTGACCAGCGCGAGAGCGGTGACAATCCCAGGCAGCGAGCTGGTGATATAGATACACCCTTCCAGCATCCGGAAGATACGGTGCGGATAGCGGATACCGAGCCACGCGATGGGGATCACGCACGCCGTCGTCAGGAGCGCTCCGCCCACGCCGAGCATCAGCGTCTGGCGCAGCGAGTGCCAGAGATCGGGACTCATCCAGTTTTGCACGCCGCCGAGCCAAATCCAGCGACACAGGACAATTAACGGCACGCCCAGCGCCAGCGCGATCAGCACGATGAAAAACAGCTGCCCCAGCGCGGCAGCCGCAGGCTTCAGCGGCCAGCGTTTTTGCTCGCGCGCGGCCCCGGCGCCAATGCGCGCGTAGCGTGCTTTGCCGCGCGTCACGCCTTCCAGAATCAGGATAGCCAGACAGCACAAGGCCAGCACGCCCGCCAGCATGTTCGCCGCCGGGCCGCTAAAGGTAGACTGGAACTGGTCATAAATTGCCGTGGTGAAGGTATCAAAGCGAATCATCACGTACAGGCCATATTCCGCCAGCAGGTGCAGCGCCACCAGCAGCGCGCCGCCGCAGATAGCGAGCTTAAGCTGGGGCAGTACCACGCGGAAAAAGACCCGCCACGGCGGCGTACCCAGCGAAGCGGCAACATCTTCCAGCGTCGGGTCAAGGCGACGCAGCACCGCCGCAACCGGCATATAGATAAACGGATAGTAGGCAAGAACGGAGAGGAACACGCCCGCGGAGAGCCCATGCATGGACGGGACAACGCTTACCCAGGCATAGCTTTGCACAAACGCCGGGATCGCCAGCGGAGCGACCGCCAGTGCAGACCAGATCCCGCGCCCGGCAAGCCGCGTGCGCTCCGTGAGCCAGGCTATCGCCACGCCCGTCACGATACACAGCGGAACGGCTAAAGCCGTTAACCACAGCGTGTTGCTGAGCAGCTCAGCCACGCGCGGGCGAAACACCAGCGCCTTAATGGTTTCCCAGCCGGTCTCAATGCCAATGGCAATGATAAAACCCAAAGGCAGAAGCGCCATTAATGAAAACAATACAGCTAACGCAACCATCGGCAGTGCAGGACGCCTGCGGGCAGGCTCCTGCACTCTGTTTTTTCCGATGTCGAGACTCAGACCAGACATAAGACGTTCACTTCACTCTCAGGATCACAGCAGGCCGGCTTGCGTCATCAGTTCGATAACTTTTTTACTGTTGAGCGTTGAAGGTTCAACTTTCGGTGCATCAAGATCTTTCAGCGGCACCAGTTTCGGGTTTGAGGCCGCGTTCACGCCCACGGCATACTCAAAGGCGTTGTTGGTACGCAGACTTTCCTGGCCTTCTTTACCGGTAATGTATTTGATGAAGGCCTGCGCCTGCGCTTTGTGTTTGCTGGACGCCAGCACGCCGCCGCCGGAAAAGCTCACAAACGCGCCCGGATCCTGATGTTTGAAGTAGTAGAGCTGGGTGTTTTTGCTGTTTTCACCGGTTTTGGACTGATCGACAAAACGGTAGTAGTGATAAATCACGCCGCCATCAATCTGGCCGGCATTGACCGCTTTCATCACCGTGCTGTTGCCTTTATAGGCAACGAAGTTGGCTTTCATCGCCTTGAGCCATTCCAGGGTAGCCTTTTCGCCTTTCAGAGCCAGCATCGCGCTCACGATGGCCTGGAAATCCGCGCCTGACGGTGATGCCGCCCAGCGGCCTTTCCACTCTGGCTTTGCCAGATCCATCAGCGATTCAGGCAGCTGCTGTTCGTTCAGCTTTTCCGGGTTATACACAAACACCGTGCTGCGGGCGGCAATGCCGATCCAGCGGCCGTGCGCCGGACGATATTCTGCCGGTACCTGCTTCAGGGTATCTGCATCCAGCGGCGCAAACAGGTTTGCATTATCCACCAGCACCATTGAAGGCGAGTTCTCCGTCAGGAATACGTCAGCCGGTGACGCGCTGCCTTCCTGAACCAGCTGATTACCCAGCTCGCTGTCATCGCCGTTACGCAAAGTCACTTTAATGCCGGTTTCTTTGGTAAAACCGTCAACCCACGACTTCACCAGGTTTTCGTGCTGCGCGTTATAAACAACGATACCTTCGTTGTTATCGGCGGCAACCGATTGTGTGGAAAGGAAAAGGGATGAAGACAACAAGGCAAGCGAGAAGCAGGACAGCAGGCGAGAATTCATGAACATATCCTTAATAGACCAACGGGATTAACGACTCATAGCTTTGTGGGACAGGATTAAAGCATACAACAACGCTAATGATAATTAGTATCAATCCAGTTTAGGTGTAAAAGTGTAAAATTTCATTATTGCGGGGTTTGGAATGATAAAAATCCAGATGGGAAAGACAGCTCAATTAAAAATTAAGAAAACCTTAAGACTAGCCGGAAGAAAAATTCATTAGCCTTCTATTTATTATTGCGACATTTAATGCGCAGGTGAACAACTCTCCCGCCAGAGAAGCGGGAGAATGCAATGCAGTGTGTTATTTATCGATTAAATTAAAATCACCTTGGTTATATCTTTCCCCCTGGATATTTTCAGGCGTAAAGATATGCTCAACGAACTTAATATCAGAATCGGAAAGACTCAGGCTGACCGCACCCGCATTATCCTGTAAATGCGCTATTTTTCGAGCCCCGGGAATGGGAACAATGTCCTCTCCTTTGCTCATCACCCACGCGAGAGCCAGCTGCGCGAGGGAACAGCGGTATTTATCCGCGACATCCTGCAGCTGGCCGAGAAGCTGTTGGTTTTTCTGCATCGCTGCTTGCTGGAAGCGAGGCAGGTTTCGCCGAAAATCATCCTCACCGAAGCCGGAACCGTCTGTGATTTTCCCGGTTAAAAACCCGCGTCCCAACGGGCTATAGGGCACAAACCCAACGCCCAGCTCGCGGCAAGCTTTAAGAATGCTTTCCTCCGGCTCGCGAGTCCAGAGCGAATATTCAGTTTGAACGGCGGTAATCGGATAAATTTTGCAGGCCCGGCGTAACGTGTCGGCTGACACCTCTGAAAGCCCGATGTGGCGAATTTTCCCTTCCTTGATTAAATCAGCCATTGTTCCCACAACGTCTTCAACAGGTACCGACGGGTCGACGCGATGCTGATAAAGCAGATCGATAGTCTCGATATTGAGACGTTTAAGAGAACCTTCTACCGCTTCACGAATATGTTCAGGACGGCTGTCAACGCCTGCCATACGCTCCAGCCCCTGCCCGGAGGGAAGGATGCGAAAACCAAATTTAGTCGCAATCTGTACCTTATCGCGCATGCCTTTAATCGCTTTTCCGACCAGGACTTCATTATCATAGGGACCATAGACTTCCGCGGAATCAAGGAAGGTGACGCCCAAATCCACCGCCGCATGAATGGTTTTGATCGCCTCCGATTCTTCGGCGCCACCATAGGCAAAACTCATCCCCATACAGCCCAATCCCAATGCTGACACATGGAATTTATCTTTTCCCAGATAACGTGTTTTCATCTTATATTCCTCTTTTGATAAATCGCAAGAAATATATACTTCCATTCCTGACGGATAACAATTAGTATATTTTTAATGCAGTATTTTATGAGAATTAACAATGAAAAACGCACCAGAGTTGCAACATATAGAAATATTACTTCTTATTGTAAAACATGGAAGTTTTCGTAAAGCCGCAAAAGAATTAAATGTTTCAGCGCCAACGTTAACGGTCACTATAAATAATCTTGAAGAAAAGCTTGGAGTTAGACTTTTAAATCGTTCCACCCGAAGCTTGTCTTTGACTGCCGTCGGTAAAGCGTTTCTTGACGATGTGATACCCGTCCTGAATGACTACAGGCGCGTCATTGATAATCTTAATGATTACAAAGAAAAACCAGAAGGCGTCATCAGAATCAACTTACCCCGGATCGTGGTTGATCTCTTTTTTCAAAGCCACTTCGTTAAGTTCAAAAATGATTTCCCGAATATTAACCTCGCGTTATTCACCACTGACAGAAAAATAAACATCATAGATTCAGGTTTCGACGCTGGAATACGTTATACACAAGATGTCCCTAAAGATATGGTTGCCATTCCATTTGGAGGCAAGATGTCTCTTATTCCCGTCGCCAGCCCTGATTTTCTGAAGAAATCAGGCAAGCCTGACTCACCAAAAGAGCTGGTAAAATTCAGGTGCATAAATCGCTGTTTTCCTGATGGACAGCTGTATCGCTGGGAGTTTATGGATCCACAAGGGGAAACAATGGAAGTATCTGTTCATGGCGATCTGGTTGTAGATTCAGACGCGGCAATGATTCAGGCTGCTGAATATGGGTTAGGAATTGCGTTTGTTTATGAGAATCTGGTTGAGGATAAAATAAGCGAAAACAAACTTGTCCGTTTGCTACCTGATTATACCTATCCTGCTGATAATTTTTGCGTTTACTACCCGAGCCGAAAACATCTGCCAGCACCGCTGAGAGCCTTTATATCTTGGGTTATGTCGATGAATAGAAACCTGTAGGATTCAATATTAATGCATAATAACCTGATAATATTGACCAAAACATTACCCTATAAAATCACATCCCCCCATAAGTACCCCCCTATTTGTTTGCATGGGTATGCGTGGTTATGGTTATGGTTATGGTTATGCCAATTGCAGTGCGGGAATTATTGACAAGTGCATACTGAACACCTTCTATTGTGACCTGCATGTGCGTTTCCTTTTAGACGTGAGCCTATCACACGGCAAAGCCGCCGAAAGTTAATGGTTTGCCCAAGCTCACAACTGAAAGACTTTCTTCGATGTGCGCGTGCGATACACATAAAAAGCCCCGCTGTTACGGGGCTCGGCTAACATCAAGTAATTTTAATCAGCCGTAGGGATACGAACGTTTACCCACATGTCTTCATCTTTTAGGTACATCTGAAAACCAACGCAGTATGCGATCTGATTTTCAGCGTCAATGGCCTTGATAACCATCCCGTCTGGAGCGTCAAAACGTCCTGGCGTCTCAAACTTGATCGCCATTTCGGCGCTGTAGCGCATGTTTCCCGGTAACGGTGGTAACTTAAATTCTTCTTTCATAATCACTCCTTATTAAAACCCATAGCCATTATGGGAACCGTATCCATATGGTGACTGCAGTATGAATTTACAACTAATGATTTGTTAATTAATTCAGAAAGTTGAGATGAATCATCTTTTGCTCAATTAGTGGCAAATGTACTTTAAATAAGAGGCCGAAGCCCCAGCAATAACAACAAGCGCATCGGCAATACTGCGAAAGCTGGTTTGCATCGAAAATTGCTTTTTAGCATCAGCCAAGTCCTTCGTGTATTTGGCATCTAGTGCCGCTGCATCACGCTGGCGGGTCTGCATGTCTTTGATAGTGGGGTCCGCTAGGCTGAGTTTCTCTGTGGCTTTGTCGCGGTAGTAGTTAATCGCCCAAACTATGGAAACCAGCAGGCAGATAGGCGGTACTTCAGGCGCCAGTATCTCGAATCATTCGGGTTAACTCGCAGGTACCGCCAGCTTGTAGGGCTTGTCCTGAGGCTTAGCTATGTTTATCTGGCGTGCCGTTAACTTCATTGGGCTATCTCTTTCCATTGAACCTGTACATCTCCCCACATTGGAGTGGATGTCAATACTATTTAGTAGACGTAGGGAGAGCAAGATTTAGCTTAATGGCTTGGTATTACAGGATTGAGTAGACTTTGAGAGACGTTAGTAGAAGTGATAATGGCACGCCCTGTAGGATTCGAACCTACGACCTACGGCTTAGAAGGCCGTTGCTCTATCCAACTGAGCTAAGGGCGCACTGAGAAGCGTGAACTTCGCGGCGGTGAAACGCGAAGAATTATACGGTCAATGGCAGGTGAGTCAATGCCTTTTCCGTTTTCCACGGCAATTACCGCTAGCCGATTGTAAATACGGCTATTTTCTCAACATTTCCCTCTGTTTCACCGTAAAATTTAGCGCTGCGAAAAGGCTTAGTTGCATTTAAGTAACGCCTGCTGTTTTCCTGAACGTCAGCTCGTCACACTAGGGTCAGGTATCCCGGCCGCCTGGAGGCTGACAGACAACAGGACAATGGAGTGACAGCGCAAAACCTGATCGATACGCCCCGGTTACAGTACATTTCTCAGGACATCGTCGGCATTAAGCTTGAGCCCATCGTCGCCCTTTCCTCCTTGCGCCAGGTTGGCGTGGAGGTCCTTAGCGTTCTGTCCGACACGCGGCACAGCGAGGACTTTTTTTGCGATCGGTCCGCAGACTGGTCGATAACGCTGCTTGAAGCGCAGCTTGCCGCGTTAAAAAATACGCCGCACGGTCATAACCTTTTTATTAATCTGCCGATAACCGTCCTGACCGAGCCCGCCTCTTTTCAGCGGCTTATCCGGTTGCCGTGCGTGCCGCTCAATATTGAGATTGTCGATCCGGCGTCCTTTATGGCGCTTTCCGTCGCGCAGAAGCAGCATGTGGTTCAGAATCTGCAGCAGCTTAGCAGACAGGGACACGCAATCTGGCTGGATGATGTGGATGACGTCTTAGCGCGGTCGTTTTTATCCTGCCGAATCCCGTTAAGCGGCATCAAAATAGATAAGGAAGCATTCTGGCGTTTACGCAACACCCCTGCGCTGAGGCAACTGGTTTCCCTTTGCTTTCAGCTGGCCGGGAAAGTGCTTATCGAAGGTATTGAGACTGAACGCGATCGTACCTGGGCACTGCAGGCAGGCGCAGATCTCGGCCAGGGATATTACTGGCCGTCCTGGACATGGCCGGAGGATTAAAAAGCCATTTCCAGGAGGGAGACCATGCGAATGACAGTGCGCCGTTACCGGCGGCGGCGTACAGGAAGTGATGCACTGGGATTTACGCGCTCACCTTTTGCTCCCCCCTTTTTTGACCGGCTCGAATTTTTGAGCCAGTCCATCAGCCAGCCCCGCAAAACAGACGCCCCGTTCATCCTTCTGGTGACGGAGGATCACTACCTGCGCACCGGTTTTCTCAACGGGCAGTTTCCCCTGAGCAGCTGCTGCGACTACACCACGCTGGATGACGCCCTTATCGCTCAAACCCAGTGGCCCTCAGCCCGTCTGGTCGTGGATGTTGAAAGCCGGTCCACGGGGCTTCTGGAGAAACTGGATCAGTTGAGACGGCATAGCCTGTTTCCTCCTTTCCTGACACCCTGGCTGTTAGTCCGGGCCGATAATTACGACACCCGCCTCTTCTGCAAAGCGGCAGGTCCCTTTCATGTGCTCGAGCGTCAGCTGAACGCCGCCGCGCTCCAGCACAGCCTGCTGGATCCCCTCCCTCCACCCGGTACCGATAAAGACTGGTTTTCGCGCAATGAATGGCCCATCCTGCAGGAGCTTTCCCGGGGCAAGACGCTGCGTCAGATTGCCCTGATGCAGAATCGACCCTATAGCCGCATTATCTATCGTCTCAGCTGCATCCTGCTGAAGCTGGGGCTAAGCCATCGCCAGGAATTGCTACATCTTCTTAATAACCTCTCAGACTGCACGTTTTCACTCACGTCCTAACCCCTTATTTCCTAAAGCGGTTTAGGAATTTACTTACCAATCGCGTTGCATAAATGTTAATTTTTAACAATAAAATCGATTTTATAACTATTCCTAATTTATGGGCGCGAACCTTGTGAAATGCCACAGATTAGCGGAACGGCAGCACTTTCCTCCATCCGTTAAGTGAATGCAGAAGGCGTTAACAAGATGATAATGATGTAAAAACAAGCAGCTTAGCGACAACTGCCAGGAGTAAAAAGCGAAGCGGACAGCATGTTCTCCTGTACGACAGATGCCGTTATCCGGATCGGCGGTAGCACTTTCAGATGAAGGTTTGACGGCCTGCGAGGGCAATTTTTAACCTCACTTTTGTGGGTTAGCCCCTTTAAAAGAGGTGTATTTTTGTTAACAATTAATCAACATACAGAGATATCTGTTATTTTTTGTTATTACATAAAGATGAAAATATGCGGTAAATGAGATAACAGGATATTTCCGCTAATTTTAAAAAAATAGCGATTCAGATCCAGAAGATAATACAAACCAATACCCTCATATTAATTTACAGGGTTTTCGGAAAAAACTTACCCTGTATAATAAGATGCGTATCAAATATGAATAAGAAAAACCTTTTTGCCAACACCAGCCTAATGAGATGACCGCGCTGAGGCATAGTTCTTTTCATTACGTAAACAAGGATGCTTTCGCTCTTTCCAGGGAAATACTACGGTATAGGGATCTGCACTTTATATCCTTCCGGCATTTCGAGAGTTTTACCAAACTCTGCATAACGCTTTTAACAATCTGAGGCATTAAAAATGAAACCGGCATCCGTTATCATTATGGACGAACATCCTATCGTCAGAATGTCGATAGAAGTCCTGCTACAGAAAAATAAGAATATCATAGTCAAGCTCAAGTCTGGCGATAGCCATGAAGTCCTTGACTGTATCCGCAATCACCCTATCGATCTGGTGATCCTTGACATTGAACTCACGGGCACGGATGCTTTCGCTTTACTTAAGAGAATCAGAAACTTAAACAAAGACATTAAGGTTCTGTTCCTCTCGTCTAAATCAGAGTTATTTTACGCGGGTCGCGCTATTCGCGCCGGGGCAAATGGCTTCGTCAGTAAACGAAAAGATTTAGGGGAGATCTACAACGCCGTAGAAATGATCCTGATGGGCTATTCTTTTTTCCCATCGGAAACGCTGAACTTTATAAACCATTTGGGTTCAGGGAAAGGGATGGCGGTGGATATGCCATTATCGAATCGCGAGGTGACGGTATTACGGTATCTGGCGAATGGATTATCCAACAAGGAAATTGCTGAACAGCTGCTATTAAGCAACAAGACCATTAGCGCGCATAAATCCAATATTTATTCCAAGCTGGGCGTGCAAAGCATCGTGGAATTAATTGATTACGCCAAAGCCCACGAGCTGCTATAACCTGAATTCACTCCCTGCAGTTTATCTGAGCTGCAGGGAGTGCGGTCAGTGCTAATTATAGTTAATCATGAAGGTGGCATCCGCATCGGCACGGCCGGGCTGAGGGTTATCGGCAGTGGCAATATAATTGGCATAAAACGACAGAATCGCATTCCCCTGAGCATCAACCGAGACCGGCTGGCTGGCCTGCTGGAGAGCCAGACGCGTTTTATCCGCATCCCTGATCTCCACCGCGACATGACTTGCTGTACTGGCGTCATTCAGCGCCAGCAAGCCGCTATTGCTCCCGTCGGCTTTCCCCGAAAACGTAATGGACGCCGCGCCCGGCGGGCAGCCGGTCAGCTTCAGCGTAAACGGCATGGGCTGCGTGCGGCTCCCGGTGGTGCTGAGCTGTTTCGTGGGCCAGGTGCCCAGCGTGACGGTCTTGTCGCTGTCGCTGCCCTCGGCAACGCAGGTAAAATCGACGATGTTGCCGGACATCTGAATATTGATCTCGCCAAGTGCAGTGGCTGACCACGCGTTTGCCTGAAACATCGCCAGGGCCAACGCAGCGCAATGCCATTTCCAGTTCCGCATCATTCCCCCTTAATCGTAATCCACGCGAAGATAGCCGCGAGAGGTGAAACGCCCTTCTGCGGGTTTATTCCCGGTAATGCTCACCGGCCATACCCGAATTGCTACCTGCGCCTGCGCGCTATCGTCCAGGCGGAACGGTATTTTGCTGTTCAGGTTGTTAGGCGTCAGAGGGGTACCGCTATCGTTCGCTACCACAAATCCAAGATCCGGGTTATCGGAAACCAACGCATTGCCAGTGACTTTTTCCGCCTCGATGCGCATCGTCAGATAAGCGTTGGCCTCCACGTTCGTACACTTGATGGCAATGGTTTTACTTTGCGGTGAGACTTTCTGAGGGCGATTACCGGCACCCGCCTGGCTAAACAACGATGCACCGATATCGCCAAAATCGAACTCCACCACCTGCCCGGCATTTATCGCGCAGCTTTGTGGAACCTGAATGGTACCGCTATAGCTGATGGTATACACCGGCGTATTCAGTGGGTCAGATGACGTGGTCGTCACATACACCCGGAACATGGTTTGCTGAGGGATCACCACCATATTGATAAACCGCCGGGTGACTCTCAGGCGGAAGACCAGCTTCGAGTCGGTAACCGGAAACGCCTTGTTATTCGGAACGTTCGGGTGCTGCCCCATCTGGATATAGTTGGCTGGCGGGTAGAACGTACCCGCGAAGTCATCATGGATCTGCATTGCGCCATCAAGGTAGTCATTCAGCTTCACATACTTATAGCTATCAATCACCGTCGTTATCGGCAGACTGGTGACGTAACTACGCATCGTGGACTTCCCGCTCGTTCCTTTGGGGCAGATAGCATTTACGCCGACCAGCCCGGACTTCTGCGCAAGGGTCACAATTTGCCCCGGTTTGTTATTGGAGCTGTTAAAAACGTTTGAGAGATCGTAGGAGATATCCTTCGCCACGCCAGTGGAGTTCTGGCAAACCGTTGCCCATGCAGGCATCGCGCTGCATAGCAGCGCAAAGCTCATTACGTTGCGTAAAATGCGCATCTTTGGAACCTCATTAACGATCACAGCTTGCCCCTGCCATAGTAATGGCCTGGTTCTGACTTTCAGGCGACAAGCGATAGTGCGCGCGACACTGGGACTGCGCCCCGTCGCCCCACTGGATCAGCAGTTCGCCTTCCAGCGGCAGCCCACTCAGGTATATTTGTCCGTCATCCCCCACCATGCTGGTGACGCCGCTTTTGGTCTCACGCACCACCGCGCCGAACGGCACCGGCTGGTTGCCGCGCATCACCGTCAGCAGGGCGCGCACGCCAATGCGGGTATCAAAGCTGGCGCGCACCAGCGCGCCTTTGGTCGGCACCACGCTGCTCACGTTGTTTTCGATATCGGTGTTGTTGCTCATGGTGTTGGTATCCAGCGCCACGCGGTTGTAGCGGTAGACGGTGGCATACGGCATCACCGCGTAGCCTCGCCAGTCGGTTTTCACGCCGGTCTGGTTTTCAATACTGACGCCTGATGCCCCTGGTGCTTTGATCAGCACGTTGGTGTCGCCAAGCGGCTGGCTAAAGGTCACGCCGTCGGCGTGGCCGACCACCCCGCCGGAGAGCTGCCAGTTGAGATCGTGCTGATCGCGGGAGTAGTTGTAGCCTACGCCCAGCGTGCCGTAGGTCGCCTGCCAGTTGGCGCTGGCGCTTCCGCTTGAGCCATTGTTGCTGGCGTGTCCCTGGGTCACGCTGTAGTTCAGGTTGCGGTCCTCCAGCAGCGTTCCGCTGACGCCGGTTTGCCAGCTTGTGTCACCATCGCTGTTTCGACTGGCGGATGCCGTCGCGTAGGCGCGGTCAATCGCGCTGTCCCGGCGATAGCCCTGACGGGTAAAGAGACTGAACGGCACGGAAACGTTAAATGACGCGATCCGATCGGTACCGTCTATCCCGACGGATTTGTTCCACGACCACGAGACGGAGTAGTTGATTCCCTTCACGCCTCCCGCGTAGCCCAGCTGGTACCAGAGATTCGTCTCGTCCGTTCCCCAGTAGGTCTGCTCGCTACCGGAGATATAGACCGAGCCGTAGTCCCCCAGCGACTGAGAAACGTTGAGCTGGAAGCGGCCTTTTTTATTCCACGTCAGGTTGTGGTAGCTCTGCACGTCCGGCACATCGCTGTCGTTCTGGCTATCGGCATACTGATAGCCCTCCATTGAGCGCCAGGCGACATCGTCGAGGGTGTAAAACCCTTTTGTGGAGTAGCGATAGCCCAGCAGCTGGAAGTTGGTGCCGAAGCCGTTAAGGGATTTTGCATAGAGGAAGCGCAGAGACTGCCCTTCATGCTTGCTGTCGTCCGCGAGCTGGCTGTGGGCGTGGGTAATATCGAGCGAGACCGCCCCCCAGTCCCCCAGGTTTTTCCCGGCCCCGACGGCCACCGCGGTATAGCGTGACGCCAGCTGCGTACCGCCGTATAGCGTGTAACCGTTGGCAAGACCGGTAATCAGGGTGCCCTGAGTGAAGAACGGCGTATCCTGATCGCTGTTACCGCTGCGGTAATCCCCCGCGACGAGGTCGTACTTCCAGCGCCCTTCACGCTGCAGGAGCGGCACGGTGGAGTACGGTACGGTATAACGCTGCTGGGTGCCGTCTTTCTCTTCGACCGTGACTTCCAGGTCACCGCTTGAGGAGGTCGGGTTAAGATCGGTAATGGCAAATGCGCCCGGCTGGACGTAGCTTTGATAGATCACGTAGCCATTCTGGCGAACCACCACTTTGGCAGGCGTACGGGCGATCCCGCGCACGGTCGGCGCGTAGCCCTGAAGGCTGTCCGGATACATGCTGTCGGACGAGAAGAGCCGCCCGCCGCGAAAACCGACGCTGTCGAAGACGTCATTTCCGGTATTGCTGTCGCCCAGCACCAGTTCGCTTTTAAGCGGGATGACGGTGCGCTGCGCCCAGGTGCCAATATTCTGCCACTCGCTGTGCCGCTGCCCGTTATTCTGCGTGTACCGCCACGCGCCGTTGTTACGTAAACGCCAGGCGCCATAGTTCAACCCGCTCTGCAGGTTGAGGTAATAGCTGTCGTCTTCGCTTCCCCGGTTACCGGTGAAGCTGTAGTTCACCAGCGCGGCGGGAATGCCTTCATCCCACTGTTCGGGCGGAATGTAGCCCCGGGCGCTGTTTTGCAACGCCACCTGCGGCAGGCTGACGTCCAGACGCTGGGAGGCAAAGTTGAATACCGTTTCGCTGCCGGGTATGGCCGTGGTCAACGGAACGCAGGTCTCGCCCTGCACCTTAGCCAGCTCGGGAAACGCCGCGACGTTGACGCCAAAGCGATCGAGCATCGCGCGCGTAATGCACGCCGATAAACCGCCTGCCACCGGCGGCGTGTTTTCGGCCTGCTCAAAACGCACGTCCTGGGTTCCGATAAACTCATCGTTACGCCAGATATCCACGCGATAAACGCCGGGTGCCTGCTGGTGTCCTTGTTCAAAGCGCGACAAATCCGCCACGCTGGCGGCGTCGTCGGACAAAAAGGCCGGGTTGAAATAACTTTCGCTCCAGCCAGCCTGCGGCCAGAGCGCAGCCATCAGCGCCAGTGCAATCGGGCAGTAACGTCTCTGGTGGTTTTTCATCGCCCTGACTCTGCTCACAGGTTGACGCTACGCGCCGGGGTGATGGCACCGTAGTCATTCACGCTCTGCCAGGAAAGCGTACCGCCGGCACCGGCTGGCAGCACCTGCTGAGCCGAGCTTTTCGGCGCAACCATCAGATTATCCAGCGTCTGCCCGCCCAGCTTCAGATTGACGAGGGTGATGTAGTACGGGGAAGCGTTGCTGACTTTGAGATGGTTACCCGCGCGCTCAAACCGCAGTTGGGAAAGCGCCTCTTCCGGCTGCATCGCCAGATTGTTGGGGCGCACAAAGAGCTTGATGCGCGAGAGGATCGCCAGCTGCAGCACGTTATTGTTTTCGGTTTTCGCTTTGTTCACTGACGGGATCGCCTTCACGTTCATGTAAAAGAGCGATTCGCGATCGGCAGGCAGTGCCGGCCCGGCGTAAATAATACGCAGCGTGTTTTCACTGTTCGGCTCGCTAACAAACAGGGGCGGAGTCACGGCAAAGGTTTTTTCTTTTTGCCCGCTTGCATTTTCGATCCACGCGTTAATTAAATAGCGTTCCTGTTTGTTGCTGTTGGTGATCGCCAGCGACGTTTGCTTCGCCTCTGCCGGATAAATAACGCGCGTGGCCCCCAGCGCAATACCGCCGGACGCATTTGCGCAGGCAGAAACCATCATCAAAATAAACGATAAAAAAAGTCCTGGTTTAATTTGGGTATTCATCACAACCGTACCTTTAATAATGTGTTCGCAGGTGTTATGGATAAATCAACGTAAACCAGACATCCGACTGAATTTTGCCTGGCTCGAGGTGTTCGGAAATAGCCCGATAGCGGGCGCTAAAATGGAACGCGAGCTCGTGGGTATCGATCGGCAGCCAGCTGACGGCCGTGGCATTCGGGATAATCTGACGCTGCTGTTCGTCAAAGAGGGCCAGCCCAACGCCGCTGCTGACAGGTGTTTCACCCGGCCGCGATGTCGCCAGAAAGACCTGCGGATCCTCTGCGGGTGTGACGCCCTGAAACTGGATCCCCACGGTGCGCGAAACATCAACGCTGCAGTCCAGCAGCCGCACGGTGAAGGGCACATTCACGGTGGAAAAACTGCCCACACCGGAAAATGAATTGGTTCGGTACTGCCCCATGTCGATGCGCATGTTCTGGCTGTCGGGGGCCACGGCGCAGCCGCCGTTCACCAGTTCTCCCCGGAGATGAACCTTGCCACCTTCGATCACCACGGTATGTGCCGATGCCGGGCAAGCCATCGCAAGGGTTAACAGCAGTAGTGTTCCAGTCCTTGTCATCCTTCGTTCCTGGCATTTGCGTATGACGGGCCTCATCCGTGAGGCCTGAACATCCCTGTGCGGAGGAATTACTCGTATTTCATTACGAAGGTGGCGTCAGCGTTAGCCTGGCCCGGCTCAGTGGTGGCAGCCGTTGATTTATAACGCGCGGTGAACTTCAGGGTGTTGGTCCCTTCGATCAGCGTCTGCGCCGCAGAGAAGGTCGCACCGTCTGGGGTCAGAACGCTGGATTTGCTGTCGAGGATCTCAATACCCACGCCTTTCGCGGTGTTGTCGTTGCTACCGGAGGTCACTGCCAGCAGGGTTTTGTCGGTTGGGTCGATCTGACCGGTAAACGCAACGGCGGCAGTTTTGGCAACCAGCGGATCGCAATCATTCAGTTCAATGTTGAATGGAATATTAGAGGTGGTGTCGCCCACTTTGGTAAATTTCGCGGTGCGATACTGACCCAGATTAACGGTCTGCTCGGAAGAATCAGTATTTACTGAACAAGCAGCATTAACCAGCTCACCTTTAAAATGTACGGTCCCGCCATTTACGGAAACCGGCGTAGCAGGATCTGCTGCATTTGCGGCACCTGCAACCAGGGCCAAAGTAGCAATAACAGTAGAAGCAATGTTGCTGAGTTTCATGTCTATTCCTTTAAAATGTAAATAACCCTTCCCGCGAATAATCGGGAATAAGAAATACGTTCAATTGGGTAATTGAAAGCTTATTTCGGAGGAGACAAAGTAGCTCAGGACGCAGTTTTTAAATATGTCAAAACGCTGCCATTTCGCCAGGTCACATCCTAATCCCACCTAAGAAATTGACCATCCCCTAAGAAGGGTTTTTGCGTCTCACTGATAAAAACGCGTAAAGGGTGACTGACAGCGACGCTCGCTTCTGACAAAATACACGCCATCCCCCCTTTCAAACGTTACAGACGGAATCTTCTCTCTGATGGCAGCAAAGATTATTGACGGTAAAACGATTGCGCAGCAGGTGCGCTCTGAGGTCGCGGAAAAAGTGAAGGCGCGTAAAGCGGCAGGATTTCGCGCCCCCGGGCTGGCCGTTGTGCTGGTTGGCAGCAACCCGGCATCGCAGATTTATGTCGGCAGCAAGCGCAAAGCGTGTGAAGAGGTGGGCTTCGTCTCCCGCTCTTACGATTTGCCGGAAACCACCAGCGAAGCAGAGCTGCTGGAACTTATTGACACCCTGAATGCCGATAAAGAGATCGACGGTATTCTGGTTCAGCTGCCGCTGCCGGCGGGTATCGACAACGTGAAGGTGCTGGAGCGTATCGCGCCGGATAAAGACGTGGACGGTTTCCATCCGTACAACGTTGGCCGCCTGTGCCAGCGCGCGCCGCGTCTGCGCCCGTGTACGCCGCGCGGGATTGTGACGCTGCTGGAGCGCTATAACATCGACACCTACGGTCTGAACGCCGTGGTGATTGGTGCCTCCAACATCGTGGGCCGTCCGATGAGCATGGAGCTGCTGCTGGCCGGCTGCACCACCACCGTGACCCACCGCTTCACCAAAAACCTGCGTCACCACGTCGAGAACGCCGATCTGCTGATCGTCGCGGTCGGCAAGCCGGGCTTTATTCCGGGCGAGTGGATTAAAGAGGGGGCGATTGTTGTGGACGTGGGCATCAACCGCCTGGAAAGCGGCAAAGTGGTCGGCGACGTGGTGTACGAAGACGCCGCGGCGCGTGCCTCATACATCACGCCGGTTCCGGGTGGCGTAGGCCCGATGACCGTGGCAACACTGATTCAGAATACTTTGCAGGCATGCGAAGAGTACCACGACGTAGAGGAAGCATAAGATGGCCACATTTTCATTAGGCAAACACCCGCACGTAGAGCTGTGCGATCTGCTGAAGCTGGAAGGCTGGAGCGAAAGCGGCGCGCAGGCGAAAATCGTTATCGCCGACGGGCTGGTGAAAGTCGACGGCGTGGTGGAAACGCGCAAGCGCTGCAAGATTGTCGCGGGGCAGACCGTGAGCTTTGAAGGCCAGAGCGTAACCGTTACGGCCTGAGCCGTCTGATGCCCGGTGGCGCTGCGCTTACCGGGCCTACGTACTCTCTCCGTTTGTAGGCCGGGTAAGGCGAAGCCGCCACCCGGCAATTTCTCTCACCATCCCCTTACACCCATCACGGTTATTTATCGATCAACTTCAAATAATCACTATTTCATCTGTTGAAACGTGAAAATTCAGTTGCGCGTTTTTCACTCTTTGCCCACGATAAGTAGAACGTTCTACTAAAACGTTCTACTTACAATAACAGCGCCAAAAAAAGCGCTACTCGGGGGAAATCAGCATGAGTCTGATATCAGGGTTTGTTAAATCGCTGTCTAAGTTATCGATGATTGGTCGCGCCTTAATGCTGCCAATTTCACTGCTTCCCGCTGCGGGCCTGCTGCTGGCCTTCGGCGATAAGTTTCATCTGCCGCTGATGATGAACGCGGGCGGGGTTATTTTTGATAACCTGCCGATGCTGTTTGCCATTGGCTCCGCCGTGGGCCTGGCCTCAGAATCCGGTATTGCGGCGCTGTCTGCGGCCGTTTCGGTGTTTGTCACCAATATCACCATCAGCACCGTGCTGAGCATCACGCCGGAAATGGCCTCCCAGGGCGGGAAATACGCCATGGTGGTCGGCATCCCGACGCTGCAGATGGGCGTCTTTGGCGGCCTGATCTGCGGTATTCTCGCGGCCTGGTGCTATAACCGCTTCCACACCATGCAGCTCCCGGAATTCCTGGGCTTCTTCTCCGGTAAGCGCTTCGTGGCCATTGCAACGGCGTTCCTCTCGTTCCTGATGGGGCTGCTGCTGCCGTACGTCTGGCAGCATATTCAGGCCGGTATCGACGCCCTCTCCGTGGTGGTGAACGGCGATAATCAGGCGGCGTCGACCTTTATCTTCGGTCTGGTGGAGCGCGCGCTGATCCCGCTCGGCCTGCACCACATCTGGTATCCGTCCTTCTGGTATTCGTTCGGGGATTACACCACCCAGGCGGGCCAGGTGATCCACGGCGACCAGACCATCTGGTTCAAGATGCTGGAAGAAGGGGTGAAATCCTTCAGCAGCGACACCTACCAGAACGCCGGTAAGTTCATGCAGGGGGAATTCCCGCTGATGCTGTTCGCGCTGCCCGCAGCGTGCCTGGCGATGTATCACGAAGCCCATACGAAGAATAAGAAAATCGCGGCCGGTATTCTGTTCTCCGCGGCGCTGACCTGCTTCCTGACGGGGATCACCGAACCGGTTGAGTTTACCTTTATCTTCGTGGCGCCGATCCTGTACGTCTTTAACGCCATCATGGCGGGCCTGGCCTATATGACCATGTATCTGCTGCATGCGCATATCGCCAAGTCGTTCTCCGCGGGCTTTATCGACTATCTCTCATTCGGGATCCTGCCGTCCTTTAACGGTTACAAGACCAACTTCCTGAATGCCATTATCATCGGCATTCCAATGGGCCTGATTTATTACTTCACGTTCCGCTTTGTGATCCGTCGTTTCGACGTGAAAACGCCGGGCCGCACTGAAGTGACCGCCAACGCGGATGATAAGTCTGATTCAGAACTCGCGACCGAGATCATCACCCTGCTGGGCGGGGCGCATAACATCGACTCCGTCGGCGCCTGTATCACCCGTCTGCGTCTGGAAGTGGCAAAAAGCGAGGCGGTTGATAAAGATGGCCTGAACGGACTCGGCGCGCGCGGCGTAGTCTTCGTCGGGGACAACGGTATTCAGGTGATTTTCGGTGCCAGAGCACAGTTTATCGCCCAGACCATGTCCACCATGATCGGCAAATAATAAGATGCCTGAACGACACGTCTCCTGTACGCTGGGAGACGTGTTTTATCTGGCTGATAATCGGCAAATTTCAGGGAGCGGTTTTGAAGAAAGTCAGCATTATTGATGTCGCAAAGCACGCGGGCGTGTCGGTCTCAACCGTATCGCTGGTTTTGCGCCAGAAAGGGAAAATCTCAGAGGCAACGATCGAGAAGGTCAACGCTGCCATCAATACGCTGGGCTATGTTCATAACGTCGCCGCTGCCAACCTCCGTGCCAATACGTCCAATCTGATTGGCCTGATCCTCCGTGACTTTAGCGACAGTTTCTCCATCAAGGTGATGGCGAGCATCGTCCAGGATCTTGAAAAACAGGGGTATATGGTTTTTCTCGGTCAGCCTCAGAACGACTATGACCATCTTGAGCGCTGCCTGCTGTCGTTTAAGCAGCAGGGCGTCGCCGGGGTTATCTATCTGGCCTCGGATACCCGCACCGCTACCCTGCCGGAACACATTCGCCACTGCCCGCTGCCGCTGGTGGTGGTCTCTCAGTCGCTGCTGGATGAAAAATGCAATCTGGTGATGCGCGACAACCGTCAGGCGGCCAGTCTGGCGGTGCGTTATCTTATCGAGCGCGGCCATCGCAATATCGCCTACATTGGCGGACGTGAAGGCTGCCTTATCCGCGAGCAGCGCCTGCTCGGTTTTCGCAGCGCAATGACGCAGAACGGGCTGGTCTGGCGCGATGAATACTCTCCGGCCTGTAGCGATGACACCCTTGCCGCGGGTTTCGCCACCCGCCAGCTGCTGGAAAAAAACAATACCATCACCGCCCTGCTCTGCCACTCGCCGGATGCCATGATCGGCTCCATCTCCGGTATTCATCAGGTAGGACGTACGGTGGGTAAAGATGTGTTTTTGACGCAGCAGGTCGCGCTGGTCGGTTTCGAAGATATGCTGCACGTTAACCTCACCTCGCCCTCATTTACCTACGTCTCGTCCGCCAGCGAAGAAACGGGACGTCAGGCTGCCGGGCTGATCATTCGCACGCTGAAGGAGCCGACGCTGCAAACCCAGCGCATTACGCTTTCCGGGCAGCTTATCGCGCGCGAGTCGGCGTAAAATCAGAATTTAGCACAGGTCTGTTAGCGCGAGATTACTGCTATATTTCCATGATTTGCCATGGATAATGTCAATGCCTACCGTTATTACTCACGCTGCTGTTCCGCTTTGTCTGGGCTTAGGCCTGGGAACCAAAGTGATTCCTCCCCGCCTGCTGTTTGCCGGAATTGTCCTCGCCATGCTGCCGGATGCCGACGTGCTGGCGTTCAAGTTCGGCGTCGCGTACGGCAATATTTTCGGCCATCGCGGCTTCACCCACTCCCTGCTGTTCGCCTTTGTGGTGCCGATACTTTGCGTGCTGACTGGACGACGATGGTTCCGGGCCAGCCTGACGCGGTGCTGGCTGTTTTTAACCGTGTCATTGCTGTCGCACAGCCTGCTGGATTCAATAACGACAGGCGGGAAAGGCGTCGGCTGGCTGTGGCCATGGTCTGATGAACGCTTCTTTGCGCCGTGGCAGGTCATTAAGGTCGCGCCGTTTGCGCTGTCACGCTACACCACGCCGTACGGGCATCAGGTAATCATTTCAGAACTGCTGTGGGTGTGGCTGCCGGGAGTCGTGCTGATGGGATTGTTGTGGTGGAGACGGCGGTAAAAGAAAGCCGGGTGGCGGCTACGCCTTACCCGGCCTACGGTCGTTAGTAGGCCCGGTAAGCGTAAGCGCCACCGGGCGTTACTGACTTACTTACGGCGCCAGGTGGTTCCCTGCGGGCCATCTTCCAGAATGATGCCCATCTCGGTCAGACGGTTACGCGCCGCATCTGCCGCCGCCCAGTCTTTCGCCTGACGCGCTTCCAGACGCGCTTTGATCAACGCTTCAATTTCCGCCACTTCGCCGTCGTCCGCCTGCGCACCGCTCTGCAGGAATACGTCCGGATCCTGCTCCAGCAGGCCGAGCACGGAGGAGAGCTTACGCAGATGGGACGCCAGCGCATTCGCCGCGGCCATATCTTCTGACTTCAGGCGGTTCACTTCGCGCGCCATGTCGAACAGCACGGAATAGGCTTCCGGGGTGTTGAAGTCGTCGTTCATCACCTCAACAAAGCGTGCTTCGAACGCTTCGCCGCCTGCCGCAGGAACAGACCTGTCGGTCCCGCGCAGCGCGGTGTACAGACGCTCCAGCGCCGAGCGCGCCTGCTTCAGGTTCTCTTCGCTGTAGTTAAGCTGGCTGCGATAGTGGCCGGACATCAGGAAGTAGCGCACGGTTTCCGCGTCGTAATACTTCAGCACGTCGCGCACGGTGAAGAAGTTACCCAGCGATTTAGACATCTTCTCGCGGTCAACCATTACCATCCCGGAGTGCATCCAGTAGTTAACGTACTCGCCGCCGTGGGCGCAGGTGGACTGCGCGATTTCGTTTTCGTGGTGCGGGAACATCAGGTCCGAACCGCCGCCGTGAATATCGAAGTGCTTGCCCAGCTGTTTGCAGTTCATCGCGGAACATTCAATGTGCCAGCCCGGACGGCCTTCGCCCCACGGGGATGGCCAGCTTGGTTCGCCCTCTTTGGACATTTTCCACAGCACGAAGTCCATCGGGTTACGCTTCACGTCAACCACGTCAACGCGCGCGCCGGCCTGGAGCTGGTCAAGATCCTGACGGGAAAGCGAACCGTAGGTTGGGTCCGTTGGCACCGAGAACATCACGTCACCGTTGTCCGCAACGTAGGCGTGCCCGCGTGCGATCAGCTTTTCGGTGATCTCGATGATTTCGTGAATATGGTGGGTCGCGCGCGGCTCGCTGTCCGGGCGCTGAATATTCAGGGCGTCGAAGTCTTTGTGCATTTCGACGATCATGCGATCGACCAGCGCAACGAAGCTTTCGCCGTTTTCATTAGCGCGCTTGATGATTTTATCGTCGATGTCGGTGATATTACGCACGTATTTCAGGGTATAGCCCAGAAAACGCAGGTAGCGTGACACCACGTCGAAGGCGACAAAGGTACGGCCATGGCCAATGTGACAGAGATCGTAAACCGTAATACCACACACGTACATGCCGACTTCCCCGGCATGGATAGGTTTAAATTCCTCTTTTTGGCGCGTCATTGTATTAAAGATTTTTAACATCGAAGATTCCATGTAAACACGTGTGTGGTTGAAAACCGGCTATTCTACCCGTAATTCAAACCCGAAGCAGCACACAATGCAAGGTGATCGCATCCTGTGGTTATGCTATAACAAGCCCCTATAGATGACCCGAACGCGGGTCGACGTACCACAATAACGGAACAGGATGCAAAAATGGTTACTTTCCACACTAATCATGGCGATATCGTAATCAAAACCTTTGATGACAAAGCGCCTGAAACAGTTAAAAACTTCCTGGACTACTGCCGCGAAGGTTTCTACAACAACACCATTTTCCACCGCGTGATCAACGGTTTTATGATCCAGGGCGGCGGTTTCGAACCTGGCATGAACCAGAAAGCCACCAAAGAAGCGATCAAAAACGAAGCGAACAACGGCCTGAAAAACACCCGCGGCACGCTGGCGATGGCGCGTACTCAGGCTCCTCACTCTGCTACCGCGCAGTTCTTCATCAACGTGGCTGACAACGACTTCCTGAACTTCTCCGGCGAAAGCCTGCAGGGTTGGGGCTACTGCGTATTCGCAGAAGTGGTTGAAGGTATGGACGTGGTTGACAAGATCAAAGCCGTCTCTACTGGCCGCAGCGGTATGCACCAGGACGTTCCTAAAGAAGACGTTGTGATTACAAGCGTGACCGTCAGCGAGTAATTCGTGGCGACACTCTTTATTGCGGATCTGCATCTGCAAACAGAAGAACCGGCGATTACCGCCGGTTTTCTGCGTTTTTTACGCGGTGAAGCGAAAAGCGCCGATGCGCTGTACATCCTGGGCGACCTGTTCGAAGCCTGGATTGGCGACGACGACCCTAACCCGCTGCACCGTGAAATGGCACTCGCCATTCACGCGCTGGTAGATTCCGGCGTCCCCTGCTACTTCATTCACGGCAACCGTGATTTCCTGATCGGCAAGCGCTACGCCCGCGAAAGCGGCATGACGCTGCTGCCGGAAGAGCAGGTGCTCGACCTCTATGGCCGCAGGGTCCTGATCGTGCACGGCGACACGCTCTGCACCGACGATACCGGCTACCTGGCGTTTCGCGCCAAAGTCCACACCCCGTGGATCCAAAAAGCGTTCCTTGCTCTGCCGCTGTTTATCCGCAACCGCATCGCCGCCAGAATGCGCGCGGGCAGTAAAGCCGCCAACAGCAGCAAATCCATGACCATCATGGACGTGAACCCGCAGGCCGTGGTGAGCGTGATGGAGAAGCATGGCGTCCAGTGGTTGATCCACGGTCATACCCATCGTCCCGATGTCCATACGCTGGTGGCCAACGGTGAGCCCGCCCATCGCGTGGTATTGGGCGCGTGGCACACTGAGGGGTCGATGGTCAAAGTCACGCCGGAAGGCGTCGAGCTGATCGCTTTTCCGTTTTAACGTATTCTCGTCGTTTCGCTTATTTCTCAGCCACGCAACCGTTTTCCTTGCCCGCATAACATGCTATTCTCTGTGCCCTCGAAAGCAGTGTGTTTCGCACCACAGGAGTTTTAAGACGCATGTCTTCCCGCAATAATCCGGCGCGTGTCGCCATCGTGATGGGGTCCAAAAGCGACTGGGCTACCATGCAGTTCGCCGCCGAAATCTTTGAAATCCTGAATGTTCCGCACCACGTTGAAGTGGTCTCCGCGCACCGTACACCGGACAAACTGTTCAGCTTCGCCGAAAGCGCCGAAGAGAACGGTTATGAGGTGATCATTGCCGGCGCGGGCGGCGCAGCACATCTGCCGGGCATGATTGCCGCCAAAACCCTGGTGCCGGTTCTGGGCGTTCCGGTCCAAAGCGCCGCGTTAAGCGGTGTGGATAGCCTCTACTCCATCGTCCAGATGCCGCGCGGTATTCCTGTCGGCACGCTGGCGATTGGTAAAGCGGGCGCGGCGAACGCCGCCCTGCTGGCGGCGCAAATTCTTGCGACGCACGATAACGCATTGCATCAGCGTCTGGCGGACTGGCGTAAAGCCCAGACCGACGAAGTGCTGGACAATCCGGACCCGCGGGGTGCGGCATGAAGCAGGTTTGCGTCCTCGGTAACGGCCAGCTAGGCCGCATGCTGCGTCAGGCCGGTGAGCCGCTGGGTATTGCCGTCTGGCCCGTCGGGCTGGATGCTGAACCGGAAGCCGTACCGTTCCACCAGAGCGTGATCACCGCCGAGATCGAACGCTGGCCGGAAACCGCTCTGACGCGCGAGCTGGCGCGTCATAACGCCTTCGTTAACCGCGACGTCTTCCCGATCATTGCTGACCGTCTCACGCAAAAGCAGCTGTTCGACAAGCTCGGTCTGCCGACCGCGCCGTGGCAGCTCCTGTCTGATAAAAACGAGTGGAATGACGTTTTCGCGATGCTGGGCGAGCTGGCGATCGTGAAGCGCCGCGTGGGCGGCTACGATGGCCGCGGCCAGTGGCGTCTGCGCGCGCACGACACCGCCGAGCTGCCGGACGACTGCTACGGCGAGTGCATCGTTGAGCAGGGCATTAACTTCAGCGGTGAAGTGTCGCTGGTTGGCGCACGCGGGCACGACGGGCATACCGTCTTTTATCCGCTGACGCATAACCTGCATCAGGACGGTATTCTGCGCACCAGCGTCGCCTTCCCGCACGCCAATGCTGACCAGCAGGCGCAGGCGGAAGAGATGCTCTCAGCCATCATGCATGAGCTGGGCTATGTCGGCGTGATGGCGATGGAGTGTTTCGTCACGCCATCGGGTCTGCTGATCAACGAACTAGCGCCGCGCGTGCACAACAGCGGCCACTGGACGCAAAACGGCGCGTCCATCAGCCAGTTCGAGCTGCACCTGCGCGCCATCACCGACCTGCCGCTGCCGCAGCCGGTGGTGAACAGCCCGTCGGTGATGATCAACCTGATCGGCACCGATCTGAACTACGACTGGCTGAAGCTGCCGCTGGTGCATCTGCACTGGTATGACAAAGAGGTTCGCGCGGGCCGTAAGGTCGGTCACCTGAACCTGAACGACAGTGATACCGATCGCCTGAGCGCCACGCTGGAAGCGATGATCCCTCTCCTGCCGCCGGAATACGCGAGCGGTATTGTCTGGGCACAGTCAAAGCTCAAGTAAGACATCTGCGCCGGGGAGTTGACCTTCCCCTTCCCCGGCGTACAATCCCCGCCCATTGCTGCTGAGTTTTCTTCTGGAATAACCATGAACGATGGAACGGACTATCGCGCGATCCTCGCGTCTGATACCCCTTTAATCGACGTTCGCGCGCCGATCGAATTTGCCCAGGGCGCGATGCCCGCCGCCCTTAACCTGCCGTTGATGAACGACGATGAGCGCGCCGCCGTCGGTACCTGCTATAAACGCCAGGGTCCGGACGCCGCGCTGGCGCTCGGCCATAGCCTGGTGAGCGGCGAGACGCGTGAGGCACGCATCAACGCCTGGCGGGAAGCCAGCCTGGCCCATCCTGACGGCTTTCTCTGCTGCGCGCGCGGCGGCCAGCGCTCGCATATCTCGCAGGCCTGGCTGAAAGAGGCGGGCATCGACTACCCGCTGATCCGCGGCGGCTATAAGGCCCTGCGTCAGACGGCGATTCAGGTGACCATCGAGCAGTCGCAAAAGCCGATGGTGCTTATCGGTGGCTGCACCGGCAACGGTAAAACCCTGCTGGTGAAGCAGCACGCGCAGGGGATCGATCTGGAAGGGCTGGCGCACCATCGCGGTTCGTCGTTTGGCCGCACGCTCACGCCGCAGCTTTCCCAGGCCAGCTTTGAAAACCACCTTGCGGTTGAGCTACTGAAAAAAGACGCCGGGCGCTGGGTACTGGAAGATGAGGGCCGGATGATTGGCTCCAACCACCTGCCGGAGTGCCTGCGCGACCGCATGGCTGAAGCCCCTATCGTTGTCGTCGAAGACCCGTTTGAAATTCGTCTTGAACGCCTGCGCGAAGAGTATTTCGACCACATGTGGGCGGATTTTTCTGCTGCCTACGGTGAGGAAGCGGGCTGGAAGGCGTACAGCGAGTATCTGCATCACGGCCTGTTCGCCATTCGCCGCCGTCTGGGGCTGCAGCGGTATGCAGAATTCACCGCACTGTTAGATTCCGCGCTGTTGGAACAGCAACGCTCTGGCAGCACGGACGCGCACTTTAGCTGGCTTGCGCCGCTGCTGAAGGACTATTACGACCCGATGTACGGCTATCAGCTGGAGAAGAAAGCGGAGAAGATTGTGTATCGCGGGACGTACGGCGAGGTTGCTGACTGGCTTAATCGCTAAAAGAAAGCCGGGTGGCGGCTACGCCTTACCCGGCCTACGTGTGCTTTTGTAGCCCCGGTAAGCGCAGCGCCACCGGGGAACAAACCACTTAGAAATCGTAACGCAGACGCACCAGGTTCATGTCGCCCAGGTTGTCGGTGCTGGAGGTGAACACGTGTTCGTAATCCACGCGGAAACCGTAATCCAGCTGGAAGCTGATACCCACACCGTTGTCGATGCGCTGGTAGTTACGGCCGTTCACGTACTGAATGCGGTCGCCCATGAAGTATGGCTGGATGGATTTAACCGCGTACTGACCGATTGGGAACTTGTAGCCCGCAAAGTATTCAATACCCCATGCATCACCGGCGAAGTAGTCGTTAACCGACACTTTTTTGGTGGTCAGGAAGTTCTGGTACCAGCCACCGCCTGCGGAGAAGGTCCAGTTGTCCGGCGTCCAGCTCAGCGCGGTACCGAGGATGTTCTGGTCATACGTTTTGCTGTCGCCGTTGTCCGGGTTACGCATGTCCGCACGGGTGTAGTTCCACGCGGCGCCCCAGGTCAGATCGGTGGTCAGGTGGTAATCCAGACCCAGTGAACCGCCGCCTTTACGCTTGTAACGCAGGCCGTTGCCCGGCAGGTATTCGCTGTCTTCAAACAGGTAAGATGCGTAGATGTCAGCATCGCCCACGGTTTTCTTATATTTCAGCATCTGGCGTGAACGGTAAGAACCGTCGTAATCGCCGTTGATACCGTTACCCGGAGCCTGACCGATCATGTCGTAATCCCAGATATCGGTTTTCGCACCCACCACATCATAATAAACGCTGTTCTGTTGACCGAAGGTCAGCGTACCCCAGGTGTCGCTCTTCAGACCGGTGTAGAGCATACGACGCGTGGTATCGTGTGCGCCGTCGGCGTAGTGGTGATCCCAGTTGAACTGCGCAGGAATATTCACACCCAGCTCGTAGTAGCTGATCCAGCTGATGTCATCAAACAGGTAGTAATCAGCCGCGAAACGGAAACGGGTGCCGCCGTCAAAGCCGTTGCGCTTGTAGCTGTTTTTACCGTCGTCGCCGGTCATGTTCTGGAACTGAGGACGGATACTGCCGCCAACGGTGAAGTTCAGGCGGCTCAGCGGGTTACCCGCCTGAGGATCCTGCTTAAGAACGGTGATTTCCGCCTGAGAAGCGAAGGTAGTCAATGCCACTGCCGCGCCGATCGTTGCCGCCAGCGCTGATTTTTTTATAGTCATTATTTTTCCTTAATAGACACGCTGCTAAATATTTAGCGGGTGAATATTAACTGGAAATAATCGGGCTGTGTGGTCGGGTTTTTAATGTTTTGTGCTACTAAATGAGTGGGTATTATCACTTTGTGCTATTTAAACACTGCGCGCCGGCATTAAAAACCGGCGCGCAACTATCACTGCTCTAAATCAACTCACAAACTGACGGAACAGGGCTTTCCCCTTTAACAGCCGCGTGCCGAGCCAGCCTCCGCAGAGAGAAAGCAGCACCGCGCCACAGAGAGGCAGGATCAACCACAGCCGCCAGTCAGGCTCCCACGGGAAGTCAAAGACTTTTGTCTGCAGCACCGCCAGCGCCGTCTCTGCGCCAATGGCCGCCACCAGACCGGCCACCAGCCCCAGCAGCGCAAACTCGCTCCAGAGCGTCATCCGCAGCAGCCGCTTTCCGGCCCCCAGCGTGCGGTAGACCACCAGCTCCTGATGGCGCTGGCGCATGCCCACCTGCACCTGGGCCAGCAGCAACAGCACGCCGCAGATCGTCACCAGCACCACCATGACCTCCAGCGCGCGGCTCACCTGCTCCAGCACCTGCCCCACCTGCTTCAGGATCGCCCCGATATCCAGCAGGCTGACCGTTGGAAACTCCCGGTTAAGCTGGGTCAGCATGCCGTTGCCGTTTTCCCAGCGGAAGCTGGTCAGCCAGCTCTGCGGCTGCCCGTCCAGCGCGCCCGGCGGGAAGATAAAGAAGAAGTTTGGCCGCAGGCTTTCCCAGTCCACTTTACGCAGGCTGGTGACTTTCGCGGTAAAATCCTGGGTATCGCCGGTAAAGGTCACGCTGTCACCCAGCTTCACGTTCAGCCGCGTCGCCAGCCCCTCTTCCATCGACACTTCCCCCGCTTTTGGCGGCCAGGTGCCAGCGGTTACCGGGTTGTGGTCAGGGCGTTTCTCCTGCCAGGTCAGGTTCAGCTCGCGGTTCAGCGACTCGTCCTTGTTCCCTTCCGTTGGCTGACCGTTGATCTGCGTCAGACGCGCCCGAACGATGGGATAGAACGACTCAGGAATAATGTGATGCTCCGACAGGAAGCCCTTCAGCGGCGTCACCTGCTCAGGGGCAATGTTGATCAGGAAATAGTTCGGGCTTTCCGGCGGAAGCTGCTGCTGCCAGCGATCGAGCAGATCGCCGCGCAGCACTAACAGCAGCGCCAGCAGCATAAACGACAGCGAAAAGGCCGACAGCTGGCTGAGCGTTGACCACGGCTGATGCAGCAGGCGGTTGACCGCCAGGCGCACGGGCAGGGATTTTACCGTCAGCCTCTTCAGGACGTTGAGCAGTATCCAGCCCAGCACGCCGCACAGCAGCGCCAGCACCACCGCCCCGGCCAGTACCGCCCAGAGGAGCGTACTGCCCCCCATCAGCCACGCCAGAAGCCCCACCGCCACCGCAGTAATCACCGGAAGGTAGAACTTCAGCGGCCAGACGTTCGCCACCACATCGTTGCGCAGAACGCGCAGCGGCTGCGTCGCGAGCAGCAGGCGGTACGGGCGTAGCCCTACCAGCAGCGAAATCACCGTCATCGCGCCGATAGCCCATAGCCACGGCCAGAGGCTGGCGGGCGGCAATGCGGCCGGGAGCACCGGTTTGAGCATCACCATCAGCAGTTTTTCAAACAGCAGCCCGATTATTCCGCCGGTCAGCGCCGAGAGGACCAGCACCATCAGCCACTGGCCGACAATCATCTTGCGCAGCTGCGCCCTTCCCGCCCCCAGGGTTTTGAGGATCGCCACCAGGTCGTAGCGGCTGCGGCAGTAGTGCCCCATCGCCACGGCCACCGCCGCCACCGCCAGCAGCAGGGTTAACAGCGCCGACAGCAGAAGGAACTGCTGGGAACGTTCGAGAGATTTACCGAGCGCCCCCTCGTCCTGCTCCAGCCCGTACCAGCGGTGCTCTGGTTTTAACTGCGGCAGAAGCCATTTTTCATACGCGTCAAGCTGGGCAGGCGTGCCGCCAAACTTGTAGCGCCAGGTGACGCGGCTTCCCGGCTGAACGGCATGGGTTGCCGCAACATCCGCGGTGTTCATCAGCAGGCGCGGCGCGAGCTGGAAGGGGTTAAAGCCGGAGTCAGGCTCCTGCACCACTTCCCCGGCGATTTTCAGCGTGGCGTCACCGACGTCGATACTGTCGCCGGGCTTCAGGTTCAGAAGCGCCATCAGACGTGATGCCAGCAGCACCGTACCAGGCGTCGGCTTTAACCCCGGCGGGCTGGTTTGTAAGTCACCGTACATCGGGTAGATGTCATCCACGGCCTTCACGCTGGCGAGCTGCGGCGTGTCGCCCGCAAAGGTCATGGTCTGGAAGCTTACCTGCTCCCCCACCTTCAGCCCCTCTTTGCGCGCTTCGTCAATCCAGCCCGACGGCACCGGACGGGAGCTTTGCAGCGTCCTGTCCCCCGCCATAAACTCCCGGCTCTGCTGGCTGAGCCCTTTTTCCATGCGGTCGCTGACGCTGCCGAGCGCCAGCACGCAGGCCACCGCCAGGCTTAGCGCCAGCCAGACTATCAGCAGCGAGGGGGAACGCCACTCGCGCCAGAACCAGCGGGTAATCATGCCTCCTCCTGAAGAATACCGTTGACCAGCCGCAGGCGACGGTCGCAGCGTGCGGCGAGCTGAGGATCGTGAGTCACGAGGATCAGCGTGGTGCCGTGCTCGCGGTTGAGCGAAAACAGCAGGTCGGCAATCCGGTCTCCGGTTTTACGGTCAAGGTTACCGGTGGGCTCATCGGCAAACAGGACTTCGGGACGGCCGTTGAACGCCCGCGCCAGCGCCACGCGCTGCTGCTCACCGCCGGAAAGCTGTGCGGGAAGGTGGTCGAGACGTTTACCCAGACCGAGCTGTTCCAGCAGGGCCTTCGCATGCGTGCGGCTTTCACGGCTGTTTTCACCGCGCAGCAGCGCCGGGAGTTCGACGTTTTCCAGCGCGTTCAGGGTCGGGATCAGCATGAAGGACTGGAAGACAAAACCAACGTGACGCGCGCGCAGCGCGGCCCGGGCCTCTTCATCCAGCTGATGCAGCGGTTGCCCGACAAGGTGGACCTCGCCGCTGCTGCCGTCGTCCAGACCGGCCAGAATCGCCAGCAGCGTGGACTTACCGGAACCGGATTCGCCAATCAGCGCGATGGTTTCAGCGCGTTTGACAACGAGTTCAACTCCAGTAAGGATGGAAAGCTCGTGTTCCCCCTGACCGACGGACTTCTTAAGATGATGAACTTCAACACTGTTTTCCGCTGGCATTTGCCCTTCCTGTTTTTGATTCTGATGACCTTCCGCGCGGCGGCAGCGGACACGTTACTGGTTCTCGGCGACAGCCTGAGCGCGGGCTATCGCATGGCGGCCAGCGCGGCCTGGCCCGCCCTGCTCAATGACAAATGGCAGAGCAAGACCGCTGTAATCAACGCCAGCATCAGCGGCGATACCTCGCAGCAGGGCCTGTCGCGCCTGCCTGCGCTGCTCAAACAGCATCAGCCGCGCTGGGTGCTGGTGGAGCTTGGCGGTAACGATGGACTGCGCGGTTTCCAGCCTCAGCAAACCGAGCAAACGCTGCGCACCATTTTGCAGGACATTAAGGCGGCAAACGCCCAGCCGCTGCTGATGCAAATTCGCCTGCCCGCCAACTACGGTCGTCGGTATAATGAGGCCTTTAGCGCGATCTACCCTAAGCTTGCCAAAGAGTTTGATATTCCGCTGCTGCCATTTTTCATGGAAGAGGTCTATCTCAAACCCCAGTGGATGCAAGACGACGGGATCCACCCCAATCGCGATGCTCAGCCGTTTATTGCCGACTGGATGGCAACGCGGCTGGCTCCTTTAGTTAACCATGACTCCTGATTAAGCGGAGATCCTGACAGGTAAAGTTATGCAAAAATCGGTCTTAATTACAGGATGTTCCAGTGGAATCGGCCTGGAAAGCGCGCTCGAACTGAAGCGCCAGGGGTTTCGGGTCCTGGCGGCCTGTCGCAAACCCGACGATGTCGAACGCATGAACGGGCTGGGCTTTACCGGCGTGCTGCTGGATATGGACTCGCCGGAGAGCGTTGAACGCGCCGCCGATGAAGTGATCGCGCTGACCGACAATCGTCTGTACGGGCTCTTTAACAATGCCGGCTACGGCGTGTATGGCCCGCTGGATACGCTCTCCCGCGAAACGCTGGAGAAACAGTTTTCGACCAATTTCTTCGGCGTGCATCAGCTCACCATGCGTCTGCTCCCCGCGATGCTGCCGCACGGTGAAGGGCGCATCGTGATGACATCGTCAGTGATGGGGCTGATCTCCACCCCGGGCCGCGGCGCCTACGCCGCCAGTAAATATGCGCTGGAGGCCTGGTCCGACGCCCTGCGCATGGAGCTACGCCACAGCGGCATTAAGGTCAGCCTGATTGAACCCGGCCCGATCCGCACCCGCTTTACCGAAAACGTGAACCAGACCCAGGCGGATAAACCGGTCGAGAACCCCGGCATTGCCGCACGTTTTACCCTCGGGCCAGAGGCGGTGGTGGCCAAAGTGCGCCATGCTTTTGAGAGCGAACATCCCAAAATGCGCTATCCGGTGACGCTGGTCACCCATGCCGTCGGCTGGTTAAAACGCCTGCTGCCTGGCCGGATGATGGACAAAATTTTACACGGCTGAGTTGAAGCGACGTCGCGCATCCCCATGTAAAGAACAAACCGACAAAAGAGAAAGCCGCATGTCCGTACAGAATATCGTCAATATTACAGAAGCTAACCTGCAACAGACCCTTGAACAGTCGATGACCAAACCGGTCCTGTTCTACTTTTGGTCTGAACGCAGCCAACACTGCCTGCAGCTGACGCCGGTGCTGGAAAGCCTTGCCGCCCAGTACAACGGTCAGTTCATTCTCGCTAAGCTGGACTGCGACGCCGAGCCGATGGTGGCGTCCCAGTTTGGCCTGCGCGCCATTCCAACCGTCTATCTGTTCCAGAACGGCCAGCCCGTTGACGGCTTCCAGGGGCCGCAGCCGGAAGAGGCTATCCGCGCCCTGCTGGATAAAGTGCTGCCGCGCGAAGAGGAGCTGAAAGCGCAGGAAGGCATGGCGCTGATGCAGGAAGGCAAATACGACGAGGCGCTGCCGCTGCTCAAAGAAGCGTGGCAGCTGTCGAATCAGAATAGCCAGATTGGCCTGCTGCTGGCGGAAACGCAGATCGCCCTGCACCGTTCAGAAGATGCGGAAGCCGTGCTGAAGACTATCCCGATGCAGGATCAGGACACCCGCTATCAGGGGCTGGTCGCACAAATTGAGCTGCTGAAACAGGCCGCGGACACCCCGGAAATTCAGCAGCTGCAGCAGCAGGTCGCCGACAACCCGGCCGACGCCGCGCTGGCAAGCCAGCTGGCGCTGCAGCTGCACCAGGTGGGCCGCAACGAAGAGGCGCTGGAGCTGCTGTTCAGCCATCTGCAAAAAGATTTGACAGCCGCAGACGGTCAGGCGCGTAAGATGTTCCAGGAGATCCTGGCCGCGCTGGGCACCGGTGACGCGCTGGCGTCGAAGTATCGTCGTCAGCTGTATGCGTTGTTATATTGATGGACTTTGCCCGGTGGCGGCTTCGCCTTACCGGGCCTACAAAAGCACGAATCGTAGGCCGGGCAAACGCAGTGCCGCCCGGCACAATCAGCGCACGTTTTTCAACTGCGTCACCACAAGCTGATGCCGTGAATTGTAGAACTTCCGATAGGTCAGGTAGCAGGCAATGATGGTTGACAGGCTTGCCGTGGAAAGCAGCATAAACGTCACCATGATCTGATACTTAATCGCTTTTACCGGATCGATACCGGCAAAAATCAGCCCCGACATCATGCCCGGCAGGCTCACTAGCCCTACCGTTTTGGCTGAATCGACCGTTGGGATCAGCGATGAGCGAATGCTCTCACGAATCAGCCGCGCCGAGGCTACTTTTGGCGTTGCCCCAAGGCTTAACTTCTCCTGGAGCTGCTGCTGTTCACTGCTGAAACGCTGGCCGAGATTGTTATAACACAGCCCAACGGCCACCATGGCGTTCCCCGCGATCATCCCGGAAATCGGGATCACCTGCATTGGCGTAAACGCTATCGAGCCGGAGAGCACCAGCACCGCCAGGGTAAGCGCCGTCCCGGTGGTAATGGCGATAAACGACGAGATAAACGCCTTATCAATGTATTTACTGCGCTTTTTCGCATTCCACGCCGCGTTAAAGCAGATAAAGAGCACCATCAGCAGCGTCAGCACCGCGTGGTTGACGTTGAAGATATACTTCAGCACATAGCCGACGATGATGAGCTGAATCACCGCGCGGCATATACTCCACACGATATCTTTTTCCAGCCCCAGCTTTTCCCGGTAGCTGACCACTATCGCAATCAATACCAGCACCATCGAAAACGCCAGGGATTCATTGGTAATGTTATGCTCACCCACGGTTTGCCTCCTGCATTTTTCCGCCGTGCGGCTGAAGCGTAATCACGTCATCCGCATGGGTTATTTCGTTAGCATCGTGCGTCACCCACAGCACGGCAATGTTCTGCTCCCGGGCGTAGCGATGAATAATCTCGTTAACGTTGCGTTTGTTGGCGTCATCGAGCGCGCTGGTAATTTCGTCCAGCAACAGCACCTTCGGTAAAAACTGCAGATTACGGATCAGCGAGACGCGCTGCTTTTCTCCCCCCGACAGCGCGGTGATGGATTTGCTCAGCGTCTCCTGCGCCAGGCCAAAGTGGGCCAGATCGCTGATAAATTTTTCCGGCTCCGGCGTTTTGTTGCGGATTTGCCACGGGAAAATCAGGTTGTCATAGACCGTATCGCCAAAAAGCGCGGGGGTTTGCACGCAGTAGGAGACCTGCTGGCGATAGCTTTCCGGGGACAGGGTCGCGATATCCTGTCCTTCAAACAGAATGGTACCCTCCGTCGGGCTAAGGAGTGAGGCCACAATCTTCAGCAGCGTGCTTTTACCGCAGCCTGAGGGGCCTGTGATGAGTTTAAACTCGCCCGGCGACAGGCTAAACCCGACGTGCTGAAGAATAATATTTTCACCGACACGAAATCCGATATCCCTGAGTTGTAATAGCTTTTTTTTATCGTTCATTACGCTTCCGTTAACCGCTTATTGTAAGAAACGTCTGTAGCATAATCCTTTCGCCTGCACAGAGCGAATAGCCTCACGCTTAAGCAAGTGTTAAACTTTTTGTTTGTTATTTGTCACCACCATCACTACAGGAAGTATGCGATATGGCACATATCTTTTATGAGTTTCCTTCCCTGAAGCCTGGTGTTCCTGATGTCGAAACATTAATGGAAGTCATCAAATCGTCAGAGCTCACGCGTTTTGTCATTGGTGCAGAGGTGGTGGATTTTGTTAAGAAGGCGCTCATCGTGAACACCACGATCGGCAGTTTCAAAAATTGCTATTTCGCCTTCGACAACGGGACACACTTCCTGGAATTTGACGGCAAAGGAAAATCCAAACGTTTCAATGAAGTACCCGACTGGTTCGTCTCTCCGGCTGAATTTTCTCGTACCCAGTGGCTTATTAACCACGATCTTGCGGATGTAAAGGCTACCCAATTCATTGACGTGCTGATGTCCTATCCGCTGAAAGAGCGCCGCGCGCACTGCAATTTGCTATTTGGGCTGGAGCTGGAAAAGGTGAATGCGGTTCCGGCCGCAGCGTCAGCCGCAGGGAAAATCGGCAATAAGAACGGTAAAACCACCAAACCGCGCGTGATCGATCTGGGATCGTTTGAATTGTTCAGCCAGTTCTTTGCGCGCATGAAAACCGCCGTGCTGGCCGATGAGTTCCCCACCCTGCAGGTCCTGACGGGAATGGATAACCTGACAAAAGCGCCGCATAATTTAAAGCAGGGTATTAGAACGTGGTTCAAAGCCATCGCGGGCGACCTTCCACCGAATAACAAGCGCGTAGAAGCGGGGAACGCCGTTCTGTTCTGCGCCCCTATCCGCGAACAGATCCAGCGTATTGAAGCGCTGGGGCTGGAGAAGTACTACCAGGGATTATCCAAAGCCATTGCCGAAGCGGGTGATGGCTTCATCTCTGACTTTACCTATACTTACGAGCAATAAACACACACATCTCTCGTCACAGCATGCAAAACAGGAGGTTTTTATGCTTATCGTTGTTCCTGTCCTTATTTTTGTTGCGCTGGTTACTGTGGGCGCAGGCGTCAAAATTGTCCCTCAGGGTTATCAGTGGACCGTCGAGCGTTTCGGTCGATACACCAACACGCTCCAGCCAGGCTTAAGCCTGATTGTTCCGTTCATGGACAGAATCGGTCGCAAGATCAACATGATGGAACAGGTGCTGGACATTCCTTCTCAGGAGATCATCTCCAAGGATAACGCCAACGTCACCATCGACGCCGTCTGCTTTATTCAGGTGATTGATGCGCCGAAAGCGGCCTATGAGGTCAGCAACCTGGAGCTGGCGATCGTCAACCTGACGATGACCAACATCCGTACCGTGCTCGGCTCGATGGAGCTGGACGAAATGCTTTCCCAGCGCGACAGCATCAATACCCGCCTGCTGCACATTGTCGATGAGGCAACGAACCCGTGGGGGATCAAGGTCACCCGCATTGAGATCCGCGACGTACGCCCGCCGGCGGAGCTGATCGCATCCATGAACGCCCAGATGAAGGCCGAGCGAACCAAACGCGCCTACATTCTGGAAGCCGAAGGGGTGCGTCAGGCGGAGATCCTCAAAGCGGAAGGTGAAAAACAGTCGCAGATCCTGAAAGCGGAAGGCGATCGTCAGTCCGCATTCTTACAGGCAGAAGCGCGTGAGCGTTCGGCAGAAGCGGAAGCCCGCGCGACGCAGATGGTCTCCGAGGCGATTGCCGCCGGTGATATCCAGGCCGTGAACTACTTTGTCGCGCAAAAATATACCGATGCGCTAAAACAGATCGGCTCCGCGAACAACAGCAAGGTGGTGATGATGCCGCTGGAGGCCAGCAGCCTGATGGGCTCTATCGCCGGTATTGCCGAACTGATTAAAGACAGCGGAAACGAGCGTAAAAAATGATTGAGCTGATCGTTGCACATCCTCACGCCTTCTGGCTAAGCCTCGGTGGCTTACTGCTGGCGGCGGAGATGCTGGGCGGCAACGGCTACCTGCTCTGGAGCGGTGTTGCCGCTGTCATTACTGGCCTTCTGGTCTGGATCCTTCCGCTGGACTGGGCGTGGCAGGGCGCACTGTTTGCCGCGCTCACGCTGGTGGCCGCGTGGCTGTGGTGGCGCTGGCTAAACCGGCGGGTTAACGAGCAGAAGCCGCTGGACGCGCACCTTAACCAGCGTGGACAGCAGATTGTCGGCAAGCGTTTTACGCTCGACGCCGCGCTGGTGAACGGGCGCGGGCATATGCGCGTGGGCGACAGCTCGTGGCCGGTGGTCGCCGACGACGACCTCAGCGCCGGCACGCGGGTTGAGGTCATTGCGGTGGAAGGCATTACCCTGCGGGTGAAAGCCTGCTAAGCAGAAGCCTTACGATGACAGCAGCCGGCAAGATTGTCGATAATCGGGCAGTCGGCGCTGTCATCCCCCGGACAGGTTTCCGCGAGCTGCAGCAGCTGTTCGCGCATCGCCTGCAGCTCGATGATGTGGCGTTCGATCTCGGCCACTTTTTCCAGCGTGCGTTTTTTCACGTCGGCGCTGTGACGCTTCGGATCGTTAAACAGGTTAACCAGCTCGCCGCACTCTTCCAGATTAAACCCGACCTGTCTTGCCTGACGCAGTAGCGTCAGCTCATCAATATGCAGTTTCGTATAGCTGCGGTAGCCGTTTTCGCTGCGCAGCGGTGGCGTCACCAGCCCCTTCTCTTCATAAAAGCGGATTGCCTTGCTGGTTAAGCCGGTTTTTTTTGCCACGTCACTGATATTCACATTTCCCCCTTGACCTTCCCCTTGATGGAAGGTTTAACCTTCATAACAGTTAGCGAAAAGCGTTACTCCGGTCAACTACTGACCAGTTCATTATACGGGAGTTTTGTTATGTCTCACACTATCGACCTGACGCTGGACGGCCTCTCTTGCGGCCACTGTGTCAAACGCGTTAAAGAAAGCCTGGAACAGCGCCCTGATGTTGAAAGCGCTGATGTGACTATCGATCGTGCCGTCGTGACCGGCAGCGCCAGCGCGGATGCGCTGATCGATACCATCAAGCAGGCCGGTTACGGGGCGGAGCTAAGCCACCCAAAGGCTAAACCGCTGGCAGAGTCATCATCCCCGTCGGAAGCGCTGACAGCGGCCACCCCCGAGCTTCCGGCAGCTGATGATATTGATGACAGCCAACAGCTGCTGATCAACGGCATGAGCTGCGCCAGCTGCGTCTCCCGGGTACAAAACGCCTTGCAGGCCGTACCGGGCGTCGCGCAGGCACGGGTCAACCTTGCGGAGCGTACTGCGCTGGTGATGGGCAGTGCCTCCGCTGCAGATTTAGTGCAGGCCGTTGAGAAAGCGGGCTACGGGGCGGAGGCCATCGAAGATGATGCCGAGCGCCGCGAGCGCCAGCAGGAAACGGCTATCGCCACCATGAAACGCTTCCGCTGGCAGGCGATTGTCGCTCTGCTGGTGGGTATTCCGGTGATGGTGTGGGGGATGATCGGCGACAACATGATGGTCACCGACGACAACCGTACGCTGTGGCTGGTGATTGGCCTGATTACCCTTGCGGTGATGGTGTTTGCAGGCGGACATTTCTATACCAGCGCCTGGAAGAGCCTGAAAAACCGCACCGCGACGATGGATACGCTGGTGGCGCTCGGTACCGGCGCGGCGTGGCTCTATTCGATGAGCGTGAACGTCTGGCCCCAGTGGTTCCCGATGGAAGCGCGGCATCTCTATTATGAAGCGAGCGCGATGATTATCGGCCTGATTAACCTGGGCCATATGCTGGAAGCCCGCGCCCGTCAGCGCTCCTCGAAAGCGCTGGAAAGATTGCTCGATTTAACCCCGCCGACGGCCCGCGTGGTCACGGACGAGGGGGAGAAAAGCGTCCCGCTGGCGGAAGTTCAGCCCGGCATGACGCTGCGTCTGACCACGGGCGATCGCGTTCCCGTTGACGGTAAAATAACCCAGGGCGAAGCCTGGCTCGATGAAGCGATGCTGACCGGCGAACCTATCCCCCAGCAGAAATCAGACGGCGACGCCGTTCATGCCGGCACGGTTGTACAGGACGGAAGCGTGCTGTTTACCGCCAGCGCCGTCGGCAGCCACACGACGCTGTCGCGTATTATCCGCATGGTGCGCCAGGCGCAGAGCAGCAAGCCGGAAATTGGCCAGCTTGCCGACAGAATCTCGGCCATTTTTGTGCCTGTAGTGGTCGGCATTGCCCTGCTGAGCGCGGCTATCTGGTATTTCTTCGGCCCCGCACCGCAGATTGTTTACACCCTGGTGATCGCCACCACGGTGCTGATCATCGCCTGTCCTTGCGCCCTTGGCCTGGCGACCCCAATGTCGATTATCTCCGGCGTAGGCCGCGCGGCCGAATTTGGCGTACTGGTGCGGGACGCGGACGCGCTGCAGCGGGCCAGCACCCTCGACACGCTGGTGTTTGATAAAACCGGCACGCTGACCGAAGGCAAACCGCAGGTGGTGGCCGTCACGACCGCAGGCATTGCGCAAGAGGACGCGCTGCGTCTCGCCGCCGCGCTGGAGCAAGGCTCAAGCCATCCGCTGGCGCGCGCCATTCTCGATAAAGCGAATGCCTCTGCCCTGCCGCAGGTCAGCAATTTCCGCACCCTGCGCGGGCTCGGCGTCAGCGGTGAAGCAGAAGGCCACGCGCTGCTGCTGGGCAACCAGGCATTGCTCAATGAAAACGGTATTGATACCTCCGCGCTGGAAAGCGAGCTGAAAGCGCAGGCGTCTCAGGGCGCCACGCCGGTTCTGCTGGCGGTGGATGGCAAAGCCGCCGCGCTGCTGGCCGTGCGCGATCCGCTTCGCCAGGACAGCGTGGACGCCCTGCAGCGCCTGCACCGTGCGGGCTATCGCCTGGTCATGCTGACCGGGGATAACCCGACCACCGCCAACGCCATCGCGAAAGAAGCCGGAATTGATGAGGTCATTGCGGGCGTACTGCCGGACGGTAAAGCGGACGCCATCAAGAAGCTGCAAAGTCAGGGTCGTCAGGTGGCGATGGTCGGCGACGGCATCAACGATGCCCCGGCGCTGGCCCAGGCGGACGTGGGGATTGCCATGGGCGGCGGGAGCGACGTGGCTATTGAAACCGCCGCCATTACGCTGATGCGCCATAGCCTGATGGGGGTTGCCGACGCGCTGGCCATTTCAAAAGCCACGCTGCGCAACATGAAGCAGAACCTGCTGGGAGCATTTATCTATAACTCGCTCGGTATCCCGATCGCTGCCGGTATTTTGTGGCCGCTGACCGGCACGCTGCTTAACCCGGTGGTCGCGGGTGCGGCGATGGCGCTCTCCTCCATTACCGTGGTGAGCAACGCCAACCGCCTGCTGCGGTTTAAACCGAAGGATTGAACCTTGTACCCGTACGCGCTAGCATGAACCTTTCCGTTTATGGAGCGCGTATGGGTCTGTTTAATCGTATAAAAACATCGTTTCGCGCCCTTTTCCCTCGCCGTTATGCCTGGCCCGGTCTGGATATCTCTCTTCCCGGCGGGCAACACCTGCACCTGGTCGGCAGCATCCATATGGGTACGCAGGATATGTCTCCCCTGCCACCCGGCCTGATTAAACTGCTAAAACACGCCGATGCGCTGGTCGTTGAGGCGGACATTTCAGGTCAGGAGTCACCGTTTGCCGGGCTCGAGAGCGATCTCCCCCTTACGGATCGTCTGGATGATGCCCAGCTTGCGGAACTGACGCGCGTCGCGGATGAAACGGGCGTCTCGCTCTCCATGATTGACACCCTGCCGCTCTGGCAAATTGCGATGGTGCTGCAGGCCACGCAGGCGCAGCGTCTGGGACTGCGCGGTGACTACGGTATTGATTACCAGCTGCTGAACGTGGCAAGGGCGCGCCGTCTGCCCATCATCGAGCTGGAAGGGACGGACAGCCAGATTGCGCTCCTGCGGCAGCTTCCCGACGACGGTCTGATGCTGCTGGACGATACGCTGACCCACTGGCACACCAACGCGCGCCTTCTGCAGACCATGATCGGCTGGTGGCTGGACGCGCCGCCCGCAGACGGCAGGCTGGCGTTACCGTCGACGTTCAGCGAATCGTTATATGATGTGTTGATGAATGCGCGCAACAAAGCCTGGCGGGAGACGCTGCATGCTTTACCTGCGGGGCATTACGTGGTGGCGGTCGGGGCGTTACATTTGTACGGAGAAGGGAATTTGCCGTCGCTGCTGAAATAAAAAAATGGCCAATATTTCTATTGGCCCGTCAAAGAGGAATTTCATCGTTTTTATTATGCCGAAGGAGACCTTCGGTTGAGCCGATTGTCGCTCAAAGTGACCATCACTGCCAATACTATTGCGCAAGATGGTGCTATTTTTTAGACAAACGTCAGGCGTATGCTGTTGGCATGTTTTGTCTGTCGTAAGAAGGATAGCTATGACTCCCGCCGTTAAATTACTCGAAAAAAACAACATTTCTTTCCGGATCCACACTTACGATCACGATCCGAATGAGACTAACTTTGGTGATGAAGTGGTGCGCAAGCTGGGCCTGAACGCGGACCAGGTTTATAAAACGCTGCTGGTGGCGGTGAATGGCGATATGAAACACCTCGCCGTCGCGGTTACCCCGGTGGCGGGACAGCTGGATCTGAAGAAAGTCGCCAAAGCGCTGGGGGCGAAGAAGGTGGATATGGCCGATCCGATGGTGGCGCAACGCACCACGGGCTACCTGGTAGGCGGGATCAGCCCGCTCGGGCAGAAAAAACGCCTGCCAACGCTGATCGACGCCCCTTCCCAGGAGTTTGACACCATTTTTATTTCCGGCGGCAAACGCGGGCTGGATATTGAGCTGGCCGCGAACGATCTGGCAAAAATGCTGGACGCGAAGTTTGCGGATATTGCGCGCCGGGATTGAGAAAATTGCCCGGTGGCGCTGCTGTATGACCGGATACATAGGTGACAGATCAGACCGGGAACATAGGTAACACTTTTTAGTCTATCCGGAGCACACTCTGGGTTTTTCGGTCGTAGTACGCAAGCGTTATTCCGTTAAAGATGATGGCCTCCAGGCCATCATCCTGTTCTTCCAGCATGATGTACTCATCAGTCAGCGCTTCACTCAGGAACACCGTCCCCTTTTTCCCCATATAAAGTGTCCCCCGCGATTTCACCCTGTAGACCGTACCGCCTTCCGGATACGCGTATTCAGGAACACTGCCATCCCAGTGCCGGTTCGAGGGTTTCCACACCGTTCCGGGCGTTGCACCCGCCAGGGCTTCATGCGGCCTTTCGTGGTTAAACTCCTCCCGGTAGTCACTGAACCACCGCTGTTGTTCTTCCATCGTCATGAAGGTGTTGCCCTGTTTCACCGCACTTTTCAGGGAGCGGTGCATTCGCTCATGACGGCCGTTTTCTTCCGGATGACCCTTTCTGATACGCTCCGGCCTGATGCCCAGCTTGATTAGCCAGACGGCAAGACGACTTAGTCCGCCTATCCCTGTTCCCGCGAAGGGCTGCCCGTTATCGGTTCTGAGCACTTCCGGCAGACCGTACTCCAGGAACGCATCCGTCAGGCACTGTCTGACGAAGGGCTCGCTCTCCCGGTCCGTTCCCCGGCAGCTCAGCAGATACCGGCTGTGATTGTCGGTCAGGGTGAAGGGATGGCAGTACTCTCTGCTCAGCAGCCTGAACTTGCCTTTAAAATCAGCGCTCCAGACCTGATTGTTCTCACTGATGATGGTCAGGGGCTGGCGATTGCCCGGGGTTCGGCGTTTTCGCTTTTTATCCGGAACCAGGCCTTCACGCTTGAGGATATCGCCGATAGTGCTGGCAGCAGGGACGGTAAAATCGACGTGATGATTGAGCAGCCACATCCGCAGTTTTTTCGGCCCCCAGTCAGGGTGTTTTTGCCTCAGAGCCGTAAGCTGCCCGGCGATATCATCAGGAACCGTCCGGGAGTGGGAATGCGGAGCACGCGACCGGTCAGAGAGAGATGACAGGTCAGAGGGGTCAAAACGCTGAAGCCATTTGTAACCGGTTTTTCGGCTGATGCCGAAGAGACGGCAGAGGGCTGAAAAAGAATCCGTACCTGCATGGCAGGCACGGATAAAATCAAGGCGTTGCATAGGTCGGGTCTCAGTCCAGGGCATAGCGAGTCTCCTCTTCTATGCCAGTTATAACTGTTACCCATGTATCCGGTCTAAAGTGTTACCCATGTTTCCGGTTCATACCCTGCGCTTACCGGGCCTACGATTCGAATGTAGGCCGGGTAAGGCGAAGCCGCCACCCGGCACAAAACAACAGCACTACTGCCAGCTCACCTCACCCTTAGGCTCATACGCATTCACGTCAATCGGTGAATTCTGCTCGATGAACTGCTTCAGCACTTCCGCATCAATAAAGCCGGTATTTACGTATCCCGGTTTATTATCAATATGCGGATAGCCGTCGCCGCCGGTAGCGTTAAAGCTTAACGTCGCCAGACGGTACGTTTTAGCCGGGTCAACCGGTTCGCCTTTAATCTTCAGGTCGTTGAGCTTGCCGTCTTTCGCGACGAAACTCACGTTAGCAAACTGCGGATAGGCCCCGGAATCCGGCTTCATCTGCGCCACGGCGGTCAGGTAGTCAATCACCTCTTTCCCGCTCATATCGGCATAGACCACCAGGTTGCCGAACGGCTGCACCTTCAGGACGTCTTTATAGGTGATGTTTCCGCCTTCGATAGAGTCACGAATACCGCCGCCGCTCATCACGCCAAAATCAGCGCCGGTGCGCGCCATTTGCGCCGCCAGCACCAGGTGGCCCATGTTGGTCTGCACGAAGCGAACTTTACTGCGGTCCCCTTCCAGACGACCGTTCAGCGTACCGATCTTCACGTCCAGCTGCGCCTTGCCTTTGTTCTGGAACGGCGTCAGCAGGGAGAGCATCTGCTGGTTTTCAGCGATCTCTGGCGTGTAGAGTACGCGCTCACTTTTCCCGTCCGGGTAGGTGACTTTCTTCTTCAGGTTGACCGGGATGAGCTGATAGTGCACCAGCTTCATCTCGCCGTTACGGAACTCAAAGTCCGCCCGGCCGACGTATTTGCCCCACTCGTGCGCCTGAACAATCCAGATACCGTTCTGACGGTCCGGCGCGCACGGCGTGCCCGGCACGTAGTCCACCTGTTTTTTGTTCTCCGAGGCCATACACACCGGATCCTGTGAGTGACCGCCCACAATCATCGCCAGCGAGCCCGCGGGCAGGCTGCGCGCCATCTCCACGTCGCCAGGGGCATTGGAGCCGTGCTCGCCGTTGTCGTAGTGCCCCATGTGCGTGGTGGCGATAATCACGTCCGGCTTTTCATTCTGCTGCAGCTCCTGAATCACCAGCTTCGCTTCGTCTGCCGGTTTGCGGAATTCGATATCGGTGAAGAACTCGGGGTTACCAATTTTCGCCGTATCGTCAGTGGTTAAGCCGATGACCGCGATCTTCAGATCCTGACGCTTAAACAGCGCCCACGGCTTAAACAGGCGTTCACCGGTGCTTTTCTGGTAAATATTGGCAGAGAGGAACGGGAATTTGGACCACTTCTCCTGCTGGCGCAGCACGGTCAGGGGATTATCAAACTCATGGTTACCCACGGCCATCGCGTCGTAACCGATTAAGTTCATACCGCGAAAATCGGGTTCCGCGTCCTGTAAATCGGATTCCGGCACGCCGGTATTAATATCTCCGCCAGACAGCAGCAGCACGCTGCCGCCTTCTGCGGCGACTTCTTTGCGAATGCCGTCCACCAGCGTTTTTTGTGCCGACAGGCCATATTCGCCGTATTCACTGCGCCAGAAGTGACCGTGGTGATCGTTGGTATGCAGAATGGTGATTTTATAGGTTTTGTCTTTTTCATACGCCTGCGCGGGCAGGCTTACCAGGCCCCATGCGGCGATGAGCGCCAGCGCGACGCCCCGCTTCATTAACTTCATCTTCTCTCTCCCTGACCAATAGACAAAGGCAAAAATTACAGTGACTAACAAGAATAGACAAATAAGTTTTCAGAATTGCGACTTTCTTCAAATGTCCCGGGCGGGTATGTTAGTCGGATAATAATTACACCCTGCATCTCTAATAACTAAAGACGTGGTACTTCTCTCTATGGCAATCAGTGAATCAACCCAGCCCGTTCCGGGCGCGCCGGCGTCGCGCACCTCCTTTAAAGTCTTAGGTGCAATCAGCCTCTCGCACCTGCTCAACGACATGATCCAGTCGTTGATTCTGGCCATTTATCCGCTGCTGCAGTCCGAGTTTTCGTTAACCTTCGTGCAGATCGGGATGATCACCCTGACCTTCCAGCTGGCTTCCTCGCTGCTGCAACCGGTGGTGGGCTACTGGACGGATAAATACCCGATGCCGTGGTCGCTGCCGATCGGCATGTGCTTTACCTTAAGCGGGCTGGTGCTGCTGGCCATGGCGGGGAGTTTTGAAGCGGTGCTGATTGCTGCCGCGCTGGTGGGCACTGGATCGTCCGTGTTCCATCCGGAGTCTTCCCGCGTGGCGCGTATGGCTTCCGGGGGGCGTCACGGTCTGGCGCAGTCACTGTTCCAGGTAGGCGGTAACTTTGGTAGCTCTCTCGGCCCGCTGCTGGCCGCGGTGATTATTGCCCCTTACGGCAAAGGCAACGTGGCATGGTTTGTGCTGGCCGCGCTGCTCGCGATTGTCGTGCTGGCGCAGATCAGCCGCTGGTATGCCGCTCAGCATCGCGTGAATAAAGGGAAACCTAAAGCCAGGGTTATCAATCCCCTGCCGCGCAATAAGGTTATCCTGGCCGTCTCCGTGCTGCTGGTACTGATTTTCTCGAAATACTTCTATATGGCGAGCATCAGCAGCTATTACACCTTTTATCTGATGCAAAAATTCGGATTATCGGTACAAAACGCGCAGTTCCACCTGTTTGCCTTCCTCTTTGCCGTTGCGGCCGGTACGGTCATTGGCGGGCCTGTGGGCGATAAGATTGGGCGTAAATATGTCATTTGGGGCTCTATCCTCGGCGTGGCGCCGTTTACCCTTATTTTGCCGTACGCGAGCCTTGAATGGACGGGGATTTTGACCGTGATTATTGGTTTTATCCTCGCTTCCGCGTTTTCCGCCATTCTGGTTTACGCCCAGGAGCTACTGCCTGGCCGTATCGGTATGGTTTCCGGCCTCTTTTTCGGTTTCGCCTTCGGCATGGGCGGGCTTGGCGCAGCGGTGTTAGGGATGGTAGCGGACCACACCAGCATCTTCCTGGTTTATAAAATCTGCGCTTTCCTGCCGCTTCTGGGGATGTTAACCATATTCCTGCCTGATAACCGTCATAAAGCCTGAATTACGGGTAGCCAAAGTTTTACTTTGGCTACCTGCCCCCCTGATGCCATAAGGGTTTCCTCGCCATCCCCTCTCTGAATTTATCAAAATGCGCTTTTTTACGTGCATATTGCTGTTTTATTCAAACTTCAACAATTATTCATAAACATAAGGGTAAAAATTGTCATAAACTATTACTCGGTTTTTTGGTTTTTGCCAAAAAGGAACACCCACAACGAAAGGAGACGGAATGCACCACGCCACACCGCTTATCACCACCATTGTTGGTGGACTTGTGCTCGCTTTTATCCTCGGCATGATTGCCAATAAACTGCGTATTTCTCCTCTTGTCGGCTATCTGTTAGCGGGCGTACTGGCGGGACCGTTTACGCCAGGCTTCGTGGCAGATACGAAACTGGCCCCTGAGCTGGCGGAATTGGGCGTGATTCTGCTGATGTTCGGCGTCGGCCTGCACTTCTCCCTGAAGGATCTGATGGCGGTAAAGTCGATCGCCATACCGGGAGCGATCGCCCAGATAGGGGTGGCGACGCTGCTGGGGATGGCGCTTTCGGCGGTGCTGGGCTGGTCGTTAATGACCGGTATCGTTTTTGGGCTGTGTCTCTCAACCGCCAGTACCGTGGTGCTGCTGCGCGCGCTTGAAGAGAGACAGCTGATAGACAGCCAGCGCGGGCAAATCGCGATAGGCTGGCTGATTGTGGAAGACCTGGTGATGGTGTTGACGCTGGTGCTGCTGCCTGCCGTCGCCGGGATGATGGAAAAAGACAACGTTGGCTTTGCCTCGCTGGCGCTGGATATGGGCATCACCATCGGTAAGGTGGTGGCGTTTATCGCCATCATGATGCTGGTGGGCCGCCGTCTGGTACCGTGGATCATGTCCCGCAGCGCGGCAACCGGCTCACGCGAGCTGTTTACCCTCTCCGTGCTGGCGCTGGCGCTGGGAATCGCGTTTGGTGCCGTTGAGCTGTTTGATGTCTCCTTTGCCCTGGGCGCGTTCTTCGCCGGGATGGTGCTGAACGAATCCGAGCTGAGCCACCGCGCGGCGCACGATACTCTGCCGCTGCGCGACGCCTTCGCCGTACTGTTCTTCGTCTCCGTCGGGATGCTCTTTGACCCGATGGTTCTGATTCATCAACCGCTGGCCGTGCTGGGTACGCTGGCGATCATCATCTTTGGTAAGTCGCTCGCCGCCTTCTTCCTGGTGCGGATGTTTGGCCACTCTCCGCGGACGGCGCTCACCATCGCCGCCAGCCTGGCACAAATTGGTGAGTTCGCCTTTATTCTGGCCGGTCTGGGCATGGCCCTGAACCTGCTGCCGCAGGCGGGGCAGAACCTGGTGCTGGCGGGGGCGATCCTGTCGATTATGCTGAACCCGGTGCTGTTTGCGCTGCTGGAAAAATACCTCGATAAAACCGAAACGCTGGAAGAACAGACGCTCGAAGAGGTCATAGAAGAAGAGAAGCAGATCCCGGTGGATATTTGCAATCATGCGCTGCTGGTCGGCTTTGGCCGCGTGGGCAGCCTGCTCGGTGAGAAGCTGATGGCGCAGGGCATTCCGCTGGTGGTGATTGAGACCTCCCGCACCCGCGTCGACGAGCTGCGCGAGCGCGGTATTCGTGCGGTGCTGGGCAATGCGGCAAACGAAGAGATCATGAATCTGGCGCATCTGGACTGCGCGCGCTGGCTGCTGCTGACCATTCCGAACGGCTACGAGGCAGGTGAGATTGTGGCTTCCGCGCGCGAGAAGTGCCCAACGATTGAGATTATCGCCCGGGCGCATTATGACGACGAGGTGGAGTACATTACCGAGCGCGGCGCGAATAAGGTGGTGATGGGCGAGCGCGAGATTGCGAATACGATGTTGACGCTGCTGGAGAAACCGCCGGTTGAAGAGGCGGTGACGGGGTAAGTTTGGTGCGGTCTGATCCCCTCACCCCAGCCCTATCCCCATAGGGGAGAGGGTGTTCGAGTTCCCTCTCCCCTATGGGGAGAGGGTTAGGGTGAGGGGTTTTCTTTTACCTGTCCCAATAAGCCTCTTCGAGGCTGTCTTCCCGTTCCGGCAACCCACGCGTTAAGCGCGGAGAATGCTGGTTCAGCACCTGATAGCTCACGCGGTTCGCATATTTGCACACCTGCGCCAGCGACGAATAGGTCAGCCAGTTGAACCTGTGCTTGCTGGAGTTAGGCACGTTGGTTTTGTGGTAGGCGTTAGCGGTGATGTCGTGCAGCAGCGCGGCCAGCGCGCCGTCGCCCGCACCGTTGGTGTTCATGATCTTCTCCGGTCCGCCCATGTATGGCGCGATGTGAGAGTAGATACGCAGCGGGTTCACGCAATCGTTGTAACGCATGCCGCGGCTGAACTCGTACTGGTTGAACTCGGCAATCGCACCGGGCAGCAGCGGGTGCTGGGTTTTGCGCTTGCTCTCTTCTTCCGTGAAGCCGGCCATATACAGCCCAACCGGACCGGCGGTGCAGAGCACCAGATCCACCCAGTCCAGCGCTTTGTCAGACGCCAGCAGCGGATCGCTTTCGCCGGTCAGCGCTTCGGCCTCTTCTTCGTTCATTGCCAGAATCGAGACGTGCTCTTTCAGGAAAGCCTGCCACCACTCCGGGTTATCGGCGATAACGAATTTCGTGCCCAGCGTCAGAACGACAGGCACGTTGTATTTCTTCGCGTACTCAATCGCCTTCATGGTCGCTTCCGGCATCGGCTCGCCCGGCTTACAGCGCACCAGGTAGGAGGTCAGCACCAGCGCCGAGGCACCCGCGATCACCTCTTCAGGAATACTCTCGGCGCGCAGCTTGTTCATATGACCCGGGCTGATGGCAAAAGTACGCTCGCCGGAATCGCTAATCAGCGTAAAGCAGCGGCCAATCGGCCCGTCGACGCCCTGAAGGTAGTTCAGATCGGTACGGCTGGAGGTGTTGCACAGATAGCGGTAGGCATAGCCACCGATTTCGATATTGCTGCACATCACGCCGAGCAGCACCGAACGGTCGTCTGCCAGCACGGAGTAGTTGTGCATAGTATTGCCGATAGTGCCACCGGCGAACTGATGGGTAATCAGGTTTTCGCGCACCAGTTCCTGATACAACGCTTCGGCAACGTCGTCCTCAATGACCAGCGAATGCCCGGCGCTCAGACCGTAACGCGCAACAAACGCATCATCCACTTTGGCTTCAATATCCACCAGCGTCTGATCGATACCAACGACCCATGCCGCGCTGGTTTCGTTTTCTGGCTGGATTTGCTGCAGGAGCGGATCGCGCGCGTTAACGGGGAAGTAGTGCTTGGATTTGCGTTTACCGGGAAATTTCATGGTCTGAACTGTACGAAGAATATGGGCCGGGAATGGTAGCACAAACCCGGCCCGGAGTGCGATCAGCGGCCGTTCGTTACCAGCGAGACCATCATGTCGATATGTTCAGGCGAGTCGTTAAGCGCAGGAATGTACTCGTACTTTTCGCCGCCAGCCTCAAGGAAAAATTCCCGGTTTTGTACCGCGATCTCCTCCAGCGTTTCCAGGCAGTCGGCCGAGAAGCCCGGCGACATCACCTGAATGTGCTTCACGCCCTTCTCACCGAGCATTTTGAGGGTTTCATCGGTGTATGGCGTCAGCCACGGCTCGCGGCCGAAGCGCGACTGGAAGGTCATCATCACCTTCTCCGGCGGCAGGCCAAGGGCGGAGACCAGCTCGCGCGTGGTATCGCGGCAGCGCTGCGGATAATCATCGCCTTCATTGGCGAAACGCTGTGGGATCCCGTGATAGGAAAGCAGCAGCAGATCCGGCTCGCCGTGCTTTTCAAAGGACGCGCGCGCGCTGTTGGCAAGCGCCTGGATGTAGAGATCGTTATCCGCGTAGTCGCGAATAAAGGTCACGCCCGGAATGCGGCGGCGGGTCGCCAGAATGCGGGCCAGCTCGTCCCAGACGGCGGCCACCGTCGAGCAGGAGTACTGCGGGTAGAGCGCCAGCACGACGATATGGTCCACGCCCTGCGCCAGCAGTGATTCCACCGCGCTTTTCAGGGACGGTTTTCCGTAGCTCATGCCGAGCGCAACGGGCATATCCGGCAGGCGGGCAGCCAGCGCTTTTTCCTGACGACGGCTGTAAACCATCAGCGGCGAGCCCTCTTCCATCCAGACGGACTGATAGAGTTTGGCAACGCGCGGAGAACGAATCGGCAGAATGACGCCACGCAGCAGCGGCCACCACAGCAGTCTCGGGAAATCCACGACGCGCGTGTCGCTTAAAAATTGTCGCAGGTAGCGTTTTACCGCGTCTGATGTAGGTGCTTCTGGAGTGCCCAGATTGGCAAGCAGGATGCCGGTTTTCGCCTGACTCATTCACGCCTCTTAACCATTTGATAGGTTGTCAATTGTAGCGGAAATGCGTTTAAACGAAACCCATTGCTGTAATAGGTAAGATGAGAATATTTCTCACCCGGGAGCCCGGGTGAGAGGCGCGCGATTAGCCGAGGATTTTTTCCAGCTCTGCACGTACGTCAGCCACGGCTTTGGTGCCGTCAACTTTCGCGTATTTGGTGTTACCCGCCTGCGCTTCTTTGGTGTAGTAGCCGATCAGCGGTGCAGTCATCTGATGGTATTCCACCAGGCGTTTACGCACGGTCTCTTCCTGATCGTCTTTACGGGTGGTCAGCTCTTCGCCAGTCACGTCGTCTTTGCCTTCAACCTTAGGTGGGTTGAATTTGATGTGGTAAACGCGGCCAGAAGCAGCGTGTACGCGACGGCCAACGATACGGTCAACGATCAGCTCGTCCGGTACGTCGAACTCCAGAACGTAGTCCACGTTGATGCCCGCTTCTTTCATGGCGTCAGCCTGAGGAATGGTGCGTGGGAAGCCGTCCAGCAGGAAACCGTTACGGCAGTCTTCCTGAGCAATGCGCTCTTTGACCAGAGCAATCACCAGCTCGTCGGTCACCAGCTTGCCTGCGTCCATGATGTCTTTCGCTTGTTTACCCAGCTCGGAGCCAGATTTAACAGCGGCGCGCAGCATGTCACCGGTGGAGATTTGCGGAATACCGTATTTCTCCATGATGAACTGAGCCTGAGTTCCTTTACCCGCGCCCGGAGCGCCAAGCAGAATAATACGCATTGCGAAAATCCCCTCAAAAGTCGTTTCAATTTTTCAAAAGCGCTAAACAATACCACCAGAACGGGCATCGCTCAAGGAAGGCGGGAAGGCTGAAACGGTTAACGGGGGGAGATTATTTGGGTTAGTGCGGTTGATTCCCCTCACCCTAACCCTCTCCCCAAAGGGGAGAGGGAATTTGAACACCCTCTCCCCTTTGGGGAGAGGGCAGGGTGAGGGGCAGGTGTTTAATTACGCCAGCAGCAGCGCATTCACACGTTTAATGAAGAGGTTAGGATCTTCCAGCGTGCCGCGCTCGGCCAGCAGGGACTGATCCAGCAGCAGTTCAACCCACTCGGCAAAGCGGGCGTCGTCCTGGGTATCCGCCGCGCGTTTCACCAGAGGATGATCCGGATTAAGCTCAAAGATATATTTCACTTCCGGTACCGCCTGGCCCGCCGCAGCGAACAGCTTCGCCATCTGGGTGCTCATTTCGTCGGCATCGGTGGTGACAATCGCCGGAGTGTCGGTCAGACGGTGCGTGAAGCGCACCTCTTTCACGCGCTCGCCCAGCAGGGTTTTCACGCGCTCAACGAACGGCTCCAGCGCCTTCTCGGCTTCTTTCGCGCTTTCGTCCACTTCATCCGCCAGCTTGTCGATGGATTCGTCGGCTTTGGCTACGGACTGGAACGCCTTACCGTCGAACTCGGTCAGGTAGTTCATCATCCACTCGTCGATGCGGTCAGAAAGCAGCAGCACTTCGATGCCTTTCTTACGCAGCAGCTCCAGGTGCGGGCTGCTCTTCGCCGCCGCGTAGCTGTCGGCGGTGATGTAGTAGATCTTCTCCTGCCCTTCTTTCATGCGGGAGACGTACTCTTCCAGCGACACGGTCTGCGCGGAGGAGTCGGTGTGCGTAGAGGCGAAGCGCAGTAGTTTGGCGATGGTTTCAACGTTCGCGGTGTCTTCCGCCGGGCCTTCTTTCAGCACCAGGCCGAACTGTTTCCAGAAGGTCTGATATTTTTCCGCATCGTCTTTCGCCAGTTTTTCCAGCATCTGCAGCGCACGTTTGGTCAGGGCGTTGCGCAGGTTACGGGTGACGGTGCTGTCCTGCAGAATTTCACGGGAGACGTTGAGCGGCAGATCGTTGGAATCTATCAGACCGCGCACAAAGCGCAGGTAGTTCGGCATGAACTGCTCGGCATCGTCCATGATGAACACGCGCTGCACGTACAGCTTCAGGCCGTGCTTGTGATCGCGGTTCCACATGTCCCACGGCGCCTGTGCCGGGATGTACAGCAGGCTGGTGTACTCCTGCTTACCTTCCACGCGGTTGTGGCTCCAGGTCAGCGGGTCGGTAAAGTCGTGGGCGATGTGCTTGTAGAACTCGTTGTATTCGTCGTCTTTAATTTCAGACTTGTTGCGCGTCCACAGCGCCTGCGCCTTGTTGATCTTCTCCCAGGAGACCACGGTTTCACCGTCTTTCTCTTCCTGTTTTTCAATCTCTACCGGCAGCGCGATGTGGTCGGAATACTTGCTGATGATGGAGCGTACGCGCCAGTCGTTCAGGAAATCGTCTTCCCCTTCACGCAGGTGCAGGGTGATTTCGGTCCCGCGATCCGCTTTGGTGATGTCATCAACGGTGTACTCGCCTTCCCCTTTGGATTCCCACAGCACGCCGTTCTCGGCGCTGTCGCCTGCCGCACGGGTGCGGACGGTAACTTTGTCGGCCACGATAAACGCCGAGTAGAAACCGACGCCGAACTGGCCGATGAGCTGGCTGTCTTTCGCCTGGTCTGAGCCCATGGACTCAAGGAACGCTTTGGTGCCGGATTTGGCGATGGTGCCGAGGTGGTCGATCACCTCGTCGCGGTTCATCCCGATGCCGTTATCGGCGATGGTCAGGGTGCGGTTCTCTTTATTGAACGAAACGCGCACGCGCAGCTCGCCGTCGCCTTCGTACAGGTCCGGGTTAGACAGCGCGCGGAAGCGCAGCTTGTCCGCCGCGTCCGAGGCGTTGGAAATCAGCTCGCGCAGGAAAATTTCTTTGTTGGAATACAGGGAATGGATCATCAGGTGCAGAAGCTGTTTTACTTCTGACTGGAAACCACGGGTTTCTTGTCCTTTCATCTAAGTCGACCTCAACAATGCCATTTAATGGGGTTGTAAAACGTTGAGTGAGAGATGGGGATAAGGGAGGAAATTTTCAAGCGGAGGCCGCGCGCGCAGCCTCCGTTTGGTCAGAAAATAATCTTGTGACGACCGGCCAGAGAGTGTGACAGCGTGGTGCCGTCCACCATTTCCAGCTCGCCGCCCACCGGCACGCCGTGGGCGATGCGGCTGGCGTCAACGCCGTACTGCGAGCACAGTTCGGCGATGTAGTTGGCGGTTGCCTCCCCTTCCACCGTCGGGTTGGTGGCGAGGATCACCTCTTTGATGGTTTCGGACTCAAGACGCTGTTCAAGGCGGTCAAGACCGATATCATCCGGGCCAATACCGTCCAGCGGGGAGAGATGCCCCATCAGCACGAAGTAGCGGCCGGAAAACTGCCCGGTTTGTTCGATGGCGTAGATGTCCGCCGGACTCTCCACCACGCAAATCTGACCGTTTTCCTGACGACGCGGGTTCGTACAGATGTTACACACGTCCTGCTCGGTAAAGGTGCGGCAATCCGCACAGTGACCAATTTCTGACATGGCGCGGGTTAAAGCCTGCGCCAGGCGCATCCCGCCGCTGCGGTCGCGCTGCAATAGCGTAAACGCCATGCGCTGCGCCGACTTCGGGCCAACGCCCGGCAGGCAGCGCAGTGCTTCCATTAACTGCGTGAGCAGCGGACTGGTTTGCATCAGAATGGCATCTTGAAGCCAGGCGGCAGCTGCATACCGCTGGAAACAGAGGCCATTTTCTCTTTCTGAGTTTCGTCGATACGGCGAGCGGCATCGTTAAACGCGGCTGCAACCAGATCTTCCAGCATCTCTTTGTCGTCTTCGAGCAGGCTCGGGTCGATTTCCACGCGACGGCAGTTGTGCGCACCGTTGATGGTCACTTTGACCAGACCGGCACCGGACTCACCCGTGACTTCCAGCTGAGCGATCTCTTCCTGCATCTTCTGCATTTTTTCCTGCATCTGCTGAGCCTGCTTCATCAGGCCACCCAGACCGCCTTTTCCACCAAACATAGGCTTCTCTCTTCTTTCACGTTTAAGGATTACAACCGTAAGTCAGACTCACGATCAAATGGGGCGAATACTCTCTTCATCCAGATCGGCGTCGAAGAACCGGCGCAGGGTCTGAATGTTGTTATCCGCAATAATCGCCTCGCGCGCCTGCGCGAGCTTTTCTTCATAAATGGCCTGGCGCCACTCGAGCGGCGTTTTCACTGCAGGATTATCATCTTCAATGATAGTCAATTCAACCGGCGCGCCCTGTAATGCGGTGAGCGCCTCGGCCAGCGCCTTTTGCGCGCCAGGGGAATTGAGGTGACGCTGACCCGGACGCAGGTGTAAACGCACCTGATTGCCGTCCTGCTCTTTCCAGGCATTCAGCGCGACCTGCTCGACCAGCTTCGGCAGCTGGAGTTTGCTGACCTCGGCGGCCCAGGCGTCGCGCGCAATGGACTCTTCGGCAAGCTTCGCGGAAAGCTCCGGCGTTTTCTCATGCTCCAGCGCCTTTTTCAGCGCTTTCGGCGTGGCGACCTCTTCCTTCACCGTTTCAGTGATGGTGGTTGCCTTCCAACGGTAAGCCTCTTCTTTCACCGGGGCTTTCTGCTCGAGCGCGGACGGTGCAGGACGCGACTGAACGCGCTCCGTTACCGAGGCCAGACGTTCAAGCGCGGCGTTGTTCACCGGCCGCGCTCTTCCTGGCGCTGCCGGTTCACTCTTTTTTGGTTTGGTTACTCCCTGCGCACGCTGCAGCTGGCTGCGGGCGGCAAGCACCGAACTGGTGGCATCCGACAGCGGCACGTTTTGCTGTGGCGGCGGTGTCGGCTGCGGTGGCACCTGCTGCGGCGACATCACCGCCGTAGGGGCGACCGGCGCGAAAGACTGGCGCGGTACCTCAGGCTCGGGCAACGGCATGCGCGGATGGAACGCCAGCGCGCGCAGCAGCGTCATTTCAACGCCCATCCGGGGATCCGGCGCGAACGGTAACTCTTTACGGCCAATCAGCAGCGTCTGGTAGTACAGCTGCACGTCGGCAGGCGGCACGGTGCGGGCAAGCTCACGCATCCGCTGTTCAATGGCGGCCATATCTGCGCCAATGGCGGACGGAGAAAGCTGCAGCATCGCCACGCGGTGCAGCAGGCTGAGCATCTCAACCAGCAGTCCTTCCCATTCAATACCCCGGGCCGCGGCCGCATTCACCTGCGACATCACGCGTTCCCCGTTGGCGGCAATCATCGCTTCGATAAGCGACAGCGCCTGATCGTCATCCAGCGTGCCGAGCATGGTGCTGACCGCCTCGGTGGAGAGCTGGCCGTCACCGCTGGCAATCGCCTGGTCGGTCAGGCTGAGCGCATCACGCAGGCTGCCGTCCGCCGCACGGGCCAGCAGCTGCAGGGCGCGCGGTTCATGGACAATCTTCTCTTCATCAAGAATGTGTTCAAGCTGCGCGCGGATCTGTTCAACGTCCAGCGCCTTCAGATGGAACTGCAGGCAGCGCGACAGGATCGTGACCGGCAGCTTTTGCGGATCGGTGGTCGCCAGCAGGAACTTCACGTGCGCGGGCGGCTCTTCCAGCGTTTTCAGCAGGGCGTTGAAGCTGTGGCGCGACAGCATGTGCACTTCATCGATCAGGTAGACCTTGAAGCGGCCGCGTGCCGGGGCGTACTGAACGTTGTCCAGCAGGTCGCGGGTATCTTCCACTTTGGTGCGCGAGGCGGCGTCGATCTCGATCAGATCGACAAAGCGCCCCTGCTCGATCTCCCGGCAGTTATCACACACGCCGCACGGCGTGGCGGTGATCCCGGTTTCGCAGTTGAGACCTTTTGCCAGTAAACGGGCAATAGAGGTCTTACCGACGCCGCGGGTGCCGGAGAAAAGATAGGCGTGATGGATGCGACCTAGCGACAAGCCGTTCGCCAGGGCCGTCAGCACATGTTCCTGACCGACAACGTCGGCAAAGGTTTGTGGTCGCCATTTACGGGCTAACACCTGATAACTCATGGGCAGGCTCTGCAACGCTGGAAGGTGAATTTATGGAGGGGAATGCTATCACAACCTCACCCATTGAGCGAGGTTGTGAAAACCGGGATTAATGACCCGGGAAAGGCACCAGGCTGTAGCTGGTAATACCCTGTTTTTCGAGGCGCTGTTCGCCGCCGAGATCGAACAGGTTGATGATGAAGGCCGCGTCGGTCACTTCCCCACCCAGACGACGGATCAGCTTCACGGTCGCTTCAATGGTACCGCCGGTTGCCAGCAGGTCGTCGACCACCAGCACCTTGTCGCCAGGCTTGATCGCATCAACGTGGATCTCCAGCTGATCGGTGCCGTACTCCAGCTCGTAGCTCTCAGCGATGGTTTCACGCGGCAGTTTGCGCGGCTTACGCACCGGCACAAAACCCACGCCCATTGCCAGCGCAACCGGTGCGCCAAACAGGAAGCCACGGGCTTCGGTACCTACTACTTTGGTGATCCCGGCGTTTTTATAACGCTCGACCAGCAGTTCAATGCTGAGCGCGTACGCTTTCGGGTCTTCCAGCAAGCTGGTGACATCACGGAAAAGAATGCCAGGCTTTGGATAGTCCTGGATGCTTTTGATGCTGTTTTTCAGATATTCAAGCTGCTGTGCAGTTGCGGTCATCGGTTTTGCCTAAATAAAACAGTGTTACTCACAGCGCGCAACGAGTCGGTCAAGGCAACAATTGTTTAACCTTTGACCAGGCGCACCTGTGCTCGAAAACGGTCGAATTTACTGGCTGTGCGTGATAATTGCAACAGCCATGATGAGGCTTCAGTGCTTTTGTTGCTTTTCATCAACCACGGGGATCCGCCACATAAAGAAAAGCAGGCAGGCCAGGATCGCCAGCAGCAGAATGCGTACCCACATCATTTTCACCAGCCATAATGAAATAGCGAAGGTGATGAGGATCACCGCGATCGCGCGCGGCTTAGCGCCGGGCGGCATGGCCCGGTGTTTTTGCCAGTACCGCAGATAGCCGCCAAACCATGAGCGATAGAGCAGCCAGTGGTGAAAACGCGGCGACGAGCGGGCGAAGCACCAGGCCGCCAGCAGGATAAACGGCGTGGTCGGCAGTAAGGGTAAAAACACACCCAGCGTGCCAAGTACTACCGCGAGCCAGCCAATGATGATTAAAATAGTACGCTTCATAATGCGAATCGTTATCAAACTGAACGGCTACTTTACCACTGGAGAGCGCCTTGAAAACAGCACTGCTTCTTGAGAGGCTGCAAAATCAGCTGATTGCTCTGCGGGAGCAGGCTACACCGCTAATGGGGCACGCCACGCTGAAGCCGCGCTTTGACCGGCAGCTTTTTCGCACCCGCAGCACCGTCATTCAGGATTACCTGGCGGAAGCGCAGACGAACCTCGACGAGCTTCGCCATGCGGTTGAGAATGAACAGCAGGAACAGGTGGCGTGGCTTGCGGAGCATCTCACTGAGCAGATCACCGCTCTGCATCGCGAAATCGCCGCCTGGCCGCTGCGCGCCTGGGACAGCGCCTCTCCGGGGCTCGGAAAATGGCAGCGCAAGCGGCTGGAGAACCAGGAGTTTGAGCGCCGGCTGTTTGAGATGAAGCGCGAACGCGAATTACGGCTGAACAACAGCGAAACGCTGGAAGAGCAGCAGCTATTGATGCGCGAGATTAGCGCACTGGAAGGACGCCTCGCCCGCTGCCGCCAGGCGCGGGATGAGATTGAGCGCGTCATTGAACGTTTGACCCGTTAACAGGAGCCACACCCATGTCACTGGAAAATGCACCCGATGAGGTCAAGCTGGCCGTCGATTTGATTATGCTGCTGGAGAATCATGAGATCCCCGCCGAGACGGTGCTTAAGGCACTGGAGATTGTGCGGCGGGATTTTGAAGGAAAATTACCCCCTCACCCTGCCCTCTCCCCTGAGGGGAGAGGGTAAAAGCAGCCCGCACCAGATTATTCCCTCTCCCTTCAAGGGAGAGGGTTAGGGTGAGGGTCATCACCCTTAATCTCGCGCTTCACTTCCGTATGCTCATCGCCTTTCTCGTTACGCAGGTGAACCTCAAGCTGGTTGAAGGCGATATTAATATCGTTTTCACGACACAGGCGATCGATAGACCGGTTAAGCTCATCCACCGTGTAGCTGCGGTCACGAAGCTCGCGCACGTATAAACGCAGCTCGTGATCCAGCGTACTCGGCCCAAAGGTGGTGAAGAAGACCGCCGGAGCCGGATCGTGCATCACTTTCGGATGTTCTGACGCCGCCTTCAGCAGCACCTCTTTCACCTTCTCCAGATCCGATCCATAGGCTACGCCCAGGCGGATCACCACGCGCGTCACCGTATCGGAAAGCGACCAGTTGATCAGACGCTCGGTCACGAACGCTTTGTTCGGGATGATCACCTCTTTGCGATCGAAGTCGGTGATGGTGGTGGCACGAATACGGATCTTGCTGACCGTACCGGAGAAGGTGCCGATGGTAACGGTATCGCCGATTCGTACCGGACGTTCGAACAGGATGATCAGGCCGGACACAAAGTTACCGAAGATCTCCTGCAGGCCAAAACCAAGACCGACCGAGAGGGCGGCCGCCAGCCACTGCAGTTTATCCCACGAGACGCCGAGCGAGCCAAAGACCGTCATCGCCCCAACAATAATGATGACGTAGTTGAGGATCGTCGTAATGGCGTAGGAAGCCCCCTGACGAAGATTCAGACGTGACAGGAGCAGCACTTCAAGCAGACCCGGCAAGTTGCGAATCAACGCCCAGGCCACCACCGACGACACCAGCGCAAACAGCAGGCTGCCCATGGTCACGCTTTTCATCACCGCAGCGCCCGCTTCGGTACCGTTGTATTGCCAGAGGGTAATACTGTCGAGATAGGCGAAAACGGTAATGAGATCGGACCAGATAGCCCAGAACATCACCGCAAACAGGGCGATCATCACCAGCATGGTGATGCGCAGCGTCTGCTGGTTAACCTGCTCCAGGGCGATGGTCGGCTCTTCCTGTGGCTCCGCGCCTTCGGCCCCCTCTTTCACCTGATGCTGACGACGCGCGATAGCACGACGATAGGCGATGCGGCGGGCCGCCACGCTCAGGCCGCGCAGCACGGTCTGATAGAGCAGATTCCAGACGATCACCAGATAGACCGTTTCAATCCAGCGCCCGGACAGGCGCAGCGTGGTATAGAAATAGCCCGTTGCCGTCAGCACCATCAGCGCCAGCGGAATGATCGCCAGCACCGTCACGGTGGCCAGACGAATATTGTGGGACTCTTTATCACGCCAGCTGTCGCGGCACATCGGCCACATCAGGATCGCAATCAGCAGCAGGTTCAGCAGGATGACCAGCTGACCCAGCACGTCATCCATCAGATGCAGCGGGGAAAGCTCAGAGACAACTGACCAGAAGTGCAGCGGCAGGAGCGCCAGGCTGATGCGCACAATCTGACGACGCCAGTGGCTGGTCAGCTGCGCAGGCATGTTGAAATGACGCACCGCCACGCCGTCTTTTTCCAGCACCTTCCAGCACACGCCAAATACCAGCCAGAACAGCGCCAGTTTTTTACTGAACGCCCACAGCAGATCGCTGACGTTGAGCTGCATGGTGAGCAGAATCAGGCCCACGGCGAGAATAATCAGGCACACCGGCAGGGCGCGAATGAGGTCGATCAGAATCGCTTTTGGCGTATGGAGCTGGCTATCGTTGCGCAGCTGCCCCACTTCGGAGGCCAGCTTCGCCTGGTATTTTTTCAGCCAGCCCAGACGCCAGCGGATCAGGCCGGCAATCAGCAGCAGCGGTAATCCCGCCAGCAAGGCAATCGTCACCGCAGGCCAGGCTTTCTCCCAGTTTACGGTGATCTTCATGCTCTTGATCTGCGTTTTCAGCGTCTCCGGGAAGGATTTAATCCAGTCCCAGTCCATCGGCTTGTTGCTGTTCACCCAGAAAATCTGCTGGGTCAGGATCTCCTGCAGACTTTTCGAGACGCTCACCAGCTGCTGCTGGTTGATCTGCAGGTTAATGGCCATCATCAGCTGGTTGCCCAGCTGTTTGTTGAGCTGGTCCAGCAGCTCGCGACGCATATCAACGACCTGGAGCAGCGCGTCGTGCACTTCCGGGTTCACGTCGCTGGAATGTCCCTCTTCAATTTTGGCGACAAAGGAATCGCTCTGGAAAAGGGCATCACGCTGCTGGTTGACGTCGAACTGTTCCAGACGTAAATCCGCGATGCGGTTGGTCATGTCCTCCAGCTCATCGGCGGAGGGGAGCGTCTGCTGCTGCTGGTAGAGAATACGCGACAGCAGGAGGCTGCCTTTCAGAACCGCGATCTGCTCTTTGATGTTGCGCTCGGCCTGCAGCGCGCGATCCAGCCAGTTCTTCACTTTGATATTTTGCTGAACCAGCGAGTTACCGTTTTCCGTCGCCAGTATCAGGCGCTGGCTAAGCTGGTGGTTGGCCTCGAGCTCCTGTTTCACCAGCGGATTCGCCTGAATGCGGGCGGTTTCGTCCGGTGATACGGCCTCCTGGGCGGTTTTTTCCGTCAGGGTCAGGCGCTTGCTGTTTACCGCCTCCTGTAACAGCTGAAGCTGGTGTTCCAGGCGATTAATATTCGCGGTGACATAATCACGCTGTTTCTGAAGCGTGTCCTGAAGCACCGTATTCCCTTCCAGGCTTTTACGCTGCTGTTCAATCTGTGCGTTGAGCAAGCTCTGCTGAACCAGCAGCAGGGTTTGCTGCGTAGGGCGCAGCGTGCCCTCTCCCACCGTCGTGCCGTTCAGGCGGTTGCGGATCTGCTGCAGCTGCTGAGACGCGGAGTACATCGCATTTTGCACGCGCTCGGGCTGGGTTTGCAGGGAGACAAGCTGGCTGTTATAGGTCGCGAGGTCGGACTGCGCGGTTTGCAGGTCGTCGAGCAGTTGCGCGACGCGCGACTCCAGCTGACGTAAAGAGAGCGTCGAGAGCGTCTTGCGCGTTTCGGTATCGTTATCGACATCGCTCAGGGCGTTCAGCGATTCCGTCGCTTTGCGCATATTTTCAGGAGCCTGCGCCACCTTCTGACGAAGCTGGGCGGTTTCTGCTTTGACGCGTTCAATTTTATCCAGCGTTTCCAGCGTTTCCGTCAGATCCTGCTGGACGAGTTTCTCCTGAGGAGAGAGCTCTTTCTGTTTGTTCAGCGTGTCGAGCTGCGACTGAACATCGCCGCGCGAGGGAATATCATTGCTGTTATCGGCGCGGGCCCAGGTCAGCGGCGCCGTGGCGAAGAAAAACAGCATCGCAAAGAGCAATGCAAATACAGGATGTTGCGAGCGATTGATGGGCAGCATAGTTGTGAATGATGTCAGAAGATGACCGAAAATAGTCCGGCGTGAAGAATATCACGCTCGCCGGGAGCAGAATAGCGCGAACGTTATCCTCTGAGATAAATCCTGGAAAGGGATCAGGCCGTTAGCGAAGGTGCTTCGCTGCGCAGCGTGGGGCAGAGCTGTAGCATTTCCAGTAAAATCGCCACGTAGCTGCGGGCTTCCTCTTTGAGGTCAAAGGATTGCGGCGCAAAAAGCCAGTTTTCCATCAGACCGGAAATGTAGCTGCGCATCAGGATTGCCGCCCGCCGGGTCAAGAGATTGGCCGGTAACAGCTTTGCCTGCATGCACAGGTTCAGGTTCTGTTCAATACGGTCATAGCTTTCCAGGCTAAGGCTGCGTTGCGCCTGCTGCACCACCGCCATTTCGCCCACGAACTCGCATTTATGAAAGATAATTTCCATCATTAATCTGCGACGTTCTTCAACTACCGTCGCTTCAAGGATATATACTAATATTTCTCTCAATACTGAGAGTGGATCGTCGGGGAATTTTGCCCGATACTCACTCTCGAGATCGCTAATGCTGGACTCTGAAAGCTCCCAGATTTCACTGAACAGATCTGACTTATCTTTAAAATGCCAGTAAATCGCTCCCCGCGTCACACCGGCAGCCTGCGCAATTTGTGCCAGCGAGGTGGATGAAACACCCTGCTGAGAGAACAAACGTATTGCCACATCCAGTATGTGTTGTCGGGTTTCCAGCGCTTGTTGTTTAGTTTTTCGTGCCATAGGTGGGTGAATTTACAGGAGTCAGATTTACATACATTTGTGAATGTATGTACCATAGCATGACGATAATATAAACGCAGCAATGGGTTTTAGACTCAGGACCCTTGATCAATTTGAAATCGGACACTCGAGGTTTACATATGAACAAAAACAGAGGGTTAACGCCTCTGGCGGTCGTTCTGATGCTCTCAGGCAGCTTAGCGCTTACAGGATGTGACGACAAACCAGCTCAACAAGGAGCTCAGCAGGCGCCAGAAGTAGGCGTCGTGACGCTCAAATCTGAACCTCTACAAATCACCACCGAATTACCAGGCCGTACAAATGCTTACCGCATTGCGGAAGTGCGTCCTCAGGTTAGCGGCATTATCCTGAAGCGTAACTTCACCGAAGGTGGTGATGTGAAAGCCGGTGAGTCTCTGTATCAGATTGATCCAGCAACCTATCAGGCATCGTATGAAAGCGCGAAAGGCGACCTGGCAAAAGCGCAAGCCGCAGCCAAAATCGCCCAACTGACGCTTAACCGTTACCAAAAACTGCTCGGTACCAAGTACATCAGCCAACAGGATTACGATACCGCCCTGGCAGATGCCCAGCAGGCTAACGCGGCCGTGGTAGCAGCCAAAGCGGCTGTCGAAACCGCGCGCATTAACCTGGCCTATACCAAAGTGACCTCCCCTATCAGCGGTCGTATTGGTAAGTCTTCCGTCACGGAAGGGGCACTGGTGCAGAACGGTCAGACCACTGCGCTGGCGACCGTACAGCAGCTTGATCCGATCTACGTTGACGTGACGCAGTCCAGCAACGATTTCCTGCGCCTGAAACAGGAGCTGGCTAACGGCACCCTGAAACAGGAAAACGGCAAAGCCAAAGTGGAGCTGATTACCAACGACGGTATCAAGTTCCCGCAGGAAGGTACGCTGGAATTCTCTGACGTGACGGTCGACCAGACCACCGGTTCCATTACCTTACGTGCGATTTTCCCGAACCCTGACAAGAATCTGCTGCCAGGGATGTTCGTTCGCGCACGTCTGGAAGAGGGAACGAATCCAACCGCACTTCTGGTTCCACAGCAAGGTGTGACCCGTACGCCACGCGGCGATGCGAGCGCGCTGGTTGTGGGGGCTGATGACAAAGTCGAAACGCGCAATATCACCGCCACCCAGGCGATTGGCGATAAATGGCTGGTGACGGAAGGTCTGAAAGATGGCGATCGCGTGATTGTTACTGGTTTGCAAAAAGTTCGTCCTGGCGCGCAGGTTAAAGCACAGGAAGTGAAATCTGACGATAAACAACAAGCTTCGGCCGCTGGCCAGTCAGAACAAACCAAGTCTTAACTTAAACAGGAGCCGTTAAGACATGCCTAATTTCTTTATCGATCGCCCCATATTTGCGTGGGTGATCGCCATTATCATCATGCTGGCCGGGGGACTTGCGATCCTGAAGCTGCCTGTCGCGCAATATCCAACGATTGCGCCACCGGCGGTGACAATTTCCGCAACCTACCCGGGGGCTGATGCGAAAACGGTGCAGGACACCGTTACCCAGGTTATCGAACAGAACATGAACGGTATCGATAACCTGATGTACATGTCCTCAAACAGTGACTCCACCGGTACAGTGCAGATCACCCTGACCTTCCAGTCAGGTACGGATGCTGACATTGCGCAGGTTCAGGTGCAGAACAAACTGCAGCTGGCTATGCCTTTGCTGCCGCAGGAAGTACAACAGCAGGGTGTGAGCGTCGAGAAATCGTCCAGTAGCTTCCTGATGGTTGTCGGCGTTATCAACACCAACGGCACCATGACGCAGGAGGATATTTCCGACTACGTGGGCGCCAACATGAAGGACGCCATCAGCCGTACTTCCGGTGTGGGTGACGTGCAGCTGTTCGGTTCCCAGTACGCGATGCGTATCTGGATGGATCCGAACAAGCTGAACAACTTCCAGCTGACGCCGGTCGACGTGATCAGCGCGATTAAAGCGCAGAACGCCCAGGTAGCGGCCGGTCAGTTAGGCGGTACACCGCCGGTGAAAGGCCAGCAGCTTAACGCCTCGATCATCGCGCAGACCCGTCTGACCTCTGCCGATGAGTTCAGCAAGATCTTGCTGAAAGTGAATCAGGACGGTTCGCAGGTTCGCCTGCGCGACGTGGCGAAAGTTGAGCTGGGCGGTGAGAACTACGACATCATCGCGAAGTTCAACGGCAAACCGGCTTCCGGTCTGGGTATCAAACTGGCGACAGGCGCTAACGCCCTGGACACCGCCACGGCGATCCGCGCAGAGCTGAAGAAGATGGAACCGTTCTTCCCGTCAGGTCTGAAAATCGTTTACCCATACGACACCACACCGTTCGTCAAAATCTCGATTCACGAAGTGGTTAAGACGCTGGTTGAGGCGATCATCCTGGTATTCCTGGTGATGTACCTGTTCCTGCAAAACTTCCGCGCGACGCTTATCCCAACGATTGCCGTGCCGGTTGTTCTGCTCGGGACCTTTGCGATCCTGTCGATATTTGGCTACTCGATAAACACCCTGACGATGTTCGGGATGGTGCTCGCCATCGGCCTGCTGGTGGATGACGCCATCGTGGTCGTGGAGAACGTCGAGCGCGTGATGGCGGAAGAAGGACTGCCGCCGAAGGAAGCGACCCGTAAATCAATGGGTCAGATCCAGGGCGCGCTGGTCGGTATCGCGATGGTGCTGTCTGCGGTATTTATCCCGATGGCCTTCTTCGGTGGCTCTACCGGTGCAATTTACCGTCAGTTCTCTATTACCATCGTTTCCGCGATGGCGCTGTCGGTGCTGGTGGCGTTGATCCTGACACCTGCCCTGTGTGCCACCATGCTGAAGCCAATTCAGAAAGGCGGTCACGGCGAGCATAAAGGGTTCTTCGGCTGGTTTAACCGCATGTTTGATAAGAGCACGCACCACTACACCGACAGCGTGGGCAACATCCTGCGCAGCACCGGTCGTTACCTGCTGCTCTATATCATCATCGTGGTGGGCATGGCCTTCCTGTTCGTTCGTCTGCCAAGCTCGTTCCTGCCAGATGAAGACCAGGGCGTGTTCCTGACGATGGCACAGCTTCCGGCGGGTGCCTCGCAAGAGCGTACCCAGAAAGTGCTGGATGAAGTGACGGACTACTACCTTACCAAAGAGAAAGCCAACGTTGAGTCCGTGTTTGCGGTTAACGGCTTTGGCTTTGCGGGTCGTGGTCAGAACACCGGTATTGCCTTCGTTTCTCTGAAAGACTGGTCTGAACGTCCGGGCGAAGAGAACAAGGTTGAAGCCATCACCGGCCGTGCTATGGGCACCTTCTCGCAGATTAAAGATGCGATGGTCTTCGCCTTTAACCTGCCAGCGATTGTTGAACTGGGTACCGCGACCGGCTTCGACTTCCAGCTGATTGATCAGGGCGGTCTGGGCCACGAGAAACTGACGCAGGCGCGTAACCAGCTGTTTGGTGAAGTGGCTAAACATCCTGACCTGCTGGTCGGCGTGCGTCCAAACGGCCTGGAAGATACGCCGCAGTACAAGATCGATATCGACCAGGAGAAAGCCCAGGCGTTGGGCGTATCCATCAGTGACATCAACACCACGCTGGGCGCAGCCTGGGGCGGTAGCTACGTTAACGACTTCATCGACCGCGGTCGCGTGAAGAAAGTGTACGTGATGTCCGAAGCGCAGTACCGTATGTTGCCAAACGATATCAACAGCTGGTTCGTGCGCGGCAGCAATGGTCAGATGGTTCCGTTCTCGGCATTCTCAACGTCACGCTGGGAATACGGTTCACCGCGTCTGGAACGCTATAACGGTCTGCCGTCTATGGAGATCCTGGGTCAGGCAGCGCCGGGCCGAAGCACCGGTGAAGCCATGAACCTGATGGAAGAGCTGGCAAGTAAACTGCCTGCAGGTATCGGCTATGACTGGACCGGTATGTCCTATCAGGAACGTCTGTCCGGTAACCAGGCTCCTGCGCTGTACGCCATTTCACTGATTGTGGTCTTCCTGTGTCTGGCGGCACTGTACGAGAGCTGGTCGATTCCGTTCTCCGTTATGCTGGTGGTTCCACTCGGGGTTATCGGTGCGCTGCTTGCGGCAACGTTCCGTGGGCTAACCAACGACGTTTACTTCCAGGTAGGCCTGCTGACAACCATTGGCCTGTCGGCGAAGAACGCGATACTTATCGTTGAATTCGCCAAAGATCTGATGGAGAAAGAGGGCAAAGGTCTTATTGAGGCGACGCTTGAGGCGGTTCGTATGCGTCTGCGCCCAATCCTGATGACGTCGCTGGCGTTTATCCTCGGCGTACTGCCGCTGGTTATCAGCTCCGGTGCGGGCTCCGGCGCGCAGAACGCAGTAGGTACAGGCGTAATGGGCGGCATGGTTACCGCGACCGTACTGGCTATCTTCTTCGTACCGGTGTTCTTCGTGGTGGTTCGCCGCCGCTTTAGCCGAAAGAATGAAGATGTTGAACACAGTCATTCGGTAGAACCTCACTGATACCGGTTTCACATGATAAAAAGGCCGCATTAGCGGCCTTTTTCATTTTCAGAAAAAATCATAAATTACGCTTATTGTGGTTCTATTTATTTTCTGTCATTTTAAATAGACATATCATAATTAACTGATAACTTAATCCGTGAATTCGGGATTTTTTTAATTTCATATCTCCGCTTAAGCCACTAGGAATATTCCTAATAAGAAGTTCTTACAAAGATAAGTCTGAATCTGAACTTTTCTCATCATTTTTGCTAACCCAATGAAACGTAAGGAAGCGATAAAACACCTTCGTTAATTTGGATAAAAAAGTGGAGCCCAGGATGACCATTTGCGTACATGCTCGCAGTCTGCGGTTTTATTTGTAATTTTTCGTAATAGCGCGATGAAATTCAGGAAGGAGTGGCTTATAGTTAGGTTATCAGGAACACAGCACTCATGTAGCTAAGTCAGTTGTACCCATCCCGACAATGATGTTCGGTGAGTAAGAAATCACTCAGAAGGGGATGCGCTATGGACGAGTACTCGCCAAAAAGGCATGATATCGCGCAGTTGAAATTTCTCTGCGAATCCTTGTACCATGACTGCCTTGCCAACCTTGATGAAAGCAACCATGGCTGGGTAAACGACCCAACGTCTGCCATCAATTTACAGTTGAATGAGCTGATAGAGCATATCGCTACCTTCGCACTTAATTATAAAATTAAGTACAATGAAGATAATAAGCTCATTGAGCAAATTGATGAATACCTGGACGACACCTTTATGTTGTTCAGCAGTTACGGCATTAACGCCCAGGATTTGCAAAAATGGCGTAAATCGGGAAACCGGCTATTCCGCTGTTTCGTCAACGTGAGCAGAGCTAACCCGGTTAGTCTTTCCTGTTAAAATTATTACAATTACTAAGGTGAATTTATGTCTGATAAACCACTCACAAAGGTCGATTATTTGATGCGCTTACGTCGCTGTCAGTCAATTGACACGCTTGAGCGCGTCATTGAAAAGAATAAATACGAGCTCTCTGATAATGAACTGGCGGTATTTTATTCAGCCGCTGACCATCGTCTTGCTGAGCTAACAATGAATAAACTGTATGACAAGATCCCTACTTCTGTATGGAAATTTGTCCGTTAATCTTTGAAGGGTGTCTGTAGAGTTCTACGCCACGTTTTAAACTTTTTTTACCTATCCCGTTATACTCCCTGCGCCCAGGCCAGGTCTCCGTGTAAACGTGTTCATCAGCAACAATGTTGTGACGCCAGTCACATCGGCTTTTCGGGAACGTTCCCCTTCTGGCCTGTTCCGATTACCCTGCGGTAATCACATCCAGCGAGGTTTCCAATGAGCTTAGAAAAACAGAAAATGATTGCCGGTGAACATTACCGCCCCGGCGATGAGACGTTACGGGCCGACCGACTGCGCGCCCGCCATCTGGTTTACCGCTATAACCACACCGCACCTGATGAAAAAACAGAACGCCAGAACATTCTGGCGGAACTTCTGGGACAAAGTGAAGGTGCTTATATAGAACCAAGCTTCCGCTGCGACTACGGGTATAACATTTATCTGGGCAAAAACTTTTACGCTAACTTCGACTGCGTAATGCTGGATGTCTGCCCTGTTCATATTGGCGATAACTGTATGCTCGCGCCGGGCGTTCATATTTATACGGCTACCCATCCCCTGGAAGCAGAGGAACGGAATAGTGGCGTGGAGTTTGGAAAACCCGTCAGCATTGGCAATAACGTCTGGATTGGTGGCCGGGCGGTCATTAACCCTGGCGTCACCATTGGTGATAATGTGGTGGTGGCCTCCGGCGCCGTCGTGACGAAAGACGTCCCGGCTAACGTCGTGGTTGGCGGCAACCCGGCAAAAATCATCAAAACGCTGTGAGGTTCCGGGGAGCCAACTGTTATGGTCTTTTAGCGCCAGACTGTTACTTTTTTCAGCCTGATGGCTCCCCTAAAATTGGCAGATCCCCTGTATTGTCAACTCTTATGAAGGCAAAAAATGACCGAGATACAGCGCCTGCTTACCGCCACCATCGACGATCTTAACCTCCGCGAAAAGCGCGACAATCGCCCGCGCTTTAGCATTAGTTTTATTCGCAAACATCCTGGCCTGTTTGTCGCCATGTATGCCGCCTGGCTGGCGACGCTTATTGTGATGCTGAAGTCCGAAACGCTGGTGGACTCCGTCTGGCTGCTGGTTGTACTGTTTGTTGTCTTTAACGCCTTTTTCTTTTTCGACGTGAACCCGCGCTACCGTTACGAAGATATCGACGTGCTCGATTTCCGGGTCTGCTACAACGGCGAATGGTACAACACGCGTTATGTGCCAGAAGAGCTGATCGAAAACATCATGCACTCTCCGGCGGTTGACGCCGGGCAAAAAGAAAAGCTGCAAAAAATGGTCTCCACCAAAGGTCAGCTCTCTTTCTATGATGTCTTTACCCTTTCCCGCCCTGCTGCTGCGTAATTAACGCCTGCAGACGCCGGATCCCCGGCGCAAACTGCGAAGCAGAGGTATTGCCGTAACCTAAAACCAGGCCGGTTTGCCCCTGCTTCGCTTCCAGGTAGTACCCGCTCAGTGCAGCGGGTGCCAGCTGAAACGCCCTCGCCTGCGCCACCAGCCTCTGGTCGTCAATATCGTCTATCGCCAGCGTCAGATGCATTCCCCCTTCACCGGCCAGAATACGGTGCGGCGTATGAAGCTCTGCGTCCAGCACCTCCCGCAGCTGGCGGTAACGTTTACGATAGAGCCGACGCATGGCGGCAAGGTGGCGGGCGTAATGACCTTCTTCAATGAACAACGCCAGGGTACGCTGTTCCGCGCGATGCCCACCGCGCAACAGCGAGCCGATGGCCGGACGCGCCGCTTTCGCCAGCGCTGGCGGTAACACCATGAACCCCATTCTGAGCGATGGAAACAGCGTTTTACTGAACGTCCCCAGATACACAACGGGCGCATTGTTGACCATTCCCAGCATCGCCGGTACGGGCTCGCCGGCATAGCGGAACTCGCTGTCGTAATCGTCTTCAATGATCCACGCGCTGTGCTGCCGGGCCAGCTCCAGCAGCGCCAGCCGCCGCCGCGCGCTGAGCACGCTCCCGTAAGGAAACTGGTGCGAAGGTGAGGTAAAAATCAGTGAGGGGGCAGGCGCATCCATCCCCTCCCAGCACATTCCCTCGTCATCAACCGGTATTCCCGTCATTGTCAGGCCGGTTTTAACAAACGCGCTCTTTGCCCCGCTATAGCCGGGGTTTTCCACCCAGGCGACATCGCCAGGCTCGCTTAACAGCATCGTGCAAAGATTGACGCCTTCAAGCGCGCCTTCGGTTATTACAATCTGGCTGGCGTCGCAGTCAATACCGCGGGACAGGGCGAGATGCCGGGCAATCGCGGCCCGCAGCGACGGCTCGCCGGCCGGGTCGCCATAGCCTAACAGAGCATTTCCCTCCTCCCGCATCACGCGATCGTACAATCGCCGCCACAGAGGCAGAGGAAAATAGTTGATGGCAGGCGTTCCCGGCGTAAAGGCCAGAACCGGCGTATCCCGGGGCACAGGCGCGGGTAGCAGCCCAACCCGTTTTGCGAGCGTGATGGCAGGGTCCGGCATTGTCCGGGTGACGGAACGGTGAGCGAGCTGTGCCACCCGCGTTCCCTGGCGATTACGCTGCAAATATCCTTCGAGGGTGAGCTGGTCCAGCGCCGCATTGACGGTATTCCGGGAAAGGGAGAGCTGCTGAGCCAGCGTTCGCGAACCGGAAAGCTGGCTGCCGGATCGTAGCCTTCCGCAAAGTATCGCCTCCCGCAAAGCCAGGTAGAGCGCACGCTGTAGCGTCTCTTCCCCGCGTGTTTTCAGCGCTGCATGGAGCAGGGTATAAAATTCATCACCCGGTATATTCATCTCGCCTCCTCGTGGCACCATCAAAACATAGCGTAGTGGTTCTTTTTAAGGAACCAGCAATTCACTAGTCTGAAGCTCTTTTCAACGTCACGGAAATGAAGATGAAGACATTCAATCAGTTCGGACAGCCGGTGGGCGAAGCGCTTACCGACTGGCAGCCCCGTCAACACCCGTCCCGGGTGGTCTTACAGGGCCACTATTGTCGGCTTGAGCCGCTGCGCGTGGAGCATGCCGACGCGCTGTTCTCAGCGTATTCCCTGGCCGAAGATACCCGCAGCTGGACGTGGCTGCTGCGTGAACCCGATGCCACCGCAGAGGAGTTTGCCGAATGGGTGGCGAGCGTAAGTGAGTTATCCGATCCCATCCACTTTACCGTTATCGATAACCGGACCCAGTCCCCCGTCGGGACGCTGTCCCTGATGCGGATCGATCCTAAAAACGGGGTCGTGGAAGTGGGGCACGTTCACTTCTCTCCTCTTTTAAGCCGCACGCCGATGTCGACAGAAGCGCAGTATCTGCTGATGCGGTACGTGTTCGATACCCTGGGCTATCGGCGTTATGAATGGAAGTGCAATAGCCTGAACGAGCCTTCCCGTAAGGCGGCACTGCGTCTGGGTTTCCAGTTTGAGGGGCGCTTTCGCCAGGCGCTGGTTATAAAAGGCCACAACCGGGATACCGACTGGTTTTCAATTCTCGACAAAGAGTGGCCAGCGCTGGCGGGCGCCTTTGAAAGCTGGCTTGCCACCGACAATTTTACTGCCGATGGCAAACAGAAAAGATCCCTGGAAAGCTGGCGAGAAACGCGCGTCTAGCGTCTTTTTTTACGTCCCTGAACCGCCTTAAAGCGCGGATTGGTTTTGCAAATCACGTATAAGCGTCCCTTGCGTTTGACTATCTGGCAATCCGGGTGACGCTGCTTTGCACTGCGTAATGAGTTAAGTACCTGCATGGTTAGCCCCGCTTCGCATTGAGAAAGCCGCCAAAACGCTTGCGGAAGCGCGCTGCGCTGCCGTCCGTGGAGAACGTTTTCTGCTTACCGGTATAGAACGGATGCGATTTTGAAGAAACCTCGATGGTGATGTACGGATATGTTTCACCGTCGAGTTCAATTTCGCGGTCGGTCTTAATGGTTGAGCCAACCTTGAAGTATTCATTCGCGCTGGTGTCGTGGAATACCACGGTGCGATAGGCTGGATGGATATCGGGTTTCATCGTAAATCCTTTATGTTTTGTTATAACATAACAAAATAATATCCAGGCCAGGTTGAAAAAACAACCCCTCTCTTCTGATGATATTTTCTGGTTTGCCTTAGATAAAATGAAAACCACGCCACCCACGTGCTATAACTATATCATTTCGCGGTAAAATCTTTCTCTTCAGGCAGGGAACTCAGCGCCCAGGAACGGGTATACGAGGAAGGACACGGCAGCATGAAAACCCGACATCTGGTCAGTCTGGTGACTGGCGTACTTATCTTTTCCGTGCTGGTCCCCATTTGCCTGAGCATCTGGCTGGCCCATCGCCAGGCGGAAGATAAATTTGTCGATGCGCTGGATAACTATGCCTCACGCGTGCTGATACGAACCGACAGGGTCGTGGATCAGGCAAAAGAAGCACTCAATCATCTGCAGACCGTTGAGGGCGTGCCGTGTAGCCCTCTGCAGCTAAGGGAGATGCGTCGCGTCGCTTTCTCGTGGCGCTATATCCAGGAAGTCATTTATATCGACAACCTTAAACCGCTCTGCTCCTCCCTGGAGCAAACCAGCCATGCGTCCCCTTTCCCGCCGCCGATGCGCATTACCGAAGATGGCTACAGCGCATGGCTGACCACGCAGAACGATCTCGGGTTTCACCGCTACATGGCCGTGCTGGGAAAAGGTCATTACCTTGTCCTGGTCGACCCTGACTCGCTGGTGGACGTGATCCCTTTCGGTGAGATAGCGATTGATGCCGCCCTGGTAGGAAGTGCAACCCACCGCATATTCGCCAGCAGCAATAAGCTCGATCCGCACATCCGCGACATGATTCAGGAGCGGGGTGTGAAAAGCGTGCAGTACAACGGTTCAATGTACGTCATGAAGTCTGTACCTGAGCTGGGGTTTACCGTCGTAGCATGGGCTACGCTCAAACCGCTGGCTGAAACCTGGCACCGGCAGCTTCTATTCTGGTTACCGTTCGGCATGTTGATGAGCCTGCTTGCCGCGCTCTTTGTCCTGCAGGTCCTGCGCCGTATACAGTCGCCGCGCAATCGCCTGCTTGATGCCATTAACAGCCGCGATTTTGTGGTTCACTATCAGCCCATCGTGGCGCTATGCAGCGGAAAAATCGTGGGTGCAGAAGCGCTGACGCGCTGGCCTCAGCCGGACGGAAGCAGTCTCTCGCCAGATATTTTCGTCCCGCTTGCCGAGCAAACGGGGCTCATCTCACAGCTCACGCAGCTCGTCATCGAAAAGGTGTTTGAAGATATGGGCCACTGGCTGCAACGCCATCCGGATCAGCATATCTCGGTTAACCTCGCCCCTGCCGATTTAACCTCCGGCATCCTGCCGCCTCTGCTGAGTCAGCTCCTGAATAAGTGGCAAATCCATCCCCGGCAGATCGCCCTTGAGCTCACCGAGCGCGGCTTTGCCGATCCCAAAATTAGCGCACCGGCTATCGCCGCATTCCGTCGCTCGGGCCACCCTGTCTATATTGATGATTTTGGCACGGGCTACTCCAGCCTGAGCTATCTGCAGGATCTGGACGTCGACACGCTAAAAATTGATAAGTCTTTCGTGGATGCGCTGGAATATAAAAACGTGACGCCACACATCATTGAAATAGCGAAGTCGCTGAAGCTGGCGATGGTGGCGGAGGGTGTCGAGACCGCAGGGCAGCTCGCCTGGCTGCACCGGCACGGCGTGCAGTACGGGCAGGGGTGGTACTACAGCAAAGCGCTGCCAAAAACCGAATTTATTCTTTGGGCAGAAAATAACCTCGGCACGCACGCTACTTGAGATAGGATTTCATCACCCGCAATACCACGCCAAGATCGGCTTCACGCTGCGCTTCTTCAGGCTCTTTCACCACGTGATCGGTTAAATGTCCTTCGATCACCTGCATCATCATGCCATTGACCGCCCCGCGGATCGCCGCCAGCTGCTGTAACACCTCGGCGCATTCGTGATCGCTGTTGAGCATTTTTTCCAGCGCGGTGCTCTGCCCCTGAATTTTCTTCAGGCGAGTCAGTAACATTTTCTTGTCGCGAACGGTATGTGACATCTCTGTATCCCTTATTTTTTGGCTTTTAAAGCATATCACGCTCTACTCCCCCTGAGTATTTTTCTACTGGGGGGTAGTATTAATCTACTGGGGGGGAGTAGTATCTCCTCACGCTTTCCACTCCGGAATTTCCCATGACCGATTTTGCTTCACTTCTTCAGCAGGGCAATGCCTGGCTGTTTGTTCCCAGCGCTATCCTGCTCGGTGCGCTACATGGCCTGGAGCCGGGCCACTCAAAAACAATGATGGCCGCCTTTATCGTGGCCATCCGCGGCACGCTGAAACAGGCGGTGCTGCTCGGTCTGGCGGCCACGCTCTCCCATACGGCGGTGGTCTGGCTCGTTGCGATGGCGGGACTGTGGTTTGGTCGGGGCTGGGATGCGCATACGTCTGAACCCTGGTTCCAGCTGATCTCCGGGGTGTTGATCGTTGCGATCGCCCTGTGGATGGCGTGGCGAACCTGGAAAGAGAGCCAGCCGCACGATCATCATCACGACCATGATCACCACCATGACCATGACCACCATCATGATCATCATCACCATGAACACATGCTGATTGACGAAGAGTGGCAGGACGCCCACCAGCGCGCGCACGCGCAGGATATTAACCGCCGCTTCAGCGGTCAAAATGTCACCACCGGACAGATCGTGATGTTTGGCCTGACCGGCGGGCTTATCCCCTGCCCGGCGTCCATCACCGTGCTGCTGATCTGCCTGCAGCTAAAGCATTTTGCCCTCGGCGCGACGCTGGTATTCAGCTTCAGTATTGGTCTGGCGTTAACGCTGGTCGCGTCCGGCGCGATTGCCGCCTTAAGCCTCAAACATGCGACAAAACGCTGGCCCGGGTTTAGCGACTTTTCCCGTAAAGCGCCGTGGATCTCCGCAGCGCTGATTACCGTGGTGGGAATTTATATGAGCCTGCATGGCCTGAACGGCATTATGGGGTAAGCGTGCGGCCACGCCCGGTGGCCGCATCTCCTGGGCAGTTAAGGCTTCTGCTGCCAGCTGAAGGTATAGCGAAGCTGGCGTGTCTGCAGGATGAATTCCGGCGAGACGCTGGGGCTCCAGGAGTCGTCGCCGCCCACGCCCATATGGAACGCATCGAGATTCAGCCAGCATCCCGGCTCTTCCCGCAGCAGATGATGATGGGTTGTCTCACGCAGCTGCTGCTGGCTATAGCGACTCACCGAGAAATGGAACGCGCCGTTCAGCTGATGCGATCCCACCACAAGTTCCCGGGTATCGCAGCGCAAACCGTTTTCCGTCGGGAAGATATACGGCGTGTGCATGTCTCCAGGAGGTAATGTCCAGCGCCCCTGCTGCGCCGCCAGCTTTCTGTCCGGGTAGTTTTCATGCGGCCCCAGCCCCAGCCAGTGAACGTTTTCCGGCGTTTCGGCAAGATGAACGCTCAGGCCAACGCGCGCAGGTTCAGGGATATTAGACGCAACATCAATCTGAATATCGCCATGCAGAACGCCCCGATCGTCCACCCGCCAGACTTTACGACTCAGGAACAGCGCGTTGTCGCGATACTCAAGAACATGCCGGGTTGCGATCACCACTTCGCCTGCGTGCTGCTCTGCGTCACAGCGCAGCACGCGCGAGGTGAGATCGTACATGCCCGCCGCTTTCCAGCGCTCAACCCACGCGTTCGGATCGATCTGCGTCGCCTCGCTCACGCCAATGTCGTTGTCCAGCGGCGCGCGGCTGACGTTATCCGTCAGAGGTGAAAGCAACGTTTCAACACCATTTCGCCACCATTGGGTCAGGTGTCCGGATGCGCGATCGAACTGCCAGCGCTGTTGACCATGGGTGACCTCCAGGGTGCGATCGCTTTGCGTTAACACCGGCGGCTCGCCCGCCGGGGGTGGCGGAGCAATAAAGAGCGGAGCCGGAAGCGACCACTGCTCCCACGCGCAGCGATGGTCCGCCGGTGACCACGGCGTTGCCCGCGGCTGGCGCACCTCAACGTTCAGCCAGACCTCACCCGGCCCGGCGTTCAGCTCCGGCAGGGCAATCTCCAGACGCTGGGCGCCTTCAGGCGCCATCGCCAGCGTCACCTCGCCCGCCGCGAGCACGTCCCCGTCCCGGGTAACCGTCCAGTTCAGCACTTCGTTATCGGTGTGGCGGAACAGGTAGCCGCTTTGCACCTCAATCACCAGCGGAGAGGTGCTGACCCGCGTAAAGGTAAAGAACTGCTGGGCGCGCTGCGCCTCGTACAGCGCCGGGTGCGGCGTGCGATCGGGGAATACCAGCCCGTTAAGACAGAACTGCCGGTCGTTCGGCTTATCGCCGAAGTCTCCGCCGTACGCCCAGAACGTATTGCCATCTTCGTCCCGTTTCGTCAGGGCCTGATCGACCCAGTCCCAGACAAAACCACCCTGCAGGCGAGGATGGCTGCGAAACGCTTCCCAGTATTTCGCAAACCCGCCGAAGCTATTTCCCATCGCGTGGGCGTATTCACAGAGGATCAGCGGGCGCGTTTCGTCCGGCATGCCGATCCATTTCTTGATTGACCATTTAGGCACTGCCGGGAAGGGCTGATCCCGATCGACCCGGGCGTACATCGGGCAGACAATATCGGTCGCCGCCGTGTTCGCGCCGCCGCCTTCGTACTGAACCGGGCGCGTCGGATCGGTGGACTTCACCCAGCGGTACAGCGCATCGTGATTCGCACCGTGGCCCGACTCATTGCCCAGCGACCAGATGATAACCGAGGGATGATTACGATCGCGCTGCACCATGCGTGTCACGCGCTCGCTCATCGCGGGCAGCCAGCGCGGATCGTCAGCAAGGCGGCTCATCGGCACCATGCCGTGCGTTTCGATATTGGCTTCGTCAACGACGTACAGCCCGTAGCGATCGCAAAGCCGGTACCACAGCGGATGGTTCGGGTAGTGCGAGCAGCGCACGGCGTTGAAGTTGTGCTGCTTCATGATTTCGATATCGCGACGCATGGTCGCTTCGTCCATCACCTGGCCGTTTTCCGGGTGATGCTCGTGACGGTTAACCCCGCGGATCAGCAGCGGTTTACCGTTAAGCTTCAGCAGGCCATTGCCGATCTCAACGCGGCGGAAGCCCACGTCGCACGCTTCAACCTCCAGCACCTCCCCCTGCGGGTTAAGAAGCGCCATCGTCAGGCGATACAGTTCTGGCGTTTCAGCACTCCAGAGTGCGGGCTGGTCGACGGGGATCGTTGCGGTTAGCCGCTCGGCCCAGCTGCCTCGCTCGTCAACAATGGCAGACCCGGGCTGTCGGGAAACGCTGGCGCATTTTTCCCCCTTGCGCCACAGGGTAAAGACCACCTCGCCGTCCGCCAAGCCAGCGCCTGCCAGCGTGACATCAACCTTGAGCACCGCGCGGTCCAGCTCCGCGTTCAGATCCGTTACGACGTGATAATCGGCTATCTGCGTCCCGGGTTTATGCAGCAAGGTCACATCGCGGAAGATGCCGCTCATGCGCCACATGTCCTGATCTTCCAGATAGCTGCCGTCGCACCAGCGCAATACCATGACCGCCAGGCGGTTCTGTCCGGGGCGTAGTGCCGCCGAGAGGTCAAATTCGGCGGGCAACCGGCTGTCCTGGGAATAGCCCATCCACTGTCCGTTGCACCACAGATGGAACGCCGAGTTCACGCCGTCAAAGATGATGCGGGTCTGCCCGCTCTGAAGCCAGGCGTTATCCACCTCAAATGTGAGCGAGTAACAACCGGCCGGGTTTTCCTGCGGTACAAAAGGCGGGTTAACGGGAATGGGATAGGTGACATTGGTATAGATGGGCGTGTCGAACCCCTGCATCTGCCAGTTAGACGGTACGGGCATCGCAACGGCATCCGCGCAATCTTCTGTTACCCATGCCTGAGGAACCTGCTCCGGCGAGCTAAAGTAGCTAAACCGCCAGAGCCCGTTGAGAGCGTGTCTGCTGATGGAGCCAGCGTCATCTCTTGCCGAGTGCTCATTGCGCCAGCTGTGTAACGGCGCGTGTGCGGCCAGACGGTTCCACTGGGTGACGCCAGGATTTTCCCAGTCCCGACGGGCCAGAATGGCGCTGAGGGTCAGCGGTGAAGTGGTGGACATAGTAACCTCTTTGCGAAGCGCTCACAATTTTGGTTAACATGCCCTGGCACTCTGCGACGGTAAAGCGTTCAATCGCGGGGTAGCGAGTCCGATCACAAAGTTTTATTTGCGGGCAAGCTGCTCGGCAAGGAGTGCCAGGCTTCTGAGCTGCTGCGCCAGCTCCTCGCGTTGGGCCTGCAACGGCGCGCGGCGCGCGCTGGAATGACGGGTAACCAGCGTCACCGGCAGTTGAGTTTGCCAGCACACATCGTCACAGGAGGGGGCCAGCAGCCACTCTACGCTGCGTTCGCCCGCCTCGCGAAACGCCTGGCGAATGGTCGTTAGCGGCGGAGAAAACCAGGCGCTGTCGGCCGTATCGTCAAACCCAACTACCGATATCTGGCCCGGAACCGCTACCCCTTTTTCCGCGCAGGCGCGCATCACCCCGAGCGCCATTTGATCGTTCGCCACCAGAATCGCGTCCGGTAATGTTGCCGCAGACAACAGCAGATGTCCCTTCTCATATCCGCTGGCCGCGCTCCAGTCACCGTAGGCCACCGCAGCGGCTTCAAGCCCCGCGAATGTCAGAGCGGTTTTCCATCCCGCCAGGCGCGCCCGTGCAGAGACCGAGCTTTCCGGCCCGCTCAGCAGGGCAATGCGCTGATGCCCCAGCGAAAGCAGATGCTCTACGCCCAGATGCGCCCCCTGCTCGGCGTTAAACACGAGGCTATGTACCTGCGCTGAGGGTGATACATCGAGGAACAGCACCGGAACAGGCGACGCCAGCGCCCTGAGCTCTTCGGCGTGCGTATCGTCAAGCGGCACATTCACCAGCAGCGCGTCCACCCGCTGTGCCAGCAGCGCCTGAAGCGCAGCCTGACACTGCCAGGGGTGCTCCACCATGGAGATAAGGACGCTCGCCCCCTGCTGCTCCGCACGGGATTTTACCGCCGACACAATTTGTGAAGGCGCGTGCAGGGCCAGGTCGGTAGTGATGAGGCCCAGCGTACGGGTGCGTTTCCCCGCCAGCTGCTGTGCCCGAAGATTGGGAACGTAGTGCAGCTCCGCCATCGCCTGCTGCACCTTTTCTCGCGTGCGGGCAGACACATGTTCCGCGTTGTTAATAACGCGGGAGACGGTCTGGTAAGAAACCCCCGCAAGGAGGGCGACATCATAGAGAGTGATAGCTTTCATGCATTCTGGCATCGCGTTTATCGTGCCCCTATTCTGGCACAGCGACGCCGTTAAAACATGTGAGCGCTTCGCAAAATTAAACAACCCGCTCCGGCTGAGGAATTTCCGCAATGCGCGGCTTCTGGCGGAACCAGGGCAGACAGAGCTGAATAAGCGGGCCAATGGTCAGGGCATACAGTACGGTTCCCACCCCAAACGTGCCGCCCAGCACGCACCCAATCAGCAGGACGGACACCTCAATTGAGGTACGCACGCTGCGAATGGACCACCCCAGACGGGCATGAATGCCGGTCATCAGGCCGTCGCGCGGGCCAGGCCCGAAACCTGCGCCGATGTACATGCTGGTCGCAATTGCGTTCATCACGATGCCCGACACCAGAAAAGCGATTCTAACGGGTAATGAATCCAGTTCCGGGATAAGCGCCATGCTGGCGTCTGCCGCCAGGCCGATACAAATCACGTTGCTGATCGTGCCAAGCCCCGGCATCTGACGCAGCGGGATCCACAGCAACAGCACCGCAGCGCCGACTAAAATAATTACTGTCCCGATAGTCATCCCCAGCTGCATCCCCACCCCAAGGTGAAATACATCCCAGGGATCGACACCCAAATCGGAGCGAATAAACATTGCGGTGGAAAGGCCATACAGTCCTAAACCGACATAGAGTTGTAGCAGACGACGTACCATTTTTATCTTCTCCAGTGAACCAGGCTTTCATCCTGACCTAAAATGGCACTATGATTAATGTCCAGTTTTCAAATAGTGGACTGCATATGTCATCACGCCGCTTCGGAAGCCAGTCTCTGGTACGCCTTTTAGGCCACTGGCAGCAAACCTCATCCCGCACCCCGCTCTGGCGACAGCTGGCCGACGCGCTGCGTCTGTTAATCCTTGATGGACGTCTGGCTTTGAATACGCGTCTACCGGGCGAGCGTGAGCTGGCCTCTGCGCTGGACGTGAGCCGGACCACCATCAGCAGCGCCCTCGCCCACCTGCGGGAAGAGGGTTATCTTGAAAGCCGCCACGGCAGCGGATCATGCGTGCTCCTCCCGGATACGCGCGCCATTCCCACCCTTTCAGCGGCAAGTGCGGCACTGGATCTCTCCACTGCCGCACTCAATGCCGGGCCGGAGATCCATCAGGCTTATGCCCATGCGCTCACGGCCATTACGCAGCACCTTTCGCTGACGGGCTACGATCAGCTTGGGCTGCCGACGCTGCGGGAGGCCATTGCTGCGCGCTATACCGCGCGGGGTCTTCCCACCCGCGCAGACGAAGTGATGGTGGTCAATGGCGCCGTCAGCGGCTTTGCGCTGGTACTGCGGATGATGACCGGGCCGGGGGATCGCGTCGTGGTCGATCATCCCACCTATCCGCTGGCGATTGCCGCCATTCAGGGAGCGCAGTGTCGACCCGTAGGCGTGTCGCTGCCGGAAACCGGCTGGGATACGGATGGCTTCGCGGCAACGCTTGCCCAGACGGCGCCGCGCCTGGCGTATCTGATGCCTGATTTTCATAACCCCACCGGGCGCTGTATGGATATCGCCACCCGTCAGGCCATCACGGATATCGCAGCCCAAACCCGCACGGCGCTGGTGGTGGATGAAACGATGGTGGATCTCTGGTTTGACGCGCCTCCCCCGCCGCCGCTGGCCGCGTTCAACCCGCAGGCCACCGTCATTACCTTAGGTTCTGCCGGAAAAAGCTTCTGGGGCGGGCTGCGTCTCGGCTGGATCCGCGCCTCCTCGCGCACCATCGCCACGCTTGCCCAGACGCGGGACACCCTCGATTTAGGCTCTCCGCTGCTGGAACAGCTGGCGATGGAGTGGCTCATTAACAATAGCGAGACGTTTCTGCCCGCTCGCCGCAAGATGCTTGCGGAACGACGCGATCGATGCGGTGAACTGTTGCGCGAACATTTCCCGGACTGGAAATTCCATGAAGCGGAAGGCGGGCTCTCTTACTGGATAGAGCTCCCGGGCATGCTGGCGACACAGCTTGCCGCGCGGGCTGAGATTCTGGGGATCAATCTGGGGACCGGTACACGGTTTGGTTTATCCGGCGCGTTTGACCGCTATTTGCGGATGCCCTTCTCGCTCGAATCGACAGAGCTTGAGCAGGCGTTGCTGAGGATAAAACCGCTATGGCTCGCCCTGAATAAAAACGTGCCATCATTGAAACGCAGCGTGATCTAATATTAAAATTTTTGAAGCCGATCATAAAAAATAAAAACTGCTGACTGTCACGGAGGCAGTCAGCAGTTTTCACCGGTCAGGAGTTAGTGCTGAGCAGGAATAGGAAAACCTTTCAGTGAAATAACGAAGCTTTCACCGTCTTTCTTTATTTTCGCACCGGTATCACACCAGTCAGACGCAATACGAAAGAACTCATCACTTCCGACATTCCAGCCAAGACGTACGTGCTTCACATAGCCTGAACGCAACAGATCGCAGGCCTCTTTGTAGTCACTGGCAGTTGACAGTTGTTGTTTCATTTTCTCTTCTTCAGAAGTTTACGTAGAGCTTTGATTTCTTTAGGAGTAAAAGGAGAAACACTCTCTTCTTCCGTATGCTGATTATCAATATCCTCTTCCGATACTCCCGCCTCTTCTACTGCTTCGAACGCCAGCAGCAGCAGTTTCTCTGTCGTCACGCTTAAATTCTCGTTATTCACTTCCGCATAGTGGCGAAGTCTTTCTTTCAGCGCATCATCAATCTTAACGTTTAATACCGCTGTAGCCATGTTTGTCACTTCCCTTCGGAATAAGTACTTTATTTAATACACGAAGTTAACAATGTTATCCAGATATATATTTTTTTGAGTTATGGAAGAAAATAACCATCCAATTATAAAATGACAGTCTATTATTACAGGTTTATGACAATAATATTTCAGTACAATGAAATATATATTACACGATATAGGCGCAGTATTATTGTGGGATAGCGATTTAAGGGGAGAGGTAAAGCTGAAGAATCTTATGAGGCCGCAAATGGGTGGGGGCCCTGCCAGCTACATCCCGGCACACACGTCGTCTGCCCTGGCTGCTTCCTTCCGGACCTGACCTGGTGAACAGAGTAGCGTTGCGGGAGAACCAACAGAGCCCCCATTGAGAGCGTTGATAACCAACGCGCTGGCGCATTATCCCTGTGCTAAGGCCCAATTGCAAGCGACCAGGAACCGGATGCTGGTTTCTTGCGCAAACAGGCGCAGCAATCATGAAGATCTTCGTTTACCATAGCTTTCCAGAAACTCCCCACAGGTGAAGGTATGGACGCACACGACTCCTTTCCACAGCGCGTATGGCAAATTGTGGCCTCAATCCCGGAAGGCTACGTCACCACCTATGGTGATGTCGCACGCCTGGCCGGTTCCCCGCGCGCGGCGCGACAGGTTGGCGGCGTCCTGAAACGGCTGCCGGAAGGCAGTACGCTGCCCTGGCATCGGGTGGTGAATCGTCATGGCGCCATTTCGCTCACCGGGCCGGATCTCCAGCGTCAGCGTCAGGCGTTACTTTCAGAGGGTGTGCAGGTGTCAGGGTCGGGTCAAATCGATTTGCAGAAATTTCGCTGGGTATATTGACCCCTCTCCCGGAGGAGAGGGGCAATGCAGACATTACATCTGAGTTGGTGGGGTTGGCAGGGACGGCTGATTGGTCTGCGGTGCGACCGGCACTTCGGTCTGCTGCACCGGCACCAGGTTCAGGTCGACTTTGGTTCCGCCGTTATTAATCGCTTCCTGGACCGTATCGGTGATAAAGACCAGCTTACCGTTGATGGTTACCGCTGCGCTCAGCAGGATACGGGCGTTAGGCTGCACGTCCGACGGGTTATACGGCAACACGAAGCTAAACGGCGCCTGCTTGCCTTCGGTACGGACGGCGCGCTGAGCCACGACTTTCGACGGCGCGTCCGCCAGAGAAGCATCAGACAGCGTCACCGTTAATACCGCATCCGGCGGCAGAGCGACTCTCTGTTTAATCCAGATGGTACCGGAAACGTTAGGCTGCTGAATGGATTGCTGCGAAAGGGTGTTAATCCCGTTCGGGTCTGCTGCTGGTACCGGCACCTGGGCGCTCTTACCGGCACAGGCGGACAACGCCACCGCAATAGCTACACCACTTAGCATGGGCACGAGTTTCATTGAAGTCTCCTTATCAATGCACCAGCGGGATCGATCCCATCCGATGTCGTTTCAATCACATAACGTATTCAAGTGTGGCACAGATCACCGATTTATGCCTGAAAACGTGCCGATATTCAGATTATTCTACCCATCGGACCACTTTCATTTCTGCGTTATACTCTGCCTATCTTTCGCTACGGCGTTTATTGAGGACAACTATGAGTCAGGCACTGAACAATCTGCTGACATTACTGAATCTGGAAAAAATTGAGGAAGGACTCTTTCGCGGACAGAGCGAAGATCTCGGCTTACGCCAGGTCTTCGGGGGGCAAGTCGTCGGACAAGCACTGTACGCAGCAAAGGAGACTGTCCCGGCAGACCGTCTGGTGCATTCATTCCACAGCTACTTCTTACGCCCTGGCGATAGCGCGAAACCGATAGTCTATGACGTTGAAGTCCTGCGAGACGGCAACAGCTTCAGCGCACGCCGCGTAGCGGCCATTCAGAACGGTAAACCGATCTTTTATATGACCGCCTCTTTCCAGGCGCCGGAACCCGGCTACGAGCATCAAAAAGTGATGCCCCCGGCTCCGTCACCCGACTCTTTAAAATCAGAGACGGATATCGCCCGCGCGCTGGCGCATTTGCTTCCGCCGCAGGTCAAAGAGAAGTTTCTCTGCGATAAGCCGCTGGAGATCCGCCCGGTTGAATTCCATAACCCGATGAAAGGCCATACCGCCGAGCCAAAACGCCAGGTCTGGATCCGTGCCAACGGGACCGTGCCGGAAGATTTCCGCGTGCATCAGTATCTGCTGGGCTATGCGTCAGATTTCAACTTCCTGCCGGTGGCGCTGCAGCCGCACGGCGTTGGTTTTCTGGAAAAAGGGATGCAGGTCGCAACGATCGATCACTCCATGTGGTTCCACCGTCCGTTCAACATGAATGAGTGGCTGCTTTATAGCGTGGAGAGTACGTCAGCGTCGAGCGCGCGCGGGTTTGTGCGCGGGGAGTTTTATACGCAGGACGGCGTGCTTGTCGCTTCTACGGTGCAGGAAGGGGTGATGCGTAACAGAGGTTGATGTAAAAAGCCCGGTGGCGCTACGCTTACCGGGCCTACGGATTGTGCAGTTGTAGGCCGGGTAAGGCGAAGCTGCCACCCGGCAAATCGCTCAGATCAGGCGTTATACGCATTCTCGCCGTGGCTGTTGACGTCCAGACCTTCGCGTTCCTGCTCTTCCGGTACGCGCAGACCGACCGTCATGTCCGCCAGTTTGTAGCCAATGAAAGCGACAACGGCAGACCAGACAACGGTGATAGCAATACTTTCCAGCTGTACCAGCAGCTGATGAACCATGGTGACGCCTTCTGCGTAGCCCACGCCACCGAGTGATTTCGCGGCGAAGATACCGGTCATGATACAACCCACGATGCCGCACACGCCGTGGACACCAAACACATCGCATGGGTCGTCAACGCGCAGCACGCGTTTCAGTGCGGTAACGCCCCACAGACCCGCCAGACCAGACACCAGACCGACCAGCAGCGCACCGCCTACGCCGACATAACCACACGCCGGGGTGATGCCAACCAGACCGGCAATGGCACCCGAACAGGCACCCAGCAGAGAGGGTTTACCGCGTACCGCCCACTCGCCAAACACCCAGGAGAGGATTGCACCCGCCGTGGCCACAACGGTGTTCACGAAGGCCAGCGCGGCGATTTCGTTCGCGGCACTTGCTGAGCCGGCGTTGAAGCCAAACCAGCCAAAGTAGAGGATAGCCGTACCGGTAAACACCATCGGCAGGTTGTGCGGTTTGAACGCTTCTTTACCGAAGCCCACGCGTTTGCCAATCAGGTAGGCACCCACCAGACCCGCTACCGCGGCGTTGATGTGTACAACGGTACCGCCAGCGAAGTCCAGCGCACCGTGCGTTGCCAGCAGACCGCCACCCCAGACCATATGCGCAATTGGCACATAGGAGAGCGTCAGCCAGACCACCACGAAGATCAGGACGGCAGAGAAACGAATACGCTCGGCGAGCGCGCCCACAATCAGCCCGACGGTAATACAAGCGAAAGAGCCCTGGAACGCAACGTGGATGTACTGATAGAAACTGCCCATCAGCGCGGTCAGCTCAATATTTTTCAGCATCACCCAGTCGAAGTTACCAAAGAACGCGTTGCCCGTGCCGAACGCCAGCGAGTAACCGTAAACCACCCACAGCACGCAGACCAGTGCGAACGTCACGGCAACCTGCGTCAGCATGGAGAGAACGTTTTTGCCACGGATCAGGCCGCCGTAGAACAGCGCAATGCCTGGAATTGACATGAATAGCACCAGCGCGGTGCTGATCATCATAAAGGCGTTATCGGCTTTGTCGACCACCGCAGGAGCAGCCAGCGCCAGGCCCGGCAGCAGTGCCAGCGAACCCAGACCCGTTTTGAGTGTTGCTATCTTCATTTTCTCGATCCCTATCACTGTGTGCCAGGAGTTACTTACAGAGCCGCTTCGTCAGATTCGCCGGTACGGATGCGAATGACGCGCTGCAGTTCGGCAACGAAAATTTTGCCGTCGCCAATTTTGCCGGTATAGGCCGCTTTGCTAATGACATCAATGACCTCATCAAGCTGATCGTCAGCAATCGCGACATCAATTTTTACTTTTGGCAGAAAGTTAACGCTGTATTCCGCCCCGCGATAAAGCTCGGCATGCCCCTTCTGACGACCAAAGCCTTTCACTTCGGTGACAGTCAGTCCCTGAATACCCATTGAAGACAACGCTTCGCGAACGTCTTCGAGTTTGAATGGTTTGATTACAACCGTAACCAGCTTCATAGATCCCCTCCAGTCAGAATTCGGTAATGGCCGCAGCTTACGCAGAAGGTATTGCAAGGGGTGTGCCAGAAATGAAAACGAGGGGGAACAACGGTGCGATGAGCGTTACACGGTACTGTTAAACGGCCTGGTGAAAAAAAAACGCACCATGCCGGTGCAGGGTGCGTTTCAGTTTTGCACCAACAGGAATGACTGTTAGCGCGTCGCCTCATTTTAGTGCATCAGGCGCTAAGCGACTCTTCATCGCGCACGCTGGCCGCCAGCTCTTCGCCCGCCAGCTGCAGCTGGTACATCTGCCAGTAGCGCCCTTTTGCTTCCAGCAGTTCGCGGTGCGTACCGCGCTCAACGGCCTGTCCGCGATTTAGCACCAGAATGGTATCCGCGTCGACGATGGTGGAAAGACGGTGGGCAATCACCACCAGCGTCGTATGATCGCGTACCGCATCCAGCGCCTGCTGGATGGCCTGCTCGGTGCCGGAGTCAATACTGGCCGTCGCTTCATCCAGAATCAGTATCTGCGGCGTTTCAATCAGCACCCGCGCCAGCGCCAGGAGCTGCTTTTGCCCAACGGAGAGATTGTTCCCCTGCTCGCCCAGTTTGGTATTGATTCCATCGCTAAACCCGCGCGCCAGCTCTGCCAGCTGCACTTTTTCCAGCACGTCCCAGACCTGCTCCTGGGTGTAGTCTCGGCCCAGGGTCACGTTGGCGTAGAAGGTATCGGCCAGCACGACCGGATCCTGCTGCACCATCGCAACGCCTTTGCGTAACACGGTGTGGCTGAGAGACGCGAGCGGGCGCCCGTCGAGGCGGATTTCACCTTGCGTGACCGGGTAATAGCCCATCAACAGGCTGGCAAGCGTGCTCTTACCGCTGCCGGTATGCCCCACCAGCGCCACGAAACCGCGTGATGGAACGTCAAGCCTGATGTCCTGCAACACCAGCCGGTCTTCGCGATAGGCAAACGAAACGTTATCAAAGGCGATAGTCCCACTTTGCAGAGGCCGCTCGTCATTGCCATAGGCCTGGCGCGGCCTGTCCATCAGCTCAAACACGCGCTCACCGGCGACAACCGCCTGTTGCAGCATTGATTGCTGGGTGGTGAGCTCGATCAACGGCTCGTTAAGGCGTCCCAGATAGCTGATAAAGGCGTACAGCACGCCCACTTCAATCGTACCGTTTGAGCTCAGGCCAAAGAGCATCAGCAGCCCACAAAGCACCAGCGCAGAGAAAAGGCTAAGCAGCGGACGCAGCAGGAAACCGTCGAGGCGCAGCGTCTGCATACGCGCCATGTAGTGCGAACGGCTGGCTTCGCCCATGCGCTCGCCAAAACGCGCCTGCTGGCGGAACTGCTGGATGACGCTCATGCCGTTGATCACTTCGTTGAAGCCATCATTGATGTCGGCCAGGTAAGCACGCACCCGACGCACGATTGGCGTGCTGTAGCGCTGGTAAATGACCATGACAATCAGCACCGCCGGGAAGATGGTTATTGCCACCAGCGCCATCCGCCAGTCAAGGCTGAACATCGCGACCAGCATCGCGCCAATCAGCGCTGCGCTGCGCAATACGGTTGCCACCACGGTGACGTACAGATCGCGGATCACCTCGGTATCGTTGGTCACGCGCGAAATCACCTGTCCGACCGGTTGGGTATCAAACTCGCTGAGCGGCTGGCGAAGCGCCGCGTCCATCACATCCGTACGCAGCTGCTGAACGACGCCCACGGCTGCACGGTTAAACAGCAGCGACTGAGCATAGTGCAACCCTGCTGCCGTGAGCTGTAAGCCAACGTAGGCCACGCCTAAGCCCGCCACCAGCCCCAGCGGCAGATAGCCTTTGGCGACCATGTTGTCGATAAAATAGCTGATGAGCAGTGGACCGCTCACCTCAGCAACCGCCGCTATCCAGAGTAAAAGCACGGCCACGGAGAGCGGTTTACGCCACGGCGAGCCGTAGGCCAGCAGACGTTTGAGCGTCGGCCACATCGTTCCGAGCTTACGCATTGGCGGCCTCCTCATTCTGCTCCGGCGCATCGTCCAGCGCCGCCTCAAGCTGCTGATAGCGGTACATATCGCGATACCAGCCCGGCTGCTCGGCAAGCGTTTCATGCTGTCCGCGCTGGGCAATGTGTCCGTGCTGCAATACCAGAATCTCGCTGGCCTCAGTAAGCGCTGACAAACGGTGGGCGCTGATAATCACCGTGCGTCCGTCGCCCCACTGGCGCAGGTTATGCAGAATTTGATGCTCGGTACGGCCGTCCACGGCGGAAAGTGCATCGTCCAGTATCAGGATTTCAGCATTCAGCAGCAGCGCGCGAGCAATGGAGATACGCTGCTTTTGTCCCCCGGACAGCATGACGCCCCGCTCCCCAACCTCCGTGTCGTAGCCCTGCGGCAGACGCAAAATATCATCATGTACGCTGGCCAAACGCGCCACATGCTCAATCTCTTCCTGCGTCGCCCCGGGGCGTCCCAGGGCAATATTGTTCGCCACCGTGTCAGAAAATAAAAACGGCGTCTGGCTGACGACCGCCAGGCGGCCACGCCACTCGTCCAGCAGCAGGTTCGTCAGGGGGATATCGTGGAAGCGAATATCGCCCTCGGTGACGTCAAAGTGGCGCTGAAGCAGAGAGAGCACGCTACTTTTGCCGGAACCCGTCGGGCCGCAGATGCCGAGCATCTGCCCTGGCTGCAGGGTGAAGCTGACGTTTTCCAGCACCGGATGCTCGGTATGCGGGTAGACAAACCTCCGGACGTCGACGGTCATGACGCCGCGCCCTTCCGGTACGGTTTCGCTACCGTCAATGACCACCGGCGCTTCGGCCAGCATGGCGCGAATGCGGCTGTAGGCGGCGCTGCCGCGCTCCACGATGTTAAACATCCAGGCCAGCGCCAGCATCGGCCAGATCATCAGCCCCAGATACATCGCGAAGCTGGTCAATTGCCCCAGGGTTAACGCGCCCTGCACCACCATCCAGCTCCCGCCGCCAATTGCGAGCATATTTGCCATTCCGATTGCGATATAAATCGTCGGGTCAAAGCGGGCGTCGATACGCGCGACGCGCATGTTTTTTGCCCCCGTGTCTGCCGCATCGGCGGCAAACAGCGCGGACTGTCTGTCTTCCAGGCCAAACGCTTTGATCATGCGGATGCTGGTCATGCTCTCCTGGGTGCGATCGTTCAGAGATGAAAACGCCGCCTGGGCCAGCTTAAAGCGCTCGTGCAGCTGTTCCCCATAGCGATTGATCGCCAGCGCCATAATCGGCATTGGCAGCAGGGCAAGCAGGGTCAACTGCCAGCTGATCTGCGTGGACATGACGATCAGCACCGCACACCCCATCACCAGCGAGTCCACCAGCGTCAGCACCCCTTCCCCGGCGGCAAAGACCACGCGATCGACGTCGTTCGTCGCCCGGGCGATGAGATCCCCGGTGCGATGGCGCAGATAAAATTCGGGATGCTGTCGGCTTAGCTGGCGGTAAAAATCTTCACGCAGCTCAACGGCCAGCTGATAGGACGCACCAAACAGCAGCACGCGCCAGACGTAGCGCAGCAGATAAACAATGACCGCCGTCAGCACCAGCGTGCCGACCCACATCAACACCCGTGCGGTGGTGTAATGCTGTTCGGTGACGCCATCCACGACGTACCCCACCACTTTCGGCGGGATCAGCTGCAGGATGGCAATGATAATAAGCAGGCATACTGCGCCGAGGTAGCGTTGCCACTCCCGACGAAAGTACCAGCTTAGTTGGGCAAATAATCGCACGCGGTTTGTTCCTGAAGGTATTTAACGAAGTTATTCAATAGGTAATGCTGTGGTGTATTTAATCTGTTCCATGGCGAAGCTTGAGGTGACGTCCGACAAACCCGGTACGCTGTTCACCAGCCGCTTGTAGAAATCATCATAGCGCTTCATGTCGGCCACCTGGACGCGCATCAGGTAATCGTATTCTCCGGCCATACGCCAGAAACCGAGCACCTCGGGCATCTCCGACACCTGGGTGACGAAGCGGCAATACCACTCGCTGCTGTGATGCTGGGTTTTTATCAGCACAAATGCCGTCAGCCCAAGGCCCAGCTTTTCGGGATCTAACAGCGCAACGCGCCCCAGAAGAATGCCGTCATCTTCCAGCTTCTTAAGACGCTTCCAGCACGGGGTGGTGGTCAGATTAACGGCATCCGCCAGCGCCTGCAAAGAGAGGGTACAGTCATTTTGCAGCAATGAAAGGAGCTTGCGGTCAATTTTATCTAGCATACCCACCTCACAGAGAAAAATTTTCTCCCTTCATTCTATTTTAAAGGCCAGATAGCAACAATTTTTTCTGTGCTTTTCGCTATGCTAGGCACAAAATGACAAACGGATAACGACGATGAATAGCACCTGGGTTAAACATGCGATCAGCGAAATCAATGCCGACTATCAGCGCTCGGCGGATACGCATCTGATTCGCCTTTCCCTGCCGGGATTTGACGGCATTCAGCTCTATCTGAAAGACGAAAGCACCCATCCTACCGGTAGCCTGAAGCATCGCCTGGCGCGCTCGCTGTTTTTATACGGTTTGTGTAACGGCTGGATTAAAGAAGGCACCACCATCATAGAATCTTCATCCGGTTCAACGGCGGTGTCCGAAGCCTATTTCGCCCGCCTGCTGGGCCTGCCTTTTATCGCGGTGATGCCGTCCTGCACCGCAAAACGCAAAATCGAACAGATCGAATTTTACGGCGGTCGCTGCCACTTTGTGGAAAGCGCCTGCGAAATCTACGCCGCCTCCGAAATGCTGGCCCGTGAGCTGAACGGCCACTATATGGATCAGTTCACCTTCGCCGAGCGCGCAACGGACTGGCGCGGCAATAACAACATTGCCGACAGTATTTTCCGCCAGATGACCCACGAACCGCATCCGGTTCCATCCTATATCGTCATGAGCGCCGGTACCGGCGGCACGTCAGCCACGATTGGACGCTATATCCGCTGTCAGGGCTACGATACCCAGTTGATGGTGGTTGACCCGCAGAACTCCGTGTTCCTCGACTACTGGCAAAACCGCGATGCCGGTCTGCGCAGCCCTGTGGGCAGTAAAATTGAAGGGATTGGCCGCCCGCGCGTAGAGCCCTCTTTCATCCCCGACGTTGTGGATGAGATGATGCGCGTGCCGGATGCCGCCAGCGTGGCCACCGCACACTGGCTGGAAACGCAGCTGGGGCGCAAAGTGGGCGCATCGACGGGCACCAATATGTGGGGCGCACTGCAGCTTGCCGCACGTATGCGCGAAGAAGGCCGCACCGGTTCCATCGTCACGCTGCTGTGCGACAGCGGCGAGCGTTATCTTGAGACCTATTACAACGCGGAGTGGGTGCAGGCCAACATCGGCGATATCGCCCCGTGGAAAGCGCAGATTGCACAGCTTGTGAAATAAAAAAAAGCCAGACCGAAGTCTGGCTTGCTGGAAGGGTCTCACTATTCGGGGGAATACGGGAGGTTGTTGTTGTCCAGCCAATGCGTCAAAAAATGGGACACTGCTTCATTGCGGCAGTGACCAATAACCGGCAGATGGGGAAGTTCTGCTTTTAGCTGCGCCATCGCATTCCCCATGATCAGACCGCGACCTACGCTGCCCAGCATTTCGCGGTCGTTCATGGCGTCACCAAACGCCATACACTCCTGCAGCGTTAAGCCCAGGTGGTCGCTCAGCACCGCCAGCGCGGAACCTTTATTACAGCCTACCGGCAGCACTTCCAGACAATCCACCGCCGAGAAGGTCAGGTGCGCCCGGTCGCCCAGCGCCTCATTCAGCTGAATCCGTAAGCGGCATAGATCGTCATGATCGCCGCAGAAGCAGATCTTGGTTACCGCATGGGCAGGGATCCGACGCAGATCGATAAGCTGGTATTTGAAGCCGCTGTATACATGCGCGTGCAATAATTCCGGGATTTCGCTTCCGGTAAACCAGCCGCGATCGTTAAAGACGTGGACGCTGGCCTGCGTGTCCCAGGTGCTGTGCAGCACGATCTCCGCCACTTCCGGGCTAAGATCCTGCCGGTGCAGCACATCGCCTTCTACGGAATGAATTCGCGTCCCGTTGCCGGTGATCAGAAAAGCGTCGAGGGAAAATGCCCCCAGCAAATGGCGCATTTCCAGCACATGACGCCCGGTGGCAAACGTCAGGGTGACATTACGCTCGTGCAGGCGCTTCAGCGTGTTAAGGGTTTTCTCCCCTAAACGGTGATCCGGCATCAATAGCGTACCGTCCATATCAAATGCAGCGAGCCGAGCCATGATTACTCCCGAAATGTGATGCGGTTAACTTGTGCATCAGTATCGCGTGAGATATACGGAAGTAATAGTGAATAGATGATAATTATTGTTCCGGGTTTCTTATGCGCCAGCTCAATCGACTTAATCAGTATCACCGCCTGTGGCAGCCTTCCCTGGGGGCAACACAACAGGTCACCATCGGCGAACTGGCCGCCCGCTGTTTTTGTAGCGAGCGGCATGTGCGAACGCTGCTGCGTCAGGCCCAGGAGGCGGGCTGGCTGAGCTGGCGAGCGCAGTCTGGCCGCGGTAAGCGGGGCGAGCTGACGTTCCATGTCGCGCCGGAGTCACTGCGCAATGCAATGATGGAGGAGGCGCTGAAAAGCGGGCAGCAGCATAACGCGCTGGAACTGGCCCAGCTTGCGCCCGCAGAATTACGATCGTTGCTGCATCCGTTTTTGGGCGGGCAGTGGCAAAACGACGCGCCGACGCTGCGCATCCCCTATTACCGCTCGCTGGATCCGCTTCAGCCGGGGTTTTTACCTGGCCGGGCGGAGCAGCATCTGGCAGGACAGGTATTCTCAGGTTTGACGCGATTTCACGGCAACAGCAGTGAACCCGCGGGCGATCTTGCTCATCACTGGGAGGTGTCGAAGGACGGTTTGCGCTGGCATTTCTACATTCGTTCCACGCTGCACTGGCATAACGGCGATAAAATCGAAACCGGACAGCTTCAGCAAAGCCTGGATGCGCTTTTCGCCTTGCCTGCCCTGCGTAAACTGTTCCAGAGCGTCTTACGCGTTGACGTTACCCATCCTCAGTGTCTGACGTTTACGCTGCACCAGCCGGACTACTGGCTGGCGCATCGCCTGGCCACCTACTGTAGTCGGCTTGCACATCCCGAACAGCCCATGACGGGCAGCGGCCCCTTCAGAGTCAGCGTGTATGAACCGGATCTGGTTCGTCTGGAAAGCCATGAGCAGTACCATCTCAGCCATCCGCTGCTTAAGGCTATCGAGTACTGGATCACACCGTCGCTGTTTGACTATGGGTTAGGCACCAGCTGTCGCCATCCGGTGCAGATCGCCATTGGCGAGCCGGATGAACTGGAGAGCCTGCGCCTGGTGACGAACAGCACTAGCCTGGGCTTTTGTTATCTCACCCTGAAGCAAAGCCCGCGCCTGAGCGAAATGCAGGCTCGACGACTCATCAACGTCATTCATCTCTCAACGCTTCTGCATACGCTTCCGCTCAATGAAGGGCTGATTACCCCGACAGAGGAGTTACTCCCCGGCTGGGCAATCCCTGAGTGGCCGGATTTAACACATGTCTCTCTGCCCAAGAAATTAACCCTGATTTATCATTTACCGGTTGAGTTACACACGATGGCGCGCCAGCTAAAACAGTACCTTGCACAACACGGCTGCGAGCTTACGGCGATCTTTTACGATGCGAAAACCTGGGACGGGTGCCAGCAACTGGCAGATGCGGACATCATGATGGGTGACAGGCTGATTGGCGAAGCGCCGGAATATACGCTTGAACAGTGGCTACGCTGTGATGCCCTCTGGCCACACGTGCTTAGCGCACCGCAATATGCTCATCTGCAGGCCACCCTGGATGCCGTACAGACCCAGGCCGACGAACAGGCCAGACATGCCGGGCTCAGGGCCATTTTCTCCCGCCTCATGGAAAAGGCGGTGATAACGCCCCTGTTCAATTATCAATACCAGATCAGCGCCCCGCCGGGGGTTAACGGTATACGTCTTAACACCCGCGGGTGGTTTGATTTTACCGAAGCCTGGCTGCCCGCCCCGAAATCGTGAAGAAGCTGGTCGCCGTCGTGGTCAGACGGTAACATAACGTTTTTACCGTAACAGTCGAGATGATTTATGAAACGTGCCGTCGTCGTATTCAGCGGAGGACAAGACTCTACTACCTGCCTGGTCCAGGCCCTTCATCAGTACGATGAAGTTCACTGTGTCACTTTCGATTATGGTCAGCGTCACCGCGCTGAAATCGACGTTGCCCGTGAACTTGCCCTGAAACTGGGCGCACGCGCGCACAAGGTACTGGACGTTACGCTGTTAAATGAACTGGCCGTGAGCAGCCTCACCCGGGACAGTATTCCCGTCCCGGACTACGAACCCGATGCCAGCGGCATTCCGAATACCTTCGTGCCGGGCCGTAATATCCTCTTCCTGACCCTGACGGCGATCTACGCTTACCAGGTAAAAGCCGAAGCGGTGATCACGGGCGTGTGCGAGACCGACTTCTCCGGCTACCCGGACTGTCGTGATGAGTTCGTGAAAGCGTTAAACCACGCCGTCAATGTGGGGATGGCGAAAGAGACGCGCTTTGAAACCCCGCTCATGTGGCTGGATAAAGCCGAAACCTGGGCGCTGGCGGACTACTGGGGCAAGCTGGACCTTGTTCGCAGCGAAACCCTCACCTGCTATAACGGCATCAAAGGCGACGGTTGCGGCCAGTGCGCGGCCTGTAACCTACGCGCTAACGGGCTGAACCACTATCTTGCCGATAAAGTCGGCGTGATGGCCGCGATGCAAAAAAAAACCGGGCTTAAATAGGGTTATTTGACCGTGCTGTCGAACAGTTTTACGCCGGCAGCACGCGTGACTTTCATTAACGTCGTCAGCGTTGGGTTGCCGTTATCAGACAAGGTTCGGTATAGCTGCTGACGGGAAAGACCCGATTTAGCAGCAATTTCACCTATGCCGCCGCGGGATTCGATGACCTGACGGAGTGTAATGAGATAGGCAGGGATCCCCTGATCTTCATAAATTTCTTCCAGTGCTATTTGCAGGTAAAGTTGAGCATAGGAAGGGTTCTCACGAAGCATTTTCACAACCGCATCGTGATGACTGACAGAACTTGAATATTGTCGTTTAGAGGTGCTCATCTGTTTTTCCTTTCGATAGATGATCTTTCAAGTAATCTACCGCCTGTTTAACATCTTCTCTTTGACTCTTCTTGTCACCCCCGATGAGTAACAACAAGACCCTCTGATGCTCTACGGCAAAATAGATCCTGTAACCGGGACCACTATCAATTCGCATCTCCCAAACACCTTCTCTAAGGTATTTGTAATCGCCAAAATTACGTTTTATTGCGCGGTTAATACGCATAAGGATCCGTAAAACGGTCTCCGGATCCTTACGCCTCATCCTTGCTACCCACTCCTCGAACGGAATTTTTCCGTCACGGGTCCGGTAACGTTCAACAACGTAGTCCCTGTTCATTATTCTATCCCTGAAAAATCCTTTTGTCTTTTATAAAAGACAAGTTTTCTAAGCGATCATCAGCTCCAGCTTTTCTCTCAATTCCCCTTCCAGCGGCAGCGCTTTCTGCGTTTTCAGATCGATACAGACAAACGTAATCATCGCATCAGCGACTACCTGCCCTTCCGGGTCGAGCGTCACCACCTGGCTTAACACCCCGCTTTTGCCATTGATCTGTTGCACCTGGCTGGTCACCGTCAGTACATCGCCCAGCACGGCCGGACGGCGGTAGTTGATGTTGATATTGACGACCACGAACGCGATGTTGTGCGCGGTCAGCCACTGAAAGCTTTCGCTGTTTTCCAGCCCGTCCCAGCGCGCTTCTTCAAGAAACTCAAGATAGCGAGCGTTGTTCACATGCTGGTAAACGTCGAGATGAAAACCGCGTACTTTGATTTTTGTCTGCATAGCGCAATAGCCTTTACTGTTATTGTAGGATGTGAGGTCATAACTGGTATGACCTCTTTATCCTGGCAAAATTTTGCCGCAGTGCAAGAAATTGCGTAATTACAACGTCAGGTGTGAGAGGTTGCGCTCAACCAGCGCGCTACCCATGCCCGGCACCTGTTTGAGATCGTCGACCGTCTTGAAAGGACCATACTCTTCGCGGTAGCTGACGATGGCCTGCGCTTTTTTCAAGCCCACGCCATTCAACGCACGGGCGAGATCTTCCGCTGAGGCCGAATTGATGCTGACCCGCGTACCGTCATCATCCGCATTTTTGCCGGCTTCTGTCGCTTTGGTTTGCCCTTGCACCGGCGCTGCCGCGTCGGACTTGCTCTGGGTAGTTTGTGTTTTGGCGGCGGGAGCCGACGCCATAGCACCCGCGCTCATCCCGGTGGTGGCAATAGCCAGCGTAATTAACAGTGCTTTGATTCCACATTTCATGCTGTTATCTCCTTGTTTGTTGACAGCCACGTCACGATAGCCGCCAGATAAAACCGGCACAAACAGCAGATTGCAGAAATGGAAAAGGCCGCGAAAGCGGCCTTTAGTTTTTGCAGAGCGTTACGAAAATCTGCGAGCAGACACGTAATTACTGCTGCTGAGTCATCACATCACCCAGCTTGATTTTGGCGTCTTTGCGCAGGTTGCTCATCATCGCTTCGAAGGCAATCTGAGCATTGTTCTGGGTAATCCCCTGAACCATCGCTTTCTTCTGCGCTTCTGGCAGGGTCCCGGCTTTCACTTCATCCAGCGCCAGCAGAACAACGTTACCCTGAGTATCGGTGGTGGTACCGAAGCTTGGCTTGTCCTTCGCAGGCAGAGTCAGACCAAACGCGGCCTGGCTGATCGGATCCTGACCGGTACGGCTCAGCGTTTTCGCTTCACCGAAGCTCAGGCCAGCCGCTTTCAGCGCATCCTCTTTACCCGCTTTCAGGTCAGACAGAATCTTCTCAGCATCCAGTTTCGCCTGCTGTTCCGCTTTGTTGTGCTTAACCTGAGCAACAACCTGATCCTTCACTTCCGACAGCGGTTTGACCGCTTCTGGCTTGTGCTCGCTGACGCGCAACACAAACGCACGATCGCCGTCGACGGTAATGATGTCAGAGTTACTGCCCGGCGTGCCGTTCTCGCCCACCAGACCACCGTTGAAGATGGCATCAGAAACCGGTTTGAAGTTCAGTTCTTCCGGCAGGTTGTCACGGCCAAACCAGCCCGTCTCAACCGCTTTCACGCCCGCCGCCTGCTCTGCACCAGCCAGAGATTCATTGTCGTTGCTGGCAGCATCGCTCACCTTCTGCTGCAGCGCGTAGTAGGCATCCAGCGCTTTTTCCTGTTTCACTTTCGCCGCGATATCTTCGCGAACGTCAGCCAGTGGCTTGGTTTTCGCCGCGGTGATGTCGTCCAGACGGACAACCAAGAAACCAACGGAAGACTTAATAACGCCTGAAAGCTGGCCTTTCTCTTTCAGACCGGCATTTTTCAGCTCGTCAGGCGTGGTCGCGTCTTCCAGCCAGCCCATATCACCGCCGTTTTTCGCGGAGATAATGTCGGTGGATTTCGCTTTCGCAACGGTCGCGAAATCAGCGCCTTTGTTCAGCTCTTCCAGTACCGCTTTGGCATCAGCCTCGGTCTTCGTCTGAATCACGCTGTAGCGGTTACGCTGCGGCTGAGTGAATTGATCCTGATGCTGGTCATAGTAAGACTGGATTTCCGCATCAGACGCGGTTTCCTGCAGCGCGGCCGCATCCAGCTTGATGTAGCTCACACGGTACTGCTCTGGAGAAACAAAGGAATTCTTGTTCTGCTCGTACCAGGCGTTAACGTCTGCATCGCTGACCTGCTGTTTCGCCGCCAGGGCGTTCACATCAATAGTCGCTTCGCGAACAACACGCTGCTGCGCCACCAGCGCGGCCAGTTCGTCCGTTTCACCTTTAAGCATGAAATCGGTGCCTACGACGGCATTGATGAGCTGCTGGGTGGTCAGTTGGTTACGCAGTGCCTGAGCGTACTGATCGGCCGTCATCCCCATCTGGTTGACGATACTGTTGTAACGCGCGTTGTCGAATTTACCGTTAGACTGGAAGGCCTGGGTGGAGAAGATGGCTTTTTTCACCTGCTCATCACTGATGCCAAGGCCCAGTTTTTTGGCGTACTGATCAAGCAGCGCTTCGTCGATAAGACGGTTCAGTGTCTGTTGGCGCAGGGTCTTCATGTACCCTTCGTTCGCCGCCAGTTCAGAGAATTGGTCGCCCAGCTGTTGCTGCATACGGTTACGTTCACCGGCAAAAGCATTCTCGAACTGACCACGGCTGATTTCCTGGCCATTCACTTTTGCGGCATAGTTTGCGCCACCGCCAATAAGGTAACTGCTCACGCCGGTCAATATGAACGACACGATAATGATACCGAAAATAATCTTGAGCACGAGACTGTTAGCAGCCGTGCGTAAGCTGTCCATCATGGTGTAACAACACTCCGCTGTAGGTGACTGGTTACCTGACGCTGACGGAAAATCCTGCCCGTCGCGCGTGAAGACGTATTGTGACAAGAAAACGGGGCGATTGTCAGCCCACAACTCGCATAAACTCGCACAAATCAGGTCTGGACAAACAAAAAAGGCACATCAAATGATGCGCCCTTGTACTTTCCGGCTTCCCTGAAACGGGAGAGCAATCAGTTTACTGCGTCTTTCAGCGCTTTACCTGCACGGAAACCCGGCACTTTAGCAGCAGCAATGGTGATCTCTTTACCGGTCTGAGGGTTGCGGCCAGTACGGGCAGCACGCTCTTTAACAGCAAAAGTACCGAAGCCTACCAGTGCAACGTCGTCTCCAGCCTGCAGAGATTCAGTAACAGAAGCAATTAATGCATCTAACGCACGTCCAGCTGCAGCTTTAGAAATATCAGCACCAGCAGCAATTTTGTCAATCAGTTGAGATTTATTCACTGTTCTCTTCCTCTCTTTATAATTTATATCGCGCCTGAATCCTTCACAACGCGACCGCGCAGCAGTTATATCAGGCCTGCCATGACCTTACAACACCCGTTGTTGATGGCTGACCTAATCAGCAATCTAAATTAGCTATACAAAAAAAGGCTGGCAAGTGCGAAATGACTTACCAGCCTTGTTTTTATTGACGCTCTTTGCGCGAGGTCACTATTTTGCGGTTACAACCTGCATTCCGGAGGGTTCATTCTGCAATGCGAGACTGAGAACTTCCTCAATTCGCTTCACAGGATGGATCTGCAGATCGGCAATCACGTTGTCCGGAATCTCTTCCAGATCGCGTTTATTTTCGTAAGGGATCAATACGGTTTTGATCCCACCGCGGTGTGCCGCCAGCAGTTTTTCTTTTAAACCACCAATCGGCAGAACCTGACCACGCAGCGTGATTTCACCGGTCATTGCCACATCGGCACGCACCGGGTTCCCTGTCAGGCAGGAAACCAGAGCGGTACACATGGCAATACCCGCGCTTGGGCCATCTTTCGGCGTCGCCCCTTCCGGAACGTGCACGTGGATGTCGCGTTTTTCGTAGAAATCAGGGTTGATACCCAGTTTCTCCGCGCGCGCGCGCACCACGGTCAGCGCCGCCTGGATGGACTCCTGCATCACTTCACCCAGCGAGCCGGTGTAGGTCAGTTTGCCTTTGCCCGGCACACAGGCGGTTTCGATGGTCAGCAGATCGCCGCCGACTTCCGTCCATGCCAGGCCGGTGACCTGACCAACGCGGTTTTCGTTGTCCGCGCGACCGTAGTCGAAGCGCTGAACGCCCAGGTACGCATGCAGATTGTCGCCGTTAATCACAATGTGTTTCAGGCTCTTATCCAGCAGCAGCTGTTTCACCGCCTTACGACACAGTTTGGAGATTTCACGCTCAAGGCTACGCACGCCCGCTTCACGGGTGTAGTAGCGAATGATGCCGATAATCGCGCTGTCCTCGACGGTCAGCTCGTTGGCTTTCAGCGCGTTACGCTCAATCTGTTTCGGCAGCAGGTGCTGCTTAGCGATGTTCAGCTTCTCATCTTCGGTATAACCGGAGAGACGGATCACTTCCATACGGTCCAGCAGCGGGGCCGGAATGTTCATGGAGTTAGAGGTCGCCACGAACATCACGTCGCTCAGGTCGTAGTCCACTTCCAGGTAGTGATCGCTGAACGCCACGTTCTGTTCTGGATCAAGCACTTCCAGCAGTGCAGACGCAGGGTCGCCACGCATGTCCGACGACATCTTGTCGATCTCATCGAGCAGGAACAGCGGGTTTTTAACCCCCACTTTCGCCATCTTCTGGATCAGTTTACCCGGCATAGAACCGATGTAGGTACGGCGGTGACCGCGGATTTCCGCTTCATCGCGTACGCCACCCAGCGCCATACGGATATACTTACGTCCGGTCGCTTTGGCGATGGACTGACCCAAAGAGGTTTTACCCACCCCCGGCGGTCCTACCAAACACAGAATTGGGCCTTTAATTTTGTTAACACGGCTTTGTACCGCGAGGTACTCAAGAATGCGGTCTTTCACGCGCTCCAGGCCGTAGTGGTCGGTATCCAGGATTTCCTGCGCCTGACGCAGGTCTTTTTTGACCTTGCTGCGGGCGTTCCACGGAACCTGCACCATCCACTCAATGTAGCCGCGAACAACGGTCGCTTCAGCCGACATTGGAGACATCATTTTCAGCTTCTGCAGTTCTGCTTCGGCTTTCTCTTTTGCCTCTTTCGGCATTTTCGCCGCGTCGATCTTACGCTTCAGCGCTTCGTTTTCGTCCGGCGCGTCGTCCATCTCGCCCAGTTCTTTCTGAATGGCCTTCATTTGCTCATTCAGATAGTACTCACGCTGAGATTTCTCCATCTGCTTTTTCACGCGGTTGCGAATACGCTTCTCAACCTGCAGCAGATCGATTTCAGACTCCATCATCGCCATCAGGTATTCCAGACGTTCGTTAACGTCGGACATTTCCAGCACGGACTGTTTGTCAGCCAGCTTCAGCGGCATATGGGCAGCGATGGTGTCCGCCAGACGCGCAGGATCGTCGATGCTGTTCAGCGACGTCAGCACTTCTGGTGGGATTTTCTTGTTCAGCTTGATATAGCCTTCAAACTGGCTAATCGCGGTGCGTACCAGCACTTCCTGCTCGCGCTCATCAAGCTCAGGCGAATCAAGGTACTCTGCCTTCGCAGAGAAGTGCTCGCCGTCATCTGACAGAGTGGTAATACGCGCACGCTGCAGGCCTTCTACCAGCACCTTCACGGTGCCGTCAGGCAGCTTCAGCATCTGCAAAATAGAGGCCACGGTCCCGACGGTGAAAAGATCGTTTACACCCGGCTCATCCGTTGATGCTTCTTTCTGCGCCACCAGCATGATTTTTTTATCATGATCCATGGCGGCTTCGAGGCAACGGATAGATTTTTCCCGCCCTACAAATAAGGGTATGACCATGTGCGGATAAACCACCACATCGCGCAACGGCAATACGGGGATTTCAATGCGTTCAGAACGCTCAGGATTCATAGAGCTCTCTCTTAGTTAGTGTCCGCCAGGTAAACTGGTCATGTCGCTGTGCTTCACATAACCATTAACATGTATCCAGTATATGGGGATGTTTGCCACACATTCAACGCTATGAATACGGAAAAAGTAAAGGGGAGATAAAATCCCCCCTTTTTGATTAACTGCTTGTATGATTTGGTGAATTATTCGCCAGATGCCTGCTGCGCTTCCGGTTTGCCGTAAATCAGCAGCGGCTTGGTTTGGCCGCTGATGACGGACTCGTCAATCACCACTTTCTCAACGTCTTCCATCGACGGCAGATCGTACATGGTGTCGAGCAGTGCCGCTTCAACAATGGAACGCAGACCACGGGCACCGGTTTTACGGATCATCGCTTTCTTGGCAATAGCATCCAGCGCTTCGTCGCGGAATTCCAGATCAACGCCTTCCAGATTGAACAGCGCCTGATACTGTTTAGTCAGCGCATTTTTCGGCTCTTTCAGAATCTGGATCAGCGCGTCTTCGCTCAGTTCATTCAGCGTTGCCACAACCGGCAGACGGCCAATGAATTCAGGGATCAGACCGAATTTGATCAGATCTTCCGGTTCAACCTGAGACAGAAGCTCGCCTTCGTTCGGTTTTTCGGACGTTGCTTTCACCGTTGCGCCAAAACCAATACCGGAGCCGGTTTCAACACGGTGGGAGATGACTTTATCCAGACCGGCAAACGCACCACCACAGATGAACAGGATCTTGGAGGTATCAACCTGCAGGAACTCCTGCTGCGGATGTTTACGACCTCCCTGCGGCGGAACGGCGGCAACCGTACCTTCGATCAGCTTCAGCAGTGCCTGCTGTACGCCTTCACCCGATACGTCACGGGTGATGGACGGGTTGTCTGATTTACGGGAGATCTTGTCGATCTCATCGATGTAAACAATCCCGCGCTGGGCTTTCTGTACGTCGTAATCGCACTTCTGCAGCAGTTTCTGGATGATGTTTTCGACGTCCTCACCCACATAACCGGCCTCGGTCAGGGTGGTGGCATCCGCCATAGTGAACGGAACATCAAGCAGGCGCGCCAGGGTTTCAGCCAGCAGCGTTTTACCGGAACCGGTTGGGCCGATAAGCAGAATGTTACTTTTACCCAGTTCCACACCATTGCTGGTGTCGCCGTTACGCAGACGTTTGTAGTGGTTATAGACCGCTACCGCCAACACTTTCTTGGCCTGCTCCTGTCCGATGACGTAGTCGTCAAGGTGATGACGAATTTCATGCGGCGTTGGCAGCGCGCTGCGCTCACGGTGCGGTGCGACTTCTTTAATCTCTTCGCGGATGATGTCGTTACATAAATCGACACATTCGTCGCAGATATACACGGACGGCCCGGCAATCAGTTTACGCACTTCATGCTGGCTTTTGCCGCAAAAAGAGCAGTACAGCAGTTTGCCCGAACCATCTTTGCGTTTATCTGTCATGAGTCCAAACCTCTTTTTAAGTTCTTTGTGCCGCACATGACGACGCAAATGCCATTCTAAGACGCAAGCTGCAATCAGCAGCGTGCCGCCCTACCTTAGTATAGCGGCACACTCGCGTCACGGGCATCAATTACGATGGGTCAACACGGAGTCGACTAAGCCGTACTCAACTGCCTCTGGAGCAGAGAGGAAGCGATCGCGCTCGGTATCGCGCTCGATCTGCTCGAGTGGTTGACCCGTATGCTGCGCCATAAGTTCATTCATGCGCGCTTTTACTTTCAGAATTTCGCGGGCGTGGATTTCGATATCCGTCGCCTGCCCCTGGTAACCGCCCAGCGGCTGGTGAATCATCACGCGGGAATTTGGCAAGCAGAAACGCTTACCTTTCGCCCCTGCTGTTAACAGGAATGCGCCCATCGATGCAGCCTGACCCATACAGATAGTGCTTACATCAGGCTTGATGAATTGCATGGTGTCATAAATGGACATACCTGCTGTAATCACGCCACCCGGGGAGTTAATGTACAGGTAAATGTCTTTTTCCGGGTTTTCCGCTTCCAGAAACAGCATCTGCGCCACGATCAGGTTAGCCATGTGGTCTTCCACCTGGCCGGTCAGAAAGATAACGCGTTCCTTGAGCAGACGGGAATAGATATCAAAAGAACGCTCACCACGTGAGGTCTGTTCAATAACCATTGGCACCAGAGCCATATGGGGTGCAAAGTTATCTCGTTCGCCACTGTATGACATTTCCGTCTCCTGGATCAAAATTGAAAACACCTGCTGTACTGATTGTAACCTTACGGACGGATTATCAGCCAGTCTCATTCATCATGATTACGTACTTATGGGGTTCACAGTGCCCTATTTCAAGCATAACAACCTTTTGTTGTTACGCTAACACCGAAAGGGCGTTTTAGCACTCTTCCTGGGCTATCGCTGCGATAAAAAAAACCCGCTGCCGCAAGGCAACGGGTTTTCTGTTCAAACTTTAAACCTTTGGGGCGAAATTACGCCTGCTGGTTCATCAGTTCGTTGAAAGAGGTCGCTTTTTCGGTCACTTTCGCTTTCGCCAGTACCGCTTCAACAGCCTGCTCTTCCAGGGCAACGTTGCGCATGTTGTCCATCAGCTCTTTGTTCTTACCGTAGAACTCGATCACTTCTGATGGATCTTCGTATGCAGAAGCCATCTCTTCGATCAGGCCTTTCACACGCTCTTCGTCAGCTTTCAGCTCGTGGGTACGAATCACTTCGCCCAGCAGCAGGCCAACAACAACGCGGCGCTTAGCTTGCTCTTCGAACAGCTCGCGCGGCAGTTCCATCGCTTGCTGCTGGTTGCCACCGAAACGCTGTGCAGCCTGACGGCGCAGAACGTCGATTTCGCTGTCGATCAGGGCAGCTGGAACGTCGATTTCGTTGGCTTTCACCAGACCTTCGATCGCCTGAGATTTCACACGGTTACGCACCGCACCGTTCAGTTCGCGTTCCATGTTCTTACGCACTTCGGTACGCAGACCCGCTACGGAACCATCTTCCACGCCGAAACGCTTGATGAATTCTTCAGTCAGTTCTGGCAGTTCGCGCTCTTCAACTTTCTTCAGGTTGATAGCGAACTTCGCTGCTTTCCCTTTCAGGTTTTCAGCGTGGTATTCTTCAGGGAAGGTCACGTCGATGGTGAACTCTTCGCCAGCCTTGTGGCCTTTGATACCGTCTTCGAAGCCTGGGATCATACGACCCTGGCCCATTGCCAGTACGAAGTCAGACGCTTTACCGCCTTCGAACTCTTCGCCGTCAACAGAACCAGTGAAGTCGATGGTGACACGGTCTTCAGCGTCAACAGCGCCTTCTTTCTCTTTCCAGTTCGCCTGCTGCTTGCGCAGGGTATCCAGCATGCCGTCAACGTCTTCGTCAGTCACGGAAACAACGGGTTTTTCAACTTCGATAGATTCCAGACCTTTCAGCTCAACTTCCGGGTACACTTCGAACTCTACGGAGTAGGTGAAGTCTTCGCCCAGTTTGTATTCGCCTGGGACGTAGTTTGGCGCGCCGGCCGGATTGATTTTTTCTTTGATGATCGCATCAATAAAGTTACGGCTCATCAGTTCACCCAGCACATCCTGACGCACGGAAGCGCCATAACGCTGAGCAACAACATTCATTGGTACTTTGCCCTTGCGGAAGCCGTCAATACGTACTTTTTTTGCTACGTTGACCAGCTCGCTTTTCACAGCAGTTTCGATGCTGTCAGCAGCGATAGTAATCGTTACACGGCGGCCAAGGCCTTGAGTGGTTTCAACTGAAACTTGCATCTTGTTACCTCAAAAAAATCACAGTGCTCGGTCAACTCTGAATCTGTCTGTTATACCGGGATGCTCTCTTAGTGCAGATTCACATTCCCTGTCGCCAGAATCATCCCGAAGACATTCAATAAGACGCGGCATTATAGCGGCATCACTTAGGTGAGTCGAGAACGGTTGGGGCATGTTGCTGCGGCTTTTTTCACACTTTAAGGCTATTTTTAGCCTTAAAATCGCACCATCCGCTCAAAACTCAGACAAAACAAAACGGCCCGGAGGCCGTTTTGAGGAAATCTGTAAGCAACATACTGGAAAAGCTCCAGCCGTTGCAAATCCGATTTATCAGGCGATAGTGCCTGCACCGCGACAGGGCGGCGATGCGAAAACCGTATCCTGCAAGCCTTCCCATTCCTTAATGGTGTAGGTATGCAGTGCCAGCGCATGCACGGTCGTGGAGAGTTCTTCCGTCAAGGTGCTGTAGATCAAGCGGTGTCGATTCAGGAAACGTTCTCCCGTGAAGCGATCGCTAACCAGAACCACTTTAAAGTGGCTTTCAGAACCTGCCGGTACGTTATGACGATAGCTTTCGTCGACGACTTCGAGGAACACAGGGTTGAACGCTGCCCTTAATTTATCTTCTATATGCTCACGTATCATCATGAAATTACTCCTCCGACAACGCCAGGATGTCACCCATCCCTTTAAATGTTAGCCGCTTTTACCGTTTCCATTACACCTTGACAACAAATATTTAGCTTTCGTCTGATTTTCTCATTCAAACGAATGAAGTTCACTGTGAGACTCATGCGTTTTGTCATACACGGATTGGGAAAAACGGTGAATTGGTCAGTTTTCGGACAAGGCGATGAATTTACATGCGTTGACCACTTCCCCTCGCCGTTGGCGATGTTATGATGGCGACAATTTTTCTCTTTATATGCTTACGATTCGTTGAGAACCCGAAAATGTTAAAAAAACTCTTCTTTCCGTTGGTAGCCCTATTTATGCTGGCAGGCTGCGCTACCCCGCCAACCACTATTGATGTCTCACCAAAAATCACCCTGCCTCAGCAGGACCCAAGCCTGATGGGCGTTACTGTGAGCATTAACGGTGCCGATCAGCGTCAGGACCAGGCGCTGGCAAAAGTGACCCGCGATAACCAGCAGGTTACCCTCACCGCGTCCCGCGACCTGCGCTTCCTGCTCCAGGAAGTGCTGGAGAAACAGATGACCGCTCGCGGCTACATGATTGGCCCAAGCGGCGCGGTCGATCTGCAGATCATCGTGAACAACCTGTACGCTGACGTGTCTCAGGGCAACGTGCGCTACAACATCGCGACTAAAGCGGATATCGCCATCATTGCCACCGCGAAGAATGGCAACAAGATGACCAAAAACTACCGCGCCAGCTACTCTGTTGAGGGTGCGTTCCAGGCATCGAATAAAAATATTGCTGATGCGGTTAACAGCGTGCTGACGGATACCATTTCCGACATGGCGCAGGACACCAGCATTCACGACTTCATCAAACAGAACGCGCGTTAATCCCGCTCTCTGACCCGGTGTATCACCGGGTCAGTTTTATAAAAACATGTCCAGCCATTACTTACGCATTTTCCAGCAACCGAAATCAGCGATTCTGCTGATCCTCGGCTTCGCCTCGGGTTTACCCCTCGCACTCACTTCCGGCACGCTTCAGGCGTGGATGACGGTTGAGAACATCGATCTTAAAACCATCGGTTTCTTCTCGCTTGTGGGCCAGGCCTATGTCTTTAAGTTCCTGTGGTCTCCGGTCATGGATCGCTATACGCCGCCTTTCCTCGGGCGTCGGCGCGGCTGGTTAGTGATGACGCAGATCCTGCTGCTACTGGCCATTGCGGCGATGGGTTTTCTTGAGCCCGCCACGCAGCTACGCTGGATGGCCGCGCTTGCGGTGGTGATAGCCTTCTGCTCCGCCTCTCAGGATATCGTATTCGACGCCTGGAAGACGGATGTGTTACCTGCGGAAGAGCGTGGCGCCGGTGCGGCAATCAGCGTGCTGGGCTACCGCCTCGGGATGCTGGTTTCCGGCGGGCTGGCGCTGTGGCTCGCCGACCGTTACCTCGGCTGGCAGGGCATGTACTGGCTGATGGCCGCCCTGCTGATCCCCTGCATTATCGCGACGCTGTTCGCGCCCGAACCGAGTGATGTCATCCCGGTTCCCCGCTCGCTGGAGCAGGCGGTCGCCGAACCGCTACGCGACTTTTTTGGCCGCAACAACGCCTGGCTGATCCTGTTGCTCATCGTCCTTTATAAGCTGGGCGATGCCTTTGCCATGAGCCTGACCACCACCTTCCTGATCCGGGGTGTCGGTTTTGACGCCGGTGAAGTGGGCGTGGTGAATAAAACGCTGGGGCTGTTTGCGACCATCGTCGGCGCACTGTATGGCGGCGTGCTGATGCAGCGTCTGACGCTGTTTCGCGCGCTGCTGATTTTCGGCATCCTTCAGGGCGCCTCTAACGCAGGCTACTGGCTGCTGTCGATTACCGACAAACATACGATCAGCATGGCCGCGGCGGTGTTCTTCGAAAACCTCTGCGGCGGTATGGGCACCGCGGCGTTTGTCGCTCTGCTGATGACCCTGTGCAACAAATCATTTTCTGCTACCCAGTTCGCGCTGCTCTCGGCGCTCTCCGCCGTTGGCCGCGTGTACGTGGGCCCAATTGCCGGCTGGTTCGTGGAAGCCCACGGCTGGCCAACATTTTATCTCTTTTCAGTCGTGGCTGCCGTGCCGGGAATTTTATTGCTGCTGGTCTGCCGTCAGACGCTGGAATATACCCAGCGGACCGAACACTTTATGCCGCGAACCGAATATCACCGCGCCTACCGTTTTGCGTTACGTCTGTTAATGGTGGGCTGCGCTGCTCTGGCACTCTGGCTTGTGGTGCTTATTCTTAATGCCAGCACGTCACTCGCACTTCCCATAGAAGCCCTGCTGCTGGACGTCGGAGCCCTGCTGGCTATCGCCGGGATCCTGACAGGGGGTCTGCTCGATTTCATGGCGTTGCGTAAAACGCAGATGACCTGAAGAAAAATGCGAAAGGTTATTTCCCGTTGTAATCACCAAGCGAAATTATAACGGCGAAATAGCCACCACCCGCTAAAAAAATATTTGTTGTTTTGTGCGGGATAGGATTTGGAAATTATTGGCTCCCATTCCAAAACGCTATTTTTCATTAAACGATTCAGCATACGAGAGTTTGATTTTTCGTTTTTTAGATGTCTTTTTATTGATAATTAATTGTTAATTTTTTGTTTATTTTTAACAATGGTTATACCAATTGCCCCTTTTAGGGTATGCTTGGGGGTCCTTTCGTTATAAAGCCCGCGCCATGCGGCTTCGGTCATAAAAACCGACATAATTTGCAACACTTGTGACACGTGCGGCAGAACCCGGTAACACCTTCCTGACACAGGCCTAATGATGTTTACAGTAATGTAACCTTCCCGTAAAATGCCCGCACACTTTAAACGCCACCAGACTCCGTGGAATTGAGGTCGTTAAATGAGACTCGGGAAATACAATAAAAGTTTGGGATGGTTGTCATTATTCGCGGGCACTGTATTACTCAGTGGCTGCGATTCTGCACTACTAGACCCCAAAGGACAGATTGGACTGGAACAACGTTCACTGATATTGACGGCTTTTGGCCTGATGTTGATTGTGGTTATTCCTGCCATTTTGATGGCTGTTGGTTTCGCCTGGAAGTATCGTGCGAGCAATAAAGATGCGAAGTATAGCCCTAACTGGTCACACTCCAATAAAGTGGAAGCTGTGGTCTGGACGGTACCTATTCTGATCATCCTGTTCCTTGCCGTACTGACCTGGAAAACCACTCACGCACTTGAGCCAAGCAAACCGCTGGTTCACGATGAGAAACCTATTACCATTGAAGTGGTCTCCATGGACTGGAAATGGTTCTTCATCTATCCAGAGCAGGGTATTGCTACCGTGAATGAAATCGCCTTCCCGGCGAACACTCCGGTTCAGTTCAAAGTGACCTCCAACTCCGTAATGAACTCCTTCTTCATCCCACGTCTGGGTAGCCAGATTTACGCGATGGCCGGAATGCAGACCAACCTGCACCTGATCGCGAATGAAGCAGGCACCTATGATGGTATCTCCGCCAGCTATAGCGGCCCGGGCTTCTCAGGTATGAAGTTCAAAGCTATTGCGACGCCAGACCGTGCCGCTTTCGACCAGTGGGTTGAAAAAGCGAAGCAGTCTCCAAACACCATGTCTGACATGGCGGCGTTCGAAAAAGTGGCTGCACCAAGCGAATACAACAAGGTGGAGTACTTCTCTAATGTGAAACCAGATTTGTTCAAAGACGTTATTGGCAAATTTATGGATCACGGCAAGAGCATGGACATGACCCAGCCTGAAGGCGAGCACAGCGCGCACGAAGGTATGGAAGGCATGGACATGAGCCACGCGGAAACCGCTCACTAAGGGGCCGAGGAAGAAAATGTTCGGAAAATTGACACTGGATGCAGTGCCCTACCATGAACCGATTATCGTGGTTACGGTGGCTGCAATTATCATTGGTGGCGCGGCCTTACTGGCCCTGATCACTTACTTCGGTAAGTGGAGCTACCTGTGGAACGAGTGGCTGACTTCGGTTGACCACAAAAAACTCGGTATCATGTACTGCATCGTCGGTATCGTCATGTTAATTCGTGGCTTTGCGGATGCGATCATGATGCGTAGCCAGCAGGCGCTCGCTTCTGCGGGTGAAGCCGGCTTCCTGCCGCCGCACCACTACGATCAGATCTTTACCGCCCACGGCGTTATCATGATCTTCTTCGTGGCGATGCCGCTGGTTATCGGTCTGATGAACGTTGTCGTTCCGCTGCAAATCGGCGCGCGCGACGTGGCGTTCCCGTTCCTGAACAACCTGAGCTTCTGGTTCACGGTTGTCGGCGTTATCCTGGTTAACCTGTCACTGGGTGTGGGCGAATTCGCGCAGACCGGCTGGCTGGCTTACCCGCCGCTGTCAGGAATTGAGTACAGTCCGGGCGTTGGCGTCGACTACTGGATTTGGGCGCTTCAGCTCTCCGGTGTCGGTACTACCCTGACCGGTATCAACTTCTTCGTGACCATTATCAAGATGCGTGCCCCTGGCATGACCATGTTCAAGATGCCGGTATTTACCTGGGCATCTCTGTGCGCCAACATCCTGATTATTGCCTCCTTCCCAATTCTGACCGTCACCATCGCGCTGCTGACCCTGGACCGCTATCTGGGCACCCATTTCTTCACGAATGATATGGGTGGCAACATGATGATGTACATCAACCTGATTTGGGCCTGGGGTCACCCGGAAGTGTACATTCTGGTTCTGCCTGTCTTCGGTGTGTTCTCCGAAATCGCGGCAACCTTCTCGCGTAAACGTCTGTTTGGTTACACCTCTCTGGTGTGGGCAACCGTGTGTATTACCGTTCTGTCGTTCATCGTTTGGCTGCACCACTTCTTCACCATGGGTGCGGGCGCGAACGTAAACGCCTTCTTCGGTATTACCACCATGATTATCGCAATCCCTACCGGGGTGAAGATCTTCAACTGGCTGTTCACCATGTATCAGGGCCGTATCGTGTTCCACTCAGCAATGCTGTGGACCATCGGCTTCATCGTGACCTTCTCCGTAGGTGGGATGACCGGCGTACTGCTGGCGGTACCGGGTGCTGACTTCGTTCTGCACAACAGTCTGTTCCTGATTGCGCACTTCCATAACGTTATCATCGGTGGCGTGGTCTTCGGCTGCTTCGCTGGCGTAACCTACTGGTGGCCAAAAGCGTTCGGCTTCACGCTGAACGAGAAATGGGGTAAACGCGCGTTCTGGTTCTGGATCATCGGCTTCTTCGTGGCATTTATGCCGCTGTACGTGCTGGGCTTCATGGGTATGACCCGTCGTCTGAGCCAGCAGATCGATCCGCAGTTCCACCCAATGCTGATGGTTGCAGCGGGCGGCGCCGTGCTGATTGCCTGTGGTATCGCGTCTCAGCTGATTCAGTTCTACGTGTCTATTCGCGACCGCGACCAGAACCGTGACCTGACTGGTGACCCATGGGGTGGCCGTACGCTGGAGTGGGCAACCTCTTCTCCACCTCCTTTCTATAACTTTGCCATCGTGCCGCAGGTTCATGAACGCGACGCATTCTGGGAAATGAAAGAGAAAGGTGAAGCGTACAAGCAACCAGCTCATTACGAAGAAATCCACATGCCGAAAAACAGCGGTGCGGGCATTGTCATTGCCGCCTTCGCAACGGTATTTGGTTTCGCAATGATCTGGCACATCTGGTGGATGGCGATTGTTGGCTTCGCCGGCATCGTGATCAGCTGGATTGTGAAGAGCTTTGACGAGGACGTGGACTACTACGTACCAGTCCGTGAAGTTGAGAAGCTGGAAAATCAGCATTTCGACGAGATTTCTAAAGCGGGGCTGAAAAATGGCAACTGATACTCTGGCGCACTCAACTGCCCACGCGCATGAGCATGCGCACCACGATACAGGACCGACCAAAGTCTTCGGTTTCTGGATCTACCTGATGAGCGACTGCATTCTGTTCTGCTGTCTGTTCGCGACCTATGCCGTTCTGGTGAACGGCACGGCGGGCGGCCCGGCTGGCAAGGACATCTTTGAACTGCCGTTCGTTCTGGTTGAAACCGCACTGCTGTTATTCAGCTCCATCACCTACGGCATGGCGGCTATCGCCATGTACAAAAACAACAAGAGCCAGGTTGTTTCCTGGCTGGCGTTGACCTGGCTGTTTGGTGCTGGATTTATCGGGATGGAAATCTATGAATTCCATCACCTGATTCTGGAAGGTTTCGGTCCGGATCGCAGTGGCTTCCTGTCCGCGTTCTTCGCGCTGGTCGGTACCCACGGTCTGCACGTCACCTCTGGTCTGATCTGGATGGCGGTACTGATGTTCCAGGTATCCCGTCGCGGCCTGACCAGCACTAACCGTACCCGTATCATGTGCCTGAGCCTGTTCTGGCACTTCCTGGACGTGGTGTGGATCTGTGTGTTCTCTGTTGTATATCTGATGGGGGCGATGTAATGAGTCATTCAAACGATCATGGCGCTTCCCACGGTAGCGTAAAAACCTACATGACAGGTTTCATCCTGTCGATCATCCTGACGGTGATCCCGTTCTGGATGGTGATGAGCGGTTCTGCGTCTAAACCGGTTATTCTGGGTGCAATCCTGGTGACCGCGGTGATTCAGATTCTGGTGCATCTGGTTTGCTTCCTGCACATGAACACCAAGTCCGATGAAGGCTGGAATATGACCGCCTTTATCTTTACCGTGATTATCATCGCTATCCTGGTAGTCGGTTCCATCTGGATTATGTGGAACCTCAACTACAACATGATGGTTCACTAAGAGCGGCGAGTATGTTTAAGCAATACCTGCAAGTAACGAAACCAGGCATCATCTTTGGCAACCTGATCTCCGTGATCGGAGGGTTCCTGCTGGCCTCTAAGGGCAGCATTGATTACACCCTCTTTATCTACACGCTGGTCGGTGTGTCACTGGTTGTTGCGTCCGGTTGTGTATTTAACAACTACATCGACATGGATATCGACAAGAAGATGGAAAGGACCAAAAATCGGGTGCTGGTGAAAGGCCTGATCGCCCCTTCCGTCTCGCTGGTGTACGCCACCTTGCTGGGTATTGCTGGCTTTATGCTGCTGTGGTTTGGTGCTAACCCGCTGGCCTGCTGGCTGGGGGTGATGGGGTTCGTGGTCTATGTGGGCGTCTACAGCCTGTATATGAAACGCCACTCCGTCTACGGCACGCTGATTGGTTCTCTCTCCGGCGCTGCGCCGCCGGTGATTGGCTACTGCGCGGTCACGAACGAGTTCGACAGCGGTGCGCTGATCCTGCTGGCTATCTTTAGCCTGTGGCAGATGCCGCACTCCTATGCCATCGCGATTTTCCGCTTTAAGGATTATCAGGCAGCGAACATTCCGGTTCTGCCGGTCGTGAAGGGCATTTCGGTTGCCAAGAACCACATCACGCTGTACATCATCGCCTTTGCCGTGGCAACGCTGATGCTCTCTCTGGGCGGTTACGCTGGATACAAATATCTGGCGGTAGCCGCTGCGGTGAGCGTCTGGTGGCTCGGTATGGCGCTGCGCGGTTACAAAGTGGAAGATGACAAAGTCTGGGCGCGCAAACTGTTTGTGTTCTCGATTGTGGCCATCACCTCGCTGTCCGTGATGATGTCCGTGGACTTCATGGTGCCAGATTCACACAACCTGCTGACTTACGTCTGGTAAGTGTGCTGAATTGAAAAAGCCAGGTTAATCACCTGGCTTTTTTTTTGCCCGGCGGCGCTACGCTTGCACGGGCCTACGGGATCGGTAGGTCGGGTAAGGCATCGCCGCCACCCGACGCGGTTTTGCACGATGGTAATATCTCTTAAACAAACACCTATTTACCGCAATTAACACCCCGCCTAAACTAGTGCCTGCTTTTGAACTGAGGTGGCAATGAACGATTATAAAATGACGCCAGGCGAGCTACGCGCGACCTGGGGTTTAGGGACTGTTTTCTCGCTACGGATGCTTGGCATGTTTATGGTCCTGCCTGTTCTGACCACGTACGGCATGGCGCTGCAGGGGGCCAGCGAAGCGCTGATTGGTCTGGCCATTGGCATCTACGGACTGGCGCAGGCGGTATTTCAGATCCCCTTTGGTCTGCTCTCAGACCGCGTTGGTCGTAAACCACTGATCGTCGGCGGGCTGCTGGTCTTTGTGCTCGGAAGCGTCATTGCCGCCCTCTCCCACTCCATTTGGGGGATTATTCTCGGTCGCGCTCTGCAGGGCTCCGGCGCGATTGCCGCCGCGGTGATGGCGCTGCTGTCCGACTTAACCCGCGAGCAGAACCGCACCAAGGCAATGGCCTTTATCGGCGTCAGCTTTGGCGTGACCTTTGCGATTGCGATGGTGCTGGGCCCCATCATTACGCACACGCTGGGTCTGCACGCCCTGTTCTGGATGATTGCCGTGCTGGCAACCATCGGTATTGCCTTAACCCTGTGGGTCGTGCCGGACAGCAAGAACCACGTTCTGAACCGTGAATCGGGGATGGTAAAAGGCTGCTTCAGCAAAGTGATTGTCGAGCCGCGCCTGCTGAAGCTGAACTTCGGCATCATGTGTCTGCACATTCTGCTGATGTCCACATTCGTTGCCCTGCCGGGCCAGCTTGCCGCGGCGGGTTTTCCGGCGGCTGAGCACTGGAAAATCTATCTGGTCACGATGCTGATTTCGTTTGTCTCCGTGGTGCCGTTCATTATCTACGCCGAAGTGAAGCGCAAAATGAAGCGCGTCTTCGTGGGCTGCGTGGCGGTCCTGCTGATTGCCGAAATTGTGCTCTGGGGCGCCGGCCCGCACTTCTGGGAACTGATTGCCGGCGTACAGCTGTTCTTCCTGGCCTTTAACCTGATGGAAGCGCTGCTGCCCTCGCTGATCAGCAAAGAGTCCCCCGCCGGGTATAAAGGCACCGCGATGGGCATCTACTCCACCAGCCAGTTTCTCGGCGTGGCGATCGGCGGCTCGCTCGGCGGCTGGGTGGATGGTCTGTTTGATTCACAAACCGTGTTTCTCGCCGGCGCGCTGTTGGCGACGGTATGGCTGCTGGTCGCCAGCACCATGAAAGAGCCGCGCTACGTGAGCAGCCTGCGGGTAGAAATCCCGGATGATGTGGAGATTAGCGATGCGCTGAAACAGCGTCTGGAAGCCAAAGAGGGTGTGACCGAGGTGCTTATTGTTCCTGAAGAACGCAGCGCTTACGTCAAAATAGACAGTAAAATGACCAACCGCTTCGAGGTCGAGCAGGCGCTCAAAGCGTAAAAAAAGCCCGGTTAAACCGGGCTTTTTATATTAATCGCGGAAGTTTTTAAACTGGAACGGTTGCCCCAGATCGCCGCCGCGCACCAGCGCCATTACGGACTGGAGGTCATCGCGGGACTTACCGGTCACACGAATTTCTTCGCCCTGGATCTGCGCCTGCACCTTCAGCTTGCTGTCTTTAATGAGCTTAACGATCTTCTTCTGCACCGCGCTCTCGATGCCCTGCTTCAGTTTGGCTTCAACAAACCAGTTTTTACCGCTGTGTACAAACTCTTCCGGCACGTCCAGAGACGTCCCTTCGATACCGCGCTTTAACAGCTTGGCGCGCAGAATGTCGAGCAGCTGATTCACCTGGAAATCAGACTCGCTCAGCACCTTAATGGTCTTATTTGCGTCGTTCAGCTCAAACGACGCCTCAACGCCACGAAAATCGAAACGTGACTCAACTTCGCGGGTTGCGTTCTCAACGCCGTTGCGAACTTCCTGGATATCAACTTCGGAAACAATATCGAAAGATGGCATCTTTTCTTCTCCCTTCACTTTTGTTGCGTTGCATAATACCCGCTACGAGGCATAACTCAACAGAAGCTTAGCTGTATAATTAAGCTGTAACACCTGGCGCAGTTGCAGGTGAGGAGGAACAATGAAAATTACGGTGCTCGGATGCGGAGCGCTTGGTCAGCTGTGGCTGACCGCGCTGTGCAAGCACGGACATGAGGTTCAGGGCTGGCTGCGCGTGCCCCAGCCCTATTGCAGTGTAAACCTGATTGGCGAAGACGGAAGCATCTTTAACGAATCCCTCACCGCGAACGATCCGGATTTCCTGGCGCAAAGCGACCTTTTACTGGTGACGCTCAAAGCGTGGCAGGTCTCAGACGCGGTAAAGACGCTGGCCGCGCAGCTCCCCCCCACTTCGCCCATACTGCTGCTGCATAACGGCATGGGGACCCTTGATGAGCTAAAAAGCGTCCCGCAGCCCCTGCTGATGGCGACAACCACGCACGCTGCCCGCCGCGATGGCAACATCATCGTGCATGTCGCCAGCGGCGTGACGCATATCGGCCCCGCCAGAACACAGGATGGCGACTACAGCTATCTGGCCGATGTGCTTCAAAAGGTGTTGCCGGACGTGGCCTGGCACAACAACATCCGCCCTCAGCTGTGGCGGAAGCTGGCGGTAAACTGCGTGATCAATCCGCTGACGGCGCTATGGAACTGCCCGAACGGGGAGCTGAAAAATCATCCGCAGGACGTTGCGACGCTGTGTGCGGAAGTCGCAGCGGTCGTTGAGCGGGAAGGCCTGCATACCTCAGCGGACGATTTGCGCTGCTATGTCGAGCAGGTCATTGAGAGTACCGCAGAAAACATCTCCTCGATGTTGCAGGACGTTCGGGCATTACGCCACACGGAGATCGACTACATCACCGGCTATCTGCTAAAACGCGCCCGCGCACACGGCATCGCCGTGCCGGAAAACGCCCGTCTGTATGACCTGGTTAAACGTAAGGAGAGTGAATATGAGCGCGTCAGCCCTGATCTGCCTCGCCCCTGGTAGCGAAGAGATGGAAGCGGTCACCACCATTGATTTGATGGTGCGCGGCGGCATTAAGGTCACCACCGCCAGCGTCGCCAGCGACGGCAGCCTGGCCGTCACCTGCTCACGCGGGGTGAAGCTCCTCGCGGATGCCCCCCTTGTTCAGGTGGCTGACGGCGATTACGACATCATCGTGCTGCCCGGCGGCTTAAAAGGCGCGGAATGTTTTCGCGACAGCCCGCTGCTGGTTGAGACCGTGCGTCAGTTTCACGTATCCGGCCGTATCGTCGCGGCTATCTGTGCCGCCGCCGGAACGGTTCTGGTTCCGCACGATATCTTCCCCATCGGCAATATGACAGGCTTCCCGGGGCTGAAGGATACGATCCCGGAAGAGCACTGGGTGGATAAACGCGTCGTCTGGGACCCGCGCGTCAACCTGCTGACCAGCCAGGGGCCAGGCACCGCGATTGATTTTGGCTTAAAGATTATTGACCTGCTGGTCGGGCGCGAGAAGGCGTACGAAGTGGCGTCGTCGCTGGTAATGCCGGCGGGAATTTATAATTACTATGAAGAGTAGTGCATAAAAAAAGCCGGGTGGCGCGAGGTAAAAGCAAAACGGCAACCAAAGGTTGCCGTTTTTAATGTTTGCGCCCTCTCCCCGTGGGAGAGGGTCGGGGTGAGGGCATCAGGCCGCACACTACGGGCGATACACCTTCACATTCGCAAAGCCCTGCTCGCGCAGATACAGCGCCTGCAGGCGGCTCATCACCCCGCGCTCGCACCACAGCAGATACGTTTTGCTCTTGTCGAGATCGCCAAATTTCGTGCTCAGCTTATAGAACGGCAGAGAAACCACCTCAACGCCTTCGACGTTCAGCGGGCTGGCGTCCTGTTCATCAATAGAACGAATATCCACAATCACATCGCTGTTACCAAAACCGCTGACGGTTTCAACTTCAACCACTTCCTGTTCGGTCTGCTGGGCAATCTCACGGATATCAATGTTGGAAGCTTCCTCCACCACTTTGTCCAGAATGGCAAAATCGAAGTTCTCTTCTTCCGCTTCGATCTTCGCCTTCACCGCTTTGACGGTCGGGCTTTTTGAGATCACGCCGCAGTATTCCGGCATGGTGCGGGCAAAATCTTCGGTGCCGATTTCGCGCGCCAGGTCGATGATGTGCTCTTTATCATGGGAGATCAGCGGACGCAGGATCAGCGTATCAGACACGTTGTCGATCAGACGCAGGTTGGTCAGCGTCTGGCTGGAAACCTGGCCCAGCGCTTCGCCGGTGACCAGCGCCTGCACGCCATAGCGTTCAGCCACTTTGGACGCCGCACGCACCATCATGCGCTTCAGCACCACGCCCATTTGGCCGTCGTCCACTTTTTCGAGGATTTCGCCGACCACGGGTTCGAAATTAATTGCCACGAAACGCACGCGGTGGGAGCTGCCGAAGCGGTTCCACAGGTAATGCGCGACCTGACGAACGCCGATTTCATGCGCCGCACCGCCCAGGTTGAAGAAGCAGTAGTGCACACGGCAGCCGCGACGCATCAGCATATAGCTGGAAACGCCGGAGTCGAAGCCGCCGGAGATCAGGGACAATACGTCTTCCTGGGTTCCGATCGGGAAGCCGCCGATACCTTCATAGCGCCCTTTCACCAGCAGCAGGCGATCGTTTTCGATCTCCAGATTGACGGTCACGTCCGGGTTGGTCAGGCGCACGCGCGCAGACTCGACGTGCTGGTTCAGACCGCCGCCCACGTAACGTTCCACTTCAATGGAGCTGAACTCGTGCTTGCCGCGACGCTTCACGCGCACGCAGAAGGTTTTGCCTTCGATCTGATCGCGGTACTGGACCAATGCTTTCTCGAAGATGTCGTGCATATCGCTGAACGGAACATCTTCCACTTCAAGGATATGGTGGATCCCCGGGATACGGGTCAGCGCGTCGCGAATATCCTGACGTTTGTTTTCGTCTTTGGCGCGCACTTCAACGTGGTCCCAGTGACGCACCACGGCGAGGGTTTCGTCGTAGTGCTTTAATACGTTACGAATGTTCCCGGTGAGAATTTTAATAAAGCGCAAACGCACAGATTGGCTTTTGATGGTGATTTCAGGGAACAATTTAATGATAAACTTCATGGCGGCAATGTTTCTTAGGCAAGCGTGTTAAGGCTTGTAATGGAAAAGAGTACAGCAGCCCACACCCGTGGCTGCATCCAGGCGCGCAAGTATACCACCATCGCGCCGCTCCTGTGCACATTGCGCGTTATTTGATAATTGCCCTGAGTCCGTTACCATGTCGGGGCTGAGAATATAAGAGTCAATTCACTATGCCGAAGAAGAACGACGCACCGGCCAGTTTCGAAACTGCGCTGAGTGAACTGGAGCAAATTGTTACCCGCCTCGAGAGCGGCGATCTCCCGCTGGAAGAGGCGCTCAACGAATTCGAGCGTGGCGTGCAGCTGGCGCGCCAGGGGCAGGTCAAACTGCAGCAGGCCGAACAGCGCGTGCAGATCCTGCTTTCCGACAGCGAAGACGCGAAAACCACGCCTTTCACACCGGACGCCGAGTAAATGGATTTTGCCAATGAGCTTCAGGCGCGTGTCGTACGCGCCAACGACGCCCTGCGCCGTTTTATTGCGCCACAGCCTTTTCAGAACACTCCACTGGTTGAAGCCATGCACTATGGCGCACTCTTGGGTGGAAAGCGCCTGCGCCCGTTCCTGGTGTACGCCACAGGCAATATGTTTGGTATCAGCGATAACACGCTGGACGCCCCGGCAGCCGCCGTTGAGTGCATCCACGCCTACTCGCTGATCCACGACGATCTCCCGGCCATGGACGACGACGATTTGCGTCGGGGTCAACCCACCTGCCATATCAAGTTTGGCGAGGCGAATGCCATTCTGGCGGGTGATGCCCTGCAAACGCTGGCGTTCTCGATTCTGAGCGACGCGCCGATGGCGGAAGTGGCCGACCGCGACCGCCTGGCGATGATCTCCGAACTGGCAATGGCCAGCGGCGTGGCCGGCATGTGCGGCGGACAGGCACTGGATCTTGAAGCGGAAGGACGTCAGGTTAATCTGGAACAGCTCGAGCGTATTCATCGCCATAAAACCGGGGCATTGATTCGTTCCGCCGTTCGCCTGGGCGCGCTGAGCGCGGGTGAACAAGGGCGCAAAGCCCTGCCGATTCTGGACAGATACGCAGAAAGTATCGGTCTGGCATTCCAGGTTCAGGATGACATTCTGGATGTGGTGGGCGATACTGCAACATTGGGTAAACGTCAGGGTGCGGACCAGCAGCTTGGCAAAAGTACCTACCCCGCCCTGCTGGGCCTTGAGCAAGCCCAACGTAAAGCCCGGGATCTGATTGACGATGCCCGCCAGTCGCTAAATAAACTGGCCGCGCAATCGCTGGATACCTCGGCACTGGAAGCGCTAGCGGACTATATAATCCAGCGTAATAAATAAACTATATATCTCGATGAGCCTTTGATGAGTTTTGATATTGCCAAATACCCGACACTGGCGTTAGTTGACTCCACCCAGGAGTTACGTCTGTTGCCGAAAGAGAGCCTGCCGAAGCTGTGCGACGAGCTGCGTCGCTACCTGCTCGACAGCGTAAGCCGCTCCAGCGGCCATTTCGCCTCCGGGCTTGGCACGGTAGAGCTGACCGTGGCGCTTCACTATGTCTATAACACGCCGTTCGATCAGCTCATCTGGGACGTGGGCCATCAGGCTTATCCGCACAAAATTCTGACCGGACGTCGCGATAAAATTGGCACCATTCGTCAGAAAGGCGGCCTGCACCCGTTCCCGTGGCGCGGTGAGAGCGAGTATGACGTGCTGAGCGTCGGCCACTCCTCCACCTCGATTTCTGCGGGCATCGGTATTGCCGTTGCCGCCGAAAAAGAGAACAAGCAGCGCCGCACCGTCTGCGTGATTGGCGACGGCGCCATCACCGCAGGGATGGCCTTTGAAGCCATGAACCATGCGGGCGACATCAAGCCGGACATGCTGGTTATCCTTAACGATAACGAAATGTCGATCTCCGAGAACGTCGGCGCGCTGAACAACCATCTGGCACAGCTGCTCTCCGGCAAGCTTTACTCTTCGCTGCGTGAAGGCGGCAAGAAAGTCTTCTCCGGCGTACCGCCGATCAAAGAGCTGCTCAAGCGTACCGAAGAGCACATCAAAGGCATGGTCGTGCCGGGAACCCTGTTTGAAGAGCTGGGCTTTAACTATATCGGCCCGGTTGACGGCCATGACGTGCTGGGTCTGGTGACCACGCTCAAGAACATGCGTGACCTGAAAGGCCCGCAGTTCCTGCATATCATGACCAAAAAAGGGCGTGGCTACGAACCGGCGGAAAAAGATCCGATTACCTTCCACGCGGTACCGAAATTTGACCCGTCCAGCGGCTGTCTGCCAAAAAGCAGCGGCGGCATGCCGAGCTATTCAAAAATCTTCGGCGACTGGCTGTGCGAAACCGCCGCAAAAGACAATAAGCTGATGGCGGTGACGCCTGCCATGCGTGAAGGCTCAGGCATGGTGGAGTTCTCCAGAAAATACCCTGACCAGTATTTCGACGTGGCCATTGCCGAGCAGCACGCGGTGACGTTTGCAGCGGGCCTGGCGATCGGCGGCTACAAACCGGTTGTCGCTATCTATTCCACCTTCCTGCAGCGCGCCTACGATCAGGTGATCCACGACGTGGCGATCCAGAAGCTGCCGGTGCTGTTTGCTATCGATCGTGCGGGCATCGTCGGTGCCGACGGCCAGACGCACCAGGGCGCGTTTGACCTGTCGTTCCTGCGCTGTATCCCGGACATGGTCATCATGACGCCCAGCGACGAGAACGAATGTCGTCAGATGTTGTTTACCGGCTACCACTATCAGGATGGCCCTAGCGCGGTTCGCTACCCGCGCGGCAATGCGGTGGGCGTTGAGCTGCAGCCGCTGGAGAAGCTGGCGATCGGTAAAGGTCTGGTCAAACGTCGCGGTGAAAAAGTGGCGATTCTTAACTTCGGCACGCTGATGCCGGAGGCCGCGAAAGTGGCTGAAACGCTGAATGCCACCCTGGTGGACATGCGCTTTGTGAAGCCGCTCGACGACTCTCTGATCCTGAGTATGGCTGAGACCCATGACGTGCTGGTCACGCTGGAAGAGAACGCGATTATGGGCGGTGCGGGCAGCGGCGTGAACGAGGTGCTGGTGGCAAACCGTAAAGCCGTGCCGGTGCTGAACCTCGGCCTGCCGGATCATTTCATTCCTCAGGGTACCCAGGATGAAGCCCGTGCGGCGATTGGCCTGGACGCCGCCGGTATCGAAGCCAAAATCCGCGCCTGGCTGGACTGACCCCTTCCCTCTTTTCCGCTCCTGCTATGCTTAAACCTGGTGTTTAAACAGCAGGAGCGGAACCGTGCAATACACAACATTAGGAAAAACCGACCTTAAGGTTTCCCGACTTTGTCTGGGATGCATGACCTTTGGCGAGCCCGATCGGGGAAACCACGCCTGGACGCTGCCGGAAGAGAGCAGCCGTCCGATTATCAAACGCGCCATTGAAGGCGGCATTAACTTCTTTGATACCGCCAACAGCTACTCCGACGGCAGCAGCGAGGAGATTGTCGGCCGCGCCCTGCGCGATTTTGCCCGCCGGGAAGACATCGTCGTTGCCACCAAAGTCTACTATCCGTCAGGCGATCTGACTGAAGGCCTTTCTCGCGCGCAGATCCTGCGCTCTATTGATGACAGCCTCAGACGCCTGAACATGGATTACGTCGACCTGCTGCAAATTCACCGCTGGGATTACAACACCCCGATTGAAGAAACGCTGGAGGCGCTGAACGACGTGGTCAAAGCCGGGAAAGCACGCTACATCGGCGCGTCGTCTATGCACGCGTCGCAGTTTGCTCAGGCGCTGGATCTCCAGGCGCAGCACGGCTGGGCGCGCTTTGTCACCATGCAGGATCACTACAATCTGATCTATCGTGAAGAAGAACGCGAGATGCTGCCGCTGTGCCATCAGGAGGGCGTGGCGGTGATCCCGTGGAGCCCGCTGGCGCGCGGCCGCCTGACCCGTCCGTGGGGGGAAACCACGGCCCGTCTGGTATCGGATGAAGTGGGAAAAAATCTCTATGCCGCTACAGAAGCCAGCGATGCGCTGATTGCCGAACGCTTAGCCGGAATTGCCGACGATACCGGCGCAACCCGCGCCCAGGTGGCGCTGGCCTGGCTTCTGGGCAAGCGCGGGGTCGCAGCACCGATTATTGGAACGTCGCGGGAAGAACAGCTGGATGAGCTGCTGAATGCGGTGGATATCACGCTGACGCCGGAGCAGATTGCTGAGCTGGAGACGCCGTATCAGCAGCATCCGGTGGTGGGGTTTAAGTAAACACTTGCCGGGTGACGGCTTCGCCTTACCCGGCCTACGATCGCACCCTGTTTGTAGGCCGGGTAAGCGCAGCGCCACCCGGCAATACAGAGCGCACAATCTCACGCGAAGTGATCGTACCCTTTCCAGTCCAGCGTAACGGGCGCACCGCCTTTCACAAACTTCAGCCCTTCGCTCTCGGGCATGATCTGACCGATACAGGTAAATTTCGCGCCGAGATGCGCTAACGCCACGTCCAGCGTTCCGCGGTTGAGCTCAGGCACCGTGAAGCATAGCTCGTAATCTTCACCACCGGACAGCGCCCAGCGCAGCGCCTGCTCAGGTTCCACATGGCGAAGCAGTTGCTCAGACAGCGGGAAGAGATCCAGATCAACGCGCGCACCTACGCCGCTGGCATTCAGAATATGCCCGAGGTCCGAGATCAATCCGTCAGAAAGATCGATAGCCGAGCTTGCCCGCTCGCGCAGCGCCTGGCCGTGCAAAATACGCGGCGTTGGCCGCAGATGGCGTTTCACCAGATACGCCGCATCGTCAGCGTCTTTAACCGATAAACGGTTCTGAAGGATCGCAAGCCCTGCCGCGCTGTCGCCCGGCGTACCGGTCACGTAGATCCAGTCGCCGGGTTTTGCGCCCGAGCGCTTCAGCGCGCGGCCGAGCGGCACGTAGCCGTGGATCGCCAGCGTCATCGACAGCGGCCCGGCTGTGGTATCACCGCCAATCAACTGCATATCGTAATAATTCAGCTGTTCAAACAGCGCGTCGCTAAAGGCTTCAAGCCAGGCTTCATCCACCTCAGGCAGGGTCAGGGCCAGCGTCAGCCACGCGGGATCGGCGCCCATCGCCGCCAGATCGCTAACGTTAACCGCCAGCGCTTTATACGCCAGATCGGCAGGATCGATATCGGGCAAGAAATGACGTCCGCACACGAGGGTGTCGGTGCTGATTGCCAGCGTCTGTTTTTCGGGAATATTGAGAAGTGCACAGTCATCGCCAATGCCGGTTTCAACATCAAGACGAGAGGTTCTGACACGGTCGAAATAACGGGCAATCAGGGAGAATTCGCCGCATGCCATACGTTATGCCTCAGCAAATAAAAGAAAAAACCGGAGCCGCACTGCCCGTCAGGCAATGCAGGACTCCGGTTTGCGGATCACTTTTTGTGGGGACGGATCGCAGGTGCTGCTTTATCGAGTACGCCGTTTACAAACTTGTGGCTGTCTTCAGCGCCGAAGGTTTTCGCCAGTTCGATCGCTTCGTTGATGGCCACTTTATACGGCACATCATCACGTTTAGACAGCTCAAACAGCGCGATACGCAACACTGCTTTTTCCACCTGGCCCAGCTCTTCGAGCAGACGGGACAGGTAAGGTTTCATCAGACCATCGAGATACGCGCTATTAGTCGCCACTCCCGACAGCAGTTCACGGAAGTACAGAACGTCAACGTCTTTCACGTCCTGTTCTGACAGGAACTGGTATTCAACATCAGCGATGTCGTTCTGGGACAACTGCCAGGAGTAAAGTGCCTGGACGGCACATTCACGGGCGCGGCGACGAGCAGCAGGTTTCACGGAATTCCCCTTACAAAAAAATCAGGCCTTGATGGCTTTCAATACATTGATCATTTCAAGCGCGGTCAGTGCAGCTTCTGCACCTTTGTTACCGGCTTTGGTGCCAGCACGTTCGATGGCTTGTTCAATACTTTCGGTAGTCAGCACGCCGAATGCGACAGGAATTTCAGCATCCTGTGCAACGTGAGCCAGACCATTGCTTGCACCGCCCGCAACGTATTCGAAGTGCGCAGTGCCGCCACGAATAACGGTACCCAGCGCAATCACCGCGTCGTATTTACCGGTTTTCGCCAGCGCGCCCGCCGCCAGTGGCAGTTCGTAAGCGCCCGGAACCCAAACAACGGTAATGTTGTCATCTTTAACCTGGCCGATACGTTTCAGGGCGTCAATAGCACCTTCCAGCAGGCTGTCGTTGATGAAGTTGTTGAAACGCGCAATGGTGATGGCGACGCGAGCGTCTGGGGTAGCTACAGCAGCTTCAATAATGTTCATACTCTTCCTTTACGGGTTCATTTGGCCCCGCAGGGGGGCGGATTTTATCATAATACTTTGCGCACTGCTTCCCTATTTCAGGAGCAATTACGCTGTCGTTAAGTGGAGGCAGACATCCGGACCTACCGGACGCATCTCGCTAAATTTGAGTTGCGGTGCGTCGGCCAGTTTTTCAAGGCCGGGCAGCACAAACAGGCCGCGCGCGTCGTGACCTAACAGTTTAGGCGCAACGTAAACAATCAGTTCATCCACCAGCCCGGCCTGTAAAAGCGCACCGGCGAGCGTTGGCCCCGCTTCAACCCAGATGCTGTTCACCTGCTGCCTGCCGAGCAGCATCATCAGCACGACCAGATCCAGATGACCGTTATGCTCCGGCACCATAATGCTGCGCACGCCTTCCGGCCATTCGCGAGCATCTTCTCTGGTGCGGGCAATCCAGGTTTCACCCGGCTGCTGGACGATGCGGTGCTCCGGCGTCACCCGGTTCTGGCTATCAATGACAATACGCAGCGGCTGACGCAGGTTCTCCTGCGGATAGAGCGCCTGGGTATCGGCATTCAGTTCTTCCCAGCGCACGGTCATGGCCGGATCGTCAGCCAGAACGGTTTCACTGCTGGTGAGGATAGCATGGCTTTGGGCACGCAGACGTTGCACATCGCGCCTTGCCTGCGGCGAGGTGATCCACTGGCTTTCGCCGTTTGCCATCGCCGTACGTCCATCCAGCGAGGCGCCCAGCTTAAGCTGAATATACGGAAACCCCGTGCGCATACGCTTCAGGAAGCCTTTATTGATTGCTTCAGCGTCCTGCATCATCAGCCCATGGCTGACGTCAATGCCTTCCTGCTGCAGGCGATACAGACCGCGTCCGGCCACCTGCGGATTCGGGTCCTGCATTGAGGCGACCACGCGTGAAACACCGGCCGCAATCAGCGCTTCGCAGCACGGCGGCGTACGCCCGTGATGGCTGCAGGGCTCCAGCGTGACGTAGGCGGTGGCACCGCGCGCCTTCTCGCCGGCCATGCGCAGCGCATGAACCTCGGCATGCGGCTCGCCGGCGCGATAGTGAAAACCTTCCCCCACAATCTCGCCATCTTTAACGATCACGCACCCGACATTCGGGTTGGGATGGGTGGTAAAACGACCGCGCTGCGCCAGCTTCATGGCTCTCGCCATGTAAATCTCATCCTGCATGAGCTTAATCCTGTAAGCGGGCGATCTCTTCGCCAAACTCTTTGATGTCTTCGAAGCTGCGGTAGACCGAAGCGAAGCGGATATAGGCGACCTTATCGAGCTTTTTCAGCTGCTCCATCACCAGGTTGCCGATCATTTTGCTCGGCACTTCACGCTCGCCCAAACCACGAAGGTAAGATTTTATGTGGTTTAACGCCATCTCAACGTCGTCCGCGCTGACGGGACGTTTCTCGAGGGCCTTCAGCATCCCGCTGCGCAGTTTCTCTTCGTTAAACGGCTCGCGCACGTCGTTACTTTTTACCACGCGCGGCATTACCAGCTCTGCAACCTCAAAGGTCGTGAAACGCTCGTTGCACACCAGACACTGCCGACGACGGCGTACGGAAGACCCTTCGCCCACAAGACGAGAGTCAATGACTTTGGTATCCACAGCGGAGCAGAATGGGCAATGCATACGGTATCCCTGTTATCCGGTTAACTGATTTTCATTTTACCCTGATCTGGCCTGACAACAAAGGAAGAGCTTTTTGAGACAAAGGATCTATGTCTGACCCGACGACGCTGGCTACCATTAGGACGATCCGTTATTTCAAGGAAATAAACGCAATGACAAGACGTTACCTGAAAATTTTGCTGGTGGGGAGCCTCTTCACCCTTAGCGCCTGTGCACAGCAAACCGAAGTCCGTCAGATGAAACAGAGCGTGAATACGCTCAATACGGCGATGGACAAACTGAACAAAGAAACGGTGAAGATCACCCAGCAAAACGCCCTGAATGCCAAATCCAGCAGCGGGGTTTATCTCCTGCCGGGCGCGAATACGCCTGCGCGTCTCAATAGTCAGATTGGCACGCTAAAAATGTCTCTGGTGAATGTGGCGGCGAATGCAGATGGTACTCGCGCAACATTACGCATCCAGGGCGAATCCAACGATCCGCTTCCCGCGTTCAGCGGCACCGTAGAGTGGGGACAGATCCAGGGCACCACGGAAAGCTATCAGGAGGTGAATGTTAACAGTCAGCTGTTCACCGCACCGGCCAGCGTGCTGGCTCCAGGCGATGTTGATATTCCGCTACAGCTGAGCGGACTCCCCCCAGAACAGCTGGGCTTTATCCGCATTCACGACATTCAACCCGCCGCGCAATAACCCCCTCTCCAGCGGAGTGCAATGTCACTCCGCTAACATTTACATTTCGTATGGATTGGCAACATAAATGATTGCCGCTACAATCCCGGCCGTTTAAAGTACGCAAACGTGAACGCAATCGATTACGCATGTGAGAGATATGTGAAACAACACATATTTTTGTGAGCAAGGATTCCTATAATAGGCTCCGCAGAAACACGAAATATTTTGATACGCAAATCGCGCATTTTTCACTCCCGGAAGGGAATTTCAATCAGTGGCATGATTATGAAAAAAACATTACTCGCAGCTGGCGCTGTACTGGCACTCTCCTCTTCTTTCACTGTTAACGCAGCGGAAAACGATAAACCACAATACCTCTCCGACTGGTGGCACCAGAGCGTTAACGTGGTAGGCAGCTACCACACCCGTTTCGGACCTCAGATCCGCAACGATACCTACCTGGAGTACGAAGCATTCGCCAAGAAAGACTGGTTTGATTTCTACGGCTATATGGATGCACCGGTATTCTTTGGTGGTAACACCGACGCGAAAGGTATCTGGAACCACGGTTCCCCACTGTTCATGGAAATTGAACCACGCTTCTCTATTGATAAACTGACCGGTACCAGCCTGGCATTTGGTCCGTTCAAAGAGTGGTACTTCGCGAACAACTATATCTACGACATGGGCCGCAACAAGTCCGGTCGTCAGAGCACCTGGTACATGGGTCTGGGTACGGATATTGATACCGGCCTGCCAATGAGCCTGTCTCTGAACGTGTACGCGAAATACCAGTGGCAGAACTACGGTGCCGCGAACGAAAACGAGTGGGATGGCTACCGTTTCAAAGTGAAATACTTTGTGCCAATTACCCAGCTGTGGGGCGGTAACCTGAGCTATATCGGCTTCACCAACTTTGACTGGGGTTCAGACCTGGGCGACAACGACTTCCGCGACCTGAACGGTAAGAAAGCGCGCACCAACGACTCCATCGCCTCCAGCCATATCCTGGCGCTGAACTACGATCACTGGCACTACTCTGTTGTTGCGCGTTACTGGCACAACGGCGGTCAGTGGAACGACGACGCGAGCCTGAACTTCGGCAACGGCGATTTCAGCGTCCGTTCTACCGGCTGGGGTGGTTACCTGGTTGTGGGTTACAACTTCTAATCAGTGCGGATTCCGCCCGGTGGCGCTGCGCTTACCGGGCCTACGATCCGAATGTAGGCCGGGTTAGGCGTAGCCGCCACCCGGCTTTTTACTGCCTCACCTTGCGTAAAAAATCTGCTAATGACCTGTCTGCACTTTCGCTAAACCGCCTCTCCGTCTGCACAATATTGAGGCATCGGTCGAGCCGGAAACAGCGATAGTCATCGCGCCGTTCGCACCACGCCGCCAGTAACCAACGTTCCCCCCAGAAGAACAGGCCCAGCGGCTGAACCTCGCGCTTTGAAAGCTGCCCAGCCTCATCACGGTAATGCAGCGCCAGCACGCGCTGGGCGGAAATCGCCTGATGGATCCTGTCAAAATCGCTGCGGGAGTGGCTTTGCATGCAAAAATCCGGGGCGTAGATCCGCGTCTGCTCCGCCTTTCGACGACTCTCCTCGGGCAGAATAGCCAACAACTTCTCCTGAGCCGACTCCAGCTCGCGCGACAGCGATTCCCCTCCCCAGGTTTTGAGCAGGCGAATCGCAACGATCAGCGCCTCTGACTCCTTATTTGTCAGCATCAGCGGCGGCAGGTCAAAACCCGACATCAGCCGATATCCGCTCCCCGCCTCACCTTCCACCGGCACGCCGGAAAGCGACAGGTCGCGGATATCGCGGTAGACCGTGCGCTCGGACACGCCAAGCCGGTCCGCCAGATGCGCTGCCGTTGTCAGACGCCTGCCCCGCAGGATCTGCACAATCTGAAACAAACGGTCAGCGCGTCGGGTCATATCTTATTCCGCTCTCAGGCAGGTTGATGGAGGCCGACGCGGTTACCCTCGCTGTCGGTAAACAATGCGATAGTGCCAATACCATGCGGCAGTTCCAGCGGGCCAAACACGCACTCGCCGCCCGCAGAGGCGATGCGATCGAGAGTGGACGCCAGATTGTTAGTATGCAGGTAAATAATAGCGCCCTGCAAAGACGGTGTAACGCCGTCAAATTTTGCCAGCGCCCCGCCGGTACCCGGATCCTCATGCGGGAAAACGGCCAGCTCCGCGCAGTCCATTTTCTCGCGACGCAGCGCGAGCTGCATCACCGGCTCATAAAATTTGATGGCGCGATCCATATCCGCAACCGGAATTTCAAACCAGTTAATTACGCTTTTCATATATTCTCCTGCCTGTTGTTTGGGTTCAGAAGAAGTCTACGACAGGGCTCCTGACAGCATACTGTCAGGAGTGTTTGTCAGGAGCAGATAAAAAAAATCCCGGTCAACAGACCGGGATTTCGATAACGCGCTAAACGTCGCCTTACGGCAGAATGGACGGCTGATCCGCCCCTTCTTTCTCGACTTTCTGCTGGAGCAGGTGCTCGCGCTTCATGCCGAGTTTCAGAGCCAGTGCGGACGCAACGTAGATAGACGATGCCGTACCGATGGTGACACCGATCAGCATGGTCAGCGAGAAGCCTTCCAGTACCGGACCACCGAACAGGAACAGCATCAGGATCACCATCAGAGTGGTACCGGAGGTGATCAAAGTACGGTGCAGCGTCTGGGTCAACGACACGTTAAAGATTTCGTACGGCGTACCGCGACGGATCTTACGGAAGTTTTCACGGATACGGTCAGATACCACGATACTGTCGTTCAGTGAGTAACCGATAACGGACATCAGGGATGCCACAATCGTCAGGTCAATCTCAATATGGAACAGCGACAGTATGCCCATGGTGATCACCACGTCGTGCGCCAGCGCGATAACCACACCGGCCGCCAGTCGCCACTCAAAGCGGAAGCCGACGTACACCAGGATGGAGATCAGCGCCACCAGCAGCGCCATCGCGCCGGTTTGCGCCAGGTCAGCCCCCACGCTTGGGCCGACGAACTCAATACGCTTGACCGCCGCGTTCTGGCTGGTTGTTTCGTTAATCACGCTAACAACCTTGCTGCCCAGCTCCTGGCTGCCGTTGGCATCGTGCACCGGCGGCATACGCACCATGATGTCGCGGCTGCTGCCGAAGTTCTGCAGCAGCGGCTCTTCAAAGCCCGCTTTCTGCAGAGACAGGCGCATCTGGTCCATATCGACCGGTTTTTCCAGGGAGATCTCAATGACCGTACCGCCGGTGAAATCCAGACCCCAGTTAAAGCCTTTCACGCTCATAATGCCGATGGACAGAATCAGCAGTAAACCTGAAATGCCGAAGGCCCAGTAGTCCCAGCGCATAAAGTCCCAGACTTTACGGCCATGGTTCAATTGTTCAACAGTATATTCCTGTGCCACAACGCACTCCTCAGATAGACAGCTTTTTGACGCGCTTGCCGCCGTACAGCAGGTTCACGATGGCACGGGTGCCGACAATAGCGGTAAACATTGACGTTGCGACACCGATACCGGTGGTAATCGCAAAGCCTTTGATCGCGCCAGTACCCACTGCATACAGGATAAGAACCTTAATCAGTGTTGTTACGTTCGCATCGAAGATGGAGCTGAACGCGCCTTTATAGCCTTCGTCAATCGCCTGCTGAACAGAGCGACCGTTGCTCAACTCTTCTTTGATACGTTCGTTAATCAGTACGTTGGCGTCGACCGCCACCGCAAGGGTAAGAACGATACCCGCAATCCCCGGCATGGTCAGCGTCGCCCCCGGCAGCAGGGACATGATGCCGATGATCAGCACCAGGTTCGCGATCAGCGCGGAGGTCGCAATCAGACCAAACTTCTTATAGAAGAAGATCATGAAGAGGATAGAGACCACCAGACCGGCCAGACACGCTTCAAGGCCCTGCTGAATGTTTTGCATCCCCAGCGTTGGACCAATGGTACGCTCTTCAACAATCTGAATTGGGGCAATCAGCGCACCGGCACGCAGCAGCAGCGAGAGCTGACGCGCTTCGTTCGGGTTGTTGATACCGGTAATACGGAAGCTGTTACCCAGACGAGACTGGATGTTGGCGATGTTAATCACCTCTTCCTCTTTCACCAGCACCGCACGACCGTTTGCATCTTTCTTACCGCTGTCTTTGTACTCCACGAACAGGGTCGCCATCGGCTTACCGATGTTGTCCTTGGTGAAGTTAGACATGATGTTACCACCCGCGCTATCCAGCGAGATGTTAACCTGCGGCTGGTTGTATTCGTCCTGGCTCGACGTGGAGTCGGTGATGTGGTCACCGGTCAGAATCACGCGTTTGTACAGCACAACTGGCTGACCTTCGCGGGTCTGTTTCACTTCGGAGTCACCCGGAATACGCCCTGCGGCAGCAGCGGACTGATCGACGTTGGAGTTCACCAGACGGAATTCCAGGGTTGCGGTCGCACCCAGAATCTCTTTCGCACGCGCAGTGTCCTGGATACCCGGCAGTTCAACCACGATACGGTCAGCACCCTGACGCTGTACCAGCGGCTCAGCCACGCCCAGTTGGTTTACGCGGTTACGCAGAATGTTGATGTTCTGCTGAACGGCATATTCACGCGCTTCTTTCAGACGCGCATCGGTCATCACCGCGCGCAGCTGGTTGCTGCCCTGAGAGGTGATCACCAGGTCACGGTGACGTTGGGTCAGGTAATCTACAGCCTGATCGCGCGCCGCACTGTCGCGGAACGTGATGCTCATGCCGTAGTTATCTTCTTTACGCACGGTGGTGTAAGCGATGCCTTTATCACGCAGATCGCTGCGCAGGCTGTCGATATTCTGTTCCTGCAGCTTGCCGAGCGCGGTATCCATATCCACTTCCATCAGGAAGTGAACGCCGCCACGCAGGTCAAGACCGAGTTTCATTGGCTCTGCATTCATCGCAGCCAGCCAACGCGGGGTTGCAGGGGCAAGGTTCAGCGCTACGACGTATTTGTCACCCAGCACGCCCATCAGCGCTTCGCGAGCGCGGAGCTGCGTGTCGGTGGTGTCGAAGCGAGCAAGAATTGCACCCTCTTCCAGAGCCACAGACTTAGCGGTAATTTTTTCTTCTTGTAACGTTTTCTGGACCTGGATCAGCGTTTGCTCACTGGCGGCGACACCGCGCGCGCCAGTGATTTGAACGGCCGGATCCTCACCATACAGGTTGGGAAGCGCGTACAGCAGGCCGACGAGAATCACGACGACCAGCATGATGTACTTCCACAAAGGATAACGGTTTAACACGGCAGTTCCCTTTGGGAAAAGTTGGGATTACAGCGCCTTCATGGTGCCTTTCGGCAGAACGGCAGCTACGAAGTCACGTTTGATGACCACTTCAGTGGTGTCGTTCAGGGCGATAGCAATGTAGCCGTTTTCAGCCACTTTGGTTACGCGACCGACCAGACCACCGTTAGTCAGTACTTCATCGCCTTTCGCAATGGAGTTCATCAGGTTTTTGTGCTCTTTGGTGCGCTTCTGCTGTGGACGCAGGATCATGAAGTAGAAGATCAGACCGAACACAACCAGCATCAGAATCAGAGACATCGGGCTGCCCTGCGCTGGAGCACCTGTTGCCGCTACCGCATCAGAAATAAAAAAGCTCATTCAAATTCCCTCATTATTAAAATTAATCAACGTTCAACGGTGGAACATCCCGCCCCTGACGTTGGTAGAAATCGGTCACGAAGCTCTCTAATTTACCCTCTTCGATAGCCTTACGTAAACCAGCCATTAAGCGCTGATAATAACGAAGATTATGAATGGTATTGAGACGCGCGCCCAAAATCTCGTTGCAACGATCGAGATGATGCAGATACGCGCGAGAATAATTGCGACAGGTATAGCAATCGCACTCGGAATCGAGCGGGCTGGTGTCACTCTTATGCTTCGCGTTACGGATTTTCACCACGCCATCGGTAACGAACAAATGTCCGTTACGCGCGTTGCGGGTTGGCATGACGCAGTCGAACATATCAATGCCGCGGCGTACGCCTTCAACCAGATCTTCTGGTTTACCCACGCCCATCAGGTATCGTGGTTTATCCGCCGGGATTTGCGGGCAGACATGCTCCAGAATGCGGTGCATGTCTTCCTTCGGCTCACCCACAGCCAAACCGCCGACAGCGTAGCCATCAAAACCTATCTCTACCAGACCTTTAACAGAGATATCGCGTAAATCTTCGTAAACGCTGCCCTGGATAATGCCGAACAGCGCATTTTTGTTCTGCAGGGAGTCAAAACGGTCGCGGCTACGCTTCGCCCAGCGCAGGGACATCTCCATGGAGCGTTTTGCGTAGTCCCAGTCCGCCGGGTACGGCGTACATTCGTCGAAGATCATCACGATGTCAGAGCCGAGATCGTACTGAATTTCCATCGATTTTTCGGGATCGAGGAAAATCGGATCGCCGTTGATCGGGTTACGGAAGTGAACGCCCTCCTCGGTGATCTTGCGGATATCGCCCAGGCTGAAGACCTGGAAGCCGCCGGAGTCGGTCAGGATAGGGCCTTTCCACTGCATGAAATCATGCAGGTCGCCGTGAAGCTTCATGATCTCCTGACCCGGACGCAGCCACAGGTGGAAAGTGTTGCCGAGGATAATCTGTGCGCCGGTGGCTTCTACTTCTTCCGGCGTCATCCCTTTTACGGTGCCGTACGTGCCCACAGGCATAAACGCGGGGGTTTCCACCACGCCGCGATCAAACACCAGGCGACCGCGACGCGCGCGGCCATCGGTGGTATCGAGTTCAAATTTCATTTTTTCTCCGACGTCAGAAAAACAGTCCAACGTTGTAAAACGGTGCCGCGGACTTATTCCCCGACACGCTCATTCAAAGCCTGCGGATTGTACGTGATAAACATCGCGTCCCCGTAGCTAAAAAAGCGATATTTTTGTTCTACCGCAGACTTGTAGGCGTTCATCGTATGCTGATAACCGGCAAACGCGGAAACCAGCATAATCAGCGTCGATTCAGGCAGATGGAAGTTGGTCACCAGGGCATCAATCACTTTGTACTGGTAGCCCGGGTAGATAAAGATCTGCGTATCGCCAAAGAACGGCTCGATAAGATTGCGCTTCGCGGCCTGCGCGGCGCTCTCGAGTGAGCGCACGGACGTCGTACCAACCGCAACGACGCGGCTTCCGCGCGCTTTCGCCGCCAGCACCGCGTCCACTACATCCTGAGGCACTTCGGCATACTCAGAGTGCATGATGTGATCTTCAATGCTGTCCACGCGCACCGGCTGGAAGGTTCCCGCGCCGACGTGCAGCGTCACGAACGCCATCTCCACGCCCTTCGCGCGCAGTTTTTCCAGCAGCGGTTCATCAAAATGCAGGCCCGCGGTCGGCGCAGCGACGGCGCCCGGCTTCTGGCTGTAAACGGTCTGGTACAGCTCGCGGTCGGCCTCTTCGTCCGGACGCTCAATATACGGCGGCAGCGGCATGTGGCCGATGGCGTTCAGGATATCGAGCACCGTGCGCTCGTCGTCGAACGCCACCTCAAACAGCGCATCGTGGCGCGCGGTCATGGTCGCTTTGATGCTCTCGTCATCGCCCAGCAGCAGTTCAGCGCCCGGCTTCGGCGCCTTAGACGCGCGAATATGTGCCAGAATACGTTTATCATCGAGCATACGTTCGACCAGCACTTCAATCTTGCCGCCGCTGGCTTTACGGCCAAACAGGCGCGCCGGGATCACGCGGGTATTGTTAAAGACCAGCAGATCGCCAGGGTTGAGCTTGTCGAGCAAATCGGTGAAAGTACCGTGCGTCAGCTCGCCCGTTGGCCCATCCAGTGACAGTAAGCGACAGCTGCTGCGCTCAGGCATGGGATAGTGAGCAATCAGGGATTCAGGTAGTTCAAAGGAGAAATCGGCGACGCGCATGACGTATACTCGTGACTTAAAAACAGGCGGCATAGTCTAGTGCTCACACCCTTTTGCTGCAACAACTAGCCGCCCCTGGACAAATAAAACGCATGAATTTTCTCGCTCACCTGCATCTCGCTCACCTCGCTAACAGCTCCCTGTCCGGCAATTTGCTGGCCGATTTCGTACGCGGCAACCCCGCTGAGGACTATTCCCCTGAGGTTGTCGACGGCATTTTCATGCACCGCCGCATCGACGTGCTGACGGATAAGCTGCCAGAAGTGACGGAAGCCAAAGCGTGGTTTCGCCCTGAAACGCGCCGCGTTGCGCCGATCACGCTCGACGTGATGTGGGACCACTTTCTGTCGCGCCACTGGGAACAGCTGTCGCCGGAGATGCCATTGCCGGATTTTGTGCGCTATGCCCACCAGCAGGTGTCGATCATTCTGCCCGACTCGCCACCGCGCTTTGTGAATCTGAATAACTACCTGTGGTCGGAACGCTGGCTGGAGCGCTATCGCGAGATGGATTTCATCCAGAACGTGCTGAACGGGATGGCGAGCCGTCGCCCGCGCCTGGATGCGCTGCGCGACTCCTGGTATGACCTGGATGAACATTATGATGCGCTGGAGGCCCGATTCTGGCAATTCTATCCACGCATGATGGCGCAGGCGAAAAACAAACAGCTGTAACAGAATTCGCATTGATAGGTAAAAGCTGGCGGAACGATTGTCACCACCTCTTTGTCTTATCCAGGAACACTCTCTATACTGGCTCGCGTTGCGTTCCAAATAACCTTAGTATCTACAGGAGAATCATATGGTTCTGGTAACTCGTCCGGCTCCGGATTTTACAGCTGCAGCAGTTCTGGGCAACGGTGAAATCGTTGAAAACTTCAACTTCAAACAGCACACCAACGGTAAAGCGACCGTTCTGTTCTTCTGGCCAATGGACTTCACTTTCGTTTGCCCGTCTGAGCTGATCGCCTTCGACAAACGTTATGAAGAATTCCAGAAGCGTGGCGTGGAAGTTGTTGGCGTCTCCTTCGACTCTGAGTTTGTACACAACGCATGGCGTAACACCCCTGTCGAAAATGGCGGCATCGGTGCGGTGAAATACGCAATGGTTGCGGACATCAAACGCGAAATCCAGCAGGCTTACGGTATCGAACATCCGGACGCTGGCGTTGCGCTGCGCGGCTCCTTCCTGATCGACGCAAACGGCATCGTTCGTCACCAGGTTGTGAACGACCTGCCGCTGGGTCGTAACATCGACGAAATGCTGCGCATGGTTGACGCGCTGCAGTTCCACGAAGAGCACGGTGAAGTGTGCCCGGCTCAGTGGGAAAAAGGTAAAGAAGGCATGAACGCGTCTCCAGACGGCGTGGCTAAATACCTGTCCGAGAACGTATCCAGCCTGTAATCGGCACGGTTTACGAAAAAGGCCCGCTCATGCGGGCCTTTTTTTATGCCTTACGCTGCGTCTCCCGCCAGATGCGCCAGGCCATGCCCGCCAGCAGAACCACGCCCGCAATCAGTACGCCCCACACCAGCAGCGTGTTCATTCTGCTCTCCCGCTCGGCCGCGGAGGTAGCGGTCAGACGCTCCTCGCCGCCTAACGCGACATTATCCTGAATGTCAGCCTGCGGCAGGTTTTCCATATCATAGGTCTTGCGCAGGTCGGCAGGGATCAGCATACCGGGCTCCACGCTGGCAGGCTTTGCCGCCCCGTTGCCCCAGGCGAGCACGTACGGCGCTTTCCCCTGCGCGTTGAACACCAGATCGTAGCGGTCGCGATGTCCCGTGACGCTCGGCAGGTATTCTGGCAGACGCGCATTCAGCGTCGTGATTTTCACGGCCTGCACCAGGCCCCCGTTAAGCGAAACCGGTGGCGACGTTTTTCCCTCAAGACGGTAAAGAACCTCTTTTTTCAGGGGATGCCATGCGTCCTTTTCCGTACTTCGCCATGCTATCTCCACGGGAAGAACGCCATCGCCATTCAGTAAGATGCTGACAGCGCTCAGCGGCTGCGGGCGCGTCCAGTGCCACTGCGCTTCGCTTGCCGATAACGATTCCCCTTCGCCTTCCAGGTTAACCTCTTCCGGGGCCGCCTGCGCGGGTGCGCTAATTGCGTTTACGCCGGTCAAGGTTATCCCCTGGCTTTTTGTATTCAGCACCACCATAAGATAGCGATTTGCATCGGGAGATAGAACCGTATCGGTATCGATCCGATCGAGCTTAAGACGATCCTGGCCGCTGACGACGTCCAGCAAGGGCATATCCTCGCGCAGGGTATACCAGCGCTTAAGATCCTCGCTGTAATAGACCGACGCCGTTCCCTGCCATGGCGTCTGGGGGGTATTCCAGAGCAGCTGCAGCTGGGATATGGCCATCTCTTCCGTCGCCTGTTCAGGCAGGGTCAGCAGATAATGTTGCCCGGCTGCGGCGGCTTTTTGCCCCTCCAGCACTATTTCAACGCCGTTTCGGGAACGGAGCAGGATCTTATCGCTATCACCGGCGTCTGAGGCAGCCGCAAGCGGCGAGGCGTCCAGCGGAAAGAGGCGCAGCGCCGTGGATTGCACTGGCGCCTGTGGATGCGTCGCGCTGACCAGGCTAAAGGGAACCGGCTCGCCCGACTGGTTAAAGACGCGAACATCACGCAGATCTGGCGACGTGCTTTGCTCGTAGACGGCGAGCGGCAGCATCACCCGATACCACTGGGAAGGAACAGACGTATCGAGTGAACGACCAAAGGCATAATCCCTCGGCGATTCCGTTTGTGCCTCGTCACACAACGCCGGGCCGGAAAGCGCCAGCAGCGCGGTACAGGCTACCGCTTTCATCCATTTCATTTTTCATCTCCTGTTTTAGGCGGCAGCGGGGAGAAATACCCCACGATCAGAACCAGTATCGCCACGCCGATAAACGCCACCGCGCGGGACAAACCGCCTCCGCCCGCGCTGTCCACCAACATCAGTTTAACCATCACCACGCCCAGCAGCGCGGCACCGCAAAGCCACTCCTGCCGGGAAGCCCGACGGGTGGCATGGATCATGACCACCAGCGCGCTCAGCATCCAGAACAGGGCAAAACTGGTCTGGACAAGCCGCGAATCCCACAGCGATGCCATATTCCAGGCCACGTCGCCGTACCAGGCCAGGGCGCGCATCAGCGCACCGTTAAGCCACCAGAAGCCAAGCGCCATAATCGCGACGGCAGGCCACGGGCGGGCCTGCAAGAGCCACGCCGGGTAATAGCGATCCACAGCCCGATAAAAGACGACCAGCCCCAGCAGCGCGAACGCCGCACCTTCTTCAAGCGGGTTTATCAGAGGCAGCCAGGTCTGACGATAGACCACGCCGTCCTGGAAATTGGTCACCACCAGCAATACCAGCAGCGCCACGACCACGGGGATCGGCGCCAGGCAGGCGTAGAGCGCAGGCCACTCCCGGAACGGCCACCCGCGACGCCGTACGGCTGCAGAGAGCGCCATAATTACCCCGCCGCCTGCTGCCATCGCTAAGCCGCTGCCCCAGGCCGCCATGCCCCACGGCAACGACCGGGCAAACCAGTAAAGCTCCGCGGCCAGCGCCAGCAAAATCATCCAGAAAAGCGACAAATGCAGCCCCATCGCAATGCGCGGCAGGAGTCTTTCACCGTCGCGCCGCAGCAGCATCAGCGCGGCAGGAAGCGCAACGCACCAGGCGAGATCCGACCAGCCGGCGGCAACGATCTGCTGGTGCCAGAGCTGATACCCCACCATTAGCAGCATAACCGGCCACAGCAGCCATTTGCTGGCATCCAGCTCCCGCCACGCCAGACGCGCAGCCACCTGCCGCCATCCCCAGACCGACGCCGCCGTCAGCGCCAGCACGCCCGCCAGAATCGGTAATTCCTGCGTCATCACCAGCCCCGATGCGCCCAATAGCGCCACCAGCCAGAACAGCAGCCCGCCTGCCAGCAGCGCCCGGCTGACCGGCATAAAGAGAGTCCGCCACAGCCAGGCCGCAGCCAGCCAGCAAAGACTGAGGATAGAGAAGATCAGCAGCAGGCTCAGCGACGTCACGCCGTTCGCTTGCGCCCACAGCGCGCTGCCGAGCGCCAGCACCAGCAACGCCGTCCCGCTATAGCTCATGCGACGCTGGTTCTGCTGCACGCCCAGCCAGAGGATACCCAGCCCTTCCAGCGCCCAGGCCATCGCCGTCCAGCGTGCCGACAGCGCCAGCGGAATGGCGAGGGTCGCGAACCCGCCGCCAATGGCCAGCGCCACCATGACCAGCGGTCGTCCGATGGAGGGATAGCGCCGCAGCGCAAGGAACGCGAGGGTAAGATAAAATGCGCCGTATCCCAGCGCGCTGAGCGCCGGACCGTAGGTCCAGTGCTGAGTCATGCCATACTGCATTCCAAAACCAACCAGAGGCGGGGCAAACAGCAGCACGCCGTCGATAATCTGCTTCCCTTTCTCCTGCGCCCGCAGCGACAGCGCCACGCTCAGGACGCCGAATATCAACGTATTGGCAATCAGGAACAGCTGGCAGACCCAATAATCTTCAGGCTGGTAGTCATTCAGCCCCCACAGGCCGCCCACGCCGAACGTAAACAGCAGCCCAAGGAGATTCAGCTCGCGCCAGTGCTGCCAGATGCTGATAGCGAGAATGCCGATGGAAAGCAGGAGATAGAAGGAGAACAGCGCCACAAAGCTACCGCCCCCGGTAGATAAGAGCAGCGGCGCAAGATACCCGCCGAGGCTCGCCAGCATGGCCAGGCTCAGCGCCTTCTGCAGCACCGCCAGCCCGACGCTCGCCGCGCATATCACCACCAGCAGCGCAAAGGCCAGCGTCATCGGCAGCATTTGCCAGAGCCGGAAGGCGCCAAACACCGTCAGGTAGAGCACGCCGGTCGCCCCTCCCTGGAGGATCAGCGCATAGACGCGCTGCCTGTGCCGCAGCCGCCACCCGACCACCAGCAGAACGATGGCAAACAGCGCGGTTGCCACGAGGCGCAGCTCAAGCGGGAACAGGGAATGTTCCACGGTATAACGCAGCAGGAATGAAAGACCGAGGAAGAGCAGCAGGATCCCAAGCTTCGCCAGCGGGTTACCCTGCATAAACCAGCGCACCAGCGACGTCAGTATGCCGCCAAAGGCAGAAGGCTGTTTTGCCGCAGGCGCAGGAGCGGGAGCGGGTGCTGCCGCAGCAGCGGGAATATCCGAACGCCAGGGGTCGACAGGCGCGGGTACGTCCTCAGCCACCGGCTCGGCCACTGCCGCCGGCGCGGCGGCCCGTTCAGGTTCCGGCGCGTTCTCCGCGACGCCGCGCTGCTCGAGCGCCTCAATGCGCTGGCGCAGCCGGGCGATCTCCTGTTTCGCCGCCGTGCTTCGGTTAAAGCCGATAACCGCAAGCACCGGCGCAACGCCCAGCGCAAAAACCAGGAACAAACAGCCAAGGATGTAAAGCTCGTCCATGTTTCCACCTTCACCGTAAACGATCCGTTAAGATTGACACAAATAGTTGCATTTGCGCCATCTTAAAAGGTGGAAACATTAACAGGTCTTAGCTGCCGAACCAGATGGTAGCGGATACCGCAGGCAGCGCCAGCACGCCGTCCTGTATCGTCGCCTTGCCCTCTTTATTCTTCCACATAGCCACCTTCAGCAGCGGTGAATCATCCAGCACCACTTCGCAGGCCTCGCCCCGGTTGATGGCGATCAGCACACGCTGCTGGTTATAGACGCGAGCAAACACCACCACGTTATCGTGGGCGTACACCACCTGACAGCCGCCGTAGCGCAGGGCGAGACTCTGCTTACGCAGCTTCGCCAGCCGCTGATACAGGCTTAACAGCACCTTGTCCTGTTTCGCTGGCTCCCACGGGAAGGTTTTGCGGCAGAACGGATCGTTGTTGCCGTCCAGCCCCACTTCGTCTCCATAATAGATGCACGGCACGCCCGGCCAGGTGAAGAGCCAGGTCACCGCAAGCGGCAAACGCGCCACATCCTTGCCGAGCAGGGATTTAAAGCGGGCGGTATCGTGGCTATCGAGCTGGTTGAACATCCGCAGCTGCTGCTGATGAGACAGACCGGCGCGATAGTTCTCCATCCACGCCATGCAGGTTTCAGCGTCGATATGATTCGGATCGTAAGAAATATCGGTGTTAGCGAGGAATCCCCACAGCGGGAAGGTAAAGCCGCGATAGTTCATCGCCGCATCTTCCGCATCGTTCTGCAGCCACTGGCGCGCGTCGCCAAAGTGCTCGCCAAAGACGAACGCCTCCGGCTGGGCCGCTTTTGCCGAGCGCGTAATCCCGGCGACGTGCTGAAGGTTATTCCGCGCCCCGCCCGCTTCACCCAGCATATGCACCACGTCCAGCCGCCAGCCGTCCATATTCCACGGCGCCTTCAGCCAGTGGCGCACGATGCTGTCCTCGCCGCCGTAGATTTCATTCACGAGCGTTGGCGACTGGAAATCCAGCTTCGGCAGGCTGGCATAGCCCAGCCAGTCCAGCGCGCGGCCCTCCTCGTTAAAGCTGTACCAGTCGCGCTGCGGCGAGTCCGGGTTATGACATGCCCCGCCCATCGACTGATTATGGCGGTCAAACCAGGCGTGCGAATCGCCGCTATGGTTGAACACGCCGTCCAGAATCAGGCGCATGCCTTCGTTTTGGGTGTTCTTGCGCAGGCGCAGCAGCGCCTCGTCACCGCCAAACTGCGCGTCAACGTGGCGATAATCTTCGGTATCGTATTTGTGCACGCTCGGGGCTTTAAAAACGGGGTTGAGATAGAGCGCCGTCACGCCAAGCTTTTTCAGGTACGGCAGCTTTTCGCTAATACCGTCGAGATCGCCGCCGTAAAACGTCGAGCCGCCAGCCTGCGCGGTTAACGGCTCATCCCACGCTTTCAGGATAATGTCGTGGCCCGCCGCATGGTGGTGATAGATCTTATCCTGGTCAGCGGTGCGCTTTTCACTGCGTGCGAAACGGTCCGGGAAAATCTGGTAAAAGACCTGATCGTTAACCCACTGCGGGCCGCTATCCGGGTAATCGACCGCGAACTGCTCCAGCCGTGCGGGCGGGAAACGGCTAAACCCCTGCGGGGTAAACCACAGCTGGCGGTTATTCCACAGCAGTTTGAAGCTGTAACGGCGGCGCGGCTGTCCGCTGCGCAGGTCGATATTCGCCCGCCACGCCGTGATCCCCGGCTGTGGCTGGCTGCGCAGCTTGTGCATTTTCAGGCCGGTCTCTTCGTTATCTATTTCGGCGCGGAGCGTCACGCGTTCAGGCTGATTTTCCCCCGCCAGCCAGAGCGTAATCACAAGGTTGTCTTTGTTTTGCTTAACAAATGGGGCAACCGGAAGGTGCCAGGCGTTTAACATCACGAATCCCCTTTGATGAAATTGACGTCACCTTGCCACAGGGTGGTTAAGGATAGCTCACCATGACGTGATTTATTGGGGGAGGAGGACGGGGGAGGAGGTAATAATGCCCGCACGGATGGCTCCCTCTCCCTTGAGGGAGAGGGCTGGGGTGAGGGGGAAACATGCGGCTATTGGGGTAATTCCGTTCACTTCATGTTCCTTGCTACTCTGTAACGACATGACCGGTGAACGTGCCAGGGTGGCTCAATCTGCACTGAACCTCCAGATTCTATGATCTGGTGTCCAGGTTTAGGGGTTCAGTGCAATCGCCACCACCCTGGCGACCCGGGCTCCCGGCGGTAAATCGCCGCTTCGCGGTTCCCTCAGCTTATTCCTTCAGGCTATCGGGTCGGGCATGAGCCTGCATCCCTGCGCCTCGCCCCGGCCTTACGGAAACGCTTCGGCGATTTACAGCCGGACCAGGGCATCGCTGTAAGCCATTCACTTTCCTGAAACCACATGCATCGCTTCAGGTTAAAAATTGCCTGGCAATCCCCTTCCACGGAACAAGTAATACAAATATTACTGTGCTTCCGCCAACTGACGATCGCGGCGGCATTTAAACACCCAACCCACCAGCAGCAGGACGATCCACGCGCAGCCCACGTAAAGGGAAATGCGGGTATCCGGATGGTAGCCAATCAGGCCAATGATAAACACCAGGAAGATCAGCCCGACGACGGTCGTCGCAACGCCGCCCGGTACTTTGAACTTCAGCGCTTTCGCCTCATCCGGCGACAGACGACGGCGGAAGGCAATCTGCGACAGCAGGATCATAATCCACACCCACACCGTCGCGAAGGTCGCCAGCGATGCGATCACCAGGAAAACGTTCTCCGGCATGATGTAGTTCAGATACACCGAGAACAGCAGCGCCACGGTCATGACCACGACGGTCACCCACGGCGTGCCGCGGCGTGAGGTTTTGGCGAACACCTTCGGCGCGCTGCCCTGCTCCGCCATGCCGTGCAGCATACGGCCCACGCCAAAGACGTCACTGTTAATCGCGGAAAGCGACGCGGTCAGCACCACAAAGTTCAGAATGCTGGCGGCAAACGCAATCCCCATGTGCTGGAAGGTCAGAACAAACGGGCTGCCGTTGGTGCCTACCTGATTCCACGGGTAGATGGACATAATCACGAACAGCGTACCCACGTAAAACACCAGAATACGCATCGGCACCGAGTTGATGGCGCGCGGAATGGATTTCTCCGGATCTTTCGCTTCCCCGGCGGTAATACCGATAATCTCGATACCGCCGTAGGCGAACATCACCATCTGGAGCGACATCACCATCCCGAGCCAGCCGTTGCTGAAGAAGCCACCGTTGCTCCAGAGGTTGTGAATACCGGTCGGCTGCCCGCCGTTGCCGATTCCCCAGATGATGATGCCGAAACCGGCCACAATCATGATGATGATGGTGGCGACCTTGAAGAAGGAGAACCAGAACTCCAGCTCGCCGAACACCTTCACGCTCATCAGGTTGACGGCACAAATGATCAGCACCACGCTCAGCACCCAAATCCAGTGCGGCACCGCCGGGAACCAGACGCCCATATAGATGCCAAACGCCGTCACGTCGGCAATCGCCACAATCAGGATTTCAAAGCAGTAGGTCCAGCCGGTGATAAACCCGGCCAGCGGGCCGAGGTTTTCCTGCGCGTAGCGGGAGAAGGAGCTGGCGGACGGGTTGTGAACCGACATTTCGCCGAGGGCGCGCATGATGATATACGCCGCCACGCCGCCGATGATGTACGCCAGCAGAACGCTGGGACCGGCCATTTTGATGGCATCTGCCGAGCCATAAAAAAGACCGGTGCCGATAGCAGAGCCCAGCGCCATAAAGCGGATGTGGCGCGTGCTCAATCCACGTTTAAGTTTGTTAGTGCTTTCCATTTAAATCTTGCCATTCAACACGAAAAAAACAAAAAACCACGGGGCCTTAAGCCCCGTGGTTAAACAGTTTGTTGCCGTTGATTAATGGACGTTCGATGCGACCTGACGCCCTGCAGCACGGTCCCAGATAATCGCCAGAACCAGTGCAACAACGGTAGGCATCAGCCAGGCCAGACCCTGCTCGGACAGCGGCAGACGCTGTGTCCATGCTGGCAGTATGTGCGCGAAAGCTGATGCTTTAATCCCGTCAAGGATACCAAAAATCAGGCTGATAAACATGGCTGGCGCAATAATTCGTGAAGAGTTGTTCCACCACGGGCGAGTAAAGCTCAGCACCACCAGCACGATACACGGCGGATAAATCGCCGTCAGTACCGGAATCGAGACCTGAATCAGGTGGCTCAGACCGAGGTTGGACACCGCCATCGAGAAGATACCGAGGATAAACACCAGGGTGCGGTAAGAGAGCGGCAGATACTGTGCGAAGAACTCTGCGCAGGCGCAGGTCAGGCCAACCGCGGTGACCAGACAGGCCAGGAAGATGAGCGCCGCCAGCAGCATACTGCCCGCACCACCGAAGGTGTGCTGAACGTAGGCGTGCAGGATAGCCGCACCGTTGGCGTTCTGATCGACCAGCATGGCGCTGTCGGAACCCAGACGGAACAGCGCCAGATACAGCAGCGTCAGCCCCACGCCGGCCATCAGGCCAGCCCAGATGGTATAGCGGGTCAGCAGACGCGCTTCGGTCACACCGCGGGAACGCGCGGCGTTAACGATAACGATACCAAACACCATCGCGCCCAGCGTATCCATCGTCAGGTAGCCGTTCACAAAGCCGTTAGAGAACGCGGCGTTTTTATAGGCGTCCATCGCGTCGCTAATCGGGCCAGCGGGCCACACGATGGCCGCTACCGCCAGAACAATCAGCGCCACAATTTTCAGCGGAGCCAGGAAGTTACCCACGGTATCCAGCAGCTTGCCAGGATAGAGGGAAACCAGAATTACGATCGCGAAGTAGATCAGGCTGTAGATAAACAGCGGCATCGCACCGTCACCGGTCAGGGGAGCAATACCCACTTCAAAGGACACGGTTGCCGTACGCGGGGTCGCAAACAGCGGGCCAACGGCCAGATAGCAGACGGTTGCCAGCAGAACGCCCGCCACTTTGCCAATCGGGGTGCTGAGGCTATCCACGCCGCCGCCGACTTTCGCCAGCGCGACGACGGTCAGTACCGGTAGACCCACGGCAGTGATCAGGAAACCAAACGCGGCGGTCCAGACGTGTTCACCCGCCTGAAGGCCAACCATTGGAGGGAAAATGATGTTGCCTGCGCCAACGAACAGCGCAAATGTCATAAAGCCCAGCGCGATGATGTCACGCGATTTTAAGTGATGGGTCATAAAACCTTACTGCCTGTGGATGTGGTGTTGAAAACATTGAGATTTTCGATATCCCTGACGGGACGATACAGCCGAAAACTTGCTCAATTTCAGCGGGAAATGCTCCCGTCCTGGCGTGGAGAAGAATAGTTTTTCGATTTACCACGCAAATACAGTCGGTCTGACAGTATCTGGGGCGCAATTTAAACGCTTATAACGTTTAAAGGCAAGGTGGGATCGTAAAACCAGAACAATATGCCAGCATGAAAATACGCGTTAGAATAATACGCTATTTATAAGAAAAACCCATGGCTAATCATGCGAACAAAAAACAGTCAGCCGTATATAATTCATCCGCGTTTCGCTTGACTGCAAAGCAAACGGGCCAGCGATGGCTGACCCGTGGAAAGGTAAAATGACACGCCTGCCGTCAGGCGATCTTTTTGGCAATTAATCGTTCCGGAATAACGAAACTGAAACGGGTTCCTTTACCCAACGTACTCTGAATATCGAGACGGCTTTCATGGTGATTCACCGCGTGTTTCACAATTGCCAGTCCCAGGCCGCTTCCGCCTGTCTGCCGGGATCGCGCTTTATCCACACGGTAAAAGCGCTCGGTCAGACGCGGAATATGCTCAGGCGCAATCCCCGGCCCGTTGTCTTCCACGCTAAACTCAGCACCCGTTGGGGCATGGTGCCAGCGCACCACGATATCCGTCCCTTCCGGCGTATGATTCACCGCGTTGTACACCAGGTTAGAAATGGCGCTTCGCAGTTCATCTTCGCTGCCCAGCACCTTCAGCGTATTGTCGACCTCAAAGGTCAGGTGATGCTTTTTGTGGCTTAACGTCTGCGCTTCACGCTCAACGACCCGCAGCATCATCGGGACATCAATGGTCTCATTTAGCGCAAGCGTTGGCGCCGCTTCAATCTTCGATAGCGTCAGCAGCTGCTTCACCAGCCCTTCCATCCGGTGCGTTTGCTCGCGCATGGTGTGCAGCGCTTTTTCACGCGGCGCGCCTTCAAGCGTTTGCTCCTGCATCATCTCCAGGTAGCCCTGAAGTACGGTCAACGGAGTACGCAGTTCGTGACTGACGTTGGCGAAGAAGTTGCGGCGCGCCCCTTCCAGCTGGTGCATCTGGGTAACATCGCGCGCCACCATCAGCCACTGCTTATCGCTGTAGGGCATCACGCGGATTTCCAGATGGCGACCATTGTTGAGCTTCAGATTATGCGGGCGGGTAAAATCACGCGTTTTCAGATACTGCGTGAACTCGGGATAGCGCAGAAGGTTAAGGATATTCTGACCATTGTCGTCGGGCCAGCGCAGGCCCAGCAGCTGTTGTGCAAGGCCGTTACACCAGAAGATCGTCCCTTCTTCGGTCGTCAGAATAACGGCATCCGGCAGCGACTCTGCACCGCTGCGAAAACGCTTAATCAGGCTTCCCAGCTCGCGGCGACGCTTTTTATTACGCATCTGCATCTGATGCAGACCGTACAGCAGCGGCTCCCAGCTGCCGCTTCCCGGCGGCGGCGTCATACTTCGGTCAACCCACAGCCACCAGGAGAGGCGCAGCAGGTTCCAGAAATGCCAGATTAGCAGCCCGGTGACCGACGCCAGCAGAAACCAAGGCAGGTGTCCAAGAAAGGCCCCCAGAAGGAAGGCCGGAATACAGCATAAGATCAGTTCAAAGACGAGCCTTTTCCATGACAGACGTTCCAGCACGCGTCACACTCCTGTCATTGTTCAGAAACGGGTAGAAAAACGATAACCCGTGCCGCGGACCGTCTGCACCATGCGATCGTGGCCGCTCAGTTCCAGTGCTTTTCGCAGGCGGCGAATATGTACGTCAACCGTCCGGTCTTCGACATACACGTTAGTTCCCCAGACGTTATTCAGCAACTGCTCGCGGCTGTATACGCGTTCCGGGTGGGTCATAAAGAAGTGCAGGAGTTTAAATTCGGTAGGCCCCATGTCGAGGGGATTTTCACCCGTCATCACGCGGTGTGAAGTGGGGTCAAGGCTCAGCCCCTGCATCTCAATCACCTCTTCCACCGCCATCGGCGAAATACGGCGCATCACGGCTTTAATGCGGGCAACCAGCTCTTTTGGGGAGAACGGCTTAGTAATGTAATCGTCCGCGCCGGTCTCCAGACCGCGCACGCGATCCTCTTCTTCTCCGCGCGCCGTCAGCATCACAACCGGGATGTCGCGGGTCAGCGCCTCGCGCTTCAGGTGTTTGATAAACTGCAGTCCGGAGCCGCCGGGCAACATCCAGTCCAGCAGAATCAGATCGGGCCAGGGTTCATTCAGCTGGTTCACTGCGCTGTCATAATCTTCCGCTTCAACCGGCTGGAAGCCGTTTTGCTCGAGCACGAAGCACACCATTTCACGAATTGGAGCTTCATCTTCTACGACCAGAATACGTCTCGCCATACTTTGCCCTGTCTTATCTTATTTAAGTTACAAGTTTGTAATTCGGCGCCATTATGCGTCAGATTTATGACAGATTTATGAAAAACAGTACCACGATAACGGGCAAACCGTTGTTTTATTACAGCGGTTATTTTCCCGTCTCTGAAGGTTTATAATCCCGCTTTCTCTTTTTTGCCACGGATCAGCTATGCGCATACTTCACACCTCGGACTGGCATCTGGGTCAAAATTTTTACAGCAAAAGCCGTGCGGCTGAACATGAAGCCTTCCTGAACTGGCTGCTGGAAACGGCCCGGACGCACGAGGTGGACGCAATTATTGTGGCGGGTGACATCTTTGATACCGGCTCGCCCCCCAGCTATGCGCGTGAACTGTATAACCGCTTCGTGGTGAATCTGCAGCAAACCGGCTGTCATCTGGTGATTGTCGCCGGCAACCATGATTCCGTCGCGACGCTCAATGAATCCCGCGACATCCTGGCATTTCTCAATACCACCGTGGTCGCCAGCGCCGGGCACGCCCCGCAGATCCTGAAAAAACGCGACGGTACGCCGGGGGCGGTACTGTGCCCCATTCCCTTTTTACGTCCACGAGACATCGTGCAAAGCCAGGCGGGGCTGTCGGGTGCCGAAAAGCAGCAACATTTATTACAGGCTATCACCGACTATTATCACCAGCAGCATGCCGAAGCCTGCGCCCTGCGCGGCGACCAGCCGATTCCGGTGATTGCGACCGGGCACCTCACCACCGTCGGGGCCAGTAAAAGTGACGCCGTGCGTGACATCTATATCGGTACGTTGGACGCTTTTCCGGCGCAGAACTTCCCGCCAGCCGACTACATTGCGCTCGGACATATCCACCGGGCGCAGATCGTCGGCGGCAGCGAGCACATCCGCTACTGCGGCTCGCCTCTTTCGCTCAGCTTCGATGAAACGGGTAAAGCAAAATCCGTGCATCTGGTGAGCTTCTCCGAGGGCAAACTCCGCGCCGTCGAGACGCTGGAGGTGCCCGTCACCCAGCCGCTGGCGGTGCTGAAGGGCGATCTTGACGCCATTACCGCCCAGCTTGAGCAGTGGCGCGGAGCAGCGCTTAACCCGCCCGTCTGGCTGGATATCGAAATCACCACCGATGACTACCTGCACGATATGCAGCGTAAAATTCAGGCGCTGACGGAAGATTTGCCCGTCGAAGTCTTACTGGTACGCCGCAGCCGCGAGCAGCGCGAGAAAATTCTGTTAAGCGCTCAACGCGAAACGCTCAGTGAGCTTCGGGTTGAAGAGGTGTTTGAACGCAGGCTCTCGCAGGAGGAAATTGACGACGCGAAGCGCGCAAGGCTCAGCGAACTGTTCAGCCATACCCTGCATGCGCTCAATGATGAGGAAGAAAACGCATGAAAATTTTGAGCCTGCGCCTGAAAAACCTCAACTCCCTCAAGGGCGAGTGGAAAATTGACTTTACCGCAGAGCCGTTTGCCAGCAACGGTCTGTTTGCCATCACCGGCGCGACCGGGGCAGGTAAAACCACCCTGCTCGACGCTATCTGTCTGGCGCTTTATCACGAAACGCCGCGACTGCAGAAGGTCTCTCAGGCGCAAAACGACCTGATGACGCGCGACACCGCCGAGTGCCTGGCGGAAGTGGAATTCGAGGTAAAAGGCACCGCCTATCGCGCCTTCTGGAGCCAGAACCGCGCGCGCAACCAGCCGGACGGAAACCTGCAGGCGCCGCGCGTGGAGCTGGCGCGCTGCGAAGATGGCAAAATCCTCGCCGACAAAGTGACGGATAAACTGGAGCAAACCGCTGCGCTCACCGGGCTGGACTATGGCCGCTTTACCCGCTCCATGCTGCTCTCACAGGGGCAGTTTGCCGCCTTCCTTAATGCCAAACCGAGCGATCGCGCCGAGCTGCTGGAAGAGCTGACCGGCACCGAGATCTACGGCCAGATTTCCGCCATGGTGTTTGAAAAACACAAAGCCGCCCGCAGCGTGCTTGAAAAGTGCGAGGCGCAGGCGGCGGGCGTCGTGCTGTTGAGCGAAGAGCAACAGCAGGAGTTACAGCAAAGTTTGCAGGCACTTACTGACGAAGAGAAAACCCTGCTGGTTCAGCAGCAAAGCCAGCAGAAAGATTTTCAGTGGCTTACGCGCCGTGATGAGCTCGTGCTTGAGCAACAGCGCGTCACCACGATGCAGCAGCAGGCGCAGCAGGCGCTGACGAACGCTGCGCCAGAGCTGGCAAAGCTCCAGCTCGCGCTGCCCGCCGCCCAGCTTCGACCGCTTTGGGCGCACCAGCAGGAGCAAACCGCGCGTCTGACGCAAACCCAGCAGCGAATTATCGAAGTAAATACTCGCTTACAAGCCAAAACCGCACTGCGCGCGCGGATCCGTCATACCGCCCAGCGTAATCATGAGCAGCTTCAGACCGAACTGACGGCGCTGGCGCAGTGGCTGGCGGAGCACGAGCGCTATCGCCTGCTGGGGCAGGAAATTGCCGGCTGGCGTGCCCAGCTCTCGCAGCTTAACCGCGACAAAACGCAGTTAGCCTCGCTAGCTGCGCGGATGGGTGAATTACGCAACAGGCTGGCTGAAATGCCGGAAAATGCGCTGAGCCTGACGGCGGATGAGGTCAGCGCGGCCATGGAGCAGCAGTCCCGGTCACGCACGCTGCGCCAGCGGCTAACGTCGCTGCATGCGCGCTATCAGCCGCTGCAAAAGCGCCTGCGCCAGAGCGGTGAAAACGTGCAGAAGGCCCGGGCCGATCAAAATAAACTCAATGATACGCTGACGCTGCGCCGCCAGCAGTACAAAGAGAAACACCAGCACTATCTGGACCTGAAGGCCCTGTGCGAACGTGAAGCGACGATTAAAGACCTGGAAAGCTATCGTTCCCGGCTTGAGGCAGGCAAACCCTGTCCGCTGTGCGGTTCCAGCGAGCATCCCGCCGTTGAGCAATACCAGTCGCTTGAGCTGACGGATAACCAGCGCCGCCGTGATGCCCTGGAAAAAGAGGTCGCCGCGCTTAAAGAAGAAGGGCTACTGGTGCTGGGACAGGTTAATGCCCTGACTCAGCAGATCCAGCGCGAGACAGACGAAGCGCAGACTCTCTCTCAAGAAGAGCAAGCACTCACTAAAGAGTGGATGGAGGCCTGCGCTTCCCTGCACATCGCGTTGAATATTCAGGAAGATATCACGCCGTGGATGAACGAGCAGGAACAGTACGAGCGCCAGCTTTATCAGCTCAGCCAGCGTCTGACCCTGCAAAACCAGTTAAACGAGCAGGAAGTGCAGGAGCGACAGTTCCAGCAGCAGCTGACGGCCGCGCGCCAGGCGCTGGAACACGCCCTGCTCTCGCTATCGCTTAACGTACCTGAAGACGGTAATGAAGCCGCCTGGCTGCACGCCCGCGAAGCGGAATTCGCGCAGTGGCAGGAGAAACAAACGCAGCACGGCGTGCTTCTGGAACGCATAAACGCTCTCAAGCCGCTGCTCGACACGCTTCCGGAAACGCACAGCGAAGAGGCCGAACCGACCATTCCGGCTGGCTGGCGCGACGTCCACGACGAATGCGTGTCGCTACAAAGCCAGCTCACCGCGCAGCAGCAGCAGGAAAAGCTGGAGCAAGAGCGCCTGCAGCAGTCCCAGACGCAGTTCACCGCGGCGCTCTCAGCGAGCTGTTTTGCCGATCGGGACGCGTTCCTTGCCGCGCTGCTGGATGACGACGCTATTCGCCACCTCGAACAGCTGAAACAGTCGCTGGAAAGCCAGATACAGCAGGCCGCGGTCCTTTCCGGCCAGGCGAACCAGCAGCTGCAGGCTCATCTGGCGCTGCGGCCGGAAAGGCTCGACGCCGATGCTCCTGCGCTGCAAAGCCAGCTGCAGCAGCTGGCGCAACGGCTTCGCGAGAACACGACGCATCAGGGCGAGATCCGCCAGCAGCTTAAGCAGGACAGCGATAACCGGCAGCACCAGCTGGCGTTGATGCAGCAAATTGATGAGGCCGCGCGCCAGGCGGACGACTGGGGTTATCTGAACGCGCTGATCGGCTCCAGCACCGGCGACAAGTTCCGTAAGTTCGCGCAGGGGCTGACGCTGGATAATCTTGTCTGGCTCGCAAACCAGCAGCTTAACCGTCTGCACGGGCGTTATCTGCTGCAGCGTAAGGCCAGCGACGCGCTGGAGCTGGAAGTGGTCGATACCTGGCAGGCGGACGCGGTGCGCGATACCCGTACGCTCTCGGGCGGCGAGAGCTTCCTGGTCAGCCTGGCGCTGGCGCTGGCCCTTTCCGATCTGGTGAGTCATAAGACGCGGATCGATTCCCTGTTCCTGGATGAAGGGTTCGGCACGCTCGACAGCGAAACGCTGGATACCGCGCTGGATGCGCTCGACGCGCTGAACGCTACCGGAAAAACCATCGGCGTGATCAGCCACGTAGAGGCGATGAAAGAGCGCATTCCGGTGCAGATCAAGGTGAAGAAGATCAACGGGCTGGGGTACAGCAGGCTGGACAGAGAATTTGCGGTGCAGTAAAGGTCCACTCCATCTGTAGGCCGGGTAAGGCGTAGCCGCCACCCGGCTTTTTTTTTGCGGCTGCCTGAATTCGCCCGGTGGCGCTTCGCTTACCGGGCCTACGAATTTACTGGCCACAGCCACGCCGCGCCGCGCACGCCGCTGGAGTCACCGTGGACAGCTTTGCGGATCGGGGTTTCGCACTCGCCGCCGAAGACCCACTGTTTCACCAGGTTCGGCACCGTGGCGTACAGCCGATCAACGTTGCTCATGCCGCCGCCGAGCACAATAACGTCCGGATCGAGAATATTCACCACGTGCGCCAGGGATTTCGCCAGCCGCATTTCGTAGCGGCTAAGGGCCAGCTCGGCAACCGGATCCTGCTCGTCGACCAGACGCATAATTTCGTTGCCCTTCAGCGGCTGGCCGCTCAGACGGTGGTAGTCGGTCGCAAACCCGGTGCCGGAGATAAACGTCTCAATACAGCCTTGCTTTCCGCAGTAGCACGGCACTTCAGCGCGGTATTTAAGCTCATCTTCGTCCATCCACGGCAGCGGGTTGTGTCCCCACTCGCCTGCCGTGCCGTTGCCGCCGATATGAGCGCGCCCGCCGAACGCCACGCCCGCGCCGCAGCCGGTACCAATGATCACGGCAAACACGGTCCGGGCACCGGCCGCCGCACCGTCGATAGCCTCAGAGACCGCCAGGCAGTTGGCATCGTTGGCCAGACGCACTTCCCGGCTCAGGCGCACGCTCAAATCCTTATCAAACGGCTGACCGTTGAGCCAGGTGGAGTTGGCATTTTTAACCACCCCGGTATACGGCGAGATCGACCCCGGGATCCCCATCCCGACGCTGCCGGTTTGCCCTGTCGCCTGCTCTGCCATCTCAACCAGGCTGGCAATCGTCTCGATAGTCTGGTGATAATCATCGCGCGGCGTCGGCAGACGATGGCGAAACAGCTGCTCCCCCTGCTCGCTCAGTGCGATGACTTCTGTTTTGGTGCCGCCCAAATCGATCCCAATACGCACAAGACTCTCCTCATTATTTTGATTATCAACAGAGTAGAAGCACGCTTCCCGATTAGCAATGCAAGCGATGCGACAATTCGTTATCATGCCCGCTGATTTAACGACAAGGCCGTGGAAATTATCATGCTGTGGTTCAAAAATTTGATGGTTTACCGTCTCAGCCGCGACGTTTCGCTGCGTGCAGAAGAGATGGAAAAACAGTTAGCCGCTTATACCTTTTCCCCTTGCGGTAGCCAGGATATGGCGAAAACCGGTTGGGTTCCGCCAATGGGTTCACAAAGCGATGCACTGACCCACGCCAGCAGCACGGGTCAAATCATCGTCTGCGCCCGCAAAGAAGAGAAAATCCTGCCGACGCCGGTGGTTAAGCAGGCGCTCGAAGCAAAAATTTTCAAGCTGGAAGCCGAACAGGGCCGCAAGCTGAAAAAGACCGAAAAAGATTCGCTGAAAGACGAAGTGCTGCACTCCCTACTGCCTCGCGCCTTCAGCCGCTTCAGCCAGACCATGATGTGGATCGACACCGTCAACGGGCTGATCATGGTGGACTGCGCCAGCGCCAAGAAAGCAGAAGATACGCTGGCCCTGCTGCGCAAAAGCATCGGCTCTTTACCGGTCGTTCCGCTGGCGCTTGAAACGCCGATCGAGCTGACGCTGACCGAATGGGTACGCAGCGGCGCTGCGGCACAGGGTTTCCAGATCCTTGATGAAGCCGAGCTGAAAGCCCTGCTGGAAGATGGCGGCGTGATCCGCGCGAAGAAGCAGGATCTGGTGAGCGACGAGATCGCCGTCCATATCGAAGCGGGCAAAGTGGTCACTAAACTGGCGCTCGACTGGCAGCAGCGTATTCAGTTCGTGATGTGCGACGACGGCTCCGTGAAGCGTCTAAAGTTCTGCGACGAGCTGCGCGATCAGAACGAAGATATCGACAGGGAAGATTACGCCCAGCGTTTTGACGCGGACTTCATCCTGATGACCGGCGAGCTGGCCGCGTTGATTCAGAATCTGGTGGAAGGTCTCGGCGGCGAAGCGCAGAGATAACAGGCAAAACGCAGGCCGGGTAAGCGTTAGCGCCACCCGGCTTATTTTTTATTTCAGGTAGCGGCACAGATAAGAGGTGGGTTCAGCCACCTGCAAATGAAATTCGCTGTGGCCAGGGACGTTGAAAACTTGCCCGGCAGCGTAAACTTTCCATTCCGTTTCACCCGGCAGTAAGACGTTCAGCGCCCCGCTGACGACCGTCATTTCTTCAGCTTCCGCCGTGCCAAAGGTGTATTCCCCTTCCGCCATTACGCCGACACTGGCGCGGCCAGTGCTGCTGCTGGTAAAACCAATGGATTTCACTTTACCGGAAAAGTATTCGTTACTTTGAAGCATGAACTGGCCCTTATACTTATAGATAAAAATTCACTATAGGGGCCATGCTCATCACCTGTCACGCAAAATCATTACATGAGAAGTTCCGAGGCCAGGCGAGCCATCAGAACGTTGGATAACAGCACGGGAACATCCAGCGCTTTTTGCAGCAGGTCACGATGATGCTGATGGAAACCCAGGCAGTCCAGGATCAAGACGTCCGCCCCTCTCTCAAGCAGTTCCTTCCCGGCAGCAATGAGCTTGGCCTCACTGTCCCAGAACGGATTTGCCAGCGCGTACAAGGGCACTTTTTCCAGCACCTGCCATTTTGCCTCCTGGTTATCCATGAGCTCCTCAATGGGAACAATCACCCCTACCTGATGGCCATCAACGATAGAGGCCACCAGCGGTGGAATGATCCGCATCGGCTCCAGCAAAATCGCATTCCGCGCCGTAAGCCCCTTAATGGGTGCGGTACTCATCAGCAAAATAACGTCATAACCTTGATTATCGAGCACTTCTATCACGCCCTGCAGCGAGCGCTCGATTTTCTGACGTGAAACGTGCGCCAGTTTACCGTCACTTAATAACGTCGCCAGGGGATCCTCCCCCGCCTCGACAGCGTAGTCTTCCATGACCTCTTCCCGACTCATCTTCCCCAGCAGGCTGAGATGCGTTATCTGTTGTTCAGATACATGCTCGGTTAAGAGCGGTAACACTTCGCTTACAGGGACCACACCAATAGTGAGGATCGCCAACGTTGCCTTCATTTTTATCGCCTTCCATTACTCCAACATCGTGTACACAGGTACAGGCTCACTACGCTGCACAGTTCGTTTTTTAAACAAAACAGGACCAAGCGTAGCAGGTGATCCCGACATCGAAATGTAAAGATCGCCTGCCGATACCGGAGTTACTTGTAATAACTAAATATTAACTCCTGCTTAACTTTCCCGATGAGTAAAAAGTGTGATTCAGGCACGATATTGGAGCGTTTAGGAAAACATTCAGGTTATATCGGGATCTTCGTAGCGCCGTTTCGCGTCCAGCGCTTCCTGTTCAGTCTCGTGTTCACTGATCAGCGAGTCCGGCTTGGGGTGATCGGCGCGCAGTTGATACCAGGTCACGGTATGACCCGTATGGCCTTTTTCAACGGTAACAATGCGCGCTTCACGCGGATAGGGAGGTCTGGTTGGCATAGCTCATCCTTTTTTTATGTCTGAGCTATAAGTATAGACGCCGCTTAGCTGGCACAAGCCAAACGCAGGGCGGTAATAATCTGAATCACAACGTCTTCGGGAGACGCGGACGCATCCACCACGTGGTGAGCCGCTTCGCGGTATAGCGCATCGCGTTCGGCCAGCACTTCACTCACTTCTTCGTTGAGTGGCCTGGAGGTCAGCGCGGGACGCTGCCCCTCTTCCGGAAACGCTTCCAGACGCCCTACCAGAGCCGACACCGGCGCGCTGAGATAAATCACAATCCCCTTTTCGCGCATAAAGTGACGATTACACTCCGCCAGAACAATGCCCCCGCCTGTTGCGATAACCGCAGACGGGATAGTGACCGCTTTCAGCGCGGCGGTTTCGCGTGCGCGAAAGCTCTCCCAGCCCTCTTGCTCAACAATCTCAGCGATGGTTTTTCCGGCCTCGGTTTGCAGCCAGTGGTCGGTATCAACAAACTGGCGATGACACACGCGTGCCAGCTCCAGGCCAACGGTGGTTTTCCCACAGCCGCGAGGGCCAACTAAAAAGATGGGTTGGGTCATGCCAGGTGTTCCCCTTGATGCCGGATGGCTGAAGAGTGTAAAGAAATAATTGCAGAAGATGTTGCGATTACTTTACTGCAAAGCGGTACGGGATGACAACCCTGTGGAGGCCACACTGTACCACAAATTGACAATAATTATCATTACGCTGTGCGGCGCTTCACTTCCAGTAGCCATTTATCCAGCTCGGCAGCGAACTGCTGGCGATCGCGCTGGGACAGGCTGTCCGGTCCACCGGTCTGCACGCCGCTGGCCCGCATCGTATCCATAAAATCGCGCATGGTGAGCTTCTCGCGAATGGTCGAAGGCGAGTAACGCTCCCCGCGCGGATTGAGCGCCGCCGCCCCTTTCTCCAGCACTTCGGCGGCCAGCGGAATATCCGCCGTGATCACCAGATCCTCGGCGCTGCACAGGCGAACAATTTCGTTATCCGCCACGTCGAACCCGGCCGGCACGCGCAAAGAGCGGATGAACCGCGAAGGCGGTACGCGAATATTCTGGTTTGCCACCAGCGTCAGCGGCATCTGAACGCGCTCGGCGGCGCGAAATAAAATCTCTTTAATCACATTCGGACACGCGTCCGCATCAACCCAAATCGCCATATTGTCTCCCCATAATGACTCTGTCGACTATTGTCGCCTGCATTTCGTTGTTAAGCTATCAATCAGAGAAAACAACGCATAATGACGGAGAATCGTGATGGACAAGAAAATCGGGTTTATCGGCTGCGGTAACATGGGCAAAGCCATCCTGGGCGGTCTGATCGCCAGCGGGCAGGTGCTGCCGGGTCAGATCTGGGTCTATACCCCGTCACCTGACAAGGTCGCCGCGCTGCGCGATCAATACGGGATCAACGCAGCCGTTAGCGCGCAGGAAGTGGCCCAGGTCGCCGATATCGTCTTTGGCGCCGTCAAGCCAAACATCATGATCAAAGTGCTGAGCGATATCACCTCCAGCCTGAATAAAGAGACGCTGGTCGTGTCGATTGCCGCGGGCGTCACGCTCGATCAGCTGGCGCGCGCGCTCGGTCACGATCGTAAAATCGTCCGCGCGATGCCCAACACCCCCTCGCTGGTCAACGCCGGCATGACCTCCGTCACGCCTAACGCGCTGGTGACCACGGAAGAAGTGGCCGATGTGCTGAATATTTTCCGCTGCTTCGGTGAGGCTGAAGTGATTGCCGAATCGATGATCCATCCGGTGGTCGGCGTGAGTGGCTCAGCCCCTGCCTATGTTTTCATGTTTTTAGAAGCGATGGCCGACGCCGCCGTGCTTGGCGGAATGCCGCGCGCGCAGGCGTATAAGTTCGCCGCGCAGGCCGTCATGGGTTCCGCCAAAATGGTGCTGGAAACCGGCAAACACCCGGGCGAGCTGAAAGATATGGTCTGCTCCCCGGGCGGTACCACCATCGAAGCGGTGCGGGTGCTGGAGGAGCGCGGGTTCCGCTCGGCGGTCATTGAAGCGATGGCAAAATGCATGGAAAAATCAGAGAAGCTGAGTAAATCCTGATCCTCGCCGTCGGGCGTCAGGCCGCCACTTCGGTGCGGCCGCGCCCGGCATTTTTCGCCTTGTACAGCGCCACGTCAGCCGCCTTCAGCCATTCCCGATAGTGTCCAAACTGCGGTCCCCAGGGGGCAACGCCTACGCTAATGCGCAGCGCTTCTTTTGGCGCGCACGGTAACGTCAGCTTTTCCAGCCGCTCATGCAGCCGCGACATCACGGCGATGGCGCTTTCCGCCGCCGTCTGGGACATGATCACCGCAAACTCATCCCCGCCAAACCGGCCGATAGCATCGCCTGATCGTACCGACCGCTGGAGCTGGCGCGTAATAGCAACGATCGCCTCGTCGCCCACGTCGTGCCCCCAGGTATCGTTGATGTTTTTAAAGTGGTCGATATCAATCAGCAGTATCGTGGCGGTGCGGTGGTCGCGCCGACAGTGCTCAAATTCATTTCGCAGCAGCATTTCCCAGTGTCGTCGGTTAAAGACCCCGGTCATGCCGTCTCGGGTGCTCATCATTTCCAGCCGCCGCTTGTGCTCCGCAAGCCTGACGGCGGTGCGGTGGCTGAGCCAGGCAAACAGCATGGGATAAAGCATGAGTACGGGCAGCGTCAGGATCCACTCTACGGGGTCGGGGTTGAAGACGACCACCTTCCCGACGAGCGGCAGGGTCACCAGCGCGGAGAGCAGCGTCAACGCGATCCCCGGGATGAACAGACGACAGCCGCCGGAGCCCATCATATTCATCCCCACCATCATCACCAGCGCTGCGGTGGGTAATGCATTCATCCCCATCACGCCGATCCAGAGCCCGGCAATAATGGCATCGATTTTGAGATTAAAAATTTCCTGCTGATGAGGTGAAGCGGCGCGGCAGGATAGCTGCCAGGCGAAATGGGGCCAGACGAACGCCCACCCCACCAGTAAAAGCCACCAGCCACCGGGTAAAAAATGGGTGACCAGCATCCCCGCAACCGGGAAAAACATCGCCGCCAGCCCGACGGCGCGCGCCAGCCGAACTCGCCGGGCAAACTGAATGCCGGCGCGGTGAGGGTCATCCTGAGAAAGGGTTAAATTCCACTCTTCCCGAATGCGCTTTTTGTTGTAATACGTTTCATCATTCATCATTTTTGGGAATATTCTGAAACATTTTCCCAAATTATAGAGAGGGGGTCTGCGGGGAAAGTATGAAATTTCGGGTGAGCCGCCGAAGCCGCTCACCCGTTAGAACTACACTTTTTTCTTCAGGCAGGCACTCATGAACTTGCTGCGGTCGTCCCCTTTCAGGGACTGTTCCGTCGCTTTCGCATTACACTCGCGCATTTTTTGCTGCTGCGGCGTCAGGCTTTTTTCAGCGGGCTTCGCGGCGCCATTTTTAAGGCAGTCGCTCATGTAGGTCTTGCGGGCATCTCCCTTCAGACTCTGAGACGTCGCCTGTTGATTACAGGTGGTCATACGCTGTTGTTGCGGCGTTAGCGTTTTCTCTTCCGCGTTCGCCGATGCGACCAGGAACAGGCCGGAGAGCAGAGTAACCAGTAATGTTGTTTTCATTGCACCATCCTTTTGTGAACATTCCCTGTAAGTCTGGTTCGTGACGGGAAAAAAACCACCCGGCAGACGTGATTTCCGCCGGGATTTTATTATTTAAGACCCAGCGCCGCCTTCATGGTGTAGAACAGATCCGTTTGATCGGTCAGGCCTACCACGTTTGCCGCGTGCGGGCCGTAGGCTGCAATGCGCAGCTGGGTGCCGGTGTGCTCCATGGACTCTTCTTCAGAGTTGCCGTAGCTCATCACCATAACGGCGCCATCTTTGGTGTTCAGCGCCTGCGTCAGGCCCGGGGCTTTGGTATCTGCCGGGATGATCTGGCTGGCGTGCGCATGGTCCGCGGTGACGATCACCAGGGTGTTGCCGTCTTTTTTCGCGAACTCAAGCGCCTTCTGCACCGCTTCGTCCAGATCGACGGTTTCGCCAATCTGGCCGCACGGGTTCGCCGCGTGATCCTGCTTATCGATCGACGCGCCCTCTACCTGCAGGAAGAACCCTTTTTCGCTCTTGCTCAGCAGAGAGATGGCTTTATCGGTCATCGCCGCCAGCGTCGGTACGCTGTCAGTGCGTTTCGGGTTCGGGGTGCAGGTCACGGCAGGTTTATCGATATTGCCGTGATAAGAGGCTTTTGGTCCTTCCCAGCGCACGGGCATGTTGCCGTCAGAGAATAGCCCCAGCAGCGGTTTGTCCTGGTTCGCGTCGGTAATTGCCGCCAGCGAACTGGCGTCACTCACCAGCTGATAGCCGCGGGCCTGCGCCTGCTCGCGCAGCGTTTTGCCCTGCCACTCGCCCGCCGTCGCGGTTTCCGCGAAGGTTTTCGCGCCGCCGCCCAGGGTCACGTCAGGACGCGCGTTCAGCAGCTGTTCCGTAATCGAGCCTTTGCCACCTTTTTCCAGCGCGTTCGTTGGGCATTTTTCGCTGGTCACTGACGGGCCGTAGCATTTACGCGAGGTCACGTGCGCCACCAGTGCTGCAGGCGTTGCATCCTGAAGCTCAGCGGTAGAGACGTTGCCGGTCGCCAGACCCGCCGCTTTTGCCATCTCCAGAAGGGTTTGATGATCTTTTTCGTGAATATCCACACCCAGTGCGCCATTATAGGTTTTCACACCGGTGGACCACGCCGTGGCAGAGGCCGCGGAGTCCGTAACGTAATCCGGTTTACCGGTTTTTTTATCCAGCGCGTAATGGGTATATTGTCCGGTCAGCGGTAATGCGTCGATACCTTTAAAAAAGCCGCCCGCACCCTCAGCGTAATTCCGCGCCGCCGTGATTTCGGAATCGCCCATTCCATCGCCAATTAGCAGAATAATATTTTTCGCCGGCTTATCATTCAGCGAAGCGCGAATAGCGGCAGTTTGATCTTCTGATAAACGGCGTGCGCCGCCAGGCTGGGTGATATCCCCTTTTGCCGCACGATTATCCAGCACGCTGGTATGAGAAGTGTCGGCATAAATGGCGGGAGTAATTAACAGGGGAAGTAATGCAATGAAAAGTGCGCTCTGTTTCAATTTATTTTCTCCATGTACAAATACATAAAAATAAAAACAGAGCGACTATAGGCATCCTGCATGACAATTCTATGACACGTCGTTACGTCCTGTGACGGTTTAGCTGCGCGGATGCCTTAACAGCTTCTTTACGTATTGGTGGAGCATCTCTGCATCTTCAACCGGTACCTGCGATTCAGGTCTGACGCTCTCCAGCGCCCCTTCAACGCTCTCAATCAACGCCTGTTGATCGGTTTTCGCCATTTGTCGCAGCAGCGCGGTGACCACAATTTCCAGCGCTTCGACCTGAGCGACCAGCTCTTTTGACTCTTCTTCCTTTTGTGCCAGCTTGACCAGCAATTCAGCAATGAGATTTTTCATCGTGCCAGTTCCTTTTTCAGTTTTGTCTGACGTTATCACTCTGAATCCATAATGCAAAGAGAAGAAATTTATTATGGTATGCAAAAGTGATGCAGGAACGGAATTAAAGGACAGTCACGGTGAGCGAAACGTTTTTCTATAAAAAAAGCCGCATTTTGTTATATAAAAATGCGGCTACTATAAGAATATATAATACATCAACGAAATGATTATCTCGCCGACTTAGCCTCCGCCATTTGTCTGCGGCGACGCAGCGCAATAGCCAGCTGGATAATATTGATTAAAACGACAATAGCTGTGGCCGCAAATACCCAGCGAAAACCGGCCATCGCGGAAACGGATGCGCCAATAAGCGGACCGGCAACATTCCCCAGATACATAAATGACTGGTTATAGCCAAAAATACGCCCCGTCACCTGGTCGCTGGAATATTTAACCAGCAGGGTCTGTACCGCTGGCAACATGGCGCCATCAGCAAACCCGAGCAGAAATCGCAATACGCCAAGCTGAAGCGGAGAGGTGACAAACGACATCGCGAAGAAGAGCACCACCGCAAAGATCAGCGTCGCCATCAGGATGCGCGCCGTGCCGATCCTGTCACCCAGTTTTCCCAGACGCGGCGCGGAAATCAGGGCGGATACGCCCGGCACGGCGGCAATCATGCCGCTCAGAAAAGCGATATTTGTGCTCTCCGGCTCCATCGACTTGATAAACAGCGCCAGAATCGGACCGACCGAACCGTTACAAAGCTGGATAACCATGGTGGTCACAAACAGGCTGATCATCAGCCCAGGATAAGGCAGAGAGGCGAAGACGGCCCTGCCGCTCAGGCGTTCCGATTTACTGATAACCGGGCGGCCTCCCTCTTTGATAAGAAAGAGCGTGACCAGAAAACTGACCACCAGCAGGATCGCAGTGATGATAAATACCGCGCGCAGCCCGACGTGGTCCGCCAGAAAGCCGCCCAGCAGCGGACCGCCGATGACGCCGCTGATCTGCGCCGTGGAGAGCGTACTCAGCGCCCAGCCGCTACGCTCGCGCGGCACCTGAGAGGCGACCAGCGCCATGGCATTCGGAATGTACCCTGACGTCAGCCCCATCACCGCGCGCAGGAAAAACAGCTGCCAGACGTTGGTGGCGAAGGCCTGCAGCAGAATGGCAATCGCCATCCCGAGCGAGGCGCGCAGCAGCATCAGTTTTCGGCCTTTCCGATCCGCCAGGCTGCCCCACATCGGTGACACAATGGCGGAGACCAGAAACGTGACGCTGAACGTCAGGCCGGACCACATGGAGAGCGCTTCATGCGAGGTCACCCCCAGCTGCGAAACGTACAGCGGCAGGAACGGCAGGATCTGGCTGATGGCCAGCCCGGTGAAGAAGCAGCCGAACCAGACCGAGATGAGATTAACTTTCCAGGATTCCATAAAGAAATAGTCTTCATTTTTAGGCGAATTCGCCTACAGATTAGCAAGTTACGCGTTTTGACGTCGCACCAGAGATGCGGCCTGACTGACTTTGGTGTTTTATCTTCCCAGTCATCATATTTGTGAAATAAGTCACAAATCATCCATTTTCTGGCGGAATATTATGCTTCAGCGGCAGAGCCCAACACCGCGCATCCCCAGATGAAAGTGGTTGGCGTGCGCCGCGTTATACTCTGGCCCCAGACCGTTCCCGTAGTAGCCGCAGCTTGCCGCCAGCATTGCCTTCAGCCATGGCTGCGTTGTTGCCGCCTTCCAGCCGTTCAGCACCGTGACGCGTTCCCCGTTCGCCAGCCGAAAAGCGGCGATATCCAGCGCTTCCGCCGTGGCATGTTCGCTGCGTCGTGCGTCAGGGCGGTGGTAAATATTGCGGCAGGCAAAGCTGCCGAGATGGTCGATGCGGGTCAGGTCGCTGCCCGTATAGCGTTTTGTCAGCGGCCGGGCCTGCTGGCTGATAAACAGCGCAGAGCCGAGCGCCAGCGGACAGCTGGCAAGAAAGCTGCTGTTCAGGCTGACCGGGCCGAAGTCACGTACGCGCACAACGTTGTTAAGCGGACACGCGCCGCCGCTGTTCGCCACCGGCTGGGTGCGGATGAGATCTCTTTGGTTAGCCTGCGACAGCAGGCTCGCGCACGCCTCGGGGGTTAAGCGCCGAAGCTTATACTGGGTGATTCGGCCCGGCGGGTCGTCAAGGGTCAGCGGCATGAAAGGGTTGTAGTAAGACGGCAACCAGCGGTAACCCGCCGTTGCAACGGCCACAATAATCAAAACGGTCAGCAGCGTTTTTCCTTTCACTCTCCCCCCTCAACATTCCCCAAAACATTATGGCAGAAGGCCGCGAAACCCGCCGGGCATCGTGGTATGTTATTGGCTTTTCGTCAGACTGGAAGAGAGTGAGATGGCTAAGCAGCGCGTAGGTATTGTCTTTGGGGGAAAATCAGCGGAACACGAAGTGTCATTGCAATCGGCCAAAAATATCGTTGATGCAATCGATAAAAGCCGTTTCGACGTGGTGCTGCTGGGCATTGATAAGCAGGGCCAGTGGCACGTTAACGATGCCAGCCAGTATCTGCTGAATGCTCACGATCCGGCACACATTGCCCTTAATCCTTCAGAAGTGAGCGTCGCCACCGTACCCGGCGTCGTGAAGGGGCAGCTCATCGACGCCGGCAACGCGCAGGCTCTCGCCCAGATCGATGTTGTCTTCCCCATCGTCCACGGCACTCTGGGGGAAGATGGTTCCCTGCAGGGGATGCTGCGCATGGCCAACCTGCCGTTCGTCGGTTCGGACGTACTCGGCTCTGCCGCGTGCATGGACAAAGACGTCACCAAACGCCTGCTGCGCGATGCCGGGCTGAACATTGCGCCATTCGTGACCCTCACCCGCGCCAACCGCGACACGCACACCTTCGCGCAAATTAGCGGAGAGCTGGGTCTGCCGCTGTTTGTGAAGCCGGCAAACCAGGGCTCCTCCGTAGGCGTCAGCAAGGTCACCAGCGAAGCAGAGTTCACGCAGGCCGTCCGTCTGGCGTTTGAGTTCGACCATAAAGTGGTGGTTGAGCAGGGCATCAAAGGCCGTGAAATTGAGTGCGCCGTACTGGGCAACGATTTTCCACAGGCGAGCACCTGCGGTGAAGTGGTGTTAAACAGCGACTTCTACTCGTACGACACCAAATACATTGATGACAAAGGGGCGCAGGTTGTCGTGCCTGCGGATCTCGATCCGGCGGTTAACGATAAAATCCGGGCGATCGCCATTCGCGCTTATCAGACGCTCGGCTGCTGCGGCATGGCGCGCGTGGATGTGTTCCTGACGCCGGAAAACGAAGTGGTGATCAATGAAATCAACACGCTGCCGGGGTTCACTAACATCAGCATGTATCCGAAACTGTGGCAGGCGAGCGGCCTGAGCTACCCGGAGTTGATCACTCGCCTGATCGAACTGGCGCTGGAGCGTCACGCCGCCGACAGCGCGCTTAAAAGTTCCGTAAACGGTTAATCGGCGCGCTTCGCCGACTCCGCCTCATCCGCTGTCGTCTCTTCAGGGCGACGGCGGATAATCAGCCCCGCCAGCCAGAAACTTATCACCCAGGTCACCAGCCCGACGGCATACGTTTGCCACCCTTTTGCTTCAAACCCCAACAGGCCCACGACGCCGTTAAGAATAAAGATCAGCCCGATGGCAAAGGCGTAGTAGTGCCAGTCACGGCGTAGTTTGGACGTGAGCTTCATAACAACTCCGGCAGGAAAAAAAGACATCCTCTCACAGTTTTTCGGCCAGGTCTGTGGCAGATACGGAAATTCTGAAACGCGACGCAATTTCACTTAAGTAATGAAATTGTGATGTGCTGCAGAAATCGACAATCCAGGAGGATTCCTGAGCGCAAATTACCACGATTCTGATATTGACAAATGCGATGACCTGTCAAACTCACCCCGTAAGACGCGTATTAAAACAGAGTGATACCACGGGAGGTCAACATGGCTGACTTTACATTGTCGAAACCGATTTTTGGCGGCAAACCAAAAACCTCCACGGCGGGTAATATCGCTTATGCCCTGTTTGTCCTGTTCTGCTTCTGGGCCGGTTCCCAGCTGCTCAATATGCTGGTCCATGCGCCTGGCGTTTATGAACACCTGATGCAGGTGCAGGATAACGGACGTCCGCGAGTTGAGATTGGGTTTGGTGTCAGCACACTGTTCGGCCTGATTCCTTTCCTCGCGGGATGTATGATTCTGGGCGTTGTGGCGTTAGTGCTGCGCTTTCGCTTCCGCCGTCGCCGTCGCCGTTAAAGCCCCATACAGCGAGCCCGACGATCGTCCACGCGTTTTGCAAACCATGCGGTAGTGAGGTTACGCGTGATCTTCGGGCTTTCCAGCTGGATCCCCGGCAGGAAAGCCCTCGGTAACGCTTTCCCGCTTTTCTGCTCCGCAAGCGCAAACACCTTCCTGTACAGATCCGTTTTCTCGAATGCCAGGCTGTCGCCTTTTTCAAGCTGACGGCGAATGTCGCTGTTGCTCAAGCCAAGCGTGGTCGATAATTTCCGTACTGCCAGCTCGGTGCTTCCCGCCTCGCTGCTGCCGTAGGCGATGAGATCGCCGTCCAGCGCCAGCTTGACGCCGGTTGCGCGGCTGACCGCACTCTGGAATGCCGCATTACGGCTGGCATACCAGCCCGCGTTAAAGTCGGCAAAGCGGTACAGCGGCTCATTGTAGTTCGCCGGATAGTTCAGCAGATGATACGTGCCGAACCACAGCCCGCCGCGCAGGGAGAAGACCTCCTGGCGCACCGTACCGTCGATTTTCCACGGGTAGCCGTCGGTATGCTTCTCCGCGAACGCAATGCTCACCTGCATCGGGCCACCGGTGTGTACCGGGTTCAGTGAACCAAACAGCTTCTGCCCCATCGGGACCATACTGATGAAATCATCAAAGATGGCGCTAAGCTGTTTTTCGGTTTTCACCGCATCCAGCCGTTCGCTGTAGCTTTTGCCGTTCGGCGAGGTGATTTTAAGCGCGGTATGCACTAGGAACACCGGGATATGCATGGATTCCGCGCGGCGGTCGATCTCTTTCCAGGCAATTTTGTTCAGACCCGGCACGACCGGGTCTGACTGGTACATCGACTCCTGCTGCGCCACCGCCAGCACCGAGCAGATATTCTCCTCGGTCGGCGCGATCTTTTGGCTTTCAAAGGTTTTTGCCAGCGCATCTGCCCACGCATTGCGATCCTTCACGCTGGCGGGCATTTTCTGCCGCACTACGCTCGCCACATCGACGGGCTTCTCCCCCTTTTTGAGCGGAGCGGCCCCTTTTTCGGCACAGCCTGCCAGCACAAGAGCGGCCAGCAAGGACAACGGTAACGCGCGCGGTACGGCAAAAGACATAGCAACTTCCTGTATTAGCTAAATGTGTTGGTGACTTCCTGCAGATCACGATCGTCCAGCTCACGTTCAAAGCTGCGCAGACGCTTATAGATGGACATCAGTTCTACCAGGGTGGTCCAGGAGCTGATCAGGTACTGGAACGACCCACGTACCTGACCGAAAACGTTAGTAATCTGCGTCATCAGACCGAGCGTAATCGTACCCGCAACAATCGACGGGAACAGCAGGAACAAACCGAAAACATTGTCCACCTGCAGATACAAGATACGGGCAATATTGAAATACATATAGTGGAAGTAGAGTCGGAAGTAGTTACGACGCACGGCGCCAAACAGCTCGCGGACGGTCGGCGGCGAGGCGCGGTTAGCATCATCTTCACCGTAAACCAGCTCTTTACGGTAAGCGGCTTCCACGCGTTGATTTTTAAACTCCAGGCCCGGCAGTTTGATCCCCACCACCGCCAGCAGGCCCGTACCCATCAGCGACCAGACGATCGCGGCAATCACCAGACCATACGGAAGATGACCGACAATCGGCAGATCCGGCACATGCGCAGAGAGCGTTACCAGCACGGGCAGGAAGGCGATCAGCGTCATGATGGCGTTGATAAAGCTTACGCCCATGTCTTCAAGGGTGGAGGCAAAACGCATGGTGTCTTCCTGCACACGCTGCGCGGCGCCTTCGATATGGCGCAGGTGCTGCCAGTGCGCCATGTAATGTTCATTCATCGCGGTACGCCAGCGGAAAACGTAGTGGCTGACGAAGAAGTTGTTCATCACGCCGATGATCACCGCAATAAGGGCGATACCGAGGAAGATCCCGACTTCATGGTAGAACTGATTGATGGTCACCTTGTGCGGCGAGCTCAGCGCGGTCTGAATCAGATCGTAGAACGGCGCATACCAGGCGTTAACCGCCACACCCACTTCCACGAGGAACCAGGTGACAAAGATAATCAGCGATGTGCCGAGGATCGACCAGTACTGCCAGCGGTGCGGAGAATAAACAAACCAGAACAGCGCAAACAGCCCCACGCATACCATGTAGTAGGCATAAAACAGCAGATAGCTCAGCGACCAGAAGCGCGCCGCGCTAATCGGCACATCACCCGTTGCCCCCGTGATGCGCGTCAGCCATGCGCCGCCGCCCGCCTGCCAGAAAATGACAGCGATGAGTGCCCAAATAAATGCCGACAGGAAAAAAGGCCCCGGCTTTGGGAAAAAAGACTTAAACATAATGCTTCCTTCTTGTTGTTATGGTTGTTGCTGTGCACAACACGTTACCACACGAAAAACCTGCCCGAGCCAGCCTCCCGGCCTGGGCAAAAAGGTCAGACCCGAGGGTTGATTATTAGTTCGCTTTCCAGTTTTCGAGAATTGTTTCGGTGCGTTTCACTGCGAGAGGATTCGCCGGCGCGATGAAGTTACGCCAGACGTCATTGTGGTGGTTAATCACGATCTGCGCCTCTGCCGCCGGGCGATTGGCGGTAGTATGGGCATCTTCCGCGACGGTGATGTGATAACCCCGGCTGACGCCGTTCTTCACCGTCGCATCGACGCAGTAATCGGTGGCGCAGCCGCAGATAACAAACTCGCGAATGCCCTGCTCACGCAGCAGCGCCTCAAGCGCGGTGTTATAGAAGGCATCGCAGGCGGTTTTGGTCACGTAAAGCGCGTCAGCAGGCTGATGGAGTTCAGGCAGTAGCGCAAACCCTTCGCTTCCCTCTTCAAGACCTCCGGCCTCGGTATGCTGAATAAAAATCACCTTGTCGGCTGCCTGCGTAAGCTGGTTGATCAGAAAGACACACTTTTCGCGCTGATGACGAGGGGTTTCAAATACCCCGTTCTGCATATCGACAACCATAACCACACGCTTCTCAGACATACCGTTCTCCGTAAGATTGAGTGACACTGGTGCCTATCATAAGCCCGATGTCACAAAATGGGAGATGGCTCGTCAGTAAATTGTTCATATTTACCCATGGTTACGTTTTTCTCGCTATCGTTATACAATTCGGGGCATTGCGCGGTACCGATTAGTAGTATAAATACCCATTACTTTCCTCATTCACTTCATGGATGCTTTTCGTTGAAACGTTGTCTGCTCTCTTTTGCCGCGCTGTGTGCGGTGAGCTTTTCTACCGCCCAGGCAGCCCAACCGCTGACGGCGCCCGTTTTAGCTTCAGATATTGCCGATCGCTACGCGAACCTTATCTATTACGGCAGCGGCGCGACCGGGATGGCGATGGTCGTCATCGACGGCAACCAGCGTGTGTTCCGCAGCTTTGGCGAAACGCGCCCGGGAAATAACGTTCACCCGCAGCTGGATTCCGTTATCCGCATTGCATCCTTAACCAAGCTCATGACCAGCGAAATGCTGGTGAAACTGCTCGACCAGGGCGTGGTAAAACTCGACGACCCGCTCAGCAAATACGCGCCGCCAGGCGCCCGGGTTCCGACCTGGCAGGGAACGCCGATCCGGCTTGTGAACCTTGCCACTCATACCAGCGCCCTGCCGCGTGAGCAGCCGGGCGGGGCGGCGCATCGTGACGTATTTGTCTGGCCAACGCGCGACCAGCGCTGGAGCTACCTGAGTACCGCCACGCTGAAGGCGGCGCCGGGTTCGCAGGCCTCTTATTCAAACCTGGCCTTTGACCTGCTGGCGGACGCCCTTTCAACGGCGGCGGGTAAACCCTATACGCAGCTATTTGAAGAGCAGATTACCCGCCCGCTGGGTATGAAAGACACCACCTTTACCCCGTCCCCGGATCAGTGCCGTCGCCTGATGGTGGCAGAGAAAGGCGCGAGCCCCTGTAATAACACGCTCGCGGCCGTGGGCAGCGGCGGGGTCTATTCCACGCCTGGCGACATGATGCGCTGGATGCAGCAGTTCCTCTCCTCGGATTTCTACGCTCGCACCAGCCAGGCCGATCGCATGCAGACTCTGATTTATCAGCGTACTCAACTGCACCGCGTCATCGGGATGGACGTGCCGGGTAAAGCCGATGCGCTCGGCCTGGGGTGGGTCTATATGGCGCCGAAAAATGGCCGTCCGGGAATTATTCAGAAAACCGGCGGCGGCGGTGGATTCATCACCTATATGGCCATGATCCCACAGTCAAACGTCGGCGCGTTTGTGGTGGTCACCCGCTCCCCACATACGCGTTTCGTTAATATGAGTGACGGAATTAATAACTTAGTGGCTGAACTGAGCGCCAACAAAGCCCAGGTGCTCACCGCGTCTAACTGATCTTAATATTCCGTGGGCAAGCGGTTAATGCTGACCAGCTTGCCCCGGCTCATATTGATGTAGTTACCTTGCCGCAGGGCAGCGAGAACCTCAGCAACCACTGAACGTGAAATACGCGTACTTTGTTGAATATGATTCATCACACCAATTTTTGAGCGCAGCGTTTCATCCCACTCTGCCATATTCAGCAGCATGGCGCGGATCTGATGGTAGGAATTATTTCCCACCAGCTGCATATCACGTTTCTCAAGAATGTAGTTTATCCAGGATAACCAACCGAAGGCCTCTTTCCACAGCGCGTTCTGTTGTATAAGTTGACGAGTGGTTTCAGTGGGCAAATAAAATCCCGTGCAGGCTGTTTTGGCTACCACTCTATATTCCTGACTATGATTAATCATCACGGTGGACAGCCCTAAAATAAAAGGTGCTGTTGCGATGCCCACAAGCAGCTCATCTGAACAACGATAAATTTTGATTATACCGGTTTGTAATACGGTCGTGCGGGGTTCATGACACTCACCTGGTGTAATTAATTGTTGTGGAGCAGTTTTAAAAGGGGTACTGGCTGATTTCAAACACTGTTCGAGCCGGCTTAATTCAGAAAGCGGTTTCGCATTAACGTTCATGCAGACCTCAAGGCATCCGTATTTGTCGGTTCAATATTATTTTTATTTATGTATATAAAAAGCGGGGGATATGACTCCCCCGCTTTATTCATTACCAGGTATATTTCACACCCAGATTTGCGCCCCAGTTCTGGTCAACGTCGCCGCCGCCCAGATAAGTGGCATCAGTGTAAGCACTGAAGTTCTTCGTGAAGCTAAACTGGGTGCCCAACCCTGCACGCACAGCGGAGCCTTTCACGCCGTTATCAATGCTGTCACCGTTAATGTCGGCATTGTTATCGGCATCGTCATAGACGTAGGCCAGTTTGAAGTAAGGCGTCAGAGCCTGATCGCCGCCGTAGTTGAAGGTGTAACCCGCATCAACACCGAGTTCATAACGCAGGCTATCGTAAGATTGCCCATCCATGCGCATGTCATTGCTGAGACGATAATCATCGCCAGACTGGAACAGGCCAGACACGGCTGCGTATGGTGTGACATAGCCGGACAGGTTTGGTTTCCAGTCATAGCCCAGTTTCAACCCAAAACCAACTGCGTCATTAGTGGTGTTGCCATCAACATATTGACCGTTGCTCATGTTAGCAGAGAGATCGCTGTTGAATCGGGTGTAGCTCAGGGAGCTGTCGAGGAACAGATCGTTCATGAACTTCGCCGACGCGTAGATCATTGCCGTCTGGCTGTCCTGATCGACCTGACCGGTACGATCGCTGATATCCCCCTTCGCGAAACCTGCCGCACCGCCGACGATCCACTTCGCACTATTACCGTCAATCTGCGTATCCAGACCAACCATAATGCCGCTCACATCCTGATCGTAGCTAATAACGCCATTGTCGCCGTCGAAGTTACCACCGAAGTAGCTCACCCACGCTCCGCCGTTGTCCGCCAGGCCGTGACGGCTGTTGGTCAGACGCGTACCTACGGTATCCTGCTGCAGGTTCCAGATATTGGTATTGGCAGATGGGATGCTCAGCGCCATATTGGCGTAGTCGGTCAGCGCTTTCTGCTGGAGGACAACGGTGTCACCCTGCTGCTGCGCCTGGTAGGTGTAAGCACCTAAATCGGCTTTGTTTGCAGCAGTAAAGCTGGCCGTGGTATCCGCGTTATTGTCATAGACGCGAATAATCTCTTTGTTTTTGTAATCAGCAACGGAACCGGCACCTGTCGCATCGTCAATGCGCACCTGGTAGTTACCTGCAACGTCACCGTTCACTGACAGATGGCCATCTGAGTTAATCGCCACAACACCGTAGTCATAATCAGCATTGTACTTATCGTTGGTGATATAGCGTGCGTTGTTCAGATCGCTGTTCAGCACATAATCACGGCTGGCAACGTTCAGTACACCACCATCGGTCAGGACCATATTGTGCGTATCAACCTGACCCAGCCCCAGCGCCAGCTCAGCACCGTTATCCACGGTGATGGTGTTGGCATACAGTTCGGCCGTTTCTTCCGTCAGTGCCGCACGGCTATAGCTGTCCAGATACAGATGGTCGGTCGCCACGGCGCCGCTGTCACCGATATTCATTGAAGAAGCATTGGTCAGGGTGATGGTATCCGCCAGCAGGCCTGAGTTTTCAACATTGACCTGAGACTGGTTGTTTACCGTCAGCATGTCGATGTTAGAAACCTTGCGGGTATCCCACTCAGAGCCGTTATCCAGCACGATGTTAAACAGACCGCTCTGATAGACCTCTTCACCCGCTACGTGGTCGTTGCTGTCATAGGTGGAGTCAGGCCAGATGCTGTTAGGGGACAGGGTGCTCCAGTCCACATCACTATATCCCTGGCCGTACATCTGGGAGGTACCAATGGCTTCAACACTTGACTGAGCTGCGCCCACCCATTTACTGCCGTTGGTCAGCGTAACGTCGAGCTTATCGGTACCGTCCCAGCCGTTGGTGGTTGGGTTATACACACCGTCATCGGTGATATCGGTTGCCGGATCGCCGTTCGGGTAGAAATTGTTGTCGAAGGTGCTGGAGAAAAGAATGTCACCAGTAACGGTGGAGTGATCGAATGTGGCGGCGGTCTGCATCGCGTTATCAGACGCGCTGGCGGCCACAATCAGCGCCGCATCATCCGCCGCTGTCGCGTTGGTTTCTCCATAATCGCTCGGCTTCGCGGTTTGGCCGTAGAATCCGCTGGTGCCCAGGTCGCTGTATGCACCAGAAGTCAGTACCGAGTCTTTCACCAGCAGTGTGTCAGTAAAGACTTTGCTGCTGTTGGCTACGCCTTCAACACCGTCGTAAGGAGTATTATCCGGCTCCTGATAACCCTGCGTCAGTGTGATGCCCGCTACGTGGGAGTTATTCTGAATAACGATATCAGACTCTACGTCCAGCGTAATCGCATTACCCAGAGCATATGTATCCAGATAATGGGTTTCAGTATTGTCGCCATTTACAACGTCGTAAGCATAATGCTCATAGGTATCGTTGATAGTAGAATTATCCACCGTCAAACTAAAACGATCGTACTGAGTATGATTGGTGCCGTCGGTATCTACACCATCTGCACAGGTCGTGGTCATACATTCAGACGTGATCATGCCATTTATGGTGCTGTTAGAAATGCTCAGCGCATTGGCATGGCCATTGACACCATCATCCAGATAATACGTTGAAATAATACCATTCACGGTAGATTTATTAATCACCGGATAAATATCACCATCGTGGCTGGCATCGGAGTAATCCCAGTCAGCGTAACCATAATACCAGGGGGTAGACGCGGTATTATCATATCCAAACGTATTATATGTCGTACCGGAAATATCCTTCGCATTGGCCTGAGAAGCGATAGCCAGGGTGCAGGCTAATGCAAGTTGAGATACAACCAGTTTCTTTTTCCATGTTTGCATTGGGTCATCCCTCCTCAGGGACGTAAGCAAGTTTGTCCATCACATCATTTGGCAATATTTTATTGCGGAGGGAATTATGCATTTTCATTTAGAAAAGGTTCAATGAATGTTTCCATTAAGTCCGTATCCAGACCAATAGCACCTTCAAAACGGCAAACGCATGGGTTACTCGAGATAAATATTATAAAAACAAAACGTTAAAATACAGCCTCACCAATGCAAAGCATATAACAAAAAATAATAGATCATTTTTAATGATGCATTCCCCTTAATATAGAAACAACACGAATACCTCTTCCTTTCAGCAATATACTGACCTGTATTATATATTGATGATATAAAGCCTGCCCTGCCGCATTTTGCAAAAAACAAAATGCCCACTTTAGTAAAACACCTGTCTTCACTTTGAGGTACACTAGCCTTCTTTGTTCCACAAACATCAGGCATACCATGACCGATTTAATTGCACGTCCCCGCCGCCTGCGCAAGTCACCTGCACTGCGCGCTATGTTTGAAGAGACAACCCTGACCTTAAACGATCTGGTGTTGCCGATTTTTGTCGAAGAAGAGATCGATGACTACAAAGCCATCGAAGCCATGCCGGGCGTAATGCGCATTCCGGAGAAATATCTGGCGCGTGAGATCGAACGCATCGCCAACGCGGGGATCCGCTCGGTGATGACCTTCGGCATCTCTCACCATACCGACGCCACCGGCAGCGACGCGTGGAAAGAGGATGGCCTCGTCGCCCGCATGTCCCGCATCTGCAAAGAGACCGTGCCGGAAATGATCGTCATGTCCGATACCTGTTTCTGCGAATACACCTCTCACGGCCACTGCGGCGTGCTGTGCGATCACGGCGTGGATAACGATGCCACCCTGCTGAACCTTGGCAAGCAGGCTGTGGTCGCTGCCGCTGCGGGTGCGGACTTCATCGCGCCTTCTGCGGCAATGGACGGACAGGTTCAGGCGATTCGTCAGGCGCTGGACGCGGCAGGCTTTACCGACACCGCCATCATGTCCTACTCCACCAAATTCGCCTCCTCCTTCTACGGCCCGTTCCGTGAAGCGGCGGGCACGGCGCTGAAAGGCGATCGTAAAACCTATCAGATGAACCCGCTGAACCGTCGGGAAGCGATTCGTGAATCTCTGCTTGATGAAGCCCAGGGCGCAGACTGCCTGATGGTAAAACCGGCTGGCGCGTACCTTGATATTCTGCGCGACATCCGCGAGCGTACCGAGCTGCCGCTGGGCGCTTACCAGGTCAGCGGCGAGTACGCGATGATCAAATTCGCCGCGCTGGCGGGTGCCATTGACGAAGAGAAAGTGATCCTGGAAAGCCTCGGCGCCATCAAACGCGCAGGCGCGGATCTGATTTTCAGCTACTTCGCGCTGGATCTGGCCGAGAAAAAAATCCTCCGCTAATCTTCACCAAACTGCAATACAATCGACATCTGCTCCTTCTACTGTCTTCGCAAGACGGCAGGAGGAGTAATCATGTTTAGCCTCGATAGCGTTCTCGACGATCTTTGGCCTCAGGCGAGGCCTGCACCCTGGCAAAAAAGTCTGTTAAAAAGACTGTTTTACGAAGACGAATTTCAGCAATTTGCCGCAGCACACCGCCACCTGAAAGGACTGGATATGGTGGAGCAAGTTCTGGAACACCTTGATATTCTCTGCACCGTTTCCGCCCGCGATCTTGAACAAATCCCCGAACATGGCCCGCTGGTCATTATTGCCAACCACCCGACGGGTACGCTGGACGGACTGGCGCTGATGTACGCCGTCTCCCGCGTGCGACGCGATGTTAAAGTCGTGACCAACCGGATGCTGACCCACCTTGAACCCCTCAGCTCGCTGTTTATTCCGGTGGACAATATGGGCGGCAGGACGGCGAAAACGTCGCTGGTGCAGATGGAACAGCATCTGCAAAACGCGGGCGTGCTGATCTTCTTCCCGGCCGGAGAAGTGTCCCGCCCCACGCGCAAAGGCGTTCGCGACAAAAAGTGGCACTCCGGCTTTATCAAACTCGCCAGCAAGCTGCGCGCCCCGCTGCTGCCGGTGCATATTCAGGCGCATAACAGCCTGCTCTTTTATGCCAGCACGCTGGTGTCGCCAACTCTGTCGATGTTGCTATTGATGCAGCAAATGTTCCGCCGCCGCCACAGCCAGCTGCCGATTAAAATCGGCCAGCAGATTGCGTGGCATCACTGGCATAGCGCCACCCTTTCGTCGCGTGAGATGGCCGAGCAGTGTCGTCAGCACGTGATGCGTCTTGGCAAGGGAGTGCCTGGCGTCTTTAAAACCCAGTGCGCCATTGCCCGTCCGGAAGACCGGGCCACCCTGAAACGCGCGCTGGCGCAGGCCGAATGTCTGGGCAATACCAGCGACGGTAAAACCATCTATCTTTGGCAGCGCAACGGTCAGGAAGACGCCCCGCTGCTGCGCGAGCTGGGCCGCCTGCGCGAGATTGCCTTTCGCGCGGTGGAGGAAGGGAGTGGTAAACGCCGGGACACCGATCGTTACGATGACGATTATCTGCACCTGATCCTCTGGGATGATGAGGATCTGGAGATCGTCGGCGCGTATCGCTTTATGCCAACCGCAAAACAGGTTGAGCGTCGCGGTCTGGAAGGGCTGTACAGCTATAGCCTGTTCCACTACGACGACAAAATGCAGGACGTGCTGGAACACGGCATTGAGCTGGGGCGCAGCTTTATTCAGCCGCGCTACTGGGGACGCCGCGGCCTGGATTATTTATGGTCCGGCATTGGGGCTTACCTGGCGCGCTATCCGCACTACCGCTACCTGTTTGGCCCGGTCTCGATTTCCGGCGGCTTACCGCCTGCCGCGCGGGATCTGCTGGTCGCCTTTTACCGCCTGTGGTTCCCGGCGACGCATCCGCTGGCCGCTTCTCGTCAGCCGTATCCCGCATCGCTGCCGGACGTGCTCGCGCAGTTTGGCGGCGTGGATTACGTGGACGATCTGACGAAGCTGAAATCCCTGCTCGGCAATCTGGGCTGCGGCATTCCGCCGCTCTACAAGCAGTATTCCGAGCTGTGCGAACCCGGCGGCGTGCAGTTTATTGATTTCGGCAGCGACCCGGCATTTAACGACTGCGTCGACGGGCTGGTGCTGGTGGATTTGTGTTACCTGAAGGCGAACCGCTATCAGCGGTATATTGAGGCGCACCTTTAGATGTGCAGTTTTTTGTAGGCCGGGTAAGCGCAGCGCCACCCGGCAAGAACGGTGCACAATTGCCGGGTGGCGGCTACGCCTTACCCGGCCTACGGGTGCGACGGTTCAGGGACGGTAAAACGGTTTATCCCCCAAAATCGTCGCCCGCTGCATAATCCGGCGCTGCGGCAGATAGTCCGCATTGGCATAGTGCTGCGTTACGCGGTTATCCCAGATCGCCAGGTCGTTCTCCTGCCAGCGCCAGCGCACCTGAAACTCCGGCTTGGTGATATGCGCGAACAGGAATCCCAGCAGCGCCTCACTCTCTTTCTCGGACACGTCCACAATGCGCGTCGTGAACCCTTCGTTCACGAACAGCGCCTGCTTGCCCGTGACCGGATGGGTCCGCACCACCGGGTGCAGCAATGGGGGATGTTTCGCGACCGCCTCCTGCCAGCGCTGATGCTCCTCTTCCGTTTTCCGGTACTTGTATTCCTGGAACGATTTTTTGAAGTCATGCTCCGCCCGCAGCCCGCTCAGCAGCGTCCGGAACGGCGCGGAGAGCGCCTCATACGCCGCAATCCCGCTGGTCCACAGGGTATCGCCGCCGGTTTCCGGCAGCAGCTTCGCCGCCAGAATGGCCCCGGCGGGCGGCGTCTCGATAAAGGTCACGTCGGTGTGCCAGTTGTCGTTGTCCGGCGGGTTATCGTTGTGGGTGTCCAGAACGATAATCTCCTCCACCCCTTCCGCATGCGGATAGACGGGGTGGATATGCAGATCGCCAAAGCGCAGGGCCAGCGCGCGCTGCTGCTGCGGGGTGATCGCCTGTTCGCGCAGGAAAACAACCTGATGGCGCAGCACCGCGTGGTACAGCTGCTCAAACTGGTTATCGCTCAGCGGACGGGTCACATCCAGGCCCGACACCTGCGCGCCAATGTACGGCCCCAGCGGGGTAATGGTCAGACGTTCACTCATTGTATTTCTCCATGCCAGGGCGTCAGGCGACGCTGTAACGCGCGCAGCCCCAGTTCTAATCCAAAGGCGATCGCGGCGATCACCGCGATCCCTGCCAGTACCACGTCAGTCGCCAGGAACTCTCCCGCCGACTGCACCATAAACCCAAGGCCGCGCGTGGCTGCAATCAGCTCTGCCGCCACCAGCGTGGACCAGCCCACGCCGAGGCCAATGCGCAGCCCGGTTAAAATCTCCGGCAACGCACCCGGCAAAATCACGAACAGCAGCACCTGCGTGCGGCTGGCACCCAGCGACTGCGCCGCGCGGATCCGCACCTGCTGGGCGCTCTTCACGCCCGCCAGCGCCGACATGGCGACCGGGGCGAAAATCGCCAGATAAATCAGCAGGATTTTTGACGTTTCACCGATGCCGAACCAAATCACCATCAGCGGCAGATAGGCCAGCGGCGGGACCGGACGGTAAAGCTCAATCAGCGGGTCGAGGATGCCACGCACCGTCGGGCTTAAGCCCATCGCGATCCCGACCGGTATCCCGATAATTACCGCCGCCAGCAGCGCCACCAGAATACGCGCCAGACTTGCACCTAAGTGCTGCCAGAGCGTGGCATCCATAAAGCCCTGCGGCCCGGCGATGGTAATGAGTTTGGCCAGCACCTGTCCCGGCGGCGGCAGAAACAGCGGGCTGACCCACTGCTGGGCAGCAACCGCCCACCACACCGCCAGCAAGACCAGCAGCGTACCGACGCTCAAGGTGATTTGGCGCGAGAAAGGCCAGCGCAGTGCCAGACGCGTGCGGCGCGTTTTTTCACTGAAGACGATGCTCATGAGAAAGCCTCCCGTTGTTCAAACACGCGGCTTAAGACGTATTCACGCTGTTCGATAAACAGCGGATCGGATTTGATGCTGCGCACGGGTTCTCCCGCGACGTAGCGGCGGGCGAAATCCAGCGGCAAACGCTCCAGCACGCGGCCCGGCCCCGGCGAGAGCAGCACCAGCTCGGTCGCCATAAACACCGCCTCTTCGATATCGTGGGTAATCAACAGCACCTGCTTGCCCGTCTCATGCCACAGGCGCAGCAGCAGGGTTTGCATCTGCTCGCGGGTGAAGGCATCCAGCGCCCCGAACGGCTCGTCCAGCAGCAACAGCTGCGGATTCGCAGCCAGCGCGCGGGCAATCCCCACGCGCTGGCGCTGGCCGCCGGAAAGCTGCCAGATAAAACGTTTTTCCGCCCCTTCCAGGCCCACTTTTTTCAACATCGCCCGCGCCGTTTCCAGCCGCTGTTCGCGGTTGATGCCTGCAAGCTGTAGTCCAAACGCCACGTTTTCCTGCACGTTGCGCCAGGGCAGCAATCCTTCGTTCTGGAAGACCACGCCGCGCTCGGCCCCCGGGCCTTCCACCTTTTTTCCTTCCAATTGAATGGTGCCATGCTGATAAGGGACAAACCCGGCGATCAGATTCAGCAGCGTGGTTTTTCCGCACCCTGACGGACCCAGCACCACCAGCAGTTCACCGCTGTCCAGCGTCAGGTTGATGTCCTCCAGCGCGGGCTTCCCACCGTAATCGGCGTACAGATTTGTAATATTCAGCATGGCGGACTCCTTATTTCACAAAGCGGTCGGTCACGTACTGGCTGTAATCCGCCGCCACCGCGGGCACTTTGCCCTGCTCTTTCAGGAAGGTGGCGGTATCCACAATCGCTTTGTTGACCGGCCCGGCCAGCTGCTGCACCTGCTGCGCGGGGGTCAGATAGGTATTGCCCTTCACCAGCCCCGGCACGTCCGCTTGCGGCACGCCGCTCAGGCGGGAGAGTTTTTCCAGGTTAGCCGGCTGCTTCAGCCATTCATCCGGGTTAGAGATGTACGGCTGCTGGGCGTCAATCGCGCTTTTGGCGAAGGCTTTCACCACCTCAGGATGTTTCTCGGCAAAGTCTTTGCGCACGACCCACACGTCGAGGGTTGGCGCGCCCCACTGGCCCACTTTTTCAGAGTCGGTCAGCACGGTGCCGTCTTTTTCCAGTTCATTCACGGCCGGTGCCCACACATAGGCCCCGTCAATGTCGCCGCGCTGCCAGGCGGCGATAATCGCCGGCGGCTGCAGGTTGATAATTTGTACCTGACCCGGCTTGATGCCCCAGTGTTTCAGCGCCGCCAGCAGGCTGTAGTGCGTAGTTGAAATGAACGGCACGGCGATGCGTTTGCCGATCAGATCTTCCGGTTTGGTGATGTTTTTCTTCACCACCAGCGCTTCAGAGTTACCGAGCTGTGAGGCGAGCAGGAACACCTCAATCGGCACCTGCTGGCTGGCCGCAACCGCCAGCGGGCTGGAGCCGATATTGCCGATCTGCACGTCGCCGGAGGCTAACGCGCGCACGACGGACGCCCCGCTGTCGAACTTGCGCCAGTCGACTTTCGCCCCGCTCTCTTTGGCAAAGGTGTTGTCCGCCTGCGCGACTTTCGCCGGTTCCGCAGAGGTTTGATACGCGACGGTGACGTCCACCGCCTGCGCCTGAAAAGCCCACAGCGCCAGTGCGCCGAGTAATGTGATTCGCGATGAAATTGCCATAGTGCCTGCTCCCCTTGTTGTTATGAGGGCAGTATTTCCGGCGCGGGAATTTTGATAAAGGAATAAAAATGAATCGCTCATAACGATTCGTTTTTAGATAAAAAGCGGGAAAGGATAGTTGGTTTTGTGCGGTTGTTTTTTCCCCTCTCCCCGTGTGAGAGGGTAAGCGATCCGTAGGCCGGGTAAGGCGTAGCCGCCACCCGGCAAAGCACTCAGCGCTGCGCGTTCAGCTCAGCAATGTCTTTCGGCGTGGTCCGACAGCATCCGCCAATCAGCTTCGCGCCAGCTTCCAGCCACTGCGGCAGATACCCCGCCAGCGTCTCGCACGCTTCACCGTGGTGGTGCCAGGTTTTGGTTACCGCGTCATAATGCTCGCCCGAGTTCGGGTAGACCACCAGCGGTAGCGACGTCAGGCTTTGCAGATGCTTCAGCGCCGCCGCGGTGTTTTCCAGAGCAATGCAGTTAATGCCCAGCGCGACAACGTGCGGAGAGTGTGCCAGCACGCTGACCACCTCACGCAGCGGCGTACCGTCGCTCAGGTGCTCGCTGTCTCGTAAGGTGAACGAGAACCACGCCCGGGCGCGGGGGTACTCGGCCAGAAGCGCCGCCAGCGCCTTAATCTCCACAAACGAGGGCAGCGTTTCGCAGGCCAGCAGGTCAGCGCCCGCATCCAGCAACGCTTCCACGCGCGGGCGGTGGAAGGTGGTGAATTCTTCCGCACTGCGCACGTAGTCGCCGCGATACTCAGAACCATCCGCCAGATACGCGCCGTACGGCCCAACGGAGCCCGCCACCAGCAGGGTGCCCGCATGCGGGTTTTCGGCCAGATACGCTTCGCGCGCCTTACGCGCCAGCTCCACGCTTTTGCCGATCAGCGCACGAGACTGCGCTTCGTCCAGACCGCGTGCCGCAAAGCCCGCAGGCGTGGCCTGATAGCTGGCGGTGATAGCCACCTGCGCGCCCGCACGATAGTAATCGAGATGCACTTCACGGATGAGTTCCGGGTTTTCCACCAGCACTTTGGCAGACCAGAGGCTGTCTGCCAGGTTACAGCCGCGCGCTTCCAGCTCCGTCGCCATCGCGCCATCCAGCACCACAAACGGCTGCTTTTCAAGGAGGGCGGTAAGCGGGTTATTCTGCGACATGTTCAGGCTCCTGCGATGTCATATTTCGGGTCAGGTAGTACGCACCATAACACAGGGCGACAAACGGAAGCCCGCAATAAAGGGCAATGCGCTGGCTTGGGTCAAACCACAGGCCGACACAGGCCACCACGCAGAGGATAAAACCAAGCACCGGCACCAGCGGATACCACGGCGCGCGGTACTGCAGCGCAGAGAGCGGCTGCCCGGACTGCAGATGACGGCGACGGAAAACGAAGTGCGACGCGCAGATGCTGATCCAGACCGCCACCACCGCAAAACCTGAAATCGCCGAGAGCGCGACGAACACCGTGTCCGGCGCCACGACGCTTGAGAACAGCGCCAGCACGCCGCCGAGCATAGAGACCGACAGCGCCGTCAGCGGCACGCCATTTTTGTTCACACGGGCAAAGCAGCGCGGGAGCGTTTTCTCGTTAGAGAGCGACCACAGCATGCGCCCGGAGGCATACAGACCCGAGTTCGCCGCCGAGAGGATCGCCGTCAGGATCACGAAGTTAACGATATCCGCCGCGTAAGGAATACCGACCTTTTCAAACACCAGCACGAACGGGCTCTTTTCCACGCCCGCCTGCTGCATTGGGATCAGCGCCGCCAGCACAAACACGGTACCGATAAAGAAGATAATCAGGCGCGCGATGGTGGTGCGGATCGCAACCGGAATGACCTTGTGCGGGTTTTCGGTTTCACCCGCCGCGATGCCGATAAGCTCGGTACCGGAGAAGGCAAAGTTCACCGCCACCATGGTCATCAGGATCGGCAGGCCGCCGTGCGGGAACCAGCCTTCGGCAGTGATATTGCTTAAGCCCGGCGCGGGGGAACCGTCCTGCATCGGAATAAAGCCAAAGACCGCCGCCCCGCCAAGAATAATAAAGGCGATGATGGTGATGACTTTGACCAGGGAGAACCAGAATTCGCCTTCAGCAAAGAAGCGCGTCGAGATGACGTTCAGGCCAAAAATCACCACGCAGAAGACCACGCACCACGCCCAGACGGGCACCTGCGGGAACCAGTACTGCATGCAGAAGCCCGCGGCGGTAAAGCTCGAGCCGAGCGCGACCGTCCAGGTGAGCCAGTAGAGCCACGCCACGGTGTAGCCCGTCGCCGGGCCAAGATAGCGGGCGGCATAGACGTGGAACGCGCCGGTTTCCGGCATCGCCACGGAGAGTTCGCCCAGACACTGCATCACCAGCCAGACCACCAGCGCGCCTATCAGGTACGCCAGCAGCGTGCCCGCCGCCCCGGTCGTGGAAATGATGTAGCCGGTATTGAAGAATAACCCTGTCCCAATCACGCCACCCAGCGAGAGCATAATCAGGTGGCGTGTTTTCATGGTGCGCTTAAGCTGCCCATTTTCTTGTTGTGTTTGCATATTACCTTCTATACGTATGGACATCTAAACATCCAAAGAAGGTGTGTTATACCGCGATTGTTAATAAAAAGCTAGATGACCAGACGCAAACGGGCGCGCCGCGCGCTCAGTCTGGGGTGGGTCGTGAGGATCACATAGAGAATCGGACGCCAGGCCATAAGCACCTCCGCAAGCAGATACTTACAGCATGGTGCGGACGGCGTCGATCCTGGGTCAGTCAAAAGTCGTATCTTTTCCCTACCAGCTAAACCCTCTGCAGGCCTCGCGCAGGCGGATTAAAAACTGGCGCGCGTTAGTGGTCATCGCCGATTTCTGCGACCACACCGCACAATACTGAGCCGACGGCAGTTGGGCGATGGGCAGCGCGACCAGCTTGTCATCAAGCTGCAGCGGCTGACACATTGCCCGAGCAACCACCGTTAGATAGTCCGCGTTGAGCACCATACTCAGGCCGGTGATAACAGAATCCGTACGCAGCGGAGTCACATCGACCTGTCGGTAAAAATGGCTGAGCTCATTTTGCAGCTGCTGGTAGTAACCCATTGATGACTCCGGCAGCAGCCATTTGGCCTGACGTAGCGCCATCAGATCCCGTGCGTCAGCCAGCGGATGCCCTTTGCGCGCGACGATACAAAACGGCGAGGTGAACAGGGGTTCGATCATCACCCCTTCTGGCGGCGCCATCGGATCGACAGACCCGATGGCGATGTCAATTTCACCGTTGCGCACGCCGGGTAACAGCGATGATAATTGTCCTTCTTTAACCGTCAGCAGCACCTGCGGCAGCGTCTCTTTAAACGCCTCGGCCACATCGGGAAACACCGTCAGCGCAATCAGTGACGAGAATCCCACGGTCAACCGTCCGTGGGTGTAATGGTTAATCTGTTCCACTTCATCTGCCGCACGGCGCAACTCTTCCAGCACCCACTCCGCGCGTTGGGAAAAGGCCATTCCCGCCTCGGTCAGGGCGATGCCCTCTTTGCTGCGCAATAAAAGTTGCGTGCCTAAAGTTTGCTCAAGCTCACGCAATGTTCGGCTCAACCCGGGCTGAGAAACGCCCAGCTCACGCGCGGCTGAACGAATACTGCCGCTACGTGCCACCTGACGAAAGGCCTGAAGATGCCCAAGCTTTGGCAAATATCTCATCACTCACCCTATAACAAAAAAGCATCACCTATAGAAAAATTATATCTTCCCGAGTCTCGGGTAAACCCCTAGATTCGGAATACACACCACACTCCTCATCACACTCTGACGTCAGGCGGAAAATAATATGAAAAGCCAGTCACAGATGATTTTTTTGCTTTTTGTCGGCTATGTCGTGGTTTATATCGATAAAACCGTCATGGGGTTTGCCCTGCTGCCTATCGAAAAAGAGTTCGGCCTCACCAGCGCGGAGCTGGGCTACATTACCGGCATTTTCTTCCTGGCCTACTCTCTCTTTCAGCTGCCAGCGGGCTGGATGAACGACAGACTCGGCTATAAAACCATGCTGATCCTCTCCCTGTGCGCGTTGGGGATTTTCGCCCTGTGCTTCGGTGCGCTGGGCATGAGCTTTGGCCTGCTGCTGCTGTTTCGCTTTCTCTCCGGAGTGGGGCATTCCGGCTATCCCTGCTCTTGCGCGAAAGCGGTGGTCAGCAATTTCACGCTGGAAAAACGTACCTTTGCGCAATCGGTTTTGCTTTCCTCCGCCGGGCTGGCAATGACCGTGGGGCCAATTGTGGCCGTCTCTGCACTGGAGCATCTGGGCTGGCACGCGTCGTTTGTGGCGCTGGGGATCGTTGCTTGTGCCATCGGCGTGCTGATCGCCGTGCGCGTGCCCTATCAGAAACCTGCGCCGCGCCAGCAGTCAGGTGAGCAAAACGGCGCCCTGTGGCGTAACCCGACGGTGGTGCTACTCTTTGTCTCTGTGTTCTGCGTCAATATTCCCAGCTATGGACTGATGGCCTGGCTGCCAAAATTCTTCGTCCAGAGCAGGGGAATGCCGCTGGAAACCTCCGGTTATATCGTCGCCGTCGGTGGCGCGGGGATTTGGCTCTCGTCCTTGTGCACCGGCTGGTTCGTCGGGAAATATTTCCATAATCGCGAGCCGCAGGTGATTTTGATCTGCGCGCTGATCGGTGCTGCCGCTATTTTCGGCATCTTCCATACCGCCACGGCACTGACGGCCAGCATCCTGCTGTTCGTGGGCGAGATCTTCCTGATGGCAACCTTTGTTACCGCCTTTACCCTGCCGATGAAACGCCTTCCGGAGAACATTATGGGCTCGGCTATCGGCCTGATAAACACCGGTGGAACGCTGGGGGGCTTCGTTTCGCCTGTCGTAATTGGCTATCTTGTCGGGAAAAGCCACAGTTACGAAAGCGCGTTTATTTTCCTGTCACTGGCAATGGTGTGCGCGGGCGCGGCGATAGTACCGCTGATAAAAAAACCTGTGGCCACGCTGCCGATTACTGACTGAAGGAGACCGTCATGAAAAGTACCACTGAAAACCTTATCCGCGACGTTAATGAAGAGGTGATCCGCTGGCGCAGACATATTCACGCCAACCCGGACCTCTCGTTTCAGGAAAAACCCACCGCTGATTTTATTGCCCGCGAGCTGGGGAATCTGCCGGAACTGGCGATAAGCCGCCCGCTGGAGAACAGCGTGGTAGCCGTATTGCAGGGCGAAAAACCCGGCCCAACGTGGGCGCTGCGGGCCGATATCGACGCGCTACCGCTTCAGGAAGAGAGTGGAGAATCATTTAGCTCCACTCAGCCCGGCGTGATGCACGCCTGCGGTCACGATGCCCACACCGCCATGTTGATGGGGGCAGCAAAAGTGCTCTGCCATCTGCGCAGCCAGCTTTGCGGCAGCATTAAGTTTATCTTCCAGCCTGCCGAAGAAGTGCCACCGGGCGGCGCACGCGAGCTGGTGAAGAAAGGGGTCGTTGACGACGTCGAAAAGATTTTCGGCCTGCACGTCTTCCCTAACAGCCCTACTGGAAAAATCACGCTGAAAGAGGGCGTTTACGTCGCCTCCAGCGATAACTTTGACATCACTATTTTTGGGCGGGGTGGCCACGGCTCAATGCCGCAGTTCTGTATCGATCCGGTGGTAATCGGCGCTGAAGTTGTTACCGCACTGCAAAATGTGGTCGCACGCAATCTTGACCCGATTAACGCCCCGGTGCTGACCATTGCCACCTTCCAGGCCGGTGATAGCTATAACGTCATTCCGGACAGCGCCCGTCTGGCAGGAACGGTGCGAACTCATAATCAGCAGGTTCGTGAACAGGTTCCTCAGCTGATGCAGCGTATTGTTGAAGGCGTAGTGAGCGCCCACGGGGCGCGCTGTGAGATCCGCTGGCAGCAGGGTTATGCCGTCGGAAATAACCATGCCGACACCAACGCCATAGCCAAAAAAGCCATTGCAGAGCACTTTGATGACGAGACGCTGCAGCTGGCCGATCGTGCGCTGTTCGGCAGCGAAGATTTCTCATCCTATCAGGAGAAAATTCCCGGCTCGTTCCTGTTTATCGGCTGCGGCAACGAGGAAAAGGGAGCGGTATGGAACGTCCATAACCCACACTTCCGCATTGATGAAGCTGCCCTGGCCGTGGGCGTTAAGGCACATGTTGCGCTGGTTAGCGCGTTATTTGAGGCGATTTAACGCCTCACCAACCATTGCACCTTACCCGGCTGCAATGGTTGGTAATTCTCACAATCAGTTCTATAGTCGACACAGTTTCTTAGTAACCAGGACTGACTGATGCGCTTTAACGGACTGACCAAAGGTTTCTTTATCTTCATTCTTGCCCTTGTGACCTGGGCTTTCTTCGACGTGCTGTCGCCCTACTTCTCCGCGATACTGTGGGCCGCTATTCTGACCGTCATCTTCAACCCGGTAAAAAACAGGCTGCGCGCCGCGCTGGGGGATCGCAACGGGCTTGCTTCGCTGTTGACCATCGGCATTATCTGCCTGATCGTCTTTATCCCGTTGATGGTGATCCTCTCCTCGCTCGCCATTGAGCTGAACATGGTTTACACGAAGCTCCAGGAGAACAACACCCAGTTCCCGGAAGTGGTGGCTAGCATCTTTAACCATCTGCCTGACTGGGCCAGCGGCTTCCTGGCGGATCACAACCTGACCAACGCGGCGCAGATCCAGAAAAAACTCTCTGACGTCGCCCTGCAGGGCGGGCAGTATCTCGCGGGCAGCGCGTTTCTGATTGGCAAGGGAACGTTTGGCTTTGCGATTAGCTTCGGCATCATGCTTTATCTGCTGTTCTTCCTGCTGAAAGACGGCCCGTATCTGGTGCGCCAGATCCTCGATTCTCTGCCGCTGTCTGATTTCGCCAAGCAGCACCTGTTCGCCAAATTCGTCGGCGTATCGCGCGCCACGGTAAAAGGAACGGCGGCGGTGGCGGTGGTTCAGGGCATCCTCGGCGGGATTGCGTTTGCGATTGCGGGTATTGACGGCAGCGTGCTCTGGGGCGCCCTGATGGCCTTCCTCTCTCTGGTGCCCGCCATCGGCTCGGCAATTGTCTGGGTGCCCGCCGCTATCTTCCTGTTCGCCACGCACCAGATCTGGCAAGGGCTGTTTATTGTCGGCTTCTTCGTGATCGTCGTTGGGCTGGTGGACAACATCCTGCGCCCGCTGCTGGTGGGAAAAGACACCAAAATGCCGGACTACCTGATTCTGATCTCCACCCTCGGCGGCATGGAGCTGTACGGCATCAATGGGTTTGTGATTGGCCCGCTTATTGCCGCGCTTTTTATCGCCTGCTGGAACCTCTTCTCCGGGCGCGATCACGAAGGTAACGCCGAAGAGCTGGATCCCGACTTCATCGAAGAAGGAAAAAATCCTCCAGAATTGTGAGGATGTGACGATAAAGACCACACCAGGCGGCGCTGTGCCGCCTTTTTTTACGCCTTAAATCAAACGTTTTCTATAATTTGAAGAACGCTGTCCTCTTCATGTCGTAAAAGGATCATCAGGTGCGAATCGCGACGATAACAAACTGGGCCTATGGTGCCACGGTCTGCCTGACCATCGCCTCCGGCATTATCATGCTGATGGCGTCCAGTGCTGACACTGCCGAACGTCAGGCCGTTGAACAACGTCAGCGTTTTGATGCGCTTACTGAAGATATTGAAACCGATGCCTGGGCTCAGTCCGATTTAGCGCGCCTCTACGTCATCAAAAAAGATCCGCAAACGCTAAAGGAATATAGCCAGTCAGAAAATAACCTGAAGAACATAGAGATACGGCTGGAAAAACTGCGGGACAACGGTGCATCGGATGATGAACTGTCCCTGCTGCGCGAAGGCATAAAAATTATCGATGAGCTGCAGGACGAGCAGCAAACCGCCCTCTCCAGCCTTGAGCGAGGAGAAGACGCACAGGCCGTTGCGCTGCTCTACGGTACGCCCTATGAGCAGGAGCTGGAGCGCGCGCAGAACCAGATCGATCATTTCCGCCAGATACTCGACAAACGCGTCATCGCCTCCGTTCAGGACGCGACAAAAAAATCGAAAGCGCTGCGTACGGCGTCTGAGCTGATGGTCGGCCTGACCGCCCTGCTGTTCTTATTTGTTCTCGGTTTTATATTAAAGCGGCGCGTGCTGCGCCCCGTGGTGCGCCTGAGCGACGTGGTACACCGTCTGGCGTCTCAGGATTACGCGGTTGAAACGCCCAATTTCAACCAGATTGATGAGATTGGCGATATGGCCCAGGCCATCCGCATCTTCCGTGAAAATGGCCTTGCGCGACAGCGTCTGGAAAGAGAGCGCGATGCCGACTGGGCCATCCGCGAGCTGCTGGCGCGCATGACCCAGCGGCTCCAGGGGTGTGAAAACTTTAACGATGTGATTAACGTGGCGGAGCTGTTTGCCCCCAATATCGCGCCGGGGATCGCGGGCCGGCTCTATGTCCTTGACCGCGATCCGTGGCAGATGCGCTGCGTCGCGCAATGGCTTTCACCGGTTGGTGAAGAGACGAGCTTCCATCCGGACGAATGCTGGGCCGTGCGCCGCGGGCAAAGCCACCCGCCGGTAAACGGTGAGCCGGATATCGCCTGCTACCATCTTCCCGCATCACAGGCGGAAAGCTCGCTGTGCGTGCCGCTTATCGCCCAGGGCGAGGCCATTGGCCTGCTCTCCTTTCAGAATATTACGGCGGACAACGCCCCTTCCCGCGCGTATCTGGAACTGATGGCCGAAGCGCTCGGGCTGGCGCTGGCCAACCAGCGTTTGCGCGATGCGTTGCTGGAAAAGGCCTTGTTTGACCCGCTCACCGGCCTGCGTAATCGTCATCATCTGGAAGATACCCTGCAAACCCAAACGGCACAGGCGATGCGCACCGACGAGCCATTAAGCTGCATGATGATCGACATCGATCACTTCAAGAGCATCAACGACCGCTTCGGCCATGAAGCGGGCGATCAGGTGATTAAAAGCGTGGCGTCGATTGTTCAGCGGGCAGCCCATGAGAATGGGCTGGCATTTCGCTACGGGGGTGAGGAATTTTTGGTGCTGCTTTCCGGTGCCGATGAAGCCGGCGCATACGCCTGCGCGCAGAAGATTTACAACGGCGTGCATGAGCTGTCGCTTCGCTACGGGCTGACAGAGATTGGGCCGGTGGACGTGTCGATTGGCATTGCCAGCTACCCGCAACATGCCCAGACTGACAACCTGCTGCGCGCCGCGGATGTGGCCCTGTACCGGGCGAAAGAGCTGGGCCGCTCGCGGATTGTGAGTTTTGGGATGCTGGAGGCGGGTTAGCGGATTATCGCTTTACTCGCGCGTCACTTCAGTAATCAACACCGACAATCCATTCAGGTAATGACTTTTTTTAGCCTGCTCACGGTATTTGGTTGGGGAGAGTCCATATTGATTCGAGAACGCTCTGCTGAACGTTGACGGCTCCTCGTAGCCTAACATCGTGAATATATCTGAAACAGAGAGCTGCGTATGTCTGAGCATATGCGCGGCTTTTTCAAGTTTCCGGCTTCGAATATAGAGACCGATACTTATGCCACACTCCTGGCGAAAGTTCCGCTGAATGTAAGCCAATGAATAACCGGATTTCCGTGCCACCTCTAAAACGGTAATGGGCCGATATAAATTCGAGTCAATCCAGTGAGTAAGGGACTTAATTACAGCTTCACGATCTTTTAAGAGAGTAAACTTTATACACATAAGTATCCACGAAATTTTATTTACAAGAAGGCCGCTGGCAAAGTCATCCAATGACAATTGAAAATAAATATTTCCCAAAAGAAAAATCACCCTAATAATAGGGTGAAGGAAAGCTTACTGTATTTTAGAAAGATGCCTTTGCAACATCCTCATTTTTTTCAGGACCATACAGTTTCATAAACGCATTAACGGAGGCCTGCGCTTTCATGATGATTTCACTTTCGTCAGGCTGGTCCTTTCTTGCTTTTAAAAGCAAAGGTTCCAGTATGTCGGCCTGGAGAAGAGAACGAAAATACTCGGCCGCCAGCACAGGATCATCTTTTCTTAAGATGTTTTGATTCATTAAATCGGTAAAAAGCGCCGAAACGTTTGAACGCAGCTTTTGCATTCGCGCATAATATAATTCTCCGATACCCGATCTTCCGGCCTCGGAGATCATTAATCTTTGCAAGTCCACAATATCCGGAGAGCAAATATAACGTAAAAAGGCAACGGCAAATTGCTCGATGACCAGCTGTGGTGATTTTCTGAAAAGGCGCACCTGCCCTGCAGTTTCAATAGTCATGCTCTTTATATACTGTTCAGTTTCTGAAGACATGCATTCTACAAATAGCTCTTCTTTCGAAGAAAAGTGACTGTAAATAGTCGATTTTGAGCCACCAACAATCGCGTTAATCTCTGAGATAGACGTGGCATCAAATCCCTTTTGTCGAAACAGCCCGGATGCGACCTCCAGGATCTGTTGCCGTTTAAGCGCTCTTTTATCCATATGTTTCCTCGTTAGTTTAGGTGTCTGGCCAGGGCCAACACTTTTTGTTCTCTGATTTCGGAATCACGTCAGATAGTAGGGTTCGTAATCGTACTGACGAGTACATTTTCATTTGACGGCGCTCAGAAGTCAAGATATAAAGTGTACCGTACTGTACGGTACTGTATTTGGACTACTCTATGAACAGCATGACGAGCGTACTGATGAAAGGTTTTCAGGAGACACTCCTGGGGTGTCGTATTTCCGGTTTAACCCGGTCCAGCATAGTGATGGGCTGTGTTGTCATTTCCGCCATCAGTATGAGCGGATGCGCCATAATCCCCGATCTTGGCACCCCACCGCCGATGAAGACGGTCTCACAACTTAAAAGCGATCAAAGCTTCCCGCACCAGAACGGCCAGTGGCCGAAAGATTACTGGTGGAAGAAATACGGTGACGAGCAGCTTAACGGGCTGATTGATGACGCGCTTAAAAATTCCCCCACGCTTAACATCGCCGAAGCTCGCGTGAAGCAGGCGCAGGCGATGACGCAAAGCGCGAGCGGTTCGCTTTTTCCTGAGGTCACCGCAAACGCCAGCTTTATGCGGGACAAAATGAGTTACAACTATGTAACGCCTGAAAGCGCAACGCCTCAAAACTGGAACAGCTACGGGCGTACCACGCTTGATATGAGCTGGGAAATTGATTTTTGGGGTAAAAACCGCGCTGCGCTCGCGGCTGCAACGTCAGGCGAAATGGCGGCGGTAGCGGAAGAAGCACAGACAAGACTGGTGCTCTCTTCTTCTATTGTTACCGTTTACGCGGAGCTGGCGCATTTATACACCGTTCGCGAAACGCTTAACGATACCCTCACTATACGAACCAGTACGCTCGCGTTATTCCAGCAACGACATGACGCGGGGCTTGAAGATTTATCCAGCCTGCAACAGGTCGAGACGCGTCAACTCAACGCAAAAGCAAACCTGGTGGCAATAGATGAAGCTATTGCGATCAAAAAACATGAGCTCGCTGCCCTGATCGGTGATGGGCCTGACAGATCGCTGGCAATCACCGCGCCTAAGGCAACGCTTTTAGCGCACGAGGAACTTCCTCCCAATATTGCGCTGGATCTGATTGGTCGCCGTCCTGATATTGTCGCGGCACGTTTACGCGCCGAGGCGGCAGCAGAGCAAATCAAACAGAAAAAAGCCGGTTTTTACCCCAGCGTTAATCTGGTTGCCTTTGCCGGGTTCCAGTCACTGGGTATTAACAACCTTACCCGGAGTGGCTCAGCAATTGGCAGCTTTGGCCCGGCCATATCGTTGCCAATATTTAATACGCAGAAGCTCCAGGGTGATTTGAAATACACCAGCGGTGAATATGACATTGCGGTGCAGCTTTATAACGACACGTTAACGAATGCACTTCGGGAAGTGAGCGATGCGCTCACCAGCAGAGCCTCTCTGAAAGACGAAATGCTTTATTCTCAGGGCGCAGTCACGTCGGCAGAAAAGGCGTATTCCCTCACCAAACAACGATATGAAGGAAAGGTTGCTGACTATCTCGACGTCTTGTCCTCGGAAGATGAGCTGGTCGCGGCCCGCCGAAAATTAGCCGATGTAAATTCCCGCGCCTTTACGATTGACGTCGCATTAGCGCGTGCATTGGGCGGCGGATATACCTCGAGCAAACAGTGATTTTTTAACACCAGGTTAATAACTAAATAGTGGAAAGAAAGGAAATAAAATGAGTCATTCTGCAGCTATTGAAAATCAAAATATTGAATCATCCGATATCAAAAATAAAAAAAGAAAACGTTTATTCTCTTACCTTGCGTTAAGCATCGCGCTGGCTGGCGCAGGCTCGTTCGCCTATTGGGAATTAGTGGGTTCCCGATTTGTTGAAACCGATAACGCCTATACCGATGTTGAGTCTGCTCAGCTCTCTTCCGCGATCACCGGTACGGTCAGTGCCATCCTGGTCACGGATTCTCAGGTGGTAAAAAAAGGCGATGTCCTGATCCAGCTGGATCCTACTGACGCAGAGTTAGCCCTTAATCAGGCGGAAGCAAACCTGAACCTGGCCATTCGGCGGGTAAATGGATACAAGGCCAATGACACAAAACTCGGTGCAGAAGTTGTAGCGAATGAAAAAGAGCAAAAACGTCTGCTGGCCCAGGTTGATGCCGCAAACGCTGACTTCCAGCGCGCGACGGTTGACCTCAAGCGACGCGAGGCGTTAATGCAGACGGGCGCGATTTCAGGCGACGAACTGACGCGTATTCAAAACGTTTATGCTTCCGCCCTGGCAAACCTGAATGCCGCTAAAGCCGCCGTGGCGCAAGCTGATGCAGCGAGACAGGCGGCGGTGGGTGCAAGACAGGCGAATGCCGTGATGATTGAGGATGCAAATATCGAGACCAACCCGGAAGTCGCTCTCGCCAGAGCGAAGCGCGATCAGGCCAGACTGGATCTGGAAAGAACCGTGATCCGTTCGCCAGTCGATGGCGTGGTTGCTCGTCGCCAGGTCGAGCTTGGACAGCGTGTCCAGCCTTCCACGCCGTTATTGTCCGTGGTGCCTGTGCAGCAAATTCACGTCAATGCCAACTTCAAGGAAGTTCAGCTTCAGCATGTGAAAGTGGGACAGAAGGTGGAACTGGTGAGCGATCTGTATGGCGACAACGTTCCTTTCCATGGAACGGTAGAAGGCTTTGATGGCGGTACCGGCGCAGCGTTTTCAATTATTCCTGCGCAGAACGCAACGGGTAACTGGATTAAGGTTGTTCAGCGTTTGCCGGTGCGCATCAAGCTCAATGCTGATGAGCTTGCGGCGCATCCGTTGCGGGTTGGTCTGTCCATGAAAGCGACAGTTAACTTAAAAAGTGAATAACGGAAACCAGGCCATGTCTACATTAGTTATCGATAATCAGCCGCCTTCGCTGAAAGGCGGTATGTTATGGATTGGTGCCCTGGTACTTGCAATGGCTAACTTTTTAGCTGTGCTCAACATGACCATTGCAAACGTCACTCAACCCAACATGGCTGGTGCCCTGGGCGCAGGAACCAGCCAGGGCACGTGGATCATCACGGCCTATGCCGTGGCTGAAGCCATTACGGTACCGCTATCGGGATGGTTAACCACACGGTTCGGCGGCGTGCGCGTTTTTTGCGTTTCCGTGTTCATGTTTGGCATTTTTTCTTTGCTTTGCGGCCTTTCCACCTCGCTGGGAATGCTGCTGCTGATGAGGGTTTTTCAGGGCATGGCGGGAGGCCCCCTGATGGCCTTATCACAAACGTTACTGCTGCGTATTTTCCCGAAAGAAAAATCCATGCAGGCGACGGGACTATGGGCGATGACAACATTGCTCGCGCCCGTAATAGGTCCGGTTCTGGGCGGATGGATTTGCGATCATTACAGCTGGTCGTGGGTGTTTATCATCAACGTTCCGATGGCCATCGCTTTTGCATTGGTCGCGTGGTCAGTACTGAAAATTTTCGAAGATACGCTGGTTAATAACTCTATTGATATCGTTGGGTTTATTTTATTGGTTATCTGGGTTGGTGCCCTGCAGATCATGCTCGATGAAGGGAAAGACCTTGACTGGTTTGCCTCAGAAGAAATTTGGGTTCTGGCGATTGTGGCCTGTATCGGCTTTTTAAGCTTCTGCATCTGGGAGCTAACCGCTGAGCATCCGATCGTCGATATCAGAGTGTTTCGCCATCGCGGTTTTTCGGCCAGCATGTTTGTTCTCGCACTCGCGTTTGGATGCTTTTTTGGTCTGAATGTCCTCACGCCGTTGTGGCTGCAATATAACTTAGGGTATACAACAACATGGGCAGGGATTGTGGTGGCCTGGGGCGGACTTCTGCAGGTGGTATTTTCTCCGGTTGCCGCTAACCTTTCTAACAAAATCGATCCGCGCATTCTTATCTTCTTTGGCTGCGCCTGGCTGGGTCTCGACACCTTCTGGCGATCCTATGCGACGACCGATATGGACTACTGGTCCATCTGTGTACCGTTGTTATTCATGGGCGTGGGCATGCCGCTGTACTATGTCCCGATTACGGGGCTTGCAATGGGCTCTGTAGATGAAACGGAAATGGCTTCAGCCGCGGGGCTAATGAACTTTGTTCGAACGTTATCGGGTGCGTTTGCCACATCGCTCGTGACGACGTCATGGCAAGATCAGCGCTATATAGCACATGACAAACTGGCGTCTGTCGTCGACCCAACTGGCGATCTTTCGCACTATATTAGTTCGGCCCCTCAGCAAGGTGGACAATTTGTACGCGAGCTTTTTGACAAGATGGTAAACAGCCAGAGCATGATGCTTTCGACCAATAATCTGATGATGTCGATCGGCGTCATATTTTTTATTGCTGCATTTGCAATTGCATTAGCACCTAAACCTTCGCGCGTGGTGGATGCCGCGTCTGTAGGACACTGATATTTATTTAGCACAAGGATGTGAGTATCAAAAAAACAGAGAAAGTCTGATGGACAGTAAATCATACACGCCGGGCAGCCGGGATATTCTGTACAAGAAAATATTCCTTTCAATTTCTGAAATGAAATACCTTGAAAGGGAAATAAAGAAGTTCAACTGGCTAGAACGTACCTTTTTAAGAAAAAAAGAGTTCTATAAAATGCAATATCACAAAAGCAATTGTGACAGCAATTTCTTTAGATTTATCAACAGCGGGCAGGACAACCAGAATACGTTAATTCATATCCTTGAACAATTACCCGAGAATCATCCTGACAGAACATGGCTGACAGGCTTCCTGATTTGAACATACCTGGTCAGTGACATAATTAGCGAGATACCGGAAAATATCAGGCTGAAGGAAAGAAAAAAGTGGACGCTTCCCAGTGGAAGAAGCGTCCAAAAATCAGGCAATTATTCAGACACAGATTGAAACCGTTAACTGACGATCTCATCGATAATATCTCACAACCCCATCTCTTCATTATTTACATTTTCTGCCATCGCATAAGAAAAAACGCAGTCCGCAGGCGGTAATCTTTTTAGCGCGTTTGATTGCCTGAGCAAACCGGCAGGATGGTATTCGCGCCGTCAGAAACGGCGTACCCATGCCTTCTCGCTCAGGATGAACGAATTTTGTACAGGTTGACTGCCCCGAAATCATCGCTACCGCCAGAGCTAAACCCGCGAAGGGCTGGCGCTGAGCGTTTTCACGCTCGCCGTTTCCATCATCGGTAAAATCAGTGGTATGAGATAATAACAATCAATAAAAGCGAGCGTTTTTTAAACACAAGAGAGCTTATGCAGGCAGCTTTAGCTTTTCTCAAAAAGTTAAGCGTCCTTCTGCTGCTAAACACCCTGGCACCAACACGCTCTAAACAACTGATTTTATTGAACTTATACCAATGAAAACGCTAAAAGGCCTTGCTGCTCAACAAAATATATAAACTAGTGTGATATCTAAATTATAATTCTTATACTTCTGTTAAAAAGTGGAGGCCAAAATGCGATTAACCCTACTGCTGTTATGCTGTCTGGTACAAAGTGTAACCTGGGCTGGCGAACTGCCAAAACCAGTTGGTAAACCCATTTTAACGATATACGGTAATATAGAAAATACCAATGAAAATGGAAAAGCAGTGTTTGATCTCGCCGGCCTTGAAAAACTGGGCATGGTGAGTTTCGAGACTACATCCCCCTGGTATAATGGACGTACTAAGTTTGAGGGTGTTCCTATGAACAAACTCATGGATTATGTGGGTGCGAAGGGTTCTAATGTTAATGTTATTGCGCTCAATGATTACTCTACCGTGATCCCTCTCAGTGATTTCAAAAAATACAACGCCATCCTTGCTTTAAAGGTCAATGGCGAATATATGCGCATCCGCGATAAAGGTCCATCATTCATTGTATACCCCTATGACAGTCTTCCTGAGTTAAATAATCAGATTTATTACTCGCGATCAGCATGGCAGGTTAGCAAAATGAAGATTGAGTAGCCGTTCAGGAGAACATAATGAACAGGATACTGGTTGGTATCATTTTTTCTCTTTTTATCACGACAGGATATATTGCATTCCTTGTTTACGATCGACAGCAGGAGTTGCAAAAACTGACTCAATACACTGAGTCCTGGTCCGTGGCACAACTGGTATCAGAGTATTACCGTTTTGAATCATGGCTTGGTCTATACGCAACCGATACCGATGACGTTACGATAGACCAGGTCCGCATGCGTCTCGAAATTATGCTCAGCCAGGGCGATTTAATGAAGGGGGGAGATTTAGGTCACTATATTGACAGCGATAAAGCGCATCAAGAACTCGCTTTACGCTTAGAGCAGATACTGAATTATCTGGATAGTCATCTTGAAAAGATGAGCCATCCAGAGTTACAGGCATATCTGAAAAATATGCACGCTCTTGATGCACCGCTGAGCCAGCTTTCTGCAACGGCATTAACGAAAGATATTAACACGGTTAATGAATCCAACCATAAAATCCAGATCCTTTACTATATTTACTCCGCACTTTCATTACTCCTGATAATATTAAGCTTTATTCTTGGTTTTTTAATGATCTACCAGAATAAAAATATTCTCAAAGCGCACATGCAGGTTAAAAGCCTTGCTGACGAACTTCAGATATCAAAAGAAACGCTGCAAATTCAGAACGCCAAGCTGGAGTATGATGTTTATCATGACTCCCTCACCGGCATGAAAAACCGCCTTTTCTTCTGGGACGATCTCAACAAAATTAATCTTCAGGCCGATAAAAACCACATCCCCGTCACGGTAATGTTATTTGATTTAGACCGGTTCAAAGAGGTCAACGATACCTATGGCCATGATGCCGGTGACTTGCTGTTGAATCAGGTATCCAGACGACTCACCGCAATGAGCAGCGCCACTGATACATTTTACCGTTTAGGCGGAGACGAGTTCGCCCTTCTGTCCAGTGGCCTCACCGAGTTAGCAGCCGTTTCGCGCGCCAAAGAAATCAGCGAGCATATCAGCCAGCCCTATACGATTAATAACCAGCTGATAAAAATCGCCACCTGTGTGGGTATCGTTTTATCTGATAATGAACGGCGCTCTGATTATCTTTATAAATTTGCCGATCTGGCGCTCTACGAAGCCAAAAAAGAGGGTTCACAGCAGATAAAAGTCTTCCGTCAGTGGATGCTGCAGAAGTTGCAGGAAAGCCGAACCCTTGAACATGATATGGCACTGGCGCTCGATAACCATGAATTCGTTGTTTACTACCAGCCTATAGTCGATTCATTCAGCAATGAAATTTACGGCTATGAAGCACTTATTCGCTGGATACACCCGGTGAAGGGGATGCTGTCACCTGATTACTTTATTTCTGTCGCTGAAAAAACGGGGATGATCAATGCGATCGGCAAAATTGTGCTTGAGCTTGCCTGCCGGGAAGCGGTATCTTGGGCCGTTCCGGCAAGGATCTCTGTGAACGTCTCACCAATTCAGTTGGGTAATAAATCGTTTACCACCATGGTGCAGTCCATCCTTAAAGAGACGGGGCTACCGGCTAGCCGACTTGAGCTAGAGGTCACAGAGTCTTCGCTCTTCAGTGACAGCACTATGCCGATCACTATTCTCAAAAAGCTCAGATCGCTGGGTGTAAAAATTTCTATTGATGATTTCGGAACAGGGTATTCTTCGCTCTCAAGACTGAGCGAACTTAACTTTGATAAAATTAAAATAGACAAATCCTTCGTGAACCCAATATCCACACAGGATGATGCACTTAATATCGTTAAATTGATTACCGGTATGGCGAAGAGCCTCAATATGAGCGTTATTGCAGAAGGCGTTGAAACCGAAGCCCAGCTCGAACGTCTTCAGGCGCTTGGCTGCGATCTCGTGCAGGGATACCTTTTCGGAAAACCACAGGCTGAGATTGACAGGAAGATTAGATACGGTTGAAATGGTTGCGCGGCCTTTTCTGGCCATGACCATTTAAGCGATTGATAATCAAAGGTTATAAAATGAAAAAAACAGCCCCGGACTATACACCTGTTGATTTATCTAGTTGGCCAAGGAAAGAGCATTTTGAAGTATTCCAGTCATTTGCTGAGTGTACAATTAACCAAACGGTTCTGATCGACATCACCGCGCTGCGAAAACATATTAAAGAGGTCGGCTGGAAGTTTTACCCGACGATTATTTTCCTTCTCTCTAAAATCATGAACCGGCATCCGGAATTCCGTATGGCCATGAAGGACAATGAGCTTGTCGTATGGAATGAAATTCATCCAAGCTATACGATTTTCCACAATGAAACAGAGACCTTTTCGTCATTGTGGAGCCACTTCGACGGCAATATGCAGCACTTCCAGAATACGTATGCAGAAGACGTTGCCCGCTATGGCAATAACCTTTCTTACTGGCCTAAGGAAGAGTCTCGGGAAAATGTCTTTTTTGTATCGTCTATTCCTTGGGTAACGTTTACGAACTTTACTATGAACATTGCGCACATGAAGAACTTCTTTTCCCCTATGTTCACGTTTGGAAAATACTACGAGCAGGATGGAAAAGTGCTGTTGCCTATGGCGGTGCAGGTCCATCATTCCGTGTGCGATGGTTTCCATGTGGCAAGGATGTTTAATGAGCTGCAGGAGATGTGTGATGAGTTACCAAACCAATCTGGGGAAGTTAATGGTTGATTCACCAAATGCCTCTTTGAAATGGAAATTTGAGGAACGTTATAAAAAATGATGGAATAAAAAGGATCGAATCAAGTCAGTATAATCCAATACTTTGTAGGTATTTGAGTACTCGGCTGTCTCCCCTGGATTAATTTTATTCAGCACCAGACCGTTGTCGAGCGTGATACGTCCCGTTTATTCATGCTGGTAGCCATCTATATACCGATTGCTGCGTGACGCCGAGACATTCGAAGTCGGAGATATTACTGCACCCGACAGCTTCGATGATATCAGGAAAGGTGTCGACACCGACACGCTAATTTTAAACAATTAAGTATCAGGTCAGCAATATCACATGCCCTGATACTTACTTGTATCAACCTTCCCGGTAATTTACTGGCGGCACCGGAAACTAACGCTATGGTAAATCATCGGATTTTAACAAGACGATTGCATGGTCAAGTTGCTTGTAGAGTTTATGTCTCAAATCGTCTAACTCGTCATTTTCCCGAATTAAAGGAATTCCATTTTTATGGAGAACAATATCGTTAAATGATCCCATCCCGCCGTAGAGTTTTTTCAAGGAATAAATGGATGACTCACAATCAACATCGAGCTCGATGACTAGTTTTTCGAATGTTTTTGCCCATGAAACCTCATCATTTGAGGAGAGAATTTTGATGATATCAGTTATCGTTTTCTTTATTTCATTTTTCATTTCAAACCACCACTTTCAAGTATTTTAAGGCCAGGTATTTTCCACGGGGTAGGTTTTAAAACTTGCTCAGAGCCACCGGAGTAAATGTCTGTTTGATAACCTACTTCTCCAACATATACTTTCGTACCGGCGGGTATTTGGATCTTGTGATAGCTATCAAGAGGAGATTCTCCTCCATTAGGCCATTAATGATGCGGTTTAGCCGTGCAGTATCTGCGAGGTCTCCTGCCGCTGTATTCGGGTGAATAATGTGAGGAATGTCCTCAAGGTAGATGTCATCCAGTGACATTGCCTGGCTGTGATGAAGCATGGTGCCCCTTTTACGCTACCGTTATGTACCACATTATTGCTCATTCCGGACACCTGACAAAGACACTAATATAGCAGGTCATGGCCGGTTGTGTGGCTGTAAGCAACGGGTACTGCACGCTGAGAAGAAAGCACACTGCTTGCGGAAGATGACAGACAGCCCACACTAGCGCCCCATCCGAACGCAATTGATGGCGAAGATCTGTCGGATGTTGAACCATGGACCACGCAGGCCGAACAGGCATACCGCGAACAACTTGCAGGTAGCGGCCGGAGCCTGCAAACGCTGCGTGAGAATATCGACGTGAAAAAGAGGGAAATAAATCAGGCTGCCGGGCGATATATTCCCTCGCATGAGGGGATGCAGCGCATCGGCATATTGTTTAAAGGCATGTTTACAGGAATCCATGCTCGAACAGGAACATTTACACATCCCGTTGCGGATTCTACTGGATGATTACGGACGTTTAGGTAGGTTGAAATGGTGCGATAATAGGAACACAACAAAACCAACATAACCATTGATAAATAAATACATTTCCTTGTTTCATCTTTATAAATGCCCCCTTTTGTGCCCCCACCTTGTTTTTCATGCGACTCGATGAGCCTTTCATCGAGTCGCTAATCTCACCAATTTCTTCACAGACCGTGCAAACCTTCTCAGCTCTTTAAGCCGTCCCCTCACTGACGCGATCTGCTAAGAACAATATTACTTACTTCCCGATAAGAACAACTGTTCATTAATCCACATGCTTTTCTGGCATGATGGATATCTGTCACGGTCAGATATGGCGCTTTTCCCTGTGAGGAAAATCCACTGCGATCGATACGGGCTAACTCACATTTCTCCACCAGAAAGTTAATAGCATTAGCCAGAGTGATATCGGCATCAATATGTTCCTGTATGACGGTTTCATCATAGAAAGGTGTATCGTTTAGCGTCAGGCCATAATGCTGTTCCAGCAGACGACTAAGTAACATTTTCCAGATAGTCACGGGCGACAGGCATGGCTTCGCCGCCCGCAAATTTGTTGCAGGTAGAAATTTCATTTTTTCTCTCGTGAAAGTAATTAACGTTGTGTGGGATAAACGGCGATGTATACGTAACCACAACTACCAAGCGTATCGGCTTCGCAGGTAAAACCGTTGTGGTAGAGAGTGACACAGTGATGGTGACAGGGGATCAGTTCACCAGTGGTCAGCATCGATTCCATCTGGCTGATGAAGTGTGGAAATGCGTTATTCAATTTGAAGCATTCCGTATCGCTGAAATTGCCTATCAAACTAGCCCTGTCAGCCAGATAATGCAGCCGGTTACCTTCCTGAACTAATCTGGCACCAAACCGTGGAACAATATCGCTTTTTAGACCCCATTCATGGGCTGGTATTAATGACATAAAAATCTCCCTTTAAAGCAAACCAAGCTCAGCAAATGACGCCACCTCGTTTCCCACCACAAGATGATCCAGCACACGTACTTCCACTAGTGCCAGCGCTTTCATAATCCTCTGAGTAATATGTTTATCCTGCAGGCTGATTTCTGTCGTGCCGGACGGATGGTTGTGTGCCAGAATGACCGCAGCGGCGTTATGTTTCAGGGCTGATTTAACCACTTCGCGGGGGTGCACTTCGGTATGGCTGAACGTGCCGGTAAACAGTGTTTCTCGCTCCAGCAGGCAATGCTGATTGTCGAGATACATCACGATGAAGACTTCCCGCTCCAGGTGAGCCATCTGCAGTTGCAGCCAGGTTTTTGTGAGGCTGCTGGAGGTAAATGACTCACTCGGTTGACGCTGGTATTTCTCCAGCAGACGTAATGCTCGCTGGATGACTCGCTGCTCGTTTGCAGGAAATACCGGGGATAAATTGATCGTAGACATGGTTGCTCCTTAGAAAGAAAAGCCCTTCCGAATCTTCGGAAAGGTGTTAAGGAAAAATGGTGGAAGGGATCATGAAGCAAGCTGAAGCATATTCTCAGCCATCACCCAGAGGGCACGGTTGAGCTTCACATCACCGTCAATACCTTTCACTGCTCGGGTATGGGTGCGCTTTCCTTTGGTTGTTCGTCCCGACAGACCGCCTTTGATCAGGTTTTCCTGAATACGCTGGTAAGTGGTCCAAAGGTCGTTGCTTTCGTCCTGCCAGCGGCGTGGGGAAAGTATCTGCGTCTCTGTCACCGGTTGGTGTTCCTCACCGAAGCGATATGTCAGCGCCGCTTTCGCCATCGCCTGCTGAGCGGGCGGCGGCAACAAAAGCGACTGCATGGCATCGCGTTTCTCTTCTACCCGGTCAAATATTCCCAGTACTTCGTAGGCCCCTTCGATGACTTTCTCTACTACGTTGCCTTTATGCGGGACGCGCACCTCGCCAAAACTCTCACCGCAAATCAGCCCATTTTGGCAAACTGCTCTGAATAACCCCGGTAGCATCTGATATGAGCTGGAGCCGTCATGGCTATTCAGCAGAATAATTTCGGGAACCTGTTTGCCAGTAATCTGGCCTTCACGACGCAGGCGCAGCATGTGCTTCGTATGCTCTCGTTTGCTCTGGTCGCGGACTCTGGTCTGGCACGCGAAGAATGGCTGGAAACCTTCGCGTTGCAGGTTATCGAGAAGGGTAATTGTCGGGATATAGGTATAGCGATCACTACGGGATTCATGTTTTTCTTCGCTGAAGACACTGGGCACATAATGAGCCAGTTCGTCGCGAGTTAACGGGCGGTCACGACGAACAAGGTTGACTGCACCAAAGCGGCTGGCTAAACGGGTCATAGTTGATTCCTTTTAAAACGGACATAAAAACCACTCCAGTAGAGTGGCATTGGATGGAAGATAAAATGTTCAGGGAGAGGCTGGTGGCTGGCTCTGCTGTGGCGAGAGTTCTCTGTCAGGTAATGCCGGTGGTATTTGCTTTTCGGCCTGGTGATGTTGTAATCGCCGCAGAATAAAGGGTTTACTGTACTTGAAGTATCGAAGACACCATTCGTGCTTAACGACTCGCCTTATGTTCAGAGGTAAGCGTTCATACGCTTTGCTGCACACCGATAAAACAAAGGCATCATCATTGATTCTGTCCTCTGCTAGTGCAGCCAGCCCTTTGATAAAGGAACGCTTCAGCTTTTGTCGAGAGTTAGCTTCCAGGTGGGCTTCGAAAGGCGATAATACGTCTGGTACAGGTGTTAGAACACAAATCGTGTTGCCTGATTGGGACTTTTCAGGCAAGCGTGGCGATTTTTTTTATGACTCTTATCAGGCTATAGGTCATCAGGCTGGCCCCTATTGTCTGGCATACGACCGACTTACTTCTCAGCAGTGTGAGCCCTGCGACGCTGAAAACAACGGGCCAGGTCAGCCCAAATGATTCTGCATCTGGCGTTGTATTGTCCGGGGATTTTTTAGTTTTCATAGGTTGGTCCAAAAGGTGTCCGGTACCGCAGGAAGCTTATACCGGACTGGAAGAGTAATTAGGGGAGATCGACTGAGGCTATTTCCTCAGAAGCGTTTGTGGGGCCACTGTAAACGCCGACATATTCATTTTGAGGGAAGATAATTACTGCATTTTTCTTCGGATCAAAAGAGCAACCTCTTAATCCTGCAATTGCGGCGGTTTTCCCGGAGCTTGTGTTTTTGACAATCAGTTTGTTGTCTGCACAGTTGCTGGCTTTAACAAAACTCACCACATAACCGTCCTGCTCTGCGACGGTTTCAGCGGTCGTTGATTTTGGCCCAGAGTTACGTTCTTTCTGCCCGCTTGCCCGATCGCTGCTATAAGGAATATATTGCGCAGCATCATTCCGCATGGTCGGTGGATCATTGTTCAGAACAAGATATACAGGACAACCGGAGGCACCCACCTCGCAGCTCTTTTCGACGATAGCACGTGACGGCCAGCCTTTTGTGCCGATGTAGGCAGCACCGGTTTCATCCAGGCAATAGGTTTCCTCCCATGAGTAATTTTTATTCTGACCCGGCATAGTGCGGGTCGTTACGAGACAAGTCAGAGCCTTAACCGGTTTACTGTCGTAGCGGATAAAGTTCTGTTCAAGCGGTGATGCTGCGTACAATAAAGGAGAGATATTCGCTGCAGCCGCCTTGCTCTGTGCCTCCGCGCTGAAACCAGCTTTATTGTTGAGTTTTACGCTGACTGCCGCATCGTTCATTTCGCGAAGCATTTCACCACCGCCATCTGTCAGAAAGAACGTGTAGCGTTCTGGATGAATATTACCGGGAATGGTGATGGCAAAGCTGAAGGCCGGGAGCGAAAGCGTACAGAGTAAAATAAGGCGTGAAATGAATGTCGCCATATAAAGATATCCTTACTGATGATTAACAATGCGGGAGCATGAGCTACCGGATGGGGTGGTTAATGGCTGATGCAGTCTTCCCAGTTAAGACCCTCCAGAGCTTCCCTGAGCCCTGCGGTATTGAAGGGGTGAGATACGGATTTATTCATCCGGGTGATTTCAATTTGCCCATGGCTGTCTGTGTTTTTGAGCGCTATAAAAGCCGCCTCATTCGGAGGGTAATGAACTGTATTGATATTGATTCCCATAGTTTCTTTCCCATTATCTGGTATATACATTGGCTCCTTATCTGACCCGCTGTAGCTCACTATCAAATGACTGTCCCGGCAGGTGAGCGTCATACGCTCTCCGGCGCTATTGTCGGCGTTAAGTTCAAACTCCATCGCATTGACAGTGCCAAACCAGTTGCCCCATTGCTGCTCCGGGCCCATTGCATGCACAGCACCACTGAACAATGCTGCGCCGAAAAGAAATGAAGGGATGATCTTCAACATAGATATTCCTTACTGTGTGTTTTATAAGCGGAAGTGGGCCTTTTTTGCATAAAAGGCCACTTGATCGTATGCATTTAAGAGGAGATGGGATAATCGTTAATACAGATCAGTTTTACGCAATTGATCGTTATTAACTATAATAAAAACGATCAATGCCAAGATATTAATAGTTTTTACCTATCGTGCGTTTGGTTTCGATCGGTATAACAGATCAATGTACAGAAGCCATACCGGTAATACATACCGGCGTGGCATCATACAGGTAATACAGGCATGAAATAATCTGGAATGCGCAATAGAATCAATTATACTGAATGTTACCGGGGTCTCAGTAGACATCCCAGGAAATATAATCGTTAATAAGGCAGCCACATAAATGGATGATTGCCATCGTATTTATCATCCATGTTTTCATCAGCTGGAAGGGGACTGCTTTTCTCATTCAATGCCCCCATGGCCTCCGTGGGTGTTTTTTCATGGGGTAATTCCACACAGGGTTGCGTTGTAATTTGACTGACAGGGACGTTATTATCTTCCGGCACTCTATTTTCAGATGACACTTTCGATTTCTTCTGGCTTCGGTACTTCTTCCTGGCGTTCCTGCCTTCCCACGCTTTATTGAATCGTTTTATAAAATCACTGTCTTTATGATACCAGCATGTGTAAAGGCAACGAATGATAAGGCATTTCTCTGCATTAGAGGCAGGTTTAAGATACGGCATTAAAGTAGCTGTATTTATATGCACTGAACTTTCGATCATATTTTTAAGCGGGCCATCAGCATTATATTCATAATGCCTCACAATGGAAGGATGATATTGAGCAAGCTGAGTTAATGTTGATGCCGGGTACTGTTGCGGTATATATTGAGCAGCCTGAGTCAGTGTTGTTATATGAGGGGGGTGATATATATTTTGATAAGCCATGATAAAATTGCTGTTTTGCGATGCGTTTTGGTAGCTACTCTCTTGCCTTTCTTTCTCTGACTCTTTATTTTGTTTTCTTTTTTTTGCGCCTTCCTTGATTTTGGCTCTGTCTTTTTGAAAGTACTTCCAGGCCCATTCACACTTCTCTTTTTCTTTTTTATTTAAAGGAAACTTATCTTTGTAGATATACAAACGATACCATTCTGTTCTTATGGTATTCATCAGCTCAATTTTGCCCTTTAAACCGGAATCACAACGATCAAAAAAATCGGTGATGGTGAGCATTCGTTCTGTGTGATTTGCAGGGTACTGGATAAGATTGAGTTGATCATAAGTTAATATTTGAGATATGGGTGGATTGCCATAAACCTGTGCATCAGGAAGAGTAGAGAATAATGAAGGCATCTTAATATTTATTGTTCTTATCACCAGCCAGACATAATAGCATGCATCCGGACAGTTTTTTATCCATGCAAAATCACGTGAAGGTATGAAGCGCTCATTAACATTCATTCGGATAGCTCTGATGAATCCATTTGCTATTTCAGGATGATAAAATGAATGTACAGCTGTGTTAATTACTCTGGATGCCTGTCGGTTATCCAGAGAATAAAGGTGGCTAATGTTTAATGAATTAACAGAAGGTTTTAAATGATAATTTAATATCGCAGACTCATACTGGTAAAACCACCTGTAAAATCTTAACTCCCTCTCACTTTTTAATTTTACAACTGACTCATTCCTGCTCATTCGATTCCCCTCACTCACCGTATACGTTTCCCATCCCTCAGCCACTCGTGTGTCAGTCACAGGGTGTTTCATGGCGTTGACTATAGCAAATTCATAGGGAAAAACGTAGGTGTTAAATCATCTGAAGTAGCTATGAATACTGAGTTTAATGCATGAAAAGTGAAAATTCATACCCTTCAGGTATGCTGGAGTAAAGTGATGGATGTGAGCGCAACGCGCAGCATCCAAAAGAGGGAGGAGAAGGTTGTGGACCGGCTGCACAGCCATGACGTTAAAATATGGCCACTGTTACGTCATTCGCGTCTCCTGTTCATAAAAGTAAAATCTTACATATGCGACCCATGACATGAAAGGATGCCGACCGGTGTCCTCCTGTTACATTTACGGAGACATGTCATGAACACGATTGATATTTACGAAGATAGATTTGTCAGTATGCAGTTTATTACCGAAATGACCGGTTTGTCTGATAAGTGGTTTTATAAAATGGCTCAGCAAGGTAAATTTCCAAAACCTGTAAAGTTTGGCCGCAGTTCCCGCTGGATTGAACGTGAAGTAAAAGAATGGTTTGAAGCCCGCATTAATGAATCGAGAGCATAAAGACAATTAAAGATAGTGATAAAAAGATCACTAACTTCACACCATGATTTTATACTTCCGTGTCTTGTCGCACATGGGTTTCATGTGATTTATAAAGACGGTTTATTTATTATTGTATTTAATGCATTATCAAATGCTCTTTAATACACTCCCACCTATCAATAACACTTCATATAAACATGCGATATCACACCCAGTGTAGCGTCACACAGGTACATTGCGTTATTGCACAAGCATAACCTCTGATATCACTATTCATACTGAATATCATACAAAGACATTCATTCAATAAACACCCTTACATATTGCCAGTCAGCTATTGTTGACTGGCTTTAGAGAAATACATTATGAACTTACCAGAATCAATACTGTTATCTCACGCTGAATATCACACTGAGAATAACAATCCTTATCTCATCATATCCGATGACAATGAATTCAGGTTCAGATTAGAACAACTGGACAGTTGCCTTAAAACTCTCAGCAGAGGACGTAAGTTACCCTTCACTATTCTGTATAACCGTTCAGGATACAAAGAGAGTGCAGAATCAGCCATCATTCTTGATGCCATCCGTTATCTCAATATGTTGCCCCTGGATGCGATGAAAGTACGAATGGCTAATCCACGTATAGCTACATTCCAGCGTTTATTTACTAGCGCCGATTTATATTCTCGTGTCCATAACGGGAAAATAATAGGGGCAGATACCGTAACTACTGCAGAGATGCTGAACAAGTTGATGCAGGATTACCGATTCGCAGTGAGTCAGGCAGGGTTTAAAAAGGCATGCAGAAAGTACCAGAGGGTTTCAGTTAAAAACCTGAAGGGAGTGATGAATTACATCAGACATCTGCAGGAGCGTCATTCCCGACTGCTGATCTTGCGGGTTGATTTATCATGGGCGAATGAGCATAAAGCGGACATCACTGCTGATGACGCCCGTAAGCATCGCCAGCAGTTATTTCGTAATATGCAAAAGAATCCAATATTTCGCCATGTCCTCGGGACGATATGGAAACTGGAATATGGCCCACAACGTAAGTTTCATTACCACATGCTGTTTATCTTAAATGGCAATAAGGCACAACAGGATGGCGTGATTGCTCATGCTTTCGGGAAATACTGGAATGAAACCATTACTAAAGGTAAAGGCATGTTCTACAACTGCAACGCTTACAAAGAGCGTTATGAGGACTGCTGCCTCGGCAAACTGCAACGCGGTGACAGTAGTAAGGACAAGGGGTTACTTAAGGCACTAAGTTACATCACCAAAATTGATGCCTGCGCACGTCTGGTTCTTCCGGGTAATGCCAGAACCTTTGGTCGCGGAGAAGTACGTTCATTGAAAAAAAGGAAGAGAACATAAATAGGCCGGTAAACCTAACCCGTGGTAACAGTCGGTAATGCTTCCTTCCCCCCTTCAATCCACAAAGCCAGCTAACCATGCTGGCTTTTTTCATTTGTTACGGAGTTCATGATGAATTACTTCGTCTTAGCCACTCACGCCGTCACCGTAGAGGGCGAATGGGTTACACCAGAATCGGTTCAACAGGTTGATTTTGATTCATTGCATTGTATTTACTGCAAACTGCAGATAGGTGTTCAGTTTGATCCCCTGACATCTACAAGAACGTTTGTGCACCTGCCGGGGAGTATCAACAATGTTGCTCGGCTTAAAACATGTCGATTTAACAAGCACCAAATAGCACCAGAACAGACCTTGCCAAAAACCATTCCACCTCTAGAAAAGCGCCTTCGACCTACTAACACGACGATACGGCAATGGCGATGCAACTGGTGCCACATTTGTTGGCAAGGAGAGAAGATATGTCCTCAATGTACTGACTGGATTTATACAACTGATGCGTAAGAGGCTGTATCGACTGCTTTGTGCCAATAACGGACGTTGTTAAGCTCATGCAGTATGGATTCACGAAGAACATACATTATATATTGTCCTAATTAACTCGGGATGAAAGCTCCTGATGGCTCTCTTTTTGCTCGCTGTAACGATCTGCAAGATAACCGGTTTGTCCCTTAAGCAGCACTGTGATTTTAAACAGCTTCTCGGTTACATCAACGGAACTAAATGTTTCTCGACTATTCTCTAAGGCAACTTGCGGCCTATACAAAAAAGAGCCGGGTTATACCCGGCTCTTTTTAGCTGATTTCAAAATCTTTTAATTCCCCACCTTCAGCAATCAGATTTGAGATCCGCTTCGGCATTCGCCCCTGACCTGACCATGTTTTTGACTCTCCAGTTTCGTCAGTATATCGATACTTCGCGGGGCGGGGGGAGCGCGTCCTTTTAGCCTTACCCGAAGAGCCAATAGCAGCTAAAAGTTCGGAGGGGTCGATACCCTCATCAAGCATCATCTGACGAAGTCTTTCCAGTTTATCGCGGCGCTGACTTTCATTTGCAAGACGTAATGTCTCTTCTTCTCGTCGTTCTATAAGAATAATTTTAAACTTTTCCAGAACATCTTCCAGTACATCTAATGACATTTCACGAGTCTGAGAACGTAAGGTACGGATATTGTTTAACTGTGTTAGAGCATCTGACATAAAGAGACCTTTTAAAGTTTTTTCGTTGTTCAGCAAATACCAATGTCGACGGTTGCTCATCAACACGATTTTTCTTACTGAGCATTTTAATGCGATTGGGACATATTGTTATTAACGAGGTTTAGACTACTTATATAAATCTCTTATCGCAAGAAAAATTAAGAAGAATGTGCAAGAACTAAATTACAACTCATACGAAATGTCCATGCATTTTTGAAGGTACTTAAAACTATGATGCCAGGAGTCATCCGGAGAGCCTTTTTATATCCTCATAACTTATTGCTTCAGTCACACCTGATGAGATTTAAAATGAGGAGAGACAGCGCCGCCGCTTAGCAAGGTTTTTCACAAATGGCAAGATGGCACGCAGGGGAGAGACACCTGCATTTTGTCAGAAGGTAGCGAATTACTCTCTCTTTATAGAGGTGTTTCTAAAAAGTGTAATGTAAAAAAAAGCCTGCTGTTAGCAGGCCATAAATGTTTTCAACTCATTTTTTGTTCGATTCTGATAAATAGGGTAAGCATGCAATTAAACGTGGAGCAGAGAGCATGACAAAAATGCTATAAATATTTCCTGGCCGCATCAAGTATCTCCTGTGACGTTAACTCCCTGTCAGTAGCCACGTAAACAATACCATGATCGCCAGTTAAGGAAGGAAAACCTGCAGACATAATCCGAAGATGTGTTTCTTCACCGTTTGGATATTCCTGCCTGATAGAGGATATACCTTCCAGAACGGTCATGACTTTACAGGATTCAGCATTAAAGAAAACAAGGACTTTAATCATATTCTATTACCATGTTCTCTCGTGGATATTAACTGGCAGATGCCATTAAGGTCAAAGCCATTACGCACTTCTTATTTAACATGTGGTTAGTTTGTGCTTTTAGACTTTTTATGCAGTAGTACTGCACTTCATCACATCGGTTAGCATACTCATAATTTTGAAAAATATGCTGATCAGATATTATGAATAAACGACTTTCATCTGATTTAAGTTATGGATCTGTCTACTCAGGAATAATCCTTCATCGTTATCGCAGACCCACAATGATTTATTTATCGCAAAGTGTTACGTTTGCAGCAGCAGGACCCTTGTCTCCGCGGTGAATGGCGAATTCAACTTTCTGACCTTCAAATAAGGTTTTAAAGTTGTCGCCATCAAGTGCAGATAAATGGACAAAGATATCTTTGCTGCCATCAAGAGGAGAGATGAAGCCAAAACCTTTGTCTTCGTTAAACCATTTAACCAGGCCCATAATTCTAGAGGTCATACTGACTCCGTTATACATGATTGTATTGATAGTAAACGTATAAGATTAAACATATGGACTCAAAAGAGGGGATATCAACGATAGCGCCTGGTAATGAGAACTGCCCGGAAAATTTCTAACTTTCATTAGTACATCGAACTGATGGGATTCATTAAGGCACAGGGAATCGATATAAGCAAATTATCTTTTAGCCGTCCAGAGGTCCTGTAGGGAAAATAAAAGTGGCTGAATGCCATTTTCAATGTATAGTCTTTACGTGTTTTCAATAAGGAATTGACTTGTCCCATAAAATGACAGGAATTGTCAAAAGCTTTGATATTCTTAGTGGTAAAGGCCTCATCATCCCATCTGATGGACGAAAAGACGTTCTGCTTCACATTTCAGCCGTTAACTCTCGCGAATCAGAATTACTCATCCCTGGAAGCCGCATAGAGTTTTGCCGGATAAACGGTCTCAGGGGGCCTGTGGCTGCGAACATTTATCTTTCCTGATTTTCAGTGTGTCAAAATAGATAGATTAAAACTTAACCACATGTGGTACGGTGAAGCTCATTCATTGAAAGGTTAATGGTTATGTCTGTTATCAATTACGCAATGAAATTCTTCAGCAGTGCGTCTACTGCCACTGCTGCCTGTCCTGTTTGTGGCTTAAAATCAGTACAACCGTTGTCAAAAATCCGGCTCAACCAGACCATGCTTTGCCCCGGATGTAAGGCTCTGTTTATCTCCCGACGCTAGCTCGACCAAAACCGCAGAACAGAGCTCATGTCCTATACTTATGTTAGATTCCGGCAGCTGTTAAATCCCTGATGCCTGACGCCCATCCTGAGAGAACGTTTCTGAACTGATTTCTCAACTGCTCCTGCGCGCTAACGTCGCATCAGAGCAATGCTATGAAAATGATCCCCAGAGCGTGGTTTAACCGCTCCCGTATTCTGATGAATGCTGCCGAAAACATAACGTTTTCGGCGAACGATCCTGCCGGTGAAAGCTCGCCGCGGTCAGAACTCTTTTCGACCGTCCAGATGGAACGCTACGGCCAGAAGCTGGCGCGGACTCATAAAGTATCACCGGATAGGCATCCTTATTATCTTCTGAAACGGCTTGGCGACAATGAGGCCGTCATTACCCAAAACTGCTATGAGCTTAACGCGGGTAAAAAGACCAGTATCATGCCCGCCGGTGAATGGCTGCTGGACAATTATTATCTGATTGAGGAACAAATCCGCACTGTCCGCCAGCATCTGCCGAAAAGCTTTGGCAAAGGTCTTCCGTCGCTTGTATCGCCGTTGAATTGCCCACGAATTTATCATATTGCATCAGAGGCCATTGCTCACGGCGATGGCCGCTGGGATGCCGCCAGCCTGACCAGCTATCTCACTGCCTATCAACAGGTGACGCCGCTGACGCTGGGTGAAGTCTGGGCGTTACCGGGAATGCTGCGCCTTGCGCTGATTGAAAATCTTCGTCGTATCAGTATGGAAGTGATAAAAGCGCAGCAGGACAGAAACCTTGCTGATACGTGGATAACAAGGATTGTCGAATGCGCAGAGAGTGCGCCTGGTGATTTAATCATGGTGGTTGCCGATATGGCGCGCTCCCGACCTCCGTTAACCAGTGCGTTTGTCGCAGAGCTGGTGCGGCGCCTGCAGGGGCATGGCAACGCGCTGTCGTTACCTCTGACCTGGGTTGATCAGTGCCTTCGGGAACAGGGGATCACCACTGACGTTCTCATACATAGTTTCAATCAGCAGCTTGCCGCCAGCCAGCTGTCCGTCAGTAACAGCATCGCGGGCCTGCGTTTATTGAGTGAAACGGACTGGGCTGATTTCGCCGAAACGATAAGCGTTGTCGAACAGGCATTACGCAATGATCCTGCCGGCATCTATCCCCGGATGCACTTCAATACCCGGGATCATTACCGGCACGTAGTTGAGGTTCTGGCCAGGGACAGCGGTCTCAGCGAGCCTGAGGTTGCTGAGAAGGTGCTGGCGCTTTCAGAGGAAAAAGCGCCCGATACACCGGAACATCATGTTGGTTATTATCTTGCGGGCGAAGGTCGACAGGCGCTGGATATTCATCTCCTGGCAGACGCCTCAAGGCTCATACGCTTGCGGCACAGTTTCAACAGAATAACCCTGCTGTCATGGCTTGGAAGCCTGGCGTTGCTGACAACCGCAGCGACCGCAGCAATATTGCACGAAACCGCCATGCAGGGCGCAGACTGGCTATTGATCGCGGTGATATTACCTCTGATTATCGCATTAACTCAGTTAATGAGCGATTTGCTCAGTGATGCAACCACCCGTTTTCGCGTTCCTCGACCCTTGCCGGGGATGGATTTTTCAGCCGGTATTCCCGCTGAAAGTGCCACCATGTTAGTCATTCCCTGCATGTTGACCAGCCACGAAAGTTTCAGCCAGCTCCTCACCAGTCTTGAAGTCTGCTGGTTGGGGAATGAAAACGAAAATCTCAGGTTCGCGCTGCTCACTGATTTTGCTGATTCTGAAAATGAACCCTCGCCGGAAAGTCACGCGCTGCTCAGACAGGCTATCGCCGATACGCAGGCGCTTAATCGCCGCTACCCCTCCGGCCGACCACGTTTTTATCTGTTACATCGCCAGCCTGAATGGAACCCCTCGGAAGGAGCGTGGATGGGCTATGAACGCAAGCGGGGAAAACTGGCGTTACTGAACAGCTGGTTGCGCCATCCCGGAACGCAATTCGTCAGCGTTGCAGAGATGCCTGCCCACCTTTTACCGGGTCACATAAAATACGTCATTACCCTGGACAGCGATACGGTGCTCCCGCGCGATACGGCACACAAACTCGTCGCGACGATGGCGCATCCGCTGAATACGCCTGAGTATGATCCGGTACGCCAGAGGGTTGTCAAAGGATTCGGTATTTTACAGCCCGGTCTTGCGGAGGAGATACCACGCAACGGTCAGGGGCGTTACGCAGCCCTGCGCAGCAGCGTACCGGGCAATAACCCTTATTCGATGATGTCTTCGGATATTTATCAGGATCTCTTTGGGGAAGGCTCGTTTGTGGGCAAAGGGATTTACGATGTTGATATTTTTATGCAGGCCACTACCAACATCTGCCCGGAAAATCTGGTACTCAGCCACGATCTGCTTGAAGGATGCTATGCACGTTCGGGTCTGCTGAGCGAGGTGTTACTGTACGAACAGTACCCTAATAATTATCTGTCGGATGTTGCACGACGTTCACGCTGGATCCGGGGTGACTGGCAACTGCTTAACTGGCTAAAACCACGCGTCAGAAAAGCCGATGGAACCCGGGTCAGGAATCCGCTGACCGCGCTTTCTTACTGGAAATTACTCGATAATCTACGTCGCAGTCTGGTCGCCCCCTCTTTACTGATATTGCTGTTCTTCACTCTGCTTTGGGTACCCAATCCGGTTTACTGGCTGGGCATACTGTTGCTGATATGGCTGTTGCCAGCCATCCTCTGCATCAGCCATGACCTTCTGCATAAACCTCTGCGTCGCCGCGTGAAGCCGCATCTGTTACTGGTGGGGGCGGGCGCGCTGAAGCGTTTGTCAGGTATCAGCCTTAATTTTGCGATACTGCCGCACGAAGCCGGATATTCGTTGAAAGCGATCGCCGTGACGCTATGGCGACTGGGGATAAGCAGGCGTCACCTCAGCCAGTGGGTCAGCCACAGCCAGGACAGCAGTCAGGCCAGACCCACTGTTGCACGTTTTTATCAGGCGATGTGGCTGAACGTTGCCGGTGGCGTGGCGCTGACAATACTGACCGGACAATTTGCCCCACAGCTGCTGGGGATTGCGTTACCGATCGGTTTGGTATGGTGTGTGGCACCGCTGCTGATGAGCTGGCTGAGTCGCCAGCCCGTGCGTAAGGTTTTTTCGCCTAATCAGGAACAAAAACAGCTGTTACGCCAGACAAGCCGTGAAATCTGGGCTTTTTTTGAAACATTTGCCACAGCAAAAGAGAACTGGCTTCCGCCTGATAATTATCAGGAAATACCACAACCGACGGTGGCACACCGAACTTCTCCTACCAATATTGGTCTTTCACTTATGGCTAACCTGACGGCATGGGACTTTGGCTACCTGCCTGGCGGAGAGGTGCTCCGGCGCGTGTCGCTCACGCTCGACACGATGGATAAAATGGAGCACTACCGGGGCCATCTCTACAACTGGTATGACACCCGTACGCTGGTCCCCCTAAGTCCACGCTATATCTCCAGCGTCGACAGCGGCAATATGGCCGGGCATTTATTGACCCTGCGTGCAGGCCTGTCCGCCATGCGTCATCAGCCTGTTTTAAGCAACCAACAGATACTGGCAGGACTGAACGATACGCTGGATATTCTGGAAAAACAGTGGGGTAAGAACCCACCTGACAGCCTGAGACTGCTGCGCAAGCACTGCCTGAACGCGGTGTCGCTCTCTCCGCAGGCGCTTTTCAGCGAACTGAAAAGCATGCGCACCCAGTGCAACCATCTGACCAGCGCATGTCATCAGGGATCTCCTCTTCAGATGCGCTGGGCTGGAAATCTGGAGCATCAACTGGTTCAGCTTTGCCATGAGTGGTCTCTGTTGCTTGGCTGGTTGCCTGCATCCTGGAATGAACAGAAGTTGCCGACGCTGAGCGAGCTTGCCCGTCCGACATTAACCGGTACAGGAACGCCTCCGGCGTCAGTGGCGGAGCAGGCCCGAATGCGACTCAATATTATCACCGAGCTGGAACAGCGGCTGGATGAGCATGCCCGGATGGATTTCGCCTTTCTGTACAGTGAAGCAACCAGTCTGCTCAGCGTCGGTTATAACTGTGACACCAATATGCCTGACAAGAGCCACTACGATCTCCTGCCGTCTGAAATCCGCCTGACCAGTTTTCTTGCCATTGCGACTAATCAGCTGCCTCTTAAAAGCTGGTACGCGCTGGGTCGATTGTTTACCACGATTGATAATGAAACTGCCCTGATGTCATGGAGCGGATCCATGTTTGAATATCTGATGCCGAATCTGGTGATGCCCACCTGGCCCGGCAGCCTGCTCGATGAAATGAGTCAGTCGGCGGTTATGCGCCAGATTCACTGGGGGAAAGAACGCGGGGTACCATGGGGTGTTTCAGAGTCTGGCTATCATGCTTTTGATGTTCAGCATAATTATCAGTATCAGGCATTTGGCGTACCGGGGCTCGGTCTGCGCAGGGGACTTGCCGATGACATGGTTGTTGCTCCTTACGCCACGCTGCTGGCGCTGATGGTTTCCCCACAGAGAGCCTGTGAGAACCTGTTCAGGCTGCAAAAAAATGGTGCACGCGGAGAATACGGTTTTTATGAAGCGCTGGACTATACCCCCTCACGTCTTGCAACCGGTCAGCTCTATGCGGTGGTACAGTCCTGGATGGCGCATCACCAGGGTATGGCATTTCAGGCGCTGGCTCATGTGCTGCTTGACGCCCCCATGACTGAACGCTTTATGTCCAGCACGGTATTCCGGTCAGCGAGTCTGCTGTTACAGGAGCGCGTGCCGGATGCGGTCGATCTGTACAGCCCGCGCCGTCATTTTGAATCTCATGAGGGCATGGTCAAACCCGTTCGCTATGAACCCCGTATTTTCTATAGCGTGGATACCCCCTCCCCGGATATTCAACTCCTGTCCAACGGCCATTATCATCTGATGTTGACCGCGGGCGGCGGTGGTTACAGCCGCTGGAATGATATTGCACTAACGCGCTGGCGCAGTGATACCACCCGTGATAACTGGGGAGCATTCTGCTACATCCGCGATACCCAGACGGGAGATGTGTGGAGCAATACCTTGCAACCAACAGGCTACACCAGCGGACAAGACGAGGAAGTGTTGTTCACCGATGCGGGGGCAGAATTCAGACGCAGCTTAGGGGGACTCAGCGTCAAAACTCAGGTGGTGATCTCTCCGGAGGATGATGTTGAATTGCGACGGCTCACACTGATTCATCGTGGTCGCAAGCCTCGCTCTCTGGAGCTGACAACCTATGCTGAAGTGGTACTGGCACCTGATGCCAGCGATCTGGCACACCCGGCATTCAGCAATTTGTTTATTCAGACTGAGCTGGCTCCTGAGCGTGACGCTATTCTTTGCCACCGGCGCCCGCGCTCACCGGATGAACCGGGCCCTTGCCTGTTTCACATGATGGTGGTGCACGGCGATAACCGACATAACGTGTCGTTTGAAACGGACAGGGCAAAGTTTATTGGACGTGGCAGAAACCCTGCGAATGCACAGGCAATAGAGACGGGAGGGATGCTAGGCAACACGTCGGGCTCGGTGCTGGATCCGATACTGGCAATTCGCAACGCCATCATTCTGCAGCCGGGGCAGCCGGTTACGATTGATATCATTTATGGCATCAGCGAGACCCGTCAGCAGAGCCTGGCGTTGCTGGAGAAATATCGCGATTACCCTATCGCCGATCGCGTCTTTGAACTGGCCTGGTCTCACAGTCTGGTGGTATTGCGCCAGATGAACGCCAGTGAAGATGATGCCACGTTGTTCAATAGTCTCGCCAGCGCTGTGCTTTACCCTGTCCAGGAGCTGCGCGCCGAAGGCCAGGCGATCGGCCGCAACCGGCGTGGCCAGTCCGGACTGTGGGGCTGGGCAATTTCAGGGGATCTGCCGATAGTGCTGCTGAGTATAACCAGCGAGGAAAGTATCACCTCAGTGACCACACTGATTCAGGCACACCGTTACTGGAGACAGAAAGGGCTGGATGTTGATTTGGTTATCCTGAATAACAGCCCCGGCGGCTACCAGCAGGGATTACAAAATCAGATTATGGAGTTAATTTATGCCGGGTCTGAAGCCAGTCTGCTGGATAAAAAGGGCGGGCTTTTTGTCCGGAACGGTGAGCATCTCTCCGCTGAGGATAAGTTGCTTTTGATGAGCGTGGCCTGTCTTTATCTTGATGACCGCGCAGGGGGTATTAATGAGCAGCTTAACCAGCGTATTCATACCCTGAAATCGCCGGCAAGGGCATTCATTCCGCGTGCTGTGCGCGACCGTAATCAACATACGGACTGGAGCCCTGATACCAGTCAGTTATGCCATTTCAATGGGTACGGTGGATTTTCTCAGGATGGGCGGGAGTATCAGATCGTCCTTCGGGAAAATGCGCTTACACCGGCTCCCTGGTCGAACATACTGGCAAATTCTCGTTTTGGCTGTGTGATCTCAGAGGCAGGGCAGGCCTATACCTGGTATGAGAATGCCCATGAATACCGGTTGACGCCGTGGGAGAACGATCCGGTGAGCGATCGCAGCGGCGAGGCATTTTACCTGCGCGATGAAGAGAGCGGGGAGTGCTGGTCGCCGACGGCTTTACCTGTTCGCGGACACGGTGATTACCTGACCCGCCATGGTTTTGGCTACAGCGTTTTTGCCCATCGTGAGAGTGGTATAGACAGCGAGTTGACGGTCCTGGTTGCTGAAGAAGATCCGGTTAAACTGGTGCTCCTGACGCTCAGCAACTCTTCGGGACGGACACGTCAACTTTCCGTCACAGGCTATGTAGAGTGGACGCTCGGAGAAACACGAACGCGCTCAGCCCCTCACATTGTGACACATGTGGCCAGAACGCCCGGCGGCTGCGGGGTGCTTGCGAATAACTTTTATGGTGATAATGGTGGCGGCCGAACTGCATTTTTTGCCGTCAGTGGTAATGACTGTTCTCTGACAGGGGATCGCCGGGAGTTTATTGGCCGTAATGGTTCCCTTCACGCCCCTTCGGCCATGAAACTGCAAAAGCTTTCTGGTAAGACGGGGGCCGGTCTGGATCCCTGCGGAGCGGTGCAATCGGCGGTTACATTAATTGACGGGGACCAGAGGACGTTTATTTTTATCCTCGGCGCAGAGGAGAATGATGTCTGTGCTCAGGAGACGCTGGCCCGCTACATGAACGAGGATACGGTCCGCCAGGAGCTGAACCGGATTCATAATCACTGGCACAATGTTCTCGATAAAATCGTAGTTAACACCCCCGACACGTCCGTAAATTTACTGGTTAATGGTTGGTTGTTGTATCAGACGGTCGCCTGCCGTCTTATGGCCCGGAGTGGCTACTATCAGTCTGGCGGTGCATTTGGTTTTCGCGATCAGCTGCAGGATACGCTGGCTCTGAGCCACGCTGCTCCGGACCGGATGCGTGAACAGATAATACTCTGTGCATCACGGCAGTTTATCGAGGGGGATGTGCAGCACTGGTGGCACCCGCCACACGGCAACGGTGTGCGTACCCGCTGTTCCGATGACTATCTTTGGCTGCCGATTGCTGCTTGCCACTATGTTGAAACGACGGGGGATATGGATGCACTGGAAATACGCATTCCTTATCTGGAGGGACGCTCGCTTCAGCCTGGTGAAGAGTCTGTCTATGACACGCCGGTCATCAGCGGCACCGAAGAGACACTCTGGTTACACTGCGTCAAAGCTATTCACTATGGACTTCGCTTCGGGGAGCATGGCCTGCCGCTGATGGGGGCTGGTGACTGGAATGACGGGATGAACCGGGTGGGTATCGAAGGCAAAGGTGAAAGCGTCTGGCTGGGCTTCTTCCTGTACGACATTTTGCAGCGGTTTGCAGCGCTGGCGGAGCGCAGGCTGGATGAAAGCGTCGCCGCGATGTGCCGTTCACAGGCTCTGCGCCTGCAAAGTAATCTCGAAGCCCACGCCTGGGATGGGGAATGGTACCGGCGCGGGTATTTTGACGATGGTACTCCCCTGGGATCGAAAACCTCACACGACTGCCGGATTGATGCGATTGCGCAGAGCTGGTCTGTATTGTCCGGCGCCGCGAGCCCGGGACGGTGCGCAAAGGCCATGCAGGCGCTGGATAAGCACCTTGTGGATAACGAAGGAGGGCTGATCAAACTGTTAACGCCTCCTTTCGACGGACACGGTCCAAATCCGGGCTACATACAGGGGTACCTGCCCGGCGTGCGGGAAAACGGAGGGCAGTATACGCATGGCGCCATCTGGGCAGTGATGGCCTTTGCCCGAATGGGGAATGCCGAACGAGCCTGGCAACTCTGGTCAATGCTCAGCCCTGTAAATCATACCCTGAATGCGGACTCTGTCGGGATTTATAAAGCTGAGCCTTATGTCATGAGTGCTGATGTCTACAGCGTCGCTCCCCATACCGGACGTGCAGGGTGGAGCTGGTATACCGGTTCCGCAGGCTGGGCCTGGCGTTTACTTACCGAGGAATTACTGGGGATAAAACGTTCCGGCACTGACTTTAGTGTTCATGCCAGGTTACCGGATGAGTGGTCGTCTTTTTCTATGGCATATCAATATGGTGAAAGCCATTATCAGATTAGTGTTTCACGCGGCGATGCAGAATATTGCGTGACGCTGGATGGTGTTCTCCTCCCTGATGACAGAATACCGATGAAGGATGATGGACAAAACCATACGGTTGAGATCATTCAGAACTGACAATGATCCCGGAGGTGCATTAACGTCTGCCGTTAATGCGCTGATTATCCCTGAGAACATCAATCGCAGTCTGCATGGCGATTTTGTCATCCCGCCTTTTTTGTTTGTCCTGCATGACCTGAAGGTATTCCAGCAAGGTGCGGGTATTAATCGGTCGGCCCTGTTTACCCACAGCCAGCACGGCTTCGCCAAGAATAATTTTCACAGGCGGTAGTTGTGCCGGATACCAGTCAAGGGTGTCTTCTGATTTCATCTTAAATTTCTCACGGAAGGGTAGTGTACCATAAATCAGACGTTCAATTTTCAATATCTGATAACCTCATTCAGACACAACTTAACATAACTTATGCCAGTTATTTTTATATTAAAGCGTATAATAATTACTATATTTCTCAGAGAATTATTTATGTCTTATACAAATGGGCTCAGGTATTTTAAAGAAAGACCGGTTCATGTTGCCTGCCCGGTATGCGCATACAGAGCCGATCAGAAAGCAGGTAAACTAAGAAAAGATGCGGTTCTTGAGTGCCCTGCCTGCGGACTGTTGTTCAGACCTTCAGAATGCTGGTGTATCGGCGGCTGAACGGCTTCTGCCACGTAACGTCAGTGATGTCGGAAAATGACAACGTTCCTCCTGTACTGCAGTTGTCGAGGGTATGATAATGAAATCTAAAAAATCTGTTTTTATTGAAGGACATATCCTGTCGAACAGCTGTCACGGGCAGGCTGGCCAACCTTTCTGTATTCACCGGGTCAGGTTTAGTAATGGTAAATATGCGATTATTCGGGTGGCATCCGGGATATGTTTCAAACCAGGCGAAATTATTCAACGAAACGATTGTGAGTGGTTTTATAAACTTACCAAAATTCGGCTTCTTTCTTTTGAGTACCTTGATGATGATGAATCAAGAAGACAATTTCTTGAGTATCAATGATAAAACATGGATTTATAACAGAATAACTTTGCTGGCTTACAATTCATTCCTGACTCTTTAAATTCTTTACCAGTCATTGCAAAGTTATTTTTTTCTGAATTTAGATGACTTTAAATTGTCTAAAACAAAATGTATCGCTAAAGACAAATTGCTTCATTGTTTTCCTTTTGCGTTATAACCTTCATTAGCATTAAGGAAATTTATGGCACAGACTTTTACTCATAATTTACTTCATCCTCGCCACTGGCTTACCTGGTCTGGTTTGGGTCTGCTGTGGCTTCTCGTTCAACTTCCTTACCCGGTTTTACATACTCTGGGCTCTGGCCTTGGAAAAATATCCAGACCCTTTCTGAAACGCCGGGAAGGAATTGCGATTAGAAATATCGAACTGTGCTTTCCCGAGATGACACCGTTTGCCCGGAGCCAGATGGTCAATAAAAACTTTGTTTCTCTCGGGCTGGGACTGATGGAAACAGGAATGGCCTGGTTCTGGAGCGATGCGAGAGTCAAAAAATGGTTTGATGTCGAAGGGCTTGAAAACCTGACCGGCGCGACAAAAGGAGTAATGGTTGTCGGGATTCATTTTATGTCCCTTGAGTTGTGTGGAAGAGTAATGGGGTTATGCCATCCTATGATGGCAACGTATCGCCCACACAATGATCCATTAATGGAATGGGTACAGACAAAAGGGCGTATGCGTTCAAATAAGGCTATGATTAATCGACGTAATTTATCAGGTTTTGTTCATGCGCTAAAAGCAGGTGAAGCCGTTTGGTTTGCACCAGACCAGGATTATGGGTCTAAGGGAAGCGTTTTTGCACCTTTTTTCTCGGTAAAAAAAGCAGCCACGACGAACGGAACGTATGCTCTGTCAAAACTCGCTGGTGCACACTTGATCACACTTAGCATGGTTCGACGTAGCGATAAAAAAGGTTATCACATGTATATCAGCAATCCGTTGGCAGGTTATCCAGGGGAAGATAAGGTCGCCGCAGCGGCTTATATGAACAAGATCATCGAGCGTGAAATTCTCCGTGCTCCTGAGCAATACCTGTGGATGCATCGCAGGTTCAAAACGCGTCCTGAAGGCGAAGTCTCTTTATACAAATGAACAACTCAACTTGTCATGAGCCAGAATCTATCTTTCTTGCCACTGCGTATTTGTAAAAATGCGATAAGGAATTTTCGATCGGATTCATGTTAACGATGGCTTGACTGACAGCCAAGGTTAATCAATTGAACCGGTTCGGATTTGAAGGTCCGTTTTTCGCTCATAGTGGACAGTTTAATCCCTATGAGCTCCCATCAGCCTTCATTGGCTCATATGTGGCTTTCGAGAGCTCCGCCCGTGTCGGCCTGTCATCGATACTTGCGCTGCAAACGCGCCGCGCATATATGGTTTGGGCTTACCTTTTATCAAACGCTTAGACTACTTTTCACCTGCCAAATTTTTTGGATAAAAGCCATCATTGCCAAAGCAACATCGAAAAATGCTTAATTAAAAGTGCTCACGCCTGCATCCCCTTACCCCGTGCCAGGTTAATCCTGTCAACGCATTCCCTAAACGCTTTGACTTGCTCTGGAGAGAGCTCAGATTCATCAATGTTGGCCAGAAGAGCATTGAGGGAGCGCTCAATATCATTTTTTGCTAATCGTAAACAGATAACCTTAACCCAACGTGGCGAGAACCTGCTGAGGCCGATTGCTCTTGTGATTCGTAATTTCATGCCATGCCTCTCAACCACCAGTGTGGAGGTTTTCATACTCGCTTATAACACGCATTGGATAGGCCTTCTGTTATTATTTCACCTGCAAGCTGACAATAGGCATTGCGCCTGGGACCAACCAGCTTTCAGCGAACATCAAATTTGGCTGTCCTGCCTGATGCGCAAGCGCTACGTCATACCAGAGAGTTACTGGCTTAACTTATGGCAATTTTAATGATCTGATACAGGTTGGGATGTCAGTTTTGTGCCAGGAGCGGACGTTAATGAGAACAATCTGTGGGAATCAACGGGGTGTAGGTCAAGTAGCTATATTTGCAAGAAAAGAGCAATCATTGCTATTATTATGCTCAGGATTAACATCAAATTTTAGAGTTTATATTGATACACCATTAGATAAACTGGGCACAGAATGTTCGGATTTATATAAAGACCTTCTAGCGTATAGGTATAAGGCCATAGGTACTGCGCAAGAGTTAATTAATAAAGTATTTGATGGATTGAATATAAATGACAATCATCAGTTTTTATTAAGAAAAAAATTAAAACCCTCAGGGGTAAACTAACAAATGAGGAACTAATTAATAAGTTCCACGAAATCGCTGAAATGCTAAACATTCAGTTTTCTATACCTAATGATAATGCAGTTTTGGACGTTATATCAGACGATATTTACTTAAAGCAGTTTATGCCATTAGATAAAAATGAAGTTCAAGTCATGACCCTTCATAAGTCTAAAGGGCTTGAATTTAAAATAGTATTGCATTTGGATATGGATGAATGGTCTTTTCCATATAGATCAGTTAATGAAGTTGATAGAAATACAGCACTATATCCCAGCCTTCCGCAAGAAACAAACCTTCATTATGTTGGTATTACAAGAGCTGAGAAATGCTGCGTATTAATTAATGCGGAGTTACGCCAAAACTCGACTGGGGCATTTAAGAACTCTGAACCATCTTACTTTTTCAAGTTACCCCAACTAGAGGGTCTTTATCGCTAGGAAATACTGGTGCATATTAAAATATGCACCATATTTATTTTTATCTTCTTTAAATATCATCAATGGCTTCTGCATTAATAAATATAATTAACACATTACATATTGATGGTTTTTAGTTGTGGAAAGGAATTTGTACTATCTCTATCAACAATAAAAGTGTGCAGATAATTCCCATACCACTGCATCATTTCCCTACGCCCCTCCAAATACTGCGCATGGTTGTAAGTCCCACGTATCGCGTTCTTATCCACATGCGCAAGCTGCGTTTCAATCCACGCTGAGTTAAAGCCTTCTTCATGCAGGATGGTACTCATCGTGTGACGAAAACCATGCCCTGTTACCTTCCCCGTATATCCAATCCGCTTGAACACCTGATTTATACTCGCTTCGCTCATCGTTTTGCGGGGATCATTTCGCCCTGGGAATACCAGTGGATATTGCCCAGTCATCACTTTGAGCTGCTGTACGATTTCCAGCGCTTGGGTAGAAAGGGGGACAAGATGGGGCCGTTTCATCTTCATACGCTCGGCAGGTATTTCCCACACCGCTTTTTCAAGATCAAACTCACTCCAGGAAGCACCTCGGAGCTCGCCAGTGCGAACTCCCGTAAGGATCAGAAGACGTGCTGCAAGAACAACTAACGGGCTTCCTGTGTAGCCTGCGAGGGCTTTAAAGAAGTCTGGTAACTCCTCAACAGTCAGGAAGGGATAATGCTTTGATTCATGCCCTGACATCGCGCTGGTTAGATCTGCTGCAGGGTTGTATTCCGCACGGCCAGTAACGATGGCGTAACGAAAAACTTCGCTGCAGCGCTGGCGAACCTTCTTAGCCTTCTCTGTCGCGCCACGGCTTTCCATTCGACGCAGCACATTAAGCAGAACCAGCGGTTTGATTTCATTCACCGGTTGTTGGCCGATATAGGGAAAAATATCTTTATTAAAGGCTTCGATAATGTCTGAGGCATAACCTTCTGACCATCTGCTCACCTTCGTTCCATGCCATTCAAGTGCCACAGCCTGAAACGTATTATTGAGCTGCACATTTCGAACCAGCTTTTCTTCTTTCTTGGCAAACGATGGATCGATACCCTCGGCCAGTTTTTTCTTGGCTTCATCACGTAGCGCCCTCGCTTGTGCGAGAGACACTGCTGGATAAACACCAAAAGCCATACGCTTCTCTTTTCCATTGAAGCGATATTTCATTCGCCAGTATCGAGAACCAGAGGGCACAACCTCAAGATACAAACCAGCACCATCTGCCAGCTTGTAGGCTTTCTCTCTGGGTTTAGCAGCGTCTACCTGTCGTGCATTTAGCTTCATTGGGGGCATCTCCCTGGACCGAACATAGAATGCCCCCACTTATGCCCCCAACTGCAACTTGATTTCGGTTGAGTCCAGTTGATAACAGGAGATAAGATACGAGCCAGAAACCGCAGTATACGGGCTTTTAGTTGATTTCGGTAGACTTGGGAAGAGTTTGAAATGGTGCCGATAATAGGAGTCGAACCTACGACCTTCGCATTACGAATGCGCTGCTCTACCAACTGAGCTATATCGGCCCTGAGAGGCCGGTTACGAGTGTAACCACGGGGCAAAAGGTTAGATCTATCCGGGTGATGCGTCAATGCCCTTTTGAATCAAACGGCTATTTTTGCATCACCCGTGATTATTTACGCACGAATCGTATCGTCACCGAAGCCGATCCACTTGTACGTGGTCAGCGCTTCCAGCCCCATCGGACCGCGCGCGTGCAGTTTCTGCGTGCTGACCGCCACCTCAGCGCCGAGGCCGAACTGGCCGCCGTCGGTGAAGCGCGTTGAGGCATTCACATAGACCGCAGAGGAATCCACTTCGTTCACGAAGCGATCGGCATTGCGCAGGGTGCGCGTCAGGATCGCGTCGGAATGCTGCGTGCCGTGTTCACGGATGTGCGCAATGGCGTCGTCGAGATCGGCAACGATTTTCACGTTCAGATCCAGTGACAGGAACTCGTCGTCGTACTGCTCCGCTTTTACGGGAACAACGTTAGCCGGGCCATCCTTCAGCAGTGCGAGCGCACTGGCGTCAGCATGCAGCGTCACACCGCTCTCGGCCATCTGTTTGCTCAGGGCTGGGAGGAAGGTATTCGCAATATCCTGATGCACTAGCAGCGTTTCTACGGTGTTACAGGTGCTTGGACGCTGGGTTTTCGCGTTAACGATAATCTTCAGCGCCGGTTCAATCTCCGCGCTGTCGTCCACCACGATATGGCACACGCCGATACCGCCGGTGATCACCGGGATCGTCGACTGCTCGCGGCACAGCTTGTGCAGGCCCGCGCCGCCGCGTGGGATCAGCATGTCGATGTATTTGTCCATGCGCAGCATTTCGTTGACCAGCGCGCGGTCTGGGCTCTCGATCGCCTGTACGGCACCCGCGGGTAAGCCACACTCTTCCAGCGCCTGCTGAATGACTTTCACCGTCGCGGCATTGGTGCGCCATGTCTCTTTCCCACCGCGCAGAATAGCGGCGTTACCGGTTTTCAGACATAGGGAGGCGACATCCACCGTCACGTTTGGACGGGCTTCATAAATAACGCCGATAACGCCGAGCGGCACGCGGCGGCGCTCCAGGCGTAAACCGCTGTCGAGCAGCCCGCCGTCGATCACCTGCCCTACCGGGTCGGCCAAATTGCAAACCTGACGCACATCGTCGGCGATGCCTTTCAGGCGTGCCGGATTCAGCGCCAGACGGTCGAGCATCGCTTCGCTCAAACCGTTACGACGCGCTTCCAGTAAATCCTGCTCGTTGGCGAGCAAAATTTCCTGGGACTGCGATTCAAGATAATCAGCGATTTTTTCCAGCACGCGGTTTTTCTCGCGGCTGGAAAGGAGCGCCAGTTTGTAAGAGGCGGCCTTCGCGGCTGCGCCCATTTGTTCCAGCATGTTCTGGCTCCTTAACGAATAATCATGTCATCGCGATGTACGGCAACCGGGCCATATTCATAGCCCAGAATGGCGTCGATCTGCTGTGAGTGGTGACCCGCGATGCGGCGCAGGGCATCGCTGTTATAACGGCTTACGCCGTGGGCGATGTCGCGGCCTTCGAGGTTACGGATACGGATCACTTCACCACGGGAGAAGTTGCCTGTCACGCTTTTAATTCCTTTAGGAAGTAATGAACTTCCTCGTTCCAGAATCGCGGCGGTTGCCCCTTCATCAACGACGAGTTCGCCAGCAGGAGGCGCGCCAAATATCCAGCGCTTGCGGTTTTCCAGCGGCGATTCCTGGGCGTGGAAGCGGGTACCGACGGAGATGCCTTCCATCACGTCACCAATCACGCCAGGGCGGCTGCCGGCCGCAATGATGGTGTCGATACCAGCGCGGCATGCGACGTCAGCGGCCTGCAGCTTGGTCCCCATACCGCCCGTTCCGAGGCCTGAAACGCTGTCACCGGCGATCGCACGCAGCGCATCGTCGATGCCGTGAACGTCGCTAATCAGCTCGGCTTCCGGGTTCGAACGCGGATCGGCGGTGAACAGCCCCTGCTGATCGGTCAGAAGCAGTAATTTATCGGCTCCGGCCAGAATCGCGGCCAGCGCCGAGAGGTTATCGTTATCACCCACTTTGATTTCAGCGGTGGCAACGGCATCGTTCTCGTTAATGACCGGAACAATGTTGTTGTCCAGCAGCGCGCGCAGGGTATCGCGGGCGTTCAGGAAGCGCTCTCTGTCTTCCATATCCGCACGCGTCAGCAGCATCTGCCCGACGTGGATGCCATAGATGGAGAACAACTGTTCCCAGAGTTGAATGAGTCGGCTTTGCCCCACCGCGGCCAGCAGCTGTTTGGAAGCGATCGTCGCGGGGAGTTCGGGGTAACCCAGGTGTTCACGCCCGGCGGCAATCGCCCCGGAGGTCACAATCACAATACGATGCCCTGCGGCATGCAGCTGAGCGCACTGACGTACAAGCTCAACAATGTGGGCGCGATTTAGGCGGCGCGATCCGCCTGTTAAAACACTGGTACCGAGTTTTACCACCAGCGTCTGGCTGTCACTCATGATTCTCTGCCGTTCAACGATAAGGGAAAGTAATGTCGAACGAACGTTTTAACAGGAGTCAGCCCCGTTGCCAACTGCCTTAGCACATCGCGAAACACTTTGTTGCGCGGGATCAGGAAGCGTAGCGGGAGAATTTGACACTTTTATTACCGAAATAATAAATCACAGTTTTTTAAAATTATTCTTAGTTTGTCATAAAAGTTTCACTCCAGAACGATAAAACCCTTCCTGTTTTTTCACGGGACTTAAGCATGAGCTTATCGTCCAGCGAATTTTTTTAGCGCGTTTATAAGACAGGATCGAAAATGAAAAAGAGCACTCTGGCATTAATGGTTATGGGCGTAGTGGCTTCTGCATCCGTTCACGCAGCTGAAGTTTATAATAAAGATGGTAATAAGCTGGACGTGTACGGCAAAGTGAAAGCCATGCACTACCTAAGTGATGATGACACTAAAGATGGCGACCAGACTTACGTTCGTTTCGGTTTTAAAGGCGAAACGCAGATTAACGATCAGCTGACGGGCTATGGCCGTTGGGAATCTGAATTTGCAGGTAACAAAGCTGAAAGCGACTCCTCTCAGAAGACGCGTCTGGCATTTGCGGGCCTGAAGCTGAAAAACGTTGGTTCACTGGATTACGGTCGTAACCTGGGTGCCCTGTATGACGTCGAAGCATGGACCGATATGTTCCCTGAATTCGGCGGCGACTCTTCCGCGCAGACCGATAACTTCATGACCAAGCGTGCTACTGGCCTGGCGACCTACCGCAACACCGACTTCTTCGGCGTGGTTGACGGTCTGGACATGACGCTGCAGTACCAGGGCAAAAATGAAAACCGTGACGCCAAGAAACAGAATGGTGACGGTTTTGGAACCTCTCTGACCTATGACTTCGGCGGCAGCGATTTCGCCGTCAGCGGCGCCTACACCAACTCTGACCGCACCAATGCTCAGAACCTGCTGGCGCGTGGCCAGGGTCAGAAAGCCGAAGCGTGGGCTACCGGTCTGAAATATGACGCGAACGATATTTATCTGGCAGCGATGTATTCAGAAACCCGTAATATGACGCCAATTTCTGGCGGCTTTGCAAATAAAGCGCAGAACTTTGAAGTTGTTGCGCAATATCAGTTCGACTTTGGTCTGCGCCCGTCCCTGGGTTATGTCCAGTCTAAAGGCAAAGATATCGAAGGTATTGGTGACGAAGATCTGGTGAAATATATTGACGTTGGCGCGACCTATTACTTCAACAAAAATATGTCCACCTTTGTTGATTATAAAATCAACCAGATTGACGACAAAAATAAACTGGGCGTGAGCAGCGATGACATCGTTGCCGTGGGCATGACCTACCAGTTCTGATGATGCGAAATAAAAAAAACCGGCTTAATGCCGGTTTTTTATTGCCCGGTGGCGCTACGCTTACCGGGCCTACGAGATCGTTCGTTTTTGTAGGCCGGGTAAGGCGTAGCCGCCACCCGGCGCTGTGACACCATCAGGCAGTCAGCTTCACCGCTTCGCTGGAAAAGTCATCCGCAGGTTCGAACTTGAGATCCAGAGTAGCCAGCAGCGCGCGAGCCTTATCGTGGAACTCTTTTAGCGTATATTCCAGGCGGTCAATCACTTCCTGATCTTTAATAGAGGTAGCCTGCCAGTTGCCGTCTTTATTAAACAGGCCAAACTGGTAGCTATACGTAAAGCGTTTTTCCTCTGCTTCCATTTCCATCCACCAGCCCCAGAATTCACGTTTTTCAGGTGCAGGCTTCACGTTGACGCATACAGCCAGGCAGTCGAAAAAAAAGCGATTTTCTTCACACTGCTCTTCTCGAATATACGGGCCGAGAGCCATAAACTTCTTAATCAGTCTACTTTTCGGGTGTCCACTCGGTAACGTCATTGCGATCTCCTTTTGTGAAGCCACTGTTTTACCAAACCAGCGAAATTTAGCAATCTATTAACACAATCTCTGAGCGATCCAGCGCGTAATCTCTTTCAGCGCTTTGTCGAAATTCTGATAGACCGGGCTGAACGGCACTTCAAGCAATTTGCCATCCGCAGATGACGAAGTGATTAAGCGCGACTCTTCTTCCGGGCTGAACGGATCGTTTTTCCAGAACCCCGACAGCATCGGCGTCGGGCAGCGACGTCCCAGCAACCCTTGCGTTTTTAACGAGTAGCGATTGAGTTCAACGCGCAGCGCCTCGTCTGATGCATCATGCATGCCAAGACGGCTGGCCAGCACATCAAGGTACATTTCAGGTACGCTCCCCTGACGTGCCGGATCGCTGAGCAGGGCGTGAACGACCGGACCAAGGCAGGCGACGGCCTTCAGACGAGAAGATTCCAGGTAAGCCAGACGCACCGCGACGTTCGCGCCAAAACGGAAGCCGAATGCCGCCACGCGGGTGTGGTCAACCCACGGAATGTTCTCCAGCGCTTTTAGCGCATGCTGGTGCAGCAGGCTCGAATCCTGCGTCAGTTTCCATTTGGATGAGAAACCGATTGAGGGCATATCAAGCGTCAGCATCGCGATCCCTTTTGGTGCGAAGTAGCGCTCATACAGGCTGTAATAGTCGATCTGCAGCGAATCCAGCCCACCGCACATCAGTACGGTCGGGAACGGGCCGTCGCCTTCCGGCATATGCAGGAACCCGGTGACGGGTGCGCCGCCTGGAATGCTGAACTCAAGCTCGCGCATTTGGCCCGGCAAACGCTGCGCCGCCTCTTCATAAGCGCGATTCGCCAGCGCCTGAGCCTGCTCCGCCAGTTCATCCCCTTTTAAATGCGGGTACGCGGCAATGGTATAGAGATTGGCAGCATGCAGCCAGTGCTTGCCGCTGCGCGTGGCATCCTTTTCCTGGCTGGCTTTTTGCTGCCAGAGCATCGCCTGTTTAGACCACTCGTAGATCCAGTTTCCGCCACGGTAGCCCACCACCGTATCGTAGAGTTCGCTGTCGGTCCGTTCGGCTTCGCTCATCACGATACGTGCCTGCACATCAAGAATTTCACGGGGGTCGATACCGCGCCAGATCCACATCAGGCGGTTAATCATGCGATACCAGTGGGGCACGTTTTTACCGTCTAACGCGGACTGGACGGCAGGCTGGGTCCCCGGATTAAAGCGACGCACCAGCGTCGACGTTTCAGGGTGTTTGAAACGGGGTTTGAAGAGAGTCTCGGTGAGATTCGCCTGCGTCATTGCGTTGCCTCCATGAATACGTCATATGAAGACTATTGTAACGCGTGGCAGGCCAAAAAGAACAACGCCCGACATAGCCGGGCGTGTAAAGTTACGTACTGGTATTAACGGCCTGAAATAGGCGGTACGAAGACCACGCCCATATCCCATGGCTGTTCAATCCAGGTATCCTGCGGGATATCAATCACGTAATCGTCAACCAGCGGGCGGCCAGCAGGTTTCGCGAAGATAGTGACGAAATGGGCTTTCGGATACATTTCGCGGATAGCGACCGCAGTACCGCCGGTATCTACCAGGTCATCAATAACGATGAAACCTTCACCGTCGCCTTCCGCACGTTTCAGCACGGTCAGCTCACGCTGGTTATCATGGTCATAGCTGGAGATGCAAACGGTATCGACATGACGAATACCCAGCTCACGTGCCAGCAGCGCCCCCGGTACCAGACCGCCACGGCTGACGGCAATAATGCCTTTCCACTGTTCGGAAGGCATCAGACGCGCAGCCAGTTTGCGTGCGTGAATCTGCAACATGTCCCAGGTGACGACGTATTTTTCGCTCATGTGAAGTGTCCCAGCCTGTTTTTATACGGCTTAAAAAGTGTTCGAGGGGGAAATAGGTTGCGCGAGATTATAGAGATCTGACGCACTAAAAACCAGTGTTTAGCGCCCTCTGCCTGAGTTTTTACATGCTTTATGCTACCAGCCGGCAGAGAAAGTGGTATTCTCAGTTTCATCTCGCAAGCCTGACTTGTGGTAACTATTAACCTGCTAACCCTGTGACCTGCAACCCTGTTTGCAGCGCCTCGACAAGGAGACTTATCGTGTCTGAACTGTCTCAATTATCTCCGCAGCCGCTGTGGGATATTTTTGCAAAAATCTGTTCCATTCCACACCCTTCCTATCATGAAGAACAGCTTGCCGAACATATTATGGGCTGGGCGAAGGAAAAAGGTCTGCATGCTGAACGTGACCAGGTTGGCAATATTCTGATCCGCAAACCTGCTACCGCAGGCATGGAAAACCGTAAACCGGTTGTGCTGCAGGCGCACCTGGACATGGTGCCACAGAAGAATAACGACACCGTTCACGACTTCACCAAAGACCCGATTCAACCGTACATCGACGGCGACTGGGTGAAAGCACGCGGCACCACGCTGGGCGCGGATAACGGCATCGGTATGGCCTCTGCGCTGGCCGTACTGGCTGACGACAGCGTTGAGCACGGTCCACTGGAAGTGCTGCTGACCATGACTGAAGAAGCGGGCATGGACGGCGCGTTCGGTCTGCAGGCGAACTGGCTGCAGGCGGACATCCTGATCAACACCGACTCCGAAGAAGAAGGCGAGATCTACATGGGCTGCGCGGGCGGGATTGATTTCATCTCTACCCTGCCGCTGTCGCGTGAAGCAATTCCTGCGGGCTTCCAGACCTTCAAGCTGACGCTGAAAGGGCTGAAAGGCGGCCACTCCGGCGGTGATATTCACCTGGGTCTGGGTAACGCCAACAAGCTGCTGGCGCGCTTCCTGGCAGGCCACGCGGCCGAGCTGGATCTGCGTCTGGTGGACTTCAACGGCGGTACCCTGCGCAACGCGATCCCGCGTGAAGCCTTCGCCACCGTAGCCGTTCCGGCGGCAAAAGCGGACGAGCTGAAAAAACTCTCCAGCGTATACCTGGATATCCTGAAAAACGAACTGTCGGCGAAAGAGAAAAACCTGACCGTGGTGCTGGAATCCGTATCTACGGATAAAGCCGCGCTGACCGCGCAGTCTCGTGACACCTTCGTTCAGCTGCTGAACGCGACGCCAAACGGCGTGATCCGCAATTCTGACGTGGCGAAAGGCGTGGTGGAAACCTCACTGAACGTGGGCGTGGTGACCATGAGCGACGACAGCGCGGAAATCATCTGCCTGATCCGTTCGCTGATCGACAGCGGTAAAGAGTACGTGGTGAGCATGCTGGAATCTCTGGGCACGCTGGCGGGCGCGAAAACGTCTGCAAAAGGCAGCTACCCGGGCTGGCAGCCGGATGCAAGTTCTCCGGTGATGGCGCTGGTGCGTGAAACCTACCAGCGTCTGTTCAACAGCACCCCGAACATTCAGGTGATCCACGCCGGTCTGGAATGTGGTCTGTTCAAGAAACCGTATCCGGATATGGATATGGTGTCCATCGGGCCAACCATTACCGGTCCGCACTCGCCGGATGAGCAGGTTCATATCGAAAGCGTCGGTCACTACTGGACGCTGCTGACTGAGCTGCTGAAAGCGATCCCTGTTAAGTAATACCCTCACCCCAGCCCTCTCGAGGGTGAAAAACGTAGGCCCGGTAAGCGTAGCGCACCGGGCTTTTTTACAATCCCAAAACCAGCTGTCGCTCTAACTGCGGATCCAGCAGCGTGACGTGCAATCCCACCAGCCTCACCCCTCGCCCGCCCCGGCGCTCTTCCCATGCCTTTTTCGCCGTCGCAATGAGATCGTCCTTATTCAGACGCGGCCAGACGTGTTCCTGCGTGGTCTGCTGGAAGTCGTTGAATTTTAATTTGATACCCTGACGGGCAATCAGCAGGTCCGGCTTCACCTTGCTTAAGCGTCGTTCCAGCTCCGGGTAAAGCTGTTCCGTGATAATGGTTTCGCATTCGGACCAGTCATGAATATCTTCAATGAGGGTGCGCTCAACGCCGACGGATTTACGTAGCCGCTCGCTGTTCACATCGCGATCGTCAATTCCCTGGCTGCGCTCCCACAGCACGCGGCCAAACTTCCCAAAGCGCTTGAGCAGCATAGCGAGATCGCTTCGCTGCACGTCTTCGCAGGTCCGTAGCCCCATGCTTTCCAGCTTTGCGGCGGAAACTTTTCCTACCCCGGGGATTTTGCCGAGCGGCAGCGTTTTCAAAAACGCAGGCACCTCGTCAGGCGTAATGACGTATTGACCGTTGGGCTTATTTAAATCGGAGGCAATTTTGGCGAGGAATTTCACGGGCGCGACGCCCGCAGACGCCGTCAGATTCAGCTCGTTGAAAATCGTCTGGCGGATCTCCTGAGCCATCAGCGTGGCGGAGCCGTGGCAGTGCACGCTGTCGGTCACATCCAGATAGGCTTCGTCCAGCGACAGCGGCTCAATCAGAGAGGTATAGCGGGAGAAGATTTCCCGAATATGAAGGGAAGCCTCTTTATAGGCTTCAAACCGGCCGGGCAGAAGCGTGAGATGAGGGCAAAGCTTTAAGGCCATCGCCGTCGGCATCGCGCTGCGCACGCCAAATTTGCGCGCAGGATAGTTGGCGGTGCTGATGACACCACGCTGAACGCGGCTGCCGCCAATGGCGATGGGAATATCCCGCAGCGCCGGGTTGTCACGCATCTCCACTGCGGCAAAAAAGCAGTCCATATCGACATGGATTATTTTGCGCATAGTAAGCCCTCACTCATCACTGGATAAGTATACAGTAAATAAATAAGGGTTGAGAAGTGTGCTTGGGAATTGTCGGGTGGCGGCTTCGCCTTACCCGACCTACACGACTAAATAATGCGCTGCTGCTCGCGGGCCATCCTTTTCTTTCGCGCATCGCACGGTTCCGGGCAGTCGCAGACCTTTTCCATCCCAATGGAGGAAATACCGCCGCAGCTGCCCTGAATGCTTTTCCGCTTAATGATCCAGCCTAACGACATGCCGAAGATGACAAGCACAAAAACCACAAAGGTTACCAGAAACGTCAGCATCATCAGCCTCCAAAATCATCGAGCATGATGTTCTCATCTTCGACGCCGAGATCTTTCAGCATCTTAATCACGGCGGCGTTCATCATCGGCGGACCACACATATAGAACTCGCAGTCCTCAGGCGCCGGGTGCTGCTTGAGGTAGTTTTCATACAGCACGTTGTGGATGAACCCCGTGTAGCCCGTCCAGTTATCTTCCGGCTGCGGATCGGAAAGCGCAACGTGGAAGGTAAAGTTCGGGTTTTCACGCGCCAGCTGTTCAAACTCATCATCATAGAACATCTCGCGCAGCGAGCGCGCCCCGTACCAGAAGCTGATCTTACGCTGGCTACCCAGCCGCTTGAGCTGGTCAAAGATGTGCGAGCGCATCGGGGCCATACCGGCACCGCCGCCAATAAAGACCATTTCCGCATCGGTATCTTTCGCGAAGAACTCCCCAAACGGACCGGAGATGGTCACCTTATCTCCCGGCTTCAAAGACCAGATGTATGACGACATCACCCCCGGCGGTGCGTCCGGCACATTCGGTGGCGGCGTGGCGATACGCACGTTGAGCATGATAATGCCCTTCTCTTCCGGGTAGTTGGCCATCGAGTAGGCGCGAAGCGTTGGCTCTTTTACCTCCGATACAAAGCGGAAGAGATTGAATTTGTCCCAGTCGGCGCGGTATTCATCCGGCACGTCGAAGTCCGCATACGCCACGGTATGCTCAGGACACTCAATCTGAATGTATCCCCCGGCGCGGAACGGAACATCTTCCCCTTCCGGCACCCGCAGCTTTAGCTCTTTAATAAAGGTGGCTTTGTTATCGTTAGAGATAACCTCGCACTCCCATTTTTTGACGCCGAAGATCTCTTCCGGCAGCTCGATCTTCATGTTTTGACGCACCGCGACCTGGCAGGCCAGACGGCAGCCCTCTTTTGCCTCACGCTTTGTGATGTGCGCCAGCTCGGTGGGAAGGATATCGCCACCGCCCTCTTTTACCGTCACGCGGCACTGCCCGCAGGAGCCACCGCCGCCGCAGGCTGAGGAGACAAAAATGCCGTTGCCGGAGAGCGTGTTGAGCAGCTTGTCCCCCGCAGGTGTGCGGATCTGGTTCTGCGGCTCGTCGTTAATATCAATCACCACGTCACCGGAATTTACCAGCTTCGCGCGCGCCGCCAGAATCAGCCCTGACAGCACCAGTACAATCAGCGTGAACATCACCACGCCAAGGATAATTTCCATCTGTTAGCCCTTATAGCTGCACACCGGAGAAGGACATAAAGCCCAGCGCCATCAGCCCGGTGGTGATAAAGGTGATCCCTAAGCCGCGCAGACCCGCAGGCACGTTGGCATATTTCATTTTCTCGCGGATCCCCGCCATGGTGACAATCGCCAGCATCCAGCCGATGCCGGAACCAAAACCGTACACCACGGATTCACTGAAGTTGTAATCACGCTGAACCATAAACGAGACGCCGCCAAAGATGGCGCAGTTCACCGCGATCAGCGGCAGGAAGATCCCCAGCGCGTTGTACAGCGAAGGGAAGTACTTATCGAGGATCATCTCGAGTATTTGCACCAGCGCGGCGATCACCCCGATAAAGGTGATGAAGTTCAGGAAGCTGAGATCAACCCCTTCCACCAGCGCGCCGTCCCGCAGCACAAAGTTGTACACCAGATTGTTAATCGGAACCGAAAGCCCCAACACAACGGTGACCGCCACGCCCAGGCCAAATGCCGTGGAGACCTTTTTAGACACGGCAAGGAACGTACACATGCCGAGGAAAAACGCGAGCGCCATGTTTTCAACAAACACCGCCCGCACAAACAAACTCAGGTAATGAGCCATTGTCGGTTACTCCTTTTCCTGCTGTTCTGGCTTCAGCGTACGAATCAGCCAGATCAACAAACCGATAATGAAAAACGCGCTAGGAGCCAGCAGGAACAGGCCGTTTGGCAGATACCAGCCGCCGTTCTGCACCGTGTCCAGCACCGTGATGCCAAACAGCTTGCCGCTGCCAATCAGCTCGCGCAGGAACCCAACGGTCAGGAGGATCACGCCGTAGCCAAGGCCGTTGCCGATGCCGTCCATAAAGCTCGCCAGCGGCGGCATTTTCATGGCGTAGGCTTCTGCACGCCCCATGACGATACAGTTGGTGATGATCAGCCCGACAAACACCGAGAGCTGCTTTGAGGTTTCATAGGCGAAGGCGCGCAGCAGCTGATCGACCACGATCACCAGCGAGGCGATGATCGCCATCTGTACGATGATCCTCACGCTGTTGGGAATGTGGTGGCGGATCATCGAGATAAACATGCTGGAGAATGCCGTGACCAGTGTGACCGCCAGCGTCATCACCACCGCCGTTTCCAGCTTGGTCGTTACCGCCAGAGCGGAACAGACGCCCAGCACCTGCAGCGTGATCGGGTTATTGGCTAACAGTGGGCCAATGAGCACCTTTTTAACTTCTTTCAGTTCACCGGTATCAGCCATTGTTCAGCGCTCCTTCACGTACGTTTTTCAGGAAAGGACCAAAGCCCAGCTCGCCCATCCAGAAATCAAAACTGTGCTGCACGCCTTTTGATGTGAGCGTCGCGCCGGAAAGCCCGTCAACGGCGTAGTCGTCACCGGGACGTGCCGCCCCTTTCATCACCTTCAGCGCAGGCAGACCGTTATCGTCGAGCACTTTCTTGCCGACAAACTGTGCCCGCCAGTTAGGGTTCTCAACTTCGCCACCCAGCCCCGGCGTTTCGCCCTGGTCGTAATACGTAATGCCTTTTACGGTGCGCCCATCGGTATCAAGGGCCACAAACGCGTACATCATTGACCACAGACCGTTACCGTAAATCGGTAAAACCACTTCCTGTACGCGTTTTTGCTCGTCAAGTACCAGGTAGACCTCCGCGATGTTGCTGCGGCGCTTTATACCTGCCGGATCCTGTGAGGCGTCAAGCACGGTGCTCATCTGCGGATCTTTCAGCGCCAGCGCCTGGTTATACTTCGTCGGGTCTTTATCCATCAGCTCGCCGGTTTTTAAATCCACCAGCCGTGGAGTAATGCGTTCAGCAAACACGTCGGCGACGTCGTCCTTCGTCATGCCTTCCTGCATCAGCCCGGCGACGGCCAGGATGTTGCGCTGTTTATCCAGCGCACGTTGCTCTTGCTGCAGGGGTTTTAACCCCACGGCAGAACCGGCCACGACAATAGAACAGACCAGACAGAGCACCAGCACCACCAGCAGCGTTTTGCTGATGCTGTCGTTATTTTTAACCTCAGCCACGCGCCTTCCTCCGCTTAATGTTGGCCCGCACCACCAGGTAATCGAACAGCGGCGCAAACAGGTTGGCAAACAGAATGGCCAACATCATCCCTTCCGGATACGCCGGGTTGACCACGCGGATCAGAACGCACATCGCGCCAATGAGCACGCCGTAGCTCCATTTACCTTTGTCAGTAAACGAGGCCGAGACGGGGTCCGTCGCCATGAACATCATGCCGAACGCGAAGCCACCCAGCACCAGATGCCAGTACCAGGGCATGGAGAACATCGGGTTGGTGGTCGAACCGATAACGTTGAACAGGGTGGCGGTCAGCACCATGCCGATCATCACGCCCGCGACGATCCGCCATGAGGCCACGCGGCCAAAGAGAATGATGGCTCCGCCAAGCAAAATCATCAGGGTAGACACTTCGCCAATGGAGCCCGGAATATTGCCAATAAACGCATCCAACCAGGTCACAGGCTGGCCGGTCGCATTGTTCACCAGCGTTTCACCGCCGCCTGCCGCCCACTGTGAAAGCGGCGTCGCGCCGGAGAAACCGTCTGCTGCCGTCCACACCAGGTCGCCAGAGATTTGCGCCGGATACGCAAAGAACAGAAACGCGCGTCCCGCCAGCGCCGGGTTGAGGAAGTTACGCCCGGTGCCGCCGAAGATCTCTTTGGCAATCACTACGCCGAAACTGATGCCCAGCGCCGCCTGCCAGAGCGGCAGCGTCGGGGGAACAATCAGGGCGAACAAAATAGAGGTCACGAAGAAGCCTTCGTTGATCTCATGTTTACGGATGATGGCAAACAGCACTTCCCAGAAGCCGCCTACGATAAAGACCGTGATGTAAATCGGCAGGAAGAAGACCGCGCCCAGCGTCATCATGCTGACCCAGCCAGCATCAGCCGCAAAGCTGACGCCCAGCGACTGCGCCAGACGATAGTGCCAGTCAGACTGAATCACCTGCGCCAGCTGCTGCGCATCGTACAGATGGTGCAGCGCAGGAATGGTCTGCAGACCGACGTTGTACATGCCCCAGAACATGGCCGGGAAGACGGCAAACCACACCAGAATCATCATTCGCTTCAGATCGATGGCATCGCGAACGTGTGCCGCGCCTTTCGTCACCAGACCTGGCGTGTAGAAAATGGTGGTCGTCGCTTCATACAGCGGGTAATACTTTTTGAGCTTCCCTTCGGTAAAGTGCGGCTCAATTTTTTCAAAGAGATGTTTTAAACCCATGGTTATCCTTCCTGCTCAATGCGGGTTAACACCTCGCGCAATACGGGTCCATATTCGTATTTACCTGGACACACATAGGTACAGAGCGCCAGATCTTCTTCGTCCAGCTCCAGACAACCGAGCGCCTGCGCGCCGTCGGTATCGCCGGCCAGAAGATCGCGTAACAGCACGGTGGGAAGAATATCCAGCGGCATGACGCGCTCGTAGTTGCCAATCGGGACCATGGCGCGCTCGCCGCCGTGCGTGCTGGTTGAGAAGCTAAACAGCTTATTACGCAGGAAGTGGCCCAGCGTGGTCCGGGTGACGGAGTATTTTTCCGCGCCTGGCAGAACCCAGCCAAACAGCTCTTTCTCACGCCCTTCCTGCACAATGCTGATCTGCAAATGGAAGCGTCCCAGGTACGCGTGCGCATTGACAGCATGGCGTCCGCTGAGGACCGAACCGGAAATCAGGCGGTTCTCACCCTCTTTCGTTTCCCCTACCAGCAGTTCGTTGATGTCTGCGCCCAGCAGCGTCTTCACCAGGCGCGGGTTTGCAGCCTGCGGCCCGCCGATGGCGATTATCCGTTCAGCGCAGAGCTCGCCCGTAGTAAAGAGCTTACCGATGGCGATGACGTCCTGATAATTAAGATGCCAAACCTGTTTTTTCAGGCTCACCGGCTCAAGGAAATGGATGTGCGTCCCGACCAGACCCGCCGGATGCGGGCCAGCAAACTCGTTAAACGTGACCTGCCCCTGCGGATGCCCCCCGAGCTTGCCGCCGCCGGCCTGGCAAACGTGGACTTTTCCGGACGTGAGGCGGGTTAAAACGGTCAGTCCGGCATCAAAGGCTTTGCGCTGCGCCAGGATAACCGGCTGCGGATCCACGCTGAGCGGGTTGGTGTCCATTGCCGTGACGAAAATCGCGGCCGGCTCCGTGCCCGGAACAGGGGATTTACTGAAGGGACGCGTACGAAGCGCGGTCCATAAACCGGACGCCAGCAGTTGAGCCTGAACGGCGTCGCGGTTCAGCGACGCGAGTTCTGCAGTATCGTAATGGGCAAATTCACGCTGTTCATCGCCCTCTATTCGGATAACCACCGACTGCAGCACGCGACGCTCGCCGCGGTTGATGGCCACAACGGTGCCGCTCGCGGGGGCCGTGAACATCACGCCGGGATTTTTTTTATCCTCAAAGAGCGTTTGTCCTTTGATAACGCGATCGCCCTCCTGTACCAGCATTGAAGGACGCATACCCAGGTAGTCTTCGCCCAAAATGGCGACATGACGGACGCTTGCGCCTGTCGAAACGTGCTGCGCTGGCACGCCTGCAATCGGCAGATCAAGTCCTTTTTTTATTTTAAACATGTGGTTAGCAGGTTTCCATGAACAACAATCCAGTGGGCGCAAAGTGTAACATTTTCCCCTTCCTACGGGCAGGTAATCTGCCGTCGCGCGCGCCAAATTGCGACCTAATGCGCAAAGTTCCTGGAGCCATCGCAATTTTGATGGTTTATAAAGTAAAACTAATTTGTAAACTCACCGCCCGGCTCTTGCGAAAATCTATAGCGGTGCTAATGTGAGCGCTCCTAACAGAATAATCTGATTTCGGGTCTCTTTTGCCGTCCTGGCAAGTTGGTCATGGTTTTATCAAGGAACTAGTAGTATGCGTAAAATCGCATTGTTCATTGCGATGCTTCTGATGCCGTGCATGTCGTTTGCCGGGCTGCTCAGCAGTAATAGCTCAACGACGCCGATCAGCAAAGAATATAAACAGCAGTTAATGGGATCGCCGGTTTATATTCAGATCTTCAAGGAAGAACGCACTCTCGATCTGTTTGTGAAAATGGGCGAGACATATCAGCTGCTTGATAGTTACAAAATTTGTAACTACTCCGGCGGACTGGGGCCAAAACAGCGTCAGGGCGATTTCAAAAGTCCGGAAGGGTTCTACAACGTTCAGCGCAGCCAGCTCAAGCCTGACAGCCGCTTCTATAAAGCCATTAACATCGGCTTCCCGAATGCCTATGACCGTGCACACGGTTATGAAGGTAAATATCTGATGATCCACGGTGCCTGCGTGTCAATCGGCTGTTATGCGATGACCGACTCCGGCATTGATGAGATTTTCCAGTTCGTGACGGGCGCGCTGGTCTTTGGACAGCCTAACGTACAGGTCAGCATCTATCCGTTCCGCATGACGGACGCCAACATGGCGCGTCACAAGTACTCATACTACGCGGATTTCTGGAAACAGCTGAAGCCGGGTTACGACTACTTTGAGCAGACCCACAAGCCACCGGTGGTCTCTATCGTCGATGGCCGTTACGTGGTCAGCAAACCGCTGAGCCACGAAGTCGTCCACCCACAGCTGGCGTCAAATTACACGGTCCCCGAGACAAAATAGCACCCACTCGCCTGGCATAATCTTTTGCCAGGTTTCGTTGCCCGTCAGCGGCTGCGTTGCGATAACAGTGACCACATCGTTCGGTGTGGTCTCCTTCTGAAAGTCTATCTCCACATCCTGATCGAGCAGCGTCGCAACGCCAAACGGCGCGCGGCGGGTGATCCAGAACAGATTCGTCGAGCAGAACGCCATCACATAGCGGCCGTCTGAGAGCAGCATGTTGAACACGCCTTTTTCACGCAGTTCAGATGCCAGCGTCGCGATGTATTTGAACACGGCAGTCATGTTGCCGGGCGTGCGGGGATAGCGCTCCGTCAGCTTGTGCAGCAGCCAGCAGAAGGCTTTTTCGCTGTCGGTTTCGCCGACCGGGCGGAAATTGCCCGTCTCCAGCGACTTATAGCCCGTAAGCTGCCCGTTGTGCGCGTAGGTCCAGTTACGGCCCCACAGCTCGCGGGTAAACGGATGGGTATTTTCCAGCGCCACTTCGCCACGGTTAGCCTGACGGATGTGGGCGATCACCGAGCGGGACTTGATGGGATAGTCCTGCACCAGTTTTGCAATCGGTGAGTTAAAGCTGGGCTGTGGATCTTTGAACGTGCGACACCCTTTGCCTTCGTAGAAGGTGATGCCCCAGCCGTCTTTATGCGGCCCGGTTCCTCCACCGCGCTGAACCAGCCCGGTGAAACTAAAGCAGATATCGGTTGGCACATTGGCGCTCATCCCGAGCAGTTCGCACATACAACACCTCCACAACAGCGGGGGGCAGCCCCCTCGTCTTTCAAGCTGCACTTTTGTTGGCTGCCTTCGCTCACCCCAGTCACTTACTTATGTAAGCTCCTGGGGATTCACTCAGTTGCCGCCGCAGTGCAACTCGAAATCCATTGGGGATATGCCCCCAGCGAAGTCTTACTTAACCATCTCTTTTTCGATCAGCTGGATCAGGATGTGGATCACTTTGATGTGAATTTCCTGAATACGGTCAGCATAACCGAAGTGCGGAACGCGGATTTCAACGTCAGCCGTACCGTCCATCTTACCGCCATCTTTACCGGTCAGGGTGATGACTTTCATCCCCTTTTCACGCGCGGCGGCGATCGCTTTGATGACGTTGCCGGAGTTGCCGGAGGTAGAGATCCCCAGCAGCACGTCGCCTTCACGGCCTACGGCTTCAACGTAGCGGGAGAAGATATGGTCGTAACCGAAGTCGTTGCCTACGCAGGAGATGTGGCTCACGTCGGAAATCGCAATCGCCGGGTAGCCCGGGCGGTTTTCGCGATAGCGTCCGGTCAGCTCTTCTGCAAAGTGCATGGCGTCACAGTGGGAACCGCCGTTACCGCAGGAAAGCACTTTGCCACCGGCTTTGAAGCTGTCGGCCAGCAGGACCGCTGCGCGCTGAATAGCGTGAATATTGGCATCATCTTTCAGAAAGTTTGCCAGCGTTTCCGCCGCTTCGTTCAGTTCGTTACGAATAAGATCCTGGTACATGAGGATAATCCTTCAGTATTGATGAAATAACACAGTGGAGTGTACCGGATAGCGGGAAAAGCGAGAAGCTAAAGCCTTGCGAAACGTCCGGCGTTTTGATTTTTTGTGCCGGCTAAAACACGAACAATGTGAACCAGGTTGTAATTATTTTGTAAACACATTGCTAAAGGAATTCACATCAACTACAACCATATCATCACAAGTGGTCAGACCTCCTACAAGCAAGGGAGCTTTTCTTTATGATGATTTTGAGCATTCTCGCAACCGTTGTTCTGCTCGGTGTGCTGTTCTATCACCGCGTAAGTTTATTCCTGAGCAGCCTGATTCTTCTGGCCTGGACTGCTGCGCTTGGCGTCGCAGGCCTCTGGAATATCTGGCTTTTAGTCCCTCTTGCCATTATTCTTCTGCCGTTTAACTTTGCCCCGATGCGTAAATCAATGATTTCTGCGCCGGTGTTCAAAGGCTTCCGCAAAGTGATGCCGCCCATGTCGCGCACCGAGAAAGAAGCGATTGATGCGGGCACCACCTGGTGGGAAGGCGACCTGTTCCAGGGCAACCCGGACTGGAAAAAGCTGCACAACTATCCGCAGCCGCGCCTGACCGCTGAAGAGCAGGCCTTTATTGACGGCCCGGTGGAAGAGGCGTGCCGCATGGCCAACGACTTTGCCATCACCCACGAAATGGCCGACCTGCCGCCAGAGCTGTGGGCGTATCTGAAAGAACATCGCTTCTTCGCGATGATCATCAAGAAAGAGTACGGCGGCCTGGAGTTCTCCGCTTACGCTCAGGCTCGCGTCCTGCAAAAACTGGCGGGCGTCTCCGGGATCCTGGCCATTACCGTTGGCGTGCCTAACTCTTTAGGCCCGGGCGAACTGCTGCAGCATTACGGTACGGAAGAGCAAAAAGATCACTACCTGCCGCGTCTGGCACGCGGTCAGGAAATCCCTTGCTTCGCGCTGACCAGCCCGGAAGCAGGCTCCGATGCGGGCGCGATCCCGGATACCGGCGTGGTCTGCATGGGCGAATGGCAGGGCGAACAGGTGCTGGGCATGCGCCTGACCTGGAACAAGCGTTACATTACCCTGGCGCCTATCGCCACCGTGCTGGGTCTGGCCTTTAAGCTCTCTGACCCGGAAAAACTGCTGGGCGGTGAAGAAGATCTGGGCATCACCTGTGCGCTGATCCCAACCTCTACCCCAGGCGTTGAAATTGGTCGTCGTCACTTCCCGCTGAACGTGCCGTTCCAGAACGGTCCGACCCGCGGTCAGGACATCTTTGTACCGATTGACTACATCATTGGCGGTCCGAAAATGGCCGGTCAGGGCTGGCGTATGCTGGTGGAATGTCTGTCGGTGGGCCGCGGCATTACCCTACCGTCGAACTCAACCGGCGGTCTGAAATCTGTGGCGATGGGGATTGGTGCGTACGCCCACATCCGCCGTCAGTTCAAAATCTCCATCGGCAAGATGGAAGGTATCGAAGAGCCGCTGGCGCGTATCGCGGGCAACGCCTACGTGATGGACGCCGCTGCTTCCCTGATTACCTACGGCATCATGCTGGGCGAAAAACCGGCTGTACTGTCCGCGATTGTGAAGTACCACTGTACCCACCGCGCGCAGCAGTCGATCATTGACGCAATGGATATCGCAGGCGGTAAAGGCATTATGCTCGGCGAAGGCAACTTCCTGGCGCGCGGCTATCAGGGCGCACCGATTGCCATCACCGTGGAAGGGGCAAACATCCTGACCCGCAGCATGATGATCTTCGGTCAGGGCGCAATTCGCTGCCATCCGTACGTGCTGGAAGAGATGGCCGCCGCGCAGAACAACGACGTGGATGCCTTCGATAAGCTGCTGTTCAAACATATCGGTCACGTGGGCAGCAACAAGGTGCGCAGCTTCTGGCTGGGCCTGACGCGCGGTCTTACCAGCGCGACGCCGACCGGCGATGCGACCAAACGTTACTACCAGCATCTGAACCGTCTGAGCGCCAACCTGGCTCTGCTGTCTGACGTCTCCATGGCGGTGCTGGGCGGTAGCCTGAAGCGTCGCGAACGTATCTCTGCCCGTCTGGGGGATGTGCTGAGCCAGATCTTCCTGGCTTCGGCGGTCCTGAAGCGTTACGACGACGAAGGCCGTCAGGAAGCGGATCTGCCGCTGGTGCACTGGGGCGTTCAGGATGCGATGTATCAGGCTGAACAGGCGATTGACGACCTGCTGGCGAACTTCCCGAACCGCTTCGTGGCGGGCGCTCTGCGCGCGGTGATCTTCCCGACCGGTCGTCACCACCTGGCGCCGTCCGACAAGCTGGACCACAAGGTGGCGAAGATCCTGCAGGTACCGAGCGCAACCCGCTCCCGTATCGGTCGTGGTCAGTATCTGGCTCCAACGCCGCATAACCCGGTGGGCCTGCTGGAAGAGGCGCTGCTGGACGTGATGGCCGCAGACCCGATTCACCAGAAAATCTGTAAACAGCTGGGCAAAAACCTGCCGTTTACCCGACTGGACGAACTGGCAAAACAGGCGCTGGCCGGTGGCATTATCAATAAAGATGAAGCCGCGCTGCTGGTGAAAGCCGAAGAGAGCCGTCTGCGCAGCATTAACGTGGATGACTTCGAACCGGAAGAGCTGGCGACGCAGCCGGTAAAGCTGCCGGAGAAGCACCGCAAACCTGAAGCGGCATAACGCGTTTCGCTTAAACAAACCCCGCCCTGAGCGGGGTTTTTTATTGCCACATTTTCTGGTTATGTCGTGCTACAGTGTCAAAAAGTGGTCGTTTGAGGAGTCTGTATCGTGCCTGGTTTGAAGATTTCGATTTTGCAGCAACCTTTAGTGTGGATGGACGGCCCCGCCAACCTGCGCCACTTTGATCGTCAACTGGAAGGCATCACCGGGCGTGATGTGATTGTCCTGCCGGAGATGTTCACCACCGGCTTCGCCATGGAAGCGGCACAGCAGTCAATGCCGCAGGATGAGGTGGTCGCCTGGATGCATGCCAAAGCGCAGCAGACCAACGCGCTGATCGCGGGTAGCGCGGCGCTGCAAACGGAGCGCGGGCCGGTGAACCGCTTCCTGCTGGTGGAGCCGGAAGGGAAAGTGCATTTTTACGATAAACGCCACCTGTTCCGCATGGCGGATGAGCATCATCATTATGAAGCGGGTCACGAGCGCCTGGTGTTCGAGTGGCGCGGCTGGCGTATTTTGCCGCTGGTCTGTTACGACCTGCGCTTCCCGGTGTGGTCGCGCAACCGCAACGATTACGACCTGGCGCTGTATGTCGCCAACTGGCCTGCGCCGCGCTCCCTGCACTGGCAGTCGCTGCTGGTGGCGCGGGCGATTGAGAACCAGGCGTACGTGGTGGGCTGTAACCGCGTGGGAACGGACGGCAATGGGCATCACTACCGCGGCGACAGCCGGGTGGTGAATCCGCAGGGCGAGATCATTGCCACCGCCGAGCCGCACCAGGCGACGCGCATTGATGCGGAGCTGTCGTTGACGGCGCTGAAGGAATACCGGGAGAAGTTTCCGGCGTGGCAGGATGCGGATCCGTTTAGCATTGGGTGAATAAAAGCCGGGTGGCGGCTACGCCTTACCCGGCCTACAAAAGCACAGCGCCATCAGGCGTTAATTAACTCACCAACGCCTGCCCGTCTTTGCGGCTTTCCGTCGCGGCCACGTAGTGCCCTTCCGGCAGGCGATAGATCACCTGCGCCCCGCCAAAGTTGTAATCCTGAAGCGGATCTTCCACCACGATCTGATGCCCGCGCTCGCGCAGCGCGGCAATCGTATTGCGATCGAAGGTCGATTCAACAATCACCTCCCTGCCCTGCACCACGCGCCAGCGCGGGGCGTCAATCGCTGCCTGCGGGTTTTGTCCGTGCAGCATAATGCGCAGCGCCATCTGCATGTGCCCCTGCGCCTGCATCGGGCCGCCCATCACGCCAAAGGACATCAGCGGCTGGCCGTTGCCGTCCATCGCAAAGCCCGGAATGATGGTATGGAACGGACGCTTGCTGCCCGCCAGCGCGTTCGGGTGATTGGGATCCAGCACAAACCCGCAGCCCCGGTTTTGCAGGCTGATCCCGGTATCCGGCACCACGATGCCTGATCCAAAGCCCATATAGTTGGACTGAATAAACGAGACCATCATCCCGCTGGCGTCGGCGGTGCTGATGTAGACCGTGCCGCTCTGCGTCGGGGAACCGTAGACAAAATCAGAGGCTTTATCGTGGTCGATAAGCGCCGCGCGCGACTCCAGATAGTGGTCGCTCAGCAGCTCTTTTGCCGTGAACGCCATGTGTTCTTCATCCGCCACGTAGCGGTCGAGATCCGCCAGCGCCAGCTTCATCGCCTCGATGGACAGGTGCAGGGACTGCACGGAATCCGGGTGATGCTTCTCAATGCCGCACTGCTCCAGAATGCCGAGCGCAATCAGCGTGGCGATCCCCTGGCCGTTTGGCGGCAGCTCCTGCACCGAGCCGCCCGCGAAGTCGCGCGACAGCAGCTCGACCCAGTCCACGCGATGGTTTGCCAGATCCTCAGCCGTCAGGTGCGCGCCGTGTTCTTTGGCAAAAGCAGCGATTTTCTGCGCCAGCTCGCCGCGGTAAAAGGCTTCGCCGTTGGTTTTCGCAATCAGCTCCAGCGAGTTCGCCTGCGCCGGGTTGCGGAAGATTTCCCCCACGCGCGGGGCGCGGCCTTCCGGCGCGAAGCAGGCGCTGAAGCCCGGCTGATCTTTCAGCTTGCTATAGCCGCGCTGCCAGAGATGACCAATCAGCGGCGAGACGGGAAAGCCGTTGCGCGCGTAGTCAATGGCAGGCTGCGCCAGCGTGGTCAGCGGCAGCGTGCCGAAGCGCTCCGCCAGCGCGCCCCAGCCGGATACCGCCCCCGGCACGGTCACCGCGTCCCAGCCAATTTCCGGCACTGCGCTTTTTCCGGCAAACAGATCCGCATGCCAGCTCGCAGGCGAACGACCCGATGCGTTGAGGCCGTGCAGCTTTTCACCGTCCCAGACGATGGCAAAGGCGTCGCTGCCGATCCCGTTGCCGGTCGGCTCAACCACCGTCAGCGCCATCGCGGTGGCAATGGCTGCATCGACGGCATTCCCGCCCAGCTGCAGCATCTTCATTCCCGCCTGCGCCGCCAGCGGCTGCGACGTGGCAACCGCGTTATGGCCCAGCATCGGCGGGCGGCGTGAAGCGTAACCGGACGTAAAATCAAGCGCTTTGGTCATCATGACTCCTTAGTCGTGGCGCGGATCGAGCGCGTCGCGCAGCCCGTCGCCGAGTAAATTAAAGCCCTGCACGGCGAGGAAAATCGCCACGCCGGGGAACACGGACATCCACGGCGCCTGCTCCAGAAACCCTTTCGCGGTGTTGAGCATGGAGCCCCAGGACGGATTAGGCGGCTGCTGCCCCAGCCCCAAAAACGACAGGCTGGCTTCGGCGATAATCGCCGAGGCAATCGCCAGCGTGGCCTGCACGAGGATCGGCGACATCACGTTTGGCAGGACGTATTTAATGATGATCCAGCGATCCGGCAGGCCAATCGCCCGCGCGCCGTCGATATACTCTTCGTTGCGAATGGCGATCACCTGGCCGCGCGTCAGGCGGGCGAAGATCGGCATCGCCGAAAGACCGATGGCGATCATGGCGTTGGTCAGGCTTGGGCCCAAAAACGCCCCCAGTGCGATCGCCATGATCAGGAACGGACAGGCCAGCAGCGCCTCGATAAAGCGCGAGATCACGCCGTCCCACATCTTCTGGTAGTAGCCCGCCACCAGCCCCAGCGGCACGCCGATAACCACCGCAATCACCACCGACATACAGCCCGCCATCAGCGAGGTGCGCGCCCCCCAGATAATGCGGGATAAGATGTCGCGCCCCAGCTCGTCGGTGCCGAACCAGTACATCGCCGACGGCGCTTTGCGCACCGCCAGGAAGTTGGCTTTGACCGGATCGAACGGGGCAATCCACGGTGCCAGCAGCGCCACCAGCACAAAGAACCCCACTACCACCGCGCCAATGACCGCGCTTTTATTGCCGAGGAATTTCTTCAGCACCCGGTTCTGCGCGCGCGGCAGCGCGGGCGTAACGGTTTGCGTCGTCAGTTCCGCCATGGTTAACCTCGCATTTTCGGGTTGATAAGGACGTAGAGCACGTCGGCCAGCAGGTTGAGCATCAGGAAGCCAATTGCCACGATCAGCACCACGCCCTGCACCACCGCGTAGTCACGGTTAAATACCGAGTCGACGATCATCTTGCCGAAGCCCGGAATGGTGAACACCTGCTCGGTCAGCACCGCGCCGCCCAGCAGCTCGCCGAACAGCAGCGTGGTGAGGGTGATCACCGGCACCAGCGCGTTGCGAAACGCGTGCTTCAGGATCACCGCCTTCGGCAGCAGCCCCTTAGCGCGCGCGGTGCGGATGTAATCCGCCTTCAGCACCGCAATCATTGAGGCGCGGGTATGGCGCATCAGCGTCGCCGCGAGGCCGGTTCCGAGCACGGACGCGGGCAGCAGCAGCGTACGCAGGTTCTGGAGCGGATCTTCACTGAACGGCACGTAGCCGGACGCGGGCAGCCACTGCAGGTTCACCGAAAAGACCAGAATCAGCAGGATCCCCAGCCAGAAGTGCGGGATCGAGATCCCCGAGATCGCCACGAAGTTCGCCCCGTGATCGACCCAGCTGTTTTTGTTCACCGCCGCGAGGATCCCCATGCTGATGCCAAACACCAGCGCGATAATCATCGCCAGCAGGGACAGCTCCAGCGTGACCGGCAGCTTGCTGGCGATCAGCTGCGTCACCGGTTCGTGCGTGCGTAAGGAGACGCCCAGATCGCCCTGCAGCGCCCGCGTCAGCCAGTGGAAATACTGCACGGGGATTGGCGCATCGAGGTTCAGCTCCGCGCGCAGCTGGGCGATGACCGCCGGGTCGCGCTCCTCACCGGCCATGGCGATCAGCGGGTCGCCGGGCAGCAGCTTTTGCAGCCCGAACACCATCATGCTCACCAGCAGCAGGGTTGGTATAGCCAGCAGCAGACGTTTGCAAATCAGTTCCAGCATGGGTTCTCCTCGGGACCTTTATTTCGCCAGCGTTAAACCCGCCAGACGTACGATGCCGTCCGGGTACGGCTTAAAGCCCTGCACGCTTTTGTTCAGACCGAAAATGCGCGGCTCGAAGTAGAGGTAGGCAATCGGCATGTCGGTTTGCAGCTGCTTCACCACCTTGTCGTAAAGCGGCTGGCGTGCGGCCTGGTCGGTGCTCTGGCGCGCCTGGGTCAGCCACTCATCGACCTGCGCGTTGCTGTAGCGGCCGTCGTTAAGCGTGCCTTTGCTGTTGATAAAGCCGTAGATGCTGCCGTCCGGATCCGGGCGTCCCGACCAGCCGGAGAAGCTCAGCTGATAGTCGCCGCTCTGCTGGCGGTCGAGCAGCGTGGCGAATTCGGTCATCTGCAGGTTCAGGTTAAATCCGGCCTCGGCGACCATCGCCTGCAGCACCTGACCCACCTGCTGCGAGGTTGGGTTGTTCGGCACCAGCAGGTTGACGGTCAGCGGCGCGGTGACGCCTGCCGCCTTCAGCAGCGCTTTGGCTTTGTCGACGTCACGCGGCGGGACCGGCAGGTTAACGTGATACGGGCTGACCGGGGAAAACGCCTGGTTGGCCGGGGTATAGAGCCCTTCAAAGACCACCTGATTTAACGCATCGCGGTCGATGGCCTGAGAAAACGCCTCGCGCACGCGGGCGTCCTTGAACGGATCGTTGGCCGGCACCTTGCCGTTGTTGATGTTGAAGGTGATGCCCTGATAGCCCAGGCCGGTTACCTTCGCCAGCGCCAGCTTGCTGTCGGCTTCGACGGTTTTAACGTCGCTGGCGGCGATGCCTTCGGTCAGGTCGAGATCGCCCGCGCGCAGGTTCGCGAGGCGCACGGAGGCATCCGGGATCGGCAGATAAATGATTTTGTCGAAGTGGTAGGCGTCTTTGTTCCAGTAGTTGTCGAAGCGGGTCAGCACGATGCGGTCCTGGGACACGCGGCTGTCGAACTTGTACGGGCCGGAGCAGACCGGGTGGGCGGCAAAGTCAGGCTTTTTCGCCGCCTCGGGGGCCATCATCGCGCCCGCACGGTCGGTGAGCTGCATCAGCAGCGCGGCATCGGGGGTCTTCAGGTGCAGCGCAATCTGCATCGGGCCGGTGACCTCGACCGATTCAACGGAAGAGATCTCGCTTTTACGCAGAGAGCCTTTCAGGGTCAGGGCGCGGTCGAGGTTGTATTTTGCCGCGGCGGCATCGAATTTCTCACCGTCGTGGAAGGTGACGCCTTCGCGCAGATTGAGCGTCAGGGTTTTACCGTCGTCACTCCACGCCCAGTCTTTAGCCAGGCCGGGGACGACCTTCAGATTTTCATCCACGTCCACCAGCCTGTCGCACAGGGAAGCAAAGACGAAGCGGCCATAGTAGGTGCGCGCCAGATGCGGGTCGAGCATGTCCGGGTCAGCGCCCAGGCCGATCCGCAGCACGCTTTCAGAATGGGCGGGCAGCGCCGCGCCAAGCAACATAACACTTCCCAGTACGGTCAAAAGAGAATTACGCATTGTCATTATCATGAGTTCCTTGAAGGAAGGGACGAGTGAGTGGCCGCGTGTTCAAACAGCGCGCGGCGGCGCAGAAAGGCGGCGGATGGCGGTGCGATCTGAATAACGCTGCGATCGCGGTTGATCTCCTGCCAGCGATGACAGGCAACCTGACGTCCACCGTCGAGCACCTGGTTGATCGGCTCAACCTGGCGGCATTCATCGGTGACGTACGGGCAGCGGGTGTGGAAACGACAGCCGGACGGCGGGCTGGCCGGGTTGGGCAGATCCCCCTGCAGCAGCGGCGCATCCCGCTCCACGCCCGGCTGCATCTGCGGTGCAGACGCGATCAGCGCCTGGGTATAGGGGTGCAGCGGCGCGTCAAAAATCTCATCCACGGTGGCAAGCTCGACGATTTGGCCGAGGTACATGACCGCCACGCGGTCGCTCATATGGCGGATCACCGCCAGACCGTGGGCGACAATCACCATCGTCAGCCCAAGCTGGTGCTTCAGGCTTTCCAGCAGGTTGACTACCTGCGCCTGAACGGAGACGTCCAGCGCGGAGACCGGCTCATCCCCCAGCAGCAGCTTCGGTCCCGAGGCCAGCGCGCGCGCAATGCCGATACGCTGGCGCTGCCCGCCGGAAAACTCGTGCGGATAGCGCCCGGCCCAGGCGGCAGGCAGGCCAACGGTTTTAAGCAGCTCGGCAACGCGGTACTGGCGATCCGCTTTTTTCATGTTCTGATGCAGCCACAGCGGCTCTCCGACGATCTGCTCCACCGTCATGCGCGGGTTGAGCGAGGCGAAGGGATCCTGAAAGATGATTTGCAGCTCGCGCCGGAGCTGGTTCAGGCGGGCACCGGAGGCGTCGGTGATCTCCTCCCCCTGGTAAAACACGCGCCCTTCGCTGGCAGCCAGCAGGCGAAGCAGGAGACGACCGAGCGTAGATTTCCCGGAACCGGACTCGCCGACGATCGCCAGCGTTTCGCCCGGCATCACGGCAAGCGAAACGCGATCGACCGCCGTGACAAACCGTGCCGGAGTAAAGAGCTTTTTGGGGCTGGGGAAAAGCTTGCTGAGGTCACGGGCTTCAAGAATGGGCGTGGTCATGCGATTTCTCCCAGGGCAATGTGCTGTTCGAGCGGCACGCGGAAGCAGGCGACCTGATGGCCCGCCCCGAGCGCGGCGAGCTGCGGTTTTTCATCATGGCAGCGCGACTGCGCAAACGGACAGCGGGTGGCAAAACGGCAGCCTTTCGGCATGGATTCCGGGAGCGGGACCGACCCGGGAATGGTGGAGAGCTGGCCCTTGCGTGCGCCAAGAGAAGGAATCGAGCCCATCAGGCCGATGGTGTACGGGTGCTGCGGGTCGGCGAATATCGCCTCCACGCTCCCCTGCTCCACCACCTGCCCGGCATACATCACGGCGACCTGCTGAGCGACTTCCGCCACGACGCCTAAATCGTGGGTGATCATCAGCACCGCCGTGCCGGTTTCCTCTTTTAAGGTGTTGAGCAAGGCGAGGATTTGCGCCTGGATGGTGACGTCGAGCGCGGTGGTGGGTTCATCAGCAATCAGCAGTTTGGGATGGTTAATCAGCGCCATCGCAATCATCACGCGCTGGCGCATGCCGCCGGAAAGCTGGTGGGGATACGCTTTCAGGCGCATTTCTGCCGCCGGGATCTGTACCTTCTCCAGGATCTGCAGCGCGACCTTCATCGCCTCTGCCCGTGAGACGTTCTGGTGCCGCATCACCGCTTCGCTAAGCTGATCGCCCAGCGTAAACGCCGGATTGAGCGAGGTCATCGGCTCCTGGAAAATCATCGCCAGCTCGCTGCCGCGCAGATCGGCATACTCCCGCGGCGAGAGCTTTCGCAGATCGTGGCGGCGAAACTGCATCTCACCGCTGACAATCTGCGCGCTGGCGGGCAGCAAGCCCATCAGCGCTAGCGACGTGATACTTTTCCCGCAGCCGGACTCCCCCACCAGCGCCAGCGTTTCGCCCGCTTTGACCGTCAGGGAAATTCCGTCCAGTACGCTCACCGGAGAGCCAGCAAACATAACGTTGAGGTTTTGCACTCGCAGTACGGGCGTGGCGTCCTTAAAGGGTATTGTCGTCATGGCGTGAAGTCGTCCTCAAGGTGGATCGCCTGAATCAGGGCGGTTTGCAGGCTGAGCAGGTGTTCGCGCATGGCGGCCGCGGCTTCATTAGGCTGGCGATGGATAATCGCAGACATGATCTTATGGTGATGGTCGTTATAGCTGTCGACGCGTTCGGGGGTGCGGGCTAATTCACGCAGATGCTGCCAGCCCGGTTCACGCCGCACGGCATCAATGGCATCAAACAGGCCGAGCATCAGACGGTTGCCCGCCGCCTCGGCAATCGCCCGGTGAAAGGCGCTATCCCAGAGTTCGTTGAGATCGCGGTCATCCGGGCTGACCTTATCGATGCGTTCCAGCATACGCTGCATGAGCGCGAGGTTTTCCCTGGTGGCACGCAGTGCCGCAAGCCGGGCTAAGCCGGGTTCGAGCTGTAGACGAGCTTCCATCACTTCCAGAAGGTTGGTCTGCTGAACCAATCCCTGAAGGGCCAGCGGTTCAACAGGTGCCGCCGGGCCAATAAAGGTCCCTTTGCCCTGCTTACGCCAGATGCGCCCCTCTTCTTCCAGCACGTCCAGCGCACGACGCACTTCACGTCGTCCTACGCCGAGAGTGTCCGACAGCTCACGTTCCGTGGGCAGCGGTATGCCTGGTGTTGACTCATGCTGGTTGATAAGCCCGCGCAGCTGCTCAAGCGCGGTGCTGGAATTTGCCAGAAACCGTGACGGTTTTTCCATATTGGTTCGCTCGCTTTCATCATTGCTTTATTTTTATTAACGATAAGTTATTGATATGGAATGAAGCTTATCGTGCTAATGATTAAGCAATAACCAAACCAATACGTAATTGGTTCGGTATATTTATGGAAAGCAGGAGATAACCAAATGATTCTGTGTGAATTATTTTTTACAGAAAGACACATTCTGACTGAGGTCTGAAGAAAGGGATGATGGCGAAATGCACAATGTTAGTGCATATAATGCACTAAATCCGTGCAATTGTTAATAAATTGCACTACACATATTAACCATTTGTTAACAATAAATGAGGGAAAGAGATTGCAGAACGCTGAAACGACGAAGGCCTGAATCATTTCTGATTCAGGCCTTCTGAATAGTGGCGGAACGGACGGGACTCGAACCCGCGACCCCCTGCGTGACAGGCAGGTATTCTAACCGACTGAACTACCGCTCCACTGTTCCCGTTTGGGGAACGAGGCGCATATTACGGTGCGCCTCCGATCTCGTCAACGCTTTTTCTCACGTTTTGAATCGTTTGCTGCAAAAATCGCCCAACCGATGATTTTACAGACATTCCGGTGTTTTTTCAGGCGCGCCACATACAGCTGCCGCCCTTCTTCTGCACCAGATCAAGCCGGGATTCGTGGTTAAGAAGCTCTTCTTCACTGGCTGAAACTACCCGCAACCGGCTTGCCTGACGGACAATGCGCTGAATACCCGCTTCGCCCTGCGTCTGCTGGGATTCATTTTCCATGCTGAACTTCATTGACGTCTGACCGCCGGTCATCGTCAGATAGACATCAGCCAGGATCTGGGCATCGAGCAATGCCCCGTGCAGCGTTCGCTTAGTGTTGTCTATCTCGTAGCGCGAACAGAGGGCATCAAGGCTGTTACGCTTGCCGGGGAACATTTTCCTCGCCAGCGCCAGGCTGTCCGTCACCTTACAGAAGGTGTTCGTCTTCGGGATATCACGATTGAGCTTGCTGAATTCATAATCCATAAAGCCGATATCGAACGAGGCGTTATGGATGACAAGCTCGGCACCTTTGATGTATTCCAGGAACTCGTCAGCGACATCCGCAAACGTCGGTTTATCCAGCAAGAACTCATCGGCAATACCGTGAACGCCGAACGCTTCTGGATCCACCAGCCGATCGGGTTTGAGGTAGACGTGGAAGTTGTTCCCCGTAAGACGACGGTTCACCACTTCAACGGCGCCGATCTCGATGATCTTATGCCCTTCGTAGTGTGCGCCGATCTGGTTCATACCGGTGGTTTCGGTATCGAGAACAATCTGGCGAGTAATTGCAGTGCTCATAGCGGTCATTTATGTCAGACTTATCGTTTAACTGAACGTTTCGAATACAGGAAGTCTACCAGAGATGCGTAAACAGGTAGAAATTTTCACCGATGGATCTTGTCTCGGTAACCCGGGCCCCGGCGGCTACGGTGCGATTATGCGCTATCGGCAGCACGAAAAAACTTTTAGCGAAGGCTATTTTCTGACCACCAACAACCGAATGGAGTTGATGGCGGCCATCGTGGCGCTGGAGGCGTTAAAAGAACATTGTGACGTGGTGTTAAGCACCGACAGTCAGTACGTGCGTCAGGGTATCACCCAGTGGATCCACAACTGGAAAAAACGCGGCTGGAAAACCGCCGATAAGAAACCGGTCAAGAACGTCGACCTCTGGAAACGTCTTGATGCTGCGCTGGGCCAGCACCAGATTAAGTGGGAGTGGGTTAAAGGCCACGCAGGCCACCCGGAGAACGAACGCTGCGACGAACTGGCGCGCGCTGCGGCATCCAATCCCGCTCATGAAGATGCGGGCTATCAGCCCGACGTTTAATCGGTTTTTTTGTACTGCCGCGTGGCACCCACGGTCTGGCGGATGGGCGATTTCGACTTGCTCTGCTTCATGGGGTTAAGCGTAAGGGGAATGGTTCGCTTACGCGCGATGATAAACTGCAAACAGCCCAACGCGGGGAGATGGGTGCTCAGTACCACGCCCCCCTGCCGCGCCCAGGGCAGCACCTGAAAACCTCCGTAGCAGAGCACTTCAAAGTTCAGCAGCGAAAGCCAGTCGAGCTGGCGCATCATGGTGAACATCCGGCTGTTGTAAGGTGGAGTCAGGCGTAGCACCGGTACCAGCTTACGCAGGCCCATCAGGCTTAGCGGATTAAATCCGCTGAGTACCAGCCAGCCGTCATCAATCAGCACGCGATCGGCTTCGCGAAGCAGACGGTGCGGATCGCTGCACCAGGGCATCGTGTGGGCGAGCAAACACGCATCGACGGATTTTTCCGCAAACGGCAGATGCAACGGGTCTGCTTTTACCTGAACCGGCGATCCGCCGAGAGAGACGTTGACCTGATGCGAGATAGCGCAGCTTTCGGTATTGATTTCCGCGCTGAGATTGCCAATCTTAAGCAGGTGAAAGCCATACATTTTCGCGAGCCAGGGCTTCAGCTGTTGTTCTAACGCTTCGCGATAGTATTCACCCCAGGGCAATTCCGCCCAACGTTCCGGTGCTGCGACAGTCTGAGGTATCCTTGCCGGTTTCATCAAAACACCCGCCACGCTATAAGAGGTAATGTATGAATCTTATCAGTATTCCAGCCTTCCAGGACAATTACATCTGGGTTTTGGTTGACGACGACCGTCGATGCGTCATTGTCGATCCCGGAGAATCGGCCCCTGTTCTGCACGCAATAAAAGAGAACGGCTGGCAGCCAGAAGCCATTCTGCTGACGCATCACCATCACGATCATACTGGCGGCGTGCCCGAACTGCGCACCCATTTTCCGCATCTGGTAGTGTACGGACCGGCAGAGGCACAAGATAAGGGAATCACGCAAGTAGTCGAAGAAGGCGAAACTATCCTCATACGCGAGTGGGAGTTTTCCGTATTTGCTACACCAGGTCACACTTTGGGACATCTGTGTTTCTACAGTAAGCCTTATCTTTTTTGCGGCGATACGCTGTTCTCCGGCGGCTGCGGAAGACTGTTTGAAGGTACGCCAGCTCAAATGCACCAGTCTTTACAGAAGATTAACGCACTCCCCGATGAAACGATTATTTGTTGCGCCCATGAGTATACATTAGGAAATATGAAGTTTGCTGTGAGCCTGTTACCCGAGGATCGAGCGATTCAGGATTATTATCACAAAGTGAAGGAGTTACGTGCAAAAAACCAAAAAACACTACCCGTAATTCTGAAAAACGAGCGCCAAATTAATTTATTTCTACGAACAGATGATATTGATTTAATTAATAAAATTAACCAAGAAACAAATTTGCAACAACCAGAACAACGATTTGCATGGTTAAGGTCAAAGAAAGATAACTTCAGATAATTGCGGGTTGCCTTTTCAAAATTTCGCCGTTATCATCGCTCGTCTTTTAAGCAACTATTGACACACACATGAAGGCAAAAGCGATATTACTCGCCTCTGTCCTGCTTGTAGGTTGCCAGTCGCAGAACGGCAGCAACGTACAACAGCACGCACAGAGCCTTTCTGCGGCTGGTCAAGGGGAAGCAGGGAAGTTTGCAAGTTCGGCGCGCTGGATGGACGATGGGACATCTTTCGCGCAGGATCAAGACTTGTGGACCTCTATTGGCGACGAGCTAAAGATGGGAATTCCGGAAAATACCCGGATTCGCGAACAGAAACAGAAGTATTTAAGAAATAAGAGCTATCTCCACGATGTAACGTTACGGGCAGAGCCGTATATGTACTGGATAGCCGGGCAAGTTAAGAAACGTAACATGCCTATGGAGCTGGTACTCCTACCCATAGTGGAGAGCGCTTTTGACCCACACGCGACGTCTGGCGCCAATGCCGCAGGCATTTGGCAGATCATTCCGAGCACCGGGCGAAACTATGGTCTGAAACAGACCCGCAACTATGATGCGCGTCGCGATGTTGTCGCTTCAACGACAGCCGCTCTCGACATGATGCAACGTCTGAACAAGATGTTTGACGGCGACTGGCTGTTAACGGTCGCAGCGTATAATAGTGGCGAAGGTCGTGTACTGAAGGCAATGAAAGCGAATAAAGCACGGGGTAAATCCACCGATTTTTGGTCGCTCTCACTGCCACAGGAAACTAAGATTTACGTACCGAAAATGCTGGCATTGAGTGATATTCTCAAGAACAGCAAGCGTTACGGTGTACAACTGCCAACACCAGACGAAAGTCGTGCACTGGCGCGTGTTCGCCTCAGTAATCCGGTTGATATTCAACAGGTTGCTGATATGACGGGTATGTCGGTAAGTAAATTGAAAACCTTTAATGCAGGCGTTAAAGGCTCAACCCTGGGGGCAAGTGGCCCGCAGTATGTAATGGTTCCGCAGAAACATGCTGAGCAGTTACGTGAGTCTTTAGCTTCTGGTGAAATCGCCGCCGTTCAGTCAACACTGATCGCGGATGCATCATCAGTTAACAGCCGCAGCTATAAGGTTCGCTCAGGTGATACGCTTTCGGGCATTGCGTCACGTCTTGGCGTGAATGCGAAAGATCTGCAGCAGTGGAATAATCTGCGCAGCTCAGGCTTGAAAGTGGGTCAGACTCTGACGGTAGGTGCAGGTAGCAGCGCACAGCGTCTCGCCAGCAACAGCGATAGCATTACCTATCGCGTGCGCAAGGGCGATTCACTGTCCAGTATCGCAAAACGACACGGCGTAAACATCAAGGATGTGATGCGCTGGAACAATGATACTGACAATCTGAAACCTGGCGACCAGCTGACGCTGTTTGTGAAGAACAGCGCTACGCCAGACTCCTGATAGCACGATCGAAAGATAAAAAGGCACCGATTCCCCTCGGTGCCTTTTTTGTTTATCCCATTTTTTGCGCTTCAGCCATGATGGTATCGCTGGTAAAGGAGCCATCCTCCTGCAGTTCAAAGTATGCCTTTACCTCTGCAGACGCACTCTCCTGATACAGCCTGATCGCCTGGCTTAATGCTTCCGGTGTACGCATACGCGCGATCCACGAGCTGAACTCCAGCGGTAAGCGGTCTGTAATCAACGCGCGCGCGATCAGCCCCGCTTCAGTGATAAATGACAACCACTCTCCGCTGGCGTAGTTTTGCACGTGCGAGGTATCTCGCAGCGCTTCGACCGTCTGCAGCCAGATATTGCGCACCGGATGTCCAGGGGACATCACATCCATAATAATGAAGATACCACCCGGCTTCAGAACACGCCTGACCTCGCGCAATGCCTGGCCGACATCATGCCAGTGGTGCGCGGAGTAACGGCTGATAACTACCTCAAACGACGCATCATCAAAAGGTAAGGATTCGGCATAGCCCTGGCGCGTATCAATATTGTCCAGCCCCTTCGCTTTCGCCGCCTCGGCAACGACGTCCAGCATCTGGCTGGATAAGTCATACGCGGTAACGTGAGCGACCTGCTGCGCAGCCGTAAAGCTGGCATGCCCTGCCCCACAGCCTAAATCCAGCACGTGCGCCTGCGGGAACGCCGCCAGACGTTCACCGAGACGCACCAGATCGCGGCCAGAAGCATGCACGGTGCTGCTCAGGTAGGCACTTGCCTGAGAACCAAACTGTTTTTCTACGTTGTCATGATGGGAGTGTGTTGTTGTCATCGTACTGTCCTTTGTTGGTTAAAAATAAAAGGGCAGCACCCGCGCAGGTCTGCCCCACGGCAGACCTGACACACCATTATTTATCAGGTTTGCCGGGACTGAATTCAACTAGTAGAGGATTGTGATCGGAGGCGCGCGTCACCAGAACAGAGGCGTCATGCACGCTCAAACCACGATAGAAGACAAAATCGAGAGGACGACCAAAGGCTTTTTTACGCTGGTCATCGCTAAAGCGAACTTCACGCAGCGACATTTCACGCGCAAAGCGATACAGCGCATTCATGCGCGGACGGCTCCAGGCATTGAAATCGCCTGCCATAATGATGGGGCCGCTGTGATGGGCAATCTGATCGCCAATCGGGAGTAACTGCTTACTGTAGACATCCACGCCCAGACTGAAATTGACCGCGTGGATATTCACGACCATCAGCATTCGGGTATCCGGCAGCGGATAGACCGTCACCAGAGCCGATTTCGCCAGACGCAGGATAGGTTCGCGCTCGCGGAGCGGGCAACAGTAGACCGGATGTGCTGCTGAAAGCGTCATCACACCGGAGGGATGTTGTGGCAGAACAAATGCAGGCACCTGGTCGGCGGCAAGATAGTTCGTGGTGGCAAATCTTACCAGCTCAGGGGTGGTTTGCGCCTCCTGGAGCAGAACCAGGTGGGCATCTTTTCCAAAATTCTTGAGTACCGATAACCATTCGGCACGCTGCTGCTTAAAGATATTCCACACCAGTACACGGATTTTCTCATCGCTGCTTAACGGTGTGCCGGCGGGTAATGCCTGGCTTATGCTCGCAAATGACCCCGGAGGCAAGATCCTCTCCGCGGGCATTCCGGCAACATAACGCATGGCATAGGTATTTTTTCGCACTTTTGGAAACAGCCTCTGTAACATGAACCAGCCCGGAAAACGGACTGGTTCTAATGTTATAGGGACTTTAGGTCATACTTTCAACGCAATTTCTGAGAAACCGCTTTCCAGTTTTGTAAGCAAGCACTTACTGATGTTAACCCAGCGCGACGCGAGCAGGTTTATCAAGGCGCCCACTCAGGCCAATCAGCAGGAAGGCCACCAGGACAATCACCGCGCCAATCCACGGGGTCTGGGTTAATCCAACATGTGCTACGGTTTGTCCGCCAATGATGGAGCCCAGCGCAATGCCAATATTAAAAGCGGCAATGTTCAGACCCGATGCCACATCCACCGCATTTGGCGTATAGAGCTCGGCTTTCTGTACAACATAAACCTGGAGCCCGGGCACATTACCAAAGGCAAAGATCCCCATGACCAGCACCGTGACCAGCGCGGCGTAGTGCATCGAAGCCGTGAACTGGAAAATCATCAGCAGAACAACCAGGGCGGCGAAGATGAATTTCAGCGCCGGTACCGCACCATGCTTATCTGCAAGCTTGCCGCCCCAGATATTGCCAATGGCTACGGAAATACCGTATCCCAGCAAAATCCAGCTCACGGCATTGGGTGAGAAGCCCGCCAGGTCCTGCATCATCGGCGCCAGGAAGGTGAAAGCGGTGAATACGCCGCCATAGCCCAGTGCCGTAACCGCGTAGATAATCAGCAAACGCGGATGCGTGAGCACCTTCAGCTGATCGCGCAGGCTGGCGCTCGCCCGGCCTGGAATATTCGACGGAACCAGCAGCAGGCTGGTCACCAGGGCGATGACCCCCAGCAAGGAGACGGCAAGGAACGTTTCGCGCCAGCCGAAGTGTTGTCCGATAAACGTTCCCAGCGGTACGCCCGTAACGAGAGCGACGGTCAGCCCACCAAACATGATCGCAATGGCTGAAGCCGCTTTCTCTTTGGGTACCAGGCTGGTTGCAATGGTGGACCCAATCGAGAAGAACACACCGTGCGCAAGGCCGGTCAACAGGCGGGCAATCACCAGGGTGGTGTAGTCCGGCGCCTTCCAGGCCAGAATGTTGCCGGCGGTGAACAGTACCATCAGCGCGACTAACAGCTGCTTACGTGGGAAACGTCCGGTCAGGGCCGTCAGGACTGGCGCACCGACGGCGACGCCCAGGGCGTAGATAGACACCAACAGCCCGGCTGAGGGCAGCGAGATCGCAAGCTGGTTAGCAATAGTGGGAACCAGACCCACGATAACAAATTCGGTCGTGCCAATTGCAAAGGCACTGATCGTCAGGGCAAGTAGCGCCAGTGGCATAAAATACTCCGTATCATCAGGATTAAGATGACAGGCAGTATGCGCCAGTGCTTAAATAACAAAAATGGTCAAAATCTCAATAGAATTTTGCAGGTGGTGCAAAAATGAAAGCAACATCGGAAGAGCTGACAATCTTTGTCGCCGTCGTTGAAAGCGGCAGCTTTAGCCGCGCGGCCGAACAGCTGGGACAGGCTAATTCGGCCATCAGCCGTTCGGTAAAAAAACTGGAGATGAAGCTGGGGGTGAGTCTGCTCAACCGAACGACGCGGCAGCTGAGCCTGACGGAAGAAGGAGAGCGTTATTTCCGCCGCGTACAGTCGGTACTGCAGGAAATGGCTGCAGCGGAGACGGAGATTATGGAGACCCGCAGCACGCCGCGTGGATTGCTGCGCATTGATGCGGCCACGCCGGTGGTGCTTCACTTTCTGATGCCGCTGATCAAACCATTCCGCGAACGCTATCCGGAGATGACGCTCTCTCTGGTCTCCTCAGAGACGTTTATCAACCTCATCGAGCGAAAAGTGGATGTGGCCATCCGCGCGGGAACACTAACAGATTCCAGCTTGCGTGCCCGCCCTCTGTTTGCCAGCTACCGCAAAATAATCGCTTCACCAGACTATATTGCTGAGCATGGTAAGCCGGAGACGGTAGAAGAATTGAAGCAGCATCTGTGCCTGGGCTTTACGGAGCCGGTGTCGCTAAATACCTGGCCTGTCGCCTGTCATGATGGTCAACTTCATGAAATTACCTGCGGATTATCGTCAAACAGCGGGGAAACGCTAAAACAGCTGTGCCTTACCGGGAATGGCATCGCCTGTTTGTCGGATTACATGATTGATAAAGAAATTGCGCGCGGTGAGCTTGTGGAGTTAATGGCCGATAAGCGTTTGCCGGTAGAGATGCCTTTTAGCGCGGTGTATTACAGTGACAGAGCGGTAAGCACGCGCATCCGGGCCTTTATTGACTTCCTGAGCGAGCATATAAAAACAGCTCCCGGAGGAGCTGTGTGAGGGTTCTGGTTACAGAGGGTAAGTTAAACTTAATCCCAGTTTGGGGCTAAACCTTCCGGGCTGACCAGACGATCGTTGCACTCCAGGGCTGCGATCGCTTTTTTATCGTCAGCATCCAGCTGAAGATCCGTTGCTAACAGGTTGCTGGCCAGGTTTTCACGTTTAGTTGAAGATGGGATCACGGCATAACCTTCACCCATTGCCCATGCCAGAATGACCTGCGCGGCAGTCGCGTTGTGTTTCTCAGCGATACGCGTAATCACTTCATCTTTCAGCGCCTTACCGTAGGCCAGCGTCATGTATGAGGTGATGTGGATACCGTGCTGTTTTGCCCAGTCCACGACTTTGCGGTTTTGCAGGTAAGGAGAGAGCTCAATCTGGTTGGTCGCAATATTTTCTGCACCAACAGCAGCAATGGCTTTTTCCATCAGCGGAATGGTGAAGTTGGAGATCCCAATTTCGCGGGTTAAGCCCTGCTTTTTCGCTTCCAGAAGGGCCTGCATGAATTCTTCTACTGAGACGGCATCATTCGGTGATGGCCAGTGGATCAGCGTCAGATCTACATATTCAGTACGCAGTTTTTTCAGGCTCTCTTTCAGGCTAGGGATCAGCTTATCTTTGCTGAGATTCTCAATCCAGATTTTCGTGGTGATAAACAGCTCATTACGCGGCACTCCACTTTCTTCGAGAGCTTGTCCAACGGCAGCTTCGTTTTCATAGATCTGCGCCGTATCGACAACACGATAGCCCAGCTCGAGTGCGGTTTTAACTGATGCGATAACAACGTCGTCTTTCAGGCGGAAAGTGCCCAGACCAAATGCAGGGAGAGTCATACTATTCCTCAATCATTATGTTCGTAAACTGAGGAAGATTATCGCTGGCGTTGTTATAGAGAAAAAGAGCGCAAAACGCAGAGGATTTTTGCTAATTTCGCAATAATTAAACGTCAGATAAGAAAAAAGCCCTGAGCATGAGCTCAGGGCTTTTAATAAGTGGCGGAACGGACGGGACTCGAACCCGCGACCCCCTGCGTGACAGGCAGGTATTCTAACCGACTGAACTACCGCTCCACCGAAGACTGCTTGTAACCACCGGATTTATGCACCGGCTTACTACTTAATTTGATGCCTGGCAGTTCCCTACTCTCACATGGGGAGACCCCACACTACCATCGGCGCTACGGCGTTTCACTTCTGAGTTCGGCATGGGGTCAGGTGGGACCACCGCGCTAAAGCCGCCAGGCAAATTCTGTTAATCTGTATCAAAGCTGAAATTGATTGTCTGTCTCTTCGCCGAAACAGCTTCGGCGTTGTAAGGTTAAGCCTCACGGTTCATTAGTATCGGTTAGCTCAACGCATCGCTGCGCTTACACACCCGACCTATCAACGTCGTAGTCTTCAACGTTCCTTCAGGAGACTTAAAGTCTCAGGGAGAACTCATCTCGGGGCAAGTTTCGTGCTTAGATGCTTTCAGCACTTATCTTTTCCGCATTTAGCTACCGGGCAGTGCCATTGGCATGACAACCCGAACACCAGTGATGCGTCCACTCCGGTCCTCTCGTACTAGGAGCAGCCCCCCTCAATTCTCCAGCGCCCACGGCAGATAGGGACCGAACTGTCTCACGACGTTCTAAACCCAGCTCGCGTACCACTTTAAATGGCGAACAGCCATACCCTTGGGACCTACTTCAGCCCCAGGATGTGATGAGCCGACATCGAGGTGCCAAACACCGCCGTCGATATGAACTCTTGGGCGGTATCAGCCTGTTATCCCCGGAGTACCTTTTATCCGTTGAGCGATGGCCCTTCCATTCAGAACCACCGGATCACTATGACCTGCTTTCGCACCTGCTCGAGCCGTCACTCTCGCAGTCAAGCTAGCTTATGCCATTGCACTAACCTCCTGATGTCCGACCAGGATTAGCTAACCTTCGTGCTCCTCCGTTACTCTTTGGGAGGAGACCGCCCCAGTCAAACTACCCACCAGACACTGTCCGCAACCCGGGTAACGGGTCTACGTTAGAACACCAGCCATTAAAGGGTGGTATTTCAAGGTTGGCTCCACGCAGACTGGCGTCCACGCTTCAAAGCCTCCCACCTATCCTACACATCAAGGACCAGTGTTCAGTGTCAAGCTATAGTAAAGGTTCACGGGGTCTTTCCGTCTTGCCGCGGGTACACTGCATCTTCACAGCGAGTTCAATTTCACTGAGTCTCGGGTGGAGACAGCCTGGCCATCATTACGCCATTCGTGCAGGTCGGAACTTACCCGACAAGGAATTTCGCTACCTTAGGACCGTTATAGTTACGGCCGCCGTTTACCGGGGCTTCGATCAAGAGCTTCGCGTTGCCGCTAACCCCATCAATTAACCTTCCGGCACCGGGCAGGCGTCACACCGTATACGTCCACTTTCGTGTTTGCACAGTGCTGTGTTTTTAATAAACAGTTGCAGCCAGCTGGTATCTTCGACTGATTTCAGCTCCACCCGCAGGGGCTTCACCTACATATCAGCGTGCCTTCTCCCGAAGTTACGGCACCATTTTGCCTAGTTCCTTCACCCGAGTTCTCTCAAGCGCCTTGGTATTCTCTACCTGACCACCTGTGTCGGTTTGGGGTACGATTTCGTGTTACCTGATGCTTAGAGGCTTTTCCTGGAAGCAGGGCATTTGTTACTTCAGCACCGTAGTGCCTCGTCATCACACCTCAGCGTTAATAAGGTACCGGATTTACCTGGAACCTCCGCCTACATGCTTAAACCGGGACAACCGTCGCCCGGCTAACATAGCCTTCTCCGTCCCCCCTTCGCAGTAACACCAAGTACAGGAATATTAACCTGTTTCCCATCGACTACGCCTTTCGGCCTCGCCTTAGGGGTCGACTCACCCTGCCCCGATTAACGTTGGACAGGAACCCTTGGTCTTCCGGCGAGCGGGCTTTTCACCCGCTTTATCGTTACTTATGTCAGCATTCGCACTTCTGATACCTCCAGCATGCCTCACAGCACACCTTCAACGGCTTACAGAACGCTCCCCTACCCAACAACACCTAAGTGTCGCTGCCGCAGCTTCGGTGCATGGTTTAGCCCCGTTACATCTTCCGCGCAGGCCGACTCGACCAGTGAGCTATTACGCTTTCTTTAAATGATGGCTGCTTCTAAGCCAACATCCTGGCTGTCTGTGCCTTCCCACATCGTTTCCCACTTAACCATGACTTTGGGACCTTAGCTGGCGGTCTGGGTTGTTTCCCTCTTCACGACGGACGTTAGCACCCGCCGTGTGTCTCCCGTGATAACATTCTTCGGTATTCGTAGTTTGCATCGGGTTGGTAAGCCGGGATGGCCCCCTAGCCGAAACAGTGCTCTACCCCCGAAGATGAGTTCACGAGGCGCTACCTAAATAGCTTTCGGGGAGAACCAGCTATCTCCCGGTTTGATTGGCCTTTCACCCCCAGCCACAAGTCATCCGCTAATTTTTCAACATTAGTCGGTTCGGTCCTCCAGTTAGTGTTACCCAACCTTCAACCTGCCCATGGCTAGATCACCGGGTTTCGGGTCTATACCCTGCAACTTAACGCCCAGTTAAGACTCGGTTTCCCTTCGGCTCCCCTATACGGTTAACCTTGCTACAGAATATAAGTCGCTGACCCATTATACAAAAGGTACGCAGTCACACCACGAAGGTGCTCCCACTGCTTGTACGTACACGGTTTCAGGTTCTTTTTCACTCCCCTCGCCGGGGTTCTTTTCGCCTTTCCCTCACGGTACTGGTTCACTATCGGTCAGTCAGGAGTATTTAGCCTTGGAGGATGGTCCCCCCATATTCAGACAGGATACCACGTGTCCCGCCCTACTCTTCGAGTTCACAACCTGTGTGTTTTCGTGTACGGGACTGTCACCCTGTACCGTGCGACTTTCCAGACGCTTCCACTAACACACAAGCTGATTCAGACTCTGGGCTGCTCCCCGTTCGCTCGCCGCTACTGGGGGAATCTCGGTTGATTTCTTTTCCTCGGGGTACTTAGATGTTTCAGTTCCCCCGGTTCGCCTCGTTAACCTATGTATTCAGTTAACGATAGTGTGACGAATCACACTGGGTTTCCCCATTCGGACATCGCCGGGTCAAAGGTTCATATCACCTCGCCGGCGCTTTTCGCAGATTAGCACGTCCTTCATCGCCTCTGACTGCCAGGGCATCCACCGTGTACGCTTAGTCGCTTAACCTCACAACCCGAAGATGTTTCTTTCGATTCATCATCGACTTGCGAAAATTTGAGAGACTCGAACACACATTAACTGTGTGTCGTTTCAATTTTCAGCTTGATCCAGATTTTTAAAGAGCAAAACTTCGCAGTGCACCTTTTCAGGTTCACTCTGAAGTTTTCTTGTGTTCGCAGTAAAAGATGGTGGAGCTATGCGGGATCGAACCGCAGACCTCCTGCGTGCAAAGCAGGCGCTCTCCCAGCTGAGCTATAGCCCCATCGTTTTGCCAACCTCTGTACCGGTAATTTTTGTTGAGGCAAGGCGTGGTGACACGAAGCATACTGAAGTATGTGAGTGTCGCCGCAACGCAGCATCAGCAAAAATTTGGTAGGCCTGAGTGGACTTGAACCACCGACCTCACCCTTATCAGGGGTGCGCTCTAACCACCTGAGCTACAAGCCTGCAGAGATTTTTACTGCTGTTTTTCATCAGACAATCTGTGTGAGCACTGCAAAGGCAGGTTCTTTAAGGTAAGGAGGTGATCCAACCGCAGGTTCCCCTACGGTTACCTTGTTACGACTTCACCCCAGTCATGAATCACAAAGTGGTAAGCGCCCTCCCGAAGGTTAAGCTACCTACTTCTTTTGCAACCCACTCCCATGGTGTGACGGGCGGTGTGTACAAGGCCCGGGAACGTATTCACCGTAGCATTCTGATCTACGATTACTAGCGATTCCGACTTCATGGAGTCGAGTTGCAGACTCCAATCCGGACTACGACGCACTTTATGAGGTCCGCTTGCTCTCGCGAGGTCGCTTCTCTTTGTATGCGCCATTGTAGCACGTGTGTAGCCCTACTCGTAAGGGCCATGATGACTTGACGTCATCCCCACCTTCCTCCAGTTTATCACTGGCAGTCTCCTTTGAGTTCCCGGCCGAACCGCTGGCAACAAAGGATAAGGGTTGCGCTCGTTGCGGGACTTAACCCAACATTTCACAACACGAGCTGACGACAGCCATGCAGCACCTGTCTCAGAGTTCCCGAAGGCACCAATCCATCTCTGGAAAGTTCTCTGGATGTCAAGAGTAGGTAAGGTTCTTCGCGTTGCATCGAATTAAACCACATGCTCCACCGCTTGTGCGGGCCCCCGTCAATTCATTTGAGTTTTAACCTTGCGGCCGTACTCCCCAGGCGGTCGACTTAACGCGTTAGCTCCGGAAGCCACGCCTCAAGGGCACAACCTCCAAGTCGACATCGTTTACGGCGTGGACTACCAGGGTATCTAATCCTGTTTGCTCCCCACGCTTTCGCACCTGAGCGTCAGTCTTTGTCCAGGGGGCCGCCTTCGCCACCGGTATTCCTCCAGATCTCTACGCATTTCACCGCTACACCTGGAATTCTACCCCCCTCTACAAGACTCTAGCCTGCCAGTTTCGAATGCAGTTCCCAGGTTGAGCCCGGGGATTTCACATCCGACTTGACAGACCGCCTGCGTGCGCTTTACGCCCAGTAATTCCGATTAACGCTTGCACCCTCCGTATTACCGCGGCTGCTGGCACGGAGTTAGCCGGTGCTTCTTCTGCGGGTAACGTCAATTGCCGAGGTTATTAACCTCAACACCTTCCTCCCCGCTGAAAGTACTTTACAACCCGAAGGCCTTCTTCATACACGCGGCATGGCTGCATCAGGCTTGCGCCCATTGTGCAATATTCCCCACTGCTGCCTCCCGTAGGAGTCTGGACCGTGTCTCAGTTCCAGTGTGGCTGGTCATCCTCTCAGACCAGCTAGGGATCGTCGCCTAGGTGAGCCGTTACCCCACCTACTAGCTAATCCCATCTGGGCACATCTGATGGCAAGAGGCCCGAAGGTCCCCCTCTTTGGTCTTGCGACGTTATGCGGTATTAGCTACCGTTTCCAGTAGTTATCCCCCTCCATCAGGCAGTTTCCCAGACATTACTCACCCGTCCGCCGCTCGTCACCCGGAGAGCAAGCTCTCCTGTGCTACCGCTCGACTTGCATGTGTTAGGCCTGCCGCCAGCGTTCAATCTGAGCCATGATCAAACTCTTCAATTTAAGTTTGATGCTCGTGAATTAAACTTCGTAATGAATTACGTATGTTCACTCAGAGACTTGGTATTCATTTTTCGTCTTGCGACGTTAAGAATCCATGTCACTTTGAGTGCCCACACAGATTGTCTGATAAATTGTTAAAGAGCAGTGCAACGCGGCTTTCGCTCACCGTTGCGAGGTGGCGTATATTACGCTTTCCTCTTTCAGAGTCAACCCGTTATTTCAGGATTTTTTCTCTTCAACCGACCGGGTTGTTTGTGAAGTGATTCACATCCGCCGTGTCGATGGAGGCGCATTATAGGGGGCCGCCGAGGAATGACAAGCGGAAAAATGCATTTTTATTTCAACCGCTCACCTTTTCACCAAAAAGGCTATTTTTGGTTCTTTTTAATCTCTTTTGGCAGGTCGGCCAGACTATTAATCACCCAATTCGCTGCACTCTCTGCTTCTGGCGTCACTGGCTTACCGGTGCGAACTAATATTTTGGTCCCTACACCCGCTGCTGCTGCTGCCTGCATATCTTCCAGTTTATCGCCCACCATATAAGAAGCAGCCATATCGATGTGCAGGAACTCCTGTGCAGAGATGAACATCCCAGGATGCGGCTTACGGCAATCACAGGTCTGGCGATACTCTTCTACTGTTCCTTGCGGATGGTGCGGACAATAGTAGATGCCATCAAGATCCACACCGCGGTCAGCCAGCGACCAGTCCATCCATTCCGTCAGCGTCTCGAACTGCGCTTCAGTGAATTTACCGCGTGCAATACCGGACTGGTTCGTCACAACCACCAGCGCATAGCCCATCTCTTTCAGCTGGCGCATGGCATCAATTGCGCCCTCGATAAACTCGAACTCATCAATCTCATGGACATAACCGTGATCCACATTAATAGTGCCGTCACGATCGAGAAAAATTGCGGGTACTGATTTTGCCACCGGTTTGCTCCTGAAAAAGGCATGTTCGACTAGTATCTCATGAATTGCAGCGCAATAAAGTGCTCATCGTACAGAGTTGGATTGATTTAGACGTCTGGATGCCTTAACATCCGTTTTGTTTACGGTCATCACCCGTATCTGGCAGAAGAAAATGCCACGGCTAACTTACATACGATAAAAATAATCTAATGATTAAACTTTCCAATATCACCAAAGTGTTCCAGCAGGGGAACCGAACCATTCAGGCGCTGAACAACGTCAGCCTGCATGTTCCTGCTGGTCAAATTTATGGCGTCATTGGCGCATCGGGTGCAGGTAAAAGCACGCTGATTCGTTGTGTTAACCTGCTTGAGCGCCCAACCCAGGGCAGCGTAGAAGTTGGCGGCCAGGAACTTACCGCCCTCTCAGAGAAAGAACTCACCAAAGCGCGTCGTCAGATTGGCATGATCTTCCAGCACTTTAACCTGCTGGCCTCCCGCACCGTGTTCGGCAACGTTGCCTTGCCGCTTGAGCTGGATAACACGCCAAAAGAAGAAGTGAAGCGTCGCGTCACCGAGCTGCTCGACCTTGTGGGTCTGGGCGACAAACATGATAGCTACCCGGCAAACCTGTCCGGTGGGCAAAAGCAGCGTGTGGCCATTGCCCGCGCGCTGGCAAGCAATCCTAAGGTGCTGCTGTGTGATGAAGCCACCAGCGCTCTGGATCCGGCAACCACGCGTTCGATTCTGGAACTGCTGAAAGATATTAACCGTCGTCTGGGCCTGACGATCCTCCTTATTACACACGAGATGGATGTGGTGAAACGCATCTGCGACTGTGTGGCGGTCATCAGCAATGGTGAGCTGATCGAGCAGGACACGGTAAGTGAAGTGTTCTCGCACCCGAAAACCCCGCTGGCGCAGCAGTTCATCCAGTCCACCCTGCATCTGGATATCCCGGAAGATTATCTGGAACGCCTGAAAACCGAACCAACGGCAGACAGCGTCCCGATGCTGCGCATGGAGTTCACCGGTCAGTCTGTTGATGCTCCCCTGCTTTCCGAAACCGCGCGTCGCTTTAACGTGAACAACAACATCATCAGCGCGCAGATGGATTACGCCGGTGGCGTGAAGTTCGGCATCATGCTGACAGAAATGCACGGTACACAAGAAGAAACCCAGGCCGCGATTGCCTGGCTGCAAGAACACCACGTAAAAGTAGAGGTACTGGGTTATGTCTGAGCCGATGATGTGGCTGCTGGTTCGCGGCGTTTGGGAAACGCTGGCAATGACCTTTGTCTCTGGCTTCTTTGGTTTTGTGATTGGCCTGCCGGTCGGCGTATTGCTGTACGTGACGCGTCCTGGTCAAATCATTGAGAACGCGAAACTGTACCGTACGCTCTCTGCGCTGGTGAACATCTTCCGTTCTATCCCCTTCATTATTCTGCTGGTGTGGATGATTCCGTTTACCCGCGTGATCGTCGGAACGTCTATCGGCCTGCAGGCGGCCATCGTTCCGCTGACCGTGGGGGCTGCGCCGTTTATCGCCCGTATGGTGGAAAACGCCCTGCTGGAGATCCCAACCGGTTTGATCGAAGCCTCACGCGCGATGGGCGCCACGCCGATGCAGATCGTCCGCAAAGTTCTGCTCCCGGAAGCACTGCCGGGCCTGGTGAACGCGGCAACTATCACGCTCATCACGCTGGTCGGTTATTCCGCAATGGGTGGCGCAGTTGGCGCTGGCGGTTTAGGCCAGATTGGTTACCAGTACGGCTATATTGGATATAACGCTACCGTGATGAATACCGTTCTGGTATTGCTGGTTGTTCTGGTTTATCTCATCCAGTTCTCTGGCGATCGCATCGTCCGGACCGTTACTCACAAATAACGTTACACACAACACAAACTCTACGAGTTAAGGATAAAACATGGCGTTTAAATTAAAGACCTTTGCAGCAGTAGGCGCGCTGATCGGCTCTCTGGCACTGGTGGGTTGCGGTCAGGATGAAAAAGATCCAAACCACATTAAAGTGGGCGTTATCGTGGGTGCAGAACAACAGGTTGCTGAAGTTGCCCAGAAAGTGGCGAAAGAAAAATACGGTCTGGACGTTGAGCTGGTGACCTTCAACGATTACGTTCTGCCGAACGAAGCGCTGAGCAAAGGCGATATCGACGCCAACGCCTTCCAGCATAAGCCATACCTGGATCAGCAGATCAAAGATCGCGGCTATAAACTGGTGGGCGTGGGTAACACCTTCGTTTATCCAATCGCCGGTTACTCTAAGAAAATTAAATCGCTGGACGAACTGCAGCCGGGCTCTCAGGTTGCCGTCCCTAACGACCCAACTAACCTTGGCCGCTCCCTGCTGCTGCTGCAGAAAGTGGGCCTGATCAAACTGAAAGACGGTGTTGGCCTGCTGCCAACCGTTCTGGATGTCACCGAGAACCCGAAAAATCTGAAAATTGTTGAACTGGAAGCACCGCAGCTGCCACGTTCTTTGGACGATGCGCAGATTGCCCTGGCCGTTATCAACACCACTTACGCCAGCCAGATTGGCCTGACGCCAGCCAAAGACGGTATCTTCGTTGAAGATAAAGACTCCCCGTACGTGAACCTGATCGTGACTCGCGAAGACAACAAAGACGCGGAAAACGTGAAGAAATTCGTTCAGGCTTATCAGTCTGATGAAGTTTACCAGGAAGCCAACAAAGTGTTTAACGGCGGCGCTGTTAAAGGCTGGTAATCTCACCTCAGTGTAATATCATCAGGACGGGCTTATGCCCGTCTTGTCATTTGTGCAGTCAACTGATTCAATATCTGACGTTTTGATTATCCATTGAGGAAATATTATGCGTGCTTTACCGATCTGTCTTTTAGCACTCATGCTGGGCGGCTGTTCTATGCTAAGCAGATCTCCCGTTGAACCTGTTCAAAGCACGGCAACCCCGCCAAAAACCGAGCCTGCGAAACCGAAAGTGGTTCGCCCTGCGCCGGTTCGTATTATCACTAAAGCAGACGAACTCGTCGGTAAACCGTTCCGTGAACTGGGCGAAGTGAGCGGCGAATCCTGTCAGGCGACCAATCAGGACTCACCACCGAATATTCCGACAGCGCGTAAACGTATGCAGATTAATGCCGCAAAAATGAAAGCCAACGCGGTTCTGCTGCACAGCTGCGAAGTCACCAGCGGCACGCCGGGCTGCTACCGTCAGGCGGTTTGCATCGGTTCTGCGCTGAACATCACGGCGAAATGAGTGCATTTCAGTTCGAGCAGATAGGCGTCATCCACTCGCCTTATAAAGAGAAATTCGCTGTTCCCCGCCAGCCCGGTCTTGTGACCAGCGCAAGCGGTGAGCTTCACCTGATAGCGCCATACAATCAGGCGGATGCAGTACGCGGGCTTGAGGCTTTCAGCCATTTATGGGTGGTGTTCGTGTTTCACCAGACGATGGAAGGCGGCTGGCGTCCGACCGTGCGTCCTCCTCGTCTTGGCGGAAATGCGAGAATGGGCGTGTTTGCAACGCGCTCGACCTTCCGCCCAAACCCGGTTGGCATGTCGCTGGTTGAACTGAAAGGCATACGCTGCCAGAAAGATCGGGTGATACTGGAGTTAGGTAGTCTGGACCTGGTAGACGGCACGCCGGTAATCGACATCAAACCCTATTTGCCTTTCGCTGAAGCGCTCCCGGACGCGCGTGCAAGCTATGCTCAGGACGCACCGCAGGCGGACATGCCTGTTTATTTTACGCCTGAGATAACCGCGCAGCTCGGTCAACTGGAGAAACGCTATCCTCGCTTACGGAATTTCATCACTGAAGTTCTGGCACAGGACCCTCGTCCGGCCTACCGTAAAGAAGAGGAAGCAGGAAAAACGTACGCCGTCTGGCTGCTCGATTTCAACGTTCGCTGGCGCGTCACTGAGGCAGGTTTTGAAGTGTTTGCCCTTGAACCCAGGTAATTTTGTTCTCCTCTCTTTTGGCATCTTTACCACACTGGTAAACTAAACCACTTTTTTTGTGTCAGGCTGGTGTTTCAGCCTGTTCCAATCGTCGAAATGGAACCGTAACAACATGCGTACTAGCCAATATCTGCTCTCCACTCTGAAGGAGACGCCTGCCGACGCCGAAGTGATCAGCCATCAGCTGATGCTGCGCGCCGGGATGATCCGCAAGCTGGCCTCCGGGTTATACACCTGGCTGCCGACCGGCGTGCGCGTCCTGAAAAAAGTCGAAAACATCGTGCGTGAAGAGATGAACAACGCCGGTGCTATCGAGGTGTCCATGCCCGTGGTTCAGCCCGCTGACCTGTGGCAGGAGAGCGGCCGTTGGGAACAATATGGTCCTGAACTGCTGCGCTTCGTCGATCGCGGCGAGCGTCCGTTCGTTCTCGGCCCAACGCATGAAGAAGTCATTACCGACCTGATTCGTAATGAGCTGAGCTCTTACAAACAGCTGCCGCTGAACTTCTTCCAGATCCAGACCAAGTTCCGTGACGAAGTTCGCCCACGTTTCGGCGTCATGCGCTCTCGCGAATTCCTGATGAAAGATGCCTACTCTTTCCATACCTCCCAGGAATCACTGCAAGAGACTTACGACGCAATGTACGCGGCCTACAGCAAAATCTTCTCCCGCATGGGTCTGGATTTCCGTGCTGTGCAGGCTGATACCGGCTCCATCGGCGGTAGCGCATCCCATGAGTTCCAGGTACTGGCGCAGAGCGGTGAAGACGATGTGATCTTCTCTGACTCTTCAGACTACGCGGCGAACATCGAATTTGCAGAAGCGCTGGCGCCAAAAGAACCACGCGGTGCGGCAACGCAAGAGATGACGCTGGTTGATACGCCAAACGCGAAAACCATTGCCGAGCTGGTTGAGCAGTTCAATTTGCCCGTTGAAAAAACGGTTAAAACACTGCTGGTGAAATCCGCCGAAGGGAGCGCTTACCCGCTGGTTGCCCTGCTGGTGCGTGGCGACCACGAACTGAACGAAGTGAAAGCCGAGAAGCTGCCGCAGGTAGCCAGCCCGCTGACGTTCGCGACGGAAGCGGAAATCCGCGCCGTGGTCAATGCCGGCCCTGGTTCACTGGGTCCAGTTAACCTGCCGGTGCCGGTTGTCATTGACCGCACGGTAGCCGCGATGAGCGACTTCTCTGCAGGTGCGAACATCGACGGTAAACATTACTTCGGCATCAACTGGGATCGCGACGTGGCGACGCCGGAAGTGGCTGACATCCGTAACGTGGTTGCAGGCGATCCAAGCCCGGACGGTCAGGGTACCCTGATGATTAAGCGCGGCATCGAAGTGGGTCACATCTTCCAGTTGGGCGATAAATACTCTCGCGCGCTGAACGCCGCTGTTCAGGGTGAAGACGGCCGTAACCAGATCCTGACCATGGGTTGCTATGGTATCGGGGTGACGCGCGTGGTGGCTGCGGCAATTGAGCAGAACTACGACGAGCGCGGCATCGTCTGGCCGGATAATATCGCACCGTTCCAGGTGGCTATTCTGCCAATGAACATGCACAAGTCTTACCGCGTGCAGGAGCTGGCCGAGAAGCTGTATGCCGAGCTGCGCGCTCAGGGTATCGAAGTGCTGATGGATGACCGTAAAGAGCGTCCAGGCGTGATGTTCGCCGATATGGAACTGATCGGTATCCCGCACACCGTCGTCATCGGCGACCGTAACCTCGACAGCGATGAGATTGAATACAAATACCGTCGCAGCGGCGAAAAACAGATGATCAAGACCGGCGACATTCTTGATTACCTGGTGAAAGCCATCAAAGGCTAAAAAAAAACCCCGCTCAGGCGGGGTTTTTTAATGGCTCAGCGTCAGCTTATTTACTGTTACAGTCTTTACCCGCGACAAACTTCGCGTCTTTATCTGCCACCAGCGTTTTCACCATCTCTCCGCTATCCGGGTTTGGCTCCAGCGTAAAGTGACCGTCAACCGTCAGCAGTACCGGCTTGCTGTCATTGCCGCGTGCCACAGCGTAATCACGTTCAAGCTGCGCATTGTTTGCCACGCTGACCTTCCTGCCGGTTGCGCAGTCGGTAAAGATCGCCGCATCCGCCATATAGAAGTACATCCCCCGCATTGCCATCGGCGTTGCGGGCAGGGCCGCTTTCACCGGTGCCAGCGTGTAGTTGAACTGGGACTGAATAGGGTTGCCTTCGCGGTCGAGCATCTCCATCCCTTCGCCTTTGGCGCGGAAATAAGTTTTCTCGCCGGAGGTATCCGTCAGGACCAGCTTCTCTGCCGTTCGCGCCCATGTTCCGTAAGTCGCAAACGAAGAAGGCTCTTGAGCGCCCTGATAGCGCTGATTCATCACCCAGGTGCCATCTTTTTGCAGAAACAGAGACGTTTCAATACCTTCGCAGTCAGCGCAAGGCAATACGCCGCGCCAGCTTTGCTGCATCGGTTTTAACTCTTCCGTTTTCGAGGGTTGTAAAACCTGCGTTTCGGAGCGGTTATTACACCCGAAAAGCGCAAACAGCGTACTTACTGCCAGCGCTGACCATAATACTTTTTTCACAATGAATTCCTTATGAAAAGTGTGTTCCCTTTCGTCACTCTGTCGGGCGACGAACTTTACCGCGTAGTGCTTTCACTGTGGATTTTTGGGCCTTCGAGGACAACCGACGCTCTTTCGATGCGCGGGTTGGCCGCGTTGCCCGGCGGCTTTTTTGTACTGTCGTTAACTCTTTGATGACCGCCACCAGCCTGGCTATCGCCGCTTCCCGGTTGAGCTCCTGGCTGCGGTACTCCTGGGCTTTGATCACCATCACGCCATCGCTGGTGATCAGGTGATGACTGGCGGCAAGCAGGCTTTCTTTATAATACTCTGGCAGGCTTGAGGCCCGAATGTCAAAACGCAAATGGATAGCCGTCGACGCCTTGTTGACGTGCTGTCCACCAGCCCCCTGCGCACGGATGGCGGTGATCTCCAGCTCGCTGTCAGGGATGCTGACGTTTCGGGACAAGACGATCATGACGCGGGTTGCCACGCCGTTAAATGAATTTCCAGATTATTCTGAGAATCAGAGAGCCAGATGGCGCCATCCTGAATCGTCGCCTGCAAAACCATGGTCCGGCTGGCAAACTCGCTCAACTGCGCCAGCTGCTCATCATCCAGATACCAGACCGTGAGATTTTTAAACTGTCCGCACTTGCTCTTGTTTTGCTGCCACCAGATCTCCGCAGCGCGCTGATTATACGCGAATAAGGCCACTTCAGCGGACTGGGTGCAGGCCTTTTTAATTCTGCGCTCGTCAGGCAGGCCGAGTTCGATCCACAAATCGATACCCAGATGATCGTTGCGCAGCCAGGCTTCAGGCTCGTCTTCTGCGCTTAACCCACGGGTAAACTGCAGTCGCTCGTCGGCATACTTAATCCACGCCAGCAGGCGCAGCATCATACGCTCCTGGGTTTCGGAGGGGTGGCGTGCCAGCGTAAGCGACGCGTCGAGGAACTGGTTGCGATCCAGATCGGCCACATTGACCACTGCTTTATAAATTGTCGCTTTCAGCGCCATGAGAGAACTCCATTCGAATCAGGCGCACATTGTAGCGAAAACCGCGGCAAAAGGCTGTTACAGGGTGTTAAATACACCGCTATCAAGGCTCTGATATTGCTTAAATGAGTATGGTATAGTCACCTTGCTAAACCGAGTTTATCTTCGTAGGCTTAATGATATCTCACAGTAAGTCAGTGCGCTGGCGGGAGGGGATGTGAATAATTATTGTGAGTTAATTCGCAAACGGTATGCGGAAATCGCCAGCGGAGATCTGGGGTATGTCCCGGACGCGTTGGGCTGTGTATTGAAAGTGCTTAATGAAGTGGCCTCTGATGAGAGCCTTTCAGAGTCGGTCAGGGAAAAAGCAGCGTATGCTGCGGCGAATTTACTGGTGAGCGATTATGTCGATGAATGATACTTATCAACCCATCAATTGTGATGACTATGACAACCTCGAACTCGCCTGCCAGCATCATTTATTACTGACGCTGGAGCTAAAAGATGGCGAAGTGTTGAAGGCGAAAGCCAGCGATCTGGTTTCACGAAAGAATGTGGAATACCTGATAGTGGAAGACGCCGGTGCGACGCGTGAGCTGCGTCTGGACAAAATAGCCAGCTTCAGCCACCCGCAAATCGGCACCGTTGTGGTGAGCGAATCCTGATGACACTAACGGGCAGCCTGGCTGCCCGTTACGCTTTCTGCCACTCGAAACGGACACCCTCTTCTGACCACCCCTCCTCCGTGATGAAAACCCCTGCCGCAGCGATAAGCGTTTCACCGTAGAATAGTAGCGGCGTGGTGTCGCGCAGCCACGGCGGCACGTTACACTCCTGCCATATTTTCTTCAGCTTCCGTCCCCCGTTGCGCCCGACGATATGCAGCATGCCGCCAGCCTTAAAGCGCACGGTGACCGGTTCACCGGGCTTCGGCAGCCGCACGTGACCAGACGGCAGGAGAGAGACGCGTCCTGCCTCACAGGGCAATGTCAGCGGTGCGTCAGGAGAAAGCCAGTCGAGCACCACATCGGTCAGTGAGGGCGTGGATTTTATCCACCAGAGTTCGCCTTTATAGCGTCTCACCTCAAAACCGTTCAGATGGACGCACGGGGAAGCATCATCCCGCGCCAGGGCGACTTCGTCCCAAATACGGCTCAGCATTGTCCGCGAAGGCATCGCGGCGCGATGAGAGGCCAGCCAGCGTCGTAACAGCGCGGCGCGACGTACCGGGCTCATCGCTTTCATCGGCGCGATCGCCAACGCCCCGTCGGCAGAAATGAGTCCAGCCAGCTCGTCACTCAGCAGCTCATCCAGCAACGACTCCTGTTCGGCGCACAGCATGGCGCTTCTTGCCGTCGCATCGGCGAAATGCGGCCAGCGCTCGCCTAAAAGCGGGAGGACGCGCAGGCGCAGGAAGTTACGGTCATAGCCGTCATCCTGGTTACTCTCATCTTCGATCCAGTTCAGCTGATGTTCTCGCGCCCAGGCTTCCAGTGAGGCACGCGTCTCGCCAAGCAGCGGACGCAATAGCGTTGTGCCAGCAAATTCAGAACGCGCCGGCATGGCAGAAAGCCCCGCCGGGCCGCTGCCCCGCTTAAGCGCCAGCAGAAAGGTTTCACACTGATCGTCCAGATGCTGGGCCGTGACCAGCGCTTCTCCAGTACGTAATGCCCCGGCAAACGCGGCATAGCGGGCTTTACGCGCCTGCGCCTCGATGCCCAGCCCTTCCTCCGCAAGCGTGACGCGCTCAACAATGAGTGGGATCGCCCAGGCCGCACACAAGGCTTCGCAGTGCGCCACCCACTCCTCTGCGTGAGGACTTAATCCGTGGTGAACATGCATCGCCCGAAGCTGGACGTCAGGTTCCCGATCGCGCCAGCGCTTGAGGCGATGCAGCAACACGGTAGAATCCAGGCCACCGCTAAACCCCACCAGCAGCTGGCGGTACGGTGAAACGGCTTGTGCGATAGCGGGTAAGGTCATAGGAGATTACACATACAAAATGCCCGAACTGAACGGGCATTATCACACAGGACAACCATTACTGCTGATAAAGCTCCAGCGGCAGGCCGTCCGGGTCGTTGAAAAAGGTAAACCGCTTGTCGGTGAAGGGATCGACGCGAATCGCTTCGCACGTCACGCCGTGCGCTTCCAGATGTTTGACGGCGCTATCCAGGTCATCAACGCTGAAGGCAAGATGGCGCAGGCCACAGGCTTCCGGGCGGGACGGACGCGCAGGCGGAAAAGGAAAAGAGAACAGCTCAATCACATATTGCCCGTTTAACGCCAGGTCGCCCTTCCAGGAGTCACGCTCCTCGCGGTAGGCCTCGCTCATGAGCGTAAAGCCCAGGATGTCGCAGTAGAAGGCCTTACTTTTCGCGTAGTCGGTCGCAATGATCGCAATATGATGAACAGCTTTTAAACCCAGCATAGCTTCTCCTTTTTATGATGCCTGAACGTTACAACCGAAAACCCGCGCCTGGCAAGCGGTCCCCCTTATTTTAGGACTCGCACCCAGTAAACGCCGTTCTCGTCGCGCTTCGCACCGTGGATATCGGTCTCAAAGCCCGGATAATGGCGCCCGACAGAGCAGAGCATCAGCAGGAAATCGAGCACGGCCCGACTCTCTTCGGTGATCATCTCTCCCGGCATCAGGAGCGGTACGCCCGGCGGATAAGGCAGGATCATGTTGGCCGATACGCGTCCGACCAGGTTTTCCAGCTCGACGGTTTCGACTTCCCCTTTCACCTGGCGCTGCCACGCCTTGTGCGGGGTAAACTTCATCTCCGGTAATACATCGAACGCCTGAAGCATCAGACGCGGCAGATCGTGCTGACGGATCAGCCTGTGGATCCCCTGGGCCAGATCCTGAATGCGCATATTACGGTAGAAGTCAGGATCCTCCGCGTAGAGATCCGGGAGCATATTCTTCACCCGCAGGTTGAGATCGTAGGCGCGCTTAAACTCCATCAGGCCGCGCAACAACCCCATCGCCCGGGTTTTATCAATGCCAATGCTGAACAGGAACAGCAGGTTATAGGGACCGGTTTTCTCCACCACCACGCCACGTTCATCAAGGAATTTCGCCACCAGCGCGGCCGGAATACCTTCATCGCCCATCCTGCCCTGCTCATCCATGCCCGGCGTCAGGATCGTCACTTTGACCGGGTCGAGGAACATATGGTCGCTATCGGCATCCCGGAAGCCATGCCACTCTTCGCCGGGCGAGACGGGCCAGCATTCGGCTTCATCAATCTCTTCCGGCTGCCAGATATCAAAGAACCAGCCGTCGGCTTCATCTTTCAGCCGCTGCACCTCTTTGCGGAAATGCAGCGCGCGCTCCACCGAACGATTGATGAGGCGTTTGCCCGGATTGCCGCGCAGCATCGCTGCGGCCGTTTCAATGGAGGCCACCAGCGGATAGCTCGGCGATGTGGTGGTATGCATCATAAAGGCTTCATTGAACGTGTCTTCGTCGTACTCGCCTTTGATGTGAATAAGCGAAGCCTGGGAAAACGCCGCCAGCATTTTATGCGTCGACTGCGTTTCGAAGAACACTTTACCCGGCACGCGTTCACCGCTCATGCCGCTTTTACCGGCGTAAATCGGGTGGAAATTGGTGTATGGCACCCATGCGGAATCGAAGTGGATCGAAGGCACGTCGAGCGTCTTTTTGATCCAGTTCGTGTTGTACAGCAGACCGTCATAGGTCGAGTTGGTGATCACCGCATGAACAGGCCAGCTTGCGCCAGGAGTTGTCGCGACCTTACTTTCAATGGCGTCATGAGTGAACTCCCGGCGCGGAATGCCGCCAAGAATACCGAGCGCGTTGCGCGTGGGTGACAGCCAGATCGGTACGACGTCGCTCATCATCAGCAGGTGTGCCAGCGATTTATGGCAGTTACGGTCAATCAGCAAGGTGCTGCCACCGGGCGCAGCGTACATCCCGACGATTTTGTTCGAGGTCGAGGTGCCGTTGGTCACCATATAGCTCTGCTCGGCGCCAAAGGTGCGGGCGATATACTCTTCAGCTTCCAGATGCGGGCCGGTGTGATCCAGCAGAGAGCCTAATTCGGTGACTGAAATTGACACGTCCGCTTTCAGGGTGTTGCCACCAAAAAAATCATAGAACAGGCAGCCCACCGGGCTTTTTTGATAAGCCGTTCCCGCCATATGACCCGGCGTACAGAAGGTATATTTGCCCTCCTTCACGTAGGTGAAGAGCGCGCGGGTAAACGGCGGCGTAATGTTGTCGAGGTACTCACCGGTATATTGCTGAATGCGGGTCGCAATATCATCCGCCACGCCGAGGGAATATTCAAAAAACCACAGCGCCATACGCATATCGTTGGCGCTGACGTCCATGGTGGAATGGGTATTAATAAACGCGTACAGCGGGAGGTATTCGTTCAGCTTGTTGATATCGCTGCACAGTTCGAGATCGTATTCGTCCCAGTCGAAGATCACGCCGCAGATACGCGGGTTATGCTCGATGAACTTCAGCAGGTCGGCGCTGTTGTGCGGCCAGATTAGCTGATACCCGCGCGACTGCAGGGCTTGCTCCAGCTCCTTAATCGGCTCATCTTTATAAAAGACGCCGTGCGGCCCCATAACGGCAATGATATTCATGGGCTTCCTCCTTAAAAAACATTAGCTAAGCATAGTCCGGCTAAACCGCAGGTATAAAAAAAGCCGCAACAGTGTGCGGCTTTTCAGATAATTGTGAAGCTTACGCGTAACCGTAGGTCATCAGACGCTGGTAACGGCGGTTGAGCAGATCGTCTTTGCTCAGCGCGTCCAGATCCGCCAGGTCAGCCAGCAGCTGCGCTTTCAGAGAAGCCGCCATCGCTTCCGGCTTACGATGCGCACCGCCCAGCGGTTCCGGGATGATGGAGTCGATCAGCTTAAGCTCTTTCAGGCGTGGCGCAATGATGCCCATTGCTTCTGCTGCCAGCGGCGCTTTGTCGGCGCTTTTCCACAGAATGGACGCACAGCCTTCCGGGGAGATAACGGAATAGGTGCTGTACTGCAGCATATTCACTTTATCGCCCACGCCAATCGCCAGCGCACCGCCGGAACCACCCTCACCGATAACGGTACAGATAACCGGCACCTTCAGACGAGACATCTCGCGCAGGTTGCGCGCGATGGCTTCAGACTGACCGCGCTCTTCCGCGCCCACGCCTGGGTATGCACCCGGGGTGTCGATGAAGGTGATGATTGGCATGTTGAAACGCTCAGCCATCTCCATCAGACGCAGGGCTTTACGGTAGCCTTCTGGTGCTGGCATACCAAAGTTACGACGGATTTTCTCTTTGGTTTCACGACCTTTCTGATGACCAATGATCATCACCGGGCGTCCGTCCAGACGCGCGATACCGCCAACGATAGCTTTATCGTCAGCATATGCGCGATCGCCTGCCAGTTCGTCAAATTCGTCAAACGCCAGGCGGACATAATCCAGGGTGTACGGACGCTGTGGATGGCGAGCCAGCTGGGCCACCTGCCATGCGCCGAGATCGGCAAAGATTTTGCGCGTCAGCTCTACGCTTTTCTCGCGCAGACGATGCACTTCTTCGTCGATGTTAATATCCAGTTTTTCATCCTGACGGCTTACCGCTGTCAGAGAATCGATTTTCGCTTCCAGCTCAGCAATCGGCTGTTCGAAATCAAGGAAATTCAGACTCATAGTATTCCTGTATTAGTCAAACTCCAGTTCCACCTGCTCCGAACCAATGAGGCCACGGAGATCGTTCAGTAAACGATCGCTCGGAGAGACACGCCACGTTGCACCAAAGCGCAACCGCGCACGTGCATCCGCCCTCTGATAGTAGAGATGTACTGGAATTGTCCCCGAGCGGTGGGGTTCCAGAGACTGACGGAGTCGGTTTAAAAGCTGGTCATCAATTTGCCTGTCCGTCAGCGAGATAGCAAGCCCGCGAGCATATTTTTCCCGGGCTTCGTCAATGTCCATCACTTCGCGGGCGGTCATTTTAAGCCCCCCACTGAAGTCATCAAAGCTGACCTGTCCGCTGACGATAAGTATGCGGTCTTTTTCCAGCAATTGCTGGTATTTATCCAGCGCGTCGGTGAACAACATCACCTCCAGACGCCCGGAACGGTCATCCAGCGTACAGATGCCGATACGATTGCCGCGCTTGGTGACCATAACCCTTGCGGCAATCACGAGCCCCGCAGCCGTGGTGATTTTACCACGTTCTGTCGGATGCATGTCTTTAAGCCTGTGGCCGCCGACATAGCGCTCAATTTCTTTGATGTACTGGTTGATCGGGTGCCCCGTCAGGTACAAGCCTAACGTCTCACGCTCCCCATCCAGTACCACCTGTTCTGGCCACGGCTGGCAGTTGGAATAAGACTGCTCGATCTGCTCTGGCTCTTCCGCCAGCACCCCGAACATATCCGCCTGACCAATGGCTTCCGCTTTTGCATGCTGATCCGCCGCTTTCAGCGCATCGCCGAGGGAATTCATCAGCGCGGCGCGGTGCGGCCCCAGCCTGTCAAACGCGCCTGACATGATCAGTTTTTCCAGCACGCGACGGTTCAGTTTTTTGGTGTCGGTACGGGCGCAAAGATCGAACAGCTCGCGGAAATACCCGCCGTTGTTACGCGCTTCGATGATCGCCTCGATCGGACCTTCGCCCACGCCTTTGATCGCGCCGATCCCGTAAACGATCTCTCCGTCGTCGTTAACGTGGAAGTGGTAAAGCCCTGAGTTAATATCCGGCGGCAGGATCTTAAGGCCCATGCGCCAGCACTCGTCCACCAGGCCAACCACCTTCTCGGTGTTGTCCATATCGGCCGTCATTACCGCCGCCATAAATTCAGCAGGATAGTGCGCTTTCAGCCACAGCGTTTGATACGACACCAAAGCATAGGCGGCGGAGTGGGATTTGTTAAATCCGTACCCGGCGAATTTCTCCACCAGGTCGAAGATTTTCATCGCCAGCTCGCCGTCAACGCCGTTTTTCTTTGCCCCGTCTTCAAAGATGGAACGCTGCTTAGCCATCTCTTCCGGCTTTTTCTTACCCATCGCACGACGCAGCATGTCCGCGCCGCCGAGCGTATAGCCGGAAAGCACCTGAGCAATCTGCATGACCTGTTCCTGATACAGGATAATGCCGTAGGTTGGTTCCAGTACCGGCTTCAGGCTTTCATGCTGCCACTGAACGTCCGGGTAAGAAATCTCTTCGCGACCGTGCTTACGGTCGATAAAGTTATCTACCATCCCTGACTGCAGCGGGCCCGGACGGAACAGGGCGACCAGTGCGATCATATCTTCGAAGCAGTCGGGCTGCAGACGCTTAATCAGATCTTTCATGCCGCGGGATTCAAGCTGGAAGACGGCTGTCGTCTCCGAGCGCTGCAGCATGTCGAAACTTTTCTTGTCATCCAGCGGGATGGCGGCAATGTCTATCGGCTCAAGACCCTGCTTTTCCCGGCGCGGGTTGATCATCTTCAGCGCCCAGTCGATGATCGTCAGCGTACGCAGGCCGAGGAAGTCAAACTTCACCAGCCCGGCGTATTCCACGTCGTTCTTATCAAACTGAGTAACCGGATGCTCACCCGCTTCATCGCAGTAGAGCGGCGCGAAGTCGGTAATTTTGGTCGGGGCGATAACCACGCCCCCCGCATGCTTGCCGGCGTTACGCGTGACGCCTTCCAGCTTGCGCGCCATGTCTATCAGCGCTTTCACTTCTTCGTCAGCTTCGTAGATTTCCGGCAGCTGAGGCTCAGCTTCAAACGCTTTTGCCAGCGTCATGCCCGGATCGGGCGGCACCAGCTTAGAAATACGATCGACAAACCCGTACGGGTGGCCCAGCACGCGGCCGACGTCGCGGATAACCGCCTTCGCCGCCATCGTACCGAACGTAATAATCTGCGATACCGCATCACGGCCGTACATATCGGCGACGTGCTCGATCACCTGGTCGCGTTTCTCCATGCAGAAGTCGACGTCAAAGTCGGGCATGGAAACACGTTCCGGGTTAAGGAAACGTTCGAACAGCAGGTCGAACTCCAGCGGATCGAGGTCGGTAATTTTCAGCGCATACGCCACAAGCGAGCCTGCACCGGAGCCACGTCCCGGTCCAACCGGTACGCCGTTATCCTTCGACCACTGGATAAACTCCATTACGATCAGGAAGTAGCCCGGGAAGCCCATCTGGTTGATTACCTGGAGTTCAATATCCAGGCGCTCATCGTACGGCGGCCGCTTCTCTTTGCGAACGGCCTCATCCGGGAACAGGAATTCCAGACGCTCTTCCAGACCTTCTTTTGATTTCACGACCAGGAAATCTTCCGTGGTCATATCACCCGTCGGGAACTGCGGCAGGAAGTATTCGCCGAGGCGGACGGTAACGTTACAGCGCTTGGCGATTTCTACGCTGTTTTCCAGCGCTTCAGGGATATCGGAGAAGAGTTCACACATCTCCTCCTCGCTGCGCATGTACTGTTGAGCGGAGTAATTACGCGGTCGTTTCGGATCGTCGAGCGTGAAGCCATCGTGGATCGCCACACGAATTTCGTGGGCGTCAAAATCTCCCGGCTCGAGGAACCGCACATCGTTTGTCGCGACAACAGGCAGACCGCGTTCTTCCGCAAGTGCGACCGCCGCATGCAGATAGTTCTCTTCGTCCTGACGACCGGTGCGGATCAACTCCAGATAATAACGATCCGGGAAATACTCTTCATAGAACGAAACGCATTGATCCACCAGCGCGCTATTGCCGCGCAGCAGGCATTTACCGACATCGCCCATACGGCCACCGGAGATCAGCAGCAGCCCTTCGTTCAGCTCAGCCAGCCAGTCCCTGTCAATCCACGGGCCCAGCGCACCATATCCGCGCTGATAGGCTTTTGAGATAAGCAGAGTAAGGTTTTGATAGCCCGTGTTGTTCATCGCCAGCACGGAGATTTGCGTCATTTCATCGCCGATGAGATCGCTCTGCACATGAAAATCCGCCCCGACGATGGGCTTTATCCCCGCGCCGTGCGCCGTTCCGTAGAACTTCACCAGGCCACACAGGTTGGTAAAATCGGTGATCGCCAGCGCGGGCATGCCAAGGGAGGCCGCCTTTTTTACCAGCGGCCCGGTCTTCGCCAGCCCATCGATCATGGAGTAGTCGCTATGCACCCGCAGGTGTACGAAACGTGGTTCAGCCATCTTCAGATTCCGCGTTACTTAATTGCTTGCGTATTGATTCAGGACACCCGTCCCAGCGCGCGCTTCACCGGGCCGAAACTGCGCCGGTGGTGTTCGGTTGCGCCATGTTCAGCCAGCCTTTCCAGGTGGAAAGGTGTGGGATACCCCTTATGCTGGGCGAAACCATACTGAGGATAAGTGAGGTCCAGCGCGGCCATTTCGGCATCGCGCGTCACTTTGGCAATAATAGAAGCTGCGCTAATTTCTGCGACCCGGCTATCGCCTTTGACGACCGCCATTGCAGGCATGGGCAATGCAGGACAGCGGTTGCCGTCAATCAGAACATATTCCGGGGAAATTTTCAGACCCGCTACCGCACGCTGCATCGCCAGCATCGTGGCATGCAAAATATTCAGCTCGTCTATTTCATGCGGTTCAGCGCGCCCCAGGCTCCAGGCCAGCGCCTTCTCCTGAATCTCACCAAACAGCGCCAGCCGGCGCTTTTCAGACAATTTTTTTGAGTCGTTCAGCCCGATAATCGGGCGGGCCGGATCGAGGATCACCGCGGCGGTCACCACGGCCCCGACCAACGGGCCACGACCTACTTCGTCCACGCCCGCCACAAGGCGAGTGTGAGGATAAACAAATTCCATCATTTTGCTAACTCCAGCACCGCATCAGCCGCTTGCTCATCAGCATTACAGCGGATCAGTTGATGCAGTTCGCGGAAGGTATCGTGCATCTGGTGGCTGGTCTTGCCGTTGGCGAGCAGCGGCAGCAGTGCATCGGCAAGCGCCTGCGGCTGGCACTCATCCTGCAGCAACTCTTTCACCAGCTCGCGCCCGGCAAGCAGGTTTGGCAGGGAGACATAATCCGTTTTCACCAGACGTTTTGCCAGCCAGAATGTGAACGGCTTCATGCGATAACCGACCACCATCGGGCATTTCGCCAGCATACATTCCAGCGCCGCCGTACCGGAGGCTAAAAGCGCGGCATCACTCGCATACATCGCTTCCCGTCCTTTACCGTCCAGAAGACGGACGTGAAGATCCGGGGCAACTTCCGCTTTGATGCGCTCAAACTGCTCGCGGCGTTTGGCATTCACCAGCGGAACAACCACTTCAAGGTCAGGATAGGTCTGGCGAAGAATTTGCGCTGTTTTAAGGAAATCGGCGCTCAGCATCTCCACTTCTGCGCCACGGCTGCCTGGCAGCAGTGCCAGACAGTGCACATCATGCGGGATGCCCAGCGCGTCGCGCGCCGCGTTTTTATCCGGATCCAATGGCATCGCATCCGCCATGGTATGACCGATAAAACGGCACGGAACATTAAATCTGTCGTAAAACGCTTTTTCGAAAGGCAGAAAAGCCAGCACCAGGTTGGTGGACCGTCCAATTTTGAAAACGCGTTTCTGTCGCCACGCCCAGACGGACGGACTGACGTAGTGAATGGTTTTTATGCCCTGCTTTTTCAGATTCCCTTCGAGGGTAATGTTGAAATCAGGTGCATCAATACCGACAAACACATCGGGTTTAAGTTCGGTAAAGCGGCGGGTGAGATCGGCACGGATGTGCAGCAAACGGCGTAGCCGTCCCAGCACCTCAACGATGCCCATCACGGCGAGCTCTTCCATTTCATACCAGGCTTCACAGCCTTCCGCCTGCATCAGCGGGCCAGCAACGCCGACAAAGCGAGCATTGGGTACACGCGCCTTAAGCGCGCGGATGAGACCGGCACCAAGAATATCGCCGGAGGTTTCTCCGGCGACCAGGGCTATCGTAAGCGGACGACTGTCGACCATTAACGAATCAGACCCCTTGTTGAACGGTCAAAGAATTCCATGAACGCGTTCACTTCCGGGTGCTTATTCGCCAGCTCGGCAATTTCCGGCTTCGCCTCTTCCAGCGTTTTACCGCTACGGTACAGCAGTTTGTACGCGTTGCGGATGGCAGTAATCGCTTCGCGACTAAAACCACGACGCTTGAGACCTTCGATGTTCACGCCAAACGGCGTGGCATGGTTGCCCTGCGCAATCACATACGGTGGAACGTCCTGCGCCACACCGGAGCATCCGCCAACCATCACGTGCGCACCAATGATGCAGAACTGATGGACTGCGGTCATGCCGCCAATAATGGCGAAGTCATCAACCGATACGTGTCCTGCCAGCGTTGCATTGTTGGCAAGAATACAGCGGTCACCCACGGTACAGTCGTGCGCGATATGCGCATTAACCATGAACAGGTTATCGCTGCCCACCTTCGTCAATCCACCACCTTGTACTGTTCCACGATGAATGGTGACGCTTTCGCGAATACGGTTACGATCGCCAATTTCCAGACGGGTCGACTCACCAGCATATTTCAGATCCTGGTTAACTTCGCCGATGGAGGCGAACTGATAGATCTCGTTATTGCAGCCAATGGTCGTGTGACCATTCACGACAACGTGAGATTTCAGTACTGTACCCTCACCAATTTCGACATGGGGTCCAACAATACAAAACGGGCCAATGTGGACGTTAGCGCCAATGATGGCACCGGTTTCCACAATAGCGGTAGGATGAATAAAGGCGGATTTATCAATCACGTATCAGGACTCCCGGCTACGAGCACACATCATCGTCGCTTCGCAAACAACTTTGCCGTCAACCAGCGCTACGCCTTTGAAGCGAGTCAGGCCACGACGCGTTTTTTCAAAAGTGACTTCCATGATCATCTGATCACCAGGCACGACAGGGCGCTTAAAGCGCGCTTCATCAATACCCGCGAAGTAATACAGCTCACCTGGCTCCAGTTTGCCGACGCTTTTAAACGCCAGAATACCGGTAGCCTGAGCCATCGCTTCCAGAATCAACACACCCGGGAAGATAGGCTTACCAGGGAAGTGCCCCTGGAAGAACGGCTCGTTCACGGAAACATTTTTCACTGCGCGCAGAAAACGACCTTCTTCAAAATCCAGCACACGGTCTACCAGCAGAAACGGGTAGCGGTGCGGCAGAAGTTCTAAAATCTCTTCAATATGCAGAGTATGAGTGTCAGTAGTCAAAATACTCTTCCTGTCAAAATGTACTGATAACAATAATAACACGGCCTGCCGGTTTATTAGAAAGCCGACAGGCCGGGAAAAATAGCGTTAAACGGATGACGCTTAATCTTGTTGATCGATTTTGCGCTCAAGAGACTTGAGGCGCTTGCTCATATCATCAATGTTCATCACCAGAGCTGCTGTTTTACGCCATACCTTGTTGGGCTGTAGCGGAATGCCGGAGGAATAGACGCCAGGTTCAGTGATAGGACGCATTACCATGCCCATGCCCGTCACCGTTACCTTGTCGCATATTTCCATATGGCCATTAATCACGCTCGCGCCGCCAATCATGCAATAACGACCAATTTTCAGGCTGCCCGCCATGATGACGCCCCCCGCAACCGCGGTATTGTCGCCAATCACAACGTTATGCGCAATCTGGCACTGGTTATCGATGATAACACCATTGCCAATGATCGTGTCGTCAAGTGCACCACGGTCAATCGTGGTACAGGCGCCGATCTCCACGCGATCGCCAATAATAACGCGACCAAGCTGCGGGATCTTAACCCAGTTACCGCGATCGTTCGCGTAACCAAAGCCATCAGAACCGATCACGGTACTGGACTGGACGAGGCAATTTTCACCGATTTCAACTTCATGATAAACGGACACATTGGCCCATAAACGGGTTCCAGCGCCGATTTTCGTATTTTTCCCAACGAAGCAACCAGGGCCAATAACGACGTTATCGCCCAGCACAACGCCAGATTCGATAACCGCATTTGCGCCAATAGCGACGTTGTTACCCAGCTTAGCCGTCGAGTCAATCGCTGCACTGGCAGCAATGTTCTGCGCCGGCTGCGGCGTGGTATCAAGAATTTGAGCCATGCGTGCATACGTCAGGTAGGGATTTTTCACTACCAGCGCGCTTCCAGTGGCAAAGGGAAGATCGTCCTGCGTCAGAACAACAGCTGACGCCTGGCATTGAGCCAGTTGTTCACGGTACTTAGGGCTTACCATGAAGGTTATCGTGCCAGCTTTAGCAGATTGCATGGACGCAACAGCGGTGATGACGATATCGCCATCACCGTGTAATTCTGCATCCAACTGCTGAGCTAAATCAGCCAGTCGAATTGAAGGCATTACTTATTTAACCTGTTTCAGAACGTCAGCGGTGATGTCTTTAACATCGCTGCTGTTGAAAGCTACGGCGTTCGCATCAACAACCAGATCGATGCTCTGATCGGCAGCCACTGCTTTAACAGCGGTCTGAATGCGAGTCACCAGCTTGCCGCGTTCTTCGTTAGAACGACGCTGACGATCCTGCTCGAAAGCCTGTGCTTTCTGGGAGAACGCCTGGCGCTGAGCCATTACGTCTTTTTCCAGCTTGCTGCGGTCGCTTGCTTTCATGGTAGAACCATCACGCTGCAGACGCTGCATTTTGGACTGAAGATCGTTTTCCATACCCTGCAGTTCGCTTGCACGGCCTTTGAATTCGTTTTCCAGAGTCGCAGAAACACCCGTTTTCTGTGCAACCTGCTGGAACAAATTACCCATGTTGACGATTGCAATTTTGTCTGCTGCCTGAGCAGAAGTTGCCATCGCTAAACCGAGACCTGCAGCTAATAACCACTTTTTCACAATTAACTCCTTACCATCCCATTGGCACCAGAAGGTACCGTTCTTTGCGTGGCAAGGCGACCGTGTTACCGATCGCCAGTTGTCAGCGCTACACTGCCAACGCATTCCATTGCAGCGGATTATTACCAGGTTTTACCAATGTTAAACTGGAATTGCTCCGCTTTGTCTCCATCGTATTTCTTAAACGGCTGGGCGTAAGAGAAGACCAACGGCCCCAGCGGTGACATCCATTGTAATGCGATACCGGCAGACATGCGAATATTGCTCGGATCGCTGTAGTCTGGAACGCCAGCTGCACGCATCTGGGCAGTGTTCTCCCAGTTGGTATCCCACACCGTACCTGCATCCCAGAAGAAGGATGTACGCACGGAGTTTGCGTATTTATCACTGATAAACGGCGTTGGCGTGATGAACTCCAGGCTGGCAACGGCCATGGCGTTACCGCCCACCGCGTCATCAGAGCTACAGACTTCGGATGAAGAAGACTTATTACAGTTATCTTTGTCGTTCCCGCCGTAGTAAACCGCTTTCGGACCAATGTTATTGGACTGGAAACCACGAACGGTGCTGGAGCCACCCGCATAGAAGTTTTCATAGAACGGCAGTTCTTTGCCACCCAAGCCGTCGCCATAGCCCCAACGGGTACGACCCAGAACCACCCACTTATGGTCGTCATCGATTGGGAAGTAGGACGCGGTATCCAGCGTCACCTTATAGAACTCGTTATCGGAACCCGGCACGGTAACTTTACCGTTCAGGTTGACGCGAGAACCTTCCGTTGGGAAGTAACCACGGTCGAGACGGTTATAGGTCCAGCCGTAGTTGAAGGTGAAGTCATCCGCAGCGAAACCGTTGTTATCGCTGTTTTTGCTCGCCGACTGACCGATTGAGTCCAGATAACGCCACATGGCCACCTGCGGTTGCATATTGGACAGGTCGTTATGCACGTAACCTAAGCCCGCACGCAGGGTGTTGTATTCGTTAACCGGGAAGCCAAGCGTACCGTCCACACCATAGCTTTTGTTGGTGTACGAGGACAGATCCGCATCGTCAGCTTTAAAGTCGTTATAGAAAATACGACCGCCCAGGCTCACACCGTCAACGGTGAAGTATGGGTTAGTCACAGATAACTCAGAGTAGGTCTGGTAGTCGTTTTTGGTGCCGTTAATACCGACAGAGTAACCCGTACCCAGCCAGTTATCCTGCTGCACGCCAACCTGGAAGCTGACGCCGCTTTCAGTACCGTAGCCCACACCGAAGTTGAAGCTACCGGTGTTACGCTCTTTAACTTTATAAACGACATCAACCTGATCCGGGCTGCCCGGCACGCGCTGGGTATCGGTATCCACCGTTTCAAAATAGCCCAGACGGTTCAGACGCTCTTTACCCTGATCAACGAGGTCGCTACCCAACCATGCGCCTTCCATCTGACGCATTTCGCGACGCAGAACGGAATCTTTGGAGGTGTCGTTACCGACGAAGCGGATCTTACGCACGTAGAAGCGGTTGCCCGCGTCAACATTCACGTGCAGCTTAACGGTTTTATCCGCATCGTTGATTTCAGGCTGAGTCTGTACGCGCGGATAAGCATAACCATAGCGGCCGAGCAGCTTTTTAATGCTGTCTTCCATTTTGGTTACCTTGGAACCGCTATACAGGTCGCCTGGCTGAATTTTGGTCAGAGATTCGATTTCAGCAGAATGGCCCGCCAGGTTGCCACTCACCTCAACACCCGAAAGCTTATACTGCTCGCCTTCAGTAATGTTGACCGTAATGTAGATCCCTTTCTTGTCCGGCGTCAGGCTTACCTGAGTCGAGTCGATGTTGAAGCGCGCATAGCCACGATCGAGATAGTAGCTGCGCAGGGTTTCAAGATCGCCCGCCAGTTTCTGTTTCTGATATTTGCGATCGCCTACCACGTTCCACCATGGCACTTCATCGCGCAGCTGGAAGGTGGAGATCAGTTCGTCGGTGCTGAACGCGTGGTTGCCGACAATGTTGATCTGCTGGATCTTCGCAGAAACACCTTCCTGGAAGACCAGCTTCAGGTCAACACGGTTACGTGGCAGCGGAGTGACAACAGCTTTCACGCTGGCGCTGTATTTACCGACGCTGTAGTAGAAGTCTTCCAGACCTTTTTCAATGTCTGAAAGGGTTGTGCGGTCCAGGGATTCACCCACACGAACACCGGATGCTTCAAGGTTCTGCTTGAGCATGTCATCTTTCACCGACTTGTTACCGGAGAAAGTGATACTGGCGATCGTTGGACGTTCTTTTACCTGTACCAGGAGCGTATCACCATCGCGCAGAACGCGAACGTCCTCAAAGTTGCCAGTGGCAAACAGAGCACGGATGGTGTTACTGATATCTTCATCATTAACCGTATCGCCGGGGCGTACAGGCATACTGAGGAGGGCCGCACCAACGGCGACACGCTGGAGGCCTTCGAAATGAATGTCTTTCACTACGAACCCGTCAGCACCGTATACGGTGGCGCTGCTAAACAGCAGCGACGCTATGAGCAACTTTTTCATCGCCATCGTTATTATGCGTTCTTCCTAACACTCTCTTACAACCGAGAGAAATCATTGAAAAGTGCAAGCCCCATTAACAGCACCAGCAAAATCGAGCCAATGCGATAACTAAAGTCTTGAACTCGCTCGGATACCGGTCCGCCTTTTAGCTTTTCAATCGCTAAAAACAGCAGATGACCCCCGTCTAAAACGGGAAGCGGGAACAGGTTGATTATCCCAAGGTTCACGCTAATGAGCGCGAGGAACATGAGATAGTAAATCACCCCGAATTCCGCTGACATCCCAGCCCCCTGAGCAATCGAAATTGGCCCACTGAGGTTGTTCAGTTTCACATCACCGGTTATCAATTTCCCCAACATGTTGACCGTCAGCTTCATCAGTTGCCATGTTTTATCCGTGGCTTCAAGGATGGCGCTGAACGGCCCATACTGGCGTATTGTCTTGTACTCATCTGGCAGCGGGATCACTTTTGGCACAACGCCTGCAAACCCTTCTGCCTTTTTGCCGACCGACTTCGTATCCGGGATCAGCGTCAGCGAAAGCGGACTGCCTTGCCTTTCAACTTCCAGCGCGAGAGACGTTCCCGGATTATCGCGCACCAGAGTAACAAAGGTCATCCACTCTGTTAATGGCTGACCATCGACTTTAACGATCCTGTCGCCCGCTTGCAAACCCGCTTTGCTCGCCGCCGAATTTGCCTGTACTTCGGCCAATACCGGCTCGATCTGCGCGCCGCGTGGACGAATACCCAGCGCAGCGACGGGATCTTCTTTGTCTGGCTCGAAACGCCAGTGACGTAAATCGAGTACTTTGTCCTGACGCGTATCTGAACCAAACGGCGATACGCTGATGGTGGTCTGCGGATCGCCGATTTTGGCTACCAGCTGCAGTCGCACGGCATCCCAATCAGGGGTTTCGATGCCATCAATCGCTTTAAGTTCCATCCCGGATGTAATTTGCGCACTCGCCGCGATGGAGTTGGGGGCAATTTCTCCCACCACCGGACGCACGCCAGGGACGCCGATGATAAACACCAGCCAGTAAGCGAAAATCGCAAAGATGAAGTTGGCTACCGGTCCGGCAGCAATGATGGCGGCGCGTTGTCCAACGGTTTTATTGTTGAATGCGCTGTGTCGCAGCTCAGGAGCGACAGGCTCGACGCGTTCGTCGAGCATTTTGACGTAGCCGCCCAGCGGGATAAGGGCGATGACAAATTCCGTGCCGTGACGGTCGGTGCGCGTCCAGAGTGATTTACCAAAACCGATGGAAAACCGCTCCACGCGCACGCCACAGCGGCGAGCAACCCAGAAATGGCCAAATTCATGCACGGTAATCAGTACACCCAGTGCAACAATGAACGCCGCCAGATTCCAGAGAATGCTCAGCATAAAACCTTCCGTTAAATCGTCCCGAATACCAGTAAAAGCAAACACGCAAACACTGGAACAGCCGCCGTCAGGCTATCAATGCGATCCAGTATACCGCCATGCCCTGGAATCAGGTGTCCGCTGTCCTTAATCCCTGCTTCACGCTTAAACATACTTTCGGTTAAATCACCGAGCACGGAGGCAAGCGCAGCAAAAATTGAGCACACCAGCAGTATTGACGGTGCCACTTCAAGATTCGCCCAGACGCCGTAGCCCCAGGAGATGATCGCTGCCGTAAACAGGCCGCCGATGAATCCTTGCCAGGTTTTGCCCGGAGAAACCTTCGGTGCCAGCTTATGTTTGCCAAACAGTTTACCAAACATATAGGCCCCGGAGTCAGCCCCCCAGACCAGAATCATCACATAAAGCAGCCAGATCGCACCGCTGTAGTGGTTTTCGTCGTAGTGCCAGGCGCGCAGCGCAACCATACCCCAGAAAAAAGGAATAATTGTGAGCAAACCAAAAATCAGTCGCAGCACTTTTGAATTACGCCATAACGCCGCGGAACCTGGATAAAAAAGAACCAGCAACAGCGCGGCAACCCACCAGGCCAACGATATCCACAAGGAACCGGCAACCAGGGGCTGATGAATATCATGGTGATATTCAGGCAACGTAAACAGCATTATGGCTAGGATAAAGCCACAAAGTACCGCAAGCCATACTCGCTGAGTGCGCGAGGTAAAGCCGCTAAACTGTCCCCATTCCCACGCGGCGAGCATGCACACCACCAGCGTGACAATAGCGAATCCCACCGGGGGCAGTAAAAACAGCGCCGCAATGACAATGGGTATTAATACAAAAGCGGAAATCAGGCGATACTTCAGCAAAAGCTACCCCCATCAGGCTTTGTCGCCACCAGGCTCGGTGCCGCCGAAACGACGCTCTCGATTGGCAAAGGCATGCAGCGCACCTTCAAAGTCTTGTTCATCAAAATCGGGCCAAAGAACATCCGTAAAGTAAAGTTCGGCATAGGCAATTTGCCATATCAAAAAGTTACTTATGCGATGTTCCCCCCCTGTCCTAATTACCAAATCCACAGGTGCCTGTTCATTCATGCAGATTTGCTTGCTCAGCGCCTCTTCATCAATTTGGTCGGGTCTCAACAGCCCTTCCTGAACCTGTTCGGCCAGATGCCGAACGCCCTGGATAATATCCCAGCGTCCGCCGTAATTCGCCGCAATATTCAGCGTCAGACCGGTATTATTTTCCGTCAGCGCTTCTGCTTTGCGAATCCGTTCCTGCAAACGTGAGTTAAAACGACTGGTATCGCCAATGATACGCAGGCGGACGTTGTGGCGGTGCAGGCTTTTTACTTCGCTGTCTAGCGCCCACACAAACAATTCCATCAACGCAGTCACTTCCTGCAGAGGCCGATTCCAGTTTTCACTGCTAAAAGCATAGAGCGTTAACGCATCAATGCCGTTGTTGGCGGCAAAAGAAACGGCGCGGCGAACGGATTTCGCCCCCGCTTTATGCCCAAAGGCTCGTATCTTCCCTTGTCTTTTCGCCCAGCGGCCATTGCCATCCATAATGATTGCTACATGACGGCAGCCATGAGCTGGCAAATTTTCGCTTATTGGTTGATTCGCAGACAACATAACGCGTTTTTTGTCCCTGAAAAGGATTTAACGGTACTCAGGAATACTGAAGCCTATACATAAAAAAGCCGTGTCAAACCACGGCTCACCTGACCACATTAAGTCAAATACCTGCGATCAGGTGGCGCAGACTATATCACTGAAGCCCAACGCTAACAAATAGCACGACGACTAGTGCTTGCTTTATCACCAGCTTGCGAGACGTGTCACCTGTTGGCGCGCAATATTACGCGCAGCTGCATCCACCGCCAGCACCTCTTCCACGCTCTGTGGTTCGCGCAAATCCATCATCTCCAGTACCGATAAATTTAACGACGCAATATCGGTAAAACGAATTTGCTGATTCAGAAATGCCTCAACGGTAATTTCATTGGCTGCATTAAGTGCCGTCGTCGCCGCCTGCCCCTGGTCAAAGGCATTCATCGCAAGCTTCAGACAAGGATAGCGCTCGTAGTCTGGTTCACTGAACGTCAGGGAACTTAGCTTGCAGAAATCAAGCGGCTTCACGCCGGATTTCACTCGATTTGGCCACGCCATTGAATGGGCAATCGGTGTACGCATGTCCGGCTCGCCCAGCTGTGCCAGCACGCTGCCATCCTGATAACGCACCATCGAGTGAATCACCGATTGCGGGTGAATCAGTACTTCCATCTGTTTCGCTGATGCATTAAACAGCCAGCGCGCTTCAATGTATTCCAGACCTTTGTTCATCATGGTGGCCGAATCAACGGAGATTTTACGCCCCATCGACCAGTTCGGATGACGGCACGCCTGATCCGGCGTCATGGCGCGCAGCTCAGACAGTGGCGTCTCACGGAACGGGCCACCAGACCCGGTAAGCAGAATAGACACCACGCCATTCTGCTCCAGATCAGCGTACCCCAGGTTCTGTTGAAAAGGTTGCGGTAAACTCTGAAAAATCGCGTTGTGCTCGCTGTCGACCGGCAAAAGGCGCGCGCCGCGCTGCTTCACCGCATCCATAAACAGGCGTCCGCAGGTGACCAGCGACTCTTTATTGGCCAGCAGGACATCCTTACCGGCGTCAATCGCGGCAAGCGTCGGCAATAATCCTGCCGCCCCGACGATGGCCGCCATCACCTGATCCACCTCATCCAGCGCCGCCATCTCGCAGGCCGCCTGCTGGCCACACAGCACCTCGGTTCGACTGCCCCTTTCACGCAGCTGTGCTTTCAGCAGACGCGCGCTCTCTTCGTCATCCATCACCGCATAGCGGGGCGCAAACTCCAGGCACTGCTCGACCATTCGCTGCACATTCTTACCGGCCACCAGCGCTGTCACGGTGTAAAGTTCAGGATTATGGCGAACAACGTCGAGAGTGCTGCAACCGATAGAGCCGGTTGAGCCGAGGAGTGTTAAATGCTTCATGAGATGCCCGAAAAAGTTAGACCAGATAAAAGCAAAACGCCGCCAGCAAGACCCGAAGTCCCTCTGAACGGCGTTTATCAGTGTACGACAGAAATCAGAACTGCATCAGTTCCGCTTCTTTATCTGCCAGCGCCGCATCAATTTTCTTGATGGCAGCGTCGGTCATTTTCTGAATGTCGTCCTGAGAACGACGATCGTCATCTTCACTGATCTCTTTTTCTTTCAGCAGCGCTTTTACTTTATCGTTCGCGTCGCGACGGACGTTACGCACGGATACACGACCCTGCTCAGCTTCGCCACGAACCACTTTGATCAGATCTTTACGACGCTCTTCCGTCAGTGGAGGCAGTGGAACGCGGATGTCAGCGCCCGCAGAGCTTGGGTTCAGACCGAGGTCAGAGGCCATGATCGCTTTCTCAACGGCCGGGCTCATAGAACGATCGAACACGTTGATTTTCAGCGTACGGGTATCTTCTACCGTTACGCTCGCCAGCTGACGCAGAGGGGTTGGCGTACCGTAGTATTCTACGATGATGCCATCCAGCAGGCTTGGGGAAGCACGGCCAGTACGGATTTTGCTGATTTGGGTTTTGAACGCTTCTACGCATTTTTCCATGCGTACTTCAGCATCTTTTCTGATGTCGTTAATCACGTTACGAATCCTTGAAAACTTGTCTCAGGCAGACTATCCGCCAGCACAGCGCTACAGGTGTGCTAAGTATAGTCGCGTTTAATTCATGACAACGCCAAAGGCGCGTCCGGGTAAGATACCACTACAAAATAAAGCGGAATCTTACCTGTATTTATCGTCAACGGAAATTATTCCGTGATCAAAGTGCCTTCTTTTTCGCCCATGACCACGCGACGCAGTGCGCCAGGCTTGTTCATGTTGAAGACACGGATCGGCAGTTTGTGGTCGCGAGCCAGCGTGAAGGCGGCAAGATCCATCACTTTCAGCTCTTTATCCAGCACTTCGCTGTAGCTCAGCTGATCGTACATGGTGGCAGAAGGATCTTTTGCCGGGTCGGCAGTAAACACGCCGTCTACTTTGGTCGCTTTCAGTACCACATCGGCTTCGATCTCGATACCGCGCAGGCAGGCAGCGGAATCGGTTGTAAAGAACGGGTTACCCGTACCGGCGGAGAGGATCACCACGCGGTTGTTGCGCAGCAGGCTGATGGCTTCTGCCCAGCTGTAGTTATCGCAAACGCCATTCAGGGGAATCGCGGACATCAGGCGGGCATTCACATAGGCGCGATGCAGTGCATCACGCATTGCCAGGCCATTCATGACGGTTGCCAGCATACCCATGTGGTCGCCCACAACGCGGTTCATCCCCGCTTTCGCCAGACCAGCACCACGGAAAAGGTTGCCACCGCCAATGACCACGCCAACCTGGATACCCAGTTCGACCAGTTCTTTGATTTCCTGTGCCATGCGATCAAGGATGCTTGCGTCAATACCGAAGCCTTCCGTTCCCTGCAGTGCTTCGCCACTCAGCTTAAGCAGAATGCGTTTGTACACGGGTTTTGCATTGGTAGCCATGTTTCTTTCCTGAGACTGTCAACGATTAAGATGGGGGTTAATTCTGGCGACATGATATGCCGCAAATCAGCACAGCGATACTGGAGCCTGTCTGATTTCCTGTGACGGGTGACAAAAAGAAGCCGCCCTCAGGCGGCTCCTTTTCAATCATTAAGACTGCTTGGACATTGCAGCAACTTCTGCTGCGAAGTCAGTCTCAACTTTCTCGATGCCTTCGCCCACTTCGAAGCGGATGAAGCCAGTTACGTCAGCGTTGTGCTCTTTCAGCAGCTGAGCAACAGATTTGCTTGGGTCCATTACGAATGGCTGGCCAGTCAGAGAAACTTCGCCGGTGAATTTCTTCATGCGGCCTTCAACCATTTTCTCTGCGATTTCTTTTGGCTTACCAGACTGCATCGCGATGTCCAGCTGTACCTGGTACTCTTTCTCTACCACTTCAGCAGACACGTCTTCTGGCTTAACGAATTCTGGTTTGCTTGCAGCGATGTGCATAGCCAGCTGTTTAACCAGCTCTTCGTCAGCGCCTTTAGCCGCAACCAGAACACCGATACGTGCGCCGTGCTGGTAAGAACCCAGTACTTCGCCTTCCAGAGAAGAAACGCGACGAATGTTGATGTTCTCACCGATTTTAGCAACCAGCGCAACACGCTCTTCTTCGAACTGTGCTTTCAGAACTTCAACGTCAGTGATTTTACCCGCAACAGCTGCGTCCAGAACTTTGTTAGCAAATGCCTGGAAACCGCCATCTTTAGCAACGAAGTCAGTCTGGCAGTTAACTTCCAGAATGATGCCGTAGTTGCCGTCGATTTTAGTGATGATCACGCCGTCAGCAGCAACGTTGCCTGCTTTTTTAGCTGCTTTGATCGCACCGGATTTACGCATGTTTTCGATTGCCAGCTCGATGTCGCCGTTCGCTTCAGTCAGCGCTTTTTTGCAATCCATCATGCCTGCGCCAGTACGCTCGCGCAGCTCTTTTACCAGGGATGCGGTAATTTCAGCCATTCTTAAATCCTCGGGAGATGTGAACTGCCCGGCCGGGGGCCAAACAGTGTAAATTGAAAAAAGGGGCCGGTAATGGGCCCCTATTCATACACGGTACTAATAAGGGGTAAAACCTTATTATTCAGCTTCTACGAAGCTTTCTTCCGCCTGAGAAGCCAGATCCTGGGAACGGCCTTCACGAACGGTAGCAGCTACAGCGCTCAGGTACAGGCTAACAGCACGGATTGCGTCGTCGTTACCCGGGATAACGAAGTCAACACCGTCCGGATCGGAGTTGGTATCAACGATAGCGAATACCGGGATACCCAGGTTGTTAGCTTCTTTGATAGCGATGTGCTCGTGGTCTGCATCGATTACGAACAGCGCGTCTGGCAGGCCGCCCATATCTTTGATACCGCCCAGGCTGTTTTCCAGCTTGTCCAGTTCACGAGTGCGCATCAGCGCTTCTTTCTTAGTCAGCTTGTCGAAAGTACCGTCCTGAGACTGGGTTTCCAGATCTTTCAGGCGTTTGATGGACTGACGAACAGTTTTCCAGTTGGTCAGCATGCCGCCCAACCAGCGATGGTTCACGAAGAACTGGTCGCAGCTGTTAGCAGCATCTTTCACAGCTTCGCTTGCAGCGCGCTTAGTACCAACGAACAGAATCTTACCTTTACGGGAAGAGATCTTGTTCAGCTCAGCCAGGGCTTCGTTGAACATTGGTACAGTTTTCTCAAGGTTGATGATGTGAACTTTGTTACGCGCGCCGAAGATGAAAGGCTTCATTTTCGGGTTCCAGTAACGGGTCTGGTGACCGAAGTGAACACCAGCCTTGAGCATGTCGCGCATGGAAACAGTTGCCATGTTTAAAACCTCTATATTGAAAGTTGGGGTTATGCCTCCACGTATCCCATATTACCGACCCCGAAGGGCACCCCGGAATATGTGCCGATACGTGTGTGTTGTTACACAAAGTGAGATTTGTCGCTTCCGTCCAGCCTGTGTATCTGAGATGGATCGGAAGTCCGGCGCGCTTTATACCACAAAACACGACCAGAAACCAACAGTTGTTGGCGGAGTGTGCTGTTAATGATTCTCAATTTGGCACGGGGTGTGCCTGACTGATACCATTGACGACACTTAGACTAGTATTGTCGAAAAAATCGACACCGATGGACAGATTACATGGCTATCTCTATTAAGACACCTGAAGAAATTGAAAAGATGCGCGTCGCCGGTCGTCTGGCCGCGGAAGTGCTGGAAATGATTGAGCCGTTCGTGAAGCCGGGCGTTAGCACCGGTGAACTTGACCGTATCTGTAACGACTATATCGTGAACGAGCAGCACGCGGTTTCCGCCTGCCTCGGCTACCACGGTTTCCCGAAATCCGTCTGCATCTCTATTAATGAAGTGGTGTGTCACGGCATCCCGGACGACGAAAAACTGCTGAAAGATGGCGACATCGTCAACATCGACGTGACCGTCATTAAAGACGAGTACCACGGTGACACCTCAAAAATGTTCATCGTTGGCAAGCCGACGATTCTTGGCGAGCGTCTGTGCAAAGTGACGCAAGAGAGTCTCTATCTGGCGCTGAAAATGGTTAAACCGGGTATTCGCCTGCGTACCATCGGTGCAGCAATCCAGAAATTTGTGGAAGCAGAAGGTTTCTCCGTGGTGCGCGAGTACTGCGGCCACGGCATTGGTCGCGTCTTCCATGAAGAGCCGCAGGTCCTGCACTATGATGCCGATGACGGCGGCGTGGTGCTGCAAAAAGGCATGACCTTTACCATTGAGCCGATGGTCAACGCAGGTGATTACCGCATCCGCACCATGAAAGACGGCTGGACGGTGAAAACCAAAGACAGAAGCTTGTCTGCGCAGTACGAGCATACTATTGTGGTAACAGACAACGGCTGCGAAATTATGACGTTGCGCAAGGATGACACCATCCCGGCGATACTGACGCACGATGAATGATAAAAAAGCCGGCGAATGCCGGCTTTTTTAATGGCTATAGCTTTTTCTTATGGGTGGCGCACGATGAGTAATCTCTTACCCGAACAGTATGCTAACACAGCACTTCCCACCCTTCCCGACCAGCCCGATAACCCGGGCGTCTGGCCGTCGCACGAGCTGACCTGCGCGCATATTAAAGCCCATATGGATGTCTTCCATCGCTGGCTGGGCAGCGCGTTCGACGCGGGCGTATCGGCCGAGCAGCTCATTGAAGCGCGCACCGAATTTATCGACCAGTTGCTGCAGCGTCTGTGGATTGATTACGGGTTTGGGCAAGTCAGCGATGTTGCGCTGGTTGCCGTCGGGGGCTATGGCCGCGGTGAGCTGCATCCGCTTTCCGATATCGATCTGCTGATCTTAAGCCGCAAAAAGCTGCCGGACGAACAGGCGCAAAAAATTGGCGAACTGCTGACGCTGCTCTGGGACGTGAAGCTGGAAGTCGGCCACAGCGTGCGCACCCTGGAAGAGTGTCTGCTGGAAGGGTTATCGGACCTGACCGTTGCCACTAACCTGATTGAAACCCGCCTGCTGATTGGCGACGTCGCCCTGTTTCTGGAGCTGCAAAAGCACATCTTCAGCGACGGCTTCTGGCCGTCAGAAAAGTTCTTCGCCGCGAAGGTCGAGGAGCAAAACCAGCGCCACCAGCGCTACCACGGCACCAGCTATAATCTTGAGCCCGATATTAAAAGCAGCCCCGGCGGCCTGCGCGACATCCACACCCTGCAGTGGGTCGCCCGCCGCCATTTTGGCGCCACCTCGATGGACGAGATGGTCGGCTTCGGCTTCTTAACCGAGGCAGAGCGTAACGAGCTGAACGAGTGCCTGCACCTGCTGTGGCGCATCCGGTTTGCCCTGCATCTGGAAGTCACCCGCTACGACAACCGCCTGCTGTTTGATCGCCAGCTCAGCGTGGCCCAGCGCCTAAATTATCAGGGCGAAGGCAACGAGCCGGTTGAGCACATGATGAAGGATTTCTTCCGCGTCACCCGCCGGGTGACCGAGCTGAACCAGATGCTGCTGCAGCTGTTCGACGAGGCCATTCTGGCCCTGACGGCGGACGAGAAACCGCGCCCGATTGATGATGAGTTCCAGCTGCGCGGGACGCTTATCGATCTGCGCGACGAAACGCTGTTCATCCGCGAGCCGGAAGCGATTCTGCGGATGTTCTATACCATGGTGCGCAACAGCACCATCACCGGGATCTACTCCACCACCCTGCGCCATCTGCGCCATGCGCGCCGTCATCTGACGCAGCCGCTGTGCTATATCCCGGAAGCGCGCTCGTTGTTCCTGAGCATGCTCCGCCACCCGGGCGCCGTCAGCCGCGGGCTGCTGCCGATGCACCGCCACAGCGTGCTGTGGGCCTATATGCCACAGTGGTCCCACATTGTCGGGCAAATGCAGTTCGATCTGTTCCACGCCTATACGGTGGATGAACACACGATCCGCGTGATGCTCAAGCTGGAAAGCTTTGCGAAAGAAGAGACGCGCTCCCGCCACCCGCTGTGCGTGGAGCTGTGGCCGCGCCTGACCCATCCGGAACTGATCCTGATTGCCGCTCTGTTCCACGATATCGCCAAAGGTCGCGGCGGTGACCATTCGGTGCTGGGCGCGCAGGACGTGCTAAAATTTGCCGAGCTGCACGGCCTGAACTCGCGTGAAACGCAGCTGGTGGCCTGGCTGGTACGCCATCACCTGCTGATGTCGGTCACCGCCCAGCGTCGTGACATTCAGGATCCTGAAGTGATCAAGCAGTTCGCGGAAGTGGTTCAGACGGAAAACCGTCTGCGCTATCTGGTCTGCCTGACGGTGGCCGATATCTGCGCCACCAACGAAACGCTGTGGAACAGCTGGAAGCAGAGCCTGCTGCGCGAGCTGTACTTCGCCACCGAAAAACAGCTGCGTCGTGGGATGCAAAACACCCCGGACATGCGCGAGCGCGTGCGTCATCACCAGCTCCAGGCGCTGGCGCTGCTGCGGATGGACAACATTGATGAAGAGGCACTGCATCAGATTTGGGCCCGCTGCCGTGCCAACTATTTTGTCCGCCATAGCCCAAACCAGCTTGCGTGGCACGCGCGGCACCTGCTGAAGCACGATCTGTCCCAGCCGATGATCCTCCTGAGCCCGCAGGCTACCCGCGGCGGGACGGAGATTTTCATCTGGAGCCCGGACCGGCCTTATCTGTTTGCTGCGGTCTGCGCCGAGCTGGACAGGCGTAACCTGAGCGTTCACGACGCGCAGATTTTCACCACCCGCGACGGCATGGCGATGGACACCTTTATCGTGCTTGAGCCGGACGGCAGCCCGCTCTCGTCGGACAGGCATGAAGGGATACGTTTTGGTCTGGAACAGGCGATTACCCAGCGCAGCTGGCAACCCCCGCAGCCGCGTCGCCAGCCGGCGAAATTGCGCCACTTTACCGTCGATACCGAGGTCAATTTCCTGCCGACCCACACCGACCGTAAATCGTTCCTGGAGCTGATCGCGCTCGACCAGCCGGGGCTGCTCGCCCGCGTCGGCCAGGTTTTTGCCGATCTGGGAATTTCGCTCCATGGGGCCCGAATTACAACGATTGGCGAGCGAGTAGAAGATTTATTTATAATCGCGACAGCGGACCGGCGTGCCCTTAATAATGACCTGCAGCTTGAAGTGCAACAACGGTTGACAGCAGCCCTCAATCCAAACGATAAAGGGTGATATGTTTTTTAGTGAAATGGAAAGAGTAAACAATGCAGCAGTTACAGAACGTTATTGAGTCCGCTTTTGAGCGTCGCGCCGAGATTACCCCGGCAAATGTGGATACCGTGACCCGTGAAGCGGTAAACCAGGTGATTTCCCTTCTGGATTCCGGCGCGCTGCGCGTGGCAGAAAAAATCGACGGTCAGTGGGTCACTCATCAATGGCTGAAGAAAGCCGTGCTGCTCTCTTTCCGTATCAACGATAACCAGGTTATCGACGGAGCTGAAAGCCGCTACTTCGATAAAGTCCCTATGAAATTCGCTGACTACGACGAAGCGCGTTTCCAGAAAGAAGGGTTCCGCGTGGTACCGCCTGCGGCAGTACGTCAGGGCGCATTCATCGCACGCAACACCGTGCTGATGCCATCCTACGTGAACATCGGTGCCTACGTTGACGAAGGCACCATGGTTGACACCTGGGCGACTGTCGGTTCATGCGCGCAGATCGGTAAAAACGTTCACCTGTCCGGCGGCGTGGGCATCGGTGGCGTTCTGGAGCCACTGCAGGCTAACCCGACCATCATCGAAGACAACTGCTTCATCGGAGCGCGCTCTGAAGTAGTCGAAGGCGTGATCGTTGAAGAAGGTTCCGTGATCTCCATGGGCGTTTACATCGGTCAGAGCACCCGTATTTACGACCGTGAAACCGGCGAAGTTCACTACGGTCGCGTGCCGGCGGGCTCCGTGGTGGTTTCCGGCAACCTGCCGTCAAAAGATGGCAAATACAGCCTGTACTGTGCGGTTATCGTGAAGAAAGTGGATGCGAAAACGCGCGGTAAAGTGGGCATCAACGAATTGCTGCGCACCATCGATTAATCGGGTATAACAAAAAGCGGGGGCAACCCCGCTTTTTTTATATCTGAGGGTGGCGAAAATAGATTTTTTCGTTAATTATTCAAAGGTTATGTTGAGATCAAGGGTACCGCTATGTACGATAATCTGAAAAGTCTGGGCATTACCAATCCTGATGAAATTGATCGTTACAGCCTCCGTCAGGAAGCCAATAACGATATTCTGAAAATCTATTTTCACAAGGACAAAGGGGAGTTTTTCGCCAAAAGCGTGAAGTTTAAATATCCACGCCAGCGTAAGACCGTTGTTGCTGACGGTGTAGGACAGGGATACAAAGAAGTACAGGAAATCAGCCCTAACCTGCGCTATGTGATCGATGAACTCGATCAGATCTGCCAGCGCGACCGCACCGAAGTCGATCTTAAACGTAAGATCCTTGACGATCTGCGTCACCTTGAAAGCGTTGTAACGAATAAGATCAGCGAGATTGAAGCGGATCTTGAGAAATTAACTCGCAACAAATAAGTTGGGTGCGGCCTGATGCCCTCACCCCGGCCCTCTCCCACAGGGAGAGGGAGAAAATCATCATGTAGGCCGGGTAAGGCGAAGCCGCCACCCGGCAAACAACATCATCTCTGCTCATCCAGCTGCAGCGCCACATACAGCAGCAGCCTGTCGTCAAAGTTTCCCAGGTCCAGCCCCGTCAGCTCGGAAATCCGGTTTAACCGATACTCCAGCGTATTGCGGTGAATAAACAGCGCCTTAGAGGTCGCCAGCGGCTGCACGTTATGGCGGAACCACGCCTGCAGCGTCCGGCGCAGCAGGCCGTTATTATCCATGGCTTTCAGACGCGCTAATGGCCGCGCCAGCTCATTGGCCTGCCAGCCCCCGCGCAGGCTGTCGAGCAGCACCGGCAGCATCAGATCCTGATAGAAATAGCTGCGGCTCTCCGGCATCCGCTGCTTGCCCACCATCATGGTGGTGCGCGCGGTACGCCAGGAGCGAGCGATACTGCCCGGCCCGGTAAAATAGTTGCCGAGCGCAACGCGAAAACGCAGCTGACCATTCTCCTTCATCCGGGAGATCAACAGCTCCACGCGACGACGATGATCTTCCGCATCCCAGCGGCCGAACGCGTTAAGCGCCGGTTTGAGCACCACCATTTCCGTCAAAGAAACGATCGCCACCAGGTTATCGCGCTCCGGCGTCGCCAGCGCATTTTGCAGCTGCTGCAGTTCGGCCATCGCGCTGTCTACGCCAAGCTGGCCGCTATCGACCTCAATGACCGCCACCACGCGCGGCTGGTTGAGATCAATCCCCAGACGCTGCGCCCATTCGCTGAGCGCCGGCGTATGCTCTTCCGCCTGAATAAGGTTCATCACCAGCTCTTCACGCAGGCGGCTGTCCTGGGCAAGCAGGTGCATCAGACGCGACTGCTCCAGCATCATCTCTGCCGTCATACAGACCAGTTCACCGTATTTTCGCAGTGACTCGGGCTCGCCGGTGAGGCCGATTACCCCCACAATTTCGCCTTCAAGGCGCAGCGGTAAATTAATGCCCTGGCGTACGCCGTGCAGGTGTTTCGCTACCGCATCGTCGATATCCACGACCCGCCCCTGAGAAAGCACCAGCAGCGCACCTTCGTGCAATTCCCCAATACGCTCGCGATCGCCGCTGCCAATAATGCGCCCCCGGGCATCCATTACGTTGATATTGGTATCAATGATGCGCATGGTGCGCGCCACGATATCCTGCGCCATTTTGGTATCAAGATGCCAGCCAGCCATGTAACCCTCCTGTGAGCAGAGCTCAAGCATAGGGAAGTTCAGCGACGGCTGCATTGTGCGAATGCACAAAGAGAGAGGGAGAAGTATGGAGTTGTGGCAAGAATCACAGAAACGAGAAAGCCCCTGCGAACAGGGGCTTCAGAGGATTACTGCATCAGCAGATAAAGAGAGGTATCACCACGCTGGATATTCAGCGCCAGCACGGAAGGCTTGCTGTCGAGAATTTTGCGCAGTTCAGCGATATTTTTCACCGGCTGCTGGTTAGCGCCCATGATCACATCGCCTTTTTTCAGGCCGATACGGGCTGCCGGTGAATTCGCTTTCACGTTGTTCACCACCACGCCTTTGTCTGCGCCTTTATTGCTCATCTCGGCACCTTCAATACCGCTGAAGATGGTGCTGGAATCCACCTGATTCTGGCTGCTCTGCTGCAGCTCCAGGCTCACGTTAACCGGCTTACCGTCGCGCAGCAGGCCGAGGGTCACTTTACTGCCAATCGGCATCGAGCCCACTTCGGCACGCAGGGCAGCAAAGCTGCTGATCGGTTTACCGTTCAGGGAGGTGATCACATCCCCCGCTTTAATGCCCGCTTTCGCCGCAGAGGAATTCGGCATCACCTGGCTCACGAATGCCCCGCGCTGGGCGTCAACTTTCATCGCCTTAGCCAGTTCGGAGTTCAGCTCCGTACCGAGGATACCCAGCTCGCCGCGTTTCACCTGGCCATACTGCACCATCTGCGAGGTGAGGTTTTTCACCATGTTACTCGGGATAGCAAAACCGATACCGATGTTGCCGCCGTCCGGTGCCAGGATAGCGGTGTTGATACCGATCAGCTCACCGTTCAGGTTCACCAGCGCACCGCCGGAGTTACCGCGGTTGATCGCCGCATCCGTCTGGATGAAGTTTTCGTAGTTCTCGGCATTGAGGCCGCTACGGCCCAGCGCAGAGACGATACCGGATGTCACGGTTTCACCCAGACCGAACGGGTTACCGATCGCCACGGTATAGTCGCCCACGCGCAGCGCGTCAGAGTCGGCAATTTTAATCGCCGTCAGGTTTTTCGGATCCTGAATCTGGATCAGCGCAATGTCGGAGCGCGGGTCTTTACCCACCACTTTGGCGTCAAACTTGCGGCCATCGCTCAGCTGAACCTTAATGCTGTTCGCGTTATCGACAACGTGGTTGTTAGTGACGACGTAGCCTTTCGCCGCATCAATAATTACCCCCGAGCCAAGCGCCATGAATTTCTGCTGCTGGCCGCCGCCCTGGCTGTCATCCCCGGCACCGCCGCCCTGACAGAACGGTGAACTCTGGAATGGCGAACCGTCCTGGCAGAACGGCGAGTTATCACCGAAGAACTGCTGGAAGTTACGCGGCATACGCGGCGTATTGACGGTCGTGCTGCCCTCAACGTTAATACTCACCACCGATGGCATCACTTTTTCGAGCATCGGTGCCAGGCTTGGCATCTGCTGCGCGGTTGCTGCCGACGACGCGGTCTCGGCTGCAGTAGCAGTCAGAGGAGACAGCGCTAAACCTAAACTCAGAGCCAGTGCACTCATTGCTAATGTGGTTTTTTTCATGTTTCTCAATCTCGATTTACAGGTAACGCAAAATTGCTGTGTAACTCAGATTCGTTTTATACCGCTTAGTTCCGGTGATAAGTTTATGGAAAAGGTAAAAATTTATTGGCCGTCTTTACAAAACTCCGGGATTATTCCACCGCCATCAGCTTGCGGTATTCATCCCAGGCATACAAATCCGTCATGCCGCTGATATAGTCCTGGATAAGACGGCAGCGATAATAATATTCCATCACCGGCCATTGGGAAGCGTGGCGATCCAGCTTGCCAATCGCTTCGACATACGCCAGACGATGCCGGGTAGAGAGTTTCTGATAAAGCCGCGATTCGATAGGTATTCGGCGCACGCGCTCGTGTTCCACCAGCTCGCTGAACTCGTCGACCGACAGCTGGAGCAACGGGGAATAAATTTCCAGTAACCCACTGATTACCCGATAGCCCTGCAGTTCCAGCTGCTCAACATCCGGATGGCTAAATACATGCCGCATCGCCACCTGTTTATAAAGCTCAAGGAGTTGACTAAAACTGCTGTCATCTTCCAGCAGCGCGTGGTTGAATTCCCCGCTGAAGATGAGCGGTAAATTATCAATAAAGCGCGACGCCGCATACGGCACCAGTTTATTTAATGTATTGACCCGCAAATACATAAAGAACTGGTCTTCCGTACTGCGGCTTAACGTATTTGAGCGCGATTTTTCCCAGGCATTTTCGACAACCTGCGCAAACAGCGAGCCTTTTTCATGCGTCCCCCAGGCAGCATAAAGATGCTGATAAAGCTCCTCGACGCTGAAGATTCTTTTCTCAACGGCATCTTCCAGATCGGCTACGCAATAGGAAATATCATCGGCGGCTTCCATAATCCAGGTCAATGGGAAGCGGCCGTTTGGCGTCAATGAAAGTTCTTTACGTAACCGTTCAATATAGGCCTCTTCAGAAAGGTAATAGCCCGGTTTTTTCATTAAATAGCTGTGGGACGCAGGCGTATCCCCCATCCACCACGCGGGGCGCGTATATTTCAGAATGCAGCCGACCTGTGCCCAGGTCAGGTTCATGCGCATCAGGGAATGGACCAGCCGGATCCCCTGCGCGTTGCCTTCGAAGTGACACAAATCCTGGCGCACTTTGCGGCGCAGGTCGTTCAGCCGCTCTTCACCTTCACGCAGGCGTAAATCGCGTACGATGCAGCGGTCATCGCTGAGGGGCTGGCTTACCGCATCCGAAGGATAAAGCCGCTGCTTAAACCAGTCATTGATAGCCGCCTCACCAAAGTGACCGAAAGGCGGGTTGCCGATGTCATGCATCAGGCAGGCCATCTCAACGATGCTCTCGAAGGGCCCCGTCAGTTCGTCCAGACCGTAGGTTTCCAGTAAACGCTGCTCTTTGAGACGGCTTAAAATCTCTTTGGCAATATAGCGCCCGACCTGCTGCACTTCCATGGAGTGCGTTAAGCGGGTGCGCACCGCGGCGTTACGCTCCAGCGGGAATACCTGGGTCTTTTGCTGCAGACGGCGAATGGCGGGCGAGTTAATAATCCTCCCGCGATCGCTCTCGAAGATACGCAGGATCTCATGCTCGCTCTTGTCGCCCTGCGGCGAACGGAAACGTCGGTGCCAGTTAATTTTGGTGCGAAAATCGATTGGTGCCATGTGCTCCCCCGCGTGAGAATGCGTTTCCCCTTAACCGCATGATAGACTATGCATCTTAACAAGGCACATCGCGAGTAAATCTATGAAAATCGGCATTATTGGTGCAATGGAAGAAGAAGTTACGCTGCTGCGTGACAAAATTGAGAACCGTCAGACTCTCTCTCTGGGTGGTTGTGAGATCTACACCGGCCAGCTGAACGGCGTTGACGTGGCTCTGCTGAAATCAGGCATCGGTAAAGTAGCTGCTGCGCTGGGTGCAACCCTGCTGCTCGAGCGCTGCAAGCCGGACGTGATCGTGAATACCGGCTCTGCGGGCGGCCTGGCGCCGACGCTGAAAGTGGGTGATATCGTTGTCTCCGACGAAGCGCGTTACCACGATGCCGACGTCACCGCGTTCGGTTACGAGTACGGTCAGCTTCCGGGCTGCCCTGCGGGTTTTAAAGCTGACGACAAACTGATTGCGGCGGCAGAGACCTGCATCGCAGAACTCAACCTCAACGCGGTACGCGGTCTGATTGTCAGCGGCGATGCCTTCATCAACGGCTCCGTTGGGCTGGCGAAAATCCGTCATAACTTCCCTCAGGCGGTTGCCGTTGAGATGGAAGCGACCGCGATCGCTCATGTTTGCCATAACTTCAGCGTACCGTTCGTGGTGGTTCGCGCCATCTCTGACGTGGCAGACCAGCAGTCCCACATCAGCTTCGACGAGTTCCTGACCGTTGCGGCAAAACAGTCCACCGTGATGGTGGAACGCCTGGTGCAGAATCTGGCACGTGGCTAAACATACCGTCAGGGCGCTGGCCGCCCTGCTTCTTCTCGCTCCGCTGTGGCTCTATGCTGTGCCGCGTGTGATTACGCTCTCTCCCGCGAATACGGAACTGGCATTTGCCGCCGGGATCACCCCCGTTGGCGTGAGTAGCTATTCGGATTACCCCCCACAAGCCGCGGATATTGAACAGGTGGCAACCTGGCAGGGGATGAACGTTGAGCGCATCGTGGCGCTTAAACCCGATCTCGTGCTGGCCTGGCGAGGCGGCAACGCCGAGCGGCAGGTCAACCAGCTCACCTCGCTTGGCATAAAAGTGATGTGGATTGATGCCGTCAGCATTGAGCAGGTCGCTCAGTCGCTGCGCGCCCTGGCACCCTATAGCCCTACCCCCAAAAAAGCCGAGGCTGTGGCGAAGCAAATGCTAAGCGACTATGCCGCGCTGAAATCCCGGTACGATACCCCAGTTAAAAAGCGCATCTTCCTGCAGTTTGGCAGCCAGCCGCTGTTCACCACCGGAAAAGGGTCGATTCAGAACCAGGTGCTGGAGGTCTGCGGCGGGGAAAATATCTTTGCTGCCAGCCGGGTGCCGTGGCCTCAGGTGAGCCGTGAGCAGGTTCTGGCGCGCCAACCGCAGGCCATCGTCGTGGTCGGAAATGCGAGCGAAATTCCCAAAATTGAGCAATTCTGGCAAAAGCAGCTAAAAATACCGGTAATACCCCTCAACAGCGACTGGTTTGAACGCGCCAGCCCGCGTATTATCCTCGCCGCAAAACAGCTCTGTGCCGCGCTGGCAGAGAGTCACTAACATAAGACCCTTTTCGAGGATTTAACGATGCTCGTTTATTGGCTGGATATTCTTGGCACAGCCGTTTTTGCTATCTCCGGCGTCCTGCTCGCCGGAAAACTGCGCATGGATCCGTTTGGCGTGCTGGTACTGGGCGTCGTGACCGCCGTCGGCGGCGGGACTATTCGCGATATGGCGCTGGCAAATGGCCCGGTGTTTTGGGTCAAAGATCCTACCGATCTGGTGGTGGCGATGGTCACCTGCCTGTTGACCATCGTACTGGTTCGCCAGCCCCGCAGATTACCCAAATGGATATTGCCGGTACTGGATGCCGTTGGTCTGGCCGTGTTTGTCGGTATTGGCGTCAATAAGGCGTTTAATGCGGGTACCGGTCCGATGGTGGCAATCTGTATGGGCGTATTAACCGGCGTGGGCGGTGGGATCATTCGCGATATTCTGGCGCGTGAAGTGCCGATGATCCTGCGTACTGAAATTTACGCAACGGCCTGCATTGTGGGCGGGATTGTTCACGCGACCGCGTACTACACCTTTGCCCTACCGCTGGAAAATGCCGCGATGCTGGGGATGGTCGTGACGCTGGTGATACGTTTAGCGGCGATACGCTGGCACCTGAAGCTGCCGACGTTTGCGCTGGATGAGAATGGCAGGTAAATGCAAAACGGTAACCATCAGGTTACCGTTTTTAGCGTTTTGCCGGGGTGAGGGCATCAGCCCGCACCCTCTTAAATACTGAATGACGAACCACACCCGCAGGTGCTTGTCGCATTCGGGTTAGTGACCACAAAGCGCGAACCTTCCAGACCTTCGGTGTAATCAACCGAACCACCCACCAGATACTGCAGGCTCATCGGGTCAACCACCAGCGCGACGCCCTGTTTCTCGATAGTCATATCGCCATCGTTAACCTGATCGTCAAAGGTAAAACCATACTGGAAGCCGCTGCAGCCGCCACCGGTAATATAGACACGCAGTTTCAGATCCGGATTGTCTTCGTCGGCAATCAGGACTTTCACTTTGTTGGCTGCTGCTTCGGTAAATTCGAGCGGTACAGCTACTACGTCATCACTCATCTTATGCTCCCATGAATACTGCTATTGGGTAAAATTCACCCAATTCTTTGTGTCATTATCTAATACCCTGGTAATTCATTCAAGTATTCTGCGCGGCGGCCCGCTCCGCCTCTTGTTTTGCCAGGGTACGCGCAAGGATGGTGGAGTATAGCGGTTTTCCACCCAGGAACTGGGCTAATAGTGTCGCCCCGAGACAGGTAATGATCATTGGCAAAATGAGCTGGTAATTGTCCGTCATCTCCAGCACCAGCACGATCCCGGTCAACGGCGCACGCAATGACGCGGCCAGCAGCGCCCCCATTCCGGCGACGGCAAAGGTCCCGGCGTCAAGATGATAGGCGGGAAACCCCACTTCAGCCGCCATACCAAACGCGGTGCCCAGCAATGTCCCCAGCGCCAGCATTGGGGCGAAAATCCCGCCGGGTGCGCCGGACGAGAAGCACAGCACCGTCGTGATGACTCTAGAAATAAACATAAACAGCAGCAGACCCACGCTGAAATTCCCCGCCGCCGCTATGGGAATCAGCCCGAACCCGCCGCCTGCGGCATTCGGCTCAATAAACCCGAGTACGCCACACATGCCGCCCAGCAGACCGCCCATCAGCACCCATTTCGTGGTGTTCCCGCCGTGAATGCGCTGGAACATATCCTGAGTTCGCAGGATAAAGGTGTTAAACAGCGGCCCCACCACGCCAAAAATCATGCCGAGGATCAGGTAAAGCCACAGGGTGTTAACCGGCGCGTTGGTCAGTTTACCCACCTCTATGACCGCGCCCTCGCCATTAAAGAGGCGAAACACGATGCTCGACATAATAACGCCGGTAAACACCGCTTTAATCGAGATCAGGTTGTAGCGAAACTGCGCGCGCATCTCTTCGATTATGAACAAAATGCCCGCCAGCGGCGCGTTAAATGCGGCGGAAAGCCCCGCCGCCGCGCCGGTTGCCAGCAGCGTATGGCGCGCTTCGGCGCTTCGCATCCGAAACAGATCGCCCACCATGCGGCCGACGTTTCCCCCCAGCTGTACCGTGGGCCCTTCCCGGCCAAGCACCATGCCCGCGCCCAGGGTACCCATGCCGCCGATAAATTTAACCGGAATCACCCGCCACCAGCGCACCGGACGCAGCTCCTCCAGCGCACCTTCAATTTCCGGGATGCCCGAGCCCCCTGCCTCCGGCGCGAATTTACGCACCAGAAAATACCCCACCATGGCAAACAGCGCAGACAGTCCGAATGCCCAAACCCAGACCAGCCATTCGCTATCGGCGAAACCGGCCACGGTGCCCACTCGCCAGTTGAGTACGGCATTAACCGCTTTTTCAAACGCCACGCCAACCAGACCCGCGAGAGTCCCCACCACGGCAGCGGCCAGCAGGATCGCCAGCGGCGTTTTATCGCGATTGAGCAGCCGCCGGATACTGATTCGGTGCTGGGCGCGCGTAAACTGTTGTTCTTCAAAAGACGGAGAATCTGATTTCATGTCCTGTTCTTATTCGTCATACAAAAACCGCAAGGATTTTACCAGAGACTGCCCTACCGTCTCCTGAAAATTACTTTACAAATCTTAAAGCATTACCCGGCTAAAAATTTCATAACCTTCCCCGAATCACTTAGAATAGTGGGCTTAATCATTTTATACGAACCAGGAACGACGCCATGAGCAAGTCTGAAAACCTCTACAGTGCAGCCCGCGAGCTTATTCCGGGTGGCGTGAACTCACCTGTGCGCGCCTTCACCGGCGTGGGCGGTACGCCGCTGTTTATCGAACGTGCTGACGGCGCGTATCTGTATGATGTCGATGGCAAAGCCTATATCGATTATGTGGGTTCCTGGGGTCCGATGGTGCTGGGGCACAACCACCCGGCGATTCGTAACGCGGTAGTCGAAGCCGCCCAGCGCGGCCTGAGCTTCGGCGCGCCAACCGAGATGGAAGTGAAAATGGCGGAGCTGGTGACCGAACTGGTGCCCACCATGGACATGGTGCGCATGGTGAACTCCGGTACCGAAGCCACCATGAGCGCTATCCGCCTGGCGCGCGGTTTTACGGGTCGCGATAAAATCATCAAATTCGAAGGCTGTTATCACGGTCATGCGGACTGCCTGCTGGTGAAAGCCGGTTCCGGCGCGCTGACGCTCGGCCAGCCAAACTCACCTGGCGTACCGGCAGATTTCGCGAAGCACACCCTGACCTGCACCTACAACGATCTTGCTACCGTTCGCGCGGCGTTCGAGCAGTATCCGCAGGAGATCGCCTGCATCATCGTTGAGCCGGTGGCGGGCAACATGAACTGCATCCCACCGCAGCCTGAGTTCCTGCCGGGCCTGCGTGCCCTGTGTGACGAGTTCGGCGCACTGTTAATCATTGATGAAGTCATGACCGGCTTCCGCGTAGCGCTGGCGGGTGCCCAGTCTTACTACGACGTTGAACCGGACCTGACCTGCCTCGGCAAAATCATCGGCGGCGGCATGCCGGTCGGCGCATTCGGCGGGCGTAAGGACGTGATGGAAGCCCTGGCACCAACCGGCCCGGTTTACCAGGCGGGCACGCTCTCCGGTAATCCTATCGCGATGGCGGCGGGCTTTGCCTGCCTGACCGAAGTGGCTCAGCCTGGCATTCACGAAACCCTGACCGGCCTGACCACGCAGCTGGCAAACGGCCTGCTGGAAGCGGCAGAAGAAGCGGGTATTCCGCTGGTGGTTAACCACGTGGGCGGCATGTTCGGGATTTTCTTCACCGATGCGAAAACCGTGACCTGCTATCAGGACGTGGTGAAGTGCGACGTTGAACGCTTCAAGCGCTTCTTCCACCTGATGCTGGACGAAGGCGTGTACCTGGCGCCGTCCGCGTTCGAAGCGGGCTTTATGTCCGTGGCGCACAGCGAAGAAGATATCAATAACACCATCGACGCGGCGCGTAAGGTGTTTGCGAAGCTGTAAGGGCATTGCTGCCGGGTGGCACTAACGCTTACCCGGCCTACGATGCTCTCCCTCTCCCTGTGGGAGAGGGCCGGGGTGAGGGCATCAGCCCGCACCTGACTACCGGCTCTGCTTTCTCAACAGATAAATAAAGTACGGCGCACCGATAAAGGTCGACAGCAGACCCGCCGGGATCTGATACGGGAACAGCACCATTCTTCCGCACCAGTCCGCGAACACCAGCATCACCCCGCCCGTCAGAGCCGACATCACAATATGCGGCATCGTCCGGCGAAATCCCATCATTCTGGCAATGTGCGGGGCCATTAATCCGACAAAACTCAGCGGTCCAATCGTCAGGGTTGCCACAGCCGTCAGGCACGCCGCCAGCAGCAGCAAGGCTACGCGCGCTGGCGTCAGCGCCATTCCTACCGCACGCGCGGTTTCACCGCCAAGCGGCAGAATGGTCATCCAGCGACGGCACAGCGGCACCATCGCCAGCAGCACGATCATCACGAGCCCGGACCAGACCACCTGGCTGCCTGTGGCGCCGTACGTTGAGCCGGAAATCCAGGTCAGGATCTTCGCCATGCGCGGATCGCCGCTGGCCTGCAGCATCATCAGCAGCATCGTGAACGCGGTACTGAGCGCCATGCCGGCCAGCAGCATGCGGTGCGGTGAAAACCCACCGCGACCGGCGGCTATCAGGATAATCATCAGCGTGACTGCCGCGCCAATACTGCCGGCAGGCATCAGCCAGCCAAACGCATTGCCCGGCACGAAGAACAGCATCAGCACCACGCCAAAAGCAGCACCAGAGCTGATCCCAAGCACTTCCGGGCTTGCCATCGGGTTGCCGGTCAGACGCTGAATAATGCACCCGGCCACCGCCAGCATTACCCCTGCGATCAGCGCAGCAAAGATACGCGGCCAGCGCCACTGCAGCAGTTCGTTGAGTAAATCACCCGTTGCCCAGTGCCAGCCCGAGGCATCGCGTCCGAATGAGAGCGCCGCGAACGAGGCAATCATCAGCACTGCCAGACCGGCAAGGCTACACCACAGCACCGACTGACGTTCAGCGTAGACTTTATCGCCCGCGTCCATCGCCGGTGCGCTCATGCTGCGCAGGCGCGGGAGCAGCCACAGCAGCAGCGGCGCTCCGATAAGCGCGGTCACAGAGCCGGTGGAGACTTCCCTCCAGACCTGCGCCAGCCAGAGAATAAGCTGATCGGAAAGCCAGAGGATCAGCGCCCCAATCAGCGGCGCCAGCATCAGACGCGTCAGTAAACGACGCGCCCCGAGCATTTTTGCCAGCAGCGGCGCAAACAGGCCGATAAACCCGATGATGCCGACCGCGTTCACCAGCAGGGCGCTTAATACAATCGCCAGCGTCAGCGCCGCCAGGCGAGCCAGCGACAGCGCCAGCCCCAGATTACGCGCCACGCCATCATCCAGCCCCATGAGCGTCAAAGGCCGCAAGAGCAGCAGCGTCAGCACAACGCCGCCAGCCAGCTGCGGCCAAAGGCGTTGCACAATGCTCCAGTCGGTCTGGGTGAGCGTGCCGGTACTCCACAGGAACATGCTTTGCAGCTGATCGTGGTGGAACAGCACCAGCAGCTGGTTAATTGCGCCACAGTAGAGGCTCACCACCAGCCCGGCCAGAATAAGCGTTACCGGAGAAAGGCGCTTGCCCCAGGCCACGCCAAAGACCAGCGCGCCCACCACGCACGCCCCCGCAAGAGCCGCAAACTGCGAGGTTAACGCTCCCGGCAGCGCCCACAGCGTGGTGACGGTGATCCCAAGCTGTGCGCCGGTCGCGACGCCGAGCGTGGTTGGCTCTGCCAGCGGGTTACGCAAAACCTGCTGGAACAGCACGCCCACCAGCCCTAAACCGGCGCCGACTAAAAGGGAGACTGCCAGACGCGGCAGCAGGCTGTAGTGGAACAGCATCTGCTGAATATTGTCGATATCCGGCGAGGCCAGAGCGGCCCCCCACTGCGCGCGGGGTAATGCCGTCGAGAGGTTGAACCCGGTTAATACCAGCGCAACCAGAAAAAGCAGGGATAACAGCAGCGCCGGGAAGCGGGCGATACGCGTACTCATGCTTTACCTCCCAGGGCGTTATCCAGCACGCGGGCAAAATGCATGGCCGACAGCGTCGCACCGTAGAACCAGACCGCCGGGGCGCGCTGGAAGCGTTGCTCACGCACAAACGGCATCGCCTGCCAGAGCGGCGTCGCCATCAGGGTTTGCATGGCGCGTTCGTTGCCGTGGTCGAAACACAGCACATCGACATCGCGAAACGCCGCCAGACGATCGATACCCACGGCGGTACTGCCCCAGAACGACATTTCCCCTTCCCAGGCATTGCGAATGCCGAAGCTGTCCAGCACTTCCTGGAACAGGCAGTTTTTACCGAAAACCAGCATATGGCGGGCATCCAGCAGCGTCACCATCAGCAGCGGACGCTCGCCCCGGTGAGCAAACCGCGGCTTCAGGGCGTCAATCAGGGCATCAAATTCGTCGAGATGTTTTTTGGCCTCGAGCTCGCGGTTGAGGAAATGCGCCATCTCGTTAATCGAGTTTTTCGCCATCGCCAGCGGTTTTTTACCGTCGCTGAAGGCGAATCCACGTCCTGGCGCAATGCGCGCCATGATCTCCTCTGACGGACCGTAGCCCGCTGACCAGAACAGGAATGACGGTTTCATCTGGGTCAGCAGTTCAAGGTTTGGCTCCGTACGCAGACCGATGTCGATCACCGAGTCCGGCAGCTTCGGCTCGTTTACCCAGAGGTTATAGTTAGGGATGTCCGCCACGCCGTAGGGCGTGACGCCGAGCGCCATCATCAGCTCGACCGGCAGCCACTCCAGGGCCACAATACGGTGCGGATCGACGGCGGCGGCACGCGCCGTATTCATTTTGAACAGCAGCGGTGAGAGCGCCATCGCCGTCAGCAGGCGACGGCGGCTAATGCGTGTGTTATCCAGCATCAGTAGACAAAGCTCACCGGTGCAGCCCCGGCAGGGTGAGGCAGAATACCCATCGGAATACCGTAAATATGTTCCAGCGTTTCGCTGCGCATCAGCTCTGCCGGTGTGCCCTGGGCAATCATCTCGCCCCCGCGCAGCGCGACGAGGTAGTCACAATAACGCGCGGCCATGTTGATATCGTGCAGGACCGCAATGACCGTCAGACCACGCTGCTGACTCAAGCGATGCACCAGCGCCAGGACGTCGACCTGATGCGCGATATCCAGCGCAGAGGTCGGTTCATCCAGCAGCAAACAGCGGCTGTCCTGCGCCACCAGCATCGCAATCCACGCGCGCTGACGTTCGCCGCCGGACAGGCTATCCACCAGACGGTGCGCCAGCGGTTTTAGCCCGACCAGCGCAATCGCCTCTTCCACCTTCTCTCTGTCGGCGACGCCGAAGCGCCCAAGCGCCCCGTGCCACGGATAACGCCCAATCGCCACCAGCTCACGCACCGTCATCCCTTCCGCCTGCGGCAGTTGCTGCGGCAGATAGGCCACTTTGCGGGCAAAGGCTTTGCTGCTCCAGCTCTCCAGCGGTTGGTCATCCAGCAGAATATCGCCTTCTGAAGGCGGCTGATGGCGCCCCAGCATCTTGAGCAGCGTGGATTTACCGGAACCGTTGTGACCAATCAGGCCCGTCACTTTACCGGCGGGGAACGTCAATGAGAGCGGATGCAGCAGAGTGCGTCCGGGTACGCGAAAGGAGAGATGATTGAGCGTAAAGGTGGTGTCGGGTTGCGTTTGAGTATCCTGCATATCAGCCAACTTAAATAAAAAGGGCACGGCGAACCGTGCCCGAAGAGAGATTAGAAGCGGAAGGTCGCGGTGGCAACAACCTGACGTCCAGCTCCCCAGTAGCATGCATATTCGCTATAGCAGCTGGAAACGTACTCGCGGTCAAAGATGTTGTTCACGTTGACGCCGACTGAAGAGCCTGGCATTCCGAAGCGCGCCAGATCGTATTTAACCGTCGCATCTGCCAGCGCGTAACCCGCCACATTAAACGACTCGTAGGCTTTCGGCGACGCGGCGGAGTAGTAGGACACGGTATTGCCGATATAACGGGTACCCGCGCCGACAGTCAGCCCGCTTAGCGCCGTTTCGTGGAAGGTGTAATCTGCCCACAGAGAGGCCATGTTGCGAGGCACTTCTGCCGGGCGACGGCCTTCATACCAGGTATCGTGCGTATATTCCGCATCGGTGTAGCTGTAGGATGCCGTCACGTTCACGTTGGCAGACACGGCCGCTTTTGCTTCAAGTTCGAAGCCACGGGAACGGATTTCTCCACCCTGTACGCTAAAGCCGCTGGTCGGGTTCGCAGGATCGGCGGTCAGATTGTTATTCTTGGTCAGCTGGTACACCGCTGCAGTGACAACAACAGGCAGATCTTTCGGGACATACTTCACGCCCGCCTCGTACTGCTTGCCGCGAGCCGGATCGAACGGCTTACCGCTCTGGGTCGTTCCGGAAACCGGTTCGAAAGATTCGCTGTAGCTAAAGTACGGCGTGATACCGTTGTCGAACAGGTAGTTAATGCCCCCGCGCCAGGTGAATGCCTGGTCGTTAATTTCCGCGGTGGTTCCGCTAGCGCGGTTCAGGGCTGACGTTTTTGCAAAGTCATAGCGCCCCCCCATCGTGAGCACCCACTTATCCCACTCAGCCTGATCCTGAGCGTACAGGCCCGTTTGCTCCTGACGGTTAAGCATCTGATACAGGTAGTAAACATCGACGTTCGGATTACCGTACTCAGGCTTCGTCATGCTGATAGGATCGGCGGTGCCATAGTCAGCATTAATGTCATTACGCATGCGGAGGTAATCGACACCCGTCAACAGAGTATGATCAACTGCACCGGTCGCAAATTTGGACTGAAGCTGCGTATCAACGGTGAAAGAATTCAGATTTTCATCAGAACGGACATAGGCACGGCTGATCTGTCCCGGAGCGATATAGCCATTGCCGTAGACTGAACGGTAAAGGGTATTGATTTTGCTGTAGCGCAGATTTTGACGCACGGTGAAGGTGTCATCGAATTGATGCGAAAAGCTATATCCCACCATCTTCTGACGACGGGAGATCTTATTATCTTCCTCGCCTTCATTGAAGTCTGTCGGCAGTTTATGCGCTTTGCCGTTCACGTCGTAGTAAGGCACAACGGTGCCTTCCCGCGGCAGCCAGCCGTAATAGCCTGCATCCGGATCGCTCTGGAAGTTGCTCAGGAAAGTAAAATCGGTTTTATCATCAGGACGCCAGCTGAAGGAAGGCGCAATCGCGTAGCGGGTAGACTTCACCATTTCCTGCTGCGCATTTTCGCTGCGCCCCAGACCGGTGAGGCGATATGCCCATACGCCGTCATCGTCAATCGCATCGCTGAAGTCAAACCCGGTTTGCCACAGGTTATCCGTTCCCATTTTGAACTGGATTTCTTTCAACGGCTCCGTGGTTGGGCGCTTGCTCACCATACTCACCACTCCGCCCGGATGGCTTTTACCATACAGCACGGACGTTGGGCCACGCAGCAGTTCGACGCGCTCAAGGAAATAGGGATCCATAGAGGCTTCAGAATAGTTATCACCCTGCAGCTTCATGCCATCCAGATACTGGTTGGTGTTTACGGTGCTGGAGGTGGTGAAGCCACGAATAGAAACTACATCATAGGTCGTTGATGCGCCGCGCGTTGAAAATACGCTCGGCGTATAGGCCAGAGCCTGTTTAACCGTACCCGGCTGTTTCATGTCCATTTCTTCACGTGTTACCACGGAAATGGACTGCGGGGTTTTCTCAATGGGAGTATCGGTTTTGGTCGCTGTCGCGGTCCGTTTTGCTGCAATTGTCGGCGCTGGTCCCCAGGCACTTTCTTGCGCAGCAGGTGCGGCAGTAACGGTGATAGTTTCTTCTTTTTTCGTGGTTTCGGCAGCCTGTGCGTAAGTAGACATGCCAGCAACCGCTGTGGCTACGACAACCGCGATTTTACGCAGCGACGTGTTAATTGGCTGAGCAGTATTGGAAAGCGCCATGTTGTTCTCTGATGGAAAAGTGAATGATAACGTAAACGAGAATTATTATTATGAGCGCCAGAATAATATGCGAAACGCTGGTTGCATAGCAAGCAGTAAGCGGCCCTACAAGATTTAAGGGTTTAAGAATTAACCAGATGAAAAGAGAGGGTTAATGAGGTTAGCGAAATGATCGCTAAAGCCCGCCGAAACGGGCAGAGGGGATTAACGGTAAAACACTTCGAACGTGGCGACGGAATCGACTTTGCCCGCTTTAACCTCCCCCGTTTTGACGTAGCGCGCCTTGAGGGGAATTTCGACGGGGACTTTGTCCTGCGTGCTGGTTATCGCCGTGTAGTTCTGGTCAAACTGCAGCACCGTATCGTTCTTGTCGAGAATTTGGATGCCGACACCCGCAGCGGCGGCATCTCCTGCGGCAATGCCGAGGATATTACCGTTCGTCACCCCCGTCGAACCCGCGCTGGTGAACTGATAATCGACCTTTGTCCCCGCCGCGCAGTCGGTGATTTCAATCTTAAAACTGCCGTCGGTGAGAATGTCTGAGTATTGTCCGTTGAAATCCTGCACATTAACCGTTTTTAGGGGCACATAGATGTTACGGTCGACCAGATTACAGGTGTTGGTGGTGATATGAACGCTAGTGGGCGAAAAACGCATTTCACCGATCACGACTCCCCCTAACGTATCCTGAGCGGTTAACCGCGAGGTATCCAGATACCCCTCCTGAATATCGCCAATAACGATGAGCTGCGCGGCGGCACGGAAAACGGATGTGGAATGAGAATAGCCGTGAATCGATCCAACGCTATGCCACGGGCGAGTCAGGTTTTCTTCAGTGTAATCAGGAAATTGCTCGGAAGAAGAGGCCGCGCGGATCCCAATCCCCGGCACGTTCGTTTTATACACTCCCGGCAACACATCTTCGCGAGCATCCCCCTCCGTTAGCGTCAAATACCCTCGTCGAATCTGGGCATCAGCACCGCCGCAATCTACTCTGACTTCGCCGCTTTCCACGTTGTTGTCATAAATCACCGTCCCCACCGGCGTATCGGGATCGAGAACGATCGCGGGCGGGATTTGGAACGTAACCACCCCGTCCTTTCCCCCCTCTCCTGTGAAGGTGCAGTTAGCATACGCCGGATGCAGAAAAACGGTGGCGATCAGCAGCGCAACCCCTGCGCACAAGGAGTGTATCGTCATACGTTGGCTCATCGGGTTTCCTTATTCACCTGCACGTTACCGTTGCCTTAACCATGTCAGTCACGCCGTCGTCGGGCATGTCGATTTCCCCCTGACACTGTTGTTCAGCCTCTTCTCCCCACTGCACGCTGAACGTCGTTTTGTCATGAAGCCCCGTCAGATAGGCTTCTCCGCCATCTCCGACAATGGCGGTGGTGGTATCCAGCGCAACCACTGCGCCAAACGGAACAGGCTTACCCGCAAAGAGCAGGGTCACCAGCGCGCGCCGTCCAACGCGTGCATCGAACGAGACCTTTATGGCTGCCCCTTTCGTCGGCACGCGATCCTGTGTTGCCGCGTCAATATCAATATCCTGCCGATCCTGGGTATTCACCGTGATGGCGTTGTGTCGATAGGCCGTCAGAGAGGGGACAATCGCATTGCCAAATGGGTCGGTATAAATACCTCTCCCGTTTTGTACTTTGACGTTATCGCCCTTATTGATGTGCACAATGGCGAAGGCGTCACGCACCGGTTGCCCCAGCGTCACGCCATGCTCATGGGCAACAACCGAGCCCTGCGCGCTGTAGTTCCACTGTCGGTTATCGCCACCGTAGCTGTACCCCATCCCGACCTCACCGTAAGCGCCACGGTAACGCCCGGACAGGCTGCCGCCGTAACCAGTGTTCTGATTGGCATAGCTCTGCTGGAGGTTGTAGCTCAGCTTGTTGTCCTCCAGCGCGGTGCCGCCAAGCCCGGCCTGATGCGAGACAAACCCACCGCTGGCGGTATTCGCGCTGTAGGTTGCCCAGGTATCAGGCAGCCACTTTGAGAACGGAATATTGACCGTCAACGCCATTTGCCGGTCGGTATCGGCATCCGGCGTGCGGGTCAGGTTGTAGCTTATCGACCAGGTGATATCGCGCCAGCTGGAGCTCAGCCCGGCGCTGACGCTACGCTCATGGCCGTCCATATCCCAGTAATCCTGCTGATAGCCGTTGAGATACGCCGAGCCCCAGTCTGAAATACGCTGAGAAAGGTTTAGCTGCATGCGGCTACGGCGGTTGTTGGTTCTGCGGTAGGTATAAATGCCGTCATCGATCTCGCTGTCACGCCGATCGATAGCCTCCTGAAAGGTATAAAACCCCGAGGTAGAGTAGCGGTAGCTGGCAAGCGTGACGGTCGTATCCGTGTCGGGAATATCTTTTGCGTACTGAGCCCGCCACGATAAACCGCTGGCATCGTCACGCCCATCGTCGAACGCGGTACGCGCGGTCGTTAGATCGACGGATGCGGAGCCGAAGTGCCCCAGGTCGGCACCCAGCCCCAGCAGCAGCGCATGATACAGTGACGCTCCCAGCGCGCCGGTATAGGCCGTAACACCGTAAGGCAGACCATAGATAGCCGTGCCTTGCGCAAAGATAGGTTCATCTTCACCTTCGTTACCACGATAGCGCCCTGCGGCCAGCGAGTACTTAAAACCGCCTTCTCGCTGTAATACCGGCACCGACGCGCTGGCCTGTATGAAGCTGTGCTCGCTGCCATCCGCCTCTTCGACGGTCACTTCCAGATCGGCGCCGGATGTTACCTGGCTCAAGTCGCGGATCTCAAAAGGCCCCGGCGAGACGTTTGTTTGATAGATGATGTAGCCGTTTTGCTTGATGGTGACTTTCGCGTCGCTATTAGCAATACCCCGCACAACAGGCGCAAAGCCTTGCTGGCTGACGGGCAGCATAGCGGTGTCCGTTTCCAGCTTAACGCCGGTCATCTGGACGCTGTCAAAAAGCTCGCCATTGGTATAGGTCTGCCCCATCTCAAGCTGGCTTTTCAACGCTTTGATGTCACGCTGCAACGTGCTGGCGATAGCCTCCCAGCCGGAAGCGTCGCTCCAGGTGCTGTTATTGCGCAGTCGCCACGCCCCAAGGTTAATCCCCGACTCCAGACCGAGCCAGGCTGAAGAGGTATTGCCCGAGCTATAGTGTTGCTGAGAACCGCTGAGCTGATAGCTTGTCCAGGCGGCAGGCGCACCGTCATCCCAGAATTTCGGGTTAATCGCCCCGGCGGCGGCGCGATCGCGATAGATCTGCGGAATGACCAGCTTCAGGGTCTGGTTATCCTGATCGTAATCGTAGCGTGCATTTTCAATGAAATGAGAGATGTCCCGAACGTAAGCCTGGTCGTCCAGTTCTTTCAAATCCGGGATCGTGTCGACTTTCACGCCGTATTCACGCAGGTCCGCTTTGGTCAGTTCCGGCAGCAGATGCTGTTTATCGTCAGAAAGCACATAGGTGAGCGTACGTATATCCAGCACGTCCCGATCCCACATAATCGTCGTGGGGTAGCTCCCCGCAAGTAACCCGTTATCATTGATGAAGTTTTTGAGCGTGGAGGTATTTTCGAGAGGGGTATCCAGTTCAAGGATCCGCAGGTTGAATTCGTCATCCGCATTTGCAGGCTGGATCGCGGCGAGCAGCGCCAGCGCGATCCCGGACAGTACCTGTTTGTGAAGTAAAGATGACGACATAACTTACCAACATGATCGATTTAAAGAGCCTGCTTGCGTTGAGGAGTCTGGGCGCCGAAATCATTAATAGCCGTCCAGGTCACCGCGCCATTTGCCGCTTTTGGTAGCGCGAAACTCTGCTTGCTAAACGGCGCAACCATCATTGAAATGGCACCCGGCGTGGTTTTGGTCTCTATCACCGGGACACTTTTTCCGCCAACGGACAGTTCGCCAAAAGAGACGTAAAAAGGCGTAGGGTTGTTTGCGATTAGCGTGTCACCCTGACGATGGAACGTGATTTTTTCATAGGCGCCCAGGGCATCAGCTTCCTTCAACTGAGCGGGACGCCAGAAAAGCTTCAGGCGCGTTTTCATAGCGAACTGCAGGGTATTCTTCTCTTTCAGATCGGGAGACAGAGCAGAGACAGATTTCACATTCGCCAGAAACAGGGATTCGCGATCTGCCGGCAGGCTGTTTTTATCACCGGTAAAAATAACGTGTAACAGCGTCTGACGATTTTCCTGCAACTTATAGACAGGCGGCGTAATAATAAAGGGGGCTTTTGCATCATTGGGATAACTGACCCAGCTTTGCACCAGATAACGCGTATGAGGATCTTTATTTTTAAGTGCGATTTGTACTTCAGATTTATTCGATGAATAAATAATTCGCGTACCACCGAGAACAACGCTTGCCTGCACTGAACAGCAAGAAGCAATTAAACAACCACATAACAATTTAAATAACGTCTTCATACAGCTTTCCAGAAGGCAGCCATTCAGGCTGCCAATAATTGCTTAGCGATAGACAACCTCAAATGTGGCCGAGGAAGAGTAATGACCCGCGGTTGGCGCGGTATCACCAACCTGAATCACTTTCGCGGTGTAGTTAAAGACAGATGCCGCTGCGCCGGTCGCATCGTTAGCCACGTCGGTGCCCGCATCCGGTACTGAACCGTCGAAGACCACATCGCCTTTGGAGCCGTTGTCATTGCTGACAATGATGCCAACGTTAGTGGCGTTGCCTGCACCGGAGAGATCGTTCTTCAAACGCTTGTACGCAGCGTCTGTTGTTGTGCCGCTGAACTTGAGGTTCAGTTTGGCGACCAGCGGGTCACATTTTTTCACTTCAATCTTAAACGCTTTAGACGTCCCGACCTGGCCGTCGATGCCAAAATCTGAAGGGTAAGTATCTGCAAATGTAACGGTGGATGTATTGGTCCCCGTACCATCAACATTGATCTCGCATGTATCCGCCACAATTTTTCCGGCGAAATTTACCGTACCTGAATCATTTGCCGCAAAGACCGGCAGCGATAAAGCCGCCATAATGCTTCCGGCCAATAAAGAGGAAATAAATGTCTTATTCATAACAACATCCTTATATGCTTATAATGGAATCCATTCCTGGAAAAAATACTTTTCGCCAGAATGCTTTGTAAAACGAGACATCACTTAGACCCGAGAGACCATTAATAAGAACATCCCATGAGGAAAGTGAAATTCACGAACTTAATTACATCAGATTAATCTTTATCGTGTCCAGCGGGCTGGCGAGTAAAAGAGTTTAAAGTGGCACCAACACACTGATTAAACTAATAAAACTTACGCATTAATAATTCTTAATTAGACATTTACTAAAATTAAAATAAGAACAAATGTAAAGACAAAAAAAAGCCGCTTATTACTAAGCGGCTTTTTTATTCAGGAAACTAATCAGTTTCCGCCAAACATGTCCTTAATCCAGCCGGCTACGCCATCGCTGTCTTTCTTCTCATTCTGCTGCTGCGGCTGCTGTTGCTGTTGCTGCTGCGGCTGAGAAGACTGATCGAACGGATTGCCCGTCGGCTGTTCAGGCTGGCTTTGCTGGCACAGCGAGTCCGGATTGGCCGTCCAGACCGGCAGGGTACGCATCCCGCCGCCGCAGACAAAGTTACCGGAACTGTCCACGCCCATATCGACGATATCTTCCGGCGCGACCAGGTTCAGCGGCACCGGGGACTGATTGGCCAGATAGCGCTGGTAAATCGACATCGCCCCGCTCGCCCCGTACAGCTTGGTCGGCTGGTTGTTATCGCGGCCTACCCAGGTGATCACCACTTCACGGCCATCAATACCGGCAAACCAGGTATCGACGTTGTTGTTGGTGGTCCCGGTTTTACCCGCCAGATGCAGGCCCGGATACTTCGCACCCAGCTGGCGCCCGGTACCACGCTGAACAACCTGCTGCATCGTCCACAGCGTCATATAGGCCGCCTGAGCTGGAACGGCACGCTCCGCCTGCGGGAAGCTCTGATACAGCACGGAGCCATCTTCGGCAATCACCGAGCGCAGGGCAGACAGCGGTGCGCGGTTGCCCCCGCTGGCAATGGTCTGGAACGCCTGCGCCACTTCGATTGGCGTCAGGTTAAGCGCGCCGAGGATCATCGCCGGCACCGGGTGCAGCTGATCTTTCGACACGCCCAGTTTTTGCCAGGTATCGACAATCGCCGGCAGTCCCAGCGACATGCCCAGGTTCACCGTTGGCACGTTCATGGAACGCGTTAACGCGTCCACCAGCATCACCTGACCGCTGAACTGTTTATCATCGTTCTGCGGCGACCAGACCTGGCCGTTAGGCTGGCGCAGGGAGATCGGCGCATCCGCAATCCAGGTATTCAGGCGATACTGATTTGGCTGACTCAGGGCAGTGAGGTAGGTTGCCGGTTTTGCCAGAGAGCCGATTGAGCGACGCGCCTGCATGGCGCGGTTGTAGCCTGCATACTGCGGCTCGGCACCGCCCACCATGGCGCGAACCTCGCCGGAGTTACGGTCAACCACCACCATCGCGGTTTCAAGATCGGAGAGCTTACGCTGTTTCTTCAGCGCCGGAATGCCTTCCACTGCCGCTTTTTCTGCTGCATCCTGCGCCACGGAGTCAAAGGTGGTGAAGATCTTCACGCCGGAGAGATCTTTCACCTTATCGCCAAGCTTGCTTTGCAGCTCCTGACGCACCAGCTGCATAAACGCAGGCTGAGGCGAAATCACGCCGCCGCGCGGCTGAACGCCGAGCGGGCGCGCGCTCAGCATGTCGTACAGCTCCTGGTCAATCACCTGCTGTTGTTGCAGCAGACGCAGAACGAGGTTACGACGCTCCAGCGCCAGTTTCGGGTTACGCCACGGGTTATAAATGGACGCCCCTTTCACCATGCCCACCAGCAGCGCCTGCTGGTCCAGGCTCAGCTCTTCCACCGGACGGCCAAAGTAGTACAGGCTCGCCAGCGGGAAACCGCGGATTTCGTTATCGCCGCTCTGACCGAGGTACACCTCGTTCATGTAGAGCTCAAGGATACGATCCTTGCTGTAGCGCGCATCCATCAGCACGGCCATGTAGGCTTCGTTCGCTTTACGCCAGTAAGAACGTTCGCTGGAGAGGAACAGGTTCTTCACCAGCTGCTGAGTCAGCGTACTCGCCCCCTGCACGGTGCGACCGGCCGTCAGGTTAGCCAGTACCGCACGACCAATCGAGTAGAGGCTGATGCCATCGTGCTCGTAGAAGTGACGGTCTTCGGTTGCCAGCAGGGTATCGACCAGAAGATCCGGGAAGCCGTTACGCGCCACGAACAGGCGCTGCTCGCCGTTTGCCGACGAAAGCATGGTGATCAGACGCGGATCGAGACGGAAGAAACCGAACTGACGGTTGTTATCCATGTTCTCGATGGTGTCCAGACGATCGCCTTCAAAGGTCAGACGCGCGCGTACCTGCCCCTCTTTGCTGTCCGGGAAATCAAACGGACGACGGATCATCTCAATGCTGTTGGACTGCACGGTAAATTCGCCAGGACGCGTCATTTTTGACACCTGACGATACTGGGTGGCTTCCAGCAGTTTAACCATCTCGTTCTTCGTGATGGACATATCTGGCTCAAGGTTCACCATACGGCCATACACTGCCGCAGGTAGCTGCCAGACTTTACCGTCGATACGGCTGCGGATCTTCTGATCCAGATACACGCCGTAAATCGCCATCAGCACAACAAAAACAATAAACAGCTTCAGCAGCAGCCAGAACCAGCCGCGCTTGCCCCGAGGCTTACGCCCTTTGCCTTTTCCATTACGCGGCATCGGTTCTTCATCCTCATAATCGTCTTCATAGTCATCGTCATAGTCCTCATCTCTGAGGCGACGACGGCTTACCTTTTCTTTCGCCGGACGCGTGGGTTTTCCCTTACGTCCTATTGGCTCGCGGTCATTCCCCGCCATGCTTTTTCTCCGCAACTTTCAGGCGCAAAGGCCAGATTTTCTTTTCTTTCACAGGCCTGTGAAAGAAGAAATCTCTCAAAATTTGTTTTCTCCCTCTCCCACAGGGAGAGGGCTGGGGTGAGGGCATCAGGCCGCACTCCCCTTTTACGAATATTTCTTCGTTCGCCGCGTCGGCGCCGTATTCGCCGGATCGTCCGGCCAGACGTGTTTGGGATATCGCCCCTTCATCTCTTTTTGCACTTCACGGTAGCTTCCCGCCCAGAACGCCCCCAAATCTCGGGTGATTTGTAATGGACGGTGCGCAGGCGACAGCAGCTCAAGCACTAACGGCACACGCCCTTCCGCAATGGACGGCGTGGTGGCCTCACCAAACATCTCCTGCATCCGAACCGCCAGCGCCGGCGGATTATCCTCATGATAACGGATGGCAATCCGGCTTCCGGTCGGCACAGTGTAATGCCCAGGCAGTTCACTATCCAGACGTTGACGTAATGACCAGTCCAGTAAATTCTGTAACGCGGTCTTAACATCAAGCGCCTTAAGGGCTCGCAGGGAATGCACGCCGCTCATTTGCGGCAATAACCAGTGCTCAAGCGTAGCAAGCAGCGTCTCGTCATCCACCGCAGGCCAACCGTATTCCGGAAGCCACTTCGCGGCGCAGTGCAGACGAATGCGGTACTGCTCGGCTTCCGGCGTCCAGTTCAGGGCGCTCAGTCCTTTTTCCCGAATGCCGTTCAGCATAGCCTGATGAAGCTCTTCTTCCGACGGCTTCGCCAGCGGCTTCGTCCCTAGCGTTAACTTTCCAATCTGGCTGCGGCGAAACGCCTTCAGCGTGCCCTGGGCGTCATCCCATTCCACGGTATCAGATTGCTGAAGCAGCTGCGGACAGGTACGCGTCAGGGCGTCAATCTCTACGGCACTCGCCTGCAGGATACGCGCATCCGGGGAATGACTCCCCTGCAGCAACAGCGGCGCAATCAGCCACTCATGACGCGTCAGCGCATCATCGCTGTCCAGCATCGCCCCCATACCGTTTGCCAGCTGGTAGCGACCGTCCAGCCCGCGCCGACGCGCAATCCTGTCCGGGAAGGCCTGTGCCAGCAGGAAGGCAATCTTATCGCTGTCAGGCGATCCCCCCCGGCTATTCAGGCGTTTGCACAGCTGCAGCGCCCGCTGCTGCCAGTTCCCCTGGCTGCGCGAAAACGCCTGCCCCAGATCGCTGCTGCCACCGCGAGGCGGCTCCTCAAGAATAGCCGCCAGTTTTGCCGCCGTGGCAATTTCATCTTCCCCCTGCGCGGCCACCAGCATCGCGGCCAGACGCGGATCGTTGCCCAGCGCCGCCATTTTCTGGCCGCGCGCCGTCAGACGCTCGCCTTCCAGCGCGCCAAGCTGCGTCAGCAACGTGCGCGCAGCGGTGAGGTTTACGACGGGCGGAGGATTAAGCCAGGTAAGCTGCTCAGGGTTCGGGCAGCCCCACTGGAGCAGATCCATCACCAGACCAGACAAATCGCTTTGTAAAATTTCCGGCGTGCTTTGCTGTGCGGCGCGTTCAGCCTGCTCCGCGCTGGTCAAATGCAGGCAGATACCCGGCTCAAGACGCCCCGCGCGGCCCGCGCGCTGCACCATCGACGCCTGGCTGATGCGCTGCGTCAGGAGTTTAGTCAGTCCGCTGCGCGCATCAAAGCTTGCCACCCGCTCCTGCGCGCTATCCACCACCAGGCGAATCCCTTCAATGGTCAAACTGGTTTCAGCAATGTTGGTTGCCAGCACCACCTTGCGCTGCCCCGCCGGGGCCGGAAGGATGGCTTTACGCTGATCCTGCAGCGACAACGCGCCGTAGAGCGGGCAAAGCAGCACGTCGCCGCCTACGCGGGTAGAAAGCTGCTCCTGCACGCGCTGGATTTCACCGACGCCGGGCAAAAACAGCAGCAGGGAACCTGCTTCCTGGCGCAGCAGCTCAGCGGTGGCAATGGCGACGGCCTCGTCAAAACGCTGATGGGAGGGAAGCGGCTGATAGCGGCGTTCAACCGGAAACGCCCGCCCTTCCGAGCTGATGACCGGCGCATCGGGTAATGCCTGTCGTAGCCGCTCGTTGTCCAGCGTGGCCGACATAATAAGCAGCCGGAGATCGTCGCGCAGCCCCTGCTGCACGTCCAGCAACAGCGCGAGGGCCAGATCCGCCTGCAGGCTGCGCTCGTGGAACTCATCCAGGATCACCAGCCCGACGCCGGTCAGCTCCGGATCGTTTTGCAGCATGCGGGTGAGAATACCCTCGGTGACCACTTCAAGACGCGTGGTCGGGCCAATGCAGGTCTCGGCACGCATCCTGTAACCTACCGTTTCGCCCGGTTTTTCATTCAGCAGTTCCGCCAGACGCTGCGCCACGTTGCGCGCGGCCAGCCTGCGCGGCTCCAGCAGGATAATTTTCCCGCTGATGTTTCCGTCTTTCAGAATCTGCAGCGGCAGCCAGGTGGACTTGCCCGCGCCCGTAGGGGCATTCAGCAAAACCTGCGGGGCATGGTGTAAGGCAGCGAGAAGCTCAGGAAGAATGACGGCGACCGGCAATGAGGACACTAACAGCTCCAGAGGGTTAACATTAGTCGGCGTACATTGTAGCATCGGCGCATATCATTACCGAGTCCTCCGTATGCCTGAGTCGAAACGGCTGTTTTTTGCCATTGAATTGCCCACCACAATACAGCGTCAAATTGTTCGCTGGCGCGCCGATTGCTTTCCGCCTGAAGCGGGCCGCCCTGTCGCGGCTGCCAACCTGCACCTGACGCTGGCCTTTTTGGGCGACGTCAGCGCCGAAAAGCAGCGGGCGTTAGCCGCAATGGCCGGGCGTATTGCCCAGCCGGAATTCACGCTGCACCTCGACGACGCGGGTCAGTGGCTGCGTTCGCGCGTGGTCTGGCTGGGAACGCGCCAGCCACCGCGCGGATTATTGCAGCTAGCGAATATGCTGCGCGCGCAGGCGGCGCGCAGCGGCTGTTATCAGAGCCCACAGCCGTTTCATCCTCATATCACGCTGCTGCGCGATACCGGTCAGGCCGTTACCATCCCGCCGCCGGGCTTTCACTGGGCCTTTCCGGTCAACGGATTCGCGCTTTACGAATCCGTCTTTGCACAGGGACGCACCCGCTATACGCCGCTACAGCGCTGGACGCTGGGCAACACCGAAAGGAATTCTGATGAAGTTTAGTCCTCCCCTGCAGCACGCTACGCTTGTCCAACGCTACAAACGCTTCCTCGCCGACGTGATCACCCCCGAAGGGGTTCAGCTCACCCTGCACTGCCCCAATACCGGCGCGATGACGGGCTGTGCGACGCCGGGTGACAGGGTCTGGTATTCGACATCAGAAAATACTAAACGCAAATATGCCCATACCTGGGAAATGACTGAAACCCAAAATGGGGCATTTATTTGCGTTAACACTCTGCGCGCAAATCAACTGGTTAAGGAAGCGCTGACCCATGGCACAATTCCTGAACTGGTAGGATATGGCACGCATAAAAGTGAAGTGAAATATGGCGATGAAAGCAGCAGAATTGACTTCATGTTACAGGCGGAAGACAGGCCTGAGTGCTATATTGAAGTGAAATCAGTGACGTTAGCGGAGCAGGAAAATGGCTACTTCCCGGATGCGGTAACGCTACGTGGCCAGAAGCATCTGCGAGAGCTAATGAGTGTTGCGGCGGCGGGCAAACGCGCCGTATTGCTGTTTGCGGTGTTACATTCAGCCATTGAACGTTTCTCCCCTGCCCGCCATATTGATCCTAAATACGCGCAATTGTTGAATGAGGCACAAAAGCAGGGGGTAGAGGTTTTCGCTTATAAAGCGGAACTTTCTGCCGATAATATGACTCTGAGATCCTCTCTTCCCATTGTCTTATAAGGGATTAGACGATTGACGATTAAGTGTTCTGGCCGCGTGCGCAAATACGCTTTTCCTCACAGGCTTGTCAAGTGTTACGTTTAGATAATTGCCATCCGGAAAAGCATCTGCTATTTATAGCGACCTGATTTTTCCCCCAACACGGGGATCGATAGTGCGTGTTAAGGAGAAGCAACATGCAAGAAGGGCAAAACCGTAAAACATCGTCCCTGAGTATTCTCGCCATCGCTGGGGTGGAGCCGTATCAAGAGAAGCCGGGCGAAGAGTATATGAACGAAGCCCAGCTGTCGCACTTCAAGCGTATTCTTGAAGCATGGCGTAATCAACTCAGGGATGAAGTCGATCGCACCGTTACTCATATGCAGGATGAAGCTGCTAACTTCCCGGATCCGGTAGACCGTGCCGCTCAGGAAGAAGAGTTCAGCCTCGAACTGCGTAACCGTGACCGCGAACGCAAACTGATCAAAAAGATCGAGAAAACGCTGAAAAAAGTCGAAGACGAAGATTTTGGCTACTGCGAATCCTGCGGTGTTGAAATCGGTATTCGTCGCCTGGAAGCGCGTCCAACCGCCGATCTGTGCATCGACTGTAAAACGCTGGCCGAAATCCGCGAAAAACAGATGGCCGGTTAATACCAGCGCTGTTTACACACTCCAAAGGCGGGAGTCTCTCCCGCCTTGTTACTGTTGATATGTCTGAATCACACTATATTGGGCGCTTCGCGCCATCTCCTTCCGGTGAATTACACTTCGGCTCATTAATTGCCGCGCTCGGCAGCTACCTGCAGGCTCGCGCCCGCCAGGGAAAATGGCTCGTACGCATTGAAGATATTGACCCTCCACGTGAAGTTCCCGGTGCTGCAGAGACGATTCTGCGTCAGCTGGAACATTACGGTCTTCACTGGGATGACGAGGTTCTCTGGCAGTCAAAACGTCATGAGGCTTATCGTGAACGTCTGGCCTGGCTTCGCGATCGGGGGCTTTCCTATAACTGCACCTGCACCCGCGCGCGTATCCAGAGCGTGGGTGGCGTCTATGACGGCCATTGCCGCACGCTTAATCTTCCCCCGGAAAATGCCGCCGTACGTATAAAGCAGCGCTCCCCGGTGACGCGCTTTACCGATCTCCTCTCCGGTGAGATTCACGCCGATGAACGTCTGGCGCGTGAGGATTTTATTATTCACCGCCGTGACGGCCTGTTTGCCTATAACCTGGCGGTGGTCGTCGACGATCGTTTTCAGGGCGTGACGGAAATTGTGCGCGGGGCGGATCTGGTCGAACCGACCGTTCGACAAATATCGCTTTATCATCAGTTTGGCTGGACGGCACCGGACTACATTCATCTGCCGCTGGCGGTCAATGCGCAGGGTTTTAAATTGTCAAAGCAGAACCATGCCCCGGCCCTGCCAGACGGCGATCCGCGTCCTGTTTTGATCGACGCGCTGCGATTTCTCAACCAGAATGTAACCAACGAATGGCAGGATCTGCATATTGACGAACTGCTGAAAATGGCCGTTGCCAACTGGACGCTCGCGGCAGTGCCAAAAATCCAGCATTCTCAAATGCGTTGCGCTGAGCTATGATTAGCCGCTTTTTTCATAACAAAACACACTACGAGGTGTACCATTTTTACCCGAGTCGCTAATTTTTGCCGTAAAGTGCTAAGCCGCGAAGAGAGCATGGCGAACGATGCTATTGCACAGCCACACATGTCGGTTATTCCGCGTGAGCAGCACACTATTTCCCGCAAAGATATCAGTGAAAATGCCCTCAAGGTGCTCTATCGTCTGAATAAAGCGGGCTACGAGGCCTATCTCGTGGGCGGTGGAGTGCGTGATTTACTGCTGGGCAAAAAACCAAAAGATTTCGACGTGACGACCAGCGCCACGCCTGAGCAGGTGCGCAAATTATTCCGCAACTGCCGTCTCGTTGGCCGCCGTTTCCGTCTGGCTCACGTGATGTTCGGGCCGGAAATTATCGAAGTGGCGACCTTCCGCGGCCACCACGAAGCGGGCGCATCCGATCGCACGACGTCACAGCGCGGCCAGAACGGCATGCTGCTGCGCGACAATATCTTCGGCTCTATCGAAGAAGATGCCCAGCGTCGCGACTTCACTATCAACAGCCTTTATTACAGCGTGGCGGATTTTACCGTGCGCGATTACGTCGGCGGCATGCAGGACCTGAAAGAAGGTCTGATCCGTCTGATTGGCACGCCGGAAACGCGCTACCGTGAAGATCCCGTGCGTATGCTGCGCGCCGTTCGTTTCGCCGCCAAGCTCAATATGCGCATCAGCCCGGAAACGGCAGAGCCGATTCCGCGTCTGGCGACGCTGATTAACGACGTACCGCCTGCCCGCCTGTTCGAAGAGGCGCTGAAGCTGCTGCAGGCTGGCCACGGCTTTGAAACCTACAATCTGCTGCGCGAATACAACCTGTTCCAGCCCCTGTTCCCGACCATTACCCGCTACTTCACCGAAAGCGGTGACAGCCCAATGGAGCGGATGATTGCGCAGGTGCTGAAAAATACCGATACCCGTATTCGCAACGACATGCGCGTCAATCCGGCGTTCCTGTTTGCGGCGATGTTCTGGTATCCGCTGCTGGAAACGGCCCAGCGTATTACCCAGGAAAGCGGGCTCGCCTATTATGATGCCTTCGCGCTGGCCGCAAACGACGTGCTGGACGAAGGGTGCCGTACGCTCGCTATTCCGAAACGTATAACCACCCTGGTGCGCGACATCTGGCAGCTTCAGCTGCGCATGTCCCGTCGTCAGGGCAAACGCGCCTGGAAGCTGATGGAGCATCCAAAATTCCGCGCCGCCTTCGATCTGCTGTCGCTGCGTGCGGAAATTGAACGCAATCAGGAACTGCAGCGCCTGTCCCAGTGGTGGGCCGAATTCCAGGTTTCCGCTCCACCAGAGCAAAAAGATATGCTTACCGGGCTGGATGAAGAGCCGGAACCGCGTCGCCGCCATCGTCGTCCGCGCAAACGCGCGCCACGTCGTGAAGGGACAGCATGACCCTCGCGTATATCGCCATCGGCAGCAATTTAGCCTCTCCGCTGGAACAGGTTAACGCTGCCGTACAGGCGCTGGGCGAGATCCCGCTGACCCGGATCGTAGCGGTCTCCTCGTTCTACCGCACCCCGCCGCTGGGTCCGCAGGATCAGCCTGATTATCTGAACGCCGCCGTGGTGCTTGAAACCGCTCTTAGTGCCGAAACGCTGCTGGATAACACCCAGCGCATTGAACTGCAGCAGGGGCGCGTACGCAAAGCCGAGCGCTGGGGACCACGCACGCTGGACCTCGACATTATGCTGTTTGGTCACGAGATCATTAACACTGAACGTCTCACCGTTCCGCATTACGACATGAAAAATCGCGGGTTTATGCTCTGGCCGCTCTTTGAAGTCGCTCCCGATCTCACCTTCCCGGACGGCACACCACTCAAGTCCATTCTGGACGGCCTCAACGCGGAAAGACCCGCTCGCTGGTGATCCTGTTCCCCTGCTGATTAGCCTCAAAATAATTGTGGCTAATCGGTTGCCTAAAATCATTGTTCCCTCGAATGTTACTGTTAGAATGCGCAAAGATTCGCTTTTGGGCTATCAGGAAACAGTATGAAACCAACCACCATCTCCTTACTGCAGAAATGCAAACAGGAAAAAAAACGCTTCGCCACCATCACCGCGTATGACTACAGCTTCGCCAAACTCTTTGCCGAAGAGGGTATCAACGTCATGCTGGTCGGAGATTCGTTAGGGATGACGGTACAAGGACATGATTCCACCCTTCCGGTCACGGTTGAGGATATCGCTTACCATACCCGCGCCGTGCGCCGTGGTGCCCCAGCCTGCCTGCTGCTTTCCGATCTGCCGTTTATGGCCTACGCCACGCCAGAGCAGGCCTTCGAAAACGCGGCGGCAGTCATGCGCGCCGGGGCCAATATGGTCAAAATCGAAGGCGGCGCCTGGCTGGTAGAGACGGTGAAGATGCTCACCGAGCGCGCCGTGCCGGTCTGCGGCCATTTAGGCCTGACGCCGCAGTCCGTGAATATCTTCGGCGGCTATAAGGTGCAGGGTCGCGGTGATGCCGCCCAGACGCTGTTTGATGATGCCCTGGCGCTGGAAGCCGCAGGCGCGCAGCTGCTGGTGCTGGAGTGCGTGCCGGTTGAGCTGGCGAAGCGTATTACTGAAGCCCTGTCCATTCCGGTGATTGGTATTGGCGCAGGCAACGTGACCGACGGTCAGATTCTGGTGATGCACGACGCCTTTGGCATCACCGGCGGGCATATTCCGAAGTTTGCCAAAAATTTCCTCACCGAAGCGGGCGACATGCGCGCTGCGGTCAGGCAGTATATTGCCGACGTTGAATCCGGTGTTTATCCGGGTGAAGAACACAGTTTCCATTAAGGAGTCTCGTTGTGCTAATCATTGAAACCCTGCCGCTGCTGCGCCAGCATATTCGTCGCGCGCGTCAGGAAGGTAAACGTATCGCACTGGTCCCGACCATGGGCAACCTGCATGACGGCCATATGAAGCTGGTCGATGAAGCCAGGGCTCGTGCAGATATCGTAGTGGTCAGTATCTTCGTTAACCCAATGCAGTTTGACCGCGCCGACGATCTGGCACGCTATCCTCGCACCCTGCAGGAAGATTGCGAGAAGCTCAAAAAACGCCATGCGGATATTGTCTTCTCTCCGGCGCCGTCGGACGTGTATCCGCAGGGTACGGAAGAGGCTACTTACGTTGACGTACCGGGCATTTCCACCATGCTGGAAGGCGCGAGCCGTCCGGGTCATTTCCGCGGCGTGTCGACCATCGTCAGCAAGCTCTTTAACCTGGTGCAGCCAGACGTTGCTTGCTTCGGTGAGAAAGATTTCCAGCAGTTGGCGCTGATCCGCAAGATGGTGGCGGATATGGGTTACGATATCGAGATTGTCGGCGTACCGATTGTACGCGCCAAAGACGGTCTGGCGCTCAGCTCGCGAAATGGCTACCTAACCGCGGACCAGCGTAAAATCGCGCCGGGCTTAAGCAAGGTGATGAACGCTATGGCGGAACAACTCCTGGCGAAAGAGTTAAGCGCAGAAGAGATTGTTGCCCTTGCAGAGCAGGCGCTGAATGATAAAGGATTCCGCGCTGACGATATTCAAATCCGCGACGCTGATACCCTGCTTGAACTGACGGAGACCAGCAAACGTGCGGTCATCCTCGTGGCGGCATGGCTGGGCCAGGCCCGCCTTATCGATAACAAAGTGGTTGAGCTGGCGTAGTTCTTCGCCCTTGATAATTAAAGGTAAACGTAATGATTCGCAAAATGCTGCAAGGTAAACTTCACCGTGTGAAAGTCACCCAGGCCGATCTGCACTATGAAGGCTCCTGCGCGATCGATCAGGATTTTCTCGACGCTGCGGGAATTCTTGAAAACGAAGCGATTGATATCTGGAATGTGAACAACGGTAAACGCTTCTCAACCTACGCGATTGCCGCCGAGCGCGGGTCTAAAATCATTTCCGTTAACGGTGCTGCTGCACATTGCGCGGACGTAGGTGATATCGTCATTATCGCCAGCTTTGTCATGATGTCTGACGAAGAAGCGCGTCGCTGGCAGCCGAAGGTGGCTTATTTCGACGGCGACAACGACATGAAACGCACCGCGAAGGCGATTCCGGTTCAGGTGGCCTGATAACAAATTCGGGGCTGACGATAAAAAGGCAGCCCTTCTCCTCCTGCCTGATAGATACATTTTACAATCAGTTCTCTCATTCTGTTTTCTTCATTGATCCTATGAATTATATTCAGAAAAAAAATAATAGAAAAAATGTTTTTTCGAACCCGCCACTCTTTAATTGAAATAAAAAATAAACAACCATTCATTTATAACAATTAAATATACAAGAGTATTGACACAGATTACCGCATCCTCTATGTTTAATTAAAAAAACATACAACAGTCATTTCCAAATAAAAACCCGTCAATTTAGTTTTTCTCAATTCATATTGAAGCATTGGTAATTATCGATTTAATAAATATAATATTATTATAAACAGGCTTTATTTATAAGCACCGGTTTTTCTGAATAATTTTTTATAAATGGATGTTTTATATGTTTAAGAAAACTGTTTTGGCTGCATCTGTAGCTGTTATGGCAATGGGTTCTGTTTCTGCAATGGCTGATGATGTTGGTCTGATCACCTTTGACGGCGCGGTAACGGACACAACGTGTGTCATCACTACCAACAACGGTGTTGATGCAAACAACGTGACCGTAACGCTACCAGTAGTAAAAAAATCAGATGTTGAAAGTACAACTGTTGATACTGGCGTAGGCTCTAAAGAGTTTGAACTGCACCTGAGCAAGTGCCCGGATACACTGAGCACAGCATCAGCAACCTTTACATCTCAGCAATTTGCTGAGCTGTCTAACGGCACCCTGAAAGCTGACCCAACTGTTGCTGGTCACGCTGACAACGTTAGCCTGGCACTGTACAACAACACTGCTGCTAACAGCGATCGCGTGCAGGTTGGTCTGCCAGGAAACAATACTCAGGTTGCAACCCTGACTGCTGGTGAAGGTACTCTGGCTTATCGCGTTGCATATGTTCCAAGCGCCGACTGGGCTGCTGGTACCAACGATCTGACCTCCGGTAAAGTAAGCAGCAACGTTACTTTCACCATGAGCTACGAATAATAGCTTAATTGCTGTCATGCGCTCACGGATGAGGTGGGCGCTTTTTTATTTAATGGATGAATATTATGCGCCCTTTTAAAATGTGTATGACCGCACTTATTTTCAGTGCGGCCTTTGCTGTCTCCCATTCCGCTCTCGCTGATATCGTTATTTCGGGTACGCGCGTCATTTATCCGCAATCCGCTAAAGACGTCACTGTCAATATGGAAAACCGCGGTAATAAACCCCTGCTGGTGCAAACCTGGCTGGATGATGGTCGCGATACGACCAACCCGCAAGAGCTGAAATTACCGTTTATTGTCACCCCGCCTGTATCCCGAGTCGATCCGGCTAAAGGACAGACCGTGCGCATCACCTGGCTTGGGCAATCGATGCCGCAGGACAGAGAAACAATGTACTGGTTTAACGTGCTGGAAGTTCCGCCTAAAACCAAAGATGCCGAAAGCCAAAACATGCTGCAACTGGCATTCCGTACACGTATAAAAATGTTTTTCCGCCCGGATGGGCTAAAAGGTGATGCTTCGACTGCCGCTGCCCAGCTTAAATGGTCTCAGCAGGCAAATTCACTTGTCGCGCGCAACGACTCACCGTTTTACGTTTCCGTTGCAAAAATTGAGGCTAGTGCAGGTGGTAAAGCAATTGAGGTGGAACCGCATGTAGTCGCCCCGTTTGCCAGCCAGTCTTATGTCATGAAAAATGCGGGTTCAGCGCAAATAAAAAAACTAACGTATGTCTCTATTAATGATTTCGGTGGTTCTGAGAAACACGAAACAGCCGTTAATTAAGACGTCAAAAAACTGATTAATTTTCTCTAATAATTAGCAGCTAACGGATTAGTGATAGTAATGTTATTTCGCCGCTCATTTCTTTGTATTGCCATTTGCGCAGCGCTTCAGACAGCGACTTTCGCTGCTGACAAAACCGCTGCGCCATCCTCTGGTAGTGAAGAGGTCGAATTCAACGATCAGTTTCTGTTTAATACAGGAACCAATATTGACGTTAGCCGCTTTTCTCAAGGGAACCCGGTTGTTCCTGGCACCTTTAAAACACAAATTGTTCTGAATGGTCAAAAAAAGCTGCTCACAGAATTCACGTTTAAAGATAACGGGACACCGCGTGCTGCGCCTTGTTTTACCCCAAAACTGTTGATGCAAATTGGCATCAAAATGGATGCCCTGAAAGACGCATTTGGAAAAGATGGCGCTGAAGAAAGCAGTGAAGAAACCTGTATTGATATTAGCCGGACGTTATCTGGCTCCTCCTGGGATTATGATGCAGGTACGCAAGAATTAAGCCTGACTGTTCCACAAATTTATGTCGAACGGCGTCCTAATGGTTATGTCGATCCTTCACTCTGGGAGGATGGAATAACCGCAGCTATGGTGTCTTATGATCTAAACGCGTGGCATTCAGATAGCTCGGATGGCGCGCGCGATACAGCTTACGCCGGACTAAAATATGGCCTCAATATGGGACCGTGGCGTTTGCGTTCACGCGGAACTTTAAACTGGGATCAAGATAGCGGCTCCGATTACTCAAGCCAGGATATTTACCTGCAACGAGATATCACTCCACTACGTGCGCAGTTGCTGATAGGCGACTCCTATACACGTGGCGATACGTTTAACTCGTTAAGCCTGCGCGGCCTGCGTATGTATAACGACGACCGTATGCTGCCAGGCGGTATTTCAACCTATGCGCCGACAATTCGCGGCGTGGCAAAGAGTAACGCGAAAGTCACGATTTCTCAGAGTGGTAATAAGATCTATGAAAGCACGGTACCGCCAGGCGCTTTCGAGATTAACGACCTCAGCACAACGGGCTACGGCAGCGATCTGATCGTCACAATTGAAGAGTCTGACGGGAGCACCCGCACCTTTTCCGTACCTTACTCTTCTGTAAGCCAGATGCTTCGCCCAGGCTATAGCCGCTGGGACATTGGCGCAGGTGAACTTCACGATAATGGTCTGCGTGATAAACCACGCCTGGGATATGCAACTGGCTATTACGGTTTGAACAATACCTTTACGGGTTATACCGGTCTGCAATACATGGATACCGGATTTTTCTCCGGGTTGCTCGGTATTGCCATGAATACGCCTGTCGGTGCATTCGCACTGGATGTCACACACTCCGATGCTGACGTAGACGGTGTCGGCAATCTGACAGGTCAGAGCTATCGCCTTTCCTGGAGCAAACTTCTTGAAGATAGCCAAACCTCTTTTAACGTGGCGGCGTATCGTTTCTCCACGAAAGACTACCTGACGCTGAACGACGCGGCCTCACTCGCTGAGGATGTCAAATATCGCGACTACTCCCGTAACCCGAATGATTCCGGTGAAGATGTCTACAACCAGTTCCAGCGTATGAAAAACCAGATCCAGCTTAACGTCAGCCAACCGCTTTCTGCGGGAAAAAATAATTATGGCTCGCTGTATGTTACCGGTAGCTGGCAGGACTACTGGACCGAATCCAGTTCAACTTCGCAATATTCAGTCGGTTATAACAACTCATTCTGGCTGGGTAGCTATAGCGTGTCGCTACAACGTAGTTATGACGAATACGGTGAAAAAGACGACAGTATTTATCTGAACCTGAGTATCCCGCTGGAAAACCTGCTGGGACATAAGAAACATCCAGGTGGTTTCTCAAGCGTCAATATGAGCATGAACTCAGACTTCAAAAAGAATACTGCATTTAATACCAGCGCAAACGGTAATACCGACGATTACCGCTTTAGCTACAGCGTTAATGCCAGTACCAGCCATGCCGATAGCGGCGATCTCAATCAGGTTGGCGGTTACGGTAGTTATAACAGTCCATATGGACCACTGAGTATTTCCGCTTCGGCATCCGACGATAATAGTCGGCAATATTCCATGAGTTACAGCGGCGGAATGTTGGCTCACTCAGGCGGCATCACCCTGGCGCCTGGCAGCATTGGCGATACCGATACGCTGGCTCTGGTGAATGCACCAGGAGCGAAAGGTGCAAAATTAACCGTAGGCGACGGTGTCATCGGTAGCTCAGGCTACGCCATCATGCCGTATCTGTCGGCCTACCGCGAAAATACGGTCGGGATTGATATCTCAAAAATGGAATCGGACGTTGAGGTGAAAAACACCAGCTCAGTGGCCGTCCCACGCAGTGGGGCGATCGTGCGGGTAGACTTCGAAACCGATCAGGGTCGATCGTTACTGCTCGATCTGCATCGCTCAGATAATAGCTTTATTCCGCTCGGCGCTGATGTCGTCGATGAACAGGGCAAGTCTGTCGGCTCCGTAGGTCAGGCTGGCCAGGCCTACGTACGAGGCATCGAAGAGCACGGGAAGTTACGTGTTGTATGGGGCAGCGGCGCTGACAGCACGTGTACTGTGACCTATCAAATTACACCATCCGCTCAGAAAGTGGGTTTAACCACCATGCTTACTAACCAGATTTGCCAGATGTAATGATTTTATAACAGGGAGTTATTGTAATGAAGAAAACAATGTCACTTACGCGTCTCGCCGCATTTCTGGCTTTGACGATAAGTTCACAAACTATGGCAGCAGGGACATCCAGTCTGGATGTTACCTTCACTGCAACTCTGCGTGAAACCACCTGCGATATGAAAATCGAAGGCGGTACGGGTGATGGCAAGGCCAACATTATTCCTATTGGTACTAGTGGGAAAACATCGCTGGCGGATATTGTCAGTGGTTCAGATAATGCCAGCACCACTTTTAAGCTGAAAATTATTGAATGCCCTTCAAGTCTGACTGGATTAAAAACCACTATTGCTGGCATAAAATCCGGCTATATCGATACTGCTATCACGAATGCTGTCGTAACAAATAAAGCTGATTACGTAGGGGTTTCCATTGCCCGTGCGTCTGCACCAACTGCACCGTTTACGATTAACTCGACAACTGATGCGCAACGACTGGTATGGAGTCCACAGGAAATTTCTGGACAGGAAGTCGCGTTGATTGCCCGCCTTGTCGAAACCAAACCCGGTCTGGCTACAACGGGTGATTTTAGTGCACTTGCCACTTTTAACTTTGAATACCAGTAAGCGGAAGGATACGCAACGATGAACATGAAATCGTCCACACTTATTGCTCTGGCAGTTTCTGCCGGTATTTTTACCGTATCTGCCAACGCCATTACCGGCACTCCGAGCGTACAGGCAACGTTTACCTCTACGGTTGAAGCGGGTACCTGTACCGCGCAGATCCAGAATACTGGCGGTCAGCCTATCAGTACCCTGGCTTTCGGCGATGTCTTCAAATCTGACCTGGTTGCCCAGACTCGTAGCGAGCCGTTTAAAATTGCCTTCAGCGGTTGCGCGGGGGTAAAAAGCGCGAGCGTAGAGGCAACCGCAGGCGCGGGGGGAAGCTGTTCGGGTAACGCGAAAGACGGTGATTCTTTTGATGCCGCAAATGCAGCAGCATTTGAGGTCTGGAAAGGTACCGCTGGTTCCGGAACCTTAATGAGCTGTAATACTAAACCCGTGCAAAACGTTTCCATTAGCGGTGGTTCCGCAACCTTTAATATGGCTGCGCGTATCGTGCTCGCGAAAGACAAAGTTATCGGCGATGTCACAACGGGTGATGTTAGTGCACCAGTAACATTTGTCGTGACCTACCAATAATAATAAGCAGGGGCAGCGCCACCATGTCAAAAATATCAAATAATAACGTCCCGGGAAGCGTGCTCTTCTTGGCAGGACTGATGAGCTGGTACTGGTCTGCCCCATGCCTGTCTGCTGAGACTGGCATGGATGTTACGCTCAATGCCAATATTGTGGAAAATACGTGCCAGATATCGATCCCGGGCGATGGAAAAGTGCATTTGCCAATAGTGGGTAAAAGCTGGTTTTATAATAGTGATGGTAGTTCACGCCTGCTGCCTACGGATGCCGCTGCGGGAACCGAATTTTCCGTCAAAGTAGAAAGCTGTTCTACCGATAACAATATTAAAAAGTTGAATTTCAGCTTCCAGCCGCAAAGCCAGCGATGGCCGACCAGTACCCGGCAGGTCTTCATAAATGAAAGTTCCATGGCAGAAGGTGGTGCAGAAAACACCGGCATCGTTATTTTCTCAAAAGATTTAAACAGCAACGTATTAAATGCAGACGGAACTTCCAGTGTTATGCTGGACGCTAAAACCACCTTTGCTACAGAATATGCATTCTATGCTCGCCTGCAAAACACAGGTATTGTTTCAGCCGGTAAAGTCGATAGTCATGTTGTGGTTAATGCAACATATCAATAACTTTTGCTTTGTTAAGGATAGCAAAATGAATAAATGGAATTTATTGAAAAAAACCAGAAATAAAACATTGCTTGCAGCGACGATTTTACTGTCTGCCCAATATTGTTACGCAGACGAATGCCACATGGGTATTCGAGGTTCTGAGGGGGGAAGCTCAAACCTTATCATGACTTCTTATTCAAATACTATCCGTTGGGCACGATCTTACGGTCCCAAATCAAGCATGTATAAGCGTCCAATAGGCACAGCTGAAATGGATTTAGATCCATGGCTAGAGTCACAATGTGATGCAGGGAATGACGGGCAATATCTTACGGCAAAAATGAACACGGCCTACGCTTACAGTAATATATCGCCAACCGACTACACCACAGTCTATAAAACCAATATTCCTGGAGTATACTTTTCAGTCAAAATTTTCTCTGATGCCGGTGGTGGCTACTTTGCCATGAATCAGCAGGATTGGGCAATAATCGAACCCGATCATGGCGACGATCGCTGGAAAGGTAAACGCTGGAAAGCACATATTGATATTTACCAGGATGACTATACATTTGAAGGCAACAAAAATGGTGAGACCTACTTAACCCCTGCAGCCAGCTTTACTTTAGGGCAAATGGGTATTGGCGACCCTTCAGATAGCGATAACAAACCCTGGACATTTACGGTAACGCCATCAAGCTTTCAAATTCCGATTATTACTAGTACCTGTCAAACAATGCAACTGGATCACGGTGGAACGAATATCGATCTCGGCGAGTATATGATGTCCGATTTCAACAGTTCACCACGTAGTAACGATTTTATGATTCAGCTTCTGGGTTGTAATAACGTCTGGGCAGTAGATTTTAAGATGAACGCGTCAAAAGTTACCGGGCCAAATGATGATTTACTGGGTAATATTTTGACAAGCAACGCAGCAGAAGGGATTGGTGTTAGACTAAGATCAATATATAGAGATGAATATATTAAGCCAGGTATTCAAACAACCTTTTATAACATAGACACCAGCTCGGGTGCCGGCGTCGGTATGTTGACGTTTGATGCACAGCTGGTCAAAGATGGCAATCCAATGAAGGCGGGTGATTTTAAAGCCCAGGCAACCTTTACAACGACATACTATTGACCTACCCCTGCGGCTGATTGCTGATCAGCCGCGACATCGTCTCCAGCGAATCCGTTCTTAATATATACAGGCGTTTTAGCAAGAACGGATTATCCCCCGGCTTCACCTTCCCTTTCACCGTTGTTACCGCCAGGTGGAAACCGGCATCGTTCGCCGCCTTTATCGCCTTATTGTCGTAGCCGCCAAACGGATACGAAAGGTAAAGCACGCGCGGGTTGAACTGCGCCAGCGCGCGCCGGGAGCGCTCAAAATCAAACAGGATCACGTGGTAACTGCGGCTCAGCAGAATGGGGTGTCTATAACCATCAACGCGATGCAGGAAGTGCGTGTGGGACTGGATATCAAATACATCCTGAATCCCCTTAATCTCCTGCACGCTCATAAACTGCAGTGATTTAGGATCCCATTTCTGCGGGTGCCCCTTAATGCGCGATGAAATGATAAACGCCGTAGCGCTAAAGCCGTACTCTTTCAGAATGGGATAGGCGTAGCGGCTTACCGATTTCAGGCCGTCATCAAACGTGATCACCACGGACTTCGCCGGCAGGTTCATTTTATTACGCACGTACCCTTCCAGCTGGTACATCGTCAGCGTGGTATAGCCCTGGTCGCGCAGCCATGTCATCTGGTTGCTGAACGCGCGCACGCTGGTGGTCGTGGAGGTATGGCGAAAACGGGTATTCTCTTCATCACGCAGGATATGGTGATAGGTCAGGACCGGAATGCCGTTATCCTCCTGCGCGTCCAGGCTGCTGATCCACGCAAGACGGTTGCCGATGCGGATCTGGTACCAGGTCTGGTTCAGGCGATCTTTGAGCTTGTTCAAAATCGGATAGCGAAGATTAGCGCTTAATGTGCCGAACGGCGCGCTCCCGCTGTTGGGCGCGTTGTAAACGGGCGTATCTTTCCAGGTGATGAGATTCTGATTGCTCAGCGGTTTGTTGAGATCGCCAAGGCTGTCTTCTACACGCTGCTTGCCCTGCACATTTTCAAGGTGCTCTTTGTCAATAAACCCCGTACCAAAGCCAAAACGAAACTCGTAGTAGTCCGCAGAGGTCGGCACAACGGCAAGGATCTGCCCCGCGCGCACGTTACCCACGTTGATCACGCTGTTCCCCACCTGCGCCCAGATCGCTGCATCTTCGGTGGTTTGCATATAGCGGGCCGGTAGCCCTTGTTGGCTAATCAAACTGGCAGATGTACCGCCGGAAATCAGCAGCAATAGCAGGAACAGAACGCGCATAAACATGGGATTTAAATCGATACCAGGAATGAGTCGCCATTGTAGCAAAAGCGACACCAATACCAATGTTTAATTCTTATACAAATCATGGAGCAAGACAAAAGGCGGATTTTTCTGCTGCTGATGCCAAAGGCTGCTTACGCCGGGTATGTGCTTATCAACGATAGTATTGCGAAATTCGGCACTGCTTAAAGTTTCACGAAATGGGATCATTAATTCCAGCAACGCATAATTAATGCCTGAGATCACCTCACAATTCTCATGCTTGTGACTCAGTAACGCCGCAGAACGATAAGGTGCTGCCCCGGATTTATCAGTGAGAAAGATAACGCCATCACCGGTGTCGGTTTCATGCAGGGCATCGCACATCATTCGACTGAGCATGTTGGTACTCAATCCGCGCCAGTAGTTCACCGCGCGGCACTGCGCCAGCGGACCAAATTTGGCCTCAAGTTTCTCCAGCATATCCTGCGCATGTTCATCGTGGCAGGTGATAACCCATCCCAGCATCACTCCCTCCTTAGCAGGCGAGTAGTTTAGCGGAGTGAAGGTTAGCTTACGGTGATAACTGTCAAAGAAAAGTGCCCGGCAAACAGATTGTCGCCGGGCAGAGGATTAGCTGCGCAGACCGCGTCCGCGCTGGATCAGATACCAGCACAGCAGGTAGAAGGCGATGATGAACACCACCAGCACCGCTACCGTAGTGAACAACGGCACATCGGTAATGCCGAGGAAGCCAAAGCGGAAGCCGCTGATCATGTAGACAATCGGGTTCAGGTGCGACAGCGCCTGCCAGAACGGCGGCAGCAGCGTCAGGGAGTAGAACACCCCGCCGAGATAGGTTAGCGGCGTCAGCACGAAGGTCGGGATCAGGCTGATATCGTCAAACGTTTTGGCGAATACGGCGTTCAGCAGACCGGCCAGCGAGAACAGGATCGCCGTCAGGAGCAGCGTCAGCGCCACAAACAGCCAGGAGTGTACCTGGAACGGCACGAAGAACAGCGAAATCGCTGTAACCAGGATCCCCACGCACAGCCCGCGCGCCACGCCGCCGCCGACATAGCCCGCGATAATTACATGCGTAGGTACCGGCGCCACCAGCAGCTCTTCAATATTGCGCTGGAACTTGGCGCTAAAGAATGACGACGCTACGTTGGCGTAGGCGTTAGTAATCACCGCCATCATGATCAGGCCCGGCACAATAAACTGCATATAGGTAAAGCCGTGCATTTCACCAATCCGGGAACCGATCAGGTTACCGAAGATAATGAAATACAGCGTCATGGTGATCACCGGCGGCACCAGGGTTTGCACCCAGATGCGCATAAAGCGGTTAATCTCTTTCGCCCAGATACTTTTCAGCGCGACCCAGTAAAGATGCGTCATGCCTTGTCTCCTTGTTTGTCATGTACCAGAGAGACAAACAGCTCTTCCAGTCGGTTCGCTTTGTTACGCATGCTTAAGACCTGAATCCCCTGCGCGCTCAGCTGCGAGAACACGCTGTTAATCCCCTGTTCGCGCAGCACTTCCACTTCCAGCGTCGAGGTATCGACAAGACGATACTGATACCCTTCGAGCTTCGGTAGCGGGCTTTTCGCCGCCAGATCGAGAATGAAGGTTTCGGATTTCAGCTTAGAGAGCAGATTCTTCATCGAGGTATTTTCCACCAGCTCGCCGTGCTGAATGATGCCGATGTTGCGGCACAGCATTTCAGCCTCTTCCAGGTAGTGGGTGGTCAGAATAATGGTGGTGCCTTTGTCGTTGAGATCTTTCAGGAAGCCCCACATGGAACGACGAAGTTCGATATCAACACCCGCAGTCGGTTCATCGAGGATCAGCAGTTTTGGCTCGTGCATCAGCGCACGGGCAATCATCAGGCGGCGCTTCATCCCGCCGGACAACATGCGTGCACGTTCGTTACGCTTTTCCCACAGATCGAGCTGCTTGAGGTATTTTTCGCTACGCTCCAGGGCCTCTTTACGCTCAACGCCGTAATAACCCGCCTGGTTAACGACAATTTGCTGCACCGTCTCGAACGGGTTGAAGTTGAACTCCTGCGGAACCAGCCCCAGCTGGCGCTTGGCGTTCACCACATCTTTTTGCAGGTCGTACCCAAAGACGCTCACCCGGCCGGACGTTTTATTGACCAGCGAACTGATAATTCCAATGGTGGTCGATTTCCCCGCCCCGTTCGGCCCCAGAAGCGCGTAAAAATCGCCGGCCTCTACTTTAAGATCTATTCCGCGTAGCGCCTGAACGCCACCCGAATAGGTTTTTCTAAGCTGCTCAAGCTCCAGTGCAATTGCCATGAAATTAACTTACCTTCAGTTCTTACACACGTTGTGTGGTTTCATTAAAAGTCGGGTTACCCTATAGTAGCGCAACGCAATAACTCGGTTACAGGTCGCTAACCTCCATGAACAACATAGATACACTCATCAGCAATAATGCACTATGGTCAAAAATGCTGGTGGAGGAAGACCCCGGATTTTTTGGAAAACTCGCGCAGGCTCAAAACCCACGCTTTCTCTGGATTGGATGTTCCGACAGCCGCGTCCCGGCGGAGCGCCTGACCGGCCTTGAACCCGGCGAACTGTTTGTTCACCGTAATGTCGCCAATCTCGTCATCCACACCGATCTCAACTGTCTTTCTGTTGTTCAGTATGCCGTTGACGTTCTGCAAGTCGAGCACATCATCATTTGCGGCCATTATGGCTGCGGCGGCGTGCAGGCGGCGGTTGAAAACACGGAACTGGGGCTCATTGATAACTGGCTACTGCACATCCGCGATATCTGGTTCAAACATAGCTCACTGCTGGGCGAAATGCCGCAGGAGCGTCGCATGGATACCCTTTGCGAACTCAACGTGATGGAGCAGGTATATAACCTGGGCCACTCAACAATCATGCAATCAGCGTGGAAACGCGGGCAGAAGGTCTCTATCCACGGCTGGGCGTACGGTATTCACGATGGTCTGCTGCGCAATCTGGAAGTGACCGCCACCAACCGCGAAACGCTGGAGCAGCGCTACCGTTCGGGAATTGCCAACCTCAAGCTTAAGCATGTGAACCATAAATAAGTGCACGTTAAAAAGCCGGGTGGCGGCTGCGCCTTACCCGGCCTACATGTGCCCATTCGTAGGCCCGGTAAGCGTAGCGCCACCGGGCAACAAACCGCAACTACTCGTCCAGCAATACCACTTTCCCAACGTACGGCAGATGACGATAACGCTGCGCGTAGTCAATGCCGTAACCGACGACGAATTCGTCCGGAATCGAGAAGCCAACGAACTCCACCGGCACCTGCACTTCACGACGGTCAGGTTTATCCAGCAGCGTACAAATCGCCAGCGATTTTGGCTCACGCAGGCTCAGGATCTCGCGCACTTTTGACAGCGTGTTGCCGGAGTCAATAATGTCTTCAACGATCAACACATCTTTGCCACGAATATCTTCATCCAGATCTTTCAGGATTTTCACATCACGGGTGGTGGACATGCCGCTGCCGTAGCTGGAGGCGGTCATAAAATCGACCTCATGGGGCACATGCACTTCACGGCACAGGTCTGCCATGAACATGAAAGAGCCGCGCAACAGACCGACCAGCACCATTTCGCTGCCGCTGTCCTTGTAATGTTCGGTGATTTGACGACCCAGTTCGGCGATACGCGCTTTGATCTCGGCTTCCGGGATCATCACTTCAACAGTATGTTTCATATTACTAACCAAATGATTTTAATGAAAATCTCTCAATGCAGGTGAATGTATTTCCGGCATCGATACGCAAGCCCGCCATTATATCAGCAAATGGATAAGCCTGGCGTATGAGTTATAAAAAGCAAATATTGTGATTCCGATCACACTTGTTAATACCTATAATTAGTTGCTAGCAAATTATTAACAAAAACTGACGAGTACACTTTCTATGGCTGAAACAAACGCTAAACAGCCGCGTCTACTGGTGACATTAACAGCCGCTTTCGCAGCCTTCTGCGCGCTGTATCTGTTAATCGGTGGCGTCTGGCTGGTCGCTTTAGGCGGCTCCTGGTACTACCCGATTGCGGGTCTGGTTATGGTTGCCGTAACCGTCCTGCTGTTGCGTAGAAAACAATCTGCACTGTGGCTGTATGCCGCCCTCCTTCTTGCCACCATGATCTGGGGCGTCTGGGAAGTCGGGTTCGACTTCTGGGCACTGACGCCGCGTAGCGACATCCTGGTCTTCTTCGGCATCTGGCTGATCCTGCCGTTCGTGTGGCGTCGCCTGATTGTGCCTTCCAGCGGTGCTGTAGCGGGCCTGGTTGTTGCCCTGCTGATTACCGGCGGCATTCTGACCTGGGCCGGTTTTAACGACCCGCAGGAGATCAACGGTACGCTGAACGCGGAATCCACGCCTGCTGCGGCTATCTCGCAGGTCGCTGACGGCGACTGGCCTGCGTACGGTCGTAATCAGGAAGGTCAACGCTACTCTCCGCTGAAGCAGATCAACGCGGATAACGTTAAGAACCTGAAAGAAGCCTGGGTATTCCGTACCGGTGATGTGAAGATGCCGAACGATCCGGGCGAGCTGACCAACGAAGTGACGCCAATTAAAGTTGGCAACATGCTCTATCTGTGTACGGCGCACCAGCGTCTGTTCGCGCTCGACGCGGCCACCGGTAAAGAAAAATGGCACTTCGATCCGCAGCTGAACTCCAACCCGTCCTTCCAGCACGTTACCTGCCGCGGCGTCTCTTACCACGAAGCGCGCGCCGATAATGCCAGCCCGGAAGTCATCGCCGACTGCCCGCGCCGCATTATGCTGCCGGTGAACGATGGCCGTCTGTTCGCCATCAATGCCGAAACGGGCAAGCTGTGCGAAACCTTTGCCAACAAAGGTATCCTGAACCTGCAGACCAACATGCCGGACACCACGCCGGGTCTGTATGAGCCCACCTCACCGCCAATCATCACCGATAAAACTATCGTGATTGCCGGTTCGGTAACGGATAACTTCTCCACGCGTGAAACCTCCGGCGTCATCCGTGGTTTCGACGTGAACACTGGTAAACTGCTGTGGGCCTTTGACCCGGGTGCGAAAGATCCAAACGCGATCCCATCGGATGAACACACCTTTACCTTTAACTCGCCAAACTCCTGGGCGCCAGCGGCGTATGACGCTAAGCTGGACCTGGTCTACCTGCCAATGGGTGTGACCACGCCAGATATCTGGGGCGGTAACCGCACGCCGGAGCAGGAGCGCTATGCGAGCGCTATCGTGGCGCTGAACGCGACCACCGGTAAGCTGGCGTGGAGCTACCAGACGGTCCACCACGATCTGTGGGATATGGATATGCCGTCCCAGCCGACGCTGGCGGACATTACCGTTGACGGCAAAACCGTGCCGGTGATTTACGCTCCGGCCAAGACGGGCAACATCTTCGTCCTGGATCGCAGCAACGGTAAGCTGGTTGTGCCTGCACCGGAAAAACCGGTTCCGCAGGGCGCCGCGAAAGGCGATTACGTCAGCAAAACCCAGCCGTTCTCTGACCTTAGCTTCCGTCCGAAGAAAGACCTCAGCGGTGCAGACATGTGGGGTGCCACCATGTTTGACCAGCTGGTGTGTCGCGTGATGTTCCATCAGCTGCGCTACGAAGGCATCTTCACGCCGCCGTCTGAGCAGGGCACGCTGGTCTTCCCGGGTAACCTGGGGATGTTCGAGTGGGGCGGGATCTCCGTCGACCCGAACCGTCAGGTGGCAATTGCCAACCCAATGGCGCTGCCGTTCGTTTCCCGTCTGATCCCACGCGGTCCGGGTAACCCAATGGAGCAGCCGAAAGACGCGAAAGGTTCTGGCACCGAAGCTGGCATTCAGCCGCAGTACGGCGTGCCGTTTGGTGTAACCCTGAACCCGTTCCTGTCTCCGTTTGGTCTGCCGTGTAAACAGCCAGCCTGGGGTTATATCTCCGGTCTGGATCTGAAAACTAACCAGATCGTATGGAAAAAACGTATTGGTACGCCACAGGACAGCATGCCGTTCCCGATGCCGGTTCCGGTGCCGTTCAATATGGGTATGCCGATGCTGGGTGGCCCAATTTCCACCGCCGGTAACGTGCTGTTCATCGCGGCAACCGCAGATAACTACCTGCGCGCGTACAACATGACCAACGGTGAAAAACTGTGGCAAGGCCGTCTGCCAGCGGGTGGACAGGCCACGCCGATGACCTATGAAGTGAATGGCAAGCAGTACGTTGTCATCTCTGCGGGCGGTCACGGTTCGTTTGGCACGAAGATGGGCGACTATATCGTCGCGTATGCGTTGCCTGACGAAAACAAGTAACTGAAAAGCCCGGTGGCGCTGCGCTTACCGGGCCTACGGGTGCCCTATGTAGGCCGGGTAAGGCGAAGCCGCCACCCGGCTTTTTTTATACGGTAAAGCCCAGCATCATCCCCGTATCCTCATGCTCCAGCAGGTGACAGTGCGCCATATAGGCAAACTCCTTCGGCGCGTCGTGGTCAAACTTCACCAGCACCTCGCTGACGCCGCCCTCCACTCTCACCGTATCTTTCCAGCCCGCGCGATGCGCATCCGGCGCTTTGCCGTTCTCTGAAAGAATGCGGAACTGGGTACCGTGGATATGGAACGGGTGCAGCATCATGTCCCCTTCGCCCGAAATCACCCAGCGCTCAAACTGCCCTTTCGCGGCAGCAAACATCGGCGTGTTCATGTCAAACGCTTTGCCATTGATCATATTGGCGTTGTGGAAATCAAAGCCATGGTCGCCGTGATCCATGTTCCCCATGCCGCCCATTTTGCCGTGGTCCATATTCATGTGGCCCATCATCTGGCCGTGGTGCATCCCCGCCATCGCCTTATCGCCATATTTCGCCATCAGCGCCTGCATGCCCATCATATCGAGCATGGGGTTCATGGAGAGCTGGAGCTTGCGCTGGGTAAGCCCGTCAAGCGACGGGAGTGCTGGCAGCGTGGTTAACGTATCAGGCAGCGTGCCGGAAGCGGCCACCAGCAATGGCTGAATACGCAGCACCGGATGGGGCTTATCAAACGGCGCAACCGCCATCCCCATCTGGCTCACCGGCAGGGTTACGAGGTCAAACGGCTTGCCGTCGCTGATATCCACCAGCACCTCAAAGCGTTCGCCCATGAGCATCGGCAGCTCGCTCACTTTCACCGGCTCCGGCAGCAGGCCGCCGTCGCTCGCGACCACGTACAGCGGGCGTTTATCGCTGGCGGCGAAATTCAGCGAGCGTGCGTTACAACCGTTGAGCAGGCGCAGGCGCAGCCAGCCTTTCGGCGCGGCATGCTGAGGGTAAATGGCGCCGTTGGTCAGCAGCGTGTCGCCAAACCAGCCTACCGCCGCGCTCATCACGTCCAGCTGGTAGTCAATTTGACCGTCAGCGTTGAATTTCTTGTCCTGCACAATCACCGGCACATCGTCGATGCCCCACTGTTTCGGCAGGCGCAGCAGGCGGCTTTCGTCGTCTTCAATCAGCACCAGCCCCGCCAGCCCCATCGCCACCTGATGGCCCGTTTTGCCATGCTGATGCGGATGGAACCAGCAGGTCGCCGCGCGCTGGTCAGGCGTAAAGGTGACGCTGCGCGTGCCGCCCGCTTTGATGATGCCCTGCGGCCCGCCGTCCACCTCACCCGGCACTTCCAGCCCGTGCCAGTGCAGCGTCGTCTCTTCGGCGAGCGTGTTGTGGATATCCACCGTCACCGCTTTCCCTTTCCGTAGCTGAAGCGCCGGACCGAGCAAATTGCCGTTATAGCCCCACGTCGTGGCGTTGTGCTCGCCGAACGTCGTTTTACCGGCCTGTACAACAAGCTGGATACGGCTGCGGGCGTCAGCGGTCAGTAAGTCAGGGATGGGTAAGGCAGGCCTGTCAGCCGCGAACACCGCGCGGCTCCAGAGAGGTAATGCGCTGGCAGCCCCCAGCACAGCGGAATATTTTAAAAAATCACGACGTTGCATGTTCATTTCCTTATTTCCAGCAGGCGATCTTTTGAGCATAAACCCTCCCCTTACCGGAAGGTCAAGTCAAGCGGCAATAATAAAGATCGTCGCACCGGCATCAAGTATGCTAACGTTAATTTTCCGTGAAGAAGTGGTAGAAGCAATGAAGACGTTTTTCAGGACAATTTTGTTCGGTAGCCTGATGGCAATGTGTGCGAACAGCTATGCGCTAAGTGAAAATGAAGCGGAAGATATGGCCGATTTAACGGCGGTTTTTGTATTCCTGAAAAATGATTGTGGCTACCAGAATTTACCCAACGGGCAGATTCGCCGCGCGCTGGTCTTTTTTGCCCAGCAGAACCAGTGGGATCTCAGCAACTACGACAGCTTCGACATGAAGGCGCTCGGCGAAGACAGCTACCGTGACCTAAGCGGTATTGGTATTCCCACTGCCAAAAAATGCAAAGCGCTGGCTCGTGATTCACTCAGCCTGCTCGCCTACGTGAAATAACCTTCCCGACGCCCCCTGTTGAACCTCTGGCCGTGCAACCACGGTTAGAGTTAGCTATCATGTTTCGCTCATTTTTTGTGAGCGTAATGGATGTTTACACAGGAGGAGTTCGCTATGGCCGACCACACGTTGTGGCATGAAACACTGCATGACCAGTTTGGTCAGTACTTTGCCGTTGATAACGTGCTCTATCATGAGAAAACCGATCACCAGGATCTGATCATCTTCGAGAATGCCGCCTTTGGCCGCGTGATGGCGCTGGACGGCGTCGTGCAAACGACCGAGCGGGATGAGTTTATCTATCATGAGATGATGACCCACGTCCCGCTGCTGGCGCACGGTCACGCGAAGCATGTCCTGATTATCGGTGGTGGCGACGGCGCAATGCTGCGTGAAGTGTCCCGCCATCGTTCCATTGAAACCATCACCATGGTGGAAATTGATGCGGGCGTCGTCTCTTTCTGCCGCCAGTACCTGCCCAACCACAATGCCGGTAGCTATGACGATCCGCGCTTTAGCCTGGTGATTGACGACGGCGTTAACTTTGTTAACCAGACCTCGCAAACCTTTGACGTTATTATCTCCGACTGCACCGATCCTATCGGCCCTGGCGCGTCTCTGTTTACCTCCTCCTTCTACGAAGGCTGCAAGCGCTGCCTGAACCCGGGCGGGATCTTCGTCGCACAAAATGGCGTCTGCTTCCTGCAGCAGGATGAAGCGCTCGACAGCCATCGTAAGCTCAGCACCTATTTCGATGATGTCAGCTTCTATCAGGCGGCCATTCCGACGTACTACGGCGGGATCATGACCTTTGCCTGGGCGACGGATAACGACGTATTACGCCATCTCTCTACCGAAATTATTCAGGCCCGCTTCCATCAGGCCGGTCTTCAGTGCCGATACTACAATCCGGCAATTCATACCGCAGCGTTTGCTCTGCCGCAGTACCTGCAAGACGCATTATCCACTAAGGGGGTGAGCTAATTGAAAAAGCTTAAACTGCATGGCTTTAACAACCTGACGAAAAGCCTGAGTTTTTGTATTTACGATATCTGCTATGCCAAAACAGCGGAAGAACGCGATGGTTACATCGCCTATATCGACGAACTCTACAACGCCAACCGTCTGACCGAGATCCTGTCAGAAACCTGTTCCATCATTGGCGCAAACATCCTGAACATCGCCCGACAGGATTATGAACCTCAGGGCGCCAGCGTGACCATTCTGGTCAGCGAAGAGCCGGTCGACCCGAAGCTTATAGACAAAACGGAACACCCGGGCCCGCTGCCGGAAGTGGTGGTTGCCCACCTGGATAAAAGCCATATCTGCGTGCACACCTACCCGGAGAGTCACCCGGAAGGCGGGTTGTGTACGTTCCGCGCCGATATCGAAGTGTCGACCTGCGGCGTGATTTCCCCGCTGAACGCGCTGAACTATTTAATCCACCAGCTGGAATCGGACATCGTCACCATTGATTATCGCGTGCGTGGTTTTACCCGCGATATCAACGGCATGAAGCACTTCATCGACCACGAGATCAATTCTATTCAGAACTTTATGTCCGACGACATGAAATCGCTGTACGACATGATGGACGTGAACGTGTACCAGGAAAATATCTTCCATACCAAGATGTTACTGAAGGAATTCGACCTTAAGCACTACATGTTCCACACGAAGCCGGAAGATTTGAGCGAAGAAGAGCGTAAGGCGATTACTGACCTGCTCTGGAAAGAGATGCGCGAGATTTACTACGGCCGTAATATTCCGGCCGTGTAAGAGCAAGCCGGAGCAGGGATGCTCCGGCCTGTTATTTCTGTTTCATGAAGTCTCGGTAGGCGTTCACGACCTGAAGGAAGTCTTCCACGCCGCACATCGACAGGCTCTCTTCGTCGTAGTAGCTCATCCCCTCTTCCATCTCGTCGCCTGAAAACTCGAGCTGGTTGGCGCGCACCATCACCTCTTCACCATCCATCCACAGCGTATATTCATGCCCGGCGCGCTGCCAGGATCGTTCACTGCCTTTCACCGTATTTGCCGCCTGTTCAACCTCATCAAGAAGTGCGAGATTTTCTTTCACCTCTTCGTTAAACCAGTGTCCAACGGCTTCGTGGCCCATCGACATACGCACTTTCACCACTCCGGTGATGTCGCGCAGAAATTCGTAATCCATAGTGTTTTCCTCTGCAAAGCCATTAGGGTAATTATCGCAGCAGCGAGGAAGAAAAAAAGCGTGAGAGGTGGGAGGAATGAAAATAAAAAACCCACCGACGTTGCGGTGGGTTTTGTAGGCCCGGTAAGCGTAGGGTATGAACCGGAAACATGGGTAACACTTTAGACCGGATACATGGGTAACAGTTATAACTGGCATAGAAGAGGAGACTCGCTATGCCCTGGACTGAGACCCGACCTATGCAACGCCTTGATTTTATCCGTGCCTGCCATGCAGGTACGGATTCTTTTTCAGCCCTCTGCCGTCTCTTCGGCATCAGCCGAAAAACCGGTTACAAATGGCTTCAGCGTTTTGACCCCTCTGACCTGTCATCTCTCTCTGACCGGTCGCGTGCTCCGCATTCCCACTCCCGGACGGTTCCTGATGATATCGCCGGGCAGCTTACGGCTCTGAGGCAAAAACACCCTGACTGGGGGCCGAAAAAACTGCGGATGTGGCTGCTCAATCATCACGTCGATTTTACCGTCCCTGCTGCCAGCACTATCGGCGATATCCTCAAGCGTGAAGGCCTGGTTCCGGATAAAAAGCGAAAACGCCGAACCCCGGGCAATCGCCAGCCCCTGACCATCATCAGTGAGAACAATCAGGTCTGGAGCGCTGATTTTAAAGGCAAGTTCAGGCTGCTGAGCAGAGAGTACTGCCATCCCTTCACCCTGACCGACAATCACAGCCGGTATCTGCTGAGCTGCCGGGGAACGGACCGGGAGAGCGAGCCCTTCGTCAGACAGTGCCTGACGGATGCGTTCCTGGAGTACGGTCTGCCGGAAGTGCTCAGAACCGATAACGGGCAGCCCTTCGCGGGAACAGGGATAGGCGGACTAAGTCGTCTTGCCGTCTGGCTAATCAAGCTGGGCATCAGGCCGGAGCGTATCAGAAAGGGTCATCCGGAAGAAAACGGCCGTCATGAGCGAATGCACCGCTCCCTGAAAAGTGCGGTGAAACAGGGCAACACCTTCATGACGATGGAAGAACAACAGCGGTGGTTCAGTGACTACCGGGAGGAGTTTAACCACGAAAGGCCGCATGAAGCCCTGGCGGGTGCAACGCCCGGAACGGTGTGGAAACCCTCGAACCGGCACTGGGATGGCAGTGTTCCTGAATACGCGTATCCGGAAGGCGGTACGGTCTACAGGGTGAAATCGCGGGGGACACTTTATATGGGGAAAAAGGGGACGGTGTTCCTGAGTGAAGCGCTGACTGATGAGTACATCATGCTGGAAGAACAGGATGATGGCCTGGAGGCCATCATCTTTAACGGAATAACGCTTGCGTACTACGACCGAAAAACCCAGAGTGTGCTCCGGATAGACTAAAAAGTGTTACCTATGTTCCCGGTCTGATCTGTCACCTATGTATCCGGTCATACAGTAGCGCCACCGGGCAATGGGTCAGGTGCGGTCTGGTGCCCTCACCCCCAGCCCCTCTCCCACGGGAGAGGGTAGCATTTATACTGCCGTCTGGAAGATAACCCCGTCAGCCTTCTCGGTGTACTGAGAAAGCTGGTCAAAGTTCAGATAGCGATAGGTATCCACCGCCGTCTTATCAACCTGAGCCACAAAGGTCTGGTACTCTTCCGGCGTTGGCAGTTTGCCGATCAGCGCCGCAACCGCCGCCAGCTCCGCAGAGGCCAGGAAGACGTTCGCACCGGTACCTAAACGGTTCGGGAAGTTACGGGTAGAGGTGGAGACCACCGTCGCACCGTCGGCTACGCGCGCCTGGTTGCCCATACACAGGGAACAGCCAGGGATTTCAATACGCGCACCGCTCTTACCAAACACGCTGTAGTAGCCCTCTTCTGTCAGCTGAGCCGCGTCCATACGGGTTGGCGGCGCCACCCACAGACGGGTTGGCAGCTGGCCTTTATGGGTATCCAGCAGTTTACCGGCTGCACGGAAGTGACCGATGTTGGTCATGCAGGATCCGATGAACACTTCGTCGATCTTCTCGCCCTGAACCTCAGACAGCGGACGCGCGTCGTCCGGATCGTTCGGTGCACACAGGATTGGCTCTTTGATATCCGCCAGATCGATGTCGATCACCGCCGCGTAGTCTGCGTCAGCATCGGCTTCCAGCAGCTGCGGATCGGCCAGCCATTTTTCCATGCCCTGGATACGGCGCTCCAGCGTACGACGGTCGCCGTAGCCTTCTGCAATCATCCACTTCAGCAGCACGATGTTAGAGTTCAGATACTCAATAATCGGCTCTTTGTTCAGCTTGATGGTACAGCCCGCCGCAGAACGCTCGGCGGAGGCATCGGTCAGCTCGAACGCCTGCTCAACCTTCAGATCCGGCAGACCTTCAATTTCCAGGATGCGGCCAGAGAAGATGTTTTTCTTCCCTTTCTTCTCAACGGTCAGAAGGCCCTGTTTAATCGCGTACAGCGGGATCGCGTGAACCAGGTCGCGCAGGGTGATACCCGGCTGCATTTTACCTTTGAAGCGCACCAGCACCGATTCCGGCATATCCAGCGGCATCACGCCGGTCGCAGCAGCAAACGCCACCAGACCGGAGCCCGCCGGGAAGGAGATACCGATTGGGAAACGGGTATGGGAGTCACCGCCGGTACCCACGGTATCCGGCAGCAGCATGCGGTTCAGCCAGGAGTGAATGACGCCGTCACCCGGACGCAGAGAAACGCCGCCGCGGTTCATGATGAAGTCTGGCAGCGTGTGGTGCGTGGTCACGTCAACCGGCTTCGGATAGGCCGCCGTGTGGCAGAAGGACTGCATTACCAGGTCAGACGAGAAGCCCAGGCACGCCAGGTCTTTCAGTTCATCACGGGTCATTGGGCCAGTGGTGTCCTGAGAGCCTACTGAGGTCATTTTCGGCTCGCAGTACGCGCCCGGACGAACGCCGGCGACGCCGCAAGCGCGACCGACCATTTTCTGCGCCAGAGAGTAACCGCGGCTGCTTTCCGCCACGTCTTTCGCCTGACGGAACACGTCGGAGTGCGGCAGACCGAGCGCTTCACGCGCTTTGGTGGTCAGGCCACGGCCGATGATCAGCGGGATACGGCCACCGGCACGCACTTCGTCGATCAGCACGTCGGTTTTCAGCTCGAAGCTTGCCAGCAGCTCGTTGGTTTCGTGGTTACGCACTTCACCTTTGTACGGGTAAACGTCAATCACGTCGCCCATGTTCAGGTTGGAGACGTCCACTTCGATCGGCAGTGCGCCCGCATCTTCCATGGTGTTGAAGAAGATCGGTGCAATTTTACCGCCGAGGCACAGGCCGCCACCGCGTTTGTTTGGCACATGCGGGATATCGTCACCCATGAACCACAGCACGGAGTTGGTCGCGGACTTACGGGAAGAACCGGTACCCACAACGTCACCCACGTAGGCCAGCGGGAACCCTTTTTTCTGCAGGGCTTCGATCTGTTTGATCGGCCCGACGCTGCCAGGCTGATCCGGCTCAATGCCTTCACGGGCGTTTTTCAGCATCGCCAGGGCGTGCAGAGGGATATCCGGGCGAGACCACGCGTCCGGTGCCGGAGAGAGGTCGTCGGTGTTGGTTTCACCGGTCACTTTAAAGACGGTAACGGTGATTTTTTCAGCCAGAGCAGGACGGTTCAGGAACCATTCGGCATCAGCCCAGGACTGCATCACCTGCTTCGCATAGACGTTGCCTGCTTTGGCTTTTTCTTCTACGTCGTAGAAGTTATCGAACATCAGCAGCGTGGAAGAGAGCGCTTTAGCGGCAATCGGTGCCAGCTTGTCGTTATCCAGCGCGTCGATCAGCGGATGAATGTTATAACCACCCTGCATGGTGCCGAGCAGTTCAATGGCTTTTTCAGGAGTAACCAGTGGGGAGGTGGCTTCGCCTTTGGCGATAGCAGCAAGGAATCCGGCTTTTACGTAGGCAGCTTCATCTACGCCAGGCGGTACGCGGTTGATCAGCAGATCTAACAGGAATTCTTCTTCGCCCTTAGGCGGGTTCTTCAGCAGCTCGACGAGCGCGGCCATTTGGGTTGCATCTAAAGGTTTGGGTACAATTCCCTCGGCGGCACGTTCTGCTACGTGCTTACGGTATTCTTCTAGCACGACGGTTCTCCTCGCTCTCATTGTCATATGCGGCGGGCGTTCTCTTCACGCTCCTGTGAGACAGCAGTTTGTAGGGTAAATGCCCGATACCGCGTCGGGCAGCATAGCAGGATTTCTGCACAGTGTTAATCCGTTTACAAAAAAGCAACATTAAAAAATTTGCTGAATCGTTAAGCATGGTGTAGCGGGGAGACAAGACGAATTTTGGGTACAAAAAAACCGCCTGAAAGCGGTTTATTTGTTGCCTTGCGGTGGTAGCACACCGGACTGGCAGATTTGCGGCAATGCACTCGGCATAAATAATGCTCCTGAGTATGCGGATCCGCAAGCACATATTTTGTGTTTACGAGCCGCCATCCAGTTTCGAATGAAAAAGGATGAAACTGCATTTCACCTCTTTTCAGTCCATTTCGGCTGTAATACTGTTGCCCCCGGCCTGCTTCGCTGGTGTAGCAACCAGTCACCGGGCCCGGAAGCAGTTCCGTAACCTACGCGGCAATGTACTCATTTGCCTGGTTCTGCCTTTCCCGGTGAAGAATGAACCCGCGTAGCCTGTACAGGAACGCACGCAATGGAGATGCGAATCACTGCGCTGATCGTTGTGACCGGTTTACTGCTAACCGCGCTGCATGGTGGCTGGAACATATCCGACATCACGGTGCTGTTTGTCGTCAACCTCGGCAACTAGCTGCTGGCCGCTCGCAAGAGCGGCCTTCTGAATCCCCTGCGGTTTTTCCCGCATCGCATATAATTGTGTAATAAATACTCACACTCTTTATCCGGACGTACCGGACGCTTCCCAAGAAAAGTCAAAACAGTAAAAGACGGGTGAATAATACTCACGCCAACCGTAACGCCTCACGGCACAGCGCTTGTCTCGTTGGAGTCATTTTATGAAGTTGCCCTTTAAGCCACATCTGCTCGTCCTTCTGTGCAGTGCCGGGCTGTTTGCCGCCTCAGGCGTCATGTTTGTCAAAGGCCGCGCTACGGAGCCTGCTGCACCGGCCCCCGTCGCACAACAACCGGCTGCACCAGCGGCGCCTGCCGCAGCCCAACCCGCCCCTGTTGTCGCGCCAGCCTACACTGCCGCGCAAATCGATCAATGGGTTGCTCCCATCGCGCTCTACCCGGATGCCCTGCTGTCGCAAATTTTAATGGCGTCGACCTATCCGGCCAACGTGATTCAGGCGGCGCAGTGGTCCAAAGATAACCCGAAGATGGAGGGAGACGCCGCCATTCAGGCCGTTGCCAGCCAGCCCTGGGATCCCAGCGTAAAATCGCTGGTTGCGTTTCCTCAGCTGATGTCCCTGATGGGTGAAAACCCGCCGTGGGTACAAAATCTGGGTGATGCGTTTCTCGCGCAGCCGAAGGACGTAATGGATTCTGTTCAGCGCCTGCGCGCGCTGGCACAGAAGACAGGCGCTTTACAATCCACGCCTCAGCAAACGGTCACCACCGTAACAAAAACGGTGCCAGCGAAAACCAGCACCACCGAGACAACGACAACGACGACGGCCGCGCCCGCCCCAACGGTAATCAAAATTGAATCTGCCGATCCGCAGGTTGTTTACGTCCCCACCTATAATCCCAATACGGTTTACGGGACCTGGCCCAACACCGCTTATCCCCCCACCTATCTCCCGCCAACACCTGGGGAGCAGTTTGGCAACAGCTTCGTAAACGGTTTAGGCTTCAGCCTTGGGGTCGCCACAACCTATGCCATCTTCAGCAACATCGACTGGGATGATGACGATGACTGGGATCATCACCATGGCGACGGGGATAATCACGGCGGCTATAACCGCAACGGTGATAACAACATCAATATCAACGTTGAGAACTTCAATAAAATCAGCGGACAACGTCTGACGGACGCCAACCGCACCTGGCAGCACAACCCGGCCTATCGGGAAGGCGTGCCTTATCCGACTAACCAGCTCAACACTCGCTTCCACGCCACCAACACGGCGACAGGGCTCAGCTCAACGCAGCAAAAACCGGTTAACCGCGATAGCCAGCGTCAGGCCGCGCTGAGCCAGATGGAGAAATCCACGGGCAAAACCTTCCCCCAAACGGCGCGCACCGGAACGAAAGACGTGCAGCGCCAGGCCTCAAGCGAACAGCTGAAGCAGATTTCGCAGCGCAATAACTACCGTGGCTACGACACCAAGCCGCAGACGGCGAAGCGCAGCAGCGCTCAGCAACGAGAAAACCGCCAGACGACCGCGCAGAGACAAGAGAAGCGGGCTTCGCAGCCCGCGCAGCAACGCCCTCTCCAGCAGCGAAACAGCCAGCCGCGGGCCAATGCGCTGAGCGGTAACGACAGCCGCTCCGCGAACTGGCAGGCGCAGCAGCAGCGCGGTGCGCAAAGCAGACAGCTTGCTGCTCGCCAGCAGCAGCCACGCCAGCCGTCTGGTGGACGTGCTGAACGCCGTGAAATTCGACATCGCTAAGGGAACCGACATGAAAAGTAAACTACTCAGTGGAATGGTGTTGTTCATGCTTTCGGCCTCGGTGATGGCGCAGCAGTCCTTTAGCACACCCGATCAGGCAACCGATGCGCTGACCAAAGCCATCAGTGAGCAAAATGAGAGTGCGATGACCAACCTGCTCGGAGAGAACTGGCGTGATTTTCTGCCCCCTGAAGGCGTTGACCCTGATGCTGTCGATCGCTTCCTGCGCGACTGGAACGTCCGGCACAACACGGTTGTCGAAGGGGATACGGCGCATCTGGTTGTCGGAGACAGCGGCTGGCAGCTCCCCATCCCGGTGATCAAAACCTCTGCCGGCTGGCAGTTCGATATCAAAGAAGGGGCTGAAGAGATCCTGACCCGCGAAATCGGGCGTAACGAGCTCGCCGCCATTGAAGCCTTACATGCCTATGTTGATGCGCAGCGAAGCTATTTTGCGCTGAACCAGCAATACGCGCAGAAGATTGTCAGCTCGAAAGGCAAAAAAGACGGCTTGTACTGGCCAGTCTCGCCCGGCGAAGCGCCCAGCCCGCTCGGCCCGGCATTTAGCCCGAAAGAGCCAGGGACCGGCTATCACGGCTATCGCTTTCGAATTTTGCCGGATAATCACGGTTTCGCGATGGTTGCCTGGCCGGTCAGCTATGGCCAGACGGGCGTAATGAGCTTTTTGATAAACCAGGACGACAAGGTGTACCAGAGCGATCTCGGCAGTGATTCGGAGCAAAAAGCCCGGGCGTTAACCGCATATCACCCTGATAAAACCTGGCAGCCCGTCGCGCCCTGAATAGCGTCAACGGACCACGTTTTGCAAGCCGGGTATGGCGAAGCCGCCACCCGGCTTTTTAACTTACAGAATATTTGCGACAGATTTTGCCAGCTGAGCTTCCAGAACCGGTTTGGCTTCTTCAAACTTCAGGTTTACTTTGTTAGCGTTCGACACCACGCGGGTTTGATACTTCGCGCGGTCACCCTGCTCGGAGCTGGTTTGCAGCTTCACGCCAGACGTTCCCTGACGCAGCGCCGCGATGTTGTCCGTGGTCACCTTCGCCTTGCTGCGCTCGGAGATCTGCAGGTCGGTCACCATGGTATAGTTTACGTCTTCCACCATCGCATCTGCCGCCATGCCGATCAGCCCCGCAGCCAGCCCCACGCCCAGCGCTGCGCCGGAGGAGTTGCTGTTGTAGGCCGTAATACCGGCCCCCAGCGCGGCACCCACAGCGGCACCTTCATAGCCCGTTTTCAGGTAGCCCTGAGTTTCTCGCAGGTCCATTTTGTCTGCTTTCAGAACGTTAGCCTGCACCCAGTAGTATGCGCTGTCAGGTGAGCTGGTGACCTTGTATCCCTTGGCACTCAGATCGTTTGCCAGCAGCGTCTGCAGGTTGCTCATATCTTTATCAGAGGTGTTTTTAACCTGAATGTAGACCGTTTTTTCACTGGATGGCTCAAGCCAGATGGTTTCACTCATCTGCGTTTTTACTTCCAGGTTGCGCTTTTTCACCGCCGTCGTCATCGCACCGCACCCGGTCAGCGTCATCACTGCCGCTAATAAGCCAATCCCCGTCACTTTCTTCAAAGACATGTTATTTCCTTTTTGTGTGTAATCAAAAGTCCAGAATCGTTAACCGTGCGGCCAGTAGCTACACAATGGTGCAAAAGGTATCGGCAGACAGATGAAAATTTTTAGAGGAAATAACAATAAGTTACCTACCATAACGGGTAGTTTTCAGGCAAAAAAAAACGCCTCCAGAGGAGGCGTTAGCAATCAGGGAAGAAACTTATTTCTTCTTCGCTTTCGCGTTTGGCAGGTCAGTGATGCTACCCTCAAACACTTCTGCCGCCAGGCCCACGGACTCGTGCAGAGTCGGGTGAGCGTGGATGGTCAGCGCGATGTCTTCAGCGTCACAGCCCATTTCGATAGCCAGACCGATTTCACCCAGCAGCTCGCCGCCGTTGGTACCGACAATCGCACCACCGATCACGCGGTGAGTCTCTTTGTCGAAGATCAGTTTGGTCATACCGTCAGCGCAGTCGGACGCGATAGCACGGCCAGAAGCAGCCCACGGGAAGGTGGCGGTTTCGTAGCTGATGCCTTTCTCTTTCGCTTCTTTCTCGGTCAGACCCACCCATGCCACTTCTGGCTCGGTGTACGCGATAGATGGAATGACTTTCGGATCGAAGTAGTGCTTCATGCCAGCGATAACTTCAGCGGCAACGTGACCTTCGTGAACACCTTTGTGTGCCAGCATTGGCTGACCGACGATATCGCCGATAGCAAAGATGTGCGGCACGTTAGTGCGCAGCTGTTTGTCAACGCGGATAAAGCCACGGTCGTCCACTTCCACGCCAGCTTTGCCCGCGTCGAGGTTTTTACCGTTCGGCACGCGGCCGATAGCCACCAGCACGGCGTCGTAACGCTGTGGTTCGGATGGGGCTTTTTTGCCTTCCATGGAAACGTAAATACCGTCTTCTTTCGCTTCAACGGCAGTCACTTTGGTTTCCAGCATCAGGTTGAATTTCTTGCTGATGCGTTTGGTGAAGACTTTAACGATGTCTTTGTCGGCAGCCGGGATAACCTGGTCGAACATTTCAACCACGTCGATCTCTGAACCCAGCGCATGGTACACGGTACCCATTTCCAGACCGATGATACCGCCGCCCATGACCAGCAGACGCTTAGGAACGGTTTTCAGCTCCAGGGCATCGGTGGAATCCCACACGCGTGGATCTTCATGCGGAATGAATGGCAGTTCGATTGGGCGAGAGCCTGCCGCGATGATCGCGTTGTCGAAGTTGATCACGGTTTTGCCGTTTTCGCCTTCCACTTCCAGGGTGTTCGCACCGGTGAATTTACCCAGACCGTTTACCACTTTCACCTTACGGCCTTTGGCCATACCCGCCAGACCGCCGGTCAGCTGAGTGATAACTTTCTCTTTCCAGGTACGAATTTTGTCGATATCGGTTTTCGGCTCGCCGAAGACGATACCGTGTTCAGCCAGCGCTTTGGCTTCTTCGATAACTTTCGCTACGTGCAGCAGCGCTTTAGAAGGGATACAGCCGACGTTCAGACAAACACCGCCGAGGGTGCTGTAACGTTCTACGATGACGGTTTCCAGACCTAAATCCGCTGCACGGAATGCTGCGGAGTAACCTGCCGGGCCTGCCCCAAGTACTACGACCTGAGTTTTGATTTCTGTGCTCATCATGACCTCTTAATTTATACCCGTCGTCCACCGGGTCGTTCTATCCGCCCGCAGTTTACAAAATTGTTAACAATTTTGAAACAACAAACGGCTCACGAATTGTCGCTTTCGCCAATAACCTCACAAACACCGTGAGATTATCAGAAAAAAGCCGGCCGACTGGCCGGCTTTTCGATTACATCACCAGGCGGCGAATGTCGCTCAGGGTGTTGTTGATGATGGTGATGAAGCGCGCACCATCAGCACCGTCGATCACGCGGTGGTCGAAGGACAGAGAGATTGGCATCATCAGACGCGGCACGAACTCTTTGCCGTTCCACACCGGCTCCATCGCGGACTTGGACACACCGAGGATAGCCACTTCCGGCGCGTTAACAATCGGCGCGAAGTGGGTGGTACCCAGGCCGCCGATGCTGGAGATAGTGAAGCAGCCGCCCTGCATTTCGCCGGCAGTCAGCTTACCATCACGCGCTTTCTTGGAGATGGTGGTCAGTTCACGGGACAGCTCAGTGATGCTCTTCTTGTTCACGTCTTTGAAGACCGGAACAACCAGACCATTTGGCGTATCAACCGCAACACCGATGTTGATATATTTCTTCAGCGTCAGCTTCTGGCCGTCTTCAGACAGAGAGCTGTTGAAGCGTGGCATCTGCTCAAGGGCAGCGGCAACGGCTTTCATGATGAAGACGACTGGGGTGAATTTCACGTCCAGCTTACGCTTCTCAGCTTCGGCGTTCTGCTGTTTACGGAACGCTTCCAGATCGGTGATATCGGTTTTGTCGAAGTGCGTAACGTGCGGGATCATCACCCAGTTACGGCTCAGGTTAGCACCAGAGATTTTCTGGATGCGGCCCAGCTCCACTTCTTCGATTTCGCCGAACTTGCTGAAGTCCACTTTCGGCCATGGCAGCATGCCCGGGATACCGCCGCCAGCGGCTGCAGCTGGTGCAGCTTCGGCGCGTTTCACCGCGTCTTTCACGTAGGTCTGAACGTCTTCGCGCAGGATACGACCCTTACGGCCCGTTCCTTTCACTTTCGCCAGGTTCACACCGAACTCGCGCGCCAGGCGACGAATCAGCGGAGTCGCGTGGACGTAAGCGTCGTTTTCAGCGAACTCAGATTTGCCTTCCGCTTTTGCAGCAGGAGCCGCAGCAGGTTTAGCCGCCTGAGCCGGTGCAGCAGCCGGTGCCGGAGCAGCAGCGGCAGCCGGAGCTGCGGCAGGCGCAGCGCCTTCCACTTCGAAGACCATGATCAGAGAGCCGGTAGACACTTTGTCGCCGGTGCTGATTTTGATCTCTTTAACGGTGCCCGCGAACGGCGCAGGGACTTCCATGGAAGCCTTGTCGCCTTCAACGGTGATCAGTGACTGTTCAGCGGCAACTTTGTCGCCCACTTTAACCATCACTTCGGTCACTTCAACTTCGTCACCGCCGATGTCCGGTACGTTAACGTCTTTCGCACCGCCGGCAGCGGCTGGAGCAGCGGCCGGAGCCGGAGCAGCGGCCTGCGCTGGCGCGGCAGCAGGTGCAGCACCCGCCACTTCGAAGATCATGATAAGCGACCCGGTAGACACTTTGTCGCCGGTGTTGATCTTGATCTCTTTAACGGTACCGGCGAACGGAGCTGGCACTTCCATAGAGGCTTTGTCGCCTTCTACGGTGATCAGTGACTGCTCGGCCGCAACGGTGTCGCCCACTTTCACCAGGATTTCAGTGACTTCTACTTCGTCACCGCCGATGTCAGGCACGTTGACTTCTTTCGCGCTCGCGGCAGCGGCTGGAGCAGCGGCGGCCGGAGCGGCTTCTTTCTTCTCTTCCTGCGCAGGTGCAGCAGCTGCTGCACCGTCGGCGGAATCGAAAATCATGATCAGTTTGCCGGTCTCGGTTTTATCGCCAACAGAGACTTTGATCTCTTTAACGATGCCAGCCTGAGGAGACGGGACTTCCATAGAGGCTTTATCGCCTTCTACGGTGATCAGCGACTGTTCAGCTTCAACTTTGTCGCCTGGTTTGACCAGGATCTCGGTGATTTCAACTTCATCAGCCCCGATGTCCGGTACATTGATTTCGATAGCCATTATTCTTTTACCTCTTACGCCAGACGCGGGTTAACTTTTTCTGCATCGATGTTGAATTTGGTGATTGCGTCTGCAACCACTTTCTTATCGATTTCGCCACGTTTAGCCAGTTCGCCCAGTGCTGCTACAACCACGTAAGAAGCATCAACTTCGAAGTGGTGACGCAAGTTTTCGCGGCTGTCAGAACGACCGAAGCCGTCAGTACCCAGTACGCGATAATCATCCGCTGGAACGTAAGTACGAACCTGCTCAGCGAACAGTTTCATATAGTCAGTAGACGCCACCGCTGGCGCGTCGTTCATCACCTGAGCGATGTACGGAACGCGTGGAGTTTCCAGTGGGTGCAGCATGTTCCAGCGCTCACAATCCTGGCCATCACGCGCCAGTTCAGTGAAGGAGGTCACAGAGTACACGTCGGAACCCACACCGTAGTCTTTCGCCAGGATCTGCGCTGCTTCACGGACGTGACGCAGGATAGAGCCGGAGCCCAGCAGCTGAACTTTACCTTTGCTACCTTCGAGGGTTTCGAGTTTGTAGATACCTTTACGGATACCTTCCTCGGCACCTGCTGGCATTGCCGGCATGTGGTAGTTTTCGTTCAGGGTGGTGATGTAGTAGTAAATGTTCTCTTGCGCTTCACCGTACATGCGCTGCAGACCGTCATGCATGATGACTGCCACTTCGTACGCGTAAGACGGGTCGTAAGAGATACAGTTAGGGATAGTCAGAGACTGAATGTGGCTGTGGCCATCTTCGTGCTGCAGACCTTCACCGTTCAGGGTCGTACGACCGGAGGTACCGCCTACCAGGAAGCCGCGAGCCTGCTGGTCGCCTGCCTGCCAGCACAGGTCACCGATACGCTGGAACCCGAACATGGAGTAGTAGATGTAGAACGGGATCATCGGCAGGTTGTTGGTGCTGTAAGAGGTCGCAGCAGCCAGCCAGGATGCGCCTGCGCCCAGCTCGTTGATACCTTCCTGCAGGATCTGACCTTTCTCGTCTTCTTTGTAGTATGCAACCTGCTCACGGTCCTGCGGAGTGTACTGCTGGCCGTTCGGGCTGTAGATACCGATCTGACGGAACAGACCTTCCATACCGAAAGTACGCGCTTCGTCGGCGATGATTGGAACCAGACGATCTTTGATCGACTTGTTCTTCAGCATCACGTTCAGGGCACGAACGAAAGCGATAGTGGTGGAGATCTCTTTGTTCTGCTCTTCCAGCAGCTGAGAGAAGTCTTCCAGCGCTGGCAGTTCCAGCTTCTCGGTGAAGTTTGGCTGACGCGCTGGCAGGTAGCCTTTCAGCGCCTGACGACGTTCGTGCAGGTACTTATGCTCTTCAGAACCTTCCGGGAAGGTGATGTAAGACAGGTTTTCTACCTGCTCATCGGTCACTGGAACGTTGAAACGGTCGCGGATATAACGCACGCCGTCCATGTTCATTTTCTTAACCTGGTGAGCGATATTTTTACCTTCTGCGGTATCACCCATGCCGTAACCTTTGATGGTATGGGCCAGGATGACGGTCGCTTTACCTTTGGTTTCGCGCGCTTTTTTCAGTGCAGCGTAAACTTTCTTCGGATCGTGACCACCGCGGTTCAGAGCCCAGATCTGCTCATCAGTCCAGTCTGCAACCAGTGCTGCGGTTTCAGGATATTTGCCGAAGAAGTGCTCACGAACGTAGGCACCGTCTTTGGATTTGAAGGTCTGGTAGTCACCGTCAACGGTTTCGTTCATCAGCTGGATCAGTTTACCGCTGGTGTCTTTACGCAGCAGCTCATCCCAACGACCGCCCCACATGACTTTGATCACGTTCCAGCCAGCACCTGCGAAGATGCCTTCCAGTTCGTTGATGATCTTGCCGTTACCGGTTACCGGACCATCCAGACGCTGCAGGTTACAGTTGATGATGAAGCACAGGTTGTCCAGCTTCTCACGGGTCGCGATGGTGATCGCACCTTTAGATTCTGGCTCATCCATTTCGCCGTCGCCCAGGAAGGCGTAAACGGTTTGCTCAGAGGTGTCTTTCAGACCACGGTGTTCCAGGTATTTCAGGAATTTAGCCTGGTAGATCGCACCGATTGGGCCCAGACCCATTGATACGGTCGGGAACTGCCAGAATTCAGGCATCAGTTTAGGGTGCGGGTAAGAAGACAGACCTTTACCGTGAACTTCCTGACGGAAGTTGTTCATCTGCTCTTCAGTCAGACGACCTTCCAGGAATGCACGTGCATAGATGCCCGGAGAGATGTGGCCCTGGAAGTACACCAGATCGCCGCCGTCTTTCTCGTTCGCTGCACGGAAGAAGTGGTTGAAGCACACTTCGTAAACGGTCGCGGAAGACTGGAAGGACGCCATGTGGCCACCCAGTTCCAGGTCTTTCTTGGATGCGCGCAGAACGGTCATGATGGCGTTCCAGCGGATTGCAGAACGGATACGACGTTCCAGATCCAGATTGCCCGGGTATTCCGGTTCGTCTTCGACGGCAATCGTGTTTACGTAGTTGCTAGCCCCTGCACCTGAAGCAACCTTCACACCGCCTTTGCGGGCTTCAGAAAGCAGCTGATCAATCAGATACTGAGCGCGCTCAACACCTTCTTCACGGATGACCGATTCGATCGCCTGTAGCCAGTCGCGAGTTTCGATCGGATCCACGTCATTTTGGAGACGTTCTGACATGGGGGTATTCCTTATCTATCTAATACGTTGATTTGTCTGGAACCTGTCCCATTGTGCTCTTGGGCAAGAACACAATAAGACAGGTTCTGCGTTTAGTTGCCGCGCTCTAAAAGTACCTGGCGCTTAATCCTTTCGTTGCTGTATGCGGCGTAATGAACGTTCGCGACGCGATTGTTCACGGCTGCGGTCCAGCAAGATTTCCTCAATGAAAGCCAGATGTCGGTGCGACGCTTCGCGCGCCTGCTCCGGTTCCCCGGCCATTATCGCCTCGAATACTCGGGTGCGATGGTTGCTTACCAGTGGGAGCATGTCCCGACGGGCATACAACAATTCAAAATTCTGACGAACGTTCTGGGCCAGCATGGGCTCCATGCAGCGTAGCAGATGGAGGAGCACCACGTTGTGGGCCGCTTCGGTGACGGCGATTTGATACTGGACGACGGCGCTGGACTCGGCGTCTAAATCGCCGGACTGCTGTGCCCGTTCAATGGCCTGATGCAGTTCGCGGATACGCACGCGATCTTCATCAGTGCTGCGAAGGGCGGCGTAATAGGCCGCAATACCTTCAAGCGCGTGACGGGTCTCAAGCAGGTCAAACTGGGATTCTGGGTGGTCAGAGAGAAGTTCTACCAGCGGATCGCTGAAGCTCTGCCACAGGCTGTTTTGCACAAAGGTTCCGCCGCCCTGGCGACGAAGCAGCAAGCCCTTTGCTTCGAGACGTTGAATCGCCTCACGCAGAGAGGGACGTGAAACGTCGAACTGTTTTGCCAGCTCGCGTTCTGGCGGAAGTTTCTCACCCGGGCGCAGAGTCCCTTCGAGGATTAAAAACTCCAGCTGCTGCTCAATCACATCAGATAGTTTTGGTTGGCGAATTTTGCTGTAGGCCATATTCCCTGTCTTACGCCTTTTTGCCCGGAGTCAATTGGTCTTACCAATTTCAAGTTCGTATCGCTAAAGTAACAAAGTATTCACCTTCTGTCCATATTGGTTTTGATTGAAATCAGTAAACCCTGCACATTTTAACAACCTTACAGAAATAACGTTTCAGAAATGTAACTTTGCACAAATGAGTTGATTACTCCCAAAGAGGCAGTTTTAACCTTAATGAAACGAGGGTTTTTGCAATCTGAAGCGATTCAACAAGGCAAATAACGAAAATTCGCCCACTTCTGGCGCATTTCTATTCTATAGGTTGGGTTAGGAAGACTGAGCGGGCCGATTTACAAATGCTTTCTTTTTATTCAAGTCGTCATCACCCCTTCATAAAGCAGGTGCATTCGCAGGCGCTTACCACTATTCTTGCGCTTACGGAAGCCATCTCCGCTTTTTTCGGTCTCGTTAACCGTAAAGAAATAAATACAGAATATGGATTTTCATAATTACACACGCACAGCGTGAACATAACAACCACACACGAGGTTTCAAATGGAAGCTCAACAGCACGGCGATCAGCTAAAGCGCGGGCTTAAAAACCGCCATATACAGCTCATCGCACTGGGCGGTGCGATTGGTACCGGCCTGTTTCTGGGCAGCGCATCCGTTATCCAGTCAGCCGGTCCCGGCATTATTTTGGGTTACGCGATAGCCGGTTTTATTGCCTTTCTGATTATGCGCCAGCTGGGTGAAATGGTCGTTGAAGAGCCGGTCGCTGGCTCCTTCAGCCACTTTGCCTATAAATACTGGGGCAGCTTTGCCGGTTTCGCCTCGGGCTGGAACTACTGGGTGCTGTACGTTCTGGTTGCCATGGCTGAGCTTACCGCCGTCGGGAAGTACATTCAGTTCTGGTATCCCGAGATCCCAACCTGGGCCTCCGCAGCGGCGTTCTTCGTCATTATTAACGCCATTAACCTGACCAACGTAAAAGTGTTCGGTGAGATGGAGTTCTGGTTTGCCATCATTAAGGTTATTGCCGTGGTGGCGATGATTATCTTTGGCGGCTGGCTGCTGTTCAGCGGCAACGGCGGCCCGCAGGCAACCGTGCGCAACCTCTGGGAACAGGGTGGATTCCTGCCTCACGGCATGACGGGCCTGGTGATGATGATGGCCATCATCATGTTCTCCTTCGGTGGTCTGGAGCTGGTGGGCATCACCGCCGCTGAAGCCGACAACCCGGAGCAGAGCATTCCAAAAGCCACTAACCAGGTTATCTACCGCATTCTGATCTTCTATGTGGGCTCGCTGGCCGTGCTGCTCTCCCTGCTGCCGTGGACGCGCGTGACCGCTGACACCAGCCCGTTTGTCTTGATCTTCCACGAGCTGGGCGACACCTTTGTGGCCAACGCCCTGAACATCGTGGTACTGACCGCCGCGCTCTCCGTTTACAACAGCTGCGTATACTGCAACAGCCGTATGCTGTTCGGCCTGGCCCAGCAGGGGAACGCGCCAAAAGCGCTGCTCAACGTCGATAAACGCGGCGTGCCGGTAAACACGATTCTGGTTTCGGCGGTTGTGACCGCGCTGTGCGTGCTCATTAACTACATGGCGCCGGAATCGGCGTTTGGCCTGCTGATGGCGCTGGTGGTCTCTGCCCTGGTCATCAACTGGGCGATGATCAGCCTGGCGCACATGAAGTTCCGCCGCGCGAAACAGCAGCAGGGCGTGACTACGCGCTTCCCTGCCCTGCTCTATCCGCTGGGTAACTGGGTGTGCCTGCTGTTTATGGCGGCCGTGCTGGTGATCATGCTGATCACGCCGGGCATGGCGATTTCCGTCTACCTGATCCCTGTCTGGATTGCGATCCTGGGCGTTGGCTATCTCTTCAGCCAGAAAAGCCGTAATGCGATGAAAGCACACTAAGCCTCTCTCCGCGGCGCCTGCTTTTGCGGGTGCCGCGCGTTGTTACCTCCCTCACACTTTCACGCCCACAGCGCATTTATCCATATCACCGCCCTGATACTGCAACGCATATATTCCTTTGCCAGCGAATAATTCTCTCCATACCGTAAACCGGAGAGCTGTCGATGGATAACAACACACTGTCAGTAAAAGAAAAGATCGGCTATGGGATGGGCGACGCGGGATGCAACATCATCTTCGGTGCCATCATGCTGTTTGTTAACTATTTTTATACGGATATCTTTGGCCTCGCCCCTGCGCTGGTCGGCGTGCTGCTGCTTTCCGTGCGCGTCATTGACGCCGTAACGGACCCGATCATGGGCGCGATTGCCGACCGTACCCGCAGTAAATATGGCCGGTTTCGTCCATGGCTGCTGTGGATTGCCTTCCCCTACGCGCTGTTTAGCATCCTGATGTTCACCACGCCGGAGTGGAGCTATAACAGCAAAGTTATCTATGCGTTTGTCACTTACTTCCTGCTCTCTTTGACCTATACGGCAATCAACATCCCTTACTGCTCCTTAGGCGGGGTGATCACCAACGATCCAAAAGAACGCGTGGCCTGCCAGTCGTATCGCTTCGTGCTGGTCGGCATCGCCACGCTGCTGCTCTCATTAACGCTGCTGCCGATGGCCGACTGGTTTGGCGGGGATGACAAAGCCAAAGGCTATCAGATGGCGATGACCGTCCTGGCGCTAATTGGAGCCTGCATGTTCCTGTTCTGCTTCGCCACCGTGCGCGAGCGCGTGCGCCCGGCGGTACAGACCAACGACGAGTTGAAAAACGATCTGAAAGACGTGTGGAAGAACGACCAGTGGGTACGCATTCTGCTCCTGACCCTGTGCAACGTCTGCCCAGGCTTTATCCGTATGGCGGCCACCATGTATTACGTCACCTGGGTGATGGGCCAGAGCACCCACTTCGCCACGCTGTTTATCAGCCTGGGCGTGGTCGGCATGATGCTCGGCAGCGTGCTGGCAAAAGTGCTGACCGACCGCTGGTGCAAGCTGAAGGTCTTCTTCTGGACCAATATTGTGCTGGCGATTTTCTCAACCGCCTTTTATTTCCTCGACCCGAAAGCCACCGTCACCATCGTGGTGCTCTACTTCCTGCTGAACATCCTGCACCAGATCCCGTCTCCGCTTCACTGGTCGCTGATGGCCGACGTGGACGACTATGGCGAGTGGAAGACCGGGAAACGCATCACCGGGATCAGCTTCTCCGGCAACATCTTCTTCCTGAAGCTAGGGCTGGCGATTGCCGGGGCGATGGTTGGTTTCCTGCTCTCCTGGTACGGTTATGACGCAGGTGCAAAAGCGCAAAGCGCGGACGCCATTAACGGGATCGTGCTGCTGTTTACCGTCATTCCCGGCATTGGATACTTAGTTACCGCTGGCGTGGTACGTCTGCTGAAGGTTGACCGTGAAACGATGAAACGCATTCAGGAAGACCTGGAGAAGCGTCGCGCTAACTACCGCGAGCTGAATGATTTACAGGAACTCAAAGCCGCTGAGACTAAATAAGGAAAGCCGAATGCAAACCTGGCCAAACCCGTTTATCGAACAACGTGCCGACCCTTACATTTTACGCCATGAGGGGCAGTACTACTTTATTGCCTCCGTGCCGGAGTACGACAGGCTGGCAATCCGCCGCGCGGACTCGCTGGAAGGCTTACGTAATGCCGAAGAAGTGGTGGTCTGGCGCAAGCCCGACACCGGCCCGATGAGTCAGCTGATCTGGGCACCTGAACTGCACCACATTGACGGGAAGTGGTACATCTATTTTGCCGCGACGCACACCCAGGCGCTCGACGCGCTCGGGATGTTCCAGCACCGTATGTTCGCCATCGAATGCGCCAGCGGCGATCCGCTCACCGGCGCGTGGGTGGAAAAAGGGCAGATCAAAACGCCTTTCGACACCTTCGCCCTGGACGCCACCACCTTTGTTCATCAGGGGAAACGCTGGTATCTGTGGGCACAAAAAGCGCCGGATATCACCGGAAACTCCAATCTTTATCTGTGCGAAATGGAGAACCCCTGGACGCTGAAAGGCGAGCCGGTGATGCTCAGCAAGCCGGAGTATGACTGGGAGTGTCGCGGATTTTGGGTCAACGAAGGCCCGGCGGTGCTGGTTCACGGCGATAAGCTGTTTATCAGCTATTCTGCCAGCGCCACCGACGAGAACTACTGCATGGGGCTACTGTGGATAGACCTGAATGCCGATCCGCAAAACCCGGCAAACTGGCACAAATCCCCGCATCCGGTGTTCGTTACCAGCTATGAGAACCGCCAGTTCGGCCCGGGCCACAACAGCTTTACGCAAACGCCGGAAGGGGAAGATGTGCTGGTGTATCACGCGCGTAATTACACCGAAATTGAGGGCGACCCGCTGTACGATCCGAATCGCCATACCCGCCTGAAGCTTGTCCGCTGGAATGAAAACGGGATGCCTGATTTCGGCATCCCGCCCTCGGATACGCTGTAGCCTTTGCGGCGCGCTGGCTTACACCAGCGTGCCGTAAATCGTCAGCAGCGCCACGATAACCACCACCACAAACGAGGTTTTTTTCGCCATCGAAACTGCGGCTTTCGGCGTCTCAATCTTGTCGGTATGCGGCTCACGCGCCAGCGAGAACTGCGCCAGGCGCGTTAGCACCTGGTACTGCGACGTATGGCGATCGGCAAGAGACGCGAACCATGCGGGCAGCGCTTTTTCACCGTGACCAATTAACGCGTACACCACGCCCACCAGACGCACCGGGAGCCAGTCGAGCACGTGCAGGATGGCATCAATGCCGGACTGCAGGCGTTCGTGCGGCGTCAGATACCGGGCAAGCCAGGTCTGCCAGGCGCGCAGAAACGCATACCCCATCAGCAGCACCGGCCCCCACGGACCGCCCACCACGAACCAGAACAGCGGTGCCAGGTAGTAACGGAAGTTAATCCACAGCAGCGCGTTTTGCAGCTCGCGCAGAAACTCGCGCTCGTCGCAGTCCGGCGGCACGCCGTGGATCATGGTCAGTTCGCTCGCCATGGCACCGCGCGCATGGGCATCGTCACGGGAAGCGGCTTTCAGGTATGCGTGATAGTGTAAACGCACCTTGCCCGCACCAATGCACAGCACGCCAAGCAGGATCCACACCACCAGCAGCGGCACGTTGAAAAAGAGTCCGTGCAGCGCGCGCAGGAGCAGGAACGTAATGACCATCACCCCTGCCATCATCAGCAGCGTACGCAGCATAGAAAAATGCTTAATCCGGCGGAAAAGCACCTCCAGCCGGTGATCCAGATGCCAGTGCTCGCCGAGCTTGAACAGGCGTTCAGCGATGATAACCAGCAGCATGGTAAACAACGTCATGGTATCTCCTTATTCTGACGACGCGGCGAGCATGGCGCGAAAACGGGGCCAGTCAAAGGCCGGACCGGGATCGGTTTTTCTCTCCGGAGCGATATCACTGTGTCCCGTGATATTGTCGGCGATAGCCGGGTAGAGTCCAGTAAGCGCGCGGGCCACAGCCGCTAGCTGTTGATACTGTGAATCGGTGTAGGGCGTGGTATCCGTGCCTTCCAGTTCGATCCCAATGGAGAAATCATTGCACCGTTCGCGCCCGTGATACTTCGACACCCCGGCATGCCAGGCGCGCTTGTCAAAGGGAACATGCTGAACCACTTCACCATCGCGACGGATCAGGCAGTGAGCCGATACGCGCAAATGTGCAATTTCAGCAAAAAAGGGATGAGCATCGGGATCAATCGTTCCCGTGAATAACGCATCGATCCACGGACCGCCAAACTCACCCGGCGGGAGACTAATATTATGAACCACCAGCAGTGTGGGCTTTTCATCCTCCGGGCGGCAATCGTGGTGCGGCGAGGGCACACGCCGCGCATCCACCAGCCATCCGTTTTCTAACAACATGCTGGAACTCCTTCTGTATGGTGCAATGACTCGGTTCAGAGTAGCATGTTTCAATATTATGATTCGTTACCAATTTGGAGTTTTATCATGCCGCCTCGCCGCTACAACCCCGACCACCGACGTGAAGCGCTTCTGGAACGTATTAATATGGATATTCCGGCAAGCGTCTCCCATGCTTTGAAAGAAGATCTGGGCGGTGACGTTAATGCTGAAAAGGATATTACCGCACAATTGTTGCCAAAAGAGACACGCTCCCACGCGGTCATTATCACCCGTGAAGACGGCGTCTTTTGCGGAAAACGTTGGGTTGAAGAGGTCTTTACCCAGCTGGCGGGCGATGATGTACAGGTCACCTGGCATGTTGAAGACGGCGATGCAGTCACGGCCAACCAGCCGTTGTTCGAACTGGACGGTCCTTCCCGCGTCTTGCTGACCGGCGAACGTACCGCGCTCAATTTTGTACAAACGCTCTCAGGCGTGGCCAGTGAAGTGCGTCGCTACGTTGACCTGCTGGCCGGCACCCGGACCCAGCTGCTGGATACCCGCAAAACGCTGCCGGGCCTGCGCACCGCGCTGAAGTATGCGGTGCTCTGCGGTGGCGGCGCAAACCATCGCCTGGGCCTGTCCGACGCCTTTCTGATTAAAGAAAACCACATTATTGCCTCTGGCTCCGTGCGTCAGGCGGTGGAGAAAGCCTTCTGGCTGCACCCGGATGTGCCTGTTGAGGTGGAAGTCGAAAGCCTGGAGGAGCTGGAGCAGGCGATTAAGGCCGGGGCCGATATCATCATGCTCGATAACTTCGAAACGGAGCTGATGCGCGAGGCGGTAAAACTGACAAACGGCCGGGCCCAGCTTGAAGTGTCCGGGAACGTCACTTTCGAAACGATTCGTGAATTCGCCGAAACCGGCGTGGATTACATCTCCGTCGGCGCGCTGACCAAACACGTTCGCGCCCTCGACCTCTCAATGCGCTTCAAGTAACGCATTCTCCCCTCTCCACCCGGAGAGGGGAATTTCAGCCCCGCTCGCAGATCCGCTGTTCTTCCCTGCAACACTGAATAAATTCTCTGAAGCCCTCTTCCCGTTCCCTTTTTTGCCTCTCGTTTCTGCTCTTTCTCGCTGACAAAGTAGCGCCACTTTGCATAAGGAGCAGATATGGACAGACAACAAGGCTTTACACTCATTGAGCTGATGGTGGTCATTGGTATCATTGCGATTCTGAGCGCCATCGGCGTTCCCGCCTATCAGAACTACCTGCGCAAGGCGGCGCTGACCGATATGCTGCAAACCTTCGTTCCCTACCGTACGGCCATTGAGCTATGCGCGCTGGATCACGGTGGCGTGGAGAGCTGCGACGCCGGCAGTAACGGTATCCCTTCCCCCACCACGACACGCTACGTTTCAGGAATGAGCGTGGCGAAAGGGATTGTGACCTTAACAGGACAGGAGAGTCTTACCGGGCTGACGGTAACCATGACGCCACGGTGGAGCGACGGCAACGGTATGACGGGCTGGACGCGTGACTGCAGCATCAGTGCTGACAGCGCCCTGAAACAGGCCTGCGAAGACGTTTTCCGCTTCGACAATAACTGAGGAGCGGATGATGAATACCGATCAACTCGTGGCGCTTTGTCTGCGCCATCACGCTCTGCTGCTCACCAGCGACAGTGACATGGTCAGCATCGCCGTCGTGGGCAGCCCCGCGGCTGAACTCATGGAGGCGCTGCGCTTCGCGACCCAGAAACGGATTGATATTGAGTGCTGGAGCGCTGAGCGCATGGAAAAACACCGGCAGCTATTGTCACAATCGCATCTGCCCGTCGTTTCGCAAACACACTCAACGGTGGATATCCTCAACCACACGCTGCAGCAGGCAATCAACCTGCGCGCCTCCGACATTCATATCGAACCGATGGAGCACGCGTGCCAGATCCGTTTACGCATCGACGGGGTTCTTTGTCCCCAGCCTCCGCTTGCCGCCTCGCTGGCAAGCCTGTTCAGCGCACGTTTAAAAGTGCTGGGTAACCTGGATATTTCAGAACGTCGTTTACCTCAGGACGGCCAGTTTACGATTGAGCTGGCAAACGCGCGGTCTCGTTTCGAATTGCGACGCTTCCCTGCAGCGGTGGCGAGAAAATTGTCCTGCGTCTTCTGCATCAGGTTCAGCAGGCACTCGAGCCAAAAGCGCTTGGCATGAGTGCTGAACAGCTGGCCTGTTTTAATGAGGTCCTCCACCAGCCGCAGGGGCTAATTCTGGTCACCGGCCCTACCGGCAGTGGCAAAACCGTGACGCTGTATAGCGCACTGCAGGTACGTAACACCCCTGACGTCAACATCTGCAGCGTGGAGGATCCCATTGAGATCCCCCTTGCGGGATTAAACCAGACGCAGATTAATCCCCGGGCGGGTTTAACATTCCAGAGCGTGCTGCGGGCATTGCTGCGTCAGGATCCAGACATCATTATGGTCGGTGAAATCCGTGACGGTGAAACGGCAGACATTGCCCTTAATGCCGCCCAGACCGGGCATCTGGTGCTGTCGACGCTGCACACCAACTCGACGACGGAAACCCTGATTCGCCTGGAGCAGATGGGCGTGGCGCGCTGGATGATATCTTCCGCGCTGTCGATGGTGATTGCCCAGCGGCTGGTCCGGCGTCTGTGCCCACATTGTCATCGGGAAGCCAGCGAACATGCTGAATTACCGCGCGCCGTATGGCCCAGACCGCTTCCACGCTGGCAGCCTGTAGGCTGCGATCGCTGTTATCACGGTTTTTATGGCCGCGTGGCCATTTTTGAAGTACTCGCGATCGACAATGTCCTGCGGCAGGCCATTGCCAGCGGGGCAGGAACAGAAGTAATAGAGTCGGGCGCCCGGCAGGCGGGAATGATTTCTCTTTTTGAGCACGGCTGCATGGCCGTCGAACAAGGGCTGACCACGATCGAAGAGCTGGTGCGCGTCCTGGGTATGCCGGATGGCTGCTAATCAACTCTGGCGCTGGCGAGCGCTCACCCAGGAAGGAGAACCCCGAAGCGGGACGCTCTGGGCCACAGACCATGCAGCCGCCTTCACCAGGCTGATGCGTAGCGACCTCCATCCACTGACGCTGACCCGATGCGCTCAGCGACACCGCTGGCGGCCACAGCACTGCTACGAGATGTTTCGCCAGCTCGCAACGCTTCTGCAGGCTGGTCTGACACTGTCCCACAGCCTGCAGATGCTCGCAGAACAACATCCGTTAAAACCGTGGCAGGCGCTGCTGCAAAGCATTGCCGATGAGCTCAGTGAGGGAGCCCCCTTTTCTGAGTCGCTAACTAAGTGGCCAGCCGTTTTTAGCCCACTGCATGTCTCGATGGTGAAAACCGGTGAGCTAACAGGGAAGCTGGAGGAGTGCTGTCGTCAGCTCGCAAAGCAGCAAAAAGCGCAGCAGCAGCTCAGAGCGAAGGTGAGAAAGGCGCTGCGCTACCCGGCGATCGTCCTGACCCTGGCCGTGCTCGTGGTGCTGGCGATGGTCACCCTGGTCTTGCCAGAGTTTGCCGCTATCTACAAAACGTTTAACACTCCGCTTCCGCTGCTGACGCAAATGGTCATGGGGATGGCCGCATTTATGCAGTCATATGCCCTCACGTTGTTCGCCGCGTTATTAGCGCCCTTAGCCGCCGCCTGGGCTCTGCGACAGAACCCTCGCTGGCAGCGCATGCTGATGCAGACACCCGTGTTGGGCGCACTGGCAAAAGGTCAAAAGCTGGGACACATCTTTACCGTGCTGTCACTCACGCAGCAGGCAGGTATTCCCTTTTTACAGGGCCTGGAGAGCGCAGAGGAGACCGTTGAAAGTTGTTACTGGCGGGGAATACTTCGCAGCGTTCGGGAGGAGATTGAAAAAGGTCTCCCCGTCTGGTCATCCTTTCAGAAAGCGGCCATCTTTACCCCGCTGTGCATTCAGCTTTTACGAACCGGCGAAATGTCAGGTGCGCTGGACATCATGCTGGCAAACCTCGCCCGGCATCACACGGAACAGACCTTCCAGCGGGCAGATAATCTGGCGGCACTTCTCGAGCCGGTGCTTCTGATTGTGACAGGGGTCATCATCGGCACGCTGGTGGTGGCAATGTACCTGCCGATTTTCCATCTGGGGGATGCGATGAGCGCGGGTTAGTGCAGAACAGTGCTGGCGCACGGGCATGCGCCAGCTGAAGCCATTACAGGCTATTGAATACGCGGTTTTCCTGTTCCTGAACGCGAATAAACGTTGTACGTTTCGTCAGCTCTTTCAGGCGGGATGCCCCAACGTAGGTGCAGGCCGAGCGCAGGCCGCCGAGGATATCGCGCGCGGTGTATTCAACCGGGCCGCGCAGAGGCAGCTTCACGGTTTTGCCTTCTGCCGCACGGTATTTTGCCACGCCACCGACGTGACGGGTCATCGCGGATTCAGAACTCATGCCGTAGAACAGCATAAATTTCTCGCCGTTTTCTTCAACAACGGTACCACCGCTCTCTTCGTGGCCTGCCAGCATACCGCCGAGCATCACGAAGTCCGCGCCGCCGCCGAAGGCTTTTGCAACGTCGCCCGGCATGGTACAGCCGCCATCGCTGATGATCTGGCCGCCCAGACCGTGCGCCGCATCGGCACATTCAATGACTGCGGAGAGCTGCGGATAACCGACGCCGGTTTTGACGCGTGTGGTGCACACGGAGCCCGGGCCAATACCCACCTTCACGATATCTGCACCGGAGAGGATCAGCTCTTCACACATTTCGCCGGTCACCACGTTGCCCGCGATGATGGTTTTCGTCGGCCAGGCCTCACGCGCCTTGCTGACGAACTGCACGAAGTGTTCGGAGTAACCATTCGCCACGTCAATACAAACGAAGTTGAGCGCCGGGTTAGCGTTCAGGATCTGTTTGGTCTTCTCGAAATCCGCATCGGAGGTACCGGTGGAGACCATCACATGCTTCACCACGTCAGCAGACGCGGACGCAACAAACGCATTCCACTCTTCAGGGCTGTAGTGTTTGTGAACGGCGGTGAGAATGTCGAACTGTGCCAGGGCGGTTGCCATCTCAAAGGTTCCCACAGTATCCATGTTGGCAGCGATGATCGGCACGCCAGACCAGGTCTGACCGGAATGCTTAAAGGTGAATTGACGTTCGAGTTCAACGTCTGAGCGACTTTTCAGTGTAGAGCGTTTAGGGCGGATAAGAACGTCTTTGAAACCTAACTTCAGATCTTCTTCGATACGCATGTGCGGATTCCTGGGGTTAGAGGCAAATATGTTAAAAGCACAACTCCAGTGACGTTATCATACGCACTAATACCTGCTCCGCAAGACTGCGAAATTCTCTTTTTTTACGCTACAATCCTATAAATTTACCTGGTAAAAAGCCGGTAAACGGGGCTAAACAGTTGCTGGCGCACCTAAGAGTTTTAATCAACTGATTTTAATAATGAATAATTCCCAGGATTTGATTTAATGGGGTATATCGTCGCATTAACCGGCGGCATCGGTAGTGGCAAAAGTACCGTTGCGGACGCGTTCTCTCGTTTAGGCATCACGATTATTGATGCCGATATCATTGCCCGCCAGGTGGTAGAGCCCAATACACCCGCGCTAAAGGCCATCGCAGAACATTTTGGTTCGGCCATCATCAATACTGATGGCACACTGAATCGCCGCCAGCTTCGTGAATGCATTTTTTCCGATTCTGCAGAAAAAGTCTGGCTTAATGCCCTGCTCCACCCCATCATCCACCAGGAAACTCAGCGTCAGATTGCCGCAGCCCGCTCGCCCTATGTCTTGTGGGTGGTTCCGCTACTGGTTGAAAATCAGCTGCAGAAGAAAGCCGATCGGGTGCTGGTGATTGATGTCTCTCCCGAAACGCAAATTCAGCGAACCATGACGCGCGATCGCGTCTCGCGGGAGCATGCTGAACAAATTCTTGCCGCTCAGGCTACGCGCGCTCAGCGCCTTGCCGTGGCGGATGATGTCATTGATAATAACGGCGCACCAGATGCCATTGCATCGGATGTTGCCCGTCTGCACGCGCAGTATCTGACGTTCGCCGCGCAGGCCGTTGCACAGGAAAAACCATAATGTCGACACACATCCTTTTTGAGCATCCGCTCAACGAAAAAATGCGCACCTGGCTGCGCATCGAATTCCTTATTCAACAGCTTTCACAACATCTGCCTGTTAACGATCATGCCACGGCGCTGCATTTCTTCCGCAACGTGGGCGATCTGCTGGATGTGATTGAACGCGGCGATGTCCGCACAGAATTACTCAAAGAGCTGGAGCGCCAGCAGCGTAAATTGCAGGCATGGACAGAGGTCCCCGGCGTAGATCAGAGCCGTATCGATGCGCTCCGCCAGCAGTTGAAAAGCAGTAGCGCCATCCTGATGGCCGCGCCGCGCGTCGGGCAGTTCTTGCGTGAAGATCGTCTGATCGGCCTGGTGCGCCAGCGTCTTAGCATCCCTGGCGGCTGCTGTAGCTTCGACCTGCCGACGCTGCACATGTGGCTACATATGCCACAGGCGCAGCGTGACGCGCAGGTGAACAGCTGGCTGGCAAGCCTGGAGCCAATGCACCAGACGCTGTCGCTGATCCTCGATCTGATCCGTAACTCTGCGCCGTTCCGCAAGCAAACCAGCCTGAATGGTTTCTTCCAGGATAACGGTGATGATGCCGATCTTCTGCGTCTCAATCTGTCTCTTGGTGAACAGCTTTACCCACAGATTTCCGGGCATAAGAGCCGCTTTGCGATTCGGTTTATGCCGCTGGACAGTGAAAATGGCACCGTGCCGGAACGTCTCGATTTTGAACTGGCCTGTTGTTAAGGAGTGCCGATGTCTGATGTCACCACCGTAAGCTGCCCGACCTGTGGCAAAACCGTTGTCTGGGGCGAAGTGAGTCCGTTCCGCCCATTCTGCAGCAAGCGCTGTCAGCTCATTGACCTGGGCGAATGGGCGGCGGAAGAGAAACGCATTCCAAGCGAAGGCGATCTCTCGGACAGCGATGACTGGAGTGAAACCCAGCAGTAATCTGTAAAGCCTGCTGGCGCTTCGCTCAGCAGGCCTACGGTTGTGCGACTAACCGCAGGATCACGGGCTCATTGGCTGGCGGGAATTTTTCGGCATCACTTGCCTGAAGTTCCACCCAGTTACCCGGCTGTCCCTCTTTTCCCCAGGGTTCACCTTCCCAGTTTTCCACCAGCCAGAACCACAGCGTGATGTGCCTGTCCGGGAACTGGTATTCAAGCTTATCAAACAGCGTTGCGCCAAGCGGAGTGATCCCCACCTCTTCCTGAAGCTCCCGAACCAGCGCCTCTTCCGGCGTTTCACCTGACTCGATTTTACCGCCCGGAAACTCCCACTTGTTCGCCATATGGGCGTCGGCAGCGCGCTGGGTGATGAAGATTTGGTTTTGCGGGTTGCGAATAATCCCAACGGCAATTTGCAGTATTTTCATATTGTCACTTCCATAAAAAAGGCGCAGAAATCTGCGCCTTTTTGTTTTTTTATGAACTTAGCTCAGACGGCCGTGGCACGCCTTGTACTTTTTACCGGAACCACACGGGCACGGATCGTTACGACCCACTTTACGATCGCCGGTCTGCGCGGCGATCGCCGCTGCGGCTTCGCTGTCGTCGGTCTGATGACTCAGCTGCTGCATTTGTGCCAGACGCTCTGCTTCTTCACGACGCTGCTGTTCCATCGCTTCCACTTCTTCCGGCATACGCACCTGAACCTTGCTCAGGGTGCTGATCACTTCATACTTCAGTGATTCCAGCATAGAGGCAAACATGGAGAAGGATTCACGCTTGTATTCCTGCTTCGGATCTTTCTGCGCATAGCCACGCAGGTGGATACCCTGACGCAGGTAGTCCATCGCCGCCAGGTGCTCTTTCCACAGGGAGTCCAGGGTCTGCAGCATCACGCCTTTTTCGAAGTGACGCATCATCTCAGCGCCAACGACCTCTTCCTTACGCTTGTAAACGTCCAGCGCGGTTTCAAAGATACGTTCACGCAGGGTCTCTTCGTGCAGCTCAGGCTCTTTATCCAGCCACTCTTTGATTGGCAGATCGAGATCGAAGTCGTTCTTCAGGCGTTCCTGCAGGCCTTCAACATCCCACATCTCTTCCAGAGACTGCGGCGGAATATGCGCGTCGATAGTGGCTTTAAACACATCTTCGCGGATGCTGTTGATGGTTTCGCTCACGTCGGACACGTCCAGCAGTTCGTTACGCTGGGTGTAAATCGCGCGACGCTGATCGTTAGCCACATCATCATATTCCAGCAGCTGCTTACGAATATCAAAGTTGCGGCTTTCCACTTTACGCTGTGCGTTAGCGATCGCTTTAGTCACCCACGGGTGCTCAATCGCTTCGCCAGGCTTCATGCCCAGCTTACGCATCATGCCGGATACGCGGTCGGAGGCGAAAATACGCATCAGCGCATCTTCCATAGACAGGTAGAAGCGGGATGAACCGGCATCACCCTGACGACCTGCACGGCCACGCAGCTGGTTATCGATACGACGGGATTCATGACGCTCTGTACCAATGATGTGCAGACCGCCGGAAGCCAGAACGGCGTCATGACGAACCTGCCAGTCGGCTTTGATCTGCGCAATCTGTTCTGGCGTTGGGTTTTCCAGCTCCGCCACTTCAGCCTGCCAGCTACCGCCCAGCATAATATCGGTACCACGACCCGCCATGTTGGTGGCGATGGTCACGGCAGCCGGATAACCCGCCTGCGCAACAATGTCTGCTTCTTTGGCGTGGAATTTGGCGTTAAGAACGTTGTGTTTGATACCCGCTTTAGTCAGCTCGTGCGAAACCACTTCGGATTTCTCGATGGAGATGGTCCCCACCAGAACCGGCTGGCCATTGGCAGTACGGTCGCGAATATCTTCGATGATCGCCTGAATTTTTTCCGCTTCGGTCATGTACACCAGGTCCGGCATATCCTTACGGATCATCGGACGGTTGGTTGGAACAACCACGGTATCCAGCTTGTAGATTGAGCTGAATTCAAACGCTTCGGTATCAGCAGTACCGGTCATGCCCGCCAGCTTCTCGTACAGACGGAAGTAGTTCTGGAAGGTGATAGACGCCAGCGTCTGGTTTTCATTCTGAATATCCACACCTTCTTTGGCTTCCACAGCCTGGTGCAGACCGTCAGACCAGCGACGTCCCTGCATGGTACGGCCGGTGTGTTCATCGACGATGATCACTTCGCCATCTTTTACGATGTAATCGACGTCGCGGGTGAACAGCGCGTGGGCGCGCAGTGCAGCGGTCACGTGGTGCATCAGCATAATGTTGCTTGGGGAGTAAAGGGACTCGCCCTCTTCCATGATGCCTTCAGCGACCAGCAGCTCTTCAATTTTCACCAGACCGCGTTCGGTCAGGTTCACCTGACGCGCTTTTTCATCCACGGAGAAGTGGCCTTCACCCTGGAAGGTATCCGAGTCCTCTTTCTCCTGACGCAGCAGGTGTGGAATAATTTTGTCGACCTTACGGTACATCTCGGAGCTGTCTTCAGCCGGGCCGGAGATGATCAGCGGGGTACGCGCTTCATCGATCAGGATGGAGTCCACCTCATCCACCAGCGCATAGTGCAGTTTACGCTGTACGCGCTCTTCCGGGCTGAACGCCATGTTGTCACGCAGGTAGTCGAAGCCGTATTCGTTGTTGGTGCCGTAGGTAATGTCCGCGTTGTACGCTTCGCGCTTGGCTGGCGCAGGCAGGCCGGACATGTTGATGCCGACGGTCATACCGAGGAATTCGAACAGTGGACGGTTGTTTTCGGCGTCACGCTGCGCCAGATAGTCGTTGACGGTAACGACGTGAACGCCTTTACCGGTCAGCGCGTTCAGGTAAGCCGGCAGCGTTGCGGTCAGGGTTTTACCTTCACCGGTACGCATTTCCGCGATGCAGCGCTCGTTAAGCACCATACCACCCAGCAGCTGAACGTCGAAGTGACGCATGCCGAATACGCGCTTACTCGCTTCGCGCACGACAGCAAACGCTTCCGGGATCAGGCTTTCTAAGGTTTCGCCTTTTTCCAGACGCGCACGGAATTCCGCCGTTTTCGCTTTAAGCTCGTCATCAGAGAGCTTCTCCATCGCCGGTTCCATACCGTTGATGACGGCAACTGCTTTACGCATACGGCGCAGGGTACGATCGTTACGACTACCAAAAACTTTAGTTAACAATTTGATTAGCATAATAAATTCTCAAACGCCCCATCGTGGGCAGATAAATTAAGGTATTGAAAAAGTTAATTTAGCTGAGGCGTTGCGGCCCGGCGCGAATGCCGTGGGCCTGGCTAATCCAGGTTGAAACAGAGAATGAAACAGGTGAAACAAACGCACGTTGCGTCGTCTGGCGAACCATGACCGGCGGCTGGCTGTCCTGCGTGAGCAGCGCGTTGAGCGTGTCCAGCAGGGCAAGATGCTGAGCCTGCACCGGCAGCGTCTCTTCCGCAACAGGCATGGCCTGCGGCGCCATCGCGAAGGACAGATGGCGGATAACCGTGCGGATGGCATGCTGGTGCCAGTAATCAACGGAGAAGTTTGGGCGGCGGTTGGCTTCAAGCCACGCGAGGTTAGTAAAGTTAACCCGCGTGTTGAGATCGTGTTTGGTGGTAGAGGTTTTTGCGGGGGTCGCCGCTTCGGCACTGCTGCAGAGCGCAGGCAAGCCGAAACTCGCCGCGACCATCCCTAATAAGAGATGCGGCCAGAAGTAACGTCTGCCAAATTGTCGCCAGCGCGTCAGTATTCCGCTCACCTGCTCCACCCAATAAGCCAGCCTTGCAGAGGCTGAGTTCAGTTATTCTTTTTAGCGCCCAGATAGTATCACTAAAGCCACTATACATCAGCAGGAATGAGGTGCCGCCGCGTGGAAAAACGGTCAAGAATGCAGCTAACGCACACATTTTCTGCGTAAGACAAACGAGAAATAACGCTGGGGCAAACGAAGAAGGGTAAAAATAAAAACGACTGGTCTTCCTGGTCGGAGAGAGTACCAGGTTAACCAGTCGATTTTTTTACGAAACGGTTTGAACCGTTACGCCAGAACCATGCTTGGTGCTTTGAAAGCCAGCGGCAGTTCAGCTTCGTCTTCGAAAGTCACATATTCCCAGGCTTCCTGTTTCGCCAGGACGGCCTGCAACAGTTTGTTGTTCAGCGCATGACCGGATTTAAACGCGGTAAATGCACCAATGATGTTGTGACCACACATGAACAGGTCGCCGATAGCATCCAGCATTTTGTGACGAACGAATTCATCTTCGAAACGCAGGCCGTCTTCGTTCAGTACGCGATAATCGTCAACAACGATGGCACAATCGAAGCTGCCGCCCAGGCACAGGCCGCGGGACTGCAGATATTCGATATCACGCATGAAGCCAAATGTACGGGCTCGGCTGATCTGGCGCATAAACGCATCGGCAGAGAAGTTCATCGCATAGCGTTGGGTGCTGGAATCAATCGCCGGATGGTTAAAGTCGATGGTAAAGTCCAACGAGAAACCATTGTACGGTTTGAATTCAGCCCACTTGTCGCCATCTTCGACGCGAACGGTCTCTTTGATGCGAACAAATTTCTTCGCGCAGTTCAGTTCTTCGATGCCGGCATCCAGCAACAGATAGACGAACGGTGCAGCACTGCCATCCATAATCGGGATTTCTGGCGCATCGACTTCAACAATAATGTTGTCGATACCCAGACCCGCCAGGGCGGCGTTCAGGTGCTCTACGGTAGAAATCCGCACGTCATGCTCGTTCACCAGACAAGTACAGAGCATAGTATCACGCACAGATTTGGCATCGGCCGGAAAATCTACCGGTGGATTCAAGTCGGTGCGACGATAGATGACCCCGGTATTGGCCGGCGCAGGGCGTAACGTCAGCGTGACTTTCTTGCCGGTATGTAAACCGACACCCGTCGCCTGAACGATACGTTTAAGTGTCCTTTGTTTGATCATCGTATAATCTCGCCAAATTAACTATCCAACCGAGAGTGTATATCACTAACGGTGGGCCAGTTTAGCACAAAGAGCGCAAATCCCCTAATTCCAGCCAATTCTTAGTCAGCTTGCTTACGCAGGAACGCCGGGATATCCAGATAATCTGGCTCTTTCGCCGTTTGCGGCGTTGGATCGTTCACTACTTTCGCGGCAGGTTTCTGCTCCTGAGTCAAAGGAGACATACCGTGCTGCTGGTAGCGATCCATTACCGGTTGCTGAGTCTGCTTGTTGGTCACTAAGGTGATCTCAGGACGCTTGTCCATACCGATACCGGTCGCAACAACGGTAACACGCAGCTCGTCGTTCATTTCAGGGTCAAGGGAAGTACCGATCACCACGGTAGCGTTGTCGGAGGCGAACGCACGGATAGTGTTACCCACGGTTTCGAACTCATCCAGACGCAGGTCAAAGCCAGCGGTAATGTTGACCAGCACGCCGCGCGCACCAGACAGATCGATATCTTCCAACAGTGGAGAAGAGATAGCCATTTCAGCCGCTTCTTCTGCACGATCTTCACCGCTCGCCACGCCAGAGCCCATCATCGCGTAGCCCATTTCGGACATCACGGTGCGAACGTCTGCAAAGTCAACGTTCATCAGGCCAGGACGGGTAATCAGTTCAGCGATACCCTGAACCGCGCCTTTCAGCACGTCGTTTGCTGCACCGAATGCGTCCAGCAGGGAGATACCGCGACCCAGAACTTTCAACAGTTTGTCGTTCGGGATGGTGATCAGCGAGTCCACATGCTTGGACAGCTCGGTGATACCCTGCTCCGCGAAGGCCATACGCTTCTTGCCTTCAAAGTTGAAAGGCTTGGTCACGACAGCAACGGTCAGGATACCTAAATCTTTTGCCACTTCAGCTACAACAGGTGCTGCGCCGGTACCCGTACCGCCACCCATACCTGCTGCGATGAAGACCATGTCCGCACCTTCCAGTGCAGCGCGCAGGGCTTCACGATCTTCTTCAGCCGCATTGCGACCGACTTCCGGGTTAGCCCCTGCTCCCAGCCCTTTGGTGATACCACCGCCGATCTGGATAGTCTGGCCTACAGCCGTCTTACGCAGTGCCTGTGCATCGGTGTTAACTGCGAAGAATTCAACACCTTCAATGCGTTCACGCACCATATGCTCTACGGCGTTACCGCCGCCGCCACCGACGCCGATGACTTTAATCACCGCGTCGTTGGTCAGTTCCATAGGTTCAAACATAATTTCTCTCTCCGTTGTGCCTGTCGCCCGAGACCGCTAATTCTCTCCGGTCTCTTAAAAAAATTAAAACTCTTTTCGCAACCAGTTGTTCAGTCGTTTGACCCACGACCCCACTGAGACGCGTTTTTCCACTTCCGCTTCACCACTGAGATGAGATTCCTTCCCGTAGTGGAGCAGGCCCACAGCCGTTGAATAATACGGCTCCTGAGCATAATCCGTTAAACCGGTGATATTCAGCGGCGCACCAATACGCACCTGCGTATGGAACACGCGCTGTGCACAGGCCGCAAGACCTTCAATTTGCGCTGCACCGCCGGTTAATACAATCCCCGCCGCAAGATGATGCTTAACGCCCTGCTGACGAAGCTGTTCCTGTAACTGTAAAATCTCTTCGTTGACCAGGTTGAGCAGCTCGGTATAGCGCGGCTCAATCACCTCTGCCAACGTCTGGCGCTGCAGGCTACGCGGTGGACGACCACCAACGCTCGGCACTTCAACGCTCTCATCTTTGCCAACGATAGACCCCAGCGCACAGCCGTGGCGTACTTTAATCGCTTCTGCATCGCTCGGCGGCGTACCAAAAGCGTAAGCAATATCGCTGGTCACAACGTTCCCGGCATAAGGGATCACTTTAGTGTGGCGCAACGCTCCGCCGGTATACACGGCGATATCCATTGTACCACCACCAATATCGACCACACAGACACCCAGTTCACGTTCATCTTCGGTCAGCACGGAATAACTTGCCGCCAGACCGGCGAAAATAAGTTGGTCAACTTTCAGGCCACAACGTTCAACGGCTTTTACAATGTTCTTCGCCATATCGTTGTGACATGTGATCAGATGCACTTTTGCCTGCATACGCACGCCAGAAAGACCGACCGGGTTCTTGATCCCTTCCTGATAGTCAATCGCATATTCCTGCGGAATGACATGCAGCACGCGATGCTCGTCGCGGACACGCACGGATTTCGCCGTGTGCACGACGTTTTCAACGTCTTCCTGCGTCACTTCTTCTTCGGAAATCGGCACCATACCAATTTCGTTCTGGCAGCTAATGTGCTTACCAGAAAGGGCCAGATAGACAGAAGAAATCTGGCAATCTGCCATCAATTCAGCCTGATCGATGGCACGCTGAACGCATTTCACCACCGATTCAAGATCGTTTACCCCACCTTTATCCATACCACGGGACGGGCAACTGCCTACGCCAATGATATTGACCATACCGTCGGGCAGAACTTCCCCTACTAAAGCGGCAACCTTCGCGGTGCCAATCTCCAGTCCAACTACCAGTTTTCTGTCCGTCGCCTTGATCATTGTTGTTCTGCCTGTACCTGTGCCTGATTCTGTTGCTGATTAGGTTCCTCGACCGGAGCCGGTACCCAACCGACTGCTGCGCCTGAGTCATAGCGCAAATCAACGTAGCTTATCCGTTTGCCGTCAGTCTGTGCCTGCTGCTGTAAAACCGGGTAAAGTTCGACAAAACGCGCCAGACGCTTCATTGTGTCTCCGCGTCCCAGGTTGAGCTTAATGCCGTTCGTTAACGTGAGTTGCCAGGAACGGCGCGCCGTCATGGCTGCATCTTTTAACGTAAACCTGTCCTTCGCCAGCACCTGACCCATTTCGCGAAAACCTTGTAACACTTCGTTTTCGCTGCCTTCAGGGCCATACAACATCGGTAAATTTTGCTTGTTGACACGATCGGCCGGGACGCTGAAGGAATTTCCGTCGACGTCAACCATGTGCTGATCATTCCAACGCGCAATGGGCACATATTCAACCAGATGAATCTTCAATTCATCAGGCCATTGCTTTCTTACGCTCGCCTGTTTTATCCATGGCAGACGTTCTATCTGACTCTGGATAATATTGACGTCCTGCGTCATAAAGGTGCCAGGCGAGCCCAGCGCCAGAATTGACTGGCGAATATCGTCGTTACGCGTGTAGTGACGCTCACCGGTGACCACCAGCTTAGAAAGCGGCAACCGCTGCGCATCTTCCATCCAGCCCAGGACCATCCAGCCGCTGATAAACACGGTGCACAGCACCCCGAGCAGGAAAATGATGCCTGCAAGACGCGTTCCATTACTGCGGCGTGAAGAGGTGTATTCGTCCTCGTCATCGCGGTTGCGCGTGTTCAATGCAGCCTGAGACATATCAGCCCGCCTGGTCCAGAATGCGTACGACTAACTGCGAGAAACTCATCCCCGCCTGACGCGCTGCCATCGGCACAAGGCTGTGGCTGGTCATTCCCGGAGAGGTATTCGCTTCCAGCAGATAAAATTGTCCATCACTGTCCTGCATCACGTCGATGCGTCCCCAGCCGCGGCAACCCAGAACATGCCAGGCTTTAAGCACCAGGGACTGTAAATCTGCTTCACGCTCAGCTTCCAGACCACAAGGGCAGAAATATTGCGTCTCATCAGAGAGATACTTCGCCTCATAATCATAGAAGGTTCCGGCCGGTTGGATACGGATTGACGGTAAAATTTCTTCGCCAAGCATCGCGACGGTAAATTCCGGCCCGCTGAGCCATTTTTCAATCAGAACTTCTTCATCATGTTGAAATGCCAGTGCTAAAGCGGACGAGAGATCGTCAGCTTTGTCGACTTTGGACATTCCCACGCTGGAGCCTTCCCGGCTGGGCTTTACAATAACCGGTAAGCCCAGTTCAGCAATGCGTGCATTAACGCTATCCGGCAGGCCCAATTCAAATTCGCGACGCGTCAGCGCAACCCATGGCGCAACGGGTAACCCCGCGCCCTGCCACAGAAGCTTGCTGCGCAGTTTATCCATAGAGATAGCGGAGGCCATCACGCCGCTGCCGGTGTAAGGCATGCCGATCAAATCCAGAAGGCCCTGCAGGGTGCCGTCTTCACCGCCGCGACCATGCAAGGCGATAAAGACTTTATCGAAGCCCATGGCTTTTAATTGCGTCACGTCGACCTCTTTTGGGTCGACCAGGTGAGCATTGACGCCACCTTCGCGCAGGCCAGCCAGCACGGCCGCGCCGGAGTTCAGGGAAACCTCGCGCTCGGCGGAGGTGCCGCCAGACAGGACAGCAATCTTATCAGCCATGATGCTCATCCTCCTGATTTTGCGGCTTCAGTTTGATTTCAGCTAAGGTACGGGCGATTTTGCCGATATTTCCCGCACCCTGAATCAGAATCAAATCGTTACCCGTCAGGACCGGCGCCAGAATCTCCGCCACCTGCACAGGGTCAGAAACCAGAATAGGGTCCACTTTACCGCGTCCACGGATGGTGCGACATAAAGAACGACTGTCTGCGCCTGGAATCGGAGTTTCGCCCGCTGAATAAACATCCAGCATTAACAGGGTATCAACCTGGGACAGGACGCTGGCGAAATCGTCATACAGATCGCGAGTACGCGTGAAGCGGTGCGGCTGGAAGACCATCACCAGATTTTTGTCAGGCCAGCCTGCACGTGCGGCTTTAATGGTGGCGTCCACTTCGGTCGGATGGTGACCGTAGTCGTCCACCAGCATCGCTGTGCCGGCTTTACCGTTCACGGCGTCCAGCGGGAATTCACCGAGGAAGTCGAAACGACGGCCGGTGCCCTGGAAGCTTTCCAGCGCGCGCAGAATCGCATCATCATCAATGCCTTCTTCCGTCGCAACGGCTACTGCCGCTGCGGCATTGAGGGCGTTATGGCGACCTGGCGCATTCAGCGTGACGTGCAGCAGTTCTTTGTCCTGACGCGCCAGGGTGAAGTGCCCCTGCGCACCAATCTGTTTGTACTCTTCCACGCGGACGTCAGCGTCTTCGCTGAAGCCGTAAGTGGTGATTTGACGGCCCACGCGCGGCAGCAGCTCGCGGATCACCGGATCGTCTACGCACATCACCGCGCGTCCATAGAACGGCAGGTTGTGCAGGAAGTTGATGAAGGTCTGCTTTAAGTTCTCGAAGTCACCCTGGTAGGTATCCATATGGTCAGCTTCGATGTTAGTGACAATCGCAACCATCGGCTGCAGGTGCAGGAACGACGCGTCGCTTTCATCCGCTTCGGCAATCAGATAACGGCTGTGGCCCAGACGCGCATGTACGCCTGCGGCTTTGACCAGACCGCCGTTGACGAACGTCGGATCGAGACCCGCTTCTGCATAAATACTGGAAACCATCGCCGTGGTCGTGGTTTTACCGTGGGTCCCGGCAATGGCGATGCCGTGACGGAAACGCATCAGTTCGGCCAGCATTTCTGCACGGCGGATCACCGGAATGCGCGCTTCGTGCGCGGCAACGATTTCCGGGTTGTCAGAGGAGATGGCGCTGGATACCACCACCACGCTCGCATCGCGCACGTTTTCCGGACGATGGTTGAAATAAATAGTCGCCCCAAGCGACGCCAGCTGCTGCGTAACAGGGTTTGGCGCCAGGTCAGACCCGCTGATCTGATAGCCTTCGTTAGCTAACACTTCGGCAATACCGCCCATGCCAGCACCACCGATGCCAACAAAGTGAATGTGCCGGACGCGACGCATCTCGGGCACGATTGAACGCAGTTTTGCCAGTTGTTGTGTATTCATTCTCTAAACGCCATCGACTACTTAAAATTCATGCAGCGCAACACGCGCTGCGAGGGTTAAGCCTGGGCTGCCAGGCTCACTTCTTTTGCCACCCGTTCCGTCGCATCAGGGATAGCGGCCGCGCGCGCGCGTTGCGCCATCTCCAGCAGTGCGTCTCTGTTCCAGCCCGCCAGGGTGGTGGCGACCGCATCGGCGGTAAATTGTGGCTGCTCAAAAATTTTCGCGGCACCGGCTTTCTCAAGCGGCAGCGCATTCCAGTACTGCTGCCTGTCTTTGTGCTGGAACGGCACAAACAGGGCCGGCAGACCGGCGGCGGCGATCTCGCTCACCGTCAGCGCGCCTGAACGACAGACCACGACATCGGCCCAGGCATACGCTGCCGCCATGTCGTCGATAAACTCTGTGACTTTATGCTGCGGCTGACCTTCGTCTGCGTAAGCCTGCTCAACGGTCTGCTGAGCGCCTTTTCCGCTCTGATGCCAGATGGTCACGGCATCCCCCAGCTTTGCGGCAACCTGCGGCATCGTCTGGTTTAAGATGCGCGCGCCCTGAGAGCCGCCGACGACCAGTACACGCACCGGCCCTTCACGGCCCGTCAGGCGAGCGTCCGGCAGCGGGAGCGCCAGCACGTCCACACGCACCGGGTTACCCACCACGTCCGCTTTCGGGAACGCGCCGGGAAACGCCTGCATGACTTTGGTGGCGATTTTCGCCAGCCATTTGTTGGTCAGACCGGCAATACCGTTCTGCTCATGCAGCACGACGGGAATACCTAACGACCACGCCGCCAGCCCGCCAGGACCCGAGACATAGCCGCCCATGCCCAGCACCACATCGGGCTTAAAGCGCTTCATGATGGTGCGGGCCTGACGCCAGGCGTTAAAAATACGCACCGGTGCCAGCAGCATTGCCTTGAGGCCTTTGCCCCGAAGGCCGGAAATACGAATAAAGTCGATCTCGATACCGTGCTTCGGTACCAGATCGGCTTCCATGCGGTCTGCGGTTCCCAGCCAGCGTACCTGCCAGCCCTGATCCATTAAATGGTGCGCAACCGCCAGTCCCGGGAACACGTGTCCACCGGTACCGCCTGCCATCACCATTAACCGCTTCGGTTGATTCATCGTGAACCTCGTGTAAACGCCTGGGCTTTTTCCAGACGCGTTTCATAATCTATGCGCAACAAAAACATGATGGCCGTCGACATAATCAACAGACTCGAACCACCATAACTGATCAACGGCAACGTCAGACCTTTGGTCGGCAGCATACCCGCTGCGGCCCCGACGTTAACCAATGCCTGGAAGCTAAACCAGATACCAATTGAACAGGCTAAGAATCCTGAGAAGCGGTGATCGATCTCCAGCGCTTTCCGGCCGATGGACATGGCGCGGAAAGCGACGAAGAATACCATTAATAGCGCTAATACCACACCGATATAACCCAGTTCTTCCGCAATAATGGAGAAGATGAAGTCAGTGTGCGCTTCCGGTAAATACTCCAGTTTCTGTACCGAGTTACCCAGACCCTGCCCCCAGACTTCACCGCGACCAAAGGCCATCAGCGACTGCGTCAGCTGGTAACCGCTGCCGAACGGATCTTCCCACGGGTTCCAGAACGAGGTTACACGGCGAATACGGTAAGGCTCGGCGAGGATCAGCAGCACAACCGCCGAAATCCCCATCCCGATGATAGCGATGAACTGCCACAGCTTCGCGCCCGCCAGGAACAGCATCGCCAGGGTGGTAACGAACAGCACGACAACGGTACCGAGGTCAGGCTGCGCCAGCAGTAATACCGCCAGCACCAGAATCACGCCCATCGGTTTTAAGAAGCCGCGCAGGTTGTTACGCACTTCATCTACCTTACGCACCAGGTAGTTAGCCAGGTAGCAGAACAGGGAGAGCTTGGTAAATTCCGCAGGCTGAATACGCAGCGGGCCAAAGGCGATCCAGCGCGATGCCCCGTTAACAGAGCTCCCCACCACCAGTACGATCAGCAGCATAATAATCGAGGCGATCAGCATCGCCGTACTGTGCCGCTGCCAGAACTCCATTGGCAGACGCAAGGTCACCAGCGCCAGACAGAACGCCAGGATGATGTAAAGACCATCACGCTTGGCAAACAGGAAAGGATCGTTCGCCAGACGCTGCCCGACAGGCATTGAGGCTGACGTCACCATAATAAAGCCCACCGCCGCCAGCCCCATCGTGAGCCAGAACAGCGTGCGATCGTACATGACCAGGCTGTCGTTATCTTTTTGACGAGAGCCCATCACCCAGCCTTTGAGCGCCGCAAACACCCATGCCAGGATCCCAAATCCTGGCAGGCGCGGCATTTTCAGGCGAGGGAGAGATAAACGCATTAGCCTAACTCCTTCGCCAGGCGGGTAAATACATCACCACGCTGTTCGAAATTCTTGAATTGATCGAGGCTGGCGCAGGCCGGAGAGAGCAGCACCATATCGCCAGGCTTCACGCGAGGAGCAATCAGCCGCATCGCCTGTTCCATGGTTTCGGTTTGCTCAGCAACCTCAGGGCGCAGCTCAGCCAGCTCGCTGCCGTCACGGCCGAAGCAGTACAGACGGACGTTATCTCCGGAGAGATACGGCTTCAGGGAGGAGAAATCAGCGGATTTACCGTCGCCGCCCAGCAGCAAATGCAGCGTGCCGTCAACGTGCAGGCCGTTCAGCGCGGCCTCCGTGCTTCCTACGTTGGTGGCTTTGGAGTCGTTGATCCAGCGCACGCCGTTGTGCTCCAGCGCCAGCTGGAAACGGTGTGCCAGGCCGGAAAACGTGGTTAACGCTTTCAGGCTGGAAGAGCGCGGCAGCCCGACGGCATCCGCCAGCGCCAGCGCCGCCAGGGCATTGGTATAGTTGTGCTGACCAGTGAGCTTCATCTCTTTCACGTTCAGCACTTTCTCACCCTTCACGCGCAGCCAGGTTTCGCCCAGCTGGCGGTTCAGGTGGTAATCCCCCATCGTGATACCGAAGCTGATACAGCGATCGTCTGCACCACGCACAGGCATGGTCAGCGCGTCATCGGCGTTAACCACGCAGACTTTGGCATTTTCATAAACGCGCAGCTTGGCGGCACGGTACTGCTGCAGGCCAAATGGATACCGGTCCATATGATCTTCAGTCACGTTGAGGATCGTCGCAGCCGCAGCGTGCAGGCTGGAGGTTGTTTCCAGCTGGAAGCTGGAAAGCTCGAGAACATACAGCTCACAGCCTTTATCCAGCAGCATCAGAGCGGGTAAACCAATGTTACCGCCAACGCCGACGTTCACGCCCGCCGCTTTCGCCATTTCACCCACCAGGGTGGTGACGGTGCTTTTACCGTTAGAACCGGTAATGGCGATAACGGGCGCCTGCGCTTCGCGGCAGAACAGCTCGATATCGCCAACAATCTCAACGCCCGCATCCGCGGCAGCGCTCAGCGAAGGGTGCGCCAGCGCCATACCTGGGCTGGCGACAATCAGATCGGCTGCCAGCAGCCAGTCATCATTCAGACCACCAAGGTGGCGTTCAACCTGTTCCGGCAGTTTGTCCAGACCCGGCGGAGAGACACGCGTATCCATCACGCGTGGCGTCACGCCGCGTGCGAGGAAAAAGTCCACGCAGGAGAGCCCCGTGAGGCCCAACCCGATGATAACGACTTTTTTGCCCTGGTAATCTGCCATGATTAACGTACCTTCAGCGTTGCCAGGCCAATCAGCACCAGCATCAGCGAAATGATCCAGAAGCGCACAATCACGCGCGGCTCCGGCCAGCCTTTCAGTTCATAGTGGTGGTGAATCGGCGCCATACGGAAGATGCGCTGACCGCGCAGCTTGAAGGAACCGACCTGCAAAATCACCGACAGGGTTTCAACCACAAACACGCCGCCCATGATCACCAGCAGGAACTCCTGACGCAGCAGTACGGCGATAATGCCGAGCGCACCGCCCAAAGCCAGAGAACCAACGTCACCCATAAAGACCTGCGCCGGATAGGTGTTGAACCACAGGAAGCCCAGCCCCGCGCCGACAATTGCCGTACAGACGATCACCAGTTCACCCGCGTGACGCAGATAAGGGATATGCAGGTAGTTCGCGAAGTTCATGTTACCGGTCGCCCACGCCACCAGCGCAAAACCTGCGGCCACAAAGACGGTTGGCATAATGGCCAGGCCATCCAGACCGTCGGTCAGGTTAACGGCATTGCCGGTACCGACAATCACAAAGTAGGCCAGCAGGATGTAGAACAGCCCCAGCTGTGGCATCACATCCTTAAAGAACGGCACGACCAGCTCGGTGGCTGGCGTGTCTTTCCCGGCCAGATACAGCGCGAAGGCAACGCCCAGCGCGATCACCGACATCCAGAAATACTTCCAGCGCGCGATCAGGCCCTTAGTATCTTTACGAACGACTTTGCGGTAATCATCAACAAAACCGATGATCCCGTAACCCACCAGTACCGTCAGAACGCACCAGACGTACGGGTTGGAGGGATATGCCCACAGCAGCACGGAAACGACGATGGCGGTCAGGATCATGATCCCGCCCATGGTCGGCGTGCCGCGCTTGCTGAAGTGCGATTCCGGACCGTCGTTACGTACAACCTGGCCGAAAGAGAGTTTTTGCAGACGGGCAATCATGCGCGGGCCCATCCACAGCGAGATGAACAGCGCAGTCAGCAGGCTGACGATGGCGCGAAACGTCAGATAGGAAAAGACGTTAAAGCCTGAATAATATTTGACCAAATGTTCGGCCAGCCAAACTAACATGTCCCGTTCTCCTGTAATGCGTGCACAACCTCTTCCATGGCGGCACTACGTGAACCTTTCACTAACACAGTCACAATTTGTTTTTCTGTAATCAACGCCTTAAGGCGCGCTATCAACGCGGCTTTGTCAGCAAAATGCTCGCCAACGCCGCTGGCATGGCTAATCGGCTGGCTCAGTTTTCCCGCGCTCAGCACGCAGTCCAGCCCCGCCGCTTTCGCCGCTTCACCGACCTGGGTATGACAGGCTTCGCTTTCGTCGCCCAGCTCTGCCATATCGCCAACCACCATGATGCGGTAGCCCGGCATTTCAGATAACACCTGCACCGCCGCCGTCATCGAGCCAACGTTCGCGTTGTAGGAGTCATCCAGCAGCAGCTTGTTTTCCGAAAGCTGAATCGGGAACAGGCGTCCCGGTACGGCTTTCAGGTTCGCCAGCCCGGTTTTAATCGCCTCATGCGACGCGCCCACCGCCGTCGACAACGCCGCCGCCGCAAGCGCATTAGCGATATTATGGCGGCCCGGCAGTGGCAGCAGCACATCAACGCCACCCGTTGGGGTGGTGAGGGTGAACTCCGTGCCGTGCGACGTCACATGGATATTGGTCGCGGTAAAATCACTGTTGACCGCATTCGGAGAGAAGCGCCAGGTTTTACGCGAACCAATGATGCTCTGCCAGTTCAGCCAGTCGTTGTTGTCGGCGTTCAGGATGGCGATACCGTCATCCGGCAGGCCGGTGTAAATCTCACCTTTAGCTTTCGCGACGCCTTCCAGCGAGCCAAAGCCTTCCAGATGCGCAGCCGCGAGGTTATTCACCAGCGCGGCTTCCGGACGAGTCAGGCTTACGGTCCAGGCAATTTCGCCCTGATGGTTTGCCCCTAACTCGATCACCGCAAATTCGTGTTCTTTGGTCAGGCGGAGTAATGTCATCGGCACGCCGATGTCATTATTGAGGTTGCCCGCGGTATAGAGCGTGTTGCCGCACTGGCTGAGGATCGCCGCCGTCATCTCTTTCACCGATGTCTTGCCTGATGATCCGGTCAAGGCGACAACGCGCGTAGGGACCTGCTGGCGAACCCAGGCGGCCAGCTCACCGAACGCGAGACGCGTATCTTTCACCACAATTTGCGGAAGATTGATATCAAGCTTGCGGCTGACCAGCAGCGCACCGGCGCCGTTCTCTTTGGCCTGTTCAGCAAAATCATGCGCGTCAAAACGCTCGCCTTTCAGCGCCACAAACAGACAGCCAGCGGTGATTTTGCGGGTGTCCGTCGTGACGGCATCAATCGTCAGGTCTTGCCCGTGCAGGTCGCCCTGCAGGATGGCAGCGGCCTGGCTTAACGTGATGCTAATCATGCCACGACTCCCAGCAGACGCGCTGCCGTTACGCGATCCGAGTAGTCCAGACGGCGATTGCCAACGATCTGATAATCTTCATGGCCTTTACCCGCCAGCAGGACAACATCATTCTCCCGCGCCTGCATGATGGTGTTGGTCACGGCTTCCGCACGCCCTTCCACCACGCGAGCGCGGCCCGCGTCCAGCATGCCCGCCAGAATGTCATTGATGATGGCGCGCGGCTCTTCGGTACGCGGGTTGTCATCGGTCACAACCGGAATATCCGCGAACTGCTCGGCAATAGCCCCCATCAGCGGGCGTTTGCCTTTATCGCGATCGCCGCCGCAGCCAAACACGCACCAGAGCTTACCGGTGCAGTGCAGACGCGCCGCCTCCAGCGCTTTTTCCAGCGCATCCGGCGTGTGGGCATAATCAACCACAACGGTCGGTTTGCCCGGCGCGCTGAACACTTCCATACGGCCGCAAACCGGCTGCAGACGCGCTGAGGTTTTCAGCAGTTCAGCCATCGGATAACCCAGCGCCAGCAGCGTTGCCAGCGCCAGCAGCAGGTTGCTGACGTTAAAGGCGCCCATCAGGCGGCTTTCAATTTCACCTTCACCCCAGGAAGAGGCAAAGCGGATTGTCGCCCCGCTGTCGTGGTAATTCACCTCAACCGCCTTCAGCCAGCGGCCGTGGCAGTTTGGATTGATATGGTCTTCCATCGACACCGCAACCGCATCCGGCAGCTTCGCCAGCCAGCGGCGGCCCACTTCGTCGTCGGCGTTGATGATGGCTTGTCCGTAATGGTGAGTAGAGAACAGCAGCCATTTCGCGGCTTCGTAATGCTCCATATCACCGTGATAATCAAGATGATCGCGGCTCAGGTTGGTAAACACGGAAGCGGCAAATTTCAGCGCCGCGACGCGGTGCTGTACCAGACCGTGGGAAGAGACTTCCATCGCAGCAAAGGTTGCCCCCTGCCCTGCCAGACCGGCAAGCACGTGCTGTACATCTACCGCCGAGCCGGTGGTGTTTTCCGTCGGGCTCACTTTGCCCAGCAGGCCGTTGCCCACAGTTCCCATCACCGCACCAGTTTCACCCAGCAGCTGGGCCCACTGCGCCATCAGCTGCGTAGTAGTGGTTTTACCGTTGGTACCCGTCACGCCAACCAGACGCAGCTGGTCGGAAGGTTCGTGATAAAAACGTCCCGCCAGCGCGGAAAGACGCTCGTTTAACTGGCTGAGATAGATAACAGGCACCCCGTGCATTTCACGGATCTCCCCGTCGGTTGCCTCATCTTTCGCCTCAGCAATAATGGCAGCCACACCTTGCGCAATCGCCTGCGGGATATAACGACGCCCGTCCGCCTGATGACCGACCACCGCCACAAAAAGATCGCCAGAAGCAGCCACGCGGCTGTCCAGTACCATCTCTCGCAGTGCTCGCTCCGGTGCATTTGGCACCCACGGAGCGAGAAGGTCGCGCAAATTACGATCTGCCACCTGTACCCTCGCCTTGATTAATTACAAATTCACTTTTTTCGCCCGTCGCCAGCGCATCCGGTTCAATGTTCATGGTGCGTAACACGCCGCCCATGATAGCCCCGAACACAGGCGCGGAGACGGCGCCGCCGTAGTATTTACCCGCCTGTGGATCGTTTATTACGACCACCAGCGCAAAACGCGGATTGCTTGCAGGCGCAACGCCTGCGGTATAGGCAATGTATTTGTTGATATAGCGGCCGTCCGGCCCCACTTTCTTCGCCGTACCGGTCTTGATGGCGATGCGATAACCTTTGATTGCCGCCTTCACGCCGCCGCCGCCAGGCAGCGCCACGCTTTCCATCATATGAACAACCGTACGGACGGTCGATTCCGGGAAGATTCGCTCACCGGGAACCGGTGGATCAACTTTGGTGATCGACAGTGGACGATAAACGCCATAACTGCCGATCGTTGCGTAGACTCGCGCTAACTGTAACGGTGTCACCATTAGCCCGTAGCCGAAAGAGAAGGTGGCCCTCTCTATGTCAGACCACCGTTGTTTTTGAGGATATAAGCCACTGCGTTCTCCGACCAACCCCAAATTGGTCGCCTTTCCAAGCCCAAAACGTGAGTAAGTCTCTACTAACGCTGAGGACGGCATCGCTAACGCCAGCTTTGAAACACCGACGTTACTCGACTTCTGTAACACCCCGGTCAGGGTCAATTCGCTGTAGCGCGCCACGTCTTTGATTTCGTGACCGTTAATTCGGTAAGGAATGGTATTCAGGACGGTATTTTCATTAACGATACCGCGCTGAAGTGCAGTCATAACCACCATCGGCTTTACGGTCGAACCCGGTTCGAACACGTCGGTGATGGTACGGTTACGCATAACATCCTTCTGCGTACCGGTGAGATTGTTAGGGTTGTAGGACGGGCTATTGGCCATCGCCAGCACTTCACCCGTGTTGACGTCGACTAACACGGCACTGCCCGATTCCGCTTTGTTGAAGGCCACGGCGTTGTTCAGCTCGCGGTAGACCAGCGCCTGTAAGCGCTCATCGATACTCAGCGCAAGGTTGTGTGCGGCCTGGCTGTCCGTTGAGGAAATGTCCTCGATCACGCGACCATAGCGGTCTTTACGCACAATGCGCTCGCCGGGCTGGCCGGTGAGCCATTTATCAAAGCTTTTTTCAACACCTTCAATCCCCTGGCTATCAACGTTAGTAAAGCCAATGAGGTGAGCAGTCACTTCGCCGGATGGATAGTAACGACGGGATTCTTCACGCAGATGGATCCCCGGCAGCTTTAATTTTTTAATATAATCCGCCATATCAGGGTTCACCTGACGCGCCAGATAGATAAAACGCCCTCTCGGGTTGCTATTCACGCGTGAAGCTAACTGGTCCAGCGGCATCTTCAGCGCGTCCGCAAGCGCCTTCCAGCGGTTATCAAGCGTGATACCGCCAGCGTCGTGCAGCTCTTTCGGATCGGCCCAGATCGCCTTCACCGGCACGCTCACCGCCAGTGGACGACCCGAGCGGTCGGTGATCATTCCGCGGGAGGTCGACACTTCCTGGACGCGCAGAGAGCGCATATCGCCCTGGCGTACCAGCATGTCAGGGGCGATGATTTGCAGCCAGGCCACGCGTCCCAGCAGAAAACCCAGCGCGAGTAAAATGCAGCCGCAAAGCAACGCAAAACGCCAACTGACAAAGTTGGCCTGTTCTTCCTGACGTTTTGGTTTTAGCGTTTTTGCCGCTGCTTTCATGCGTCGCGTTTTCCCTTATTTTTGTACTACGATATTTTCCTGCGAAGGATCAACATGCTGCAGCTGCAGCTTTTCCGTTGCGATCCGTTCAACCCGGCTGTGATCGCCGAGCGCGTTTTCTTCAAGGATCAAATTTCGCCATTCAATATCCAGCGCATCGCGTTCCAGTACCATCTGCTCGCGTTGCGCAGTCAATAAACGTGTATGGTGGGCGGTGGTCACCACCGTAACTGCCGTGACAATGATGCAAATGAACAGACAGAGTGGCAGTTTCCCAAACCGCAAAAGATCGTCGCCGATCACGCCAGGCAAGGCATGGCGCTCGTTGCTTCCTAACGAATCCTTAACTTTGCTTAGGGTCTCTGTCACTCTGCCGATCATGCGTTCGTCCTCTCTGCAACACGCAGCACTGAACTACGGGCGCGTGGATTCTCTGCCACTTCTTCTTCGCCCGGCATCAACTTGCCTAATGCTCGCAACTGACGGCCACCCAGCTTCCTGAGTTGTTCTTCCGTCATCGGCAGCCCCGCTGGCACCTGAGGACCGCGGCTTTGTTCACGCATAAAGCGTTTCACAATACGGTCTTCCAGCGAATGGAAGCTGATGATGGATAACCGCCCACCCGGGGCCAGCACGTCGAGCGAGCTTTTTAGCGCCAGCTCTATTTCCTCCAGTTCACTGTTTACCCAGATGCGAACCGCCTGGAAGGTACGGGTCGCGGGATGTTTGTGCTTATCCTTCACCGGCGTCGCCGCCGCGATCACTTCGGCCAACTCTTTGGTGCGGGTCATTGGCTCAATGCGATTGCGCTCAACGATGGCGCGCGCAATGCGTTTGCCAAAGCGCTCTTCGCCGAACGTTTTGATGACCCATGCAATATCTGCTTCGTCAGCGGTCTGTAACCACTCAGCGGCAGACTGGCCGCGCGTCGGGTCCATCCGCATGTCCAGCGGACCATCACGCATAAAGGAGAAACCACGTTCAGCATCATCGAGTTGGGGTGAAGAGACGCCAAGATCGAGAAGAATCCCGTCGATCTTGCCCGTCAGGCCGCGCTCAGCGACATAGTCCGCGAGCGCAGAGAAAGGTCCATGCACGATGGAAAAGCGTGGGTCATTGATGGTCTGTGCAACGGCAATAGCCTGCGGATCGCGATCGATTGCCAGCAGACGTCCTTCCTCTCCAAGCTGGGAGAGAATCAAACGCGAGTGACCACCGCGACCAAACGTGCCATCAATGTAGATGCCATCCGGACGAATATTCAGGCCGTTAACGGCCTCGTCCAGCAACACCGTTTTATGTTTATAATTTTCCATCATATTTATAGAGACAAGTCCTGCAGCCGTTCCGATAATGTCGCGGAATCAGACTGCTCAGCGTCGATATCTTCCTTGACCTGTTGATACCAGGTCGTTTCATCCCACAGTTCAAACTTGTTGAACTGCCCGACCAGCATCACTTCTTTGGTCAGACCGGCATGTTGCCGCAACACAGGGGCAATCAGTAACCGCCCTGCGTTATCCATCTGACATTCACTGGCATGTCCCAATAACAGCCGCTGTACGCGGCGTTCCTGCGGGTTCATGCTCGACAGTCGCGACAGCTTTTGCTCAATAATTTCCCATTCAGGCAAGGGGTAAAGCAGCAGGCAGGGGGAGTTAATGTCAATGGTGCAAACCATTTGACCCGCAGCGTTCTCAATCAGCCGATCGCGGTATCGGGTTGGTACCGATAAACGCCCTTTGCTGTCGAGATTGACTAACGTAGCTCCACGGAACATGCCAGTCTCACCCCTCCTCACCACTTTAACCCACAAATTCCCACCTAAAGGAGTTTACGGAGCGAGGGAAAAGCTTGTCAAGCCAGGACTCTCCGTATAAGGACTCGAAAGCCCTCTATTTACAGAGATAAACAGTCCTGGTTAATAACTGCACAACTGGCGAGGCAAAATTAACGTTATGAATATTTGTAAGAAAAAAACCGAATATGCACACTAGCGTTAAAGCTCACTCAATATCATCGCAGATAAATATAAAGTGTCAGTTTGCGACGCGGGCAGCATTTTATGACAGATTCACAGGGGATAACAGCGCCAGATTCACCCAGACACACGGTAAGCACGGCGGTTGCCACGTAAGCTGGCAAAGGAGAAGGAAAAACGTCTGAATATTCATCGACCGAAGAGGGTTTGTAACAAAATAATACAAAGAATACTGTTTAAAATCGCCCGGGCGTTCTTTAAAGGAACAATTTAAAAGCCAGAATGAATTATCAAAAATAGGTGATTATGATCCCTCAAGAATTATCCTAATTTCTCTCCGGGAATTATCTGCACGAATTAACGCAACACAATGGGGCAGATTTCTCCGCCCCAGTCATTTCATTTTTGGCGGCTTAAAATTCCGCGATGGTAGAGATTACGTTTGATACGCGTCAGGCCCGGCTTCGGCTTGCGCGGCTCATCCAGGCTTGCCAGCACAATCTCAAGCACGCGTTCAGCGACATCGCGGTGACGCTGTGCTACCGCCAACACCGGGCACTGGAGGAAGTCGAGCAGCTCGTTATCCCCGAACGTGGCAATCGCCAGGTCGGAGGGCAGTTTCCCTTCACGGCGTAAGGTCACATCCATAACGCCCTGCAAGAGCGCGAACGAGGTGGTGAACAGCGCCTGAGGCATCGGGTGCGTTTCCAGCCATTTTTCGAACAGCTGCGCGGCGGCTTCACGCTCGTAGCTGTTAGCATAAAGGTAATGAACCTCGCGCGGATCGTCTTTCCAGGCAGTTCTGAACCCCTGCTCGCGCAGGAAGCTCACGGAAAGCTCGGGCAGCGCGCCAAGATACAGCACCGTTTCAGCGGGGAATGTTCTCAGCTCTGCGGCCAGCATTTCTGCATCATCCTGATCCGCACCCACGACGCTGGTGAAATGCTCGCGATCCAGCGCGCGATCCAGCGCAACGATTGGGAACGGGTCGTTCGCCCAGCGCTGGTAGAACGGATGCTCTGGCGGCAAGGAGGTCGACACGATGATGGCATCCACCTGGCGCTGGAGAAGATGCTCAATGCAGCGCATCTCGTTGTCGGGCTGATCTTCCGAGCAGGCAATCAGCAACTGATAGCCGCGCTGACGCGCCTGACGTTCAAGATAGTTGGCGATACGGGTATAGCTGGTGTTTTCCAGGTCAGGGATCACCAGACCAATAGAGCGGGTACGCCCGGCACGCAGACCGGCTGCGACAGCATTCGGATGGTAGTTATGCTCACGAACCACCGCCATAACTTTTTCAACGGTCTTGTCGCTGACACGGTACTGCTTTGCTTTACCGTTAATCACATAGCTGGCCGTTGTTCGTGACACGCCGGCTAGCCGGGCGATTTCATCCAGTTTCACAATTGCCCCTTAAAAAAAGAAAAGAGTCCATGGCCCTGTCAAGGTTATGGTTAAATCTTTTAACATCTAAACGCAGAAAAGCCTTCGCGGCAACCGCTTTTATCTGCGTTGTCGGCTGATTACACAAAAAAAAGCCCGGCTTTGGCGACCGGGCAGAAAGAGGCGAACCTTTTTGACAACTAACGCATGATTTTCTCGCCGCGTGACAGACCAACTACACCCGATCTCGCTACCTCGACAATTTTTGCGACATCCCGCACGGACGCCAGGAAAGCATCCAGCTTGTCGCTCGTCCCGGCCAGCTGAACCGTATAAAGAGAAGGCGTGACGTCGATAATCTGTCCGCGGAAAATATCCGCATTGCGTTTGACTTCATCACGCCCGTAGCCGCTGGCCTGGATTTTCACCAACATGACCTCACGTTCAACGTAGGCCCCCTGCCCCAGCTCGCTCACGCGCAGTACGTCGACCAGCTTATGCAGCTGTTTCTCAATCTGCTCAAGCACTTTGGCATCGCCGACGGTTTGGATCGTCATGCGCGACAGCGTGGGGTCTTCCGTCGGGGCAACGGTCAGGCTTTCAATGTTATAGCCGCGCTGCGCAAAAAGGCCAATGACGCGCGACAGTGCGCCAGACTCGTTTTCCAGTAAAACAGATAATATCCGGCGCATATCAGGTTCTCTCCGTTTTGCTTAACCACATTTCATCCATACCACCACCACGAATATGCATCGGATAAACGTGCTCGGTTCCATCAACAATCACATCCATAAAGACGAGGCGGTTGTTTTTAACGTGCTCAAGCGCTTGTGCGAGCTTCGTTTCCAGCTCAGCCGGATCGGTCACCCGCATGCCTACATGTCCGTAAGCTTCAGCAAGACGAACAAAGTCCGGCAGCGATTTCATATATGACTGAGAATGACGGCCGGAGTAGATCATATCCTGCCACTGCTTCACCATACCGAGATACCCGTTATTCAGGTTCAGTACCAGTACCGGCAGTTCATACTGCAGCGCGGTAGACAGCTCCTGAATGTTCATCTGAATACTGCCATCTCCGGTCACGCAGACGACGGTTTCATTCGGCAGCGCCAGCTTCACGCCCAGCGCGGCAGGCAGACCAAAGCCCATGGTTCCTAAACCACCGGAGTTGATCCAGCGTCGCGGTTTATCAAATGGGTAATACAGGGCAGCAAACATCTGGTGCTGCCCCACGTCTGAGGTCACGTAAGCCTCACCTTTCGTCAGTCGCCACACCGCTTCAATGACCGCCTGCGGCTTTATGTTTTCACTTTGGGTGTCATATTTCAGGCACTGACGCGCGCGCCACTGTTCAATCTGCTGCCACCAGTCGCGGATCTCATCCAGCGGCTGGGTTGTACTCTCCTGGGTCAGCAGGTCCAGCATTTGCTCCAGAACCTGACGGGCATCGCCGACGATTGGCACATCAGCCGACACCGTTTTTGAAATTGACGTAGGATCGATATCAATGTGCAGCACGGTGGCGTTTGGGCAATACTTCGCCAGGTTGTTGGTGGTGCGATCGTCGAAACGCACGCCGACGGCGAAGATGACATCGGAATGATGCATCGTCATGTTGGCTTCATAGGTACCGTGCATACCCAGCATACCCAGTGCCTGACGATGGGTGGCAGGAAACGCCCCCAGCCCCATCAGCGACGACGCAACGGGAAGGTTAAGCTTTTCAATCAGTTCACGCAGCTGCGTTTCACAGGCGGAGTTAACGGCCCCCCCACCCACATAGACCACCGGTTTTTTGGCTGCCAGAAGCGTTTGCAATGCCCGCTTGATCTGCCCTTTATGCCCCTGCGTTGTGGGGTTATAAGAGCGCATGCTGACCGATTCCGGCCAGACATAAGGAAGCTTGTTTGCCGGGTTCAGAATATCTTTAGGCAGATCGACCACCACCGGTCCAGGGCGTCCACTTGCCGCCAGCCAGAAGGCTTTTTTCAGTACGCCGGGAATGTCTTCTGTTTGCTTGACCAGGAAGCTGTGCTTCACAACGGGACGCGAAATCCCGACCATGTCGCACTCCTGAAACGCATCGTAGCCAATCAGTGAGGTTGCCACCTGCCCGGAGAGGATCACCAGCGGGATAGAGTCCATATACGCTGTCGCAATGCCGGTAATGGCGTTTGTCGCGCCGGGGCCAGACGTGACTAACACCACGCCCACTTCACCCGTCGCACGCGCCAGGCCGTCAGCCATGTGCACCGCCGCCTGCTCGTGACGTACCAGAACATGGTCAATGCCCCCTACCGTATGCAGCGCATCATAAATATCGAGGACCGCACCGCCAGGGTAGCCGAACACTTGCTTTACGCCCTGATCGATCAGCGACCGAACGACCATTTCCGCGCCAGACAACATCTCCATGCTTTGCCTCCAGGCATTTTGTTATAGACGGACTGCCGAATTCATTTCCGCACCGTCTTACGATTGGGATAAACCAATCTTATATTTTGCAGAGTGTTCTTTACCTTAACCGCTCGTTATGAGGCAGGCAATTAGCAAACCCGGGGAGATAAACGGCACGCAAAGCAGAAAAAGCAGCCGTTAACAGAAGATATGGTTAATTCCTCTGGGAATAGAGGATGGGGTGATAAATCATCGCTGAAAAGCACGACAATGCAGGAAATCATCTATTTTTGCGTGCCGTAGAGCAGCCTGAAAAAAATCACAGCAGAACAAAATAGCAATTATCCAAAAGAAATCAGGATAAATCACATAAACCGATGCAATTTATCCTGATGCGTTTATCGGCGACAGATGCCAACCAGCAGCTCTTCCATCCACTGATGTCCTTTATCCCGACCCGCCGCTTCATGCCAGGAAAGATAACAGGTACGGCTGTTTAGCTTGAGCGGCAGAGGCAAAATTTGCAGATTTAAAGGGTCAGAAAACTCTTCTGCCAGCCAGCGCGGCGCAATCGCCACCAGATGCGTCTGGGAGACCACGTTTAATACGCTGACCATGGCCATGCCCTGATAAGCTACGCTTGCCTGTTTATCCGCAGTGTCATACCACGGCAGGCTAAAGGACGCATATCTGTCTAGCGCAACAACGGCGTGCTGCTCGTTATAAACATCGTTTTCTCGCAGCGGAGAATTAAGGCGCGGGTGTTTTTTACTGGCGACCAGAACCATTTCATCTTTAAACAGCGGCACGCAGGAAAATTCTGGACGACGGAACTCTTCATATCCCAGAACAAATTCGATCTCCTGATAGCGTAACTGATGTTCCGTGTTTTGATTCAGGGATGATTTAAAAACCAGATTGATATTGGGTGCAATCTCTTCAACTTTATTATAAATAATCGATGTTAAATAATTATCTAACGGGCTACAGACGCAAAGATGGAATACGCGCTCGCTGCTTAAGGGTTCAAAGCCCGATCCCGGCAGCTCGTTTTGTACCAACTGCAACGCCTGGCGGATAGAGCCAAACAGTTGAAATGCGCGCGCTGTAGGCTGAATCCCCCTCCCGTAACGGACAAATAACTCGTCGTTAAACATGACCTTAAGTCTGGCAACGGCATTACTTACGGCAGGTTGAGACATCCCCAACGTTTGGGCCGCGCGGGTGATATTCTGTTCCTGCATGACAGCATCAAACACCGTCAGAAGATTAAGATCCACCGTGCGTAACTGCGGTTTAATCCCATCAGTAGCTTGAGGTTGTTTAATATTATTTTCTGACACTTCTGACTCCACTGTCACGCTACACTCCCTTTGCCATCGTACGGTAATAATCTCGAAAAATATGATTTATCATGCAAATACGAACAGCGAAAGAGAATTATTTAAAATTCGGAATATATAAAGACTCAATATAAACGAAAATTAATGAGCGCAAATGATATGTTTGACTTTAGGATTTGAATGAAACCATAAACCAAACAAATATACAATTGCCGTCAGGTTAATGATGACTTAAGTATTATTAAACTGTTATTGCTATCCCCCCACGATTAGTTAACAACCTGTTATCTCTGTTCGCTTTTCAACATTATAGAATAGATTCACAGCATTTATAACTTGATGATATCAAAACCTTTTAATCATAAAGGATCGTCTTCAGGGCATTTTACGCATTTTAAACAATAATATTTATTTGTTTATGCAACGCTTTTCTTAAGTCCAAAATTAGACAATTAGTCGGGTCGCGAAAGCGAAAACCAGCACAATTAGCTAAAGCGATCACCCTGTCAATTCCGTCTGTCGGGCGCGTTTTCATCGTCAGGGGTTGACATGAACGGGCGTATCCAGTACCACTAAAAGCATATTGAATTTAACGGAGCACGATTCATGATTCGCACCATTCGTTTCACCGGTCTACTACTACTAAACGCATTCACTGTGCGCGGTAGACTGGCGGGCGAAATTCAGCGTTGAATCGTCACCAGTAAGACTAAAAACCCGCGCCACTGCGCGGGTTTTTTTATGCTCGTAGCAAGGCGCCCTAAGACTGACAAGGACCTAACCCATGAGCCAGCAAGTCATTATTTTCGATACTACTTTACGTGACGGTGAACAGGCATTACAGGCAAGCCTGAGTGTAAAAGAGAAACTGCAGATCGCGCTGGCTCTCGAACGTATGGGTGTCGACGTGATGGAGGTCGGTTTCCCGGTCTCGTCTCCGGGTGATTTCGAATCCGTCCAGACTATCGCTCGCACGATTAAAAACAGCCGCGTATGTGCCCTGGCGCGCTGCGTAGAGAAAGACATCGACGTTGCTGCCGAGTCATTGAAAGTGGCCGAAGCGTTCCGTATCCACACCTTTATTGCGACCTCGCCTATGCACATCGCAACCAAGCTGCGCAGCACGCTGGATGAGGTGATTGAGCGCGCGGTCTACATGGTTAAGCGCGCACGCAACTATACCGATGACGTTGAATTCTCCTGTGAAGATGCGGGCCGTACGCCAATCGAAGATCTGGCGCGCGTCGTAGAAGCCGCCATCAACGCGGGCGCGAAAACCATCAACATCCCGGACACCGTCGGCTACACCATGCCGTTTGAGTTCTCCAACATCATCACCGGCCTGTATGACCGCGTACCAAATATTGATAAGGCAATTATCTCCGTCCACACCCACGATGATTTGGGTCTGGCCGTAGGTAATGCTATCGCTGCCGTCCACGCCGGGGCGCGCCAGGTAGAGGGTGCGATGAACGGTATCGGCGAACGCGCGGGCAACTGTTCGCTGGAAGAAGTGATCATGGCGATCAAAGTGCGCAAAGACATCATGGACGTGCACACCCGCATCAATCACAACGAAATCTGGCGCACCAGCCAGACCGTCAGCCAGATTTGCAACATGCCTATCCCGGCTAACAAAGCGATTGTCGGTACCGGTGCCTTCGCACACTCCTCCGGTATTCACCAGGATGGCGTGCTGAAAAATCGCGAAAACTACGAAATCATGACCCCGGAATCCATCGGCCTGAATCAGGTGCAGCTGAACCTGACCTCCCGTTCCGGCCGCGCGGCGGTTAAGCACCGTATGGAAGAGATGGGTTACAAGGACAGCGATTACAACATGGATCAGCTGTACGACGCGTTCCTGAAACTGGCCGACAAAAAAGGCCAGGTGTTCGACTATGACCTGGAAGCGCTGGCCTTTATTAACAAGCAGCAGGAAGAACCGGAGCACTTCCGCCTGGATTACTTCAACGTGCAGTCCGGCTCCAGCGACATCGCCACCGCCTCGGTCAAACTGGCCTGCGGTGATGAAATTAAAGCAGAGGCCGCCAACGGTAATGGCCCTGTTGATGCCATCTACCAGGCGATTAACCGCGTCACCGAGTACGACGTTGAGCTGGTGAAGTATGACCTGACGGCCAAGGGCCACGGTAAAGATGCACTGGGTCAAGTGGACATCGTGGTCAATTACAACGGCCGTCGCTTCCACGGCGTGGGCCTGGCGACCGATATCGTTGAATCCTCCGCGAAAGCGATGGTGCACGTTCTGAACAACATCTGGCGCGCCGCCGAAGTCGAAAAAGAGTTGCAACGCAAAGCTCAGAATAAAGAGAACAACAAGGAAACCGTGTAATGTCGAAGAATTACCATATTGCTGTGTTACCGGGCGACGGTATTGGTCCGGAAGTGATGGCACAGTCGCTGAAAGTACTGGAAGCCGTTCGCGCGCGTTTTGCGATGAAAATCACCACCAGCCACTACGATGTGGGCGGTATTGCAATTGATAACCACGGTACGCCGCTGCCGAAAGCGACCGTGGAAGGCTGCGAAAATGCCGATGCCGTGCTGTTTGGTTCCGTCGGTGGCCCGAAATGGGAACACCTGCCGCCAGCAGAGCAGCCAGAGCGCGGCGCGCTGCTGCCGCTGCGTAAACATTTCAAGCTGTTCAGCAACCTGCGTCCGGCGAAGCTGTATCAGGGTCTGGAAGAGTTCTGCCCGCTGCGCGCGGATATCGCCGCCAACGGTTTCGACATTCTGTGCGTGCGTGAACTGACCGGCGGGATCTATTTCGGTCAGCCAAAAGGGCGCGAAGGCAGCGGACAACACGAGAAAGCGTTCGACACCGAGGTGTATCACCGCTTCGAAATCGAACGTATCGCCCACATCGCGTTTGAGTCGGCTCGCAAACGCCGCCATAAAGTAACCTCCATTGATAAAGCGAACGTGCTGCAGTCTTCCATTTTGTGGCGCGAGATCGTCAGTGAAGTGGCTAAGCAGTACCCGGACGTCGCGCTGTCGCACATGTACATCGACAACGCAACCATGCAGCTGATTAAGGATCCGTCCCAGTTTGACGTGCTGCTGTGCTCCAACCTGTTCGGCGATATCCTCTCTGACGAGTGCGCGATGATCACCGGCTCCATGGGGATGCTGCCCTCCGCAAGCCTGAACGAAGAGGGCTTTGGCCTGTACGAGCCGGCAGGCGGCTCCGCGCCGGATATCGCAGGCAAAAACATTGCCAACCCGATTGCGCAGATCCTCTCCCTGGCCCTGCTGCTGCGCTACAGCCTGGATGCAGGCGATGCGGCAACCGCAATTGAGAACGCCATTAACCGGGCGTTAGAAGAAGGCGTCCGTACCGGCGATTTAGCACGCGGCACGGCGGCAGTCAGTACCGATGAAATGGGCGACATCATTGCCCGCTATGTCGCTGAAGGGGTGTAATCATGGCTAAGACGTTATATGAAAAGTTGTTTGATGCGCACGTTGTTTACGAGGCACCAAACGAAACCCCGCTGCTGTACATTGACCGTCATCTGGTGCACGAAGTGACCTCTCCTCAGGCATTTGACGGCCTGCGCGCGCACAAGCGCCCGGTACGTCAGCCGGGTAAAACCTTCGCGACGATGGATCACAACGTATCCACCCAGACCAAAGACATTAATGCTTCGGGTGAGATGGCCCGTATCCAGATGCAGGAGCTGATTAAGAACTGCAAGGAATTTGGCGTTGAGCTGTACGACCTGAACCATCCATACCAGGGGATCGTCCACGTGATGGGGCCTGAGCAAGGGATCACCCTGCCGGGCATGACCATCGTCTGCGGAGACTCCCATACCGCGACCCACGGCGCGTTTGGCGCCCTGGCGTTCGGTATCGGCACGTCCGAAGTGGAACACGTGCTGGCAACGCAGACCCTGAAACAGGGCCGCGCCAAAACCATGAAGATTGAAGTGAAGGGTAAAGCCGCACCGGGTATTACCGCAAAAGACATCGTGCTGGCCATCATCGGTAAAACCGGCAGCGCGGGCGGCACCGGTCATGTTGTTGAATTCTGCGGTGAAGCCATCCAGGCGCTGAGCATGGAGGGACGCATGACCCTGTGCAATATGGCCATTGAGATGGGCGCAAAAGCCGGTCTGGTCGCCCCGGACGAAACCACCTTTAACTACGTGAAGGGTCGTCTGCACGCGCCGAAAGGTCAGAATTTTGACGACGCGGTCGCGTACTGGAAAACCCTGAAGACCGACGATGGCGCAACGTTTGATACCGTTGTCACGCTGCAGGCTGAAGAGATTGCGCCTCAGGTGACCTGGGGCACCAACCCAGGCCAGGTGATTTCCGTCAATGACGCCATTCCCGATCCAGCCTCCTTCGCCGATCCGGTCGAGCGCGCCAGTGCGGAAAAAGCGCTGGCCTATATGGGGCTGAAGCCCGGCGTGCCGTTGACCGACGTTGCCATTGATAAAGTCTTTATCGGTTCCTGCACCAACTCCCGTATCGAAGATTTGCGTGCCGCCGCCGAAATTGCCAAAGGCCGCAAAGTGGCACCGGGCGTGCAGGCGCTGGTGGTACCTGGCTCCGGTCCGGTGAAGGCCCAGGCGGAAGCCGAAGGTCTGGATAAGATCTTTATCGAAGCGGGCTTCGAGTGGCGCCTGCCTGGCTGCTCCATGTGTCTGGCCATGAACAACGACCGCCTGAATCCGGGTGAGCGCTGCGCCTCCACCAGCAACCGTAACTTTGAAGGCCGTCAGGGCCGCGGTGGGCGCACCCATCTGGTCAGCCCGGCAATGGCCGCCGCTGCGGCAGTCACCGGCCATTTCGCCGATATTCGCAGCCTGAAATAAGGAGACAATCATGGCAGAGAAATTTACCCAACATACGGGCCGGGTTGTCCCTCTGGACGCCGCTAACGTCGATACTGACGCTATTATTCCGAAACAGTTTCTGCAGAAAGTGACGCGTACTGGTTTTGGTGCGCATCTGTTCAACGACTGGCGATTCCTGGACGACAAAGGCGAAGTGCCGAACCCGGAATTCGTCCTGAACTTCCCGGAATACAAAGGGGCATCCATTCTGCTGGCGCGCGAAAACTTTGGCTGCGGCTCATCCCGTGAACACGCGCCGTGGGCGCTCACCGACTACGGGTTTAAAGTGGTCATTGCCCCAAGCTTCGCGGATATTTTTTACGGCAACAGCTTCAACAACCAGCTGCTGCCCGTCACGCTGAGCGATGAACAGGTCGATGAATTGTTCGCGCTGGTTAAGGCGAATCCGGGCATTTCGTTTGAAGTGGATCTGGAAGCGGAAGTGGTGAAAGCCGGGGATAAGACTTACAGCTTCAGCATTGATGCGTTCCGCCGTCACTGCATGCTGAACGGTCTGGACAGCATTGGTTTAACTCTCCAGCACGACGAGGCGATTGCCACTTACGAAAACAAGCAACCTGCATTTATGAAATAATCCTCCGGCCTGCAGTCCATTCTGCAGGCCGCGTTTTATCCCGATACCCGCCACCTTCTGTAAATACGTCCCAAACCCAGCCAATAATGACGTTATATTTAATGTCAATTTAATGTTTCCTGCGCAGAATAACCGCTCAATCAGCTGGCAGCGGACATAATCATGGAAAAGAAAAATGGCAATGAGTCTCATCTCCGTTCTCGAGAAATACAAAAATGCACATTAGTAAGCGTGATAATAAATAGTTTACTCACCGGCTTTCAGATAGTTGCAGGAATATTCTCCGGCTCACAGGGGTTAATTGCTGATGGGATTCATTCTCTTTCCGATTTGTCCTCTGACTTTGTCGTTCTTATTGCAAATAAAAAGAGTCAGAAAGCCTCTGATATCGATCATCATTACGGTCATCTGCGTTTCGAAAACGGTGCAAAGCTCATTATTGGCGCTATTCTGCTGCTTGTTGGCGTCGGGATGCTCTGGTCCGCAGGGAATAAACTGCTTCACCCCGAGACGCATCAGCTGGTGAACGGGGCCGCGTTGTGGGTGGCAATACTGGCGCTGGTGGTGAAGGAAAGCCTGTTCAGATACATGTTTGCCACGGGAAAACGTATTCAGTCCTCGCTGCTGATAGCCAATGCCTGGCATGCCCGCTCTGACGCAGCCTCGTCAGTGGTCGTCGCCATCGGCATTGCCGGGAATTTAGTGGGTTTTCACGCGATGGACCTGATTGCGGCCCTGATTGTCGGGATTTTCATCGCCCATATGGGTTACAAATTCTCTGCCGATGCCCTGCACGACCTGATGGACCGCTCGCTTGAGCCCGAACTGGAGCACGACATCAAAACGTGTCTTCTTGCAACCGAGGGCGTCACCGGGCTCCATGATTTAAAAACCCGCAAGATGGGCGACTTAGCCCTTGTCGATGTCCATCTGGAAGTGAACGGCGAATTAAGCGTAAAAGAAGGACATCAGATTGCTGTGAATGCCAGAAACAATGTAATGCAAAAATTCAATGTACTGAACGTGATGACGCATATTGATCCAGCCCACTAATCAGAACGCATAAATACAGTGTGACGCAAGCGATCGTTAAGGTTTCGTTAATTAATCTGCGTCACACTGCATCGCATGAGCACTCTCATTATTGAGGTAAAAAGCGATGAACCCAACATTACGCGATACGCTTCCCCATAAAGAAACGCCTTTTCTTCGCATACTGCACATTCTTGTGGCCGTACTGGTTCTGGCCCAGATTATCAATTCTAATTTCACCGAAAGTGAAGCCCTCCACGAATCCGGGTTAAACGGAATTATCACCTGGGTCCATGTTATCTCCGGATTTGGTTTAATTTTTTGTGGCATTGCCATGATGGCATGGATGTTAACCCAGCGCGGATTTAAGTATTACTTCGCCTGGCTGGCGCTGGATTTTCGTGGAATTGTTGACGATATTCGCACCCTCGCGCAGCGTCAGCTTCCTGACGCGCATGCCGGCGGCATGGCGGCAACGGTGCAAGGTCTTGGCGTGCTGGCGCTGCTGGGCGTTGCACTCTGCGGCGCGGCCTGGTTCGTGCTGAACGCCACGCTCGGGCCGGTTTCGTCCGTCACGGAATCCGTCCTGGATTTGCATAAATTCCTGACGGTCTTTATCGAGACATATTTCTGGGCACACGGTTTCATGGGCCTCGTTCATATGTACCTGACGCTACGCGCACAGCGTAAATATCAGTATTCAGAATAAAACAGTTCGCAGAGCCCGGCGTTCCCGGGCTCCGTTTCACTCATCCAATCACACGTCTTTTACGCGGCAGGTCAGCAGGAGCGTCACGACGGATAGCGCCGCAATCATCCAGTAGACAGACGCATGCCCATAGCTTTGCGCCAGCGCCCCCTGAATCACGCCAGCCAGAATCACTCCGGTTGAAATACTGTTGGTAAAAAGCGTGGTCGCCGAACCTGCACGACCGGGCATGAGATCCTGAAACCAGAGCATGCCGATCCCGGCAACAATCCCAATAAACACGGCGTTAAACAGCTGAAGAGCCAGCAACGCTTCTCGCGAATGGAAAAGGATCAGCCCCGCGTAGAACAGCACCCCGGCCGCCACGGCGACGATCATCATCCTGCGCTTTCCAAAGCGCTTAACGTAGTAACCCGCCAGAATCATTGCCGGAATTTCCAGCCCGGCGGCAGTTCCCATTAAGATCCCCGCGAGTTTGTCCGGTAAACCCAGATCGCTGCTGATCCACAGCGGCATATCGATGATGTACATGGTGTTGCAGGTCCACATCAGCGTGGAGGCAATAAACAGCATGCGGACGTTTTTGTCCTGCCAGCCGCTCACCTGGGTGACAGGTTTATCCGTCGCCTGTTCGACGCGCGCCACGGACGGCAGCGCAAAGGCAATCAATACCAGGCTGATGACAAAAATCCCGGCGGCAATGGAAAACATGGTGGTAAAGCCGTAGTTCAACGCCAGCATGAAGGCCAGCGGTGGGCCAATGACCCACGCCAGCGAAAGCTGGGCACGCATCACCGAGCTGAACATCACCACTTCACGCGCCGAGTTATCCGCATATTCACGGGCCAGCGCGAACAGCTGCGGCATGGCGGTGTTCGCCAGCGACGCCAGCAGTACGCCGCAGGTAATCAGCGTCAGGTAGTGGCGGTTGAAGGCAAAGAGCAGCGCGTTACCCACGGCCATGGCGCAGCAAAAGAGGATCAGCTTACGACGATCGCCCTGGCTATCCGATCGTTTCGCCAGCGCGAGGCTGACCAGGATCCCCGCAATCGCGTTGACGGTATAAAACAGGCCGACCCAAAACGGCTGTGCCCCCACCTCGCGGCTGAGAAACAGGCTCAGCGTCGGCGCCTGCAGCGCCCCCGCCACGCCCATCATAAAGGCCACCAGCATAAAAGCGGCATACACGCCGTTCAGGCGTCGCCCCATCGTCATCAACCACAGCATGCGCAAGTCCTTGTGAAAGCGAATCGAAATTGGGTGAAAGAATAAACGAAAAAAGCCAGCAAAAACATTTTGCTGGCGGGTGATTAGCACCAATACTCAGTCACACATGATCGAGGCGAGTTAGCGGGAAGAGGTCGGTGTTGTAACGTCCCACTGCATCAATTCTTCTAACGTTTTCAGCCGTTGCTCGGCACACCGGCGGGCCAGCCAGGACGATCCCTTCGTCGCTGAAAAGTACTGCTGATAAAACTGACGTGCGGTAGACCTCTTCATAATTTACCTCCTCGCTTCATCGAGGAGAATTATTGGCCTAATATAGGGATAAATAAATTGCTGGTTTTTTGTCAGGAGTTCCCCTTTTATGCCTTCCGGTCGTCTGCAACAACAGTTTATCCGCCTCTGGCAGTGCTGCGAGGGGCAATCGCAGGAGACCACGCTCAACGAGCTGGCTGACCTGCTTAGCTGCTCCCGCCGCCATATGCGCACGCTGCTCAACACCATGCAGCAACAGGGCTGGTTAAGCTGGGAAGCGGAGGCGGGACGCGGCAAACGTTCGCGGCTGACCTTTCTCTATACCGGGCTGGCGTTGCAGCAGCAGCGCGCGGAAGACCTGCTTGAGCAGGACCGCATCGATCAGCTGGTACAGCTGGTGGGTGACAAGGCCGCCGTGCGCCAGATGCTGGTTTCCCATCTCGGACGCAGCTTTCGTCAGGGCCGACACATTCTGCGGGTGCTCTACTACCGTCCGATGAAAAATCTATTGCCCGGCACGGCCTTACGCCGCTCTGAAACCCATATGGCCCGGCAAATCTTCAGCGGCCTGACGCGGATAAATGAGGAAAATGGGGAACTGGAGGCGGATATCGCGCACCACTGGCAGCAGGTTTCCCCGCTTCACTGGCGCTTTTTCTTACGCCCCGGCATCCATTTTCACCACGGCCGCGAGCTGGAAATGCACGACGTCATCGCGTCTCTGGAGCGAGCACGCAAGCTCCCGCTCTACTCGCATATCTCCCGCGTCCACTCCCCCACGGCCTGGACGCTGGATATTGAGCTGTCGCAGCAGGATAAGTGGCTTCCCTGGCTGCTGGGCTACGTGCCGTCGATGATTCTGCCCGGCGAGTGGGAAACATTGAACAATTTTGCCAGCCTGCCAATTGGCACCGGGCCCTACTCCGTCTCCCGCAATAACAGCAACCAGCTGAAAATCCGCGCGTTCGATGACTACTTTGGCTATCGGGCGCTGATCGACGAAGTGAACGTATGGGTATTACCGGATCTCAATGAAGACCTGAGCTGCGGGCTGACGCTTGAAGGCCCCACCACCGGAGAAAAGGCCGTGGAGAGCCGCCTGGAGGAGGGCTGCTACTATCTCCTCTTTGACCGCCGCACCCACCGTGGGGCAAACCAGGCCGTCCGCAAGTGGATCAGCCACGTTTTGTCCCCTTCCAACCTGATCTACCATGCGGAAGAGCAGTACCAGACATACTGGTTCCCGGCGTACGGCCTGCTTCCGCGCTGGCACCACGCCCGCCCGGTGCACTGCGACAAACCCGCAGGGCTGGAGTCCATCACCCTGACCTACTACCGCGAGCACGTAGAGCATCGTTTTATCGCCAGAATCATGACCCGACTGCTGGCAGCCGAGGGGGTCAAGCTGGAGATCAGGGAAGTGGACTATGACGAATGGCATCAGGGAGAGATCGCCAGTGATATCTGGCTCAACAGCGCCAACTTTACCCTGCCGCTCGATTTTTCCCTTTTCTCGCATCTGTATGAAGTGCCTCTCATCCAGCACTGCATCGACCGTGACTGGCAGCAGGACGCCGCCCAGTGGCGTGCGGGAGATATGAATCTTGCAGCGTGGTGCCAGCAGCTGCTGGCCGAGCAGGCGATCGTCCCGTTGATCCACCACTGGCTGATGATCCAGGGCCAGCGCAGCATGCGCGGCCTGCGGATGAACACCCTGGGCTGGTTTGATTTTAAATCCGCCTGGTTTGCGCCGCCGGAGCCATAACGCTTTCGTAATATTCACCAAATCATTACAATAGCGCCGTTCTCAACGGGGTGCTGCATCACAGATGTGCGCTGAGATAATACCCGTCGAACCTGATCCGGATAACGCCGGCGAAGGGATTTGAGGCTGTTGCTCAAAATCCTTTGCCACTCAACTTTGAGGTGCAAAGTGTTAAAAAAAGTTCTTCCCCTGCTGGCGCTGTTTGCGCTGCCTGCTTTTGCCAAGCCCGTCCTGACGGTCTACACCTATGACTCTTTCTCTGCCGACTGGGGCCCTGGCCCGGTGGTTAAAAAAGCCTTTGAAGCGGACTGTAACTGCGAGCTGAAGTTCGTGGCGCTGGAAGATGGCGTGTCGCTGCTCAACCGTCTGCGCATGGAAGGGAAAAACAGCAAGGCCGACGTGGTGCTCGGGCTGGATAACAACCTGCTGGACGCCGCCTCGCAGACCAAACTGTTTGCCAAAAGCGGCGTCGCGGCAGATGCCGTTAACGTGCCGGGCGGCTGGAAAAACGACACCTTTGTGCCGTTCGATTACGGCTACTTTGCTTTTGTTTACGACAAAAATAAGCTGAAAAACCCGCCGAAGAGCCTGAAAGAGCTGGTCGAAAGCGATCAGAAATGGCGCGTGATTTATGAAGACCCGCGTACCAGTACGCCTGGCCTGGGCCTGCTGCTGTGGATGCAAAAGGTCTACGGGGATAAAGCGCCGGAAGCGTGGCAGAAGCTGGCCGCCAAAACCGTCACCGTCACCAAGGGCTGGAGCGAAGCCTATGGCCTGTTCCTGAAAGGTGAAAGCGACCTGGTGCTGAGCTACACCACCTCTCCGGCCTACCACATTATCGCCGAGAAGAAAGATAACTACGCCGCCGCTAATTTTGGTGAAGGACACTATCTGCAGGTGGAAGTCGCCGCGCGTACCGCCGCCAGCAAACAGCCGGAGCTGGCCGAGAAGTTCCTGAAGTTTATGGTTTCACCGGCGTTCCAGAATGCGATTCCCGCAGGCAACTGGATGTATCCGGTCACTAACATTGCCCTGCCCGCAGGTTTCGAGCAGTTGACCAAACCAAAAACCTCGCTGGAGTTTACGCCGCAGCAGGTCGCCGCGCAGCGTGCAGCATGGGTAAGTGAATGGCAACGCGCCGTCAGCCGCTGATTCCCGGCTGGTTACTTCCCGGGCTCCTCGCCGCCATAGTGATGGTGGTGGTCAGCCTGGGGGCTTTTCTTGCACTGTGGTTCAACGCGCCAGAGAGTGACCTGCTCGCGCTCTGGCACGACGGCTACCTCTGGCACGTTATCCGGTTCTCCTTCTGGCAGGCGTCGCTTTCTGCCCTGCTGTCGGCGATCCCGGCCATTTTTCTGGCGCGCGCCCTGTATCGGCGGCGTTTCCCCGGCAGGCTTGCCCTGCTGCGGCTGTGCGCGATGACGCTGATCCTGCCCGTGCTGGTGGCGGTATTTGGTATTCTGAGCGTTTACGGTCGCCAGGGCTGGCTGGCCTCGCTATTCGGCCTGCTTGGTCTGGAATGGTCATTCTCGCCTTACGGCCTGCAGGGCATTCTGCTGGCGCACGTCTTTTTCAATATGCCGATGGCAACGCGCCTCTTTTTGCAGGCGCTGGAAAATATTCCCGGCGAACAGCGTCAGGTTGCCGCCCAGCTCGGCATGCGCGGCTGGTCATTCTTCCGCTTTGTCGAATGGCCGTGGCTGCGCCGCCAGCTCCCGCCGGTAGCGGCATTAATCTTTATGCTCTGTTTTGCCAGCTTTGCCACCGTGCTGTCGCTCGGCGGCGGGCCGCAGGCTACCACCATTGAGCTGGCGATTTACCAGGCGCTAAGTTACGACTACGATCCCGGTCGCGCCGCGCTGCTGGCGATGGTGCAGATGGCGTGCTGCCTTGCGCTGGTGTTACTCAGCCAGCGGCTGAGCAAAGCGATCCCCGCAGGAAGCAATAATCTTTCTGGCTGGCGCGATCCGCAGGACAGCCTGCACAGCCGCATCTCGGACGTGATGCTGATCGCGCTGGCGCTCCTGCTTCTGCTGCCGCCGCTGCTGGCCGTGATCGCCGATGGCCTCAACAGGAATGTGGTGTCGGTACTGCAACAGCCGGTCCTGTGGCAAGCCACATGGACCTCGTTGCGCATTGCGCTGGCAGCCGGGCTACTGTGCGTGACGCTGACCATGATGTTGCTCTGGAGCAGCCGCGAGCTGTACGCGCGACATGCCCGTAAAGCCGGACAGGCGCTGGAGCTGACGGGCATGCTGATCCTGGCGATGCCGGGCATCGTGCTGGCGACGGGCTTCTTTTTACTGTTCAACAGCACCATTGGCCTGCCGGAAAGGGCCGATGGCATCGTGATTTTCACTAACGCCCTGATGGCCATCCCCTACGCGCTCAAGGTGCTGGAAAACCCGATGCGCGACGTCAACAGCCGCTACGGTTTGCTGTGCCAGTCGCTGGGCATGCAGGGCTGGCAGCGGCTGAAGGCGGTCGAACTCCGCGCGCTAAAACGTCCGCTGGCGCAGGCGCTGGCGTTTGCCTGCGTGCTGTCGATTGGCGATTTTGGCGTAGTGGCGCTCTTTGGCAATGACGATTTCCGCACGCTGCCATACTGGCTCTATCAGCAGATCGGCTCTTATCGCAGTCAGGACGGTGCGGTCACCGCGCTGTTACTGCTGCTGCTGTGCTTTGCCTTATTTACCGTTATCGAAAAACTTCCGGGGCGTGATGTTAAAACTGAATGATGTAACCTGGCTTTACCAGCATCTGCCGATGCGCTTCACGCTCTCCGTGCGTAAGGGGGAGATGATCGCCGTACTTGGCCCAAGCGGCGCGGGAAAAAGCACGCTGCTTAATTTGATTGCCGGTTTTCTGCAGCCGGCAAGCGGCGCGATCGTCATTAACAATCACGATCATACCCACACGCCGCCCGCAAAACGTCCTGTCTCAATGCTGTTTCAGGAAAACAACCTGTTTACCCATCTGACGGTGCGGCAAAACATCGCGCTGGGAATGCATCCGGGACTCAGGCTGAACGATGCCCAGCGCCAGAAGCTGGAGATCATTGCCGCCCAGATGGGGATCACCGAATTCATTGACAGGCTGCCGGGCGAGCTTTCCGGCGGCCAGCGTCAGCGCGTGGCGCTGGCACGTTGTCTGGTACGCGAGCAGCCGATACTGCTGCTGGATGAGCCGTTCTCGGCGCTCGATCCCGCGCTGCGCCAGGAGATGCTGGCGCTGGTGCAGGACGTCTGTCAGCGCCAGCAGTTGACGATGCTGATGGTGTCGCACAGTATTGAGGATGCCGCCCGCATCGCGCCGCGATCGGTGGTGATTGCCGAAGGACGTATTTTGTGGGATGGGAAGACAGAAGAATTGCTGAGTGGTAAAGCGGGGGCGTCTTCACTGTTGGGCATTCGTGCGGTCTGATGCCCTCACCCTGGCCCTCTCCCACGGGGAGAGGGAAAAAGTCCCTAACGGCTGACCACTTTTAATAAAATCTCACCGTATACCGGCATCAGCGGGTGGCGAATCAGCGCGACCAGCGCCACCACGGCCACACCCAGCGTCAGCGGAGCCAGCCACAAAAGACGAGAGCGCGGAAGATAGCGCGTCAAGCGATCGACACTGGCTTTCGCGCTGCGCCATAACCGCCAGCAGAGCCACGCAGCCAGCCACAGCAGCACAGCCGTGCCCAGCAGCAGCCACTTAAACTCACCGCTTTGCATCCCGTCAGGAATATCAATGGCAGCACCCGCGAGGATCCCCGGCAGGAAGTAGAACGGCGGCCAGAAGACGCAGCCGATAATGTTCGGTACCACGAATTTCGCGACGGGCAGATCCAGCATTCCCGCCACCATCGGCACCAGCGGACGCGTTGGTCCCACAAAGCGGCCGACGAGAATGGTAAACATGCTGTGCTGGTGCAGCGCATGCTCGGTTTTATCCAGCAGGGCTTTGTTCTTTTTCATGAACGACCAGCGGTGCAGCGGCTTCTTAAAGCGCCAGCCCAGCCAGAAGGAGATCCAGTCGCCCAGCAAACAGCCGATAATCCCGGCCAGCCACGCCTGCCAGAAATTGACCTCACCGCTGCCAATCAGCGCCCCAAGCCCCGCCATCATCACGGTGCCGGGCAGGATCAGCCCAACCAGCGCCAGCGATTCCAGAAACGCCACCAGCGCCACGGCGATGAGCGAGTACATAACGGACTGGGTAATAAAGTGTTCCAGCAATGCCTGCATAACTATTCCGGTCAGAAAACGAATCAGCGATTCTGCTTAGCGCCCCCCACCGCGTCAAGGCATCAATTGTCTGAATAGTTTACAAGATGCGCCTGAAGTTCACCTGAATGTTTACCGTTTATTCACATCCCGCGCGGAATTCACTCGGGCTGGCGCCGGTACATTTTTTAAATACCCGGGAGAAATAGAGCTGATCCTCAAATCCCACGTTGCGCCCCACGGTGGCGATCGGCATCCGGGTGGTGCTGAGCAGCAGTTTCGCCTGGCTGATGCGCTGATCCTCGCGCCAGCTCAATACGCTGACGCCCAGCTGCTGACGGAACAGATGCGACAGCCGCGACGGCGACAGGCAGACGTGCTGGGCAACGCTGGCGATATCAAACTGGCTATCGGCCAGGTGGTCGCTGATGTACTGGCAGGCGTCGCGCACGCGGTTATCCAGCGGCGGGTTAAGCGACTCGTTAATCGCCTCCATCCGTCGCAGCAGCAGCTGTTCGAGCAGGTTAATCGCCAGCAGTTCAGCGTAGCGCCCACCGGCCTGTCCCGCCTCGATAATCTGCGCAAAAAGCTCGCGAAACTGCGCCAGATGAACCTCATCCGGACGATAAAAACCGGTGTGCGCAAAAATAGCCGGCCAGGAAAGCCACTCCTGCCAGTAGGCGCGCGGACGGAAGTAGACCCACTGGTGATACCACTCTTTGGCATCCGGATGACGGCCATAGTGGTGGATCTCCCCCGGCGGGAATAGCAGGATATCGCCCGGACGGCAGACAAACTGCTGGTCACCGTTCTTGATGATCCCTTCTCCTCGTACGGTCAGATTGAGGATATACCCTTTCATCCCGAGCGGTCGGTCGACGTAAAAGTCGAGATATCCCTCAGCCTCGATAGGGGTCAGTCCCGCCACAAGGTGCGCGTTAAACGAGTATCCCGGCAGCAGGGGATCGTTTTGCGTTTCGGCCATAGATTCAGTTCTCCCAAGGGTCCTGAAGGAAACCAATTGTCCATATCATTAAAAGCAGGTTAAAAATGGCCCGCGAAAAGTTCCAAAAAGCATCACGCCGCTTTTACGTCCGCCATGTTTCAGCCTTCCCCCCTGATTTCTCCGCCAGAGCAGGCAGATAACCAGTAACAAAAGTGTCTATAAGTGCGGCAGAAATGTCCACATTGAATATTTGCACGGCGTCACACTTTCCGTTGTAACAGCAATTTAGTCCATAAGATTAGCGGATCCTGCCTGACGACTTTTGTCCCCAGTCTCTAATGTTCTTCCATACCTGTTTTTTCGATGGAGCAACACCATGGCAATTGCGATTGGCCTCGATTTTGGCAGCGATTCAGTTCGCGCGCTGGCAGTGGACTGTACGTCCGGCCAGGAGATAGCAACCAGCGTTGAGTGGTATCCGCGCTGGCAAGAGGGGCGCTTCTGCGACGCGCCAAACAACCAGTTCCGCCACCACCCGCGTGACTATATCGAGTCGATGGAAGCGGCGATCAAAACCGTCCTGGCTGAACTGACTGATGCCCAGCGGGCTGAGATTGTCGGGATTGGCGTCGACAGCACCGGCTCCACGCCAGCCCCTTTGGATGCCGAAGGCCGCGTGCTGGCGCTGCGCCCGGAGTTTGCCGACAACCCGAACGCCATGTTCGTATTGTGGAAAGACCACACCGCCGTGGAAGAGGCCGAAGCCATCACCCGGCTGTGCCATCAGCCGGGCAAAACGGACTACTCGCGCTACATCGGCGGGATTTACTCCAGCGAATGGTTCTGGGCCAAGATCCTCCACGTTACTCGCGCCGACGCCGCAGTCGCACAGGCTGCGGCGTCATGGGTTGAGCTGTGCGACTGGGTGCCTGCCCTGCTCTCCGGCACCACGCGACCGCAGGATATCCGCCGCGGCCGCTGCAGCGCCGGGCATAAATCCCTGTGGCATGAAAGCTGGGGCGGCCTGCCTCCGGCCGCGTTCTTCGATGAGCTCGACCCGATACTCAACAAGAACCTGACATACCCGCTGTTTACCGACACCTTCACCGCCGATATTCCGGTCGGCACGCTCTGCGAAGAGTGGGCGAAACGCCTCGGCCTGCCGCAGAACGTGGCGATCTCCGGCGGCGCCTTTGACTGCCATATGGGCGCCGTGGGCGCGGGCGCGCAGCCAAACACGCTGGTGAAAGTCATCGGCACCTCCACCTGCGACATCCTGACGGCGGATAAAGCCACCGTCGGTGACCGCGCGGTGAAGGGCATCTGCGGCCAGGTTGACGGCAGCGTGGTGCCGGACTTTATCGGCCTCGAAGCCGGTCAGTCCGCGTTTGGCGATATCTACGCCTGGTTTGGCCGCGTGCTCGGCTGGCCGCTGGACCAGCTGGCGGCGGCGCATCCTGAGCTGAAAACCCAGATAGCCGAGAGCAAAAAGCAGCTTTTGCCGCAGCTCACCGAAGCCTGGGCGAAAAATCCCTCGCTCGATCACCTCCCGGTGGTGCTGGACTGGTTTAACGGCCGCCGTACGCCGTTTGCCAACCAGCGTCTGAAAGGGGTGATCGCGGATCTCAACCTGGCAACCGACGCGCCTGCGCTGTTCGGCGGCCTGATTGCCGCAACGGCCTTCGGTGCCCGCGCCATTATGGAGTGCTTCACCGGTCAGGGCATCGACGTGAACAACGTGATGGCGCTGGGCGGCATCGCCCGTAAAAATCCGGTGATCATGCAGGCCTGCTGCGACGTGCTGAACCGTCCGCTGCAGATTGTGGCCTCCGATCAGTGCTGCGCGCTGGGCGCGGCGATTTTCGCGGCCGTGGCCGCAGGCGTTCATGCCGATATCCCAACCGCGCAGCAGCACATGGCAAGCGCCGTCGAAAACACACTCCAGCCGCGTGTCCAGCAGGCACAACGCTTTGAACAGCTTTATCAGCGCTACCAGCAATGGGCAAAAAGCGCCGAACTTCACTATCTCCCTGTCGCCGCCCCGGCTAAAAGCACCGCGGACACTACGGCAACCCTGACCCATTAAGGACACGATGATGACCATTTTTAATAATTATGAAGTGTGGTTTGTGATTGGCAGCCAGCATCTGTACGGAACGGAAGCGCTACAGCAGGTAACGAAACACGCGGAGCACGTGGTTAACGCGCTGAACGCGGAAGCCAAACTGCCGTGCAAACTGGTTCTGAAGCCGCTGGGCACCACGCCGGACGAAATCACTAATATCTGCCGTGACGCCAACTACGACGACAAATGCGCAGGGCTGGTGGTGTGGTTGCACACCTTCTCGCCGGCCAAAATGTGGATCAACGGCCTGTCTATCCTCAACAAACCGCTGCTGCAGTTCCATACCCAGTTCAACGCCTCCCTGCCGTGGGACAGCATCGACATGGACTTTATGAACCTGAACCAGACCGCGCACGGCGGCCGCGAGTTCGGCTTCATCGGCGCGCGTATGCGTCAGCAGCACGCGGTGGTCACCGGCCACTGGCAGGATGGCAAGGCGCAACAACGTATCGGCTCATGGATGCGTCAGGCGGTCTCTAAGCAGGATACCCGCCACCTGAAAGTGGTGCGCTTCGGCGACAACATGCGTGAAGTGGCGGTCACCGACGGTGACAAAGTCGCCGCGCAGATCAAGTTCGGCTTCTCCGTGAATACCTGGGCCGTGGGCGACCTGGTGCAGGTGGTGAATGAAATCAGCGACGGCGACGTGAGCGCGCTGGTGGACGAGTACGAAAGCCGCTACCGCCTGACGCCTGCGGCACAAATCAACGGCGACAAGCGCCAGAACGTGCTGGACGCGGCGCGCATCGAGCTGGGCATGAAGCGCTTCCTGGAACAGGGCGGCTTCCACGCTTTTACCACCACCTTTGAAGACCTCCACGGTCTTAAACAGCTGCCGGGTCTGGCGGTACAACGTCTGATGCAGCAGGGCTACGGCTTTGCGGGCGAAGGCGACTGGAAAACTGCCGCTCTGCTTCGCATCATGAAGGTGATGTCGACCGGTCTGCAGGGCGGCACCTCCTTTATGGAGGACTACACCTACCACTTCGAAAACGGCAACGACCTGGTGCTCGGCTCCCACATGCTGGAAGTGTGCCCTTCTATTGCCGTCGAAGAGAAACCGATCCTCGACGTGCAGTATCTCGGCATCGGCGGTAAAGCCGATCCGGCGCGTCTGATCTTCAACACCCGTACGGGCCCGGCCATCAACGCCAGCCTGATCGATCTGGGCGATCGTTTCCGCCTGCTGGTGAACTGCGTCGATGCGGTTGAAACGCCGCACTCCCTGCCGAAACTGCCGGTTGCTAACGCCCTGTGGAAAGCACAGCCTGACCTGCCAACCGCCTCAGAGGCCTGGATCCTGGCCGGCGGCGCGCACCATACGGTGTTCAGCCACGCGCTGGATCTGAACGATATGCGTCAGTTCGCCGAGCTGCACGATATCGAACTGACCGTCATTGATAACGATACCCGCCTGCCTGCGTTCAAAGACGCGCTGCGCTGGAACGAAGTATATTACGGTTCAAAACGCTAAGCCCTGAATGCCCGGTGGCACTGCGTTTACCGGGCCTACGGTTCCGTAGGCCGGATAAGCGAAGCGCCATCCGGCAGGAGATAACAATGTTAGACGATCTCAAACGTCAGGTGCTCGAAGCCAACCTGGCGCTGCCGAAACATAATCTGGTGACCCTGACCTGGGGCAACGTCAGCGCCGTTGACCGGGAAAAAGGCGTGTTCGTGATCAAGCCTTCAGGCGTGGATTACGCGGTAATGACCGCAGACGATATGGTGGTGGTCAGCCTCGAGACTGGGGAAGTGGTCGAAGGTAAGAAAAAACCGTCCTCCGATACGCCGACTCACCGCCTGCTGTACCGGTCATTCCCAACCATTGGCGGCATCGTGCATACCCATTCGCGCCATGCGACCATCTGGGCGCAGGCGGGCCAGTCCATCCCGGCGACCGGCACCACCCACGCGGACTACTTTTACGGCACCATTCCCTGCACGCGTCTGATGACCGATGCGGAGATTAACGGTGAGTACGAGTGGGAAACCGGCAACGTGATTGTTGAAACCTTCGAAAAGCAGGGGATCGACGCGGCGCAAATGCCCGGCGTACTGGTGCATTCCCACGGCCCGTTTGCCTGGGGGAAAAACGCAGAAGACGCGGTGCATAACGCCATCGTGCTCGAAGAGGTCGCCTATATGGGGATCTTCTGTCGCCAGCTGTCGCCGCAGCTGCCGGATATGCAGCAAACCCTGCTGGATAAGCATTACCTGCGCAAGCACGGTGCGAAGGCCTATTACGGGCAGTAGCTCATCGCCCGGTGGCGCTGCGCTTACCGGGCCTACGGAACCTGTAGGCCGGATAAGCGCAGCGCCATCCGGCAAAACCAGCACTGTATAAAACCCCAGCAAACACCCCTTAACCAGGCTATAATCAGGCCTGGTTTTGTTTTATGGGATAACGGCGTGGCGCAGGCGCAAGAAGGCTTTTTACTGACCCGACACTGGCGGGATACTCCTCAGGGCACCGAGGTCGCGTTCTGGCTGGCAACCGACAACGGTCCGCTGCACGTTACGCTGCCCCCCCAGGAATCCGTGGCCTTTATTCCTGAAGCCCACGTCGAGAAGGTGAAGCAGCTGCTGCGCGGCGAAAACGGCTGGCGCATCACCCCGCTTGAACTGAAAGATTTCCACCGCCAGCCGGTTTATGGGCTTTACTGTCGCGCCCATCGTCAGCTGATGCGCTATGAAAAACTGCTCCGCGAGGCGGACGTGACGCTCTACGAAGCCGATATCCGCCCACCGGAACGCTTTCTGATGGAGCGGTTTATTACCGCCCCGGTCTGGGTCGACGGCACCGCGCATAGCGGCAGCCTCGTTAACGCGCGCCTGAAGCCGAATCCGCACTATCGCCCGCCGCTGAAGTGGGTCTCCCTGGATATCGAAACCACCCGTCACGGCGAGCTGTACTGCATTGGCCTGGAAGGCTGCGGCGATCGGGTTGTCTATATGCTCGGGCCGCCGAATGGCGATGCGTCCGCGCTGGATTTCCGGCTTGAGTACGTCAGCAGCCGCCCGCAGCTGCTGGAGAAGCTTAACCAGTGGTTTGCCGACTACGATCCCGATGTTCTAATCGGCTGGAACGTGGTGCAGTTCGACCTGCGCGTCCTGCAAAAACACGCCGAGCGCTACCGCATCCCGCTGATGCTGGGGCGCGGAAACAGCGAGCTGGAATGGCGCGAGCACGGTTTTAAGAACGGCGTTTACTTCGCGCAGGCTAACGGCCGCCTGATTATTGACGGCATCGAGGCGCTCAAGTCCGCCTTCTGGAACTTCTCTTCATTCTCCCTTGAAGCGGTGGCGCAGGAGCTGCTTGGCGAAGGCAAATCCATCGACAACCCCTGGGACAGAATGGACGAGATCGACCGGCGCTTTAACGAAGATAAGCCCGCGCTCGCCACCTATAACCTGAAAGACTGCGAGCTGGTCACACAGATTTTCCACAAAACCGAGATTATGCCGTTCCTGCTGGAGCGCGCGACGGTGAACGGACTGGCTGTCGACAGGCATGGCGGCTCCGTGGCGGCCTTTAGCCACCTCTATTTTCCGCGGATGCACCGCGCAGGATACGTCGCCCCCAACCTCGGGGACGTACCGCCGCAGGCAAGCCCCGGTGGATATGTCATGGACTCCCGACCAGGATTGTACGACTCCGTTCTGGTCCTGGATTACAAAAGCCTCTACCCGTCGATCATCCGCACCTTCCTGATCGATCCCGTCGGGCTGGTTGAGGGCATGGCCCAGCCGGATGATGAGCACAGCACTGAAGGCTTCCTCGGCGCACGCTTCTCGCGGGAAAAACACTGCCTGCCTGAAATCGTGGGAAACATCTGGCACGGTCGCGATGAGGCCAAGCGCCACGGCAACAAGCCCCTTTCTCAGGCGCTGAAAATCATCATGAACGCCTTTTACGGCGTGCTGGGCACCAGCGCCTGCCGCTTCTTCGACCCGCGTCTGGCCTCCTCGATCACCATGCGCGGACACGAGATCATGCGCCAGACCAAAGCGCTGATTGAGTCCCGGGGCTATGACGTCATCTACGGCGACACGGACTCCACCTTTGTGTGGCTTAAGGGTGCGCATTCAGAAGACGACGCCGCGCAAATCGGCAAAGCGCTGGTCGCCTTCGTGAACGACTGGTGGCAGGAACATTTGCAGAAAGAGCGGTTAACCAGCGCGCTGGAACTGGAATTTGAAACCCATTTCGCCCGCTTTTTAATGCCCACCATTCGCGGCACCGATCAGGGTAGCAAGAAGCGCTACGCCGGGCTGATTCAGGAAGGCGACGCGCAGCGGATGGTGTTTAAAGGCCTGGAAACGGTGCGCACCGACTGGACGCCGCTGGCGCAGCAGTTCCAGCAGACGCTCTATCTGCGGGTGTTCCGCAATGAGCCGTATCAGGACTACGTGCGCGAGACGATAGCCAGCCTGATGGCGGGCGAACTTGACGCGCAGCTGGTGTACCGCAAGCGTCTGCGCCGCCCGCTGGCCGAGTACCAGCGTAACGTTCCTCCGCACGTACGCGCCGCGCGTCTGGCGGATGAAGAAAACGTCCGCCGCGGCCGCGCGCCGCAGTATCAAAACCGGGGAACCATCAAGTACGTCTGGACAATTAGCGGCCCGGAACCCGTGGATTATCAGCATTCTCCTCTGGATTACGAACACTATCTGACCCGTCAGCTTCAGCCGGTTGCCGACGGAATTTTGCCCTTCATCGACGACGACTTTGCTACACTAGTGACAGGGCAACTTGGCCTATTTTGACGCGTGACGAAATGGCTGCCATCCAGTACCATAGCGCCCTTTCCATTCCCGGACCCATTTTTCGATGACCGTCTTTTTTGACGGGGGTCGAACTATTGCCTGCAATTAAAGATTAGAGCCGAACAACTATGCCTTTTACACTTGGTCAACGCTGGATCAGCGATACAGAAAGCGAACTTGGATTAGGAACCGTCGTAGCAATCGATACGCGTATGGTTACCCTCCTTTTCCCAGCCACCGGTGAAAACCGTCTGTACGCTCGCAATGACTCCCCTGTAACCCGCGTGATGTTTAATCCGGGTGACACCGTGACCAGCCATGACGGCTGGCAGCTCAAGATTGAAGACGTAAAAGAAGAGAATGGACTGCTCGCCTACATTGGGACTCGCCTGGACACCGACGAGGCCAATGTCATCCTGCGTGAAGTGCTGCTCGACAGCAAACTGGTGTTCAGCAAGCCGCAGGATCGCCTGTTTGCCGGGCAAATCGACCGTATGGATCGCTTCTCCCTGCGCTATCGCGCGCGTAAGTTCCAGAGTGAACAGTACCGCATGCCCTGGAGCGGCCTGCGCGGCCAGCGCACCAGCCTCATCCCCCACCAGCTGAATATTGCTCATGACGTGGGCCGTCGTCACGCGCCGCGCGTGCTGCTGGCAGATGAAGTGGGCCTGGGGAAAACCATCGAAGCGGGCATGATCCTGCATCAACAGCTGCTTTCCGGCGCTGCCGAACGCGTGCTGATTGTGGTGCCAGAAACCCTGCAGCACCAGTGGCTGGTTGAGATGCTGCGCCGCTTTAACCTGCGTTTCTCTTTGTTCGATGACGAACGCTATGCCGAAGCGCAGCACGATACCGACAACCCGTTTGAAACCGAACAGCTGGTCATTTGCTCCCTGGACTTCGTGCGCCGCAGCAAGCAGCGCCTTGAGCACCTCTGCGATGCCGAGTGGGACATTATGGTCGTTGACGAAGCGCACCATCTGGTCTGGAGCGAAGACGCGCCGAGCCGCGAATACATGGCTATCGAGCAGCTTGCCGAGCGCGTGCCTGGCGTTCTGCTGCTGACCGCAACGCCGGAACAGCTGGGTCTGGAAAGCCACTTCGCCCGTCTGCGCCTGCTCGATCCAAACCGTTTCCACGACTTCGCGCAGTTCGTGGAAGAACAGAATAACTACCGCCCGGTCGCGGATGCCGTCGCTATGCTGCTGGCGGGCAAGCGTCTTTCCAATGACGAACTCAACACCCTGAGCGATCTGATTGGCGAGCAGGACATCGAGCCACTTTTGCAGGCCGCGAACAGCGAGAGCGACAACGCGGAACCCGCGCGTAAAGAGCTGATCGACATGCTGATGGACCGCCACGGCACCAGCCGCGTGCTGTTCCGAAACACCCGTAACGGCGTCAAAGGCTTCCCGAAACGCGAGCTGCACACCATCAAGCTGCCGCTGCCGACGCAGTATCAGACGGCGATTAAAGTCTCCGGCATTATGGGCGCGCGCAAAACCCAGGAAGAGCGCGCGCGTGACATGCTCTACCCGGAACAGATTTATCAGGAGTTTGAAGGCGACACCGGCACCTGGTGGAACTTCGATCCGCGCGTGGAGTGGCTGATGGGCTATCTGACCGCGCACCGCTCCCAGAAAGTGCTGGTGATCTGCGCCAAAGCGGCCACCGCGCTGCAGCTGGAGCAGGTCCTGCGCGAGCGCGAAGGTATTCGTGCCGCCGTGTTCCACGAGGGTATGTCCATCGTCGAGCGCGACCGCGCCGCGGCGTGGTTCGGGGAAGAAGACAGCGGCGCACAGGTTCTGCTGTGCTCGGAAATCGGCTCTGAAGGCCGTAACTTCCAGTTCGCCAGCAACCTGGTGATGTTCGATCTGCCGTTTAACCCGGATCTGCTGGAGCAGCGTATCGGCCGTCTGGATCGTATCGGTCAGGCGCATGATATTCAGATCCACGTGCCGTATCTGGAAAAAACCGCGCAGTCCGTACTGGTACGCTGGTTCCACGAAGGTCTGGACGCGTTTGAACATACCTGCCCGACGGGTCGCACCATTTACGATCAGGTACATGGCGATCTGATCGGCTACCTGGCCGCGCCGGAAAACGCGGAAGGGTTTGACGATCTGATCAAGTCCTGCCGTGAGAAGCACGACGCTCTGAAAGCGCAGCTGGAGCAGGGTCGCGACCGCCTGCTGGAGATCCACTCCAACGGCGGTGAAAAAGCGCAGGCGCTTGCCGAAAGCATTGAAGAACAAGATGATGACACCAGTCTGATCAGCTTCTCCATGAACCTGTTCGACATCGTCGGCATCAACCAGGACGACCGCGGCGAGAACCTGATAGTCCTGACCCCGTCCGATCACATGCTGGTTCCGGATTTCCCGGGCCTGCCGGAAGATGGCTGTACCATCACCTTCGAACGTGATGTGGCGCTGTCCCGCGAAGACGCCCAGTTTATCACCTGGGAGCACCCGCTGATCCGCAACGGTCTGGATCTGATCCTGTCCGGCGATACCGGCAGCAGCACCATCTCCCTGTTGAAAAACAAGGCGCTGCCGGTGGGTACCCTGCTGGTGGAGCTGATCTACGTTGTGGAAGCGCAGGCGCCGAAACAGCTCCAGCTCACCCGCTTCCTGCCGCCAACGCCCGTCCGCCTGCTGCTGGACAAAAACGGCACGAACCTGGCCGGACAGGTCGAGTTCGAAAGCTTCAACCGACAGCTGAGCGCGGTGAACCGCCATACCGGCAGCAAGCTGGTTAACGCGGTTCAGCAGGACGTGCATGCTATTCTGCAACAGGGCGAAACCCAGATTGAAAAAGCGGCCAGAGCGCTGATTGACGCCGCGCGCAGCGAAGCCGACGAGAAACTGTCCGCGGAGCTGTCCCGTCTGGAAGCGTTAAAAGCCGTCAACCCGAACATCCGTGACGACGAGCTGGCGGCGATTGAAAGTAACCGTCAGCAGGTGCTGGAAAGCCTGAATCAGGCGAGCTGGCGTCTGGATGCCCTGCGTCTTATCGTTGTGACGCATCAGTAACCGGAGCGCAAGATGGTGATGGAGCCGTACAATCCGCCGCAGGATCCCTGGCTGGTTATTCTGTATCAGGATGAACACATTATGGTGGTCAACAAGCCCAGCGGGCTGTTGTCCGTGCCGGGGCGTCTGGACGAGCACAAAGACAGCGTGATGACGCGCATCCAGCGCGATTATCCGCAGGCGGAGTCTGTCCATCGCCTGGATATGGCCACCAGCGGTGTGATTGTGGTGGCGCTAAATAAGGCGGCGGAACGTGAGCTGAAGCGCCAGTTCCGCGAGCGCGAGCCGAAAAAGCAGTATGTCGCCCGCGTCTGGGGTCACCCCGCGCAGGCGGAAGGGCTGGTGGATTTACCGCTGATCTGCGACTGGCCGAACCGGCCAAAGCAGAAGGTGTGCTACGAAACCGGCAAGGCCGCGCAGACCGAGTATGAAGTGCTGGAGTACGCCCCGGATAATACCGCGCGCGTCCTGCTTAAGCCGATTACCGGACGTTCACACCAGCTGCGCGTGCATATGCTCGCCCTGGGTCATCCGATTCTGGGCGACCGCTTCTACGCGCCGCCTGAAGCGCTGGCCTTAGCGCCGCGTCTGCAGCTGCACGCCCAGACGCTCACCATCACCCATCCGGCCTTCGGTAACGCGATGACGTTTAAAGCCCCGGTGGACTTCTAAAAAAAAAGCCCGACACCGTCGGGCTTTTTCTTATTTGAAACCTTTCTTCTCTTTAATGAGCTCGTACGCCTTCTGGATTTCCTGCGCTTTTTGCTTCGCCATCTCCATCATTTCCGGCGGCAGGCCTTTCGCGACCAGCTTGTCCGGATGATGCTCGCTCATGAGCTTACGATAGGCACGTTTAATCGTGGTCTGATCGTCAGAGGGCTTTACGCCAAGCACGTTGCAGGCATCTTCCAGCGTCGGACCACGCTGCGCCTGCTGCCAGGCGCCGCCGGACGACTGCTGGTGATAGCCGCCGCCAAACTGCGCCCCGCCCTGCATCATGCGCAGGAACTGATCGAACTGCATGCGGGAGATGCCCAGCTCTTCAGCAATGACGTACAGCACGTCACGTTCATTAGGGTGAAGTGACCCGTCGGCGAAGGCCGCCTGGATTTGAATTTCCAGAAACATCCGAATTAAATCAAAACGTCCAAAGCAGATGCTGCGGAACTGACGCATTTTTTCGCGAAGCGGATAATTATCCGATTTACCGATGCGAAACGCATTTTGTGCTGCCAGACGGGAATCACCGTGCAGGTTCATGCGATCCATAAAGACGCTGGCAATCTGAATATCGGCTTCTGTGACACGCCCTTTGGATTTGGTTAAGTGCCCCATCACCTCAAAGGTGGTGGAGAAAAAGAGTGACTGACGCTCGCGCTGATTGGCAAACCAGGCCATTTTGCGGCTGCGCGCCTTATCAAACATATGGCCGATAATAAGCCCAAGCACAATCCCCCAGAACCCGGCACCCATGATGATGGCGAACGCAACGCCGATTATTTTACCCCAATACTGCATATACTCCCCGGATAGTCATATTCCTGGCCGACGCAACGTCATCATCACTGTGTTCAAGTCACGGTCAATTGAAGGACATCGCCTATAATTTGCTTTATCATACTCGTCATTCGATAGCGAGCCTAACACTCTGGCACGCAAACGGGCAGGATTAACGCTGGTACTGCGCAGATGAGTAAGATAGTCTCTGAGCGTTTGTAAGCCGTAGCCACTGATGACGGAACAATAAAATACAACGTATGAAAAAACGTATCCCCACCCTCCTGGCCACCATGATTGGCTCCGCCCTGTACAGTCAACAGGGGCTGGCGGCCGATCTCGCCTCGCAGTGTATGCTTGGCGTCCCAAGTTATAATCGCCCACTGGTGAGTGGCGATACAAATAGCTTGCCGGTAACCATTACTGCCGACAGTTCGAAAGGGACTTACCCTGACAATGCCACGTTTACGGGCAATGTTGATATTAACCAGGGCAATAGCCGCCTGCAGGCAGACGAAGTGCAATTGCACCAGAAGCAGCCGGAAGGTGCGGCCGAGCCGGTACGAACGGTGGATGCGCTGGGTAATGTGCACTATGACGACAATCAGGTCATCCTGAAAGGTCCGAAAGCCTGGTCAAACCTGAATACCAAAGATACTAACGTCTGGAAAGGTGATTACCAGATGGTGGGTCGCCAGGGGCGCGGTGACGCAGACCTGATGAAACAGCGCGGTGAAAACCGCTATACGATCCTGGAAAACGGTACGTTCACGTCATGTCTGCCGGGTTCAAATACCTGGAGCGTGGTCGGGAGCGAGGTTATCCATGACCGCGAAGAACAGGTCGCAGAGATCTGGAACGCCCGCTTCAAGCTGGGTCCGGTGCCGATATTCTACAGCCCTTATCTGCAGCTTCCCGTGGGTGACAAACGTCGCTCCGGTTTCCTGATCCCGAATGCCAAATACAGCACGTCGAACTACTTTGAGTTCTACCTGCCGTATTACTGGAACATCGCGCCAAACATGGATGCGACGATTACGCCGCACTATATCCACAAGCGCGGCAACATCATGTGGGAGAACGAATTCCGCTATCTGACCCACGCCGGTGCGGGTCTGATGGAGCTGGATTATCTGCCGTCAGATAAAGTCTTCCAGGACGAGCATCCGACCGAAGGTGATAAGCACCGCTGGTTATTCTACTGGCAGCACGCCGGGGTGATGGATCAGGTGTGGCGCTTTAATGTTGACTACACCAAAGTCAGCGATTCGTCTTATTTTAACGACTTCTCGTCCAAATACGGCTCGAGTACCGATGGCTATGCCACGCAGAAATTCAGCGTTGGCTATGCGATACAGAACTTTGACGCGACCGTCTCGACCAAGCAATTCCAGGTATTTTCTGACCAGTCCACGCCTACGTATGGCGCAGAGCCACAGCTGGACGTTAACTGGTATCAGAATGATGTGGGTCCATTCGACACTCACGTCTACGCTCAGGCGGTGCATTTCGTTAACACGGATTCGGACATGCCTGAAGCCACGCGAGTTCACCTTGAGCCGACGGTCAATCTGCCATGGTCTAACGACTGGGCAAGCCTGAATACCGAAGCCAAGCTGATGGCGACACACTATCAGCAAAAAAATGTTGATAACTACAACGCAACAAACGATACGCATCTGGCAGAGTCGGTCAACCGCACGCTCCCGCAGTTCAAAATGGACGGCAAGCTCATCTTCGAGCGTGATATGGCCCTGTTGGCGGATGGTTATACCCAGACGCTCGAACCGCGTATGCAGTATCTGTACGTGCCGTACCGCGATCAAAGCAAGATTCAGAACTACGACTCCTCTTTACTCCAGTCTGACTACAGCGGCCTGTTCCGTGACCGTACCTACGGTGGTCTTGACCGCATCGCCTCAGCAAACCAGTTGACGACCGGCGTCACAACCCGTGTATATGATGATGCCGCCGTTGAACGTTTTAACGTTTCTGTTGGTCAAATCTACTATTTCACCGAGTCACGCACCGGTGATGACAACATTAACTGGGAGAAAGATAACAAAACGGGATCGCTGGTTTGGGCAGGAGATACTTACTGGCGTATGACTGACCGTTGGGGTCTGCGCGGTGGTGTGCAATATGACACTCGACTCGATAATATTGCGACAAGTAGCGCTGCTATTGAGTACCGCCGTGATGAAGACCGTATGGTGCAGCTGACGTATCGTTACGCCAGCCCTGAATATATTCAGGCAACATTGCCATCTTATGCTGGCTCAGAACGCTATAAAGACGGTATTTCGCAGGTGGGTGGTGCAGCAAGTTGGCCAATCGCCGACCGCTGGTCAATCGTAGGCGCTTACTACTTTGACACTAACGCCAATAAATCTGCTGACCAGATGGTGGGTCTGCAATATAACTCCTGCTGTTACGCGCTGCGTGTCGGCTACGAACGCAAACTTAACGGCTGGGATACTCAAAACAATCAGAGCAAATACGATAACGTGATTGGCTTTAACTTCGAGTTACGCGGCCTGAGTTCCAACTACGGTCTGGGTACGCAGAAAATGCTGCGCTCGAATATTCTGCCGTACCGTAGCGCCTTGTAATGTGCTTGATTTGCAACGTAATCCGCTTTGCGGTTAATTGAAATGGAAAAAGTATGAAGAACTGGAAAACGCTGCTGCTCGGTGTCGCTATGGTTGCGAATACCAGCTTCGCGGCCCCCCAGGTTGTTGATAAAGTCGCTGCTGTGGTTAACAACGGCGTCGTGCTTGAAAGTGACGTTGACGGTCTGATGAAATCGGTGAAGCTCAATTCGGGCGAAGCCGGTCAACAGCTTCCGGATGACGCCACGCTGCGCCACCAGATCCTGGAGCGTCTGATCATGGATCAGATCGTTCTGCAGATGGGGCAGAAAATGGGTGTGAAGGTCACTGACGAGCAGCTCGATCAGGCGATCGCTAACATCGCGAAGCAGAACAATATGACTTTAGATCAGATGCGCAGCCGTCTGGCCTATGACGGCATTAGCTACGCCACCTACCGTAACCAGATCCGTAAAGAGATGCTGATTTCGGAAGTGCGTAACAACGAAGTGCGTCGCCGCGTCACCATCCTGCCTCAGGAAGTGGACGCGCTGGCAAAACAGGTGGGTAGCCAGAACGATGCGAGCACAGAGCTGAACCTGAGCCACATTCTGATCCCACTGCCAGAGAACCCAACGTCCGATCAGGCTGCGGAAGCAGAAAGCCAGGCGCGTTCTATTGTTGAACAGGCGCGTAACGGCGGCGACTTTGGCAAACTGGCAATCACTTACTCCGCTGACCAACAGGCGCTGAAAGGTGGCCAGATGGGCTGGGGACGTATTCAGGAGCTGCCATCCATCTTTGCCCAGGCGCTGAGCACGGCGAAGAAAGGGGATATTGTCGGTCCTATCCGTTCAGGCGTGGGCTTCCACATTCTGAAGGTGAACGATCTCCGCGGCCAGAGCCAAAATATCTCCGTCACCGAAGTTCACGCTCGCCACATTCTTCTGAAGCCGTCACCGATCATGACTGACGATCAGGCGCGGATGAAGCTGGAGCAGATCGCAGCAGACATTAAGAGCGGTAAAACCTCGTTTGCGAAGGCAGCAAAAGAGTTCTCTCAGGATCCAGGCTCTGCTAACCAGGGCGGCGATCTGGGCTGGGCGGCTGCGGATATTTACGATCCTGCCTTCCGCGATGCGCTGATGAAGCTGAACAAAGGCCAGATCAGCACGCCGGTCCACTCTTCGTTTGGCTGGCATCTGATCGAGCTGATGGATACCCGTAACGTTGATAAGACGGATGCGGCACAGAAAGACAGAGCCTACCGTATGCTGTTTAACCGTAAGTTCTCAGAAGAAGCAGCAACCTGGATGCAGGAACAACGCGCCAGTGCTTACGTGAAAGTTCTGAGCAACTAATGAAACAGCATCGTGTTGTTATCACGCCAGGCGAACCCGCCGGGATTGGGCCTGACCTCGTTGTCCAGCTCGCCCAGCGCAGCTGGCCGGTAGAACTGGTTGTCTGCGCCGATGCAACACTGTTACAAGACCGGGCAACGCTGCTCGGTCTGCCTTTAACGCTCATTCCTTACGTTGAAGGCCAACAGCCAGCGCCGCAGCAAGCCGGTACGCTCACCCTTCTTTCCGTTCCCCTACGTACGCCGGTCATTCCGGGCCAGCTCAGCACAGAAAACGGCCACTATGTCGTTGAAACCCTTGCGCGCGCCTGCGACGGTTGCCTGAAGGGCGAATTTGCCGCCCTGATTACCGGCCCCGTTCATAAAGGCGTCATCAACGAAGCGGGTATACCGTTTACCGGGCATACGGAGTTCTTCGAAGAGCGCTCGCACAGCCCGAAAGTGGTGATGATGCTGGCGACGGAGGAGATGCGCGTTGCGCTGGTGACAACCCATCTGCCGATCAAAGCCATTCCTGACGCGATCACCCCTGAACTCCTGCGCGAGATCATCGGGATTTTGCATCACGATCTGCAGACAAAATTTGGGATCCCGCAGCCACACGTGCTGGTCTGCGGCCTGAATCCGCACGCCGGAGAAGGCGGGCACATGGGGACCGAAGAGATCGACACCATTATTCCGGTGCTCGACGAAATGCGGGCGAAGGGGATGAACCTCAGCGGGCCGCTGCCTGCGGATACCCTTTTCCAGCCGAAATACCTGGATAATGCCGACGCCGTGCTCGCGATGTACCACGATCAGGGCCTGCCCGTGCTAAAATACCAGGGCTTTGGCCGCGGAGTGAATATCACCCTCGGTTTACCCTTTATTCGAACGTCCGTTGACCACGGTACTGCGCTGGATCTGGCAGGCCAGGGGAAAGCGGATGTCGGCAGTTTTATTACGGCGCTTAATCTCGCCATCAAAATGATTGTTAATACTCAATGACTAATCGAGTCCACCAGGGCCACTTAGCCCGTAAACGTTTCGGGCAAAACTTCCTTAACGATCAGTTCGTGATCGAAAGCATTGTCTCGGCTATTAATCCGCAAAAAGGTCAGGCGATGGTCGAAATCGGCCCGGGCCTTGCCGCGCTGACCGAGCCGGTAGGCGAACGCCTCGACGCGCTGACCGTCATCGAACTGGACCGCGATCTGGCCGCACGCCTGCAAACGCACCCGTTCCTCGGGCCGAAGCTGACCATCTATCAGCAGGACGCCATGACCATGAACTTTGGCGAACTGTCGGAAAAAATGGGCCAGCCGCTGCGCGTCTTCGGCAACCTGCCGTACAACATCTCCACGCCGCTCATGTTCCACCTCTTTAGCTATACTGATGCCATTGCCGACATGCACTTCATGTTGCAAAAAGAGGTTGTTAACCGTCTGGTTGCAGGCCCGAACAGTAAAGCGTATGGTCGTTTAAGCGTGATGGCACAGTATTACTGCAACGTGATCCCGGTACTCGAAGTACCGCCGTCAGCGTTCACACCGCCACCGAAAGTGGATTCAGCGGTTGTGCGCCTTGTGCCGCACAAGACGAAACCGTATCCGGTTAAAGATCTGCGCGTACTGAGCCGCATTACCACTGAAGCCTTTAACCAGCGCCGTAAAACGATCCGTAACAGCCTGAGCAATTCGTTTACCGTTGAGGTGTTAGCCGAGCTGGGGATCGACCCGGCAATGCGTGCGGAGAACATTTCCGTAGAGCAGTACTGCAAGCTGGCTAATTACATCAGCGATAATGCGCCGCCGAAGGAGAGTTAAGCCATGATTGATTCGCCCCGCGTATGTGTCCATGTACAAAGCGTCTATGTTGAATCACAGTCCTCCCCGGACGAAGAACGTTTTGTTTTCGCTTACACCGTGACCATTCGTAATCTGGGGCGGATGCCCGTGCAGCTGCGCGGGCGCTACTGGCTTATCACTAACGGCAATGGCCGCGAAATCGAAGTTCAGGGTGAAGGTGTGGTCGGTGAGCAGCCCCATATCGCCCCTGGCGAAGAGTACCAGTACACCAGCGGCGCGGTGATTGAAACGCCGATGGGTACCATGCAAGGCCATTATGAAATGGTCGACGTCGATGGCAATGATTTCCGCGTTGCCATTCCTGTGTTCCGTCTCGCCGTAACCACACTCATTCATTAATCTAATGTCTACATATCTGATTGGCGACGTTCACGGTTGCTACGATGAACTGATCGCATTATTAAAACAGGTCGACTTTACGCCAGGACAGGACACGCTCTGGCTGACGGGCGATTTAGTCGCGCGTGGCCCCGGCTCCCTTGAAGTATTACGTTTCGTCAAATCGCTGGGCGACAGCGTGCGCATGGTGCTGGGCAATCACGATCTGCATCTGCTGGCGGTTTTCGCCGGGATCAGCCGCAACAAACCTAAAGATCGCCTCACCCCACTGCTGGAAGCGCCGGACGCGGACGATCTGATTAACTGGCTGCGCCGTCAGCCCCTGCTGCAGATCGACGAAGAGAAAAAGCTGGTCATGGCGCATGCCGGGATCACCCCGCAATGGGATCTTGAGACGGCAAAAACCTGCGCGCGTGACGTTGAAGCGGTGCTGGCGAGCGACTCGTATCCTTTCTTCCTTGATGCCATGTACGGCGATATGCCGAACCACTGGAGCGAGGAACTCAGCGGTCTGGCCCGTCTGCGCTTTATCACCAACGCGTTCACCCGCATGCGTTTCTGCTTCCCGAACGGACAGCTGGATATGTATTCCAAAGAGACGCCGGAAAGCGCGCCCGCTCCGCTCAAACCGTGGTTTGCCATTCCGGGGCCGGTGACAAGCGAGTACAGCGTGGTGTTTGGTCACTGGGCTGCGCTGGAAGGAAAAGGAACACCGGAAGGGATTTACGGTCTGGATACCGGATGCTGCTGGGGAGGCGAGTTAACCTGCTTACGCTGGGAAGATAAAGCTTACTTTGTGCAGCCGTCCAACCGACAGCTGGACTTAGGAGAAAGTGAGGCCGTCGCCTCCTGATACGTTATTCCCTCTCCCGGCCGGGAGAGGGAAAATCACTTAACGACGTTCCAGAATCTCGAAGCAGTAGCTGTGGGAGTTCTGTGCATCCGCGTCGTGGAATTCGCTGAATACCGATTCCCACTCGTCCGGATCGTAGTCCGGGAAATGGGTATCCCCTTCCACTTCTGCATCAATGTGGGTCAGATAGAGCTTCTGCGCTTTTGGCAGGAACTGCTCGTACACGCGCCCACCGCCAATCACCATGATCTCTTCGGCATTGCCGCAAGCAGCAATCGCCTCGTCTACTGATTTAACCCATTCGACGCGATCGTCAGTGCCTGGCTGGCTACTGATAACGATATTCTTACGGCCCGGCAATGGACGACCAATCGACTCCCAGGTCAGGCGGCCCATCACTACCGGCTTGTTTAACGTAGTACGTTTAAACCATGCGAGATCGGCAGGCAGGTTCCACGGCATGGCATTTTCCATACCGATAACGCGGTCCACCGCCAGCGCTGCAATCAGACTGATCATTGAAAATTTCCCGGATGCAAAAAATTGCCGCCACTATACGGAAAGCTTAATCTTTCGTCGACTGGCGGCAGGGTAAAGATAAAGAAATTTTTTATTATTGCTGGCAACTCCACTTCACGCGGAAGGTTTACTCTCGGGCTCGTCAGCCGGATCGCCGGTATGCTTGCCCTCTTCCGTGCCCTGCCAGCCATGACGCTGGATCAACGACAGGTGATTACGGTCCTCGTTAATGATTTCCGTCAGCATCGCGCTGGTGCGTTTGAACACCGCCGCACGCTCGGTGGCCGTACTGCCGGCCATCACCGCCATCTCTTCCACCATCTCGGTATTAAAGCGGCGGAACAGGTCCGCGCGTTCGCGCGCTTCATACGCGCCGAGCCCCAGATTTTCCAGCGCCATACGGCCAGACTTCAGCGCACCTTCGAACGTTTCACGCTCCGGCGCGTCTACGCCCGCCTGTCGCAGCCTGATGTAGTGATCCACATCGCGCGCGCGGGAGATAATGGTCAGCGCCGGGAAATGTTCTTTTACCAGCTCCACCATCTGCATGCTGGTTTCCGGATCGTCAATGGCGTTAATCAATACCTCGGCTTTTGCCGCCCCGGCGGATTCCAGCAGATCGACGCGGGTCGCATCCCCGTAAAACACCTTCATATCGAATTTACGCAGGGTATCAACATGGTCGGGATCGTGATCGAGGATGACCATTTTCACCCCGCTGGAGAGCAGTAAACGACCGACGATCTGCCCGTAGCGGCCAAACCCGGCGATGATGACGCGCGGCTGCTCCTCGTCAATCTCATCGGCTTCGCGCTCCTGCTCGCTGTCAGATTTTTCCAGGCGCGTCAGCACCACCAGCAACACAGGCGTCGCCGCCATCGACAGTGCGACCGCCAGCGTCAGCGCTTTCGCCCACTCGGGATCGAGTACGTTTGCCATCTGCGCGGCGCCAAAGACCACGAACGCAAATTCACTCCCCTGCCCCAGCAGCACGGCAAACCAGCGGCGCTGCCTGCCCGGCACGTTCAGTGGACGAGCAATCAGCCACAGCATCACCATTTTAATGACCAGGAATCCAACGAGCAGGATGACGATCCGCAGCGGGTGCGTCACCAGCGTGCCGAAGTCGACGGACATCCCGACGCCGATGAAAAACAGCCCCAGCAGCAGCCCTTTAAACGGCTCAATATCGCTTTCCAGCGCGTGACGGTATTCAGAGCTCGCCAGCAGAACGCCTGCGAGGAACGCCCCCATCGCCATCGACAGCCCGGCTTCCTCCAGCAGCAGACCGAAGCCAAACACCAGAAACAGCGCCACGGCGCTGAACACTTCGCGCAGGCCAGAGCGGGCAACAAACCGCAGCAGCGGGCGGGTCACGTAGCGGCCAAGCAGCACCACCAGCGCCAGCGCGCCCGCCACCTTCAGCGCCGACAGCGCGAAAGCGCCCAGCGTGGTAGAGGAACCGCTGGCCGCCAGCAGCGGGATCATCGCCACCAGCGGGATAGCGGCAATGTCCTGGAACAGCAGCACCGAGAACGCGCTGCGTCCCATCTGGGATACCGTCAGGTTACGCTCGTTCATCGCCTGCATGGCAATGGCCGTTGAGGAGAGCGCCAGCGTCATGCCGATGAGTTCTGCCACTTTCCAGTCCATACCCAACAGGATGCAGAACCCGCCCAGCAGCAGGCCGCAGGCCACCATCTGCAGCGCCCCACCGCCAAATACCGAGGCGCGGAGCTTCCACAGCCGCTGGGGATCGAGCTCCAGGCCAATCACAAACAGCATCAGCACCACGCCGATTTCAGCGAAATGCAGAATCGCCTCTGCATCCGTGACCAGTCGAAAGCCCCACGGCCCAATGACGCAGCCCGCAATCAGGTAGCCGAGAACAGAGCCCAGCCCCAGGCGTACCGCCACGGGCACAATCAGCGCCGCCGCGCCGAGGTAAATCAGCGCCTGAATCAGCGTATGGCTATCCATGGTGCGCCTCCTGCCACTCAAGTAAGCGTTGTTTATAATGGCGAGCCTGCGCCTGCAGCGTTTCATCGTCGCAAACAAACGTGCAGTGCATCGCAAAAGGCGGGAGCCAGTTCAGACCGCAATACAGCGCGGTCGCCTGCAGCGGTTGCGCCAGGACGTCAAAACCCGGGAAGGAACCGATATCAAAGTGGCTTTCCCCTCCGCCGGTGGTGACCGCCCACATCAGGCTTTTCCCTCTTAGCGCATCGCCGTTGTGGCCATACGCCCAGCCGTGGGAGAAGACTTTATCAATCCACAGCTTCAGGAGCGGGGGCGTGCTGTACCACTGCATGGGATGCTGCCAGATAATCAGATCGGCACGGGAAAGCGCCTCCTGTTCGGCGGCGATATCAATATTAAAATCGGGATAAAGTTGATAGAGGGAACGTATCTCTACGTTATCAAGCGTCCTTACCTGCTCAAGCATCCGCTTATTCGCATGCGAGTGCTGCGGATAAGGATGGGCATAAATTATCAGAATCATTGATTAGCCTGTTGTTACTGCTTTCTTTTAACAAAAGAGTGTAGTCAGTAATTCAACAGGCTAATAGTGAATATTATTGACGGGCTTACGTCAGAATTCTGAATTAGTTATCCAGCTCGCCCATGGATTTCACCTGGTCACGGTTGATCTGTTCGGTTTGACCGGTTTCGGCGTTCTTGTACGACACCAGACCGGTATCGTCATCCACCTGCGGTTTGCCGTCGGTGACAATGGTTTTGCCATCGGTGGTTTTTACGGCCTGATTAGACGAACAGCCCGCAACGGTAAACATTGTCGTGGCAGCCAGAACGGAAGCGATCAGTAATTTATTTTGCATGGTGTTTTCCCCTGCTCTCAGTTGAATTTCGTTATCGACCTAACCATTTTAGGCTAACTGACTGAAAGCGGATGAAAAACCAGAAGGTTCTGAAGATGGGGAAAATGCCCGGCAGCCGAACGGCACCGGGCATTTTGACTTACTTGCTAATCTGCGCGTGCATTTCCTGCACCGAAATCACCTTCTCGGTGGCATCCGCGTTCAGTGCCATGGCCGTCGCGAACCCGCCGTTCAGGGTGGTGTCGTAGTGCACTTTGTACTGCAGCGCGCTGCGGCGAATCAGCTTGGAGTCTTCAATCGCCTGGCGGCCTGCGGTGGTGTTGATGATGTAGGTGTATTCGCCATTCTTGATACGGTCCTGAATGTGCGGACGACCTTCATGCACCTTGTTCACCAGACGCGGGTTGATGCCGGCTTCGCCCAGCACAATCGCCGTACCGTGGGTTGCATCCAGCTCGAAGCCCTGTTTCAGCAGCTTGGCGGCCAGGTCAACCACGCGCTCTTTGTCGCCTTCACGAACCGAGAGCAGCGCACGGCCTGATTTTCTCATGGTAGAGCTACTGCCCAGCTGCGCCTTCGCGAACGCTTCTGCGAAGGTGCGGCCCACGCCCATCACTTCCCCGGTCGAGCGCATTTCTGGCCCTAACAGCGGGTCAACGCCCGGGAATTTGTTGAACGGCAGCACCACTTCTTTCACCGAGTAGTACGGTGGAATGATCTCTTTGGTCACGCCCTGCTGCGCCAGCGTCTGGCCCGCCATCACGCGCGCCGCCACTTTCGCCAGCGGTACGCCGGTGGCTTTGGAGACGAACGGTACGGTACGTGCCGCACGCGGGTTCACTTCTATCAGGTAGACTTCGTTATCTTTCACCGCGAACTGGACGTTCATCAGACCGCGAACCTGCAGCTCAAAGGCCAGCTTCTGCACCTGCTGGCGCATCACGTCCTGAATCTCCTGGCTCAGGGTGTACGCTGGCAGAGAACAGGCCGAGTCACCGGAGTGCACGCCCGCCTGCTCGATGTGCTCCATGATGCCGCCAATCAGCACCATTTCGCCGTCGCAGATGGCATCAACGTCCACTTCTACCGCATCGTCGAGGAAGCGGTCGAGCAGCACTGGCGCATCGTTCGACACGCTCACCGCCGTCTGGAAGTAGCGGCGCAGGTCGGCTTCGTCATACACGATTTCCATCGCGCGGCCGCCCAGCACGTACGAAGGACGTACCACCAGCGGGTAACCAATCTCTTTCGCCTTCTCAACGGCCATTTCGATGGCGGTGACGGTGGCGTTCGCCGGCTGCTTCAGCTTCAGACGGTCAACCGCCTGCTGGAAACGCTCGCGGTCTTCCGCACGGTCAATCGCGTCCGGGCTGGTGCCGATAACCGGCACGCCTGCGGCTTCCAGCGCGCGCGCCAGCTTCAGCGGGGTCTGGCCGCCGTACTGCACGATAACGCCTTTTGGCTTCTCGATGCGCACGATTTCCAGCACGTCTTCCAGGGTAACCGGCTCGAAGTAGAGGCGGTCAGAGGTGTCGTAGTCGGTAGAGACGGTTTCCGGGTTACAGTTGACCATGATGGTCTCGTAACCGTCTTCGCGCAGCGCCAGGGAGGCGTGTACGCAGCAGTAGTCGAACTCGATGCCCTGGCCGATACGGTTTGGACCGCCGCCCAGCACCATAATTTTGTCGCGGTCGACGGACGGGTTCGCTTCGCACTCGTCTTCATAGGTGGAGTACATGTATGCGGTGTCGGTCGAGAATTCAGCCGCACAGGTGTCCACGCGCTTGTAGACCGGGTGCAGGTCGTACTGGTCGCGCAGCTTGCGGATTTCCGCTTCACGCACGCCCGCCAGCTTAGCCAGACGCGCATCGGCGAAGCCTTTACGCTTCAGCACGCGCAGGAAGTCAGCGTCCAGGCCGTTGATGCCCAGCTCAGCTACCTGCTCTTCCAGACGCACCAGCTCTTCAATCTGCACCAGGAACCAGCGGTCAATGTTGGTCAGGTTGAACACGCCGTCGACGGACAGGCCCGCGCGGAAGGCATCGGCGATGTACCAGATACGCTCTGCGCCCGCGTCTTTCAGCTCGCGGCGGATTTTGGTCAGTGCTTCCGGGTCGTCCAGGCTGACTTTCGGGTCAAAGCCGGTCGCGCCCACTTCCAGGCCGCGCAGCGCTTTTTGCAGGGATTCCTGCTGCGTGCGGCCAATCGCCATGACTTCACCAACAGATTTCATCTGGGTAGTCAGACGGTCGTTGGCGCCGGCGAATTTCTCGAAGTTGAAGCGTGGAATTTTAGTCACAACGTAGTCGATGGACGGTTCGAAGGACGCTGGCGTGCGGCCACCGGTGATGTCGTTCATCAGCTCGTCGAGGGTGTAACCCACCGCCAGCTTCGCCGCCACTTTTGCAATCGGGAAGCCGGTGGCTTTAGAGGCCAGCGCGGAGGAACGGGACACGCGCGGGTTCATTTCGATAACAATCAGACGGCCAGTTTTCGGGTTCACGGAGAACTGCACGTTAGAACCGCCGGTTTCCACGCCGATTTCACGCAGTACCGCCATCGAGGCGTTACGCATGATTTGATACTCTTTGTCGGTTAGGGTCTGGGCTGGCGCAACGGTGATGGAGTCACCGGTGTGGATACCCATCGCATCGAAGTTTTCGATAGAGCAGACGATGATGCAGTTGTCGTTTTTATCACGCACCACTTCCATCTCGTACTCTTTCCAGCCAATCAGCGATTCATCAATCAGCAGCTCTTTGGTTGGGGAGAGATCCAGACCGCGTTCGCAAATCTCTTCGAACTCTTCGCGGTTGTAGGCGATACCGCCGCCGGTACCGCCCATGGTGAACGATGGACGGATAATGCACGGATAGCCCACGTCAGCCGCGACGGCCAGCGCTTCTTCCATATTGTGTGCGATACCAGAACGCGCGGTGTCGAGGCCGATTTTCTTCATCGCCACGTCGAAGCGGCGACGGTCTTCTGCTTTATCAATCGCGTCGGCGGTCGCACCAATCATGGTCACGCCGAATTCGGCCAGCACGCCCTGACGCTCCAGCTCCAGCGCACAGTTCAGCGCCGTCTGGCCGCCCATGGTTGGCAGCACCGCGTCCGGGCGCTCTTTCTCAATGATTTTACGCACCACTTCCCAGTGAATCGGCTCGATGTAGGTTGCATCGGCCATTTCCGGGTCGGTCATGATGGTTGCCGGGTTAGAGTTCACCAGGATAACGCGGTAACCCTCTTCACGCAGGGCTTTACACGCCTGCGCGCCGGAGTAGTCGAATTCGCAGGCCTGGCCGATGACGATCGGGCCAGCGCCAAGGATCAGGATGCTTTTTATGTCTGTACGTTTTGGCATTGTCTTCTCGGCTCCTGATTATTTAGCGGTCTTACGGTATTGCTCGATAAGTTCGATGAAGTGATCGAACAGCGGCGCGGCGTCGTGTGGGCCCGGGCTGGCTTCCGGGTGACCCTGGAAGCTGAATGCTGGCTTATCGGTACGGCGGATACCCTGCAGGGTGCCATCGAACAGCGACTTGTGGGTCACGCGCAGGTTAGCCGGCATCGAGGCTTCATCGACGGCAAACCCGTGGTTCTGCGCGGTGATCATCACCGTGTTGTTATCAATGTCTTTCACCGGGTGGTTACCACCGTGGTGGCCGAACTTCATCTTAACGGTGTTCGCACCGCTCGCCAGCGCCAGCAGCTGATGGCCAAGGCAGATGCCGAATACCGGGATGTCGGTTTCCAGGAAGGACTTGATGGCGGCGATGGCGTAATCGCACGGCGCCGGGTCGCCAGGGCCGTTGGACAGGAAAATACCGTCCGGATTCATCTTCAGCACGTCTTCGGCAGACGTTTGTGCCGGAACCACCGTCAGGCGGCATCCGCGGTCAACCAGCATGCGCAGGATGTTGCGCTTGGCGCCGAAATCGTAGGCCACCACGTGGAACGGCAGCTCGCTCTCTTTTTTCGCTTCCGGCAGGTCGCCTTCCAGCGTCCAGCTACCCTGCGTCCAGCTGTAGGCTTCAGCGGTAGTTACTTCTTTCGCCAGGTCCATGCCGTTCAGGCCCGGGAAGGCTTTCGCTTTTTCCAGCGCCAGGGCCGCATCGAGGTTATCACCCGCGATGATGCAGCCGTTTTGTGCACCCTTCTCGCGCAGCAGACGCGTTAACTTACGGGTATCGATATCGGCAATCGCCACGATGTTATGGCGCTTCAGGTAAGAAGAGAGGTCTTCGGTATTGCGGAAGTTGCTGGCAATCAGCGGCAGGTCGCGGATGACCAGGCCTTGCGCATGTACCTGAGAAGATTCTTCGTCAGCCGCATTGGTGCCGACATTGCCGATATGAGGATAAGTAAGAGTAACGATTTGGCGAGAATAGGAAGGATCAGTGAGGATTTCTTGATAACCGGTCATTGAAGTATTGAAAACGACTTCCCCAACCGCCGAACCCGTTGCCCCTATGGCCCGACCGATAAACTGGGTTCCGTCTTCCAGAACCAATAGCGCTGACTTAATCAAAACACCCTCCAGAGAATATTCACTCACTTTATTTGCATATTAATTCATAACCATGTCATGAATCAATGCAAATGTGTTGCCAGCGGATTTTTGGCAAACGGCGGCATTCTGGGGATTTGGTGGGTAAAAGTCAACTTAAAACGGATATTTTGTTTAGTCTTTTGCAGGCCTGGTGAAAGGAATGCGGCTTAAGCGACAAAAAGATCAGGTAAATCACTGCAGAAAACGCTTGCGCACCGGGTTTAATAAAAAATAACGCGATGGAGCATAATAAAGTGGACCAAATGGTCAAAGTTTACATTTCAGTAACGTAAAAATGCAGAAAGAGATATAGTTTTATGGGTTTAAATAAAAATACACCACGAGACAGGTAAAATAAAAGGGCAATAAAATATTGCCCTATGCAATCAATCAATTACGACTGCAATAACCACATCACGATGGGTAATAATGCTTACAAATTGTTGAGATCGAGCACATCTCGCATATCAAAAAGGCCATCTTTCTTGTTTTTCAGCCATAAAGCGGAACGTACGGCGCCGTTGGCGAACGTCATTCGACTGGAGGCTTTATGCGTAATTTCGACACGTTCGCCAATATCGGCGAACATCGCCGTGTGTTCGCCGACGATGTCACCCGCTCGCACGGTTGCGAAACCAATGGTTCCCGGCACGCGTTCGCCGGTGTGACCTTCACGGGTATAAACCGCGCAGTCTTTTAAATCTTTATCAAGTGCATGAGCAATCGCTTCGCCCATCGCCAGCGCCGTGCCTGATGGCGCATCAACTTTGTAACGGTGGTGAGCTTCTACGATCTCAATATCGGTATAGTTGCCCATCACTTTCGCGGCCTTCTCCAGCAGCTTCAGCATGACGTTAACGCCCACGCTGAAGTTTGCGGCGAAGACAATCGCAATCTCTTTTGATGCATCCTGGATAGCCTGCTTACCCGCATCGTCAAAACCGGTGGTGCCGATCACCATCCCCTTGCCGTGCTGGCGACAAAAAGCCAGATGCGCGAGCGTCCCTTCCGGGCGGGTAAAATCGATGAAGACATCGAAGTCCTCTTTTACCGCCTCCAGGCTGCTTTGCACGGTAACGCCCGTGTGGCCTGCGCCCGCCAGCTCACCGGCATCGGTCCCCAGAAGCGATGAACCTTCACGCTCCAGGGCCGCACCAAGCGCGACGCCATCCATCTGAAGTGCCGCCTGAATAAGCTGACGGCCCATACGTCCACCCGCGCCCGCAATGGCGACACGGATCTGTGCATCATGCATAGTTATTCTCTTACGTTAAAATGATGTAAACCGTTTTCAGATTAACCAGCCTTGAGAAGCACTGCCAACTGAAAACACCGATAATTAGAATTTAACGTGAAACCGACTTAAATATCAGTAAAAGACATGATTTTGTCGTCACGATAAAGTAACGGGTAAAAAAAAGGCCAGCACAGGAGGTGCTGGCCTTTCATCAGAAAAAGGACTATTCGACTTCGCGGGCGTCGATGCGCAGTTCTTTCGGGACTTCGAAAACGATGTTCTCTTCACGTCCTTCCAGCGGCACCGCTTCGCCACCACCCAGCTCCTGCAGTCGGGAAATGACGTTCTGTACCAGAATATCGGGCGCAGACGCCCCGGCCGTCACGCCGACACAGGCCGCGTGTTTAACCCACTCTTCCTGAATATCTGACGCATCATCAATCAGGAAAGCCATTTTCCCCATACGCTGCGCCAGTTCGGCCAGACGGTTGGAGTTAGAGGAGTTTTTGGAGCCGACCACCAGCACCACATCCGCCTGTTCAGCCAGTGCGCGCACCGCTTCCTGACGGTTAGTGGTCGCGTAGCAGATATCATCCTTACGCGGACCGACGATTTTCGGGAAGCGCTGGCGCAGGGCGTCAATCACGTCTGAAGTATCGTCTACGGAGAGCGTTGTCTGGGTCATAAAAGACAGACGGGCTTCATTTTTTACGTTCAGCGTAAAGACATCTTCCGGCGACTCGACCAAATACATGCCCCCTTCCGGGTTACTGTACTGACCCATGGTGCCTTCAACTTCCGGATGACCGGCATGGCCAATCAGAATCGACTCTTCACCGCGACGGCTGGCGCGCGCCACTTCCATATGCACTTTTGTCACCAAAGGACAGGTAGCATCAAATACGGTCAGGTCGCGGCTTTTCGCCTCGTTGCGTACCGCCTGCGAGACGCCGTGCGCGGAGAAGATCAGGATCGCACCGTCCGGCACTTCGCTGATCTGCTCAATGAATATAGCGCCGCGCTCGCGCAGGCTGTCGACCACGTAGCGGTTATGCACCACTTCGTGACGCACATAAATCGGCGCGCCGTAAATCTCCAGCGCGTTTTCAACAATGCTGATAGCGCGGTCTACACCGGCGCAAAAGCCGCGCGGGTTAGCCAACAGGATCTGCATTTCAGGCCTCCAGTGCAGGATCGATTTCCAGCACTTCAACATCAAAATGAACGGTACGCCCGGCAAGCGGATGGTTGAAGTCAACGGTAATCGAGTCGCCGTTGATTTCGCGGATCACGCCAGGCATTTCGCTGCCGTCCATAGCGGTAAAGAGCATAATCGCTCCGATTTCCGGTTCACCCGCGTCCATAAACTCGCGGCGCGAGAAATACTGGATCAGGTCCGGACTCGGCACGCCAAACGCGGCATCCGGCTCCAGCGAAAAGGCTTTTTTCTCACCCTCTTTCAGACCGAGAAGCTGCTGCTCAAGACCTTCAGACAGGGAGGTATCGCCAAGACGAAACAGGGCCGGTTTGCCGTTGTTGCGGGTGGATTCGGCCGTGGAGCCGTCATCCAGCTTCAGCGTGAAGTGAACGAGAACCGCGCTGTTGCTCTGTACGGATTTAGACATGCAAATTGCTCGCTTGTTTTGGGTCACCTGTTGCCCGGTGGCGCTGCGCTTACCGGGCCTACGGGAGGCCACAAATTCTGTAGGCCGGGTAAGCGCAGCGCCACCCGGCATTGACAATTAAGCCTGCTCTTTCGCCGCCGGTTTCGGCAGGAAGCCTTCCAGCACGATTAACGCGGCGCCTACGCAAATTGCGGTGTCGGCCAGGTTAAAGGTCGCGAAGTGCCAGTCGCCGACGTAGAAGTCGATCATATCGACCACAAAGCCGTGCCACAGGCGGTCAAACAGGTTGCCCAGCGCGCCGCCAATGATCAGCGCGTAGGCGATGTTATTCAGCTTTTGCGTCGCCTTCGAACGGTACATCAGCACCGCGAGGATCACGCAGATACCGAGAGCGATACCCGCAAAGAACCAGCGCTGCCAGCCGCCGCTGTCGGCAAGGAAACTAAACGCTGCGCCGTAGTTACGCGCGTAGTGCAGGTTAAGCGACGGGAACAGCGGGACCGTCTCCCCCAGAGCGAAATTCTGGAGGATCAGGAACTTGCTGCCCAGATCGATAATCAGCACCACCACAACCAGCCACAGCCAGCGCAGTCCTGTTGAACAGAGAGTTTTACTCATCAGGCAAACTTACGTTTTTCGCCGTCACCGGCGACGTTGCTTACACAGCGTCCGCAGATGTCTGCGTGTTCCGCCACCTGGCCAACATCGGTGGTGTAATGCCAGCAACGCGGGCATTTCTCACCGTCGGCTTTGCTCAGCGCGACTTTCAGTCCTTTGAGCAGTTCGCTCTGCTGAGCATCAGCAGAAGCCTCGGCATAATCCGCAACTTTCGCGCCCGAGGTCAACAGGACAAATCGTAATTCATCGCCCAGCGCCGTCAGCTTCGCCGCCAGCTCCGGTTCGGCGTACAGCGTGACTGCCGCTTCCAGAGAGCCGCCGACTTTCTTGTCTGCACGCGCCTGCTCGATAACCTTGTTCACTTCGCCACGTACTTTCAGCAGCTCGTCCCAGAAGGCATCGTTCATTGCTTCGGTGCTGGAGAGATCGAACAGACCTTCGTACCACTCGCCCGTGAAGACATACTTCTCACGGTCGCCCGGCAGGTAGCCCCAGATTTCATCTGCGGTGAAGGACATGATCGGCGCCATCCAGCGCACCAGCGCTTCTGCGATGTGGAACAGCGCGGTCTGGCAGCTACGACGCGCCACGCTGTCCGCCTTCGCGGTGTACTGGCGGTCTTTGATGATGTCGAGGTAGAACGAGCCCATCTCGATGGAGCAGAAGCGCATCAGGCGCTGCACCACTTCGTGGAAGTCGTAAGACTCATAGGCTTTCAGGATATCCTCCTGCGCCGCTTTCGCGCAGCCTACCGCCCAGCGGTCCAGCACCACCATCTCTTCCGGTTTCACCATGTCTTTTGCCGGATCGAACCCGTTCAGGTTCGCCAGCAGGAAGCGCGCGGTGTTACGGATACGACGATAGCTGTCGGCGGCACGCTTCAGGATCTCGTCAGACACCGCCATTTCGCCGGTGTAGTCGGTAGAGGCCACCCACAGACGCAGAATGTCTGCGCCCAGCTTGTTCATCACATCCTGTGGAGAAACGGTGTTACCGATAGATTTGGACATCTTGCGGCCCTGACCATCCACGGTGAAGCCGTGAGTCAGTACCTGACGGTAAGGTGCTTTACCCTTCATGGCGGTGGAGATCATCAGCGATGACATGAACCAGCCGCGGTGTTGGTCGGAGCCTTCCAGATACATGTCGGCAGCGTGACCGGCAAATTCCGGACGCACGTCAACCACGGAGGAGTGGGTAGACCCGGAGTCGAACCACACGTCCAGGGTATCCGGCACTTTTTCGTAGCTGTCTGCGTCAGCGCCCAGGATGTCGCGGGCGTCGAGATCCCACCACGCCTGAATGCCGTCAACTTCGACGCGCTTCGCCACTTCTTCCATCAGTTCCAGCGTGTTCGGGTGCAGCTCCTGCGTCTCTTTATGTACGAACAGAGACATCGGCACGCCCCAGGTACGCTGACGGGAGATACACCAGTCAGGACGGTTAGCCACCATGGATTCGATACGCGCCTGGCCCCAGTCAGGGACCCACTGCACGCCTTTGATCTCTTTCAGAGACTGCTCGCGCAGGCCTTTCTGATCCATGCTGATGAACCACTGCGGGGTCGCACGGAAGATGATTGGGGTCTTGTGACGCCAGCAGCACGGATAGCTGTGCTGCATTTTTTCAACGTGCAGCAGCGCGCCGCTGGTGCGCAGCATGTCGACGATGATGTCGTTCGCTTTGAAGACGTTGATGCCGTCCAGCGCCGGATAGGTGCCTGGCAGGTAAGATCCGTCCGGGCCAACCGGGTTAGCGATTTCCAGGCCGTACTTCAGGCTGATGTTGTAGTCGTCAGGGCCGTGGCCACCGGCGGTATGCACCGCACCGGTACCCGCTTCCAGCGTCACGTGGTCGCCCAGGATCGCCGGAACGTCGAAGTCCAGGAACGGGTGTTTGAAGCGCATCAGCTCCAGCGCGTCGCCTTTCACGGTGCCCAGCACGGTGTAGTCGGTGATATGCGCGCGCTTCAGCACGCTCTCAACCAGATCTTTCGCCAGAATAACCGCCTGACCGTCAACCTGAACCAGCGCGTATTCGAACTCACCGGACAGGGAGATCGCGCGGTTGGCCGGCAGGGTCCACGGGGTGGTGGTCCAGATAACCAAAGAGATCGGGCCGTTAACGGACGAAACGCCAAATTTGGCTTTCACCGCATCCTGATCGACGGCATGGAACGCCACGTCGATAGACGGAGAGGTTTTGTCGTAATACTCCACTTCCGCTTCTGCCAGCGCAGAGCGGCAGTCCACGCACCAGTGCACCGGCTTAGCGCCTTTGTGCAGGTGTCCGTTACCGATGATTTTACCCAGCGCACGGATGATGTTGGCTTCGGTTTTGAAGTCCATGGTCATGTACGGGTGCGACCAGTCGCCCAGCACGCCCAGACGGATGAAGTCAGCGCGCTGACCGTCAACCTGCGTAGCAGCGTATTCGCGGCACTTCGCACGGAACTCGGCGGCGGTGAACTTCTCACCCGGCTTGCCAAACTCTTGCTCCACTTTCAGCTCGATTGGCAGACCGTGGCAGTCCCAGCCCGGAACGTAAGGCGAGTCATATCCCGTGAGGCCTTTGGACTTCACGATAATGTCTTTCAGAATCTTGTTAACCGAGTGACCAATATGAATGCTGCCATTCGCATATGGAGGGCCATCATGCAGAATGAAGGATTTTTTGCCTTTTTTGGCTGCACGAATGATGCCGTACAGGTCATCATCGGTCCAACGCGCCAGCATTCCCGGTTCGCGCTTGGCGAGATCGCCGCGCATCGGGAACCCTGTTTCCGGCAAATTCAGGGTTGATTTATAGTCACTCATCAGATTCTCGGTTCCGTATTTATCACGTAGGCAGTTAAGCCGGGTTCAAAGCCCAAAAAACTCGCGGGCCGTCAATTCATCTCGCGCAATTTGCGCTTTTAGTTCATCCAGCGAACCAAATCGCTGCTCGTTGCGTATTTTTTTACGCAGTATCACATATATATGGCGACCATAGAGGTCCATTACAACGTCCAGCAGGTGCACTTCTAGCTGTTGACGCACACCGGCGACGGTCGGACGCGTGCCAATGTTGGCGACGCCGTAAAACGGCCTATCGCCCAGTCCTGCCACTTCCACCGCATACACCCCTTTAACCGGGGAAACCTGACGACGCAGCGGTATATTCGCCGTCGGGAAGCCTATCGTGCGGCCCAGCGCATCGCCATGGACCACGCGACCAGAGATGGTGAACGGATGTCCCAGCAGGTTTTCCGCCGTATCCAGTTCGTCATCAGCCAGTGCCCGGCGAACCGCCGTGCTGCTGACGCGCACGCCGCCTTCGCAGAAGGTCATCGCGCTGGTGACGTCAAATCCGTACTCCAGACCAGCCTTCTGTAATAGCAAGAAATCGCCCTGACGACCAGCGCCAAAGCGGAAATCATCGCCCACGGCGAGAAACTGCACGCCAAGACGCTTAACCAGCAGGTCACTGACGAAATTTTGTGCTGTCAGTGCGGCAAAACGGCGATCGAAACGTACACACAATACATAGTCCACGCCGGACTCCGCCAGATAGCGCAGCTTCTCGCGCAGGCGAGTGAGGCGGGCGGGAGATTTATCGCCCGCGAACAGCTCCAGCGGCTGCGGTTCGAAAATCATCACAACAACGGGCAGGCCACGGGCCTCCCCTTCTTTACGCAATCCCTGCAACAGCGCCTGATGACCACGATGCACGCCGTCGAAATTACCAATGGTCAGCACGCACCCGTGTGGCGCGCTGCTGAGATTATGTATGCCGCGTATCAGCTTCATGTCTGGCTCAAAACAGTGAAAATCGCCAAAGTATACCTTGTACAGCGGTTAAGGTTAACCGGCGATTGTTCGCGCAAAACAGAAAGCCGTAATGATTTCATCAGGCTGACCTTTCGCAGCGAAAAAATCTGCTCGTGAACTGCGATTTTTATGCCGAAAGGCTGTATTCAGGGAAGACAAGCTGGTAGAATCCTGCGCCATCACTACGTAACGTAGCGTCGCTAATTAACGGCGCTTATTTGCACAAATCCATTGACAAAAGAAGGCAAAGAGGGCATATTCCTCGGCCTTTGAATTGTCCACATAGAACATATTTGGGAGTTGGACTTGGCTAATATCAAATCAGCTAAGAAACGTGCCGTTCAGTCTGAAAAGGCTCGTAAGCACAACGCAAGCCGTCGCTCTATGATGCGTACTTTCATCAAGAAAGTATACGCAGCAATCGAAGCAGGCGACAAAGCTGCAGCGCAGAACGCATTTAACGAAATGCAACCAATCGTGGATCGTCAGGCTGCTAAAGGTCTGATCCACAAAAACAAAGCAGCGCGTCATAAAGCAAACCTGACCGCGCAGATCAACAAACTGGCTTAATCGCTACTTGTTGTTGCTTGTTTAAAGAACCCGCTTAACGCGGGTTTTTTTATGCCTTCAGATTGCCGGTGGCGTAAACAGGTCCGCGTAGTCACGGTTACAAATTCGCTGTACCGCCGGGTGCTGAATCATCCTTTCGGCAAATATGGCGTGATACTCCTCCATCACGTTATCCACTCTGCCTATCTCCGTAATCTTATCGTCCGAATAGAGATCGTGCGCGTACAGCGTCGGCGCAACGAAGATCGCGTTATGCGCTTCGCCAAAGGCTTTCATCAGCGCCGCATCGTCGAACTCACCGAGGATTTCTACCTTTAGCCCCTGCGAGTTAAACCAGTTCAGCAGCTTCCGTCCGAGCATGGAGCGCCTTCCCGGCACCAGCAGGCGACGCTCCTCAAGGCACGCGGGGAACGGTTTTTCCGGCGGCGGGTTAATGCACCAGAAGCTGACGCCGCATTCGCCAATCTTCACCGAGAACAGCCCTTCCTGCTGGGTGGAGTCAATCGGACAATCCGAGATAATCATGTCCAGCTTGTGCTGGCTCAGCTGTTCCAGCAGCATCTCGTGGGTGGATTCAAAGCAGCGCAGGTGGATTTGCTCATCTTCTACTACCGCTGCATCCAGCACGCCGCTCACCAGCCGCTTGGACAGCGCATCCGCCACGCCCACGTCAAAGAGCAGGTTCGACTCTTTGCGGTAGTTGACGATATCCAGCATCTCCTGGCTCAGGGTGAACATTTTGTCCGCATAGCGGAACACCAGCTCACCCAGTTCGCTGGGTTCAATCCCACGCCCTTTACGCTTGAACAGCTTGCCCTGCAGACGCTCTTCCAGGGCTTTGATTTGCCCGGTGATGGTTTGCGGCGTCAGGTAGAGCGCCTCTGCGGCCCCCACCACCGAGCCCTGTTTATAGACGTGCCAGAAGTAGTACAGATGGTTGTAATTTAAATGAGACATCGCGTCTTCTCTCCCTGAGTGTGTATCGGGAGAAGGCTCGCCTCCTCCCGGTGTTCCGCTATGCCTGGACGGCCTGTCCGGACAATTTCACCTTCAACAAGGTATAACCGATTACCGCGGCCAGTAATGACCCGATGAGGATGCCGAGTTTCGCCCAGACGATAAGCTCAGGCGCATGCGCACCAAACGCCAGCGTCGAGATAAAGATCGACATCGTAAACCCGATGCCACACAGCACGCCGACAGCCATAATCTGCTTAAACGTGGTGCCGTGCGGCAATGACGCCAGCTTCAGCTTCGTCGCCAGCCAGCAGAAGAGGCTAATGCCCAGCGGCTTACCGATAAACAGCCCGGCAATAATGCCCAGCGGCAGCACGGACGTCAGCCCGTCCAGCGTCACGCCACCGAGGGAAACGCCCGCGTTGGCAAACGCAAACAGCGGCAGGATCATAAAGGCGACCCACGGGTGCAGCACATGCTCCAGCTGTTTGGCAGGCGACTTGCCGTCCTGTGGCTTAAGCGGCACGAAGAAGCCGACGATCACACCAGCCAGCGTAGCGTGCACGCCCGATTTCAGCACCGCCGTCCACAGCACCATCCCCACCAGGATATAGATACCGATGCGGCGAACATTGAAGATGTTCAGCAGCGCCAGCACCGCAATCGCCCCGGCGGCCACGCTCAGGGACAGGATCGACAGATCGCTGGTGTAGAACAGCGCAATAATCACGATCGCGCCCAGGTCATCAATAATCGCCAGCGCCATCAGGAAGATTTTCAGCGCAACCGGCACGCGGCTGCCGAGCAGGGCTAAGACACCGAGCGCAAAGGCGATATCCGTCGCAGCCGGGATCGCCCAGCCGTCACGCGCTACAGGATCCTGCCAGGTGAACGCCAGGAAAAGCAGCGCCGGAACGACCATTCCGCCAATGGCGGCGATCACCGGAAACGCCGCGCGCTGGCGGCTGGCAAGCGAGCCCAGAACCAGCTCACGCTTAACCTCAAGCCCGACGAGCAGGAAGAACACCGCCATGAGCGCATCGTTGATCCACAGCAGCATGTTCTTGTTAATTTCCAGCGCCCCGACCTTCAGCTCAACGGGCGTTTCCAGAAATGCATGGTAGAGATCCTGCGTGATGCCAAGGTTAGCCAGCACCATCGCGGCCGCTGCGGCAATAATCAGGATCACGCCACCGGACGCCTCACTGCTAAAGAAACGGTGTAGTAATTTCATTTAAGTTCTCTCTTTTACAACAATACCTCGATAAAACCATAATACCAAGCCAAATAGCTCGGCAAAAACAGATTAATGTTGAGTATAGACTCAGTTTAACCGAGCTATACCCACAAATAGAAAAAGCCCGGAATCGCTTCCGGGCTTGTGCGGATGAAAACCTGAGAACAGATTAACGGGTCAAATCATCGAAGAATTTTTTGACGCCATCGAAGAAGCTTTTGGAACGCGGGCTATTTTTTTCACCCGTCGGGCCGCCAAAGCTCTCCTGCAACTCTTTCAGCAGCTGTTTCTGCCTGTCGTTCAGGCCAACCGGCGTTTCCACGACGACGCGGCACAGCAGGTCGCCCTGCGCGCCACCGCGAACGGATTTAACGCCTTTCCCGCGCATGCGGAACAGCTTGCCGGTCTGGGTTTCGCCCGGCACTTTCAGGTTCACGCGACCGTCCAGCGTCGGTACTTCAATTTCGCCACCGAGTGCCGCCATCGCGAAGTTGATCGGCACTTCGCAGTACAGGTTATTACCTTCACGCTCGAAAATAGCGTGCTGTTTCACCTGAACCTGAACGTACAGATCGCCTGCCGGTGCGCCGTGCTCCCCTGCTTCGCCCTCACCTGCCAGACGGATGCGGTCGCCCGTATCAACGCCAGCCGGGATCTTAACGGACAAGGTCTTGGTTTTCTCAACGCGACCGTGCCCGTGACATTTGGTGCACGGATCTTTAATCAGCGTGCCGCGACCGTGACAGTGCGGACAGGCCTGCTGTACCGCGAAGAAGCCCTGGCGCATCTGTACCTGACCAGAGCCGTGACAGGTTGGACAGGTCTGAGGCTGCGTACCCGCTTTCGCGCCGCTGCCGTGGCAAACGTCACACTCTTCCAGCGTCGGGATACGGATCTCTTTGGTGACGCCGCGAACGGCCTCTTCCAGCGTCAGCTCCATGTTATAGCGCAGGTCCGCGCCGCGCGCCGCGCGCTGACGACCACGGCCGCCGCCGAAGATGTCGCCAAACACATCGCCAAAGATATCGCTGAAGTCAGCGCCGCCGCCAAAGCCGCCGCCGCCGAATCCACCGCCGCCCATGCCACCCTGTTCAAAGGCTGCGTGACCGTACTGGTCATAGGCCGCACGTTTTTGTGCATCGGTCAGGACTTCGTAGGCTTCTTTGATCTCTTTAAATTTGGCTTCAGCCTCTTTGTCACCCTGGTTACGGTCCGGGTGGAATTTCATGGCCAGGCGCTTGTACGCCTTTTTGATTTCACGCTCTTCCGCAGTTTTCGGAACGCCTAAAATCTCGTAATAGTCTTGCTTTGCCATTGGTTTTTTTAAGCCCCTTAACATGCGAGCACGGGCGTGGAGAGTTCTCCTACGCCCGTGCCGATTAATTACCCTGCATCAGGGCGATTATTTTTTATCTTTAACTTCTTCGAACTCAGCGTCGACAACGTCGTCGTCTTTCGCGTTGTTCGCCGAAGCGTCAGCGCCCGCCTGCTGTTGAGCGTGCTGCTGCTGAGCGATTTCCATCAGCTTCTGAGAAGCCTGCGCCAGCTCCTGCATCTTCGCTTCGATGTCCGCTTTGTCTTCACCTTTCAGTGAGGATTCCAGCGCGCTCAGTGCAGCTTCGATAGCAGTCTTGTCTTCCGCTGGCAGTTTATCGCCTGCTTCTTCAACCTGCTTACGGGTGCTGTGCAGCAGATGGTCACCCTGGTTGCGGGTCTGAACCAGCTCTTCGAACTTACGGTCGGATTCCGCGTTAGCTTCGGCATCACGAACCATTTTTTCGATTTCCGCTTCGTTCAGGCCAGAAGATGCCTTGATGGTGATCTTCTGCTCTTTACCGCTGTTTTTGTCTTTCGCAGACACGTGCAGGATACCGTCAGCATCGATGTCGAAGGTCACTTCGATCTGCGGCATGCCGCGCGGTGCCGGGTTAATACCGTCCAGGTTGAACTGACCCAGAGATTTGTTATCCGCCGCACGCTTACGCTCACCCTGAATCACATGGATGGTTACCGCAGACTGGTTGTCTTCAGCGGTAGAGAACACCTGGCTGTGTTTCGTTGGGATGGTGGTGTTTTTGTTGATGAGCGCAGTCATCACACCGCCCATGGTTTCGATACCCAGAGACAGCGGGGTAACGTCCAGCAGCAGTACGTCTTTAACTTCACCGGTCAGTACGCCACCCTGAACCGCAGCGCCGATTGCAACCGCTTCGTCCGGGTTAACGTCTTTACGTGGCTCTTTACCAAAGAACTCAGCCACTTTCTTCTGAACCATTGGCATACGGGTCTGACCACCCACCAGGATAACGTCCTGGATATCGGATACGGACAGGCCAGCGTCCTGTAGTGCAACTTTCAGCGGCTCGATGGAACGGTTCACCAGGTCTTCTACCAGGCTTTCCAGTTTCGCACGGGTCACTTTGATGTTCATGTGTTTAGGACCGGTCGCGTCTGCGGTGATGTACGGCAGGTTCACGTCGGTCTGCTGAGCGGAAGACAGCTCGATCTTCGCTTTCTCAGCGGCTTCTTTCAGGCGCTGCATAGCCAGCGGGTCGTTACGCAGGTCAATGCCCTGATCTTTCTTAAATTCGTCAACGAGGTAGTTGATCAGACGGGTATCGAAGTCTTCACCACCCAGGTGGGTATCACCGTTGGTTGCCAGAACTTCGAAGGTTTTTTCGCCGTCAACTTCGTCGATTTCGATAATAGAGATATCGAAGGTACCACCACCCAGGTCGTAAACCGCGATAGTACGGTTGCCAACTTCTTTATCCAGACCGTAAGCCAGTGCAGCAGCGGTTGGTTCGTTGATGATACGTTTTACTTCCAGACCTGCGATACGGCCAGCATCTTTGGTTGCCTGACGCTGAGCATCGTTGAAGTACGCAGGAACGGTGATAACAGCTTCAGTTACCGGCTCACCCAGGTAATCTTCCGCGGTTTTCTTCATTTTTTTCAGCACTTCAGCAGAGATCTGCGGTGGTGCCGTTTTAGTGCCTTTCACATCAAGCCATGCATCGCCGTTATCTGCCGCGATGATTTTGTAAGGCATGATGGAAACGTCACGCTGAACTTCTTCGTCCTGGAAGCGGCGGCCGATCAGGCGTTTAATCGCAAACAGGGTGTTTTGCGGGTTTGTCACTGCCTGACGTTTAGCCGGCTGACCAACCAGAGTTTCACCATCCTGGGTATAAGCAATGATAGAAGGCGTGGTGCGATCGCCCTCGGCGTTCTCCAGCACGCGTGCAGTAGTGCCATCCATAATCGCTACACAAGAGTTGGTAGTACCCAGGTCGATACCAATAATTTTACCCATCTAAACGTCTCCACTAAAAATTCAGTCAACATGTGGTTGTGTACCTGTAATAAGGGCAGAACGTGCTTTTTCAACTGCCCAGATTTGATTTTTTTCAGGTCCACACACTGCGGTTGACTACAAGATGGGGTCGCGACGGCATCCATCAAGGGGCAAGCATAAAAAAAATTTTAATTTCACCCTGATGAGATCATAGACGCCATCAATTGCGCCCATTATGATGCCGCGCCCAGTCAGGGAGTACTGACGCGGGTTTAACCATTTCACCATATTAATGATGATTTTTTTGAGGACTTATGGGCAACACTAAGTTGGCTAATCCGGCTCCGCTGGGCCTGATGGGTTTTGGCATGACCACTATTCTGCTGAACCTGCACAATATCGGGATGTTCCCGATGGATGGCATCATCCTGGCGATGGGCATTTTTTACGGCGGTATCGCGCAAATCTTCGCGGGCCTGCTGGAATATAAGAAAGGCAATACCTTCGGCTTAACCGCCTTCACCTCTTACGGTTCTTTCTGGCTGACCCTGGTTGCCATTCTGCTGCTGCCTAAAATGGGCATGGCGGACGCGGCAAACGCCCACTTCCTGGGCGTTTATCTGGGCCTGTGGGGCGTCTTCACCCTGTTCATGTTCTTCGGTACCCTGAAAGGTAACCGTATGCTGCAGTTCGTCTTCCTGAGCCTGACCGTGCTGTTCGCCCTGCTGGCGATCGGTCACCTGGTGGATAACGAAGGCATCGTTCATGTTGCAGGCTGGATTGGTCTGGTTTGCGGCGCAAGCGCTATCTACCTCGCAATGGGTGAAGTGCTGAACGAGCAGTTTGACCGCACCATTCTACCGATTGGTGAAAAACACTGATCCCTCTGTCGTGCCCGCCTCGCGGGCACGACATCCCCCCGCCTGACGAAGCCAAAATCCTAATACCAGCCCCATCAGCGAGAGCGCGAGTACATACCAGGCTGGCGCCATCGGCGACACGCCCATCAGTACGGTAACCGCAATCGGCGTTAGCCCGCCGAAAATGGCATACGACACGTTGTAGGAAAATGAGATCCCGGTGAAGCGTACCTCCGGCGGGAACGCGCGGACCATCACGTACGGTACCGCCCCGACAACGCCCACGCACAGCCCTACCGTGCCGTACAGCAGGAACAGCTGTTCAGGATGGCTGCCCGCCAGATGGTAAAACGCCCAGCTTGATGCGGCCAGTAACAGGCTGCCGACGATAAAGGTTACGCTGGCGCCGAAACGATCTGCCGCCAGCCCGGCGGCCAGACAGCCGAAGCAGAGCATGATTGTCGCGATACTGTTCGCCTGTAGCGTCACGGCAGGGGCGAAGCCGTACTGCTTTTGCAGCCACACCGGGGACATCAATATCACCACCACAATGCCCGCCGAGAGCAGCCAGGTGAGCAGCATCGACACCACCACCGCTTTTTTATGGCGTACCACGACCGCCTTCACCGGCAGCTCCTGCGCCAGCGCTTTGCGCTGCTGCATTTCGAGGAAAATCGGCGTCTCCTGCAGCCAGCGGCGCAGGTACATCGCGACCAGACCAAACGCCCCGCCCAGCAGGAACGGAATACGCCAGCCCCAGTCATGCACGGCCTGCTGCGTCATGCTGGTATTCACAATCGTTGCGACCACCGAACCCAGCAAAATCCCTACCGTTAAACCCGCCGTTAAGGTTCCGCAGGCGATACCAATGCGGCGCGCCGGAACATGCTCCGCGACAAACACCCACGCGCCAGGCACTTCACCGCCAATCGCCGCGCCCTGAAGGACGCGCATCAGCAGCAGCAGCAACGGAGCAAGGATGCCCATCGAGGCATAGGTGGGCAGCAGACCAATGGCCAGCGTCGGCACGGCCATCAGCAGGATGCTAAGGGTAAACATCTTCTTACGCCCGACCAGGTCGCCAAAGTGGGCCATGATAATGCCGCCCAGCGGACGCGCCAGATACCCGGCGGCAAAAATGCCGAAGGTTTGCACCTGACGCAGCCATTCCGGGATATCCGCCGGGAAGAAGAGCGCTCCCACCACGGCGGCGAAGAAGACGAAGATGATAAAGTCGTAAAACTCCAGCGCGCCGCCTAAGGCCGCGAGCGTGAGGGTTTTGTAGTCCTGTCGATTCAGAGGTCGGGTGTTATGTGACATAGCGAACCATTATGCATTTATTGTGGATTTATTTTTACAGCAATCGTAAAGAAAAAATTACTATACCGTAAAAGCGTTACCACGCTATCGCCGCTTCAGCTAATGTCACATATTGGTTAATTTCAGGAGATTGTTTCGCGACGCGCGTTTTTTGGACGAAAAGCTGCTACCACTTTCTCATCGGTTTCCACATAGGGACCGTCAAGCAGCTGTATACAATACGGTACACTTGCAAAGATGCCGTGAACGAGGGCGCTGCCATCTTCTGCTTTCAGCCCTTCCAGCGTCTCTTTGATCGACTTCGGCTGGCCCGGCAGGTTCAGGATCAACGCCTGCTTGCGGATCACCCCCACCTGGCGGGAAAGAATGGCCGTCGGAACAAAGTGTAGACTGATCTGCCGCATCTGTTCACCGAAGCCCGGCATTTCGCGATCGGCAATTGCCAGCGTCGCGTCCGGCGTCACGTCGCGGCGCGCGGGACCGGTTCCGCCCGTCGTCAGAACGAGGTGACAGCTCATCTCATCCACCAGCTCACACAGGGTCTGCTCGATGATCGGCTGCTCGTCAGGGATCAGGCGAGTCTGGATCTCAAACGGGGTAGTCAGCGCGCTGGCAAGCCACTCTTCCAGAGCGGGGATGCCTTTATCCTGGTAAACGCCGCTGGAGGCGCGGTCAGAAATCGACACTAAGCCGATGCGTAAGGTATTCATATCCATTCCATTCAAAGAGTACTGATTAAAGGGAATGATACACGCAGAGAGGAAATTCAGACAGAGGCGGGGGTAAGACGCGTGACCGGGAGCCCGGTCACGCGGAATGATTACAGCAGGTCGCCGATCATTTTTTCCAGTTTGCCCTGGTCAACAGCAAACTTACGGATACCGTCCGCCAGTTTGTCTACCGCCATTGGATCCTGGTTGTGCTGCCACAGGAACTCGGATTCAGTGATGCGCTCTGGGCGTGCTTTCACTTCACCGGTGTAGGACAGCTTACGCTCCAGGGTACCTTCGCTTTCAGCCAGCTCTTTCAGCAGTGCAGGCGCGATGGTCAGGCGGTCACAGCCAGCCAGCTCGATGATTTCACCGACGTTACGGAAGCTCGCGCCCATAACCACGGTCTCATAGCCGTGCTGTTTGTAGTATTCGTAGATTTCAGTCACGGAAACCACGCCTGGATCTTCAGCCGGTGCGTACTCTTTCTTATCGGTGTTGGCTTTGTACCAGTCCAGAATACGGCCCACGAACGGAGAAATCAGGTATACGCCTGCTTCCGCACATGCACGCGCCTGCGCGAAGGAGAACAGCAGGGTCAGGTTACAGTTGATACCGTCTTTTTCCAGCTGCTCTGCCGCGCGGATGCCCTGCCAGGTAGAAGCCAGTTTGATCAGGATACGATCGTTGCTGATGCCAGCGTCGTTGTACATTTTGATCAGACGTTTGGCTTTCGCGATAGACGCTTCGGTGTCGTAGGAGAGACGCGCATCCACTTCGGTAGAGATACGGCCAGGAACCAGCTTCAGGATTTCCAGACCGATGTTCACTGCCAGCTTGTCGGTGGCATCCACAACCTGCTGCGCGCGGTCATTGCTCTGTGCTTTCGCCCAGGTCACTGCGTCGTCAATCAGTTTGCGATACTCAGGGATCTGTGCGGCGTTAAGGATCAGAGAAGGGTTAGTTGTGGCATCCTGCGGCTGGTACAGCTTCATTGCCGCGATATCTCCGGTGTCAGCTACGACAGTGGTGAACTGACGAAGGGAGGTCAATTTATCCGTCATGATAGTGTTTCTCTTTTAACGTGCCCTGGATAATTCACGCTACCGACAGCATGCCTGCAGCGGAAAAATGACAGGTTTACTTGTTAGGGGGATGTAACCGGTCTGCCCTGATGATAACACGACGGAGGGGTAGCGCAACCGCAGACAGTGCGCTTAGGCAGAGTATGGTAAACTCGGAATATTAACAGGCTGCTAAGCAACAGCATGCCCAATCAGTGGTAGCGCTTACATATTCACTTTGGCATCAACAAGAGGGACGTTAATGCCTGATTTCTTTTTCTTTATTAACGAAGTCCTCTGGGGTTCGATAATGATTTACCTGCTTCTGGGAGCAGGTATTTGGTTTACGCTACGCAGTGGGTTTATCCAGTTTCGTTATATTCGCAAGTTTGGCAGAAGTCTGAAAAACAGCGTCACGCCCCAGCCGGGTGGATTAACGTCGTTCCAGGCACTCTGTACCAGCCTGGCGGCACGACTCGGCAGCGGGAATCTGGCGGGCGTTGCGCTGGCCATCAGCGCCGGTGGGCCAGGCGCGGTCTTCTGGATGTGGGTAACGGCGCTTCTCGGGATGGCCACCTCCTTTGCCGAAAGTTCGCTTGCACAACTCTATAAAGAGAAAGATAAACACGGCCAGTTTCGCGGCGGTCCTGCCTGGTACATGGCGCGTGGCCTGGGGATGCGCTGGATGGGCGTCCTGTTCTCGCTTTTTTTACTGCTCGCGTACGGCCTCATTTTTAATACCGTCCAGGCAAATTCTGTCGCCAATGCCCTGAGCTACGCCTTCTCCTGCCCGGAGTGGGTCGCCGGTATGACTTTAGCCCTTGTCGTACTGCTCACTATTTCTGCCGGTCTCAGGGGCATCGCCCGCCTGATGCAGTGGCTGGTTCCCGTTATGGCGCTGCTCTGGGTTGCCGCGAGTCTTTTCGTCGCCGCACTGCATATCGAGCTGGTGCCGGGCGTGATTGCGACCATCGTCAAAAGCGCTTTTGGCTGGCGCGAGGTGGCCTCCGGGGCGCTGGGCTACACCTTCAGCCAGGCGCTGATGGCGGGTTTTCAACGGGGAATGTTTTCCAATGAAGCCGGTATGGGGTCAACCCCCAACGCGGCAGCCGCCGCTTCTTCCTGGCCGCCGCACCCGGCCGCACAAGGCATTGTGCAGATGATTGGCGTTTTTACCGATACCATCATCATCTGTTCCGCCAGCGCCATGATTTTGCTACTGGCAGGTCCCGTACCGCATTCCTCAGGAACCGCAGGGATACAGCTTCTCCAGCAGGCGCTGGTGAACCTTACCGGCGGCTGGGGCGCGGGGTTTGTCTCACTCATCCTGGTGTTATTTGCGTTCAGCTCGATTGTGGTGAATTACCTCTACGCCGAAAATAACCTTATTTTCCTGAAGCTCGACTCCCGCGCTGCAATCGGAACCCTGCGTCTGGGGGTCATACTGATGGTGATAGCAGGCTCCCTGCTCAGCATGCCGCTGGTCTGGCAGCTGGCCGATATTATTATGGCGCTGATGGCGATCACTAACCTCACGGCGATCCTGCTGCTCTCACCCGTTGTGACCCTGATTGCCAGAGACTATCTGCGTCAGCGCAAACTCGGCGTTCCACCGATATTTGATCCCGCCCGCTATCCCGATATTAAGGCGCAACTTGCCCCCGGCACGTGGGATGATTTGCCGCGGCAATAACAGCTATCGATCAATTCAGGGCGATTTTTTGCTAAAGTCGCTCTAAATTTCCTGCAAGGACTGGATATGCTGATTCTGATTTCACCTGCAAAAACGCTCGACTACCAGAGCCCGCTCGCCACCGAGCGCTATACCCAGCCTGAACTGCTGGACTACTCGCAACAGCTGATCCGCGAAGCGCGTAAACTTTCTGCGCCGCAAATCGCCTCGCTGATGAGCATCAGCGACAAGCTGGCCGATCTTAACGCGACCCGCTTTCACGAGTGGCACCCGGATTTCACCCCGGCTAACGCTCGCCAGGCGATTCTGGCGTTTAAAGGTGATGTCTACACCGGCCTGCAGGCGGAAGATTTTAGCGAAGCCGATTTCGATTTTGCCCAGCAGCATCTGCGCATGCTGTCGGGTCTGTACGGGGTACTGCGCCCGCTGGATCTGATGCAGCCGTATCGTCTGGAGATGGGGATTCGCCTGGAAAATGCCAAAGGCAAAGACCTGTACCATTTCTGGGGCGATATCATTACCGACAAGCTGAACGCGGCGCTGCGCGCCCAGGGCGATAACGTGGTGATTAACCTGGCATCCGATGAGTACTACAAGTCGGTGAAGCCGAAAAAGCTGGATGCGGAGATTATCAAACCGGTGTTCCTCGACGAGAAGAACGGTAAGTTCAAAGTGATCAGCTTCTACGCCAAGAAAGCGCGCGGCCTGATGAGCCGCTACATCATCCAGAACCGCCTGACGAAGCCGGAGCAGCTGACCGCCTTCAACAGCGAAGGCTATTTCTTTGACGAGTCGTCGTCGGGGAAAGGCGAGCTGGTGTTTAAGCGCCACGAGCAGTAAAAACAAACCCCGCCATCTGGCGGGGTTTTGCATTAATGGTGTTTCCAGTCCGGGCCGCGATCGTCGCGGTGGTCATCGTGATGATGGTCGTCGTGACGATCGTCGTGTTTACGATGCTCGTCATGTGGACGCCAGTGGTTATCACGCCAGTCATAATGCGCCTTCCACCAGTCGTGGTCGCGCCAGCGGCCGCCGTCCCAGTAATGCCCGTTGTTATCCTGGTCGCCAATCTGCAGTTTTACCGCCGGTACGAGGGTAATTTCAGATGCCTGAACCGCCATGGGGGCGACCAGTACCAGTGAAAGCGCGATGAGTGCATGTTTCAGTGTAGACACAGGAGACTCCTTATTCTTCTTGCCCAACGTGGGCCGATGTAAGGAGATTACGCGAGGGGAACGGGGGATGTTATTCTCTGCAATCCTAAACGCTAAGTGACCGCATTTATTGGGAATTTCTACTTTTTTCCTGCTTTATTTCTCCTTAATTTCTTCACAAAAAAAGCCGGGTGGCGGCTTCGCTTACCCGGCCTCGGTACAATGCTTCTGTTGCCGGGTGACGCTGCGCTTACCCGGCCTACGTTCAGGGGGATTGTAGGCCCGGTAAGCGAAGCGCCACCGGGCAAAAAATCACGCTCGGGTCATCATCAGCTTACGCAGCGCGGCAAAATCTGCCGGCAGTTCATGAGACAGCAGCGGCAGGTCGGCACGCTCGGCCAGCTCTTTCGGCAGCGGCAGCGTTTCGTCCAGGATCGCTTCCACGCTCTCTTTGAACTTCGCCGGATGCGCGGTGCCCAGGAACAGGCCATATTCCCCCGGGTTAAGCTGGTCGCGCAGCGCACGGTAGGCAATCGCCGCGTGCGGTTCAGAGGTATACCCCACCGCCTTCAGCTCGCGCATGGTCTCTTTGGTGGTTTCATCCGTCACCGCGGCGTAGCCCAGGTCACCCAGACGCCAGATCTTACGGCGGAACAGCTCTTCCACGCGCGGCCAGTTGTTTGGCTGCGATACATCCATTGCGTTAGAGAGCGTTGCCTGCGTGGCGTTCGGCGCCCACTTCCCGTCTTTCAGGAAGCGCGGCACGGTGTCGTTGGCGTTGGTGGCGGCGATAAAGCGTTTCACCGGCAGACCCAGAGATTTCGCCAGCAGGCCCGCCGTCAGGTCACCGAAGTTACCGCTCGGCACGGAGATCACCAGCTGGTTGCGCGCTTCCTGCGGCAGCTGCGCCACCGCTTCGAAGTAGTAGCAGATCTGCGCCAGCAGACGGCTGATGTTGATGGAGTTAGCAGAGTTCAGACCCAGGGCCACCTTCAGCTCTTCGTCGTCGAAGGCCTGCTTGACCAGCGCCTGGCAGGCATCGAAGTCGCCGTCAATTGCCACGGTTTCAATGTTGCCGCCGAGCGTACAGAACAGTTTTTCCTGCAGCGGGCTAATTTTGCCTTTCGGATAGAGGATCACCACGCGGACGTTTTTCAGGCCGTAGAACGCGTGCGCCACCGCCGCACCGGTATCGCCGGAGGTCGCGGTCAGGATGGTTACCGGTTTATCGCCGCTGATGTGGGTCAGCATCTGCGCCATAAAGCGGCCGCCGAAGTCTTTAAACGCCAGGGTCGGGCCGTGGAACAGCTCCAGGCAGCCAACGTCAGGCTCAACCTGCTTCACAGGCGCCGGGAAAGCGAACGCCGCACGCACGCGCTCTTCCAGCAGCTCCTGCGGGATTTCGTCGCCGATAAACGCCGAGAGAATTTTGGTGCTGCGGGTGACAAAGTCCTGCTTTAGCAGTTCGTCGATGTCGGTCAGCTGGAATTCCGGCAGGTCATGCGGGAAGAACAGCCCCTGATTTTTGCCCAGCCCCTGAGTTACCGCCTGCGCGAAGCTGACCTGCTCGTTATGATCTTTAAGGTTATAGAGTTTCATTAATTATCCCAGTACTCGTGCGCCAGCCGTGTCCAGACGGCAAATATGAACAAAGCCTTCCTGATTTTGCAGGTAGTGTTTAGAGAGCCAATCCGCCACGCGCTGCGCGGTGTCAGGCTTGTCGCACAGGGCGAACAGCGTCGGGCCGGAGCCGGAGATGCCGCACGCCTGCGCGCCGATATCCATGGATGCCTGTCGCGCCTCGTTAAAGCCCGGCAGCAGCTTCGTGCGGTAAGGCTCGGCAATGACGTCCTTCATCAGTTTGGCCGCCAGCTGCGGCTGACGGGTGTAGCAGGCGTGGATAAAGCCCGCCAGATGACGCCCGTGGGCGATACAGTCCTGACGACGATACTGCGCGGGCAGGATCGCACGCGCTTCCGCAGTTGACACTTTAATGCCCGGATAGGCCAGCACCCACAGCCACTCGTCAAACCCTGGCACCTGCTGGCTGATGATGCCATTTTCTTCGATCATCAGCTGCATGCCGCCGAGGAAGCACGGCGCGACGTTGTCATAGTGAATGCTGCCGGAGATGCGCCCTTCCAGCTCGCCCATCAGCCCCAGCAGGCGGTTGTTGTTCAGCGGCTTGCCGCAGTGCTCGTTCATTGCTACCAGCGCGGCGACCACCGAGCAGGCACTGGAACCCAGACCCGAACCAATCGGCATACTTTTTTCCAGCGTCATGGCAACCGGCACGTTTTTGCCGATCTCCTGACAGAAGCGTTCCCAGCACTGATAGACGATATTCTCGCGCGGGTCGGACGGCAGTTTGCTGGCGAAGCGGCCCACGTTATTCAGGCTGAAGCTGTCTGCCGCTTCCACCGTGACCGTATCGCCCAGCAGCGAACCATCCACCGGCGTCACCGCCGCACCCAGCACGTCAAATCCGACGCTCATATTCGCGCTGGAAGCCGGGGCATAAACTTTGACCATGTTAAACTCCTAACTTCCATGACAGGGTACGCAGCAGATCGGCAAACACGCCCGCCGCCGTAACATCGTTCCCTGCGCCATAGCCGCGAAGCACCAGCGGCAGTGGCTGATAATAGTGGCTGTAAAACGCGAGGGCGTTTTCGCCGTTTTTGACTTTGTACAGCGGGTCGTTGCCATCCACTTCGGCAATCTTCACCCGGCACACGCCATCTTCTTCAATGTTGCCAACATAGCGCAATACCTTACCTTCATCACGGGCTTTTGCAACGCGCGCGGCAAACGCGTCGTCAAGCTGCGGCAGCCTGGCCATAAAAGCGCCAACATCACCGCTGCTGTCAAATTCTGCCGGCAGGACCGGTTCAATCACGATATCGGAAAGCTCAAGCTCACGGCCCGTTTCGCGGGCGAGGATCAGCAGCTTGCGCGCCACGTCCATACCGGAAAGGTCGTCACGCGGATCCGGCTCGGTATAGCCCAGCTCGCGCGCGGCGCGGGTCGCTTCCGACAGGCTCATCCCTTCATCCAGCTTGCCGAAGATAAACGACAGCGAGCCGGAGAGAATGCCGGAGAAACGCTGCAGTTCGTCCCCTGCGTTGAGCAGGTTTTGCAGGTTCTCGATAACCGGCAGCCCCGCGCCCACGTTGGTGTCATACAGGAACTTGCGGCGCGACTTGCTCGCCGCCAGACGCAGCTGGTGATAGTAATCCATCGACGAGGTGTTGGCCTTTTTGTTCGGCGTCACCACGTGGAAACCTTCGCGCAGGAAGTCCGCGTACTGATCGGCCACCGCCTGGTTCGAGGTACAGTCGACGATCACCGGGTTAAGCAGGTGGTACTCTTTCACCAGACGGATCAGGCGGCCCAGGTTGAACGGCTCTTTCGCCTCGTTCATCTCGGCCTGCCAGTTCTCCAGGTTCAGGCCGTGAACGTTGGTGAGTAGCGCTCTGGAGTTGGCAATCCCGCAGACGCGCAGATCGATATGTTTCTTCTTCAGCCATTCCTGCTGACGCTTCACCTGCTCCAGCAGCGCGCCGCCCACGCCGCCCACGCCAATCAGGAACAGCTCGATGACCTGATCGGTGTTGAACAGCATCTGATGCACCACGCGTACGCCGGTGGTGGCGTCATCGTTGTCCACGACAACGGAAATTGAACGCTCTGACGAGCCCTGGGCAATCGCCACGATATTGATATTGGCGCGCGCCAGCGCGGCAAAGAACTTGGCGGAGATACCGCGCAGCGTGCGCATGCCGTCGCCGACCACGGAGATGATCGCCAGACGCTCCTGAATGGCGAGCGGCTCCAGCAGCTCTTCTTTCAGCTCCAGATAGAACTCTTCCTCCAGCGCGCGGCGGGCGCGGAGGCAGTCGGCCTGCGGCACGCAGAAGCTGATGCTGTATTCGGAAGAGGACTGGGTGATCAGCACCACCGAGATACCGTTGCGGGACATGGCCGCAAACACGCGCGCCGCCATGCCGACCATCCCTTTCATTCCCGGACCGGAGACGCTGAACATCGCCATGTTGTTGAGGTTGGAGATGCCTTTCACCGGCAGACCGTCTTCATCAGTGCTCGCGCCAATCAGCGTACCCGGCGCCTGCGGGTTACCGGTGTTTTTAATCAGGCAAGGGATCTGGAACTGGGCAATCGGGGAGATGGTACGCGGATGAAGCACTTTGGCGCCAAAGTAGGAAAGCTCCATTGCTTCCTGGTACGACATCGACTTCAGCAGCCTGGCGTCCGGAACCTGGCGCGGGTCGCAGGTATAGACGCCGTCGACGTCAGTCCAGATCTCACAACAGTCCGCGCGTAAACAGGCGGCCAGCACGGCGGCGGAGTAGTCGGAGCCGTTACGGCCCAGCACCACCAGCTCACCCTTCTCGTTACCGGCGGTGAAGCCTGCCATCAGGATCATGTGGTCAGCGGGAATTTTGCTCGCGGCGATACGGCGGGTTGATTCAGCAATATCAACGGTAGATTCGAGGTAGTGGCCCACCGCCAGCAGTTTTTCAACCGGATCGATCACGGTCACGCTATGGCCGCGCGCTTCCAGCACGCCCGCCATGATAGCGATAGAGAGTTTTTCGCCCCGGCAGATCAGCGCCGCGTTGATGCTGTCCGGACACTGGCCGAGAAGGCTGATGCCGTGCAGGACGTGTTTGATTTGCGCGAATTCCTGCTCAACGAAGGCCTTCAGCTGAGCGTACGGGAAGCCGGGCAGCGCCTCTGCCAGCCCTTGCAGTAAGTCAGCAAAGATACGCTCTGCGTCGCTGATGTTCGGGAGTGCATCCTGGCCACCGATGGTTTTTTCAATCATCGCCACCAGATGGTTCGTGATTTTTGCCGGGGCAGAGAGCACGGTCGCAACCTGCCCCTGCCTGGCGTTGCTTTCCAGGATATCGGCAACACGCAGAAAACGTTCTGCATTTGCCACTGATGTACCGCCGAACTTCAACACTCGCATGGTTCTACCTCGTTTCCTTTAGCCGAAAAAAAAGCCCGCACTGTTCAGGTGCGGGCTTTTTTCTGTTTTTCCTGTACGCGTCAGCCCGCATCGTTACCTGTGGTAATGATGATGGTTGTGGTAATGGTGGTGATGCTGATGCGTTTCATGGATGTTGTGTACTCTGTCATTATTATCTGTCTGTGCTGTATTCTTTTAGGGTTAAAGGATCGGGCACCTTAAGTCAACGAATTTTTAATTTGATCACAATTCGTGAGACTCTCACGTCCCGCTGCCTGCAGTTTTATTTTCATCCTATTCGCCCATGTGCAACCCTTCCGGACAGACTTATTCGCCATAGTAAAAACTTATGACAGTATTTTACTCGGCCAATTTTTTTTCAATATCGTGCAGCAAACGGTGCAGCATTGCGGTGTCCCGCTGCTCAAGACGCCCCAAACGCTGCTGCAGCCAGTCAGCCATTTTTTGATCGTCCGCCATTCCCAGCTGAGACAAGAGTTGCTCAACGCGTGCCCGCAGCGCGGCCAGCTGATTTTCATTCGCCCCTTCTGCCTGAGGTTGGGGGATTTGTATTAGGGAGGCTAATTGATAGCAGTAGACCATGACCGCCTGACCCAAATTCAGGGAGGGGTAATCGGCTACCATCGGCGCACCGGTAAGAACGTCCGCCAGCTCCAGCTCTTCGTTGGTTAACCCGGAATCCTCGCGACCAAACACCAGCGCCGCTTTATCAAGCCACTGGCTTTTCTCACTCAACATCGGCACCAGCTCCGCTGGCGTGGCGTAGTAATGGAACTTCGCCCGGCTGCGCGCGGTGGTCGCAACGGTAAACGAAATGTCGTGCAGCGCATCTGCAAGCGTCGCGTAAGTGGTTATATTATCGAGAATATCGCCCGAACCATGTGCCACCCAACGTGCCGCAGGCTCCAGGTGAGCCGTGCTGTCCACGATACGTAAATCGGTAAAACCCATGGTCTTCATGGCACGCGCGGCAGCGCCTATATTTTCTGCTCTGGCTGGGGCAACCAGTACAATCGACAGATGCATTTATGCTCTCTTTTTAATCAGTTAGCGGGTAAAAATGTGATGCGCTTCAACATATTACGCAGCGCGAATTTACAAAATTGCAACACAAATCACCGAAATAGCGTTTCATAACAAATTAAAAACGCTAAACTATTCCTTGTCTGAACAATCAGTTAGAATGTTAACAGAACACTATTATCCCCATGTTTTATAATGATAATGGTGATATGAATACTCTATTCTGATTGGATTCACTTCGTTTATAAATCAATGTCCGCAACTAGTTGGTTTATTGAAAAATTGTGACAAAGGCTAGCATTCGGCTACGATGATTTCATCAAACTGTTAACGTGCTACAATTGAACTTGATATATGTCAACGAAGCGTAGTTTTATTGGGTGTCTGGTGTCACTTAGCCTGTTATGTTGCTGTTAAAATGGTTAGGATGACAGCCGTTTTTGACACTGTCGGGTCCAAAGGGAAAGTACCCAAGACCAAGCTAATGATGTTGTTGACGTTGATGGAAAGTGCATCAAGAACGCAATTACGTACTTTAGTCACGTTAAGCCGATCATGTTAATTTGCGACATGCATCAGGCAGGTCAGGGACTTTTGTACTTCCTGTTTCGATTTAGTTGGCAATTTAGGTAGCAAACATGCAGACCCCGCACATTCTTATCGTTGAAGACGAGTTGGTAACACGCAACACGTTAAAGAGCATTTTCGAAGCAGAAGGCTACGATGTCTTTGAAGCGACCGATGGCGCAGAGATGCATCAGATCCTTTCTGAAAATGATATCAACCTGGTGATCATGGATATTAACCTGCCGGGCAAAAACGGTCTTCTTCTGGCGCGCGAACTGCGCGAACAGGCGAACGTCGCGTTAATGTTCCTGACGGGCCGTGATAACGAAGTTGATAAAATTCTTGGCCTGGAAATCGGTGCGGATGACTACATCACCAAACCGTTCAATCCTCGCGAGTTAACCATTCGTGCACGCAACCTGCTGTCCCGCACCATGAACCTGGGTACGGTCAGCGAAGAGCGTCGTAGCGTAGACAGCTACAAATTCAACGGCTGGGAACTTGATATCAATAGCCGTTCGCTGATTAGCCCGAACGGCGAGCAGTATAAACTGCCGCGCAGTGAATTCCGCGCGATGCTGCACTTCTGCGAAAACCCGGGCAAAATTCAGTCCCGTGCAGAGCTGCTGAAGAAAATGACCGGCCGTGAGCTGAAGCCGCACGACCGTACTGTAGACGTGACCATCCGTCGTATTCGTAAGCATTTCGAATCTACGCCAGATACGCCGGAAATCATCGCCACGATCCACGGCGAAGGGTACCGTTTCTGCGGTGACCTGCAGGAGTAATCCCGCAGTTAACGCATTAAAAAACGGCGCATTTGCGCCGTTTTTTTTATTTCCAGATCCGCATCGTATCGTCATCCGGTGCTGCGGGTGGCTCAGGTCGCTTCGGCTGAGAGAGCGAGTACCAGTCGAAATGCCGGGTCAGGTACATCACCGCAAACAGCGCCAGCGCGAGAACCGCTGACCCCAACAGCAGCGCGCTGTCCTCCGAGCGCAGCAGGAACCACATCACCACGTCCAGCCCGAGTAGCGCCAGCACAAACAGCCCGCTGCGCTTCCAGCTTTTCAGCACGGCCTGCAGGTACATTCCGTTCATCGCTGCGCCAACCAGGCTTGCAACAACCCAGGCTGGCGTAAACCCGACGTGTTCAGACAGCGCCAGCAGCACCAGATAGAACAGGACCAGCGACAGCCCCACCAGCAGATACTGCATCGGGTGAAGGCGTAATCCGGTTAAGGTTTCGAAGACAAAGAAGGCCATAAACGTCAGCGCAATCAGCAAAATAGCGTACTTGATCGCACGGTCAGTCAGCTGATACTGGTCGGCTGGCGTCGCTACCGTGACGCTAAAGGCCGGGAGCGCCTCCCACTCCGGCGACTCCTTGTCGTAGAACCAGCTCTCAAGGTTATTTGCAAACCAGCTGCTCTGCCAGTTCGCCTGGAAACCGGACTCGCCTATCTGATGCTTAACGGGGAGATAATCGCCCATAAAGCCCGGATGCGGCCAGTTGCTGTTGAGCGTCATTTCGCTATTACGCCCTACCGGTACCACCGCAAAACTGCCGGTTCCCGCCAGGCTGAGGGACATCTCAAGCGCAAACGTTTTGGCTTCCAGCGCTTTGTCGGTCAGCGGAATGTGGATCCCTGCAAGCGCCCCGTAGACGCCTGAACCGGGTTCCACGCTTAGCGTCTCACCGTTGATTTTAGAGATACTGACCGTGCCAATACCCCGCGCGTCGCCAACGCCCGTCACGATAAACGGTTGCCCTGTTGTTATCGTTTCCCCTCTCAGCTGTTTTAGCTCTTCGGTATTAAACTGCGCTTTTATCTTCAGGTCAGCGTTCCAGATTTGCCCGTCGTAGATGCCAATATTTCGGGACTCCACGCGCTGGTTACCTTCCACAACCAGAGATTCCGGCAGAATGAAATGCATATAGCTTTTCTTGTATTCGACCTTCTTCTCGTCCTCTATCTTGTAGAAGATCTCCGTCATCGGAATGGCAATCATCGGACCGACCAGTTTTTGCGGTCCGCTGGTGCTCTGACGAAGCGTATTTTCGACATCGTTGCGGTAGCTCTCCCGCTCTGATATCAGGTTACTGACCATAAAAAGCGGGACTAACAGCAGCAGGATGCACCCCAGTAGGGTGCTTACTTTCCAGAACAGGGGGGATTTCATCATTACGTCTCCTTTGTGATGAGGAGAGCGTAACCAGGCCGTGTGGGGTCAGTTTGAAGCTATGTGAAGGGACGGTGAAGTGTCAGCGTGGCCATCACGCCGCCTTCATCACGATTACGCAATGTAATCTCTCCCTGGTGCAGACGCGCCACCTCCTGGACAAACGCCAGCCCGAGGCCGCTGCTCTTCAATCCGTTCTCGCGAGGCAGGGAATAAAAGCGCTCAAAAATACGCGCCAGCGCGTAATCCGGGATACCGCTTCCGCTGTCGGTGACGATAAGCTGTATCTGCCCGTGCTCTTCCCGGGCCGCCAGTCCAATGGCACCGCCCTGCGGCGTAAAATCAATAGCGTTATCCAGCAAATTGCCAAGCGCCTGTTCGAGCAGGTCGGGATCGCCTTCAACATGAAGCGAAACGGGCTGGAGGGTCAGCACAATCTCTTTTGCCGCCAGCAGCGCCGAGCGCGCGTCGGCAAGACGGGTAAACAGCAGGTCGACACGGACGGTCTGAGGCGTAATCTCGACCCGATTTTCAAGCCGTGCCTGAGTGAGCAGTTTTTCAACCAGCGACTGCATACGCGCGTTTTGCACCAGAATATTATCGATAAACCGCGCGGCCACCTGCGGCGGCGGCTGCTCGGCGAGAATTTCCGCCGCGCCGCGTATGGCGGCGATCGGGCTTTTCAGCTCGTGGGTCAGCGCATGGACATAGTGTTCAATGTAGTTTTTCCCTTCCAGGCGAATGCGCATATTCTCCAGCGCCAGGGCCAGCTTGTGCAGTTCGCTGCTGCCAGGATTAGGCAGCGGGAGAGGCGTATCCGTGGTCACCGAGTCGGCATAGCGCGATAATGTACTGATAGAACGATTGATCCACCAGGCGACGAGAAGACCGATAAGCAGGGCAATGCCGAGCAGCGCCCCGCCTGCCCACAGGATCCGCCGCTCGCTGCGATGGATAACCGGTGCCATCGCGCTGTTCGGTTTCCCGACCGACAGCACGCCGATAATCTTGCCCTGCTCCACAACCGGCGCGGCAACATACATCACCGTGCTCTCCGGGTCGTCGGGATGGCTCTGGGTACTGCGCGCGCCGTATTCGCCGCGAAGCGTCAGCCAGACATCGTTCCAGCGCGAGTAATCTTGACCCACGGCCAGACCGGCGGAATCAAACACGACGCGGCCCTGCGCATCGGTCATGTAGACGTGGTATTCGTTACGCACTTTATGAATCCCGCCGATATTGGCGCGGAAAGGGCGCTGATGTAGCTGAGAAAAGGCCTGCGCCAGTTTGCCCTGCTGCGCATGGCCCGAAAGCAAATCATCACGCCCAATTTCAGCCAGCAGGGTCGCGGTATCGATCAACGTGCCCTCGGTTGCCCTGCGCACGCCGGGCTTTACTTCCTGAACGAAGATCGACAGCACGAACCACGCGGCGATGGCGACGATCAGGAAATACCCCAGCAGCAACCGCATCCCAATGCGCATCAGTAAAGGCCCAGACTGTAGCCCATACCGCGATGGGTGCTGATGGGTGACAGTTCCTCGTTCACCGCCCGCAGCTTGGCGCGCAGGGTTTTGATGTGGGTGTCCACGGTACGATCGAAACTGTCGCCGTCTTCACCCCACACCTTGTCCATGAGCTGCTGACGAGAAAAGACCCGCCCGGGAGCCTGTAACAAGGTTTTGAGCAGCAAGAATTCGTAGCGGGTCAGGGGCAATGCTTCACCGCACCAGCTGATTCGCGCGGCAGGTTCGTTAAGTTCAAACTGGCCGATGCGCACAATCTCCGAAGGCGCGGCGGATTTTTGCATGCGCCGTAAAATTGTCCGCACCCGCGCACAGACTTCACGGGGTGAGAAAGGTTTAGCCACGTAGTCATCGGCCCCCATTTCCAGGCCAAGCAGCTTGTCTACCTCATCACTGCGCGCCGTCAGAAACAGCACAGGCAGCGAGGGATGCTGCGCCAGCAGCCGGCGGCAAAGCTCAAATCCACTGATGTCCGGCAGCCCGACGTCCAGAATGGCGAGCGCCGGAACCTGCCGCCGCGCCTCCTCCAGCACGGGTAAACCGCGTTCAAACGCCTTTACCGCGAATCCTTCCTGCTGAAGCATGTAGATCAGCGTATCGGCGATACTGGTTTCGTCTTCAACCAGCCAGACCACAGATTGTTGCATGGTTCATCCCTGAATTAATGCCACGGCATAATCGGCACCGCGCTGATCGCGTTTTTCGGCGAACCTTCCACCACTTTGTCGGAATAGGCCAGGTAAGCCAGCGTATTGCGTTTGGCATCGTAGAAACGCACCACCTGCAGCTTTTTGAACACCAGCGAGGTCCGTTTCTGGAATACCACGTCGCCCTGCGCTTTGCCGTTTTTAATTTTATCGCTCAATTCAACCGGGCCCACCTGCTGGCAGGAAATCGCCGCATCGGAGGTATCTTCCGCCAGCCCCAGTCCGCCTTTGATACCGCCCGTTTTCGCGCGGCTGACGTAGCAGGTGACGTTTTTCACGTCCGGATCGTCAAACGCCTCCACCACGATTTTGTGGTCCGGACCAAACATTTTGAACACGGTATCGACGGAGCCAATCTGTTCTGCCTGCGCCACGCGCCCGACCATCAGCATCAACGCGGTGAAGATCAAAGTCTTGTATTTCATATTGTTACCATTCTTTAAAATTACACTGAGCGATTATTCAACACTTTAGATAAAAATGTAGCAAGATCACAGGATTAGAATATATCTGCCTGTAATGTGCTCTAAAAAGCATGAATGCGCAAAAAAAACACTGAATGCTAAAACATCAAAAAATGCTATTATCCGCTAACCTGTTATCAGGCACCTGCTGTTTTAAGGATGAGGATAGTATATGGATCAGGCTGGAATTATTCGCGACCTGCTCACCTGGCTGGAAGGTCATCTCGACCAGCCTTTGTCACTGGATAATGTGGCGGCTAAAGCAGGCTATTCCAAGTGGCATCTGCAAAGGATGTTCAAGGATGTCACCGGTCATGCTATCGGGGCCTATATTCGCGCACGTCGTTTATCTAAATCTGCTGTGGCACTGCGCCTGACCGCGCGGCCGATTCTGGATATTGCCCTGCAATATCGTTTCGATTCACAGCAGACTTTTACCCGCGCCTTTAAAAAACAGTTCTCGTTGACGCCTGCGCTTTATCGTCGCTCGCCTGACTGGAGCTCGTTTGGCATGCGTCCGCCGCTGCGTCTGGGCGAGTTCGCGATGCCGAAATATGAAATTGTCGCGCTGCCGGAAACCCATCTGATCGGCACGACGCAGAGCTATTCCTGTTCCCTGGAGCAGATTTCTGAGTTCCGTCATCAGATGCGCGTTCAGTTCTGGCGTGATTTCCTGAGCCACGCACCGGCGATCCCGCCAATCCTGTATGGCCTCAACGAAACGCACCCAAGCCAGGAAAAAGACGACGAGCAGGAGGTGTTCTACACCACCGCGCTGACGCCAGAGATGGCCAATGGGTACATTCAGGGTTCGAAGCCTGTCGTACTGGAAGGCGGCGAGTACGTGATGTTCTCGTATGAAGGGCTGGGGACGGGGGTTCAGGAATTTATCCTGACCGTTTACGGGACCTGCATGCCGATGCTGAATCTGAATCGCCGTAAAGGTCAGGACATTGAGCGCTACTACCCGGCGCAGGATGCCAAACCGGAAGAAGGCCCAATCAATCTGCGTATGGAATTCTTGATTCCGATACGTCGTTAACGCTGCAGTTCGTCAAGCGCAGGGGCATCAAGATGCGAAATGTCCCCTGCCATCTCCACTACCCAGCCCGACGCCAGCCACGCGCTTTCCTGATAATCAATCCGGGAAATGGAGCAGTTGCGCAGACGCAAGCGGCGCTCGGCGTAAGCCGGTAACCCCAGAATGGTGCTCACCAGGCAACCCAACGCGATCCCGTGACTCACCAGCAGCGGACGGCTTCCCGCCGGAAGCTTCAGGCATTCCGCCAGTGCAGCATGCATGCGCACGCTCAGCTCCTGCATGGATTCGCCTTCAGGAATACGGCCATCTTCGGTGCCGTTCACCAGCGTGCGGCGCCAGCCCTCCTCCGTTTCCGTCAGCGTATCAATATGGCGTTTTTCCAGCACGCCCATATCCAGCTCGCGCAGGCGCGGCTCCAGCATGACGTCACAGCCGCAGGCATCTGCGATGATGCGCGCCGTCTGCTGTGTGCGACCTAAATCGCTGGTAATCACGTGGGTAATGCCCAGCGTTCTGGCGCGTTCCGCCACCTGCCACGCTTGCTGCACGCCCTTCTCAGTAAGAGGACTGTCTGACTGGCCTTGAATACGTCGCTCGGCGTTCCACTGCGTTTCACCGTGGCGAACAAGGTATACCTGTAACATGCTTTTTTTCCGTTATACTGCGATGAGTTTTTTTTGAATCGAGCTTAATTATGCACCATGTTGTCTCTGCTACCACTAATCCTGCCAAAATTCAGGCAATTCTAAGGGCATTTGACGAGATCTTCGGCGCAGGATCCTGCCATATTGAGGCCATCGGCGTCGAGAGTGGCGTTCCTGAACAGCCGTTTGGCAGCGAGGAAACGCGCGCTGGCGCACGAAATCGCGTGGCAAACGCTAAGGCCGCAGCACCGAATGCGGACTTTTGGGTCGCGATTGAAGCAGGTATCGACGAAGGCGCAACCTTTAGCTGGGTGGTCATCGAAAGCCGCGAGCAGCGCGGTGAAGCGCGTTCGGCCACCCTGCCGCTGCCGGAGATCATTCTGGAAAAAGTCCGTGCGGGTGAAGCGCTCGGGCCGGTGATGTCGCAGTACACCGGCATCGATGAGATTGGCCGTAAAGAAGGGGCGATTGGCGTCTTTACCGCAGGCGCGCTGACGCGTTCAGGCGTTTACCACCAGGCGGTGATTCTGGCGTTAAGCCCGTTCCATAACGCGATTTATCGGTAAGTTTCCAGGCCGGATAAGGCGCAGTCGTCATCCGGCGTTTTTCAGCAATACCGCTTCCAGCCACTGGCGCAGCTCAACCGGCGCAGACTTCAGGCTGTTCGAGCCGCGGGTGATCGTTGCAATGCCCGCGCCGAGCTCATTTTTCAGCTCACGCTGGCTCATCTCGCCGCGCAGCAGCTCCTCAATGATCCGCACGCGCGTGCCCAGCGCCTCGCGCTCGTCCGGCGTGAGCATCAGTTGCATCAGGGGTAAGTGCAGATCCTGTTCGTAAGACTGGCGAAGCAGCTCCACAAAACGAAGCCACTCCTGATGACGTTGTTCGGCCATTGCCGAGGAATACGGGGAATGCTGGGTCATGTTACGCTGCCTCTTGTACTCATTAGCGAGTACAGCATAACACAACCCACGCCGATCAGTAACGTCTCTGCCACTCGGCATCGCTCATCAGGGTATCTTTCTGCCCCATGAAGTAGCGATAGTAAGCGTCATAGGCCAGCACGTTCTTCACGTAGCCGCGCGTTTCCGAGAACGGGATGCTCTCGACAAACGCCACGGCGTCGATGCGTCCGGCGCTGTTGCCGAGCCAGGTACGCACGCGTCCAGGCCCCGCGTTATACGCCGCCGAAGAGAAGATGCGGTTATTGCCGAACTGCTGATACACGTACTGGAGATAGCTGGTACCGATGTTGATGTTGGTATCCGGATCCAGGAGCTGTGACGGGCTGCTGTACCCAGGAATATTAAACATCTTCACCGTGTGCGTCGCCGTGCCCGGCATAATCTGCATCAGGCCGCTGGCACCCACCGGGGAACGGACTTTCGGGTTCCAGGCGCTCTCCTGGCGGGCAATCGCCATCGCGTAGCTTTGCGGGATATCTTTGCCGCTGGTGTAGCGATCGAACAGATCTTTGTACGCCAGCGGGAAACGCTCTTCGAGATGATCCCAGAGCTTGCCGGCGATCGTCGCCTGCACGCTGAGATCCCACCAGTGATTATCAAAGGCGTAGCGGGCAAGCTGGGCTTTCTCGTCGGTGGTGCGGCTGGTGACCAGATTCGCCCACTCGCTGCGCGCGGTGTTATCCATATTCCAGTACATCAGCTCGCGAACGCGCGCCATTTCTGGCCCCTGCGTCAGCGCCGGGTTCGCGTTAGCAGGCGCTTTATCAATGCGGAAGGTGTACTCCTCGCCCAGACGCTGCGCGGCTGCCATCGGGTAAAATCCGCGCTGCTGCATCAGCGTATGGAGGATCTCTTTGGCCTCATCATCACGACCGCGCTCCATCAGCAGATCGGCCTGCCAGTAGCGCCATTCGTCCTTCTCTTTGGCCTCCATCGGCAACCGCGCGAGCCAGGTATTCAGCCCACGGCGATCGCCCGTGCCCAGCGCCATGCGCACGCGGCGTTCCACCAGCGACGTGGAGTTCGAACGCATAATGGCATCGTCACGCCAGCGCGCCTGTTCATCGGTCACGTCGGTGCCCATCAGTCGCCACGCCACAATGTCGCGCAGCTCCTGGGTTTGCTCCTCATTAAGCTGCTGCGCCTGCACCAGCTGCGGGATCATCAGCCGCGCGTTTTCCACATCGTCACGCGCCACGCTGGCAAAGGCCACCGCCGCCATCTGGCGGGTAAAATCGGTCGCGCCCGTACTGCGGGCAAAGGTCAGCACGCTGTTCGGATCGTTAGCCAGCGAGATAACCGCGGTAGAGATCGTCTGGTAATCGGACGGCATCTGCCCCGCCAGCGTGGTCACCAGACGCGTGTTGCCCGCTTTCATCGCCAGGCGAATGCGCTCGAGGTAGGCCAGCGGATCCTGCTTGCCGGAAGCACGCCATGCCCCAAACAGGGAATCACAGGCGTTCGGCTGGTTTTTCCCGGTAAGCCACAGATCTTTCGCCCCGGCCCAGGCCTCTTCCTGCTGGCCGGTCGCCCATTTCGCGTAGTAATAGTTACACTGGGCTTCGGTGGTATTCGGTTTTTCAGGGCTGAATGCCAGCAGCCCGCGCCAGTCTTCGCGACGCGCCAGCTCATTCACAAAACGAGACTGGAGATTTCGGGCTGGCGGCAGGGTCGGGTTCGCCTGAATGAAGTTATTCACGGTGACGGTGGGTTGGTTCATGAGATCGTCGGTTATCTGGCGATACTCCAGATACGGATACAGCGGATAATCCTTTAGCGTCGGCATCAGCGCCTGTACGGTATCCATCTGCTTGTTGTCCCACGCCTGTTTAATCTGGGCGTAGCGGTTACGTTGTTCATCCAGTGAATCGGCATGCACCGCCTGGCTTACCGCCATTACGCATACGCTGGCAGCCAGCAGACGCCAGACCACCCGTTTGGCTTTTTCCACAAGCTCTTCCTCATTGTTTTTTCGTCAATTGCAGCGTCTTGCCACGTCAAAGTCTAATTAACTTATGCTAACCAGGCATTCTTCAACGCGCCACGTCATGGACACTTTTTTACCTTTCTTGCGCGTTTTAACACTCCCGACGTTCCTGGCTGGGATTAGGACGTGAAAAAGGCTACACTTCGAGGCTGAAATTCCTTCTCATTACGATAAAAGAGGCGAAGTCCAACGTGGCTCAATTCGTTTATACCATGCATCGTGTCGGCAAAGTTGTCCCGCCGAAACGTCATATTCTTAAAAATATCTCGCTGAGCTTCTTCCCGGGCGCAAAAATCGGTGTTCTGGGTCTCAACGGTGCCGGTAAGTCCACCCTGCTGCGCATCATGGCCGGGATTGATACAGACATCGAAGGTGAAGCCCGTCCGCAGCCTGGCATCAAGATTGGTTACCTGCCGCAGGAACCTCAGCTGAACCCGGAACACACCGTTCGCGAATCCGTTGAAGAAGCGGTTTCCGAAGTGGTTAACGCCCTGAAAGGTCTGGATGAAGTGTATGCCAAATACGCCGAGCCGGATGCGGACTTCGACAAGCTGGCCGCGCAGCAGGGCAAGTATGAAGAGATTATCCAGGCGCACGACGGCCACAACCTGAACGTGCAGCTGGAGCGCGCGGCGGATGCCCTGCGTCTGCCGGACTGGGATGCGAAAATCGCGAACCTCTCCGGGGGTGAACGCCGCCGCGTGGCGCTGTGCCGCCTGCTGCTGGAAAAACCAGACATGCTGCTGCTCGACGAACCCACCAACCACCTGGATGCGGAATCCGTGGCGTGGCTGGAGCGCTTCCTGCACGACTTCGAAGGCACCGTTGTGGCGATTACCCACGACCGTTACTTCCTCGACAACGTCGCTGGCTGGATCCTGGAGCTGGACCGCGGCGAAGGTATTCCGTGGGAAGGCAACTACTCCTCCTGGCTGGAGCAGAAAGATCAGCGTCTGGCGCAGGAAGCTTCTCAGGAAGCGGCGCGTCGTAAGTCTATCGAGAAAGAGCTGGAGTGGGTGCGTCAGGGCGCGAAAGGCCGTCAGTCTAAGGGCAAAGCCCGTCTGGCACGCTTTGAAGAGCTGAACAACACCGAATACCAGAAACGTAACGAAACCAACGAACTGTTTATTCCGCCTGGAGCACGTCTGGGGGATAAAGTGGTTGAAGTCAGCAATCTGCGTAAGTCTTACGGCGACCGCCTGCTGATTGACGACCTGAGCTTCTCCGTACCGAAAGGCGCTATCGTTGGCATCATCGGTCCGAACGGCGCGGGTAAATCGACCCTGTTCCGCATGATGTCCGGTCAGGAACAGCCTGACAGCGGCTCTATCACCCTGGGTGAAACCGTGAAGCTGGCCTCCGTTGACCAGTTCCGTGACGCGATGGATAACAGCAAAACCGTGTGGGAAGAAGTCTCCGGCGGTCTGGATATCATGCGTATCGGCAACACCGAGATGCCAAGCCGCGCCTATGTTGGCCGCTTCAACTTCAAAGGCACCGACCAGGGCAAACGCGTGGGCGAGCTGTCCGGCGGTGAGCGCGGTCGTCTGCACCTGGCTAAGCTGCTGCAGGTGGGCGGTAACGTACTGCTGCTCGATGAACCAACAAACGACCTGGATATCGAAACCCTGCGCGCGCTGGAAAACGCCCTGCTGGAGTTCCCGGGCTGCGCGATGGTTATCTCGCACGACCGCTGGTTCCTGGACCGTATCGCGACCCACATTCTGGACTACCAGGATGAAGGCAAAGTGGAGTTCTTCGAAGGTAACTTCACCGAATACGAAGAGTACAAGAAACGCACGCTGGGCGCCGACGCGCTGGAGCCGAAGCGTATTAAGTACAAGCGTATTTCTAAGTAAGTGCCCAAAAAGCCGGGTGGCGCTCACGCTTACCCGGCCTACGGTTCTGCGCTGTTTGTAGATACTGTTATGCGACGCAAGCATTTTCCTGGTGCAACGTGGCATCGAACGGGCGTCCTGATTTCAGGACGCCATACGCCACCTGCGCCAGCTTACGCATCATCGCTCCGATTATCAGCTTCGCTCCCTTGCCGTTCTTTTCCAGACGTGTCCTGAACGCTTTTCCCCACTCCGTTTTGTACAGCGCAACCATCGCGGGCATATACAGCGCCCTGCGAAGCGAGACATGGCCTGCCTTACTCATCCTGCTTGCCCTGGTTACGCTGCTTCCGGATTCATGCTGCCGCGGTGTCAGCCCTGCGAACGCCGCGAACTGCCGCGCCTGACCGAACCTGTCCTTCAGCCCCACATACGCCAGCAGTACGGCGGACGTCTTTTCACCGATACCCGGTATGCTGTCCAGCAGTTTTCGCCGGTGCTTCAGGTCCGGGTCGTCATCCGTCAGGTCCTTTATCTGTTTCTCCAGCCGCTTCAACTCCGCTTCCAGCCACAGGAGGTGCGCGTCGATGCTCGGCATCTGCACTTCCCGCGCCGTCTCCCGGCGGTTCAACTCCTGCGTGTGCATGTCCGTCAGGGACTGATGACGCAGTACCAGCGCCCGCAACGCGCGCTCCAGCGGATGGGGAGCCTCCCAGGCTGCCGGACGTTTCTGCCGGCAGAACTCTGCCAGCATACGGGCATCGACGGCATCGGTTTTACTGCGCAGGCCTTCGCTCTGCGCAAAGGCTTTACCCAGAGCAGGGTTGATGATGGATACGGTGAAACCGGCATCACTGAGGGACGCCGCGGCGTCTTCCATATAGGTGCTGGTCGCCTCCATGCAGATATGTGCCGGAGCCACATTATGGCTGCGGAGCCAGCTGAGCAGCTCCTCGTGGCCTTTAGGGGTGTTGGCAAACTTTTTGCTGCGGTGACGGCCATCAGGTCGCAACACATCGATATCCAGCTTAGCTTTGGAGACATCGATACCAATAAAGTGAAGTTCCTGTTCCATAGTGAAACCAACCTTGTGAATGCGGATTACCGGAAAAACCGGTCCATGATACTGTCCGGTTTGTCACTTGTGGAGAAGGGGCAGTCCACTGCAGGGATCTACAATACGGGCTCGTGGCCTGAGGCCGGGTACGGCATGTGGACTGCCTGACAGAAAGAACTGGCCGGTTCTTTCTGTACGGGGGATAATACAAGGCCGGGTAAGGCGAAGCCGCCACCCGGCTTTTTTATTTGTCCACGTAATACCGCTTCACCTCATCAAACTGCATCGCAAAGTCGATATAGCTCATCAGCGCGGGCGAGTTCAGCTTGCGGCTCGGGTAGGCAAGCCACAGATCGTTGCCTTCAACGCTCCACTCCGGCAGCACCTTCACAAGCGCCCCCTTTTCGACCTTATCCTCCAGCAGAAACGCGGGTAAGAGCGTGATCCCCGCGCCGGCAATCGCACACTCGCGGGCGTATACCAGATTATCGGTCATGTGCGCGTTATCCGGCAGATAGCGGTAATCCTCGCCCTCGCTTCGCAGAAGCCACTCCGACCACGCCCGGTGCGTAATGCAGCGGTGTTCCACCAGCTGACGGGGATGAATTAACGGCTCCCGACGCGCCAGATAGTCCGGCGAGGCCAGCATGTAGCGCGGGCAGTGCCCGATCATCCGGCCAATCAGAGAGGAGTCCTGCGGCTTGCCGGTGCGCAGCGCCACGTCAAAACCGGCCTCGACCAGATCCACCACGTCGTCAGAAATAGACACATCCAGCGAAACGTCAGGATAGCGAAGCTGGAACTCGGCATTCATGTGCGCCAGCAGCGTCGCCCCAATCCCTGCCGGACAGGTGATGCGCAGCCGCCCGCTGGGGTTATCGCGCAGGCGCTGAATGGCGTACTCCGCCCGCTCGCTGGCCGCCAGCATCTCGCGACAGTGCACCAGATAGTGCTCGCCCGCAAACGTCAGGCTGATCCTGCGCGTGGTGCGGTTAAGCAGGCGGATCCCCACCTGCTGCTCCAGCTGGCTAATTCGCTGGCTAACGCTGGATTTCGGCAGTTCGGCTTTCTGAGCAGCCGCGGTAAAGCTGCCCATCTCCGCCACCAGTGCGAACAGCGCCATATCCTGCAGCTGTTTAAACATGATTGTTCATCCTGTACGAACGCTGAGTTCTTGATTGTCCATCTTATCACGCAGCTGGCCACTTAATAGACTAGCCTCAATAAAACGCATGCCATTGAGGAGCACACCATGTCAGTTAAAGCCATTGCCGTTAACCCGGAAAATCCCTCTGCTTTCATTGAAATCACTCCGCCGATGCCGCAGCCCGGCGAGCACGATCTGCTGGTGGAGGTGAAGGCCGTCTCCGTTAACCCGGTCGATACCAAAGTCCACGCGGGCATCGCTAAAAACGGGCTGAACGAGCCGCGCATTCTCGGCTGGGATGCCAGCGGGATCGTCAAAGCGGTAGGGGCTGGCGTCACCGGATTCAAACCGGGTGACGAGGTGTGGTACGCGGGCGACATCACCCGCCCGGGCAGCAACACCACGCATCAGCTGATCGATGCGCGGATTGTCGGGCGCAAGCCCGCCAGCCTCGGCTGGGCGGCTGCCGCTGCGCTGCCCTTAACCGCGCTCACCGCGTGGGAAGGCCTGTTTGAACGGCTGAACATTCAGGATGCAGGGGCGGACAAAACGCTGCTGATCATCGGCGGCGCGGGCGGGGTGGGATCGCTGGCGATCCCGTTTGCGAAGCACAACAGCAAGGTGAAGATCGTCGCAACCGCTTCCCGGGAAGATTCCGCCCGGTGGTGCCGCGATCGCGGGGCTGACGTTGTCGTAAATTACCGCGACCTGAAGGGTGAACTGGCGAAACAGGGGCTCACCTTTGTGGATTACATTTTTATCCTCAACGATACCGACGGGCACTGGGATGCGGTCAGCGACCTGATTGCGCCGCAAGGGCATATCTGTTCCATCGTTGAGAATGAACGTCCGCTGAACCAGGACAAGCTGAAGTCCAAATCCGCCGCGCTGCACTGGGAGTTTATGTACACCCGCAGCATGTACCAGACGGCGGATATGGCGCGTCAGGGTGAGATCCTCAATGAGGTGGCGAAGCTGGTGGATAACGGCGTGGTGGAAAGTTCGCTGAGTGAAACGCTGCACGGGCTGAGCGTGGAAAGCATTACCGAGGCGCACCGTAAGGTGCTGGAGGGGCATATGCGCGGGAAAGTGGTGGTTGAGTATTGAGTGATTTGATTCCCTCACCCCGGCCCTCTCCCACAGGGAGAGGGTTAGGGTGAGGGGTAAGTTTTTTACCCCTGCTCCCCCATCATCTCCTTCACCAGCTCGACGCAGCGCAGGAAGCGGGAGTCGTAGTCCGACTCTTCCACATGCACAAACTCAACGTTGTTCTCATTGAGCATCTCCACCAGCATGGTCTGAAACTCTCGCCTGTCCACGGAGCTGCCGAGGCTGCGCATGCCGTCAGCGACCCACGGAGTGTTGTTCTCCAGCAGGATCACCAGGTCAAAGCGGTATTCGTCAATCAGCGCCTGCACGAACGGGTGCTCGCGCCCTTCGTATTTTTTACAGAACGCCTGCGTGGTGACGAAATCGGTATCGATAAACGCCACCTTGTTGGCATATTTCACCGCAAAATCAATGTACTGAGCATGACCAAGTGCGATTTTGTCATAGTCGGAATACTGCAGCGCCATCTCGTCGCCGCCAAGGTGCGAGAAGACATAATCGCGGCCATACTCCCACGCGCTGGTGGTATTGAAGATGTTCGCCAGCTTGTTGACCAGCGTCGATTTACCGCTCGACTCGCCGCCGAGGATCGCCACCGTACGCACGAAGAACGGCTTCACTTCGGTCGGAATGTAATCCCAGTAGCGGAACGGATTCTCGCGGATCTGCGCCCCGCTGATGTTCATGAAGGTGCGTTTCGGGTCGATCAGCACCGTCTCGATGCCCAGATGCTCGCTGAACTGCGGCGCGTCGGACTCTTCAGAGGTGTAGATCCAGTTAGGCGCAATGCCCTTCTCTTCCATAAACGCTTTGATGCCGTTGCTCCACACGTCCCAGCCGTGTGGATACGGCTCCATGCCCTCTTCGTTAAAGGCATGAATACGAATGTTTTTCTGATACTTAAAGGTCTGGAGCAGCCAGCGCAGGCGGTCCGGCACGGTCGGCTGCTGCGACATGGCGCTGTCTTCAAACAGCTGACGGTCGCGGGTTTCGTCGTAGCCCATGATGATGTGCAGCTCGTCCACCTGGCTACAGGCGCGCTGGATCAGATAGATATGCCCGGTATGCAGCGGGTAAAACTTGCCGAACACCACGCCGATGTTCTTTTGCATACGCGGGAATTCCAGCCCCAGAAAGCGGTGCAGCGCTTCCAGCTTCTGCGCGCTGGGGCTTTTGATTTTGGCGTTCAGCAGCTGGCTCAGGTAGCCTTTGGTCATGCCGCTGGCGTCCGCCACCTGCTGCAGCGTGCAGCCCTTCTGGCGGATTGCGGTCTTGATGTAGTCAAATGATGACATAAATTACGGTGCCTCCTGCAAAATCGAATACGTAATTATAAGTCGTCAAAGACATTTAACGCATCTGCGAGTTTCTTCACGCCAAATACCTGCATCCCTTCCGGGATTTTTTTCGGCACGTTGGCAGCGGGAACGATCGCCCGGCGGAAGCCGTGTTTCGCCGCCTCGGAGATACGCTCCTGCCCGCTCGGCACCGGGCGGATCTCGCCAGCCAGCCCTACCTCACCAAATACCACCAGATCCTGCGGCAGCGGTCGGTCGCGCAGGCTGGAGACCATCGCCAGCAGCAGCGCCAGGTCTGCGCTGGTCTCCGTAACTTTGACGCCGCCCACCACGTTCACGAAGACATCCTGATCCGCCATCTGCAGCCCGCCGTGACGGTGCAGCACCGCCAGCAGGATCGCCAGGCGGTTCTGTTCCAGACCGACCGCCACGCGCCGCGGGTTGCCCATCATCGACACGTCCACCAGCGCCTGAATTTCGACAAGCAGCGGGCGCGTCCCTTCCCACAGCACCATCACCGAGCTGCCGGAGGTGATCTCATCGCCACGGCTCAGGAAGATGGCCGACGGGTTGCTGACTTCACGCAGCCCCTGTTCGGTCATGGCAAACACGCCCAGTTCGTTCACCGCCCCAAAGCGGTTCTTGTGGCTGCGCAGGGTACGGAAGCGGGAATCCGCGTCGCCGTCGAGCATCACGGAGCAGTCGATACAGTGCTCAAGCACCTTCGGTCCGGCCAGCGAGCCGTCTTTGGTCACGTGGCCGACCATCACAATTGCCACCCCGCGTGTTTTGGCAAAGCGCGTCAGGTAGGCCGCGGTTTCACGCACCTGCGCCACGCTGCCCGGCGAAGACTGAATGTCCGCCATGTGCATCACCTGGATGGAGTCGATCACCATCAGCTTCGGCTGCTCTTCTTCGGCGATCATGCAGATCTGCTCGATGCTGGTTTCGGAAAGCATGTTCAGGTTGCCGGTCGGCAGGCCCAGACGGTGCGCGCGCATCGCCACCTGCTGCAGTGACTCTTCGCCCGTGACGTACAGAGTTTTCATCTGTTCGGCGAGCTTGCAGAGCGTTTGCAGCAGCAGGGTCGATTTACCCGCGCCCGGGTTACCGCCGATCAGGATCGCGCTGCCCGGCACCACGCCGCCGCCGAGCACGCGGTCAAACTCTTTGAACCCGGTGGAGAAGCGCGGCAGCTCTTCGAGGCTGATGTCCGAGAGTTTTTGCACCTTCGCCACGCCCGCGTTACCGGCATAGCCGCTCAGGCGCTCGTTGCGGGCCACGCTCGGCGAAGCCGCCACACCACGCACTTCGGTGATGGTGTTCCAGGCATGACAGGCGCTGCATTGCCCCTGCCAGCGCGGATAATCCGCACCACATTCATTACAGACAAATGCGCGTTTTGGAGCTTTCGCCACGGTTTACCTCGTTATTTCTGTGCGGCCTGCGTGCCGGGTGGCGCTTACGCTTACCCGGCCTACAAAGCAGACCGTTATTTCTGATTAATGCTGCCGGAGAGAATGCAGAACACCCCCATCAGGTCAGCGTGACGGATAGTGACTTCCGTCTTTTCATTCACTTTTGGCTTGGCATGGTAGGCAATGCCCAGACCGGCGGCTTTGATCATCGGCAGATCGTTCGCACCGTCCCCGATGGCGACGGTCTGGACGACCGGAATTTCATATTTTTCCGCGAGACGCGTCAGCGTATTGGCTTTGTACTGGGCATCTACGATATCGCCGATCACCTGGCCGGTCAGCTTGCCGTCCATGATCTCCAGTTCATTGGCCACCACGGTGGTCAGATGCAGTTTTTCCCGCAGATAATCCGCGAAGAAGGTGAAGCCACCGGAGGCGATCGCCACTTTCCAGCCCAGCGACTGCAGCTTCAGCACCAGCTGCGTCAGCCCAGGCATCAGCGGCAGCACGTCGCGCACCCGACGCAGAATGTTAGCATCGGCCCCTTTCAGCGTCGCCACGCGCTGGCGCAGGCTGGCGGTGAAGTCCAGCTCGCCGCGCATCGCACGCTCGGTGACTTCCGCCACCAGCTCGCCGCTGCCCGCCAGCTTCGCAATCTCGTCAATGCACTCGATCTGAATGGCGGTCGAGTCCATGTCCATCACCAGCAGGCCCGGGGTTTTCAGGTGAGGGATTTTACCCAGCGGCGCGACGTCCAGCCCGGCGTCATGCGCCAGACGCGTTGCGCGCTGCGTCAGGGAACCCGCCAGGCGAATAACCTGGTAGTCTTCCACGCACCAGGCGGCGACGATAACCATCGCGGCGCCCAGCTTGCTTTGATACTGGGTCAGGCGTTGCTTATCCAGACCGCGTCCGTAGAGGAGCCAGCCGCTACGACCGGCATGGTAATCCAGAGGCATCACCTCATCGCCACTTAAAGAGAGCGGCAATCCTGGCCATAAAGAGACATCCGTTGGCAGGTCACACCAGGTAATGTTCGGCATTAAAGCTCCTGTAATTTCGTTCGCGCCGGAAGGTTGCAGAGGGAAAATAACGCATGAGGCTACCCTGTAACCATCACTTCTGGCAACATTAAGCCGTAAATTTTCAGCAGGTGGAATATGGCTCGCGCAAAACTGAAATTCCGGCTTCATCGCGCCGTGATTGTCCTCTCCTGTCTCGCACTATTAGTGGTGCTGATGCAAGGGGCATCGTGGTTTAGCCAGAACCATCAACGGCAACGCAACCCGCAGTTTGAAGAGCTGGCCCGCACGCTGGCACGCCAGGTGACGCTCAACGTCGCGCCGTCCATGCGTACCGAAACGCCGGACGATAAGCGAATAGGCCAAGTTTTACGCCAGCTCACGGAGAATAGCCGCATTCTTGATGCCGGCGTCTATGATGAGCAAGGCAACCTGATTGCCCGCGCGGGCGAGCACGTCGACGTGCGCGACAGGCTGGCGCTGGACGGTAAAAAAGCCGGGGGCTATTTTAACCAGCAGATCGTCGAACCTATTCAGGGGAAGAATGGTCCGCTGGGCTATCTGCGCCTGACCCTCGATACCCACACCCTGCCTACTGAAGCCAAACAGGTCGATAATACCACCAATATTCTGCGCCTGATGCTGCTGCTTTCACTCGCCATCGGCGTTGTGCTGGCACGCACCCTGCTTCGGGGCAAGCGCTCGCGCTGGCAGCAATCCCCGTTCCTGCTGACCGCCAGCAAATCCGTCCCCGAAGACGAAGAGAGCGAGAAGAAAGATTAGTGATAAAGTAGGCGAACGATTCGGAAAAGGAACTTTGCCATGACGACGTTACGCCTGCTTATCTCTGACTCTTACGATCCCTGGTTTAATCTCGCGGTAGAAGAGTGCATCTTCCGCCAGATGCCCGCCACCCAGCGCGTACTGTTTCTCTGGCGTAACGCCGATACGGTGGTCATCGGCCGCGCGCAAAACCCGTGGAAAGAGTGCAATACGCGGCGTATGGAAGAGGACAACGTTCGCCTCGCGCGCCGCAGCAGCGGCGGCGGCGCGGTGTTTCACGATCTGGGCAATACCTGCTTTACCTTTATGGCGGGCAAACCGGAATACGACAAAACCATCTCAACGTCCATCGTCCTCAACGCGCTCAATTCACTCGGCGTGACGGCGGAAGCGTCCGGGCGTAACGATCTGGTGGTGAAAACCCCCGAAGGCGACCGGAAGGTCTCCGGATCCGCCTACCGCGAAACGATGGATCGCGGCTTCCACCACGGCACCCTGTTGCTGAACGCCGACCTGAGCCGTCTGGCGAACTACCTGAATCCTGACAAGAAAAAGCTCCAGGCTAAAGGGATCACCTCCGTGCGCGGCCGCGTGGCAAATCTGGTTGAATTGCTGCCAGGCATTACGCACGAGCAGATTTGTGATGCGATTCGTGACGCGTTCTTTGCACACTACGGCGAGCGCGTGGAAGCAGAAGCGATCTCCCCTGACAAAACCCCGGACCTGCCCAACTTCGCCGACACCTTCGCCCGCCAGAGCAGCTGGGAGTGGAACTTCGGTCAGGCGCCTGCGTTTTCCCACCTGCTGGATGAGCGTTTTACCTGGGGCGGCGTGGAGCTGCATTTTGACGTGGAGAAAGGCCATATCACCCGCACGCAGGTGTTTACCGATAGCCTGAACCCGGCACCGTTAGAGGCGCTGGCGGCTCGTTTGCAGGGCTGTTTGTACCGGGCGGATATGCTGCAGCAGGAATGCGACGCGTTGATTGGGGATTTTCCGGAGCAGGAAAAAGAGCTGCGGGAGCTGTCGGCGTGGATTGCTGGCGCAGTGCGGTAAGATGAAAAATGATAAAGAGCAAGAATTTCTCATTTATCCCTTGCATCATAAACAGGCTCATGATTACGCACTGAAAAATAATAAAATCAATAGGTAATGTTTATATATTCCTGCCAGAAATCGCAACGATTTCTGGCAAATATGCACGAAACAAAACTATTCATCATTACTACATATCTTTTCAAGATTAACTAAATAGACGAATAGCCCCGCCCCTCAGAAAATAGCCTTCCGGAAATAATCTTTCTTTTTGCTGTAATTCTCTTCTCACACTCGTTAAGGATTAACGATGAAAAAATTACTGATTGCAACCGCGGTTGCATTGTCTTTGTCTGCGGCTGCGCACGCGGCTGAATCTACCGCAGTATTAAAAGTGGCAGGTGTACTGACCAACGATGCTTGTACCCCGAGTCTGGACGGTGGCGGCGTGGTGGATTTTGGCACCAAATACATCAATGAATTGTCTGCAACAGAGACAAACCAGTTAGGCAACAAAGACCTCTCCTTCAAAATTTCCTGCACCGCGCCAACCAAGGTTGGTTTTACTATCAGTGACGATCGTGCTGACTCTACAGCAAATATCATCGTTGAACACACCAGCTTTACCACCCCTAACGAGACCGCCTGGACCAACTCTATCCGTTACGGCGTCGGGAAAACGGCAGGCAATGTCAATATCGGCGCCTACTCTGTTGCGCTAAACCGAAGCGCGGTTATTGCAGACGGTGAAACACAGTCGGTTGTGCGAGCCACGCCAGGCTATGACTTAGACACCGAATGGAGTGTATGGACCGATGACAAAGACCTTCTGAACAACAGTGGTATATACGAGTACAGCTTAGGCAGTGCGGCAGGCATACCCGTTGCCTTTACCAATGCAGAATTTCCTTTACGCGTCGCATTAGCCGTTCAAAACACGGATGCGCTGGCCATTACCGACAACACGACACTTGATGGCCAGGCCACCCTTACCCTGATTTATATGTAATTTTTTCATGCGCCAACTGACGCTGACGCGATAATTTATCCCCGTTAAGGAACAACGATGAAAAAGATTTTAGTTGCCACTGCTGTTGCAGCGGTACTTGCTTCAGGTGCTGCCAATGCAGCGACCACTGCCTTACTGAAAGTCACCGGCGTGCTGTCCGTGGCGGCATGTACCCCTACATTGAACAAAGGCGGCACCGTTGATTATGGCCGTATTCACCTGTCCGATCTGTCTTCCACTGGCATCAACCAGTTGGGCACCCAAAATATCAGCCTGACCATTACCTGCCCGGCGGCGACGAAAGCAGGCTGGACCATCACCGACGATCGCGCGGATACCCATCCGGGCGCATCTGTCATCACCATCAACAACGCAGATGCCGCTAACGGCGCAGTATCCGATACCAGCATGTCCTACGGTGTAGGTAAAACCACAGGCGACGTAAAAATTGGCGCCTACTCGATCTTTACCGATATCAGCAACGTGACCGCCGATGGCGTAAAAGTTGACGCGATTTCAGGTACGACGGTTAGCCCTACGTGGCAAAAAACCACCACCGGTATCATAAAGAACGGTAATGCTGAAGTGATGACCGTTGCGGCGACGGGTTCAACCGCTCCTCTTGCTTTCACCACGGCTATTTTCCCGCTGAAAACATCACTGGCAATCCAGAGCACCGCAGCGCTGGCCGTCACCGATGATACTAACCTGGACGGTCAGGCGACAATCACCGTTAAATATCTCTGATATTCAGCACACTATTGCGTGAAGCACCTCCCCTTGATTGGGGAGGTTTTTTTAAGGTTAAAGGATTAATCTCGATGTCAAAGACACTGTGCAAACTTACGCTTGCCGCACCCTTTTTATTCGCCACGCTTTTTTCTCAGGCTCACGCCGATGGCATGGTGCCGGAAACCACCTTACTGGTGATTGACGAATCCACCCATAGCGGCGTCATGAACGTCAAAAATACCGATAATTTTCCGGCGCTGCTCTATACCACCATTGTTGACCTGCCGGACGATACCGGCGTGAAGCTCAACGTGACCCAGCCGGTCGTTCGGGTGGAGCCAGGCCAGCAGCAGCAGTTGCGCTTTATTATGGAAAGCCAGCAACCGCTGACGGTTGAGCACTTTAAGCGCGTGATATTCGAAGGCATCCCCCCCAAACGCACCGACAAAAATATGAAGATTGGCTTCAATATGCGCCAGGATTTGCCGGTGTTGATTCGCCCCAAAAATCTGCCGGTGGTGACCGACGCCTGGAAATTGCTTCAGTGGTCTGGCCGCGGCAAAGCCGTCAAAGTGAAGAACCCTTCAGCTTACGTGGTGCGGATGTCCCCCAACGTTAACTTCCTGCCATCAGGCGCCAAAGGCATGCTGAAAAAGACCTACATTCTGCCCGGCGAAACACTGAATGTGCAGATGCAGAACGGCCTCGCAGGAGATACCTCGGTTCGATTCTATCCGGCAAGCCGCTACGGTGTTGAAGTGCCCAGTTTTACCGCTCCGCTCACCCAATAATTAAAATAATAAAGAGAGTTAACTGGTGAAAAGTATTCATCTTGCTTCTTGCATACGCGCCGCATTACATTGCTCAGTCGCTGTTTCATTGCTTCTCTCTGTTCCTGCTCAGGCCAGGGACGTCGCGTTTGATACGGATATTCTGACGTCAAGAGGCATCAGTAAGAACCTTGCCGATTATTTTTCTGATGCGCCGCGGTTTCTGCCAGGCAGCCATACCGTTGCGATAAAAATTAACGGCCAGGAAAAGGGCACGCTGGCCGTTCGTTTCAATGAAAATGGTCAGCTTTGCGTTGACGACGATTTTCTTAGCGCAACGGGTCTGATGCCGGTCAACATCGGGAAAAACGAACCGTGTCACGACCTGCGCACTAATTACCCTTCAGCCGTGGTAAATCCCATGCCGAATAGCGAATCGCTGGAACTGTTCGTTCCTGCGCAAGCGCTGGACAACGGTTTTCTTACGCCGCAAAACTTTATGAAGGGCGGTACCGCCGGGTTATTTAACTACAATCTGTTTTCCAGCCGTAATGACGTTTCCGGAGGCGACAACAGTACCTATTCCCAGGCAAATCTGGAAGCGGGGCTTAATATCGCGGAATGGACGCTACGCAGTCGCTATATGTTAACCGATGATGACGGGCAATATCATTCGGACAGCCTCTACACCTATGCAGAACACGTTTTCCAGGCACAAAAAGTACGTGTCCAGGTCGGGCAGATTAACGTCAGCTCATCGCTCTTTAGCGGCCCGGCGATCGACGGGGTGCAGTTTATTCCCGAACAAAAACTGCAACAGGATATTCCGGGCGTAACCATTAACGGTATTGCGCACACTCACCAGGCGCGCGTGGAAGTCCGCCAGGCCGGGCAGCTAATCTATACCGCGCCAGTAAATGCCGGCCCCTTTACCCTTGATAACGTTCCAGTGGTTCGCAGCAATGCGGATCTCGATGTCAGCGTGGTTGAAACCGATGGCTCAACCACGCATTTTACCCTTCCGGCGTCGTCGTTCAATCTGCATACTTTGCGTCCTGTCGGGCTGACGGTGTCGGTGGGTCGGGTACGTGAACTGACCACTGATTATGATAAACCGTATGTCACTAACGTTACGAATGGCTGGCGTCTTAACCGGGACTGGAGCACCACCGTTTCCGGCGTATTAGCAGAAGACTATCAGGCGGCGGGCGGTATGCTTCAGTGGCTTCCGGCGGAAGGGATGATGGTGTCAGGTTCGCTCCTGGGCAGCCGGGAGTCTTTCGGCGACGCTCAGCAAGGCGCGAAGAGTGAATTAACAACCAGCATGGGTTTACCGGGTGATGTTGGTTTTGACCTGAGCGCCGCGAAATACAGCAGCGGCTATCGCGAACTGACGGAGTCGCTGGATGATGATTTCCACGGTTACCAAAGCAGCTATAGCGGCAACCTGAACTGGAGAAATGACCTGCTGGGCACGTTCTCTGTCGGTTATTACGCCTATGAAGCCGCCAATGGCTACGACGATTCCCGCAGCATGATCGTCTCCTGGGGCAAATCATTTAACTATTTCAACATCAATGCGAACTGGCAACATGCCGTTAATCAGCAGGACGACGATAACAGCTATAGCAATGATGATCTTTTCTACGTCAACATCAGCATTCCTCTTGGCACTCAGCGTGTAGGCGCCTACATGCGCAACCAGGGGAATAAAACCGCCTACGGTTTACAAAATAACGGTTCTCTCGGCCAGGATACCAGCTACTACATATCTGCCGATCGCGATAACGAAACGAATGAAAACTCTTTCAACGGCAGCCTGAATACCAATCTTCACTATACCCAGTTGAGCCTGGGTGCAGGCTCAAGCGGCGACAATCAGCATAACTACAATGCGACCTTAAGCGGCGGAATTGCCGCCCACGAGCACGGCCTGACGTTCACGCCTTATAACGTTCGGGACACGTTTGCTATTGCCCGTCTGAGCGAGCCTGAAAGCGGCATTGAAATTTCGACCCCGCAGGGCAGAGTCTGGACCGATTATTGGGGACAAGCGGTGGTGCCGGGGTTGACCGAGTGGCGAAAATCACGCATTGAAGTGAACGCTAACACCTTACCGAAAAGCATGGATCTGGCGAACGGTATCAAGAATGTCGCCGTTGCCCATGCCGCCTTCAAAGAGCTGGAATTTAAAGTGCTCAACACACGGCGCGTCATGCTGGAAGTGAAACAAGCCGACGGTTCCTGGTTGCCGAAAGGCACCAGTATTGTCGACAAGAAGAATAACTATCTGGTGAGCGCAGTGGATAGCGGGCGCGTGTTCGTCACCGACATGTCAGATAGCCCGGCCCTGTATGCCGTCGACGACGATATGCAACGGCTGTGTCAAATTGATTACAAATTAAGCGATACTCAGGACAAGGAAGCCTTTTATGAAACGGCGAAAGGAGTCTGCAAATGACATTCAAACGTACATCTATACTGATTGCCCTGACGGTTTGCACTTCGCTTTTTACTCAAATGGCGCAGGCAGACGAAGAATGTCAACTTACGTTTGCTACCAATAACGTGAGCTTTGGTGCATTCAAACAGGATGACATTGTCAATTCCCAAAAAGGCTGGCATCAGATGCCGTCCAGAGAAATTAACGTCAGCGTTTACTGTCCGCAAAGCCAGCCAATAGCGCTGTTTGTCCAGGCTCGGGCAGGCGAAAAAGGGCGTTTTTACTTTGGTGACAGTAGTGGCCTGGCCGTAAGCGTGAGTCAAATGGTGGTGGACGGTAAAAACTACGATATTGCCAAAACCATTGACCGGACTCACTTTGCGCCTGACGGCGATAGCGGTGAAAGCCTGCTGCTTCACAATAACGAGGGAATTATCGCGGTTGAAAACCAAACCCAGGTGAATGGTAAGCAGATGAACTTTACGCTGAAAATGACGCCGGTATTAAACGATCAGCAGTTTACGCACGCTTCAGATGTGACAACGCTGGAAAGTGACCTTACGTGGGAAGTGTTGACGAAATAGCGGCAGGACATTGCCGGACAGGTTCGCTGTCCGGCAATGGCAACATTACTCTTTATCGCCCAACAGAACGGATTCCAGCGCGATTTTGATCATGTCGTTGAAGGTGGTCTGACGCTCGGCAGCAGTGGTCTGCTCGTGGGTACGGATGTGGTCAGACACGGTGCAAATGGTCAGCGCTTTCGCACCAAACTCAGCCGCGACGCCGTAGATACCCGCCGCTTCCATCTCCACGCCCAGGATGCCGTATTTTTCCATCACGTCGAACATCTCGCCGCCGTCTGGTGCATAGAACAGGTCAGCAGAGAAGATGTTACCTACGCGTGCTTCAACGCCCAGCGCTTTTGCAGCGTCAACCGCGTCACGCACCATGCCGAAGTCAGCAATCGCCGCGAAGTCATGATCTTTGAAACGCATGCGGTTAACTTTGGAATCGGTACAGGCACCCATGCCGATAACGATGTCGCGCAGCTTAACGTCCATGCGCACCGCGCCGCAGGAGCCCACGCGGATGATTTTCTTCACGCCGAAGTCGGTGATCAGCTCTTTGGTGTAGATAGAGCAGGATGGGATACCCATACCGTGGCCCATCACAGAGATTTTGCGACCTTTGTAGGTACCGGTGAAGCCCAGCATGCCGCGAACGTTGTTCACTTCACGCACGTCTTCCAGGAAGGTTTCAGCAATGTGCTTCGCGCGCAGCGGGTCGCCCGGCATCAATACGACGTCAGCGAAATCACCCATTTCTGCATTAATGTGAGGAGTTGCCATCTTCAGTTCCTTTTCATTTGAGTTTTTTTGCCCGGTGGCGCGCAGCGATCCGGGCCTACGGTTTTGTAGGCCGGGTAAGGCGCAGCCGCCACCCGGCAATGACCTCAGAACATAGCCTTGCCATATTCCATGTCAGACGTACCAAAGTATTTCGCGATAGTCTGGCCGATGTCCGCGAAGGTTTCACGGTGACCGAGCGAGCCCGGCTTCACTTTCGGGCCGTACACCAGCACCGGAATGTGCTCACGGGTGTGGTCGGTACCGGTCCAGGTTGGGTCGCAGCCGTGGTCCGCGGTCAGGATCAGAATGTCATCTTCACCCACCAGCTCCATCAGCTCCGGCAGACGGCGGTCGAACAGCTCCAGACCGGCCGCATAGCCTGCGACGTCGCGACGGTGGCCCCAGGAGGAGTCGAAGTCCACGAAGTTGGTGAAGACAATGGTCTTGTCGCCCGCTTCTTTCATCTCTTTGATGGTGGCATCGAACAGCGCATCCAGACCGGTGGCTTTCACTTTTTTGGTGATGCCGCAGTTGGCGTAGATATCCGCGATTTTACCCACGGACACCACGTGGCCGTCTTTCTCTTCAACCAGCTTCTGCAGCACGGTTGGCGCCGGTGGCTCAACGGCCAGGTCGTGACGGTTACCGGTACGCTGGAAGTTACCCGCTTTGTCGCCGATAAACGGACGAGCGATCACGCGGCCGATGTTGTAGCCGCCTTCGGTCAGTTCTTCACGGGCGATTTCGCACAGCTCGTAGAGTTTATCCAGGCCGTAGGTCTCTTCGTGGCAGGCAATCTGGAAAACGGAGTCAGCGGAGGTGTAGAAAATCGGCTTGCCGGTTTTCATGTGCTCTTCGCCGAGCTCGTCCAGAATCACGGTACCGGAAGAGTGACAGTTACCGAGGTAGCCCGGCAGGTTGGCACGCTTCACCAGCTTGTCCAGCAGCTCCTGCGGGAAGCTGTTCTCATGATCGGAGAAATAACCCCAGTCGAACAGCACCGGCACACCGGCGATTTCCCAGTGGCCAGACGGGGTATCTTTACCGGAAGAGAGCTCGTGCGCCCAGCCGTAGGCACCCACGACTTCCGCGTTGCCGTCCATACCGGCTGCGATTTTACCGGTAGAGCCTTCATGCGCTTTCACCAGACCGAGGCGGGTCAGGTTAGGTAGAGTCAGAGGGCCTTTACGACCGTTGTCCGCTTCGCCTTTCGCACAGGCTTCCGCGATGTGACCCATGGTATCGGAACCCACGTCACCAAAACGTTCTGCATCTTCGGTTGCGCCGATGCCGAATGAGTCCAGCACCATAATAAATGCACGTTTCATAATTGTTCTCCGTACGTAGTGCTTAAAAATGATTGATCAGATCAGTATACCGCTATTCGGTGATACGGCGATAGACAGTCGGTGTGGTTTCCGGCGCTTTATCGTCAAGCGTAATGGCTGCTTTCACCGCTTTCGCCGCGTCCTGCCAGCTGGCTTCGTCTTTGGCGTGGATCACCGCCAGCGGACGTTGACCGTCAACGCTGTCGCCCAGACGGGCCATATCGGTAAAGCCGACGCTGTAATCAATGGTGTCCGATGCCTGACGACGGCCGCCGCCCATCGAGACCACCGCCATACCCAGCGCACGGGTGTCCATTGCAGAAACGAAACCTTCGCTATCGGCATACACCGCTTTGCTGAGCGTCGCGGTTGGCAGGTATTTCGCGTAGTTCTCGACGAAATCGGTCGGGCCTTTCTGCGCCGCGACCATACGGCCGAAGATTTCCGCCGCTTTGCCGTTGTCCAGCACCGCCTGCAGTTTCGCGCGCGCTTCAGCATCGTCTTTGGCCAGCTTGCCGGAGATCAGCATCTCAACGCACAGCGCCATGGTGACGTCGAACAGACGCGGGTTACGGTATTCACCGGTGAGGAACTGTACCGCTTCACGCACTTCAACCGCGTTACCGGCGCTGGACGCCAGCACCTGGTTCATGTCGGTGAGCAGTGCGGTGGTGCGCACGCCCGCGCCGTTGGAGACGCCAACGATCGCTTCGGCCAGCGCAGCAGAAAGCTCATAGGTCGGCATAAACGCGCCGCTACCGACCTTCACGTCCATCACCAGCGCGTCCAGCCCTTCTGCCAGCTTCTTCGCCAGGATAGAGGCGGTGATCAGCGGGATGGAGTCAACGGTCGCGGTAATATCGCGGGTTGCGTAAAAACGTTTGTCTGCCGGAGCAAGAGAGCTTGTCTGGCCGATAATCGCCACACCAACGTCTTTAATAATGTCGCGGAAGCGGTTGTCATCCGGGAAGATATCGAAGCCCGGAATGGCTTCCAGTTTGTCGAGCGTACCGCCTGTGTGCCCAAGGCCGCGCCCGGAGATCATCGGGATGTAACCGCCACAGGCCGCCACCATTGGGCCGAGCATCAGAGACGTCACGTCGCCTACGCCGCCGGTGGAGTGTTTGTCCACAATTGGGCCGTTAAGGTTAAGGCTTTTCCAGTCCAGAACGGTTCCTGAATCTCGCATCGCCATGGTCAGCGACACGCGCTCAGGCATCGACATATCGTGGAAGAAGATGGTCATCGCCAGAGCCGCAATCTGCCCTTCTGAGACGGTGTTATCACGAATGCCGTTGATGAAGAAGCGGATCTCTTCATCGCTTAATGCATGACCATCACGTTTTTTACGAATAATTTCTTGTGCGAGAAACACGGTAACCTCCATGCGGAATCGGGGGAGTTGTGGCGGGTGGCGCTACGCTTACCCGCCCTACGATCCGGTAGGCCGGGTAAGCGTAGCGCCACCCGGCAATTCAAACTTAGTAGCTGCTTGCGCTCTTACCGTCGCCGTGGCCCAGCGCTTTCAGCAGGCTGGCCAGCAGGCTGGACGCGCCGAAGCGGTAGTGACGGGAATCGGCCCAGTCGGCACCAAACAGCTCGTCGGCAATCGCCAGGAACTGCTGCGCGTCTTCGGCGGTACGCACGCCGCCCGCGGGTTTGAAACCAACGGTTTTGGACACGCCCATATCGCGGATAACTTCCATCATGATGCGCGCGCTTTCTGGGGTCGCATTCACCGGCACTTTACCGGTAGAGGTTTTGATGAAATCGGCACCGGCTTTGATGGAGATTTCAGACGCCTTACGAATCAGCGCCTCTTCTTTCAGCTCGCCGGTTTCGATGATCACTTTCAGCAGCACGTTTGCCGCCGCACACGCGTCTTTACAGGCTTTCACCAGATCAAAACCGACCTGCTCGTTGCCGGCGATCAGCGCGCGGTACGGGAATACCACGTCAACTTCGTCTGCGCCGTAGGCAATCGCCGCGCGGGTTTCTGCCAGCGCAATCTCGATATCATCGTTGCCATGCGGGAAGTTAGTTACGGTAGCAATGCGCACGTCCGGCGTACCCTGCTCTTGCAGCGTCTTACGGGCAATCGGGATAAAGCGCGGGTAGATACAGATGGCTGCGGTGTTACCCACCGGCGTTTTCGCCTGATGGCACAGGGCGATGACTTTTTCATTGGTATCGTCATCGTTCAGGGTGGTCAGATCCATCAGCTTCAACGCGCGCAGGCTGCTTGCAGTTAAATCGGTCATAACATTCTCCAACGGCAGTGCCGTATAAATTTTACCTTGCGGGTCTGTGAGTATTCTAACATTCACCCGCATCCACACTTCGACATTCATCACAGTTAATGAAAACTGCGTACAAATTTGCATTACTGTAATGAGATCTTCTTCAAACTTTAGCGCGTAAATTGTCGACTAAAGCAGCGATACCCCCTGTCGGATCAAAAGCCCCGACAGGCTGGCTTCCTACAATCCGTTCATCATCCGCAGAACACTCAAGGAAGCGAATATGCCCCACTCCAGCCCCGACGCCCTGCAACAACGTTGCCAGCACATTGTGACAAGCCCGGTGTTAACCCCGGAACAAAAACGTCATTTTCTGGCGCTGGAAGCGGAAAACAACCTGCCTTATCCGGCACTTCCTGAGGCCGCGCGAGCCGCGCTGGACGAAGGGTTTATCTGCGACATGTTCGAAGGCCATGCGCCCTACAAACCCCGTTACGTTCTGCCGGATTACGCAAAATTTCTGGCTAACGGTTCAGAATGGCTGGAGCTGGAAGGGGCGAAAGATCTCGACGACGCCCTCTCTCTGTTAACCATCCTCTACCATCATGTTCCGTCCGTCACATCGATGCCGGTCTATCTCGGTCAGCTTGATGCGATCTTAACTCCATATGTTAGAATTCTAACACAAGAAGAGATCGATAGCCGAATAAAACGTTTCTGGCGCTATCTCGACCGTACGCTGCCGGATGCGTTTATGCACGCCAATATCGGCCCGGCGGATACGCCCGTCACACGCGCCATTTTGCGTGCCGATGCAGAGCTGAAGCAGGTCGCACCGAATCTGACCTTTATCTACGATCCCGATATCACCCCGGACGACCTGCTGCTCGAGGTGGCAAAAAATATATGTGAATGCAGCAAACCGCATATTTCTAATGGCCCGATGAATGATAAAATTTTCACAAAAGGCCGTTACGGCGTGGTGAGTTGTTACAACTCCCTGCCACTGGCGGGCGGTGGCAGTACGCTGGTGCGCCTTAACCTAAAGGCTATTGCCGAACACAGCGCATCGGTTGACGACTTCTTCACCCGCGCGCTACCGCACTACTGCCAGCAGCAAATTGCCATCATCGATGCGCGCTGCGATTTTCTGTACGGGCAGTCTGGCTTCTTTGAGAATAGCTTCCTGGTAAAAGAGGGGCTGATTGATGCCGATCGGTTTGTGCCGATGTTTGGCATTTACGGCCTGGCGGAAGCGGTAAACGTGCTCTGTGAGAAAGCAGGCATTGCAGGGCGTTACGGCAAAGATGAGCAGGCCAACGCGCTGGGCTATCGCATCAGCGAACAGCTAGCGGCGTTTGTGGAAAACACGCCGGTGAAGCACGGCTGGAAGCACCGCGCGATGCTGCACGCGCAGTCGGGGATCAGCTCCGATTCGGGCACCACGCCGGGCGCACGTCTGCCCTACGGCGACGAGCCGGATCCCATCAGCCATCTGCTGGCCGTTGCACCGCACCACAGACATTATCACTCCGGAATCAGCGATATTCTCACCCTGGAGGAGACGGTTAAACGCAACCCGCAGGCGGTGGTTCAGCTTTGCCTGGGCGCGTTCAGGGCGGGAATGCGTGAATTTACCGCCAACGTAGCGGGTAACGATCTGGTCCGCGTGACCGGTTATATGGTGCGACTATCGGATCTGGAAAAATACCGGGAAGCCGGATCGCGCACCAATACCACGTGGCTGGGCGAAGAGGCCGCGCGCAATACCCGTATTCTCGAACGTCAGCCGCGCGTGGTTAGCCATGAACAGCAGATGCGCTTTAGTTAGTCAGGTCATTCCTTTTTCCTGCGTGGACGGGCCGGGCAGCCGCCTGGCGCTGTTCCTGCAGGGCTGCAACCTGCGCTGTAAAACCTGCCACAACCCGTGGACGATCGGCCGCTGCAACGACTGCGGGGACTGTGTGCCCCACTGCCCGCACGACGCGCTGACGATTCAGGCCGGACGCGTCTGGTGGCAGGAGAGTGACTGCCAGCAGTGCGACACCTGCCTGCACCTGTGCCGGCAGCAGGCAACGCCTATGGCGCACCGCTTCAGCCTGGACGAGATCCTCACTCAGGTCCGCAAATCCGCACCGTTTATCGAAGGGATCACCGTGAGCGGCGGCGAAGCCACAACGCAGCTGCCGTTTTTAGTGACGCTATTCTCAGCGATCAAAGCCGATCCTGCCCTGCGTCACCTGACCTGTCTGGTAGACAGCAACGGTATGTTAAGCGAAACCGGCTGGCAAAAGCTGCTGCCGGTACTGGATGGCGCGATGCTGGATCTCAAGGCGTGGGGGAACGAGCATCACCGCTTCCTGACCGGGCGCGAAAACCCGCAGATTAAGCAGAGCATCCGCTGGCTGGCAGATCGTCACCGTTTGACGGAACTCCGCTTATTGGTCATCCCAGAGCAATGTGATTACCTGGCACATCTCAAGCCGCTAACGGCCTTTATCCACGGGCTTGGAAATGTGCCGGTGCGCATCAACGCGTTTCATGCGCATGGCGTCTACGGTGAGGCGGCGTCATGGCGCAACGCCACGCCCGAGGACGTTGAACCGCTGGCGCAGGCGCTGGAAAAACAGAAGATAACGGTGATTCGTCCGGCGCTTTACCTATAGCGTGATGCCAAATACCGAACGGGTGTTTTCAAGCAGCGCACCGGCAATCACCTCTTCAGGCTCCTGTCGCAGTTCACACAAGGTGGTAAACACGCGCGCCGCCTGTTCCGGGCGATTCGGCTGGCCCTGAAAACCATTCAGCGGCATATCGGGGGCATCGGTTTCCAGCAGAAGCGCCGACAGCGGCAGCTGGGCCATCACGTCCCGGGTTTTACTGGCGCGCGGATAGGTGATGGTGCCCCCGACGCCGATTTTATAGCCCAGCTCAATAAAACGCTGCGCCTGCTGCAGGCTACCGGAGAAACCGTGCACTACGCCCCTGCGAGGCAGATCGATGCGTTTCAGGTGCATCGCCAGCTTATCGTGCGTACGTCTTGAGTGGAGGATCACCGGCAGATCGTGGCGCTTCGCCAGCCTGAGCTGCGCGTCGAGGATCGTCTGCTGGCGCTCAAACTGCGGATCCTCGCGATAAAGATCGAGGCCGATCTCACCGATGGCGACAAGTTTGTCTCCTGCGGTCTGCACTGTCTCATCAAGCCTCTCAATGTGCTCATCAAGATGCCGCTCAATCACAATCGGATGCAGGCCGAGCGCGGCATAGAGCGCGGGGTGCCGCATGGAAAGATCCAGCACCCGGGAAAAATAGGCCGCTTCCACTGACGGCACAATGATGGCCTGAACGCCTGCCTCGGCCGCTTTCGCAATACTTTGCGCTTCATCTCCCGTAAACGGCGGGAAATCAAAGTGACAGTGGGTATCAACAAAGCGGAGCGTCACGCCAGATCCTCGTTATCCAGTAAAGCGTCATTTGCCTGCGGAATATCCACCAGCGGCACCGTCAGGGCGTCGTTGGCAACAATCGCAGGCGGCGTAATAATGCGTTTATGTCGATGAAGCGGCGGTTGCTCCGCCAGCATTTTCCCCACCGTCGCCAGGAAATAGCGTCCGCACAGCCGCCCCGTTTTGTAATCCATGCGCAGCGCAGGAACGCGGCTGCCCAGCGCCATGCTCAGCAGCGGCTTAGGCGGATAGATTTCAAAAATACGCAACTTGCCCGGCGGTTTTTCAATGAAGCGCTGCATCGCACCGTAGGTGGTTTCATGCTGCTTCGCGATATTCACCAGCGGCTGCAGGCTGCTATCGCCCAACCAGCGCTCCATCCGCTTAAACCACTGCGGGGTGTAATACATTTGCGACGGCACGGTACGGATCACCACAATGGTTTTCGCCCCGCGCCGGGCGGCTTCCTGCACCGGCACCGCGTCACTGATCCCCCCGTCCAGATAGCTAATGCCGTCCAGCAGGGCGCCGGTACGATAAAAGCCGGGGATCGCGCTGGAGGCGCGGATGATGTCCAGCCAGTTCTCCTTCTGAGGAGAAAAATAGCCCGGCGAATAATCATCGCCCCGGCTGGCACACATCCAGAACTCTTTGCCGCTATCAAACAGACGGGCAGCGGTATCCATGGCAAGCGGCATCTGGCTGGAGGTCGACTCCAGCAGCCAGTCGAGATCGATCAGGTTGCCGCCGCGCACAAAGCGCACCGGGTTAAAAAATTCTTTCGCCGTGGTGTAGCGCATAATGACCTTTCGCGCGTAGCCGGGCTGGTTACAGACATAGGCAGAGAGGTTCTGCGCCCCGGCAGAGGTGCCGAAGTAAAGATCAAACGGGTTGAACTGCGCGCGCATAAATTCATCCAGCACGCCGGCGGTGAAAATGCCGCGCTGTCCTCCACCTTCGCAGACCAGCGCGAGTTGACCTGCGCGAAACGGCTTTAACGTCAGCGGCGCAATATTGCCGAGCGTAACGGGAATTCGTTGCCCCACCTCTGCTTTCCTGTTTTGATTATTTTATAACACCACAGTAACGCACCCGGCCTGTTACGCAAATAAGAAAAAGCCAGTCGCAGTGACTGGCTTTATTTTGTTGAAGGAATATTGCGTTTGCTACGGACGTCTGCGACCCGTAAACAGGCTGACCAGGAACAGAATAATACCCACAACGAAGACAATTTTAGCTGCCCATGCCGCTGTACCTGCCAGTCCACCAAAGCCCAATGCGGCGGCAATTAACGCGATAACCAGAAATATAATGCCCCAACGAAACATAAGCTTCTCCTTTACCATAGTTAATGTCGGCCGCTAAACGTGAGCGCTCAGGTCACTCACCGGCGTTCTTCCAGAGTCGTTCTTATTTCGCCCGCAGGTGTTACCCAGACGGGCGAATGGTCCAGATTTACTTCGTTTTCAGATCGTTTTTAACGCTTTTCACACCGTCAATCGCTTTCGCGATGGACTCGGCGCGTTCACTTTGCGCCTGCGAATCTACCGTACCGGAGAGCTGAACCACACCATCGGTGGTTTCCACTTTCACCTTGCGGGATGGCACGATGTCATCTGCTAAAAGTTTAGCTTTGATTTCGCTGGTAGTAGCGGCATCACCGGCATAACCTTTCACCGACGCGTTTTTGGCGTCACGTACGTGCAGCTTATCGCTGACGGAGGCAACACCTTCGACGCCCTTCGCCACTTTCACCGCCTGTTCGGCCTGAGCCTGGCTTTCCACAAAGCCGCTCAGCGTGACCACTTTCTTGTCGGTCTTAACGGAAATATCGGTACTTTTGATGGATTCATCATCCACCAGTGCGGCTTTCACTTTTGCTGTGATTGAGCTGTCATCCATGAAGTTGCCGACTTTATTCATAGAGCTATCGATTTTTTGCCCTGCGCTATCGGCCGTGGACTGTGCTTTATCCATGGTGCTGCTTTCCGCCAGAGCAGAACCGCTCACCAGAACGCTACCCAGGGTTACAGCCAGCAGAGTTTTCGAAATCTTCAGTCTTGTCATATTCATCGATCTATTCCTGTGTTGACCCGTTATTCGGGCTACATACTTCCTTAGTAGTTTTATATATTGCGAATAAACACACGGGCAAAATGGATAACCTAAAGTCATGCATTGAACAGTTAATTTATCCACGCCCGGTGTTAAACACTGAGTTAAATATAGATCACTCTCACAGAGCCGCTTTCAGAATTGGGTAAAAAACGCGCGAATAGCGTGAAATTGCGTTGAATTAAGAACATTCCGCAAGGGATTAATAAGACAGGAATTAAAGAAGAGCACGGCGGCAGCCGTGCTCTGAGAGGGGATTAGTGCTCGCGGGTTTTACGGAACTGAACGTCAGGATAACGTTCCTGCGTCAGGTTCAGGTTCACCATGGTTGGTGCGATATAGGTCAGGTTATCGCCGCCATCCAGCGCCAGCTGAATTTCGTTCTTACGCTTAAATTCTTCGAATTTCTTCACGTCAGAACACTCAACCCAGCGCGCGGTCGCGACGTTTACAGATTCGTAAATCGCTTCCACGTTGTACTCGCTCTTCAGACGGGCAACAACCACGTCGAACTGCAGCACACCGACCGCACCAACGATCAGGTCGTTGTTCGCGATTGGGCGGAACACCTGCACGGCGCCCTCCTCGGAGAGCTGAACCAGGCCTTTCAGCAGCTGTTTCTGCTTCAGCGGGTCGCGCAGACGGATACGACGGAACAGCTCCGGTGCGAAGTTCGGAATACCGGTGAACTTCATCATTTCGCCCTGGGTGAAGGTATCGCCGATCTGAATCGTACCGTGGTTGTGCAGACCGATGATGTCGCCCGGATACGCCTCTTCAACGTGCGAACGGTCGCCCGCCATAAAGGTCAGCGCGTCGGAAATCACCACGTCTTTACCGGTACGCACCTGGCGCAGCTTCATGCCCTTTTCATACTTACCGGACACCACGCGCATAAAGGCCACGCGGTCGCGGTGTTTCGGGTCCATGTTGGCCTGAATTTTGAAGACGAATCCGGTGAATTTCTCTTCTTTTGCTTCCACTTCACGGGTGTCGGTTTTACGCGGCATCGGGCGCGGCGCCCACTCCACCAGACCGTCCAGCATGTGGTCAACGCCGAAGTTACCCAGCGCGGTACCGAAGAAGACCGGGGTGATTTCACCGCTCAGGAACAGCTCTTTATCGAACTCGTGAGATGCGCCCTTCACCAGCTCCAGCTCGTCGCGCAGCTGCGCGGCCAGCTCTTCGCCGACTGCCACGTCCAGCTCAGGGTTATCCAGGCCTTTCACCACGCGAACGTCCTGAATGGTGTGGCCTTTACCGGTCTGATACAGATAGGTTTCGTCTTTATAGAGGTGATACACCCCTTTGAACAGCTTACCGCAGCCAATGGGCCAGGTGATGGGCGCACAGGCGATCTTCAGCTCGCTTTCCACTTCGTCCATCACTTCCATCGGGTCACGGATGTCGCGGTCGAGTTTGTTCATAAAGGTGAGGATCGGCGTATCGCGCAGACGGGTAACTTCCATCAGCTTACGGGTCCTGTCTTCTACACCTTTCGCGGCGTCGATCACCATCAGACAGCAGTCCACCGCCGTCAGGGTACGGTAGGTATCTTCGGAGAAGTCTTCGTGGCCCGGGGTGTCCAGCAGGTTCACCAGGCAGTCGTGATACGGGAACTGCATCACGGAGGTGGTAATCGAAATACCACGCTGCTTTTCCATCTCCATCCAGTCAGATTTTGCATGCTGGCTGGAGCCACGGCCTTTAACGGTACCCGCAGTCTGGATCGCCTGTCCGAACAGCAACACCTTCTCGGTGATGGTCGTTTTACCGGCATCCGGGTGCGAGATAATGGCAAAAGTGCGGCGCTTGGCCACCTCTTGCAGATAAGGAGACAACGTCATAATTAAATCTTCTTTTATAAGCGCGGCAGCACGCCACGCATCATGGAATACAAAATTGCGGCTATTTTACCCATCAACGGGGGGCAGGCAATCATTGTTTACACAGGAGTTGCTCCAGTTCGTTCAACGACGTTACGGTCCAGGTCGGCTCGATGCCTTCAGGCTTCACGCGGCCATGCGCGTTGAGCCAGACGGTCGACAGACCGGCATTCATGCCGCCCAGGATATCTGACTCTGCCGTATCACCCACCATCAGGACGCGATCGCGGTCAGGATTACCGGCCTGCGCCAGCGCATAATCGAAAATACGCGGATCCGGTTTAGGTACACCCACCTCTTCGGAGATCACCAGCGCGTCGAAATGATCGCGCAGGCCGGTGCGCTCGAGGCGGATCTGCTGCAGGGCGGTAAAACCGTTGGTGATGATCCCCAGTTTCACCTTGCCTTTCAACGCATTCAGCAGGGAAACCGCACCCGGCAGTGGCGCACAGATATCGGCCATCGCGTTCAGGAACGCCTCGTTCAGCGTCCCCGGACTGACCTTTAAGCGTTCCGCCCAGACGTCAAAACGCTGGTGCTGAAGCTGTAACGCGGTAATGGCACCGTTCTGGTAATCCACCCACAGCGGCTTGTTTACCGCCTGATAGTCCTGAAAATCTTCAGCGGTGAAGGTCACGCTATAGTCGAGAAACATCCGCTGCAGGCCGCCGAACGAATCGAACGTAAACAGCGTTTCGTCGGCATCAAAGAAAATCCAGTCCCATTTCATCGTTACAACCTTATTTTTTATTATCCAATCGGCAGAGCCATTATGATGGCGTCTTCACGTCCCTCTGCGGTGGGGTAGTAGTTACGGCGGATTGTCGCCTCGTTAAAGCCTAAGCTTTCATAGAGCGCGATGGCGGCGACATTCGACGCGCGCACCTCCAGCCACAGGGTGAAAACGTCACGGGTTTCGAGCTCACGGATTAGGTGCTCGAGCAGTTCTCTTCCCAGCCCACGGCGCTGGAACGCGGGATCAACCGCGATATTAAACAGCGTCGCTTCATCAAGAACAACCTGCGTGATTGCGAAGGCGGCCATGGTGCCGTCAACGTCCAGGCGGTAGTTCAGATACCGTTCGCCCTGATTGCTGGCGAAGGTTTTTTCGCTCCACGGAAAGGCGTGGGCGCGTGTTTCAATCGCAAACGCGGTGGTCAGGTCAGGCGTCGTGAGGGAAGAAATCGTGTTCATATTCGCAGATTTGTTGCCATAGCGCGCTGCGCGCTTTTGGGTTGGCTTTCAGTTCGTCCAGCGCTGGCGTGGAGATCTGGCTCCCCTGGAGGGGGATCTCGTTTGTCTCTCCGATACGCCAGCTGTTACAGCGGCTATCAGGAGGAAGCATCGCGACACGCTCTGGCGTCAGCTGTAAAACCTGGTCGGCCGTCATCTTCAGGCTGCGAAGGACATCATCGATCAGGGGTTCATTCAGGGCAGGCAGTTCTTCCGCCACCATCACCAGGCGTACGTGCGCTGGGATGGAAATGGCGATTTCGCCCTGCAACGCCGTCGGGCGACGCAAAGCCCACTGGGTAATGCCCAGCTGCTGCAACTGCCAGTCTCGTCGGGATGTCATAGGGAAAACTCCTGTCTCTCAGGCGCGCAAATATAGCAAATGTGTCGAAAGTGCGCCATCTACCTACTATAATCCCCGCCTGAGTTTATTGAGGAACAATTCATGTCTGCATTTACCCCGGCAAGTGAAGTCTTGCTGCGTCACAGTGATGATTTCGAAGAAAGCCGTATTCTGTTTGCCGGAGATATGCAGGATGACCTGCCTGCGCGTTTCGACTGTGCTGAAAGCCGTGCCCACACCCAATACTACCACCACTGGCAGGTGCTGAGCCGCCAGATGGGCGAGCGCGCGCGCTTTAGCCTGGTGGCGGAGCAGAGCGATATCGCCGACTGCGATACGCTGATTTACTACTGGCCGAAGAACAAACCGGAAGCCCAGTTCCAGCTGATGAACCTGCTCTCCCTGCTGCCGGTCGGCTGCGATATTTTCGTGGTGGGTGAGAACCGCAGCGGCGTGCGTAGCGCTGAACAGATGCTGGAAGGCTACGCGCCGCTGAATAAAGTCGACAGCGCTCGCCGCTGTGGTCTGTACCATGGCCGTCTGGAAAAACAGACAACGTTTGATGCACAGGCTTACTGGGACGAGTACCAGCTTGACGGCCTGACCATCAAAACCCTGCCGGGCGTGTTCAGCCGTGACGCGCTGGATACGGGCAGCAAGCTGCTGCTCTCCACCCTGACGCCGCACACCAAAGGCAAAGTGCTGGACGTGGGCTGCGGCGCGGGCGTGCTCTCTACCGTGCTCGCCAGCCATTCACCAAAAGTGCGCTTAACCTTGTGTGATGTCAGCGCCCCGGCGGTAGAAGCCAGCCGCGCAACGCTTGCTGCAAACGGCATTGAAGGCGAGGTGATCGCCAGCAACGTCTTCTCTGACGTCACCGGTCGCTTCGACATGATCATCTCCAACCCGCCGTTCCACGACGGCATGGAGACCAGCCTGGAAGCCGCGCAAACGCTGATCCGTGGCGCAACCCGTCACCTCAACAGCGGCGGCGAGCTGCGTATCGTTGCGAACGCCTTCCTGGCGTATCCGAAAGTGCTGGACGAAACCTTCGGTTTCCATGAAGTGATCGCCCAGACCGGCCGCTTTAAGGTCTACCGTACCGTAATGACGCGTCAGGCGAAGAAATAATTCGCCATGCAATGCTTGCCGGGTAAGCACCAGCGCCATCCGGCAAGCAGGCGTCCCCGTTCCGGCCATTTTTGCAGCAATCAATAAAAGGCGCGCACTTTTCTGTTGACGTAAAGCTGAAAACATCTAGAATGCGCCTCCGTGGTTACGATACTTTTACAGTATCGATGGTATGCGAAGGTGGCGGAATTGGTAGACGCGCTAGCTTCAGGTGTTAGTGTCCTTACGGATGTGGGGGTTCGAGTCCCCCCCCTCGCACCAACGAGGCGATATCAACAATAGTAAGATGACTGGGCGAAGGTGGCGGAATTGGTAGACGCGCTAGCTTCAGGTGTTAGTGTCCTTACGGATGTGGGGGTTCGAGTCCCCCCCCTCGCACCAACGAGGCGATATCAACAATAGTAAGATGACTGTGCGAAGGTGGCGGAATTGGTAGACGCGCTAGCTTCAGGTGTTAGTGTCCTTAGGATGTGGGGGTTCGAGTCCCCCCCCTCGCACCAATTATCTTGCATCCCTTCTGAAGTTCCTCTTATTTTCCGTGTTATTTCAAGCTCATCAGTATCACCAGAATTCCACTGACCAGTGCTACACAGGATGGCAGTAAAACAAAGTGGCGCAGCTGCTTATGCCAGATCATGCCTGACGTGACTAACAGTCCTGACACAATGATCGTTTTCCAGGTATCAAGGGAGAGATCGGCAAACATCAACACGCCGAGAATGGCTCCCGGTAGCAATACCCCCCAACCACTTCCCAGCGCCTTGTTCAACATGATCTGCCCTCTCACAACGATAATGATAACCAATATCATATGACAGAGATTATCATTTGTCAGCTGAATGAATCAAAATCCATCGACCTTTACCTTTCCCGTAATGACAGGAATTGCCTAAGGTGATAAATTGCACACCTGTTAACAACATCTAAAGATTTTCTGATAATTACTCTTTGAGTTTTTTGCATGTTTTATTGCGAAACAGCACCTACTTATTTGTTTTAATTAAATTTTAATAAAACGCACGACTATGACATCACAATCCTGGCGGTCTTTGGTTCACAGAAAATATCAATTGTCGTTACGTTTATTTTTATTTCTGAACGCAACCTCGGCAGTGTTCTCGGTAACAAATCCGCTCAATTCTGTACGCCTGTTATCTGCCCCACTTATTGCTATTTTCTCCATCAGTACCGGCCTGTTCGTCTGGCACTGGAGAAAGCGCGCGCGGAAGATAAATATTCCTGCCGTTTCAGGGATCTTCGGTATTTTATGGGCGTGGCAAATCGTGTCGAAATTCGCCTTAATTACCCACGACCATGCGACATATTTGTTAATCGCCCTATTAACGGTGCTTTTTATCGGAACGCTGGCATTCGCCAGTAATATCAAAGCATTTACGCTGCACTCATTGCCCACCTTTATTGTCTGCCTGTGGCTAGGCGATCACGATATATGGCTGCGAATGACCTATTCTTTCGCACTTCCTGTGGTGGCAATCGCTATTCATAACATTTTGCAAAGACGTAACGATCGTTTCGCTCAGGAATTGCTCTCTCGCCTGCTGGAAGAGCGAGAAACCCTGACCGATCTCAGCATGATGGACCCGCTTACCGGGCTTTATAATCGTCGCGGTCTGCAAAGCCGTCTGGAGAACCTGCCGACGGTAGAAAATGGCGAGCACTTTGTCCTGCTGATGGATATCGACCACTTTAAAGCCTATAACGACCATTACGGCCATATGATGGGCGACCAGGCATTGAAACGCGTCTCTGCGGCCATCCGCGACGCCGTGCGTTCTCGCGATATTGTGGCGCGTTTTGGCGGGGAAGAGTTTATGGTGCTGCTGACCAATATTTCACTCGAACATGCTCGCCTGACGGCCGAGCGGATCCGCCAGAAAGTCTACGATTTGAAAATCCCGCATCTGTTTAACGAGAGCGTCGCGACAAACGTCACCATCAGCATTGGTATTGCCATTTTCGAGGATGAAGATGTGGAAGGCGCGCTGGAAAAAGCGGACAAAGCCCTCTACGAAGCAAAGCATATGGGGCGTAATAACATTCTGTTGAGTGAAGAGCTTCAGACGGCGTAAACAATACGACGATGTCACCAGGACAAAAGTCTTGCCATTGGTATGAGCAATAGTTAGGATTGGCAATCATTATCATTTAGATTTCTATCTATACTATGGCCACGCATACCGCACACATCGTCGAACCCTTACTCTGGCGAGCGCCCCTCACCAGCGGGGATGCTTCGCTTGCGGATGCCATACGGGATAAGATTGCGGAGACGCGCGCCCACCTGCTGGACTTTATCCGGCTTGATGAAGCGCACCCGAACCATGCCATGACGCTCTCAGAGTGGCGACAGCCGGCAAAACTGCGATCGCTGCTGGCCACCTACTCTGACCATATCTATCGCAATCAGCCTACCCTTACGCGGGAAAATAAACCTCTGCTCTCACTCTGGGCACAGTGGTATATCGGGCTGATGGTGCCTCCTCTCATGCTGGCGCTGTTAACGCAAAAGAGCATGCTGGAACTCTCGCCGGATAATTTCCACGTCGAGTTTCACGAAACCGGGCGTGCAGCCTGCTTCTGGATCGATCTTCACGAAGACCAGAGCGCGGAACGCCTGACGGCTCAGGAACGTATGGAGCGGCTTATCACGCAGGCCCTGATCCCGGTCGTGGACGCGCTTGAAGCGACGGGAGAGATTAATGGGAAGCTTATCTGGAGCAATACGGGCTATTTACTCCACTGGTATTTAACGGAAATGAAGCCCCTTCTCGGTGATGAGAACGTTGACGCCCTGCGTCAGTCCTGTTTCTTTGCAAAACAGCTTTCCGATGGCCGTGACAACCCGTTATTCCGTACCGTCGTGCTCCGTGATGGGCTTCTGGTTCGCCGCACCTGCTGCCAGCGCTACCGCCTGCCGGACGTTAAGCAGTGCGGGGATTGCACGCTGAAGTAATGCAATGAATTGCCCGGTGGCGCTTCGCTTACCGGGCCTACAAAAACAGGCCCGGCCTGATGCCTTCACCCTGACCCTCTCCCACAGTAAGAGGGAACAAACACTAAAAACGGCAACATGCGTTGCCGTTTTGGTTTTACCTAGGCCACCTGCTGATTGTCCTCTTCCGCGTTACGCTGCGCTTCTTCCGCTTCCTGCTCCAGCAGCTGCTTCTCGTACACTTTGAAGAACGGGTAGTAGATGATTGCCGATACGCAGGCCAGAACCACAACCAGAATAGCCGCGCGGAAATCCCAGCCCAGAGCCCACGCTGCGCCTATCGGCGCCGGTGCCGTCCAGGGGACCACAGAGATGACGCGGCCAATCAGGTCAAACGTCATCGCCGCCCAGGCCAGCACGGCATTTACCATCGGTGCCAGCAGGAACGGAATAAAGAACACCGGGTTCATCACAATCGGCGTACCGAAAATGACGGGTTCGTTGATATTAAAGAAGCTGGGGACCACGCTCAAACGCCCGATAGAACGTAAATGCGCTGAACGGCTACGCAGATAACAAATCACCAGCCCCATCGTGGCGCCCGACCCGCCAATCACGATAAAGAACGTCCAGAACGCTTCCATAAAGATATGCGGCAGAGGCTGGCTGGCGGCCAGCGCGGTCTGGTTAGCGCCAAGGTTAGTCAGCCAGAACATCTGCAGCATCCCTGAGACGATGGCGGCGCCGTGGATCCCGGCGAACCACAGCAGATGGCCAATCAACACGGCCAGCAGGATCGCAGGCAGGGAATCCGCTGCGGAAACCAGCGGTTTAAAGACCGACATAATGGCCTGTGGGATCAGCATGCCAAACTGAGACTGAATGACCAGGCTCAGCGGATAGAGCGTCAACACCACCACCAGCACCGGGATCAGCAGATCAAAAGAGTTTTTGATCATCGGAGGAACCTGGTCTGGCAGGCGAATACCGATGTTATGCGCCTTGAGGAAACGCATCATCTCAACGCAGTAGATCGCCACCAGAATCGCGGTAAAAATCCCCGTTCCACCCAGGCTGTCGACGGGAAGCGAGCCTTTGGTTTTCGGTGCCGCAACCAGCAGAAACGCCATCAGCGACAGCATGGCGCACATGAACGGATCTAGCTGGTGCGATTTGACATAGTGTTTGCCAAGGTTATAGGCAATGGCCGCACAGATATAAATGGACATAATGCCCATCGTCATATCAAACGGCGTCAGGATCTGGCCTTCAAACTGCTTCGCCATATCCAGCCAGGCGCGGGCGAAACCCCAGGTGGTATCAGGCGAAAAAGGTGGGTAAGCGAACACTAATAAAAATGAACCCACAATCATAAATGGCATCGCGGAGATGAACCCATCACGAATAGCCATGACGTGACGCTGGGAAGAGATCCGCCCGGCAATTGGGCTCACGTAATTTTCAACGAAACGGAATATCAGGTTAAACGCAGCATGGTTGGCAGACATGGCAGATCTCCTGTCAGACGTTTGTTACGGGCACTTTCGCGCCGCACGTGGTTCCATTAATCAACTTCACAACCTTGCTGGCTTGTGTACCAGTGGTACTGCTCAGACGAAATGGTTTCATAATTTGCTCTTATTATTGGATACAGGGGACGTTACGTACTCAGTATTAATCGACGCAACACGGTCTGCAACCGGTTACTGTAACCGGTTTCTGTGATTGTGAAGAGGATCCAGAAATCAGCCGTTCGGGATATTTGTTACGTAAGAGATATTTACACAGCATAAATTCTTATGACAGATTACGCAGGATATTTGTCAGGAGGAAACAATGAGTTTGCAGTCTGTACAGCAGTTTTTTGCCGACAACGCGCCGGATATCGACGTAATTGAACTTAGCCAGAGTACCGCTACCGTTGCGTTGGCTGCTGCCGCCCATCGTGTTGAACCGGGACAAATCGCCAAGACCTTGTCTTTAAAGGTGAAAAATGAGGTGATTCTGGTGGTAGCGAAAGGCGATGCGCGTCTGGATAACAAAAAGCTGAAAGACACGTTTGGTGCGAAAGCGCGCATGCTCAGCAGTGATGAAGTGGTGACCATCACCGGTCATCCCGTAGGCGGCGTGTGCCCGTTCGGGCTGGAAAACCCGCTCGCGGTTTACTGCGATATTTCATTAAAGCAGTACGCCGAAGTCCTGCCCGCCGCAGGAGCAATTCATAGTGCCGTGCGTATTTCACCTGACAGAATGGCAGAGCTGACTTCTGCAAAGTGGGTTGATGTTTGCATCTGATTGATGCGCCAGAACCTGTCTGGCGCGCAACGGACAGGTTATAAAAAGGTCGGCTTGCTGAGTGCCAAAATTCGCGGTTCTCTTGCCGGAAGGTGAGTAATAATATCCGCCGCATCGAGCAACCCGACGTCAGAATTCACCCCCAGCTTCACCATCGCATTAAACTTATGCGCCCGGATGGTCTTAATATTACGTTCAAGCTGCGCCGCAATTTGAGGAATTGAATAGCCGCAAGACATATAACGCAATATTGCCCGTTCCGTTGGGCTTAACATTCTGTTTTGACTCCGGTACCAGTGATTCATCATATTGTCATTGATGCGCACCGTTTCACTCAACAACACCATGAGTTCCTGCTGCAGGTGCTCAAGCATCAGCGATTTACTGACCACACCGTGAAGGCGTGACGGCGAAAGGTGGCTAATTAACCGTGCTTCCGTCTCATCAGCGACCAGGATAATGCGCTGGATATGACCATGCGAAAATGCGAGATCCCGCAGGTGTGCCAGACAGTTACGACGTTCTTCTCGCGCATCGGAAAGTGAATAGATTAGCGAGAAAAAATTGACGTGCTGAAGTGCTTTCTTAAAGCTGTCAAATTCGCTAAACAGATGCAGCTGATAATGATTCAGGCCGGGCAGCGCAAAAAGATGCTGTAGCCCAACAGCACTCATCGTGCAATTTTCGACGATGGCGATATGTCTTGTTGAATCGGTTTTTTCCATTCCTCGAACTCTCCATAGGCTGACATCAAACTCAGCTCTCTCATTCCCTGCGTACTGTTGATCCAGGCGTACATATCGGCATTACTGCGTAATGACAGCCGTCGCATAGCACTGTTTTTCTGCGCACTAATGGTTTTATTGCTCTTCTTGAGCAATGTGGCGATTTGGTTAATCCCCCATCCTTTACCTAACAGACGCAGGACCTTACGTTCGGAGTGCGTGAGCTCGATAACGTGTTCGTTTTCATCCTCCGTACTTTGAGGTTCCGGGGTTAACAACGTCTGGCTTATTCGCTCTGCCCGCTCGCTCCCTGCCCGAATAGCGTTAACCACGCCTTCAATAGGCTCCATATCAGACAGCAAGGTACTTTCCGGGCGCATAAGTAACTCAACCGCAATAGGGTAAAGCGGCCGCGAGACTAAAAAAATCCAGTGAATGTCCCGATATTGATTCAATAAACCATAGTACTCTTCGAGGGTGCCCCGGGGATTTCGGTATTCGCCTGAAATATCAGCAATAATGACGTCTGCGCGGCGTAACTGGAGCAGCGTTAACTCCTGCAGTGAGCGGCAATAGGTCAATTCAAAATCCGGGAAATGGCATGCCATCACGCCCCCTAACCCGTTTTGCATCACGGGTATCCGGCTAATGACAACGCCGTGCTTACCATGCAATGACAACATAGACCCTCCGTGTCCATTTTTCATTTGATGAGTAACATTAAAACGCATCAATGTATGAGTATTTTCGTCCCTGAGTGTAAAACTGATTAATACAAGCAGAAGATGAGATATGTTCTTTGTTTAAGAAATGCCTAAAACAGCCGTAATATCTCATAAAGCGCAAATAAGTTTAATTGCGGAGCCATTAAAATAACGACAATATAAAATTAGAATAACTAAATACAAATATTCTATATTTTCATATTAATAATTCACCACATTGATAAATTAAGTCAACGTCCCTTTCGCGATACGGGTGGGACTGTTTGCATAAACCTTGATCTGGCCCACAGCAAGAGGCACTGCACTTTGTGCTAAAAGTAATCACTATCGGCCAACCGGCAACTTTCCATCTTCTTCAGGACAATACATGCAGGCAGATCGGTCAACGCAGCGTGCTATCACGCGGCTATGTATTCAGTGCGGTCTTTTTCTGCTCCAGCACGGCGCGGAAAGCGCGCTGGTTGAGGAGCTTTCCACCCGGCTGGGTGTGGCGCTGGGTATGGATAGCGTGGAAAGCGCGATCTCATCCAACGCCATTGTGCTGACCACGATCAAAGACGGTCAGTGCCTGACCTCCACCCGCAAAAACCATGACCGCGGCATTAACATGCACGTCGTGACCGAAGTGCAGCACATCGTGATCCTTGCTGAACACAAGCTTCTCGATCTCCATGAAATTGAAAAACGGTTCAACCAAATTAAGCCGTTACGTTATCCGCGCTGGCTTGTCGTGTTGATGGTAGGGCTGTCGTGCGCCTGCTTTTGTAAGCTCAATAAAGGCGGCTGGGACGGTGCCATCGTCACCTTTTTTGCCAGCAGCATCGCCATGTATGTTCGCCAGCTGCTGACGCACCGGCAGCTGCATCCGCAAATTAACTTCTGCATTACCGCGTTTGTCGCCACTACGGTTTCCGGTCTGCTTCTGCGCCTGCCGCAGTTTGCTAACACCCCGACGATTGCCATGGCCGCCAGCGTGCTTCTGCTGGTCCCGGGCTTTCCGTTGATCAACGCCGTCGCCGATATGTTTAAAGGACACATCAATACCGGTCTGGCGCGCTGGGCTATCGCCAGCCTGCTGACGCTGGCGACCTGCATCGGCGTGGTTATGGCTATGACACTCTGGGGGTTACGCGGATGGGCGTAATAGATTTTCTGCTGGCGCTGGCGCAGGACATGCTTCTGGCCGCCATTCCTGCCGTCGGCTTTGCGATGGTATTTAACGTTCCGCAACGCGCGCTGCCGTGGTGTGCGCTGCTGGGCGCGATTGGCCATGGCTCGCGAATGATGATGATGACCGCGGGTTTTAACATCGAATGGTCAACATTCATGGCGTCCATGCTGGTCGGCAGTATCGGCATCCAGTGGTCGCGCTGGTATCTGGCGCATCCCAAAGTGTTCACCGTCGCCGCCGTAATCCCGATGTTTCCGGGCATATCTGCGTATACGGCGATGATTTCCGCGGTGAAAATCAGCCATTTTGGCTACACCGAGCCTCAGATGATCCTCCTCCTGAGCAACTTTCTTAAGGCGTCGTCCATCGTCGGTGCACTCTCTATCGGGCTGTCGATCCCCGGACTGTGGCTGTACCGCAAACGCCCACGCGTTTGATATTTGTGTTATTTCGCTGCCATGGAGATAATCCTTCTGGTCCGTTTGGTGAAAATAAGGAAAGGATGTGGCTAACCCTGGCAGCGAACACCCCGAGCACGGCGAAGAATCCAGCCTGAAAGAGAAAATTTTTCAGAGCGCCATCGCGCTTTTTGCCGAGTATGGACTGAATGGTGCCCGCATGGAGCAGATCGCGGAGAAAGCGGGTACCACCAAACGCATGGTGGTTTACCATTTTAAGAATAAAGAGAACCTCTATCTCCTGGTACTGGAACATGTTTACACCCAGATTCGCGCCAGTGAAAAAGCGCTAAGCCTGGCGGGAATGCCCCCTGTCGAAGCGCTGGTCGACCTGGTTGAAGCCACCTTTGACTATCATGCCGACCATCCCGACTACATTCGGATTATCTGCATGGAAAACATGCAGCGTGGTCGCTTTATGCAGCAGTCGAGCTATCTTCGCCAGGTCAACCGCAGCGCGCTCGACCTGCTGGAGGAGATCCTGCGCCGGGGCAAAGAAAAACAGCTCTTCAGCCAGACGGTTGACGCCCGCGATCTTCACCGCCTGATAAGCAGCTTCAGCTTTCACTACGTTGCCAACAGCTACACCTTCACGCTCCTGTTTGAAGACGGTGCGGACGAACAGGCTCAGCGCCAGCACTATCGCAAAATGGCCGTTCAGGTAGCGCTCCGCTACACCTGTCCATAAAATTGCTTGCAATTAAATCGCGCACTATCTATATTCATTTCATGAACGCGAAAACGAACGACGCAACCGCTGCGCTCAAGCTGGATAACCAGCTCTGCTTTGCCCTCTATTCGGCAAACCTGGCGCTCAATAAGCTGTACCGGCAACTGCTGGCACCGCTGAACCTGACCTACCCGCAATACCTGGTGATGCTGGTACTGTGGGAGCAGGATGACATGACGGTGTCGGACATCGGAGAACGGCTGTTTCTGGACTCTGCGACCCTGACGCCGCTGTTGAAACGGCTGGAAAGTGCCGGGTTAATCAACCGTCACCGTTCGCGCCGGGACGAACGTCAGGTCGCCGTCACCCTGAGCGAAGCGGGACGTGAACTGCAGCAGCAGGCATTGGGTATCCCCCATGCGGTGGGTTGCGCAGCGCAGTGTGATACCGACACCCTGCTGGCGCTCAAACAGCAGCTCGAACTTTTGCGACAACAGCTACACCGCGCGTAAGGCTATACTTTACGCGTGATTATTACCCATATATATCGCACGCTATTTAATAGCACACACTTAAGCAAGATGAGGAACCTGCCATGTCTTTAGAAAAAGTTGTTTATACCGCCAAAGCCAAAGCAACCGGTGGCCGTGACGGTCGTGCCACCTCTTCCGATGGCGTACTGGACGTAAAACTGGGCGTGCCAAAAGAGATGGGCGGCATGGGGGGAGAAGTAACGAACCCTGAGCAGCTGTTTGCTGCCGGCTACTCTGCCTGCTTCCTGGGCGCGATGAAGTTTGTGGCGGCGCGCGACAAATTTACCCTGCCAAAAGAGGCCTTTATTGAAGGCGAAGTGGGTATTGGCCCGCTGCCAACCGGTTTTGGTATCGAAGCGAAACTGAACATCCACGTTGAGGGTATGGATCCTACGGAAGCCAAAAAGCTGGTCGACGCGGCACACATTGTTTGCCCGTACTCTAACGCGACCCGCGGCAACATCGACGTGACCCTGAATATCATCGCGTGATAAATGCCTGATGGCGCTGCGCTTATCAGGCCTACGACTATAGCCCCGGTAAGCGCAACGCCGCCGGGGAAATCCCCTCCTTCCCTTTCCCCTCTCTGTGCTACCATAACCCCATATCACGCCCGTAGTAATCAGTAGAGTAAGCGTTATGTCCTCCAGAATTCTGACCACCAGCATTGCTGGCATTGATGCCTTTATGCGCGACCCACGCGGGGTGTTGACCCACGCCGAAGGCGGCACGGTTGCGGTTTTTGCCGACAACGCGCCGGCGTTTTACGCAATCACGCCGGAACGTCTGGCACAGCTTCTGGAGATCGAAGCGCAACTGTCACGCCCGGCGAGCGATGTCGCGCTGGACAACCAGTTCTTTGATGAACCGGTCAACGTCCCCGCGACCGTTCCGATGGGGAAATTTGCCCTGTACGCGGGCTGGCAGCCGGATGCGGATTTTCAGCGGCAGGCGGCGCTGTGGGGCATAGCGTTAACCCAACCGGCCACCGCGGAAGAGCTTGCCGCGTTTACCGCCTGGTGGCAGGCGGAAGGTAAAGTCTTTACCCACATTCAGTGGCAGCAAAAGCTTGCGCGTCATCTTCAAATTACCCGCGCCGGCAACAACGGCCAGCCCAAACGCGATATCAACGCGTTTTCAGAACCGGATAAACAGATCCCCAGCGGATTCCGAGGTGCGAAATGAAGAACGTCGGCGACCTGATGAAACGTCTGCAAAAAATGATGCCTGCCAACGTGAAGCCCGCTTTCACCACGGGTGAAGAGCTGCTGGCGTGGCAAAAAGAGCAAGGTGAGATCCGCGCCGCCGCGCTCGCCAGGGAAAACCGGGCGATGAAAATGCAACGCACCTTTAACCGTTCCGGTATCCGTCCCCTGCACCAGAACTGCTCGTTCGATAACTATAAAGTCGAAACCAACGGGCAGATGAACGCCCTTGCGGCCGCCCGTCAATACGTGGATGAATTCGACGGCAATATTGCCAGCTTCATCTTTAGCGGCAAGCCGGGCACCGGAAAAAACCACCTGGCAGCCGCCATCTGCAACGAGCTGCTTCTGCGGGGTAAATCGGTGCTTATCATCACCGTGGCCGATATCATGTCCGCGATGAAAGACACCTTCAGCAACCGCGAAACCAGCGAAGAACAGCTGCTTAACGATCTGAGCAATGTGGATTTACTGGTCATCGACGAGATTGGCGTTCAGACGGAATCCCGCTATGAAAAAGTGATCATCAACCAGATTGTCGATCGCCGCTCTTCGTCCAAGCGCCCCACCGGCATGCTGACGAACCACAATATCGACGAGATGACCCGCCTGCTGGGGGAACGCGTCATGGATCGCATGAAGCTGGGTAACAGTCTGTACGTCATCTTCGACTGGGAAAGTTACCGCAGCCGCGTCACCGGCAAAGAGTATTAAGACAGTTCCAGGAATCGCCGGTCGGGTACAGGTATATACTGGAACCCCATCCGCCCCAAAACGGACCTTTTTGAGAGAACCATGATGAAAAAAGACATTCTAATCAGCACCTTTTTAGGCGCGCTGCTGGTGACCGGCGCAGCGCAAGCGGCGTCCTGGCAGGAATCCCTGTCAAGCGCGGCAAATGAGCTGAGCAAAGAGAGCAGCAGCTCTCAGGGTGGACTTTCCGCCTCTTCCCTCACCAGCCTGCTGGGCAACAGCTCCCAGAGCCTCAGCGCGGGCACGATGAACAACGCGGCGGGGATTCTGGAATATTGCGCGAAGCAAAAGCTGGCCTCCGTGACCGACGCGCAAAACGTGAAAAACCAGGTGCTGGGTAAACTGGGTCTGGATACCCAGGAGCAGAAAGCGGACACCAACTATATGGACGGCATTCAGGGCCTGCTTAACGCGCAAAACGGCCAGCAGCTGAACCTGAGCACCCTCGGCAACTCTTCCCTGGCAAAACAGGTGAAAACCAAAGCCTGCGATCTGGTGCTGAAACAAGGCGTTAATTTCCTCTCCTGATCCACCCCATTTTCTGCCACAACACGCCGCGTTTAATGCGATAGTCTTGCAGCGCGGCGCTAAACGAGCGTTTTTCCAGGTTGCCACCGTCTCAGCGTCCGTTTGTCAGGATGTGTCCATCTTCATAAAAACGATTTTCTAAACCAAATCCTAACAACAGCACACTTTCGTGACACTAAAATTGCAGCTGAACGACATCGCAATTACATTGTATCACCCAAAAAATAAACAGTTAGCCAGCGAATCATCTGGCGTTTTGAGGATATGCTGTTGTCTGAATTCCTGTCTCTTATCCTTTTTCTGGCTTCTGTCGGCGTTTACGCCTGGAAAGCCGGCCGTCACACCTGGTGGTTTATCGCCACGCTGGTGGTGCTCGGCATTTTTATTATTTTAAACATTACCTTATATGCCAGCGATTACTTTACCGGTGACGGTATTAACGATGCGGTGCTCTACACGCTGACGAACAGCCTGACGGGCGCGGGTGTGGGCAAGTACATTCTTCCGGGGCTCGGCCTTATTGTCGCGCTGGTGACGATTTTTGGCGCGCTGGCCTGGGTGCTGCGCCGCCGTCGCCATCTTCCGCACCATCATGGCTACAGCCTGCTGGCATTATTCCTGGCGCTGGCCTCCGTCGACGCCAGTCCGGCGTTCCATCAGATCACCGAGCTGGTGAAATCCCAGTCGCGCGACGGCGATCCTGATTTTGTGGCTTACTACAAAGAACCGTCAAAAACGATCGCCAACCCGAAGCTCAACCTGGTCTACATCTACGGTGAAAGTCTGGAACGCACGTACTTTGATAACGATGCCTTCCCGAACCTGACGCCAGACCTGGGTGCGCTGAAAAATGAAGGTCTTGATTTCAGCCACACCGTGCAGCTGCCCGGCACGGATTATACGATTGCCGGGATGGTTGCCTCCCAGTGCGGTATCCCGCTGTTCGCGCCTTTTGAAGGTAACGCCTCAGCCTCAATGTCGACGTTCTTCCCGCAGAATATTTGCCTCGGCGATATCCTGAAAAACTCCGGCTACGAAAACTATTTTATGCAGGGGGCAAACCTGCGCTTTGCCGGAAAAGACGTGTTCCTGAAATCCCACGGTTTTGACCACCTGTATGGCTCAGAAGAGTTAAAAACGACGGTTGCCGATCCGAGCTATCGTAACGACTGGGGCTTCTATGACGATACGGTACTCGACGAAACGTGGAAGAAATTCGAGGAGCTTTCCCGCGCGGGCAAGCGCTTCTCCCTCTTTGCGCTGACGGTGGACACCCACCACCCGGACGGGTTCGTCTCGCGCAGCTGCAAGCGCAAAAGCTATGACGTTGACGGCAAAAACAACAAGTCTTTCAGCGCCGTTACCTGCAGCCAGGAGCACATTGCCGCGCTGGTCGAGAAAATCAAAGCCTCGCCCTGGTTCAAAAACACCGTCATCGTCGTCTCGTCTGACCATCTGGCGATGAAAAACAGCGCCTGGGATCAGCTCAACAAGCAGGATCGCAGCAATCTGTTCTTCGTCCTGCGAGGCGATCAGCCGCAGCAGGAGGTGATTGCCACCAAACGCAACTCCATGGATAACGGCGCAACCGTGCTGGACATTCTGGGCGGCGACAACTTTATTGGCCTGGGCCGCAGCACGCTGTCGGGGCAATCCCTGTCGGAAGTGTTCCTCAACATGAAGGAAAAAATCCTCGCCTGGAAGCCAGACATCATCCGCCTCTGGAACTTCCCGAAAGAGATGAAGGACTTCACCGTCAATGGGGATAAAAACACGATTGCCTTCTCGGGCAGCAACTTCCGTCTGCCGCTGCTGGTGCGCGTGTCGGAGGGTCGCGTTGAGCCGCTGCCGGAAAGCGAGTACTCCGCGCCGCTGCGCTATCAGCTGGCCGATTTTGCGCCACGCGATAATTTCGTCTGGGTCGACAGGTGTTACAAGATGGGCCAACTCTGGTCGCAGCCACTGGCGCTTTCTACCGACTGGTGCGTCTCTCAGGGGCAGCTTGGCGGGGAGCAAACCGTGCAGCATGTGGATAAAGCCCAGTGGAAAGGCAAAACCGCGTTTAAAGATACGGTGATTGATACCGCGCGCTATCAGCGTAACGTCGACATGCTCAAAATCGTCGATAACGATATTCGCTATAAGGCAGACAGCTTTATCTTTAACGTGGCCGGCGCGCCGGAAGAAGTGAAGCAGTTTAGCGGCATCTCGCGGCCGGAGTCCTGGGGGCGATGGTCCAACGCGCAGCTGGGCAACGAGGTGAAAATTGAGTACGCCCATCCCCTGCCGGAACGGTTCGACCTGGTGATCACCGCCAGAGCGTATGGCCCTAACGCCAACAAGCCCGTGCCGGTGCGCGTGGGCGATCGGGAGCAGACGCTGACGCTCGGGAACGATGTGTCTACGCACACGCTGCATTTTGACAACCCATCGCGCAGCAATACGCTGGTGATTGTGCCGCCAGACCCGCAGTCGACGAATGAAGGGAATATCCTTGGACACTCACCGCGCGAGATCGGGATTGGCATGGTCGAAATCAAAATCGTCGGTACGCAAGGCTAACGCGCACGTGCCCGGCATTCTGCCGGGCACTTATGGAAATAAATAATTCTATAAAATCATTATAAATTAGACAAAAACACTTTATATAAGCCAGTTTAATTTATAAATATCCCGCAAAAAGACAAATCCATAACATGTGCAGCTCCATAAGTTACCACGGAGCATTACGCACTTTTATCATGCTAACCGGCTATAAGTTCGAATCCATCCGGGCACTGCGCAGCGAAAATGTGATTGCCTGGGAGGTATTGTCCACGGCAAAGCCCCACGTCGATCTTGAAGACTATTTTAGCGCGATGTCCTCGACGCAGCGTAAGGCGCACTTCTTTGCGCAGCTTCGTCATGCCATGTATTGCGAGGCGGGCGACAAGTATTATCTCAACGCAACATCGGATTTGCTGCTGGAAACGGACTTCCTCGACAGGCTAAAAGAAGAGACCCCCTGCCCGGAGAGGCTTGCTATCGAGGTCACCGACCTCCATACGCTGGTACAGCTCGACGACACGCAAAGCCGGGCTCTGCGGATATGCATCGCGACGCTCCATCAGTGGGGGATCGAAGTGTGGGCTGACGATGTCTGCGAAGACATTCTTCCCGATCTTCTGACCAGCCAGATCCGCTTCTGCGGCGTCAAAATAGATAAACATACCTTCTGGAGCGGACGCATCGAGCAGGCGAAGTTCCTGCATCTCACCCGCCAGTGCAAGCGCGTCGCCAGCAAGGTGCTGATAGAAGGCATCGAAACCGCAGGGGATTTCGCGCTGGCCCGTGCCAGCGTGGCCGACTACGGCCAGGGCTATCTGTGGGGCAAAAAATGACGCCCTTCATTCCTAATGCTGGCTATCAGGTCATCGTTCTGAGCGGCAATGCGTTTTTATGGCTTGGCCTCCAGTCGATGATTTCGATGGCTGTTACACCCCGTCCTGAGATGTATTGGATCAACAGCGTTGATCCGCAAGGGCTTACCCTCCTTCAGGAACGGCTGCACAGCGCGTCCGTCGCACAGAACTGGCTGATTTTTACGGATGCGGCCTGGGTCAGCGACATTAACGCCTGGCTGCGCAGCGAGCGGGTCAAAGTGGTGGCGGACAACCTGTCTCTTGCGCAGCTGAGCCGCTGCTTTAGCGACACGACATTTTCCTTCGAAAACGCCGCCACGCTCTCGTATCAGGAGATGCGGGTTTGCATGCTGTTACATAAAGGATTCAGCCCGGTTCGTATCGCAAAAATTCTCAATAAGTCACCTAAAACGATCTACACCCACAAGCGTAACGCGATGAACAAATTTTGCTGTCACAGCCTGGCGGAATTCCATCGAAAACTCTGCCTGCTGGACGCTCAGTCATTCTCTTTGTAATTGCATTGTTACTCACGTCAGGAAATAAGATCATGAAAATTATCACCACTGCTGTATGTTGTTCCGCTCTCCTGCTTCCTGCCGCCGCGATCGCCGCAGACAGTACCGCAAGCGCGACGATGCACGTCTCACTTGAGGTCGTGAAGTCGTGCACCCTCAAAGCCAACGACCTCAATTTCGCGCGCCACGGCTCGGATGAATCAAGCGAAATACAGGCCAGTACGCAGGTCGATATTGTCTGTACCAACGGTACCCCGTTCACTCTCTCCGCCACCAGCAACGACAGCAGCGAGAACGGCACCTTCTGGCTGAAGCCGGAAAACGGTGAAACGGGCGCACAGAAGATTGCCTGGAAACTCTTTGCTGACGAGGGCAAACAGACGCAAATCACCAGCACCGATGGGCTAACCGACACCGGCAACGGTCAGGAGCAGAAAGAGACGCTCTATGGCGTGATTGACGCAGGCGCCCTGACGACCGCACAGGCAGGCGCCTACAGCGACGACATCACCTTAAACCTGGTGTACTGATCGTGCGTCGCTATCTTCCCTGCCTCATTCTGTGGCTCATGATGCTGACGCTGCTGTCACGCTACGCGCTGGCCGCCACGCTGCAGGTGGCGCCCGTCACGCTCGATCTGCAAAGCGGTCAAAGAGCAACAGCGGTCACCCTCAGCAACACTGGGAAAGCGGCCATTCATGCGCAGATACGGGTGTACGAATGGACCCAGAAAAACGGTCAGGATGTCTTAGTCGCCACCAATGAGGTCGTCAGCAGCCCGGCGATGACCGCGCTGGCGCCGGGCCAGCAGCAGCTGGTGCGCATTATCGTCATGCAGCCTGGCATCCATACACAGGAGCAAAGTTACCGGCTGGTCATCGATGAACTGCCGGACGCCACGTCCCGTGCCGCCAATCCCAATGCGGTGCACTTCCTGCTGCGCTATTCGATCCCAGTATTCATTGCCGGACCCCAGAATACCCCCGTCGGCCACGATGCCCTGAGCTGTGAACAGGCGGACAGCCCGGCGACGATCCGCTGCTATAACGCCGGAAAAAGCCATATTCGCCTGAGCCATCTTGAGGCCCTGACGGCCAGTGGGCAGGTTGCGGGATCGGTTAAAGGACTGGCGGGCTATGTACTGCCGGGACAGACCGCCCTTGTGAAACTTAAGCAAGCGTCACGCCATACGCTCAGCGCGTTACGCGTCTTCCTCAACGATGACCACCATGCCAGCCAGATACCCCTGCGCCCGCTCGCTTCTCGCGCTCCTGCTTTGGCTACCGCTGATGCTGTCAGCCCGCACTGAAGGACCCGCCAACACCGTACAATGGCTGGCCATCACCGTGAATCACGCCCCGCAAGGGGATCTGTGGGCCTGCCGGGTGGTGGACGATGCGCTGTGGATGAGCGACAGCGATATCAAAAAACTGGGGCTCCGCGCCCCGGACCATCGCGGCGGATGGGTAGAACTCACGGCCCTGCCGGGCCTGAAGGTTGATATCGACCTGCTTGCCCAGCAGGTGGCGATTACGGCCGAGGCAAAGGCGCTCGCCGGAGAGCAGCATCTGACGTTCGAAAAATCGTCCCCGCAGTACGCCTATCCTGAGGCCCAGCCCATCAGCGCGTTTACGCTCGGCTACGCCCTTTACGCCAGCGATGCGCAGGGTAAACGCCAGCTGAATGCCCAGACCCAGCTGACCGCGTCCGGGCTGCTGCCCGGAACGTTCAGCAGCAGCTTTTCAAGCCATGCCGGTGAGGAAAACAGCGCCGGTCGACCTGCCCACACGCGTCTCGAAACCCGCTGGCAGTGGGACAACACCGATTCGCTGACTACCCTTGCGCTGGGCGACAGCATCACCACCGGCACCCGCTGGAGCCGGCAGGTGCGCTTTGGCGGGCTGCACTGGGCGCGTAATTTTGAACTCGATCCGCAGCTTAATACTGAACCGCGCAGCCGCTACAGCGACACGGCCGTGCTGCCTTCCACGGTCGATTTGTATATCGACGGCCTTAAGCAGAGCAGCCAGCGCGTGACGCCGGGGGCGTTTACGCTGGATACTCTGCCGGCCTTCACCGGAAGCGGGCAGGCACAGGTGGTCATTACCGACATCAACGGCCAGCGTCGCACCGTACAGCTCGACGTGTACGGCGCACCGGGAATGCTGGCCGAAGGGCTCAGCAGCGGCTCGCTGGATATCGGCTGGATGCGGCAAAACTACGCCCAGCGCTCCGACGACTACGCCGCGTCGCCGATGCTCGACGCCGGCTGGCGCTATGGGGTCAATAACCACCTGACGCTGGCGCTGCACACGGAGCAGCAGCGTAAACTTCGCCATCTCGGGACAGGCGTTGACTGGTTGATATCCCCCGACGCAGGCATTATCAGCCAGCACGTCGCGGCGAGCGACAGCCCCTACGGTCAGGGAATGCAGTGGGGCCTTGGCTGGCAGTGGAACGGCGGCGGGACGGGCATTTCTGCCAGCACCGTGCGTACCGATGCCGCCTTCGCCGATAATGCCCGCATGGGCGGTGCAGTGCCCGTCAGGCGCAGCGATAGCGTGTGGCTAAGCCATTCATTCTCCCACGTCGGTACGCCAGGCGTGGGCTGGGTACAACAAGATATTAAGGGTAACAAACAACGCTATCTCAACGCCTCCTGGTCCGTTTTTTTACCGGCGCATCTCTCCGCCACGCTGAGCTATACCCGCTCGTTTACGGACGCGTCGAGCAACGTTCAGCTTATGCTCTCTCTCCCGCTGGGCCGCCAGGACACCCTCTCTCTCCAGGCCAGCCAGGACTCGCCGCGCATGGACTATCGCCATCAGCCAGACGATCGGACCGGCGGCTGGTCATGGCAGCTGGGGCAAAGCGTTGGTGAACGCCGGGAAAAGTATGCTGACGTGGGCTATCTGGGCCACGCCGGAGAGTGGCATGTGGGGCTGGAGCAAGGCGCTAACGTAGGTAATCAGTATGCCTCAGCCGAAGGCAGCCTGACGCTGCTGGATAATAGCCTGCACGCCTTGCGCAACAGCGAGCAGGGCCTGGCACTGGTCTCTACGCGCGGTATCGGGCACGTACCGGTGATGCTGGAAAACCGCCCAGCCGGTGAAACGGATGAGGATGGTTATCTCCTGCTGACCGACCTGCCGCGTTACCACAACAGCAAAATCAGCATTAACCCGCTCGATCTGCCTGCCGATGTGATCGCTCCCGTCACCGACATGCATGCCAGACCGGGCAACAGCAGCGCGGTAAAAGTCGATTTTAACGTCCATCACGCCGTCACGGTTCAGGCCCGACTGGTCGACAGCCGCCGCAGGCCGCTCCCGCTGGGCAGCGTCGTGTCAACGCCGCAGGGTGCGACCATCGTAGGACGCGACGGCTTTATCTGGCTTGAAGATCCGCCCCTGCCGGGTGAACTGGTGGTGAAGACCGGTGAGTGGGAGTGCCGGGTCACGCTTCCGTCGCCGCGTACCGCGTCATCAATACAGAATATCGGAGAACAACTGTGTCATTAAGAGCGCCGTTATTATTGCTGCTCGTCCTGTCCGTGAAGGCGATGGCGGCAGCCTGCTGGATAACCTCAACGCCCGCCATTAACTTTGGCAACGTCGTGGCGGGCAATACCACCTCCGTCAACACCGAGGTAAAATTTAGCTGCCAGGCCGACAACGAGGGCAGGACGGAATATATCAACGTCTGCCTGAGCAGCGTAGACGCCCCGCCCTTTGAGATGATCTCGCCGGGGGACCAGGAGGGGAAACAGTACACCCTCCTCTTCCGCCTGCTTAACGGCGCAGCGCGCGCTCAGGAGCTGGGACCTGCCGGCAGCGGGAACCTGATTCAGCAGACCCTGGCCGCGGAAAGCAATGCCAACGTCAGCGGTACCTTTCCGCTTATCGCTACCATTCCGGCAGGGCAAAGCCAGCTTCCGGCCTACCACTATTACAACTACAACATGAATCTGCGCATCGCCTGGCACAGCGCCATGCGTCAGGATGCGCTGCAAAACTGCTCGGACGGTTCCGCAGAGGGAGAGCAGGTGCAGGGCGGCACCAACGCGCAGGCCGAAATCAGCCAGGGATGCTACATCGAGCGCGTAACTCCGCTTAACTTCGGCACCCTGACCAGCACCGCGACCCTGCGCCCGACGCGATCCACCGCCACCCTCACCACGCGCTGTCCGGCCGGAACCGCGTTCACCCTTGCCATGGGCAAAGGCAACCATGCCAGCGGTAATCAGCGTCAGCTCTGCAACAACGAGGGCCAGTGCCTGCGCTACGGGCTCTGGCAGGATGAGGCGGCCACGCAACGCTGGGGGGATCAAAGCAGCGGCGATGCGCTGCAGGTCACCCATCCCGCTGGCGGCACCCAGAACTACACCGTTTACGGCGAAGTCCCGGCACAGCCGCTAACCGGTACCGGGGAATTTATTGATGACGTGATTATCACGCTGACTTATTAAACCACCCAAAATCCTGTCTGGATCAATGTTATCGGTAACAGTGGCGTTAAAATAACCAGCAGTGCTGCCCGGAAGGCATAAACCTTCTCTTTTTATTTGTTATCTCTGTCTGTATTACAACAACTTATGAAATACCTGCTTGCTGACGCCATCGTCTATAACGACGAGGACGGTTCTGTTTCTCTTATCAATGCGCCGGATGAGGATGCGCAGGTCCTCACCTGCACGGCCAATACCATCCTGAGACTGCTGGTTCAGCATCATGGGAACGTGGTCGAACGGGAAACCTTTCTGCATGAAGTCTGGGATCGGCGAGGGCTCCAGGGGTCTAACAACTCCTTAAACCAGTACATCAGCATTCTGCGCAAGATGCTGGCGACCCTGCTTCCCGACGAGCTGTTTATCGTTACCGTACCGAAAACGGGCTTTATGCTCAGCGCAGACGTTACGGTCACCCCGCTTGAGGAAGCCCCACCGGCCGACGAAAAGGCGAAACCTGCCTGGCGCGTTCGCCCGGAATGGCTGTTCTGCGGCGCACTCACGATGGTCGTCGTCGCGCTGTGCATCGGGATCGCGCTCATCAAGCCAGAAAACTCGCAGAGGGAGATCCACCTGCTGACCCATATCGGCACCTGTCCGGTCTACACCTTTACGCCGCTGGCGGACGTGTTCCATGAGAAGGCGATTGGGCTGGCGCAGACGCTTCAGCAGGACGGCCATCTTCCGTGCCTGAAAAATTCCATTTTCTACATGCACATTCAGAGAACGCTTTTCTACGGCCACGAAGGGCGGCTGGTACTCTCCCAATGTTCGCTCACGCGGGGTAAAGCCAGCGCCTGTCGTACGCTTTACTATTACGAGTGGTGATATGAGACACAAAAAAGTTTGGCTAATTCTGATCCTGAACCTGCTGTTGCTGGGCGCCGCGCTGGCGTGGTACTTCCACACGCCCCCGCTCTCGGTAGCCTGCGATGGAAACCTGACCTTCTCCGACAGGCGCGACAGCCACGACTTCACCTTTGACGGCGAGATCATTATGCGTTTTCATCCCGACAAAACGGGGTACATCACGCTAAACGGCAGCGTGGTGAATGCACCGCGCAGCTGGGAGGTTTCCCGCCAGGAAATGTTTAAATGGCGTCACGTGGAGGGCGAACTGTATGAGATTGTCATTCAAAAAGTGGAGCGTTTTAGCCACGATGCCATGCCGCCAGGCGTCTTTGAAAAGTACGTCGCGGGCCTGACGCTGGGCAATAAAAGGCTTCTGACGATTGAGCGAACGCCGGAAGACGCGCTGGTGATCAGCAATTTTTACTCGCCGGTGCTGATCTGCTCGGAATAATGTAAACGGGTCAGGCTATACTTGCCGCCATGCACATTCATATTCGCCCCACGACCCCTGACGACGTTACTGCCCTGCCCGCCATTGAACGCGCGGCGGGTCAGCGCTTTCGTGAAGCCCCCGAACTCGCCTGGCTTGCCGACGGTGAGGTCATTTCCGCTGAGCAGCACCTTGAGTATGCCGAACGTGGGCTAAGCTGGCTGGCGCTGGCGAACGACCACCCCGTCGGGTTTATCCTTACCGAGGCCCATCCTTCATCACTGTTTATTGTCGAACTTTCGGTTGATCTGGACTGGCAGGGAAAAGGGATCGGCAGGCAACTCATCGCCTGCGTGGCAGACCATGCCCGCATGCTGGGGCTGACGTCGCTGACGCTGACGACGTTCAGGGACGTACCGTGGAACGCGCCTTTCTATGCGCGGTTGGGGTTTGAATACGTTACTGAACTCACGCCCGAACTGCGTGAAAAACGTGAAGAAGAAGCAGCGCACGGCTTAGCGTATGAAACGCGCTGCGCCATGCGCCTGCCTCTGTAATATCGCCCGGTGGCGCTGCGCTTACCGGGCCTACAAAACCCTGAACCGTAGGCCGGGTAAGGCATAGCCGCCACCCGGCAAAACCACGAACCGTAGGCCGGGTAAGGCGTAGCCGCCATCCGGCAAAACCACGAAACGTAGGCCGGGTAAGGCGTAGCCGCCACCCGGCACAACGCACCGAGTTAGAACGTTTCCCAGTTATCGCCTGAATCGGCCGTCGCGGTTTTACGCGCCATCACGGGCGTGGAAACCGCTTTAGCCGCAGCGAATTCGCGCGCTTTCATCTGCTCCTGCTGAATGCGGAACACCGCCACGGCCTGCGTCAGACGGCTCGCCTGCTCTTCCAGGGCGGCCGCCGCTGCGGCTGATTCCTCAACCAGCGAGGCGTTCTGCTGGGTCACGCGATCCATCTCCGCGACCGCCAGACCCACCTGGTCGATACCGCGGCTCTGCTCGTCAGACGCAGACGCAATTTCACCCATGATGTCCGTTACGCGGGTTACCGCATTCACGATCTCACCCATGGTTTCACCGGCGCTTTCCACCAGCGTCGAGCCGACTTCCACGCGGCCCACGGAGTCTTCAATCAGGCTCTTGATTTCACGAGCCGCCTGGGCGCTGCGCTGGGCCAGGTTACGCACTTCACCTGCCACCACCGCAAAACCACGGCCCTGCTCGCCCGCACGCGCCGCTTCTACCGCCGCGTTCAGTGCCAGAATGTTGGTCTGGAAGGCAATGCCGTCGATCACGCTGATAATGTCGGCAATTTTCTGCGAACTGCCCGCGATATCGCGCATGGTCTGCACCACGTTATCCACCACTTTGCCGCCTTTCTGCGCGGTTTCAGAGGCGCTCAGCGCAAGATGACTCGCCTGACGGGCGTTTTCGGCGTTCTGCTTAACGGTCGCCGTCAGCTGCTCCATGCTGGCAGCGGTCTCTTCCAGGGAAGCGGCCTGCTGTTCAGTACGGGAGGAGAGGTCGTTGTTGCCCATCGCAATTTCGCTCGCGCCGCTGTAGATAGCGTTCGCGCCGTTACGCACGTCGCCAACGGTACGCACCAGCTCACCCTGCATATGGCGCAGCGAGTCGGCCAGTTCACCCATCTCGTTGGTGCCCTGAACCTCAATGCGCTTCACCAGGTCGCCGCTGGCGATATGGCGAATGTTGTCGATCAGACGATTCAGCGGAGAGATCAGCGTCTGCTTGATGTTCAGCCAGACGGCCACAATCACCACCAGCACGGCAATCAGGACGCTGATCAGCACCCAGATAGCCTGAGTGTAAGAGCTGTTACTGTCTTTGACCGCCGTTTCGTACAGCTTGTCGTTCTGCTGCAGGTAGCTCACGTACTGCTTCTCAAAACCGTCCTGATAGCTCTGGGTCGGCTGGTCGAAGAAGGCGTTGATTTTGCCTGCACCCAGCAGCTGAATCAGCTCCGCCAGCGCGCCGTGGTAAATATCATAGTTACGCTTGATCTCCATGGCATCCGCATCGCTTTGACGCGGATCGCGCGGCAGGGCTTCGTAGGCAGCCCAGTTCTTTTCCGCCTGTTTCAGAGACGTAGACGCGATTTGCATCAAATCGTTAACGGTCGCGCCGCTGCCGATATTGCTCTGATCCATCATGTAGCGAATACCCGCACGGTTCAGGGTATTACGGGTTTGCAGCAACGCGACCCAGCTGGCGTTCAGCGTGGACTGTTGCTGGCGAATGGTTTGCAGGACGGTGAAATTCTCTTTGTCATTCTTAAGGGCATTAAAGAAAAGACCACCGGATGTGAGTTGTAAAAGGCCAAATATCGCTAAAACCAGCATTAAGCTGGTGACAATCTTGATACGGTTTAACATGTTTTCTCTTTCCTCAGACAGATACAGAATTTTCGGCCTGGAAAGAGAAAACTTTACGAAAATCATCCTGGAATTTGGGGTTTTTACTCTTCTTCCCGCGCTGCGTTATGCCGGTTTCCGAGTTCAATAAACTCTTCCAGCAGCGCCGTCAGCTGTTTCATCTTCTCCGGCGTGTATTCCGCCTCAATTTGCTGATACGCCTCTTCGACCTGCGCCTGGGCGTGTTCATACAGCGCATTCCCCTCTTTGGTCAGCGACACGTACAGCTTGCGCTGGTCGTTCACCGGCTTTAAGCGCAGCACCAGGCCGTCGCGCTCCATGCGCGTCAGAATACCGGTCAGGCTCGGGCGCAGGATGCAGGTGCGAAACGCCAGATCGTGAAAATCCATCGACGGATGCTCAGCCAGCACGCGCACAATGCGCCACTGCTGCTCGGTCAGATTATGGCGCTTTACGATCGGGCGGAAGTACGACATCGCCGCTTCCCGCGCCTGCAGCAGCGCGATGGTTAATGAATCATGCATAGCCTCTCCCCTTCACATCATTAACAAGTAAACAATCACTAAAAGATGCTTTTATAAACAACAGGTTTTCCGTCAAAAAGTCTAACAGAAACCATTAAATTTTATTAACCATATGATTTAAATATAAATAAAATTCAACATGTAAATTTATTGTTATTCATATCACAAATTTTTCACTTCTGATTGCGAAATAAACAGCAAAAGCATAAAACCAGATCATTAACATATTAACGAAATCATAACCCGGACCACCGGGCTGAGGAGTATGTGAATGAAAGGTACCGTTTTTGCCGTCGCCCTCAACCATCGAAGCCAGCATGAAGCCTGGCGTGAGGCGTTTGAAAAAGCCCCCTACAACACGCCGCCGAAAACAGCCGTGTGGTTTATCAAGCCGCATAACACGGTGATCCGTGCAGGCGAGCCGATCCCCTTCCCGCAGGGGGAAACGGTGCTCAGCGGCGCGACGGTGGCGCTGGTGGTGGGCAAAACCGCCAGCAAAGTGTGCGTGGAGGACGCCGCGGAGTACATCGCGGGATACGCGCTGGCCAACGAGGTGAGCCTGCCGGAAGAGAGCTTCTACCGTCCGGCCATCAAGGCCAAATGCCGGGACGGATTTTGCCCGCTCGGCGAACCTGTCGCCATTGATAACGTGGATAGCCTGACCATCATCACCGAGATTAACGGTCGCGAAGCGGACCACTGGAACACGGCCGATCTTCAGCGCAGCGCCGCCGAACTGCTGAGCGCCCTGAGCGAGTTCGCCACCCTCAATCCCGGCGATGCGATCCTGCTCGGTACCCCGCAAAGCCGCGTTGAGCTGCGCCCGGGCGATCGCGTGCGTATCCTGGCGGAAGGTTTTCCGGCGCTGGAGAACCCGGTGGTGGATGAACGCGACGTCGCTATCGCTCACGGCGCGCATCCGCACCCCACGCTGTTTGCCCTCGGCCTGAACTATGCCGATCACGCCAGCGAGCTGGACTTCAAGCCCCCCACCGAGCCGCTGGTATTTATCAAAGCGCCAAACACCTTCAACGGCGACAACCAGACGTCGGTGCGCCCGAACAATATCGAATACATGCACTACGAAGCGGAGCTGGTGGTGGTCATCGGTAAAACCGCGCGTAAGGTCAGTGAAGCCGAGGCGATGGACTACGTGGCGGGCTATACGGTCTGCAACGACTACGCCATCCGCGACTACCTGGAAAACTACTACCGCCCGAATCTGCGGGTGAAAAGCCGCGACGGGCTGACCCCCATTTCCCCCCACATCGTGCCGAAAGAAGCCATTCCCGACCCGCACAACCTTGCCCTGCGCACCTTCGTTAACGGCGAGCTGCGTCAGGAAGGCACCACGGCGGATCTGATCTTCAGCATTCCGTTCCTGATTGCGTACCTGAGCGATTTTATGACCCTGCAGCCTGGCGACATGATTGCCACCGGCACGCCGAAGGGGCTGTCCGACGTGGTGCCGGGGGATGAAGTGGTAGTAGAAGTGGAGGGCGTGGGGCGCCTGGTGAACCGAATTGTCAGCGAGGAGACTGCAAAATGAAAAAGATTAACCACTGGATCAACGGTAAAAACGTTGCCGGAAGTGAGTACTTCCACACCACCAATCCGGCCTCCGGCGAGGTGCTGGCAGAAGTCGCCTCCGGCGGTGAAGCTGAAATTCACCAGGCCGTCGCCGCCGCCAAAGAGGCATTCCCAAAGTGGGCTAACCTGCCAATGAAGGAGCGCGCGCGCCTGATGCGTCGTCTGGGCGACCTGATCGACCAGAACGTGCCCGAGATCGCCGCCATGGAAACCGCCGACACCGGCCTGCCGATCCACCAGACCAAAAACGTGCTCATTCCGCGCGCCTCGCACAACTTCGAGTTCTTCGCCGAGGTGTGCCAGCAGATGAACGGCAAAACCTACCCGGTTGACGACAAGATGCTCAACTACACCCTGGTGCAGCCGGTGGGCGTCTGCGCGCTGGTGTCGCCGTGGAACGTGCCGTTTATGACCGCCACCTGGAAGGTCGCGCCGTGCCTGGCCTTAGGGAACACCGCGGTGCTGAAGATGTCTGAACTCTCCCCGCTCACCGCCGACCGCCTGGGCGAGCTGGCGCTGGAGGCAGGCATTCCGGCGGGCGTGCTGAACGTGGTGCAGGGTTATGGTGCCACGGCAGGCGACGCGCTGGTGCGCCATCATGACGTGCGCGCCGTCTCCTTCACAGGCGGCACCGCCACCGGGCGCAACATCATGAAAAACGCCGGGCTGAAGAAATACTCTATGGAGCTGGGCGGCAAATCCCCGGTGCTGATTTTTGAAGATGCCGACATCGAGCGCGCGCTGGATGCCGCCCTCTTCACCATCTTCTCTATCAACGGCGAGCGCTGCACCGCGGGCTCGCGCATCTTTATCCAGCAGAGCATCTACCCGGAATTCGTCAAGCGTTTTGCCGAGCGCGCCAACCGCCTGCGCGTGGGCGACCCGACCGATCCGAACACCCAGATTGGCGCACTCATCAGCCAGCAGCACTGGGAGAAAGTTTCCGGCTACATCCGGCTCGGCATTGAAGAAGGCGCGACCCTGCTGGCGGGCGGGCCGGACAAGCCGGGCGATCTGCCTGCGCACCTGAAGGGCGGCAACTTCCTGCGGCCAACCGTGCTGGCGGACGTCGACAACCGCATGCGCGTGGCGCAGGAGGAGATCTTCGGGCCGGTGGCCTGCCTGCTGCCGTTTAAGGACGAAGCGGAAGGCCTGCGCCTGGCCAACGACGTGGAGTACGGCCTGGCGTCGTACATCTGGACCCAGGACGTCAGCAAGGTGCTGCGCCTGGCGCGCAGCATCGAAGCGGGCATGGTGTTCGTCAACACCCAGAACGTGCGCGACCTGCGCCAGCCGTTTGGCGGCGTGAAGGCCTCCGGCACCGGCCGCGAGGGCGGCGAGTACAGCTTCGAGGTGTTCGCGGAGATGAAGAACGTCTGCATCTCCATGGGCGACCATCCGATTCCAAAATGGGGGATCTGATCATGGGTAAATTAGCGTTAGCGGCAAAAATCACCCACGTTCCGTCAATGTACCTCTCCGAGCTGCCGGGGAAAAACCACGGCTGCCGCCAGTCGGCCATCGACGGGCATAAAGAGATCAGCAAGCGCTGCCGGGAGCTGGGCGTGGACACCATCATCGTGTTCGACACCCACTGGCTGGTGAACAGCGCCTACCACATCAACTGTGCGGACCATTTTTCGGGCGTCTACACCAGCAACGAGCTGCCGCACTTTATTCGCGACATGACTTACGACTACGACGGCAACCCGGAACTCGGCCAACTGATAGCCGACGAGGCGGTGAAGCTTGGCGTGCGCGCCAAAGCGCACAACATTCCGAGCCTGAAGCTCGAGTACGGCACGCTGGTGCCGATGCGCTACATGAACGCGGATAAGCACTTCAAGGTGGTCTCCATCTCGGCGTTCTGCACGGTTCACGACTTCGCCGACAGCCGCAGGCTGGGCGAGGCCATCGTCAGCGCCATCGAAAAATACGACGGCACCGTGGCGGTCCTCGCCAGCGGCTCGCTGTCGCACCGCTTTATCGATGACCAGCGCGCCGAGGAAGGAATGAACAGCTACACCCGCGAGTTTGACCGCCAGATGGACGAGCGCGTGGTGAAGCTGTGGCGCGAGGGGCAGTTCAAAGAGTTTTGCAGCATGCTGCCGGAATACGCCGACTACTGCTACGGCGAGGGCAACATGCACGACACGGTGATGCTGCTGGGCATGCTCGGCTGGGACAGCTACGACGGCAAGGTGGAGTTTCTCACCGAGCTGTTCGCCAGCTCCGGCACCGGCCAGGTTAACGCCGTTTTCCCGCTGCCCGCATAAGGAGCCACCATGCCGCACTTTATTGCTGAATGCACCGACAACATCCGCGAAGAGGCCGACCTGCCTGGGCTGTTCGCCAAAGTCAACGAGGCGCTCGCCGCCACGGGCATCTTCCCCCTCGGCGGTATCCGCAGCCGCGCCCACTGGCTGGACACCTGGCAGATGGCCGACGGCAGGCACGATTACGCCTTTGTCCATATGACGCTGAAGATTGGTTCCGGGCGCAGCCTGGAGAGCCGGGAAGAGGTCGGTGTAATGCTGTTTGGGCTGATCAAAACGCACTTCGCGGAGCTGATGGCGGGCCGTTATCTGGCGCTCTCTTTCGCCATGGAAGAACTCGATCCGACGCTGAACTACAAACAAAACAACGTGCACGCATTGTTTAAGTAGACATCTTTTTCGCCCGGTGGCGCTTCGCTTACCGGGCCTACAACGGCTCGAACGTAGGCCGGGTAAGCGAAGCGCCACCCGGCACCAGCCGCACAAAGGATATCGCCATGCTCGACAAACATACCCATACCCTGATCGCCCATCGCCTGCACCAGGCGGAACAATCCCGGGAGCAGATCCGCGCGATCTCGCTGGACTACCCGGAGATCACGATTGAAGACGCCTACGCCGTCCAGCGCGAATGGGTCAGCCTGAAAATCGCCGAAGGCCGCGTGCTGAAGGGCCACAAGATCGGCCTCACCTCCAAAGCGATGCAGGCCAGCTCGCAGATTAGCGAACCGGACTACGGCGCGCTGCTGGACGACATGTTCTTCCACGACGGCAGCGACATTCCCGTGGATCGCTTTATCGTTCCGCGTATCGAAGTGGAGCTGGCCTTCGTGCTGGCAAAACCGCTGCGCGGCCCGAACTGCACCATCTTCGACGTCTACAACGCTACGGACTACGTCATCCCCGCGCTGGAGCTGATCGACGCCCGCTGCCACAACGTTGACCCTGAAACCCAGCGCCCGCGCAAGGTGTTCGACACCATCTCCGATAACGCCGCCAACGCGGGGGTGATCCTCGGCGGTCGTCCGATTAAGCCCGACGCGCTGGATCTGCGCTGGATCTCCGCCCTGCTCTACCGCAACGGCGTAATCGAAGAGACCGGCGTTGCCGCAGGCGTGCTTAACCACCCGGCGAACGGCGTAGCGTGGCTGGCGAACAAGCTGGCGCCGTACGACGTGCAGCTTGAGCCGGGGCAAATCATCCTCGGCGGCTCCTTTACCCGCCCGGTGCCCGCCAGCAGAGGCGACACCTTCCACGTCGACTACGGCAGCATGGGCTCCATCAGCTGCCGCTTTGTGTAAGGAGACAACCATGCAAAACGCATTTAAAGCGGCGCTGAAGGCAGGCCGTCCGCAAATTGGCTTATGGCTGGGGCTCACTAGCAGCTACAGCGCCGAACTGCTGGCGGGGGCTGGATTTGACTGGCTGCTGATCGACGGCGAGCACGCGCCAAATCATGTGCAAACCGTCTTAACCCAATTACAGGCCATCGCGCCTTATCCCAGCCAGCCGGTGGTGCGCCCGTCGTGGAACGATCCGGTGCAGATCAAGCAGCTGCTGGACGTGGGCGCGCAAACTCTGCTGGTGCCGATGGTGCAAAACGCCGACGAAGCGCGGCTGGCGGTACGTGCCACCCGCTACCCGCCCGCGGGCATTCGCGGCGTCGGCAGCGCCCTGGCGCGCGCCTCGCGCTGGAACCGCATCCCGGATTACCTCCAGCAGGCTAACGACGCCATGTGCGTGCTGGTGCAGATCGAAACCCGCGAGGCATTGAAAAACCTGCCGCAGATACTCGACGTGGAAGGGGTCGACGGCGTGTTTATCGGCCCGGCGGATCTGAGCGCCGACATGGGCTTTGCCGGCAATCCGCAGCACCCGGAGGTGCAGGCCGCCATTGAGCAGGCGATCGCGCAGATACGCGCCGCCGGTAAAGCGCCCGGCATCCTGATGGCGAACGAGCAGCTGGCAAAACGCTACCTTGAACTCGGCGCGCTGTTTGTCGCCGTCGGCGTCGATACCACCCTGCTCGCCCGCGGCGCGGAGGCGCTGGCGGCACGCTTTATCGAACAACCGGTTACGTCAGTTAATAACAATAAATCCGTCTACTAAACGTAAGATCTGGAGCGCACCATGACGACCTCTACCCTGCAAACTCATGATAATAAAGCTGTTGAACATCGCGCCATTAATAAGCTGTTCCGACGTCTGATCGTCTTTCTCTTTATCTTGTTTGTCTTTTCGTTTCTCGATCGCATCAACATCGGCTTTGCCGGGCTGACGATGGGTAAAGATCTGGGCCTTACGTCGACCATGTTTGGCCTGGCCGCGACGCTGTTTTACGTTACCTACGTGCTGTGCGGGATCCCGAGCAACATCATGCTGGCGAAGATCGGCGCGCGCCGCTGGATCGCGGGGATCATGGTGGTGTGGGGCATCGCCTCCACCTGCACCATGTTCGCCACCAGCCCTGAAACGCTCTACGTCCTGCGCATGCTGGTGGGTATTGCCGAAGCCGGCTTCCTGCCGGGGATCCTGGTCTATCTCACCTGGTGGTTCCCGGCGTATCACCGCGCCCGCGCCAACGCGCTGTTTATGATTGCCATGCCGGTGACCATGATGCTCGGCTCGATCCTCTCCGGGTACATTCTGGCGATGGACGGGCTGTGGAACCTGAAGGGCTGGCAGTGGCTGTTCCTGCTGGAGGGGCTACCGTCGGTAGTGCTCGGCGTGGTGACCTGGTTCTACCTCAACGACACGCCGGATCAGGCCACCTGGCTGGACGATGACGAAAAGCAGGCGCTGAAAATGATGATCGCCCGCGAGCAGGAGGTCGCCGTTGCCCAATCCGTCACGCCGCGCTCGACGCTGCGCGAAGTGCTGACCCCGGCGGTGCTGCTCTACACGCTGGCCTACTTCTGCCTGACCAACACGCTCAGCGCGATCAACATCTGGACGCCGCAGATCCTGCAAAGCTTTAACACGGGGAGCAGCAATATCGTCATCGGCCTGCTGGCGGCGATCCCGCAGTTTTGCACCATTCTCGGGATGATCTGGTGGAGCCGCCGCTCCGACAGGCTGAAAGAGCGAAAAAAGCACACCATCCTGCCGTACCTGTTCGCCGCGGCGGGATGGATGCTGGCCTCGGCTACCGATCACAGCCTGATCCAGCTGCTTGGCATCATCATGGCCTCAACCGGATCGTTTACCGCCATGGCGATATTCTGGACCACGCCGGATCGGGTTATTAGCCTGCAGTCCCGCGCCGTGGCGCTGGCGGTGATCAACGCCATCGGCAACGTCGGTTCTGCCGTCAGCCCATTGCTGATTGGGATCCTGCGTGACGCGACCGGCAGCTTCAGCTCCGGGCTGTGGTTTGTGGCCGGACTACTGGTGGTCGGCGCGCTGGTGCTGACGCGCATCCCGATGACGCAGCGGGATCAACAGAGGAACGATCGTGTGCCAGAACCCTATCGCCAACATTGATATCAGCAAGGAGTACGACGAAAGTCTGGGCACCGACGACGTGCACTACCAGTCGTTCGCCCGCATGGCGGCCTTTTTTGGCCGCGACATGCAGGCGCATCGTCACGACCAGTATTTTCAGATGCACTTTCTCGATACCGGACAGATTGAACTCCAGCTCGACGATCACCGCTACTCGGTGCAGGCGCCGCTGTTCGTCCTCACGCCGCCGTCGGTGCCGCACGCGTTTATCACCGAATCCGACAGCGACGGGCACGTGCTGACGGTGCGCGAGGATCTGATCTGGCCGCTGCTGGAGGTGCTCTACCCCGGCACGCGGGAAGCATTTGGCCTGCCGGGGATCTGCCTCTCGCTGGCGGATAAGCCGGACGAGCTGGCGGCGCTGAAGCACTACTGGCAGCTGATTGCCCGGGAATCCACGGAGCAGCTGCCGGGGCGCGAGCACACGCTGGTCCTGCTGGCGCAGGCGGTCTTTACCCTGCTGCTGCGCAACGCGAAGCTTGACGACCACGCTTCAGGCGGTATGCGCGGCGAGCTGAAGCTGTTCCAGCGCTTTACCCAGCTGATTGATGCCCACTACCACCAGCACTGGACGGTGCCGGCATACGCCAGCGAGCTGCACCTGACCGAATCCCGCCTGACCGACATCTGCCGCCGCTTCGCCAACCGCCCGCCGAAGCGGCTGCTCTTCGACCGGCAGCTGCGGGAAGCCAGGCGGCTGCTGCTCTTCTCCGACAGCACGGTCAGCGAGATTGCCTGGCAGCTGGGGTTTAAGGATCCGGCCTATTTCGCCCGCTTTTTTAACCGCTTAGTGGGGTGCTCACCCAGCGCGTACCGGGCGCAGAAAGTACCGGTTTCCTGAACGCATCACGGTTCGTAGGGCGGGTAAGCGCAGCGCCACCCGCCGAAAAGCCACACCGATCACAAAACCACATCCCACCCGAAAAGTACCCGCCGTTGTCCCAAACGTCCCTTCACGTTACGCCCCGCTCAGGCTTCAATTAAACAACAAAAACAAAACATAAATTTAACAACACTATTCCGATACGAGGTCCCTATGAAGCCTGAAGATTTCCGCGCTGATGCCAAACGTCCGTTAACCGGCGAAGAGTATTTAAAGAGCCTGCAGGACGGCCGTGAGATTTACATCTACGGCGAGCGCGTCAAAGACGTCACCACCCATCCGGCGTTTCGCAACGCGGCGGCCTCCATCGCGCAGATGTACGACGCGCTGCACAAGCCGGACATGCAGGATACCCTCTGCTGGGGCACCGACACCGGCAGCGGCGGCTATACCCACAAGTTCTTCCGCGTGGCGAAAAGCGCCGACGACCTGCGCCAGCAGCGCGACGCCATCGCCGAGTGGTCGCGCCTGAGCTACGGCTGGATGGGCCGCACGCCGGACTACAAAGCCGCGTTCGGCTGCGCGCTCGGCGCCAACCCGGCCTTCTACGGCCAGTTCGAGCAGAACGCCCGCAGCTGGTACACCCGCATTCAGGAAACCGGCCTGTACTTCAACCACGCCATCGTTAACCCGCCGATTGACCGCCACAAGCCGGCGGACGAGGTGAAGGACGTCTACATCAAGCTGGAGAAAGAGACCGACGCCGGGATTATCGTCAGCGGCGCGAAGGTGGTAGCCACCAACTCGGCGCTGACCCACTACAACATGATCGGCTTCGGCTCCGCGCAGGTAATGGGCGAAAACCCGGACTTCGCGCTGATGTTCGTCGCGCCGATGGACGCCGAGGGGGTGAAGCTGATCTCCCGCGCCTCTTACGAGATGGTGGCAGGCGCAACCGGATCCCCGTACGACTACCCGCTCTCCAGCCGCTTTGATGAAAATGATGCGATCCTGGTGATGGATCACGTGCTGATCCCGTGGGAAAACGTGCTGATCTACCGCGATTTCGACCGCTGCCGTCGCTGGACGATGGAGGGCGGCTTTGCGCGGATGTACCCGCTGCAGGCCTGCGTGCGTCTGGCGGTGAAGCTCGACTTCATCACCGCCCTGCTGAAGAAATCCCTGGAGTGCACCGGTACCCTGGAGTTCCGCGGCGTGCAGGCGGATCTCGGCGAAGTGGTGGCCTGGCGCAACATGTTCTGGGCGCTGAGCGACTCCATGTGCTCCGAAGCCACCCCGTGGGTCAACGGCGCGTATCTGCCGGATCACGCCGCGCTGCAAACCTACCGCGTGATGGCGCCGATGGCCTACGCGAAGATCAAGAACATCATCGAGCGTAACGTGACGTCCGGGCTGATCTACCTGCCGTCCAGCGCCCGGGATCTGAACAACCCGCAGATCGACCAGTATCTGGCGAAATACGTGCGCGGCTCCAACGGTATGGATCACGTCGAACGCATCAAGATTTTGAAGCTGATGTGGGATGCCATCGGCAGCGAGTTTGGCGGTCGTCACGAGCTGTACGAAATCAACTACTCCGGCAGTCAGGATGAGATCCGCCTGCAGTGTCTGCGTCAGGCGCAGAGCTCCGGCAACATGGACAAGATGATGGCGATGGTCGACCGCTGCATGTCCGAATACGACCAGCACGGCTGGACGGTGCCGCACCTGCACAACAACAGCGATATCAACATGCTCGACAAGCTGCTGAAATAGCGCAGCGGGAGGTTGCAATGCATTTAGATGAACAACGCCTGCGTTTTCGCGACGCAATGAGTAGCCTGTCGGCGGCGGTCAATGTGATCACCACCGAGGGCGAGGCGGGCCGCTGCGGCATTACCGCCACCGCCGTCTGTTCGGTCACCGACACCCCGCCGTCGGTCATGGTGTGCATCAACGCCAACAGCGCCATGAACCCGGTATTTCAGGGCAACGGCAGGCTGTGCGTTAACGTGCTGAATCACGAGCAGGAGATCATGGCTCGCCATTTCGCCGGGATGACCGGTATGACGATGGAGGAGCGCTTTACCCTCTCCTGCTGGCAGAAAGGCCCGCTGGCGCAGCCGGTGCTCAAGGGGGCGCTCGCCAGCCTTGAAGGTGAGATTAGCCAGGTGCAAACCATCGGCACGCATCTTGTCTACCTGGTTGAAATTAAAAATATCATTCTGAGCGATACGGGACACGGCCTCATCTACTTCAAGCGCCGTTTCCACCCGGTCATGCTGGAGGCGGAAGCCGCCGTGTGATCTCCCCTCGCGCTGGCCTTTTTTTCGGCCAGCGCCGCTTTCTACAAAAAATCCTAAGGTTTCCGCTAAATCACGCCGTTATATACCCATAAGAGAAATTTTCTGTGACTGAATACTGACACCCTTTGTCAGTGCACCCGCATCATTCAGCGCATACCTAAATATACAGGATGACCTTATGGCTAAAACGACGCGGAGCCGCTCGGCTGAACGTCTGGTCGATATTCTGGTTGAGCTACATTTAAACGGTGTGGTAAACCGCAGTGCGCTAATGGAGAAATTTAAAATTACCGAGCGTACCGTCTACCGGGATTTAAATGCCCTCTCACCCATTGTTGAACATACCGGTAACGGGCTATATCGACTGATCCATTCCGCACAATCGCCCGGTGGACAAGGCTTACATCACACCCTTGCTAACTTCCTGAATGCTGACAGCTTTTTCCCTGAAAGAAATACGGAATTCTGGCAGAATCTTGAGACGCGCGTTGACGAAAACCATATTCTTATTCTTGCGAATGAAGCTGAACACACGGTCCAGCGCGATATTCGTCGTCATTTAACGAAAATCGAGAGATCGATTAAAAACCATAATGTTTGTCAGATTGTTTATAAGGGAAAAACCCGTCTGATTAATCCCTATAAACTCATTAACAAAAAAAATATATGGTATTTACAAGCCACCGAAAATAGCCGCCTGAAATCCTTCTCATTGAGCCAGATTAGCTGGTTTGATATTCAGAAAACGACCTTCACCCCGGAAGAAAATGTCCTTGCGCTGCTGGAAAAAAGCCTCGACCCCTGGGTCTCTGAAAATACTTTCGCGGTGAAAATATTCATCAAAGATAATATTTCACACTACTTCCTGCGCCGCGATCTTCTGCCGGAACAAGAGCTGCTGGAGGAGCAACAGGGCGGCGTCACGCTGCGCTGCCAGGCGGCGCACGAGAACCAGATCCTGCCGCTGCTGTTCTACTGGCTGCCCCATATTCAGATTCTGGAGCCGAACTGGCTGAAGGAAAAACTGATCGGAACGCTGGAGAGCTATCTGGCGGTGGAACGCAACCCGAATAATCAAGTGATCTCAATCACATAATTTCGCCCCCAGGCGGCGAGCCGGAACCGCTCGTCGCCCCCTTTGACCGCTCACCTGTCACTTTCAACCACTCATTCATTTACCGTCCTTTACACGCGCGAGGATCTGGCACGATCGCTCCAGCATTAATCAATACCTCCTCACAACGAACCCTGACCCTTTTTTCTTTACATAAAAAACCAGGTCTTACTATGGATACTAAAAAACTACTGAAGCACGTGCCCTGGGCCTTACTCGGGATCCTCGGCGCTTTTTGTCTGGCGGTTGTCGCATTACGCCGGGGCGAACACGTAAGCGCCCTGTGGATCGTGGTCGCGTCCGTTTCCGTCTATCTTGTTGCTTATCGCTACTACAGCTTGTACATCGCGCAGAAGGTCATGAAGCTCGACCCGACGCGCGCCACGCCGGCGGTCATTAACAATGACGGCCTGAACTACGTGCCAACCAACCGCTACGTGCTGTTTGGTCACCACTTTGCCGCGATCGCCGGCGCAGGCCCGCTGGTGGGCCCGGTGCTGGCCGCGCAGATGGGCTACCTGCCGGGTACCCTGTGGCTGCTCGCGGGCGTCGTGCTGGCGGGTGCGGTGCAGGACTTTATGGTGCTGTTTATCTCTTCCCGCCGTAACGGCGCTTCTCTGGGTGAGATGGTCAAAGAAGAGATGGGCCGCGTGCCGGGGACGATCGCCCTGTTCGGCTGCTTCCTGATTATGATCATCATCCTCGCGGTGCTGGCCCTGATCGTGGTGAAAGCGCTGGCCGAAAGCCCGTGGGGTGTCTTCACCGTCTGCTCAACCGTACCGATTGCGCTGTTCATGGGGATCTACATGCGATTCCTGCGTCCGGGCCGCGTGGGTGAAGTGTCGGTGATTGGTATCGTGCTGCTGGTAGCGTCTATCTACTTCGGCGGCGTGATTGCGCACGACCCGTACTGGGGTCCGGCGCTGACCTTCAAGGACACCACCATTACCTTCGCGCTGATTGGCTATGCGTTTATCTCCGCGCTGCTGCCGGTCTGGCTGATTCTGGCCCCGCGCGACTACCTGGCGACCTTCCTGAAAATCGGCGTTATCGTCGGTCTGGCGATCGGCATCCTGGTGATTAACCCGGATCTGAAAATGCCGGCAGTGACCCAGTACATCGACGGTACCGGCCCGCTGTGGAAAGGCGCCCTGTTCCCGTTCCTGTTCATCACCATCGCCTGCGGTGCGGTCTCTGGCTTCCACGCCCTGATTGCCTCCGGTACCACGCCTAAGCTGCTGGCGAACGAGAAAGACGCGCGTCTGATCGGCTACGGCGCAATGCTGATGGAGTCCTTCGTGGCGATCATGGCGCTGGTTGCAGCCTCCATTATCGAACCGGGTCTGTACTTCGCGATGAACACCCCTCCTGCGGGCCTCGGCATTACCATGCCAAACCTGCACGAGATGGGCGGCGACAACGCGGCACTGATCATGGCGCAGCTGAAAGACGCGAGCGCACACGCGGCGGCGACCGTCAGCTCCTGGGGCTTCGTGATTTCGCCTGAGCAGATCATGCAGACCGCGAAGGACATCGGCGAACCGTCCGTGCTGAACCGCGCCGGTGGCGCACCGACGCTGGCCGTCGGTATCGCACACGTGTTCCACAAAGTGCTGCCGTGGGCGGACATGGGCTTCTGGTACCACTTCGGTATTCTGTTCGAAGCGCTGTTCATCCTGACCGCGCTGGACGCCGGTACCCGTGCGGGCCGCTTCATGCTGCAGGACCTGCTCGGTAACTTCGTGCCATTCCTGAAGAAAACCGACTCTCTGGTAGCGGGCATTCTGGGTACTGCGGGCTGCGTAGGCCTGTGGGGCTACCTGCTGTATCAGGGCGTTGTCGACCCGCTCGGTGGCGTGAAGAGCCTGTGGCCGCTGTTCGGTATCTCTAACCAGATGCTGGCCGCCGTTGCTCTGGTGCTCGGTACCGTGGTCCTCGTGAAGATGAAACGCACCAAATACATCTGGGTAACGGTTGTTCCTGCGCTGTGGCTGCTGCTCTGCACCACCTGGGCGCTTGGCCTGAAGCTGTTCAGCGCCAACCCGCAGCTGGAAGGCTTCTTCTTCATGGCTAACCAGTACAAAGAGAAGATTGCCGCAGGCGGCGCGGATCTGACCGCGCAGCAGATTGCCAACATGAACCATATCGTGGTGAACAACTACACCAACGCGGGTCTGAGCATTCTGTTCCTGGTGGTGGTGTACAGCATCATCTTCTACGGCATCAAAACCTGGCTGAACGTGCGCAACGCCGACGGTCGTACGGATAAAGAAACCCCGTACGTGCCGGTGCCGGAAGGCGGCGTGAAGACCTCTTCACACCATTAAAAAAATGGCGGGTGGCGCTGCGCTGACCCGCCTTACAACGGTACTGTAGGCCCGGTAAGCGTAGCGCCACCGGGCTTTTTCTGTCTGGAACCCACAATGTTTGGTAACTTAGGCGAAGCAAAAAAATACCTCGGCCAGGCGGCGAAAATGCTGATTGGCATTCCGGACTATGACAACTACGTTGAGCATATGAAGACCAACCATCCGGATAAGCCGTACATGACCTACACCGAATTCTTCCGCGAGCGTCAGGAAGCGCGCTACGGCGGAAGTGGAGAAGGCGGCGTCCGCTGCTGCTAAAGGAGAGACCATGACCCCGATTGCCGTTACCCTGCTGACCGGTTTCCTCGGCGCCGGTAAAACCACCCTGCTGCGCCACATCCTGAATGAACAGCACGGCTTCAAAATCGCCGTCATCGAAAACGAGTTCGGCGAAGTCTCCGTTGACGACCAGCTGATTGGCGATCGCGCCACCCAGATCAAAACCCTCACCAACGGCTGCATCTGCTGTACCCGCTCTAACGAGCTGGAAGACGCCCTGCTGGACCTGCTCGACAGCCGCGACCGCGGTGAAATCGACTTCGACCGTCTGGTGATCGAGTGCACCGGCATGGCCGACCCCGGCCCGATTATTCAGACCTTTTTCTCGCACGAAATTCTTTGCCAGCGCTACCTGCTGGACGGCGTGATTGCCCTGGTGGATGCGGTTCACGCCGACGAGCAGATGAACCAGTTCACCATCGCCCAGTCTCAGGTGGGCTACGCCGACCGCATCCTGCTGACCAAAACCGACGTGGCGGGCGGAAGCGAAAAACTGCGCGAGCGCCTGACCCGCATCAACTCCCGCGCGCCGGTTTACACGGTGACGCACGGCGACATCGATCTGTCTCAGCTGTTCAACACCAACGGCTTTATGCTGGAAGAGAACGTGACCGCAAAACCGCGCTTCCACTTTATGGGAGATAAGCAAAACGACGTGGCGTCGACTGTGGTGGAGCTGGACTACCCGGTGGACATCGGCGAGGTTTCGCGCGTGATGGAGAACCTGCTGCTCTCGTTTGCCGACAAGCTGCTGCGCTACAAAGGGATGCTGTGGATTGACGGCGAGCCGAACCGCCTGCTGTTCCAGGGCGTGCAGCGCCTGTACAGCGCCGACTGGGACAGACCGTGGGGCGATGAAACGCCGCACAGCGTGATGGTGTTTATAGGAATCCAACTCCCGGAAGAAGAAATTCGAGCGGCGTTTGCAGGGCTGAAGAAATAACCGCCCCGAACAATCCCCTCTCCCCTATGGGGAGAGGGTTAGGGTGAGGGGTGAGGGGGATACTTATTTCACCGCCTCCGGCAGCGTCACAACCCACAGCTCGCTGTCCGACTCCGGCTTCTTCAGCGGCTTCACGCTGAGGGTGGTTTCAACCGGCTTATCATCCAGCGTCAGCTTGCCTTCTGCGTTCACCCGGTAATCCTTGAGCTTTTTGCCCTCGACCGGGTTTTGCAGCGCCACCTTCACGCCAAAGTCGTTATCGTTCGCCACCGCAAGCGTTTTGCTGTCGATCAGCGCCAGCCCTTCGGCCTTTTCCTGCTGCCAGCCCAGCGCGCGCAGATCGACGACCTGCGTTTTTGCAGCAAGGGTAATGCCGCGCTGCGCCAGGGTTTTCTCATCATCAAACTCCGGGTATTCCCCCGGCTTGTCGAAGGCGCTCAGGTCACTCGCCTTGCTGAGATCCACCTTGTAAATCAGGTTACGCATGCCGTCGTTTTTATCGCTTCCCTGCTCAATCAGCAGGATGTGCTGGTCATCTAGCGCCACGATGTCGCCGATTTTGGCGTCGCTGTTTTTACCGTAGGCCGCGCTGTCGATGGGGTAGCCGTACATCGCGGTTTTCCCGGTCGCCGGATCGAAGCTCACCAGACGCGTAAACAGCGCCTGCTTTTTGCTCTTACCGTCGATATCCAGCGTACTTTGCACGGCGGCGATAATCCGCCCGTCCGGCATGCGGGTCAGGCCTTCAAAGCCACGGTTTGCCTGACGCCATTTGATAATGTTTGGCAGACCGCCCGCGATGGATTTCTCCCCTTCCGCCGCCTGCGGCCCGTGGATCGCCAGGATCTTGCCTTTGCTGTCGACGTTAATCAGGAACGGGCCATACTCGTCGCACAGCCAGTAGCCGCCTTTGCCGTCCGGCGTGATGCCTTCGGTGTCCAGCCCGCGGTTGTCGCCCTTCAGAATGTTTAGCGTGTCGCTGAATGCCACTTCATTGGTGGAGCCAATCACGCCGCTTTGCAGCGGCAGACCGTTAATCGCGCCTTTATCATCATGCAGCGGGCGGGCATCGACAGCCTCCGCTTTGCCGTTCTCAACGCGGATGGTCATTAGCAGCGGCGCGAAATCTGGCGTGACAAATATTTTGGCCTCGTTTTTACCCATTTTTGGCGCATCGGCGTTTGGACCGCGATCGGTCACGGTCGCAAAGGTCAGGGCGTCGCCCTGTTTGCCCGTAAACAGCAGGCCGGAACCGATACCCACGGGCAGTCCATTCGGAAACGCACTGGCAAACGCGCCGCTGTAGCTCACGTGGGAGCCTTCAGGGAAGCTGACGACATAGCGCTCAGCAGTAGGCTGCGCCGCCAGGCCAGAGAAAGAGAGCGCACAACCGATTAGCACAGGAATAATTTTTCTTTTCATATTGTTAGCATCCAGTTAGTGAAGCCAACAACGTAATGAAGAATCGTGTCAGAAAAATGACACAGGCGGGACGCTGACCCACGCAGCGGCACGTATATCCCTCTTCAGAAATGTAAACTTACGTCTTTATCTATGACAACTGAAACACTTCTGGAAATTATTAGAAATTCAATTAATTCATCTCAAAGGGCTTTTTTCTCCTCGTTCAAACGTCGTTTAGCAAACTCTTTAAACTTTTCCTAAACGCGAATTTAATTGCCATTGACGGCTCGCCAAACAAACAATTCAGCAACAGATAAAAACTAAATAACTAACAAAATCAGCATAAAACCACGACATGCATCACATTTGCAGTCATAAACATCACTTGTTAAGGTGCCCTCAGATTAATTTAATGACGAGGAAAAACTCATGAAAAAGCTTAACGTTCTCATCCTTTCCGCTCTGACCGCTGTCTCTGGCTCCGCACTGGCGATGGGTGGCAGCATTGAGCAGGGTAAAAACTTTACCAACCTGAATGTGGAAATGGGTAAATCGACCTCCGGTCTGTACACCGAAGGCAGCTGGCTGAAAAATACCGATGACGGCACCACAACCGGTGGCGTAGGTGCTGGATACAACTTCGAAGTCGGTCCGGTGATGTTGAACGCAGGCGCTAAGGCCCTCTACGTTGGCCCGAAAAAAGGCGATAACGGCGTAGCGTTCCCAATCGGCGGCGGCGTGAAGGTTGCCCTGACCGACAGCATCAACGTCTTCGGTGAAGGCTATGTGGCGCCAGACGGGCTGAACAACAGCGTCAAAAACTACGTTGAAGCGAACGGCGGCGTAAGCTGGACCCCAATCAAACCGGTTACGCTGAAAGTGGGTTACCGCCACGTGAGCGTTGACGGCAAAGACGGCCGTCCTAACCACACGCTGATCGACGGCGCATACGTGGGCGGCGGCGTGAGCTTCTAAGCCAACGAACAAACAAAAAAACCTGCCATGCGGCAGGTTTTTTTTGTCTCGGGTATTACTTGTGTACCACCACCAGCTTCTGGTTCACAAACTCTTTGATCCCCAGATCCGACAGCTCACGACCGTAGCCGGAGCGCTTCACGCCGCCGAACGGCAGCTCTGGCGCGGTATCGGTGAGCCAGTTGATATACACCATCCCGGTCTCAATGCGCGACGCCATTTTCTTCGCGCGCTCGATATCCTGGCTGAATACCGCCCCGCCAAGGCCGTAGTGGGAGTCGTTCGCCAGCGCGACCGCTTCGTCGTCGTTTTTCACCACATACACCTGCGCCACCGGGCCGAAGAACTCCTCGAAGTACGCCGGGTTGTCGCGGGAGATATTCGTCAGGATGGTCGGTTCGAAGAAACTCCCGTCGCGCTGAACGGGCTTGCCGCCATAGTGCAGCGTCGCACCGTTTTTCACCGCCTCGTTAACCTGTTTGGTCAGCGTTTCCAGAGCATCTTTAGACGACAGCGGCCCCAGCGTGGTGCTTTCGTCCAGCGGGTCGCCAATCTTCACCTGCTTAAACGCCTCGGTGAATTTGCTCAGGAAGGCATCGGCGATCTTTTCATGCAGGATAAAGCGCTTCGCCGCGGTGCAGACCTGTCCGGCATTGTTAAGCCGCGCATTCACGCCAATCTTCACGGCTTTGTCCAGATCCGCATCATCCAGCACCACGAATACGTCGTTACCGCCCAGCTCCAGCGTGGATTTCTTGATGTGCTTCGCCGCCTGCGCGGCCACCACGCTGCCCGCCTTTTCGGAGCCGGTTAATGCGGCACCCTGCACGCGGTCGTCGGCGATGATGTTCGCCACCTGCTCGGAGGAGATAAACAGGTTGGTCCACGCCCCTTCCGGCGCACCCGCCTCGCGCACCAGGTGGGCAAAGGTCTCGGCGCAGTGCGGCACGATGCTGGCATGCTTGGCGATTACCGGGTTCCCCGCCGCCAGGTTCGGGGCCAGAACGCGCATCAGCTGGTAATAGGGGAAGTTCCACGGCTCAACGGCCATCAGCACGCCGATGGGGTGATGCTCCACCCACGCTTCCCCAAGTTCAGATGGGTACTTCACCGGGGCCAGGAACTGCTTCGCGTTATCCGCATAGTAGCGGGCGATCTGCGCGCACAGCTTCACCTCGCCGCGGCTCTGTTCGATGAGCTTACCCATCTCCTGGCTGGCGATTTTCGCCAGCTCCTCGGTGCGCTCGTCGATCAGGTCGGCAAGCTTATGCAGCACCGGCAGGCGCTGGCTGATGTCGCCTTTCGCCCAGTCTGAATGATAAAGCGCATCGGCCGCCTTCAGCGCCGCTTCGATATCCGCGTCGGTATGTGAGGGGTATTCTTTGATGAGCTGGTTAGTGGCAGGATTTACTGTCTGATAAGCCATGTCGAATCTCCTTGTTTTACCGCTTAGGGTATTAAGGGTAGTCAACATGACTGGCTCTGGACGTAAAGTTGGGTATATCCGGAAGGTTCTTAATGAAGCACTGCCCGACGGTTCGCGGCCGTGGTATAAAAAAAGCGCCAGAAGGAGCGCCTATGACCGATACCCGACATGTCCGCCAGACTTTTCACCGCGCCTCAGGCCTTGAGCTGCGCAGCACGTGGCAGAGCACCCAGGCGTACAAACGCCATAGTCACCCTCAGCTCTCCATCGGCGCGATTGTGGAGGGCCAGACCTGCTGCGTGTGTCATGACAGAGAGTACATCCTTAACCCCGGGGACCTCATCGTGATCCCGGCCTGTGCGCCGCACAGCTGCAACCCCGTCGCCGGGCAACCGCGCAGCTACCATATGCTCTACATCGATACCGATCTTCCGCTGGCGCTACAGGTGATTCGTAGCCCAATCCTGTTTGCCCATTACCTGGACGTTGTCGAGACACTGTCTCCAGCGTCCCTGGACACGCTGCTTTCTGCCCTTCCCTACTGTGCGGATAACGCTGACGCGCTTCGCTCAACCAGCCAGCAGGTTCAGGAGGCATTTCTTGCCGATCTCGCCAGCCCGCCTTCTCTCGACGAGCTTGCTCAACGCTTCTCGCTGCGCAAGGAGACGCTGATTCGCACCTTCAAACAGGACACCGGCCTGACGCCTGGCAGCTTCCTTAACATCTCCCGCGTGGAGTACGCCAAGACGCGGCTGCGTGCCGGGGATGATATTGCCGACGTCGGCTACCAGAGCGGGTTTGCCGACCAGAGCCATTTTCATAAGACCTTCGTCAGCTATACCGCCGCCACGCCGCGCCAGTACGCCACGGGCCGATCAATATCAGACAATAAATAGGTTCTGCAGCGCAGTACTCTGACCTCGGATTGTTAACCGAGGTCGCTATGGAACTGTTCTTCCCTTCCGCTTTTCTCGCCCTGGCGCTGGCGCACTTTGTTGCCCTGCTAAGCCCGGGCCCGGATTTCTTCCTGCTGGTGGGCTACGCCGCGCGCTATCGGCTACGCGGCAGCGCAGGACTGTGCTTCGGCATCGCCGCGGGTAACGCACTCTATATTGTTCTGGTCATTATCGGCTGGAGCGCGCTGCGCCAGTTTACGTGGCTGTTTACGCTTATCGAGCTTTGCGGGGCGCTGTACCTGCTGTGGATCGGCTCGCATCTGGTGCGCAGCCGGCCTCAGGCGCTGGCACTGAATGAAACCCACCAGCGCTTTCCCTCGCTTCGCAAGCAGATCCTGCTGGGGCTCGGTTCGGCGCTGCTAAACCCGAAGAACGCGCTGTTCTATCTGGCGCTGATGACGGCGCTGCTGGGGCCGGACGTGACGCTGCTTCAGCAGGCGACCTGCGGCGTCTGGATGGTGATGGTGGTGCTGACGTGGGATCTGGCGCTGGTGTCGCTGATGGGGCTGCGAGCGGTGCAACAGAAGATCAGCCGTTCGCTGTGGTGGATTGAGCGCACGGCAGGGGTGGTGCTGATGGGATTTGGGGGATGGGTGCTGTGGCGGTTGATATGAAAGAATTTACAGGGCTGCTTTCAAGCCCCTAACCGATAATCCCAGTCATCCGAATGAATCACGTTACCGTCACGGTAATGCCAGGCAATCTTTTCATAACGAAGCAGAACAAGCTCAAGATGCCCCTGTTTTTCATGATAAGTCTCTTTCACGTCATGCATGAATGAAAACAGCGTGACGACTTTTACCGATTCCAGCGTTATTGTGAAATAGATTTCCTCCTGACCGGCATCATTGATTCTGTAAAGGTCGATAGTTGCTTTTCTGAGCGTGCCCCCCGTGCTCAGCGCTTTATAGAGAAAAACGCTGGAGGCATCAATTTCCTTCTCAATAAGAAAGGGGCGATGCTGGCGTTTGCTCAGCGCTCTGCCATTGTGCAGGTCTGAGTTATAACTCACATTATGATAGAGTCCCAAAACCTCAATCTGGTTTTCACGATCTTTGATTGTCACGCTGCCTTTTATAATATTACCTGCATCGTCAGTTAATGACATATATCCCGGAATGGCCATTTAAATATCCTTATCGAATGGAACAGAGTGTTCAACGGTGGCGATCATAACAGCGAGGCATCTTTTACCCTTCGGGCTGTTAACTTTAAACATCTCCCTGATGGAATCGACATAAAGCTTATTACTTTCTGCTTCCGTCTCAGGGAAATTGGTAAAAGCGCAGACTTGTTCAATAGTGAGCAACGGTTTATCGTCTTTTAAGATTGCTAAGACACCTTCAGGGTTATGCGGGATGGCTTCAGAAAGTGCCGCCTTTAAATCTTCAGCCGTACTGGCGTCCACTCCGGGTTCAAGGGCACTCGCTACGGCTAACCATGCTTGTGTGCCGCTCCTAATTTTCGGGATGATATGATTCCACCACTCCGACTCACCGTTATCATTTGAATCCAGTTCACTTACAACGGTTCTGGCACCTTTGTCATTTATCATTTGCAATATCTGTTCAGGAGTGTGGTTTTTGGCAAATAAACCCACCGGCAAGCACAAAAAGAATAGCGCAATAATATACTTCATTATCGCACCACCAGTATTGTGTCACCTGAATCATAAATCATATGACGTTTGTCCTGGCCGTTCATAATGATGCAACCTGCTGATGCCGAACCTGGCGGTTGACCTTTTTTATCCCCATGAATCTGGAAATGATCTCGGCCAAAAGTATTAGTGCCAGCTATAGGTTCAAGAACAATGGCCTCTGCACTTTTGTGATTATTCCATCCGGCAATAAAATAAATACCTCTGGGAATCGGTCCTCTGTTTCGTTGACTTTCACACTCAGGCTTATCTTTCGATTCACCCGCACCGCTGTAGCAGTGAGCAACAAACTCGCCGTTATGGCTCAATACTCCTGTCGATACTTTATATTCCCATGTCATTAATACCGTCTCCTTGTGCGAATAGTCCTTTATCTTATGACTCACAAGAAAATCGAAATTACCGTGTCGGTCACAAAACCTTACTGTCGAGAATAAATAAGCACAAAAAATATAGAAAAATGAATAATAGATAACTTTGATATATATATTTTTAATATAATAGCCGTTTGTTTGCACAGAGGCTGCGTCTCCCTCCTCTTACACCAGCTTTGCACTTTTGGTGCACAACCCTCTATCCTTAACCCATGGAAAAACATACCGAACTCAAACGCGCCAAGCTTCTGGCGCTGTCGCTGCTGCTGGTTGCCGCCGCGGCGTTTATCACCACCCTGTTTCTGCCGCAGACCTTCTGGGTGCGCGGCGTAAAGGCCATTGCCGAGGCGGCGATGGTCGGTGCGCTGGCAGACTGGTTTGCCGTGGTTGCGCTGTTCCGCCGGGTTCCCATTCCGTTTATCTCGCGCCATACGGCGATTATCCCGCGCAATAAGGACCGGATCGGCGACAATCTCGGCCAGTTCGTGCAGGAGAAGTTTCTGGATACCCAGTCGCTGGTGGCACTAATCCGCCGCTATGAGCCCGCGCAGATGATCGGAACCTGGTTCAGCCAGCCCGACAATGCCCAGCGCGTCGGGCAGCATTTGATTCAGGTGATGAGCGGTTTTCTGGAACTCACGGACGACGGGCGCATTCAGCGATTGCTCAAACGGGCGGTACACAAGGCCATCGATAAGGTCGATCTCACCGAAACCAGCGCCGTGATGCTGGAGAGCATGACCAAAAACAACCGCCACCAGGTGCTGCTGGACGCCATCATCAACCGCCTGATTACCCTGATTCAGCGGGAAAGCACGCGGGAGTTTATCTCCGATCAGATTGTCCACTGGCTGAAGACCGAACATCCGCGCAAGGCGCTGGTGCTGCCCACCGAGTGGCTGGGCGATCAAAGCGCGGAGATGGTGTCGAACGCGGTGAACACGCTGCTGGACGATATCAGCCACGACCGCACACACCAGATCCGCCAGGCGTTCGACCGCGCCACGCTGAAGCTTATCGACAACCTGAAAAACGATCCGGAAATGGCGGCGAAAGCTGACAACATCAAGCACTACCTGAAAAACGATGAGGCGTTTAACCGCTATCTGGGCGAGATGTGGGCCGATCTGCGCCAGTGGCTGAAGGCGGATATGCAAAGCGAGGATTCGCGCGTGAAGCAGCGCATCGCCAACGCCGGGCTGTGGTTTGGCGAAACGCTAACAAACGACGCCAGCCTGCGGGCGTCGCTGAACGAGCATCTGGAGCAGGCCGCGCACCGCCTCGCGCCGGATTTCGCCGCGTTCCTGACCCGCCACATCAGCGACACGGTCAAAAGCTGGGACGCCAAAGACATGTCCCGCCAGATTGAGCTGAACATCGGTAAAGACCTGCAGTTCATCCGCGTCAACGGCACGCTGGTGGGCGGGACGATTGGCCTGATACTGTTTTTACTCTCGCAGCTGCCTGCCGTGCTGGGACATTAATCTACTTTGGGCGGCGCGATGACGTAGCGCGTCGCCTCAAAGCGGTTGAGGATCAGGTGCACCAGGAAGACCATCGTCAGCGTTGCGGCCAGCGAAAAGGTGACGGAGGTGATGCGATAGAGATCGCTGAACACCAGGTCAGTGTCCGGGTGCATGTTCTGCCCGAACATAATGCCGATGGTGGTGATGCTGGAGAACCCCACGCCCGCGCCCACCTTTTCCATCACGTGGAGTCGCGCGCCAAACGCCAGCCCGAGGCCAATCAGGGGCATCATCAACAGCATATGGCTGCTGTGATCGTAGAGGATCAGCTGCACCACCAGAATATAGAGGCAGCCCAGCACCACGCCGACCACGCGCCAGATAGAGCTCATCACCGAACCGCGGTAGTGCATCGGGAACAGGATCAAAATCCCCGCCATCAGCGCCGAAAGCGAATCGCTTAAGTCGCTAATCTGAAACACCACGAATATCAGCGTCGCGACGGTACCGGAGAGCAGCGACTCGTGGCGCACGCGCGCATCGTCTTTCTCAATCAGCGGCGGCGGCTTGCGGGGCTCCACGTCAGGCAGGAGATAATTCATCAGCGCGCTCAGGCACACCGCCATCACGCTCGCTTCGATGTTGGAAAACAGCAGCGTGTGCCAGCTGGTGGTGGGGTAGCTCATAAAGTTGAGCATCACGCTCTGGCATACCACGCCCATTGAGCCAAACAGGAACAGCGGCCCCTTGCTCATAAAGCGAAAGCGCATCACGTACAGGGCAAACACCACCAGCGTCATAATGACCGGCCATTGCGACAGATAGCCGATGATGAAGATCATTTCGACGCAGTTAAGTGCGGCGCTGAAGATAAACTGCTTCGCCACGTGGCGGTTAAAGACCGGCACCAGCGACAGCAGCATGATCGGGTAGACCACGAAAAACACGCCGTAGCTGGTGTTGTAGAAGCTGGAGATGCTCAGCGCAATCATCCCGGCAAAGACGATGCGCAGGGTCTGGCGAAAGTCGTTTGCCGTATAGACGATGTTGCCGTGCGGGGTAAACACCCGCGCCAGGGTGCTAATAGACATAATGCAGCAGGCTCACCAGGTGGATCTGCATCCCGGAGAAAAAGCGCGCAAACGGCCCCTCGCTGTTGTAGAGCTGCACGGTCGCGCGCGCGCCGGTCGGCAGATGCTTCGGCAGCGCCTCGTCCAGCGCGACGTGAATGCGCATGCGTTGGGCGTCACGCACCCAGCGGTTGGAGGTCTCCGGTTCGGACAGTTGACCGTTAACGGCCTCCTGACCCGCCAGTATCCCCGCGTCGCTGCTGGTCACGTGGGCGCGGAAAACGTGCCCCGGGAAGGCGTCGAACACCACGGCGGCGTCGGTGCCCTGATGGGTGTAACGCAGGCTCTTCTCGCGGAAATCGGCCACGATATCGGTCTGGTTGTTCACCAGCGCCAGCGCGGCGGAACCCGAGGAGGCGTAAAAGCCCGGGCTTAACTGCAGGTTACTGACCGTGCCGTCCGCCTGGGCGTAGACCTTCGTCCAGCCGAGGTTGAGTTCCGCGTCATCCAGCGCGTTGCGGTATTTTTGCAGCGTCACGTTGCGGTGCTCGTCCCGCTCGCCGCGCTGAATACGCAGGTTATGGATATTGGCCTGGATGGAGCTGACGGACTGCTCGCTGCTCTGCCAGGTGGTGCGGACCTTATCCAGATCCGCCTGCGAGACGTTCTGCAGGGTGCTCAGCTTCTGGTAGCGGTCGAAAGTCACTTTGTCGTTACGCGCGGTCAGCACGGCGGTTTTCAGGCTGGCCTGCGCGGCGGCGATCTGCGCGTCCAGCTGTTCGTTGGACAGGCGGGCCTGCTCAAGCGCGATTTGCGCCGCTTCCACTTTATTGCGAAACGGCGTGTCGTCGAGCTCAAACAGCAGATCGCCTTTCTTCACCTGGCTGTTGTTGTGGACGTGTACCGCCGCCACATAGCCGGAGACGCGCGGAGAAACCGGCGTCACCACTCGCATCACGGTGGAGTCCGGCGTCAGCGGGATCCAGATATCCGCGACGATAAAGTAGACAAACATCAGCAGGAAAGAGGCAATACTTACCCTTACCCAGCGGGCAAACTTTTGTTCAGGAGTCATTATTTTTCGGTCTTGTTATCTTCTTCGCGGATTGTCCGCAAATTGCAGGCGATTTGATTCAACGTGGCGCTGAAAATCTCGATATGTTCCGGCGCGATGTTTTGCGATACGCGCGCCTGATAGGTCTCAATCACCTGAGTGAGCCGTTTTAATATGGCTTTTCCCTCAGGCGTCAGCGTCAGAAGCCGGATGCGCTTGTCATAAGGCGATACGGCGCGCAGCAGGTAACCCTGCTTTTCCAGCTGTGTCAGGGTGCGCATCAGCGGCGGCAGTTCAATACCCTGCACCTCCGCCAGCTCACTCATGGAGACGTTATCCCCGAGCTGATGCAGCTGCATCATCACCGTCCAGCTCGACTGGGTTAACCCGGTATCGAGAATGGCATCGTCAATGACGGCACGCCACTGGCGCACGATCATCGCCATCCGCATACCCATCGGCCTGCGGCAGAACAGTTCTTCTTCACTCATGGGGGAACCTCTCATCACACGCGGTCAAGATAATAGTTATCAGGGTAAGTATCAAGAAACGAGAGGTAAAAGCGCAGGAATTGCGAAAGGCGTTATGGGAGGCGATTTACACGTAGGCCCGGTAAGCGCAGCACCACCGGGCTTTTTTTAGCTGCTAAAAAGTCTCTGAACGGCACTTTTCCCCGAAGCCGTCATCACCACCTCCCTGTAGCCCGCCACGCGCTGGATCCAGCCTTTGCTTTCCAGATAAATCAACAGCGCCGCGCCCGCCTCACCGCCAAGATGAAACCGCCGCTCGCTCCAGTCCAGGCAGGCGCAGCAGGCCTTGCGACGGGGGTGAGGCGTTAGCGGAATACCGAGCTTCAGGAACTGCTCCCGGCCATACGGCGTGAGCGCTGAACCGTCCGCTTCCAACCAGCCTTCCGCCTGCATAAAATCATAGATTTGGACCGCAACCGTTCCGGCAAGATGGTCGTAGCAGGTTCGCGCTTCGCGCATGGCTTTCGGCGCGGTGGTTTCCGGCGGGGTGATGCGGCTCCAGGAGAGCCCCATCATCTGCTCGACCAGCGCCGCCACGTCGTGCCCCGCCAGGCGATAGTAGCGATGCCGTCCCTGAGACAGGCAGGTGATCAGCTTTCCCTCCACCAGCCGGACGAGATGCCCGCTGGCGGTCGACGGCGCAACGTCTGCCGCCGCGCTCAGCTCTGTAGCCGTCCACGCCCGCCCGTCCATCATGGCACAGAGCATCTTCACGCGCGACGGATCGGCCATCGCCGCCGCTACCGCCGCAACGGCCTGTTCCAGCGCCGCGCTGTTATCAGGGGGTAAGCTCGTTTTTAACATGTGTCGCCCAGGGTTCGGTGATCTCTGCAGCCAGCTTATCATCATCCGTCAGCAGAATTAGGTGATTCGCGTGGTCGCTGTACTGGGTAAGGATAGACACGCCGCGTGCCGCCAGCGCCGCCGCGATTTCACCCAGCTCGCCGGGGCGCTCCTGCCTGAGTTTCCGGATCACCGGCTTACGCAACGCCTGCACGGTAAACCCGGCCTCCATCAGCACGCGCCGCGCTTTTTCCCCGTCTTCCACCAGAAAATGGGCATCGGTACCAAATACGCCGCCGCCCTCCAGCCCCACGCCGTTGCGCCCCAGCAGCTGTCCAAAGCGCGCCAGCTCGCCGGGCCTGTCGTTGAAAATCACATGAACGTCATACATGTGCGTGTCCTCCGGTTTCGGAACTGTATTCCCGCACCAGCTGCGCCACCCGAATGCGGTAGTACGCGAAAATCGACTCTCGCCCTTCGGCCTGCGCGGCCTGATGGAAGACGTTCTGCTTCCAGCGGCGGACGGCCTCTTCATCCCGCCACCAGGAAAGCGACAGGATTTTGCCGTCGGTTGTCAGGCTCTGGAACCGTTCGATATCAATAAAGCCGTCGACGTCGGACAGCAAAGGCTTAAGCTCTGCGGCAAGCTGAAGATAGCGCGCCTGATGAGCAGGCGCGGCCTTGGCTTCGAAAATGACTGCAATCATGATGGTCTCTCCGTGGTGATGTTGGGGAGAGAATGCAGGATAGAAAAGCACAATGCTTCGGCAAGGAGCGAAGTGTTGCGCCGGATGGCGTAGGCCCGGTAAGCGCAGCGCCACCGGGCAGGCGAGCGCAGAATTATTCCAGGTTAGCCTTATTCAGCCCATAAGCCGCGTCAAGCGAGCCGGGTTCCATGCGGGAGGTGATCCCCAGACGGTTCCAGGCGTTGATCGCCACGATGGCGAAGTTCAGCTCTGAAATCTCCACGTCCGAGAAGTGCTCCGCCACGCTGCGGTACAGCGCGTCGCTCACGCCGTGAACGCCAATCTGGGTCAGCGCTTCGGTGAAGGCCAGCGCGGCTTTCTCGCGGGCGCTGAACAGCGGTGACTCGCGCCAGGCCGCCAGATGATACAGGCGCAGCTCGCGCTCGCCGGCGATTTTGGCCTCTTTCGAGTGCATATCCAGACAGAAAGTACAGCCGTTCAGCTGCGACACGCGAATGTCGATCAGGTGCTTCAGCGCCGGGTCGATGGAGGTTTTTGCCACTTCCATGCTCAGGGCGGACAGGGCGTTGGCGAGGGCAGGTGTAACTTTATGGTGGTTGACGCGAGTGCTCATGGTCTTTCCTCTTTTTGTGCGGCATATGTCATGCGATGAGGCAAATCTACGCCGTTCATGACATAGTAAAAAGATACAAAAAGCGTGAAACGAGGTAGGACATGAAGCCGGGCTATCACGAGATTTATTCCCGCTATCGCGACAACATCACGCGCGGCGTGCTGAAGCCGGGCGATAAGGTTCCCGCCATCCGCGTGCTGGCGGAAGAGCTGAAGGTGGCGCGTAAAACCGTCGAAACGGCGTATGCCATTCTGACGGGTGAAGGGTATCTGGTGAGCCAGGGCGCGCGCGGCACGCGGGTGAACCCGGATTTACTGTTGCCGGATAAGACTGCCCCTGCGGAACAGCCCACCGGCACGCTTCCGGCATCGCTCATCAGCCAGCGCGAGCGGGCGGGGTTTCTGCGCCCCGGCATCCCGGCCCTCGACAGCTTTCCGTATAAAAAATGGCTGCTGCTGGCGGGCCAGGCGACGCGCGCCATGCGTCAGGAGGAGATGCTCAACCCGCCCGTCCTGGGCTGGTATCCGCTGCGCCAGGCCATCGCCAGCTATCTGAACATCTCGCGCGGGCTCTCCTGCACCGCCGAGCAGGTGCTGATCACCAGCGGCTACAGCGGCAGCCTGCGGCTGATCCTCGACACCCTCGCCAGCCGCAGCGACAAGGTGGTGTTTGAGGATCCGGGCTATTTTATGGGCCAGCAGCTGCTCAAGCGGATCGTGCCGCGCCTGCACACGGTGCCGGTCGACCGCTGCGGTATCGACACGGACTACCTGCTCCGTCACCATCGCGACGCCCGTTTCGCCATCGTGACCCCGTCGCACCAGAGCCCGCTGGCGGTCACGCTCTCCCTGCCGCGCAAGCAGCAGCTGCTCGACTGGGCCAGCCAGAACGCGGCGTGGATTATTGAAGACGATTACGACGGCGAGTTTCACTACACCCGCAAGGTGCTGCCGTCGCTGAAAAGCCTCGACCAGCACGACCGGGTGATTTTTATGGGGACCTTCAGTAAAACCATCATGCCGTCGCTGCGCATGGGCTACGTGGTGATGCCCGCCAGCACCGTCGGGGCCTTTACCGACTGCGCGGACATTACCACCAGCGGCCAGCCGGTGCTGACGCAAAAGATCCTCACCGCGTTTCTCAACGAAGGGCATTTTTTCCGGCACCTGAAAAAGATGCGCGCGCTGTATCAGACCCGCCGCGACTGGATGATTGCCGCCCTGCGCGAGGTGTATGGCGATCTGTTTTTCACCGAGCAAAATGACGGCGGGATGCATATCGTGGCGTTTCTGACCAGAGGAAGCGGTGACCGGGAAGTGGCGCGCTGCTGGCAGGAACAGCAGCTGCAGGTGAATGCGCTTTCAGAGTGGTATCGCGGGTCGGGCAAACGCTACGGGCTGGTGATGGGCTATAACAACGTGCGGTCGTATGAAGAGGCGGTTGAGCTGCTGGAAAGGCCGAAATGGCAGACGTTTGAAATATTACTCTGAAATCAGATATCTGCCCCATTAGCACCGATTTAAAATATCGATATAATCTGATGGCTTTTTTACATTTCTAAGGAAAAGAAAATGAAATCAATTTTGGGATTTGATTATTTATTAACACCACGCGTGCTGGTCTTATTTTACTGGATCGCCATGCTGCTTATTTTTGCAGGCGGTGTGTATACCATGTTCAGCGACCATCTCATCACCGGCTTTATCGGTACGGTATGCAGCCTGGTCGGATGCCGCGTGATGTTCGAACTGATTATGGTTGCGTTCAAGAACAACGAATATTTGCGCCGCATCGCTGAAAACACGTCGATAAAATCTGCCGAATAATCCGCTTGTTATATGCCGGGTGACGGCTTCGCCTTACCCGGCCTACTCGATCCCGTAGGCCCGGTAAGCGAAGCGCCACCGGGCGATAAATGCCTCACACATCATACCGCGACAACCCAACGTCCTTGAGCTGCTCGTCGCTCATCTGGCTCAGAATGCGGCGGGTACGGTTGATGCGATACCAGTTGCAGATCGTTTTGCCGATCCAGACAAACACGACGAACGGACGTTTTGAACGGTTCTCATAGAATTCCATGATGCTCTCCTCACTGTACCAGTGGGGTTATCATCCTGGAAATCGGCCTGTACAATACAGATGCAAAAACACCTTTTGTTTAACATACAGATCCGCTAAAACAGTATCTGCATGCCATTTTTTACGGCAATCTGTACTGGTTTTACAATCTGTATGGTGAAAACAAAGGATACAGCATGACGCGCTATCAACATCTGGCCAACCTACTGGCAGAACGCATTGAACAAGGGCTGTATCGCAGCGGCGAACGTCTGCCGTCGGTACGCACGCTGAGCCAGGAGCACGGCGTGAGTATCAGCACCATACAGCAGGCCTATCAGATCCTCGAAAACCTCCAGCTGATCACCCCTCAGCCGCGCTCCGGCTATTTTGTTTCGCAGCGCAAAGCCCAGCCGCCCGTCCCGGCCATGACGCGCCCGGTGCAGCGTCCCGTGGACGTCACCCAGTGGGATGAGGTGATGATGCTGCTGGATGCCCGCGCCGACAAAGAGATGATCTCCTTTGGCGGCGGCTCGCCGGATATCAACCAGCCAAGCCTGAAGCCCCTGTGGCGCGAGATGAGCCGCATCGCGCAGCATAACCCGAGCGAGATGCTGAGCTATGACGTGCTCGACGGCCGCCTGGAGCTGCGCGAGCAGATCGCCCGCCTGATGCTGGACGGCGGCTCGACCGTGGCAGCGAACGAGATTGTCATCACCAACGGCTGCCACGGCGCGCTGTCGATCGCCCTGCTCTCGGTGTGCAAGCCGGGGGACATCGTGGCGGTGGAGTCGCCGTCGTTTCACGGCACCATGCAGATGCTGCGCGGGTTTGACATCAAGGCGATTGAAATCCCTACCGATCCCGAGACCGGAATCAGCATCGAGGCGTTAGAGCTGGCGCTGGAGCAGTGGCCGATCAAGGCGGTGATCCTGGTGCCCAACTGCAATAACCCGCTCGGGTTTATCATGCCGGAAGCGCGCAAAAAGCAGGTTTTAGCCCTCGCCCAGCGGCACGATATCGTGATCGTGGAGGATGACATTTACGGCGAGCTGGCGGCGGAGTACCCGCGCCCGCGTACCATTCACTCGATGGATATCGACGGCCGCGTGATCCTCTGCAGCTCGTTTACCAAAACCGTGGCGCCGGGCCTGCGCGTCGGCTGGATTGTGCCGGGGCGCTATTACGACCGGGTGATGCACATGAAATACGCCGCGGGCGGGTTTAACGTGCCGGGCACGCAGATGGCGGTAGCGGCGTTTATTCGCGACGGGCATTATCATCGCCACGTGCGCCGTATGCGCCAGATTTATCAGCAGAATATGGAAACCTACACCTGCTGGGTGCGGCAGTATTTTCCGGCCGAGATTTGCGTCACTCGCCCGCAGGGCAGCTTCCTGCTGTGGATTGAGCTGCCGGAGAAGGTCGACATGGTGTGCGTCAGCAAGCAGCTGTGTCGGCTGAAGATCCAGGCCGCGGCCGGGTCGCTGTTTTCCGCCTCCGGGAAGTACCGCAACTGTCTGCGGATCAACGTGGCGCTGCCGCCGACGGAGAAGAATCGCGAGGCGTTGAAGAAGATGGGAGAGGCGATTGTGATTGCGATGGAGGAGTAGTGTTTTGCCGGGTGGCGGCTTCGCCTTACCCGGCCTACGTTCTTGCCGTTGTAGGCCCGGTAAGCGCAGCGCCACCGGGCAACAGGCCGCACTACTCGTCGAAGTACCAGTACCCCTGGTTAATCAGCCCGGTGAGCTCTTCAACAAACGCCGGGTTGTTCAGCGCATCGCCCAGCTCGGCCTGGCCGAGTTCGGTGTAGCGGCACAGCGCATCCGCCGCCTTCTCGTCTACCGTCTCCAGCTGTTCGCTGTTGATGAAGAAGCTACCGTTGACGTTCAGCACGCGCAGGCCACTCAGGCGAGACAGCGTTTCGCCGCCCTGCAGCGCGTCCAGCACCTCTTCCGGCGCATACGGCGGCTCGGCGGCGGCGATATCCAGCTCGTGGCGCGGCGTCGAGACAAAGCTGCCGAACCATTTTGTGAAATCTTCCGGCTTGCCGATCATGTCGATCATCATCTGGCGAATGCGATCCAGCTCGTACTGCTCCACGCGGCCCGGGTGTTCGCGACAGGTCAGATCCGGATCGCTGTAGTGCTCGCCGCCCAGATCGTTTTCCAGCGCGTAATCGGCGAAGCTGCTGATCAGATCGCGACCGTTCGGCCCGCGGAATCCGACGGAATAGTTGAGCGCCGTCTCATGGGTAAAGCCGTCGTGCGGGAATCCAGGCGGGATGTAGAGGATATCGCCCGGGGCCAGATCTTCGTCGATGATCGGCTCAAACGGATCGACATGCAGCAGCGCCGGATGCGGGCAGAACTGACGCATCGGCAGCTTGTCGCCCACGCGCCAGCGGCGGCTGCCCATCCCCTGAATGATAAACACGTCGTACTGATCGATATGCGGGCCCACGCCGCCGCCCGGCACGGAGAAGGAGATCATCAGGTCATCCAGACGCCAGTCCGGCAGGACGCGGAATGGACGCACCAGCTCCGCGGCGGGCATATGCCAGTGGTTCACCGCCTGTGCCAGCAGCGACCAGCCGGTTTCGCCCAGATCGTCAAAGTGCTCAAAGGGACCATTGCTGGCCTGCCATTTGCCGTTGAAATGGCTCACCAGACGGCTATCGACTTCCGGCTCCATCGCCAGCCCTGCCAGCTCGTCCGGGGTAATCGGGTCGACAAAATTCGGGAAGGCATTTTTCAGCACTACGGGTTGTTTTTGCCAGTATTTCTCAAGAAATTCCGGCCAGTTCAGGTTCAGTTGATACACCATGAGTAGCACCAGTGAGAGGGGAAACAGGCGCGATTATGGAAGAGAGCAAGCGTGAGCGCTTTGTCGTGGGTCAAGCGAGGGTAAAAAGCGTGTAGGTCGGGTAAGGCAAAGCCGCCACCCGACACAAACACGCCGCGAAAACTTAATCCAGCTTCAGCTCGTCATAATGGGTAATCAGTTTACCCACGATGCCGTAGTCCAGCGCTTCTGCCGGAGACATCCAGAAGTTGCGATCGGTGTCTTTTTTCACTTTTTCCAGCGGCTGGCCGGTGGCGTCGGCGATCAGCTTGTTCACGCGATCCAGCATGCGGATGATCTCGCGCGCTTCGATCTCAATATCCGTTGCCTGACCGCGCACGCCGCCCAGCGGCTGGTGGATCATAAAGCGGGTGTTCGGCAGCGAGTAGCGGTGCTCTTTTTTCGCCGCCAGGAAGATGGTGATCCCGGCGCTCGCCACCCAGCCGGTGCCGATGACGTGCACTTCCGGGCGGATGAATTTGATGAAGTCGTGGATGGTATCGCCCGCTTCCACGTGGCCGCCCTGGCTGTTGATGTACAGCTTGATCGGATCGTTGCTCACGCTTTGCAGCAGGATCATCTGGGTAATGACCTTCTGCGCCAGCTCCTGGTTGATCTCACCGGAGATCACAATCGAACGGGACTCCAGCAGTTTTTGCTGCAGAGCGCCCGCGCCGTTTGACCCTTCCGCTTTATCCTTGTCGCTTTCTTTCAGTGTGTAGTGCATTGTTATTTCCTCAGCTTGTAGCGCTCAAAACCAGAGTGTAGCCTGTTTTACGGGTCAAAGTCCTCACGGACAGATCGCAATCCACGAAGCGGCGACAGAGGACACCGGACGGCAACCGCATCGAACTTGTGGGTGCATAAAATCAGCGTTTCGTTGCTTAACCGCCCCGGCCACGTATCGCTATACTTCATCTTCATACGGTTATCATATTGTTAAATGATAATGATAGTTAATGTGTTAAGATGAAAGTCAGCATAAACAGTCTCTTACGTAAGCGTCGGGACTGTTTGCATCCTCGACATGTCAATCAGCACCGGGGCGGTGAATGGAACACATTGTGTATGTGGTAGATGACGATGACGCAGTCAGACAGTCCGTGATCGGGCTGCTGGACTCGGCGGATCTGAACGCCGTCGGCTTTTCATCGGCAGAAGCGTTTCTTCAACACCGCTTTGAGGATCTGCCGTCGTGCGTGGTTCTCGATATGCAAATGCCCGCCATCTCGGGCTTTGAGGTGGCTGACGCCCTCAAGGACAGCGGGCGCGAGATCCCGATTATTTTCCTCACCGGCCACGGCACTATCCCGATGTCGGTGCGCGCCATTAAGGGCGGCGCGTACGAATTTCTCACCAAGCCCGTCGAATCCACCGCGCTTATCGACGCCATCGAGTCCGCGCTTCAGCTGGCGGAACACAACGCCGCGCGCAATAAAGAACACTACGCTCTGAAGCAGCGCCACATGTCCCTCACTCCGCGCGAGCACGAGGTGCTGACGCTGGCGATAAGCGGCATGCTGAACAAGCAGATTGCCGCCGAGCTGGGCGTTAGCGAGATCACGGTGAAGGTGCACCGTCGCCGCGTGATGGAGAAAATGCAGGTGCGCTCCGTGGCGGAGCTGGTCAGGGCCGTTGAGCGCCTGAACAATAGCCAGCCCGCGGAGTAACCTTTACCCTTCCTGCGCCGCCTGCGGCAGCGCAAACGCAAACACCGTGCCGAACGGCTCCCGGCGGCGCGCGCTCAGCTTCCCGCAGTGGCGCTCGATGATGCTGGCGCTGATGGTCAGCCCCATCCCCATCCCCTGCGCCTTGGTGGAGTAGAACGAGTCAAAAATCTGCTCCAGCCGCTCGGGCTCAATGCCGCTCCCGGTATCGGCGATCTCGACGATCACCTTCCCGTCCGCGTTGGCGGTGCTGAGGGTAATGATGCTGGCGCGATCCTTCACCTCGGCCATCGCCTCTACCGCATTCATCACCAGATTGAGCAGCACCTGCTGGATCTGCACGCTGTCGCCGATGATAAAGCTCTCCTGCGCCCTTAACAGATAATCAACGCTAATGTGTCGCTGCTCCAGCTCGCTGCGCGAAAGCGTGATGATATGGTGGATCAGGTAGTGCATGTCGATGCGCGAGAAGGTGGGATCCTGCTTGCGCGTCAGGGACTGGATGCTGCGAATGATCTCCCCCGCCCGCGCGCCTTCCGCGGCGATCTCCTCCAGCCCTTCCCGCACTTTGTCCAGCCGGGCGGGCTCGCGGTTGAGCCAGCGCAGGCTCGCCCCGGCGTTCGAGACGATCGACATCAGCGGCTGGTTGATCTCGTGGGCGATGGAGGAGGTCAGCTGCCCGACGGTGGTAGCCCGGGACACCCGCGCCAGATCCGCCTGCGCGACCCGCATCGCATCCTCCGCGGCGCGCTGGCTGGTGATATCGGTGATGATGCCGTAATACTCGTTCACCTCGCTGCCCACGCCCACCGGATCGCCAATCCCGAGTATGTAGCGCGTTGAGCCGTCGGTACGCTTCACCCGAAACTCCGCGCGCATGGAGAGCCCGTCGCGCACGCTCCGGGTGACGATGGCGCTGATGCGGGCGTAATCGTCCTCATGAACGAAGGTCAAAAACTCCGCCATGGAGATCATCTTTTGCTGCTCGGGCAGGCCGAGAATGCGGGCGTACTCTTCCGAGACAAACATCAGATCCTGCTCCAGCTCCCAGCGCCAGCTGCCGGTGTGGCTGATCTGCTCGCCGAGCATCAGCGAGGTCTGGCTGGCGCGCAGCTCTTTCTCCACCCGTCGGCGCTGGATGTTCTCTGCCAGCAGCTCGGCGTACAGCCGCGCCGTCTCCAGGGATACCGCGGCCTGCGCGCCCAGCAGGCTCACCACGCGCGAGTGCTCGGCGGTGAAGACCTCCGGCATCAGGCGGTTTTCCAGGTAGAGCACCCCCACCAGCCGCGCCTGCTTGAACATCGGGACACACATGACCGCCGCCCCGGAGGTCACCAGATAGGGGTCCTGGCTGAAGGGATGGAACTCCTCCGGCCTGCCGGTGCGGATCTCCTGCCCGGTGCGGATCACCGCCGCCAGCACCGACAGCGGCAGGTCGGTCGCCGTCGGCACGTCTTTCAGGATCCGCACCCGCACGCCCTCGGTGCTGGTCCAGGCGCTGGCCTCGATCTCCGGAATCAGGCTCTCGCTCACGCGAAGCAGCAGGCCGCGCTGCGCCCCGGCGCGTTCGAGCAGGATGGTCATCAGGTTTTCGATTAAGCGCTCAAGGTTAATCTCTTCCGACAGCGCGCGGGAGGCTTTGATCACGCTCTGCAGATCGCGGATGGTCTCGTTCTGGGCGAACGCCACCGTGTCGTAGGCGCTGGCCTGCCCCGAGGCCAGCAGGTGCGGGAAATCCTGCTCCAGCTGGCGGATTTTGGCCTGCACACCCGCGCGGCCCCAGGCGGCAATTGCGCCGCGGAAGTGCGCGTCCGAGGCGGTCGGGTAGCCGCAGGCCAGGGAAAAGCGCCCCGCCAGCTCGTGGGCCAGGGCGTTGATCGGGTTAAACCCGCCCTCGCGGGAGAGCCGGACCGCCTTCTCATACTGCTCGAGCGCGATGCTGTTCATCCCGTCCAGACGCACGATTTCGGCGTAGATCAGCGCCTCTTTATCCGCGAACGTGCCGGGATTAATGCGCGCCCAGAGGGCAATTTTGTCGTAGTGGGCGTGAATGCTGCGGCGATGATTCGCCGAGAAGGTCTCCGGCGTCAGCTGACGTGACAGCGCCAGGGCGCTGTAGAGATGGTAGTCCAGCAGATGGATGTGCCCCGGCGCAGACCACGCATACCAGCCCGCCATCTCGAGATCCGCCTGCGCGTCGGCATACTCCCCGCAGGTAAAGTGCGCCATGCCGCGGTAGAGCCAGTACCAGAACAGCATGGTGGCGTTCTTCTCCGGCGCCTGCTCCGGCGACGCGGGAAGCAGCGCCTCCGGCAGCACCTGCGCCGCGGTCCAGGTGCCGATGACCGGCGTGCGCAGGAACTCAACGTAGCCGCGCTGAACCATCAAAATAGTTTCCACGTCCTGGAAGTGGGTTTTACGCACGAACGCCAGGCCGCGATCGATGCTGGTCAGCACCCCGTCCAGATGATCGCCCCGCGAGAGGAAGTTAATCACCTGGTGGCAGGCCGCAAAGCAGGCCATCGTCATATCCCCGTGGGTCACTGCCGAGGTGAAGCAGGCCTTCGCGCACTCGATGGTAAACGATAAAGGCTGGGTCCAGACGCTGAGCTGGTCGAGCGGCAGCAGGGTTTTGGCTTCGAACGCGTCGTAGCCGTGACGATTGACCAGCTCGCGGGCCAGGGTGCCGTACTGGAACCCGAGGCGGTACTCGGCGTAGCGGTGACCCATCAGCACGCCAAACCAGGCCATCGCCGTGGTGGACGCGCCGGTAATGCCGTGGTCGAGGGTCAGGTGCATCATGCGGCAGAGCAGCAAAAAGTGCAGGCGCGGGCAGATGAAGCTGGCGCAAATGCTGGCGCTGTAGAGCAGGTTCATCACCGCTTCGGTTTCCGGGTTATCCATCCGCGACAGCTGGGCAAACAGGTTTTGCGGCGCGTCGGCCGTGCGGTTGCAAAACAGCGCCCAGGCCTCGTCGCAGTCGGCGTCTTCCGGATAGCGGCTAATCTGGATCCCAAAAATCCCCAGCCAGCAGAGCGCCGCCTCCAGCGCCAGACGGCTATCCGACTGGCGAATGTACACCTCCACCAGCAGGTTGGCCGCCAGCGCCTTTTCGGTCAGCCCGCCGGGGCAGCCGAGAATGGCATCACACAGCTCGCGGGTGCGCTCCAGGTGCCCCAGCGCAAACTCGCAGCCCGCCTCTTCGATATCGAGCATAAAGTCTGACACCGTCCCGGCATTGCCCAGCGCTCTGGCGGTCTGGATATAGCCGAGCGCCGAAAGGTAATCTCCCGAACGCTTCGCGCGTCGCGCGGCCAGCAGGCTCAGCTCGCGGAACATCTGGCGCTGCGGCGCGGGCTGGATGCTGTCCAGCGCGGCCGTGACGTGGTGAACGGCGCGGAACAGCAGCTCGTTCCCCGCCGCCTGACGCGCGGCGTCGGCCAGCAGGCTGGCGGTGGTCAGGTGAATATGGCTTTTCTCATGCCGTTCCAGCAGCGCAAAGGCCGCCTCCTGCACCCGGTCGTGGGTGAAGGCATACTTTTTTTCCGTCAGCACGATGAGCTGGGCCATCACCGCCGGGTGCAGCGCATAGCGCATTTCCGCCATCGACAGGCCAACCACGCGGCAGATCATCTCCATCTCGCCCGTGCCGCCGAGGCAGGCGATGCTGCCCAGCAGGCGGCGCGTCTCGTCGGGCAGCTCTTCGAGCTGCTCCAGCACCAGAGTGACGACGTTTTCGGTGTAATGCCTGGCGCGGATCGCCTGCAGATCGTAGTGCCACTTGTCCTGATATTTGTTGTGCACCACCAGGCCGTCATCAACGATGCGGCGGAAAAACTCGTGCACAAAGAGCGGGTTGCCGCCCGTCTTCTCGTGGATCAGCGTGGCGAGGTCGGTCGTCGCCGCGCTGCGGGTGCGAAATACCGTCGCCAGCCAGCGCGCCACCGCTTTCACGGAAAGCGCCTGCGGAACAATCTCGCTCGCGTTTTGCGCCGCCTCCGGCAGGCCTGCCAGCAGCGCCTGCAGGGCGGTGTCGGTCACGGAGCTGATATCCCGATGGGCCGCGACCACCAGCAGCGGAACAGCCCCGCAGTTCATCAGCAGATATTTGAGCGTATGCAGGCTGGCGGCGTCGCTCCACTGGAGATCGTCGAGCACCAGCACCAGCGGGCAGCCCTGCGAGGCAAAGGTTTTTACCAGCGCCAGCACCATATGGCTGAAACGCGCCCGGGCATCAATGGAAAACGTATCCGCCGAGAAGCGCGGCTGGCTCTCAAGCAGCAGGCCCAGCTCGGGCACCAGGCTGACGGCCAGCGCCTCGTGCCCCTCCAGGGCGCGGGAGAGGCGGATTTTCCACTTCGCCACGTCCTCTGCGGGCAGCCCCAGCAGGTGCAGCGTCAGGGTGCGGAACGCGGAGCTTAATACGCCGTAGGGCAGCGACGGTGAAAACTGATCCACTTTGCCCACCGCCAGCAGCACCGTACGCTGCTGCAGCGTTTTGAGCGCCGTCGCGATGATCGAGGATTTGCCGATCCCCGACGGCCCGCCGATCGTTACCAGCGCCGGCACCAGGCTCTGCCGCACCCGCTCAAACGCGGCAATGACGTCGTTCGCCTGCGGATGCGTCGCGAACAGGGAGTCCGCCAGATGGATCGCCGGGGTGCGGTCCTGCTGGCCGGGCGTAAAGGCGACGATCTCGCCCTCGCAGGTCAGCGTTGCCTGGCAGCGGCGAAGGTCGGCAATCAATCCGTCGACCGTCTGGTAGCGGTTATCGGGGTGCTTTTCCAGCAGCTTCAGGACGATGGTCGACAGCATTCCCGGCACGTCCGGGCGGATCGCGTCCGGGGCCAGCGGCGCGGAGGCAATATGGTAGTGCGCCCAGTTGTCCCGATCGTCCTCCCCCAGCTCAAACGGCAGGCGTCCGGTCAGGAGTTCATACAGCACCATGCCGAGGCTGTAGAGATCGCTGCGGCCGTCGACGGGGCGCCGGGTGCGGGTGGTGTGCTCCGGCGACATATACGCGGGCGTACCGCCTGAAACGGCAAGCCGGGTCTGGGTGACGGCATCGGAGAGGCTGCTGGAAAGGCCAAAGCTGCCCAGACGGCAGGTGGCATCGTGATGAACAAAAATACTGCCGGGCTTGATATCGCCGTGGATCAGGTTTTGCAGATGCATCTGGCGCAGGGGAGCGCAGATCTGGATCGCCAGCTCGATAAAGCGCGTGATGCCCGAGATCGCCCTGCCCGCGCGCCGCGCCAGCAGCTCAAACGCAAACGGGGCATACACCAGCGCGAAGCGCCCCCGGTACTGGGTGGAGGCAACGGCGCGGATGGCCCAGCTGTCCTGCAGCGCGTCGCGCAGCGCAAACTCGTTTTTGAGCAGCCGGGTGGCCCGCTCTTCCTCTTCGTCGCTCACCGCGGTGGCGATAATGAACGAGCCGCCGGAATGAGGATGTCGCGCGTGCATCCAGGCGATACCGCCCTCCTGCGCCAGCACGGTGAAAATCACATCCTCTTTAAGGACAAAAACCCGCCCCTGGTGAAGATTCCCCTGGGCGGGCCAGAATGCAGGCTGCTCGTGTTCGTTCATCCGCGATCCTTATTGTCGGCGGGCCATCTCCCGCTGAATATGATCCAGCAGAATATCGATGTTAATAGGCTTACGCAAAAATGCAGCGGCGCCCAGATCAAGAGCGTACCGCTGCATATTTTCATCAGCATGACCGGAGATAAAGAGCACGGGCGGAGGCGGTACGGCCAGCAGCCGCAGCTTGTCAAACAGCTCCAGGCCGCTCATGCCCCGCAGCTTGATATCGGTGATGACCAGCGCCGCGCCGGACAGGGCGAACGGATGGCTCAGAAATACCTCTGCCGAATCAAACGTATCGGTCGAATACCCTTCCGACTCCAGGAGATTACTCAGCCCGCTGCGGACGGAACGTTCGTCATCAATGATGGCAATGCGCCACGGCAGCGTCATGCTCTCTTTCCTCTCACAAATCATTAAACGTCGCGATCGTCCTTCGCGGGCGCAGGAGGCGCCGTGCCGCTGATTTTCGGCACGCATTCGTGACGAAACCAGGCGAGGGTAAGCGGTTCGCGACTCAGTAAACGCCGTCCCACCGGGATGAGCTGTTCGCCCACCAGCATGCCAAACAGGCCAAGCAGGGCGACAACCGGCGGTGCCGGGGAATGGACGTCGAGCAGGGCGTAAATTACCCCAGCAGCCACGCCGCACACCAGCGAAATTATCCATGCTTTCATGACGACGCTCCCGTCTGCGATGTCGCCTGCGGAACGGTCACCTGAGGCGGCGCGGCGTCGCGGGATAACAGATGGCGCGTCGCCTGTTCACCCGCCAGCATCCCCAGCAGGCCAATCAGCGCCAGCGCGGGCGGCGCGGGGGAGCGCACCTTCAGCACGGCATACATCAGGCCAATCAATACGCCTGCCGCAAGGGATATCAGCCCAGTACTCATTGTGAACTCCAGAGAAAGAGGCAGCGGCGAGCCGGATGAGGGACCAGCCCGCCAGCGGAACTTAGCGAGCCGGGACCGGCGCTAAGGTGCGGTGTTCGCTCTTCTGGCGAGACGGCGCTTTGTGCACCATGGTGTAGGCGTAATCGACGCCCATGCCGTACGCGCCGGAGTGCTCGCGCACGATGTCCATCACCGCGGTGTAGGTCTCTTTACGCGCCCAGTCGCGCTGCCATTCCAGCATCACCTGCTGCCAGGTCACCGGGATCACGCCCGCCTGGATCATACGCTGCATCGCGTAGTCGTGGGCTTCTTTGGAGGTGCCGCCGGACGCGTCCGCCACCATATAAATTTCGTAGTCGCCTTCCAGCATCGCGCACAGGGCAAAGCTGTTGTTGCACACTTCGGTCCACAGGCCGGCAACCACCACCTTCTTCTTGCCGTTGGCCTGCAGCGCGTCGCGCACCTTCTGGTCGTCCCAGGAGTTCATGGAGGTACGCTCCAGAATGTCCTGGCCCGGGAACACGTCCAGCAGTTCCGGATAGGTGTTACCGGAGAAGCTTTCGGTCTCAACGGTGGTGATGATGGTCGGGATGTTGAACACTTTGGCCGCTTTCGCCAGCGCCACGGTGTTGTTTTTCAGCACCTGGCGGTCAATCGACTGCACGCCAAACGCCATCTGAGGCTGGTGATCGATAAAGATTACCTGACAGTTCGCAGGGGTTAACACTTCGAGCTTTGAAGAGGTCATAGCATTTTCCAGTGGTTAAGGGTGAAATCGCCGCGAGCGCCGCGACGATAAAGTCACCCTCATCCTGCGGTTTTCCGTCCCTGCGCGTAATTATCTCTTCGTATAGTTAACCTTAGGTATAGTTATACTTTGGTATACCTATCCTATTGTATAACTGGATCTTTGCCGAAACCGGTTCCCATAATCCTGACCATTCCCCTCTCAGTCAGGAGCAGTTTATGGTTACCCTCGGTAAAGCCGATCTCATTCTGGTTAACGGCCAGTTTCACACCGTCGATCGCGAGAACCCCGTCGCGGAAGCCGTTGCCGTGCGCGACGGAAAATTTCTGGAAGTGGGTACCGTCGCCGAGGTGATGCAACACCACTGCGACGGCACCAAAGTCGTGGATTTAAAAGGCCACACCGCCATCCCCGGCCTGAACGACTCGCACCTGCACCTGATCCGCGGCGGGCTGAACTACAACCTCGAGCTGCGCTGGGAAGGCGTGCCGTCGCTGGCCGACGCCCTGCGGATGCTGAAAGAGCAGGCCCTGCGCACGCCGTCGCCCCAGTGGGTGCGCGTGGTGGGCGGCTGGACCGAGTTCCAGTTCGCCGAGCGCCGCATGCCGACCCTGGACGAAATTAACGACGCCGCGCCGGATACCCCGGTCTTCATCCTGCACCTGTACGACCGCGCCCTGCTCAACCGCGCCGCGCTGAAGGTGGTCGGCTACACCAAAGACACGCCAAACCCGCCGGGCGGCGAGATCCAGCGCGACGCCAACGGCAACCCAACCGGGATGCTGATTGCCCGTCCTAACGCCATGATCCTCTACGCCACGCTCGCCAAAGGGCCGAAGCTGCCGCTGGAGCAGCAGGTTAACTCCACCCGCCAGTTCATGCGCGAGCTGAACCGTCTGGGGCTGACCAGCGCCATCGACGCGGGCGGCGGCTTCCAGAACTACCCGGAAGATTACGAGGTGATCGCCGAGCTGCACGAGAAGAAGCAGATGACCATCCGCATCGCCTACAACCTGTTTACCCAGCGTCCGGGCCACGAGCTGGAAGACTTTGAAAAATGGACCGATATGCTCACGCCGGGCCAGGGCAGCGACTTCTTCCGCCACAACGGCGCGGGCGAGATGCTGGTCTTCTCCGCCGCCGATTTTGAAGACTTCCTCGAGCCGCGCCCGGACCTCGCGCCGGGCATGGAGGACGAGCTGGAGCGCGTGGTGCGCCATCTGGTGGAGCACCGCTGGCCGTTCCGCCTGCACGCCACCTATAACGAATCCATCAGCCGCATGCTGGACGTCTTCGAGAAGGTGAACCGCGACATTCCGTTCAACGGCCTGCACTGGTTCTTCGACCATGCGGAAACCGTCACCCAGGCCAACATCGACCGCATTAAAGAACTGGGCGGCGGCATTGCCGTCCAGCACCGCATGGCCTTCCAGGGCGAATACTTTGCCGAGCGCTACGGCATCGAAGCCACCCGCCACACGCCGCCGGTGGCAAAAATGCTCGAGACCGGCGTGCCGGTGGGCTTAGGGACGGACGCCACCCGCGTGGCGAGCTACAACCCGTGGACCGCGCTCTACTGGCTGGTCTCCGGCCGCACCGTCGGCGGGATGCAGATGTACGACCACAGCGCCCGTCTGGATCGCGATACCGCCCTGATGCTCTGGACCCAGGGCAGCGCATGGTTCTCCAGCGAGCAGAGCCAGAAGGGGCAGATCAAGGTCGGCCAGCTCGCCGACCTGGCGGTGCTGAGCAAAGACTTCTTCCGCGTGCCGGAAGAGGAGATCAAGGGCATCGAGTCCGTCCTGACGGTGGTCAACGGCGACATCGTCTACGCCGCAGGCAGTTTTGGCCCGCTCGCGCCGCCTGCTATTCCGGTTCTGCCCGAGTGGTCCCCGGTGGTGAAGGTGCCGGGCCACTACCGCAGCGCGCCGCCGCAGGCCGCACGCGTCGGCTTGAGTGTGGTTCACCACTGCAGCGGTCCATGCGGGGTTCACAGCCACCAGCATGATTTCGCCCGCACGTCAGAGATGCCGGTGTCCGACGATAACGCTTTCTGGGGGGCGCTGGGCTGCAGCTGCTTTGCATTCTGATGAAAAACACCTTTGCTCCGCCCCGGGTCGACCTGGGGCTGTTCTTCCTGCGCCTGACCGGCAGCCTGCTGCTGCTGTACGTACACGGCCTGCCGAAGGTGCTGCACTTCAGCGAAGAGCTGACGCGCATTGAAGATCCGTTCGGCTTCGGGCCTTACGCCAGCCTGATCCCGGCAATTGTCGCCGAGGTGGTCTGCCCGCTGTTTATCATTGCGGGGGTTTACACCCGCCTGGCGTGCCTGCCGATTATCGCCGTGCTGCTGGTGGCGATGCTGGCGGTCCACCCGAACTGGTCGATTGCCGAAGGGCAGTTTGGCTGGCTGCTGCTGATTATCTTCACCACTCTCGCCCTCACCGGGCCGGGCCAGTGGCGGCTGCAGCGTAAGGCAACGGAGAGGTTCGCATGACCCAGGTTAACGACGTTCGCGACGCCCACGTCGAGACGACGCCCGCATCGACGGTTTCGCCCTGGCAGCCGCTGAGCCAGCCGGTGTTCCGCATGCTGTGGATCGCCACGGTGGTCTCTAACGTCGGCTCATGGATGAGCGACGTCGGCATCAACTGGAGCATGCTGACCCTGAGCGCCGACCCGCTGGATATCGCGCTGGTACAGGCGGCAAGCAGCCTGCCGATGTTCCTCTTCGCCCTGCCGTCCGGGGTGATGGCGGACATCGTCGACCGACGTAAATACCTGCTCTTCTCCCAGCTGTGGGTGTTCATCGCCGCCGCCGGGCTGACGGTGCTCTCCTTCACCGGACACGTTACCCCCGCCGTGCTGCTGGTGGCGACGTTTCTGCTGAGCGTGGGCGCGGCGATGAGCTCGCCGCCGTTCCAGGCCGTGGTGCCCGATCTGGTGAGCAAGCCGGAGCTGGGCGCCGCCGTGGCGCTGAACTCGCTGGGCGTGAACATCAGCCGGGCGATTGGCCCCGCGCTGGGCGGTTTCCTGCTGTCGCTCGCCGGACCGTGGATGGTGTTTGCCCTCAACGCGCTGTCCGTGGTCGGCGTGGCGTGGGTGCTGTGGCGCTGGCGTCCGGCGCCGTCCGTGCAGCGCCTGCCGCCGGAGCACTTCTTCTCCGCGGTGCGCTCCGGGATTCGCTACGTGCACGCCGCGCCGGTGCTGCGCAACGTGCTGGTGCGCACCGTGGCCTTCTTCGTTTTCGGTAGCGCGGGCTGGGCGCTTCTGCCGCTGGTGGCGCGCCGCGAGCTGGGCCTGGGCCCAGCGGGCTACGGCGTGATGCTGGCCTGCATTGGCCTGGGGGCGATTGCCGGAGCGATCCTGCTGCCGCGCCTGCGCCAGCGGCTGAACGCCGACCGCCTGATGGTGGCCGCCAGCCTGACCTTTGCCCTCACCATGCTGGCGCTGGCGTTCGTGCGCCACGTCTGGCTGCTCAACCTGTTTGAGTTCTTCACCGGCTTCGCCTGGATTGCGGTGCTCTCAACGCTGAACCTCGGCGCGCAGCGCAGCGCCGCCCGCTGGGTGAAGGCCCGCGCGCTGGCGGTTTACCTGACGGTGTTCTTCGGCTCAATGACCGCGGGCAGCGCCATCTGGGGGCAGATCGCCTCCCGCTTCGGCACCCCGACCTCGCTGGTTGTCGCCACGCTGGGGATGGTGCTGGCGAGCGCGACGGTGTTCCGCTGGAAGCTGGGCAAAGATCCGGACCTGAACCTCGACCTGAGCGGTCAGCCGCTGGACGGCGTGGAGATTGACCTGCCGAACGAGCGCGGCCCGGTGCTGGTGTCGCACGAGTACATCATCGACCCGCAGAATACGAAGGCCTTCCTGGAGGCGGTTCACGAGCTGCGCCGGGTGCGCCGCCGCGCCGGGGCGATGAGCTGGGCGGTGTACGAAGATATCGAACGTCCCGGCCTGTTTATCGAGACCTTCCTGATGGGCTCGTGGATTGAGCATCTGCGCCAGCAGGAGCGCCACACCATGAATGACCTCCTGCTGCAGAGCCGCGTTCTGGCTTTTCATCAGGGCACAACATCACCGGCAATTCGTTATCTGGTCGCGCCGGTATAACCATAACCATCACCTGCACAGGAACACACTATGGCAACGTTTAAGGCAAAAGACGGCACGCAGATTTACTACAAAGAAGGCGGCGCGGGCAAACCGGTTCTCTTCAGCCACGGCTGGCCGCTGGACGGCGACATGTGGGACAGCCAGCTGAACTACCTGGCCGAGCGCGGCTTCCGCGCCATCGCTTTTGACCGTCGCGGCTTTGGCCGCTCGGATCAGCCGTGGAACGGTTACGACTACGACACCTTTGCGTCCGACATCAACGACCTGATCACTACCCTGGACCTGCAGGACATGACGCTGGTGGGCTTCTCCATGGGCGGCGGCGACGTGACGCGCTACATCAACAACTACGGCAGCGCGCGCGTCGCCGGTCTGGCGCTGCTGGGCGCGGTCACGCCAATTTTCGGCAAATCCGACTCCTTCCCGCAGGGTGTGGATCAGAGCGTGTTCGACGGCATTCGCGACGGGCTGCGTAAAGATCGCGCCCAGTTCATCAGCGACTTCGCGACGCCGTTCTACGGCACTAACGCCGGGCAGACCGTCTCTGCCGGTGCCCTCACCCAGACGCTGAACATCGCCCTGCTGGCGTCGCTGAAGGGCACCATCGACTGCGTGACCGCGTTCGGCGAAACCGACTTCCGCCCGGATATGGCGAAAATCGACGTGCCGACGCTGGTGATTCACGGCAGCAACGACCAGATCGTGCCGTTTGAAAGCACCGGCAAGCTGGCGGCGGAGATGATCAAAAACGCCACGCTGAAGGTGTACGACAATGCGCCGCACGGCTTCGCGCTGACCCACCAGGACCAGCTCAACGAAGATCTGCTGGCGTTTGTGAAGTCGCTGTAATTTTCTGTAGGCCGGGTAAGGCGCAGCCGCCACCCGGCGCTTTCGCAGACGCGTTTCGCTCCGCCAGCAGCCGACAAATCTCCGCGTGCTTCTCCTCGGTGAAGGTAAAGCGCGACATAAACACGATGCGGATCACCGATCCAATCGCCGGCAGCAGGCAAATCCCGAAGAACAGCCCCGACAGCACGCCCTCGCTCTGAATTTGCGCCTGCGGCACGTAGCCGATCATCGTCAGGAACACGCCGATCAACCCGCCGCCCACCGCCACCGACATCTTGCCGGTAAAGGTCTGCCCGGAGAAGGTGATCGCCGCGCAGCGCTTGTGGGTGTGGTACTCCGCGTACTCGATGGTGTCGGCAATCATCGACGAGGTGAGGATGTTGGTCATCATCACGAACAGGGTGCTCAGGCCAAGCAGAATAAACAGCATCGTCACCTGCTGATACCCGACAAACCACATCACCACGCGCACCGCCACGTCCAGCCCGCAGAGGATCATAAACAGCTTCCGCTTCTGCATCCGGCGCGTCAGCATTGGCGCGACCAGGCACAGCACCGCCGCCACGATCCCCATCACGCCAATCGCCATCTGCAGGCTGCCGTCGCCCAGATTGTTGATAAAGAAATAGATATACAGCCCGCCCGCCACGTTGTGGAACACGCAGAAGAAGAACGACAGCAGGACGATAAACAGCGGCTTGTTCTGGCGCAGGTTGTGGAAGGTGTCGCGGATGGTCACCTTTTCCGGGCTCGGCGGCACGCGCTCTTTGATCTGCATAAAGCCGTTAAGCATTAGCGGCAGGCCCACCAGCATCATCACCAGCGCCGCCATAAAGTAGCCTTTATCGTTGCTGTACTGGGCGAAGAACGCCGCCAGCTTCGGGAAGAAGATGTTGGCGCAGGCAATCCCGGCGTTGACCCCGAGCATCGCCGCCGTCACCGCGCGGGTGCGCTGGGCGGAGTCGTTGGTCATCACCGACGACATCGACCAGAACGGGATATCGGAGATGGCGTACAGCGTCCCCCACAGGATATACGTCACCCCGGCGTAGAGGATTTTGGTGGTCATGTCCGCTTCGATTTTATAGAACGACAGCAGCGTGACGCCGGTGATCAGCAAAGGGGCGATCAGCAAAAAGTGGCGAAATTTGCCGAACCGGCTGTTAATAGTGTCCATAATGCTGGCAAAAAGCGGATCGTGAACCGCGTCCCACGCGCGGGCAATCAGGAAGATGGTGCTCGCCGCCAGCGCCGAGATCCCCAGCACGTCGGTGTAAAAATAGTTAATAAACGAACCCACTAAACCAAAGCTAAAACACTGACCTAAACCATAGCCAAAATAAGACCACAGCTCGCGAGACGGTATTTTCATTGTCGTTGCCATTGATATATGCCTGCCTGGTTGCCCGGCGGTGGTCCGCCGGGTCGATATTATTAGCCCTGAACTTTCGGGGCGATCTTGCGCAGCTGCTGCATTAATGCGATTTCACGGCGCGAGAACGGAATGCCGTTCTCCTCGAACACGTCGTGGAACCAGAGGCGGCAGTAGTCCGTGGACTCCTTCATCACCACCGGCCACGGCAGCCACGTCTGGGTTTTGCCGCGCACCAGCCCCCACTGGTACGGTGCGACCTTCGCCGCGTACATCAGCGGGAGCTGCTCCTCGATGGTGCTGCCCACGTGGCGCGCCAGCCATTCGGTGCAGAACAGCGGGCGACCAAGCTGTTGCAGCTGCTGGATAATCGCCGTCATGCGCCCGGTGTGGGTGTAGGCGTGGAAGCTCACCACGTCCGAGAGCGCCAGCGCGGTCTGGTCCAGCGGGTGCTGGAAGAACGTCTCGCCCTCCTCTTCCGGCGGCAGACGCCACGCGCAGACGGTGAGCGGCTGGGTCGGGTCTTCTTCACGCACCCACTGGAACGCGAGCTTCATCAGCGCGTGGGCGCAGGTCTCCAGCTTCGCGTCGTACTGCACCTCCTGCGTGCCGGTCGCGAAAATGCCGCGGTTGCCCGGCTCGTTATAGAGATCCCACAGCAGCACGCGCTTATCGTCGCGGAACTGGCGGACAACGTCGCGGATATAGCGCTCAATGTCTGCCCAGCAGTCGGGATCGCATACCTTGTCGCGCCCCGGGCTGGCCGCCGCCTGGCTGTTGTGCTTGCCCGGCACGGGCGGCTTTTGCGGGCCGAGGTACGGCTCGTCGCCGGAGAAGCCGCAGTCGTCCATCAGGGTCAGCATGGTGCTGAACCCGCGGTCGTCGGCAATCGTCAAAAACCGGTCGATGCGCGCCATCAGCCCGTCGCGGTCGTGCTCCCAGACGATAAACGGCAGGTTGATGCGCAGGGTGTTGTAGCCCGCGTCCGCCGCCCAGCCCAGCTCGCGCTCGATGGTGGCGGCATCGAAGGTCTCTTCCTGCCAGATATCGGTCCAGTTCACCGCCGTCGACGGCAGATAGTTAAACCCGCACAGCCAGTCTTTTTGCTCATACCACGCCTGTGCCTGCTCCCTGCTCCACTGCTCTTTCATTACGCGTCCTCTTACTGATAATATTTAGCTAATAAATATTAGCTGCAGGATAAATGCGCAAATCACGGCGTTTAGAAAAGCGATGCCCCTCACAAAGTTCACGCTTCGATGAATGAGAAACGTGATCGACGGCGCTAAAGCGTGCGGTTAGGGTATGATGCGAAGTCGCGAAAGGGAGAGGACGGATGAAGCGAAAAACGAAAGTGACGATGAACGATATTGCGCGGGCGGCGGGCGTGTCGCAGGCGACGGTATCGCTGGTGCTTAACCAGTCCCGCAACATCAAGCTCAGCGACGACACCCGCCAGCGGGTCATTGGCGTCGCTACCGAGCTCGGCTACGACCGCCTCCCCGCCGTTCACGCCCCGCGCAACCAGGAAGAGATCGCCTTGCTGGTCAGCTCTATGCAGAGCTTCGACCCGTTTATCGACGCCATCAGCCAGGCGCGGGAAGCCGCGTGGCGCAACGAGACGTTGCTCACCGTGTACGACTACGGCGACGACATTGAGCTGGCGCTGAACATTATCCGCCAGCTGGAGAAACGCAACTGCATCGGGATTATTCTCGCGTCCCCGGTCACCACGCTGGTGGACATGACGGCCTTCCAGGACTGCACCCGCATCCCGCTGGTGCTGCTCAACCAGCGCGACCCCGGCTCGCCGCTGCTGCCGTCGTTTATCCCGGACGACTACGCCAATGCCTTCCAGGTCACTAAACACCTCATCGCCTGCGGGGCCACGCGCATCGCCCACATTACCGGGGAGAGCTGGATGGAGGCATCGCGCCAGCGTCTGGCGGGCTACCAGGCGGCATTACAGCAGGCCGGACTCGCGTGCGAAGACGGCCTGGTGCGCCAGACCAACTGGCAGTTCAGCGAGTCCTTTACCGCCACCACCTCTCTGCTGGAACTGGCCGAGCGTCCGGACGCCATCTTCTGCGCCAGCGACTGGCTGGCGATTGGCTGCTATCAGGCGCTGGCGGTGAACGGCGTGCGCATCCCGCAGGATATGCTGCTGGCGGGCTACGACGACCAGAAGATCTCCGAGCAGCTCACCCCGCCGCTGACCAGTATCCAGCTGCCCTACAGCGAGCTGGGACGGCTGGCGGTGGAGTACCTGTGCAATCAGGAAGATGCCGCCACGCACGTGACGCTGGCGGGCAGGCTGAAGGTACGCGCCTCAAGCCTCGTCTGAGCTAAACACCATGCCCGCATAGGGCTTCTCGCGACACGCCGCCAGCCGCGCGGCGAGGCTGCCCACGTGCAGCTCCAGCTTGTGCCCGTCCGGGTCGAGAAAATAGAAGGACGCCCCCTCGCTTTTGTTCTGCTTCCAGACGGTGACGCCCGCCTGCTCAAGCCTTTGCGAGAACGGTTCAAAATCCGCTTCCGCCACGGTAAACGCGTAGTGGGTATAGTCACTCTCCTGCGGCGGCACATACTGGCGCGCCTCGTCGTACGACAGGCAGACCCACAGATCGCCGCAGGTGAGATAGGCCCCGGTATTCCAGCGGGCGTGCAGCGCAAGCCCCAGCAGCTCGTGCCAGAAGGTGACGCTTTTTTGCAGGTCGCTGACCGCGAGGGTCAGGTGGTTGAGTGATTGCAGCATGACGTGCCCTTTTGTTTTTCGCGCCGGACATGGTACGGTAAAGAGATGAACATAAACCACGCCGTGCTCACCGTAAACCGCTGGTGGCTGCCTTCTTAAAGGCGGCACGGAGTAGTTTTCCCCATTTTCAGATAGCCGCCGAAAGGCGGCTTTCTCACATCTAAGACCCCTTTCGGCATTACAACGTTAAGGAGTCTTTATGAACGCACCCACCATCCTCACCGGCGACCGCCCAACCGGCCCGCTGCACCTCGGCCACTTCGTCGGATCGCTGCGCCAGCGCGTGGCGCTCCAGCAGACGCACAGCCAGTTTGTGTTGATTGCCGACCTGCAGGGGCTGACCGACAACGGCAGCAACCCGCAAAAAATTCGCGACAACATCCCCGAAGTGCTGGCCGACTACCTCGCCGCCGGCATCGACCCGAACCTGACCACGATCTGCCTGCAGTCCGCCCTGCCCGCCCTCGCCGAGCTGACGATGCTGTATATGAACATCGTCACCGTCGCCCGCGTGGAGCGTAACCCGACGGTGAAAAACGAGATTGCGCAGAAGGGTTTCGCCCGCTCGCTGCCGGTCGGGTTTATGGCCTACCCCATCAGCCAGGCGGCGGACATCACCGCGTTTAAGGCCGAGTGCGTGCCCGTCGGCGACGACCAGCTGCCGATGATTGAGCAGACCAACGAGATTGTGCACAAGATGAACAGCCTGCTGCCCGCTCCTGTGCTGCGCCACTGTAAGGCGATGCTGAGCGACACCAGCCGCCTGCCCGGCATCGACGGCAGCGCCAAGATGTCGAAATCGCTGGGCAACACGCTGCACCTTTCGGCCAGTGAAGAGACCATCCATCGCGCGGTAAGCGCGATGTACACCGACCCGAATCACCTGAAGGTGAGCGACCCGGGGCAGATTGAGGGGAACGTGGTGTTTACGTACCTCGACGCGTTTCACCCGGACAAGGACAAAGTGGCGGCGATGAAGGCGCACTATCAGGCGGGCGGGCTTGGGGACCGGGTATGTAAGAACGAGCTGGAGGTGTGCCTGCAGGAGCTGATTGCGCCGATGCGGGAGCGGAGGGCGATGTATATGCAGGATAAGGGCGAGCTGATGGCGATGCTGAAGCGCGGAACGGAACGGGCGCAGGGGGTGACACAGGAGACGTTGAGGGAGGTGAAGGTGGGGCTGGGGGTGCCGGTGTTTAGTTAAGTTAGATTTAGCGGTGGAGTGCGTGGAATTGGCATGAAGCCGCTAACTTGATTATTACGGAAATCAGCGAGGCGCAATAAATTCTGAAATGCATTATTAGTCAATGTTGTTTGTCATTCTGTTGAGAGCGCTATATTCATAGACTCTTTATATTTTTCGAACGTCGTAGCAAATGTTATGAGCAAGTTTATTATTTACATGCTGAATATATTTTTTTGTGGTTATGTGCTGACTATATGCCTCATTTCTTTGGTTAGTTTTGATAACTGGGAGGACCGTACGATCGCAATAACAATCATATTAGGAAGTGCACAGCTTATTGCGACATTACTTAATCGGGTGCTGCCTCATAAGTTACATATTTTAGGGGGGATAGCTGAACTGATAGAAGGTCCGCTATTAGTTATTGGCGCGATTGTGTGTCTGGATGTGTTTGAACCCTGGCCGATGAAGATTATTGGGATGTTTACGTGGATTGTTTTGATTTTCTTTGTACCTTCAATAATAAGTCCCAAGCGTTAACTCGGTCTATTAATCAATGTCTACGTCATTTCTTCACCCACGGAATCCAACATAATGTACCCCACTCTTTCGCAGGTCATTGAGGTTGTACGTCAGTCCTCGGGACATCATCGCAAGCGCATTGATAAGAACACCCTAATCGAAGCCGACCTCGATATATGCGGCATGGATGGCGATGTCCTGATTGAAGACTGCGAGGAAGCGTTTGGCGTTACGCTCGTCACTGAAGAAGATGGTTATGAGAAAATTTTTTCCCTCGCTGAAAACGAGTTTCTTTTTAGCACCGAGGGCATAGATTACTTTGGTATCTGCCGCTTGATTCGCAGGTTGCGAGGCATTCCGGAACCTGTGATACGCGATTTAACCGTTGGCGAACTCCATGCTGTGCTGGTTAAGGCTGTGAAAGAACAAATACATCATGATTGAATTACTTTTAGCGTAGTGCGGGCATGTGCTCATATGCCCGCACTCGTTAGTCTTAAGTTTAAACGGCCTTCCCACTCCCCCGCTTAATCACCGGAACATCACCTGTATCATTCAGCGCTCCCGGAAAGGTCTTCAACCACTGTGCGACTTTCTGCTTATTGATATTCACCACGCTCATACCCTCCAGGCATCCCCATAATTCTCTTGTATGCTGCGGCGTAATCACAATGCAATCTTTCATGGCGCGGATTTTCACGGGCATGCCGTTGATAAAGCCTGCACGGGTTAACCAGTCCCCGCCCAGAAGAAGATATTTCATGTCTATGCGAGCATAGAGTTCGCAGCAGGCGGCACTGTCCTGCGGCGTTTCCGCTCGTGGATGGAGGGGCGCCGCGTTGGGCGGGTTGCCGTGCAGACGGCGGGCGCTGTTTTTGCGTACCAGCTCGCGGTTTTCAATCATGCCGGTGAAAGCGTCTGATTCTGTTTTGCAAACAGTAAACTCTGGCTTAAAATTCGTCACAGCCATTTTCAACTCCTGATTAGTTGTTGGTGGTTAGCGGTATGGGGGTGTTGCAGCACCTTCATATCGCGAATTCTCTCTTTAAATATTCTTTGATACTTCCTTTTGCCATTCGGCTAATTTCTGATGGTCATTATACAGGGCTGAATATAAATACAGCGGTTTGGTGTGGGGCAAATTTGAAATTTGCGAGGAAGATTCAGGAAATAGTGTTGTGTGCGGTATGGTCATGTTTTTGTTGATTGCAGGTTGATTGGTCTGGGTTTTGCGAGCATCATCGCAATTATTTACCTTCTTCCGTAACGCGATGGCTTCCAGCAAAACTCTCGAACAGGCAATTGCCGATATCACCATCTGGCGCAAAGGCGAACAGCGTGCGCCGCATAAGCCTTTATTGCTTCTGTACGTGCTGGCGAACTATCAGCAGGGACATGCGCGACTGTTTGATTACGGTACTGAAGTACGCGATCAGCTACACAGCCTGCTGGAACGTTTTGGACCACAGCGTGCACAGTACCGTCCTGATATGCCGTTCTGGCGTTTACAAGGTGATGGCTTTTGGGAACTACAAAACGCAGAGCGCTGTTCCACATCAGGTACCAGCAAACAACCCCCTGCGGGGGAGTTGGTTGAACATCATGTTGCAGGTGGTTTTGACGAGCAGCATTACTCTCGTTTGATAAACAGTAAGAACCTCATTAACTCTATAGCTCAGCAAATCCTCGAAGCACACTTTACCGAAAGCATCCAGGAAGAACTTGCCGACGAGTTGGGATTCGATCTCCTGCAAATTCGCAAACAGCGCGATCCCTTATTTCGACAGCAGGTATTGCGAGCCTATAACTATCAGTGCGCCGTTTGCGGTTTCAATATGCGACATGATAATACCTCTGTCGCACTTGAAGCCGCTCATATTAAGTGGAAGCAACATGGAGGACCATGTGAGATCGCGAATGGTTTAGCTCTCTGCTCAATCCATCATAAAGCCTTTGATAAAGGTTCTCTTGGAGTGGATGAAAACATGCGCGTTCAAATATCTTCCGCTGTAAATGGCAATAGCGTTGTATCCAGATTCTTTTGGGACTACGCAGGAGCTCAAATTCACCTCCCACTACAGAAAGAAAATTATCCGCAGGCTAGTTATATAGAGTGGCATATACGCGAAATTTTCAGAAAGTAATCGATACAATTTGGAGAACACAAAGATGCCGTTTCCTAGTTATAAAGAGATAGAGATCCCTTTACTTTTAAATATCTATAATCGGGGCGGAGAAGTAAGTTCTTCCTCATGTTATGAACCGCTTGGTAAGGAGTTCGACCTTACAGATGAAGAAATGAGCATTTTACTTTCTGATGGAAGCAACCGTCTCCAGTGGAACAATATGGTGCAATGGGCGCGCAATCAGCTTGTTGACTACAAGTACCTTCACAATGCAAAAGAATCGGGCCATGGCATCTGGAAACTCACTCAAGATGGCATCAAAAAAGCAGAATCGCTTTCAACCAAGTTAGAAATCGGCTACCCAGATGATGTGTCCGAAACCTTTTATGAGGGGGCTGTAAAGCGGATTAAAGTTAACAAGTACGAACGGAGCAAAACAGCAAGAGACAAATGTATAGACCACTACGGCTGTCAATGTAGCGTATGCAATATGGACTTTGAGAAAACGTATGGTGAAACCGGCAAGGACTATATTCACGTACACCATATCACCCCTCTCTCTGAGATTGGAGAGCGCTACAAACTCGATCCTGTAAATGATCTTCGCCCTGTCTGTCCCAATTGCCATGCAATGATCCACAGGCGAAAACCCTCACTTACTATTGAGGAATTGAAGGTCTTGATGACCAAAGCACAAAAAGAAAATGAATCGGCACAGAGTGAGTTAACTCAGTAATTCATCACTTTGGTCAACTCAACTTCACCCGTAGCGGTATTGAAGTACAAATAGAAAAGATCCCCGTTTACCTGATCGGGTTTTGACCAGATCTCCTTATCCCCAGGCGACGCTTTTCCTTTGTGTATCCCAGCGTTTCAAGATACGTGCGCAACGGTGCTACACCAGTGGCCCCTTTAAATAAAATGCTATTTGAAGGGGCATAACCATCACCGGGATGCGCCTCGAAATAGTAGTCGTCCGTGATACGCGGGGCGTTTTCAATATCCTTGTCAGTCAGCGTGTGATATTGGAAAATGTCATTTTCGGTGTAAACCGTTGTTTGATCAGAACCCGATGCCACGAGCCAGACAAACAGCCATCCGAGGATAAAGATTGTGGCGACCGAGAGTGCACACCACTTCAGGACTTTTAAAAAGATTTTCATAGCTTAGCTCCCATGAATGAGAGCGATGTGCCATCATTTGTAATGACCTAATCTTGCCGATACATGGACTGACCCCAGCCCGGTAGACGATCCTGCCCTAATAGTCCCACGCCTCAAACGCCAGCGGCATCTTATTGAGCAAATCCCGGCGCTCGCGCCAGTTAGGGATCAAGCGGTCCATATGCAGCCGAAAGCGCTCGTTATGATGACGCTCCAGCAGGTGAACCAGTTCATGCACCAGAATATACTCCAAACACTCAGGTGGCTTCTTGACCAGCTCCAGATTGAGCCAGATTCGCTTTGTGGTGGTATTACAGGTACCCCAGAAGGTTTTCATCTTTTTGATGCCCCAGAACGTTGGGGAAACACCGGTTCTGGCCTGCCATTCGGGCAGCAATTTGGCAACCTGCCGCTTCAGTTCATGCCGATAAAACTCGGTTAATACCAGCTCCTTATTTTCATTACTGGTTCCCGGCTGAATATAAAGCTGGAGTTTATTGTTTCCCGCGACCTTCACTTCATGGCGTCCCTGGCGCTCGATCACAAACAAGCGATACTTGCGGCCCCAAAGATAGTGGCACTCTCCGCTGACCATCTCCCGCTCGGATTGACGGGGCTGTCTGGCAAAATCCTGCTGCTGCTTTCGGATCCAGCGCAAGCGGGAAGCGACAGCCATCCGTATCGCCGTTTCCGTCATGTGTTCCGGGGCAGAAACGCGGACTTTGCCGTCGGGCGGCAGGACGTTGATATGCAGGTTCTTAATCGCTTTACGATTAACCTGCAAGCGCAGCGTGCCTATCTGCATGACCGGCATCAGTGGTATTCCTTTTGCTTGCGGGCAAGCTCAAGAACGTCATCAATATTGACGTTATAACTGGCGGTTTCTTCGCGTAGTGCACGGGCAAGCTCTCGTTCCTTAAAACGATCGCCAATCCACTCCGCTTTTTTGGTATAGCGGATTGTCGTATCAATACGGGTTGCCAGCACCTCGTCATGACCGAAGTTATCATAAAACGCACGCTTTGCCTGTGTATCCATTGTTTCAGGATAGGATGCTCCGTTGGTTTGTTCCGGGCGGATGACCTGCTTGCTCAAATCCCGGATACGCTCCAGGTACTGCTGATAATCAAGCGCATTCTGGCGGCGAAGGGTAATCAGTTCATCCAGCAAAAGCGACATGCGTCCGTAGTATTTTGGGTTCACCGGGTTTTCATCCACGATGGTTTTACGCACGTTGTTTTCGATGGTTTCCGCCATCGCATCCTGATTGTTGCGGATCTCGTCTGGTAGAGCCGCGGTTGCTGCTGCGCCTTTTTCAACAATCAGCTCAATCAGGCTTAACTCTTCGAAATCCATCAGCACTTCGCTACCATCGGCGCGAACGTACATGTCCAACAGGTGGCGCATGGCGGGTTCAAAGCGCTTCATGTCCAGCAGATCGCCGCTGGTCAGCTTAATGTCGTAGCGCAGTCTCTCGAATTTAGCGACTTCGGCTCGGATGCTTTCCACTTCTTCATCGGTATAACCCGCTTCCTGCATTTCATTTGCCAGGCTGGCGTAAGCGCGTAGCAGGCGGGCGACATTCTGATAGAACGATAGGCGCAGCGCCTCTTTTTCGCCTAATATCGTCTGGTTTTCCCCTGACTGGCCGCAGAAATAGTGCTGATAGTCAGGCAAATCGCGCGGTGCCCTGACGGGTTCGCACAGGCTGCGAACCACCTCCAGCGCGCTGTCAAGATCCAGCTTTGCCTGCTCCAGCCGATTTTTCAGCAGGCCATCAACATCATCGCGATCGTAATCGTCAAACGCACCCGTGGTGTAATCGGTTATCGCTTTATCCAGCGAGCGGAACAGATCTTTATAATCGATAATATAGCCGTACTCTTTATCTTCCCCATCCAGCCGGTTTACCCGACAAATCGCCTGAAACAGCGTATGGTCTGTCATGGTTTTATCAATATAAAGATAGGTGGCGGACGGTGCGTCAAAGCCAGTCAGCAGCTTATCCACGACGATAAGCAGGCGCATTTGTCCCGGCTCATTAATAAAGCGCTGCTTAACGTCTCGCTCGAACTCGGCGATACGCCCGGCAACCTTCTCTTCGCTTTGCTCAAAGTAGTCAGCCAGCATTTTGCGGTAGGTCGAGAATTTAAACAGTTTCTCGGTCAGGCCCGCTCCGGTTTCTTCACCTTTGATACTGGCCGCGTCGGGACGGAAGCTGGTCACAATCGCCACTTTTCCCGCCAGATCGGTCTGGCTGAACATCTCGTAAACCTTACAGGCCTGATACACACTGCTGCATACCAGCATGGCGTTGCCACGCCCGTCCATCAGGCGCGGACGGGTATCCATATCCAGCAGAATATCGTTAACGATCTGCTCCAGCCGCGACTTACTGGACAGCAGTTTCTGCATTGAGCCCCATTTCTGCTTAAGCTGGGTTTTGGCTAAATTCGACAGGCCGCGCGTTTTGGCTTCAAACCAGTCATCGACCTTTTTCTCCGACGTCAGATACTGGTCAATATCGCGGGCCTCATAGCGCAGATCCAGTACCACGCCGTCTGCTACTGCTTCATCAAACTTATAGGTATGGATATAAGGGCCGAACACTTCCACCGATTTCTTTTTATCTTTCTTCATCAGCGGCGTGCCGGTAAAACCGATAAACAGGGCTTCCGGCAGAATAGCGGTCATCGCATTATGCAATTTGCCGGACTGCGTACGGTGGCACTCATCCACGAAGACAAACAAGTCGCCTTTGGCCCGGAACGTTTTAGTCAGAGATTGTTGCAACTCGGTGATGAAGTCGTCAGTTGCAGCAGCGTCTTCCGCCTCGCTACGACGACCAAACTTATGCACCAAAGAGCAGATGAGCCACGGGTTCGGATGGTTAAGCGTCGCAATAAGGTCGTTGCCGCTAGAGGTGCGATAAATCTCTTCATCCACACCCATAAACACGCTTTCGATCTGTTCATCCAGCTCGGTGCGGTCGGTCACAATCAGCACGCGTGAATTGGGTACGTTTTCACGGATCCACTTCGCCAGCCAGACCATCGTCAGGCTTTTACCCGATCCCTGCGTGTGCCAGATAATCCCGCCTTCACGACGGGCAATATGCTGTTTAGCTGCCTCGACGCCAAAGAACTGATTATGGCGACAGAGTTTTTTCACTCCAGCGTCAAAGGCCATGTAGTTATGGACGATATCCAGCAGCCTTGATTTGCTGCAAAGGCGGCTTAAATGAAAGTCGAGTTTATGCGTGTATGTGCCGGTATTCTCTTCTTTCCACTCCAGATAATATTTTTCCGGCGTTTCGATGGTGCCGTAGCGCAGTCCCTGCGTATCGTTACCTGCCATCACCAGTTGCATGGTGGTAAAGAAATTGCGGATAAATGTTTTCTTTTGATTATCGAGATTCTGCCGGATGCCTTCGCTAACGTGGACAGACGAGCGTTTAAGCTCAATCACTCCCAGCGCGATGCCGTTAACGTACAGCACCAGATCCGGGCGCTTGCTGTATTCACCTTTGACCGTCACCTCGTCGGCGATGGCGAAATCATTGGCTTCAGGATTTGCCCAGTCAATAAGCCACACGGTCTGATTCTGCTCGCCCGCGCCTTCCTTTTCCTTCACGCCGTAACGCAACAGGCGATAGACCTCTTTATTGGCGTAATACAACTTCTTGCCTTCGCCCAGCGCAGCTGCGGAATCCAGTTGCCGAAGCACGCGGGTGATCAGGGTATCGCTGACGCCGCGCCGCTTGAGCCATGCGCTCAGTATGTCAGTGTTGATATTGCTGTCACCGGCATATCCTGCGCTGCGGCCCAGATAGCGGTATCCCAAATCCTTAACAAAAAACTGGATCAAACGCTGCTGTGTGGCGCGTTCGCGCTGGCCGATAGTGCTCAAAGGGTGCTCTCCCTAAATGTTCAGCAATGGAACTCCATCACACGGTTTATGGCGAATTGAAGATGATTATCATCAAACAGCTTCATCTTACGGCTGGCCCAGCGTTCACCGGCAGGCCACTGGTGTAGCCCCTCTTTTACTGAATCTAGAGTGGGCTGGCATTCTCCTCGGGTCAGCAGCCAGTCAACGGTCGCCAGCAGCTCCAGACCAAACGGTGATTCAAAGCCGTCAATCAACTGACTGACCTGCTCAAGCGCCGGTAGCCACTCTTTGGCCTCGTTATTCAGCCAGAGGTTGACGTGTTCTTTTTCCCGATCGTTAAACCAGATCACGTCCAGCGGCTGGCTGTCTGGGATGCGTTTCTCGGCTTTCAGATAGGTGCCGTCCAGCGCATTAAGCAGATGGTTCAGGTTGGGGGAAAAGGGACCGTAATTGTGCGCCTCAAAGCGCAGCTTTAAAACGTCCTCCTGCTGGTGCAGTTCAATAGCACGTTGTAACAGCCATGCCAGCTTCTGGATTTCCAGCAGGCTGCACTCCATACCCAGCACCCAGTAGCGGCGCACAAGTTCAGCGATCATCGCTCTGGCGGGAGTAAGCTTTTTTACGCCGGTGTTCTTGGCGACGTTCTGGTATTTTTCGGTAGGCTCATAAATCAGAATTTCCGTGTCCTGAAGGTCGCCTAGCGCAGATTCAATCCGCGCCCGCACGTCTGGCCAGTTCAGGCCGCCGTTGCCCGCGCCCAGCGGGGGAATAGCGATGGATTGCACTTTCTCTTCGATCAAAAAGCGGCGTAGATCCTGCAAACCTTCTTCGATCCACTCCATGCGGGAGTCGGCGCGCCAGTGCTGCTTGGTAGGGAAGTTGACGATCCAGCGCGGCCCCATTAGTTCGCCGGTTTCGGTAATAAACATCTTGCCGGTCATGACCTGCTTTTGTTTGCAGGCGAGGGCATAGGATTTCATATTGTCGGGGAAGCGCTCTTTGAACATCAGCGCGATGCCTTTACCCATGACACCGACGGTATTAACCGTATTCACCAGTGCTTCCACGGGCGCATCCAGTAAATTGCCTTGTGTATATGTCATCATGAGAAGTACCACCCGGCCCGTGCGTGAACGGGCATTGACAGATTGCGTTGCGACAGCCACTGCTCTAATTGTAACCTGACGCCATCGTTGTAACAAATCATCCCGACCAGCAGTGTGATTGGGCAGTGCTGCCAGATTAACGCCTCGGCCTGATAGCGTTCAAACTTGGCAAGATCGTCCTGATCGCGACGGAAATCCCTCGCCTGTAGGATAGGCCAGTCGATCCGGTGCAGATTGTCCAGATCGGTATAATAATTAGCCAGATTATAGTAGGCATGGCTGTCGGTAAACACGAAGGGGACTTGTTGTGCCGCCACATGTCGCAGGCTGCTGACCAGAATGACGATTTCTTCATTAGGGCGCTGCTTAATGCCGCCGCGCCCGCTGCGGATATTCATCAGCATCGGCGAGAAGGGAGTAAAGTAAAATGGCACATAGTCATGCAGCGTCCCGCCTGTACCGGCAGGCACCGGGTGCCCGGCGCGTTTGCCGATCAGCTCCGGGTTGCCGATATTGATCCAGTTTTCCGCCTGAACCGGGCTGTTGCCGCAGTGCAGACCGTTGTCCAGTATCCACGGGATATTGTCCCGATGGACAATGCGCCAGATCAGGGCTTTTTCCGGGTTGAGATTAGCGCTGTAATCATAGGCCACAATCAGGCTCCGGGGAACATATATGGGTTAACGGCAATGAATATACTAAGCCTATATTTTTCTTTTAAGGCGATAACGGTTCTCTCTGTTGCGCGATCAGGGACATAAATACTGAAAAAATCACTGGATGGTACAATGGCAGGAGATAAGCATTCCGCCATGCAGATATGCCTACATTCATCCTCTGCGTAAGCCCTACGATTCATTGTATCCCAGTCGATATTTTTTATCCCCGTGTCATAATCCAGTAGCGTGATATTGGCTCCAGCTAAAGGGTGTCTGGGAATGATTTTCCAGTTATTTTTCTGGGCATGATCGCGATGAACAGTGATAAGGATGAACTTTTTACCTCGGTTATCGAGGTGAACTCTGCCATCAAAAGGGTTCCCGGCAAAAAAATGAAAAGGAACAAATTCTTCTAATCGCAAAGCGCGACGTGAATCGATGATGTCAGGGTCGGCAACATCTGAAAACTCCCTTAACAGACTACGTGGCTTTAATCCATCCGAAAAAATAGCTTCCAGATTATTAATGTCCGTTAAGTGAAAAATCAGCTTTTGCTCTCGAATATCAACCATTTATTTAGCTCCTTTCCATGAGTCGGGTTTTCCCGGTTAACAACTCTTGCATCATCCCCTGTTTTAGCTGGCGGGTTTTGTCAAGACGCTGTCGCAGGGTTTGAATGTCCTTGTCCATATCGGAGAGAATGGCGGCGATGGCGGTTTGTTCTTTTTTATCAGTTGGTAAGAACAACGGTATTTTTCTGATTAAACCAGCCGTATAGCTTAATTGTTTTGTCCCCTGACAGTATTTAAATGCCAAGGTATCACCATTGTAAACATACCAGTGATAAAGATAGTTACTATCCAGTTTATTATTGGGATAGATAGCCATACAAGACTGATTTGTAGCAGAAGGTTTACCGACAATCCCACAAGCGCCGCGTGTTCCTGCGGCTTCAAGACCTGTTATCGCCATCAGGAATGTTCCTGTTGGATGAATTTTCAGATTTGTATCTTTAATAGCACCGTCACTAATTTTCTCTATTGTGTCATTAATAACACAATAATTGAGCTCACCACTGGTGATCCAGCGGTTGTTTCCTTTGTAATATTCAGTTACGCCACGATATGGTGTTGCTCCACTTGAGCAGGAGTCTATAACATCATTCAGTATAGTAACTGTCCAATCCTCAGGAATATCCCCCAACTCACTCTTTTTATATCCCTTAACAGCCCCATCGTCCCGTAGCGCAAACTGTGGCAAACGGGTTTTACCTGTAAGTAGTTGCTGCATGGTGGCTGTTTTTATGGCCTGTTTTTTAGCGATAAGTTTTTCTGACGCTATAATAAAGTCGTCAACATCCGATAATGTATCAGCAATAGCACGTTGTTCTTTCCTATTTTTGGGACATGGAATCAAATATGTTTTTATAGCAACTAGCGGTACGCGACGATGTCCCGCACTTCCCACCATCTCTGATTCCAGAGACGACCTGAATTTTTTCTCAGTTGTCCAAAAATAAATGAAGCGAGAATCGGAATCTTCATTTTCTCTTAATACATGAAATTCAGTACTACCAAAGCCTACGTTAGTAGGTAACTCAGCGGTATGGCATCCCTTTCCATTTTCAAAACATGGGGTTATTTTAGCTAACAAAACATCCCCTTTTTCAAAGTATGTGAAACCGCTTTTAACTTCTTTAAAAGGAAGTCGTATACTATTTTTTAATTTTGCATCCTCACTAACATCCTGCATCCCAATAAACGAAACAAGCTCATGATCGCTGACGTTTATTTTCTTTATGTTTGTTTTAAACAAGTTGCCAAATGGTACGCACTCCCAATCCTGCGGAATAATCCCCACCTCAGTCAGCTTAAACCCCGCAGGTACGCCTTTCTCCGTCGTACCCGACCGCTGCTCACTCACCATTAAATCCACCATCACCACACCAGCCCCATCGCCCGCAAATGCCCGGCCACCTTCTCGTTCAACGCTTCAACGGACGCTTCCAGCGCCGGTAACGGTTCGGCATAGCGCTCTTCCAGCTCCTTCACGCGCTCCGCCAGTTGCTGGGTGATGCGCTCAATCTCCGCCTTAATCCCGGCCTGCAACGTCGCCAGCCATTTGTCCTGCACCACCAGCACCTTGATCGCCGCTTCATCCAGAGTGGGATAATGTTTAAACACCGCGCGATCCAGCGCTTCCTGTGCGGCTTTCAGCGCTTTTTTCGCATTCGCCTCTGCTTTAATCAGCGCCAGGCAGCGGGTCAGCGCCGTCAGCTCATCCGGGTCGGCAGTGGTTTTCTTCAATTTTGTCAGGCGAGCATTGACCAGCTTTTGCGTCACCTTATCCTTATCATTCTTCACCTCGGCCAGCAGATCGTCTTCCCCGGCCTGCTCCTCGACATACTCAGCTAACTGACGGCTGGCTTTTTCGCTGCGTTCCTGTGCGTGGTTCAGCGCATCCAGCAGCTCCGGGAAACAGCGAATTTCTACCAGTGAACGGGGCAGCACATCAGCCTTGTAGCGCCGCTTGTCAAACTCAAAATCATGCGCTTCTTTCCAGACGTTTTTGCCGTCCTTGCCTTTTCCCGGCTGGAGTTCGCGAATTTGCGCGGCGGCTTGCCAGCCTTCCTGCATAATCACATATACATCGTCCTGCATGGCATCGGCCCAGTAGTCCATTAGGATCTGGTACACGCTGTATTTGTTCAACAGCTCGCTGTTGGCGTACTGCGCCAGCAGCATCTCGCCGATATCGTGGATCAGTTCCTTCGGTTTATCGCCTTTGCCAATATCCGCCAGCGCCGCCTCTTTCACCCACGCCTTAAATGGCAGCAGGCTACGGGTGGCAAAATCCTTAAATTCCTTATGCGCTAGAATGGTAGGTTTCACCAGCTGTGCCTCTACCTGCGCCCAACAGTAGCCGGGGCGAGCGTCGGTAAACAGTACGTCGCGCAGGGCAGGGAAGACTCGCCAGTAGTCTTGGAGAGCATCAACATCACGTGCCGGAATACCGCCCTGTAAGTGTGCGGTCAGATCGTGCAGATCTTCCGGTTCGCCGCCATCGATATAGCGGGGGATATTCAGGTTGTAATTATTTTGTTCGCTGGCAATTTCACTTAACGGCACCATCCGGCTGTAGCCGGGCACCGTGCGCTGGTGGTTAAACACGTCCACGATGCGGTGAATATCCCGGCTGCGCAGGCGGTTCTTATTGCCGTCCTTGATAAAGCCCCGGCTGGCGTCGATCATAAAAATACCTTTGCGGCTGTGGGCATGTTCCTTGTCAATCACGATAATGCACGCCGGGATGCCGGTGCCGTAAAACAGGTTGGCCGGTAAGCCGATAATGCCCTTGATATAGCCCTGTTTTATCAGGTTTTGGCGAATATTCGCCTCGGCGTTGCCGCGGAACAGCACCCCGTGTGGCAGGATCACCGCCCCTTTGCCGGTGCTTTTCAGGCTCTTGATAATATGTAGCAGAAAGGCGTAATCGCCGTTCTTCTCCGGCGGGACGCCCCAGACGAAGCGCTCAAACGGGTCTTTCTTCGGATCCAGTCCGCTGGTCCAGTTTTTATTTGAAAACGGCGGGTTCGCCACAGCGAAGTCAAAGGTTTTCAATTTGCCGTTGGCCTCTTTCCACTGTGGATCGCTCAGGGTATTGCCCTGCCAGATTTTCGCGGTGGCATTGTTGTGCAAGATCATGTTCATCCGCGCCAGCGCGCTGGTGGCGTTGTCCATTTCCTGCCCAAAGATCGACAGCCCGCGTCGCGTTTCGTCGCTGACTTTGAGCAGCAGCGAGCCGGAGCCGCAGGTCGGGTCGTACACAGTGGCATCCTGCGGCGTATCGGGCGAAATGCCGATCACCTTCGCGAGAATGCGCGACACCTCTGCAGGAGTATAAAATTGTCCCTTGCTTTTACCGGATTCGGTGGCGAAGTGGCGCATCAGATATTCATAGGCATCGCCCAGCAGATCATCGCCATCGGCCCGGTTGCTGGAAAGATCCAGCCCCTCGAAGATACCGACCAGCTTCGTCAGGCGGTCAATCATCTCCTTGCCTTTACCAAGCTTGTCTTCGTCGTTGAAGTCAGCCTCGTCGATGACGCCTTTCAAATCGTTCTCTTCCGCCAGCTTGCGGATGATTTTGTTGATTTTATCGCCGATTTCTTTATCGTTCTTCAGCGCGATCATATCGTCAAAGCTGGCCCCTTTCGGGATAAGGATAATGCCGTCGGGATCGCCCTTATATTTGTCGGACACATACTTCATAAACAGCAGGGTCAGCACATAGTCCTTGTACTGGCTGGCATCCATCCCGCCGCGCAGTTCGTCGCAGCTTGCCCACAGGGAGGAGTAGAGTTCGGTTTTCTTGATAGCCATTAAATATCTCGTTCCGCGCGATGACGTGCCGTAAGCAGGTTACAGCAGATCGGTGTTCAGTCCGGCGTCTTTCAGCCGACGGGTTAAGTTACGCATTTTGCTGAATTCGGTGCCGAGACTCTGGCTCAGACCGGTGCCTTCGCAAAAGGCTTTTGCCGTAATGTGTTCCAGTTCGTCGGCATATTTGATCATTTGCAGATGCAGCTCGACGGTATATTGGTTACGTGGCGCGTTGGACAGCGCCTGCTGAATACGGCGATAAATATCGTTTTCGTTCATAAATAGAGTGCAACTGTCGACTTACTGAGTAATTTAGCTAAATTAGCTAAACGCGGCCTCGGATTCAAGAACTAAGGTAATTCGCAGTGTTATCTGAAGGATTTTTGAACGGTGTTAATTTCTTCCACCACATTAACTATTGCTGTATTACATACATATGAATGCAAGCCTGGAATACACAGTTATTACAGCAATAAGTATCTTGAATCGACTAGATCTAGAACAAATGAAAAAGCGAGGAAAGCCTTACGGATACTGAGTTCCAGACACAAAAAAAGCCGCCCTTAAGCGACTTTGATTTGCATCTTTTGGTGCCGAAGGCCGGACTCGAACCGGCACGTATTTCTACGGTTGATTTTGAATCAACTGCGTCTACCGATTTCGCCACTTCGGCACTGAAGGGGATGCGTAAACGTTGTGGATTATACCTGTCGCGCGCCGCCATGCAAGCGACGACGCGCTAAACCCGCGCTAAGTGCCCAAAAAACCAGCGCTACCGTCAGTCCAGCTCAGACACCGCCAGCCGAATCACCCTCGCCGCCTTCTGCTCCGGCAGCGCCAGCACCTTCGCCCACATCTCCTGCACCATATCGCAGGAGAGCTTCTCTTTGCCCGCCGCCTTCTCCGGCGTCTGCAGCAGCTGGATGTCCTCACCGTACTTATCGGCAAGTTCTTTCATAATCGGCCGCACATCCTCGACAGCCGCCTCGCGTTCGGCCGGGGTCACGGTGTGGCGGTTTTTGCCGTAGGCCGCGCGCATCATGTCGGCGTCGGCCTGCATGCGCCGCGTCATCAGGTCTTTATCCAGCATGCGCATCGGGTTCACGCCGCCCTTCACCATCGGGTAGAGGAAGCGGAAGCAGGCGTCGTCGCTCACCTTCTGGATGGCAGCGGTCTGCTCCATGTTGATGGTCATGTAGTTCACCACGTTGGCGTCCGGGGCGTTCTGCAGGCGCGACATCTGCAGATGCAGGATCTGCGGCTGGATGGTGTCGATAATCTGCTGCTCCGGCTCGCCCGCTTTTTGCAGGGCGGCCATCTGGTCGAGGATGCGCTGATGCAGCGCGGGCTCCTGCTCCTTAATCACCTGCCAGGCGGGCATCGCGTTGAGGGTGGTATCAATCTAGTGTTCGGGGGCACGCTGCTTATCGAAGAATACCCAGAACGCCACGGCGGCAACCGCGACGACGACAATCACAATACGGGTCCACGTTTTATTCATCTCGCATCCTTATCCTTTCGCTATGCCGGTTTACACCGGCACGCCGCTATGGAAGCGAAACTCGTTGTCCGGTGTCGAGATAAGTGTGGCTTCAATTTCGCCAAAATGCTGTATGCGCGGTGAGATATCGTCGTCGCTCACCTGCTGCGCCAGCGTCAGGTAGTCCTGATAGTGGCGTGCTTCCGAGCGCAGCAGCGAGAGATAGAACTTCTGCAGGTCGTCGTCGAGGAACGGAGCCAGCGCGGCGAAGCGTTCGCAGGAGCGGGCTTCGATGTAGGCGCCGCAGATGAGCTTGTCGATCAGCGTCAGCGGTTCGTGAGTGCGCACGTCCTTCAGCATCCCTTTGGCGTAGCGGCTGGCGGTGATTTTGACGTACGGAATGTCGCGCGCCAGCATCGCCTCTCGCACCTGCCAGAAATGGTGCAACTCCTCTTTAATCAGCAGCACCATGCTGTCGATGAGCGCCTGGCCCCACGGGTCGTCGGTTTTGGGCATCACGCTTTTGCCAATCTGCCTGTGCAGGGCGATGAAGTCCGGCTCCGGGCCGTCGCGGAAGGTGAACTGTTCGTAGGGTTTGAGCCAGTCGAGCAGCGCGTCGGCACCGCTTTCGTCGGCGACGTATTTACGCACCAGCAGCAGCGCGGTCTGGGCGGCCTTGAGCTCGCACACCATGTGGTCGGTGAGCAGCAGCGGCAGGTTCGCCGGGTCGCGGGCTTTATCAATCCATGCTTGCGGGGTCGGGCACTGGAGGAAGTTGAGTACGGGGGCGAGTATCTGCGGGTAATCCATGGTTCTGCCTTGAAAAAAGCGGTGGCGCGCGCCACCGCCTGAAACGCTTAGTGACGCACGCCGTCGTCGTCTTCGTCGACGTAATCTTCGTCGTCGCCTTCTTCGCCGTCTTCACCGTTCGGATCTTCGAAGTAGGTTCCCCAGCCGTCGTATTCCACGTCAAACTTCTCGGCCAGGTTCATCAGCTGTTCGACCTGCGCGTCGATAAGCTCCGCCTTCAGCGCGCCTTCGCTCAGAATGTCGCAGCAGATGACGGTGTCGCCCTCTTCCACTTCCAGCTCTTCCGGCTCGGTCACTTCGTAACCCAGCTTGAAGGCTTCTACCGCCAGTTTTTCCAGCGCGTCGAAATCATCCGCAGAGAAATGGTGCTCGATGGTGTACAGCGCGTCCGGATCGCTACCGTCTTCCAGCAGTTCTTCAATAATCAGACGCGTCTCTTCGCGTTGCTCTTCCAGGTGTTCCGGGTTTGCCATGGCTCAATCCTCTTTAAAGTGCGGCAGATACTTCTATTTTCACACACGGACGGGTTTGCCTCCACCTTTGTTGGAAAGATTTGTGAAACGGGGTTGCAAATGAATAATTACACATATAAAGTGAATTTTAATTCAATAAATGGCGTTCGCCATGTGAGGATAAAATGTCTGATCTGTACAAGAAACACTTTCTGAAATTGCTTGATTTTACCCCTGCACAGTTCACTTCTCTGCTGACCCTTGCCGCACAGCTCAAAGCCGATAAAAAAAATGGCAAGGAAGTACAGAAGCTTACCGGTAAAAACATCGCGCTCATCTTCGAAAAAGACTCGACCCGTACACGTTGCTCTTTCGAAGTTGCCGCATTTGACCAGGGCGCGCGCGTCACGTATTTAGGGCCGAGCGGCAGCCAGATTGGGCATAAAGAGTCAATTAAGGACACCGCACGGGTGCTCGGGCGGATGTACGACGGCATTCAGTATCGCGGCCACGGCCAGGAAGTGGTCGAAACGCTGGCGCAGTATGCGGGCGTGCCGGTGTGGAACGGGCTGACCAACGAGTTCCACCCGACGCAGCTGCTGGCGGACCTGCTGACCATGCAGGAGCACCTGCCGGGCAAGGCGTTTAACGAGATGACGCTGGTTTACGCGGGCGACGCGCGCAACAACATGGGCAACTCGATGCTGGAAGCGGCGGCGCTGACCGGGCTGGATCTGCGCCTGGTGGCCCCGAAGGCCTGCTGGCCGGAAGAGAGCCTGGTGGCGGAGTGCAGCGCGCTGGCGGAAAAACACGGCGGAAAAATTACTCTGACGGAAGACGTGGCGGCGGGCGTGAAGGGCGCGGACTTTATCTATACCGACGTGTGGGTGTCGATGGGCGAAGCCAAAGAGAAGTGGGCGGAGCGGATCGCGCTGCTGCGCGGGTATCAGGTGAACGAACAGATGATGGCGCTGACCGGCAATCCGGACGTGAAGTTCCTGCACTGTCTGCCGGCGTTCCATGACGACCAGACCACGCTCGGCAAGCAGATGGCGAAAGAGTTCGATCTGCACGGCGGGATGGAAGTGACGGACGAGGTGTTTGAGTCGGCGGCGAGCATTGTGTTCGACCAGGCGGAAAACCGGATGCATACGATTAAGGCGGTGATGGTGGCGACGCTTGGGGAGTGATTGGCTCCTCTGCGGTCTGATGTCCTCACCCCGGCCCTCTCCCACAGGGAGAGGGAGAAAACCCTAAAAACGACAACAGCGTTATCGTCAGGCAGAAAAATTCATTTTACTGACGCTTTCTCAACTAGACATTAACCATAATAAGAATTTATGTTTTTATTAACCATTATTTATTGAGTAGATAATGGTTAATATCAGGTCATTATCAATTACAAAACACCGTATATTATCGGCGTAATATTTCCTTATTGCTGCATTTCGTTAATAAGGATTATTTATGTCATGGAATAAGCATGAAGCTGTGTCATACGCCCGTAGCCACGCACTAACCCATACTGGACACTATTGCGCTCGCGCAATCGCCGCCGCCATTCGAGCAGGAGGGCTTAAAATCGAAGGGGCAAACGCCAAGGATTTCTGGCGTTCTCTTGAAAAAGCAGGGTTCTCAAAAGTCTATGGCACCCCCATAGAGGGGGATATCGCGGTGATTGATGCCTTGCCCGGCCCGAATCAGTACGGACATGTCTGTATTTACGATGGCGCTGGAACCTGGTATTCAGATTTTAAACAGAGAACACTGTACCCGGGGCCAACCTATCGCCAACTTCAGCCAGCAATAACCTTATACAGGCATTATTAAAATGAATAAGCTCATCTTAATTGTGTTATTCAGCACAGCCGCATTGGGGGCCGAAGATTTTCAGATACCGATGCAGCGCGCCCTTGAATTCAATCGCTGGTACGTCAAACAGGTGAACAACGATCGTTATCCCATCCAACAGGGAAATGAAATCGATAAGTTCGTTACGGCCAGCACCATGAAAAAATTACGTCATGCAGACGATCCCCGTTATGCCGACGCTGAATTTTACGAGGCTGATTTTTTTATGAAATCGCAGTATATCGGCGAGGACTGGGCTGAGAATGTGGCTATTGATTCGTATGATTCAGACCCGGTCTGTGTAAACGTGAATATCACGTTTGGCAAAAAGACCCAGCACACAGTCATTGATTGCATGGTGAAAGAAGATGGGATCTGGAAAATCCAGTCTGTCGCTGCTCGGGATAATAATTGATGCCCCCGCTAACAATAATGTAGCCGGGTGGCGCTGCGCTTACCCGGCCTACACAACCCGTAGGCCCGTGCAAGCGAAGCGCCGCCGGGCAAATCAGGTGACGATGCGGCCTGATGCCCTTTCTCCCACAACCCGCTCTACTCAATTGATTTTTCACCCCGAAAAAGGTACGTTTTCGCCTTAATTCCAGCGTGGACATGCCAGCATTATGCCGATTATTCAGTCTGTTGAACGTGCGTTGCAGATCCTCGACCTGTTCAACGAGCAGGCCACCGAGCTTAAGATCACCGACATCAGCAAACTGATGGGGCTGAGCAAGAGTACCCTCCACTCGCTGCTGAAAACCCTGCAGCTTCACGGCTATATCGATCAGAACCCGGAAAACGGCAAGTATCGCCTCGGCATGAAGCTGGTCGAGCGCGGTCATTTTGTCGTGGGCTCCATCGATATTCGACAGAAGGCGAAAGGCTGGCTGACGGAGCTGTCCCAGCGGACCGGGCAGACGACCCATCTGGGGATCCTGGACGGGCGTGAAGGGGTCTATATCGAGAAGATTGAAGGCAAGCTGGCCGCCATCGCCTATTCGCGCATCGGCCGCCGTCTGCCGGTTCACGCCACCGCCATCGGCAAGGTGCTGATTGCCTGGCTGGGCGAACCCGAGCTGAACGCCCTGCTGGAAGGCTATCAGTACACCACCTATACCCCTTCCACCCTCGCCTCTCGTGAAGAGCTAATGGCCGCCCTGACGCTGACCCGCGAGCAGGGCTATGCCCTTGACAGCGAAGAGAACGAGCAGGGTGTGCGCTGCGTGGCGGTGCCGGTGTGGAACCACGAGTCCCGCGTCATCGCCGCCCTGAGCCTGTCGACGCTTACCTCCCGCGTGGACGACGCAGAGCTGGCTAACTTCCGCGAGCAGCTCCAGCAGGCCGGGCTCCAGCTCTCACGCGCGCTGGGCTACCCGGCCTGAGCCGTTAGGCCGGCTCGTAGGTGAAGTAGTCGAAGTCCGCGTGGCAGCCGTCGCCGCTGATGTCCTCGCAGTGCAGCCCCACAAATGCGCCGGTGAAGAAGCCGCGCCCGCCGATGTAGTCGTCCGACAGCTTCCACGCCTCATAGGTTACCGGCACGGCGTGCCACGTCTCGCCGTCGAACGAGTAGCTGTAGCGGTAGACCAGCGTATCCACATCTACCCGCAGCCAGACGCTCTCCGCACTCTCCGGCACCGGAATGGGCTGCTCGTGCAGCGGCCATGACGGCACGTTGTGGTCGAGCTGAATAACCTTGATGGTTCTCCCCTGCCCCTCCTCGTAGTCCACAAAGCAGTAGCTCCAGTTTTTGCTGTTGTAGTAGCAGGTCAGCCCCGCGCTCTGCTGGAAGTGGACCGGCGAGAACTGCATCCGCGTTTCTGAACGAAAAGCGAAGTGCTGCCAGCGGCGCGCCACGGTCGACTGGGTAAAAGTCGAGTTGAGCGAGTCGTTGCCGTAGAGCCGTAAATAGCCGGGGCGCGCGGTGAGCGAGCCGAGGGTGTCGTCGAACGGAACGCGCAGGGTCTGCAGTTCCGGGTCGAGCGAACTGGCGTCGAAATCGTCCCGCCAGCTGTGCTGAACGGCAGCGGGCTGCTCGGCAATCTGCGGGCCGGGCACGGTCAGCTGCGCGTGCTTGCCGCCTTCCACGTACGGCCAGCCGTCGCGCCACTCAATGCGGGCGATACCGGTCTCACGGCCCAGCGGGCAGTAGCCGCGTCCGCCGGAGGCCAGCAGCGGCACGCCGGGCAGGCGCAGCGGGCGGCTGGTGAGGTAGGCCATGTACCACTCTCCAGTGTGGGTCTGCAGCAGCGAGCCGTGGCCGCTCTTCTGCAGCGGGTTCTCCGGCAGGTGCCAGCTGGTCATCATCGTCACGTCCGGGTGAAGCTCGTACGGCCCGTCGATGGTTTTTGCACGCAGCATCACGACGGCGTGCTCGTAGCTGGTGCCGCCTTCGGCGACCATCAGGTAGTACCATCCCGCGTGGCGATACAGGTGTGCGCCCTCGGTGTAGCAGAGCGGCGTGCCGGTAAACAGGGTTTTGCGCTCGGGCGAGAGGGTGCCGGTCTGCGGGTCAAACGCCTGCATCACGATGTTGTTGTGCGGGTTGCTGTGGTGGCGCGGCCCCCACGGGCGGTAGATATAGTACTTGCGGTCATCGTCGTCGTGGAACAGGGACGGATCGAACCCGCCGTTGCCCATCGGGATCGGCTCGCTCCACGGCCCCTCGATGGACGGCGCGGTGACGAGGAAGTTGCGGCCGTTTTTCCACGGCGAGTCGACAATCTTCACGTCGGTGTAGAGCAGCCAGAATTTGCCGTCGGCGTAGCTCAGGCACGGTGCCCAGATGCCGCCGGAGTCCGGGTTGCCCTTCATGTCCAGCATCGACACGCGGTCCAGCGGGGTGCTGACCAGCGACCAGTTTTTCAGGTCGCGGGAGTGGTAGATGCGCACGCCCGGGAACCACTCGAAGGTCGAGGTGGCGATGTAGTAGTCCTCGCCCTGGCGGCACAGGGACGGGTCCGGGTTGAAGCCGGTGAGTATCGGGTTAGTGATTTGCATAGTGCCTCCGGTTAATGGGATGCGGCTGTCGCTGCGTCGGGAACGGCCTCGCCCTGCGCCGCGCGGTGTTTGATCAGCTGCTGGCTGATGGCCTCCACGCGGGCGTCGGTGAGCTTATAAAACGACAGCATGATGAACATGCCCGCGTAGAGCACCACCGGCACCACGCAGAACAGAATTTTGATGGTGGTCAGCACTTCAACCGGCTGCACGCTGCTGCTGGCGGAGTAGTTCACGTACGCCAGGATCCAGCCCACCACCGCCCCGCCAATCGCCAGGCCAATCTTCAGGCTGAACAGGTAGGTGGAGAACACCAGCCCGTCGAGGCGGCGCCCGCTGCGGCTCTCCTCGTAGTCCACCACGTCAGAGGCCATCAGCCACTGCAGCGGCGTGGTGGTGTTAAAGACGAACAGGAACAGGATGTTGAGGGCGAAAATCAGCGCGATATGCTCCGCCGGGGTGACGAAAATCAGCAGGCTGATCAGCGAGTAGGCGACGATGATCCACTTGAAGGCGGTAACGCGGTCAAAGCGGCCCAGCAGGCGGGAGGAGCAGAGCGAGCCGAACATGGTGGCGAGGCTGCCGTAGAGTAAGAACTGGGTCGCCATCTCCGGGTGATCCATCACGTATTTCACGAAGTAGAGCGTCGCCCCGCCGCGCACCACGTTAGAGCAGGTCGCCATCATCTTGAACGCGCACATGATCCGCCACTGGCTGTTGCCCAGCAGCAGCTTAAGATCTTTCGCCACCGACGAGCCCGGCTGCACCTCAAAGGTGTAGCGCTCTTTGGTGGTGAAGAAGCAGACGTAGAGCAGCACCACGCCGCTCAGCCCGAGTACGCACATGGCGCCGAAGTAGCCCACCTGCTCGTTCCCTTTGCCGATGATGCTCACCAGCGGCAGCGCGATGCCGCTGATGGCGAGCGAGCCCGCCGCCGCCAGGAAGAAGCGCCAGGACTGCAGGGCGTGACGCTCTTTCGGGTCGGCGGTAATGACGCCCGGCATGGCGCAGTACGGCACGTTAACGAAGGTATAAACCAGGGTCAGGAGAATGTAGGTCACGCAGGCGTAGATGATCTTGCCCTGCGCGGAGAAGTCCGGCGTGTAGAAGGTCAGCACGCAGACGATGCCAAACGGGATGGCACCCCACAGCAGAAACGGGCGGAACTGGCCGTGCCGCGTGCGGGTGCGGTCTACCAGCAGCCCCATCAGCGGGTCGGTCACGGCGTCGAGCACGCGGGAGACCAAAAACAGCGTGCCCATAATCCCCGCCGACAGGCCGAAGACGTCGGTGTAGAAGTAGGCCAGCAGGAACATCGTGGCCTGCCAGACGAAGCCGCAGGCGGTGTCACCCAGCCCGTAGCCAATTTTGTCTTTCATGGTTAATTGCGTCATCAGAATTACACCCTTATGTAGTGTGCTGAATTACAACATCGTGTTAATGGAGTGTAATGAGCTGTTCAATTAACCAGCAATGGTCATATCTTATTTCTGAATTACGTTATTTTGCTTTTGTGACGCCAACGATATATCGCAACTTATTGTTTAAATTGATAAATAACAGGAACAGCAAAACCGCCCGCGGAATATTTCCCGCAGACGGTTTTATCTCTGAAAATAATTAAATGCCGAGCGCTTTTTTACCGGCGTTAATTACCTCAATGATTTTATCGGTGTCATAAATGCAGCCTTTCCAGGTGCCGCCGCTCACCGACTGCAGCGCCGCCCACAGCCGGGTATCGTCCGGCAAAAAGTCGTGGGCATGCAGGTCCGGATGCGTCTGCCTGACTGCCAGCTCGCGCGCCCCCTCTTCCGGCGTCAGCGGGTTGTCCGCCGTGCCGATAAAGTTCACGCTGCCTGTTAACGTCAGGCGGTCGACCGCAATCTCGATGATGTCGTTGTCGCGCAGCTTGCCAATCGGCCCGCCCGCCAGCGCCTCCGGCGACACGTGGCCGAAGCAGGCGCCCGTCGACACGCCCGAGAAGCGCGCATCGGTGATTAACGACACCGTTTTGCCCCACGAGATATGCTTGAGCGCGGAGGTGAGCTGGTAGGTCTCTTCCATGCCGGTGCCGGACGGCCCGCCGCCGATCACCACCATGATATCGCCCTGCTTAATCTCTTCCCGCTTGATGGCCTTAATCGCCTGCGCTTCCGAGACAAACACCCGCACCCGGCCGGTGTGGCGGTAAACGCCATCTTCGCCCACCACCGACGGGTCAATGGCCGTGGCCTTGATCACCGAGCCTTCCGGCGCGATGTTGCCCGTCGGGAAGCAGACCGTCGAGGTCAGCCCTTTCGCTTTTGCCTTCTCCGGCGGCAGGATCACGTCATCCGGATCCACGCCGTCCTGCTCGCGCAGGCACTGACGGAAGCGCGCCCGGCGCTCGGACGCCTGCCACCAGTCGAGGTTCTCGCCCACCGTCTGGCCGGTGACGGTCATCGCATCAAGATGCAGCAGGCCGAGATCGCGCAGGTGGAGCATCACCTCCGGCACGCCGCCCGCGAGGAAGGCGCGCACGGTCGGGTGATAGTCCGGGCCGTTGGGCAGCACGCTGACCAGGCGAGGCACCCTGCGGTTAACCCGCGTCCAGTGTTCAACGTCCGGAATAGTGCAGCCCGCCGCGTGGGCGATGGCCGGAATGTGCAGCAGTAAATTGGTTGAGCCGCCGAACGCCGCGTGGATCACCATCGCGTTTTCGATGGCTTTATCGGTGAGGATATCGCGCGTGGTGATGCCGCGGTTATCCAGCTCGCTCACCGCGCGCGCCGACTGGCGGGCGATCTCCAGCCACACCGCCTGTCCGGACGGCGCCAGCGCGGAGTGCGGCAGCGCCAGGCCCAGCGCTTCCGCGACCACCTGCGAGGTGCCCGCCGTGCCGAGGAACTGACACCCACCGCCCGGCGACGCGCAGGCGCGACAGCCCAGCTCGGCGGCCTCCTGCAGGGAGAGTTCGTGGTTGGCGAAGCGCGCGCCGATGGTCTGGACCTTGCCCGCGTCTTCGCCCACGGTCGGCGGCAGCGTCGCCCCGCCCGGCACCAGAATGGTCGGCAGGTCGTGCATGGAAGCCAGCGCAATCATGGTGGCGGGCAGCCCTTTATCGCAGGTCGCCACGCCGATCACCGCCCGCCGCGTCGGCAGGGAGCGAATCAGGCGGCGAAACACGATCGCCGCGTCGTTGCGGTACGGCAGGGAGTCGAACATGCCGTGCGTGCCCTGAGAACGGCCGTCGCACGGATCGCTGACGAAGGCCGCAAACGGGATCCCGCCGTTGCGGGTGATCTCCTTCGCCGCCGCCTGCATCTGCATGCCGATTTCCCAGTGCCCGGTGTGGTAGCCCAGCGCAACCGGACGCCCGTCTCCGGCGCGGATCCCGCCCTGGGTGCCGATGATCAGCACCTCTTTGCCGGTGAGCCTGTTGGCGTCCCATCCCATCCCGGCGTTCTGCGTCATGCCGAACAGGTTGCCGCTGGGAGATTCCATCAGCATCTGCGGAGTCAGCGGCAGCGCGCCCTGCGGCCCCGCCGCGTGGGTGATCACCGCATAAAACGCATCGTCCTGCGGGGTGAAAATTTTCTCGATGGTCATGGTTATCGTCCGGCTCAGCAGAGCTTGAGCTGTTGTAGCAGGGTTTTCAGCTGCGCCTTACGCGGCTCGTCCAGCGCAGAGGCGGGCGGCAGCACGTGGGTAGAAATCGGGCGGCCGCAGAGCACGATCGCCTCTTTAATGACGTTCACAAACGGCGTATCCAGCTGATACATCTGCGGGATTTGCAGCAGGGTCTGATGATACTCGGCCGCTTTCGCCACGTCTTTATCCCGCCAGGCTTTCAGAAGATTCACCGACACCTGCGGGGCAAAGTTGCCGCTCGCCGAGATCGCCCCGTCGCCGCCGAGCAGCAGGGTATTAAACAGATGATCGTCATAGCCGCACAGCACGGTGAAGTGCGGATGGGCGGCTTTGACGGTGTGGATCATGCTGCGCAGGTGGGCGACGGAGTCGATGGTGTCTTTAATACCGATAATGTTACTGCGCGAGTCGGCGAGGGTTTTCACCAGCGCCGGGGTCAGATCCTGCCCGGTCAGCGCCGGGAAGTTGTAGAGCATCACCGGCAGCGTGACGCTGTCCGCCACCTGTTCGAAATAGCGGATCAGGTTCGCTTCCGACACTTTCCAGTAGTAGGGGTTGATCACCACGATGCCGTCCGCGCCCGCCTGCTGCGCGTGCTGGCTCAGCTCAACGGTTTCCCGGGCGTTGGTGCCGCCGGTGCCGATCAGCACCGGCACGCGGCGATCGACGTGATCGATAGCAAACTGGGCAATGGTTTTACGCTCTTCGGCGCCGAGCTGGGAGAACTCGCCGCCGCTGCCCAGGAAGAACAGGCCGTCAACGCCTGCCGCGATCAGATCGTCGATCAGCGCGGCGGTGCCCTGCTTATCGAGCTGGCCGTCGGCGGTAAAGATGGTGGAGACAGGGGGAATGATTCCCGTGAACAACGCGGACTGCGGCATAAGATCTCCTTGCTGAATCATTTTGTTCTACATTATAGAACAGCGTTCATTAAATTAACAATCATACTATGACGCAGAAAAAGCGCAGGTAAATGGAAAGGGAAGAGGGAGTGTGGGAAATTTAAGCTGGATCACATTATGCGTGGGTGCGGTCTGGTGCCCTCACCCTAACCCTCTCCCAGAGGGAGAGGGGACTTTTACACCCTCTCCCTCTGGGAGAGGGCCGGGGTGAGGGAAAATTACTCCACCAGCATTTTAACGACCACTTTCCTGACCTTAGCAGGCGCTCCCACCGCGCACAGCGGCTTATGCACTTCGCCCGGCCAGAACACCACGAAATCCCCTTCGCTCAGCACCACGGTTTTCTCCTCCTCGCCTTCCGGCAGAAACGCGATGTCTTTGTCCGCCAGCCAGTCGGTGTCCGGCGCGCCGTGCGGCAGGGTGCTGAAGGTCATCCCTTCCTGGCCTTTCATAATTATCTGGATATCCAGATAGCGCGCGTGGTACTCGGCGCGGCGCTCGGCGAACGGCTGGGTCGTATCTTCGGAGACCAGATAAAACAGGCTGTTGCCGTTGATGTCGTGTTTCCCGAGCGGCGTGGCGTCGGTGACATGGGTTTTGACGTGCTCAATGGCCTGACGCAGATCGTCAGGCAGCCAGGACTGCAAATGGTGGATGTTGCCGATAATCATGTTTCAATCCTCAATATAAAACAATGTTTCATTTTTATCTTTTATACGAGAATCCCGGCTGCCATACCAGCCCTTTTTAGACGTGGTTTGCGCGAGCGCATGTTTATCGGAAATGGTGTTAAATTGCTGTTAACCCTGCCCAGGCATTTATGCAGGGGTTATGCATAACCTCGATCAGCGCTTATCGCACGACCGCTCTAACCTCTTGATCGTGCTCTCTAATTAACAAAACCCGTTGCCGCCTCACACTTTACTGTTTTGATAATTTGCTCTAAAAAACCATAATTATTTATTGATTTTTCTTAAGTCAAAAATAGTTAATTACGTTAATTGCATAGCCATTCTTGTGCATGATATTTATCATTTAAAATCAGTTACATAACAATATATTTCAAAAGGTTAAAATCTACAAAATAATAACAACCTCAAATAATGCCACCGGATCCTGCTTAGCTATTCACGCCTCAATAATATGAAATTAATCATTATCTGATGCGAATCATGCAAATGAAAACAAACCCCTTAATATCCGGTTTCGCGTGAGCAATATCACAATACGGATTATTTAACTGCCTAGTATGAATCACGAAATCAATTGAGCTTAGCCGCCATGCAATTAAATACATCACATGGCGCATGCCCTTTTTATTCTGAAAAACAGTTAAAGGAATAATTATGGAAAAGCATTACGTCGGTTCTGAAATTGGTCAATTGCGTAGCGTTATGCTGCACCGCCCAAATTTAAGTCTGAAACGTTTAACGCCATCAAACTGTCAGGAGCTGCTTTTTGATGACGTGCTCTCGGTTGAGCGGGCGGGTGAAGAGCATGACATCTTCGCCAACACGCTGCGCGAGCAGGGTGTGGAAGTCCTGCTGTTAACCGACCTTCTGACACAAACCCTTGATATTGCAGAAGCGAAAGCCTGGCTGCTGGATACGCAAATCTCCGACTATCGCCTCGGTCCCACCTTTGCCGGCGACGTGCGCGGCTGGCTGGCGGATATGCCGCACCGCGAACTGGCGCGCAGATTAAGCGGCGGATTAACCTACGGTGAAATTCCGGCGGCCATTAAAAATATGGTGGTCGATACCCACACGGCGAATGATTTTATTATGAAGCCGCTGCCGAACCATTTATTTACCCGCGATACCTCGTGCTGGATTTATAACGGCGTGTCCATTAACCCGATGGCGAAACCGGCCCGTCAGCGTGAAACCAATAACCTGCGGGCTATATATCGCTGGCACCCGGCGTTTGCCGACGGCGATTTTATTAAGTATTTCGGCGACGAGAATATTAATTACGACCACGCCACCTTAGAAGGCGGCGACGTACTGGTTATTGGCCGCGGCGCGGTCCTGATCGGCATGTCCGAGCGCACGACGCCGCAGGGCGTGGAGTTCCTCGCCAACAGCCTGTTCAAACACCGCCAGGCCGAGCGCGTGATCGCCGTTGAGCTGCCGAAACACCGCTCCTGCATGCACCTCGACACCGTCATGACCCACATCGACGTGGACACCTTCTCCGTCTACCCGGAAGTGGTGCGCAAGGACGCCCAGTGCTGGACGCTCACCCCGGACGGACGCGGTGGCCTGCAGCGCACGCAGGAAACCGACCTGCTGCACGCCATCGAGAAAGCGCTCGGCATTAACCAGGTACGTCTGATCACCACCGGCGGCGACGCCTTTGAGGCCGAACGCGAGCAGTGGAACGACGCCAATAACGTCCTGACTATCCGCCCCGGCGTGGTGATCGGCTACGAGCGCAACGTCTGGACCAACGAGAAGTACGACAAAGCGGGTATCACCGTGCTGCCCATCCCTGGCGACGAACTCGGACGCGGCCGCGGCGGCGCGCGCTGCATGAGCTGCCCGCTGGAACGCGACGGAATTTAAAGGAGCCATCATGGAACGAAAACCCACTCTGGTTGTGGCGCTTGGCGGCAACGCGCTGCTCAAGCGCGGCGAGCCGCTGGAAGCGGAGATCCAGCGCCAGAACATCGAGCAGGCCGCCCGCACCATCGCCGGGCTGACGGAACAGTGGCGCGTGGTGCTGGTGCACGGCAACGGACCGCAGGTCGGGCTGCTGGCGCTGCAGAACAGCGCCTACGACAAAGTCACGCCCTACCCGCTGGACGTTCTCGGCGCCGAAAGCCAGGGAATGATCGGCTACATGCTCCAGCAGGCGCTGAAAAACAATCTGCCGCAGCGCGAGGTGAGTGTCCTGCTCACGCAGGTGGAAGTGGACGCTGCCGACCCTGCCTTCAGCAACCCGACCAAATACATCGGCCCGGTGTACAGCGAAGCCCAGGCAAAAATGCTGGCCGCGGAAAAAGGCTGGGTGTTCAAGGCCGACGGGAGCTACGTCCGCCGCGTGGTGCCGTCACCGCAGCCGAAGCGCATCGTCGAGAGCGACGCCATCACGGCGCTGATTCAGCGCGACCACCTGGTGATCTGCAACGGCGGCGGCGGCGTGCCGGTGGTGGAAAACGCCAACGGCTATCGCGGGATTGAGGCGGTGATCGACAAAGACCTCTCCGCCGCCCTGCTGGCGCGCCAGATTGAGGCGGATGCCCTGCTGATCCTCACCGATGCCGACGCGGTGTACCTCGACTGGGGCAAACCGACCCAGCGCCCGCTGGCGCAGGTTACGCCGGAGCTGCTCAGAGGCATGCAGTTCGACGCCGGATCGATGGGGCCGAAAGTGGCCGCCTGCCGCGAGTTTGTTGAGGCCTGCAACGGCATTGCCGGGATCGGGGCGCTGGCCGACGGCGCGGAGATCCTCGCGGGCGAGAAAGGCACGTTGATTCGTAACTGAACACTCATTTTAAAAAGGATTTACCCATGACCATCAACCTGAAAAACCGCAACTTCCTGAAACTGCTGGACTACACCCCGGCGGAGATCCAGTACCTCATCGACCTCGCCATCGAACTCAAGGCCGCCAAAAAAGCCGGGCGTGAGAAGCAAACCCTGGTCGGGAAAAACATCGCCCTGATTTTTGAAAAAACCTCTACCCGCACCCGCTGCGCCTTTGAAGTGGGCGCATTCGACCAGGGCGCGCAGGTCACCTACCTCGGCCCAAGCGGATCGCAGATTGGCCATAAAGAGTCAATGAAGGACACCGCCCGTGTGCTGGGCCGCATGTATGACGGCATAGAATACCGCGGCTACGGCCAGGCCATCGTCGAAGAGCTGGGCGAGTACGCGGGCGTGCCGGTGTGGAACGGCCTGACCGACGAGTTCCACCCAACGCAGATCCTCGCCGACCTGATGACCATGCTGGAGCACGCGCCGGGCAAAACCCTGCCGGAGCTGAGCTTTGCCTATCTCGGCGACGCGCGCAACAACATGGGCAACTCGCTGATGGTCGGCGCGGCCAAGATGGGGATGGATATCCGCCTCGTCGCGCCGAAATCCTTCTGGCCGGAAGCCGGGCTGGTCGAGCAGTGCCGCGCCATCGCGAAAGAGACGGGCGCGCGCATCACCCTCACCGACGACGTGGAAGAAGGCGTGCGGGGGACCGATTTCCTCTACACCGACGTGTGGGTCTCTATGGGCGAGCCGAAGGAAGCCTGGGCCGAGCGCGTCAGCCTGATGAAGCCGTATCAAATCAACGCGGACGTGATGAAGGCCACCGGCAACCCGAACGTCAAGTTTATGCACTGCCTGCCGGCGTTCCACAACGAGCACACCAAAGTGGGCCGCGAGATCGAGATGGCGTACGGCCTGAAGGGGCTGGAGGTGACGGAAGAGGTCTTCGAATCACCGAACTCCATCGTCTTCGACGAAGCAGAGAACCGCATGCACACCATTAAAGCGGTCATGGTGGCGACACTCGGCGACTAATCACCGCCCGGCGCGCCAAGGGGTGCGCCGGGTTTAAGGAGCACATCATGGGCAAATTTAAGTTTCCCTCCGCTTACACCATTCTCTTTTTTCTGATTGCCGTTGTGGCGGCGCTGAGCTGGGTCGTCCCCGCCGGGCAGTACCAGATGGCAATGAACGAAACCCTCGGTAAAGAAGTCCCGATTGCCGGAACGTACGCGCACGTGGCGGCACATCCGCAGGGGCTGGTTTCCGTCCTGATGGCGCCGATTGCCGGGCTGTACGATCCGGAGTCCGGCCAGGCCGGGGCGATCGACGTGGCGCTGTTTATCCTGATCATCGGGGGATTTCTCGGGATCGTCACCAAAACCGGGGCGATTGACGCCGGGATCGAACGCGTCACCACCCGGCTGCGCGGCCGCGAGGAGTGGATGATCCCGATCCTGATGGCGCTGTTTGCCGCAGGCGGGACGATTTACGGCATGGCCGAGGAGTCGCTGCCGTTCTATACCCTGCTGGTGCCGGTAATGCTGGCCGCGCGGTTCGACCCGGTGGTCGCCGCCTCCACCGTGCTGCTTGGCGCGGGGATCGGCACCCTCGGCTCCACCATCAACCCGTTTGCCACGGTGATCGCCGCCAACGCCGCCGGGATCCCCTTCACTAACGGCATCGCCCTGCGCGTGGCGCTGCTGGTCATCGGCTGGATCATCTGCGTGGCGTGGGTAATGCGTTACGCCCGCAAGGTGCGCCAGGATCCGTCACTGTCGATCGTGGCGGATAAGCAGGAAGAGAACCGCGCCCACTTCCTCGGCAACAAGGGCGAACAGTCGCTGGAATTTACCCCGGTGCGCAAAATCATCCTGGTGATTTTCGCCCTCGCCTTCGCGGTGATGATCTACGGCGTGGCGGTGCTGGGCTGGTGGATGGCGGAGATTTCGGCGGTGTTTCTCGCCAGCGCGATTATCGTCGGCCTGATTGCCCGCATGAGCGAAGAAGAGCTGACTTCGACGTTTATCAACGGCGCGCGAGATTTGCTGGGCGTCGCGCTGATTATCGGCATCGCGCGCGGTATCGTAGTCATCATGGATAAGGGCATGATTACCCACACCATTTTGCACAGCGCGGAAGGGCTGGTCAGCGGGTTGTCCACGGTAGCGTTTATCAACGTGATGTACTGGCTGGAGGTCGTGCTGTCGTTTCTTGTGCCTTCTTCGTCCGGCCTGGCCGTTCTGACGATGCCGATCATGGCGCCGCTTGCCGATTTCGCTAACGTCAACCGCGACCTGGTGGTCACGGCTTACCAGTCGGCCTCAGGCATCGTGAACCTGGTCACTCCCACCTCTGCCGTCGTGATGGGCGGGCTGGCTATCGCCCGCGTGCCCTACGTGCGTTATCTGAAATGGGTGGCGCCGCTGCTGGGCATTTTAACGGTAGTGATTATGGCGGCGTTAAGCCTGGGGGCGGTGTTGTGATGTTTTGAAGTTGTAGGCCCGGTAAGCGTAGCGCCACCGGGCGTTTTGTTTCAGCCACTTACATGGGAAATAGTTATGACGGAATATGGTGATTACTCTCCAAAAGAACAGCTTCAGCTGACGGTCTGCCAGCGTCTGATCGCAGAAAAGAGTTATCTCTCTCAGGAGGAGATCCGCCGGGATTTGCAGGAGCGTGGTTTTGAGACCATCAGCCAGTCCACCGTTTCACGTCTGCTTAAATTGCTCGGTGTCATAAAAATTCGAAATGCCAAAGGGCTAAAAATTTATTCGCTGAATCCCCAGCTGCGCCCTGCCCCCGACGCCGCGCGTACCGTGTCCGAAATGGTGGTCAGCGTCGAGCACAATAGCGAGTTTATCCTTGTTCATACCGTCGCCGGATATGGCCGCGCGGTGGCGCGTATTCTGGATTATCACCAGCTGCCGGAAATTTTAGGCGTGGTGGCTGGCAGCAGTATCGTCTGGGTCGCCCCTCGCGTCGTGAAGCGCACCGCGCTGGTGCATAAGCAAATTAATTATTTACTCAGAACGCATTAATATTCATAAAGAACCGTTTGCATTGAGTAAAGCGTGCATTAAATCGCTTGATCCGAAAAGCGAGCTGCGTATAATGCCCGACAATTTGCCGGGAGGAAGCATGGTCAAGCGTGTACGACATAACGTCTTACCGCGTCTGAAATCAGACGCTGGCCTGCCGTTTTTCTTCCCGTTGCTAAACCTATTCCCAGAGCCCCTCATTTGAGGGGCTTTTTTTTGCCCGGCGTCAGGAGATAAACATGAATCCGCTTTATCAAAAACACATCATTTCCATAAACGACCTCAGCCGCGAAGAGCTGGAACTGGTTCTGGAAACCGCGGCAAAACTGAAGGCCAATCCGCAACCGGAGCTGCTGAAGCACAAGGTGATTGCGAGCTGCTTCTTCGAAGCCTCAACCCGCACCCGCCTCTCCTTTGAAACCTCCATGCACCGCCTGGGCGCGAGCGTGGTGGGCTTCTCGGACAGCAGCAACACGTCGCTGGGTAAAAAAGGCGAGACCCTGGCGGATACCATTTCAGTGATCAGCACCTACGTCGACGCGATTGTGATGCGTCACCCGCAGGAGGGCGCGGCGCGTCTGGCGACCGAGTTTTCCGGCGGCATTCCGGTGCTGAACGCCGGTGACGGTGCTAACCAGCATCCGACCCAGACCCTGCTGGATCTGTTCACCATTCAGGAGACGCAGGGCAAGCTTGAGAACCTGAACATTGCCATGGTCGGCGACCTGAAGTACGGCCGCACCGTCCACTCCCTGACCCAGGCGCTGGCGAAATTTAACGGCAACCGCTTCTTCTTCATCGCGCCTGATGCGCTGGCGATGCCGCAGTACATTCTCGACATGCTGGACGAGAAAGGCATTGCGTGGAGCCTGCACGCCAGCATCGAAGAGGTGATGGGCCACGTGGATATTCTCTACATGACCCGCGTGCAGAAAGAGCGTCTGGACCCGTCCGAATACGCCAACGTGAAGGCGCAGTTCGTGCTGCGTGCCAGCGACCTCGAGGGCGCGCGCGACAACATGAAGGTCCTTCACCCGCTGCCGCGCATCGATGAGATCGCCACAGACGTGGACAAAACGCCGCACGCCTGGTACTTCCAGCAGGCCGGAAACGGCATCTTCGCCCGCCAGGCGTTACTGGCACTGGTTCTGAATCGCGAATTGGCACTGTAAGGGGAAACGACCATGACACACGATAACAAACTCCAGGTTGAAGCCATCAAGCGTGGCACCGTGATTGACCACATCCCTGCGCAGGTCGGCTTTAAGCTGCTGACGCTGTTCAAACTGACCGAAACCGACCAGCGCATCACCATCGGCCTGAACCTGCCGTCAGGTGAAATGGGCCGCAAGGACCTGATCAAAATCGAGAATACCTTCCTGACCGACGAGCAGGTTAACCAGCTGTCGCTGTACGCGCCGGACGCTACCGTCAACCGCATCGACGAGTATGAAGTGGTCGGCAAATCCCGCCCGAGCCTGCCGGATCGTATCGAGCGCGTGCTGGTCTGCCCGAACAGCAACTGCATCAGCCATGCGGAGCCGGTTTACTCCAGCTTTGCAGTGAAAAAACGCGCCGATGACATCGCGCTCAAATGCAAATACTGCGAAAAAGAGTTTTCTCATTATGTGGTGCTGGCCAATTAATTGAGGTTGGTAATGAAATCCCGGCTGTTATAATGGCCGGGAACATTCTTAACGCTGTAATTCTGGAGAAAACATGAGCAAAGTACTCGCGACGGAAAATGCACCAGCCGCTATCGGCCCTTACGTTCAGGGCGTTGATCTGGGCAGCATGATCATCACTTCAGGTCAGATCCCGGTAAACCCAAAAACTGGCGCGGTGCCGGAAGACGTCGCGGCGCAGGCGCGTCAGTCGCTGGAAAACGTGCAGGCTATCGTTGAATCTGCCGGTCTGAAAGTGGGCGACATCGTGAAAACCACCGTTTTCGTGAAAGATCTGAACGATTTCGCGACCGTTAATGCCACTTACGAAGCGTTCTTCACCGAGCATAATGCGACTTTCCCGGCGCGCTCCTGCGTGGAAGTAGCCCGTCTGCCTAAAGACGTGAAAATTGAAATCGAAGCGATCGCCGTACGTCGTTAATTCGCTTTGGCGATAAAAAAAGGCAGCCCAGGCTGCCTTTTTTGTTGCTTGCTACTGATTCCGCGTCGCGCGCAGCAGCGTCTCCAGCGGATAGACCGCCGCAATCACCACTTCGTCCTGAACCTTCGCCGCGTTGTCCAGCTCGCTCTGAATCGAGGCGATCTCTTTGTCATCCAGCGTGCCCTGGCGCGCCACCAGATCCGTCAGCCGCAGGCCAATCGAGGCCAGCTTATCCACCTCCTGAATCACCGGCTTCATCGCCTTCAGCTGATAGCTGTTTTCGCTTAGCGCCAGCGCGTCGCTGGTGTTGTTCTGCCACCGGTTGAAAACGTGGCGCAGCGCGTCGGCGCTTTCCGCGTCTTCCGCATCGCTCACCAGACGGTCCGCCCATTTGTGCATCTGGCGCACGGTGGCGCTTTCGGCGTTCAGAGCATCCGCGAAGCGGTTGAGCGGCTCAAACTGATGGTAGTTTCCGGACTGGAACTTGAGGTGCTGACGGGTGTAATACTGCGCGGGCTCTACCGCCTGCGCGAGGATCTGCAGCGGCAGCGTGTCGGCATTACCGGCGAGGCGCGTGAACTGCACCTGCTGCTGGGTATGCTGCTGCAGCCCGACCGACACCGTCGACCAGCTGTCCATCGCCTGCAGGCGGGTGTACATGTTGTCGACGTCGTTGACATCCTGTGCAGACCACAGCCGCTCCGCCACCGCAAACGTTCGCGGCCACAGGCGGATATCCAGCACCGGCGCCACCACGTTTTCCGCCCACAGCGCGGCCTCGCCGCCGAGCAGGTTGGCCTGATTCGCCACGTCCGGCACGACCGGCGGAATGCCTTTCGGTACGTCGTCCAGACGCGTGCCGCTGATGGGGTAGCGCGTATTCCCCACCAGGAAATAGCCGGTGAGCGTGTCGTTATCGACGGAGACCACCGGGCGCGTTTCGCCCATCCAGGTGTCGACGGTAAAGGTCACCTGATTGTCGCCACGCCATTCAATATCCTGCACCGCTCGGCGGGATTTCCCGGCAAAATCAATAAATCCGCGCCAGCCGGACTCCCCTTTCACCAGCGTGAAGCTCCCCTCAATCGGCTTGCCCTTCAGGCGCGGCATGGTGAAGGCCCAGCTCTGGGCGCTGTCGGTGTCTGCAATCACATCCACGCCGTTCAGCCCCTGCGGGACAATTTCGTTGCGATAGTGATAGGCGGTGGACTGGGGCTGGTCGAGATAGAAGCCCGTCGAGAGAATGCCCTTGTAGCCGTTCTGCGCCACCTGCCCCAGCGCGTCCTGCCCCTGCCAGGACTGGATCAGAATGCTTTTCGGCAGGTCGGGATGGTAGATCTCGTCCCAGCCGACCATCTGACGGTGATGCTTCTCAAGGATCGTTTCCAGCTTGCGGTTGAAATAGGCCTGCAGCGCGTGGCTGTCCGCCAGCCTGTTGTCGCGCATGAAATTCTGGATCGCGGCGTTCGCTTTCCACTGGCTGTCGTCCACCTCATCGCCGCCGATGTGCAGATACGGATCCGGGAAGATCGCTGCCAGTTCGCTGACCATAGCGTCGGCGAAGGCGTAGGTTGCCTCTTTTGTCGGATCCAGCACCGGCTTCAGCACGCCCCAGTGGCGCTCCATTGCGTACGGCCCCGGGGCGCTCATCAGCTCCGGGTAGGCCACGGCAATCGCCGAGGCGTGGCCCGGCATGTCGATTTCCGGCACTACGCGAATGCCGCGTTCGGTGGCGTAACGCACCACCTCGCGCATCTGTTCAGGCGTGTAGAACAGCCCGTCGCTGGCAAGCTGCGTCAGCTTAGGGTAGCGCTTCGAGCTAAAGCGCCAGCCCTGGTCGTCGGTTAAGTGCCAGTGCAGCACGTTGAGCTTTGCCGCGGCCATGCCGTCGATCTGGCGCTTGATATCCGGCAGCGGAATAAAGTGACGCGCCGAGTCGAGCAGCAGCCCGCGCCACGGGAAGCGCGGCGAATCTTCAATGGTGACCCACGGCAGCGAGGTGTTTTCCGCGCCGTTCTGCATCAGCTGGAGCAGCGTTTCCATGGCGCGCATGGCACCAAAGCGGGTATTGGCGGAGATAGTTACGCCGTTGGCGTCCACCGTGAGCGTATAGCTTTCATCGCTGTCAGGCAGCGGCTGCGGCTTCACCTTTTTAGCGATGGCAATGCGGATGGTCGGTTTGTCTGGCTTTTCAGCCTGAGGCTGCAGCGTCCAGCCGGTTTGCAGGGCGATGCGCTGGCGCAGGCGGTTGACGGCATCGCCGAGATCGTCCCCGCTGACGCTAATGGATACGTTGTTGCTGAGCACCAGCGCGCCCTGGGTCGTCGGGCGTTCGACCTTCGCAGGCCAGGGCATTAAGGGGAGATCCCCTGCCGGGGCAGCAAAGGCAGAGGCGCCGAGCATCAGCCCGGCGGTTAAGAGACTGTACCGTAACATGAATGTTCCTTATCTGACGGGCCAAATATACCCGTCATACTTCAAGTTGCCTGTGCGTTGGCTGCACTCGTTCACCCCGGTCACTTACTTATGTAAGCTCCCGGGGATTCACTCCCTTGCCGCCTTCATGCAACTCGAATTATTTAGGGTATAAAGGCAAAACATTCTGTTAACATGCGCTCAATTTGTCGTCAAGCGAATGCGCCGACGGAGATCACAGGTTGTTGAATTTGAGAGGAAAGCTATTGCCCGGTGGCGCTGCGCTTACCGGGCCTACGTTTCGGGAGTAGGCCGGGTAAGGCGAAGCCGCCACCCGGCAAACATAACTTACTGCCACCCATACCGACGCGCATAGAACCCTTTCACCATCTGGGTCAGCACCATGTAGCCCGCGAGGATCGCCACCAGCCACGGGAAGTAGCTCAGCGGCAGCGCCTGCAGCTGCAGGTAGCCAGCCAGCGGTGAGAACGGCAGCGCGATGCCGAGCGCCATCACAATGCCCGTCATCACAATCAGCGGCCACGCCGCGCGGCTCTGGATGAACGGAATGCGGCGGGTGCGGATCATATGCACAATCAGCGTCTGCGACAGCAGCCCGACCACGAACCAGCCGGACTGGAACAGCGTCTGGTGTTCCGGGGTGTTGGCGTGGAACACAAACCACATCAGGCAGAAGGTCAGGATGTCGAAGATGGAGCTGATCGGGCCAAAGAACAGCATAAAGCGCCCGAGATCCGCCGGGTTCCAGTGCTGCGGCTTCTGGATCTGCTCGTCGTCGACGTTATCAAACGGGATCGCCACCTGAGAGACATCGTACATCAGGTTCTGGATCAGCAGGTGCAGCGGCAGCATCGGCAGGAACGGCAGAAACGCGCTCGCTACCAGCACGCTGAAGACGTTACCGAAGTTGGAGCTGGCGGTCATTTTGATGTACTTGAGCATGTTGGCAAAGGTGCGGCGCCCTTCGATGACACCCTCCTCCAGCACCATCAGGCTCTTTTCAAGCAGGATGATATCCGCCGCTTCGCGGGCAGTATCGACCGCCCCGTCTACGGAGATACCGATATCCGCCGCACGCAGCGCGGGCGCGTCGTTGATGCCGTCGCCCATGAAGCCCACCACGTGGCCTTCGCGCTTAAGCAGGGTGACGATGCGCTCTTTGTGCATCGGCGTCAGCCGGGCAAACAGCGTGGTGCGCTGGGCAAGCTTCGCCAGCTCGTCATCAGAGAGATGTTCAATATCGCTCCCCACCACCACGTCGCCCGCGTCCAGACCCACTTCATGGCACACTTTGGCCGCCACCAGCTCGCTGTCGCCGGTGAGGATTTTCACCGTGATGCCGCTCGCCTTCAGCGCCTTCAGCGCCGGCGCGGTAGTCTCTTTCGGCGGATCGAGGAAGGCGATGTAACCTTCGAGGATCAGATCGGATTCGTCGATACGCTGATAGTCACCCTCACGCGCGGGCAGGAACTTGCTTGCAACCGCCACCACGCGCAGCCCCTGACGGTTCAGGTTGTCGGTGACGCGCTTGATGCGGCGCAGCATGGTGTCGTCCAACGGCACGATGTCGCCGTTATGGCGCACCTGCGTCGACACGTTGAGGATCTCCTGCAGCGCCCCTTTGCAGATCAGCTGGTGGACGTCCTGCTGCTCGCTCACCACTACCGACATGCGGCGGCGCTCGAAGTCGAACGGGATCTCATCCACCTTCTGCCAGCGACCGGAGAGCGTGCGGGCGGATTCCTCATCCACCCCTTCCAGCACCGCCACGTCGAGCAGGTTTTTCAGCCCGGTCTGGTAATGGCTGTTCAGCCACGCGCTGTGCAGCACGCGCTCGCTGGTTTTGCCGGAGATATCGGTGTGGTTCTCCAGCACGATTTTGTCCTGCGTCAGGGTGCCGGTTTTATCGGTGCAGAGAATGTCCATCGCGCCAAAGTTCTGAATGGCGTCGAGGTGTTTGACGATGACTTTCTGTTTAGAGAGCTTCACCGCCCCGTGCGCCAGTGTGGAGGTGACGATCATCGGCAGCATTTCCGGCGTTAAGCCGACGGCCACGGAGAGCGCAAACAGCGCCGCTTCCCACCAGTCGCCCTTGGTGTAGCCGTTGATCAGCAGCACGATCGGCGTCATCACCATCATAAAGCGAATCAGCAGCATGCTGACGCGGCCAATGCCTTTCTGGAAGGCGTTCGGCTCGCTCTCCTGCTCGCTGACGCGCCCGGCAAGCTGTCCGAACCAGGTGTTGCCCCCGGTAGCGGTGACAATCGCCTGCGCGGTGCCGCTGACCACCGTGGTGCCCATAAAGCACAGGGTGTCGCACTCGAGCGGGTTCATCTGCTGCGGGTCGCGGCTGCGCGCCACCTTTTCAACGGGCAGGGATTCCCCGGTCAGGGAGGCCTGCGCGACGAACAGATCGCGCGCCTGGATGATGCGTAAATCCGCCGGGATCATGTCCCCCGCCGCCAGCTTCACCAGATCGCCCGGCACCAGCTGGTCGATAGGCAATTCCACCCAGGCGTTTTCGCCGAGATCGTTAATCACGCGCGAGACGGTCGCGGTATTGCTGACCATCGCCTTCAGGGCGTCCGCCGCTTTGGTGGAGCGGGCCTCCTGAATAAAGTTCAGCAGCGTGGAAATGCCCACCATCAGGGCAATCACCCCTGCGGCAAACAGATCTTCCGTCGCGTAGGAGATAAGGCCGAGCACGGTCAGCAGCAGGTTGAACGGGTTGCGGTAGCAGAGCCACAGGTGTACCCACCACGGAGAAGGCTTCTGCGCCGGGATCTGGTTATCGCCGTGCACGGCGCGGATTTTTTCCACTTCGGCCGCGTTTAGCCCTTCCGGGTGTCCGCCGAACGCGCGCCAGACTTCGTTTTCATCCATCGCCGCCACGTTCAGGCAGCGTTCGGTCAGGGACGCGGGGATCGCGGTGCCCGCCATGTTTTTAGCATTGGGCAGCGGGTCGCGCTGAACAAGACGGTGTGGCAGGTGGCGGCTCAGCAGGGCCTGCAGCTGCCGGGTGATATTTTTAAACATACTCATTCCTCCGCATCCGCGAATGCGGACGCAGCATTTCCTTCAGGCGTGGCAAGGCCGTACCTGAGAGGCACTTAATTTTTCAAGCAGGAACGTTTGTGGCGTTGCTGCCTCACATCACCGGTGAGTCAGCAACAGGCTGGCTTACCGGAAAGAACGCATTCTCCCGTTCAGGAGAGGTGTGGGATCGGGATCCATGAAGCCTCCGGTAAGTAAAAAGTAGGGTGTCGTCGCGCAGTATAGGGATTTAAGCGTACCCTTTGTGACGATTCGGGCGGTATTATACCCCCCTGCAAATAAACCGAACGTAAACCAGACTTTGCCCATAGCGAAATCGCGCTATAGCATTAGGCTCAATTCACTACATCGTCGTTGTTACAGGGAATACAGCATGCAGAACCGCCTTACGATTAAAGACATCGCGCGTTTAAGCGGCGTGGGGAAATCGACCGTCTCACGCGTGCTGAACAACGAAAGCGGCGTCAGCGAACGCACCCGCGAGCGCGTTGAGGCGGTCATGAATCAGCACGGTTTTTCCCCTTCCCGCTCCGCGCGCGCCATGCGCGGGCAGAGTGACAAAGTCGTCGCCATCATTGTTTCGCGTCTGGATTCCCTGTCAGAAAACCTCGCCGTGCAGACCATGCTGCCCGCCTTCTACGAGCAGGGCTATGATCCGATCATGATGGAGAGTCAGTTTTCTCCGCAGCTGGTGGAAGAGCATCTGGGCATGCTCCAGCGGCGCAACATTGATGGCGTGGTGCTGTTCGGTTTTACCGGCATCAAAGACGAGATGCTGAAACCCTGGCAGCCTTCGCTGGTGCTGCTGGCGCGCGATGCCCACGGCTTTGCCTCCGTCTGCTATGACGACGAGGGCGCGATAATCACCCTGATGCAGCGCCTGTTCGACGAAGGCCACCGCCACATCAGCTTCCTCGGGGTACCGCACGCGGACGTCACCACCGGTAAGCGCCGCCACGAGGCCTACCTGACCTTTTGCAAAAACCACAATCTCTCCGCCGTGGCCTCCCTGCCGGGGCTGGGCATGAAGCAGGGTTACGAGCAGGTCGCCAACGTCCTGACCCCGCAGACCACCGCGCTGGTGTGCGCCACGGATACGCTGGCGCTGGGTGCCAGCAAATATCTGCAGGAGCAGCGCATCGATAACCTGCAGGTGGCGAGCGTCGGCAGCACGCCGCTGATGAAGTTCCTGCACCCGGAGATCATCACCGTCGATCCGGGCTACGCCGAGTCCGGCAGACAGGCCGCCGCGCAGCTGATCGAACAGATCAACGGGCGCGCTGAGCCGCGTCAGATCGTCATTCCTGCCCACCTCTCTTAACCCCCCCTCAACGGTTTATTGTGATCTTCGCCCGATTTCGGGAACGTTCCCATTTTCGCCGTCACGCTGAAGGAGTAGGCTTGCGCTCAGGTCATTACACCCCCCTCACCATCTGTCATGAGGTTTCATGATGAGTAAAGTCAAACAAGCAGATATCGATCGGCTGATCGTCCTGGTCGGCGGCCGCGAGAACATCGCCACCGTCAGTCATTGCATTACCCGCCTGCGCTTCGTGCTGAACGATCCGGCCAAAGCGGACCCGAAAGCCATTGAAGAGCTTTCCATGGTCAAAGGCTGCTTCACCAACGCCGGTCAGTTCCAGGTCGTTATTGGTACCGAAGTGGGCGATTACTATCAGGCTCTGCTGGCGACAACCGGGCACTCTTCTGCCGATAAAGAGCAGGCGAAGAAGGCCGCGCGCCAGAATATGAAGTGGCACGAGCAGCTGATCTCCCATTTCGCGGAGATCTTCTTCCCGCTGCTGCCGGCGCTGATCAGCGGGGGCTTAATCTTAGGCTTCCGTAACGTCATCGGCGATGTGCCGATGAGCGACGGCAAAACGCTGGCGCAGATCTATCCGGCGCTGAAAACCGTTTACGATTTCCTGTGGCTGATTGGCGAGGCAATTTTCTTCTATCTGCCGGTCGGGATTTGCTGGTCCGCGGTGCGCAAAATGGGCGGCACACCGATTCTTGGTATCGTGCTGGGCGTCACGCTGGTCTCTCCGCAGTTAATGAACGCTTACTTACTTGGTCAACAGGTGCCGGAGGTGTGGAACTTCGGGCTGTTTACCATCGCTAAGGTGGGCTACCAGGCGCAGGTGATCCCGGCACTGCTGGCCGGTCTGGCGCTGGGCTTTATTGAAACGCGCCTGAAGCGCATCGTGCCGGATTATCTCTATCTGGTGGTGGTGCCGGTTTGCTCGCTGATCCTGGCGGTGTTCCTGGCGCACGCCTTTATCGGTCCGTTTGGCCGCATGATCGGCGACGGCGTGGCCTTCGCGGTGCGTCACCTGATGACCGGCAGCTTCGCGCCGATTGGTGCCGCGCTGTTTGGCTTCCTGTACGCCCCGCTGGTGATCACCGGCGTGCACCAGACCACGCTGGCGATTGATATGCAGATGATCCAGAGCCTTGGCGGCACGCCGGTCTGGCCGATTATCGCCCTGTCTAACATTGCACAAGCATCGGCGGTGACCGGCATCATCATCGTCAGCCGCAAGCACAACGAGCGTGAGATCTCCGTTCCGGCAGCTATCTCCGCCTACCTCGGCGTCACCGAACCGGCGATGTACGGTATCAACCTGAAATACCGCTTCCCGATGCTCTGCGCGATGATCGGTTCCGGTCTGGCGGGCCTGGTGTGCGGCCTGAACGGCGTGATGGCGAACGGGATTGGCGTCGGCGGCCTGCCGGGCATCCTCTCCATCCAGCCCGCGTACTGGCAGGTGTTTGCCCTGGCGATGGCCATCGCGATTATCGTCCCAATGGCGCTCACCACCGTGGTTTACCAGCGCAAGTTCCGTCAGGGCTCGCTGCAGATTGTTTAATTCTCTCTTTCGGGGCGCAATTGCGCCCCTTCGCATTTGCAGGAACGCACTATGAATACCCTTCCTCACTGGTGGCAAAACGGCGTCATCTATCAGATTTACCCAAAGAGTTTCCAGGACACGACCGGCAGCGGCACCGGCGATCTGCGCGGCGTGACGCAGCGTCTGGACTACCTGAAAACCCTCGGCATTGATGCCATCTGGCTGACGCCGTTTTATATCTCCCCGCAGGTGGATAACGGCTACGACGTGGCGAATTACACCGCCATCGACCCCGCCTACGGCACGCTGGATGATTTCGACGAGCTGGTTGCCGAGGCGCACGAGCGCGGCATCCGCATCGTGCTGGACATGGTGTTTAACCACACCTCCACGCAGCACGCCTGGTTCCGCGAGTCGCTGAACAAAGCGAGCCCGTATCGCCAGTTCTACATCTGGCGCGACGGCACGCCGGAGCAGCTGCCCAACAACTGGCGCTCCAAGTTTGGCGGCAACGCCTGGCGCTGGCACGCCGAGAGCGAGCAGTACTATCTGCACCTGTTTGCGCCGGAGCAGGCGGACCTCAACTGGGAAAACCCGGCCGTGCGCGCCGAGCTGAAAAAGGTGTGCGAGTTCTGGGCCGATCGCGGCGTGGACGGCTTGCGTCTGGACGTGATTAACCTGATTTCAAAAGATCAGGATTTCCCGGACGATAACATCGGAGACGGCCGCCGCTTCTACACCGACGGGCCACGCATCCACGAATACCTGCAGGAGATGAGCCGCGACGTCTTCACCCCACGCAACCTGATGACGGTTGGCGAGATGTCCTCGACCTCGCTGGAGAACTGCCAGCAGTACGCGTCGCTCGACGGCAGCGAGCTGTCGATGACCTTTAACTTCCATCATCTGAAAGTGGACTACCCCGGCGGCGAAAAATGGACGCAGGCGAAGCCGGACTTCGTCGCGCTGAAAACCCTCTTCCGCCACTGGCAGCAGGGGATGCACAACAAAGCGTGGAACGCGCTGTTCTGGTGTAACCACGATCAGCCGCGCATCGTGTCGCGCTTTGGTGATGAAGGGGAACACCGCGTGGCTGCCGCGAAGATGCTCGGCATGGTGCTGCACGGCATGCAGGGTACGCCGTATATCTACCAGGGCGAGGAGCTGGGGATGACCAACCCGCACTTCAGCCGCATCACCGATTACCGCGACGTGGAGAGCCTGAACATGTTCGCGGAACTCCGCGCCAACGGCCGCGAGCCGGATGAATTACTGGCGATTCTGGCGAGTAAGTCACGTGATAACGGACGAACCCCAATGCAGTGGGACGCGTCGCACAATGCGGGCTTTACCGAGGGCGAGCCGTGGATTGGCGTCTGCGAGAACTACGAAACCGTGAATGCACGCTCGGCGCTCGACGACCCGGATTCGGTGTTCTACACCTACCAGTCGCTGATTAGCCTGCGCAAAACCCTGCCGGTGCTGACGTGGGGAGATTATGAGGATCTCCTGCCGGACCATCCTTCCCTGTGGTGCTACCGTCGTCAGTGGCAGGGTCAGACGCTGATGGTGGCGGCAAACCTGAGCCATACGCCTCAGGAATGGCAGACAGACGCTCTCAGCGATAAATCACAGGTGCTGATGAGTAACTACCCGGCACCGCAAACGACGTCGCTCCGTCCGTTTGAAGCCGTCTGGTGGCTGCAGCAGTAACCTTCTCGCCGGGTGCAGCCCAGCATCCGGCTTATTTTACTGTTTTTGTTGAATAATTAATCAGATTTTTCTCGCGCGCCTTTACAATCGCTGAAGCGCCCGTCGTTTGTACTCTCGTCTTTTTACTTTGTTCTGCATCAAATAAATCGCAAACATGTTTGATGCAAATCACTATATGTAGCACTTAAAATGCACGCCGACCCAATATCTTGTATTTATCGTCTACTATTCCAACAACAAGACGGCGCTTACGCTGGCCGGAATTGTGGATAACACGAGCTGGGAACGCGGGAAGTCTTTGGCCCGGCGGGGAATACGCCCGGTGAATACTTCTCCACCTCTGTGGATAACCTGTTTTCAAAAAATGGAGTGATCATGACACCGCATGTGATGAAACGTGATGGCTGTAAAGTGCCGTTTAAATCAGAGCGCATCCAGGAAGCCATTCTGCGTGCAGCTAAAGCAGCGGGAGTCGATGACGCAGATTACTGCGCCACCGTCGCAGAAGTCGTTAGCAGCCAGATGAACGAACGCAGCCAGGTCGATATCAATGAGATCCAGACTGCGGTTGAAAACCAGCTGATGGCGGGGCCTTACAAGCAGCTGGCGCGCGCCTACATTGAGTACCGTCACGATCGTGACGTGCAGCGTGAGAAGCGCGGTCGTCTGAACCAGGAGATCCGTGGACTGGTGGAGCAGACCAACTCCGCCCTGCTCAATGAAAACGCCAATAAAGACAGCAAAGTGATCCCGACCCAGCGCGACCTGCTGGCCGGTATCGTGGCTAAACACTATGCCCGCCAGCATCTGCTGCCGCGCGACGTGGTGTCGGCGCACGAGCGCGGCGAGATCCACTACCACGATCTCGACTATTCGCCGTTCTTCCCGATGTTCAACTGCATGCTGATCGACCTGAAGGGCATGCTGACCCACGGTTTTAAAATGGGTAACGCCGAGATTGAACCGCCCAAGTCGATCTCCACGGCCACCGCCGTCACCGCGCAGATTATCGCGCAGGTTGCCAGCCACATTTACGGCGGCACCACCATTAACCGCATTGATGAAGTGCTGGCCCCGTTCGTGACGGCAAGCTTTAACAAGCATCGTAAAACCGCCGAAGAGTGGCAGATCCCGGACGCGGACGGCTACGCGCACTCCCGTACCGAGAAAGAGTGCTACGACGCCTTCCAGTCGCTGGAATATGAGGTGAACACGCTGCACACCGCCAACGGTCAGACGCCGTTTGTGACCTTCGGCTTTGGTCTGGGCACCAGCTGGGAATCGCGCCTGATCCAGCAGTCCATCCTGCGCAACCGTATTTCCGGCCTCGGCAAAAACCGTAAAACGGCGGTGTTCCCGAAACTGGTGTTCGCCATTCGCGACGGCCTGAACCACAAGTTTGGCGATCCGAACTACGACATCAAACAGCTGGCGCTGGAGTGCGCGAGCAAGCGCATGTATCCGGACATCCTGAACTACGATCAGGTCGTCAAAGTGACCGGTTCGTTTAAAACGCCAATGGGCTGCCGCAGCTTCCTCGGCGTGTACGAAGATGAAAACGGCGAGCAGATCCACGACGGACGCAACAACCTGGGCGTCATCAGCCTGAACCTGCCGCGCATCGCGCTGGAGGCGAAAGGCAATGAAGCTGAATTCTGGACGCTGCTGGACGAGCGTCTGCAGCTGGCGCGTAAGGCGCTGATGACCCGCATCGCGCGCCTTGAAGGAGTCAAGGCCCGCGTGGCGCCGATCCTCTATATGGAAGGGGCCTGCGGCGTGCGCCTGAAGGCGGACGATGACGTGTCTGAGATCTTCAAAAACGGTCGCGCGTCCATTTCGCTGGGCTATATCGGCATTCACGAAACCATCAACGCGCTGTTTGGCGACACGCACATGTACGACAGCGAGGCCCTGCGCGAAAAAGGCATCGCCATCGTTCAGCGCCTGCGCGACGCGGTAGACCAGTGGAAAGAGGAAACCGGCTACGGTTTTAGCCTCTACAGCACGCCGAGTGAGAACCTGTGCGACCGCTTCTGCCGTCTGGACACCGCCGAGTTCGGGATTGTGGAAGGCGTGACCGACAAAGGGTATTACACCAACAGCTTCCACCTCGACGTGGAGAAAAAGGTGAACCCGTACGACAAGATCGACTTCGAAGCGGCGTATCCGCCGATCGCCAGCGGCGGCTTCATCTGCTACGGCGAGTATCCGAACATTCAGCACAACCTGAAGGCGCTGGAAGACGTGTGGGATTACAGCTATCAGCACGTGCCGTATTACGGGACCAACACGCCAATCGACGAGTGCTACGAGTGCGGCTTTACCGGTGAGTTCGAGTGTACGAGCAAAGGCTTCACCTGCCCGAAATGCGGCAACCACGACGCGGCCCGCGTCTCCGTGACCCGCCGCGTGTGCGGCTATCTCGGCAGCCCGGACGCGCGTCCGTTTAACGCCGGCAAGCAGGAAGAGGTGAAGCGCCGCGTGAAGCATCTGGGGAATGGGCAGATCGGGTAAGTTCTGCGCAGGGTTTTCCCCCTCACTCTACCCCTCTCCCTCAAGGGAGAGGGAACCGATCGAGCACATTGTTATTCCGGCCACCGGTTTTCTCCCTCTCCCTGTGGGAGAGGGCCGGGGTGAGGGCATCAGGTTAACGCTATGAATTATCATCAATACTACCCCGTCGACATCGTCAACGGCCCCGGCACCCGCTGCACCCTGTTCGTCTCAGGCTGCGTCCACGAATGCCCCGGCTGCTATAACAAAAGCACCTGGCGTCTGAACTCCGGCATGCCGTTTACCGCTGAGATGGAAGACCGCATCATCAACGACCTCAACGACACCCGCATCAAACGCCAGGGGATCTCGCTCTCCGGCGGCGACCCCCTGCACCCGCAAAACGTGCCGGATATCCTGAAGCTGGTGAAGCGCATTCGGGCAGAGTGTACGGGAAAAGATATCTGGGTCTGGACGGGCTACAGGCTGGAAGTGCTGAACGCGCAGCAAAGGGAAGTGGTGGATCTGATTAACGTCCTGGTCGACGGCAAGTTCGTGCAGGATTTAAAAGACCCGGCGCTGATCTGGCGCGGCAGCAGCAACCAGGTTGTGCATCATCTGCGTTGAACAAAGGCGGATGTTATCCGTCCGCCCTTACCTCAAAACCGGCTCAAACTCTCCATTGCCACCGCCTTAAACTCGGCAAAATTTCCGCAGCCACACAGCCGCGACATTGCCCGTTCACGCAGGAAAGTGACAAAGATATCGTAAATCGCCATCGCCTCTTCGTACTCGCTTTTGCTGATGGCGAGCAGGAAGATGACGTGCGCGGTTTCGTCGCCCCACGGGACGCCGTGCGGGGCGAGTACGGTATAGACCACCGTTTTCTGCGCCAGCAGGCCGAGGGAGTGCGGCAGCGCGATGCCGTCGCCGAGCATGGTGCTGACGATGGCTTCACGCTCGACGACGGAATCCAGGAACTCCGCGCCGACAAACCCCTCGCCTTCAAGCTGCGCGCACAGTTCCCGGAACAGCGTTTGCTGATCAACGGGCGTGTCGATAATGCGGAAATGGGCCGCGTCGAAGTATTTATCCAGCATCCACGGGCGGGTGCGGTCCACCAGCACCAGCTTGCCGATCTGCTCTAACTGATAGTCGGTCGGGAACGGGGCGATCGTCACCACCGGTTTCGACTTTTCACTGACGCGGGCGGTGGCGATCACAAAGTCTTCGCCAATCGTTTCCGCCAGCTCGTACTCGCGCAGGGTGAGCGTGCGCGTGACCTCAATTTGCGGGTATTTGCGCTGCAGCACCGCCTCGATCATGCGGACCATGGCATTACCGGCGTCGCACACCAGCAGCACGCGCGGCTGGCGCTGGTAGCCGATGTTGTAGTGACGCTCCAGCCCGACGCCAATGTGCAGCACCAGGAAGCCAATCTCGTTTTCGCTGATCACGTACGGCGTGTATTTGCCCCAGCTCGACACCGCCGCGAGGGTCATATCCCACGCCATCGGGTAGTGCTGCTTGATGTTATCCAGCAGCGGGTTGGGGATCATGATTTGATACCGCACGCGGGTGATCATGGTTTTGATGTGCGTGAGCAGGTCCGCGTGCAGCTGCTCGTCGCTGAGCAGGTTGTAGTTATAGTGGGTGTTGATGTAGCGCAGGATGTAGTTGACCAGCGCTTCGTCGTCGTCTGCGTTAATGGCGCTCGGGGCAATCTCCTGGATCTGCCGCGCCGCAATGTGCACGCACAGCCAGCTCTCCTCCGAAGGTGAAAGCGCTTTGCCCGCCAGCTGCTGGATAGTGACGGCGATATCCTTCGCCGCCTCGCGCACGTTCTCTTCTACGTCTTCGGCATGGAACTCCGGCAGCGGATAGCCTTCGCTGATGCGCCGCACCGACACCGCGCAGTACAGGCGCAGGAACAGCTCCCCTTCATCGGTCAGACGGATGTGATGACGCGTCAGCGCCTCGTGCAGCACGGGCACCATCTGCTCCGCCACGCCCGCGTTCAGCGCCACGTCGGTCACCAGCGGGTTCAGGCTGTCCTGCTGTGCCAGCTCCCAGAGCAGATCGGTCAGGCAGGCGCGGGTCGACATCTCGCTGCCAAACAGCTTCATGCCGTGGCGCGGACGCGTTTCCAGCGTCAGGTTATAGCGGTGAAACCACTCGCGGACTTCCGCCATGTCGCTTTGCAGCGTGGCGCGGCTGACGAACCACTCGTCCGCCAGATCCTCAAGCTTAAGAGAAAATGCCGAGGTGAGAAAACGCACCACCAGATAATGCACGCGCTCCGGTCCGGTCCGGGGAATGCGCAGCGCGCGCGGATGGGATGCCTGCAGCTGCTGGTAGCGCACCACATCATCAATTTTGAGCTGATAGCCGTTGCCCCGGCTCAATATAAACTGCGCGCCGTGGCTGGCCAGCAGCGCGTTCAGGGCGGTGATATCGGCACGGACGGTTCGCGTGGAGACCGACAGCCGCTGCGCCAGCTCGTCCTGCGGCAGCGTCTCGTTTTGCAACAGATCGAACAGTTGCGCTAAACGTTGGTTCGGAAATCGCACGGGTTTGTCCTCTACAGCTTAAGGTGAAATGACCATCTGGGATGGGCTGCCGACCGGAGTGTAGTCTGGCTCGAAGCTCAATTTGCCGTCCTGCGCTACGCGGAAACGGGTGATGTTGTCGCTGCGCTGGTTCATAACGTACAGCCAGCGTCCCTGTTTATCGAGCGTCAGGGTGCGCGGGTAGTCGCCGCGCGTCCACACGTCGTCCTGATGGGTCAGCGTGCCCTCCGCTGTTACGGTAAAGTGCCCGATGCTGTTATGCAAACGGTTAGCCACATACAGCTGTTTGCCGTCGGCGCTTAATGCCAGCCCGGCAGCAAAGCTGGTGCCTTTGTAACCTTCCGGCAGGGCTGAAAGCGTTTTGCCCTCTTTTAAGGTGCCGTTGGCGCTCACGGTATAATGGGTGAGCGTAGACGCCTCTTCGTTAATCAGCCACAGGGCATCGCCTTTTGGCGTAAAGACAAAGTGGCGCGGCCCGGCGCCTTTTGAGGAGGCGCTGATAAACGGCGGAGCGTTCGGGGTCAGCTTTCCTGTTCGATCGTCAAAACGGTACTGGTAGAGGCGATCCAGCCCAAGATCGGTGGAAAATACGTATTTCCCGCTCGGATCGGCAGCGATCATGTGCGCGTGGGGGCCGTTATGATCGCTGATGGCAAAACTGCCCTCCGCTGCCGCTTCCGGCTTCGCCGCACCCGGTTCGCCTTGATCCTGATGAGTGTCCGTGGCCTCACCCAGGCTGCCGTCTGCGTTAACGGGCAGCACTGCGATAGATCCGCTGACGTAGTTCGCCACCAGCAGGTGCTGGCCGTTCGGCGTCAGCGACAGGTAAACCGGCCCCGCGCCGCCGGAGGCTACCTGATTCAGCTCGCTTAGCTCGCCGTTTTCGCCCACGCGCAATGCCTGCACCACGCCCTGCTCCACTTCGCTTGCCAGATACAGCGTTTTGCCGTCGCGTGAGACGGCCAGCTGCGCGGCGTTCGGCAGCTTGCTGACCAGCGTTTTATTCGCCAGCGCGCCGCTTTGCGGGTCAACGGTAAAGCGGTACAGCCCTTCGCCGTTGGGGTTGTAGGTGCCCACCCAGGCGTATTGCGTCTGGGCGATAGCGGTGGTGGCGAACATTGAGAGTGAAGCAACAAGCAGGGTACGGGTGTGCATGGTGGCTCCTTTGGGTGTGTGCGGTAAGGTTTTATTTTACTTAACCAGCTTCTTCGTCATCGCAAGCAGGGTGCGCACGTCTTCCGGGCGCGTATCGCCGCTGGCTTTGTCGATAATCGAGCTGTAGATATGCGGGATGATTTTGCTCACGCCCGCGTCGAGGGCGATCTGCAGGATCTCCTCATAGTTTTCCAGATCGATACCTCCGGTTGGCTCCAGCCAGAAGTCGTGACGGGCGCAGGCTTCCGCCACCGCTTTGTACTCGTCACGGCACTTCAGGCCGCCCATCGGGAAGTATTTGATGGAGCTGCCGCCGAAATCCTTCAGCAGGGCAATCGCGGTTTCAACCGGCACGATGCCGTCAGGCGCGGCGCTGCTCAGCGGTCCGGTGGAGATTTTGACCATCCCGACGGTGCCGGTCGGAGAGACCAGACCGTTGACCACGGAGTCGTTCTGCCCCAGCAGCGCGCGGCTGGTAGCCACGCCGGTAAAGACCTGGTTGACGTGCTGCGGCTGCACCTGACGGGAGATTTCACTCACCATCGCCGACTGGTTCGGATCCCCCGCGCCGAGGCCGACGGAGAGCGCGTTATCAATCAGCGCCGCGTATTCGCGCATGTCCGCAACGGCGCTCGCCACGTCCGGGTAATTTTTGGAGAGCACGCCCACCAGCACGTGACCTTCCGCCGCCTCGTAAATGGCGCTGGCGTTGGCTTTCGATCCTGCCAGCACGTTCAGGCAGACGCGGTCACGGTAAAAGTTGGGGGTCAGTTTCATGCGTTTTTCTCCTGTCCTAATACTTCGCTAATGCGGCGGTACACGATGTTCAGCTGGTCTGCGTTCACGCTGCGCACGTCCGCTTCGATAATCCCTTCGTTGGCCTTGTAGCCACGGAAGTAAATGGCGTATTCGCCCTGCTTGAGCTTCGCCACCAGATCGCCCGTGCCGACGCCCGTTGTGGCTTCATCAAACTTAATCTCGGTGCGGGCGATATCGCGACCGGCGCTGTCCCAGACCACGCGTGCGGTCACGCCGTTGAGGGTGTTGAGCGCGTCGATAAACGGCGTCATCTTCGCCACCATCTCGGCCCCGCTCTCTTTGGTCGCCGTCAGGTAGTGTTCGATGGCGCAGGTCAGGCCCAGGATACCCTCTTTGCCCACCTTCATCGCGCGACCAATGCCCGCCGTCTGGCGCTTCACCCACTCAACGTACTGGGTTTTGCCGATCACCAGCCCGCTGGTTGGTCCTTCAATCGCCTTCGCGCCGCTGTAGATCACCAGATCGGCGCCAGAGCGGTAGTACGCGTGAAGATCTTCTTCCGCCGCCGCATCAACGATCAGCGGGAGATCGTGCTTGCGCGCCACCACCGCCGCCTGCTCGACGCTGAGCATGCTTTTCTGCACGCAGTGGTGCGATTTGATGTAAAGGATCGCCGCCGTGCGTGGGGTGATCGCCGCCGCCAGCTGATCGGCAGAGCATTCGTTGGCGTAGCCCGCTTCCACCAGCCTGCCGCCGCCCAGCGCTACCATGGTGCCCACCGGCGCGCCAAAGTTGACGTTGTGGCCTTTCGGCAGGACGATCTCGTTATTCTCGATTGGAGTGACGTGCAGGTTTTCCAGCAGCCAGTCGCTGTCTTTCACCAGCACCGCCGCCACGGACTGAGCAATGCCCGCCGACGCGCAGGAGACCACCGTTGCCCCTTCCACATCCAGCAGCTTCGCGATGTATTCTCCGGTTTTATTAACCAGATCCTTCATCTCGAAGTACTCATTCATACCGTCCATTGCCGCCTGCACCACTTCCGGGCGCGGCGTGGAGACACCCAGCGCCGTCATGCGGCCAGAGGTGTTGATCACCTGCTTTAAGTTGTACTTCTCATAAATCGAAGGCATGTTCCGTGCTCCCTTGTTCGGTCATGTAGCCCTTGCCCGCGCGGATCGCGGCAAGCGGCACCAGAATGTGTTCAGCCTGCAGGCTGTCGTTTTCAGCGTCCGTCAGCACCGTCGGCTGGCGTTTGAGGGTAAACAGCGTCAGGTCGGCGTCGAGGCCCGGCTGAATGCGGCCTTTGCGCGCCAGGCGCAGCCCGTCGGCAGCGTTCGCGGTCACGCAGTCAATCACCTGCGGCAGCGACATGCCGATGGCGAGGAATTTCGACATTACGCTTGCCAGCGAGCCCACCGGGCCGTTGATGCGGTTGCGGCAGTAGATATCCGAGCTGATGGTATGCGGCAGAATACCCATCGCGATGGCGCGTTTCGCCACCTCAAAGCTGAAGCTCGCCGTACCGTGGCCGACGTCCAGGCGCACGCCGCGCTTCAGGGCGGAGGTGATGGAGGCGCGCAGCTCGCCGGATGGCGTCAGAATGCGGTTGGGTTTGCCGTTGTAGCAGTGGGTGATGATGTCTCCGGAGCTCAGCAGCTCGGCAATTTCGTCGAGGTTCGGCGGGTTGTTGCCGATGTGCACCATCAGCGGCAGGTCGCCGTTCTCTTTCTGAATGGCTTTCGCCCGCTCCAGCGGCGTAATGCCGTTTTCACCGACCACGCTGCTGCTCATACGCGCCTTCAGGCCGACGATAAAATCAGGGTGGCGCTTCACCGCCTGCTTCACCGCGTCGGCGTCGATGTTGGCCATGTTAGCCAGCTCGTTCTGGGCAATCAGCCCCACGCGGGAGATGTTCAGCAGGGCAAACACCTCGGTGGAGGCTTTGCGGGTGATGGCGTAAAAATCGTCCACGTCGTCGGCTCCGGTACTGCCCGCGTCCACCACGGTGGTGACGCCGGTGGCAATGCCGACGCTGTCCGGCTCGTCGTGGTAAATCGGGGAGTTCGGGTAGCAGTGGACGTGGGAGTCAATCCAGCCTGCGCTGACGAATACGTCGCCGTTCAGCTCAACCGTTTTATGCGCGGGGGCGTCAATCTCGCCCAGCGCCGCGATCTTCCCGTTCTGAATGGCGATATCGGTCAGGGTATCGTCGGCAAGGCGCGCACGGCGCAGGAGTAAATCAAACATGAGGATCTCCTGATAAGGCGGGCGCCTGAGCGCCCGCGGGTATTAAAGGGCGACCGGGAACAGCCAGCCCAACAGCATTGCGCCGAGGATCGCGCCACCGGTGATCGGCTTCTGCCAGATGTAGAACACCAGCGCACCCAGCAGGGAACCGACGCCGATAGGAATGGAGGCGGTCATGGCGCTGAGGATAATCAACGGCCCGAGGAAGCGGCCGGAGGCGTTACCCGCGCCCATCATCACGTCTGCACCGTAGGTAGAGTTGCTCTGGTTGATGGTGAACTTACGCGCCAGGATGATGACGTAGCCAATCGCCAGACCAATCACCAGGCCGGTAATCAGCGCGGCAATGAAGTTGGTCACCGGGAACATGATCCCCGCGCCCAGCAGCAGCGCCGGTACGCCGAGGCCTACGCCAGTCTGGATCGCCCCGCCGATATCAAGAATACCCACCAGCGACCCTTCGATAATTCGGGCGAACAGGAAGCTCGCGCCAAATGCCGCCACCGCGCCGTAGACGCCGGTATCGATCCCCGCTTTAAGCATCGCCACGAAGGCCACTTCGTTAAACGCGCCGATGCCGTAGAGGTAGTACATGTGCGTCCCGGCGAAAACGCCCGAGGAGAGCAGGCCAACGAAGATCGGGAACGACCAGTCGGCATACCAAAAACCTTTATTCTGTTCCATTTAGAGGCTCCTGTTATTTACCGCTGAGCGAGTTGTGGATCATGTCGAGCCAGTTCGGCACGGTCAGATGGAAGGATTCGATCATCTTCATGTCGAAGCCGCGGAAGAAGCCGCTCAGCACGAAGAGCAGGACGATGGCCGCCATCATCACTTTGGTGACGTGGTTCCAGCCGCTCTCTTCCACGCCTTTACCGATCAGGATCCCCAGCACCAGGCCCGGTACGGCGTTCCCCATGATCAGCTGCGCCGCGCCGCCAAAGATGGTGGCCCAGAAGCCTGATTTTTTACCCGCGTCGATGGCCGCCAGCCAGAAGATCACCGGCATCACGGTGTTCACCAGCAGGTTAGCCGCCGGTACCAGCACCTTCACGGCGGTGACCTGAAGCGCTGCCGGAACGGAGGAGGCGGTCAGGTTCAGGAAGGTGACGACGAGCATGCCAATCACGCCGCAGGCAATCGCCATTTTGCGCGGGTCGTGCAGCGTTTCGCCGACGTTACGGTTTTTGATCATCAGTGCAGCAGCACCCCAGTTCGGGATGATGCGGTGGTCAACGTCCTGTGTGAAGGCACCTGCGGCCACGGAAGAGGCCCAGGCGTTAAAGAAGAAACCTAACCCAAAGGAGAAGTGAGACGCTGGGTCCCCTTCGCAGGAGTTCAGTTCCCCCAACGTACGAAACGCGCCCATACCCTGTGTGGTAGGCGCATGAAACATGCGTGCAGCCCCGGCTCCGACACCGACGCCAACCAGGCCGCCAATGATGAGCGATTTTATTAATATAATTAAGAACATCAGTCTGCCCTTTTATGAATAATCAGCGTTGCGTGACGAAATCCACCTGGTCGAGATTGATGGCGGTCACGTTGACGGTCACATCCAGCTCCACGCTGTAGGTGCGTCTTTCCCGGCGCAGAAAGAAGAACAGAAACGCTTCTTTTCGCACCGCTTCTTGCGCCTGAACGACCTGCACATCCTGTGGCTCAATACGCAGTAAGATATGCGGTGAGGCTTTCATCACCGCGGCCTGAACGTGGTTGAGCGCGTCGGCAAAGGCGCGCGCTTTTGCGTCACCTTTGCCCTTCACTCTCACCGTGGTTGTGAACTGTTCTTTCATGCTTATGCGCCGTATTTCTTCTGCCACGCCTGTACCAGACGCTCGCCCAGCTCTTCTTTATCCATGAAGCCGAAGCCCAGCACGTTGCAGCCTTCGTTGATGGCGGTCACGCCCTCTTCCACTGAACGCATGCCGTATTTGGCCTTGTAGCCATATTTCGTTTGGGCTGTGATGGCACCCGCGCCGCCGCTGCCGCAGAAGGAGATGCCGAAGGTGGCGTTTTCCGCTTTCATCACGTCGCCGAGCTTCATGTCCGCGGCCATGCCCGGTACGACAACCGCGCGTCCGCCTGCTTTTTCGACACCGGCGGCCACTTTCTGACCTTTGCCCAGGCGATCGCCAATCACGACTGTAATCTGTTCCATGTGTTGCTCCTTAAAGGTTGTCTTTCGCGACTTCAAAGTGAACGGAGAGCAGCCAGGCTTCTTCATCAGGAAGATTGCCAAACTGCGCGACCACTTCACGGGCGAGCCGCATTGAATCCGGTGAAATTTCGTCAAACAGCTCTGCTTCAACCTCCGGCAGCGGCTCGCCGGTCACGGACCGGTGTGCCATTGCGCGCACGTGGGAAGTGAGCATCTGCTCCTGTACCGCATTGGGGATGATGTTGTTTCGGGCCAGCAGGGCATAAACCTGCTGCAGCATGGTGTTCGCGAGCTGTTCTGTTTGCTCCGCCTGTTCCCCAACGTCGTTCATTACCGCTCCGTTAATCACTGGTCTTACCCCGTTAATGGCTCTGGAATAAAACTAACGTTGGGGGGGAATGGTTTGTAGCGAGTTGTTTTCCACTTCGAAGTGGAAAGGCGAGCCGCAGCAGTGATCTGTGCCACATAAATGCGGTGAATCTGGATTAATAACGGTATTTACGTGATGAATGTCACGTATTCCAGCGGCAAAACGCGCGCCTGGGAAACGAAAACGTTCAGGCGTGGTGACGCAAAAATGTGATGGCGATAGGGTTTACTTATTACCGCGTAAAAAAAACGGGAGCCACTGGCCCCCGCTGATTGTTTGTCAGATGCGCGATCGGTTAACGGTATTTCTGGTGATATGTGTTGCGCGTAGTCACAAACTGCTCGGCCGCCGCCTGGGCTTCCTTCACTTTGCCTTCGTTAGCCAGCTTCAGCGCGCCGTCGATCTGGCCGACCAGCACGTCAAAGCCGTGGCGGTAGTCTTTCATCTCTGCGCTGTCTGCCGCTTTGCTTTCCAGCTTCGGAGGCGTCGCTTTTTGTGCGTCCAGCGCCGCTTCACGCATTTTGGTCAGCGCGTCTTTCATTTCAGCCGCATTGTCGGTTTTCTGCACCACCTTCAGGTTTTGACCGAGGATGCCCATGTCGTCTTCAAGATCGGCAGCAAACGCAGAAGAGCCAAGAACCAGCGTTGAAGCCGCGACGATCGCTAACAGATGTTTACGCATTGCTCACTTCCTTTTTTATTATTAAAACGCCTTTACGGGTATTACTGACCGGCGATTTTCATTTCCGGCAGAAGTACAGAACCACACTGTATATTGCTACGTGTTTCAATATCGTTACCGACCGTAACGATATTGCGCCACATGTCCTTCAGGTTGCCGGCGATGGTAATTTCGCTCACCGGATACTGGATTTCACCGTTTTCCACCCAGAAGCCCGCCGCGCCGCGCGAGTAGTCGCCGGTGATGCCGCTTACGCCCTGGCCCATCAGCTCGGTGACCACCAGACCGGTGCCCATCTCTTTCAGCATCTGCTCAAAGCTCAGGCCCTGTCCGGCAATGCGCCAGTTGTGGATGCCGCCAGCGTGTCCGGTGCTTTTCAGCCCCAGCTTGCGCGCGGAGTAGTTGGTCAGCAGCCACTGGGTCAGAATACCGTCTTTGATGATATCGCGACGTTCGGTGCGCACGCCTTCGCTGTCGAACGGCGTGGAGGCCAGCCCCTTCAGCAGGTGCGGATGTTCTTCAATGGTGAGCCATTCCGGCAGGATCTGCTTGCCCAGCGAGTCGAGCAGGAAGGTCGATTTACGGTAAACCGAGCCGCCCGCAATCGCGCCGACCAGATGGCCAAACAGGCCGGTCGCCACTTCGTTGGCAAAAATGACCGGAGCCTTCATGGTGGAGAGTTTGCGCGGCGACAGGCGTGACAGCGTGCGTTCGGCACACTCTTTACCCACCCACTCAGGAGACTGCAAATCCCCCAGCGCGCGGCCAATGGTGTAGGCGTAGTCACGCTCCATGTCACCGTTCTCTTCGGCGATCACGCAGCTGGAGAGCGAATGGCGGGTGGAGCAGTAGCCCTGCAGCATGCCGTGGCTGTTGCCGAACACTTTGATGCCGTAGTGGCTGTTGAAGCTGCCGCCTTCGGTATTGGTGATGCGCTTATCCGCCTGCAGGGAAGCCTGCTCGGCGCGCGCGGCCAGTTCAATGGCTTCGTCCGGGGTCACTTCCGCCGGGTGGAAAAGATCGAGATCCGGCGCGTCAAACGCCAGCAGGTCTTTATCCGCCACGCCTGCGTAAGGATCCGGGGAGGTATAACGGGCGATATCCAGCGCCGCCTGCACCGTACGGGCAATGGCATCCGGGCTGAGATCGGTGGATGACGCGCTGCCTTTGCGATTCTGGTGATACACCGTGATCCCAAGCGCGCCATCGCTGTTGAATTCGACGTTCTCCACTTCACCATAGCGGGTACTCACGCTGATGCCGGTGGTTTTGCTGACCGCCACTTCGGCGCCATCTGATTTTTCTGAAGCAAGCATCAGCGCGGTGGAGACGGCTTCTTCCAGAATCTTACGCTGCGCTTCAACTTGTGAGGTTACTTTCATCGCAAATGCCATACTGTAAGAGAGAGTTATCTGAAGTCTAACAGAGAACCGTTTTTCAGTGCGCGTCTTAACTGGTAACATTAGCCTCTTTTTTTAAGGAGCCTGACATGACTAAGCAGCCCGAAGACTGGCTCGACGACGTTCCCGGTGATGACATCGAAGACGAAGATGATGAGATCATCTGGGTCAGTAAAAGTGAAATTAAACGTGACGCCGAAGAGTTAAAACAGCTTGGCGCAGAAATGGTAGAACTGGGTAAAAACGCGCTGGACAAGATCCCGCTCGACCAGGATCTGCGTGATGCCATTGAACTGGCACAGAAAATCAAAAAAGAAGGCCGTCGTCGCCAGCTTCAGCTTATCGGGAAAATGCTGCGTCAGCGCGACGTCGATCCGATCCGCCAGGCGCTGGACAAGCTGAAGAACCGCCACAACCAGCAGGTTGCGTTTTTCCACAAGCTTGAGCAGATCCGCGATCGCCTGATTGAACAGGGTGATGATGCCGTACCGGAAGTGCTGAACCTGTGGCCGGATGCCGACCGCCAGCAGCTGCGTTCCTTGATCCGCAACGCGAAGAAAGAGAAAGAAGGGAATAAGCCGCCTAAGTCTGCGCGCCTGATTTTCCAGTACCTGCGCGAGCTGTCTGAGAACGAAGAGTAATCTGTTCCCCTCACCCCGGCCCTCTCCCCGGAGGGGCGAGGGAGAAAACACGGGAAGTAGGCCCGGTAAGCGCTAGCGCCACCGGGCTTTTTTTTTACTCTGCGGCTGCCGCTTCCGCTTTCTTCGCCAGACCGTCCAGCAGCTTCTGATGGATCCCACCGAAACCGCCGTTGCTCATCACCAGAATGTGGTCACCGGGCTGAGCGGCTTTCACCACCATATCCGCGAGCACATCCACATCCGCACTCCAGTGCGCAGGCTGAATGCAGGCATCGGCCACCTCCGCTACCTGCCACGGAATATGCTGCGGCTGCAGCAGGAAGACTTCATCGGCGCGTCCTAACGACGGCGCGAGGTCATCTTTGCAGATGCCCATCTTCATGGTGTTCGAGCGCGGCTCCAGCACTGCCAGAATGCGGGCTGTGCCGCCGACCTTGCCACGCAGGGCGGCAAGCGTGGCCAGAATGGCCGTTGGGTGGTGCGCGAAATCGTCATACACGGTAACGCCGTGGGCTTCACCGCGCAGCTCCAGGCGGCGACGGGCATTGATAAACGAGCCCAGCGCATTCGCTGCATCCGCAGGCTGAACGCCCACGTGGCGTGCGGCAGCAATGGCCATCAGGCCGTTGTGCATGTTGTGCTCACCCACCAGACCCCACTTCACCTCACCCACTTTCTCACCGTCGAGCAGCACTTCCCACTCGGAGGCATCGGCGTTGAGTTTCTTCGCCTGCCAGTGGCCCTGCTCGCCCACCAGCTCCTGCTCGCTCCAGCAGCCCATCGCCAGGGTCTGCTTCAGGTTGATGTCGTTCTCCGGCAGGATGATGCGTCCCTGGCCCGGCACGATGCGCACCAGGTGGTGGAACTGCTTCTGAATGGCTTTCAGATCGTCAAAGATATCCGCATGGTCGAACTCAAGGTTGTTGAGGATCAGCGTGCGCGGGCAGTAATGCACGAACTTAGAACGCTTGTCGAAGAACGCGCAGTCGTATTCGTCGGCTTCGATCACAAAGAACGGGCTGTCGCCCAGACGTGCAGAAACGTCGAAATTACCCGGTACGCCGCCAATCACGAAGCCCGGCTTGTAGCCGCAGGCTTCGAGGATCCAGGTGGCCATGCCCGCGGTGGTGGTTTTGCCATGGGTACCGGCAACGGCAACCACCCAGCGGTCGCGCAGCACGAAATCATGCAGCCACTGCGGGCCGGACATGAACGGAATATTGCGTTCCAGAACCGCCTCGACGCACGGATTACCGCGGGTCATGGCGTTGCCAATGATCACCAGGTCCGGCTCGGGATCAAGCTGGCTGGCATCGTAGCCCTGAATTAAAGAGATGCCCTGTTTCTCCAGAAGTGTGCTCATTGGCGGATACACATTGGCGTCCGAACCTGTCACTTCATGGCCCAGCGAGCGCGCCAGCATTGCCAGTCCGCCCATGAAAGTGCCACAAATCCCCAATATATGAATGCGCATACGTCACTATCCTTCTTCAATGTGGCGCACATTTTACTCACATGTTAGCGGCTGTGAAACGCATTTCAGGTAAATCCGTATGTTGCTGGCGCGATTCACCTCTGCGCTACTATTTGAATATTTGTTAAGATTGTTGGGCTTTAGTCGTTTTAGTGAACATACAATCGCTCTACTCACAAAGATGCAGGGAAAGTGTTATGAAAACGTTAGGTGAATTTATTGTCGAAAAGCAGCACGAGTTCTCTCATGCTACCGGTGAACTCACTGCTTTGCTGTCGGCAATAAAGCTGGGCGCTAAGATCATCCACCGCGATATCAACAAGGCCGGTCTGGTCGATATCCTGGGTGCCAGCGGTGCCGAGAACGTTCAGGGCGAGGTTCAACAGAAGCTCGATCTGTTCGCAAATGAAAAATTGAAAGCTGCACTGCGCGCGCGCGACATCGTTGCGGGTATCGCCTCTGAAGAAGAAGATGAAATTGTTGTTTTCGAAGGGTGTGAACACGCTAAATACGTTGTTCTGATGGATCCGCTCGACGGCTCCTCAAACATCGACGTTAACGTTTCTGTCGGTACCATTTTCTCCATCTACCGCCGCGTCACGCCTGTTGGCACGCCGGTAACCGAAGAAGATTTCCTGCAGCCGGGCATTAATCAGGTTGCTGCCGGTTACGTCGTTTATGGCTCCTCCACCATGCTGGTATATACCACCGGGTGCGGGGTTCACGCCTTTACGTACGATCCTTCACTGGGCGTTTTCTGCCTGAGCCAGGAACGCATGCGCTTCCCGGAGAAGGGCAACACCTACTCCATCAACGAAGGTAACTACATCCGCTTCCCGAACGGCGTGAAGAAGTACATTAAATTCTGCCAGGAAGAAGATAAAGCGACCCAGCGCCCTTACACGTCCCGCTATATTGGCTCTCTGGTCGCGGATTTCCACCGTAACCTGCTGAAAGGCGGTATCTACCTCTACCCAAGCACCGCCAGCCACCCGGACGGGAAACTGCGTCTGCTGTATGAGTGCAACCCGATGGCGTTCCTCGCCGAACAGGCGGGCGGCAAGGCGAGCGACGGTAAAGAGCGTATTCTGGATATCGTGCCGGAAAGCCTTCACCAGCGTCGTTCATTCTTCGTCGGCAACAACCACATGGTTGAAGACGTTGAACGTTTTATCCGTGAGTATCCGGACGCGTAATACCTCTCTACAGGGGAGCCGTTCTGGCTCCCCTGGTCATTTATATATTTTACCGTATAAGTGTTTATAAAAAACATGCTTTAATATTCACCACTGCTCCTGCATTATTTCCATAACAGTTTGACAGATATTTCGTGGAGCAGAATCGCAATGAAAAATTATTCCCGTGCTAATACCGGTATTGATTTAAATCTTATCCCTGTATTTATTGAAATCGTCCGCTGCGGCAGCATGGCAAAGGCCTCTTTGCGTCTGGAGATGTCCCGCCCCGCGGTGAGTCTGGCATTAAAGCGTTTTAATCAACTCTTTGATGAGCCATTATTTTTCCGCAAAGGTTTATATCTTGAACCGACGGAAAAAGCGTTAGCCTTAACCCGTTCGCTGGAAATATTAATGGGTGAAATTCACGATAATATTGCGGCGGTTAATTCCGGTGGAAATAAAACCCCGGCACAGAGCGTACCGGGGCTGGGTAATATTATACAGCGGTCTGAGTCGTCACTTTGAAGGATGACATGGCTTCCATCAGCTGACGCGACTGTTCCTCAAGGGAGCGGGTCGCGGCGGAGGATTGCTGCACCAGCGCCGCATTCTGCTGCGCGGTTTCGTCCATCTGATTCACCGCAATATTTACCTGCTCAATGCCGCGGCTCTGCTCCTGAGACGCAGTCGCAATCTCGCGCATCAGTTTGGTCATGCGCAGCACTTCTGTTGCGATCTCGTCCATCGTTTCGCCAGCCTGCTGGGCCAGCTCGCTGCCCTCGGTAACGTGGGTCTGCGAATCACTGATAAGCGTTCGGATCTCTTTCGCCGCGTCGGCGCTGCGGCTGGCGAGGTTTCGCACTTCGCCCGCAACGACGGCAAACCCGCGCCCCTGCTCGCCCGCGCGCGCCGCTTCCACGGAGGCGTTAAGCGCCAGGATATTGGTCTGGAAGGCAATACCGTCGATCACGCTCAGGATATCGGCGATGCGCGCCGAGCTGCCGGAGATATCGCGCATTTTTTCAATCACGTAGCAGACCATCTCGCTGCCGTGATCGGCCGTGTCGGACACCGACTTCGCCAGCTGGTGCGCCTGCTCGGCGTTATCGGCATTGAGCTTCACCGTGGCGGTGATCTGTTCCATGCTGGCCGCCGTCTGCTCCAGCGACGTGGCGGTGGATTCCGTACGCTCGGCAAGATCGCGGTTTCCCAGCGTCAGCTCGCGGCTACCGGTATCAATCTGCGCGCTGGCGTCGCGTACCCGCATAACCGAGTTCATCAGCGACTGTCGCATCTCCTCTATCACCGCGTTGAGGCGGTTAAACTCCTGGCTTGCGGGGGCATTCAGCGTGTGGGTTAAATCCCCCGCCGCCACATTCTCCAGTTGAGCAATGGAGGCCGAAAGCGGCTTGAGCAGCATATGGCGCAGCACCAGCCAGGCGAGTACGATAATGCCCGCCGTCAGCAGCGCGGCGACGATAATCAGGATCAGTACGCGGGTTTTGCTCGCCTGCACGGCGCTCACTTCCGCCTGACCGCGCGCTTCGCTCCATTTCTGAAACGCCTGCATATCGTTATCAAACTGCTTCGCCACCGGTATCAGCGTCTTCTCCAGCAGATCGTAATACCCGTCCGCACTCTGATCATTCAGGGTTTTCAGCATCGGGTTGATCCCCTGCTGGTTATACGTCGCCAGGCTGGCCGCCACGTTATCGAGCAGCTCTTGCCCCTGTGCGTCAGCCACGCCGCCGTCGATCACGCCTTTCAGCGTTTTCTGGGCCAGGGCAACCTCCTGATTGATGTTTTTTACCGCGTTGGCCGCATCGTCCAGCATGCCGATTTCCATCATGCGGACGGCCTGGCCCGCCTCATTGCGCGCGCGCAGGATCAGCGTATAGCCTGAATTAAGCTGCACCATCTGCTCACCCTGAAGGTGGTTGATACGCTGCAGCGAAGAAGAACTCTGTGTGAGGGCATAAATGCCGATGCCGCTGACAATCAGCAGCAGAAGGGTCATAACGGCCAGTAAAGAGAGCAAGCCGGTACGAATCGATAGCGTTTTAAGCATGATATTATTTCCGGTAGCGAGATATTTCTGGGCATAAAAAAAGAGTATCGGCCGCTACCGGAAAATGTTTAGACTTTAAGCAAATTCAGCGTGTTATCGCTCTGTTACCGATGTGTTTACACGGGTAACAGGCGAGCTTTGACGGTTCTCCCAGAGCACCGTCAGACCCCGCTGCAGGGCAATAAAAATAAACAGCAGAATGCCGATGGCGATCTTCGTCCACCAGGAGCTGAGCGTGCCGTCAAAGTTGATGTAGGTCTGTATCAGCCCCTGAATCGCCACGCCGAACAGCGTCCCCAGCACCGTACCCACCCCGCCGCTGAGCAGCGTGCCGCCGATAACCACAGAAGCAATCGCATCCAGCTCAACGCCCACGCCTGCAAGGGCATAGCCCGCCTGGGTATACACCGAGAAGACGATACCCGCCAGCGTCGCGAGGCCGGTCGAGAGCATATAGATGCGGATGGTGGTGCTGCGGGTTGAAATGCCCATCAGGTTGGCCGACGTGGCGTTACCGCCGATGGCGTAAACCTGATTGCCAAACCGGGTACGGTGGGCGAGGAAGATGCCAATCACGACCACGCCCAGCATCAGCAGCCCCATCGCGCTCAGGCGGCCGCCGCCGGGAATTTTCCACGCCAGGCTGGAGAGCGTGTCGTAGATGGGGTGGTTAATCGGGATCGACTCTTCCGACACCAGATAGCTCACCCCGCGCAGGAAGAACATTCCCGCGAGGGTAATGATAAACGCCGGGATTTTTAACGCGTCGATCAGCAGCCCCATAAAGGCACCAAACGCGCAGCCCATCGCCAGTACCAGCGGGAACGCCACCAGAGGAGAGATCCCCCAGAAGCCGATCGCCTTCGCGAGGAACACGCCGGTAAACGCGATCACCGACCCAACGGAGAGATCGATCCCGCCGGAGAGGATCACAAAGGTCATCCCAACGGCGATGATGCCTAAAAAGGCGTTATCGGTCAGGATATTGCAGATCACGCGCGTCGAGGCAAAACCGGGGAACTGGGTCAGACAGTAGAGATAGCCCAGCACAAACACGCCCAGCGTGATCATTAGCGGTAAATTACGTTTTATCATGGCCACGGATCCCCTTAATGATGCTGACAAAGCGCGGCGACTGGACGATCAGCACGCAGAGCACAACCACCGCCTTCACCACCTGGTTGAGCTCCGGCTGGAATCCCGAAAGCAGGATCCCGGTGTTCATGCCCTGAATGATCAGCGCGCCGATCACCGAGAGCAGCAGGTTAAAGCGCCCGCCCATCAGCGACCCGCCGCCGATCACCACCGCGAGGATCGCGTCCAGCTCCAGCCAGAGCCCCGCGTTGTTGGCATCGGCTCCGCGAATATCCGCCGCGACGATGACCCCGGCAATGGCGGCGCAGACGCCGCTCAGCACGTAGGTCAGCATTACCATCAGCCGGGTGTTGACCCCGGCGTTGCGCGCGGCGCGGATGTTGATCCCGACGGCCTCAATGAACATGCCGAGCGCCGTTTTGCGGGTGAAAAGCCAGAAGACAACGAGCGTAGCCAGAGCAATAATCACCGGCGTCGGGAAGAACAGAAGGTTGCCGCTACCGAGCCACGCCAGGCTCGGGGAGTTAAAGGTGACAATCTGTCCGGAGGTAATCAGCTGCGCCACGCCGCGCCCGGCCACCATTAAGATCAGGGTGGCGACAAAGGGCTGGATTTTCAGTACTGCCACCAGAATGCCGTTCCATAATCCTGCCAGCACGCCGGTGCCTAAGGTCGCCAATAAAACGACCGGCAGGCTGTGCCCGGCCACGGTCATGGAGGCTGCCGTGGCCCCGGCGATCGCCATCACCGCGCCGACGGAGAGGTCAATCCCGCCGGTGGCAATGACCAGCGTCATCCCGATGGCCAGCAGCGCCACGGGGGCGGCACGGTTTAAAATGTCTATCGGGCTGCCAAACAGGCGGCCATCCTGCACGATAATCTGGAAGAAATGCGGCGCGACCAGGCTATCCACCAGTAAAACCACCAGCAGCGCCGCGATTTGCGGCGTGCCGGTCGGCCAGCTGAAGCGGCGCTTTGACTCACCTGTTTGCGAAAGCGAACGGGGCATCACGATTCACTCCTTATGCCGCGATGGCATTCATGATCGCCGGAACGGACAGCTTATCCAGCGGGATCTCTGCCACCTGTTTACGATCGCGCATGATGATGACGCGATCGGCATAGCCCACCAGTTCCTCAAGCTCGGAGGAAATGACCAGCAGCGCCAGACCGTCCGCACACAGGGTTTCAATAAGCCGGATAATTTCAGCGTGCGCCCCCACGTCAATGCCGCGGGTCGGTTCGTCGAGGATCAGGAACTGGGGTTTGGTCAGCAGCCAGCGTGACAGCAGCACTTTCTGCTGGTTACCGCCGGAAAGAAACTCAATAGGCTGTTCCGCGCTCGGGGTGCGGATGCCGAGCTGGCGGATAAAGCGCTCGGCGATGGCGTTCTGCTCTTTGCGTGGGATCGGCCGTAGCCAGCCGCGCTGGGCCTGCAGGGCCAGAATGATGTTTTCCCGCACCGAGGCCGCGGCGATAATACCGTCCGTTTTCCGGTCTTCCGGGCAGAAGCCCACTCCCATGCAAGAGGCCTGATGCGGCGATCGCAGGGTTTGCGGTTTGCCCTTGATCAGCGCGCTGCCGCTGTCAGCAGGCTTGATCCCGAAGATCACCTCGGCGGTTTCGGTCCGGCCGGAGCCCAGCAGGCCCGCCAGGCCGACAATTTCGCCTGGTCGCACCTCAAGGTTAAACGGTGAGATCACCCCTTTCTTGCCGTAATCGCTGAAGGCGGCGACCGGTTTCTCGCTCAGCAGCGTGCGGCCTGCGCGCTGAAGGGCGTTGGTTTCCAGCTCGCGGCCGAGCATCATTTTGACCAGCTCGATCTGCGGCAGCTCGCGGGTTTCGCGGCAGCCGACAAAGCTGCCGTTGCGCAGCACCGTAATGCGATCGCTCACCTCATAAACCTGATCGAGGAAGTGCGTCACGAAGATCAGGCTCACGCCCTGATCGCGCAGCTGGCGCATCAGGGTAAAGAGCATCTCCACTTCCTGGGTATCGAGGCTGGCGGTGGGTTCATCCAGGATCAACACCTTTGCCGAGAGATCGATAGCCCGGCAGATGGCGACGATCTGCTGCATCGCCACGGAAAAGCGGTTCAGCGGCTCGCGGACGTCGAGGGAGAAGCCGTACGATTCCATCAGCTTTGTCGCCCGCGCCTCCATCTCTTTGCGGCGCAGCAGGCCAAAGCGGCGTGGTTCACGGCCAATAAACAGATTATCCGCCACCGACATATTCGGCAGCAGGTTCACTTCCTGGTACACCGTCCCGATCCCCAGCTGTTGGGCATGGGCGGTATTTTTTGGCGAAATGGCGTTGCCTTCCAGCCAGATGGTGCCACGATCGGCGTGATAGACGCCGGTCAGCGCTTTAATCAGCGTCGATTTCCCCGCGCCGTTTTCGCCCAGCAGCGCCATAATCTCACCGCGCCGCAGGCTGAAATCAACGCCATCCAGCGCCTTTACGCCGGGGAAGAATTTACTCAAGCCCTCCGTGCGGAGGATTTCCTGGTGTTGTTCAGTTTTCATATTTACGCCCCCGGCACGTTCCCGTAGGCCGGGTAAGCGCAGCGCCACCCGGCAATTTCACTGGATCAGTAGCCCATATTTTTCTTCTTCTCTAACTCTTCTTTCGCCGTATCCGGCAGGTAGAGCGTGGACTTGGTGACCGTCACTTTCTCAGGCATCGTGCCGTCTTTCTTGAATTTCTCCAGCGCGTCGAATGCCGGGCCCGCCATGTTTGGCGTCAGCTCCACGCTGGCGTTGGCTTCGCCGTCGATCATCGCTTTATAGATGTCCGGCACGCCGTCGATAGAGCCGGTGAGGATATCTTTGCCCGGCTTCAGGCCCGCTTCTTTAATCGCCTGAATCGCACCGATCACCATGTCATCGTTGTGGGCGTAAACCATGCAGATGTTCTTGCCGTTGTTTTCAGCCTTAATAAAGCTCTCCATAACCTCTTTACCTTTACTACGCGTAAAGTCGCCGGACTGAGAGCGGATGATCTTGATGTTTGGCGCTTTCGCAATGGCTTCAGCAAAGCCTTTTTTACGGTCGATGGCCACGCTCGCGCCGACGGTACCCTGCAGCTCAACGACGTTACACGGCTTGCCGTCGACCTGCTTCACCAGCCAGTCGCCAATCAATTGCCCTTCAAGCACGTTGTTGGCGGTGACGGTGGTCATATAGAGGGATTTGTCTTTGACGTCGATGGAACGGTCGAGCAGGAAGACCGGGATCTCAGCGTCTTTCGCTTCCTTCAGTACGGGTTCCCAGCCGGTCGCCACGACGGGTGCAATAAAGATGGCATCCACGCCCTGGGCGATAAAGGAGCGCACGGCTTTGATCTGATTCTCTTGTTTTTGCTGACCATCGGCGATTTTCAGGGTAATGCCGCGTTTCTGAGCTTCGCTTTTCGCCACGTTGGTTTCTGCCGCTCGCCAGCCAGATTCAGAGCCGACCTGCGAAAAACCTACGGTTAAGGGAGCGGCCATCGCCATAGACGACATGGCTGCCGAAACTGCTGTGACCAGGAGTAAGCGCTTCCACATATTAACGTCCTCGTAGGGTGAGTTATTGTTGGTTAAAAGATGTTCTGCGGAATGACTATAGCCCATGAAATATGTAACGAATTGCGTTACATCACACTTCAGAAAAGTGAATAAATCGTTAATCACAAGTTTGTAATCGCTTTCATTTCGCCATGAAAAATGCGGCTGAGTTTATGGATTTTCCTGTCATGGAATCGGTCTGAAAAGTGGAGAAAGCGGGGAGAGAAAGCGAAAACAGGCGGAGACATTCAGCGCGAGTTGGCTATAATACCTGCCACTTGTTTACCATCCATTTTAAAGGACACCGACATGAGCTTACTCAACGTCCCAGCGGGTAAAGAACTGCCAGAAGACATCTACGTAGTTATCGAAATCCCGGCTAACGCAGATCCGATCAAATACGAAGTGGACAAAGAGAGCGGCGCCCTGTTCGTAGACCGTTTCATGTCTACCGCGATGTTCTATCCGTGCAACTACGGCTACATCAACCACACCCTGTCTCTGGACGGTGACCCGGTTGACGTGCTGGTCCCAACGCCATACCCACTGGAGCCAGGCTCCGTCATTCGCTGCCGTCCAGTTGGCGTGCTGAAAATGACCGACGAATCCGGTGAAGATGCGAAGCTGGTTGCGGTACCGCACACCAAGCTGAGCAAAGAGTACGATCACATCAAAGATGTGAACGACCTGCCAGAACTGCTGAAAGCGCAGATCACTCACTTCTTCGAGCACTACAAAGACCTCGAAAAAGGCAAGTGGGTTAAGGTTGACGGCTGGGACAACGCAGAAGCGGCGAAAGCAGAAATCATCGCCTCTTTCGAACGCGCTGCTAAGAAGTAATTCTTACTGCCGATCGATAAAGCCCCGCTGGTCGGGGCTTTTTTATTTCGTTGGTTAAAAGCGGTACAAACGGATTATTTAAGAAAAATCCCATTCCTTTTGGTTTGGATATTAAAAAAAAGAAAAGACGCCCTATCATTTATGGTGGGAGTGGTTGAATAGCCAGGCTGTTCGCAACATACTGTCATGATGAACATTAATCCCCCTTCCTTACAGGATTCATATGTCATCCATTAACATTGACGTTGCCCGCCCAACTGGGATTTATTTTATTATTGAACGGCTTTATTCCCGCGATGGTCTTATGCCTTCTATTGGGGAAATCAGCCCCTCTTTAACACAAGTGCACCGTACTGTCATTCAGCTAAAACGCAAGCAAGATATGTTTATGGATGGCGTTAAGGTTTCCCCTAAAGATATTACCCTTTGGCAACAGATAAAATATATTACGGGTTCAAAAGTAACGACCAAAGATACAGATGCGTTAGTGTATACGACCGATTTTATTGGCTCTCTTGTTGCCACAACGCCTTTAGGTAATATTGAGCATGAAAATATTCCTCGGTTCCTCACGACAGAGTCTATCCACTCCCTGCCACAGGCGGTGAGCTATGGGCGGGATCCCATCCCACAAGTTCTTCTTTATGGTCGTAAGGATATTGTCTTCTTTATGGACAATGGTGGTAAAGGTACGCCAACCGCTATTGCAAAATATAACCACAATACTCGTGACCTTGCCATAATCAAAGATCAGCTAGAAGCCAGTAAAACGATGAAGGAACTGCTATCTAAGGGAGCAAAATTATGAGTAAGAAAAGCCATATTGTGAGCCTATTCATCCTTATTGTTGCCTCCTTTATCTTTGGCAGAAGTACGTATATTGAATATCTGTCATGGTACTATGGAAGCGATAATTTAATATTCAGCGAAATAAATAGTTCTTTACTATCTAGTTTATTTAACGGACTTTACTTCGCTCTATCAGCAAGTATTATTTATGCATTACTCACTCTATTAAAAAGAATACCAGGAAATATTGTCATTTCTTGTCTGCTTCAGTTCTGTATTAACATCGGGCTATATACGCTTTTTGTTGCAGTAGATAGAGGATATAGTAAATTACATACTTTAAGCTCGGGTGCTACTGATATCACCCACAGCTTTTTTTTAGGGGCGTTGCTGACGAGCACGCTCCTGACCGTCGCGATCGTGAGCGTTATACATGCTAAGTTTCTTTCTTCAAAGCATAAAGATGGGCTACATAAAGGCGTTTGACTGTTACGGCAAAGACAGCAAATGGCAGTATCTCTGCATCATGACATTCCAGCTTGCCTGGTTTTTGTTTTACTTATGGATCCCTTATCGAAGCGATTATGCGATTCTGCTGTTTTTACTGTTTTTCCTGCCCGTCATTTCAAGCAATACGCGGTGCATAAACTACTATGGCCGTTCACGCGCCCTGTGTTTGTTATGGCTTATTGCCCCGTACATCATGCTGTTCGTTCCTCTGTTTTTAACCCGGCGCCGGGATACAGAAGAGAGTTGAAGGAACAAAAAAAACAACGCCACCTCACGGTGGCGTTGTTTTTTTCAGTACTGGTCTCTGTCTAACCAGTTACCGCTTACAATCCGCGTTAACCCTTCGACCGGACGCTGGTAGACATACATCCACGCACTTCCGTACGGCGTCTGGATCAACTGGCGTGCGTATTCACCGCCCCTGGTGCGCAAGGCATCAAGTTCGGCAAGCGTCGCGTTATCAATACGATAGACTTCACCCTGTACTGTTCCTTCGCCCGGAACCGCGCCTGGATAGTGGCCCAGGCTGTACAACTGGTAGTTCTCGATATTGTAATTCCCCAGCAGCAGGGCATTGGTCATCCAGTGACTGTTGCCTTGCTTGGTTCGTAAACTGCCGTAGACAAATATTCGCATTGCTAAAACTCAAACTGATAGAGCAGATCAAGTGCCTGGTCTACGCCGGACACTGCTTCCAGATATAGCTTAGGCATCAGGCGATAGCGTAACGTGAGTGTTGCCAGTGAGTCAAAGATCCCCACACCATATTTTACCTGCAGACCCGGCAGCACATACCCACTGACCACCACCTGCGAGGAGTCACCCACGCCCTCGGTGTCCAGCGCCAGATTGCTTACGCCGAACGTCTCGCCGATTTTACCCACAACCTGCCCACTTTGTGCAACCCCCAGACCCACTAACATCGAGGTCATCGCCGCGCTGTCGCTTTGTCCGCTGTCCAGACCTTGTCCACGCAGCAGATAAGAGAGAGCTTCCTGCTGCGACATCGCCGGGTCAGAGAAGATCTCCGCCTTCGGTTCGTCAGCAGAACCGGTGACGCGAACGCCAGCAATGACGTCGTTTTCCGTCGCTTCCGGGTTACGAATCGCTTCGATGTTCAACAGGGGCTGATCCGGTGGACCGGAGAACAGCAGCTCGCCTTTGCGGACAATCAGATCCTGACCATAGGCATGGAAACGCCCTTCAGGGATATTGATCTGCCCGTTCAGGCCAAGCCCTTGTTTATCCTGCGCCACTTTCAGGTCGCCCGTGAGCCTCGCCTTCAGCCCAAACGCATCCAACCGCACGTTATTCCCCACGTGCACGATAAGGTTACTATTAATCGGTATGCCAGCGCTCTTCTGTTCGACAGGTTTCAGATTTTCATTGAGCATAACTTCATCACTTGAGACGCCGACCGCACTTTCCGGCACGTCGTGAACCACGATGCGCGCCCAGGGTACGTCGACGCGTCCGTCAAGCGTGAAGAGGCTTGGCGTGGCTTCAAAGACCACATCAGGCGAGACGTCGAGGCGCACCATTGGCGGTACGGTGATGCGTACCCGGCTCCCCTTCGCCGCGATGCGGGCGCGCCAGTTATCGATCTGGCTCCAGTCCGCGTCGCCGCTCAGGTTGATTTGCCCCTGCTGGGTGAGCACCGAGCCGCTCAGCGTCGAGCTCATACCGTTGAAGTTCATCGCTATCTGGCTGGGCTGCATATCGAACGGCATGAAGTTACCGTCGATATCCACGCCGCTGAGGCGCAGCTGGCCGAACAGCTGCGGGCTTTGCGCGTTGCCGGCCAGGCGCAGGTTGGCATTCACCATGCCCTCTGCTTTTTCCCCGCGCGCGAAAATCGGGTTCACCATCGCCAGATTGAAGTTACGAATGTTGACGTTGCCGCCCAGATTACGGCGTCCCTGCGGATCGGTAATCTGGACCTGCCCGTCCATCTGACCGTTGTTGGTCAGGCGGATTGTCCACCCCAGCTGTGCGCGATTGTTATGCAGATCGGCACTCAGGTTCAGGGTGTCGAATGCCACCGGAAGCGGCGCGTCGTTGACCTCCTGCGTCACCTTCACATTACGCCCGGACAGCGTGACGCTGCCCTGCGGCAGCCCCTCTTTGGTGGTATCCCATGCCACATCGGCTTTCCCGCTGAAGACGCCGCTGGCCTGAGTCGTGTCCGGCATAAACGGCTTCAGCATCGCCAGATCGAAACGATTAAGGTTGATCTGCGCCCGCCCTTCCGCGCCCGCATCAATGGTCTGCGGCACGCACAACTCCGCATTCGGGTTGGTCCAGCAGTGTGGCCCAATGCTGATCTTCTGCTCGGCGTTGCGGTAGTCCAGCGCGATGGAGCGCGACAGCGCCAGCGGCCCGACCGGCGTATTAAAACGCGTGTTATCCAGCGTCCCTTTCCAGCGTTCTTCCTTGCGGTCGAAGCTGCCGGTCAGGTGAAGCTGGCCGGAGACCGGCTCGCCCTGCACGCGCAGCTGGAGATCGTGCTGCTTCTCGTTCCCTTTGGCGTCCAGGGTGACCAGGTTAATGTTCACGTCCGGCTGAGAAATACGCTCTACGCGCAGGTTCAGGTTACCGCCGATCTGATCGGTGGATTTCACATCCCCTTCCACGCGGACGCGGGCAACGCTCAGCTCCTGCCAGCGCAGGTTATTGGCGGTAATGTCCGCCAGCAGCTGCGGCGCATCCACGGTGCCGCGCACTTTCACGAGACCTTTCGCCGTCCCCCCCAGACCCGGAAGGGCGTTATCCAGATTCGGCGCGTCGATGGTGGCGTCCAGATTAAGATCTTTCACCCCCAGCTCGCCTTTGATATCCGCCGTGTTGCGGCCCAGCGCCACGTGCAGACCCGGAATGACCCACTGCAGGTAGCTGTTGCCTTTCACCGAGCCTTCAACGTTAACCTTGTTCTGCTTCACGTTCCCGGTGAGCTTAATTTCCGGCACGTCCATCTGCCACGTACCGCCGTACAGGCTGCCGCGCGTTTTGATCAGGCCGTCCAGTTTTGACGGCCAGTCCGGCACCTCTTTAGCGGTGTTAATGCCCGTCAGCTTCAGCTCGCCGCGCCAGCTGATCGCCTGCTGCCAGTCGAGCAGCGCGGTCAGCTCGGTTTTGCCTTCCAGCGCCGCGACGGTCAGCTTGTCGAGGTTAACCTGCTGTTCGTTGCCCTTCGCATCCAGCGTGATGTTTGCGGGCGGCACGCCCTGCCCCTTCACCGCGGTGCGGAACGAGAGCGTGTAGTCGGTCATCTTGCCGCTCAGCTTCAGCTTCAGGTCATCGGCCTGGAACTGCTTTTCGCCGGTGAACGGCCAGTAAAGCTGCTTGCTGACAACCTCAAGATTGAGCGGCAGCCCGGCTTCCGCCAGCTGCGTTTGCGCGCGCAGGACCAGGTCAACCGGGCCAGAGAGATTGACCCCGACGTCCAGCTTATCGCGCAGCGCCCCGCCCACCTTGACCTTCACCTTCTCGCCTTTCAGCGGATCGATGTTGAGCGCGCTGTTGAGGGTGATATCGACCGGCCAGTTGTCGCGCAGCAGCGCATTCCCCGACGCATTCACCGAGCCCTGGTTGGTGTCGATATCCAGCGCGTCGAGCTTCATGTTGCCGTCAATGCTGCTGACTTTCAGCAGCATATTGTAGACCGTCAGATCGGTATCGCCGGTCAGGCGCAGCTGCTCACCTTTGAACTCCTCAATATTGAGGTTCAGCGGCAGGTGAACGTCGGTCATTTCCGGCAGGACAGGCTTCGAGAAGAGATCTTTCAGCGTTTCGCCCAGCGGCTTTTCTTCTGGCTGCGGGTTCTGGATCTTCGGCTCGACGATCTCTTCCTGCGCCACGTCGGCCACTTTCGGCAGCGCGATCAGCAAGCCCTGCAGGGACGTCGGCGTCAGGGTGAGGTTTTTCTCCTGCCAGCGCAGGCCGGAGGTGAAATCCATCACGGACACGGTGGTGTCGTCGATTTTGATGTTGACGTTATCGAGCGCGACCCGATAGAGCGCGATCGGGTACGGCGTGGAGAGATTCAGCGGGCCGCTGTCCTCTTCCTCGACCGGCGCAGACTTCGGCATTTTTTTCGAATCTATCGCCACGTTGACGTCTTTAAGCGACAGATCGTTGACGCAGAGCTTGCTGTCACGCAGGCAGCCCAGCTTCACCGCGAGATGGAACTCCCCGGCGTTCACCGCCACGCCCGGCTGCTCGTAGCGGATGTTTTTCAGACGCAGATCGCGCCAGCCGCCCGTTACCTGACCAATCTCCAGCCCCGGCACCCAGCGGTTCGCGGCGTTAAACAGCAGATGCAGCCCGGTCGTCGTTCCCACCAGAAACGCCACCGTACCGAGCAGCAGCACGATAAAAATCAGCACCCCGAGGCTTATTTTCTTCCATAAACTCATAATTCAGGCCCCAGACCGATGTAAAACTGTAATCCGTGTTCATCTTTGTCGCCGACAGGTACGGCGAAGTCGAGCTTGATGGGCCCGACGGGTGACTGCCAGCGTACGCCCACGCCCGCGCCGGTTTTAAAGTCGCTGCGGCGGATATCGTTCACCGCTTCACCGCCGTCAACAAACATGGCGCCCCACCATTTTCCGCTGACGTTGTACTGATACTCCAGCGACCCCGTCGCCAGTTTTGACGCGCCGGTTAGCTGGCCCTTTTCGTTCTCAGGCGAGATCGATTTGTACTTATACCCACGAATGCTGCGGTCGCCACCGGCGAAGAAGCGCAGATCCGGCGGCACGCGCTCGAAGTCTCCCGTTTCAATCCAGCCGAGATTGCCGCGCATCACAAAGCGATGTTTGTCATACAGCGTGCGGATCCAGACGTTTTGCGCCTGCAGGACGGAGAAGTCCACGTCGGAGCCCCAGGCGGAGTTGGAATAGTCGATGGAGTAGCGCTGCGAGTCGCCCCAGGTCGGCATCAGGCCCCCACGCGAGCGGGTGCGGCTGATCATCACGCCCGGATAAAGCAGCATGGTGGTATTGGTGACGTTGGCCTGGGTAAAGTGGTCCAGGCTCCAGCGCAGGTTAATGGCGCGCTGCCAGCCGCTGGAGAGATCCCAGAAGCGGGAGACCGCAAGCGTCGTAGAGTCCTGCTTGGTGTCGTTCAAATCGGTGCGCTTAAAGCCGCCCTGCAGAAGGTAATATTGCTCAAGCGGATTTTTCAGCAGCGGCATTTTGTAGCTGAAATCCAGCTGCTGTTCGGGCGCCGAGAGGCTCAGGCTGGTGGTCAGGCTGTGACCGTACGAGTTCATCCACGGTTTTTTCCACGAGGTTTTCACGCGTGGTCCTACATCCGTCGAGTAGCCAACACCGGTCTCAATGGTGTTCTCGGTGCGCGGCGAGACAACGCCATGCAGCGGCAACACCTTGGTTTTGCGAGACTTATCAAATTCCGGGGCGACAACCACGGAGTTAAACCAGCCGGTGGCTGAAAGGCGACGGTTCAGTTCCGCCAGGTCCCTCGACTGGTAGTAATCCCCTTTTTTGAACGGCACGAGGTTTTGCAGGTACTCTTCGCGAATTTGCGAACCTTCAAACGTCACATCGCCAAAGCGGTAGCGTTCCCCGCTGTCGTAGTCGATATCCCAGAAGGCCTGACGTCGCGCCAGCGCAATGCCCAGCTGGCTTTTATTAAACTGGCTGTCGAAGTAGCCCTTACGCAGAGAAACGCTCGTCAGCTCTTTTTTGAAATGGTCGTAGTCGCCGTGGTTAAGCACGGTACCGACTTTCGGCCGCGTGCTGAGCAGGTCCAGGTAATCCCGGTCGGTACGCGCTCCGCCGCGCAGGATGACGTTTGTGCCGCCAATCAGTACCGGCTCACCCGGCGAAACGCGGGCAATAAGCACCTGGCGCCCCTTCTTTGGCGGCGGACGGAGATCGAAATCAATGGTGGGTTCGTAATAACCCAGCGCCTTTAGGCCCTCACGGATGGCGTCATCGACGCGCGCGCGAAAACGCCGGTCCAGCGTCACCTCATCACTCTGGATGGTCGACAGCTGCGCACGCACGTTTTTTTCCAGCGCCCCGGATAACCCCTCAACCTGCAAACGGACATTCGCCGCGCTGGCAATCCCGCTTGTCAGCAACACACTGACCAAACATAACTGGCGGATTTTTGTCACGTTTTCTCCTGAATATCCCTGTTTCCACCCTGGAAGCAAATGAAGTGCCGCTCCGCGGCAAAATACGGCCTGTTGGCCAAAAACCCGAATCGCGGGTTGAAAATGGGTGCAACACCCAAATATTTCTTATGATTAAATCTAGACTCATTCAGCGCATTTATTGTGTTCAATTAAACGCGTCGTGACAACCTTAACTGAAACATCGCACCCCGGGAGGCCCCATCGTGAGTTTATTCGACAAAAAGCATCTGGTTTCACAAACAGATGCATTACCGGGACGCAACACCCCTATGCCTGTGGCGACCTTACACGCCGTCAATAACCATTCCATGACCAACGTGCCGGAGGGAATGGAAATCGCCCTGTTCGCCATGGGCTGCTTCTGGGGCGTTGAGCGCCTCTTCTGGCAGCTGCCCGGCGTTTACAGCACGGCAGCTGGCTACACGGGCGGTTACACGCCGAATCCGACCTATCGCGAAGTCTGCTCCGGCGAAACCGGGCATGCGGAAGCGGTACGCGTAGTCTATGACCCTGCGGTGATTAGCTACGAGCAGCTCCTGCAGGTCTTCTGGGAAAATCATGACCCGGCGCAGGGCATGCGTCAGGGCAACGATCACGGCACCCAGTACCGCTCGGCTATTTATCCGCTCACGCCTGAGCAGGATGCCGCCGCGCGCGCCAGCCTTGAGCGTTTCCAGCAGGCCATGCGTGAAGCGGGCGATACGCGCGAGGTGACCACGGAAATCGCGACGGCGAAACCGTTCTACTACGCCGAGGACGATCACCAGCAGTATCTGCATAAAAACCCGTACGGCTACTGCGGTATCGGGGGCATCGGCGTCTGCCTGCCGCCACAGCTGGCCTGATTACCGATCCAGCGCCACGCGCGCCGCGTGGCGCGTGGCGTTACTGACCGAACCGTAATCCATCACTTTGCCCTGCAACAGCAGATTAAAGACCGGCGCCTGCGGTCGGTTAAGCCGCGTTTGCAGCAGATGTACGGCCTCAATCCCCAGCTCGCGGCAGGGCACCGTGACGCCGGTGACCGGTTTTTCCAGACGGTGCGCTAAATTCCAGGCAAAATCGGTCGTAATCAGCGAAATGTCTTCCGGAATGCGCAGCCCGTGGCGCGTTAGCACCCTAACCACCCCTTCCACCATGCGGGTACTGTTCGGGAAAATGACCTCCGGCCACTGGGATCGGTCATGACTCAACAGCCACGCATCCAGCGCCTGCTCGGCCTCTTCAGCGGTAAACCACTCCGTCACGAGCAAATCGCGCTGCGGGTCAAAAGCCACGTGAAAATGGCGGTACGCCTCTTTGATACCGTCCAGACGCGCATACAGCGTATCCCGCCGCAGGCAGGTGAGCGTGAGCACACGGCGATGCCCCTGCTCAAACAGATACTGCATGGCAGTGAAACCAATCGCCCGGTGATCGGGCGACACGGCATCCAGCACCCGATCCCGATCGACGGAATTAATCAACACGCAGGGCTTATTCAGCGTGCTCGCCAGTTTAAATATGGTGGAATCATCAGTTCCAATAATAATTATCGCGTTGATATTCTTATGACTGGCCTTTTCCATAAATAATTTCACATCGGCGTGCTGTTCTTCTAACCCACAGCAGCTGACCCACACGTTGTGCGGCGCGCAGGCTTCCGCGATCCCTTTCGTCACTTCCAGATAAAAAATATCCCCGCGTCCCTGAAAGGTTCTTTCCGGCGCAAAAACAGCGATACCGTTAATTAATAGTCTTCCGCTCGCCATTGACTCCAGCACCCCTAATTCTCGCGCGGTGCGAACTATCGCTTCCCGGGCTTTATCGCTGGTATACGACTTGCCGCTTAATACCCGCGAAACCGTGCTGACGGAATAGCCCGTTAGGGCCGCAATTTCCTCCATTTTCAACTTGCCCGGCATAGTGTGACCTCGCTCTCATTCAGTTTTTGCAAATATTTGCAGAAACAGTTCGTTGATTTTAAAACCAAATTTCAGAAAGCCTGGAGATTACTTAATCACCTTGCGAGTATTCTCACAAAAACACATTGTCGCTGCGGCTCCCCTTTCCTATTTTCCGGTCATCACTCATTTCAACTGAAATTAAGGTGTGACATGGAGAAGGTACGTTTTGGCATTATTGGAATAGGGAATATCGGTACGGTCCATGCGCGTTATTTACTGGCGGGTACGGTCAGCGACGCCTGCCTGACAGCGGTTTGCGATAATGCACTGGAAAAACATCCGGCCATTCGCCAGCTGGTCGGCACCCTCCCCCTTTTCAGCGACGCGCAGGAGATGCTCCAGAGCGGGCTTATCGACGCGGTGATTGTCGCTACGCCGCACTACGAGCATCCGCGCCTGTCGATGCTGGCGATGCGCAGCGGCATCCATACCCTGTGTGAAAAACCGGCGGGCGTGTATACGGCGCAGGTGCAGGAGATGAACGCCTGCGCCCAGACGTGCGACGTGGTGTTCGGCATCATGTACAACCAGCGCCCGAATCCGCTCTACCAGAAGGTGAAAGATCTGATCGACAGCGGCGAACTGGGTGAGATCCGCCGCTCCAACTGGATCATCACCAACTGGTATCGCTCGCAGAGCTACTACAACTCCGGCGGCTGGCGCGCCACCTGGAAAGGAGAAGGCGGCGGCGTATTGCTCAACCAGGACCCGCACCAGCTCGATCTCTGGCAATGGCTGGTCGGCATGCCGGTCCGCCTGCGCGCGTTCTGCCAGTTCGGTAAGCATCGTGAAATCGAAGTGGAAGACGAGGTCACCGCCTACGCCGAATATGCCAACGGCGCGACGGGCGTGTTTATCACCACCGTGGCGGAAACGCCGGGCACCAACCGGCTGGAAATCGTCGGCGATCGCGGCAAGGTGGTCGTCGAAGAGGGCAAGCTGCGCTACTGGCGGCTGCGTGAATCTGAAACCGCCTTCAACGCCCGCTGGCAAAACGGTTTTGGTGAACCCGAATGCTGGGAAGTCACGCTTCCCGTCGCCCCGGAGTGCAGCGAACACCACGTCATTACCGCCAACTTCTGTGCCGCCATCCTGCGCGGCGAGCCGCTCATTGCGCCGGGTCTGGAAGGGATCCTCGGGTTGACGCTCTCCAACGCCATGCACCTCTCCACCTGGACGGACGACTGGGTCGACCTCCCGCTCAACGAAAAACAGTATCTGCGCCTGCTTCAACAGCGCATCAGCACCTCAGTGGCTAAAGAGACAGCCAGCGTCACGCTGGATGCCTCCGGCACCTGGTAACTCCGGAGAAGAATCGATGTTAAATGTCGCTATTGTGGGAACAGGAAATATCTCGCATAACCATATTCAGGGCTATTTGCAGTTTGGCCAGCGCTGCCGGATCGTCGCGCTGGTGGATATCTACCCGGAAAAAGCCCACGAGAAAAAAACGCGCTACGGCCTGACGGAAGCACGCGTGTATGACAGCCACCAGCAGATGCTGGCCTCAGAGCCGGATATCGACATCGTCGACGTCTGCACGCCGCCCTACGTCCACGCAGAGATCGGCATTGATGCCCTGAACGCGGGGTGCCACGTGCTGTGCGAAAAACCGATGGCCGCCTCGCTGGAGGAGTGCGACGCGATGATCGCCGCGCAGCGAGCCAGCGGCAAAACGCTCGCCATCATTGCCCAAAACCGCTTTACCGATGCCTTCTGGCGTCTGAAAGCCGCGCTCGATTCCGGCCTTGCGGGAAAAGTCTGCCACGCGCAGGTGGATTCGTTCTGGTGGCGCGGACACTGCTACTACGACCTGTGGTGGCGCGGCACCTGGGAAAAAGAGGGAGGCGGCTGCACCCTTAACCACGCGGTGCACCACATCGACGCCATCCAGTGGATGCTTGGCTTCCCGTCCGAGGTGGTGGCGATGATGACCAACGTGGCGCACGACAACGCTGAAGTCGAAGACCTCAGCGCCGCGATCTTCAAATACCCCAGCGGCGCGCTCACGCAGTTGACCGCCTCGGTCGTGCACCACGGCGAAGACCAGAAAATTATCATTCAGGGTGATAAAGCGCGCATCTCCGCCCCGTGGCAGGCCTTTGCCAGCGTCAGCGCCGATAACGGCTTCCCGCAGGAGGATCGGGATCTGCAGCGAGAAGCGCAGCTTAACGCCGTTTTTCAGGAGACGCCGAAGCTCGAGTGGACGCTGCATACCGGGCAAATTAACGACCTGCTTTATGCCATTGAGCACGGCACCGCGCCGTTAGTGGATGGCCTGCAGGGCAAACGCTCCCTGGAGCTGATTACTGCGATCTACAAATCCGCCATTACCCGCAGCGTGGTCTCGCTGCCGATTCAGCGCGATGACCCGTTTTACCGTACCGGCGGGACGAACGCCCTCGCCCCCCGTTTTTATGAAAAATCCGCAAGCGTCGCCAACTTCAGCGAAGTCGGTGCGATTCCTCTTGGCAAAGATCTGGATGAAGGAGTGACACCATGAACAAGAATGACGGAATGAACTATGCCCCGGTGGGCAAACCGCAGCCGGTTGTCCGCGAAGGTGAATTCGTCTTCGCCGCCGCCGCGCTCGACCACGGCCATATCTACGGGATGAGTAACGGCCTGATAGAAGCCGGGGCCACCCTGAAATGGGTGTACGACCCCGATCCGGCCAAAGTGGATAAATTTATCCAGCAGTACCCGCAGGCAAAAGTGGCGGAGTCGCTGGAAGTGATACTCAACGACGACGAGGTGCGTCTGGTTGCGGGTGCGGCCATCCCCTCCGAGCGCTGCGCGCTGGGGCTGAAAGCCATGGCCGCGGGCAAGGACTACTTCACGGATAAAGCGCCGCTCACCACTCTTGAACAGCTGGCGGATGCCAAAGCGATGGTCGAGAAAACCGGACGGAAATACGCCGTGTACTACAGCGAACGTCTGCACGTCGAAAGCGCGGTTTTTGCCGGACAGCTGGTACAGCAGGGGGCGATCGGTCGCGTGGTGCAAACCCTGGGCACCGGCCCGCACCGGGAAGGAACGGGCCGCCCGGACTGGTTCTACGATCGTCGCTACTTCGGCGGCATTCTGTGCGATATCGGCAGCCACCAGATCGAGCAATTTCTCTTTTACACGGGCAACAGTAACGCCACCGTGGTCGCCAGCCAGGCACGCAATTTCAACCATCCGCAGCATCCGGCATTTGAAGATTTCGGCGACGCAACAATCAGAGGCGAAAACGGCGCCAGCGGCTATTTCCGCTGCGACTGGTTCACCCCGGACGGACTCTCAACCTGGGGCGATGGCCGTCTGACGCTGCTCGGGACCGAAGGCTATATCGAAATCCGCAAATATGTCGATCTCACCCGCGGCGAGCAGGACGTGGTTTATCTCGTCAATAAAAAGGGGGAATTCCGCTATCCGGTCGCCGGAGAGGTCGGGTTCCCGTTCTTTGGCGAACTGATCCTCGACTGTCTGCATCGTACCGAAAACGCCATGACGCAGGCACACGCTTTCAAAGCGGCGGAGCTCTGCGTGAAGGCTCAGATGCTGGCGAACGCGACGGAATAACGGGAGGCGATAATGACGATCCTGAACACGGCGGTTATCGGTGCCGGTGCAATTCACGGCTGCCACGTGAACGCGCTGCGCCAGATGCCCAACGTCGCACTGCGCGCGCTGGTAGACATCGACAGCGTCAAAGGACAGAAGCTGGCGATGGGCTATCAGTGTCGCTTTTATCAGGATTACCGGGAAATGCTGCTGGATGGGGACATCGACGTGGTCAATATCTGCACCCCGCATTTCGAGCATAAAACCATGATCCTGGCGGCGCTCGCCGCCGGGAAGCATGTTTTCTGCGAAAAACCGGTGGGGATGAACGGCAGCGAGCTCGTTGAAATCACCCGCGCCGCGGAGCAGGCGCCGGGGCTGCTCGGCGTGTGCTACCAGAACCGGCTCAACCCCACCAGCCTGGGCATTCTCCAGGCGCTGGACGATGGTGAACTGGGGAAAATGCTCAGCATCAAAGCGGTGCTGACGTGGTCACGCTCGGGCACGTACTACACCGAAAGCCCGTGGCGCGGGCGGCTGGCAACGGAAGGCGGCAGCCTGCTGATCAACCAGGCCATCCATACCCTCGACCTGATGCAGTGGTTCGCCGGCGGCGTGACGCGGGTGAAAGGCGTGGTGGACCGCGGCGAGCTGGCGGACGTGACCGAGGGAGAAGACAGCGCGATGGCGACGCTGCATTTTGCCAACGGCGCGCGCGGCCTGTTATATGCCAGCAACTGCAATACCACGGACTCCCCCCTCTGGCTTGAAATCCACTGCGAACGGGGCTCTCTGCTGCTCAGTGACAACGTGCTCTGGCGCATCACTCCCGGCGAGCGCCGGAGGCTGGCCAGCGATAACTCCCCTGACGGCTCGGTCAAAAGCTACTGGGGGCTGGGGCATGAGCAGGCGATCCGCCGTTTTTATCATGCCATTTCTCATCCCGGAAACGCGAATTACACCGACATCCGCGAAGCCGGAAAATCACTCACCCTTGTGGAGGCTATTTATCGCTCATCTCAGTTAAGACAATGGATAGAACTCAATAAGTAGAACGTAATGTGTCGTCCAGATTTGAATAAAAATACGACCTGAAAAACAGGTTAATCATTACCCTACACTGGATATTATTATGGTCAAACCTACTGAACGTAGAGTGGGTTACGGCGTGGCGCTTGGCTACGGCGTAACCGATCTGTTTGGCGGAGGTGCGTTCACCATCATTGGCACCTGGCTGCTCTTTTTTTACACCACCTATTGCGGGCTCTCGGTTATTGAAGCGGGGTCCATATTCGCCATTGCCCGCGTGATTGATGCGTTATTAAGCCCGATTATGGGCTATATCACCGATAATTTCGGCGATACCTGGCTCGGACGTAAATTTGGCCGTCGCCGCTTCTTTTTACTACTCAGTTCGCCGCTCATGTTTTTGTATGCCCTGCTGTGGCTGACGGACATGGGCTACTGGTATTACCTGGGGACCTATCTCTCTATTGAGCTGCTGTCGGCAATGGTGCTGGTGCCCTGGGAGACGCTGGCGGCGGAGATGACAAACCGCTATGAAGAGCGTAGTCGCCTCTCCGGCGTGCGCATGATCTGCTCTCAGTTGGGCGGTTTTCTTGCGGTTTCCGTTCCCGGCGTGATTATGCAGTTCACGGGGAAAGATAATCCCTTTACCTATACTCTCACCGGACTGATTTTTTCCTGCGTGTTCTGCATCGCGGTATTTATTACCTGGTACACCACCTGGGAAGCAAAGGATGTGCATCAAGAGTCCGATTTTAAAGTGGACAACCAGCGCAGCAGCGGGATACTCAATCACCTGAAATACCTGGTACTGGATCTCTTTTCGTCATTCCGCATTCGCGCGTTTCGCCTGCATATTATTATTTATATCTTTTCGTTCACGGCGATGGACGTATTCGGCTCGGTCTTTACCTATTATGTCGTGTATTGCCTGAGCCAGGATGCCTCAGCGGTTTCCGGCTGGCTCAGTATTGCCGCCTTTGCCTCAGTACCCGGTACCTATGGATTTATGCTGCTGTTGAACCGTCTGAACATGACGCCGTCTGCCGCCCTGCGACTCGCGTACGGCTGCATCCTTCTGGTACTGGCGTTCCTGTTTACGGTCTACCTGACCAAAACGCAGGTGCCGACGCTGCTGTTCTCGGCGGTCTTTGTTCTGTTGGGTGCCGCCCGCGCCGGTCTCTATTATATTCCGTGGAATATTTACAGCTTCATTCCGGATATTGACGAGATGGTGACCCAGCAGCGCCGCGAAGGCATTTTTGCCGGTGTGATGGTCCTGACCCGTAAGAGCACCGTGGCGATTGCCATCATGATCATTGGCCTGGTGCTGCAGGAGTCCGGCTTCGTGAAGGGCAGCGGTGCACAGCCTGAAAGCGCGCTGGGGGCGATTATCGGCCTGATGATCTTCGCGACGGCAGCCCTGCTGGCGGTCAGCTTCTTTACCACCTACAGGTTCAAGCTCACCCGCGAGACGCACAAGCTGCTCCTGAAGGAGATTGCGCGCCGCAAGCTGGGCGGCGATTACCGCGACTGCGACGCCAGGACCCGCGTGGTGATAAAGCAGTTAACGGGTTATGAGTATGACCAGGTGTGGGGAGGAAGCGCCTCACGACGCGCGGAGGGGAACGCCCGTTTATCCGCCGCGAAATAGCGCCCTGTACCGGACAGCGCCACGCTGTCCGGTCTGTTTTATGCCAAAAATGTGACCTCTGGCAGATTTACATCTCTTTACGCTATACTACCCGCTGAAATAATCGGCTCAACGCTACGAGCTGACGTTCAATGTGTTTTCACACAAATGGTATCAACTTCCCTTCCGAGGATCTGGCGAGAAGCCGGATAAACTATGTTAAACAGTATTTTAGTAATACTTTGTCTGATTGCCGTCAGTGCATTTTTCTCGATATCTGAGATCTCGCTGGCCGCATCCCGTAAAATCAAACTGAAGCTGCTTGCCGATGAAGGCAACATCAATGCTACCCGCATCCTGAAAATGCAGGAAAACCCCGGCATGTTCTTCACCGTGGTGCAGATTGGCCTTAACGCGGTCGCCATTCTCGGCGGTATCGTGGGTGATGCGGCGTTTTCCCCGGCGTTTTATAGCCTGTTCGTTAAGTACATGTCCGTTGAACTGGCCGAACAGCTGAGCTTTATCCTCTCCTTCTCGCTGGTAACCGGCCTGTTCATCCTCTTTGCAGACCTGACCCCGAAACGCATCGGTATGATTGCGCCAGAAGCTGTGGCTTTGCGTATCATCAACCCGATGCGCTTCTGTCTGTACGTGTTTCGTCCGCTGGTGTGGTTCTTCAACGGCCTGGCAAACGTCATTTTCCGCATCTTTAAGCTGCCGATGGTGCGTAAAGACGACATCACGTCTGACGACATTTATGCGGTCGTGGAAGCCGGCGCGCTGGCCGGGGTGCTGCGCAAGCAGGAACACGAGCTGATTGAGAACGTATTCGAACTGGAATCCCGTACCGTGCCGTCTTCCATGACGGGCCGTGAAAGCATTATCTGGTTCGATTTACATGAAGATGAGCAGAGTCTGAAGAACAAGGTGGCGCAGCATCCGCACTCCAAGTTCCTGGTCTGTAATGAAGATATCGACCACATCATCGGTTACGTCGACTCCAAAGATCTGCTGAACCGCGTGCTGGCAAACCAGAGCCTGGCGCTCAACAGCGGCGTGCAGATCCGCAATACCCTGATTGTGCCGGACACCCTGACGCTCTCCGAAGCGCTGGAAAGTTTCAAAACCGCCGGAGAAGACTTCGCGGTGATCATGAACGAATACGCGCTGGTGGTGGGTATTATCACCCTGAATGACGTGATGACCACGCTGATGGGCGACCTGGTTGGCCAGGGGCTGGAAGAGCAGATTGTTCAGCGCGACGATAACTCATGGCTGATTGATGGCGGCACACCGATTGAAGACGTGATGCGGGTGCTGGATATCGACGAGTTCCCGCAGTCCGGCAACTACGAGACCATCGGCGGCTTTATGATGTTTATGCTGCGTAAAATCCCGAAACGTACCGACTCGGTGAAGTTCTCTGGCTACAAGTTTGAGGTGGTGGATATTGATAACTACCGCATCGACCAGCTGCTGGTGACGCGCATCGACAACAAGCCGACCGTACTGGTGCCGAAGCTGCCGGATGCGGAAGAGAAAGTGTCGGCGTAACCTTCCTGCCCCCACAAACATCAACGGCTCCCATTGGGAGCCGTCTTTTTATCTACTACTACTGCATAGCACGTTGGTTAAGCCATCTCAGTCTGCAGACGCATAACCTGACGGTTGACCTCGGACATCACAGACAGGTGCTGTTTGTCCTTCACTTTTGGGACAAGGATCTTGCCCTTATCAAACTCAAAAGCGCCAACATCCTTGATGTACAACCGTCCACGGAACAGGATCTTCACGTACTTCGCCACCTGAAGCGGGTTGTAGCGTTGGAAAATTTTCATTCTTGTATCTCCTGCGAATCATACGCTCTTGCGGTGCCACAATCGGCCCGACTGTCCTGAGCGCAAATTTTGATGCCCAATGACTATAGACCAGAACTACGGTGTTACCCAGTGTGCATAAGTTTATTTACCGTTTGATTACAATTATTCAGAATAATCTTTGCAAAGCGTGACTGAGAGCAGTATAAGCCGTCGTTTTTTCATGGATATGTGCGTTCACCCGCAAACTGGCATCGGGATTGCGGGAAAACCCCATTGATCGCACTTATGATTAAAAGCGCAAGACCAAGTGGTCGGATCACCTGCAAACAATAAGGAAACGCCATGACCCTACGTAATATCCTTGCAGCAGCCTGCCTGCTGCTGCCCCTGTGGGCTTCCGCTCACAGCATTGAAAAAGGACAACGTGTACCGCCAGTCGGCATTGCTGACCGGGGAGAATTGATTCTCGACAATGATAAGTTTAGCTACAAACCCTGGAATAGCGCGCAGCTCGCGGGCAAAGTGAGAGTTGTACAACATATTGCTGGTCGTACATCCGCAAAAGAGAAAAATGCCAACCTGGTGGAAGCGATCAAGGCCGCAAAATTCCCTCACGACCGCTACCAGACCACCACGATCGTGAATACCGACGATGCCATCCCGGGCTCCGGAATGTTTGTGCGCTCCAGCCTTGAGAGCAACAAAAAGCTCTATCCGTGGTCGCAGTTTATCGTCGACAGCAACGGCGTAACCCGAAAGGCCTGGCAGCTGGAGGAAGAGAGCTCCGCGATTATCGTGCTGGATAAAGAGGGCCGCGTACAGTGGGCGAAAGACGGCGCGTTAACCCAGGAAGAGGTGCAGCAGGTTGTCGACCTGCTGCATAAGCTGCTGGCTCAGTAAATAGAGACGCGGAAGCCGGGGTTGAGGAAGGATTCGCGCGGGGTATAGTCCAGCGGCTTGCCCTGCCAGTCATGAACGTGCGCCCCGGCGGCTGCGGCAACGGCATGACCTGCCGCGGTATCCCAGACGTTGGTTGGCCCAAAGCGAGGGTAGAGCTGCGCGTGGCCTTCCGCCACCAGGCAGAATTTCAGCGATGAGCCAATCGAGGTGGTCTGGTGTTCACCCAGCTGCTGCAGATACTCCTGCAGCTCGCTGTCGCCGTGCGAGCGGCTAATCACCACCAGCGGTGGACGCGCATCGCGCACCTGGATCTGCTTGCGCACGCCGCACTCTTCCTTCCACGCCTTCCCTTCTGCGGCGCTGTACATCACCTTCATTACCGGCGCGTAGACCACGCCCAGCACCGCTTTGCCCTTCTCGATCAGGGCGATATTGACGGTGAATTCTCCGTTGCGCTTGATGAACTCTTTCGTCCCGTCCAGCGGATCGACCAGCCAGTAGCGCTGCCAGTGCTGGCGTTCGTCCCAGCTTTGTGGCGCTTCTTCTGACAGAACGGGGATGTCCGGCGTTAAGGCCTGTAACCCTTTCAGGATAACCTTATGCGCCGCAATATCCGCCGCCGTGACCGGAGAGTCGTCGGCTTTGCTGACCACCTCCATAGGTTTGCTACCGTCATACACCTGCATGATGGCATCTCCCGCATCCCGTGCGAGCTGACAAATTTTATCTAGCATTTTCCACCTCTTTGTTAACGCAGTGAGGTTAACTCTTTGTTTTAGTTATATCGTAATGTGAACAATTCCGCTATCTGTGAAGCAATTCCGGTTTCAGGTGACTTTTTTCTGTCAGGATTCACATTTCTGTAAGCAACACGCTATAGATACATACTCTTTTGTGCTCTGCATCGAAAAAAGGACTCCTCTGATGATTAAGTTTAGTGCAACGCTTCTGGCGACGCTGATTGCAGCGAGCGTGCAGGCGGCGACGGTAGATCTGCGTATTCTGGAAACGACCGATCTGCACAGCAACATGATGGACTTCGATTACTACAAAGATACCCCGACGGAAAAATTCGGACTGGTGCGCACGGCAAGTTTGATCGATGCGGCGCGTGGCGAAGTGAAAAACAGCGTGCTGGTCGACAATGGCGATCTCATTCAGGGTAGTCCGCTCGGGGATTACATGGCGACCAGGGGCCTGAAAAAAGGCGAGATCCATCCAGTGTATAAAGCGATGAACACCCTGGACTATACCGTCGGCAACCTCGGCAACCACGAATTCAACTACGGTCTGACATACCTGCATGATGCGCTGGCCGGTGCGAAATTCCCGTATGTTAACGCCAATATCATCGACGTTAAGACCAAAAAGCCGCTCTTTACCCCTTATTTGATCAAAGAGACAAACGTCGTCGACAAGGATGGTAAAAAACAGACGCTGAAAATCGGCTACATCGGTTTTGTCCCGCCGCAGATCATGACGTGGGATAAAGCCAACCTCGACGGAAAAGTAACCGTTAACGACATCACCGAAACCGCACGCAAATACGTGCCGGAAATGCGGGAAAAAGGTGCCGATCTGGTGGTCGTTGTCGCCCACTCGGGTCTCTCCGCCGATCCGTACCAGGCCATGGCAGAAAACTCTGTTTACTATCTGAGTGAAGTCCCGGGCGTCGACGCGATCCTGTTCGGCCACGCCCACGCGGTCTTCCCGGGCAAAGATTTCGCCAGCATCAAAGGCGCAGACATTGAGAAAGGGACGCTCAACGGCGTGCCGTCGGTGATGCCGGGCATGTGGGGCGACCACCTTGGGGTGGTGGATCTGGTGCTGAATAACGACAGCGGCAGCTGGAAGGTGACGCAGTCAAAAGCCGAAGCGCGCCCGATTTACGACGCTGCGGCTAAAAAATCGCTGGCGGCTGAAGATAAAAAACTGGTCGACGTGCTGAAGCACGATCACGACGCCACGCGCGAATTCGTCAGCAAGCCGATCGGCAAATCCGCCGACAACATGTATAGCTTCCTGGCGCTGGTGCAGGATGACCCGACCGTTCAGGTCGTCAACATGGCGCAGAAAGCCTATGCCGAACACTTTGTGCAGGGCGATCCGGATTTGGCAAAACTGCCGGTCCTGTCAGCCGCTGCTCCATTCAAGGTGGGCGGGCGTAAGAATGACCCGGCAAGCTATGTTGAAGTCGAAAAGGGCCAGTTGACCTTCCGTAACGCCGCCGATCTCTATCTCTACCCGAACACGCTGGTGGTGGTAAAAGCGACGGGCCAGGAAGTGAAAGAGTGGCTGGAGTGCTCTGCCGGACAGTTTAACCAGATTGACCCGCACAGCAGCAAGCCGCAGTCGCTGATTAACTGGGACGGCTTCCGGACCTATAACTTCGACGTGATCGACGGCGTGAACTACCAGATTGACGTCACCCAGCCGGCGAAATATGACGGCGAGTGTCAGGCGATTAACCCGCAGGCGGAGCGCATCAAAAACCTGACCTTCAACGGCAAGGCGATCGACCCGAATGCCACCTTCCTGGTGGTGACCAATAACTACCGCGCCTACGGCGGCAAGTTTGCCGGGACGGGAGATAGCCACATCGCCTTTGCCTCGCCGGACGAGAACCGCTCGGTGCTGGCGGCGTGGATCGGCGCGGAGTCGAAGAAGGCGGGTGAAATTCATCCGGCAGTGGATAACAACTGGCGTCTCGCGCCGATCCACAGCGATACGAAGCTGGATATCCGCTTCGAAACGTCGCCGTCCGATAAGGCTGCCTCGTTCATTAAGGACAAGGCGCAGTATCCGATGAAACAGGTCGCGACGGATGATATTGGGTTCGCTATTTATCAGGTGGATTTGAGCAGGTAGCGGTGATTGTGCCGGGTGGCGCTTCGCTTACCCGGCCTACGGGATGGAAGATTACGGGTAGGCCGGGTAAGGCGAAGCCGCCACCCGGCTTTTACGCCGCACGGTCGTCCCGATTCGCCATCACCTTCGGTGTATTCACCTCAATCCAGTCCGCCAGCGCGGCGACCTTCTCGCTCACCTCAACGCCCAGCGGCGTCAGGCTATACTCTACGTGCGGCGGCACCACCGGATACGACACGCGATCGACAAACCCGTCCAGTTCCAGCGCCTGGAGCGACTGGGACAGCATCTTTTCGCTCACCCCGCCCATTTTACGGCGCAGATCGCTAAAGCGATGCGTTCCCTGGCGCAGGGCCAGCAGAATCAGGACACCCCAGCGGCTGGTCACGTGTTTGAGCACCTCTCGTGAAGGGCACTGCTCCGCGAAAAGATTGCCATCGCGCATTTGTTCGCTGAGCGTTGGTATCGTTGTTTTCATACTTACCTTTTTGTACGTACTTACTAAAAGTTAGCTATGGTGCTAGTGTGCCACAACACCAGACAAACACGAAGGAGATTCATCATGATCGCGATTACCGGCGCTACCGGCCAGCTTGGCCATCTCGTTATCGAACAGCTGTTGAAAACCGTACCGGCCAGCCAGATTGTGGCCATCGTACGTAACCCGGCGAAAGCGCAGGCCTTAAGCCAGCAGGGAATTGTGGTTCGTCAGGCGGACTACACGGATGAAGCCGCATTCACCGCCGCGCTGAGCGGCGTGGATAAGCTACTGCTGATCTCTTCCAGCGAAGTCGGCCAGCGCGCGACCCAGCACCAGAACGTGATTAACGCCGCCAAAACGGCAGGGGTGAAATTTATCGCCTACACCAGCCTGCTGCATGCGGACAAATCACCGCTGGGTCTGCACGTTGAACACGTTGCCACTGAAAAAGCGCTGGCGGCGTCCGGCATTCCGTATGCCCTGCTGCGCAATGGCTGGTATACCGAAAACTACCTGGCGAGCGCGCCACCTGCCCTGGAACACGGCGTATTTATTGGTGCGGCAGGCGAAGGCAAAATTGCCGCTGCTCCCCGTGCAGACTATGCCGCGGCGGCAGCCAAAGCGATCGCAGAAGAAGGCCATGCGGGCAAGGTCTACGAACTGGCGGGCGACCACGGCTGGACGCTGAGCGAACTGGCGGCTGAACTCAGCAAACAGAGCGGGAAGCCTGTCACCTACCAGAATCTCAGCGAAGCGGATTTTGCCGCCGCGCTGAAAAGCGTCGGCCTGCCTGCCGGGCTGGCAGATATGCTGGCGGACTCCGATGTGGGCGCGTCCAAAGGGGGACTCTTTGACGATAGCCATACGCTGAGCAAACTGATCGGGCGCGCAACGACGCCGCTTGCGCAGAGCATTAAAGCCATTCTGTAACGGTGTCACCGTTCTTTCCTGCGGCCGGGTGATTTCCCTTACCCGGCCTGCTCATATTGATTAATAATAAAATCAGATAGAACGATTAAAAGTCCGGGTATTCTTTATCCGTCGCGTAGGTTATCGGTTTTTCAAATCCGGGAATGGTGATGCCATTCATATCAATCTTAATATCTTCCTCATTTATCCCCTGCTGGCCGAAAAGATAAATAACATTGAGTTCACCCTGCGATGCCGCTTCGTCGTATGCGTTTGCCTGACGTCGCACCAGGTGGTTACGCTGTTGATATTCCGCAAACACCGCGTCCCCGTAGCGTTTACGCAACCATTGATGGGTAAGCTTTGGCGAGTAAACCACCCCCGTGGCATTATTACCGCCAAAGCCTTTTGAATTAATAAAGGCGATTTGTCCCTGGCCTTCCTCTAACTTGCAGTCCTGAAGAGGAATGGCTAAGCGCGCGTTGTTCACCTGCGGCGCGATGTGGGACACGCTTTTAATTCCCGGCAAAATACCGTAGCGGAAGACGCCGAGGCAGCCGATCAACTGGTCGCCGCTGGCGGGCCCCAGAGAGTGGCCGAGATACGATTTCACCGCCGTCACCGGCCAGTCGCGAATCGAAAAGGCTTGCGCAACGCGGTCAAAAATATCCGCCTCGGAGACGCAATTCTTCGGCGTGCTTGAACCGTGCGCCTGAATAAACGATCCCTTCTGCACCGTCTCCATCCCGGCCATCGATACCGCAGAGGCGACGGCTTTCGCCATGGTGATGTAGTTCCCTGGGCCCGGTGACGCAATCGAACGTTTAAAGCCGTCAGCGTTGATAAAGATATTCCCCACCGAACCGTGGATCTCTGCGCCAAGCTGCAGCGCCAGCTCGTCGTCCATTAACACGACATACTGGCTGGATTCTGCGATAACAAAACCGCAGCTGTTACCAAACGGGCGGCTGCTGTTGCGCCAGTCGGCCGTTTCCGTTTCATCAATGTGCTTAAGCTTGCTCTGTGTTGCCAGGGCGCCCATGGCGTCGAAGCCTTCAATCACTTCTGAGGTAACCGGCGCTTCGGCGCTGCCAACAACGGCCACGCGAATGCGCCCCGCTTTGATATCTTCAACTGCCGCATTGAGGTTATACAGAAACGTGGCGCATGCCCCCAGCGTGGCGCTGGTATGGCCGACGCTACCCAGCACATACGCATTGAGGAAATCAGCACACATGCTGTTCAGGCCCAGCGGACAGTGTTTAGCGCTGACGCGATGGCCTTTCAGGCGAGACTGCAGCATTCCGCCAAAACCATAATCGTCGAGCTGTCCCAGGATATTGCCCGAATAGACGCCGAGCTGATCCGGCGCGATTTTTGCCTGCACCTCTTGCCACGGGATCCCCAGGGCGTTGATGGCGTCTGACGCCCCAACAATCGCCATTTGTAACGCCCGCGGATGAAACTGCGAGCTGTAATGGTCGCCTGGGCGGAATCCCTGCGGCAGCAAGCCTGCAGCCTGAACTTCCGTGCGCAAAAACGCCTCAATTTTGCAGTCCATCTCTCCCTGAACGGTAATAAGCGCGCGCTGATCCGCTAATGCCTCAACCTGCCATCCCGCCGGTAAAGGGTCAGGTAATTGCCTGGCAGAGATATTAAAACTGAATCCTTCTTCGCCTGAAACCATATTCAATTTTGCATGGCTGGCGATAGCATCGACATCGAAATAGTCGCGCGTAATTTTTCTGATTAGGGTTCCCTCAAGCACCTCGTCTTTTATCCTCGCGGCAGCCTGAGCAGGTGTAAATCTTTTACCTGAAATGTCGCAATAATCGCCCTCATTATATTTAAGCGTGCCCATCAGGATGGCTAACGATAATAATTCCTCCTGCCTTTCCTCTTCCGATAATGACTCAATAATCATTCGACGAAATGCATGATGTGAAGAACTACGACCCGCTGGACCGTAGCCGCCAAAAGCCGTTATTACGGGTAATTTCGCCATAATCCATCCTGTAGTGGTCGCTGATTAATATTGCTAAGTAAGTGCGATCGTTTCAGATATGAGTTTACAAATTACCCACAAAAGCTAATATGAAAATCCAGCCAAAATGCTGACTTTTCTGGCCAGGGTAACGTTGAGCCACCAAAAATAATAGCCAAAACAGGTATTAACCAAAAATGACAAATACACAAATAGGATTTGTGTTATGCGAACGCATGCTAATTTCCGGTCTCAGCCTGCCGATTGAAATGTGGAAAGCCGCAGCCAGCAGCTATTTAGCCGAGCAAAAAACAATGTCCCACGCAGAGACGCACAAACCTGAGAAGTCGCTCTTCAGACTCTGTCGCCCGGAGAATATTCTGAAGGTGAATATCATTGGCATAAACAGCGAGCCTATCCTGACGCACAGTGGTTTTAGCATCACCGCCGATACCACGCTTGCTGCAGACAGGCACTATGACGTTATCTATCTTCCTGCCCTGTGGCGGAATCCTCGTGCAGTGGTCAGACAGCAGCCTGAACTTCTGAAATGGCTGACCGAGCAGGCCGCGCGAGGAACCCGCATCGCCGCCGTCGGAACGGGGTGCTGTTTTCTGGCGGAGTCGGGACTGCTCGACGGGAAGCCCGCCACCACCCACTGGCACTACTTCAAACAATTCTCGCGCGACTACCCCAGCGTAAAATTACAAACAAAACACTTTCTCACGCAGGCCGATAATATTTTCTGTGCCGCAAGCGTTAAGGCCCTGTCAGACCTGACGATTCATTTTATCGAAACGATATACGGAAAACGTGTAGCCACACATACTCAGCGGACATTTTTCCATGAAATTCGCAGCCAGTTTGATCGCCAATGCTACAGTGAAGAAAACAAACCTCATCCGGATGAAGAGATCGTTCAAATACAAATCTGGATAAAAGCCAACTGCGCTACAGATATATCCATGCAAAATCTTGCCGATATGGCTGGCATGAGTTTGCGCAACTTTAATCGCCGCTTTAAAAATGCCACCGACATGTCTCCTCTGCAGTATTTATTAACCGCCAGAATTGAATCCGCCATGACAATGTTGCAATCCACCAATCTGTCCATTCAGGAGATTGCGAATGCGGTTGGATATCAGGATATTGCGCACTTTAATCGCCAGTTTAAGCATAAAACCACGATTTCTCCGGGGGATTACCGTAAGACCGTCCGGGCAAAGATGTTTAGTGCATAAACGCCGGTCATCTCTGATAATGAAAAGATGACCACGAGGAGGCTCACCGTGCAAGGCGTACCGGAACAGTTTATTGATGAAAGAGACAGCGCGCGCTTTCGCCATCTGGCACAGCTGCCGGGCCTGGAGCTGTATCACGCGCATATTTCTGACTACGCCTTTGAGCCTCACACCCATGAAGCCTTCGGGATCGGCACGATTGAAACCGGTGCCGAACGCTTTCGCTATCGCGGTACCCAGCATCTCGCCGCGGAAAAATCCGTCGTTACTATGAACCCGGACGAGATCCACACCGGTGAATCCGCCACCGAGGGCGGCTGGCGCTATCGGATGGTCTATATCGAACCCGATCTGCTGGAAGAGGTGACCGGCCTCCGGCACTGGTGGTTTAGCGACGTGACCCGTCATGACCCGCTGCGCTCGCAGCAAATCGGCAGACTCATTTACGGCCTGTGGCATACGGACGATCCGCTTGCGCAAAAAGGATTACTGCTGGATCTGATTGATACCTTCCGGCCGTTTGCCCATCACGCGCCGGTGGCTCAGGAAGGCGCGCACCGCTTCGAACGCGTGCGCGAGTACCTGCACGACAACTATATGCGCGCCCTGACGCTGGACGAGCTGGCCAGCGTCGTTTCGCTCAGCCCGTACCATTTCCAGCGCCAGTTCAAAGCCCATTTTCACGTGACGCCGCACCAGATGCTGATGGCCATTCGCCTCTGGCGCGCCAAAGCGTTCCTCACGCACGGCATGCCCGCGGCAGAGGTTGCCGCCGCGACCGGACTGACGGACCAGTCTCATTTAACCCGGGCGTTTACCCACCGCTACGGTATTACCCCCGTGCGCTACCAGAAGCAGGTCACCCGGCGCTAATGCGCAACCTCATACAATACGCGCGCATTTTCCCCTCCTACACTGCATACAGCGTAAATACCTGTGGATGGAAAAATGATTAGTGGTGTGTTGTATGCCCTGCTGGCCGGGCTGATGTGGGGGCTGATTTTTGTCGGCCCGCTGATTGTGCCCGAGTATCCGGCAATACTGCAGTCGACCGGACGTTATCTGGCGCTGGGGCTGATTGCTCTGCCTCTGGCGTGGCTGGGACGCGCGCGCTTGCGTCAGCTCAGCCGCAAGGACTGGGGTACCGCGCTGGCGCTAACCATGATGGGGAATCTTATCTACTACGTTTGCCTCGCCAGCGCCATTCAGCGTACCGGTGCGCCGGTATCTACCATGATTATCGGCACGCTGCCGGTCGTCATCCCCGTCTTTGCGAACCTGCTCTACAGCCACCGCGATGGCAAACTGGCGTGGTCAAAAATGGCGCCGGCGCTGATCTGCACCGCCGTGGGGCTGGTATGCGTCAATATTGCCGAGCTGCGTCATGGGCAGGCGGAAGATGACCTGTGGCGATACGGTTCTGGCATTGTGCTGGCGTTCATTTCCGTGGCGTGCTGGGCCTGGTATGCCCTGCGCAACGCGCGCTGGCTGCGGGAGAACCCGGACAAGCACCCGATGATGTGGGCGACGGCGCAGGCGCTGGTCACCCTGCCCGTCTCAATGGTGGGCTATGCCGGGGCGTGCATCTGGTTAGGCCATCAACAGCCTGACTTCGCCCAGCCCTTCGGGCCAAGACCGTGGGTGTTTGTCGGCCTGATGGTGGCGATTGCGGTGCTGTGTTCATGGGTGGGCGCGCTGTGCTGGAACATTGCCAGCCAGAAGCTGCCGACGGTGATCTTAGGGCCGCTGATTGTCTTCGAAACCCTGGCCGGACTGCTTTATACCTTCCTGATGCGCCAGAGCATGCCGCCGCTATTCACGGCCTGCGGGATCGCGCTGTTGGTGGTGGGGGTGGTGATGGCGGTAAGAGCGAAGCCGGAAAAACCGCGGGTCGTTCCGGCGTCGGAGATGTGATTTTTGCCGGGTGGCGGCTCCGCCTTACCCGGCCTTGTATTATCCCCCGTACAGAAAGAACCGGCCAGTTCTTTCTGTCAGGCAGTCCACATGCCGTACCCGGCCTCAGGCCACGAGCCCGTATTGTAGATCCCTGCAGTGGACTGCCCCTTCTCCACAAGTGACAAACCGGACAGTATCATGGACCGGTTTTTCCGGTAATCCGCATTCACAAGGTTGGTTTCACTATGGAACAGGAACTTCACTTTATTGGTATCGATGTCTCCAAAGCTAAGCTGGATATCGATGTGTTGCGACCTGATGGCCGTCACCGCAGCAAAAAGTTTGCCAACACCCCTAAAGGCCACGAGGAGCTGCTCAGCTGGCTCCGCAGCCATAATGTGGCTCCGGCACATATCTGCATGGAGGCGACCAGCACCTATATGGAAGACGCCGCGGCGTCCCTCAGTGATGCCGGTTTCACCGTATCCATCATCAACCCTGCTCTGGGTAAAGCCTTTGCGCAGAGCGAAGGCCTGCGCAGTAAAACCGATGCCGTCGATGCCCGTATGCTGGCAGAGTTCTGCCGGCAGAAACGTCCGGCAGCCTGGGAGGCTCCCCATCCGCTGGAGCGCGCGTTGCGGGCGCTGGTACTGCGTCATCAGTCCCTGACGGACATGCACACGCAGGAGTTGAACCGCCGGGAGACGGCGCGGGAAGTGCAGATGCCGAGCATCGACGCGCACCTCCTGTGGCTGGAAGCGGAGTTGAAGCGGCTGGAGAAACAGATAAAGGACCTGACGGATGACGACCCGGACCTGAAGCACCGGCGAAAACTGCTGGACAGCATACCGGGTATCGGTGAAAAGACGTCCGCCGTACTGCTGGCGTATGTGGGGCTGAAGGACAGGTTCGGTCAGGCGCGGCAGTTCGCGGCGTTCGCAGGGCTGACACCGCGGCAGCATGAATCCGGAAGCAGCGTAACCAGGGCAAGCAGGATGAGTAAGGCAGGCCATGTCTCGCTTCGCAGGGCGCTGTATATGCCCGCGATGGTTGCGCTGTACAAAACGGAGTGGGGAAAAGCGTTCAGGACACGTCTGGAAAAGAACGGCAAGGGAGCGAAGCTGATAATCGGAGCGATGATGCGTAAGCTGGCGCAGGTGGCGTATGGCGTCCTGAAATCAGGACGCCCGTTCGATGCCACGTTGCACCAGGAAAATGCTTGCGTCGCATAACAGTATCTACAAGGAGCCGTTTCGTAGGCCGGGTAAGCGCCAGCGCCACCCGGCATGATGTTAAAACGTTTCCCAGTTCCCTTCAGACGCCGCCGCTGCAGGCTGCGCTTTTGGCACGTAGGTTTTTACCGGCGCCGCTTTAACCGCCTGGTTGCGGGTGATTTTGAACACCGCCACCGCTTCGTTCAGGCGTGCTGCCTGATCTTCCAGCGCTGCCGCCGCGGCCGCAGACTCCTCTACCAGCGAGGCGTTCTGCTGGGTCACGCGGTCCATTTCGGCTACCGCCTGGCCCACCTGGTCGATACCGCGGCTCTGCTCGTCAGAGGCCGAGGCAATTTCGCCCATGATGTCGGTGACGCGGGTGACCGCATTGACGATCTCCGCCATCGTTTCCCCGGCTTCGTTAACCAACTGGGAGCCCGCGTTCACGCGCTCGCCGGAATCATCGATCAGCGCTTTGATCTCTTTCGCCGCCTGGGCGCTGCGCTGTGCGAGAGTACGTACTTCACCGGCCACCACCGCAAAACCGCGACCCTGCTCGCCCGCGCGCGCCGCTTCCACCGCCGCGTTCAGCGCCAGGATGTTAGTCTGGAAGGCAATACCGTCGATCACGTTAGTAATTTGCGCGATTTTGCTGGAACTGGTGGCGATTTCGTCCATTGTACGCACCACGCCTTCCACCACGTTACCGCCCTTCTTCGCCGTTGAGGAGGCGTCCAGCGCCAGACGAGACGCCTGACGCGCGTTGTCGGCGTTCTGCTTCACGGTTGCCGTCAGCTGTTCCATGCTGGCAGCCGTTTCTTCCAGAGAAGCGGCCTGCTGCTCGGTACGTGAGGAGAGATCGTTGCTGCCCGCAGAGATTTCGCCTGCACCGGTGTAAATGGTATCGGCGCCTTCACGCACCACGCCCACCGTGTTCGCCAGCGAGGTTTGCATCTCCTGAACGTTGCGCGCCAGGATGGCCATCTCATTTTTACCGTCAGCCTGAATCGGCTGGGTTAAATCCCCTGCCGCAATGGCGCGAATATGGTTAATCACCTCTTCCAGAGGCAGCAGCAGCACGCGGCGCATGGCTACCCAGCTGGAAATAATCACCACAATCACCAGCAGCATGACCGCAGAGAGGATCCACAGGATGTGTTTGTAATCACTTTCATTATCCTGAATGCCTTTATCGGTGAGCGCGGCCTGCGCTTCACGCCATTCACGATAAACCTTCTGCATCGCATTTTGCTTTTGTTCTGCATTCTGCTTGAACATATCTTCCAGATTGCCCTGGCTCAGCAGAACGTTCATTTGGGTCAGCGTTGCAGAGTAAATGCGGTACTGCTCTTCGAGCCGGTTAGCCAGGTTCTCATCCAGCCCTGGCGTATTCGGCAAGGCATAGTATTTATCGTAATGAACCTGGGCTTCTGTCAGCAGATTTTTCGCCGTCGTCACCAGTTCATTCAGCTGACCGCCGTTAATTTGCGAGGCCATGCTGCTTTGCAGGCGCAACATCCCGCGGTTCAGGGTGACGCGCGCCTGATTCAGACTGATCCACGCATCGGTAAACTCCGCCACGTTCTTGCTGGAGAGCTGCGACACGGTGAAGTTGTCTTTATCGTTGTTCAGCGCGTTGATAAAGATACCGGCGGAAATCACTTGCATGATGCCGAGCACAAGCAGCACCGAAATCAGAAGGGTAATGACTTTTATACGTTTAAACATGCGTTGCCTTTGTTATATGCAGGTTTGTCTGACGTGGATATATCGGCAGGCGCGGCGGGTTGTTTACTGTTTCTACACCTTTAAAAAGTTTCTAAACCACTTTCCTAAGTCCATTCAGAGAGTTAAATCGGATATTTTTTTGTGATCCGCATCTCACTTTTACCCGTCCCTCTAAAGGGTTATAGCGTCGCCTTAAAGATGCATTTAATATGCATCTTATATTATTAATGACGAGGTAACTGCTATGGCCTTTCGCGACCAACCCCTTGGCGAGCTGGCGCTCTCCATTCCTCGCGCTTCAGCGCTGTTCCGTAAATACGATATGGATTACTGCTGCGGCGGTAAGCAAACCCTGGCGCGAGCGGCTTCCCGCATGGAGCTGGACGTTGAGGTGATTGAAGCAGAGCTGGCGGAGCTAGCCGAGCAGCCCGTCGACAAAGACTGGCGAACCGCCCCGCTCGCTGAAATCATCGACCATATCATCGTGCGATACCATGACCGTCACCGTGAACAGCTGCCGGAACTGATCCTGCAGGCGATCAAAGTCGAGCGCGTTCATGCCGATAAACCGTCCGTACCGCGCGGCCTGGCGAAGTACCTGACCCTGCTGCACGAAGAGCTTTCCAGCCACATGATGAAAGAAGAGCAGATCCTCTTCCCGATGATTAAACAGGGAATGGGAAGCCAGGCAATGGGGCCAATCAGCGTGATGGAAAGCGAGCACGATGACGCAGGTGAATTGCTGGAGGTGATCAAACACACCACCCACAACGTCACGCCGCCGCCAGAAGCGTGCACAACGTGGAAAGCGATGTACAATGGCATTAACGAGTTGATCGACGACCTGATGGAACACATCAGTCTTGAGAACAACGTTCTGTTCCCGCGGGCATTAGCTGATAAATAAAAAAGCCCGGTGGCGCTAGCGCTTACCGGGCCTACAACGTCCTCGAACGTAGGCCGGGTAAGCGTCAGCGCCACCCGGCAACATCCTTAACGCATGCCTGCCATACGTTTCTTACCGATAAACACCCAGCCCAGCCCCAGCGCGATAAACCACAGCGGCGTGACGATCAGCGCCTGACGGGTATCATCTTCCAGCGTCAGCAGAACCAGCACGAAGACGAAGAACGCCATGCACACCCAGCACATCAGCTTGCCCAGCGGCATCTTGTAGATCGATTTTTCATGCAGGTGTGGACGCTGCTTGCGGTACACCAGGTATGAACAGAGGATGATGGTCCAGACGAACATAAACAGGATCGCAGAGACCGTGGTAATCATGGTGAACGCGCCAATCACGCTTGGGTTCACGTAGAGCATCACCACACCGCCCAGCAGGCACATGCAGGAGAAGGTCAACCCTTTAGCCGGTACCGCGCGCTTCGACAGCTTGGCGAACGCGCTCGGCGCCACGCCTTCCTGCGCCAGCCCAAACAGCATACGGCTGGTGGAGAATACGCCGCTGTTTGCGGAAGACGCCGCAGAGGTTAGCACCACGAAGTTAATCAGGCTCGCGGCAGCAGGCAGGCCTACCAGCACGAACAGTTCAACGAACGGGCTCTTGGTTGGCACCACGGAGCTCCACGGCGTCACGGACATAATAATGACCAGCGCGAAGACGTAGAACATGATGATACGAACCGGAATAGAGTTAATGGCGCGCGGGAGAGACTTCTCGGGATCTTTGGTCTCTGCAGCCGTGGTTCCCACCAGCTCAATGCCCACGAAAGCAAATACCGCAATCTGGAAGCCGGCAAAGAAGCCGCTGATGCCTTTCGGGAACCAGCCACCGTCATTCCACAGATGGGTAAACGACGCCTGAACGCCCGTTGGCGACTGGAAGTGGGTGAGCACCATCACCAGACCCACGACGATAAGCCCGACAATCGCCACGATTTTGATCATCGCGAACCAGAACTCCATCTCACCGAACATTTTAACGGTGGCGAGGTTAAGGCTCAGCAGTAGAACAATGACCGCCAGCGAGGCGACCCAGTCCGACAGTCCCGGGAACCAGAACTGCGCGTAGGCGGTAATCGCCACGACGTCCGCCATACCGGTGACCACCCAGCAGAACCAGTAGGTCCAGCCGGTGAAATATCCCGCCCACGGCCCGAGCAGGTCAGAAGCGAAGTCGCTAAAGGATTTGTATTCGAGGTTCGAGAGCAGCAATTCACCCATTGCACGCATCACGAAGAAGAGCATAAAACCGATGATCATATAAACGAATATGATCGACGGCCCGGCAAGACTGATGGTTTTGCCTGACCCCATAAACAGCCCGGTACCGATGGCACCCCCAATCGCAATGAGCTGAATATGACGGTTTGTGAGATTGCGCCGTAGCGACTGTTCAGACGTCGCCTCTTCTGTAGCGGCGACTTTGACCTGATCTACCATGTAATTTTCCTGTTTATGCCTGTCTGTGTTGTTAAGGCTCTTCTGGCCTTTAAAAACGTCAAAAAAATGACGGTCCCTTTGTAAGGGTTTATCGATATTAGGTAAGAATCGGCGGGATGAATACTATGATTTAGATATTATGTTAATAATATGTTGAAAGTGAGTGTCATATCACTCATACAGCGCGAAACAGCTCACAAAAATACACGCAACAGTTTCGTTTGCAAGATAAAATATTGATTACGTCGTAACTATAGGTTTTAACACTTTTTTCCTCTCCCCAACCGGGAAGAGGAAATAAGAAAAGTCGATTACAGAATTTCCAGCAGCTCGACTTCAAACACCAGGGTGCTGAATGGCGGAATGGACGCGCCAGCGCCGCGCTCGCCGTAGGCCAGGTTGTGCGGGATGGTCAACTCCCATTTAGAACCCACTGGCATCAGGGTCAGCGCTTCGATCCAGCCTGCGATAACGCCATTCACCGGGAATTCAGCCGGTTCGCCGCGCGCCACGGAGCTGTCGAAGACGGTGCCGTCGATCAGCTTACCGGTGTAGTGTACGCGAACGTGGTCGGTACGTGCCGGGATTGCGCCGTCGCCCTGATTGATCACGCGGAACTGCAGGCCGGATTCGGTGCTGTTCACGCCTTCACGCTCGCGGTTCTCTTCCAGATATTTCACACCTTCGGCGGCCATCTCTTCAAAGCGCGCGCGACGCACGGCGTCAGCACGTTCGTGGATTTCACGCAGCGCACGGTGCACGACGTCAACCGGAACGGCAGGCTGTTTGCCTTCCAGCGCGTCAGCGATACCCGCCACCAGCGCTTCTGGTAACAGACCTTCCAGGCCGGATTCGCTCAGCTGCTGTCCTACCTGCAAGCCGATACCGTAACTTGCCTGCGCTTCGATAGTGTCAAAAGTCGGGGTGGTCATGGGTTTTCCTTCCATCACATTTAAAGTAGCGGGCAGCATATCAGCCATGCCCTTATGGGTAAAACTTTGTCTGAAGTTAAGGTGACAAACCGCGACGAAACGGAAACAATAGAGATAACCAGGATTAATCCCGAACTGATGTCACGGATGTCGGGTTTACTACGCCGTTCAGGCAGTTAGCAAACTATACTTCGGGGCACAGGATAAAAAATACGCGGAGCAGGAGGAGTGCCATGCCCGGGCGATTTGAACTGAAACCTACCCTGGCGAAAATCTGGCAGGCGCCGGACAATTTTCGCATCATGGACCCGCTGCCTCCTCTGCATCGCAGAGGGATCATCATTGGCGCGCTGATGGTGATCGTGGGCTTCCTGTTACCTTCCGGGGGCGATGATGTCGATACCGCACCCGTCACCCGCAATGCCCAACTGGACATTCAGTCGCAGACGCGGCCGCAGCCAGACGCACAGCCGATGCAGACGCAGCTCGTCACCCCGTCTAACGATCCGGGTCAGGTCGCGCCGGTTGAGCCAGAGCCTATTCAGGATGAACAACCGCAGGATCAAGCCGCCGCCGCCCCGTCTCAGCCTCAGGCGCAACAGCCCACCGGCATTGAGCAACAGTGGCGTTCCTATCGCGTAGAGCCGGGCAAAACCCTGGCACAACTCTTCCGGGACCACAACCTGCCGCCAACCGACGTATATGCCATGGCGCAGGTGGAAGGTGCGGGTAAACCGCTCAGTAACCTGCAGAATGGTCAGATGGTACAGATTCGCCAGAATGCCAGCGGGGTGGTGACAGGGTTAACGATTGATACGGGAAGTGGACAACAGGTACTGTTTACCCGCCAGCCAGACGGCAGTTTTATCAGGGCGCGTTAAAAACCCGGTTCTGTAAAAAGCAAAACGCCGGCACAAGGCCGGCGTTTCAACGTGAGCGGAGTAAAAAATTACTCAGCTACAACGTTAACAACCAGTTTAGCGAACACTTCGCTGTGAACCTGGAAGTCAACTTCGTGCTCACCAGTGGTACGCAGAACGCCGTTCGGCAGACGAACTTCGCTCTTAGCCACTTTAACGCCTGCTGCAGAAACTGCATCAGCGATATCGCGGGTACCGATGGAACCGAACAGTTTACCTTCGTCGCCAGATTTAGACGCGATGGTAACGGTGCCCAGTGCGTTGATTGCTTCAGCGCGAGCGTTAGCAGCCGCCAGAACGTCAGCCAGTTTGGCTTCCAGTTCAGCGCGACGTGCTTCGAAAAACTCTACGTTTTTCTTGGTAGCTGGAACAGCTTTACCCTGTGGAACCAGGAAGTTACGTGCGTAACCCGCTTTAACGTTAACCTGATCACCCAGGCTGCCCAGGTTTGCTACTTTATCAAGCAGAATAACTTGCATTACCTTATCCTCTTAAAGTCGTATTAATGGACCGTGCCCGATTACTGATGACGATCAGTGTACGGCAGCAGGGACAGGTAGCGAGCGCGTTTGATAGCGCGAGCCAGCTGACGCTGGTATTTTGCACGAGTACCGGTGATACGGCTTGGGACAATCTTACCGCTTTCGGTGATGTAGTTTTTCAGCGTTGCGATATCTTTATAGTCGATCTCTTGAACGCCTTCCGCGGTGAAACGGCAGAACTTGCGACGACGGAAATAACGTGCCATATGGCTAGTCTCCAGAATCTATCAAATCAATCTGCTCGGCATGCAGAACCATTTTGCTCAGGCCGTTCTTTGCCTTGTGGCAAGAGATGAACCCCTGAACGATTACTGCGCTACCGACCGTTAAACTGTGAGTAATGGCCTGGTTTTCGTGTCCGCTAATAATAACGGGCATTTGGCACCACGCCTGCCGGTGAAACCCGGCTTCCTCTTGCACAGAACGATGCTCAAGCACGAACTGGCAATGCGGAATTCCTGATGGACTGACCTTTCGAAGGGGAGCCCTGCATACGATGCCGGACAACGCCAGACGGTTGGTCATCAGAAATTACTCTTCAGAATCCCCAGCATCAGAATCATCTGCGGTTTCGTTTGCGAAATCATCGCGACGCTCACGGCGCTCGTCTTTCGCTTTAACCATCGGAGATGCTTCGGTAACTGCGTTTTTGGTACGCATAACCATGCTGCGGATAACGGCATCGTTGAAGCGGAAGGTAGTTTCCAGCTCATCGATCACTTCCTGCGGCGCTTCAACGTTCATCAGAACGTAGTGTGCTTTGTGCAGTTTGTTGATCGGGTAAGCCAGCTGACGGCGGCCCCAGTCTTCCAGACGGTGGATCGTACCTTCTGCACCAGTGATGGCAGCAGAGTAACGCTCGATCATACCCGGAACCTGTTCGCTCTGGTCAGGATGGACCATAAAAACGATTTCGTAATGACGCATCGAATTGCTCCTTACGGATTATTCAGCCTCCTGTCTGGGTCAGCCGAGGCCCGGGGAGGCAAGGAACGTGTTAAAGGTCGGCTGAAAAATTGACGCGTCATAATACTTGCGCGCCCCTGGAAACTCAAGCTGATTGCACAAATAATTCGCACAAAGCGCGAAGCGGGTCTAAGTGGGTGATTTAAAATTGGTCACACCCGGAAGCGCTGTTTTTTTGAACAACTGCATCAGAAATGGTCACGCATCCCCGCAGGATGAGTGATTACACTTTAATCAGAGATCACCTGAATTAAAGAAGGAGTATCCCCCCTCTCGCAGCACGTAGTCGTGGAGCGCATATCATGAAAAAAATCGCATTAGCCATAATGGCGGCGCTTTTGCTCAGTGCAAACGCGATGGCAGCCATCAAGATAGACAGCCGACAGGCCAGAAACATGGATGATGTGCAAAGCTTGGGCGTAATTTACATCAATCATAATTTCGCCACGGAAAGTGAAGCAGATCAGGCATTAAATGAAGAAACCGATGCGCAGGGCGCAACCTATTACCACGTGATGTTAACCCGTGAGCCCGGCAGCAACGGCAACATGCACGCCAGTGCAGATATTTACCGATAACGCTTTAACGCTAGCACCAGGAAAGCCAACAACGAGAACATAGCCATAGTTGACGTTGCCCCCTGCCCGGGGGCTTTTTTTGTGAATGGCTCCGGAATACCACCGGTTACAACTGTTTTTCGGTATTCCAGAGCACTTATTCACTTCTGCCCGTAGTAGGCATTCGGGCCGTGCTTGCGCATGAAATGCTTGTTCATCAGGTAGTCATCAATGCCCTGAAGCTGTGGGTTAATGCCGCGGGCAATCCACGCCATACGTGCCACTTCCTCCATGACGACCGCATTATGGACGGCGTCGTGGGCATCTTTTCCCCAGGCGAACGGGCCGTGCTGATAGACCACAATACCCGGCGTATGCAGCGGTTCGCTTTCGCCCAACGTTTCGATGATGACTTTACCGGTGTTGAGCTCGTATTCGCCTTCCACTTCAGCCTGCGTTAATGCGCGCGTGCAGGGAATGTCGCCAAAGAAGTAGTCCGCGTGGGTCGTGCCCAGCGCCGGGATGGGCAGCCCCGCCTGTGCCCAGGCCGTCGCGTGCGTGGAGTGGGTATGCACCACGCCGCCAAGGGACGGATAACGCCGGTACAGCGCCAGATGGGTGGCGGTATCTGAAGAGGGACGCCATTTTCCCTCCACGACGTTTCCGTCGAGATCCACGACAACCATATCGTCTGCTTTCATGGTGTCATACGCCACACCGCTCGGCTTAATCACGATCAGCCCCTGCTCGCGGTCGATTGCGCTCACATTGCCCCAGGTGAACGTGACCAGACCATAGCGCGGCAGATCCATGTTGGCTTCAAAGACCTGCTGTTTAAGCTTAAGCATGTTCAGCCTCCAGCAACCCTGCACGCGCCATACGTTCGCGCACCCAGTCCCGTGCCTTCGCCACTTCCGCAGCCGGGTCGTCCGACGTCTCGCTCCACATCTCAATCAGGTACGGCCCGCAATAGCCTGTCTGCCTGAGCGTTTCGAAGCACCGTTCGAAATCCACCACCCCGGTGCCGAACGGAACATTTTTGAACACGCCTGGACGGGTATCTTTGACGTGCACCGCCACAATATGCCCGACGCCCGCCTGCAGCTCCATCTGCACGTCGTTATCCCATGCCGACAGGTTGCCGATATCAGGATAAAGCTGGAACCAGGGGTTATTCAGGTAGTGCGCGTAGCCCAGCGCCTTGCTGATGGAGTTCATCAACGGGTAGTCCATGATCTCCATCGCCAGCGTGACCTGCGCGCGGCTTGCCATCTCAACGCTCTCCTTCAGGCCGTCACGGAAACGACGGCGCGTTTCATCGTTGGCTTCCTGATAGTAAACGTCATAACCCGCCAGCTGGATCACGCGGATACCGACATCCTGCGCAAAGCGAATGGCTTTACGCATGATCGCCAGCCCCTGCGCGCGCACGGCATCGTCTTCGCTGCCGAGCGGAAAACGGCGGTGGGCGCTCAGGCACATGGACGGCACGCGCACGCCCGTTTCAGCGACGGCGCTCACCAGCGCCAGGCGCTGTTCGCGGCTCCAGTCGAGGCGAGAGAGACGCTCGTCCGTCTCATCCACGGACATTTCGACAAAATCGAAACCCAGCTGTTTTGCCAGCTGTAACCGCTCCAGCCAGCACTCCCCCGCAGGGAGTGCCTTTTCATAGATGCCAAGCGGGACCTGTTTTGACAACATACCCGCTCCTTAGCCCCAAAGCTGAGCGATTGAGCGTTTGAACTGACGCGCCGCTTCCACCGGAGACGCCGCATCACGAATGCTACGACCGGCAATAAAGACGTGAATCGGGATCCCCTGGAACAGCGGCAGATCTTCCAGCGCCAGGCCGCCGGTGACGGTGACTTTGAAGCCCATATCCGCCAGACGTTTGATAGCGCTGATATCCGCTTCGCCCCACGCCACCCCTGCGGCCTGCGCATCGCGGCTACGGTGATACACCACCTGCTGAATGCCCGCGTCGCGCCACTCCTGGGCCTGCTCCCAGGTCCAGAAGCCGGTCAGCTCAATCTGCACGTCGCCGTTAAACTCTTTTGCCACGTCCAGCGCGCCTTTGGCGGTGTTGATATCCGCACAGCAGATCACGGTGACCCAGTCAGCATTTGCTTCGAAACACATGCGGGAGAGGATTTTGCCTGCGTCGGCGATTTTGGCATCCGCCAGCACGATTTTATGCGGATAGAGCGCCTTCAGGTCGCGAACGGCGCGTACGCCTTCGCCCACGCAGAGAATGGTGCCCACTTCGATGATGTCGACTTCTTCCGCAATCAGGCGGGTGGTTTCGTAAGCGTGGGACAGAGTTTGGTTATCCAGCGCAACCTGCAACATTGGTAAAGACATGTTCAATTCCTCTTAGACTGCCGCCGCATTGGCGTTATCAATTAAATCCAGCACTTCCTGCTCGGTACGGCAGGCGCGTAAACGGTCGAAATTGGCTTCGTCATCAAACAGATTGACGATCTGCATGATGCCCACCTCCTGGTGGGTGTTGGCATCCACGGCGGCCATGGTGATCAGGATATCGACCGGGTCGTTATCTTCATGGTTGAATACCAGCGGCGTTTTCAGCGTCACCAGCGCGAAGCCGGTTTTCTTCACGCCCTCTTCAGGACGCCCGTGCGGCATTGCCAGCCCTGGCGCTATCACAAAGTACGGGCCGTGCTGCGCGACGCCATCAAGAATGGCCTGGTAGTATCGCGGCTCGACAACGTCAGCCTTAACCAGCAGATCCACGCTCAGCTTCACCGCTTCCTGCCAGGTGCTGGCCTCAGCCTGTAAAAGGATGGAGTTATTCTCTGCCAGCGAATCACGTAGTTTCATGTGGCGTCCTTACTTCACGTCTTGTGGGAAGTGCTCTTTAATCACTTCCAGCAGTTTTGGTCCGAAATCCGCAGGCGACAGCATGTTGCGCACGCCTACCACATATTTATTGCCCGACACGCTAATTTCACCGGCGATATGCGTAGAGGCGATGATGATGTCCGCGCCGTTCAGTTCACTTTTATATTCACCCACTGCGCAGCTGTTCACCGTGTGGTCGATGTTTGACTGGGTTAAAAACTGGTCCACTTTCATCTTCATGATCATGGAGCTGCCTTGCCCATTGCCACACACAGCCAGGATACGTACGGTCATAATCGAAACTCCTTAATGAGCAGACACTTCTGCTGTTTGTTTTTCCGCATCTTCTTCAGCTCGCAGCGAACGGCCAGCGAAGAACATATAAGTAAGAGCAATCAGGATGATGACGGCCATAAAGACCAGCCCGACGGAGGCAAAGCCCTGCATCATCGGCGGTGCCAGAATTGACCAGTCCGCCATGCCCATCCAGGCACTCATACCGGTGAGCTTGACCGCCCACACGCAACCGAAGATTTCCACCATGCCCATCACCAGGCAGATCTTGAGCGCTGCGCGCCAGCCGCCGAAGTGGTTAGCAAACACGCCGATGGTGGCGTTGGAGAAGAACATCGGGATAAAGCCAGGAATAATCAGGATTGAAGAGCCGCAGCCGACCAGGATGCCCACCGCAATCAGCTGGCCGATGGTGCCCCACATAAAGCCCCAGACCACCGCGTTTGGTGCAAAGCTGTAGATAGCGGCACAGTCAATCGCCAGCACCGCTCCGGGGATCAGGCGCTGTGAGATACCGTTGAAGGCTTCCGACAGTTCGGCGACGAACATACGCACACCCTGAGTGATGATGAAAATAGCTACCGCGAAGGAGAAACCGGTCTGCAGGATATAAACCGTCCAGTGGGTTTTACCCGCCATCGCCTGAACAACATCAATGCCGAAGGAGAGCAGAATGGCGCCGAAGAAGATGGTCATCACAATGGCGGTGGAGACGATGTTGTCATGGAAGATATTCAGCCAGCCCGGCAGCTTAAGGTCTTCAACGCTCTCTTCTTTTTTGCCCAGGTACGGCGCAACTTTATAGGCAATCCATGAGGCGAACTGCTGCTGGTGACCGATGGAAAAGCCACAGCCGTCAGTCACTTCCTGGGTTGGCTTGTACATCATGTTGGAGGTGATACCCCAGTAGAGCGAAACCAGCACCGCGGTGCAGATAATCGTGGTCCACATTGGGTAGCCGAAGATATAGAGAGAAACCGCGATCAGCCCCGCCTGCTGGAACATGATGTGCCCGGTAAGCATGATGGTGCGAATGCCGGTAATACGGCGCAGAAGAACGTAAATGATGTTCAGCGCCAGGGCGAGCAGAACCGCATAACCCACCCAGCTATAGGCATCACCCATGCGGTCGATGGTCGCCATCATTGAGGCGTAGGTGTCAGAGATGGCACCGTTGATGCCATACACCTCAGACATTTTGGCGACGACCGGCTTGAAGGTGCTGGTCAGAATGCCTGACCCCGCCTGCAACAGCATGAAACCGATAATGGTTTTGATGGTGCCTTTGATAATCACGCTGACGCTTTTGCGCAGCAGGATATAGCCCAGGCACGTCACGATACCCAGCAGCAGCGGGGCGTTGGTCATTACCTGATTAAAGAACACGGTAAAGACGTTGTAGAGGATCTCCATAACTCTCTCCAAAAATGAGAACACGAGGGGCAATCCCTGTGTGGTTGGTGCCATCACTCTATTAATCACAAATAATCACCACAAGATTGAATCTGATTATTTGTGACGTATCACGCAAATTATTTCCACGGTGTTAGTAATGATTTTCAGTACCGTACACAGAAAATGAATTAATCTTTATAATTCATGTAATTAATAGTTATTGCGGGATAGTCTAACAAGGAAGAAGCGCAGAGTCCGTGAAGTCGAGCAGATAAAATTCCTCATTTTTGCCATTGCAAAGCGCATCAAATGGTGACAGCATTAATCATAACGAATCACATAGTGATTACTTTTGATTAAACCAGGAGTCAAAACGATGAGTAAAGTGAACACCATCACCCGTGAGTCATGGATTCTGAGCACCTTCCCGGAGTGGGGCAGCTGGCTGAATGAAGAGATTGAGCAGGAACAGGTTGCTCCTGGCACGTTTGCAATGTGGTGGCTGGGCTGTACCGGTATCTGGCTGAAATCAGAGGGTGGCGCCAATATCTGCGTCGATTTCTGGTGCGGTACCGGCAAGCAGAGCCACGGCAACCCCCTGATGAAAAAAGGCCATCAGATGCAGCGCATGGCGGGCGTAGAAAAACTGCAGCCGAACCTGCGTACCACACCGTTTGTGCTTGATCCGTTTGCCATTCGCCAGATCGACGCCGTCCTTTCTACTCACGATCACAACGATCATATCGACGTGAACGTGGCGGCAGCGGTGATGCAAAACTGCGCGGACGACGTGCCGTTTATCGGGCCACAGACCTGCGTGGATCTCTGGATTGGCTGGGGCGTGCCGAAAGAACGCTGCATCGTGATGAAGCCTGGCGACGTGGTGAAAATCAAAGATATTGAAATCCATGCGCTGGATGCCTTTGACCGTACCGCATTGATTACCCTGCCAGCCGACCAGAAAGCCGCTGGCGTTCTGCCGGACGGTATGGATGAGCGTGCGGTCAACTACCTGTTTAAAACCCCTGGCGGTTCCCTGTACCACAGCGGCGACTCTCACTACTCCAACTATTACGCGAAGCACGGTAACGAGCACCAGATCGACGTGGCACTGGGCTCCTACGGTGAGAATCCGCGCGGCATTACCGACAAAATGACCAGCGCCGATATGCTGCGCATGGCGGAAGCGCTGAATACCAAAGTGGTTATCCCGTTCCACCACGATATCTGGTCAAACTTCCAGGCCGATCCGCAGGAAATCCGCGTGCTGTGGGAAATGAAAAAAGACCGCCTGAAGTATGGCTTCAAGCCGTTCATCTGGCAGGTCGGCGGCAAGTTCACCTGGCCACTGGACAAAGATAATCTGGAATATCACTATCCACGTGGTTTCGATGATTGCTTCACCATTGAGCCAGACTTGCCGTTCAAGTCCTTCCTCTGATTGTGCAGCCAAATCGCCAGACGTGATGTCTGGCGATGCCATATTTCTTTTAGTAATTTCACGCTATTTCAAATATCATCTTTTCAAATCAATTCTTATCGGAATAGCTCATGACGGAAGCGCAACGGCATCAAATTCTCCTGGAACTCCTGGCGCAAACCGGGTTTATCACCGTCGAGAAAGTGATCGAACGTTTAGGGATCTCCCCGGCAACGGCACGGCGAGACATTAACAAGCTGGATGAAAGCGGCAAGCTGAAAAAGGTCCGCAACGGTGCGGAAGCCATCAGCCAGCAGCGCCCCCGCTGGACGCCGATGAATATTCATCAGGCGCAGAATCATGATGAAAAAGTACGGATCGCCAGAGCTGCGTCGCAGCTGGTGAATCCCGGCGAGAGCGTGGTCATCAACTGCGGCTCTACGGCGTTTCTGCTGGGTCGCGAAATGTGCGGCAAGCCGGTACAGATCATCACCAACTACTTACCGCTCGCCAACTATCTCATCGATCAGGAGCATGAGAGCGTGGTGATCATGGGCGGCCAGTACAACAAAAGCCAGTCCATCACCCTTAGCCCTCAGGACAGCGAGAATAGTCTCTATGCCGGGCACTGGATGTTTACCAGCGGCAAAGGCCTGACGGCGGATGGCCTGTATAAAACCGATATGCTGACCGCGATGGCGGAGCAAAACATGCTTAACGTTGTGGGCAAGCTCGTTGTACTGGTCGACAGCACCAAAGTGGGCGAGCGCGCTGGCATGCTGTTCAGCCGTGCCGAACAGATCGACATGGTGATCACCGGTAAAAATGCCAACCCTGAGATCCTCCAGAAGCTGGAAGATCTGGGGGTGAAAGTCCTGCGCGTCTAAAGATGCTGGCGGAAAAAGGCCACCGTGGCGTCCAGCGCCGTTGGCGTGATGCGGTGGCGGACGCCCGATTCCCACAAACAGGTCAGATTATCGTCCAGTCCTTCATTTATTAACGCCTGCTGCAGACGGAAGGTTCCCTCGGGCGGGACCACATCATCCGCGTCACCGTGCCACAGCAGCAGTGGGCGATCGGCCACGCGTGGCAATGCCCGGGTCACTTCCCACTCTGCCAGCATCGCGGTCATTTCCGTTAAATCCTGCGGGGGAAAAAGCGTCTTCGCCAGCGACGTAAAGTAGCCCGAGCCCATCAGACAGGCGACAGACGTCACTTCAGGGTGATGCGTCATAATCCCCAGCGCCGTCATCCCCCCCATCGACGCCCCGGCTACCGCCAGACGATTGTCGGCCACCAGCCCAGCCTCATAAAGCGCATCGCGCAGCCCGGCAAACTCGGTCAGGCTACCGTGCAGAATCTGCCAGAACTGCCCCAGCCGCGCCTGCTCGTTACCCATAAAGCGTGCGCCGTGGTCTGGTGCATCTGGCATTACCACGCGAAAACCCGCCTGTGCCAGCGCTACCGCAAAATAACTGTAAACCAGCTTCGATGAGGTAAACCCGTGATAAAAAACCACAACAGGCAGCGGTTTATCACGTTTACCCGCTGGCATCGCGTGTAAAATTTCATGGTCGCCGAGGTGGCGTATTTCAATTTCAATCATTGTCGACCCTGTGCGAATGTATGATTCATAATGTTGAGAACTGGGTTACGCTTTCACGTCATTTTCATTCGAAATATACGTCCCAGATAACACTTCGGGAACATTCCCCCAAAACTAAATTCACAGACAACTACACTATGGCTATCAGGAAACGAGATATGGTTATGCGCAGGTTTGCTGCTTTATTGCTGGTGTTTCTGCTGAGTGGCTGTAGCGCGCTGCAGGGAACGCCGCAACCCGCTCCACCGGTCGCCGATCATCCGCAGGAGATTCGTCGTAATCAGACGGAAGGATTACAACGAATGGGCACCGTCTCCGCGCTGGTTCGCGGCTCTCCGGATGACGCAGAATCAGCAATAAAAGCACAAGCCGTCGCCGCCAAAGCAGATTATTACGTCATCATTATGATCGACGAAACCATCATAACGGGACAGTGGTATTCACAGGCCATTTTGTACCGGAAATAATGGTTTTCCTTTGAACGAGATTTACACTGCTTTGCGTCCATAGACATTTTCCTGTCCACAATAAACTCCATGCCCGCGTCAATGGAAGGGAGTTTATTTGCGAAGGATTGCCCGGCGGATACCGGATATATGTGAAATGGAGCTGACGATGAAACGAACTCTTGCTTTGACCTCACTGTTGCTCTCAGCAGGCCTGGTGAGCACCACCGCGCAGTCAGCAGAATTCGCCAGTGCTGACTGCGTGACTGGCCTGAATGAAATTGGCCAGATCTCCGTGAATAATATCTCGGGAAGCCCGCAGGACGTTGAACGTGTCGTGGCATTAAAGGCCGATGAGCAGGGTGCTTCATGGTATCGCATCATCCAGATGCAGGAAGATAACCATATCGATCGCTGGCGGGTACAGGCCATTCTCTACGTGTAATCTCCCTTCTGATAAAAGCCACTTATTTTTAGTGGCTTTTCGTTTTTGCAAATTTTTTATCTTATACAAAACCAATTAAGAACAATAAAATAACATTTTGTTACATTAATTCAGTAAACGTAATCCCTGCTCTGCCGTTGAAGAACCATACCTTTTCAATGATGAGCAATTTATGATCAACGTTTTTCGCCGTGCAGGCCTGGGTACGAAGCTGTCACTGCTTACGGGCGTCAGTGTCGCCACGCTGTTTCTGCTTTTTACTTTTCTGCTCAGCCAAAAAGCCAGCCAGCAGCTTGAAGCCCTTGCGGTAGAAGATCTGCATAATCAGTCCACCGGCATGGTCGACATGGTGCAGATGTTTAACACCAGCCTGAGTGAAGAGGTTGAGAGCTATACCCGTCTGTTCACCACCTTTTTACCGCAGCCCCTGAACATTGATACTTCCCAAACCCAGACGATTAACAGGCTTAGCGTTCCGCTTCTGAAAGGCGGAGAAACCGGGCTGCATGAAAACAACACCCTATCAGACGAGTTCCTGAACCGTACGGGAGCCATTTCGACGCTGTTTGTACGCAGCGGTAACGATTTTGTTCGCGTAGCCACGTCGCTGCGCAAAGAGAACGGCGATCGGGCAATGGGTACCGTTCTGGATAACGCCAGCCCGGCCTTTGCCGCCGTCAGCAATGGTGAAGTCTACCGCGGCCTGGCACTGCTGTTTGGCAAACGCTACATCACTCAGTACCAGCCCGTTAAAAACGCCGAAGGACAGGTGATTGCGATCGTCTTTGTCGGGGTGGACATCACCCACTCCTGGAACGTCATGCGTGAGAAAATCCTCAACCGCCGGTTGGGCGAGAGCGGTCACTTCTTTGTGCTGGATCGCAGCAACGGTAAAACGCGCGGGCAATACCTGTTCCATGCCGGAGAAGAGGGAAAACTGCCGAAGTGGGACGGCACAACACAACAACAGCTTCTGAGTGACAAACCCGGCACGCTGGAGCGAGTAAGCGACGATGGTCGCACGCTGAAAATGGCCTATACCCCGCTGCCGGGCTGGAACTGGACTATCGTGGGCGAAGTGGATAAATCGGTGCTGCTCTCAAGCGTCACCGCCATGCGCGATCGTTTCCTGCTGGCTGGAGTGGTCTTATCCATCCTGTTTGCTGGCCTGTTCGTGGTCCTGATTCGCCGCGTGCTGACCCGACCGCTGCGCAATGTGATCCATCTTGCCCGGCAATATGCCGCAGGGGATCTCCGTTCCAGCCTGCCGGTGACGCGCCAGGACGAAGTGGGTCAGCTGATCGATGCTATCAACGGCATCGGCGGCGGCCTGCAAAAAATTGTGCTGCAGGTCCGTGAGGCTGCAGGCGAGATCCATTCAGGCACCAACGCGCTGGCCGCCGACACTGGCGAGATTTCAGAGCAGATCAACAAGCAGGCCAGCAGCGTGGAAGAGACGTCCGCCAGCATGGAGCAACTGGCCGCCACCGTGCAGCAAAATGCCGCCAACATGGAGCAAACCCAGCAGCTGGTGGGTGAAACCTCGCTCGCGGTTCATCAGGGCGGTGAGACGGTCACCCACGCAGTGTCGACTATGGACGACATTCGCGAAGCGTCAAAACGCATCGAAGACATTACCCGCGTGATCGAGTCCATTGCTTTCCAGACCAATATTCTGGCGCTGAATGCGGCAGTGGAAGCGGCTCGCGCGGGCGAGCACGGAAAAGGATTTGCGGTAGTCGCCCAGGAAGTTCGCGCCCTGGCGGGACGCAGCGCTAACGCGGTGAAGGAGATAGAACAGCTGATTGGCGATACGCTCAGAAAAGTGAGTGAGGGTCATGCGCTGTCTGAACAGACGCGTCTGGCGATGGATGACATCATCATTCATATCGATAACATTAGCCAGCTGGTCACAGAGATTAACCATGCCTCACGCGAGCAGTCCGCCGGGATCGGCCAGGTGAACCTCGCCATGACCCATATTGGCGAAGCGTCGCACATCAATGCCGATCGCGTCTCACGCAGCGAGCAAACGGCTCAAACGCTGCGCGAGAAGGGTTCACACCTGACTCAGCTGGTGAGTCTGTTCCAGCTAAAAGGCTAGCCGACTCTGCCCGTGGCGCGCAGCAGCAGGTCACTTTGCACCTGCTCGCTCATCAGCGTACCGCCACGGGTGTCCAGCATCATGCGGCACCACGCCTGCGCCACCGGGGGCGATGCGTGCCGCAGCATCTGGCTCCCGGTACCGAGCAAGAAAAGCTGCTGCGCGATCTCCCGCCCCTGCGCCTCCTGCGGTTTACGCAGTTTTTGCTGCAGCTGTCGCCAGCTGCGGTCGAAGTGTCTGTCCTGCCCTTTCACCTGCGCAAACTCATCGGCAAGCAGATCGTGAATGCCCGGCTGCTTCGCCAGCACGCGCAGCACGTCCAGGCACATGATATTCCCCGATCCTTCCCAGATACTGTTGACTGGCATCTCGCGATACAGGCGGGGAAGTTCGCTCTCTTCGCAATATCCGATCCCACCCAGCACCTCCATCGCTTCAGCGACAAACGGGATGCCCGCTTTACAGATGCTAAATTTCGCAGCCGGGGTAAACAGCCGCGCCCAGGCGGCCTCTTGCGGATCGGCACGCTTGTCCCACGCCCGGGCCAGGCGGAACAGCAGCGCCGTGTGCCCCTCCAGCACCAGTGCCATCCGGCTTAGCACCTCACGCATTAGCGGCTGGTCGATGAGATTTTTGCCGAAGGTTTGCCGCTGATGGGCATGGTACAGCGCCACCGAGAGCGCCCGACGCATCAGCCCGTGGCTGCCCAGCGCGCAGTCAAAGCGCGTCAGACCGCCCATTTTGAGGATCTGCCGTACCCCTTCGCCCTCTTCCCCCAGCAGCCAGCCGGAAGCATCCAGGAACTCCACCTCGCTGCTGGCGTTGGAGCGGTTTCCGAGCTTGTCCTTGAGGCGCTCCAGCCGGACGGCGTTGCGCTGTCCGTCTGGCAAAAAGCGCGGCACAAAAAAGCAGGATAGCCCGCCTTTCGCCTGGGCCAGCACCAGGTGTGCATCGCTTTGCGGGACGGAGAAAAACCATTTATGCCCCACCAGCCTGTAACTGCCGTCGCTGCATTTTTCCGCTTTGGTGGTGTTGCTGAGCACGTCTGAGCCGCCCTGCTTTTCCGTCATTCCCATGCCGATCAGCAGGCCGCGCTTTTGCGCACCGGGGGCCAGATGCGGATCGTAGCGATCGCTGAGCAGCGGCGTCAGCCAGTCGTGAAATGCTTTGGGGAGCGCCTGCTGCAGCAGCGGCGTGGCGGCGAACGTCATGGTGACCGGGCAAAGCGTGCCCGCCTCCACCTGAGCATGCAGCACAAAGCGTGCGGCCCGAGCGACAAACGACCCTTTACGCGCCTCCTCTTCCCACGCCAGATTATGCACGCGATTGGCACAGAGTCCCTGCATCAGCAGGTGCCATGCCGGGTGAAATCGGACGTCGTCCAGCCGCTCTCCGGTGGCGTCATAGCGTAGTAATTCCGGAGGATTAACGTTTGCCAGCCTGCCCAGCTCCAGCGATTCCGCGGTGCCTAACTGCTGTCCGATGCTGGCGAGCAACTCAATATCCCACTCGGCCCCTTCACGCGCGACCGCATCGCGCAGGGCGCAGTCCGAGAGGAAAAGGTTGCTGTTGGAAAGCGGTGCAGGTTGATTGAAAACCGTATGGGTCTGCCAGTGCATGCTGTCTCCCTCCTTCAGTGGCAATGACGATAAGTATGGACAAACCGCGCACACGCTGCATGGGAGGGGAGTCACACGTTCGCGATCCCGCTGATATCATTCGTGAAATAGCTCACAGAACATAAGAATAAACTATTTCATGACTTCGCTTTTGTTGAATAATTTATTCTTACCCTTTTCAGTGAGGATCGTTATGCAACCGGATGCGCACAAGCGAGCATTAATTGCAGGCTCCATTGGTAACTTTATCGAGTGGTATGAGTTTGCGGTCTACGGTTTTCTGGCGACCGTCATTGCGAAAAACTTCTTCCAGCTTGAAGGCGAAGCGGGTCTTACCAGCCTAATCCTCACCTACGCCTCGTTTGCCATCGCCTTCTTCTTCCGCCCGCTGGGTGCGGTAGTGTTTGGCCGCATCGGCGACCGGATTGGCCGTAAGCCGACGCTAATCATTGTGCTGGTGCTGATGACGCTCGCTACCGCCGCCATCGGCATTGTGCCGGTTTATGCTAGCATCGGGATTGCCGCGCCGCTCATTATTACGCTACTGCGCATCCTGCAGGGGCTGTTCGCGGGCGGTGAGTACGGCGGTGCGGTCTCGCTGATGACGGAGTTCGCCCCGCGCGGCAAGCGTGGGCTCTATGGCGCGTGGCAGTCCTTTACCGTGGCGCTGGGGCTGTTAGCGGGCGCAGGCATCGTGGCGCTGCTCTCCGCCCTTCTCACGCCTGAGGCATTGCACGACTGGGGCTGGCGCATTCCGTTCTTCCTGGCGCTGCCCATGGGCGTCGTGGCGCTGTGGCTGCGTGTCAGCATGGAAGAGACACCCAGTTTTGTGCAGCAGCAGGATAAACCGGCTGTCGCTCAGGCGGATACTGCCGCCACGCTCCGGGCCATCGTGATGGGGATTGGGCGCGTCATGGTCTGGTCTGCGGCGGGGTACACCTACCTGGTGATTATGCCGACCTATCTGCAGTCGGCGCTGCACACCGGGTTTAACCAGGCGCTGCTGATAGCGGTGATTTCCAATATTGGGTTTGCGCTGACGATTATTCCGTCGGGGATCCTGAGTGACCGGATCGGGCGCCGCACGGTGATGATTATCGCCACCGCGCTTTTGCTGATCCTCGCCCTGCCGCTGCTGAAAATCCTGCAGGCGGAGTCGAGTACGCTGGCGGTGAAGGCTGTTGTGGTGTTGATTGCGGGCGGTCTGGTCGGGATGCTGGCGGGGCCGGGCCCGGCGATGCTATCTGAGATGTTCCCGACGCGCGTGCGCTATACGGGACTGGGGCTGGCCTACTCTTTGTCGAACGCGATTTTCTCGGGATGTGCAGGGTTAATCATTACCGGGCTGATTAAGCAGACGGGCAACCTGGATATTCCGGCGTATTACGTGATGGCGACGGCGGTAGTGAGTATCTTTGCGCTGATGACGCTGAGAAAGGATGACCATTTGCGGTCATTAGAGGAGTGAGGTTAATGCCCGGTGGCGCTACGCTTACCGGGCCTACGGTACCGTGCCTTTGTAGGCCGGGTAAGGCGAAGCCGCCACCCGGCACAACAGGCTACCCTCGCTGACGCACCGCTTCAAACAGGCAGATACCCGTCGCAACGGAAACGTTCAGGGACGACACACTGCCCGCCATCGGGATGCTGATCAGCTCATCGCAGTGCTCGCGGGTCAGACGGCGCATGCCTTCGCCTTCCGCACCCATCACCAGCGCCAGGCGGCCGGTCATTTTGCTCTGGTACAGAGTATGGTCCGCTTCACCGGCAGTACCGACGATCCAGATGTTCTCTTCCTGCAGCAGACGCATGGTGCGCGCCAGGTTAGTCACGCGGATCAGCGGAACGTTTTCCGCCGCGCCGCAGGCCACTTTCTTCGCCGTCGCGTTCAGCTGCGCGGAGCGGTCTTTCGGCACGATCACCGCATGCACACCCGCCGCATCCGCGCTGCGCAGGCACGCGCCGAGGTTATGCGGATCGGTAACGCCATCGAGGATCAGGAAGAACGGGTTATCCAGCTCTGCAATCAGATCCGGCAGATCGTTTTCCTGATACTGACGACCCGGCTTCACGCGGGCAATGATCCCCTGGTGCACCGCGCCTTCGCTTTTCTCATCCAGGAACTGGCGGTTCGCCAGCTGGATCACCACGCCCTGCGCTTCCAGCGCGTGGATCAGCGGCATCAGACGCTTATCTTCACGCCCTTTCAGAATAAAGACTTCCTGAAAACGCTCCGGTGCGCGCTCGAGAAGGGCCTGCACCGCGTGGATGCCGTAAATCATTTCACTCATTGATGGTTCTCGTAATAAATATTTCCCCTCCCCCATTAGGGAGAGGGTCAGGGTGAGGGGAGAATTTACTCCGCCTGCTTTTTCTTGGCCGCGCGCTTCGCTTTGGTGGCGGCAGCGATTTTCTGCGTTTTCGCGGAAGGTTTTTTCGCTGAACGAGCTTCTTTCTTCGCCGCCTTCGGCTTCTGTTTCTTCTCGCCGCGGAACGCGCTGTCCGGCTCGAAGTTTACCTTCTTGCCCGCCTGACGACGTTTACCGCCGCCCGGTTTACCGTTACCGGTTTTTTTCGCCCTTTCACGCTCGGTTTTACCGACGTTACGCGGCGCGCGCTCGCTGGAGATCAGGCTGAAGTCGATTTTACGATCGTCCATATTCACGGCTTCGACCTTCACTTCCACACGGTCGCCCAGACGATAGGTCTGGCCGCCAGACTCACCAATCAGGCGCTGACCGACCTGGTCGAAGCGGTAGTAGTCGTTGTCCAGGCTGGAGACGTGCACCAGACCGTCGATGAACAGCTCGTCCAGACGAACGAAGAAACCAAAGCCGGTCACGCTGGCAATCACACCTTTGAAGACGTTACCGACCTGATCGAGCATAAAGTCACACTTCAGCCAGTCCGCCACGTCGCGTGTGGCTTCATCGGCACGACGTTCGGCCATGGAGCAGTGCTGACCCAGCTGCAGCATCTCTTCCATCGAATAGTGATAGCCACCGGTTTCGGTGGTGTTCCCTTTATGACCTTGCTCCTGCGCCAACAGATACTTGATCGCACGGTGCAGTGAGAGGTCAGGATAACGACGGATCGGCGACGTAAAGTGGGCGTAAGACTGCAGCGCCAGGCCGAAGTGTCCCCGGTTTTCCGGATCGTAAATCGCCTGCTTCATAGAGCGCAGCAGCATCGTCTGCAGCATTTCTGCATCCGGACGATCGCTAATGGATTCCAGCAGCTCGGCGTAATCGCGAGGCTCTGGCTTGTTACCGCCTGGCAGCTCCAGACCGAGTTCGGCCAGCACGGAGCGGAACGACGTAATGGCTTCCGTGGTCGGCTTATCGTGAATACGGAACAGCGCTGGCTCTTTGGCTTTCTCGACGAAGCGTGCCGCCGAGATGTTCGCCAGAATCATACACTCTTCGATCAGCTTGTGCGCATCGTTACGCTGGGTCTGTTCGATACGCTCGATGCGGCGTTCAGCGTTGAAGATAAACTTCGCCTCTTCGCTCTCAAAGGAGATCCCGCCGCGCTCTTCGCGCGCCTGATCCAGCGTTTTGTAGAGGTTATGCAGTTCTTCGATGTGTTTAACCAGCGGCGCGTACTGTTCGCGCAGATCCTGGTCGCCCTGCAGCATATGCCAGACCTTGGTATAGGTCAGACGCGCGTGCGAGCTCATCACCGCTTCGTAGAACTTGTAGCCGGTTAAGCGCCCTTTGGTGGAGATGGTCATCTCGCAAACCATACACAGGCGGTCAACCTGCGGGTTCAGGGAGCACAGGCCGTTAGAGAGCACTTCCGGCAGCATCGGCACGACCTGGGACGGGAAGTAGACCGAGGTTCCGCGGCTGCGCGCTTCGTTATCCAGCGGCGTATGCGGACGGACATAATAGCTTACGTCAGCGATAGCCACCCACAGACGCCAGCCACCGCCGCGTTTTTTCTCGCAGTAGACGGCGTCATCGAAGTCGCGGGCATCTTCACCGTCGATAGTGACCAGCGGCAGGGAGCGCAGATCCACGCGGCCCGCTTTGGACTCTTCCGGCACTTCTTCGCGCAGGCTTTCGATCTGCTCTTCAACCGCTTTCGGCCAGATGTAAGGAATTTCATGGGTGCGCAGCGCCATATCAACGGCCATGGTAGTGCCCATGTTGTCGCCAAGCACTTCGACGATTTTACCTACCGCTTTGGTGCGACGTGTTGGGCGCTGGGTGAGTTCCACCACCACCACAAAGCCCATGCGGGCGCCCATCACCTCTTCAGGTGGGATCAGAATGTCGAAGCTCAGACGGCTATCGTCCGGCACCACAAAGCCCACGCCCGCGTCGGTAAAGTAGCGCCCGACGATCTGGCTGGTTTTTGGCACCAGAACGCGAACCACGCGCGCTTCGCGGCGGCCTTTACGGTCCGCGCCCAGCGGCTGCGCCAGGATCTGGTCGCCGTGGATGCACATTTTCATCTGTTCAGATGAGAGGTACAGATCGTCCTTACGGCCTTCCACGCGCAGGAAGCCGAAGCCATCGCGGTGACCAATGACGGTCCCTTTCAGCAGATCGAGTCGTTCTGGCAGCGCGTAGCACTGGCGACGGGTAAAGACCAGCTGCCCGTCACGCTCCATCGCGCGCAGGCGGCGGCGAAGGGCTTCAATTTGCTCTTCACCTTCAATGTTTAATTCAACGGCAAGTTCTTCACGATTGGCGGGTTTTTCGCGTTTTGTTAAGTGTTCAATGATGAACTCGCGGCTGGGAATAGGATTCGCGTATTTTTCAGCTTCGCGTTCCTGGAAAGGATCATGTGACATGTCGGTTCCTCCGTTGTCAGCTCCGGTGGAAATTTTCTTCATTCCACCAGCAATAATTTATAAAGCGGTTGATTCTCTTCAACCAAATCGGCCAGCGTGTAGTTATCCAGTTCCATGAGAAAACTTTGCACGGCCTTTGAAAGCGCCTTTTTCAGGCGGCAAGCGGGCGTGATGTGGCAGAACTCGCTGCTGCAGTTCACCAGAGACAGCGGCTCCAGTTCACGTACCACATCGCCAACACGAATACTCTGTGCCGGTTTACCGAGACGGATCCCACCATTCTTCCCGCGGACGGCAGCAACGTATCCGGCACGACTAAGTTGATTGATTATTTTGACCATATGATTACGGGATACGCCGTAGACCTCTGTGACTTCAGAGATACTGGTCATCTTCCCCTCGGGTAACGACGCCATGTAGATCAGCGCACGTAAGCCGTAATCGGTGAAACTTGTTAACTGCACATCAACCTCAGGAAAAAGGGAAATCGCGGTTAAACCGCAGAGATATTCATTAATGATGATAAACCAGCCAGATAGTTAGCGGCTAATTTATTTGACAGACGGGGCGAAAAAGCGGAGATCCAGGAGCGTTCGCCGGATGGCGCTACGCTTATCCGGCCTACGGGTCACCCCGCAGGCCAGCATTCACGAAGATTATGCGTCGAACGGGTCGCGCAGGATCATCGTTTCAGTACGATCCGGGCCGGTAGAAATAATATCGATCGGCACTTCGGTCAGTTCTTCAATACGCTTGATGTAATCCAGCGCCGCCTGCGGCAGGCCGCTACGCTCTTTCACACCGAAAGTGGTCTCAGACCAGCCCGGCATGGTTTCGTAGATTGGCTCAATGCCTTCCCAGTCGTCAGCAGCCAGCGGCGTGGTGGTCACTTCGCGGCCATCTGGCATACGGTAGCCAACGCAGATTTTCACTTCTTTCAGGCCGTCCAGTACGTCCAGCTTGGTCAGGCAGAAGCCAGACAGGGAGTTGATCTGCACTGCACGACGCACGGCAACCGCATCCAGCCAGCCGGTACGACGACGACGACCGGTGGTCGCGCCAAACTCGTTACCCTGCTTGCACAGGAACTCGCCGGTTTCATCAAACAGCTCGGTCGGGAATGGACCTGCACCCACGCGAGTGGAGTATGCTTTGATGATGCCCAGAACGTAATCCACATAACGTGGACCCAGGCCAGAGCCGGTCGCCACGCCACCTGCAGTGGTGTTAGAGGAGGTAACGTACGGATAGGTACCGTGGTCGATGTCCAGCAGCGTACCCTGCGCACCTTCGAACATGACGAAATCGCCACGCTTGCGCGCCTGGTCCAGCAGATCGGACACATCAACAACCATACCGGTCAGAATGTCAGCGATAGCCATGACGTCATCCAGCACTTTCTGGTAGTCAACAGCGTCAGCTTTGTAGAAGTTCACCAGCTGGAAGTTGTGATATTCCATCACTTCTTTCAGTTTTTCAGCGAAGGTGGCTTTGTCGAAGAGGTCGCCCACGCGCAGACCGCGACGCGCAACTTTATCTTCGTAAGCCGGGCCGATACCACGACCGGTGGTACCGATCGCTTTCGCGCCGCGCGCTTTCTCACGCGCTACGTCCAGCGCCACGTGATAATCCAGGATCAGCGGGCAGGCTTCGGAGAGCAGCAGACGCTCACGAACAGGGATACCACGGTCTTCCAGACCTTTCATCTCTTTCATCAGCGCAGCAGGAGACAGCACAACGCCGTTACCGATGATGCTGGTGACGTTATCACGAAGAATGCCTGATGGAATAAGATGGAGGACGGTTTTTTCACCGTTGATTACGAGAGTATGGCCTGCGTTGTGACCGCCCTGGTAGCGTACAACATATTTAGCCCGTTCAGTCAGAAGATCAACAATCTTCCCTTTACCTTCGTCACCCCATTGGGTGCCCAGTACGACGACGTTGTTACCCATTTTTTTCAAAATCACCGTTTGCTTAAAAATGGATTCTACCATCGCTTTTTCAGATATACAGCACTTTTTGACCTCAAAATACGCCGATTGCGCCTACTTTTTGATCAGCCAATCGTTTTCCTCAACATGTAGTAGATCACGATGCCCGCAACCACAAGACCTCCGCCGAAACGACGCAAAATATTATCCGGCAGTTGGCTCATCGTGGCGATCATTCGGCGCCAGGCGCGCGGATAAAGCATCGGTCCAATACCTTCCAGCACCAGGACCAAAGCCAGTGCGAGCCAGATCGTTGAATTCATTTTTATTCCTTATAAAAGAAAACCACCGCTCCGTTGAGAGCGGTGGTTTGAATACTCAAACGTGCCTGAGTTTATCGCGTTGCGTTAGTCGGCGTCTTCATATAACGGAAGAAATCGCTGTCCGGGCTGAGCACCATGACATCCTGGTTGCTCTGGAAGCTATTCTCGTAAGCGCGCAGGCTACGGATAAAGGCGTAGAAGTCAGGATCCTGGCTGAAGGCATCCGCAAACAGCTTCGCCGCTTCGGCATCGCCTTCACCGCGCAGGATACGGCCCTGGCGCTCAGATTCTGCCAGCGTCTTGGTGACTTCATAGTCCGCTGCTGCACGCAGCTTCTCAGCCTCTTCCTGGCCCTGTGAACGGTGACGACGGGCTACCGCTTCACGCTCGGCGCGCATACGGTTGTAAATCGCCTCGGACACTTCCACCGGCAGGTTGATCTGCTTGATACGCACGTCAACCACTTCGATACCCAGCGCAGCCATACTGTTCGGGTTGATCACCGGCACTTTACCGTTGGTCTCCGCCTGAACGCGTTCAGCCGCTTTGGCAATCGCATCATCTGCTGCCGGCGTTGAAACTTCATCTTCCGTGCCTGCGGTACCGGAGTTCAGCGCATCGCGAACTTCCAGGGTCAGACGACCACGGGAGTCGGTCACGATGTCTTTCACATCCAGACGACCAATCTCGGAACGCAGACGGTCAGAGAACTTACGTTTCAGCAGCACTTCTGCCTGAGAAACGTCACCACCGCCCGTTGCCAGGAAGTAACGGCTGAAGTCGCTGATGCGCCATTTGATATAGGAATCAACGATCAGGTCTTTCTTCTCTTTGGTCACGAAACGATCGGCCTGGTTATCCATGGTCTGGATACGCGCATCAAGCGTTTTCACTGACTGAATGAACGGCACCTTGAAGTGCAGACCCGGCTCGTAAATCACCGGGCGTTTGTCGCCATCACGCACGACGCTGCTGAACTGGAACTTAATCCCACGCTCGCCTTCTTTCACCACAAAAATCGAGGTATAAAGCGCGACCAGTACGATGACGATGATCGCAATAACTGACTTACGCATCCTTATTCCCCCTGACGCTGGTAGTCGTTACGCTGCGCGTTAGCACGGCGTTGGTCCATGATGTCACCATCGTTCGAAGAAGGCGTTGTGTTCGTGCTGGCGCTGCCTGTTGAGGCTGGCGGCAGACGCAGCAGGTTGTTCGCGCCGCTGGTGTCGCCTTTCGCTGCTGGTGCAGAACCGCCTTTCAGCATCTGATCCAGCGGCAGAACCATCAGGTTTCCGCCTTTACTGTCGTTCACCAACACCTTGCGGGTGTGGCTCAGCACTTTTTCCATGGTCTCGATATAGAGACGCTCACGGGTAATTTCCGGCGCCGCTTTATATTCCGGCAGGATCTTCGCAAAGCGAGCCACTTCACCCTGAGCTTCCAGGATGGTCTGCGTCTTATACGCGCGCGCTTCTTCCAGAATACGCTGCGCCTGACCGTTAGCGCGTGGCTGAACTTCGTTGGTGTACGCTTCTGCTTCACGGATGTACTGCTGTTCGTTTTCACGGGCAGCAATCGCATCGTCAAATGCGGCTTTCACCTCTTCCGGCGGACGCGCAGCCTGGAAGTTGACGTCCAGCAGGGTGATACCCATATTGTACGGACGAATGGTCTCTTCCAGCTCGCGCTGGGTATCGCTACGAATAACGGTACGACCTTCGGTCAGGATACGGTCCATGGTGTATTTACCGATCACACCGCGCAGGGCGCTATCGGTCGCCTGACGCAGGCTGTCATCGGCGCTGGTCACGCTAAACAGATAACGCTCAGGATCGGTCACGCGGTACTGCACGTTCATCTCAACGCGCACCACGTTTTCGTCAGAGGTCAGCATCACGCCAGAGGCGGCCAGTTCACGGACGGATTCCACGTTTACCGCGGTCACGTAGTCAATGAAGGTCGGCTTCCAGTTCAGACCCGGCTCAACCAGATGGCTGAACTTACCGAAACGGGTGACCACGCCGCGTTCTGCTTCTTTAATGGTGTAGAACCCGCTGGCTGCCCAGATGATGACTACCGCAGCGGCCACGATGCCCACTACGCGGCCACCCATTGGCGGGCGCGAACTCTGAGTGGAATTGCCACCCGAGCCAGAACCTTTTCCTCCGCCAAGGCCACCAAGCTTCTTGCTCAGTTTGCGGAAGATATCATCCAGATCCGGCGGCCCCTGCTCGCGACCACCTTTGTTGCCATTTCCCTCAGAGTTGCCGCCAGGTTTGCTGCTTCCCCACGGGTCGCGGTCTTGTCCGTTATTACCGGGCTGATTCCACGCCATGTATATGCTCCATATTTGTTATGCAAGGGCGAATTATTCAGGCATCCCCTTTCTGATCAGACGATATAGTCGACCAGCGCAGGTTCTTGTTTACAGAGGCGACGCCAGTCAACGATCGGCATACGCACCTGCATCCCCACGCTGCCGTCATCCTCCATCCACTCTTTTTCTATCGCCTGAAGCTGATAAAACCGGCTGCGCAGCCTGCCTTCCTGTGGCGGCAGTCGCAGCGTGTGCTGAGCTACCTCACCGGAAAGACGTTCTGTCAAAGCCTGGAAAAGCAGTGGCACACCAATACCGGTCTGGGCAGAAAGCCAGACCCGAATCGGTTTGTTTTCTTCATCTCTGTCGATACGCGGTTCGAAATCGTCCAGCATATCGATCTTGTTCATGACCAACAGCGTTGGGATCTCGTGGGCATCGATCTCTTCGAGCACCACGTTCACCGCGTCGATGTTCTCCTGCACGCGCACGTCTGCCGCATCAATCACGTGCAGCAGCAGAGTCGCCTGTCGCGTCTCCTGCAGGGTGGCTTTAAACGCCGCCACCAGGTCATGCGGCAGGTGGCGGATAAACCCTACGGTATCCGCCAGCACCGTTTCACCGACGTCTGCGACGTCAATACGGCGCAGCGTAGGGTCCAGAGTCGCAAACAGCTGGTCTGCGGCATAAACCTGGGCCTCGGTTATCTGGTTAAACAGGGTGGATTTACCGGCGTTGGTATAGCCCACCAGCGACACCGTCGGGATGTCGGCTTTGGTTCGCGCCCGGCGTCCCTGTTCACGCTGTTTCTCTACCCGTTCCAGACGTGAGAGGATCTGGGTAATTCGGCCGCGCAGCAAACGACGGTCGGTTTCGAGCTGGGTTTCACCCGGGCCGCGCAAACCGATCCCGCCTTTTTGTCTTTCAAGGTGTGTCCAGCCACGCACCAGACGCGTTGCCAGATGGCGCAGCTGCGCCAGCTCAACCTGCAGTTTCCCTTCGTGGGTACGTGCACGCTGAGCAAAAATATCTAAAATCAAACCCGTGCGATCGATAACACGGCATTCGCAAAGGGCTTCCAGGTTGCGCTCCTGGGCTGGAGACAGCGCATGATCAAACAACACGACTGACGCGCCGGTTGCTTTTACGGCATCCGCAATTTCGACTGCTTTACCTTCACCAACAAAATACTTTGGGTGCGGCGCTTTACGGCTACCGGTAATCACCTGCATTGCTTCGACACCGGCGGAAGAGACCAGAGATTCAAACTCCTGGAGGTCTTCCATATCTTTGTCTTGCGAAAAATAGATGTGTACCAGCACCGCCTGCTCACCGGCATCATAACGGTCAAACAAGCGTAAACCTCTCTAAAAAGATCAGCGGGGAACGCAGGATCCCTGGCTCCCCGTGTGGATAACAGTGCGAAACCTTATTCGGTCTCGTCGCTGTCCTGCGCCGGCGTTGAAGAACCCTGCGCGCTGCTGCCATGATGGTAGTTACTACCAGTGCCGCCGCCAGCGTTATTGCTGTGATGAGATACCGGACGGGACGGAACAACAGTAGAAATAGCGTGCTTGTAGACCATCTGACTGACCGTGTTTTTCAACAGAATCACAAACTGATCGAAAGACTCAATCTGACCTTGCAGCTTAATACCATTCACCAAATAAATAGAAACTGGAACACGTTCCCGACGCAATGCGTTCAGGAACGGATCTTGTAAAGATTGCCCCTTAGCCATTCTATCTTTTCCTTATATGCTTGTTTTGTACTTAGAACCTTGCGATTCTGAAAAATTGCGCACGATACGTCTCAATTGTACACATTCAGTGAGCGATATCACCAATAACCTCAATCACTTCGTTTAACGCCTGTTGCGGTTTTTCACTGTCTAACCAGTGAACGCCGTCCCAACCGCGCAACCAGGTGATCTGGCGCTTCGCTAACTGTCTCGTGGCGCAAACACCTCTATAAACCATTTCATCGTATGAAATCTCACCTTCAAGATACGACCACATCTGGCGGTATCCCACACAACGAATGGAAGGCATGTCCGTATGCAAATCTCCACGGGCAAAAAGCGCCCGCACTTCTGCTTCAAAATCTGAAGCTAACATCTGATGAAAACGCTGCTCAATTCGCTGATGGAGCAGTTCACGGCTCGCCGGGGCGATGGCGAACTGATGCACCTGATACGGCAGAGCGTCTCCTGACGTTTGCGTCAGTTCCGTTAAAGTTTTACCCGAAATGAAAAAAACTTCCAGTGCCCGGGAAAGCCTTTGCGGATCATTTGGATGGATTCGCGCTGCAGCAACCGGGTCAATCTCCGCCAGTTGCTGATGCAAAACGTCCCAACCCTGCTCTGCCGCCTGCTGCTCAATTTTCGCTCTTACTTCCGGATCCGCAGATGGCAGAGGTGACAACCCCTCCAGCAACGCCTTGAAATAGAGCATGGTTCCGCCAACCAACAGCGGTATACGTCCCGCCGCCGTTATCTCGGCCATCTCGGCTAAGGCATCCCGGCGGAAATCCGCTGCGGAGTACGCCTGAGCCGGGTCGAGTATATCCAGCAAACGGTGCGGTGCCGCACGCAGCTCTTCTGCGTCAGGCTTCGCCGTGCCGATGTCCATCCCTCGGTAGATGAGGGCGGAGTCGACGCTAATCAACTCTACAGGCAAAACTTTACGCAACTCAATGGCTAGCGCCGTTTTGCCGGAGGCCGTTGGGCCCATTAAAAAAATTGCCTTAGGCAGGCTCGCCTTACTTGCGTCAATCATGTTTCAGGGCATTCATCGCCGTTTGTAAATCAACAGGTTGTAATAACCCACCCGGCGGCGTTTTCACCAGATGCGGACAGAGGCGTTCCACCTCCGCCAGCACGCTAATGGCCTGCGCCATACTCCACGGCGCATGTTCGCTTGCCAGATGGCGGGCGATCCACTGCGCGGTGTTGGCGGCATCAAACGATGTTTGCTGCGCCAGGTAGCCTATCAGTTCAGGAATCAAGTTTTGTAAATTTTGTTGGCGTAAGGGTAAAGGCACTGCACGAATTGTCACATGTTGTGGTTCGAGCACAGTTTCAATGCCCATTTGCGCCAGCTGCGGCTCGGCGCGCTGCAATACCCTTGTTTCTTCAGAGGATATTTTCAGGCGAACCGGAATTAACAATGGCTGCGCACAGGCTGCATTTTCGCCTGGCGTAAGCTGCACCTGTTTGAGCCAGCGTTCGGCGACCGGCAGTGCCAGAAGCATCAATTTGCCGTCACGTTCAAGCAGTGCCATATCCGGCGCGATAATCGTCAGCACCCGGCCAAAACTCTGGCTATGGCCGTCCAGAGAAGGCTGAGCGGCCGGAATGTGCTCTTTACGCTCCACGGCTGGCGTTTCCAGCAGCTTGCGGTATAACGCTCCCTGCTGCTTTTGATAGCCAGGCTGAGCATTCGGGTAGTTCGCGCCCGTCGGACGCGGTGCGCTCCCTGCAGGGGAAAAACGCGGGGCTTCCGGTTCACGCGCGACGGCAGGCTCCGCAAAATGATTGCGGCCTGCCGCTACACGGTTTTCCGGCAGCGGACGCGGTGCAGGGGCGTCGTTCTCCAGCGGCAGCGTTGGCTCTGCCTGCTGCTGCAATACTGTGGCCACGCCCTGATAAATGAAGTCGTGAACCAGACGCGACTGGTGGAACCGCACCTCATGCTTGGCGGGATGGACGTTCACATCCACCTGATGGGGGTCGATTTCCAGATAAAGGACGAAAGCAGGCTGCTGATCGGCCCCGAGTTTGTCTTCGCAGGCCTGGCGAATCGCGTGATTGATGAGACGGTCGCGCATCATGCGGCCGTTCACGTAGCAATACTGAATTTCAGCGAACGCAGCACTGCTTGCGTTTGGATCGGCAACCCAGCCGCGTAAAGCCAGATCGCCGTGCTGCCACTCAATGGCCAGTGCCTGTTCCAGAAACGGCGTACCGCAGATCGCCCCCAAACGCCGCTCTTTCTGTCCACCTTCCGCCACCGCGCGGTACTGGCGCATTACCTTGCCGTTGTGGCTGAGGTTGATGGTGACATCGAAGCGGGCCAGCGCGATACGGCGAATGATCTCGTCGATATGGCCGAATTCGGTCTTCTCGGTACGCATAAACTTGCGTCGGGCGGGGGTGTTGTAGAAGAGATCTAATACTTCCAGCGTCGTGCCGACAGGGTGCGCCGCGGGTTTGACCGTCACATCCATGTCGCGCCCTTCGGCGTAAGCCTGCCAGGCTTCCTGCTGTTCAGCGGTACGGGAGGTCAGCGTTAAGCGCGAAACCGAGCTGATACTGGCCAGCGCTTCACCGCGAAAACCGAGGCTAATAATCGCTTCCAGGTCATCGAGAGAGGCAATTTTACTGGTGGCGTGACGTGCCAGCGCCAGCGCCAGCTCGTCTTTTTTAATGCCACAGCCGTTGTCGCGAATGCGGATTAGCTTCGCGCCACCGCGTTCGATATCAATATCAATGCGGGTTGCGCCCGCATCGAGGCTGTTTTCCACCAGCTCCTTCACCACCGACGCAGGGCGTTCCACCACCTCACCGGCGGCGATTTGGTTCGCGAGCTGCGGCGGTAGAACCTGAATCGGCATGAATTCTCCTTAGTTGGTCGCGGTCATCTCACCCGGTAGCGCTGCACTGGCCGTCTGGGCAGCGCCGCTCTGCGGCGCGGACTGCAGCGGATGGGCATCAAAATATTTACGCAGACCGTTATAAATCGCTTCGGCAATTTGCTGCTGGTAGCTGTCGCTTCCCAACAGACGCTCTTCACCGTTGTTACTGATAAAGCCCGTCTCTACAAGGATGGACGGGATATCCGGCGAGCGCAGAACGCCGAGGCTGGCATGTTCCGGACGACGCTTGTGCAGCACGCCAATACTTTGCAGCTGGCTCAATACGTTAGTGGCGACATCATACCCGACGCGCTGAGAATGACCGAACTGTAAATCCAGCACCGCCTGGCTGAGGTATGGATCGGACTGGCTGTTCGCCAGCACGTCGCCCGCGCCGCCTAACAGTTCAGACTGCTTCTCATGCTCTTCCAGCCAGTTGGCCATTTCGCTGTTCGCGCGACGGTTCGACAGCACCCAAACCGAGGCGCCGGTGGCGCTACGATTCGGTGCGGCATCCGCATGAATGGAGACCAGGAAGTTCGCGTTTTGCTTACGCGCTACATCCGAGCGTCCCATGACGGAGATAAAGTAGTCCCCGTCGCGGGTCAACACGCCTTTAAACATAGGGTCGTCATTGAGCAGCGAACGCAGCTTACGCGCGATAGCGATGGTCACGTTTTTTTCTCGCGTGCCGCCTGGGCCAATCGCCCCCGGATCTTCCCCGCCGTGGCCCGCATCAATGGCGATAATCACTTTGTCACCGCTGACCGTCGCGCGTCGCGCGCTGGCCGCCGGACGCGTCACCGTATTGCTGCTGGTTGCCGCAGTAATGCGGTCGTTCTGCGATTTAAACGGATTACGCGCAGGTTCAGAAGGACGCGGAGTATATACCGGTTCTTCCACGCGCTTCGCTACGACCGGCGGCGGTGGAGGCGGTGGCGGTACGTCGGCATTGATGGTAAAGACCACCGTATAGTTCGCCCCGTTTTGCTGCTTCACCGCCTTCGTTTTGCCCTTTTCGGTCAGATCGACCACCAGGCGTAACGACTGGCTATCCTGCGGCGTTCCCGAACGGATACTTTTCACCAGGTTGTTACCGCTGAACCGCAGCGGTAGCCCCTGGATCACGCCAGTCTGCTTGATATCCAGCGCCACGCTGTGGCTGTCTGGCTGTGAAAATGCATATTCAGGATCGCCCATAAAGCTGAACGTAATCCGGGCCTGGCTTTCGCCGTTTGATACCTGAATATCTGAGAGGTTTGCCGCCCCGGCCTGCGCGCACAGCAGCACGGTGGCAGCCAACAACCAACCTTTAACGCGATTTATCATCCCGTCATCCCTACGCTTAACCGGCCAGTCGCGCCAGTAAGGAACTGCCTGATGAGGAAACAGCACTGATGCGTGCCTCACGCCCTTGTGCCTGGTAATCTAAGTGAATTTCGACATCCGGGTCAGGCAGCACACCCGCACCTTGTTGCGGCCACTCCACCAGGCAAATGGCGTCGTTGGCAAAATAATCACGGATCCCCATAAATTCCAGCTCCTCAGGATCCGCAAGGCGGTATAAATCGAAGTGGTACACCATGAGATTTTCAAGGGTGTACGGTTCGACCAGCGTGTAGGTTGGGCTTTTCACATTCCCGTTATGCCCTAACGCCTGCAAAAAACCCCGGCTGAAGGTGGTTTTACCCGCACCTAAATCACCATACAGATAAATGACGGTTGCCCCCTGACAGGCCTGCGCCACGCGCTTGCCGAGTTCTAAAGTGGCTTGTTCATCAGGTAAAGGAATCGCTCGATTAGTCATTTTCTACGTCAATCACATCCGGGTTAACAACACGCCGCAGCGTGCAAAAAAGATCGGTGGCCAGCATACCGCGTGTACCGTAACGCGCGGCCAGTTTATCCGCCGCGACGCCGTGGGCCACGCAGCCCGCGCAGGCTGCATCATAAAGGGGAAGTTTCTGTCCAAGCAATGCGCCAATGATGCCGGAAAGCACATCGCCCATGCCGCCGCTTGCCATGCCCGCATTTCCAGCATCAATAATGCCCTGCGTCTCGTCACTGGCGACAACGGTTCCTGCCCCTTTCAAAACGGCAACACCTCCGTAACGTTTTACCAGACGCTGAGCAGAAAGTAAGCGATCGCTTTCAATTTCTGCCACGCTGCAGTTAAGCAGTCGCGCGGCTTCGCCGGGGTGTGGCGTCAGAATGCGATTGTGACGCTTATCCGGGTTTATTGCCAGAAGGTTAAGCGCGTCGGCATCCCACAGCATCGGTTTACGAAAATTCTCGACCTTTTGCAGGGCCTGTTTACCCCATGCCTGCTGCCCAAGACCCGGGCCAATTACTACCACGTCCGCCCATTCCAGGCTTTCTTCAAGCGTCTGGGACGTAAGCTCATGGACCATCAGCTCCGGTCGGGCCGTCACGATCGGCATAATATTCTCAATGCGAGTGAGTACCCGCACTAATCCGGCACCGCTGCGCAGGGCCGCTTCGCCGGTCATGCGAATCGCACCTGCCGTACCGTGGTCGCCGCCAATAATCACCAGCCTGCCGTGATCGCCCTTATGGGACGTCGGCCGGCGCGGCGGGAGCCACGCAGCAAGCTGCGACGCATCAAAACGCGCGATGCGCATTTCCTGCCCGGCCAGCCAGCTCTCCAGCCCCAGCGCATTGTGGTGCAGCACGCCAACGACGTCTCGCGCTTTACCGGTCAGTAACCCCGGCTTGAGGGCGATGAAGGTCACCGTATGGGCAGCCTGAATGACCGCCCCCGGCGTCGCGCCGGTTTGTGCAATCAGGCCAGAGGGAATATCCAGGGCGACTACCGGCGCGGAATGTCTGTTTGCGTGTTCAATAAGCGCGGCAATGTTCTCACGAGGCGCACTGCGTAGACCGGTCCCCAGCAGACCATCAACAATCAGATCCACCTCTTCTGGCCAGACGATATCAGGCGCATGAATCACACCGCCTGCGTTAAGCCACGCCTCCCGCGCCGCATCGGCCTCTTCCGGCAGCGGTTTATCGCTCTCCAGGGCCAGCAACGTCACGCGAATACCTGCCGCAACCGCGAGACGGGCGACGACGTAGCCGTCGCCGCCGTTATTGCCGTGACCGCACAGAATCAGCCAGTGGGAGGCCTGCGGGTAGGCGCTCTGGGCAACGTTAAACGCCGCCTCACCCGCGCGCAGCATCAGTTCATAAAGGGTAATCCCGAGGCTGTCTGCGGCCTCTTTTTCGGCGCGCCGGAGGTCATCCGCATGCCAGATGGAATGTGGTATACTTGCGGGGTTTTTCTTCACCGTATGGTCCGTCATGTCACAGCCCCTCGATCTCAATGAATTAGCGCAAAAAATAAAACAGTGGGGTGCTGAGCTTGGCTTCCAGAAGGTGGGCATTACCGATACCGACCTTTCCGCCAGCGAGCCGAAACTGCAGGCCTGGCTGGACAAACAATACCACGGCGAAATGGAATGGATGGCGCGTCATGGCATGATGCGCGCCCGCCCTCACGAGCTTTTGCCGGGCACATTACGCGTCATCAGCGTGCGCATGAACTATCTACCTGCCAACGCGGCCTTTGCGCGCACGCTAAAAAATCCCTCACTGGGTTACGTCAGCCGGTACGCCCTGGGACGTGATTACCATAAGCTCTTGCGTAACCGTTTAAAAAAACTCGGGGAAACTATTCAGCAGCACTGTGTTTCGCTGAATTTTAGACCCTTTGTCGATTCTGCGCCTATTCTTGAGCGCCCGATCGCTGAAAAAGCCGGGCTTGGCTGGACAGGTAAGCACTCACTTATCCTCAACCGCGACGCCGGATCGTTCTTCTTCCTGGGTGAACTGCTGATTGATTTACCGCTGCCGGTAGACGGCCCGGTAGAGGAAGGCTGTGGCCGCTGCGTGGCCTGCATGACCATCTGCCCGACGGGTGCCATCGTCGAGCCTTACACCGTTGATGCGCGCCGCTGCATCTCCTACCTCACTATCGAACTGGAAGGGGCCATTCCCGAAGAGTTTCGACCGCTTATTGGCAACCGCATCTACGGCTGCGACGACTGCCAGCTGATCTGCCCGTGGAACCGCTATTCGCAGCTCACGGACGAAGAGGATTTCAGCCCGCGTAAGGCGTTGCATGCCCCGCAGCTCATTGAGCTGTTCGCCTGGAGCGAGGCCTGGTTCCTGAAGGTGACGGAAGGTTCTGCCATTCGCCGTATCGGCCATCTGCGCTGGCTGCGTAATGTTGCCGTCGCGCTGGGTAATGCCCCGTGGGATGAAGCGAACGTGCGGGCGCTTGAAAGCCGTAGAGGTGAGCACCCACTTCTTGATGAACATATAGAATGGGCGATTGCGCAGCAAATTGAGAAGCGTAATGCCTGTACGATCGAGGTGCAGCTACCGAAGAAACAGCGTCTGGTGAGGGTGATTGAAAAAGGGCTTACGCGGGATGCCTGAACTATTCACAGCCTGTGAATAAAATTACAAACTCAAGCGCCATCTGGGCTAGAGAAGAGGTCAAGTGATCTCACTAACATTTTGAAATGAAAATTTATCCATTAAATACAGTGTGTTAAGTGGATACTATTCACCCTGCTAAGTTTTAACCCTGTTCAGGGTAAGTGCGGTTTCTGTGGATAACTCTGTTCACAAGAGTATTTCAGAGACAATAGAAAACGTCCCCAACGAATCTTTTCGCTGTGGATACTTTAGAGATGAAGAAGAATTTGGAGCGGGAAACGAGACTCGAACTCGCGACCCCGACCTTGGCAAGGTCGTGCTCTACCAACTGAGCTATTCCCGCTTAATCTGTGTCTTTCAAGCTGCCACTGCGTTGGCTGCCTTCACTCACCTTAGTCACTTACTCAAGTAAGCTCCCAAGGATTCGTTCAGTTGCCGCCTTGTTGCAACTCGAAATCCCACGATTTGGTGGTCTGTGCTTTAGAAGCACTTTCAAATTTTGGAGCGGGAAACGAGACTCGAACTCGCGACCCCGACCTTGGCAAGGTCGTGCTCTACCAACTGAGCTATTCCCGCAAATCTGCACTGCTTTTGTTGCTGTCGTAACGTGTAATTCTCTGTCGTTACGGGAGGCGCATTATACGAGAAATCCTTTTAGCTGCAACCCCCCTTAAAGCGATTTTTTCGAAATTAAGTTCAAATGCTTATTTAATCGGCAAGCTGAACAATTTAACGACAAAAACCCGGCCACGCAAGGCGCCGGATCGCAAAATCACAGCTTAATAAAGTTTTCGCGGTAGTAGGAAAGCTCCGCCACGGACTCACGGATATCGTCCATCGCCTGGTGGGTCCCCTGCTTTTTAAAGCCGTCGAGGATTTCAGGCTTCCAGCGACGCGCCAGCTCTTTCAGGGTGCTGACATCCAGATAGCGGTAGTGGAAGTAAGACTCCAGCTCCGGCATATACTTAAACAGGAAACGGCGATCCTGGCCGATGCTATTCCCACATATTGGCGATTTGCCTGCCGGAACCCACTGTTTCAGGAACTCAAGCGTCGCCAGCTCCGCCTCGCGGTCACCGAACGTGCTCGCCTTCACGCGCTCCACCAGGCCACTGCCGGTGTGGGTGCGCACGTTCCATTCATCCATCAACGCCAGCTGATCGTCGGACTGATGCACCGCAATCGTTGGCCCTTCCGCCAGGATATTCAGGTTGGCGTCCGTCACCAGCGTTGCAATTTCAATGATGCGATCGCGCTCGGGATCCAGTCCGGTCATTTCGAGATCGATCCAAATCAGGTTGTTTTCATCCGCGCTCATGTTATTTTCCACCCTTCTCGCATAACCGGCAGTAGCAGGTTAACTAGTATTAATTAGAGTGTATCATAGAGGTTTTGCCCCTTACGGGCGACCAGGAGCCAGCGCGATTGAGTAAAAATAAACTCTCCAAAGGGCAGCAGCGCCGCGTAAACGCCAACCACCAGCGCCGTCTTAAAACCACTTCGGAGAAGCCGGATTATGACGACAACCTGTTTGGTGAAGCGACAGAAGGCGTAGTCATCAGCCGTTTCGGTATGCATGCCGATGTCGAATCCGCCGACGGAGATATTCACCGTTGCAATATCCGTCGCACCATCCGTTCACTGGTTACCGGCGATCGCGTGGTCTGGCGTCCGGGTAAAGAGGCCGCTGAAGGTGTCACGGTTAAGGGCATCGTTGAAGCCGTGCATGAACGCACGTCGGTACTCACCCGCCCGGATTTCTACGATGGCGTAAAACCGATTGCCGCCAACATTAACCAGATCGTCATTGTTTCGGCGATTTTACCTGAGCTTTCGCTCAATATTATCGACCGATACCTTGTCGCCTGCGAAACGCTGCAGGTTGAACCGATTATCGTGTTGAACAAAATCGATCTGCTGGATGACGACGGCATGGCCTTCGTGAATGAGCAGATGGATATCTACCGCAAGATTGGTTATCGCGTGCTGATGGTCTCCAGCCACACCAAAGATGGCCTGAAACCGTTAGAAGAGGCGCTGACCGACCGTATCAGCATCTTTGCGGGCCAGTCCGGCGTGGGTAAATCGAGCCTGCTGAACAACCTGCTTGGCCTCCAGCAAGAGATCCTGACTAACGATGTGTCCAACGTATCGGGTCTGGGCCAGCACACCACCACCGCCTCGCGTCTGTATCATTTCCCGCACGGCGGCGACGTGATTGACTCCCCAGGGGTGCGTGAGTTCGGTTTGTGGCACCTTGAGCCGGAACAAATCTTTAACGGATTTGTCGAATTCCATGATTATTTAGGCGCTTGTAAATACCGCGACTGTAAACACGATAACGACCCAGGGTGCGCTATTCGAGAAGCGGTTGAGAAAGGCGAGATCGCAGAAACCCGCTTCGAGAATTACCACCGTATTCTTGAGAGCATGGAAGACGTAAAAACGCGTAAAAACTTTTCTGATTCTGATAACTGACAACTAAGCTAAGCATCGCTAAAATCGTCCCCTTTTTTCAGGTTCCGGCGGCTTAACGCCGGATCAGGAACGACAAAACAATGGCCTGGAGGCTACCTTGTTAAACGCATTTAAACTTTCGCTTCAATACATTCTGCCAAAACTGTGGCTCACTCGCCTGGCGGGCTGGGGCGCAAGCAAACGCGCGGGCTGGCTGACCAAACTGGTCATCGATCTTTTCGTAAAATATTACAAGGTCGACATGAAAGAGGCGCAAAAGCCGGACACCGCCAGCTACCGCACCTTCAACGAGTTCTTCGTGCGTCCGCTGCGTGACGAAGTGCGCCCGCTGAACACCGACCCTAACGTTCTGGTGATGCCAGCAGACGGCGTGATAAGCCAGTTGGGTAACATCGAAGACGACAAAATCCTGCAGGCGAAGGGCCATAACTACAGTCTGGAAGCGCTGCTGGCAGGTAACTACCTGATGGCGGATCTGTTCCGTAATGGTACGTTTGCCACGACCTATCTGTCACCACGCGACTATCACCGCGTGCACATGCCGTGTAACGGTATCCTGCGTGAAATGATTTATGTCCCAGGCGACCTGTTCTCCGTAAACCATCTGACCGCGCAGAACGTGCCGAACCTGTTTGCCCGTAACGAGCGCGTCATCTGTCTGTTCGATACTGAATTTGGTCCTATGGCACAGATTCTGGTGGGTGCGACCATTGTAGGCAGTATCGAAACCGTCTGGGCCGGCACCATCACCCCACCGCGCGAAGGCGTGATCAAACGCTGGACCTGGCCTGCCGGTGAAGCGGAAGGCTCTGTGGCCCTGCTGAAAGGTCAGGAGATGGGTCGCTTCAAGCTGGGCTCGACCGTGATTAACCTGTTTGCGCCGGGCAAAGTGAAGCTGGCTGAACACCTCGAAAGCCTGTCAGTTACCAAACTGGGCCAGCCGCTGGCGGTCTCTACCGAAACCTTCGTGACGCCAGATGCAGAGCCTGCGCCGTTGCCGGAAGAAGAGATCAAGGCCGAGCACGACGCCAGCCCGCTGGTTGACGACAAAAAAGACGAAGGCTAACAACAGAAGGATCGCTGACGTGCGCCCGATTATCGTTCTACTGATGGCCTGGTGCCTCAGCATGGGGGCGTACGCAGCGACAGCCCCCGACGCCAAACAGATAACTCAGGAACTGGAGCAGGCAAAAGCGGCCAAACCCGCTCAGCCAGAGACCGTCGAGTCGCTCCAGGCTGCCCTGAACGCGCTTGAGGAGCGGAAAGGCTCTCTTGAGCGCGCTCAGCAGTATCAGCAGGTTATCGACAACTTCCCCAAACTCTCGCAGACGCTGCGCACGCAGCTTAATAATTTGCGTGACGAACCGCGCGATGTGCCCGCAGGGATGACCTCCGACGCACTAAACCAGGAGATCCTGCAGGTCAGCAGCCAGCTTCTGGAAAAGAGCCGCCTTGCTCAGCAGGAGCAGGAGCGCGCGCGCGAAATCGCCGACTCGCTCAGTCAGCTTCCGCAACAGCAAACCGACGCCCGTCGCCAGCTTAATGAAGTTGAGCGCCGTGTGGGTACGCAAAGCGGCAACACGCCGCAGGCGCAGGCCCAAAATCTGGGTCTGCAGGCAGAATCGGCTCGCCTGAAGGCCCTTGTCGATGAGCTCGAGCTGGCGCAGCTTTCCGCCAATAACCGCCAGGAACTGTCGCGGATGCGCTCAGAACTCGCTCAGAAGCAGAGCGAGCAGTTAGACGCGTATCTTCAGGCCCTGCGCAACCAGCTCAACAGCCAGCGTCAACGCGAAGCGGAGCGCGCGCTGGAAAGTACCGAACTGCTCGCTGAAAACAGCGAAAATCTGCCTGCCGGTATCAACGAACAATTCAGGGTCAACCGCGAGCTTTCCGCCGCGCTGAACCAGCAGGCGCAGCGCATGGATCTGGTTGCCTCGCAGCAGCGTCAGGCCACCAATCAAACCCTTCAGGTTCGCCAGGCGCTCAACACCCTGCGCGAGCAGTCCCAGTGGCTCGGGTCATCTAACCTGCTGGGCGAAGCGTTGCGCGCCCAGGTCGCGCGCCTGCCGGAGATGCCGAAGCCGCAGCAGCTGGATACCGAGATGGCCCAGCTGCGCGTTCAGCGACTGCACTTTGAAGATCTCCTCAATAAACAGCCGCAAATCCGCCAGATCCGTCAGGCTGACGGACAGCCCCTGACCAGCGAGCAAAACCGCATTCTGGAAGCCCAGCTGCGTACCCAGCGTGAACTGCTGAACTCTCTGCTCCAGGGCGGGGATACGTTGATTCTGGAGCTGACCAAGCTAAAAGTATCCAACAGCCAGCTGGAAGATGCGCTGAAAGAGGTGAACGAGGCGACGCACCGTTATCTCTTCTGGACGTCCGACGTGCGTCCAATGACCTTCTCGTGGCCGATTGAGATTGTTCAGGACCTGCGCCGCCTGATTTCACTGGACACCTTCAGCCAGCTGGGACAGGCCAGCGTGATGATGTTCACCAGCAAAGAGACCATTTTCCCGCTGCTGGGGGCGTTGATTCTGGTGGGCTTCAGCATTTACTCGCGCAGACATTTCACCCGTTTCCTGGAGCGTTCCAGCTCCAGGGTCGGGAAAGTCACCCAGGATCACTTCTGGCTGACGCTGCGCACCGTATTCTGGTCGATTCTTGTCGCCTCCCCGCTGCCGGTGCTGTGGATGACGCTAGGGTATGGCCTGCGGGAAGCCTGGCCCTATCCGCTCGCGGTCGCGATTGGCGATGGCGTCACCGCCACGGTGCCGCTGCTGTGGGTGGTCATGATTTGCGCCACCTTCGCACGCCCTAATGGCCTGTTCATCACCCACTTTGGCTGGCCGCGTAATCGCGTCGCGCGCGCCATGCGCTACTACCTGATGAGCATCGGGTTGATTGTGCCGCTGATTATGGCGCTGATCATGTTCGATAATCTCAACGACCGGGAATTCTCAGGCTCGCTGGGCCGCCTCTGCTTTATGCTGATATGCGGGGCGCTGGCTATCGTCACGCTCAGCCTGAAACGCGCGGGTATTCCGCTCTATCTGGATAAATCCGGCAGCGGCGAAAACATGTTTAACCGGCTGCTCTGGAACCTGCTGCTTAGCGCGCCGCTGTTTGCGATGCTGGCAGCCGCAGTGGGCTATCTGGCAACCGCGCAGGCGCTGCTGGCGCGGCTGGAAACCTCGGTGGCCATCTGGTTCCTGCTTCTGGTGGTGTACCACGTGATCCGCCGCTGGATGCTGATCCAGCGCCGCCGCCTGGCCTTTGACCGAGCCAAGCATCGTCGGGCGGAGATCCTCGCCCAGCGCGCGCGGGGTGAGGAAGAGCCAAACCACGTCAACAGTACGGAAGGCACGACGGATGCGGACGAGGTTGAACTGGATCTGGATGCCATCAGCACCCAGTCCCTGCGCCTGGTTCGCTCCATCCTGATGCTGATTGCCCTCCTGTCGGTGATCTTCCTGTGGTCAGAGATCCACTCCGCATTTGGCTTCCTGGAGAACATCTCTCTCTGGGACGTGACGTCCACGGTGCAGGGTGTTGAAAGCCTGGAGCCGATTACCTTAGGGGCGGTGCTGATTGCCATTCTGGTGCTGATCATCACCACGCAGCTGGTGCGCAACTTCCCGGCGCTGCTGGAGCTGGCGCTGCTGCAGCACCTGGATTTAACCCCGGGGACGGGTTATGCGATTACGACCATTACCAAATATCTGATCATGCTGTTTGGCGGGCTGGTTGGCTTCTCAATGATCGGTATTGAGTGGTCGAAGCTCCAGTGGCTGGTAGCGGCTCTTGGTGTAGGGTTGGGTTTTGGTTTACAGGAGATCTTCGCCAACTTCATCTCTGGCCTGATCATTCTGTTCGAAAAACCGATCCGTATTGGCGATACCGTGACGATCCGCGATCTGACCGGCAGCATTACAAAGATCAACACCCGTGCGACGACGATCAGCGACTGGGACAGGAAAGAGATCATCGTGCCAAACAAGGCGTTTATCACCGAGCAGTTCATCAACTGGTCGCTGTCAGACTCCGTTACCCGTGTGGTGCTGACGGTACCGGCACCCTCGGATGCCAACAGCGAAGAGGTCACCCAGATCCTCTACACCGCCGCTGAGCGCTGCTCGCTGGTCATCGACAACCCGGCGCCGGAAGTCTTCCTTGTGGATTTACAGCAGGGGATTCAGATTTTCGAGCTGCGTATCTACGCCGCCGAAATGGGCCACCGTATGCCGCTGCGCCATGAGATCCACCAGCTGATTCTGGCGGGCTTCCGCGAGCACGGTATTGATATGCCGTTCCCACCGTTCCAGATGCGTCTGGAAACTCTGGACGGACGTAAAACGGGAAGAACGCTGACGTCAGCGGCGCGTACGCGCCCGGCGGGAAGTTTGTAACGCTTCTCCCCTCCCTTTCGGGAGGGGAATATTCCCGCTACGCCACTTCTGCGACGTACGCCATCGCGCGTCGACGGTAATTCTCATAAATCCCCATCGCCAACAGCGAGAAGAAGATTGGGCCGCCGACCATCCACAGCGCGCTGTTCCAGTCATTCGCCTCAATTACCGGCTGAATAATGGTAAAGATGTTGGCAAACGCCACCACCAGCACCACCACCGTGGTGGCCAGCAGCGTTGCCGCGCGGGTTTTAAAAATCACAAACGGACGTTCAAGATCCTGCTTCGCCTTAAAGAACGGGAATGCCAGGGTCAGGAACAGGTACGGCAGCGTCATCGACACGTTCGCCATCAGGGTCAGCTTGTTATAGAACGCCGATGCGGTATCGCCGCCAAATGACACCAGCAGAATAAACACGCACACCAGCAGACACTGCATCCACATGGCGTTGGCAGGCATGCCTGCGGTATTGAGTTGGGTCATGCGTCCCGGCCACAGCGCTTTTGGCGTCCCCTGGATGATCGCTTTCAGCGGCGAGTAGATCAGCGTGAAGAACGCACCGGTATAGGCAAGGAACATCGACAGGCCGGTAATACGCGCAAACCAGACTCCCATTATCGATGCCGCCTCGGGACTCAGATTCATCGCCTGTCCCAGCGTCATCCCCAGGCTTTTCATCAACACATAGGTGATGTTGCCAAGGTTAGTGGTGTTGTTGCTCAGCACCTGCTGCCAGTTGGTGCTGACGCCCCAGAGGAAAATCGCCAGCGAATAGCCGATGGAAATGACGATGGCGGCAAAAATAATGCCTTTCGCAAAGTTCTTTTCCGGGTTCTCCGTTTTATCGACTAGGCCGCCTACGGCTTCAATACCGCCGTAAGCGAAGATGGCAAACACCACGAAGGAGAGCATAGCGAGCCCGGACTGGTAGCCCGGATTCGGCGAGGAGGCAAAATTAACCTCCTGCGCGAAATGGCCGCCGTTCAGGCACAGGATAGCGATGCTCGCCAGCAGCAGTACCAGATTCAATCCCATAACCGAGATCCCGCCCACGGCGGTAATCCGGGCAATTTTGTTGATACCTTTAGACGCTACCAGGGTGACCAGCACCATCCAGCCTACCGCCAGAACCCCGACAACCTGCGTGGAGCTCAGCCCGGCTAAAGACCAGACCTGCGTTTTATCGGCACCGAAAAGAAACGTTGAGAACGGCACCCAGACTTTGGCCGCCGTACTGACCATCCAGACGACGTAGGATGAGAACCACATAAACGTGCCGATAAACGCATAGCGCGGCCCGACGCTGTTATTCATCCATGAGTAGATCCCGCCCTCTTCTTTCCGGTAAGCCGAGCCCATCTCCGCCATCATCAGCGCAAACGGGATAAAGAAGAACAGAGCAGAAACGATATAAAACGGCGTCGCGCTGTAGCCCATCAGATAGAACGCTGACGGGCTGTTGGCAAAGCCAAAGACTGAAGTAAATATCATCAGAATGAGCCCGGTAAGGGTCATCTTTTTGAGTGACTGGGACATAGAACCATCCGAAGAGGAATTAAACTGCGCGGATGGTAGCAGAAGACCAGATAAAAATTGCGCCTATAAGGAGCAAATTAAGAAAAAGACCCGTGTATAGAGAAAGTGGCAGTTTTTAATGTTGTTGTGCGGAAATGGAAAGGTTAATTGACAGGAATGGTAGGCCGGGTAAGCGCAGCCCACCCGGCATGTTATTAGGCGCGATCGACCGTAAAGGCAATCACATCGCCTAGCTGCTCTGCGCCAAGCGCCAGCATCACCAGACGGTCAACGCCCAGCGCCACGCCGGAGCAATCCGGCAGACCTGCTTTTAATGCTTCAAGCAGATTAACATCAATTGGCTGCTGCGGCAGACCTCGCGCGGCGCGCTTGCGGTTATCCTGCTCGAAGCGCTGCTGCTGCTCGCGGGCATCAGTCAGTTCGTGGAAGCCGTTCGCCAGCTCGATGCCTTTGTAATAGACCTCAAAACGCTCTGCAACACGATGATCTTCGGTACTGATCTGCGCCAGTGAGGCCTGGCTTGCCGGGAAGTGATAGACAAACGTCGGACGATCTTTGCCAATCTGCGGTTCAACGCCGAAGGTGAACAGCAGCTGCAGCAGCGTGTCGCGATCCTCTTCGGTATCCGCCACGTTGCTCAGATCCAGCTTTGCCGCCACTTCGCGCAGCTGGGCTTTGTCCGCCGACAGCGGATCGATTTCCAGATGGCGCTGGAAAGCCTGCTGATAGGAGAGCGTTTCAGCTTCTGAGCACTCCAGGACCTGCTGCAGCAGATCGTCCACCTCATTCATCAGGCGGTACATATCATAATGCGGGCGGTACCACTCCAGCATGGTGAATTCCGGGTTGTGGTGACGACCCATCTCTTCATTACGGAAGCTGCGGCACAGCTGATACACCGGACCACATCCCGCCGCCAGCAGGCGTTTCATGTGGTATTCCGGGCTGGTCATCAGATACAAATTCATGCCCTGAGAGTGGCCGGGGCCAACAAAACGGGTTTCAAACGGGACCAGATGAATATCCGTTACCGTTGCCTGACTCATGCACGGCGTTTCCACCTCCAGGACTCCGCGGTCGGCAAAGAAACGGCGGATCTCCGCCATAATTGCAGCGCGTTTTAACAGATTAGGGATGGATGCGCTCGGCTGCCAGGTGGCCGTTTCGCTCATGAGTTGTTCTCCGATTTCAGACAAGGGCACGAAGTCTACTCGTTAGCAGGGGCAGAGACAAATTTTGCGCAGTAAAAAAGCGCATTTCATTTAGGTGAGTAATTACGTGACGTAATTCATCAATCTTCATGATAAATCGCCTGACAGAACAGCAAAAAAATCGAACACGTCAAATTTCCCTGACATCTACACGGTTATACTGTTTTACCCATAAAGGAGCAGTGGAAACGCTTTCGCAATCGTCCTTTTGGACGGGTGAACTACCTTTAGTTTGTCGCGTTGCGAAATAACAAAAATCTGGAGGAATGTCGTGCAAACTTTTCAAGCCGATCTTGCCGTAATAGGCGCTGGCGGGGCTGGATTACGTGCTGCGATTGCTGCAGCACAAGCTAATCCCAACGCTAAAATCGCATTGATTTCAAAAGTCTATCCAATGCGTAGTCACACAGTGGCAGCAGAAGGAGGGTCCGCCGCCGTTGCGCAGGATCATGACAGCTTTGAATACCATTTCCACGACACGGTTGCAGGGGGCGACTGGCTTTGCGAACAGGATGTCGTTGACTACTTTGTGCATCATTGTCCAACGGAAATGACCCAGCTTGAACAGTGGGGATGTCCGTGGAGCCGCCGTCCGGACGGCAGCGTCAACGTTCGCCGCTTTGGCGGAATGAAGATTGAACGCACCTGGTTCGCCGCCGATAAAACCGGCTTCCACATGCTGCACACCCTGTTCCAGACCTCCCTTCAGTTCCCACAAATTCAGCGCTTCGATGAACATTTCGTCCTCGACATTCTGGTTGATGACGGACAGGCGCGCGGCCTGGTGGCGATGAACATGATGGAAGGCACGCTTGTCCAGATCCGCGCGAAAGCCGTGGTGATGGCAACAGGCGGTGCGGGCCGCGTTTATCGTTATAACACCAACGGCGGCATCGTCACCGGTGACGGCATGGGCATGGCGCTCAGCCACGGCGTACCGCTGCGCGATATGGAGTTCGTGCAGTATCACCCAACCGGCCTGCCGGGCTCCGGCATTCTGATGACGGAAGGCTGCCGCGGCGAAGGCGGTATTCTGGTCAATAAAAACGGCTACCGCTATCTGCAGGATTACGGCATGGGCCCGGAAACCCCGCTCGGCGAGCCGAAGAACAAATACATGGAACTCGGCCCGCGCGACAAAGTCTCTCAGGCCTTCTGGCACGAGTGGCGCAAAGGCAACACCATCTCCACGCCGCGCGGCGATGTGGTCTATCTTGACCTGCGTCATCTTGGCGAGAAGAAGCTGCTGGAACGTCTGCCGTTCATCTGCGAGCTGGCGAAAGCTTACGTCGGCGTCGACCCGGTGAAAGAGCCTATTCCGGTGCGTCCAACCGCGCACTACACCATGGGCGGGATCGAAACCGACCAGCAGTGCGAAACCCGAATTAAAGGCCTGTTCGCCGTCGGCGAGTGTTCCTCTGTCGGTCTGCACGGCGCTAACCGTCTCGGGTCTAACTCGCTGGCAGAGCTGGTCGTCTTTGGCCGCATGGCGGGCGAGCGCGCGATGGAGCGGGCGGCGACAGCAGGCGAAGCTAACGGTGCCGCGCTCGATGCGCAGGTCGCAGACGTTGAAAAACGCCTTAAAGCTCTGGTGAACCAGGAAGGTAATGAGAACTGGTCGAAGATCCGCGACGAGATGGGCCTGTCGATGGAAGAAGGCTGCGGTATCTACCGTACCCCTGAGCTGATGCAAAAAACCGTCGACAAGCTGGCGGAGCTGCAGGAGCGCTTCAAGCGCGTGCGCATCACCGACACCTCCAGCGTATTCAACACCGACCTGCTCTACACCATCGAGCTGGGCCACGGTCTGAACGTCGCGGAATGTATGGCGCACTCTGCGCTGGCGCGTAAAGAGTCGCGTGGGGCCCACCAGCGTCTGGACGAAGGCTGTACCGAACGTGACGACGTCAATTTCCTGAAACACACTCTCGCCTGGCGCGATGCGGATGGCACCACACGTCTGGACTACAGCGACGTGAAAATCACCACGCTGCCGCCGGCAAAACGCGTGTACGGTGCAGAAGCAGAAGCCGCCGAGAAGAAGGAGAAGGCGAATGGCTGAGATGCAAAAAATGAAAGTTGAAGTGGTGCGCTACAATCCGGAAGTGGACGCCGCGCCGCACAGCGCTTTCTATGAAGTGCCTTATGACGAGCAAACCTCCCTGCTGGATGCGCTCGGCTATATCAAAGACAACCTGGCGCCAGACCTGAGCTACCGCTGGTCCTGCCGCATGGCGATTTGCGGCTCCTGCGGCATGATGGTTAACAAGGTGCCAAAGCTGGCCTGTAAGACCTTCCTGCGCGAATACACCAAAGGCATTAAGGTCGAAGCGCTGGGCAACTTCCCGATTGAACGCGATCTGGTGGTCGATATGACCCACTTTATCGAAAGCCTGGAAGCCATTAAGCCGTACATCATTGGTAATCCGCGCACGCGGGATCAGGGCCCAAATACCCAGACGCCGGCGCAGATGGCGAAATACCATCAGTTCTCCGGCTGCATCAACTGCGGTCTTTGCTACGCCGCCTGTCCACAGTTTGGCCTGAACAAGGAGTTCATCGGCCCGGCCGCCATTACCCTGGCGCACCGCTATAACGAAGACAGCCGCGACCACGGCAAAAAAGAACGTATGGCGCAGCTTAACAGCCAGAACGGCGTCTGGAGCTGTACCTTTGTGGGTTACTGCTCCGAAGTTTGTCCGAAGCACGTCGACCCGGCCGCCGCAATTCAACAGGGTAAAGTGGAAAGCTCGAAAGACTTTCTTATCGCTACCCTGAAACCACGCTAAGGAGTGCATGATGACGACTAAACGCAAAGCCTATGTGCGGCCTGTGCCGTCCACCTGGTGGAAAAACCTGCCGTTTTATCGCTTCTACATGCTGCGTGAAGGCACGGCGGTACCGGCGGTCTGGTTCAGCCTTGAGCTGATGTACGGCGTTTTTGCCCTCAAGCACGGTCCGGAAGCCTGGGCCAGCTTTGTCGGTTTCCTGCAAAACCCGATCATTGTTGTTCTGAACCTGATCGTGCTCGCGGCCGCGCTGCTTCATACCAAAACCTGGTTTGAGCTGGCGCCAAAAGCGGCGAATATCATCGTAAAAGACGAGAAAATGGGGCCAGAGCCGGTGATTAAAGGGCTCTGGGCAGTGACGATTTTGGTCACTGTGGTCATTCTGTCTGTCGCATTGTTCTGGTAAGGAGACTACTGTGATCAATCCAAATCCAAAACGTTCTGACGAGCCGGTCTTCTGGGGCCTGTTTGGCGCAGGCGGCATGTGGAGTGCCATCATCGCCCCCGTCATCATCCTGCTGGTCGGCATTATGCTGCCGCTGGGGCTGTTCCCGGGCGATGCGCTGAGCTACGAACGCGTACTGGGGTTCGCGAGCAGCTTTATCGGCCGCGTGTTCATCTTCCTGATGATCGTCCTGCCGCTGTGGTGTGGTCTGCACCGTATTCACCATGCGATGCATGACCTGAAAATCCATGTCCCGAGCGGTAAATGGGTATTCTACGGTCTGGCGACCATCCTGACCGTGGTGACGCTGATTGCCGTGGTCACCATCTGACGCTTCTGGCCCGCCATCCGGCGGGCCTTTTATTTCTGCATCTTCCCCACCAGCCATTGAGCAAACTCGCGCATTGCGGGCGTTTCTGTCCGTGACTGTAGCCTTGTCAGCCAGTAGCTGCCGAGGTCAATCTGCGTTGCAAACGGCTGCACGATGCGCTCGCTGCTGAGTAAATGGGTAAACATGTCGACAGGCGCAATGGCAATCCCTGTGCCTGCCTGCGCGGCTTCCAGCATGGTCACGGACGAATCAAACACCATCACCCGGTGCGTCGGCGAGGGAGGATGTTCACCCGCTGCCTGCATCCACGCAGCCCACTCGTCGCGCCGGTAGGAGCGCAGCAGGGTAAACTTCAGGATATCTGCCGGGCTTTTGAGTACTGAGGCAATCTCGGGTGTACAGAGCGGAGACAGCGGCGCAGGGCAAAGGAATTCAGCATCGGTTCCATGCCACGCGCCGCCACCGTAGCGAATGGTGTAATCAAGCCCTTCAGCCGCCGGATCGACGCGATTGTTGTGGGTGGAAAGCTGAAGATCAATATGCGGATAGCAGCGGCGAAAGTCCGCGAGCAGCGAGAATAAAACGCCCGTAGCAAAGGTCCCTACCACACCTATTTTGAGCTTCTCCTGAGCGCGCTGGCTGGCAAAACGATCCAGCATTCCGGCGATGCGATCGAATGAGTCATTCAGCACCGGCAGCAAATTCTCGCCTTCGGTGGTCAACATCAGCCCGCGCGAAACGCGGACAAACAGCTGGCAATTAAGGTGCTGCTCCAGCGCCTTTACGTGCTGGCTAATCGCGGAATGGGTGACATTCAGCTCGATAGCGGCATGCGTAAAACTGAGGTGCCTGGCGGCCGCTTCAAACGCCCGCAGGGAATTAAGAGGAAGATAGCTGCGCGTCATGGCCTCGTCCGTTAGAAAAATTAACAGCTAATGCTAAATTTAACCGTTTGTCAGCCATAGTCAAATCCAACAGACTACAGCGGTCTGACGGGCCCGGACACTCCCTTGAATTGCTATTACGGAAGATAAATGATGATGACAAAATCCCTTTGCTGCGCCCTGCTGCTCAGCACCTCCTGCTCGGTATTGGCTGCCCCGATGTCAGAAAAACAGCTGGCCGAAGTGGTGGAACGTACCGTTACGCCGCTGATGAAAGCGCAGGCCATTCCGGGTATGGCGGTGGCGGTGATTTATCAGGGTCAGCCGCACTACTTTACCTTCGGTAAAGCCGATATTGCGGCAAACAAACCCGTTACCCCACAAACCTTGTTCGAACTGGGTTCTATAAGTAAAACCTTCACCGGCGTATTGGGTGGCGATGCCATTGCTCGCGGTGAAATATCGCTGGGCGATCCGGTGACCAAATACTGGCCTGAGCTGACAGGCAAGCAGTGGCAGGGGATTCGCATGCTGGATCTGGCAACCTATACCGCAGGCGGTCTGCCGTTACAGGTACCGGACGAGGTCACGGATAGCGCCTCTCTGCTGCGCTTTTATCAAAACTGGCAGCCGCAGTGGAAGCCGGGCACCACGCGTCTTTACGCCAACGCCAGCATTGGTCTTTTTGGCGCGCTGGCGGTTAAGCCTTCCGGCATGAGCTATGAGCAGGCCATAACGACGCGTGTCTTTAAGCCCCTCAAGCTGGACCATACCTGGATTAACGTTCCGAAAGCGGAAGAGGCGCATTACGCCTGGGGATACCGCGACGGTAAAGCGGTACACGTTTCGCCAGGCATGCTCGACGCGGAAGCCTATGGCGTAAAAACCAACGTGCAGGATATGGCAAGCTGGGTAATGGTCAACATGAAGCCGGACTCCCTTCAGGATACTTCACTCAGGCAAGGCATTACCCTGGCGCAGTCTCGCTACTGGCGCGTGGGAGCGATGTATCAGGGTTTAGGCTGGGAAATGCTTAACTGGCCGGTCGATGCCAAAACCGTGGTAGAGGGTAGCGGCAATAAGGTGGCGCTGGCGCCGCTGCCCGCGAGAGAAGTGAATCCACCGGCGCCTCCGGTAAAAGCCTCCTGGGTCCACAAAACCGGCTCAACCGGCGGGTTTGGCAGCTACGTGGCCTTTATTCCTGAAAAGCAGCTCGGCATTGTGATGCTGGCGAATAAAAGCTATCCGAACCCGGCACGCGTTGAAGCGGCATACCATATCCTCGACGCGCTGCAGTAAAACATTGCCGGGTGGCGGCTTCGCCTTACCCGGCCAACAAAATCCACGGTGTGGCCACCCGGCGAAACACACCGCACAAAAACCACATTTTCCTTGCCGTCATCTACACTTAACAAAAAACAGTAAGGAAACTCCTATGCGCATTCTGCCTGTTATCGCCGCGGTGACAGCCGCGTTTTTAGTGGTTGCCTGCAGTTCCCCTACCCCACCGCCTGGCGTTACCGTCGTCACGCCTTTTGATGCACAACGCTTCCTTGGAACATGGTATGAAATCGCGCGCTTCGACCATCGTTTTGAGCAGGGCTTAGAGAAGGTCACTGCGAATTACAGTCCGATGGATGATGGCGGTATTCAGGTGATCAACCGGGGCTATAATCCCGACCGGGAGATGTGGCAACAGTCGATTGGGAAAGCGTACTTCACGGGCGACCCGCGACGGGCCGCGCTCAAAGTCTCGTTTTTTGGCCCGTTTTATGGCGGCTATAACGTGATCGCGCTCGACAGAGAGTACCGTCACGCGCTGGTCTGCGGACCGGATCGCGACTATCTGTGGATACTTTCCCGCACGCCAACTATTTCGTCAGAAATGAAACAGCAGATGCTGGACGTCGCGACCCGGCAAGGGTTTGATGTGTCAAAACTCATCTGGGTAAAACAACCCCATTAATGGGTACTGAGCTTCAGCCCAATGATCCCGGCCACAATCAAGGCGAGGCTGGCGATACGCGCCAGACTCGCTGACTCTCCCAGCAGCAGAATGCCGGTGATGGCGGCCCCAACCGCACCAATGCCCGTCCAGACGGCATAAGCCGTCCCCACAGGCAGCGAGCGCATCGCCCAGGATAACAGGACAATACTCACGATCATCGCGGTGACGGTAATGACGCTGGGCGTCAGACGGGTAAATCCGTGGGTGTATTTGAGACCAATCGCCCATACCACTTCGAGCAGGCCAGCAATAAAAAGAATGATCCAGGACATTTCAGGCTCCTTAACTTAATTCAAGTTGGGGCCGTCCCCGGTGAAAGAAACGCTTACGGGTCGTCCCGTAAGGCAGAGATTACGCCTCATATTGTGGTTAGCGTGCTATTTTTTTTCAATCATTTTTTGCTGAACACGTTAAGGCAAGAAATAGCCGCAGTATGGCGCGTAGTTCCGGCATTTAGCACTCATCCGACTTCTCTATGATGATGTGCTTTCTGATGGCAGGAAGCCAAACCACTAGCCGACTGCGAATAAAATATGTTCAAAATTCTTTTGATTGACCGTTGTCACTTCACCCGCACGGGGTTTGAAGCATGGCTCAATCATTCCGGTTTGTTCCCGGGACACTACGTTGTGACCGGGCTGAATAATCTGTTCCTTGCCAGAGAGCACATTCTGCAATGGAAACCCACGCTGGTTATCGCTGACCTGTACGGCTTCAGGCAGGATATCCACCATTTTCAGCAGCTCTCGTCCTTGCTCAACGCCAGTGAACGCTTACCGTTTATTTTGCTGCAATCGGGAGAGGACAACGGCATGACAGACTGGCTCGGACAGTTCCCGGTGTGGTCGTCGTTGTTGAAAAACGCCAGTCTTGAAAAGGTGGCAACGGTTATCAACGACGCATTGATCTCGCGCTCATATTCTGAAAGGCCAACAGCCGCCGCCCCCTTGCTGACCCGGCAGGAAGAGAAGGTGCTGACATTATGGATGGACGGCGCGAGCAATCAGAAGATTGCTGCTCACCTGAGTATTAACGGAAAAACGGTTTATACCTATAAACGCAATATCCGCATGAAACTGCATATGGATACGCGTTTCTCCCCGTTTTTATCCCTGCAGGAAGTCGAGAATTGACGGTACGGTGAAAGTATCATGCCGTACCGTCCATACTTTTAGTTCTGGGCTTTCGTTGCTGCACCAGAGATTGCGCTACCACCTTCAGAAATATCCTGACCGACGCCACGCGTGGTATTACAGGCCGTTAACACTGAAGAAAGCACCAGGACTGAAAAGATCGCTGCAATTGTCTTCTTAACCATAATATCTTCCTTTTATAGCCAAAGTTGTTTTGTGTATAGCAACTTAAGAATAGACAAGATCCCGCCGGTTGACGGAAAAGGAAGCATTTTTAGGAAAATTAGACGAGCTTAGCTGGCGGCGTGAGAAATGATATGACCGAGATCCTGGATATCTTGTCCCATTCCACGGGTGGTGTTACACCCGGAAAGCAATGCACTGGAAAGCGCTAACAGAAGCAGAATTTTAACGGTACGTTTCATCATCCCTGCCTGCAAAAATCAGGCGCAGCGGGCGCTGCGCCTTCAATCATGACGTAAATTACTTCACGCGGGACACGTATTCGCCGGAGCGGGTATCCACTTTGATCACTTCGCCAGTCTGTACGAACAATGGCACTTTAACCACTGCGCCGGTAGACAGTTTGGCTGGTTTACCGCCGGTACCTGCGGTATCACCTTTCAGACCTGGATCGGTTTCAACGATTTCCAGTTCTACGAAGTTTGGTGGGGTCACAGCGATAGGCTGGCCGTTCCACAGGGTCACGATGCACTCAGCCTGATCCAGCAGCCATTTAGCGCTGTCGCCTACTGCTTTCTCATCAGCAGACAGCTGTTCGAAAGTAGAGTTGTTCATGAAATGATAGAACTCACCGTCGTTGTACAGATAGGTCAGGTTCATATCAACAACATCAGCGCCTTCAGCAGAGTCAGTAGACTTGAAGGTTTTCTCAACACGGGTACCGGTCAGCAGGCGGCGCAGCTTAACGCGTGCGAATGCCTGGCCTTTACCTGGTTTAACGAATTCGCTGGCTTCAACCGCGTACGGTTCGCCGTCCATCATGATTTTAAGACCAGCACGAAAATCGTTGCTATAGTACGTTGCCATAAGGCCCTCTAAATTTGTTAACTGGTAGCTAAGCCACAAAATGGCGCATATTGTAACCCTAAACACCCCGTCCAGAGAAGATTGGTTATCGCAACTTGCCGATGTAATCACCAGTCCTGATGAATTGCTGCGTCTTTTAGACCTCGATCAGCATCCAGAGTTGCTTGCAGGCCGCGAGGCAAAACGCCTTTTCGCCCTGCGAGTTCCCCGCGCGTTTGTGGCGCGGATGGAGAAAGGCAATCCCAACGATCCGCTATTAAAACAAACGCTTACTTCGCAGGATGAGTTTGTCACCGCGCCCGGTTATAGCACCGATCCGCTGGAAGAACAGAACAGCGTGGTGCCGGGTTTACTGCACAAATATCTCAACCGCGCCCTGCTGCTGGTAAAAGGCGGCTGCGCGGTAAATTGTCGTTATTGCTTCCGTCGGCACTTTCCTTATGCCGAAAATCAGGGCAATAAACGCAACTGGCAGGTCGCGCTGGACTATATCGCCGCCCATCCGGAGCTGGATGAGATTATTTTTTCCGGCGGCGACCCGCTGATGGCGAAAGATCATGAGCTGGACTGGCTGCTGACCCAGCTTGAAGCCATCCCGCATATTAAGCGTTTGCGCATTCACAGCCGTTTACCGATTGTCATTCCGGCCCGTGTCACGGATGGCCTGGTGTCACGCATGGAGCAGTCAAGATTGCAGGTGCTGCTGGTAAACCATATCAATCACGCGAATGAAATTGATGATGCATTTCGCGCGGCGATGGCGCGGCTGCGTAAAGCGGGCGTGACGCTGCTGAACCAAAGCGTGCTGCTGCGCGGCGTGAATGACAGTGCCCGCGTGCTGGCAGATTTGAGCAATGCGTTGTTTGATGCGGGCGTGATGCCCTATTACCTGCACGTGTTGGATCGCGTTCAGGGCGCGGCACATTTCATGGTGACGGATGACGAAGCCCGGAAGATTATACGCGAACTTTTAACGCTGGTTTCAGGCTATATGGTGCCGAAGCTGGCGCGCGAGATTGGCGGTGAGCCAAGCAAGACGCCGCTGGATTTGCAGCTGCGGCAGTGCTAAAAGGCAGGTGGCGCTACGCTTACCTGCCCTACGGGGTCCGGAGGCAGCGCCATCAGCAAGTTAACTCAGTTCGGGCACTTGTAGACCTGACCGTTCATCTGGCTGGCGGTCGGCACGAAGCTGGACAGCATACTCTGCGTAGGGCTGCTCACGCCGTAAATCACGTTACCGCCCATTGCCGCAGCCTGGTTACGCAGGGCATTCGCCGCACCGCGCATCGAGCCACCTTCTTCGCCATGCTGACCTGACATCCAGTTACTTTGCTCACCGGTTGCCGTGCCTAATAGCTGGCATTCACTGCCAGGCTTATCTTCCACAAAGCGAACGCCCTGGCCCGCTGCCGACAGCTCATTGCTGGAGCTACAACCCGCCAGCAGCAATGCTGCTCCTACGATCCCTGCACAGACTTTTACGCGCATGTTATTCCTCGTTTTCAATAAGCTGGACAGTAGTTGTCCGTGTGTAAATCTTATACCTAAAAGATGACCAAAAGAAAAACCCCCGAGCATCTCTGCCCGGGGGTTTTTCACATTCTACGACGTAGAACGCACGATTACATCATGCCGCCCATACCGCCCATGCCACCCATGCCAGCAGCACCTAAGTCTGGTGCATCGCCTTTAGGCATATCGGTGACCATACATTCGGTGGTGATCATCAGGCCAGCGACAGACGCCGCGTACTGCAGAGCAGAACGGGTTACTTTCGTTGGGTCCAGGATACCGAAGTCGATCATGTTGCCGTATTCTTCAGTTGCTGCGTTGTAACCGTAGTTACCTTCGCCCGCTTTCACGTTGTTCGCAACCACAGATGGCTCTTCACCAGCGTTGGACACGATCTGACGCAGAGGCGCTTCCATTGCGCGCAGCGCAACTTTGATACCCACGTTCTGGTCTTCGTTCTGAGCGGTCAGGCCAGCCAGTTTAGCGGCTACACGCACCAGCGCGACGCCACCACCAGCAACTACGCCTTCTTCTACCGCAGCACGGGTCGCGTGCAGGGCATCGTCAACGCGTGCTTTCTTCTCTTTCATTTCAACTTCGGTCGCAGCACCAACTTTGATAACCGCAACGCCGCCTGCCAGTTTCGCTACGCGCTCCTGCAGTTTTTCACGGTCGTAATCGGAAGTTGCTTCTTCGATCTGCTTACGGATCTGACCAACACGGCCCTGAATAGCGGCTTCTTCACCCACGCCATCGATGATGGTGGTGGTGTCTTTGTTGATCACAACGCGTTTCGCCTGGCCCAGGTCTTCCAGGGTCGCTTTTTCCAGCTCCATACCGATCTCTTCAGAGATCACGGTACCGCCGGTCAGGGTAGCGATATCCTGCAGCATTGCTTTACGGCGATCGCCGAAACCAGGTGCTTTAACCGCAGCCACTTTCACGATGCCGCGCATGGTGTTAACCACCAGGGTCGCCAGCGCTTCGCCTTCAACGTCTTCAGCGATGATAACCAGCGGCTTGCCTGCTTTCGCAACGGCTTCCAGCACTGGCAGCATTTCGCGGATGTTGGAGATTTTCTTGTCAGCCAGCAGGATGAACGGGCTTTCCAGCTCAACAGCGCCAGTCTCTGGCTTGTTGATGAAGTATGGGGACAGGTAACCGCGGTCGAACTGCATACCTTCAACCACGTCCAGTTCGTCTTCCAGACCGGTACCGTCTTCAACGGTGATCACACCTTCTTTACCGACTTTGTCCATCGCTTCAGCGATCAGTTTACCTACGGTTTCGTCGGAGTTAGCGGAGATGGTACCAACCTGAGCAATGGCTTTAGAGTCAGAGCACGGTACGGACAGCGCTTTCAGTTCTTCAACAGCGGAAGCGACAGCTTTGTCGATACCACGTTTCAGATCCATTGGGTTCATGCCCGCAGCAACGGCTTTCAGACCTTCAGTGATGATAGCCTGCGCCAGAACGGTCGCGGTGGTGGTACCGTCGCCTGCAGCGTCGTTCGCTTTAGAGGCAACTTCTTTCACCATCTGCGCGCCCATGTTTTCAAACTTGTCTTCCAGCTCGATTTCACGTGCTACAGAAACACCATCTTTGGTGATGGTTGGCGCGCCGAAGGATTTATCCAGCACTACGTTGCGGCCTTTCGGGCCCAGGGTCACTTTAACTGCATCTGCCAGTACGTTTACGCCGCGGAGCATTTTTACACGAGCGTCGTTACCGAATTTTACGTCTTTAGCTGCCATGTTCTTATTTCCTCAAATTCTCGTGCGTAAATTACGCTTCAACAATTGCCAGAATGTCGCTCTCGGACATGATCAACACTTCTTCATTGTCGATCTTCTCGGATTTCACGCCGTAGCCATCGTTGAAAATTACGATGTCACCAACTTTAACGTCCAGTGGCTGCACAGTTCCGTTTTCCAGGATGCGGCCCTTACCGACAGCGATGATTTCGCCACGAGTTGATTTGGCTGCTGCAGAACCGGTCAGAACGATGCCGCCAGCAGACTTGGTTTCAACTTCTTTACGTTTGACGATCACACGATCATGTAACGGACGAATACTCATTGATAGCTCTCCTTTGAGAAAGTCATTATCAGTTATGGATGACGCCGGCCCGCATGCGGTTTTCCGACTAGTGCCCTGAGAGATGGGGATAGCTTTTTACCCCTTCAAGGGGGAGTCGAAAAAAAATTTGCGAAAGTGTTACCATCGCCTCTCTTTTGGTACTGGCAGGGCGATGTCAATGAGTGGACTCAAGCAGGAGTTGGGGCTGGCGCAGGGCGTTGGATTGCTCTCAACCTCCTTGTTAGGTACGGGCGTGTTCGCCGTACCCGCGCTGGCGGCGCTGGCGGCTGGAAATAACAGCCTGTGGGCGTGGCCAGCGCTGATTGTATTGGTTTTCCCGATAGCCATTGTGTTTGCCATCCTGGGGCGGCATTTTCCCAGCGCGGGCGGCGTGGCGCACTTTGTCGGCCTGGCCTTTGGTCCGCGGCTACAGCGCGTTACCGGCTGGCTGTTTCTCTCCGTCATTCCGGTTGGTCTCCCTGCGGCGCTGCATATTGCGACCGGCTTTGGTCAGGCGCTGTTTGGCTGGCATAACGAGCAGTTATTGCTGGCCGAACTGGGTACGCTGGCTATCGTCTGGTGGGTAGGCTCTCGCGGAGCCAGCTCCAGCGCCAACCTGCAGACGCTGGTTGCGGTGCTGATTGTCGCGCTCATTGCCGCTATCTGGTGGGCGGGCGATATCACAATCAAGGAAATTCCCTTCCCGGCGATGACAGATGTCGACCCTTCACAACTTTTCGCCGCGCTTTCCATCATGTTCTGGTGTTTTGTGGGCCTGGAAGCCTTTGCCCATCTGGCCTCTGAATTTAAGCAGCCTGAGCGTGATTTTCCCCGCGCGCTGATGATAGGCCTGCTGCTGGCAGGTACGGTCTATTGGGCCTGCACCGTGCTGATATTACACTTCAACGCGTTCGGTGCAGATCTCGCCGCCGCGGCATCGCTGCCGGGTATCGTGGTTAAACTGTTCGGTGTGAAGGCGCTGTGGATCGCCTGCGTCATCGGCTATCTGGCCTGTTTTGCCAGCCTGAATATTTATATCCAGAGCTTTGCCCGGCTGGTGTGGTCGCAGGCGCTCGACAAACCTGAGAATCGCCTCGCGCGCCTGTCTAAACGCCAGCTTCCGCTGAATGCCCTGAATGCCGTACTGGGCTGCTGCGTGTTGAGCACGCTGTGTATTTACGCATTGAAGATCAATCTGGACGCGCTGATCGTCTACGCCAACGGCATTTTCATCATGATCTATCTGCTGTGCATGCTGGCGGGATGTCGTTTGCTGAAAGGTCGTTATAAAGCACTGGCAGTCGTCGGGGGCATGCTTTGCCTGCTGTTGCTGGCGATGGTGGGCTGGAAAAGTGTGTACGCGATTGTCATGCTGGCAGGGCTGTGGCTGTTTTTGCCGAAGCGCGGTCTGCTGTCGGATGCCCGGTAAGCGAAGCGCCACCGGGCAACAACATCACCGATCGTCTTTATGGTCTAAACGGTCGTGCTGCTCATCCTTACGCTGATACTCCCCTTCAAAGGTATCGCCCGGCCCGGTGCTGAACCCGCCCCCGGGCATACGGCTAAAGCGCAGATGCGGCAGCAGCTTCATAGTCAGGTGCTTTTGCACCGGCGGCAGAAGCAGCAGAAGGCCGAGGAAATCAGTGAAGAACCCCGGCAGGATCAGCAGCAGCCCCGCAATAATCAGCGATACGCTTTTGATCATCTCCGCCGCCGGGCTTTCGCCTGCGGCCATCTTTTGCTGCATTAACAGGAAATTTTTGAAACCCTGATTACGCACCAGCGACATGCCGATGACGGAGGTGAAAATCACCAGAATCAGCGTCAGCAGGACGCCCAGCACATGGGCAACCTGGATGAAAATAGAAATCTCAATGTAAACATAGAGAAAGAAAGCAATAAACGGTATCCAGCGCACTGGCATCTCCTGTGTGGCAAGGGCCGTCGGGCCCCTGTCTGAATGTGTTCGCGACGCGCGTTTGTATGAAATGGTGACGGTTAGCGAAAATTCAATCAGTTTGCACGGATATTTTTTTTGGAAATATTAAAGCGGTGACCCATTTCACAGATTAATAATTATCATGGAATCGGCTCGATAATAAGTGATCCAGCTTACGGCAATTCGCTATCATCAGCATATGATCTCGAACATCTGGCTGATTGAGGGAATAATCGTCGGCCAGAAAATATTCAAAACCACATAAATACTGTGTGTTTAGTACAATCCATCGGCAGCTTGAAAAGAAGGTTCACATGTTAAACAACATTCGTATCGAAGAAGACTTGTTGGGTACCAGGGAAGTTCCAGCGGATGCCTACTACGGTGTTCACACTCTGAGAGCGATTGAAAACTTCTACATCAGCAACAGCAAAATCAGTGACATCCCTGAGTTTGTCCGTGGCATGGTGATGGTGAAGAAAGCCGCAGCACTGGCCAACAAAGAGCTGCAAACCATTCCTAAAAGCGCGGCAAATGCGATTATCGCGGCCTGCGATGAAGTGCTGAACAACGGCAAATGCATGGACCAGTTCCCGGTTGACGTCTATCAGGGCGGCGCGGGCACCTCCGTCAACATGAATACCAACGAAGTACTGGCAAACATTGGCCTGGAGCTGATGGGTCACCAGAAAGGTGAATACCAGTACCTGAACCCGAACGACCACGTTAACAAATGCCAGTCCACCAACGACGCCTACCCTACCGGCTTCCGTATCGCGGTGTATGCCTCTGTAGTGAAACTGGTGGATGCGATCAACCAGCTGGGTGATGGCTTCCAGCGTAAAGCGGTTGAGTTCCAGGACATCCTGAAAATGGGTCGTACCCAGCTGCAGGACGCGGTGCCGATGACGCTCGGCCAGGAATTCCACGCGTTTAACGTGCTGCTTAATGAAGAGACCAAAAACCTGCTGCGCACCTCCGAGCTGCTGCTGGAAGTGAACCTGGGCGCAACCGCCATCGGTACGCGTCTGAACACCCCGGATGGCTATCAGCAGCTGGCGGTACAGAAGCTGGCTGAAGTCTCTAACCTGCCGGTTGTGCCTGCAGAAGACCTGATTGAAGCTACCTCAGACTGCGGCGCCTACGTTATGGTACACAGCGCCCTGAAACGTCTGGCAGTGAAACTGTCCAAAATCTGTAACGACCTGCGCCTGCTCTCTTCCGGTCCGCGCGCTGGCCTGAACGAAATCAACCTGCCAGAACTTCAGGCCGGTTCGTCCATCATGCCAGCCAAGGTGAACCCGGTTGTGCCAGAAGTGGTGAACCAGGTTTGCTTCAAGGTCATCGGTAACGATACGACCGTGACCATGGCCTCTGAAGCCGGTCAGCTGCAGCTAAACGTGATGGAGCCAGTGATTGGCCAGGCGATGTTTGAATCCATCCACATTCTGACCAACGCCTGCTACAACCTGCTGGAAAAATGCATTAACGGCATCACAGCGAATAAAGAAGTCTGTGAGGGTTATGTCTATAACTCCATCGGGATCGTCACCTACCTCAACCCGTTCATCGGTCACCACAACGGTGACATCGTCGGTAAGATTTGTGCCGAAACCGGTAAGAGCGTACGTGAAGTGGTGCTGGAGCGCGGGCTGTTGACCGAAGCCGAGCTGGACGATATCTTCTCGGCCCAGAACCTGATGCACCCGGCATATAAAGCAAAACGATATACCGATGAAAGCGAACAGTAACCGTTCAGGCTAGGCTTCTTAAGGCACGTCACTTGTGACGTGCCTTTTTTCTTTTTAGGCGTTACCAAAATACAACAATTCAATATCAACTTGTTAATAAGCAAGGAAGGTCCTTATGTTTGGAGCAGAACTCGTCATCGTCTTGTTGGCGATTTATTTGGGAGCAAGACTCGGGGGTATCGGCATCGGTTTTGCCGGCGGTCTCGGGGTGCTCGTTCTTACCCTTATCTTTCAGATTAAACCCGGCGCAATCCCGTTTGACGTTATCGAAATCATCATGGCAGTTATTGCCGCTATCGCCGCCATGCAGGTGGCAGGCGGTATGGACTACCTGGTGAGCCTGGCGGAGCGTATGCTGCGCCGCCACCCAAAATACATTACCTTCCTTGCCCCGCTGGTGACCTGGTTTATGACTATTCTCGCCGGTACGGGCCACACTGCCTTCTCTACGCTGCCGGTGATTACCGAAGTGGCGAAAGAGCAGGGTATCCGTCCGTCTCGTCCACTCTCTATTGCCGTCGTGGCGTCCCAGATTGCGATTACCGCCTCGCCGATTTCCGCTGCGGTGGTCTTCTTCGCCGGTATCCTTGAGCCGATGGGCGTGAGCTACCTGACGCTGCTGGCGATCTGTATTCCGGTGACGCTGATTGCGGTCATGATCACCGCCGTGCTGTGTAACTTCCTTGGTGCCGAGCTGAAAGACGATCCGGTTTATCAGGAACGCCTTGCCAAGGGTGAAGTGAGGCTGCGCGGCAGCCAGGTCTTCGAGCTGAAGCCACACGCGAAACGCTCCGTGCTGCTGTTCCTGATTGGTATCGTCGCCGTCATGTTCTATGCGACCGCCATCAGCGATACCGTGGGCCTGATCCAGAACCCGGTCCTGCCACGTAACGAAGCGATTGTGGTATTTATGCTGACCATCGCGACGCTGATTAGCATCACCTGTAAAATTGACACCAGCGAAGTGCTGAACGCCAGCACCTTCAAATCCGGTATGAGCGCCTGCGTGTGCGTCCTCGGCGTGGCGTGGCTCGGTGATACCTTCGTGAAAGCGCACATCAGCGATATTCAGACCGTAGCCGGCGACCTGCTGCACAACTATCCGTGGCTGCTTGCGGTCGTGCTGTTCTTTGCCGCTACCCTGCTTTACTCCCAGGCGGCAACCACCAAAGCGCTGATGCCTGCGGCACTGATGCTGGGCGTTACCCCACTGACGGCGATTGCCTCTTTCGCGGCGGTTTCTGCCCTGTTCGTTCTGCCAACCTACCCAACCCTGCTGGCGGCGGTGGAGATGGACGACACCGGCTCAACCCGTATCGGTAAGTATGTGTTTAACCACGCGTTCCTGATCCCAGGCGTAGTCGCCATTTCACTTTGCGTGATCCTCGGCTTTATCATTGGCGGTGTGGTCCTGTAAACGGTGAGTGGTTGTAAAAATAGTTAAAATCGGGCCGCTCTGCGGCCCGTTTCATTAATGACCAACCGCCTTGCGTGATATAGTGAAGCCTTTCGTGATGAGGAGGTCGACTTGTGAACACGCCTGATGCTGTTGTCGTACTGTGTACCGCCCCTGATGAAGCCTCTGCCCAGGATCTCGCCGCCAAAGTGCTCGCCGAAAAACTGGCTGCCTGCGTGACGCTCCTCCCCGGTGCCACCTCCCTTTATTACTGGGAAGGCAAGCTGGAGCAGGAGTACGAAGTTCAGATGTTGCTCAAAACCAATCCGGCGAATCAGCAGGCGCTTCTGGACTGCCTCAAATCTCATCATCCTTACCAAACTCCGGAGCTGCTGGTGCTGCCAGTGGTCCACGGCGATAACGACTATCTCTCATGGCTCAACGCTTCCTTACGCTGATCCTGCTGCTGTGCAGCACGTCAGCTTTTGCCGGGTTGTTTGACGCGCCCGGCCGTTCAAACTTTATTCCTGCCGACCAGGCGTTTGTTTTCGACTTTCAGCAGAACCAGCACGATCTCAATCTAACCTGGCAGGTGAAAGAAGGTTATTACCTCTACCGCAAGCAGGTCAGCATTACGCCTGCCCAGGCAAACGTGGGCGCATTGCAGTTGCCCGCCGGCGAGTGGCACGAGGACGAGTTCTACGGCAAGAGTGAAATCTACCGCCAGCGCTTAAGCGTGCCCGTTACGGTGAATCAGGCGGATAAAGGCGCGACGCTGACGGTGACCTATCAGGGATGCGCGGACGCGGGATTCTGCTATCCACCGGAAACTAAGGTTGTGCCGCTCAGCGAAGTGAAAGCGGCTGCCGCCGTTTCCCCTCTCCCCTCGGGCGAGACGAGCGAAGAGCGTACAGACCTTCCGTTCTCAGCGCTTTGGGCTTTGCTGATCGGTATTGGCATTGCCTTTACGCCGTGCGTGCTGCCGATGTATCCGCTCATCTCAGGCATCGTGCTGGGCGGTAAGCAACGGCTTTCCACCGCACGCGCCCTGCTGTTGGCCTTTATTTATGTGCAGGGCATGGCGTTGACCTACACAGCCCTTGGCCTTGTGGTTGCCGCTGCCGGGTTACAGTTCCAGGCAGCGCTTCAGCATCCTTACGTCCTTATTGGCCTGTCGGGGGTCTTCATCCTGCTGGCACTGTCGATGTTCGGCCTGTTTACCCTGCAGTTACCGTCGGCTTTGCAGACTCGCTTAACGCTGATGAGTAACCGCCAGCAGGGTGGCTCGGCGGGTGGGGTATTCGCGATGGGAGCCATCGCCGGTTTGATTTGTTCCCCTTGCACCACCGCACCGCTGAGCGCCATCCTGCTCTATATCGCCCAGAGCGGCAATATGTGGCTCGGCGGCGGAACGTTGTATCTGTATGCCCTGGGCATGGGCCTTCCGCTGATTCTGGTCACAGTTTTCGGCAATCGACTGCTGCCGAAGAGCGGCCCGTGGATGGAGACGGTGAAAACCGCGTTTGGCTTTGTCATCCTCGCGCTGCCGGTGTTTCTCCTTGAGCGTATCGTCGGCGACGCCTGGGGTTTGCGCCTGTGGGCGATGCTCGGCGTAGCATTCTTTGCCTGGGCGTTTATCATCAGCCTGGGAGCGAAAAAAGCGTGGATGCGCCTGATGCAAATCCTCCTGCTGGCTGCCGCGCTGGTGAGCGTACGCCCTCTGCAGGACTGGGCGTTCGGCACACCGGTGAGCCAGACGCAAGCGCACCTGAACTTCACCCAGATTAAAAACGTGGATGAACTCAACAGCGCCCTGGCAGAGGCGAAAGGCAAAGCGGTGATGCTCGATCTCTATGCCGACTGGTGTGTCGCCTGCAAAGAGTTTGAAAAATATACCTTTAGCGATCCGCAGGTGCAAAGCGCCCTGAAAGAGACCGTTTTGCTCCAGGCGAACGTGACCGCCAATAATGCGCAGGATAAGGCTCTGCTGAAGCAGCTTAACGTGCTCGGGCTGCCAACCATTCTGTTCTTCAATCAGCAGGGCCAGGAGCAGCCAGAGCAGCGTGTAACCGGGTTTATGGATGCAGCGGCATTTAGCGCGCATTTGCGCAATCGCCAACCGTAAACAACACTTTAAACGGGACAAACCGTTGGGAATAGCGGAGGAGATAACCGTGCAACGTGAAGACGTACTGGGACAAGCCCTGCAACTGCTTGAGATTCAAGGGATCGCCAGCACCACGCTTGAGATGGTAGCCGACCGTATCGATTATCCCCTGGATGAACTTAAGCGCTTCTGGCCGGATAAAGAGGCGCTACTCTATGATGCCCTGCGCTATCTCAGCCAGCAGGTTGATGTCTGGCGCAGGCAACTGATGCTGAATGAAGAACTGACCGCGGAGCAAAAGCTGCTGGCGCGCTATACCGCCCTGACGGAATGCGTCAGCAACAACCGTTACCCGGGTTGTCTGTTCATCGCCGCCTGCACTTATTTTCCCGACCCAGGCCATCCTATCCACCAGTTGGCGGAGCAACAAAAACGGGCGGCGCATGACTTCACCCACGAGCTGCTGACCACGCTGGAAGTGGATGACCCGGCAATGGTGGCGAAACAGATGGAGCTGGTGCTGGAGGGCTGCCTGAGCCGCATGCTGGTGAACCGTAGCCAGGCCGATGTGGATACGGCGCACCGACTGGCGGAAGATATTCTCCGCTTTGCTCAATGCCGTATGGGCGGGGCGTTGACATAAGCGAACCTGTTAAATTTGCCGTATTCGACGCGTAAACCATCAGATTGCCGCAAACTTAAGCAATTGAACAGCTTTTCCTGAAATAATGTTGACGATAAGGCGCGATTGCGGTTTAATGCGCTCCGTTGCCCGGATAGCTCAGTCGGTAGAGCAGGGGATTGAAAATCCCCGTGTCCTTGGTTCGATTCCGAGTCCGGGCACCACTATTTAAAGAACCCAGCCTATGGCTGGGTTTTTGCTTTTCTGCGTTTATAAATCCCTTCTTTAGTATTCTTGTTTCTCTTTGCCGTGGGACCGTGCGGCCTGCGGGTTTTGTAGGCCGGATAAGGCGAAGCCGCCATCCGGCATGTTTTTCCGGGCACAAAGCAAAAAACCCCGCACCTTTCGGTACGGGGTTCTTCTAATTGATGCCTGGCAGTTCCCTACTCTCACATGGGGAGACCCCACACTACCATCGGCGCTACGGCGTTTCACTTCTGAGTTCGGCATGGGGTCAGGTGGGACCACCGCGCTAAAGCCGCCAGGCAAATTCTGTTAATCTGTATCAAAGCTGAAAATCTTCTGTCTCTCGTCCGCCGAAACAGCTTCGGCGTTGTAAGGTTAAGCCTCACGGTTCATTAGTATCGGTTAGCTCAACGCATCGCTGCGCTTACACACCCGACCTATCAACGTCGTAGTCTTCAACGTTCCTTCAGGAGACTTAAAGTCTCAGGGAGAACTCATCTCGGGGCAAGTTTCGTGCTTAGATGCTTTCAGCACTTATCTTTTCCGCATTTAGCTACCGGGCAGTGCCATTGGCATGACAACCCGAACACCAGTGATGCGTCCACTCCGGTCCTCTCGTACTAGGAGCAGCCCCCCTCAATTCTCCAGCGCCCACGGCAGATAGGGACCGAACTGTCTCACGACGTTCTAAACCCAGCTCGCGTACCACTTTAAATGGCGAACAGCCATACCCTTGGGACCTACTTCAGCCCCAGGATGTGATGAGCCGACATCGAGGTGCCAAACACCGCCGTCGATATGAACTCTTGGGCGGTATCAGCCTGTTATCCCCGGAGTACCTTTTATCCGTTGAGCGATGGCCCTTCCATTCAGAACCACCGGATCACTATGACCTGCTTTCGCACCTGCTCGAGCCGTCACTCTCGCAGTCAAGCTAGCTTATGCCATTGCACTAACCTCCTGATGTCCGACCAGGATTAGCTAACCTTCGTGCTCCTCCGTTACTCTTTGGGAGGAGACCGCCCCAGTCAAACTACCCACCAGACACTGTCCGCAACCCGGGTAACGGGTCTACGTTAGAACACCAGCCATTAAAGGGTGGTATTTCAAGGTTGGCTCCACGCAGACTGGCGTCCACGCTTCAAAGCCTCCCACCTATCCTACACATCAAGGACCAGTGTTCAGTGTCAAGCTATAGTAAAGGTTCACGGGGTCTTTCCGTCTTGCCGCGGGTACACTGCATCTTCACAGCGAGTTCAATTTCACTGAGTCTCGGGTGGAGACAGCCTGGCCATCATTACGCCATTCGTGCAGGTCGGAACTTACCCGACAAGGAATTTCGCTACCTTAGGACCGTTATAGTTACGGCCGCCGTTTACCGGGGCTTCGATCAAGAGCTTCGCGTTGCCGCTAACCCCATCAATTAACCTTCCGGCACCGGGCAGGCGTCACACCGTATACGTCCACTTTCGTGTTTGCACAGTGCTGTGTTTTTAATAAACAGTTGCAGCCAGCTGGTATCTTCGACTGATTTCAGCTCCACCCGCAGGGGCTTCACCTACATATCAGCGTGCCTTCTCCCGAAGTTACGGCACCATTTTGCCTAGTTCCTTCACCCGAGTTCTCTCAAGCGCCTTGGTATTCTCTACCTGACCACCTGTGTCGGTTTGGGGTACGATTTCGTGTTACCTGATGCTTAGAGGCTTTTCCTGGAAGCAGGGCATTTGTTACTTCAGCACCGTAGTGCCTCGTCATCACACCTCAGCGTTAAAAGGTACCGGATTTACCTGGAACCTCCGCCTACATGCTTAAACCGGGACAACCGTCGCCCGGCTAACATAGCCTTCTCCGTCCCCCCTTCGCAGTAACACCAAGTACAGGAATATTAACCTGTTTCCCATCGACTACGCCTTTCGGCCTCGCCTTAGGGGTCGACTCACCCTGCCCCGATTAACGTTGGACAGGAACCCTTGGTCTTCCGGCGAGCGGGCTTTTCACCCGCTTTATCGTTACTTATGTCAGCATTCGCACTTCTGATACCTCCAGCATGCCTCACAGCACACCTTCAACGGCTTACAGAACGCTCCCCTACCCAACAACGCATAAGCGTCGCTGCCGCAGCTTCGGTGCATGGTTTAGCCCCGTTACATCTTCCGCGCAGGCCGACTCGACCAGTGAGCTATTACGCTTTCTTTAAATGATGGCTGCTTCTAAGCCAACATCCTGGCTGTCTGTGCCTTCCCACATCGTTTCCCACTTAACCATGACTTTGGGACCTTAGCTGGCGGTCTGGGTTGTTTCCCTCTTCACGACGGACGTTAGCACCCGCCGTGTGTCTCCCGTGATAACATTCTTCGGTATTCGTAGTTTGCATCGGGTTGGTAAGCCGGGATGGCCCCCTAGCCGAAACAGTGCTCTACCCCCGAAGATGAGTTCACGAGGCGCTACCTAAATAGCTTTCGGGGAGAACCAGCTATCTCCCGGTTTGATTGGCCTTTCACCCCCAGCCACAAGTCATCCGCTAATTTTTCAACATTAGTCGGTTCGGTCCTCCAGTTAGTGTTACCCAACCTTCAACCTGCCCATGGCTAGATCACCGGGTTTCGGGTCTATACCCTGCAACTTAACGCCCAGTTAAGACTCGGTTTCCCTTCGGCTCCCCTATACGGTTAACCTTGCTACAGAATATAAGTCGCTGACCCATTATACAAAAGGTACGCAGTCACACCACGAAGGTGCTCCCACTGCTTGTACGTACACGGTTTCAGGTTCTTTTTCACTCCCCTCGCCGGGGTTCTTTTCGCCTTTCCCTCACGGTACTGGTTCACTATCGGTCAGTCAGGAGTATTTAGCCTTGGAGGATGGTCCCCCCATATTCAGACAGGATACCACGTGTCCCGCCCTACTCTTCGAGTTCACAGCCTGTGTGCTTTCGTGTACGGGAGTATCACCCTGTACCCTGCGACTTTCCAGACGCTTCCACTAACACACAAGCTGATTCAGACTCTGGGCTGCTCCCCGTTCGCTCGCCGCTACTGGGGGAATCTCGGTTGATTTCTTTTCCTCGGGGTACTTAGATGTTTCAGTTCCCCCGGTTCGCCTCGTTAACCTATGTATTCAGTTAACGATAGTGCAACGAATTGCACTGGGTTTCCCCATTCGGACATCGCCGGGTCAAAGGTTCATATCACCTCGCCGGCGCTTTTCGCAGATTAGCACGTCCTTCATCGCCTCTGACTGCCAGGGCATCCACCGTGTACGCTTAGTCGCTTAACCTCACAACCCGAAGATGTTTCTTTCGATTCATCATCGACTTGCGAAAATTTGAGAGACTCGAACACACATAACATGTGTGTCGTTTCAATTTTCAGCTTGATCCAGATTTTTAAAGAGCAAATATCTCAAACGTCACCCGAAGATGAGTTTTGAGATATGACGGCAGGTGACTTTCACTCACGAACCAGCAAGTGGCGTCCCCTAGGGGATTCGAACCCCTGTTACCGCCGTGAAAGGGCGGTGTCCTGGGCCTCTAGACGAAGGGGACGTGTAAGTCTCAATCGCAAGACGCCTTGCTATTTACTTTTCATCAGACAATCTGTGTGAGCACTACAAAGGCAGGTTCTTTAAGGTAAGGAGGTGATCCAACCGCAGGTTCCCCTACGGTTACCTTGTTACGACTTCACCCCAGTCATGAATCACAAAGTGGTAAGCGCCCTCCCGAAGGTTAAGCTACCTACTTCTTTTGCAACCCACTCCCATGGTGTGACGGGCGGTGTGTACAAGGCCCGGGAACGTATTCACCGTAGCATTCTGATCTACGATTACTAGCGATTCCGACTTCATGGAGTCGAGTTGCAGACTCCAATCCGGACTACGACGCACTTTATGAGGTCCGCTTGCTCTCGCGAGGTCGCTTCTCTTTGTATGCGCCATTGTAGCACGTGTGTAGCCCTACTCGTAAGGGCCATGATGACTTGACGTCATCCCCACCTTCCTCCAGTTTATCACTGGCAGTCTCCTTTGAGTTCCCGGCCGAACCGCTGGCAACAAAGGATAAGGGTTGCGCTCGTTGCGGGACTTAACCCAACATTTCACAACACGAGCTGACGACAGCCATGCAGCACCTGTCTCAGAGTTCCCGAAGGCACCAATCCATCTCTGGAAAGTTCTCTGGATGTCAAGAGTAGGTAAGGTTCTTCGCGTTGCATCGAATTAAACCACATGCTCCACCGCTTGTGCGGGCCCCCGTCAATTCATTTGAGTTTTAACCTTGCGGCCGTACTCCCCAGGCGGTCGACTTAACGCGTTAGCTCCGGAAGCCACGCCTCAAGGGCACAACCTCCAAGTCGACATCGTTTACGGCGTGGACTACCAGGGTATCTAATCCTGTTTGCTCCCCACGCTTTCGCACCTGAGCGTCAGTCTTTGTCCAGGGGGCCGCCTTCGCCACCGGTATTCCTCCAGATCTCTACGCATTTCACCGCTACACCTGGAATTCTACCCCCCTCTACAAGACTCTAGCCTGCCAGTTTCGAATGCAGTTCCCAGGTTGAGCCCGGGGATTTCACATCCGACTTGACAGACCGCCTGCGTGCGCTTTACGCCCAGTAATTCCGATTAACGCTTGCACCCTCCGTATTACCGCGGCTGCTGGCACGGAGTTAGCCGGTGCTTCTTCTGCGGGTAACGTCAATTGCTGAGGTTATTAACCTCAACACCTTCCTCCCCGCTGAAAGTACTTTACAACCCGAAGGCCTTCTTCATACACGCGGCATGGCTGCATCAGGCTTGCGCCCATTGTGCAATATTCCCCACTGCTGCCTCCCGTAGGAGTCTGGACCGTGTCTCAGTTCCAGTGTGGCTGGTCATCCTCTCAGACCAGCTAGGGATCGTCGCCTAGGTGAGCCGTTACCCCACCTACTAGCTAATCCCATCTGGGCACATCTGATGGCAAGAGGCCCGAAGGTCCCCCTCTTTGGTCTTGCGACATTATGCGGTATTAGCTACCGTTTCCAGTAGTTATCCCCCTCCATCAGGCAGTTTCCCAGACATTACTCACCCGTCCGCCGCTCGTCACCCGGAGAGCAAGCTCTCCTGTGCTACCGCTCGACTTGCATGTGTTAGGCCTGCCGCCAGCGTTCAATCTGAGCCATGATCAAACTCTTCAATTTAAGTTTGATGCTCGTGAATTAAACTTCGTAATGAATTACGTATGTTCACTCAGAGACTTGGTATTCATTTATTGTCCGAAGACATTAAGAATCCATGTCACTTTGAGTGCCCACACAGATTGTCTGATAAATTGTTAAAGAGCAGTGCAACGCGGCTTTCGCTCACCGTTGCGAGGTGGCGTATATTACGCTTTCCTCTTTCAGAGTCAACCCGTTATTTCAGGATTTTTTCTCTTCAACCGACCGGGTTGTTTGTGAAGTGATTCACATCTGCCGTGTCGATGGAGGCGCATTATAGGGAGTTCTCCGCAAGCCGCAACCGCTAAATGACAGAAAAATGACTGACTGCTGCATTCCACAGCAAAACCCCGCCTTATACCCTTTTATGCACAAAGTTATCCACAATTATGAGCGGATCGCGATGCGATCCTACGAATTGAGCGGGAAGATCAACTATACTAGCGGCAAATAATCTCCTCTGTGCAGGCCCCCTCATGACCACACAACGCCTCGCCCGTGACTGGCGTCTCCCTACAGCAGGGGTGATGCTGCTGGCAATCCTCTTTGCCGGTTTTACCCTGCATGCGCACTGGAATGCCTTTATCCAGTGGTGTCTCGCCACGCAAATTACGCTGCACCGCTATCTGGTGATGTATCTACTGCAGCTTAATAACCACCAGTACAGCGGCGGATTATGGCTGTTAACGGGGGCTTTCCTTTATGGTGTCCTTCACGCCATCGGACCCGGGCACGGAAAATTCATTGTGACGACCTATCTGACGACAAATAAAGAAAGCGAGCTGGCCGCCCGGGTCGTCCCCTTCCTGGGTAGCCTGATGCAGGGCGTCAGCGCCATTCTGTTTGTCTTTATTCTGGCGGTGGGGTTTAACCTCGCCTCAGGAGATATCAGCACCAGCCGCTGGTACGTGGAGAAGATAAGCGCAGTGCTGATTGGCGCATTTGGCGCGTTTGTCATTTACCAGGCGCTGAAGAGCCTGCGTCCGCGCAGGATGACTATCTCCGCCATCAAGCCGCTTCATCAGCACGATGAACACTGTGGCTGCGGCCACCACGGCGTGGGGGCAAACCTGACAGAAGGCGACTGGAAAACGCGCCTGGGCGTCATTCTGGCGATTGGCGCACGCCCGTGCAGCGGGGCGATCATGATTCTGATGTTTTCGAACGCGCTGGGGATTGTCACCTGGGGGGTGGCCGCAGTCATGACCATGTCTCTGGGAACCGCGCTTTCAATCGTGGGGCTTTCACTGGCAGTACGCTACGCCCGCGAGCGCACGGTGAGCTGGTTCGGAGAAAGCGCCTCATTAAGATGGCTCGTACCGGCAGTCAAAATAGCCGGAGGGATAGTCCTGATCCTGTTCGCGACGGTGCTGTTTCTGACGGTGATCCCCATCAGCGCCAATGGCGACTACATCGCTGCTGGATGCTAATAAAAGAAAACCCGCCGTTGGCGGGTTTCTTTATTACTCGTTGATGCGTGGATGCTGGTCCACCAATCGGGAGCGTTTTTTCTGCAGCTCTTCAATCTCTGCGTCAATATCCTCAATCTTCTGCTCGACGTTATCGTAGTGCTCACGCAGGATCTCTTTCGCTTCCTGGATATCAGACGCCGCAGGCGTTGCCCCTTTCAGCGGACGATTCGCCGTCTCCTTCATGGTAATACCGGTAATCAAACCAATCACCGCGATCACCATCAGGTAATAAGCCGGCATCATCAGGTTCTGCGTACTCTCGACCAGCGAGGCGGCAAGCGTCGGGGTCAGACCGGCAATCAGCACCGAGATGTTAAATGCCGCGGCCAGCGCGCTGTAGCGAATGTGGGTCGGGAACATCGCGGGCAGCGTTGAGGCCATCACCCCGATAAAGCAGTTAAGGATCACCGCCAGCATCAGCAGACCGGCAAAAATCAGCCCCAGCACATCACTGTTAATCAGTATGAAGGCCGGAATGGCCAGAGCAAACAGCGCAACGCTTCCCAGGATAATGAATGGTCGACGACCAAAACGGTCACTCAACAGGCCCATAATCGGCTGCACAAACAGCATACCTACCATGATGGCGATAATGATCAGCACGCCGTGATCTTCCGAGTAGTGCAGGTTATGCGACAGATAGCTCGGCATGTAGGTCAACAGCATGTAGTAGGTCACGTTGGTCGAAATCACCAGACCAATACAGGTCAGCAGGCTGCGCCAGTGCTTAGTGGCAATCTCTTTGAACGACACCTTCGGACCATCCTGCAGCCCTTCGCGGTCACCCTGTTCCAGTTTATCGACGTGCTGCTGGAACGCGGGCGTCTCCTCAAGCGCATGACGCAGGTAGAGACCAATAATCCCCAGCGGCAAGGCCAGGAAGAACGGGATACGCCAGCCCCAGTCGAGGAAGTTATCTTCACCCACCACGGTTGAAATCAGAACCACTACGCCCGCGCCGAGGACAAACCCGGCAATCGAGCCGAAGTCCAGCCAGCTTCCCATAAAACCGCGCTTACGATCCGGGGAATATTCGGCAACGAAGATCGAGGCACCGGTATATTCACCGCCCACGGAGAAGCCCTGAGCCATCTTACAAATCAGCAGCAGAATCGGTGCCCAAATGCCGATGGTGGCGTACGACGGTATAAGGCCGATACAGAATGTACTGATCGACATAATGACGATGGTGATGGCAAGGATTTTCTGACGACCATATTTATCGCCGAGCATACCGAAGAACAGACCGCCCAGCGGACGAATCAGGAAGGGAACGGAGAACGTACCCAGTGCGGCAATCATCTGCAGGCTGGGATCGGCCCCGGGGAAAAACACTTTACCTAACGCATAGGCCACAAAGCCGTAGACACCAAAATCGAACCATTCCATCGCATTACCGAGCGAGGCTGCGGTAATGGCTTTACGCAGCTTTGCGTCATCAATGATGGTAACGTCGCGAAGCGTGATGGGTTTAATCTTTTTCCTTCTCAGCATAGCTATCCTCGTTGACTCGGCCCTGTCTGTTTCACAGTCCAGTTAGCGTTCTGTGAACCATGGGATCCGCTCCATGCGAATCGCCTTATTCAAGCGTAGCAGGTTTACTTACATTGACGTTTAACGTCGATACAACCGAACCTGTTGACGCCTGTCTGGGCAGTTAATGACCTTTTTACCCTACCAGCGTTTATATTTGTGATCAACTTCACATATATTTTTGTGCCCGGTCAAGCCGGTTCAGTTTTTGTCAACGCGCGCCAATAAGCACTTTCTCACCCGCCTAAAAAACATCCTCGCACACATCATTATTTCCTTCTTAACAGAAAAACAACCCACGTTAATTCACATCAGATTTACATAAATTTTCATCATCATAAATCGGCCCAAAGTTTTACGCCGAATATGTGACAAAGATAACTAAAACGATGTTTTATTTTCATTGAATCACTATTCCAATGATCGCATGATAAATCCGAATTCAGCGTTTAAGGTGTTTCTGAATCGGTTTAATCGGGAGCACACATTTAATTATGCTGCAGGGTTATCGAAAAAAGCCTGCAAGAAGAAAAGCAATTATTTGAATTTATTGACTAATTTTTTACACCTATCACCCGTCCTGCGGGATCCGATGTGAGGTTTGTCCATGAAGATTAAAGCCACGATAGAACGTATACCTGGCGGTATGATGCTGGTACCGCTGGTACTGGGCGCGATCCTGAATACCCTTGCTCCCGATACCGGAGCTTATTTTGGGGGTTTCACAAAAGGCATGATAACAGGCACGGTTCCCATTCTTGCCGTCTGGTTTTTTTGTATCGGCGCATCCATTAATTTGCGGGCAACGGGGACAGTATTACGGAAATCCGGCACGCTGGTGTTAACCAAAATAGCGGTAGCCTGGGCGGTGGCAATGATATGCGCGATGTTCATACCGGAGAATGGAATTCAGACTGGGTTCTTTGCGGGTTTATCGGTCCTGGCGATTGTCTCGGCGATGGACATGACTAACGGTGGATTGTACGCCAGCCTGATGAACCAGTACGGGACGAAAGAAGAGTCCGGCGCATTTGTGTTGATGTCTCTGGAATCCGGCCCATTGATGACGATGCTGATCCTGGGGTCTGCTGGCCTGGCCTCGTTTGAACCTCACCACTTTGTCGGCGCGATCCTGCCCTTCCTGGTCGGTTTCGCACTTGGCAATCTCGATCACGATCTGCGTGATTTCTTTAGCAAAGCCACGCCGGTGCTGATCCCGTTCTTCGGTTTCGCACTGGGGAACACCATCAATCTGAAGGTCATTCTCGATACCGGCCTGCTGGGGATTGTGTTGGGTGTCGCCGTGATCGTCATCACCGGTATTCCGCTGATTATTGCCGACCGCGTAATCGGAGGAGGAAACGGCACGGCCGGCGTCGCTGCCTCTTCAGCCGCGGGTGCTGCTGTTGCAAACCCGGTGATTATTGCCCAAATTAACCCGGCCTTCGAACCGGTGGCCGCTTCAGCGACGGCGCTAGTTGCCGCGAGCGTAATTGTCACCGCGATTCTGGTGCCCATCATCACGGCGCTGTATGCGAAACGCTACGCAAGTGCCCCCGAGCAGGATATCGAAAGAAAAGCGGTAGAACTCCGCCATTAACACACCGCACCAGGCCATCCCCTCTCCCCTACGGGGAGAGGGTTAGGGTGAGGGGTAAGGGATTTACCCAAAAATCTCTTCTACCATCGCGTCCACCAGCCGTTTTGCCGAACAGAGCCTCGGCATACCCAGCGCGACGGTCTGCCAGTTTTGCGTGACTGACCAGCTCACCGGATGTTGATCCGACTGACACCAGTCTCCCAACCACCCCAGCATGTCTTTATGATCGATTAAACCCGGAGAAGCAGGCGTTGACAGCCACTGATGATAGAAATGGCGGGTCGTGGGTGATGCATTAATGCCCTGCGCCAGATAGTTTGCCGCCATGCTGCGCAGGTTATCCTTGAGCATGGCCGCCACATCATCATTCGCGAGACGGCAGGCATCACCAAATGGCCCCCAGCGCAGCTCTTCCAGCACGATAAAACAGCGCCCGGCCAGCGACCAGCCGTCATAATGCCCGGCCCGCCAGCGGGTAAAAATCTGCTCGCTGTGCTCACCCGCCTGCACCGTGAGCCCACGCTGGGTCAGCGCCTTTTCTTTATATGCTGCGCGTTGAGTAAAATGAGAAGCGAGTTCAGCGTACTGCTGCATCAGCCCTGGAGATTGCGGCGCGCGCGGGTGCGTCTGCTGGCGCAAAGCAATCAGCTTCTCTGCCATCAGCGTCAGCGCGAGATGACCAGGGTCAAGCATGCCGGCCAGTTTTTCCGCCAGCCCCAGGCGCAGCGCCGTATTTTCATTGAGCATCCCCGCCATCGCCCAGGGGCGTAGCCGGGTATGGGTCATGATTTCCTGTGTCAAACGCTCACGAAACTGCAGCTGTTGTGGTCCCAGGTGGGAGTGACGCGCAGCGTCTCCCCCCTGCACCAGATCGACCATAAATTTTGGATTAATACACTCCAGCGTTCGCCCGGGGCCGTCCAGTAATGGTGTTGTCATGGTTGCTCTGCCGCGAATAGAGTTTGAATATCATCGCGTAACAGTCGGGTATCTTCCTGTATCCACGTCGCAGTAGTGATGCTTTGCTTCAACAACTGGCAGAGCGCTCGGGTCGAATGCTCATTTTGTTGACGCACTGCGAGGCTATCACGCAAGCTTTCCTGTAAGCCGGACAGGCACAGCGAAAATTCTGCAAAGAACGTTGCCATTCCTGCCGTAACAGAGACATCGACCTGCGCGGACAAAGCTTTACGTATTTGTTCACAAAACTGATCAATATGTTGTTTAAATTTGTCATGTAGCTGCGCAATGTCGATAACATATCGCGTACGCGTTTCCACATAATCATCCCAGCCCCAGCCCGGATTATTGAGCCAGCGAGAGACCGTTTCACGCATGCTGCTCCCGCCTGATGACGGGCCAGCCTGGCTGTCATCTTCCGCAATCGCATCGTTAAACAGCGCCCGCGTATTGAAGTTAAGCTGGTTCGCCTGAAACGCCGGGAAACTGATTCGCGCCCGAAAACCCGCATGGCTCAGATGCTCTCTAATACGCGTTTCGATGGGGCGCATGGCTTCGTTCAGGGAACGTGCCAGCGTAGATTCAAGCTGGTCGAAGCGTAACGCCAGCTCACGGGCGATCTTCGTCTGCGCATCCAGCATGATAAGCTCGCAGGAGGCACGGATTTTACTCAGCGCGATTTGCGCCTGCCCTTCATCGTCCAGCACCAGCTGCTTCAGCGATTGCGGCTCGTCATCGCGGCGGTTCAGTCGATCGATACCTGCCAAATCAAGAATATGGCGTGCGCTAAACACATCACCAATTGCCTGGTGAAGCGCCGTTTTCTGAGACGTCATAAAGTCTGCGGTGGCGTTCAGCGCCTCCTCAACCTCATGTTTCACCTCATCGCTCACTACGCTCTGGCGCGTCTGCAGAAGCGCCATGTTCTCTTCCAGACGTACGATGTTCAGTTCCAGCGCTTCAAAGGCCACCGTCAGTCCCTGATAACGGAAGTCGAGATACTCCCGGGCATTTTGTGCGTAGTTGAGCAGCTTATGCGAGGCCGAACGCAAAGCGAATAGCGAGGCATTGGCATAGGCGGCGTAAATCAGCTTGCGGATCGGTTGTTCAAAGAGCGAATCTTCCCAGAGCAGATCGGCAGAATGACGAACATGCTCGATATCGTCCAGGTCCGCCGTACGCCAGCGACGCCCAAGCGCAGCTTCGGCAAAATCCTGTACCCAGGGTTGTTCCTGATGATCCGGCAGTTTTCCGTGGGTACTCATCTCGTAGCGAGCGCGGTTCGCCAGATAGGCCCACATGGACGAAACGGGGTAGATCTGGCCAGGCGAAATATTGCCTTTCATTAAGGTGCCGGAGATCATCGCCCGGATCTGCTCTTCATCGTCGCTATTGCGATCTTTCTGATCGAATTTATTGACCAGCGCATACAGCGGCACCGATTTTCCCGCCGCGGAAATGGCCTGGCGGACTTCTTCATCAGAGATGGATTTAAGCTGGGTATAATCCATCACGGCCAGCACCGCCGACGCGCGGGACAACTGCTCGCTGAGCATTTTTTGCAGATGCGGCTGTCCGGCCTCATTCGGCCCGGGCGTATCGAGCAGCGTCAGCTGTCCGAGGTGAGCATCCAGACCCGCGAGATGCACAAACTCCACCTCAATCACCGGAATATGTTCGATGGCGGCATATTCTGAGAAGGGAAACTCCACGCCTAACGCCTGGGAAAGTCTCACCAGGTCGTTGAGGCTTTTCAGACAATGAAATATCGGCTGCGCGCCCAGGTGATGCTTCTCAAAAGCTTCTCCTCTTTCAATGCGCTCCAGCAGCGTATTCATGTCTTTATCAATTTCCAGATGCTGGGCCAGCTTCCCGCGATCGTAATCACATAGCTTTTTCTGGAGCAGTTGAATCAATTCATCAATCGGCGAGGCATGTGAGAAATGCAGCACCGGGTCCTTCTGACCCGGCGTATGGCGAATAAGGGTAGGGAGCGCCGTCATCGGACGATTGCGGTTCGGCAACACTTCGGTACCCACAATCGCATTAATGGTGGTCGATTTCCCCGCTTTCATGGTGCCAACAATAGCCAGGACCATTTCCAGCCGGGTTATTTTCCGTAATTCATTATTCAGCATCGCCTGCTGCGCGTCGACACCGCGCGCACTAAAATGCAAAGGTAAAACGTTGTTCTTTTCACCCGTAATGGCAGCCGACGTGCTCTCCAGCATCGCCATCGGCATTGATTTCAATGTATCAAGGTTTTGCAGGGCGAGCTGTAACAAACGCTCAGCTTCCTGGCTTAATTCAAAAATGGTCTGTGTGTGCATGATAAAAGCCTTTCCTTAACGCAAATTTATTACTTTTATTAAGCCACTGGTTTTAATTATGTTGTTCAGGCTTATATGATCACGTGTGGAAAACATGTTCGCCGAAATATAACTGATTGATGATAATCAGAAATAATTCGCTATCCTTGCATGGCGTGTATAGCTCCCCTCCTGGCCTGACGGCCAAAAGAAAAAAGCGTAGCCCAATTTTAAGAAACTTCAGGATATATCATCATTATTTACCCACCTAAAAAGAGAGGTAATACGCCCCTGCCATAAGATATGGATGGCAGCGAAGTCAGGAGATAAATAACAATGTGTCGCTTCACCTTATCCGAAATGGAGGAACGTAGCAATTTGCCGCAATAAAATATTCGATATATTTAGCCCCCATTCTTTCCACCGTGTTAACGACGTAAGCATCGCTTAACTGACTGACAGGAAGTGTCACTCCCGATACGCTTTTTGCATTTTTTTAATTCACAATATCACCGACAATCGTGTGGATTTGCGCTATACTTGCCGCCTTTTTCGGCACCCTGCCGTCATTTAGCTGGCACTTTCCAGCGCGTTTACACTTTTTTTTGAGGATACCGATATGTCACTCCCACACTGCCCAAAATGCAATTCTGAATACACCTATGAAGATAATGGCATGTTCATCTGCCCGGAATGCGCTCACGAATGGAATGATGCCGAACCATCGCACGATGCTGATGCACTTGTCGTAAAAGATGCGAACGGCAATCTGCTGGCGGACGGCGACAGCGTAACCGTGGTTAAAGATCTGAAAGTGAAAGGCAGTTCTTCCATGCTGAAGATTGGCACCAAAGTGAAGAATATCCGTCTGGTTGAAGGCGATCACAATATCGACTGCAAAATTGACGGCTTCGGTCCGATGAAGCTGAAATCCGAGTTCGTTAAAAAGAACTGATTTGCCCGCCCGGTGGCGCTTCGCTTACCGGGCTTTCGGGAACTACACTTAACGGGCTTTTCTTACGTGAGGTAAAGATTATGCCGTTAAGTCCCTACATCTCTTTCGCCGGCAACTGCGCAGAGGCTACCGCCTTCTACCAGCAAGCCGTCGGCGCAGAACTCCTCTATAAAATCACCTTCGGCGAAATGCCAAAAAGCGATAACAGCGATGAAGGCTGTCCGTCCGGCATGCAATTTCCGGATTCAGCTATCGCGCACTCCAACGTCCGCATTGCGGGCAGCGATATCATGATGAGCGACGGGATGCCGCCGGGCAGCAACGTGCAGTACGCGGGTTTCACGCTGGTACTGGACACGCAGGACGTGTCGGAAGGCAAGCGCTGGTTCGACAACCTTGCCGATGGTGGGAATATCGAAATGGCCTGGCAGGAAACCTTCTGGGCGCACGGTTTCGGTAAAGTCACCGATAAATACGGCGTGCCGTGGATGATTAACGTCGTTAAGCAACACCAAACGTCGTAGGCCGGATAAGCGCAGCGCAGCCAGCAACAGCGCCCGGTGGCGCTGCGCTGACCGGGCCTACGGTGATTGTCATCAAACTCCCCTCAACTCTTCAAACTCCCGCAACCCAGACTTAACCCAAATGTCACATTGATGCGCCAGCATGAGGCCACATTTATCGTGAGGCCCAGCACATGCAAACCGTCATCCGCGTCGAGAAACTGAGCAAGACCTTCAATCACAACAAGGCCCTGCATGCCGTTGATCTGACCGTCCAGCAGGGCGAAATGGTGGCGCTGCTGGGGCCATCCGGTTCAGGTAAATCCACCCTTCTGCGCCATTTGAGCGGGCTTATCACCTGCGATAAAACGCCGGAAAGCCACGTCGAGCTGCTGGGCAATACCGTGCAGCGCGCGGGGCGTCTCGCCAGCGATATTCGCAAAAGCCGCGCCCAGACGGGCTACATCTTCCAGCAGTTCAACCTGGTGAACCGCCTGACGGTGCTGGAGAACGTGTTGATTGGCGCGCTCGGCAGCACCCCGTTCTGGCGCACCTGTCTGCGCTGGTTCTCCCCTTCCCAGAAGCAGGAAGCCTTACAGGCGCTGACCCGCGTCGGCATGGCGCATTTCGCCCACCAGCGCGTCTCCACCCTGTCCGGTGGACAACAGCAGCGCGTCGCCATTGCCCGCGCCCTGATGCAAAAAGCGCAAATCATTCTCGCTGACGAACCCATTGCCTCGCTGGACCCGGAGTCCGCCCGCATCGTGATGGAAACCCTGCGCGACATTAACCAGAACGACGGCATCACCGTGGTGGTCACGCTGCATCAGGTGGATTACGCCCTGCGCTACTGCGAACGCATTGTCGCCCTGCGCCAGGGTCATGTGTTCTTTGATGGCGCGAGCCATCAGTTCGATAACGAACGTTTTGACCATCTCTACCGCAGCATTAACCGCGTCGAAGAGAACGCGCAGGCTGCTTAATTAAACCCGATCCGAGGAAAGTACATGAGCTACAAAGCCGTTGCCGCGCTGGCCTTTACCAGCATGTTCAGCCTCAGCACCCTGTTAAGCCCGGCGTATGCACAAGAGCAGGAAAAAGCGCTGAACTTCGGCATTATTTCGACGGAATCACAGCAGAACCTGAAGCCTCAGTGGGAACCGTTCCTGAAAGATATGGAAACCAAACTGGGGATCAAAGTGAACGCCTTCTTCGCCCCGGACTACGCGGGCATCATCCAGGGGATGCGCTTTAATAAAGTGGACATCGCCTGGTACGGCAACCTCTCCGCCATGGAAGCGGTGGACCGCGCGAACGGCCAGGTCTTTGCCCAGACAGTCGCGGCAGATGGCTCCCCGGGCTACTGGAGCGTGCTGATCGTGAACAAAGACAGCCCGATCAACAACCTCAACGACATGCTCGCCAGGCGCAAAGAGCTCACCTTCGGCAACGGCGACCCGAACTCCACCTCCGGTTACCTTGTCCCCGGCTACTACGTCTTCGCCAAAAACAACGCCTCCGCCAGCGACTTCAAGCGCACGGTGAACGCCAGCCACGAAACTAACGCCCTGGCCGTGGCCAACAAGCAGGTGGACGTTGCCACCAACAACACCGAGAACCTCGACAAGCTGAAAACCTCAGCGCCGGACAAGCTGAAAGAGATCAAGGTTATCTGGAAATCGCCGCTGATCCCCGGCGACCCGATCGTGTGGCGTAAAAACCTGTCTGAAAGCACCAAGGACAAGGTGTACGACTTCTTTATGACCTATGGCAAAACGCCGGAAGAGAAAGCGGTTCTGGAGCGTCTGGGCTGGGCACCGTTCCGCCCGTCAAGCGACCTGCAGCTGGTCCCGATTCGTCAGCTGGCGCTGTTTAAAGAGATGCAGGGCGTGAAGGACAACAAAGGGCTGAAGGACGAGGAGAAGACCAGCAAAGTGGCCACCATTCAGGCCCAGCTGGAAGACCTCGACCGCCTGACCGCCGCGCTCGGTGCAATGACGAGCGTGAATAAAGCGGTGCAGTAACTTACGTCCCCTCTCCCTTGAGGGAGAGGGTTAGGGTGAGGGGGAAATGCGCACGCTGATGCCCTCACCCCGGCCCTCTCCCACAGGGAGAGGGGGAACAGATCGTAGGCCGGATAAGCGTAGCGCCATCCGGCACACAAAGACCCATGGAGCCAACATGCAAACCATCACCCTCCCACCGCCGAAGCGCAGCTGGTTCTCGCTCATAAGCTGGGCCATCCTGCTGGCGGTGCTGGTTATCTCCTGGAAGGGCGCGGAAATGGATCCGCTGCTGCTCTTCAAAGACGCGGGCAACATGGCGACCTTCGCCGCCGACTTCTTCCCGCCGGACTTCAGCCAGTGGCAGGACTACCTCAGCGAAATGGCGGTCACCCTGCAAATCGCCGTCTGGGGCACCGCCCTTGCCGTCGTTCTCTCCATTCCGTTTGGCCTGATGAGTGCCGAAAACATCGTGCCGTGGTGGGTATACCAGCCGATGCGTCGCCTGATGGACGCCTGTCGCGCCATCAATGAAATGGTCTTTGCGATGCTGTTCGTGGTCGCCGTCGGCCTGGGTCCGTTCGCCGGCGTGATGGCACTGTTCATCCACACCACCGGCGTGCTTTCCAAGCTGCTCTCCGAAGCGGTCGAAGCCATCGAGCCCGGCCCGGTGGAAGGCATCCGCGCGACCGGCGCCAACAAAATCGAAGAGATCCTTTACGGCGTCCTGCCGCAGGTGATGCCGCTGCTCATCTCCTACTCCCTGTACCGCTTTGAGTCCAACGTCCGCTCCGCGACGGTGGTCGGCATGGTGGGCGCAGGCGGGATTGGCGTCACCCTGTGGGAAGCGATTCGTGGTTTCCAGTTCCAGCAAACCTGCGCCCTGATGGTGCTCATCATCGTCACCGTCAGCCTGCTGGATTTCCTCTCTCAACGTTTGCGTAAGCACTTCATCTGAGAAGCGAGGCTTTGTTTTCTATGCACTTATCCAGACATCCGACCAGTTACCCCACCCGCTGGCAAGAGATTGCGGCAAAGCTCGAAGTGGAGCTGCGCACGCACTACCGCTGCGGAGACTACCTGCCCGCCGAGCAGCAGCTTGCCGACCGCTATGAGGTAAACCGCCACACCCTGCGCCGCGCCATTGACCAGCTGGTCGAGCGCGGCTGGGTCCAGCGCCGCCAGGGCGTGGGCGTGCTGGTGCTGATGCGCCCCTTCGACTACCCGCTAAACGCACAGGCGCGCTTTAGCCAGAACCTGCTGGATCAGGGCAGCCATCCGACCAGCGAAAAGCTGCTCTCGGTATTGCGCCCGGCCTCCAGCCACGTGGCGGACGCGCTGGGCATTCAGGAGGGCGATAGCGTCATTCACCTGCGCACCCTGCGCCGCGTTAACGGCGTGGCGGTGTGCCAGATAGACCACTACTTCGCGGACCTCGCCCTCTGGCCCGTGCTCCAGCATTTCTCCAGCGGATCGCTGCATGATTTTCTTCAGGATGCGACCGGCATTGCGCTCAAGCGCACCCAGACCCGCATCAGCGCCCGTCGCGCGCAGGCGAAAGAGAGCAAGGTGCTCGAAATCCCCAATATGGCCCCGCTGCTCTGCGTGCGCACCCTCAACCACCGTGACGGCGAGATCAACGCGACGGAATACTCCGTCAGCCTGACCCGCGCCGACATGATCGAATTCACCATGGAGCACTGAATGCACTTCGATACCTCCACCCGACAGCGCTGGATGCGCGTGCTGGCCCACAGCCAGCCTGCCGCGCTGGCTGCCCGCATGAGCGCGCTCAGCCTGACGCCAGACTACGACACCCTTCGCGCCCCGGAGATCGGCCTCGTTCAGATCCAGGCGCGCATGGGCGGCACCGGCGAGCGCTTTTTCGCCGGAGACGCCACCCTCACCCGCGCGGCGATCCGCCTGAACAGCGGCACGCTGGGCTACGGCTACGTGCTGGGGCGCGATAAAGCCCACGCCGAGCGCTGCGCGGTGATCGACGCGCTTTTACAGGAACAACCGCATTTCCAGACGTTAATGGAAACCCTTATTGCCCCGCTGGAAGCCGACCGCGCCGCGCGCATTGCCGCGCGTCAGGCCGAAGTGAACACCAGCCGGGTCGACTTCTTTACGCTCGTTCGCGGAGACAACGCATGACGCTTCAACCTGCTTTTACCCTGGCCGTCCAGGATGCCCAACACAGTTTTCGTCGCCTGCTGAAGGCCATGAGCGAGCCGGGCGCGATCGTCTCGCTGCACCAGCTCTCCCAGGGCTGGCTGCCGCTGAATCTGGCGACCACCAGCGCGCTGCTGACGCTTGCCGATAACGACACCCCGGTGTGGCTCTCGGGCGCGCTGTCGAACGATATCGCCAGCCAGAACCTGCGTTTTCACACCGGTGCGCCATTGGTCGATCAGCCCCAGCAGGCAATCTTTGCCGTGGCCGATGAACAAATCAGCCATGAACAGCTCAACGCCCTGAGCGAAGGCAGCGCCGTCGCTCCGGAGACCAGCGCCACGCTGATTCTGCAGGTCTCCAGCCTGAGCGGCGGCCGCATGCTGCGCCTGACGGGCGCAGGCATCGCCGAAGAACGCATGGTCGCGCCGCAGCTGCCGGAGTGCATCATTCACGAGCTGACCGAACGCCCGCACCCGTTCCCGCTGGGCATTGACCTGATCCTGACCTGCGGCGAGCGCCTGCTGGCGATCCCGCGGACCACCCACGTGGAGGTGTGCTGATGTACGTTGCCGTCAAAGGGGGCGAAAAAGCGATCGCCGCCGCCCATGTGCTGCAGGCGCACAGACGACGGGGCGATGAACGGCTTCCCGAGCTGAGCGTCGCCCAGATTGAGCAGCAGTTAAACCTCGCCGTTGACCGCGTGATGACCGAGGGCGGCATCGCGGACCGCGAACTGGCGGCGCTGGCCCTGAAGCAGGCCAGCGGCGATAACGTGGAAGCTATCTTCCTGCTGCGCGCCTACCGCACTACGCTTGCCAAACTGTCGGTCAGCGAGCCGGTGAATACGGCACAGATGCGCCTGGAGCGCCGCATTTCTGCCGTTTATAAAGACATTCCCGGCGGCCAGCTGCTTGGCCCCACCTACGACTACACCCACCGCCTGCTGGATTTTACCCTGCTGGCGAACGGCGAAGCGCCGCCGCTGAGCACCTCCGACGCTGAACAAGAACCGTCTCCGCACGTCTTCAGCCTGCTGGCAAAACAGGGCCTGGCGAAGGTGGAGGAAGATTCAGACGCGCAGCCGGATGACATCACCCGCACGCCGCCGGTTTACCCGTGCTCGCGCTCGTCCCGCCTGCAGCAGCTGATGCGCGGCGACGAAGGCTATCTGCTGGCGCTGGCCTACTCCACCCAGCGCGGCTACGGGCGCAACCACCCGTTTGCGGCTGAAATTCGCAGCGGCTACATCGACGTTGAAATCGTGCCGGAAGAGCTGGGTTTTGCGGTGAACGTCGGCGAACTGCTGATGACCGAGTGTGAAATGGTGAACGGTTTTGTCGCGCCCGAAAATGAAGACCCGCACTTTACCCGCGGCTACGGGCTGGTGTTCGGCCTCGGCGAGCGCAAGGCCATGGCAATGGCGCTGGTCGACCGCGCCCTGCAGGCGCCAGACTACGGCGAACACGTTGCAGGCCCGGCACAGGACGAAGAGTTTGTGCTGGCCCACGCGGATAACGTTGAGGCCGCCGGCTTCGTCTCGCACCTCAAGCTGCCGCACTACGTCGATTTCCAGGCCGAACTGGAACTGCTGAAACGCCTGCAACGGGAGCGCAAAAATGGCTAACTTAAGCGGCTACAACTTTGCCTATCTGGACGAGCAAACCAAACGCATGATCCGCCGCGCGATACTGAAAGCGGTGGCCATTCCGGGCTATCAGGTGCCGTTCGGCGGCCGCGAAATGCCGATGCCCTACGGCTGGGGAACGGGCGGTATTCAGATCACCGCCAGCGTGATCGGCGAGTCTGACGTGCTGAAGGTCATCGACCAGGGCGCCGACGACACCACCAACGCCGTGTCGATCCGCAGCTTCTTCCAGCGCGTCACCGGCGTAAACACCACCGAAAAAACCGAAGACGCGACGCTGATCCAGACCCGTCACCGCATCCCGGAAACCCCGCTGACGGAAGATCAGATTTTGATTTTCCAGGTGCCGATCCCGGAGCCGCTGCGCTTTATCGAGCCGCGCGAAACGGAAACCCGCACCATGCACGCGCTGGAGGAGTACGGGGTCATGCAGGTGAAGCTGTATGAGGATATCGCCCGCTTCGGCCATATCGCCACCACCTACGCCTACCCGGTGAAGGTGAACGGGCGCTACGTGATGGATCCGTCGCCAATCCCGAAATTCGATAACCCGAAGATGGACATGATGCCCGCCCTGCAGCTGTTCGGCGCCGGGCGCGAAAAACGCATCTACGCCGTTCCGCCGTACACCCGCGTGGAAAGCCTGGATTTCGACGATCACCCGTTTACGGTGCAGGAGTGGGACGAGCCGTGCGCCATCTGCGGATCCAAACACAGCTATCTCGATGAAGTGGTGCTGGACGACACGGGCAAACGGATGTTTGTCTGCTCCGACACCGATTACTGCCGCCAACAGAGCGAGGCGAACAGCCAATGAAACCGCTGCTTTCGGTTAACAACCTGACCCACCTGTATGCGCCGGGCAAAGGCTTCAGCGATGTCTCCTTCGAGCTGTGGCCGGGCGAGGTGCTGGGGATCGTCGGCGAGTCCGGCTCCGGCAAAACGACGCTGCTGAAGTCCATCTCCGCGCGCCTGACGCCGCAGAACGGCGACATTCTGTATGAGGGACACTCCCTTTACGGCATGAGTGAAGCCGAGCGCCGCCGCCTGCTGCGCACCGAGTGGGGCGTGGTCCACCAGCACCCGATGGACGGCCTGCGCCGTCAGGTCTCCGCCGGGGGCAACATCGGCGAACGCCTGATGGCCACCGGCGCGCGCCACTACGGCAACATCCGCGCCACCGCCCAGCACTGGCTGGAGGAGGTGGAAATCCCCGCCTCGCGCATCGACGACCTGCCGACAACCTTCTCCGGTGGGATGCAGCAGCGTCTGCAGATCGCCCGCAACCTGGTCACCCACCCGAAGCTGGTCTTTATGGATGAACCCACCGGCGGGCTGGACGTCTCCGTGCAGGCGCGCCTGCTCGACCTGCTGCGCGGTCTGGTGGTGGAGCTGAACCTTGCTGTGGTGATTGTCACCCACGATCTGGGCGTCGCACGCCTGCTGGCGGACCGTCTGCTGGTGATGAAGCAGGGTCAGGTGGTGGAAAGTGGGTTAACCGACCGGGTGCTCGACGATCCTCACCATCCTTACACCCAGCTGCTGGTGTCGTCCGTGTTGCAGAACTGAGGTTGCTGTTGCCGGGTGGCGCTTCGCTTACCCGGCCTACGAACACCGCACCTGTAGGCCGGGTAAGCGAAGCGCCACCCGGCAAGAAAACGCCACGAGGCCAACATGATCCACGTAGAAAACGTAAGTAAGACCTTTGTGCTCCACCAGCAAAACGGCGTGCGCCTGCCGGTGCTGCAAAACGCCTCGTTAGAGGTCAGCAAGGGCGAATGCGTAGTGCTGCACGGCCACTCCGGCAGCGGAAAATCCACCCTGCTGCGCTCCCTGTACGCCAACTACCTCCCGGACGAAGGCCATATCCGCATTCGCCACAACGATGAGTGGGTCGATCTGGTGCAGGCCCCCGCGCGTCAGGTGCTGGACGTGCGCCGCACGACGATCGGCTGGGTGAGCCAGTTTCTGCGGGTGATCCCCCGGATCTCCGCCCTGGACGTGGTGATGCAGCCGCTGCTGGATCTCGGCGTGCCGCGTGAAACCTGCGCCGCCAAAGCCGCCAGCCTGCTGACGCGCCTCAACGTGCCTGAACGCCTGTGGCACCTTGCCCCGTCGACCTTTTCCGGCGGCGAGCAGCAGCGCGTCAATATCGCCCGCGGGTTTATCGTCGACTACCCGATTTTACTTCTGGATGAACCCACCGCCTCGCTCGACAACAAAAACAGCGCCGCCGTGGTGGAGCTGATCGAACAGGCCAAAGCGCGCGGCGCGGCGATCGTCGGGATCTTCCACGACGAAAGCGTTCGCAGCCGCGTGGCGGACAGACTACACCCGATGGGGAACGACGCATGATTATCAATAACGTCAGGCTGGTGCTGGAAAATGAAGTCGTTGATGGCTCGGTTGAAGTCCATGACGGCGTTATTCGCGCCTTTGCCGAAACCCAGAGCCGCTCGCCGGAGGCAATGGACGGTGAAGGCGGCTGGCTGCTGCCGGGGCTGATTGAGCTGCATACCGATAATCTGGACAAATTTTTCACTCCGCGCCCGAAGGTGGACTGGCCCGCCCATTCGGCGATGAGCAGCCACGACGCGCTGATGGTCGCCAGCGGCATCACCACCGTGCTCGACGCGGTGGCGATTGGCGACGTGCGCGACGGCGGCGACCGCCTGGAGAATCTGGAGAAGATGATCAACGCCGTGGAGGAGACGCAAAAACGCGGCCTCAACCGCGCCGAGCACCGTCTGCACCTGCGCTGCGAGCTGCCGCACCACACCACCCTGCCGCTGTTTGAAAAGCTGGTCGGGCGCGAGCCGGTCTCGCTGGTCTCCCTGATGGACCACTCGCCGGGGCAGCGCCAGTTCGCCAACATTGAAAAGTATCGCGAATACTATCAGGGCAAATATTCTCTCAGCGATGCGGAGATGGCCCGCTACGAAGAAGAGCAGCTGGCGCTTGCGGCACAGTGGTCGCAGCCGAACCGCCTTAAGATTGCCGCGATGTGCCGGGACCGCAATATCGCGCTGGCCAGCCATGACGACGCCACGCACGATCACGTGCGCGAATCCCACCAGCTTGGGAGCGTAATCGCCGAATTTCCCACCACGTTTGAAGCAGCTGAAGCCTCCCGCAGGCACGGCATGAACGTCCTGATGGGCGCGCCAAACATCGTGCGCGGCGGCTCGCACTCCGGCAACGTCGCGGCAAGCAAGCTTGCCTCGCTCGGCCTGCTGGATATTCTCTCGTCCGACTACTATCCCGCCAGCCTGCTGGATGCGGCGTTTCGGGTGGCCGACGACGAGGGCAACACCTTTACGCTGCCGCAGGCGATTCGCCTGGTGACGAAAAACCCGGCCTCGGCGCTTAATCTCCAGGATCGCGGGGAAATCGCCGAAGGTAAACGCGCGGATCTGGTGCTGGCCCACCGCAAGGGGGAGCACATCCATATCGACCACGTCTGGCGTCAGGGAAAAAGGGTGTTCTGATGGGAAGACTTATCTGGTTAATGGGGCCGTCCGGCTCCGGTAAGGACAGCCTGCTGTCCGCCTTACGGCAGCGAGAACATCCGCAGCTGCTGGTCGCGCACCGCTATATTACCCGCGCGGCCAATGCAGGGAGTGAAAACCATATCGCCCTGAGCGAGCAGGAGTTTTTCATCCGGGCCGGGCAAAACCTGCTGGCGCTGAGCTGGCACGCCAACGGTTATTACTATGGGATCGGCATTGAGACCGATCTGTGGCTGCATGCGGGCTTCGACGTGCTGGTTAACGGCTCGCGTGCGCCCCTGCCACAAGCGCGCGCCCGCTATGAGGCGGCCCTGCTGCCGGTCTGTCTGCAGGTTTCGCCGGACGTCCTGCGCAGCCGGTTGCAGAGCCGGGGGCGTGAATCAGCCCGTGAGATCGACAAGCGGCTTGAGCGCGCGGCCCGCTATGCCCCGTCAGACTGTCACATCCTCAATAACGACGGAAGTTTGCTACAGTCAGTCGATACCTTTTTATCGCTTATCCGCCAGAAGGAGAAACAGCATGCCTGACTGCCAGCTTCGCCCCGCTACCGCCGACGATGCGCAGAGTGTTTACGCCCTGATCTGCGAGCTTAAGCAGGCAGAGTTCGATCGCCCGGCGTTTCACGCGGGCTATCTTGCCAATCTGCAGGATCGCAATATGCGCTACCAGCTTGCGGAGAGAGAGGGGCAGGTCATCGGCATGATCGGTCTGCACATGCAGTTTCACCTCCATCACGCGCGCTGGATCGGCGAGATCCAGGAGCTGGTGGTGATGCCGCAGGCGCGCGGGTTAAAGGTGGGAAGCCAGCTGCTGGCCTGGGCGGAAGAGGTGGCTAGACAGGCCGGTGCGGAGCTGACCGAACTTTCCACCAGCGTGAAGCGCACCGACGCGCACCGTTTTTACGTTCGTGAAGGATATACGCAGAGCCATTTTCGATTCACTAAACCGCTGTAGAGGTGCGTTATGAGTCTGACCATCACGTTGACGGGAACCGGTAGCGCCCAGCTGGTGCCGGTCTTTGGCTGCGACTGCGCGGCCTGCCGCCGGGCGCGACTGCAGGATAACTATCGCCGCCGTCCCTGCAGCGCGGTCGTCAAATTCAACGATGCGGTGACGCTGCTGGACGCGGGCATTCCGCACCTGATGGACGACTGGCCCGCAGGCAGCTTCCAGCAGTTTTTGCTCACCCATTACCATATGGATCACATTCAGGGGCTCTTCCCCCTGCGCTGGGGCGTGGGCGCGACCATTCCGGTTTACGGTCCGCCGGACGACGCGGGATGCGACGACCTGCTTAAACATCCGGGGATTCTGGATTTCAGCCACACGGTCGAACCGTTTGTGATGTTTGAACTTCAGGGGCTGCGGGTCACGCCGCTGCCGCTCAACCATTCAAAACTGACCTTCGGGTATTTGCTGGAATCGGCTCACAGCCGCGTGGCCTGGCTTTCCGACACCGCCGGGCTGCCGGAAAAAACGGTGAAGTTCCTGCTCAACAATCAGCCGCAGGCGATGATTATCGACTGCAGCCATGAACCGCGCGAGGAAACGCCGCGAAACCATTGCGACTTAACTACCGTGATTGCGTTAAACGAGGTGATTGGCTGCCCTCAGGTGATCCTGACGCACGTCAGCCATCAGTTTGACGTATGGATGATGGATAACCCGCTGCCGCAGGGCATGGAAGCGGGCTATGACGGGATGATGCTGGTGCTCGACTAAGTTTTGCCGGGTGGCGGCTGCGCCTTACCCGGCCTACGGTCCAGGGTTTTGTAGGCCTGCGTAAGCGAAGCGCCACCAGGCTTTAGCCTCGATCGTAATCGTCTTCTAACCTGCGCTCATCTTCTTCTAACCGACGGCGATCGTCATCCAGCTGACGCTGACGTTCATCTAAACGGCGTCGTCTGTCTTCAAGCTGCCGACGACGATCGTCGTACTGTCGGCTGTCGATTTGACGGCTGCGGTCATAACGATCGTCGTCATCACTGTTTCGGCTGCTGCTGGGGTTGTAGGCATCGTTTATCGCCTGCTGAATGTTGCCAATAGCATCATCAACAATATCGGCATGAGCCAGCTGGCTGGTGAGTGACAGCAGACCGAATAACAGAGCAGTTGAGTAACGTTTCATAAGGCCAGACTCGCAGGTGAACTGGCTTTACGATAATGAACGGCGGGGAGCCGGGGTAGCGGAGGAATCTCAAATTACCATGACCTTGCGCAGCGCCTGCGCCAGCTGCACCCGCGTAAACGGCTTACGCAGTAGCTGAACGTCCGGCAGCTGAGGATTGTGCGTGGGGCGTAAATCCTGGCCACTGATCAGCAGCACCGGAAGCTGCGGATAATGGCTACGCACATGGTTAATCACCTCGGCGCCGCTCAGGCTTCCCGGCAGCATCAGGTCGCTGATAAACATGCCAATATCCGGTGACGCCGCCAGCATGCTCAGCGCCTGCTCGCCGTTGTCCGCTTCCAGCGTCAGGTAGCCAAGCTGGTGCAGCTGCTCGCACAGGGTCTGACGGACATCGGCTTCATCTTCCAGCACCAGCACCAGCCGCTCGCTATCGACGGAGGCGGTGGCTGACAGCGCTTCAGCAGCAGCAGCGGCGGGCAGCACCGAGCGCGGGAGATGAAGCCGGACGGTCGTTCCCTGCCCCGGCGCGCTTTCAATCTCCACGCGACCGCCGGACTGGCGCACAAAGCCGTAGACCATCGACAGGCCCAGCCCGCTTCCGCTCCCGGTCTGCTTGGTGGTGAAGAACGGTTCAAAGACCCGGGATTTCACCTCCTGCGACATGCCGCTGCCTCGGTCAATCACTTCCAGCGCCACCATATCCTGCCTGCGCCCGTCGCTGCGGGTGACGCGCTGATTCCAGGTGCGGATTTTAATCACCCCGCTTTGCCCTTCCATCGCATCGCGGGCGTTCATCACCAGGTTAATGATGGCGTTTTCCAGCTGGCTAACGTCTATCCAGGCGGGCCATGCGGGCGATTGCGCCTCAATCTCCAGGGTCAGGGTGGCAGGCAGGGAGTGGCGCATCAGCTCCCGGAGGTTCTCCAGCAGCGGCAGCATCTCTACCGCATGCGGCGTCAGGGATTGCTTGCGGGAAAACGCCAGCAGCCGCTGGGTCAGTAAGGCACCACGCTCGGCGGCCTTCAACGCCCGGGTGATGCGCGGCGCGTCTTTTGATTCGGGATCGGTAAGCTCAAGGCTGCCGATGATCACCGCCAGCAGGTTGTTAAAATCATGCGCCAGTCCGCCGGTCAGCTGTCCGACCGCCTTCATCTTCTGGCTGTGCAGCAGCGCCTCTTCCAGCCCCTGACGCTCAACGCGGTCGATCTCCATCTGCGTGGTTTTCTCTTTCAGCAGGCGCGTGGTGTGCTCAAGCGAGGCGGTGTTGCGGGCAAAAACGTTAAACGCGCGCGCCAGCTCGCCCAGTTCATCGCGCCGCTGGAGGGCGGGAACGGAAACATCCTGTTCGCCGTGGGCAAGGCGCGACATCGCCCGGGAAATGGCCGTCAGGTTAGAGGCGAGATTGCGGTAGATATACCAGCAGGCGCACCCGGTAATGATCAGCGCCAGCACGGCGAAGATGCTGATAAACACGCTGATGGACTGCAACTCGTGATGGCTCTGGGCCGTGCGAAGCCGGGAGGCCTGCGCCACCTGTTCGACGTACTGATTAATGTCACCGTTGAGGATCGCCACCAGCGCCTTGATGTGGAACATATACCAGCTTATCGCCAGATCGCTCTCTTCCAGCTGCTTCGACAGCGGGGCGAGCTTGCCTAACTCGGCATTAAAATCAGGCAGAACGCTGTTCACAACCGGCTGTGCGGCACTCCGGGGCAGCGCTGCGGCCACGCCGTCCAGCTGATGAACGGTCGCGCGCGGCGAAGGGGTGTCGATGGCGGCGGCGATCAGCCGGTCCATCTCCATCAGCTGCTGCGCATCCGGTACGTTGCTGCCATAGCGGCGGTTGATGTCCTGCAGATGACGCAGGTAGCTCTGGCTTTGATACAGTGAACTCAGCAGCGCGTTACGCTCCAGATGGCGTCGCTGTCCGCGCTCAAGCATCTCCGTCACGCTCTGCTGTAGCTCATTGCTTCGTTGAATAATGCGCGCCACCAGCGCCGGCTCCTGCTGCGCCAGCGGCGCATCCGCAAGCTGCTCCAGCGAGCGGCGCAGCGCCATTTGCGTCTGCTTCAGGCGCTCGGCTTCGCCTTTGTACTCCAGCGCCCCCACCACCTGTGAGAGCCGCACCGCTGCCGTCGCCACGTTGGCGGTATCACGGGCCAGGTTCATGCTGCCGGTCATGTCATCCAGCGTTTGCTGCTGCACCTGCTCCTGGATCTGGCTGGCATGACGAAAGCCGAGCACCGCCACACCGCTCACCATCAGCGTCACGGCGACCACCAGCAGATTGAAAATCAGCAGGCGTCCGCGGGCGCTGGCGAAAAACGGGGGGCGTGATGGCATGGGTTTGGGCTCCTGTGCGGTTTGCTGCCCTCACCCTGGCCCTCTCCCACAGGGAGAGAGAAAAGAGAAATGTGACGGCGATTAGCTATTCATAACTATGACAAATATGAACGGCTTCTGACATTTTGCATTTACGTACCTGTGATGAAGTGCAGATATCGGCATTCGCAGGAGATCCGCCATGAGCAGAACCCCGGTATTAGAGATGCGCAGCATTGCCAAAACGTTTGGCAGTTTCCACGCGCTCAAGGGTGTGGATTTGACGGTCTTTCCCGGTGAGATCCACGCGCTGATGGGTGAAAACGGCGCGGGAAAAAGCACGCTGATGAAAATTCTCGCGGGGGCCTATACCGCCACCAGCGGCGAGATCCTGATCGACGGTCAGCCGTTTCACATTAAAGGGCCGAAAGATGCGCTGGCCGCTGGCATTACCCTGATTTATCAGGAGATGCAACTCGCGCCCAATCTGACCGTTGCCGAAAATATCTTCCTCGGCAGCGAGCTGTCGCGCGGCGGGATGGTGCAGCGCAAAGAGATGGCCGCCCAGGCGCAGGCGGTGATTGACCGTCTCGGTGCGCAGTTCAGCGCCACCGACCTGGTAATGAAGCTGACCATCGCCGAGCAGCAGCAAGTGGAAATTGCCCGTGCGCTGCACCGCAACAGCCGCATTCTGGTGATGGACGAACCCACCGCCGCCCTCTCCTCCCGCGAAACCCACCGCCTGTTCGAACTGATTTTGCGCCTGCGCGATGAAGGAATGGCGATCATCTATATCAGCCACCGGATGGCGGAAGTGTATGAACTCTCTGACCGCGTCAGCGTGCTGCGCGACGGGCAATACGTCGGCAGCCTGACGCGCGACAAGCTGAACGCCTCCGAGCTGGTGCGCATGATGGTGGGCCGCCCGCTAAGCGACCTGTTCAACAAGGAGCGTGACATTCCTCTCGGCAGCCCGCGCCTCAACGTCCACCACCTCACCGACGGCAAAAAAGTACAGCCGTGCAGCCTGCAGGTACGTTCCGGCGAAATCGTCGGGCTGGCGGGCCTGGTCGGGGCCGGACGCTCCGAGCTGGCACAGCTCATCTTCGGCGTACGTAAAGCCACCGGCGGCATGATTGAGGTCGACGGCGAGCCGGTGGTAATCCACTCCCCGCGCGCGGCCATCGAAAACGGCATCGGTTTTCTCACCGAAAACCGCAAGGAGCAGGGGCTGTTTCTGGAGCTGGCGGCGCAAGAGAACATCACCATGGCGACGCTGGAGCGTGACGCCACCTTCGGCATGTTAAACCGCAAAAAAGCCCAGTCCATTTCCGACGACGCCATTGCCCTGCTCAACATCCGCGTGCCGCATTCTCAGGTGCGCGCGGGCGGGCTGTCCGGCGGTAATCAGCAAAAGCTGCTGATCTCCCGCTGGGTGGCCATCGGCCCGCGCATTCTGATTCTGGACGAACCCACTCGCGGCGTGGACGTCGGCGCGAAAAGCGAGATCTACCGCATCATGAACCAGATGGCGCGCAAAGGGGTGGCGATTCTGATGATCTCCAGCGAGCTGCCGGAAGTGGTAGGCATGAGCGACCGGGTGTACGTGATGCGCGAAGGCAGCATTGCGGGCGAGCTCCACGGGCGCGACATCTCTCAGGAAAACATCATGACGCTGGCAACCGGCGTGAACGACACTCATCATCAGGCGGTGTAACCATGACACATTCAACCAGTCCGCAGCAGGTGGCGAAATCCGCCTCCGCAAAAAAAATGCTGATGAGCGATCTGATGCAAACTGTCGGTATCCTGCCGATTCTTATTCTGATTGTGGCGGTATTTGGCTTTATCGCCCCTAACTTTTTCACCGAGAGCAACCTGCTCAACATCACCCGTCAGGCGTCGATCAACATCGTACTGGCGGCGGGAATGACCTTCATCATCCTGACCGGCGGGATTGACCTCTCCGTGGGCTCGATTTTGGGCACCACGGCGGTGGCGGCGATGGTGGTCTCGCTTATCCCTGAATTTGCCATGCTCTCCATTCCGGCCGCGCTGATGCTCGGCATGGTGCTGGGCCTGTTCAACGGCGCGTTGGTGGCCTTTGCCGGGCTGCCGCCCTTCATCGTGACGCTCGGCACCTATACGGCGCTGCGCGGCGCGGCGTATCTGCTGGCGGACGGCACGACGGTCATTAACTCCAACATCAGCTTCGAGTGGATCGGCAATAACTACCTCGGCCCGATCCCGTGGCTGGTGGTAATCGCGCTAGCGGTCATTGCTATCTGCTGGTTCATCCTGCGCCGCACCACGCTCGGCGTACATATCTACGCGGTCGGCGGCAACATGCAGGCGGCGCGACTGACCGGCATTAAGGTCTGGCTGGTGCTGCTGTTTGTCTACGGTATGAGCGGCCTGCTCTCCGGGCTTGGCGGCGTGATGAGCGCCTCGCGCCTCTACAGCGCCAACGGCAACCTCGGCACGGGCTACGAGCTGGATGCGATTGCGGCGGTGATCCTCGGCGGCACCAGCTTTGTCGGCGGGATCGGCACGATCACCGGCACGCTGGTCGGCGCGCTGATCATCGCCACCCTCAACAACGGAATGACGCTGATGGGCGTCTCCTACTTCTGGCAGCTGGTGATCAAAGGGGCGGTGATCATCATAGCGGTGCTGATCGACAAATACCGTACCCGACACCATCAAAGTGCATAACAACAACACCCTACAGCTTCGAGGAAAACCCTATGCGTTTGAAACCCTTAGTGACCGCGCTCTGTGCTGGCGCGCTGCTGGCCGCAACACCGTTTGCGCAGGCAAAAGATCTGAAGTCCATCGGCGTGACGGTGGGCGACCTGGCTAACCCGTTCTTCGTGCAGATCACCAAAGGTGCCGAGCTGGAAGCGCGCAAGCTGGCTGGCGATAACGTCAAGGTGACGCTGGTTTCCAGCGGTTACGATCTGGGCCAGCAGGTGGCGCAGATCGACAACTTCATCGCCGCGAAGGTGGACATGATCATCCTCAACGCCGCGGATTCCAAAGGGATCGGCCCGGCGGTGAAGCGCGCGAAGGACGCCGGGATCGTGGTCGTGGCGGTTGACGTGGCGGCGGAAGGGGCCGACGCGACCATCACCTCCGATAACACCCAGGCGGGCGAAATGGCCTGTAAGTACATTACCGACCGCCTGAAAGGCAAAGGCAACGTGGTGATCATCAACGGACCACCGGTCTCTGCGGTGCAAAACCGCGTGGAAGGCTGTCAGACGGAATTCAAAAAACATCCGGATATCAAGGTGCTCTCGGATAACCAAAACGCCAAGGGCAGCCGTGAAGGCGGTCTGGAAGTCATGACCTCCCTGCTGGCGGCCAATCCGAAGATCGATGGCGTATTCGCCATTAACGATCCGACCGCGATCGGTGCCGATCTGGCCGCGAAGCAGGCGCAGCGCAACGAGTTCTTTATCGTCGGCGTGGATGGTTCGCCGGACGGTGAGGAAGCGCTGAAGCGCGAAAACTCCCTGTTTGTCGCAACCCCGGCGCAGGATCCACAGGTGATGGCGGCAAAAGCGGTGGAGATCGGCTATGACATTCTACAGGGCAAACCTGCGCCGAAAGCGCCGGTGCTGATCCCGGTGACGATGATCGATAAAAAGAACGTCGGGACCTATAAGGGGTGGACGGTTAAGTAACCCCGGTGCGGCCTGATGCCCTCACCCTAACCCTCTCCCACGGGGAGAGGGAACTTACTCCCCCTCTCCCTTGAGGGAGAGGGCCGGGGTGAGGGGGTGGCATAAAACTCAAGGAGTCCCCATGAAACGCTCCGACATCAATGAAATCCTCGGCCACACGCGGCAGTTCTTTTCCATGCACGACGTGCATCTCCCGCCTTTTGCCAGCTTTCCGCCCACAAAATGGCAACAGCTTGACCAGGCCGCATGGCAGGAAGTGTTCGACCTCAAGCTCGGCTGGGACGTGACGGCGTTCGGCGGCAATAACTTTGCCGCTGAGGGCCTGACGCTGTTTACCCTGCGCAACGGCTCGCCCAACGGCGTGCCTTATGAAAAAGGCTATGCCGAAAAAATCATGCACGTGCGCGACGGCCAGGTCACGCCGATGCACTTTCACTGGCGCAAGCGTGAGGACATCATCAACCGGGGCGGCGGGAACCTGATTGTAGAATTGTGGAATGCCGGTGCACATGAAGAGACGGAAAACACCGACGTGACGGTCACCGTCGACGGCTGCCGTCAGACCCACGCGCCCGGCAGCCAGCTGCGCCTCACGCCAGGGGAAAGCATCTGCCTGACGCCCGGTCTGTACCACAGTTTCTGGGGCGAACGCGGCTTCGGCGACGTGCTGGTTGGGGAGGTGTCATCGGTCAATGACGATGAACACGACAATCACTTTTTGCAGCCCGTTGCCCGCTATAACAACATAGAAGAAGACGAACCGGCGCTGCTGGTGCTGTGCAACGAGTACAACCTGTTTCGGATATAAGGGGTGAATGATGCCATTGATTTCTCTTGCCGACGGTCTGGAGCACGCCAGGGCGCATCGCTATGCGCTGGGCGCGTTTAACGTGCTCGACTCCCACTTCCTGCGCGCGCTGTTCGCCGCCGCGAAGCAGGAACGCGCGCCGTTTATCATCAACATCGCCGAAGTGCATTTTAAGTACGTGTCGCTGGATTCGCTTGTCGAAGCGGTGAAGTTCGAAGCCGCCCGTCACGACATTCCTGTGGTGCTTAACCTCGACCACGGCCTGCATTTTGAGGCCGTCGTACGCGCCCTGCGCTTAGGGTTCAGCTCGGTGATGTTCGACGGCTCTACGCTGAGCTACGAGGAAAACATTCGCCAGACGCGGGAAGTGGTGAAGATGTGCCACGCGGTCGGCGTGTCGGTGGAGGCGGAGCTGGGTGCGGTCGGCGGGGATGAAGGCGGCGCGCTGTACGGGCACGCGGATGAAGCCTTCTTTACCGACCCGCAGCTGGCGCGCGAATTTGTCGATTCAACCGGCATTGACGCGCTGGCGGTCGCCATCGGCAACGCGCACGGCAAATACAAGGGCGAGCCGAAACTCGATTTCCCGCGCCTGGACGCCATTCGCCAGCAGACGGGGCTGCCGCTGGTTTTACACGGCGGCTCCGGGATTAGCGATGCCGACTTCCGCCGCGCCATCGAGCTGGGCATCCATAAAATCAACTTCTATACCGGCATGTCGCAGGCCGCGCTCGCCGCCGTTGAGCAGCGCATGGCGAACCGCCAGCCGCTGTACGATGAATTTGCAGAGCTGCTGCTGGGCATTGAAGAGGCGATTACCGATACGGTCGCCGAACAGATGCGCATCTTCGGCAGCGCGGGGAAAGCCTGATGGAACGTAAAGGGATCATTGCCGCAGGCAACATGCTGGTGGATCACGTCCACCAGATCGTGCAGTGGCCGGAGCGCGGCTGGCTGGCGGAAATCACCCACAGCGAACGCTCCACCGGCGGCGCGCCGCTCAACGTCCTGCTGACGCTGGCAAAAATGCACGTTGGCCTGCCGCTGCAGGCGGTGGGGCTGATTGGCGAAGACGGCGACGGGGACTACATTCTGGCGATGCTCGACCAGTACCACGTCAACCGCCAGCGCGTACAGCGCACCACCTTTGCGCCAACCTCCATGTCGCAGGTGATGACCGACCCCAGCGGGCAGCGCACCTTTTTCCACTCGCCGGGCGCCAACCGTCTGCTGGATCTTCCCGCCTTCGATCGTTTAGACGGATCGATGAAGATCTTCCATCTCGGCTACCTGCTGCTGCTCGACAGTCTGGATATGCCCGATGACGAGTTTGGCACCCGCAGCGCGCGGCTGCTGGCGCAGATGCGCGACCAGGGATATGAAACCTCGCTCGATCTGGTGTCCCGCAAGGGCGACCCGCGCTACCAGCCGCTGGTGCTCCCTGCCCTGCGTCATCTGGATTATCTGGTGATTAACGAACTCGAGGCCGGTGAGTTTAGCGGACTGACAATGCGTGACGATAACGACGCCCCACACGTTGCCCATATCGCCGACGCCGCCGCGCAACTGTTGGCGGCCGGCGTCCGCCAGCGGGTAGTGATCCACTGTCCGGAAGGGGCATGGGGAGAAGCACCCGGTGAAGAGGGTCGCTGGATCCCGTCATGGATGCTGGAGCAGGAAGAGATTATTGGCAGCGTCGGCGCGGGCGATGCCTTCTGCGCAGGCTTTTTATACGGCTGCCATGAATCGCTCCCGCTGACAGAGAGTATTTATCTGGCGCACGCCTGCGCGCGCGCAAGTCTGCTGGCCGCCAATGCGATTGACGGCGCAAAAACGCTGGCCGAGCTGCAGGCGTTTATTCGCGAGAGCGTTTAATTTAACAATAATTGCGATTTTTCATTACAGTTCTATGAATTTTACATTCCCAAACTACACTCTCTCCATCTGGCATATTCGGCGTGGGCAGCACTCTGTCCGCATACTTTTCCGAAATGAGATAGAAAGAGGACAAGGGAAAAATGTTCGCAGCAATCATCATCGGTATTTTCATTATCAGCGTTATTTATGCGCATTCACGCGGCAAAGAAAAACAGACGCTTTCCCGTCAGCTCTTCGACCATTCAACGTTCATGGCACCCATCAATATGTTTATGACGGCGTTTTCTTCCCTGCCCGCCAGGCAGCCTTTCTTTGAAACAGAACGCTTCCCGGAATTAAATAAGCTGACGGAAAACTGGCTGGTTATTCGCGAAGAGGCGCTGCGTTTGCAGCATCATATTAAGGCGGCGGAAAATAATAACGACGCTGGCTTTAACACCTTTTTTAAACGCGGCTGGAAACGTTTTTATCTGAAATGGTATGCCGATGCCCATCCCTCCGCGCAGTCTTTATGCCCGGTGACGACCCGGCTGGTGAGTGAAATCCCCTCGGTGAAGGCGGCCATGTTTGCCGAGCTGCCGGCGGGTGCGAAGCTTGGCAAGCACCGGGACCCGTACGCGGGCTCGGTTCGATACCATCTGGGCTTATTCACACCGAATGACGATCGCTGCTTTATTGAAGTCGACAGGCAGCGCCACAGCTGGCGGGATGGTGAAGCCGTTATTTTTGATGAGACCTACGTCCACTGGGCAGAGAATAAATCGGATCAAACGCGCATTATTCTCTTCTGTGATATTGAGCGTCCCATGAAATGGCGCTGGGCGCAGGCGGTTAACCATTGGGTGGGAACCACGCTGATGTCTGCAGCCAGTTCACCGAATGACGAGAATGACAGCACTGGTGGCATTAACCGCATCTTTAAATACGTTCATGCGGGCCGCGAGCGGGGGCAGCGTCTGAAAAAAAGAAACCGTAAGGCCTATTACGCCCTCAAGTATCTGTGCATCGTTGCCATCTTTGCCGCCATTATTGTTCCGGCGATAACGTAAGCCTTATGCCGCCTGTTCGGGCCGGCTCACATCGGTGGCAAACACGTAACCCAGCCCGCGGATGGTTTTGATGAGCGCAGGCTGATGCGGGTTAGCCTCTATTTTCCGGCGCAGGCGCATGATCAAGACGTCAATCGTGCGGTCGAACACGTCGGCGCTTTCGCTGTGGGTCAGCTCAAGCAGACGATCGCGGCTCAGCACCCGGCGGGCATTCTGCGTAAGCGCCAGCAGCAGGCCGTACTCACCCTGGGTTAAGGGCACGGTATTCCGCTGCGGATCGCTCAGCTCGCAGCGGGTGGTATCAAGCGTCCATCCGTTAAAAGCAATGCCCGCGACGGGCGCTGCGGGGGCTTCAGCAGCAAGCACGCCGGTACGTCGCAATACCGCTTTCACGCGGGCGACCACCACGCGCGGGTTGAACGGTTTGCCAATATAATCGTCGGCCCCCATCTCCAGCCCTACCACCACGTCTGACTCACTGCCCAGCCCGGTTAACATCACAACCGGTAGCGCCGGTCGCTGCTTTTGCAGCTGCAGAAGAACCTGCAGGCCGTTGATATCCGGCAGCATCATATCCAGCAGCACAAGCGCGATATTCGGCTCCTGCTGTACCTGCCGCAGTGCATCCTGGCCGTTATGGCAGACAAGCACGCTAAAGACGTGCTCGCTCAGCACGTCCTGAAGCAGTTCGCAGACTGCCGTATCGTCATCAACCACCAGAATCGCCGGTTTCATCGTATGCTTCCGTCAGGGGATTATGTTAAGTCTGAACCATTCTGCCGTCGGCTCCAGTCAAATGGTTTTTTCAGTGACGGAAATTCAACCCATGTCACATCCGCTGCCCTGTCGACACGTCAATTTTGACGATTGGCTGTTTTTTGTCAGGGTTTTCACCGCGAAGGGGCCGTAAAGTCAGGGTATACCCATACGAAAAACATGGCATAGAAGCTGCATAGTGGGTGCGAATGATTCGATTAACTGGAGCAGACTGATGAAAAAAGTCGTCACGGTTTGCCCTTATTGTGCCTCAGGTTGCAAGATCCACCTGGTGGTCGATAACGGCAAAATCGTCCGGGCGGAGGCCGCACAGGGGAAAACCAACCAGGGCACGCTATGCCTGAAAGGTTACTACGGCTGGGATTTTATTAACGATACCCAAATCCTCACCCCGCGCCTGAAAACCCCTATGATCCGCCGCGAGCGTGGTGGCAAGCTGGAAGCCGTCTCCTGGAGTGAGGCGCTCGATTACGTCGCTACGCGCCTTAGCGCCATCAAGGCCAAATATGGCCCGGATGCGATTCAGACCACCGGCTCTTCACGCGGGACGGGGAATGAAACCAACTATGTGATGCAAAAATTCGCGCGCGCCGTTATTGGAACCAATAACGTCGACTGCTGCGCTCGCGTCTGACACGGCCCATCGGTTGCAGGTCTGCACCAGTCGGTCGGTAACGGCGCAATGAGTAATGCCATCAACGAGATAGATAATACCGATCTCGTCTTCATCTTTGGTTATAACCCGGCGGATTCTCACCCTATCGTCGCGAACCACGTTATTCGCGCTAAGCAGAACGGGGCGAAAATTATCGTCTGCGATCCGCGCAAAATTGAAACCGCGCGCATTGCGGATATGCACATCGCGCTGAAAAACGGCTCGAACATCGCGCTGCTGAACGCAATGGGGCACGTCATTATTGAGGAGAATCTGTACGACCAGGCGTTTGTCGCGACCCGTACGGAAGGCTTTGAAGAGTATCGGAAAATCGTCGAGGGCTATACGCCAGAGTCGGTGGAAACAATCACCGGCGTCAGCGCGCAGGAGATCCGCCAGGCGGCACGGATGTATGCCGGGGCGAAAACCGCCGCCATCCTGTGGGGCATGGGCGTGACCCAGTTCTATCAGGGGGTGGAAACGGTACGTTCTCTTACGAGTCTCGCGATGCTGACCGGCAACCTGGGTAAAGCGCACGTCGGCGTGAACCCGGTACGTGGTCAGAATAACGTCCAGGGTGCCTGCGACATGGGCGCGCTGCCGGACACCTACCCGGGCTACCAGTACGTGAAGTTCCCGGAAAACCGCGAGAAATTCGCGAAGGCCTGGGGCGTGGAAAGTCTGCCTGAGCACACCGGGTACCGCATCAGCGAGCTGCCGCACCGCGCGGCGCACGGCGAAGTGCGTGCGGCCTACATCATGGGTGAAGATCCGCTCCAGACCGACGCCGAGCTGTCTGCGGTACGCAAAGGATTTGAGGATCTGGAGCTGGTGATTGTCCAGGATATCTTTATGACCAAAACCGCGGCGGCGGCGGATGTGATTTTACCGTCGACCTCCTGGGGCGAGCATGAGGGCGTCTACACGGCGGCGGACCGCGGCTTCCAGCGCTTCTTTAAGGCGGTCGAGCCGAAGTGGGATCTGAAAACGGACTGGCAGATCATCAGCGAAATCGCCACCCGCATGGGCTACCCGATGCACTACAACAACACTCAGGAGATCTGGGACGAGTTGCGCAGTCTGTGCCCGGACTTTTATGGGGCAACCTATGAAAAAATGGGTGAGCTGGGGTACATCCAGTGGCCGTGCCGCGACGAGTCTGAATCCGACCAGGGGACGTCGTATCTCTTTAAAGAGAAGTTCGACACCCCGAACGGGCTGGCGCAGTTCTTCACCTGCGACTGGGTCGCGCCGATCGATAAGCTCACCGATGAGTATCCGATGGTGCTCTCCACCGTGCGTGAAGTAGGCCACTACTCCTGTCGTTCGATGACCGGCAACTGCGCCGCACTGGCGGCACTTGCGGACGAACCGGGCTATGCGCAAATCAATACCGCCGACGCAGAGCGCCTTGGTATTGAGGACGAAGCGCTGGTATGGGTGAACTCGCGCAAAGGGCGAATCATCACCCGTGCGCAGGTCAGCGACCGTCCGAACAAAGGGGCGGTCTATATGACCTACCAGTGGTGGATTGGCGCCTGTAACGAGCTGGTAACGGAGAACCTAAGCCCGATAACCAAAACGCCGGAGTATAAATACTGCGCCGTGCGCGTGGAGCCGATTGCGGATCAACACGCGGCGGAACAGTATGTGATCGACGAATATAACAAGCTGAAAGCCCGACTGCGCGAAAGCGCAATGGGTTGAACCCGTTAATTCATCAATGAATAAAGGGAGTGAGATATTCACTCCCTTTTTATTTCTGCTTAACCTATCAATAATATCAATTATTATTCTGGAAAGCGGCTCGCAGAAATAATGTAATTTTCGCGAAAAAGAATTACATCTTTGCATTTTAATTCAGAGGGATAAGATGTGCGGCGGGTGCTTAAGACTTTCTGTCTTGAGCATTGTTGAGGGACAGAAAGTAGAAAGCCCCGGGAAATTTTCATTTACCCGAGGCTACTCCCTCAACTCCGAACAAGTTGAGAGTAGCCTCTTATTCTTTTTTTGACAAGGAGTAAAAGGTATGACGCCATTAAAAACTGCGTTAGGCATCGTCTTTATTATTTGCCTGACGATAGCGATCTTTACCTTTATTACTCGCGGCAGGCTCTGCGAGTTTTCAATAAAGAGTGAGCATCAGGAGGTGGCGGCTAAATTAGCCTGCAACGCAGGCTAACCTCTGCGGGCGGAACGAAGGTTCCGCCCGGCTTGTAGGATGCTGAGGTCTTAATGCACCCATTTTTTTCTTCCGCCACCGCGATTATACTGCGCGGCGTGTACCCAGATGATAAGAATCCATGAAACCCATTTTTCTGTTGTTATTCTTTTTAACCTCGTTCGCCTATGCGGATGAGATCGGCAGCCAGTATCAGAAGCAGGCGGAAGCAGGCGATGCCCGCGCCCAGTATTATCTTGCTGATACGTACTTCAGTTCCGGTGACAGCAAGCAGGCAGCGCTTTGGGCAGAGAAAGCCGCAAAAGGCGGCGATGTTGACGCCATGGCGCTGTTGTCGCAAATCCACTTTACGCAGGGCGATTACGTACAGGCCAAAGCCCTGGCGCAGCAGGCAAACATTGCCGGCAGCAAACGCGGCGCAATCATGCTGGCGCGCGTGCTGGTGAACACCCAGGCGGGGAAAACTGACTATCCGCAGGCGATCAAGCTGCTGCAAACGGCGACCGAAGATATCGACAGCGACTCAGCGGTAGATGCGCAAATGCTGCTGGGCCTGATTTATGCCAACGGCGTTGAAGTGGTTCAGGACGACGCCCTGGCGGCATCGTGGTTTAAGCGCAGTTCATCTCTGTCACGCACCGGCTACGCGGAATACTGGGCAGGGATGCTGTTCCAGCAGGGCGAGAAAGGCTTTATCACACCCAATAAACAGAAAGCACTGTACTGGTTGAACCTGAGCTGCACCGAAGGGTTTGATACGGGATGTGAAGAGTTTGATGCGTTGAGCGGAGAATAAAGTGCCGGGTGACGGCTTCGCCTTACCCGGCCTACAAAAACCGTAGGCCCGGTAAGCGCAGCGCCACCGGGCTTAACACATTACTGGTCAGCCGTCTTATCAAAACGACCCAGCACCTCGCGCTCATACGCCAGCGCTTTTTTACGATCGAATTTGTGTTCCCACTTGGCGATAACCAGCACGGCCAGCGCATTACCCACCACGTTCAGCGCCGTACGCGCCATGTCGAGGATACGGTCCACGCCGGCGATAAACGCCAGGCCTTCCAGCGGAATACCGACGCTGCCGAGCGTAGCCAGCAGCACTACGAAGGAGACGCCCGGAACGCCTGCAATACCTTTAGACGTCACCATCAGCGTCAGCACCAGCACGATCTCCTGCCACAGCGACAGGTCAATGCCGTACAGCTGCGCAATAAAGATAGCGGCGATGCTCTGGTACAGCGTCGAACCGTCCAGGTTAAAGGAGTAGCCGGTCGGTACCACGAAGCTGGTAATAGAGGCCGGCGCGCCGTAGGCTTCCATCTTCTCAATGATACGCGGCAGCACGCTCTCAGAGCTTGCCGTGGAGTACGCCAGAATCAGTTCATCTTTCAAAATACGAATCAGGATCCAGATGCTCAGCCCGCACAGGCGCGCCACGATCCCCAGCACCACCAGCGCGAAGAACAGGATGGCGAAGTGCACCAGGAGCACCAGCTTCGCCAGCGGCCACAGGGAAGCAAAACCGAAGTTCGCCACGGTGACGGCGATAAGCGCAAACACCCCTACCGGCGCGTAACGCATCACCATGTGGGTCACTTTAAACATGGTTTCAGAGATGGAACGGAACACGGTGACCAGCGGCTCACGGTGCGTCGCCGGCAGAGAAGAAAGCCCCAGACCGAACAGCACCGAGAAGAAGATGATAGGCAGCATCTCGCCCTTCGCCATCGACGCCACGATGTTGGTCGGCACCAGCGACAGGATAGTGCCCATCAGGCCATGCGCGTGGCTCTGCACGTCAGCGGTCGTACTTTGGTATTTCGAAATATCCACCGTCGCCAGCTGCGACATATCAATCCCGGAACCCGGCTGGAACACGTTCGCCAGCGTGATACCGAGGATAATCGCAACCGTAGTGATCACTTCGAAATAGATAATGGTTTTCGCACCAATACGGCCTAACTGCTTCGCATCGCCGACGCCCGCAATACCGACCACCAGCGTCGAGATCACAATCGGCACCACGATCATCTTGATCAGATGAATAAAGATATCCCCTGCCGGTGAAAGCAGGTTCGCAATCAGCCATTCGCGGCTGTCGCTGTGATAGTGGAGGTAACTGCCCAGCAGGATGCCCAGCACAAGGGCGATTAAGATCTGCCAGGCAAGGCTGACTTTAACGTTTTTCATAGAAACTGACTTCCTCAATGAAGCGCCTTATTCACTCAAACTGCATGAATAGGGAGACATACTGAAAGGGTATGAATTGTGTTGCGTTGGTTTATGGGATTTTTTAACGCGGCGTATGAGTATCATTTGCGCGACCTGTTGCGCAAGCCTTAAAGAACGACGCGTTTCACTCACAAAAGCGACGATGACGGGAGTTTGTTCTAATTCTGATAAATAACCTTTTGTTATAAAAACGCTTTTTTAAACATAAATGTGAATAATCGTCAGCATAAATTATTTTCCTTCAAAGTTTCATTCGCTCGTTTTTCATACTCTTCAAACAATGCGTGATCTGTAGCCCAAATAATAAACAAAGCTTGTAAAGCCCCTACAATTAACGTTTTTGCGACATATTATTAACATCTTACAAGGAGAAAAAAAGCCATGAGCCAAATCCACAAACATGACATTCCCGCAAATATTGCGGACCGTTGCCTGATCACCCCGGAGCAGTACCACGAGAAATATCAGCAGTCCATCACCGCCCCGGACACCTTCTGGGGTGAGCAGGGCCATATCCTTGACTGGATCAAACCTTATCAGAAGGTGAAGAACACCTCCTTTGCGCCCGGCAATGTCTCTATTAAATGGTATGAAGATGGCACCCTGAACCTGGCGGCGAACTGCCTCGATCGTCACCTTGCCGAGCGCGGGAACGAGACGGCAATTATCTGGGAAGGCGATGATGCCTCCCAGAGCAAACACATTACCTATAAAGAACTGCACCGCGACGTGTGCCGCTTTGCCAACGTCCTGCTGGAAAAGGGCATTAAAAAGGGCGATGTGGTCGCTATCTATATGCCGATGGTGCCGGAAGCGGCGGTGGCCATGCTGGCCTGCGCGCGTATCGGCGCAATTCATTCGGTGATTTTCGGCGGGTTCTCGCCAGAAGCGGTTGCGGGTCGTATTGTCGATTCAAGTTCAAAACTGGTGATCACTGCCGATGAAGGCGTGCGCGCCGGACGCGGTATCCCACTGAAGAAAAACGTCGACGAAGCGCTGAAAAACCCGAACGTCAAAACGGTCAGTAACGTCATCGTCCTGAAGCGTACCGGCGGCAAAATCGACTGGAACGAAGGGCGCGACCTGTGGTGGAGCGACCTGATTGAGAACGCGAGCGACCAGCATCAGCCGGAAGAGATGAACGCAGAAGATCCGCTCTTCATTCTTTATACCTCCGGCTCCACCGGTAAGCCGAAAGGCGTGCTGCACACCACCGGCGGCTATCTGGTCTATGCGGCCACCACCTTCAAATACGTCTTCGACTATCATCCGGGCGACATCTACTGGTGTACCGCCGACGTGGGCTGGGTCACCGGACACAGCTACCTGCTGTACGGCCCGCTGGCCTGTGGCGCAACAACGCTGATGTTTGAGGGCGTACCCAACTGGCCGACCCCGGCGCGTATGTGTCAGGTGGTCGACAAACACCAGGTCAACATTCTCTACACCGCGCCAACGGCGATCCGCGCATTAATGGCGGAAGGTGATAAAGCCATCGAAGGCACTGATCGTTCTTCATTGCGCATCCTCGGTTCCGTGGGTGAGCCAATCAACCCGGAAGCCTGGGAGTGGTACTGGAAGAAAATCGGCAATGAGAAATGCCCGGTGATGGACACCTGGTGGCAGACCGAAACCGGCGGCTTCATGATCACCCCAATGCCGGGCGCCACGCAGCTGAAGGCTGGTTCCGCAACCCGTCCGTTCTTCGGCGTGCAGCCTGCGCTGGTGGATAACGAAGGCAACCCGCTGGAAGGGGCCACCGAAGGCAACCTGGTGATCACAGACTCCTGGCCGGGTCAGGCGCGTACCCTGTTCGGCGATCACGATCGCTTCGAGCAGACCTACTTCTCGACCTTTAAAAACATGTACTTCAGCGGCGACGGCGCGCGTCGTGATGAAGATGGCTATTACTGGATAACCGGGCGCGTGGACGATGTGCTAAACGTCTCCGGCCACCGTCTGGGCACCGCTGAGATTGAATCGGCGCTGGTGTCGCATCCGAAGATTGCTGAAGCCGCCGTTGTCGGTATTCCGCACAACATCAAAGGCCAGGCGATTTACGCCTATGTCACCCTGAACCACGGGGAAGAGCCGTCGCCAGAGCTTTACGCTGAGGTGCGCAACTGGGTACGTAAAGAGATTGGCCCGCTGGCGACGCCGGACGTGCTGCACTGGACCGACTCGCTGCCGAAAACCCGTTCCGGCAAAATTATGCGTCGTATCTTGCGCAAAATCGCGGCTGGAGACACCAGCAACCTCGGTGATACCTCAACGCTCGCGGATCCTGGCGTGGTGGAAAAACTGCTCGAAGAGAAGCAGTCCATCGCAATGCCTTCCTAGTGTTTTCTCCCTCTCCCCGCGGGAGAGGGCCGGGGTGAGGGCATCAGACCGCACCTTCCTCCCCTCACCCTAACCCTCTCCCCAAAAGGGAGAGGGGACTAAAAACAAACCTACCTTACCTTTGGAGACTCTGTGATGAATAACGATATTTGTCAGCAGATAGAGAATAGTGCGCACTACAGGGAGCTCGTCGATAAGCGGCAACGGTTTGCCTTCATCCTTTCCATCATCATGCTGGTTATCTACGTCGGCTTTATTCTGCTGATCGCATTTGCTCCGCACTGGCTGGGCACCCCGCTGCATGAGGGGACCAGCGTGACGCGCGGCATTCCGATTGGCATTGGCGTGATTGTGATTTCATTCGTGCTGACCGGCGTCTACGTCTGGCGCGCAAACGGTGAATTCGATCGTCTTAATAAAGCGGTACTGCAAGAGGTAAAAGCATCATGAAGCGAGTTCTGACGGCGCTCGCCGCCACACTTCCCTTTGCCGCCCACGCGGCGGATGCCATTACCGGCGAGGTCCAGCGCCAGCCAACCAACTGGCAGGCGATTGTGATGTTCCTGATTTTCGTCCTGCTGACGCTCTACATCACCTACTGGGCGTCGAAGCGCGTGCGCTCCCGTAATGATTACTACACCGCGGGCGGCAACATTACCGGCTTCCAGAACGGGCTGGCGATTGCGGGTGACTTTATGTCCGCCGCCTCCTTCCTCGGGATCTCCGCGCTGGTGTATACCTCCGGCTATGACGGTCTGATCTACTCCCTCGGCTTCCTCGTCGGCTGGCCGATCATCCTGTTCCTGATTGCCGAGCGCCTGCGTAACCTGGGCCGCTATACTTTCGCAGACGTGGCCTCGTATCGCCTGAAGCAGGGGCCGATTCGCACCCTCTCCGCCTGCGGCTCGCTGGTGGTGGTGGCGCTGTACCTGATTGCGCAGATGGTGGGCGCGGGTAAATTGATCGAACTGCTGTTCGGCCTGAACTACCACATCGCGGTAGTGCTGGTTGGCGTGCTGATGGTGATGTACGTGCTGTTCGGTGGCATGCTGGCGACCACCTGGGTGCAGATCATCAAAGCCGTCCTGCTGCTGTTCGGCGCCAGCTTTATGGCCTTTATGGTGATGAAGCACGTCGGCTTCAGCTTCAATAACCTGTTTACCGAAGCCATGGCGGTCCACCCGAAAGGGGAAGCGATCATGAGCCCGGGCGGGCTGGTGAAAGACCCAATATCCGCGCTCTCGCTGGGTCTCGGACTGATGTTCGGCACCGCGGGTCTGCCGCATATCCTGATGCGTTTCTTTACCGTGAGCGATGCGCGTGAAGCGCGCAAGAGCGTCTTCTACGCCACCGGTTTCATGGGTTACTTCTATATCCTGACCTTTATCATCGGCTTTGGCGCGATCATGCTGGTGGGGGCGAACCCGGCGTTTAAAGACGCGGCGGGCGCGCTGATTGGCGGTAACAACATGGCGGCGGTGCATCTGGCCGACGCGGTTGGCGGTAACCTGTTCCTCGGCTTTATCTCCGCCGTGGCCTTCGCCACCATTCTTGCGGTGGTTGCAGGGCTGACGCTGGCCGGCGCGTCTGCGGTGTCGCATGACCTCTACGCCAACGTCATCCGCAAAGGCGCGAGCGAGCGCGATGAGCTGAAGGTCTCGAAAATCACCGTGCTGGTGCTGGGCGTCGTGGCGATTCTGTTAGGCATTTTGTTCGAGAAGCAGAACATCGCCTTTATGGTGGGGCTGGCCTTCTCGATTGCGGCCAGCTGTAACTTCCCGATCATCCTGCTCTCCATGTACTGGTCAAAACTGACCACCCGTGGGGCGATGATTGGCGGCTGGCTGGGGCTGCTGACGGCGGTGATCCTGATGATTCTGGGCCCAACCATCTGGGTGCAGATCCTCGGTCACGCAAGCGCCATCTTCCCGTATGAATACCCGGCGCTGTTCTCTATCGCCGTGGCGTTTATCGGCATCTGGTTCTTCTCGGCCACCGACAATTCGCCGGAAGGTAACCTGGAGCGCGAGAAATTCCGCGCCCAGTTTATCCGTTCACAAACCGGTCTCGGCGTTGAGCAGGGTCGCGCGCACTAAGCCTTTCTCCCCGGCCGTTCTGGCCGGGGAGCTTAAAACATCACCCAGGCCACCAGCGGCGCAATCAGCACCATCACCACGCCCGAAAGCATCATCACCAGGCTCGCGACAACGCCCTCCTGCTGCCCAAGCTCATACGAACGTGCCGTGCCCGCCCCGTGCGACGCCGCGCCAAACCCCGCGCCTTTTGCCATCCCTTCACGGATCGACAATCGCAGGAACAGCATATCGCCGACCGCCATACCGAACACGCCCGTCACGACAACAAACAGCGCCACCAGATCCGGCTGTCCGCCGAGCGGTTTGGCGGCAGCCAGCGCAAACGGCGTGGTCACCGAGCGCACGGCCAGGCTGCGCTGAATTTCATCGGGCAGCGTAAACAGTCTCGCCAGCCAGACGGAGCTGCACACCGCGACCACCGTGGCGGTGATCACGCCTGCGCTGAGCGACATCCAGTGGCGTTTGATAATCGCCAGGTTGTCGTAAACGGGGACGGCAAAAGCGATGGTCGCCGGGCCCAGCAGCCACAGCAGCCAGTGGGATTCACCAATGTAGTTCTGCCAGGAGATGTGGCCGAAGACCAGCATCAGCACCAGCAGGATCGGCGTGAAGACCAGCGGCATCAGCGGCAGGGCGTGAAAGCGGCGATACAGCCGCTTGTTGGCAAAGTAGATCGCCAGCGTCGCAATCAGGCACAGGACGCTGATCTGAAAATTAGTCATGTTTGTGCCTGCTGATTTCAAAGCGATACACTTTATCCACCACCCAGGCGGTTGCCCCCAGCACCATCAGCGTACTCAGCGCGATGACCGCAAAGATTCGCCAGCCGTCGACCATCAGCAGCTGCGCATAGTTCACCACCGCCACCACGGCAGGAACAAAGAACAGCAGCATCTCCGCCAGCAGCCATCGCGCCCCGGCGCGCACCCAGTTAAGGGGGATCACGCGGCACAGAATAAGCGTGAGCATCAGCAGCATCCCGACAAGGTTGGCAGGCAGCGGCAGATGCAGCCAGCCGACAAGATATTCTGCGAAAACAAACAGTCCCGCGTAGAGCAGTACCTGAACCGGGACCTGGAGTCGTTGCACAACGGCAGGCGTAACACGGCTTAACGCCACGGCCATGGGGGTTTTCCTCAAAAATGAGACGAGGCGCCAGTATAGAGAGCGCACGGTGTGGACTGAAATGAATTAAAATCATCAAAGGTATAGTTTCGAGGAATAATCATGGACATAAGAACGCTGCGCTATTTTGTCGAAGTGGTTCGTCAGCAAAGTTTTACCCGCGCAGCGGAGAAGTTGTTTGTTACCCAGCCCACCATCAGCAAGATGCTGAAAAACCTCGAAGATGAACTGAACTGTACCTTGCTGATCCGCGACGGACGCAAGCTGTTGCTGACCGACACCGGACGCGTGGTGTTCGAACGCGGGCTGGCGATTCTGGCGGAGTTTCGCCAGCTGGAAGCAGAGCTGGGCGATATCAATCATCTGACGAAAGGGGTGCTTCGCCTCGGCATTCCGCCAATGGTGGGGATGATGATGGCCGGGCCGATTAGCCTGTTTCGCCAGCGTTATCCCGGCGTTGAGCTGAAGATTTCGGAGTTTGGTGGGTTAACCGTCCAGCAGGCCGTCACCAACGGCGAGCTCGACGTGGCAATGACCGCCCTTCCCGTTGAGGAAGAGAGCGGTCTGGCAACGCTTCCGCTCTTTAGCCACCCGCTGTGCGTGCTGGTTCCCCGCTCCGGCGACTGGCTGAAGAGAGACTCGGTGAGACCTGAACTGCTCGGCGAGCACCCTCTGCTGATCTACAACGAAGACTTCGCCCTCAGCCGCCAGCTGATGACGCTGTTTAGCCACCATAACGTCAAGCCGCGTATAGCGGTACGCAGCGGACAGTGGGATTTCCTGGCGGCGATGGTGCAGGCAGGCGTGGGAATTGCCATTCTGCCGCAGCCGATCTGCGAGCGTCTGGATAAAAACACGCTGCGCTGGATCCCGCTGGAAAGCGACCTGCACTGGCAGCTGGGGATGATCTGGCGAGAAGGGGTGTATCTGTCGCACAGCGCGCAGGCGTGGCTGCAGTGTTGTGAGGGGTTTTGGGTGCGGTCTGAATAGTGCCGGGTGGCGGCTTCGCCTTACCCGGCCTACGGTTCGAAGGTAGGCCCGGTAAGCGCAGCGCCACCGGGCAAAAGCGCGCTACTGATTCTCTATTAACAGCGCTTCCAGCAGGTCCAGATCGTGCAGCAGCTTTTGCAGCGTTTCGTTGCTGATCTGGCGCGTGGCGCGCAGGTGGTACAGTTCGGCACGCTCTGAGCGCAGCGCCGCCAGACGGAACCGGCGCTCCAGGTTCTCCTCCTGCAGCGAGCTTTCCACATCATTACGCCCGTCCGCGCGGCGGCGCAGGTTACCAATCACGCGGGAACTAACTTCCGTCAGCAGCTGATTGTCGATGTTCTCTTCCGCATCCGCAGCCAGACGCTCTTCCATTTTCTGAATCGCGACAATTGCCACTTCGGCGGTGGCCGCCCGGGCAATACGCTCCTCTTTATGCTGCTGGGTCGAATCACCGGCATCAATATGCTGGAGTAAAATCGGCAGCATAATCACGCCGACAAACAGGGAGAACAGAATCACGCCCGCCGCCAGGAAGACCAGCTCGTAGCGCGCCGGGAAGACGTCGCCCGTAGGCAGCAGCAGCGGAATGGAGAGCACACCGGCCAGGGTAATCGCCCCGCGGACGCCCGCAAAAGAGGCGATCAGCAGCTCACGCGTTGTCCACGAGCCGAACTCCATCGGCTTTTTCTTCAGGAAGCGTACGCTGAAGTTTTTCATCGTCCACAGCCAGCCGAAACGCACCAGCATCAGCGCCAGGTAGATCAGCACGACGTCGGTAAACAGCATCCAGACCTCAACGTTCGGGTCGGCTTCGGCCGCCACCAGCGAGGATTCCATAATGCCCGGCAGCTGCAAGCCCAGCAGCAGGAACACCATGCCGTTAAAGACAAATTCCAGCATGGCCCAGGTGCTGTTGGCACGCAGGCGCATGGCCAGCGGCGCGCGGCGCATCACGCCGGAGCGGGTGATGGTCATCCCTGCCGCAACCGCTGCCAGAATGCCCGACACGCCGATATGTTCGGCAATCAGATAAGAGGCAAACGGCAGCAGGAACAGCAGTACGATCTGCGTAGCGGGTTCATCGCCGCCCCAGCGGCTGAGGAAGCGCAATGAGCGGCCGTACAGCCAGCTCACCACGAAGCCTGCGAGAATACCGCCAATCGCCACCTTGAAGAATTCCAGCGTCGCGCCGCCGACGGTAAAGACCATCGTGCCCATCGCAACGGCCACGGCAAACTTCAGGGCGACCAGGCCGGAGGCGTCGTTCATCAGCGCCTCGCCCTGCAAAATGCCCATGATTTTCTTCGGAATACGGCCTTCGCCCACAATGCCGGAAAGCGCCACGGCATCGGTTGGCGACAGTACGGCGGCCAGCGCGAAAGCCGGTATTAATGGAATACCCGGTACCGCCCAGTAGATCAGAAAACCAATCCCGACGACGGTGACCACCACCAGCGCCAGCGCCAGGCCGAAGATTTCGCGCCCGTGCTCAAGGAATTCGCGCGTGGGCGTTTTCCAGCCATCGGCAAACAGCAGTGGCGGGATAAACAGCACGAGGAACAGTTCGGGGTCAAATTCCACGTGCAGGCCAAACGTCGGCCACGCCAGCAGCGCGCCGATGGCAATTTGCATTAATGGCAGGGGGACCTGAAAGGGCAGTACGCGTGTAACCACCCCGGATAGCGAGACCACAAGGGTCATGATGAGTATTGTGAAGAAGATTTCCATGCGTTCCCTGTTTGCTGTGTTGCTTATTTACTCCGGAAGGCGTCGTGCCTTTTATTCTATCTTCCCCAGAGTAACGCAAAAGGCAACAGGATGAGTCCTGAAAATAAAAACGGGCGGCCTGAGCCACCCGTTTTCGCATCAAAGGACAACTTAGATTGCCCAGCCGCCCGCATAGAACGCCACCAGCGCAACGGCGATAACCACGGTGCCGACGTTCAGCTTGCGCCACTCACCGGAGACCAGACGACCAATCACCAGCGACGCGAAGCCGATCATAATGCCGGTCACGATGTTACAGGTCAGCACGATAAAGACCGCGGTAATCAGGCCAGACATCGCATCCACGAAATCCGCAAAGTCGATTTTCGCCACGTTGCTCAGCATCAGCAGGCCAACGTACATCAGCGCTGGCGCGGTCGCATACGACGGAACCAGATAGGAGAGCGGAGAGAGGAACAGGATCAGCAGGAACAGCACGCCGACGGTGATTGCCGTCAGACCGGTTTTACCGCCTGCCGCCGTACCCGCTGCGGATTCGATGTACACCGCCGCAGGCGCCGCGCCCACCAGGCCAGAGAAGACGCTGCTCAGGGAGTCAGTGGTCAGCGCTTTGCCGCCATCAATAATCTGACCGTCTTTATCCAGCAGGTTCGCCTGACCGGCCACCGCACGAATGGTACCGGTCGCGTCAAACACGGCGGTCATCACCAGCGCCAGCACGCTTGGCAGGATCACCGGGTTCAGCGCGCCAACGATATCCAGGCTGCCAATCAGGGAGTTGCCTTTGTCATCGCTCAGCGACGGCATAGCGAAGATACCCGAGAAGTGTACGGTTGGATCGAAAATCAGGCCGACAACGGAAACGCCGATAATGGTCAGCAGAATGCCGCCCGGGACTTTCAGTTTTTCCAGACCGATAATCACCGCCAGACCGATCAGCGACATAATCACCGGGAAGCTGGCGAAGTGGCCCAGCGCTACCGGCAGACCGTCCAGCGGGTTCTTGATGACCAGACCAACGCCGTTGGCGGCGATCAGCAACAGGAACAGGCCGATGCCGATGCCGGTACCGTGCGCCACGCCCTGCGGCAGGTTGCGCAAAATCCAGCTACGGATGCCGGTTGCGGAAATCACGGTAAACAGCACACCCATCAGGAACACGGCACCCAGCGCAACCGGTACGCTGATGTGCTGACCCAGCACCAGGCTGAACGCGGTAAACGCGGTCAGAGAGATGGCGCAACCAATCGCCAGCGGCAGGTTCGCCCACAGGCCCATCACGATGGAGCCCACGCCGGCCACAAGGCAGGTCGCCACAAAGACAGCCGCTGGCGGGAAGCCTGCTTTGCCCAACATACTCGGCACAACGATGACGGAATAAACCATCGCCAGAAATGTTGTCAAACCGGCAACGATTTCCTGGCGCACGGTGCTGCCGCGGGCCGAAATTTTAAACATGGCGTCAAGTGAACCGCCAGTACGCGCAGATGGCGTAGACATAGAAAACATCCCCTGAGAGTTTTTTAGGAAGTCCGTAAGCGAGGTGGAGACGCCACTGCCAGCTGAACGTCAAATCCTTGTGTTGCGTTTGCGACGAAAGGGCGTCACAAAAAAAGCAAACGTTTAGCTCCGCGCTTACAAACGGGTGGTCAAATTAAGGCAAACGATTATCTAGCGTAATCCCCGCCCTTTTCAACTGAACTTTCTCGTTTTTCGCTAAAATTCACTTATGACGCTGAAGAAATAAACAGAGGATGCGCAAACGTTATCGTCTATGCGCAATTTGTTTACATTTCAGTCCTCACCCGGAATAGATAACGGGCCACCCTGTTGCAGCGTTTTTTGCCAGCCAGGGCTATTCTCAACCTTTGTCTTCCATGCCTGAATATGCGGCAGATTAGCGATACCGCCGCGTGCCAGCAGGGCAAAGATGGGAAAGCTCATCTGAATGTCGGCCATGCTGAGCGTATCCCCGGCAAACCAGCTGTTTTTAGCAAGGTGCGACTCAATAAAGCGCGCATGGGTTTCCAGCTGACGGTTGAGATACGCTTTCTGCACCCCCTGCCCCAGCGCTTTACCCAGGGTTCTGATACCAAACGGCACCGGCGGCTTGCCGAGGCTGTTGAAGACCAGCTTCATTAACAGCAGCGGCATCAGCGATCCTTCGGCGTAATGCAGCCAGAAGCGATATTGCACCTTATGCGCCGGATCCAAAGGCTTAAGGCGTGACGCGGGATCGTACGTTTCCTGCAGGTACTCCAGGATAGCGCCCGACTCCGCAAGGATCAGTCCGTTATCTTCGATGACCGGTGATTTACCCAGCGGATGCACCTTTTTGAGCGCCTCCGGTGCCAGCATGTTCTTTTCGCGCTGGTAGTGAACGATCTCATAAGGCAGGCCGAGTTCTTCCAGCGCCCAAATCACGCGGTGCGAGCGTGACTGGTTAAGGTGGTGTACCGTGAGCATGGTTTTCTCCTGTTATTCATACTTTTTAACTATAGAAAATTGAACAACACCGCGAAAAAAATTCGGCTAAAAACCGGTCAGCGACGCTGGCGAAAAAACGGGTCTTGCATAGAATTAAAGTGTCAGCACAATCCGGAACCTCCCCAACCAGCTCGACACTGAGGGGTGCTGATGTCGGGGGAAACCCTCCCGTGAACCAGCGGGATAGAGTGAAAGACAAAGACCGGGAAAAACTAAAGCGCCCTTATGTGGCGCTTTAGTTCTTTATAATGCTTTTTGCCGGGTGGCGGCTGCGCCTTACCCGGCCTACATTTGACGGTTTGGTAGGCCGGGTAAGCTAAGCGCCACCCGGCGAATGGGCTACACGCACGCTCAATCTTCTTCCAGCAGCCGCGCCCCCGTTCCCTGCTCACCCAGCCTGTCGCCGGGGTTACGCAACGGACAATCGCTCCGCGACAGGCAGCCGCAGCCGATACAGCCATCCAGCTCGTCGCGCAGGGCGACCAGCGTATGGATACGCCTGTCCAGCTCTTCACGCCACTGGGACGACAGCTCTTTCCACTCTTTCGGGCTAAGCGTGTGCCCTTCCGGCAGCACGCCAAACGCCTCGCCGATCGTGGCCAGGGGAATTCCGATTCGTTGCGCAATTTTGATAATCGCGACGTAGCGGAGCACGTCGCGGGTATAGCGGCGCTGGTTGCCCCCGTTACGGATACTCTTAATTAACCCTTTGCTTTCATAGAAGTGGAGCGCCGATACCGCAACGCCGCTTCGCTTTGCCACTTCGCCGGGGGTTAACAGCGCTTTAATTCGCGGCAATCTCTTTTCCATAAAACCTCTTTACCTCAAGTTAACTTGAGGAATTATACTCCCCCGCAGAGAAAACGACGAATTAACCGAGATAGTTGTATCTACAGAGGGGCAACCTTATGTCGCATCAGCAGATTATTCAGACGCTTATTGAATGGATTGATGAACATATCGACCAACCGTTGAACATTGATGTGGTCGCTAAAAAGTCGGGCTATTCGAAATGGTATTTACAGAGAATGTTCCGCACGGTCATGCATCAGACGCTGGGCGAGTACATTCGCCAGCGCAGACTGCTGCTGGCGGCGCAGGCGCTACGCTCAACGCAGCGGCCCATTTTTGATATCGCGATGGATCTTGGCTATGTGTCGCAACAAACCTTTTCCCGCGTGTTTCGCCGCGAGTTTGACCGCACGCCGAGCGACTATCGCCACCAGTTGAATTAATTACCCTCAGTGTAAAGGCTGCTGCTGCCAGGTCATAAATTCCTGGGGCGGCATCGCTTTTGCGAAGTGCCATCCCTGACAAAACTGGACGCCGCGCTTCAGCAGCCAGCTTACCTGCTCTGCCGTCTCTACCCCTTCCGCAATGGTTTTCAGCCGCAGGCTTTGCGCCATCTCGATAATATGCTCGGCGATCAGGTGGCTGGTGCTGTTGGTCGTTAGGGTATCGATAAACGATTTATCGATTTTCAGAATATCCACGTTCAGCGAGTAGAGGTTGTGCAGGTTCGAATAGCCGGTACCGAAATCATCAATCGCGACTTCATAACCCGCCTGACGGAAAGCCTGAATCACCGGCGTGGTTTTTGGCACATCGATAAAACCGCGTTCCGTCACTTCTATTTTGATTTGCTGCGCACGGACGGCGTAGTGGTGAGCCTTGTCGGAAATCATGGCGATCAGCCGCGAGGAGTGGAAATCCGTGGCCGACAGGTTAATCGAAATATAGAGATGCGGGTGCTCGGCCAGGAAATGGCCCAGATCGTTGAATACTTCCTCAACGACATAGTCCGTAATCCGCTCGCTCATCCCCTCATTTTCCGCCAGCGGAATAAACTCCGCCGGGCTCATCACCTGCCCGTTAAAACCGGGCCAGCGTAACAACGCCTCCGCGCCCACGCACTGGTTGTTCTTGATATCAATAATCGGCTGATAGTGCACGCAAAGCTGTCGTTTGTTCAGCGCCCGGTGCAGTAAGCGCCCCGGCGAATTGAGCTCACGATGGGTACGAGACCATACCAGCAAAATAATAATGCTGCAGATCATGCCCAGCGGTAGGGTCAACGTCGCCTGGTGATAAAGCGTTTCATAAAAGCGTTTATTCGATGTCGACACAATGGCCGCAATAGGTCTTTTGGGGGATGTTACGATCGTATAAAAGCGATTATCTTTTTGAAATACCGATTCCTTATCCCGAATCATCGAATTTAATAAAGAAACATTGGCTTTCTGGCTCACGGAAAAGAAAGCATTGGTTACCGTGTCGTACACCCCCCAGGAGAGAGAATGATCTGCGGACATGACTTCGCTGTATGAAAGCGGGTTGACGACCACCACATAATTTCCGCGCTGCATATATGTCATTTTATAGCCAGTATAAAATGGGGTATCGCGATAATAATAGATAGCGACGTCAGGTTTACGCGTGTAATTAGCGACAGGAATGGCGTAGGGGTGATCCGGTGTAAAAACGGTCGAACAAAGAAAATTCTGACCTTCCGCGTAAATTAAATCGGCGACAAACAGACGGCCACGAACAACGTTCAGCATATATTGACGATGTCCCGGCGTGCAACGCTCACCCTGATATTTTTTAGCCTCGTTCCGGGCCAGATCAACCTGTTGAATAACCAGTTCTGTTTTGTCTAATGCCAGTTCGGCAAATGTCCGTAGCTGGGCGCTTGTTTCAGACACGGCTCGTAGCTGGGCAAACCATAGCGCAAGCATCACCGGCAGCATAACTACCATGATGATCCCTACCATCCTGAGCATTTTGCGCCGCGCGCTACGATTCATTTCCCGCCCTATATCCCTGCATGTTGTACGCCTGTAGTAATGAAGGCCGGATGCTTTGTTAAACAGGTGATTACGTTGCATGAATCATGCGAAGTTAGCAACTGACTTTTGGTATTAAAAATCTTAAATTTCGTTATGACGATAATATTTTCCCGTAAGCTAAACTATAAGTATTCGTTCCGTTTCAATTAAGGAAAATAATTATCCAGCCCGCAAGGGCGGTGGGAAGATAACACACCAGGCGATTGTTGATTAAGCCAAACGTCTGACAGCATGAAAAAAGTACAACTTCATCATGACGTTTTATGCTATTTACTCTGGGCTTTTGTGTTCGTTGATTTATAAATAATCAGTCTTTACCACACTATTTTCAGGATCGGCTGAGAATAACCCTCTTTTATAAAAACCGAATTTGAGGTACCCCCACTCGCCCGATGGGCGCTTCCGCCGCGCTGTGGGTCCGCCCCCCTCCAGCGCCAAAGGTACAACCAGCCTGCCCGCTCTCCTTTCCGGAGGAATAAAATCCTCTTTTTTGATCGCACAGATACTGGCGAATAAATCAACAAACGTGATATAGTTCACACATATTTTGTAACGAGAAACACTGTTTCATTCAGTTCGTCTGTTTTGTAGAGGATGGGTTTTATGGCAACCATTACTACCAGCATGGTTCTTCTGCGTTGGCCTTTGTTGAGTGCGGTACTGATGTTTTTAGCCAGCACGCTGAACATTCAGTTTCGCAAATCTGACTATGCGGGTCTTGCTGTTATCAGCACCCTGCTGGGGCTGGGTGCGGCCTGCTGGTTTGCAACGGGTCTGCTTGGCATCACTCTGCTGGATATCGCCGCCGTCTGGGAAAATATTAAAGTGGTGATGGTTGAGGCGATGAGCCACACGCCGCCCGACTGGCCGATGGTGATTACCTGATCCCTTACGGAATAAAAAAACCCAGACCATGGTCTGGGTTTTTTGTCTTAAGCACTCGGAAATCAGAACGGAATGTCGTCGTCGAAATCCATTGGCGGTTCGTTAGACGGCGCCGGAGCAGACTGCTGCTGCGGACGTGACTGTGCGCCGCCGCTGAACTGGTTGCCGCCCTGCGGCTGCTGAGGCTGACCCCAACCGCCCTGCTGCTGGCTCTGACCACCACCTGCTGGTGCACCACCGCCCTGACGGCCACCCAGCATCTGCATGGTACCGCCCACGTTAACCACGACTTCAGTGGTGTACTTCTCAGCACCGGACTGATCGGTCCATTTACGGGTACGCAGCTGGCCTTCGATATAGACCTGAGAACCTTTACGCAGATACTCACCGGCCACTTCGGCCAGTTTGCCAAACAGCACTACTCGGTGCCATTCGGTCTGCTCTTTCATCTCACCGGTCGCTTTATCACGCCAGGATTCGGAAGTAGCCAGCGTAATGTTGGCAACTGCGCCACCACTCGGCATGTAGCGTACTTCCGGGTCCTGGCCCAGATTACCGACGAGAATCACCTTGTTTACGCCTCTGCTGGCCATGTTCGTGTCTCCTGAATACGTTTCTTAATAGTGTAAACGCGCGAGTGTACCATTTCCATGCTGCACTTTGATAGTTGCGTAGCACGTTCCAGAGTTCTCTCGCAACTCGGCATTGTTACACAGCCAATCAGAAAATGCATTCCAATACTGTATATTCAAACAGGTCAAATTGTGTCATAATTAGCCGTTTCTGACAGCCGTTTGTCCTTCAAACAAACCAGGCAATCCGTGTTCCAACCGGGAAAGGTGAATGGATAAGATCGAAGTTCGGGGCGCCCGCACCCACAATCTCAAGAATATCAACCTCATAATCCCTCGCGACAAACTCATTGTCGTGACCGGGCTTTCGGGGTCTGGCAAATCCTCACTGGCCTTCGACACTTTGTATGCCGAAGGACAGCGTCGTTACGTTGAATCACTCTCTGCGTACGCGCGTCAGTTCCTGTCGCTGATGGAAAAACCGGATGTCGACCATATTGAAGGGTTGTCCCCTGCTATCTCTATTGAGCAGAAGTCCACCTCGCATAACCCGCGTTCAACGGTCGGTACCATTACCGAAATTCATGACTACCTGCGTCTGCTGTATGCCCGCGTGGGTGAGCCGCGCTGCCCGGACCACGACGTTCCGCTGGCGGCCCAGACCGTAAGCCAGATGGTGGATAACGTGCTGTCGCAGCCGGAAGGCAAACGCCTGATGCTGCTGGCGCCGATCATCAAAGAGCGAAAAGGCGAACACACCAAAACGCTGGAGAACCTGGCAAGCCAGGGCTATATCCGCGCGCGTATCGACGGCGAGGTGTGCGACCTGTCCGATCCGCCAAAGCTGGAGCTGCAGAAGAAGCACACCATCGAAGTGGTGATTGACCGTTTCAAGGTGCGCGACGATCTCGCCACGCGTCTGGCGGAATCCTTTGAAACGGCGCTGGAACTCTCTGGCGGCACGGCCGTGGTCTCCGACATGGACGACCCAAAAACGGAAGAGCTGCTCTTCTCCGCCAACTTCGCCTGCCCGATTTGCGGCTACAGCATGCGCGAGCTGGAACCGCGCCTGTTCTCATTCAACAACCCGGCGGGCGCGTGCCCGACGTGTGACGGCCTGGGTGTTCAACAATATTTCGACCCGGACCGAGTGATTCAAAACCCGGAGCTGTCGCTGGCGGGCGGCGCCATTCGCGGCTGGGACAAGCGTAACTTCTACTACTTCCAGATGCTGAAATCGCTGGCGGAGCACTACAAGTTCGACGTTGAAGCCCCGTGGGCCAGCCTGAGCGCGAACGTGCACAGAGTGATCCTGTTCGGTTCCGGCAAAGAGAACATCGAGTTCAAGTATATGAACGATCGCGGCGATACCTCCGTGCGTCGCCACCCGTTCGAAGGGGTGCTGCACAACATGGAGCGCCGCTACAAAGAGACCGAATCCAGCGCGGTGCGCGAGGAGCTGGCGAAGTTCATCAGCAACCGCTCCTGCGCCACCTGTGAAGGCACGCGTCTGCGTCGCGAAGCGCGCCACGTGTTTGTGGAAAACACGGCGCTGCCGACCATCTCAGACATGAGCATCGGCCACGCGATGGACTTCTTCAACAACCTGAAGCTCTCCGGCCAGCGCGCGAAAATTGCCGAAAAAGTGCTGAAAGAGATCGGCGATCGCCTGAAGTTCCTGGTGAACGTTGGCCTGAACTACCTGACGCTTTCCCGCTCGGCGGAAACGCTCTCCGGCGGTGAGGCCCAGCGTATCCGTCTGGCGAGCCAGATTGGTGCGGGTCTGGTAGGCGTGATGTACGTGCTGGATGAACCGTCCATCGGCCTGCACCAGCGCGACAACGAGCGTCTGCTCGGGACGCTGGTTCACCTGCGCAACCTCGGCAACACGGTCATCGTGGTCGAGCACGATGAAGATGCGATCCGTGCGGCTGACCACGTCATCGACATCGGACCGGGCGCTGGCGTGCACGGCGGACAGGTGGTCGCGGAAGGCACGTTGAAGGACATTATGGCGGTACCCGAGTCGCTGACCGGCCAGTTCATGAGCGGCAAGCGCAAGATTGAAGTGCCGAAACAGCGCGTGGCGGCAGATCCGGAAAAAGTGCTGAAGCTGACCGGCGCGCGCGGCAACAACCTGAAAGACGTCACCCTGACGCTGCCGGTTGGCCTGTTTACCTGTATCACCGGCGTGTCCGGTTCCGGTAAATCGACGCTGATCAACGATACGCTGTTCCCGATTGCGCAGACGGCGCTGAACGGCGCGACGCTGGCCGAGCCTGCGCCGTACCGCGACATCCAGGGTCTGGAGCATTTCGATAAAGTTATCGACATTGACCAAAGCCCGATTGGCCGTACCCCGCGCTCTAACCCGGCAACCTATACCGGCGTCTTCACGCCCGTACGTGAACTGTTTGCCGGCGTGCCGGAAGCGCGTTCACGCGGCTATACGCCAGGACGTTTCAGCTTTAACGTTCGCGGCGGTCGCTGCGAAGCGTGCCAGGGCGACGGCGTGATCAAGGTTGAGATGCACTTCCTGCCGGATATCTACGTGCCGTGCGACCAGTGCAAAGGCAAGCGCTATAACCGCGAAACGCTGGAGATTAAGTACAAGGGCAAAACCATCCACGAAGTGCTGGATATGACCATCGAAGAGGCGCGCGAGTTCTTTGACGCCGTTCCTGCGCTGGCGCGTAAGCTGCAAACGCTGATGGACGTGGGCCTGACCTACATTCGTCTGGGGCAGTCGGCCACCACGCTGTCCGGCGGTGAAGCGCAGCGCGTGAAGCTGGCGCGTGAGCTGTCAAAACGCGGCACCGGTCAGACGCTCTACATTCTGGACGAGCCGACCACCGGCCTGCACTTTGCCGACATCCAGCAGCTGCTTGAGGTGCTGCATCAGCTCAGAGATCAGGGCAACACTATCGTGGTCATCGAACATAACCTAGACGTGATTAAAACCGCGGACTGGATTGTCGATCTCGGCCCGGAAGGCGGCAGCGGCGGCGGTGAAATTCTCGTCTCCGGTACGCCAGAGACCGTTGCAGAGTGCGAAGCCTCGCACACCGCGCGCTTCCTCAAACCGTTGCTGTAATTGTCACACGGAGAGTTGCTGTCGGGTGGTTTCCGGCAGCAGCTCAACCGCCTGCTGATAGGACGCGTCCACCAGGTAGTAAATCTGCGAGCCAGGAATCGAACCGTCCAGATAAACGGTGCTCCAGTGAGCCTTATTGAGGTGCTTGCTCGGCCTCACGTCATCATGCTGCTGACGTAACAAATCCGCCAGTTCAGGGCTGGTTTTCAGCGACGCCGCCGGACGGCCCTCCACCTCTTTCACCATCGCAAACAGCACATCACCCACCTTAATCTGCGTGGCTTTCCAGTCGCTGTGGACGCTCTGCTCCGCGCCGGGCTTGCTCATGCAGTACTGAAGTATCTCCGAAATTGTCATCTTTATTCCCCTTGCAGCGTGGCGATAATTTTACGCGAACCACCATGAATACGATGCTCTCCCAGCCAGATCCCCTGCCACGTTCCCAACAGCAACCGCCCGTTGTAAACCGGCAGCATCAGCGATACGCCCAGCAGGGAGGATTTAATATGCGAAGGCATGTCGTCCGCCCCCTCATAGTCATGCTCATAAGGCGCGTTATCCGGCACGCTCTTCAGAAAATAGTGCTCCATGTCGGACCGGACGGTGGGATCGCAATTTTCATTAAGCGTGAGAGAGGCGGACGTGTGCTGAAGCAGCAGATGCAGCAAACCCGTTCTGACGCGCGACAGATCGCGGAGTTGCCCGATGACTTCATCCGTCACCAGGTGGAATCCGCGTGGTTTAGCGCTTAAGGTCAGAGTCTGTTGGTACCACATGTGCTGCTCCGTATTGAAAGATGAATCTTTCTAAGTGTGCAGCAAGAAGACGAAAGGTAAAACCCGCAGCAGCGAGATTTGATTAAAAAAGAGACAAACTCGCTGCCCGGTACTTAATACTCCGAGTTGACGATCACCTCTTCGCCAAACTTTCCGGCCATCGGCAGCGGTCGATACGTGGAGTTAGAGGCACGTAACACCCTGATCCCTCTGGCGCCCACGTCATGCGCGGCGGTGATGTCGTTATCCGAATCGCCGTAGAATACTTTGATATTTTTCTTTTCCAGCCACTGGGTTTTGGTGTTTTGCCCTTCTTTGTCACCGGCAAAAATCACCGGATTCATGCTGGCCGCCGGGATCTGGAAATCATCCTGCAGCGTTTTCGAGACGGTTTCCGTTTTGGTCTGACTGCGGCCGGTCACAAAATAAATGCTGTCACCGCGCTTCACGTGCATGGCAATAAGCGCACGGGCAACCTCTTTCGGGATGCTGAATTCGTCCCAGCCGTTATTCATTTTTTCCCAGAATTCCGGGTTCTTCAGATACGCTTCGCTGTCCGGTGAATACGTTTTCTTTCCGCGCCAGAAGCCGGGGCTTGAGAACAGCACGGTATCATCAATGTCAAAGCCCACGGCCATTGGCGCACGGCCCATCAGGCTGTTTTCGATTTGGGCCACGGAAACCCAGTGAATGGGTGCCTGCTCGGCGAGAATGGCGGCGGTGGTGCCTGTGTAAAGCGGCGTCGGGGCAGAAGCTCGCGCGACGACGGCGCTATTAAGCGAGAACAATAAGCAGGCGGCGCTGAGCGCCAGTGTGATCTTGCGCATATTTTCCCCTGAATATTCAGTTTGTTATTGTTTTAATTTGAGCGAATGGTCAAAAAACTATCCGACCATAACCCCAGCGGGAGGTGAAGGGAAGGAGTTTTTGCTTATGAAGCTGAATAAAAAGAAGACGATCACAAAGAGTGGAATAGGCGTGTAGGCCCGGTAAGCGAAGCGCCACCGGGAAATGATTGGCACCGGCGCAAACAAAAAAGCCGGGTGGCGGCTGCGCCTTACCCGGCCTACATATGGCATGTAGTAAGTGAATACTTACATCACAGCAGCAAACGCCTGCGCCACGCGATGAACGTTGCTGGCATTCAAACCCGCTACGCACATACGGCCACTGGCGATCAGGTAGACGCCGAACTCTTCGCGCAGGCGATCGACCTGGGCCGCACTCAGTCCGGTATAGCTGAACATCCCGCGCTGCTTGAGCAGATAGTCGAAATTATGTCCCGGCACGGCCTCTTTCAGGACGTTAACCAGCTCCTGACGCATCGTCTGAATGCGCTGGCGCATCGCTTCCACTTCCGCAAGCCAGGACGCTTTCAGCTTTTCGTCACCGAGCACCGTCGCCACCACCTGCGCACCAAAGTTTGGCGGGCTGGAGTAAATGCGACGCACCGTCGCCTTCAACTGGCCCAGCACGCGACCTGCCGCTTCGGCGTCTTCACACACCACGGACAGACCGCCAACGCGTTCACCGTACAGGGAGAAGATTTTAGAGAAGGAGTTGCTGACCAGAACAGGCAGCCCGGCGCTGGCCACGGCGCGAATGGCGTAAGCATCTTCTTCCATGCCCGCGCCAAAGCCCTGGTAGGCAATGTCGAGGAACGGGATCAGGTTGCGGGCCTTCAGTACCTCAATCACCGCATCCCACTGGGCGTTGGTGAGATCCGCACCGGTTGGGTTATGGCAGCATGGATGCAGCAGCACAATACTGCGCTCCGGCAGGGTGTTCAGTTTTTCCAGCAGCGCGTCAACGCGCACGCCGTTAGTTTCGCTGTCAAACCATGGATAGGTCGCCACTTTGAAACCTGCGCCCTCGAAGATCGCAACGTGGTTTTCCCACGTCGGGTCACTCACCCACACGCCTGAATCCGGGAAGTATTTTTTCAGGAAGTCGGCACCCACCTTCAGCGCACCCGAGCCGCCCAGCGTCTGGATGGTCGCCACGCGTTTTTGCGCGAGCACCGCGTGATCGGCACCAAACAGCAGCGGCGCAATGGTGCTGCGGTAGGCATTTAATCCTTCCATCGGCAGATAGAGCGACGCGCCGTGTGGAACAGCGTTCAGACGCGCTTCAGCTTCGGCAACGGCCTGCAGCTGAGGAATAAAACCCTCGTGGTTGTAATACAAACCGATGCTCAGGTTCACTTTGTCGCTGCGAGGATCTTCTTTGAAACGCTCCATTAAGGAGAGGATAGGGTCGCCGGCATAGGCGTCAACTTTCTGAAACACGCGATGGTTCTCCGGAATTCGATGAGGCAGGGATTTCAACAATAAACCGGAATATCACGCAACACCACCCTTTAAGATTATCCTGCGATCGGCATAGGTTTTTTGCGTCCTCTCGCCATGACATTTACCCAATATTTTCCTCTTCTCGCTTTCCGTAATGTGACTCCTGCGCAACCGCGCATTCACTGATTCAAGGAGTTCACATCATGGATTCACAATTTATTGGTTCAGTCATTAACGCCCTGCCGCTGGAGCATATGATCGGCGGCCCGCTGCAGGCGATGATCAAAGCACAGGTTCAGGCGAGCAAGGCCTACACTGACTTCCTTCTCTCCGTCTGTATTAAAGACGGCAAAGCTGTCGCGATCGAGTTCGACTACGACGAAACCGTGGTAGACGAACAGGGGGTCAATAAAGGCAGCGTGACCCGCAAGATGAGCATTCCGCTCCTGGCGGCGGTCACCCACCCCATCATCTGTATCGAGGACGGTACCATCGACTTTGAGCTGGAAGTGAGCCAAAGCGAAGCCAGCTCCAGCAGCACCGAAGCGGAAGCCTCCGTGGAAGCGTCCGTCGGCTGGGGCGTATTTAAAGCGAAAATGACCGGCAAGGTCTCCCATAAATCGGAGCAGACCCGCTCGACCGATACACGCGCGAAATACTCCATTCATACCCAGATTAAACGCCAGGAGCCACCTGAAGCTCTGCAGCGCGTAATTGATTACCTGACCAACGCCAAAACCAAGCCTGTCGCCGCGCAGTAATCTTCCACGCCGCGACATACGTGCGATTCCGTAACGCAGGGGCTACCCGGGTAGCCCTTTTTCCAGGAGCGAAATATGTCTTTTAAAAAATGGCTGCGCGGCGGCAAGGATGAAGAGCCGGAAAACAGGGCGGGCAAAGAGGATGAAGGCACGCCGCCGCTACAGGAAAACACGCCTCCAGCGCCTCCAGCCGATATTCCCGGCGTGCCGATCTCGCTTGAAGATATCACGCGCGGGATGCAGTACGCGGCCACTGCGGCCAACGAACTGATTGCTCAGCAGTATATGAAGGCGCTGGATCCCTTTTTCGAACCCGCAGAAGACGGTTCGTTGATTCCACGTACGGTACAGCTGGCACTGGATGAAAAGCACTACTTTGACCTGCCCTTAGTCGCGCTTTCAACACCGCGCGGGCTGATGCTGGAAAAGATGAAGGTCAACCTGACGATCCGTACGGAAGGCATGCAGGCACCTTCCCGCCAGTCCGGTGAGAACGAATTTGGCCGCTTTCACGTCAGCCTTTCACCTTCCAGCGATAACAAAGGCGGGCGTGACAGCCGCCACGTCGATGTGGAAATGCAATTTGCCGCGCTTGAGCCGCCGGAGAGCGTCATGCGTTTGATTGACGAATACACCAACAAGGTGATTCCCCGCCCGAAAGCAGAGGAGACTCCATAATGCAAAAACAACCAGAACGTACCGGTGACAAGGGCATTCAGCTTATTTGCCAGTTTGAAGGGCTGAAGCTGGAGCGTTATCGCGATGCCGTAGGTTTATGGACCATCGGCTATGGCCATTTGATCCTCAAAGAGGAGATGGAAAAACTCACCAAAATTACTACCGGCGAAGCCAAAGATCTGCTGCGCAAAGATCTGAAACGCACCGAGGACGGCGTGAAAAAACTGCTGAACCAACCAGCAACGCAGGTTCAATTCGACGCGCTGGTTTCATTCGCCTTCAACCTTGGCGTGGGCAATTTAAAGAAATCCACGCTGCTCAAAAAATTTAACGCGGGCGATATCCAGGGCGCCGCACTGCAGTTCAAAAGCTGGAATAAGGCAGGCGGTAAGGTTTTGACCGGTCTTACCCGACGCCGCGAAGCAGAAATGAAGCTATTTCTCAGTTAACTCAACAGGAAAAACACAATGAAACCACTCTCCATAGTGAAAATGGCCGTGCTGTCTGTTTCATTATTCACCGTTTTACAGGCAACCGCCGCCATGCCAACCTGCGAAGATGAAATAAAGGAAGCCAACGCCTTTTTATCTTCCCAGGGGATGCCGCCCGTCAATAACGTGACCGATCTGGCGACAACGCTTCGTCATATAAAAAATTTCGGACGCCTGCCCGACCGCTATATCACCTCGGAGGAAGCCAAACGCCTCGGCTGGTCGGGTAGTGAAAGCGAATCGCTTTGGGGGGTGAAACTCACCCATCAAAAGTGGATCGGTGGCGATAAATACAGCCATAGCGCTCTTCCTGCCAGTCAGCCCTGGCTTAGCGCAGATGTCGATGTCGTGAAGGGATATCGCTCTCCCAAGCGTTTGATTTACAGCCTGTCAGGGCAACAGCGCTTTATTACGACCGATAGGTATCAGCATATTGTTGAGCTGGATCCCTGCCAATAATAAGCGCCCGTTACGATAATAAATCCCCTTTTCCAGGGGGATTTATCCTTGCAGAGGATGAACGTATGTCTGACATCTATCTCCCGACACTCATCAGTGAAGCCTTGCTGGCTTTTTCAGGTTTATTTGGCGGCGTCAGTATCTCGTTTTTCTGGCAACCGCAGCGGTTGCACCAGCACAGCCGGTTTATGGCAGGCATTATTTTTGGTGGAATTAGCATGGGCGCGGCCGTCGCATTAGGCGGGTTATCAGCCCGCTGGTTAAAGATAGACCTCAATCAGGCCGATATCACGCTTGGTTTAGGGTATATCCTCGGTGCAATGAGTAATGGCCTGATCGTCTGGCTGGCAAACTTTTTCCGCCGGCATGAACAGCGCGATATTTTTGATGTTGCAAGCGTCATCAAAAGTAAAGTCAGACATGAGTCACTTTCTCCGCCTGATTTAACCCACAACAAACCCGATGGAGAATAAATGCTTAACATGATGAATGGCTGGGTGCTCCCCTTTATTATCTTCGTCGACCTGGTTACATCGCTGCTGATTTTGTTTGCCGCCTATAGCCGACGAGTCCATGCCCTGCCGGTAATGTGTAAAATCGGCTTGGCCGCCCTTGCCTTTGGTTTTTTTGGTGAGAGCAGCTTAAACATGAAATTTATTATTACCGGCGCTGATATACTGAGTGACAGCTTTCCGTTCTGGCTGTTGCAGGACTTCGGAACGCTGGTGGTGGTGATATATTATTTTAAATCTCAGTACCGTTAAAAAACAAAGCGCAACAGAAGTCTGCCTGTTGCGCTTTTCTCTTAACGCGTGTTGACTGCAGCCCTTCGTTTTGCTGAAAATCGCCTAATTAGCCATATATTTAAAATAGAGCATTGCGGCCTGAGTCCGATTGTTGACCTGTAATCGGTGAAAGATGGATTCCAGATGCACTTTGACCGTACCTGCACTGATATTCAATTGCCTGCTGATCTGCTTATTTGTTCCTCCATTAGCCAGCAGCTTGAGAACCTCCTTCTGCCGACGACTCAGGGAGTGGATCGGCAAACCGCCAGTGGGTTGTTCCCGCTGGACCACTGCTTGCTCCGGAAAGCAGACCACTCCCGAGGAGACCATGCTAAGTATCTGGCTGATTTTTTCAGCGGGGAGATCCTTGGTAAATATGCCCTTAATGCTTTGGCGGATGTAGAAATTGAATATCTTATCCGTCGCTTTTCGTAACATTACCACGATCGGTAGCTCAGGCCAGTTTGTCATCAAATTAGTGATAAAATCACGGCACTTCATTTCACCATCCAGCAAAATAATGCTGACCGGCATAGCGGTTAAAATTGCGTGTGCATCTTCAAAATTGTTCGCTGCAAAAACAGTGCATTCCGGCATTACGCGTTCCAGCTCTGTTTTCATACCGTGAATGAAGATCGGTAATTCATCGATCATTAATATATTCATTGTAGCATAACCCCGTGTGAAATCTATTTTCTTAGATTATTCAACCAACTCATTCCGAAATTAAGTATGCGTGCTATTGCAAAACTGTAAAAACAGCATTCGGCATAAGGCGAATGTCATATGCCCTAAGCAAAAAGTTAAGCAGTACTACACATTAAACATAGCTATGTTTAATTAAGAACGATCTTATCGTTATCAAAAACGACCTGGGCTCAATAGCATATTCCTAGAAATATTGCTGACACGTATTATTTAACTACACGCGTGTCACCACTACATATTAATATTTCAATGAGGTCATTTATGACAATACTAACAGTGTATTTCTGTGGTACTGGTTCTAATAAATTTGATGAGTCTCATGCTAATTACTGGAACGGCGAACTCATCTCTTCTCTGGCTGCCAATAACAAGGGTAAAGAGTTCGCCGAATGGGTCATTCTTGATGGCCCGGGAAGCGGAAATTTACAAAGCGACGAGCTTTGGGTCAAAAGCGGAGAATATTCTCAGCTTCGCGCCCAGCTTCTGGGCAGCGGCTGGAATGAGAATGTTCAGCACGCGATCAATATTATAAAAGGGCACGTTGACTGGCAGCGTGAGAAGCTCACAAAAGAAAACTACGAGCAGCTCAAAAAGGCTGGCGTGCCGATTCAGGACATTGAGGTTACCGGTTCTTTTTGGTGGCGTAAATATGACTATGGCGATCGTAAAGTAACCCAGCAGGCGCTGCAGCAGCAAATCATCAAAACCTTCCGTCAGGGGCAGATCCTACCCACTCAGGTGAATCTTGTTGGGTGGAGCCGGGGAGGAATTAGCTGCCATATGCTTGCCAATGCAATGCTGGCCGATCCCCTTTTAACGACGATCCCGGTGAATATTTTTGCGGTCGATCCGGTCCCGGGCATGGGTAATTTCCAGGCGGACAAAGTCACTCTGGGTAGCAACGTTAAGGAGTATGTGGCTTTCTACGCCAGACATGAGCGGTCAAAAGGTTTCTCGTGCGTCATTCCACAGACCGATAGTGCGACAAAAGTCCATATTTACCCCATGTCGGGCCGCCACGCTACGCTGGTGGGGAATGCTTCGGCCAATGGGAATAGCGGGGAAAAAGTCGTCCATGAACCCGGCACAATCGTGCGCCATTTCGCCGAAGTCTGCCTGCAAAGATGGGGCGTCAAGCTGGATAAAAAGCTCAATCTGGATGGAGTGCAGCTGCTGGAATTGCATCAGACCATTCAGCGTAACGCTCCGCTATTCGCCGAGATGCAGAAAACGGTGTACACCATTTCGGAAAACGATGGAGGAGAACGCTATGTCTCGCTGGGCAGCACTGGAAAACGGTTCTCGTCCATCCAGGGTTCACGCTTCACTCCGGAGTCAGGGCTAGCGTCGGATTATTTGACTAATCAGGCGATCTATAACGTGTTGAAATAAGCGTTACGCGTCCAACGGCAGCTTATGCCGTTGGACTACTCTATGCGAGTCTCAATCAATGTACTTCATCGCAACCCTTGAAGTCAGGCGCGTGATAAGTTCGTAAGCACTCACTTTTGTAATTTCAGCAATGCGTTCGACGGGCAAACCTTCGCCCCACATTACCACATCGTCGCCGGGCTTATCCTGGGCTTCAGGCCCCAGATCGACGCAAATCATGTCCATCGCCACGCGGCCAACAATCTTCACCTCGCGTCCGTTGACCAGAACCGGCGTACCCGACGGTGCGGCGCGCGGATAGCCGTCACCATAGCCCATCGCCACCACGCCAAGACGGGTATCACGCTCGCTGGTCCAGGTGCCGCCGTAGCCCACCGGCTCGCCCGCTTTATGGTCACGCACGGCAATCAGGTTAGAGACCAGCGACATAACCGGCTGGAAGCCAAAGTCCGGCCCCCAGGGTTTGTTCTCCAGCGGCGATACGCCGTAGAGAATGATACCCGGTCGCGCCCAGTCGAAATGCGACTGCGGCCATAGCAGAATACCGCCGGATGCCGCAATCGAGCGCATCCCCGGCTTGCCTTCGCAGAAGGTGTTAAAGATATCCAGCTGCCGCTCGGTTGCACCGCACTCGGGCTCATCGGCACGGGCGAAGTGGCTGACGATATTCACCGGCTGGCGCACGTTTTTGCACCGGCATAAACGCTGATAGAACGCTTCCGCGCTCTCCGGACGCACGCCCAGACGGTGCATGCCCGTATCGAGCTTCATCCATACGGTCACCGGCTCGCTCAGCTCGGCGGTTTCGAGTGCGGCGAGCTGTTCATCGTTGTGTACCGCCGTATGCAGATGCTGGTCAGCGATGGTCGGCAGATCGCTGGCTTCGAAAAAGCCTTCGAGGAGCAGAATGGGTTGAGTAATGCCGCCCGCGCGCAGGCGGAGAGCTTCTTCGAGACGGGCGACGCCAAAGGCGTCGGCATCGGGGAGCGTTCGCGCGGTCTCCAGAAGACCGTGTCCGTAAGCGTTCGCTTTCACGACTGCAACGAGCTTGCTGGCGGGTGCCAGTTCACGCAGACGTTGCAGGTTGTGTCGCAGAGCGCGGCGGTTAATAACAACAGTTGCCGCTTGCATTTGAATTCCTTAGAAATTACTCATCATCATATTGAGGACCGGCATAGTTGTCGAAACGCGACCACTGTCCGTTAAAGGTCAGACGCACCGTCCCGATCGGGCCGTTACGTTGTTTACCAATAATAATTTCGGCGATCCCTTTCAGGTCGCTGTTCTCGTGATAAACCTCATCACGGTAGATAAACATGATTAAGTCGGCATCCTGCTCGATGGAGCCGGATTCGCGGAGGTCAGAGTTGACCGGGCGCTTGTCGGCACGTTGTTCCAGGGAGCGGTTGAGCTGCGACAGCGCAACGACCGGTACGTGCAGCTCTTTGGCTAACGCCTTGAGCGAGCGGGAAATCTCCGCAATTTCCAGCGTACGGTTGTCGGAGAGCGACGGGACGCGCATCAGCTGAAGGTAGTCGATCATGATGAGGCCGATGCCGCCGTGTTCACGGGCGATACGGCGCGCGCGGGAACGGACCTCCGTCGGCGTCAGGCCAGAAGAGTCATCGATGTAGATGTTACGTTTTTCCAGCAGAATGCCCATGGTGCCGGAGATGCGCGCCCAGTCTTCATCATCAAGCTGGCCGGTACGAATGCGGGTCTGATCCACGCGCGACAGCGACGCCAGAGAACGCATCATAATCTGCTCGGAGGGCATCTCAAGACTGAAGATCAGCACCGGCTTATCCTGCAACATCGCCGCGTTTTCGACGAGGTTCATCGCAAAAGTGGTTTTACCCATCGACGGACGCGCGGCGACGATGATCAAATCCGACGGCTGCAGGCCGGCGGTTTTCTTGTTCAAATCGTCATAGCCGGTATTCACGCCGGTGACGCCATCGTGCGGCTGCTGGAACAGCTGTTCGATACGGGCAACGGTGGCGTCGAGGACATCGGCGATGTTTTTTGGGCCTTCGTCTTTATTGGCGCGGCTTTCGGCGATTTTAAAGACGCGCGACTCGGCAAGGTCGAGCAGGTCTTCGCTGGTGCGACCCTGCGGATCGAAACCGGCTTCGGCGATCTCGTTCGCCACCGAGATCATCTCGCGAACGACGGCACGTTCGCGCACGATATCGGCATAAGCGCTGATGTTCGCCGCACTAGGCGTGTTTTTTGACAGCTCCGCCAGATAGGCAAACCCGCCGCAGCTGTCGAGTTGCCCAAGACGCTCCAGCGATTCCGCGAGCGTGATCAGGTCTATCGGGCTGCCCGACTCCTGCAGACGCGCCATTTCGGTAAAGATGTGGCGGTGCGGACGGGTGTAGAAATCTTCCGCCACGACGCGCTCGGCGACGTCGTCCCAGCGCTCGTTATCCAGCATTAAACCGCCCAACACCGACTGTTCCGCTTCAATCGAGTGCGGCGGGACCTTTAACCCTGCGACCTGGAAATCACGCTCGCGAGGTTCAGTCTGTTTGTTGAAGGGTTTGTTTCCTGCCATAGTGAATGGAGTTACCGAGATAAAGAGTGGGTCGAAAGATTACCATATTTTTCTTACGGAGGGAGCATGGCAACGCGCATTGAATTCCAGAAACACGGTGGGCCAGACGTACTGAAAGCGGTGGAGTTCACCCCTGCCGCACCTGGCGAAAACGAAGTGCAGGTTGAAAACAAAGCCATCGGCATAAACTACATCGACACCTATATTCGCGGCGGTCTCTACCCGCCTCCGTCAATGCCGAGCGGCCTGGGCACCGAGGCAGCCGGTATCGTCGTCAAAGTGGGCAGCGCAGTTAAGCATATTAAAGAGGGCGACCGCGTGGTGTATGCACAGTCCGCGCTGGGCGCTTACAGCTCCGTTCACAACGTTCCGGCGGATAAAGCCGCCCTGCTGCCTAACGCCATCTCCTTTGAGCAGGCGGCAGCCTCGTTCCTGAAAGGTTTGACGGTTTACTACCTGCTGCGCAAAACCTATGAAATTAAACCCGACGAGCAGTTCCTGTTTCATGCCGCAGCGGGTGGCGTCGGGCTTATCGCCTGTCAGTGGGCAAAAGCGCTGGGCGCGAAGCTGATCGGCACAGTCGGAAATGCACAAAAAGCGCAGCGCGCGCTGCAGGCGGGCGCCTGGCAGGTGATTAACTACCGTGAAGAGAGCATTGTTGAGCGGCTGAAAGAGATCACTAACGGCAAAAAAGTCCGCGTGGTGTATGACTCGGTAGGGAAAGACACCTGGGAAGCGTCGCTGGACTGCCTGCAGCGTCGCGGGCTGATGGTAAGCTTCGGGAATGCGTCAGGCGCGGTGACCGGCGTTAATCTCGGCATACTGAACCAGAAAGGTTCTCTGTACGTGACGCGCCCTTCCCTGCAAGGATACATCACCAACCGGGAAGAACTTGAGGAAGCCAGTAACGAGCTCTTCTCGCTGATCGCCAGCGGCGTCATTAAGGTGGATGTGGCTGATGCGCAGAAATACGCGCTAACCGATGCGCAGCGTGCACATGAAGTGCTGGAGAGCCGGGCAACGCAGGGGTCAAGTTTGTTGATTCCCTGAGCCCTAAAAAGAAATTGGGCTTCCCGTGGGAAGCCCTTTCTTTTTTTAGTTCGGCTGTATGTAGGGTACAGCTCGATGAATTCTTTAGCGGCAGTCATAGTGACAGATTCGATAAGTAAATCCTATTCTGTTCTAAGCCCTGCCGCCGGAAAAGTTACAAGTATGTGACGAACCCCTCAATACCTTAGTAACGGAAGCGGTTATTGCGCTGATAACTGGGCACTTTTGGCGATTTAATCGCCCGAATCACCCACACGACCGCAATGGCCAGCAGTAGCCACGGCAACAGCTTGATCGTCAGAGCAAACAGTCCGCCAATAAACATGACCACCGTCGCCACCACGATAGCCGCCAGAATGCCGAGCAGCGAAACGCCTGTCGCTAACAGCATGACAAAAAAGCCAATCACAAAAAGCAGTTCCAGCATGGTGCTCTCCCACGAGTTCCCGAGTAATGCAGTAAGCATTACAAGAATCATGCCAGTGTTAACCTGTTGTTATTAAAGCAAAACGCCCTGCGATCGTTCGCAGGGCGTGGTGAATTTGACGAACTTTTAGCGAAAGTTATCGCTTATCTGCCACCAGCCGCAGCGCATGTTCCAGCACCTCGATATCTGCACCGGCTTTATGCGCATTCTCGCTCAGGTAACGACGCCACTGACGCGCGCCCGGAATACCCTGGAACAGGCCAAGCATATGGCGGGTGATATGGCCGAGATAAGTGCCATTGCTCAGCTCGCGCTCAATGTAAGGATACATCGCACGCACGACGGCAACCGGATCGGTGTCTGCGCATTCGATGCCGAAGATTTCACGGTCCACCGTCGCCAGAATACCCGGGTTCTGATACGCCTCGCGCCCGACCATCACGCCATCCATATGTTCCAGATGCGCTTTGGCCTCTTCCAGCGACTTGATGCCGCCGTTAATGGACATCGTCAGGTGCGGGAAATCACGCTTAAGCTGGTACACGCGCGGATAGTCCAGCGGCGGAATTTCGCGGTTCTCTTTCGGGCTCAGGCCGGAGAGCCAGGCTTTTCGCGCGTGGATGATGAACATCTCGCACTCGCCTTGCCCGGATACCGTATTGATGAAGTCGCACAGGAATTCATAGCTGTCCTGGTCGTCAATGCCGATACGGGTTTTGACCGTGACCGGAATGGAAACCACGTCGCGCATCGCCTTGATGCAGTCCGCCACGAGCTGCGCGTTCCCCATCAAACATGCGCCAAACATGCCGTTTTGCACGCGATCGGACGGGCAGCCAACGTTGAGGTTGATCTCGTCGTAGCCGCGTTCCTCTGCCAGCTTCGCGCACTGCGCCAGCGCGGCCGGATCGCTGCCGCCCAGCTGCAGGGCAACCGGATGCTCTTCTTCGCTGTAGGCCAGATAGTCGCCCTTCCCGTGAATGATTGCGCCCGTGGTCACCATTTCGGTGTACAGCAGCGTATGGCGGGAGAGCTGGCGCAGGAAATAGCGGCAGTGTCTGTCCGTCCAGTCGAGCATCGGCGCAATGGAGAAACGGTGTGCAGGAAAAGCGGTCTGTAATTCTGACGACATGGCGAAGTTTTAAGCATCTGGTGGAAAAGGGGCGCTACTATAGCACAGGCTCAAAAAGGATACGATCCGGCTTGATATGATATCAAAAAGTGATATCATTTATTTCTACTTGGCGGAGAGAAAAATCAAAATGGAATCTATTAAAAATGAAAACATTGAACGCCCGCCACCAAAAAACATTGCAGTTGATTTTCTCTATGCCTACACCCAGTTCTCTGGAATGGCGCAGGATTGAAGCGCTTTTTATCGCATTGGGTGCGAAAGCCTCAGAAGGCAACGGCTCAAGGGTAAGATTCGAAATCAATGGAGTTGTGGCTTCGTTTCATCGTCCTCATCCGGATAAAGAAGCGAAGGTTTATCAGGTTCGCGACGCAATGGCTTTTCTCATCTCAACAGGGGTATCTCCATGATTAACACTATGACTTATAAAGGCTATGCCGCAAAAATAGATTACAGCGACGAAGATCTGTGCTTCGTTGGGCATGTTGCTGGCATAAGAGATGTTATCGGTTTTCATGCTGATAACGTCGCTGCCCTGCGTAAAGCGTTTGAAGAAGCAGTTGATGATTATCTGGCATATTGTGCTGAGCAGGGCCGAGAGCCTCTGCGACCAGCTAGCGGAAAAATCAGTTTGCGCATCTCGCCAGAAGTCCATTCAGCGATCAGCATTGCCGCTGAAGTTTCAGGTAAAAGCGTGAATCAATGGATCAACGATACGCTGGCTAAAGCAGCACACGGATAAGTGTAAAGGGCACCAGCCGGGGTGCCCTTTGTGTTTAGAACGTCATGCTCAGCTGAGCCCCTGCGCCCCAGGTTTCGTCTTCACCGTACAGGCCCATCAGGTCAACATGAACGGTACTGAACGGCGCGAAACCGACACCGCCTGTAAAGACATTGCTGTCGTTACCCTTCACGTCCGCGCGATAACCCGCACGCACCGCCAGCCAGCTGAGCGGCGTAACCTCGGCACCGACGCCAACGTACTGCGACGTATCTTCGCTCTTGAAGCCTTTGGTTTCCGTCAAATCGCCATCGGCGGTCAGCGTCACCAGATCGTTGTGCCAGGCGGCACCGGCGGTCACTACAGGACTGATTTGATAAGTATCACGCACGCCATCCACTTTCTTCGTGTCGATATCCCGGGAGATGAGATTTTGTCCGGTTAAACCAACGGTCCAGTTATCGCCGAAGTCAGCAGCAAGACCGGCGTCAACGTTAAAGCCGGTATCATCATTACGATAGCGACTACTATTGATATCGCCGCTGTCGAAGTTGTAGATGGAAACCGTATAGTTATAGAGCCAGGTTTTTTGCAGCTTTGGCGTGATACCTACGGAGACCGGTACGCCGCTAATGTCAAACTGACGCGCCACCGCCACACCATAGTCCGAAACGATCGCCGCGCGACCAAAACCTTTTGACTTCAAATCATTCGGATTTACCGCTAACGCGGTGGCTGGAACGGCCTCAATACCGCGCAATGTGTCAATATCGCCCTGATCAATATAGGAACTCACGCGTGCGCGCGCATTCGCTTTTGCGACGAATGCTACGGATAACACGTCATTAGGAATACTGACAGCAATCCCGGCACCCGCTTTACCGCTGGCGGTTTTTCCTTTCAGAGAATCCAGTTGATTAGCAAGATCGCCCGCAGCGGCTGAGACGTTCCGGGAGGCCGGACTCGCGGGATTGAGGAGATCGAAAAGATTGATATTATCCAGCGTGCTGCGATATTTGCTGACGTCGTCGCTGATATCATCAATCTTATCGCGCAGATTGTCCTTATCCGAAATTTGAGCGCCAATTGACGGCAGAATAACCGTAACATCATCATCCGGCTTTGCCTTTGCCAGCAGCGCCGGGTTTATCAATACTGCACTGCCATAGCTCCCAGCCGCAACGCCAGTGCCACCCATTGCGTCACTGCGCGCTTCTGTCCAGGTATTGGCTGCTCCCGCCTGATTTGCCATAAACAAGGAAACAGCGATGCTAACCACCGAAAATTTAAAAATTTTTTTCACAGTATGCCCGTTATAGTCTGTTATGAAATAACCCCTGTCTGTTATCACCCAAACAGGAACGAACTATTGCTGTGAATAAGTAGTAAAAGACCCGCTATTTCTATCCCTAAGTAAAACTCCCTTACGGCCTGTTATATTTTGTGACGGCCCTCAATATTTATAGAAGAGGAAATTATTTTTTCCCAGGTTTTCCATCATGCGGTCCAAAAAACTGGGGTGGGTGGTCTACCCAGCGATCCTCACGGGTCGCGGCATACACGGGGTTGAGTGGATAGTAGATGCGGTTCTGCTTCTTGTTGGCCTCGCCCACGACCAGCAAACGCACCTCTTCCTCCGTGTTGTTGATAAAGGTGTGGCAGATACCGGTTCCGGCAGGGAACCCCACGCTGTCGCCCGGTTCTAGTTTCCATAAATAGCCATTAATCCACGCTTCTGGATAACCTTCGAGCACATAAATGAACTCTTCTTCATCGCTTTCCGCATGCGGATAGGACGTCCTGCGCCCGGGCGGTAAACGCTCATGATGGATACCGATGCGCCCGAGCCCGAGCTTGCGGGCCAGCGGAGCGCCGATAGAAAACAGCTCGTCGCTGTCTGGATAGGTTGAATCATCCGCGCCTTCAACGTCGCGCCAGTGCCGAATACAGTCAGGTCTTTTCATTGTGTATTTCCCGGTTTGTAATGGGTCAGGTATAGCACAGACTGGTGGATCTCGGTGTTTTTACCAGAACATGATAAAGTGGGGGTTTTCCGTCCTATAACATCCGGGGTGCTACATGGATAAGTCCACAAAAGAGCTGTTAGCGCAGGCCGAAAAGCTGTGTGCGCAACGCAATGTGCGCCTGACTCCGCAGCGCCTTGAAGTCTTACGTCTAATGAGCCTGCAGCAGGGTGCTATCAGCGCTTACGATCTGCTCGACCTGCTCCGCGAAAGCGAGCCGCAGGCGAAACCACCGACGGTGTATCGCGCGCTGGATTTCCTGCTTGAGCAAGGGTTCGTGCATAAGGTTGAATCCACCAACAGCTATGTGCTATGCCACCTTTTCGATCAGCCAACGCATACATCGGCCATGTTTATCTGTGACCGCTGTGGCGTGGTGAAAGAAGAGGCTGCGGAAGGTGTGGAAGATATTATGCATACGCTGGCAGCGAAAATGGGTTTTGCCCTGCGCCATAATGTAATTGAAGCGCACGGGCTGTGCTCTGCGTGCGTTGAAGTGGAAGCCTGTCGTCATCAGGACGCATGCCAGCATGACCACTCTATTCTGGTGAAGAAAAAACCGCGTTAGCGGTAAAAGCAAAGGCGGCACATGGCCGCCCTCAGGGTGTACTTCCTTGTACTTTCGGGTATAGCCCGGTTACCAGCGGTAGTCGTTGCGTTTTTCCCAGTCGCCCACTTCTTTTTCCGCCTGGTCTTTTGCGTAGCCGTAACGCTCCTGGATTTTACCGACAAGCTGATCGCGTTTACCTTCAATGACGGTCATATCGTCATCAGTCAGCTTACCCCACTGTTCTTTCGCTTTACCTTTGAACTGCTTCCAGTTGCCGCCGATTTCGTCTTTATTCATCATCGTGTCCTCTTAGTTAAGCGTCGGGTCGTAACGTCCGTTACGTTCTTTTCTGCTGGACGTGATAATTATTGTAGTTAAGGACTCGGTGGTTGATTTCATATTCGGAATCTTTAACCGTCACGATATATCGTGGCGCGAGGGAAACCAGGTATTGTTTTGCCAGTGGCGGTGCCAGATAAACGCCAGCGATATCCCGCGCAGCGAGAGGAAAACGGCCAGGGCCAGCCACAAACCGTGATTACCCAGCCAGGGAAGCGTCAACAGCGTCAGACCAAACCCTGCCGCCGCGACCGCCATGCTGTTGCGCATTTCCGCTCCGCGCGTCGCACCAATAAACATGCCGTCCAGCAGATAACACCAGACGCCGACCACCGGTAAGATGACTTGCCAGATGAGATAGTGACTCGCCAGCTCGCGCAGCGCTGGGATAGACGTAAGTAACGCAACGATCTGCTCACCAAAGCAGGCGTAAAGCAGACCGAATGCCAGCGCCACCAGTCCCGACTGACGGCAGGCTGCCCGCCAGACGTCCCGAAGCTGCCCGCTTTCGCGTGCGCCGTACGCCTGCCCGGAATGCGCTTCTACCGCATAGGCAAACCCGTCCAGCGCATAGGCGGTAAAGGTCAGTAGCGTCATCAATACCGCGTTGACCGCAACGATTTCTGGCCCCAGCCGGGCCCCGAAAACCGTCAGCGCGCCGAAGCAGAGCTGAAGCAACAGCGAGCGCAGCATGATGTCACGATTAAGCGCCAGCAGCTTACGGATATTGCCGCGCCATGCGGTTTTGAGCAACGCCAGGGAGATGCCGCGCATCGCCAGCACGCGCCAGACCATCCACAGACCAATAATAAAGGTTCCGTATTCGGCAATTGCCGTCGCCAGCGCCGCGCCCTGCACGTTCATATGCAGGCCCATTACCAGCCAGACATCCAGCACAATGTTGAGAAGGTTGCCTACCACCAGCAAAATGACTGGCGCACGGGCATACTGAACGCCCAGTAGCCAACCCAGCAGAACCAGGTTAGCCAGCGAGGCGGGCGCGCTGAGCCAGCGGATCTCAAGGAAACGTCGCGCCTGCGCCAGTACCGCCTCGCTGCCGCCAACAACATGGAGCGCAAGGTCGATCAGGGGCGCACGTAATAAAACGATTAACGCCCCCGCACCAAGCGCAAGGATCAGCGGCTGGACCAGTGCTCGCGCCAGACGCAGCGGATCTTTTGCACCATAAGCCTGGGCTGTGAGTCCGGTGGTGCTCATGCGTAAAAAGAGCAGCAGCATAAACAAGAAGCTGGTTGCCGTCGCACCAATTGCCACGCCGCCGAGATAAACCGGGGAATCAAGATGACCAATAACGGCAGTATCGACCAGACCCAGCAAGGGCACGGTAATATTGGAGAAAATCATCGGCAGAGCAAGACGCCACAATGCCTTATCGGATGCCGTCAGCAGTGACATGAAAAATACCGGGAGTGGGAAACGAAGCAGGCTACAGCGGCGCCATAGCCTGACAGGAAGAGGTTACAGCCATTCACCGTTGCGAATGACCCCAACCGCCAGTCCTTCGATAGAGAAGTTCTGTTCGCGGAGATCGACCACAATCGGCGAGAACTCGTTGTTTTCAGGCAGCAACTGAACGGTGTTACCTTGTTTTTTCAGACGCTTGACGGTGACTTCATCATCAATGCGCGCGACAACCACCTGGCCGTTACGCACATCCTGCGTTTTGTGCACCGCAAGCAGATCGCCGTCAAGAATGCCGATGTCTTTCATCGACATACCGCTGACGCGCAGCAGAAAATCCGCGCTCGGTTTAAACATGGCCGGATCGACCTGGTAGTGGCCTTCAATATGCTGCTGTGCCAGTAAAGGCTCACCGGCAGCAACACGCCCCACCAGCGGAATGCCCGTCTCTTCTTCCACCAGCAGGCGGATACCGCGTGACGCGCCGGAAACAATCTCAATCACGCCTTTACGCGCCAGCGCTTTCAGGTGCTCTTCGGCAGCATTCGGAGAACGGAAGCCCAGACGCTGCGCGATTTCCGCACGCGTGGGTGGCATACCCGTCTGGCCGATATGATCCCGGATGAGATCAAACACCTCTTGCTGCCTGGTCGTTAACGCTTTCATTCCGCCCCCTGGGTGTATATACAGTTATGCTGTGAGTATATACAGTCAAAGGCGATTTTGGAACCAAAAACTGCACAAAAAACCAGGGACTTAATTATTCCTCGAGGCTCATCGGAAATGTGACCAAAGCAGTGTGACCCAGGTGATAACGGCAGTGATAATCGCCAGCAACACGGCAGCAGAGCCCATGTCTTTTGCGCGGCCAGAAAGCTCGTGGAAATCTGAACCAATGCGATCAACAACGGCCTCAATAGCGCTATTAAGAATTTCCACTATCATCACCAGAAGCACGGAACCGATAAGCAGTACGCGGGTAATAGCATCAACATCAAGGAAACAGGCGATAATCACCGCGATGATAGCGGCGACGCCCTCCTGGCGAAAGGCGGCTTCGTTGATCCACGCAGCGCGGAACCCTTTCCATGAATAGCCAGCGGCTTTGATGATACGCGTTAACCCAGTGGTATTATTGGCCATTAAAAGAACCTTTTAAGAAAAAAAGCGTCAGTAACAGGAACTGTAGCGCGTTTCGCTACAGCCTGAAGTATGACGGGTAACAACAGAAATTTTGCGCGCTTTCTGTTATCCTTGCGCCGCAATTGCATTATTAACCAGAGGCTTTACATCGTTTATGTCCGGCTGGCCACGAATTTACTACAAATTACTTAATTTACCATTAAGCATCCTGGTAAAAAGCAAGTCTATCCCAGCAGAACCCGCGCTGGAATTGGGGCTCGATACGTCGCGTCCTATTATGTACGTTTTGCCTTATAACTCGAAGGCAGACTTACTGACGCTTCGCGCCCAGTGTCTGGCGCATGACTTACCTGACCCGCTTGAACCGCTTGAAGTTGACGGCACTTTGCTGCCGCGCTACGTGTTCATTCACGGCGGGCCGCGCGTGTTTACCTACTACACGCCAAAAGAAGAGTCCATCAAGCTGTTCCATGACTATCTCGACCTGCACCGCAGCAACCCCGATCTGGATGTGCAGATGGTGCCGGTATCGGTGATGTTTGGCCGTCGCCCGGGCCGTGAAAAAGGTGAAGAGAACCCGCCGCTGCGCATGCTTAACGGCATCCAGAAGTTCTTCGCGGTCTCCTGGCTGGGACGCGACAGCTTTGTGCGTTTCTCCCCTTCCGTTTCGCTGCGTCGAATGGCGGACGAGCACGGCACCGACAAGATCATCGCGCAAAAACTGGCGCGCGTGGCGCGTATGCACTTCGCTCGTCAGCGCCTGGCTGCCGTAGGGCCACGTCTCCCGGCGCGTCAGGATCTGTTCAACAAGCTGTTGGCCTCCAAAGCGATTGCCCGCGCCGTTGAAGACGAAGCGCGCAGCAAGAAAATATCGCATGAGAAAGCCCAGCAGAACGCCATTGCGCTGATGGAAGAGATTGCAGCGAACTTCTCTTACGAGATGATTCGCCTGTCCGATCGTATTCTCGGCTTTACCTGGAACCGTCTCTACCAGGGCATCAACGTTCATAACGCCGAGCGTGTACGTCAGCTGGCGCATGATGGCCATGAGATTGTCTATGTTCCCTGCCACCGCAGCCACATGGACTACCTGCTCCTTTCCTACGTGCTCTATCATCAGGGGCTGGTACCACCGCACATTGCTGCCGGTATCAACCTGAACTTCTGGCCAGCAGGTCCGATTTTCCGCCGCCTGGGCGCCTTCTTTATCCGTCGTACCTTCAAGGGCAACAAGCTCTACTCCACCGTGTTCCGCGAGTATCTGGGCGAGCTGTTCAGCCGCGGCTATTCCGTGGAGTACTTCGTCGAGGGCGGTCGTTCCCGTACCGGACGTCTGCTCGATCCGAAGACCGGCACGCTGTCGATGACCATTCAGGCGATGCTGCGAGGAGGAACCCGTCCAATCACGCTGGTGCCTATCTACATTGGCTATGAGCACGTGATGGAAGTGGGCACGTACGCCAAAGAGCTGCGCGGTGCGACCAAAGAGAAAGAGAGCCTGCCGCAGATGCTGCGCGGCTTGAGCAAGCTACGCAATCTCGGTCAGGGCTACGTGAACTTCGGCGAACCGATGCCGCTGATGACGTACCTGAACCATCACGTTCCCGAGTGGCGCGAATCCATCGATCCTATTGAAGCGATTCGTCCGGCCTGGCTGACGCCAACGGTCAACGGCATCGCGTCCGAGCTGATGGTGCGCATTAACAACGCCGGTGCGGCTAACGCCATGAACCTGTGCTGTACGGCGCTTCTGGCTTCGCGTCAGCGCTCGCTGACCCGTGAACAGCTCACGGAGCAGCTGGATTGCTATCTGGACATGATGCGAAACGTGCCGTATTCCGTTGATTCAACCGTGCCTTCTGCTACCGCCAGTGAGCTTATCGATCACGCGTTGCAGATGAACAAGTTTGAAGTCGAAAAGGACACGATCGGCGACATCATCATTCTGCCGCGCGAGCAGGCAGTGCTGATGACCTACTACCGCAACAACATCACCCATATGCTAATGCTGCCGTCGCTCATGGCGGCTATCATCACCCAGCATCGCCGCATCTCGCGTCAGGAACTCTTGCGTCACGTTGAGACGCTCTACCCGATGCTGAAAGCGGAGCTGTTCCTGCGCTGGAGCAAAGATGAGCTGGCGGGTGAGCTGGACAAACTGACGGAAGAGCTGCGTCGTCAGGGGCTGATCACCGTCTCAAACGACGAGCTGCATATCAATCCATCACGCTCCCGTACCCTGCAGCTGCTGGCGGCCGGTGCGCGCGAAACGCTGCAGCGCTACGCCATTACGTTCTGGCTGCTGAGTGCGAACCCGTCTATCAACCGCGGTACGCTGGAGAAAGAGAGCCGGACGCTGGCACAGCGCCTGTCCGTTCTGCACGGCATTAACGCCCCTGAATTCTTCGACAAAGCGGTCTTCAGTTCCCTGGTGCTGACGCTGCGTGACGAAGGCTTCATCAGCGATACGGGTGATGCCGAGCCGGAAGAGACGCTGAAGGTGTACCAGATGCTGGCAGAGCTGATCACCTCGGATGTGCGTTTGACGATTGAGAGCGCGACGCAGGGCGAGTAACGCAATGCCGGGTTATGGCCCGGCCTGATGCCCTGGATAATAAAAAGGCCCGGTAAGCGCTTACGCTACCGGGCCTTATTTTTAAGCCTTGTTACATCACCGCATTCAGCTCAGCAGCGTAAAGGCAATCATCCCAACAATCGCCCCCGTCGTGCCGAGGATGGTTTCCATCAGCGTCCAGGTTTTCAGGGTTTGCGCTTCGGTGGCACCGGTAAATTTACCGAACAGCCAGAAACCCGCGTCGTTAACGTGAGAGACCACAATCGAACCGCCCGCGATACAGATAGACAGCGCGGCCATCTGCGCACCGGAATAGTTCAGCTGTTCAATCACCGGCATCACCAGACCCACCGCGGTTAAACACGCCACGGTTGCGGAACCCTGGATGATACGCACCGCCGCGGCCAGTACGAAGCAGGTTACCGCAATCGGCAGGCCCATCCCGGTCAGCGCTTCGCCCAGAGCCGGACCTACGCCAGAATCCACCAGCACCTGCTTGAACACGCCGCCTGCACCGATCACCAGCAGGATAATACCCGCAGGCTGCAGCGCGGCACCGCAGATCTCCATCACGCGGTCTTTCGGCATCCCCTGACGCATCGCCAGGCCGTAAATCGCCACCAGACACGCGACCAGGATCGCGGTGAACGGGTGACCGATGAACTCAAACCACTCGTAGGCGCTGGAGCCCACCGGCACAAAGCGCGCGGCGATGGTTTTCAGACCCACGAGAACCAGCGGGAGCAGGATCAGCGACAGGCTGAAGCCGAAGGACGGCATTTTACCCTCGCCCAGGTGCGGCTCGGTGATGTCGTCGGGAATATGCAGCTCAACGTAGCGGCTGATGAAGTTGCCCCACAGCGGACCGGCAATAATCATCCCCGGGATTGCCGCGCACAGGCCAATCAGGATCATCCAGCCAAAATCAGCGTGCATTTGGGACGCCAGCAGCATCGGCGCAGGCCCCGGCAGCAGAAACGCTGCGGCCGCCGCCACGCCCGCAAACAGCGGAATAACCAGCTTCACGAGGTTAGTGCCGGTATGGCGCGCCATGGAGAACGCGACGCTTATCAGCAGCACAACGGCCACTTCGAAGAACAGCGGCAGCGCGCAAATCAGGCCAGCCAGACCAATCGCGTAGTGCGCGCGGCTGTGGCCAAAGGATTTCAGCATCTTGACGGCAATCTGGTCGACCGCGCCCGTCTCGTGCAAAATCTTGCCAAACATCGCGCCAAGGGCGACCACAATCGCCAGGAAGCCCAGCGTACCGCCCATCCCTTTTTCCATCGTCGCGGCGATCTTGTCGAGCGGCATACCGGAAAAGAGACCTGCACCTATAGAAACCACCATCAAAGCAACAAAGGCATGCATACGCGCCTTCATCACCAAAAACAGCAGCAGCAATACGGAACCCACTGCTGTCAAAACTAGCGTTAATGTACTCAAAACTTACTGCCTTTTATTAATGACCTCGATGGTGCTGGCAACAACACCTTCCAGTGACTGATCGATATCAACCACTAAGACGTCTTTCTCATCTTCACCCGGCTCCTGCAGCGCTTCGAACTGCGTCACCAGCATCTGGGTTTTGAAGAAGTGACCTTTACGCGCCTTCAGACGGCTTTCAATCACCTCGAAATCCCCTTTCAGGTAGATGAAAGAGAGATTCGGGTTGCCGTCGCGCAGCAGGTCGCGGTAGGTTTTTTTCAGCGCGGAGCAGACGATCAGGGAGACTTTGTTGGTACGCTGCATAGCGAACGCGGCGTCATTCAGCGCCTGCAACCACGGTTTGCGGTCGTCGTCGTTCAGCGGCTCGCCGGAGGCCATTTTCATGATGTTGCTGCGCGGATGGAGGAAGTCGCCATCAAGGAACGCAGCCTGGAGTTGATGCGCCACTTCGCTGGCTACGGCTGATTTCCCGCTACCGGAAACGCCCATCAGGACGTAGACGTGGTGATCGTGATTAGTCGTGCTCAAAGGGTGTCCCTCAGCCAATTGTTACGGGTAACAGTTATCGGTAACATTGTCCTGCCGGGGCAAAAGAGAAGCAATATCCAAACGTGCGCGAAGTGAATAAGTGTGAGCTAGTTCAAATTTGTCAGTTCAAATAGATCCACCCGGTGACAAGGTGAAACCTAAATCTAACATTTTTGGAGTCACCGTCTCACCACGAATGCGCGCCAGCAGGCGTTCTGCGCCAATGCGGCCCATACGTTCACGCGGGGTCAGGACGCTCGCCAGACGCGGCTCCATCACCTGGCCGATGTCGTGGCCGTGGAAACCGGCGATCGCCATATCATCCGGGATCTTCAGCCCCAGACGCTGACACTCAAATGCCGCGCCGACCGCAAGGTCATCATTGGTACAGAAAATACCGTCCAGTTGCGGATACTCGCGTCGCGCCTGACGCATCAGCTCAATACCCGACGTGTAGGACGAGGACTGCTCCACCATCACGCTGTAGGGGGTTAAGTTGGCGTCGAGCATCGCCTGCTCGTATCCCTTCTGTTTGATGATAGTACGTTCATCAAGACGCGCACCCAGATAGGCGATATGACGATGCCCGCGGGCGATGATGGCCGCCGTCATCTGGCGCGCCGCTTCGAAGTTATCGAACCCAACGGCGATATCGAGGCACGGCGACTGGCTGTCCATCAGCTCCACCACCGGAATACCGGCCACTTCAATCATTTTGAGCGTGCGGGCAGTGTGGGTACGTTCGGTTAAAATCAGGCCGTCAATGTTCCAGGAAAGCATGGATTCAAGACGTTCCTCTTCCAGTTCCGGCTTGTACCCATAGTGGGCGAGCATGGTCTGGTAGCCAAAAGCATCAGTGACGCTTTCAATTCCCCGCAGTACTTCGGCGAAAACCTGGTTGGTCAAGGATGGAAGCAGGACGCCCACCGCACGGCTGGTCGCATTGGAGAGAATATCGGGCGCGCGGTTGGGGATATAACCCAGTTCATCAAGGGCGGCGGCAATCTTGCCACGCAACGCCACGGAAACCTGTTCCGGGTTACGTAAAAAACGGCTGACCGTCATTTTGGTCACACCGACGCGATCGGCGACATCCTGAAGTACGGGGCGTTTCTTTTTCATCGTCCTGAGAAATCTTGAAGTGAGAGATTTGCTCAGTTTATCACGGACAAAGCTCAACCTTCCCCGTTTAAAGGGAAGGTTGAGAAATTATTTAGACCGGCGGCAGGTCAAACAGCAGGATTTCACTTTCACTGTCGGCGTGCACGGAGAGCGCCTGCTCATCCCAGACGGCCAGACCATCGGCGGTGGTGGCTTTGGTGCCGTTGATGGACACTTCACCTTTCACCACCTGGATCCAGACGCGGCGGTTGGCGGCAATTTGGTGCACAGACTGTTCGTCTTTTGCCAGCGCCCAGCGATACAGCTCCATATCCTGATGCACCTTCAGGGAACCTTCACGCGCATCCGGGGAGAGCACCAGCTGTTTGCCCTGTTTCGCGTCGAAGCGGCGCTGCTCGTAGCGCGGCGTGATGCCGGTTTCTTCTGGAATGATCCAGATTTGATACAGGTGCAGTTTTTCCGTTTTGCTCGGGTTGTACTCGGAGTGACGCACCCCGGTACCCGCGCTCATAATCTGGAACTCGCCCGCCGGAACCTGCTCTTTGTTGCCCATGCTGTCCTGGTGCTCAACCGCCCCTTCCAGCACATAGGTCAGGATTTCCATGTCTTTGTGCGGGTGGGTACCGAAGCCCTGGCCTGCATCAATCACGTCGTCGTTAATCACGCGCAGTGCGGAGAAGCCCATGAAGTTTGGGTCGTAGTAGTCGGCAAACGAGAATGAATGCCATGAGTCCAGCCAGCCATGATTCGCGTGACCACGTTCGTTTGCTTTGCGTAAGTAGATCATTGTTTCACCCTCAGTTCGTTTCGATGGAGTAAGTGTGGACGCAAACCGCCTGGGATCATAGAGGGTGAAAATTGACTCCTCTGTTCAAAAATTATGAACAAGCGCAGAGGAGCCGTTTTTGCTTATTTCGCGAGGGTTACCGTGGCAGGAGAGGCCTGCTCGAAAGCCCGCTCAAGGATTTCCAGGTTGGTCAGAACGTCAGATTCCTTGACGTAATTCGGCGCGCCGGCTGTGAGGGTTTCATACAGCGCATCGTACACGCGGCCATAGTCGCCCGTTTCCGGTTTCAGCTCTTCCCTGACCGTCAGGCCCTCATCGTTCACGTACTCCAGCACGCCGACGGAATCATCCGCCGCAAAACCCGGTTCGCCCGGCATGATATTGGCCTTCAGGCTGGTCTCCTGCTGGTCAATACCGTACTTGATGAACGAGCCTCGGGTGCCGTGAACGATAAATTTCGGATAGTCGATTTTCACCAGATGGCTGGTTTTGACGATGGCTTTCAGGTCGCCGTAGAACAGCTGCGCTTCAAAGGTGTCGTCCGGGTTGGCTTTATTACGCAGGCTGCGAATGTCATACGCCACGTGGTCCGGGCGTCCAAACAGGGAGATGATCTGGTCCATGGTATGCACGCCCAGACCATAGAAAGAGCCGTCCTGCGGCAGGCCGGGCTGGGTCTCCGCCACCGGACGGTAGTAATCGAAGTGGCTTTCTATTTCCACGATGTCGCCAAGCTTGCCGCTTTCAATCGCTTTTTTCGCCGTCAGGAAGCAGCTGTCAAAGCGACGGTTCTGATACGGCGTAACGGTCAGGCCTTTACTTTTCGCCAGCGCGAACAGCTCTTTTGCTTCGGCGATAGTTGGGGTGAACGGCTTTTCCACCAGCACGTTTTTACCCGCTTCCAGCGCGCGTTTCGCGTAGTCAAAATGGCTGTCGGCGTGGGTGCAGACAACAACCAGTTTGACCTGAGGGTCGTTAAGTACCTCATCAAGATCGCTGGTGAAATGGATGTGGGAATACTGCGGGGATTGCTCTTCCGGCTTCGCGCGGCGGCGGTAGATATGGGCCACATGCCAGCTGTCTTTACGGTTGAGAACATACGGCAGGTGGTAGCGGGTGGTGCTTTTACCAAATCCAATAAATGCGCAATGTTGTGTCATGGCTCAATCCTTTTGGAAGGTTACTGAGTCTAACCATAACAAAAAAAAAGCCAGCTCGAAGCTGGCTAAAGTAATACTGGAAGCAATGTGAGCAATGTCGTGCTTTCAGGTTCCCGTAGAGGTCTTCCTGAACGCAGAGCAATAATAATCATTCTCATTCGCACTTGTCTACTTTTTTTTGCAAAAAATAGCGGTTGACTCAAATTTTAAAGTCATTGATGTTGAAAGGGACGTTTAACTGACTGAGGAACAAGGAATGAGTGAGATAGTGATACGCCACGCGGAACCAAAAGATGCCGAAGCCTTACGCCAGAACTACATGCATCCAGGGGTGTATCACGACACGCTACAGCTACCTCATCCTTCCCTTGAGCACTGGCAAGAGCGGCTTCATCCTAAACCTGGCCAAAAACGTCTGGTCGCATGCATCGATGAAAACATCGTCGGTGACCTGGCGCTGCAGGTAGAAGCCAGCCCGCGACGCAGCCATGTGGCAACCTTTGGTATCAGCGTTGCGGCGCACGCCCAGGGGCGCGGCGTGGGGAGCGCGCTCATGCGCGAGATGATCAACCTGTGCGATAACTGGATGCGCATCGAACGTATCGAGTTAACGGTTTTTGCCGATAACCCAGCAGCACTGGCGCTGTACCGGAAGTTTGGCTTTGAAATCGAAGGCACCGGCAGGAAATTCGCCCTGCGCAACGGCGAGTATGTGGATGCGTATTATATGGCGAGAATGAAGTAGTTATTTGCCGGGTGGCGGCTTCGCCTTACCCGGCCTACGTTCGTGCAGTTGTAGGCCCGGTAAGCGCAGCGCCACCGGGCAATACGTTAATACCCTGCCGTTAAATCATCCACCGAACGCGGGTCCGATGCCCCAAACAGCGCCCCGTCCGGCCCCACCATAATGCTCTGGGTGCTGCCCATTGCCTCTTTCACCGCCACCTTCTGACCGCGCTGCTCCAGCAGTTTGATGGTATCCGGGCTAAAGCCCTTCTCGACGCGCAGCTCGTCCGGCAGCCACTGATGATGGAAACGCGGGGCGTTGGTTGCTTCGGCGACGTTCATGCCAAAGTCGATGCTGTTCACTACCATTTGCAGTACGGTGGTGATAATACGGCTGCCGCCAGGGCTGCCGGTCACCAGCCAGGTTTTGCCGTCTTTCACGACAATGGTGGGCGACATGGACGACAGCGGACGTTTCTTCGGCCCTACCGCATTCGCATCGCCGCCCACCAGCCCGTAGACGTTCGGCACGCCCGGCTTGGCAGAAAAGTCATCCATCTCGTTGTTCAGCAGAATGCCGCTGTTGCCCGCCACAATCCCGGTGCCGAAGGTGGTGTTGAGCGTATACGTCACCGCCACCGCGTTACCGTCTTTATCCACCACCGAGAAGTGGGTGGTCTGGTTGCTTTCATACGGCGCCAGCTTACCGGGGCGGATCTCGCTCGACGGCTTGGCCTTGTTGATATCAATCTGATCGGCAATGGATTTGGCATACGCCTTGTTGGTCAGCGCCTGCCACGGCACCTTCACGAAGTCCGGATCGCCGAGATACTCCGACCGGTCGGCGTAGGCGCGTTTTTCCGCTTCCGCCATCACCTGCATGGCGTCCGCGCTGCCGAAGCCGAACTTGTGCATATCGAAGTTTTCGAGAATATTGAGGATCTGCACGATGTGGATCCCGCCGGAGGACGGCGGCGGCATGGAGAAGACCTCGTAGCCGCGATAGGTGCCGCTAATCGGCTCGCGCTCCACCGCCTTGTACTCCGCCAGGTCCGCTTTGGTGATGAGCCCGCCGTTTTTCTGCATCTCTTCCGCAATCTGGTCGGCAATTGCCCCTTTGTAGAAGGCATCCGGGCCGTGCTCCGCAATCAGTTCCAGGCTTTTGGCGAGGTTCTTCTGCACCAGCTTGTCGCCCTTCTTCAGCGGCTCACCGTCTTTCCAGAAGATAGCCTTGCTGTTTTCATGATTGGGAATGACTTCGCTGCCGTAGGTTTTGAGATCGTCCGCCAGCGCGTCATTCACCACAAAGCCGTCGCGCGCCAGCTTGATGGCAGGCTGCACCACCTTGTTCAGCGGCATCGTGCCGTATTTTTCCAGCGCCAGCGAGAAGCCCGCAACGGTGCCCGGCGTGCCGGAGGCAAGGTGCGACGTCAGGGATTTTTTGCTGTCAGGGTTACCCTGATCGTCGAGGAACATATCGCGGGACGCCTGAGCAGGCGCCATCTCGCGGAAGTCGATGGCGGTGGTTTTGCCGTCTTTAGTGCGCAGCATCATAAAGCCGCCGCCGCCGAGGTTACCCGCCTGCGGATGCGTTACCGCCAGCGCATAGCCGACGGCGACCGCTGCATCCACCGCGTTACCGCCCTGCTTGAGAATATCGACGCCCACTTTCGTTGCCAGCGCGTCCACCGACGCCACCATGCCATGCGTCGCACGCACGGGATGGAAAACGTCTTCCTCCACGCCGTAGGAGACGGGAGGCGCCGCGGGCGGATTGGCCGCCACGCTAAATGTGCCGCCGGCCATCAGCGCGGCGATGGCGACCCAGCGCAAAAACGTTGGTTTCATCATTATTGTTCTCCAGGTGATGGGGTCCATGCTCCCCGCTTAAGCCTGGTTCACAACTCCTAAAAAATCATCGTCATGGTGAAATCAGGGTAAACTTAAGAGAGACCTCAAAAGGAGGAAATGACAATGAAACGCTTGATGATTCTTGCGGCGCTGCTTCCCTTTGCCGCGCTCGCACAGCCGCTTAACACCCTGAACAACCCGAACCAGCAGGGTTACGTTATCCCGAGCCAGCAGCGTATGCAGACCGAGATGATGAGCCAGCAACAGCAGCAGAAAGGGATGCTTAACCAGCAGCTTAAAACGCAGACCCAGATGCAGCAGCAGAGCCTGCAAAACCAGATGAACGCCAACACCCAGCGCGTGCAGCAGGGTCAGGTGCGCGAGCAGCCGCTGCCGAATAAAAACGGCGGGATGTTAGGTGGGATGACGTCGTCAGGCAGCGGACAGCAGCATATGCTGCCGCCGCAGTCGAATGGCAGTATGCTTAATCCGCAGAACTAAAGTTTGGGCCGATCAGGTCAATTGCATCGGTACAGATGCTGTCCACGCCCCAGCGCAGCAGTTCGGCTGCGCGCTGGGGTTTGTTAACCGTGTAGACCAGAATATGCAGACCCGCGTCTTTCAGCATCTTCACCCGCGCCTCATCCAGCAGCTTGTGATTGAGATGAATAGAGACGCACGCTAAGCGCGTCGTCAGTTCGCGCCAGTCCTCGCGCCACTCGTCAAGCAGCAGCCCGCGCGGCAGCTGCGGCACGGCCGCCTGTGCCGCTTCCAGGGCGTCAATTTCAAACGAGGAGAGCAGCGGCGCGGTCATCCCCTCCCACAGCTCGCGCGCGGCCAGGGCAATCACCTTACCCGTCAGCGGCCCGGTGCCGGTGGTTGGTTTGATTTCGATATTGGCCATCATGCCGTGCTGGCGGCAGCGATCCGCCACCTCCGCCAGCAGCGGCAGCGGTTCGCCTTTGAATTCGCCGCTGTACCAGCTTCCGGCGTCCACCTTCAGCAGATCGCGCCACGGCAGTTCACCCGCCACGCCCCAGCCGTTGCTGGTGCGTTCGAGGTTATCGTCATGCAGCAGAAAAATTTCGCCGTCTTTCGACAGCTTGGCGTCGAACTCGATCATCGTGTGACCGTAGCGCGCGCCGACGTCAATTGCCGCCAGGGTGTTCTCCGGCGCCAGCTTACCGCCGCCCCGGTGGGCGACGACGTGGGGATAAGGCCAGTTGCTCATACTCGTTGTCCTGTTTCACCGTCAAACAGGTGCAGATGGTTTTCCGGCAGGTGCAGCCACAGCGTGCTGCCGCCTTTCGGGCGCTCCTGATGCGCCAGGCGCACCACCATTTTTTGTTCGCCCCAGCGCCCGTGCGCCAGGTTATCTGCACCCAACATCTCCAGCGTGTCCATCACCAGCGGCACGCCGCCGTCCGCCTGAGAGGTTAAACCGATATGCTCGGGGCGGATACCGAGCGTCATCTTACGCCCGGCGTAGCCACGATAGTACCAGTTGATCGGCACTGCCATCCCGCTTTCCAGCTCAAAATGCGTGCCCGCGCTGCTGATACGCCCTTCCAGCAGGTTCATTGCCGGGCTCCCAATAAAGCTCGCCACAAAGCGGGTGGCCGGTTTCTCATACACTTCCACCGGGGTGCCAATCTGCTCGGCGATGCCTTTGTTCATCACCATCACGCGCTGGGCGAGGGTCATGGCTTCGACCTGATCGTGGGTCACGTACAGGGAGGTGGTTTTCAGACGACGATGCAGCTGCTGCAGCTCAAGACGCATCTGCACGCGCAGCTTGGCGTCGAGGTTAGAGAGCGGCTCGTCGAACAGGAATACCGCCGGGTCGCGCACGATGGCGCGCCCCATCGCCACGCGCTGACGCTGGCCCCCTGAAAGCTCGCGCGGGCGGCGCTTCAGCAGGCCGTCCAGCTCCAGAATGCGCGCCGCTTCTTTCACCCGCTCCTCGATATGGCCTTTTCCCATGCCGCGGATTTTCAGCCCCCAGGCCATGTTCTCTTCCACACTCATGTGCGGATAGAGGGCGTAGTTCTGGAACACCATCGCGATGCCGCGATCCTTCGGCTCCATCTCGGTGACGCGCTGGCGGTCAATCCAGATATCCCCGGAGGTGACGCGCTCAAGTCCCGCCACCATGCGCAGTAGGGTCGATTTGCCGCAGCCGGACGGGCCGACCATCACGATGAATTCCCCATCCGCCACGTCGAGCGTTAACGGCTGAATGACCTGGGTTTTGCCATCCCAGCTTTTGGTGACTGCCTGAAGTTTTAAACCTGCCATCTTATTTCTCACTGTCCACTAAACCACGCACAAACGCACGCTGCATGGCTAAAACGATAACGACCGGGGGGATAAGGGTGAGCAGCATTGCCGCCATCACCTGGTTCCAGAGGGTGGTGCCTTCGCCGGTGGTGATCATGCCTTTGATGCCCGCCACGGCGGTGCCGAGATTGACGTCCTGAATAATCAACAGCGGCCACAGGTACTGGTTCCAGCCGTAGATAAAGGTGATCACAAACAGCGCCGCAAGGTTGGTTTTCGACAGCGGCAGCACGATATCGCGGAAGAAGCGCATCGGCGAGGCGCCGTCGATGCGCGCGGCTTCAATCAGCTCGTCCGGCAGGGTCATAAAGAACTGGCGGAACAGGAAGGTGGCGGTCGCCGAGGCCATCAGCGGCAGGGTTAAGCCCGCGTAGCTGTCGAGCATCTTCAGGTTGGCGATCACCTCCACCGTCGGGAAGATACGCACCTCCACCGGCAGCATCAGGGTGATAAAAATCATCCAGAAGAAGAGGTTACGCAGCGGAAAGCGGAACCAGACGATGGCGAAGGCCGAAAGCATCGACACCGTAATTTTGCCGACCGTAATGCCAAACGCCATGATGAAGCTGTTGAGCATCATCAGCCAGAACGGCGCGCTGTTGGCGCCCACGCCCTGGGTCCAGATGGTCTTCATATTCTCGAACAGATGTGTGCCTGGGATCAGCGTCATCGGCGTATCAAATACGGCTTTGGTGTCCAGCGTGGCGGCGACAAAGGCCACATACAGCGGGAAGAGGATGACGATAATCCCTAAAATCAGCATGGTATGGCTGAAAATCGTCAGCCCGCGACGGTTCTCAATCATTGGTAGCGCACCTTACTTTCGACATAGCGGAACTGCACCACCGTGAGGACGATGACGAGGAACATCAGCACCACGGACTGCGCGGCGGAGGCCGAGAGATCAAGACCGGCGAAGCCTTCGCGGTAGATCTTATAGATAAGCGTGGTGGTCGCCTGCACCGGACCGCCTGCGGTCGCCGCGTCGATCACCGGGAAGGTGTCGAAGAAGGCGTACACGAGGTTGACCACCAGCAGGAAGAAGCTCACCGGGGCAATCAGCGGCAGCGACAGTCTGAAGAAGCGACGAATCGGCCCTGCGCCGTCAATCGCGGCGGCTTCCACCAGCGAGCGCGGGATGGACTGCAGCGCGGCAAAGAAGAACAGGAAGTTGTAGCTGATCTGCTTCCACACCGAGGCGAACACCACCAGGAACATCGCCTGGCCGCTGTTCTGGGCGTGGTTCCAGTCGTAGCCGAACTCTGCCAGAAAATGGGTAATCAACCCTCGCCCGGGGTTAAACAGGAAGATCCACAGCACGGCGGCGACGGCGGGCGCCACGGCGTACGGCAGCAGCATTAGCGTTTGATAAATACGGCTGCCGCGCACCACGTAGTCCACCAGCGCGGCGAAAAACAGCGATGCCAGAAGGCCGCTGACGGTGACCAGGGTGCTGAACTTTATCGTCGTCCAGAAGGCGTCGATGTAGTAGCTGTCGTGCCACAGTGCAGCGAAGTTATCCAGACCCACAAACTGGCTGGAAAGCCCGAACGGATCGACGCTTTGTACCGAGTACCACAGCGCTTCGCCCGCAGGCCAGATAAAGAAAACAACGGTGATGACCAGCTGCGGCGCGACCAGCAGGTACGGCAGCCAGCGGGAACGAAACACCGGACGGGATGATGACATAGGTTTGCTCTGTAGGTATTCACCCCTCACCCCGGCCCTCTCCCCAAAGGGGCGAGGGAGAAAAGACGGCTCCGCGCAGTCCCCTCTCCCCTACGGGGAGAGGGTTAGGGTGAGGGGCAGGTTTGAATTACGATTTGGTGGACTGCTCAAAGCGGCGCAGCAGCTGATTCCCGCGCTCTACCGCGGAATCCAGCGCCTGCTGTGGCGTTTTCTTCCCGGTCCAGACGCTTTCCAGCTCCTCATCCACGATGGTGCGGATCTGCGGCATGTTGCCCAGGCGCAGGCCTTTAGTGAACGGCAACGGCGGCTTGTTCAGCATCTGACGCGTCGCGATATCCGCGCCTGGGTTCTTGCTGTAGAAGCCCTGCTCGCGGGTCAGGTCATACGCGGCTTTGGTGATCGGCAGGTAGCCGGTCTTCTGGTGCCACTCGGCGGCGTTTTCCGGCTTGGCCAGGAAGTCGAGGAACTCGGCTACGCCTTTGTAAGTGCCTTTGTCTTTACCCTGCATCACCCACAGGCTCGCCCCGCCGATAATGGCGTTCTGCGGCGCGCCCTTCACGTCAGCGTCATACGGCATCATGCCCACGCCGTAGTTGAATTTGGCGTAGTGACGGATATCCGCCAGCGAGCCGGACGAGGCGGTGGTAATGGCACAGTCGCCATTGTAGAACTTCTCGGTGGATTCGTCCTTACGCCCGAAGTAGCTGAAATCGCCCTTCTTGTTGAGTTCTTCCAGCAGCGCGATGTGCTTCACCTGCTCCGGCTTGTTGAACTCCAGCACCGCATCGGTGCCGTCGAAACCGTTGTTTTTGGTCGCCACCGGCAGGCCGTGCCAGGCGCTGAAGTTTTCAATCTGGATCCAGCCCTGCCAGCCGCTGGCGTAGCCGCACTTCATTCCCGCCGCCTTCAGCTTCGCGGTGTACTCCGCCAGGTCCTGCCAGGTTTTTGGCGGCTGCTCCGGGTCTAAGCCGGCTTTCTTGAAGGCGTCTTTGTTGTAGTACAGCACCGGCGTAGAGCTGTTAAACGGCTGGGACAGCAGGTGGCCGGTTTTGGAATCGGTGTAGTAACCCGCTACGGTCGGCACAAACTGCGACTCGTCGAAGCTGATGCCCGCTTCTTTGAAGACTTCATAGACCGGCTTGATGGCTTTGGAGGCCATCATGGTGGCGGTGCCCACTTCATAAACCTGTAACAGGGCCGGCGCGTTGCCGGTACGGAAGGCGGCGATGCCCGCGCTCAGGCTCTGCTCGTAGTTGCCTTTATACACCGGCACAATTTTGTAATCCGGGTGGGTGTCGTTGAAACGCTGCGCCAGGGAGTCAACTTCTTTACCCAACTCCCCTTCCATGGAATGCCAGAACGGAATGGTGGTGACAGCCATTGCGTTCGTCGCAAAAGCCAGACCCAGTGCCAGACCCAAAGCCGTGTGTCGTAACGATGTCATTGTCATCTCTCTTATTGTGCCGGATGCGCGATATCACGCGTTTTATGCTCGCGAGGTAACATGACATGCTCGAATTACAGAAAAATAACTGTTTGTTTACAGATAAGTGACAGCCAGGCGTCAGGGGGATGATGGTTGTGTGAAGGGGTGTAGTGGTTAAAAAAGCCGGGTGGCGGCTACGCCTTACCCGGCCTACTCGATCCCTGTAGGCCCGGTAAGCGCAGCGCCACCGGGCAACACAGACGGCTTAGCCTCCGAGGTACGCGCTCCGCACCGCCTCGTTCGCCAGCAGCGCGTCACCGGTATCCTCCAGCACCACGCGGCCGTTCTCCAGCACGTAGCCACGGTCGGCGAGCTTCAGCGCCTGGTTGGCGTTCTGCTCGACGAGGAAGATGGTCATCCCCTCTTTACGCAGCTGTTCGATGGTGTCGAAGATCTGCTGGATGATGATCGGCGCCAGACCGAGCGACGGTTCGTCCAGCAGCAGCAGGCGCGGCTGGCTCATCAGCGCGCGGCCAATCGCCAGCATCTGCTGCTCACCGCCGGACATGGTGCCCGCACGCTGGATGCGGCGCTCCCACAGGCGCGGGAAGAGTTCGTATACCCACTTGATGCGGGTCTGGTATTCATCGCGGTGAGCGAAAAACCCGCCCATCGCCAGGTTCTCTTCCACCGTCATGCGGGAGAAAACGCGGCGCCCTTCCGGAACAATCGCCACCGCCTCGCGCATGATTCTGGCGGTCTGCCAGTCGGTAATGTCTTTACCATCGAACACAATCCGCCCGCTGGTGGCGCGCGGGTCGCCGCACAGGGTGCCGAGCAGCGTGGTTTTGCCCGCGCCGTTGGCGCCAATCAGGGTCACGATTTCACCCTGATTGATATGCAGGCTGACGTCGTGCAGCGCCTGGATCTTGCCGTAGTGCGCATTGACCTTGTCGAACGTTAACATCGCTTTTTCCATCTTATGCCTCACCAAGGTATGCGCGGATCACGTCCGGGTTGTTGCGGATCTCTTCCGGCGTGCCGTTTGCCAGCGGCGTGCCCTGGTTTACCACGTAGATACGGTCCGAAATGCCCATCACCAGCTTCATGTCGTGCTCAATCAGCAGGATGGTGGTGTCATGACTGTCGCGCAGCTCGGCAATCAGCTCGTCCAGCTCTTTGGTCTCTTTCGGGTTGAGCCCTGCCGCCGGTTCGTCGAGCATCAGGATTTCCGGCTGCGTCACCATGCAGCGCACAATCTCCAGGCGGCGCTGGTCACCGTAGGCCAGGTTGCTCGCCTGACGGTTGGCGTGCTGCAGCAGGCCAATTCGGTCAAGCCAGGTAGCGGCGCGATCGAGCGCTTCATCCTGCGCGCGGCGGAAGGCCGGGGTTTTCAGCAGGCCGGAGAACAGCCCGGTTTTAAGCTGCTGATGCTGTGCCACCAGCAGGTTCTCAATCACCGTCATCTCGCGAAACAGACGCACGTGCTGGAAGGTACGCACCACGCCCATGCGGGCGATCTGCTGGCCCGGCAGCCCTTCCAGGTGCTGGTCGCGCAGCATGATGGTGCCACCCGTCGGCTTGTAGAAGCCGGTCAAACAGTTAAAGACCGTAGTTTTCCCCGCGCCGTTCGGGCCAATCAGGGAGACAATCTCTTTCTTGTGCAGATCCAGATTCACGTTGTTGACCGCCAGCAGGCCGCCAAAACGCATCATCAGACCGTTAACGGATAATAAAGGCTTCATGCCTGCTCTCCTTTCGCCTGAGTGCGTTTCAGCTTCAGCTGTGGACGGGTCATCGGCAGCAGCCCCTGCGGACGCCAGATCATCATCAGCACCATTAAACCACCCAGCATCAGCATGCTGTATTCGTTAAAGTCGCGCATCAGCTCGCGCGAGACCACCAGCAGGATGGCCGCGAGGATAACGGCAAACTGCGAGCCCATCCCACCGAGCACCACAATCGCCAGCACGAAGGCGGATTCGGCAAAGGTGAACGATTCCGGGCTGACGAAGCCCTGACGCGCGGCGAACAGCGTTCCGGCGAAACCGGCAAACGCGGCGCTGATGGTGAACGCGGTCAGCTTGATGCGGGTCGGGTTCAGGCCCAGGGAGCGGCAGGCGATCTCATCTTCACGCAGCGCTTCCCACGCGCGGCCCAGCGGCATGCGCAGCAGACGGTTGATCACGAACAGGGTAATCACCACCAGCAGCAGCGCCACCAGATAGAGCCAAATCACGCGGTCGGACGGGTCATACTTCACGCCAAAGAAGTTGCTGAAGGTATCCCAGCCGCCTTCGCGGGCGGTACGGCTGAACTCCAGGCCGAAGAAGGTCGGTTTCGGGATCTGGCTGATGCCGTTCGGGCCGCCGGTCACTTCGGTGTTGTTGAGCAGCAGGATACGGACGATTTCGCCGAAGCCTAAGGTCACAATCGCCAGGTAGTCACCGCGCAGGCGCAGCACCGGGAAGCCAAGCAGGAAGCCTGCAGCGGCAGAGACCAGCCCCGCCAGCGGCAGGCACGTCCAGAAGCCGAGGCCGTAATAGTGGTTCAGCAGCGCGAAGGTATAGGCACCGATGGCGTAGAAGCCGCCGTAGCCCAGCACCAGCAGGCCAGACAGCCCCACGACAACGTTCAGACCGAGACCGAGAATCACGTAGATCATGGTCAGAGTGGCAATATCCACGGTGCCGCGAGACACCACAAACGGCCACGCCACGGCGGCCACCAGCAGCGCCACGAGGAACAGCTTCTGCTTAACCGTAGAACCGTCGATTGCCGGCAGCACGAATTTTGGACCGGAGACGTTTTTCAGCGTCTTCTGGAACAGCGGACGCAGCAGCTGGAACAGGAACACCACGGCCGTACCGATAAATACCCACTGCCAGCGGATGTCAGCTGCGGTATCGACAACCAGTTTGGTGCCATTCAGCTCAAGCTGGACGCCCATAAAGACGCTGGCCAGCACGAAGAACATGGCGGCAGAGAGCAGCGCCATTGCAAAATGCATCGGTTTCATACTTTCTCTACCTCCGGACGGCCCAGAATACCGGTAGGCATCACCAGCAGAACCAGAATCAGCAGGGCAAACGACACCACGTCTTTATACTCCGTGCTCAGGTACGCCGAGGAGAGCGCTTCCGCCACGCCCAGGATCAGGCCACCGATCATCGCGCCCGGAATACTGCCGATACCGCCCAGAACCGCGGCGGTGAAGGCTTTCATCCCGGCCATAAAGCCGATGTACGGGTTGATCACGCCGTAGAACTGGCCGAGCAGGACACCCGCCACCGCCGCCATCGCGGCACCAATCACGAAGGTCAGGGCAATCACGCGGTCGGTGTTGATGCCGAGGAGACTCGCCATCTTCAGGTCTTCTGCGCACGCGCGGCAGGCGCGTCCCATACGCGAGTAGCGGATGAACAGCGTCAGGGCGAGCATCGCAATAAAGGTCACGACCCAGATAACCAGCTGCATGGTGGTGATAGAGGCCGCGAAGTTTTCGCTGGCCCCCACAATCCACTGGCCGTTAAACAGGCTTGGCAGCGCCACGTCGCGCGAACCTTCGGTCAGGCTGACGTAGTTTTGCAGGAAGATCGACATCCCGATGGCGGAGATCAGCGCAATCAGGCGCTTGGAGCTGCGCACCGGCCTGTAGGCCACGCGCTCGATGCTCCAGCCGTAGGCGCTGGCAATCACAATCGCGCCGACAAACCCGGCGGCGACCAGCAGCCAGCTGCTGTCGATGCCCATCATCATCAGGGCGGCGATAATCATGAAGGAAACGTAGCTACCGATCATGTACACCTCGCCGTGGGCGAAGTTGATCATGCCGATAATGCCGTAAACCATCGTATAGCCGATGGCGATCAGCGCGTAGGTGCTTCCCAGCGTAACGCCGTTAAACATCTGCTGCAGGAAATAGAGAAACTGCTCGGACATATGCAAACCTTTTTATACCCGCCCGTCATGCCGGGCGGTGGGATAATTATTTGGCGGCCGAGGATGAACCGTCGGCGTGCCACTTAAAGACACCAAACTCAAATCCCTTCAGATCGCCTTTCTCATCCCAGTTCAGCGGCCCAATCACGGTGTTCGCCCCGTGCGCTTTTAAATCTTTCACCAGATCCAGCGGTTCTTTGCTGCCGGAGCGATCCAGCGCGGTGGCCAGAGACTGTACGGCCGCGTAGGTGATCCAGACGTACGGACCGCTCGGATCTTTCTTCTGCGCCTTGAGCGCATCCACGATAGCCTTGTTGGCCGGATCCTGGTCATAGCGTTTTGGCATCGTCACCAGCATGCCTTCAGCAGAATCCCCCGCGATGTTTGACAGGGAGGCATTGCCCACGCCCTCTGGCCCCATAAACTGGGTTTTCAGGCCGGTGGCGCGCGCCTGGCGCAGCATCTGCCCCATTTCCGGGTAGTAGCCGCCGTAGTAAACGAAGTCGATGTTCTCTTTTTGCAGGCGGGCGATCAGCGCGGAGAAGTCTTTCTCACCGGCGGTAATCCCGTCGAAGAAGACGATGTTCGCGCCGCCTTTTTTCAGGCCATCCTGCACGGAGCGCGCCAGGCCTTCGCCGTACTGCTGCTTGTCATGAATAATGGCAATGCGCTGTGGCTTAACGGTCTCGAGGACGTATTTGGCGGCGGTGGGCCCCTGCGAGGAGTCCAGACCGGCGGTACGCATGATGTGCTGGTAGCCGCGCTGGGTCAGCTCAGGGTTAGTTGCGCCTGGGGTGATCATCAGGATACCTTCGTCTTCGTAGATGTCAGACGCAGGCTGGGTGGAGGATGAACACAGGTGGCCGATCACATACTGGATACCGTCGTTGACGATTTTGTTGGCGACCGCGACGGCCTGCTTCGGATCGCAGGCGTCGTCATATTCCACGCCCACCAGCTTGTCGCCCTTGATGCCACCCTTAGCGTTGATGTCTTTAATGGCCTGGCGCGCGCCGTTGAACTCCATGTCACCCCACTGGGCAACAGGGCCGGACATTGCACCCACTACCGCAACTTTAATGTCCTCCGCCATAGCGGCATGCGAGATCGACAGTGCGACCATCCCCGCGATTAACGTCTTCGCGTTCCTTTTCATCTCTGAATCCCCATTCGTGATGTCGTGTTTATATTTTGTTTTATTATGGTTAAAAAGCATTCTGTACTTTTAATGAACAACGCTATTTTTACCAGTGCCTTTAATGGTTTAGCGCAGGTTTTTGTCAAAAACCAGACTAAAATCTCTATTTTTCAGGCGATTAAGCAAAGATAATATTCTGAAATCAGGCAGAGATAAACAAATAAAAGTGCAGTTTGCAGCATAAAATAACGGTACAAAGCGCCGAATAAATCACTACCATTCAGGTTAAAATTCTGCTTATTTTTCGATCCATGTGTTTTCAAACTGCCCATTGCGTTGCCAAAAAACTAATCACCTGGTTAATGAGAATAAAAAGAGGAAGCCGCTGAGTGAATAAATTGAGTACACTGCCTCTACTCAATTTGATTTGGACAAGTAGCTAATGAAACTGACTATCGTGCGTCTGGTGACCTTTAGCGACCAGGATCATATCGACCTGGGCAAGATCTGGCCGGAATATTCCCCTTCGTCGCTACGCGTTGATGAGACCCACCGTATTTATGCCGCGCGTTTTAACGAGCGCCTGCTGGCTGCGGTTCGCGTGACCCTGAGCGGTACAGAAGGGGCGCTGGACTCGCTGCGCGTGCGTGACGTCACCCGTCGTCGCGGTGTGGGACAGTATTTAATTGAAGAAGTGATCCGTGAAAACCCGAGCGTGACCTCATGGTGGATGGCTGACGTGGGCGTGGAAGACCGCGGCGTGATGGCGGCGTTTATGCAGGCGTTAGGGTTTACGGCGCAGGAGAGCGGGTGGGAGAAGCGCTAAAAGAAAGCCGGGTGGCGGCTGCGCCTTACCCGGCCTACATTATCTGCCGCATTTTCCCAAGCATTTCGTGTTGCAGGAAGGCGGCAAGTTATGAAATCCCCGGGAGCTTACTTAAGTAAGTGACCGGGGTTGAATAACGCAGCTAACGCACCTGCGGCGCGAAAGGCGACGGGAAAATTATTTGGCGTCGGTCGCCGTGCCGTTCGCATGCCAGTCAAACACGCCGAACTCGAAGCCCTTCAGGTCGCCCTTCGCGTCCCAGGACAGCGGTCCCATGACGGTCTCGACGGTGTTCGCTTTCAGCCAGGTGGCAATCTCTGCCGGATCGGCTGACTGGTTCAGGCCCGCCTGCAGAGACTGCAGCGCCGCGTAGGTGGTCCAGACGAACGCGCCGCTTGGATCCTGTTTCTTCGCCTTGATGGCATCTACGATAGGTTTGTTCGCAGGGACCTGGTCGTAGTTCTTCGGTTTGGTTACCAGCAGGCCTTCGGCTGATTCACCCGCAATGTTAGACAGGGAAACGTTCGCCACGCCTTCCGGCCCCATAAACTGGGTTTTCAGGCCCGCAGCGCGCGCCTGGCGCAGGATCTGGCCCATTTCCGGGTGATAGCCACCGTAGTAAACGAAATCAATATTCTCTTTCTTCAGACGCGCCACCAGGGTGGAGAAGTCTTTCTCACCGGCGGTGATCCCGTCGAAGAACACCACGTCAGCATTCGCTTTCTTGAGGTTGTCCTGCACTGAACGCGCCAGACCTTCACCGTACTGCTGCTTGTCATGAACGATAGCAATGCGCTTCGGCTTCACTTTTTCAACGATGTATTTCGCCGCGGTTGGACCCTGGTCAGAGTCCAGACCGGTGGTGCGCAGGGTCAGCTTGTAGCCACGGGCGGTCAGCTCTGGTGCGGTCGCTGCCGGGGTGATCATCAGAATACCTTCGTCTTCGTAGATGTCAGACGCTGGCTGAGTTGAAGAAGAGCACAGGTGACCGATAACGTACTTGATCCCGTCGTTCACCACTTTGTTCGCCACCGCGACCGCTTGTTTCGGGTCACAGGCATCATCATATTTTACGATCTGCAGTTTTTCGCCTTTGATACCGCCCTTAGCATTAATGTCTGCAACCGCCTGCTCAGCGCCGGTAAATTCCTGGTCGCCGTACTGTGCTACCGGACCGGACATTGCGCCAACAACAGCCACCTTGATGTCTGCCTGTGCCATGGTGCTGAATGCCAACGCGATACATCCTGCCAGTAACGCTTTACCCTTCATGTTCATCCTGAGATTCCCCATTATTATGGTTATTACGATTGTTGTGATGTTGTTGTGCAGCGCTTTATTTCAGTTATAGGTGTGCTGTCCGCGCTTTTTCAGCATACTCTGCTAAAACATACCCGATTTTTATGATTTTGGAATAGCTAATTTGAAATGAATATATGATAAGCCCGGCAGGGTTTTCGCCGGGCATGTGGCTTTAACGTGTCAGCGACGCGGAGATAATGTCCAGCGCTTTGCGGAACTGCGCTTCAGGGATAGTCAGCGGATAGAGGAAGCGAATGACGTTACCGTAGACGCCGCAGCTCAGAAGAAGCAGCCCTTCCTGCAACGCGCGATCCTGAACCTGGCGGGTAAATTCCGGCGAAGGCTGACCCGTTTGCGGGTCGTTAAATTCCACCGCCACCATCGAGCCCTGCGCGCGAATGTCAGCGATATACGGGCAGTGTTCCTTCGCTTTGTTCAGCACTTCCACCAGGTGATGGCCGAGATGCGCCGAGCGCGTGCAGAGATCCTCTTCATCAATCACGTCGAGCACGGCATGCGCCGCCGCAATTGCCAGCGGGTTACCGGCGTAAGTACCGCCCAGCCCGCCCGGCGCCGGTGCGTCCATCACCTCCGCACGGCCCGATACCGCCGAAAGCGGCATGCCGCCCGCCAGGCTTTTCGCCATGGTGATCAGATCGGGCTTCACGCAGTGGTGTTCCATCGAGAACAGCTTGCCGGTACGGGCGAAGCCGCTTTGCACCTCGTCGGCAATCAGCAAAATACCGTGGGTGTCGCACAGGGCGCGCAGCGCCTGCATAAAATCAGCTGGCGCAATGTTGAAACCGCCCTCTCCCTGAACCGGTTCGAGAATAATGGCCGCGACCTGATCAGGGGCGATATCCGCTTTAAAGATACGCTCCAGGCTTTTCAACGCTTCCGCCGTGCTGACGCCGTGCAGTTCATTCGGATACTGCGCGTGATACACCGAACCGGGGAACGGGCCAAAGCCGAGCTTGTACGGCGCCACTTTGCCGGTCAGCGCCATGGTCATAAAGGTGCGGCCGTGGAACGCGCCGCCGAAAGTGATAAGGCCGGGACGTTTGGTGTACGCCCGGGCGATTTTGACCGCGTTTTCGACCGCCTCTGCGCCCGTAGAGAAGAAGGCGGTTTTGGCGGGACCGTCAACGGGGACGCGCTGGTTGATGCGCTCGGCAAGCGCGACATAGCTCTCATACGGCACAATCTGGTACGCCGTATGGGTAAACGCGTGGAGTTGCTTTTCAATGGCGGAAATGACTTTTGGATGGCGATGGCCGGTATTCAGCACCGCGATCCCGGCGGCGAAGTCGATGTACTCGTTGCCTTCCACGTCCCACACCGTGGCGTTTTCGGCTTTATCGGCATAGAAATTACACATCACGCCGATGCCGCGCGGCGTCGCCTGTAAACGCCGGTCGTTCAGTTCGTTATTTTTCACCCTGTCCCCCTGAGAAAGTCGCCTGCTTAGCGCATCAGTAAGTGTTTGCCAGGGGGAGGGAATTCGCCAGAGCGGGCGCTAAAAAAACAAAACCCCCGAATTTGCATTCGAGGGTTCTCGGTGTACTTCGCGGAAATTACGCTTCGATAGCGGCGCGAAGTTTTTTCATGGCGTTCTTTTCAAGCTGACGGACACGTTCCGCAGAAACGCCGTAGCGGTCGGCCAGCTCCTGCAGCGTGGACTTGTTGTCTTCGTCCAGCCAGCGGGCGCGGATAATATCCTGGCTACGTTCGTCGAGGCCTTCCATCGCATGGGTCAGCTTGTTCGCGGCCTGATCTTCCCAGTTATCCTCTTCGATGCCGTCAGCAAAGTTAGAGGTTTTATCCTGCAGATACAGAACCGGTGCCATCGGCTGGCTGTCGGACGCGTCGTCGTCGGAGGACATATCAAAGGTCATGTCCTGCGCGGCCATACGGGATTCCATCTCACGCACGTCTTTGCTGGTTACGCCCAGCTCGCGCGCCACCATTTCCACTTCATCCTGGTTGAACCAGCCCAGACGCTGCTTGGCTTTACGCAGGTTGAAGAACAGTTTGCGCTGCGCTTTTGTCGTGGCGACTTTCACGATACGCCAGTTGCGCAGCACGTATTCGTGAATTTCAGCTTTGATCCAGTGCACGGCGAAGGAGACCAGTCGAACACCCACTTCCGGGTTGAAGCGACGTACAGCCTTCATCAGGCCGATGTTACCTTCCTGAATCAAGTCCGCCTGCGGCAGGCCGTAGCCCGCATAATTACGAGCAACGTGAACAACAAAGCGCAGGTGAGACAGGATCAGCGTCTTAGCTGCTTCCAGATCGCCCTGGTAATGCAGCTTTTCAGCAAGCTCCTTTTCTTCCTCGGCCGTTAACATCGGCCAGGTGTTCGCAGCCCGGATGTAAGATTCCAGGTTACCAACAGGGGCTAAAGCTAAAGTTTGCATTTCTTTGGTCATTCATTCCTCTCAATGTTTCTTCTGGTCCAGGTCGTCCCCGTCAGGCAACAACCATGCCAAAGCGTTTGAGCAACGAGATTAGCATTCACTCTTTTATCAGACAGTGATTTTATCCACAAGTTCCAGTTGCAACGGTGAATAAATTACGCACAAAATGTGACATGGAAATGAAAACAGGGGAAGCGACGACAGGGACGCTTTCCCTGCAGAGCGAACATCTCGGTGCAGGGAAAGATTATATCACGCTTTTATTAGTCGGGAGTAAAGTGACGTAAATGTTGAACGGTTGCCAGCCATGCGGCCACCCACCCAATCATCGAGCAAACCAGCAGCAGTAACAGGCACTCATCGAAACCTAAGCCACTGATATCAAACTTGGTTCCGAAAACCTGCGCCACTTCAGTCACGGCGGACGAAAGCCGCATCACCAAAATTTCTGACAATATCAGTGAAAGAAATGCGCCGGAAAAACCGAGCAATGCACCGCCGTAAAGGAACGGTCGGAGGATGAAGCCATCCGTTGCACCAATCAGTTTCTGCACGTTGATGGTATCGCGACGGGCAAAGATGCTCAGGCGTACGCTGTTGCCGATGACGAGGAAGACCGCCGCCACCATCAGCACGCCAATCATCGCCGCGACGCGTCCTACCAGCCCGGTCAGGGCAGAGAGACGCGCAAACCAGCTGTCATCCATGCGCACTTCATCAATGCCCTTAATGCGCGTGATGCGATCGCGCAGGGTGTTAAGCGAATCGGTGCCCTGGAAATCCAGCTTCGGGATCACCACCGCCACGGCGGGCAGCGGGTTCTCTTCGAGCATATCCAGCGCGCCGCCAAAGCCTGACCAGTTACGGAACTCGCCCAGCGCGTCTTCGCGTGAGAGATAGTTGACCTTCTCCACGCCCTGCTCGGCCTGGATTTGCCCAACCACCTGCGCCGCGGCATTATCGTCGAGCGCTTTATCCATATAGACCGTGATCTGCGGGGACGGATAATACTGGGAAGCCGCCTGGTTGACGTTTTTATAGACCATATAGCAGACGCTTGGCAGCGTCAGGGAGATGGCAATCACCATCACCGTCAGGAACGTCGCCAGCGGTTTGCTTTTCAGGTCCTGCAGCGCGCCGTGGAAGGCGTAGCGCACCTGCTCGTTAAAGACGTTGGTTTTACGGGAGGCCGGTTTTGGCGCGGCCTTCTGGCGCTTCGGCGCATTACGATTGCCGTCACCACCGCCCTGCGGCTTACGGAAACGGTCAAACCGGTTCCCAAACTGCCGAATCTGGTTCATTGCATCACGCTTGTTCACCGTGGCCTCCGTGCAAATGCCCGTCGCTCAGGGTCAGCATGCGGTACGAACGACGGGAAATGAGCCCGATGTCGTGCGTCGCCATCAATACCGTGACCCCTACGCGGTTGAATTCCTCAAACAGACGCAAAATCCCTTCGGACAGGGCATCGTCCAGGTTACCGGTTGGTTCATCCGCCAGCAGCACCGCAGGCTTGTTCACCACCGCGCGGGCGATGCCCACGCGCTGCTGTTCACCGCCGGAGAGCTGGATCGGGAAGTTCTTCGCTTTGTCCAGCAGCCCGACCTTATCCAGCGCCGCAGAGACGCGACGGCGGATATCGTCATAGCTGGCGCCGGCAATAATCAGCGGAATGGCCACGTTATCGAAAACGGTGCGATCCATCAGCAGGTGGTGATCCTGGAAAATCATGCCGATCTGACGACGCAGGAACGGCACTTCGCGGTTTTTCAGGCGGCTGATCTCATGGCCGCCGAAAAAGATTTTCCCGGCGCTTGGCCTCTCGATCCCACAGATAAGCTTGAGCAGGGTACTTTTCCCCGCGCCGGAATGGCCGGTCAGGAATGCCATCTCGCCCGGCTGCAGGTGGAATGTCACCCCCTGCAGCGCTTGTCTCCCACCGAGATAGGCCTTGCTGACGTGTTCAAAGCGAATCATTGTTAGTCCTCTCGGGCAAATAATGCCTCAATAAAGTCGTCCGCCTTAAACGGACGCAAATCCTCAATACGCTCGCCCACACCGATGTAGCGGATAGGAATACCGAACTGATCGGCCACGGAGAAGATCACCCCGCCTTTCGCGGTGCCGTCCAGTTTGGTCAGCGCGATCCCCGTCAGTCCTACCGCTTCAGTGAACAGCTTCGCCTGACTGATGGCGTTCTGTCCGGTGCTGGCATCAATGGTCAGCATAATTTCATGCGGTGCGTCTTCGTCCAGCTTCTTCATCACGCGAACGATTTTCTTCAACTCTTCCATCAGGTGCGATTTGTTCTGCAAACGCCCTGCGGTATCGGCAATCAGCACGTCCACGTTGCGCGCCTTCGCCGCCTGGATGGCGTCGAAGATCACGGATGCGGAATCCGCGCCGGTATGCTGGGCAATCACCGGAATGTTGTTGCGCTGGCCCCAAACCTGCAGCTGCTCAACCGCCGCCGCACGGAAAGTATCGCCCGCCGCGAGCATCACCGATTTGCCCTGCTGCTCGAACTGACGCGCCAGCTTGCCGATGGTGGTGGTTTTACCCACGCCGTTCACGCCAACCATCAGAATAACAAATGGCGTTTTGCCTTCAATATTAAGCGGTTCGTCAACTTTTGCGAGAATTTCGCCCATCTCGTCTTTCAGCAGACCGTACAGCGCCTCGGCGTCGCGCAGCTGTTTGCGGCTCGCCCCTTCGGTCAGATTGGCGATGATCTTACGGGTGGTTTCCACGCCGACGTCCGCAATCAGCAGCTGTTCTTCCAGCTCTTCAAAGAGATCGTCGTCGATCTTCTTGCCGCGGAAAAGACTGATAAATCCGGAACCTAAGTTTTCTTTGGTTTTGAGCAGGCTGCGCTTCAGGCGGGCGAAGAAACCTTCTTTGGTCGGTTTTTCCTGCTCCTGAACGATCTCTTCTTCCGGTTCTTCTTCTACCGGCACGACGATGACCGCTTCTTCCGCGGCTTCTGCCGCCAGCGCCTGGGCTTCCAGCTCTTCGTCGGTCAGTTCTGGCTCGAGTGCCGCCTCTTCTTCCACCGCCTCAACAATTTCAACGGTTTCCGCTTCGGCCTGCCACTCTTCGGCAGACACCTCTTCGGCTTTCACCTCTTCCGGCAGCGGCAGCTCTTCGTGTTCGATAACGGCCTGCGGCGCTTCGGGGATCTCTTCAACCACAACCGGCTCTGGCTTCTCGCTCTCCTGAACCTGTTCAGTGACCTCAACCACCTCTTCTGCAAAGGATTCAATCTCTTCTTTGCTGTGCGCCGTTTCTTCCGCTTCGACAACCGCGGCGGTTTCTACAGGCGTTTCAGGCTGCGACTGCTCTTCAACGGCTTGTTGCTCTTCGGTTTTCTGTTCTGTTTCTTGCTCTTTTTCACCGAAGCCCAGCCAGGAAAAGAAGCCACGTTTTTTTTGTTTTGCCATCTGCGACTACACTCCTCGCGGCGCTATATACATGGAAGCTAAAAAAATGATGAAATAGTCTAACACTTTACTTAATTGACATCACCGCCCGCAATCGCAGGCCAATTGTTAACAGAGCTTTCCTGAGATGAAGAAACCCAACCGCGCCCCGGCCGGTCAAATTCGTATTATCGGCGGTCAGTGGCGAGGCCGGAAATTACCGGTGCCGGATAGCCCCGGTTTACGCCCTACTACCGACCGCGTGCGCGAGACGCTGTTTAACTGGCTGGCCCCGTCAATGGTAGACGCCCACTGCCTGGACTGCTTCGCCGGAAGCGGTGCGCTCGGGCTGGAAGCGCTGTCGCGCTATGCCGCCAGCGCCACGCTGCTGGAGATGGAGCGCGGCGTGGCGCAGACGCTGCAGCAAAATCTGGCGACGCTGAAGGCGAGCAACGCCAAAGTCGTGAACACCAACACGCTGAGTTTTCTTGCGCAGAAAGGCACGCCGCATAACGTGGTGTTTGTCGACCCGCCGTTCCGCAAGGGGCTGCTGGAGGAGACGTTATCCCTGCTGGAGCAAAACGGCTGGCTGGCGGATGACGCGCTAATTTACGTTGAAAGCGAAGTGGAAAACGGTTTACCGCCGGTTCCCACTCACTGGGATCTGCACCGTGAAAAAGTCGCGGGTCAGGTTGCTTATCGTCTGTATCACCGTCAGGCACAAGGAGGCTCCGATGCCGGTACTGATTAACCTGGGACGTTTGCTGATGCTGGGCGTCTGGGCATTTTTGATTTTAAATCTTGTGCACCCGTTCCCGCGTCCGATGAACATTTTCGTTAACGTGGCGCTGATTTTTACGTCGTTCATGCACGCCCTGCAAATGGTGATGCTGAAAAACGGCCTGCCGAAAGACGGCCCGCAAATGACCGGATGGCAGCAGCTGCGCGTCTTTATTTTCGGCGTGTTTGAACTGCTGGTGTGGATGAAGAAGTTTAAGGCGCAGGTGAAGAAGTAAGGTGCGTTTAGTTGCCCGGTGGCGCTGCGCTTACCGGGCCTACGAAACCCCGTAGGCCGGGCAAACGCAGTGCCGCCCGGCATTACCGCTCCGGTTCAAACCCTTCAAACCGCGTCCCTTTGTAGCTCAACGTCCCTTTGTCCCCCACCGTCAGCTGATGATACTGCTGCGCCTCCAGGCGGAAGGTCATCTCCAGGCCGCCCGTTTCCGGCTTAAAGCTCGCTTCATAGCGTATTGCTGTGCCCGCAGGCGTCACCTGCTGCTGGCGCGAGCGGCGGTCGTTGAGCGGTTTCTCACGCTTGTTCGTCACCACCACGCGCTTTTGCATCAGCGGCGCGGCGTCGTTATCCGCCTTCTCGCGGCGCTGCTGCACAAAACGGAACGAGGCGGCAATAATGATAATCGCCACCACGATAATGAAAAAAAGCGGCATCTTGCTCATTCGATAATCCCATCAGATTTTGCGGAATTCAGGATACCTTGCCTGTACCGGCATTGCCAAACGCCCGCCCGCGTCACTACACTGGATCAGAAACTGATTATTCAGACTTAACAGATACAGGGAGTTAATATGCTTTGGTCATTTATCGCTGTCTGTTTTTCCGCATGGCTTTATGTCGATGCGTCCTACCGCGGTCCCACCTGGCAGCGCTGGTTGTTTAAACCGGTTACGCTGTTGCTCCTGCTGCTGCTGGCCTGGCAAGCGCCGATGTTTAACGCCGTCAGCTATCTGGTGCTCGCCGGGCTGTGCGCATCTTTGATTGGCGATGCCTTAACCCTGCTGCCGCGCCAGCGCCTGCTGTACGCCGTTGGGGCGTTCTTCCTCTCCCATCTGCTGTATACCATCTATTTTGCCAGCCAGATGACGCTCTCCTTCTTCTGGCCGCTGCCGCTGGTGCTGCTGGTGATTGGTGCCCTGCTGATTGCGGTGATTTGGTCACGTCTGGAAGAGATGCGTTTGCCGGTCTGTACCTTTATCGCCATGACCCTGGTAATGGTGTGGCTGGCGGGCGAGCTGTGGTTCTTCCGTCCGACCGCTCCGGCGATGTCCGCGTTCTTCGGCGCCGCGCTGCTGCTGATCGGGAATATCGTCTGGCTGGGCAGCCACTATCGCCGCCGCTTCCGGGCCGATAACGCGATTGCCTCCGCGTGTTACTTTGCCGGGCACTTCCTGATTGTGCGTTCGCTGTATATCTAAATAGCGCTTGACTCTGGAGTCGACTCCAGAGTGTATGCTGCGGTTAATGAGAAAATTATCATTGCCGGAGACTGCCATGTCGACTCCAGAAATACCTAAAAAAGTTCCTCAATTCTCGGCACTTAAGCTCAGCCCGGTTCCGTCGAAAGACGAGTGCTGCTGCGAAGGCGCGTGCGAGACGCAAGCTCAACCCCTTCCTGAAAGCGGCAACCGCTACAGCTGGGTCGTCAACGGTATGGACTGCGCGGCCTGCGCCCGCAAAGTGGAAAACGCCGTCAAACAAGTGCCGGGCGTGAGCCACGTTCAGGTGCTGTTCTCCACCGAAAAGCTGCTGGTTAGCGCCGATAACGACGTCAGCAAGCAGGTTGAAGCCGCCGTCAGCAAGGCGGGCTATACCCTGCGCAGCGAAACGGCACCCGTTGAAAAAACCGCCTCCCTGAAAGAAAACCTGCCGCTCATTACCCTCATCATCATGATGGCCCTGAGCTGGGGTCTTGAGCAGATTAACCACCCGTTCGGCAATCTGGCGTTTATCACCACCACGCTGGTCGGGCTGTTCCCGATTGCCCGTCAGGCGCTGCGCCTGACGAAAAGCGGCAGCTGGTTTGCCATCGAAACGCTGATGAGCGTGGCGGCGATCGGCGCGCTGTTCATTGGCGCGACGGCAGAAGCGGCGATGGTACTGCTGCTGTTCTTAATCGGCGAACGTCTTGAAGGCTGGGCGGCGAGCCGGGCGCGTAAAGGGGTCAGCGCGCTGATGGCGCTGAAGCCGGAAACCGCCACTCGCGTGATAAACGGCACGCGTGAAACGGTCGCCATCAATACGCTGCGCCCGGGCGACGTGATTGAAGTGTCCGCGGGGGGGCGTCTGCCCGCCGACGGCGCGCTGCTTACCGCCACCGCAAGCTTCGATGAAAGCGCCCTGACCGGGGAATCCATTCCGGTAGAGCGTGCCGCGGGTGAAAAAGTGCCTGCGGGTGCCACCAGCGTCGACCGTCTGGTGCAGCTCACCGTGCTTTCCGAGCCGGGCGACAGCGCCATCGACCGTATCCTGAAGCTGATTGAAGAGGCAGAGGAGCGCCGCGCGCCGGTCGAACGCTTTATCGATCGCTTCAGCCGGATTTATACCCCTGCCATCATGCTGGTTGCCCTGCTGTTCACCGTCGTCCCACCGCTGTTCTTTGGCGCGCCGTGGGAGGGCTGGATTTATAAAGGGCTGACGCTGCTGCTGATTGGCTGCCCGTGCGCGCTGGTGATTTCCACCCCGGCGGCGATTACGTCAGGCCTGGCGGCGGCGGCACGTCGCGGGGCGCTGATTAAGGGCGGCGCGGCGCTGGAGCAGCTGAGCCAGGTCCAGCATATCGCCTTCGATAAAACCGGCACGCTGACCGTCGGCAAGCCGCAGGTAACCGGCGTGTATCCGCAGGACATCAGTGAAAATGCGTTGCTTACGCTGGCCGCCGCCGTTGAACAGGGCTCCACTCACCCGCTGGCGCAGGCGATTGTGCGTGAAGCGCAGGCGCGCGGGCTGAACATCCCTCCGGCAACCGCCCAGCGGGCGCTGGTTGGGTCAGGGATTGAGGCTGTCGTCGAGGGTAAAAAGGTGCTGATTGTCGCGGCGGGCAAGTCGTCCAATCCAGAGGTTGAGGCGTTAGAACAGACCGGACAAACCGTCGTGACCGTGATGCAGGACGGCGTCGCGAAAGGGTTGCTGGCGCTGCGCGATACCCTGCGCGATGACGCAAAAGAAGCCGTGGCGGCGCTGCACAAGCTGGACGTGCAGGGCGTTATTCTTACCGGCGATAACCCTCGCGCGGCGGCAACGATTGCCGGTGAGCTGGGGCTGGAGTTTAAAGCCGGATTGTTGCCTGCGGATAAGGTCAGCGCCGTGACGGAGCTGAACGCTCGCGCGCCGCTGGCAATGGTCGGTGACGGGATTAACGATGCCCCGGCGATGAAAGCCTCCACCATTGGTATTGCGATGGGCAGCGGCACCGACGTAGCGCTGGAGACCGCCGACGCGGCATTGACCCACAACCGCCTGACCGGGCTGGCGCAGATGATTAGCCTGGCGCGGGCGACGCGGGCCAACATCCGACAAAACATCGGCATTGCGCTCGGTCTGAAAGGGATTTTCCTGGTGACGACCCTGCTCGGCATGACCGGACTGTGGCTGGCGGTGCTGGCGGATACCGGGGCAACGGTGCTGGTGACGGCGAACGCGCTTCGGCTGCTGCGCCGCCGGTAAAAAAACGCCCGGTGGCGCTGACGCTTACCGGGCCTACATGTTCTGCTAACGCGTAGGTCGGGCAAGGCGAAGCCGCCACCCGACTTTTTTATAAGAAATAGCTCATCGCCAGGCCTAAAAACAGCACCAGACCGACGTAGTTATTATTCATAAACGCTTTAAAACAGGCGTCACGTTCACGCTTCGCAATCAGCTTTTGCTGGTACGCAAACAGCAGTCCCGCCACCAGCACGGACCAGTAAAACTCCCAGTTCAGCCCGTTCAGGCGACCGATCGCAACCATCAGCGCCAGTACCGCGACCTGCAGGATACCGATAATCAGCTTGTCCTGACGACCAAAGAGGATGGCGGTGGATTTGATGCCAATTTTCAGGTCATCGTCGCGGTCTACCATCGCGTATTGCGTGTCATACGCCACGGCCCAGAGAATGTTCGCCAGGAACATCAGCCAGCAGCTGAGCGGTAAGGACTCACTAACCGCCGCAAACGCCATCGGAATCGACCAGCCAAACGCCGCGCCCAGCACCACCTGGGGCAGGTGGGTATAGCGCTTCATAAACGGATACACCCAGGCCAACGCCAGCGCCGCCACGGAAAGCAGAATGGTCATGGTGTTGAGGGTTAACACCAGCAGGAAAGAGAGCAGCACCAGAATGATGAACAGCACGCGGGCTTCTTTCCCGGTGACCTGCCCGCTGGGTAACGGACGACCGGCAGTACGCTTAACATGGCCGTCGAATTTACGATCGGCATAGTCATTCACCACGCAGCCCGCCGCGCGCATCAGCCAGACGCCGGCAACGAACACGCCCAGGATCCACAGCGGCGGCACGCCCGGCGTGGCCACCCACAACGCCCACAGGGTCGGCCACAGCAGCAGCAACGCGCCGATGGGTTTATCAGTACGCATTAAGCGGTGATACGCCAGCAGCTTATTCTGCGTCAGGCTCCACTCCATTTTTTCTTCCTCTTAGTACAACGGTGATGCCGGTAAAAAAAGCTCCGTCAGAATTAACGGCTTACCGCTCAGGCGAAGGCGGGAACGACGCCCCCACAGTTCGGCATCACGACCAATCTCAATAAAATCCCGGGTAAGCTCAGACGAGGTGAAAAGGTAACGCCCCAGCGGCGTTTTCCCCAGACGTTGCAGCGCCAGTTCTGGCCCGGAAAGGGTGGACTCGGGCACCACCGTCCGTCCGGCAAGCCATGGCTCACCATCAGCACAAAGTAAAATTTCGCGCAGCCAGTAGCGTGGCTCTTGCGGCAGCAGCGGCAGCTCGCTGGCGATCTCATCGCCAGAGACAAACCCTTCCTGAATCAGGGTCACCGTGACCGTTTTACCCTGTTGCTCAAAACGTTTCGTCATGGAATCTTCCAGCAACAACCAGTCCAGCTGTTGCGGATCAAGCGCAGGTATTTGGTCGAAATAGCGCAGCGCACGCAGTTGCGTTAGCGCAGGGTGTGACATGCCAGACTCTCCGATACATAACGTAATGGCATTGTATCGCAGAAACACGGATTGAGGGGGGCCAAACGTTATTTAACGATCACGATCGCAACATGGGCGCAACAGCCTGGCGGATACGAAAAAAAGTGCGCCCACTCAGGCGCACCAAACTACTAACAAATCAGCACTGTGGGGAAACGGTTACCCCTTGCCTTTTACACTGCTGATAAAGGTGGAACGGGCAGTGGTTGAACCTAAACGTTCGGCTTCATCAAGCAGTTTCAGCGCTTTATCGACATCGCCGCGCTTCACCGCCTGCTTAATGGCGTTGTTGAAGTACTCTTCGGTGTCGTTCAGTACCGGCTCAGCTTTCTTCGCCGGGGCAGGCGCTGCGGTCGCCACCGGTGCGGCTGCCGTAGCAGCTGGCGCGGTATAGGCAGGAGCAGCAGTGTTACCTACAGTGACAGGGCCGGTACCGGAGGAGCCAAACAGCGGGCCGACCAGCACGCTGGACGCATTGTTCGTTGAGACTTTCAGCTTGAGCAGGCCGTCGGTGACGTGGCGCGCTAACGGATCCGGGATATCCGGAACAGAGTTACCCGTTCCCTTGGCGTAGGCTTTTGCCGGATCGATAAGCTTAGTGGTCTGCTGGAGATCTTTTTCAGTCGTGAAAACCAGAACATAAATCTTCTGCTGTCCCAACGCTGGCGTCAGACGCATTTTGCCTTCCAGACGATCGGCGCTCATGACGCCAGGCTCCTGATAGCTAAAGTACTCGCTTGGGAAGAAAGCAGATGGCGTCAGGTTCTGATCCAGAATCAACACGTTTGGCGCAAAAACGCTGGTTTGCTTGTTCACTTCGCTGGTCAGCGTCAGGGTCAGCTCACCAATGTTGGCCGGCACGCTATAGGCGGCAACAGGCCCGGTGATCCCCGGCACGTTCAGCTGCTGACCGCCCGTAGAAAGCTGTGTCGACTGTGTTTTGGATTGATCAACAGGCGTCCATGTCAGCTGCTGGAGCGCCGCCGCCGGGATAGCCGGCGCAGCGCTGGTATTTTGTGGTACGAAATTCACGTCTGCAAAGGAGACCGCCGGAACACAGGCCATCAGCCCCGCAGAGAGGCACAGCGCGACGAGACTTTTCTTCATTTTCATTGTTATTACCTCTGATAGCGTGAGCACTGCGGTGGCCAGGCAATAGCGCGCAGCACCCTAAGGATAGAGGGGCTTGCGCCCCTCTTTTAGGTCATTACGTCAGGTCTAACGAATTACCACCAGATTTCCATCTGGGCACCGAAGGTCCACTCATCAGAGTCGCCGCGGCTGAAGGTTTTTGCGGACGTGTCGCTGTACGCAATACCAGAGTCATAGCCTGCACCGGAGTCGCCGTTCGCGTAGCCCCATTTCTCATCCCATTTCGCGTAGGTTGCGAAGACACGGATAGCCGGACGGGACCAGATGCTGTCGCCAGCCTGCCATTGCTGTGCCAGGGTAATTTTGTACTGGCTGTTAGTGTCGTCAGTTTTCTGAGACTTGACGTTGTCGTAGCCCACTTCCAGCAGGGTACTCATGATTGGCGTCCATTTGTACATAGGACGAACACCGACGGTCCACCATTTGGTGCCGTTGTTGTTATCCAGGTTGATGTCCTGGTACATACCCACGTACATCAGATCCCAGGAGTCGCCCAGAGAGATCGCACCGTGGTCCAGCACACGCCACATGTCGCCGTTGTTGTTGATGCTACCACCTTCCGGACGGCCTTTGCCGTTGGAGGTCATAGAGTCAGTTGCGTACTGCAGCACAAACTTGTTAAAGCCCTTCAGCATGCTCTGAGTATGTTCAGCGGTGAACATCCAGCCGTCTTTAGACGCGCCAGGCTGCAGGTAGTAATCATCTGGAATATTGGTGTGACCATAATCAACACCGAACTCCAGCGTACCGCCTTCGTTGACCTGCATCTGTGCTAAACGGACGTCGAAGACATCGTTCGGTACCAGGTTGTCATAAATACGGTTACCCAGCGCGTCACGATCGGCAAAGGTCGCTGAGCCGCCCGCTTCAGAAGAACGAGTTGCTGCCAGAGAGAGCTTACCGAAGCCCAGGTCGATGTTTTCGATACCCGCACCAGGACCTGAAATATCCCAGTAGTAGAAGTCGATCATGTGAACGTCATGACGCTGATAGAAGCGCTTACCGGCCCAGATAGTAGAACCTGGCAGTGCGTCAATGAGGTTTTTACCCTGCACGTTAGCTTCACGGAAGGCCGGGCTGGTGGATTCCCAGTCGTTCTGCTGAGAGACGGAATACGCGACGTTGGTGTCGAAGTAGAAGCTCTTATCGCCCTCTTTCCACACTTCCTGGCCCAGTTTCAGTTCAGCGTAGGTTTCACATTCGTTACCGAGACGGTATTTACTTTGAGCACCTGTTGCCTGGAAGCATTGCTGTTCACCGCCACTCCCGGTCCAGCCAATGCCGGAACGAGCATAACCTTTAAAGTCCACGGCGCCTGCCTGGGCAGACAGGATGCCTGCCGCAACGGCGATTGCCAGAGGGACTTGTTTGCGCAGAGTAATCATCATTCTATCTCCTGAGATCATTGCTTTTCTTTGAACACTTCACCTGTCGGTTTCGTGTCTTCTTTTGGGATTGCTTAAACGCCTGGCTCTTTGTGCAACCGACGACATGCAGTGCCATCCTCACGGAACAGATGGCAACGCTCTGGCGGCAAGCCGATAGCGAATGTGGCACCCTCTTCTACCAACACCACGTCATTCTGGCGGTAGACCAGGTTCTGACGGATGGCGGGGATCTGGATATGAATCTGTGTTTCGTGACCAAGCTGTTCGACGACCTGAACGTCACCTTCCAGGGTCACATCAGCGATGTGGCTCGGCAGCAGATGCTCAGGACGAATACCGAGGGACATGTTCGCCCCGACCTGTACGTTGGCGCTGTCGACCGGCAGCCAGACCTGCTGGCGGTTTGGCAGCTCCACCTGTACCTGTTCAATGGCTGTCGCGGTCACTTTGACGGGCAGGAAGTTCATCTTTGGCGAGCCAATAAAGCCCGCAACAAAGCGGTCTGCCGGGTAGTGGTACAGCTCCAACGGTTTACCTACCTGCGCTACGCGGCCGGCATCCAGCACCACGATTTTGTCGGCCAGCGTCATCGCTTCGACCTGATCGTGGGTGACGTAAATCATCGTGCGGCCAAGACGCTTGTGCAGACGGGAGATTTCAATACGCATCTGGACGCGCAGGGCGGCATCCAGGTTAGAAAGCGGTTCATCGAGCAGGAATACGCGCGGTTCGGCCACCAGGGTACGGCCAATCGCCACACGCTGACGCTGACCACCGGAAAGCGCTTTTGGTTTACGCTCCAGCAGGTGAGCCAGCTGTAACACTTCCGCCACCTGCGTCACGCGCTGGTTAATGACCTCTTTCTTCGCGCCGGCCAGCTTCAGGCCAAAGGACATATTTTCGGCAACGGAAAGGTGGGGATAGAGTGCATAAGACTGAAACACCATGCCTACGCCACGTTCGGCAGGCGGGATGTCGTTCATTCGGGTATCACCGATCAGCAGGTCGCCGCTGGTGATGGTTTCAAGACCGGCAATCATACGCAGCAGAGTAGATTTACCACAGCCTGATGGGCCAACAAACACCACGAATTCGCCTTCGTTGATGTCCAGATTGATGTCTTTCGACACCACAACGTCACCCCAGGCTTTCGTTACATTACGCAGCTGTACGCTCGCCATGCCCTTCTCCCTTCGTTACAACCTGTCACCGACAGAAACATTCAAGATAAGTTCACTATGGGGTATCCATTACTTTCCCGAATCCTCCACCCCCCGGCTTTTTTATGGGGGAGGAGGCGGGAGGATGAGGGAGCAGGCTCTGCGACCGGCGTGGGAGGGCTGAGGCAAAATTCGTGAAGCCGCCTGCAAAATTCGGTGGGGTTTTATGTGCGCCAGCACTCATAACTTAAATTTATGCAACGGAGATCACACAAACGGGGGGTGGGGCGTAGGGATTGGGAGGATGGAAAGAGGATGTCAAATAAGGAGACTGAGTCACGTTGAACCACCTTATGTATCCACGAGCACATCACCAAAAAGGATGGCAGATATGAATATCAAGACTGGCGCACGCGTTTTCGCATTGTCCGCCCTTGCAGCAATGATGGTTTCCGCCCCAGCGCTCGCCAAAATTGAAGAAGGCAAGCTGGTTATCTGGATTAACGGCGACAAGGGCTATAACGGCCTGGCCGAAGTGGGCAAAAAATTCGAGAAAGACACCGGTATCAAAGTGACCGTAGAACACCCGGACAAGCTGGAAGAGAAGTTCCCGCAGGTTGCGGCAACCGGCGACGGCCCGGACATTATCTTCTGGGCGCATGACCGTTTCGGGGGCTACGCGCAGTCTGGCCTGCTGGCTGAAGTCACGCCAGACAAAGCTTTCCAGGACAAGCTGTTCCCATTCACCTGGGATGCCGTTCGCTATAACGGCAAGCTGATCGCTTACCCTGTCGCGGTTGAAGCCCTGTCTCTGATTTACAACAAAGACCTGGTGCCAAACCCGCCGAAAACCTGGGAAGAGATCCCGAAACTGGATAAAGAGCTGAAGGCGAAAGGTAAATCCGCCCTGATGTTCAACCTGCAAGAGCCGTACTTCACCTGGCCGCTGATTGCTGCCGACGGTGGTTACGCGTTCAAGTTTGAAAACGGCAAGTATGACGTGAAAGACGTGGGCGTGGATAACGCTGGCGCGAAAGCGGGTCTGACCTTCCTGGTCGATCTGATCAAGAACAAACACATGAACGCGGATACCGACTACTCCATCGCGGAAGCGGCGTTCAACAAAGGCGAAACCGCGATGACCATCAACGGTCCGTGGGCCTGGACCAACATCGACAAGAGCAAAATCAACTATGGCGTGACGCTGCTGCCAACCTTCAAAGGCAAGCCGTCTAAACCGTTCGTTGGCGTGCTGAGCGCGGGCATCAACGCCGCCAGCCCGAACAAAGAGCTGGCGAAAGAGTTCCTGGAAAACTACCTGCTGACCGATCAGGGTCTGGATGAAGTGAACAAGGACAAACCGCTGGGCGCCGTTGCGCTGAAATCCTTCCAGGATCATCTGGCGAAAGATCCACGTATCGCGGCCACCATGGATAACGCCCAGAAAGGCGAAATCATGCCGAACATCCCACAGATGGCCGCGTTCTGGTACGCCACCCGTACCGCGGTCATCAACGCAGCAAGCGGTCGTCAGACCGTCGATGCCGCGCTGAAAGATGCTCAGGGTCGTATTACTAAGTAAGTCTGAAAAACGGCGGGTGGCGCATGCGCTTACCCGCCCTACGACTACGGCACGATCCGTAGGTCAGGTAAGCGCAGCGCCACCTGACGATAAGTTTCCACCGTTGTAGAGGAAAAACCCCATGGATGTCATTAAAAAGAAACGCTGGTGGCAAAGCGACGCGCTGAAGTGGTCAGCGATTGGTCTGCTGTGTCTGCTGGTGGGTTACCTTGTTGTTTTAATGTACGTACAAGGGGAATATCTGTTTGCCATCATGACGCTGATTTTAAGCTCTGCTGGCCTGTATATTTTCGCGAATCGTAAAGCCTATGCCTGGCGCTATGTCTACCCGGGCGTGGCCGGGATGGGGCTGTTTGTCCTGTTCCCGCTGATTTGTACCATTGCCATTGCGTTTACCAACTACAGCAGCACCAACCAGCTTGCGCAGGAACGCGCGCAGCAGGTCCTGCTGGATCGCTCATATCAGGCAGGCAAGACCTTTAACTTCGGCCTGTATCCTGCCGGTAACGAGTGGAAGTTAGCGCTTACTGACGAAGCAAGCAGCAAGTACTATATCTCCGACGCGTTCAAATTTGGCGGCGAACAGAAGCTGGCCTTAAAAGAGGCACCGGCCCTGCCGGAAGGTGAACGTGCCAACCTGCGCGTCATTACCCAGAACCGCCAGGCGCTGACCCAGCTCACCGCCGTGCTGCCAGATGAAAGCAAAGTGACCATGAGCTCGCTGCGCCAGTTCTCCGGCACGCAGCCACTCTATACCCTGGCGGATGACGGCACGCTGACCAACAACCAGAGCGGCGTGAAATATCGTCCGAATAACGACATTGGTTTCTATCAGTCCATTACTGCCGACGGCAAATGGGGTGATGACAAACTCAGCCCGGGCTATACCGTGACCATCGGCTGGGATAACTTTACCCGCGTATTCACTGACGAAGGCATTCAGAAACCGTTCTTCGCCATCTTCGTCTGGACGGTCGTCTTCTCGGTGCTGACCGTGATCCTGACCGTTGCCGTGGGCATGGTGCTGGCCTGCCTGGTGCAGTGGGAATCCCTGAAAGGCAAAGCGATTTACCGCGTGCTGCTGATCCTGCCCTACGCCGTACCGTCGTTTATCTCGATTCTGATTTTCAAAGGGCTGTTCAACCAGAGCTTCGGCGAAATCAACATGATGCTGAGCGCGCTGTTCGGTATCAAACCGGCCTGGTTCAGCGACCCAACCACCGCCCGCTCGATGATTATCATCGTGAACACCTGGCTGGGTTATCCGTACATGATGATTCTGTGCATGGGGCTGCTGAAGGCCATCCCGGACGACCTGTACGAAGCCTCGGCGATGGACGGCGCGGGTCCGTTCCAGAACTTCTTCAAGATTACGCTGCCGCTGCTCATCAAGCCGCTGACCCCGCTGATGATTGCCAGCTTCGCCTTTAACTTTAACAACTTCGTGCTGATTCAGCTGTTGACCAACGGTGGTCCGGACCGTCTCGGCACCACCACGCCGGCAGGTTATACCGACCTGCTCGTAAGCTACACCTACCGTATCGCCTTCGAAGGCGGCGGTGGCCAGGACTTCGGTCTGGCGGCCGCAATTGCCACCCTGATCTTCCTGCTGGTCGGCGCTCTGGCGATTGTGAACCTGAAAGCCACACGTATGAAATTTGACTAAGGAGGGCACTGAACATGGCTATGGTACAACCCAAATCTCAGAAACTGCGCCTCCTGGCGACGCACTTAGGCCTGCTGATTTTTATCGCGGCGATCATGTTCCCGCTGCTGATGGTTATCGCCATCTCCCTGCGTTCGGGTAACTTCGCCACCGGGAGCCTGATCCCGGACGAAATCTCCTGGGAGCACTGGAAGCTCGCGCTGGGCTTCAGCGTGGAACACGCCGATGGCCGCGTCACGCCGCCGCCGTTCCCGGTGCTGCTGTGGCTGTGGAACTCAGTGAAAATCGCAGGCATTACCGCTATTGGTATCGTGGCGCTGTCCACCACCTGCGCCTACGCCTTCGCCCGCATGCGCTTCCCGGGCAAAGCAACGCTGCTGAAAGGGATGCTGATTTTCCAGATGTTCCCGGCCGTGCTGTCACTGGTGGCTTTATATGCCTTGTTTGACCGTCTGGGCCAGTACGTACCCTTTATCGGCCTGAACACCCACGGCGGCGTGATCTTCGCCTATCTTGGCGGTATCGCACTGCATGTCTGGACCATCAAAGGCTATTTCGAAACCATCGACGGCTCGCTGGAAGAAGCGGCCGCGCTGGATGGCGCAACCCCGTGGCAGGCGTTCCGTCTGGTGCTGCTGCCGCTGTCGGTGCCTATCCTGGCGGTGGTGTTTATTCTGTCGTTTATCGCTGCGATCACCGAAGTACCGGTTGCCTCACTGTTACTGCGCGATGTGAACAGCTACACCCTGGCCGTCGGTATGCAGCAATACCTCAACCCGCAAAACTACCTGTGGGGCGACTTTGCCGCGGCGGCCGTACTTTCCGCCATCCCGATTACCGTGGTGTTCCTGCTGGCGCAGCGCTGGCTGGTCAACGGTCTGACGGCGGGCGGTGTGAAAGGTTAAGTTTCATTTGTTATGCCACTGCAACCCTCAACTTTAGACGTATTGTATTGACCCAACTTGTGACTGTTGTTAGGCGCTCCTCGGAGCGCCATTTTTTTATTCGCGCTTCAGCCGCTTCGAGTTACACAGCCAGAGGGTGATCACCAGCAGCAGGATCGCCGCCGAGTAGATCAGCACGTCGAGCGGGGATTTATGATCGACGATGATCAGCCGCACTATCGCGGTGATCCCAATGTAGACAAAATAACGCAGCGGGAAGTGAAAGCCGGACTGAAAATACTTCACAATCAGGGCGATAAATTCAAAGTAGAGAAAGTAGACCACCAGGCCTTCCACCAGCGCATATTTGCTGGTTTGTTCAGGGGCAAACAGCACATCCGCCAGATGCACCGTCTCTTTACCCAAAAAGACGACCAGTATCAGGCCAAGGCTCAACAGACCGAGGTTCAGCACGGTCTGGAGGATAGTTGAGATAAACTCAACGCGCGGGCGAGTCAGGGATGTCATACAGCACCTCATTCTCCAGGGCGAGGTTTCTGTATAACGCAAAAATGTGACGGAGATCTATATTTTTTAATTATGTTTTATGTTGGGAGGTAACCGATGGATCGTAAACCAACCGGGGTTCGCAACGTGACCTGCGGCGACAATGTGACCGTATATGAACCCACTAATCTTTACGACTGTGTACTGGGCAACGGCGTATTCGTCGGCCCGTTTGTTGAAATCCAGGGCAATTCGCGCATCGGTGACGACAGCAAAATTCAGTCGCACACCTTCATCTGTGAGTATGTGACCATTGGTAAGCGTTGCTTTGTTGGCCATGGCGTGATGTTTGCCAACGATATGTTTCGTGAGGGGAAACCGAACGCCGACCGGGCCAGCTGGGGCCATATTACCGTCGGGAATGATGTGTCGATAGGCAGCGGTGCCACCATTCTGGCGGTCTCCATTTGCGACGGCGCGGTGATTGGGGCGGGAAGCGTGGTGACGAAATCGATTGTCGAGAAAGGTGTCTATGCCGGGAACCCGGCGAGGCTGCTGCGCCGCTTGTGATTCGCCCGGTGGCGCTGCGCTTACCGGGCCTACAAAAACCGTAGGCCGGGCAAACGCAGTGCCGCCCGGCGTGACGCATCAGCGGAAGTTAATGTTCTTATCGCTCGTCATGTCATACAGCTGGAACTTACGTCCAAGCTGCTGACCGCCGTCGCGCGTCAGCGGCGTCCAGCCGATGGCCGCGCGGCTGCGGGTTGGGCCTGACGAGAAGAGATCCAGCGGAATCGACACGTAAACCCCTTTGGTAAAGTCCCCTTCCCCGTACTCGTCCGGAGAGACGTTGGTGATGGTCGCATAGCCGCCCACCACCACGCCGCTGTCGAAGTGTTTGGAGATATCCAGCGTGCCGCCCTTATCGCCCGCCAGATACTGACCGACGCTGGCTTTCACCAGCACGTCAGGGGCGAACGACGGCGTCCAGTAGGCGGTCAGGTGGCCAGTTTTGACGCTGTAGTCGGTGAACTTCATCATGTCCTGCGCGCTGCGCCAGTCACGCTGCTTGACGTAGTTGGCATCAACCCCGAACGCCCAGTTGCTGTCAACCGGACGATAAAGCACTTCCGCCCCCGCGCCGCCGTACATGGTTTCCAGATACCCGCCGTACACCTGGCCGTAGAAGCCGTTGCCGAAGTACTGGAAGTAGTTGGCCTGCAGGTTATTCACGTAAGCATCGTTCTGCACGTACTCACGCACGCGGGTACGCACGCGCGGCAGCGTCGAGTCTTTTGGCGGGTTGGTGTAGTTGAACTTGTCGTAGTTGTTGGCGATGTTGCCGAACAGGCTGCCGGTGGTCAGCAGGTGGTCGGTGAGCCACAGATCCGCCGTTGCCATGACGCCCAGCTGATACATGTAGAAGTTTTCAGGCCCGCCCACGGACTGGTTCAGCACCGGATCGATATGGAAATCGAAGCGCGACTTGTCGATATACCAGCCCTGCTCGGTGGTGTCTGGCACCACGGGCTCGATGCGTTTTTGCACCAGCTCGGTTTCATGCCCGAGCGGTTCACCTTCCAGATGGCGCTTGAGGCTGGCGACGTCCGTTTCGGTCGTCACCTGCGGCATGTTGAGGCGGTTTTCCGTCACGCGGATCGTGCGGATCCCCTCCGGCAGATCGTTCATCACGATCCGGTTGGCGCGCTCGATCCCTTCGCGCGAGTCGCGGTATTTCACCTGCTCGCCGGTGACGTACAGCGTATCGCCCTTGGTTTGGATCTTCGGATCCGCCAGGCCGGCATTGTATTTCAGCAGCGTCAGCTGGTTTGCCACCACGGAGTGCTGCAGAATCGCATCCTGCGGCTCCGGCTGGTATGCAGGCCGCGCGTTATCATTGTAGTGCGGCCGCATGTCGTTAAAGTTGGTGCGCAGCGTGAAGCCAAACATCACCGTATTGCCGCGCTCGTAGCTGAGGTTAACGTCGGCCCAGTCGGTGACGCGATAAATGGCGCCGACGTTAAACTTGCTCTTCTGCTCAATCTTTCCGGCGAAGTCCTGCGAGTAGTCATTCCCTTCATACTCCAGCTTCAGGCGTAACGGCTGCCAGGGCGTTTGATACTCCACGCCGCCAAACAGCGATGCCGGGCCGTGGAACATCTGATCCCCGTTGATGGAACCCGCTTTCTTATAGCTGTTATCGCGGTAGCAGTATTTATCGCTGTAGGAGCAAAACGGGTTTTTGACGTTACCGCTGGTGCCCAGATAGCCCCACCCCAGGCCGAGCGAGAAGTCGAACGGCCCCCAGGCTTTGCTGGCCACGATGTATTCCGCATCAAACAGGCCGGTACCGCCGATATCCCTGCCGCCCACGGAGACCTGCGGCATCCAGTAGCTCTCTTCCCACAGGCGCAGCTTGACGTCGAAGGCTTTATCTTTGTAGGTCTGATCGCCGGAGAACGCCTCAACGCTGCTGTACCGCTTCGTACGCACGTCGGTATAGCGCAGCGTGGTTTCAAGCCACGGGAACAACTGCACCGACGCCGAGTAGTAGCGATACTGGTCGTTATCACGGTAGTTAAGGCTAATTTCCCCTTCACGCGCCATCCGCGCGGTGGGCGTTTGCAGTAAACCGACGCCGCCGAAATCTGACTGAGACGGGCCAATGGGTGCCGGATACGTTTCTGCATGGCAGGCGGCACTCACGCAGAGCGCCAGCATGCTGTAGAGATAAGTTCTTTTCATTATTCCGGTATCCGCTGAATCAGGGAGTGAAGGATATCGGCGTTAAGCCCGTCATACGCCTTCGTCCAGAAATGGTCGGCAAAACCGACAAAAATGATGCTGCCCGGCATAGGTTCGATATGCCGTTTATTCCAGTAAGCAACGGGGGCTTTCTGTGTGTGCCCGTCAGGGTAAACCACCCAGGCGTAGCTGTTATCGGCACCGCTCAGCAGGCTCTGCTCGTCGAGGTAGCTCGCCACATCACGACCGGGCGTAAAGGGCTTTTTACCTGGGCTGCTGATAAGCCCCATCACGGTCACCGTCGTCGGCTTCTCCGGCAGCCAGAGCGTATATTCCCCTTCAAGCGTCGGGTTGCCTTTTTCCGTGACGCGCACTTCATCGGGATCAAGGTTCACGTTCTGACGGCCCGTCACCTTCAGCGCCTGCAGCTGCTGGCGAACGCTGTTAATGGCCGCCGCGTCGTCGCCATCCTCCTGCTCCGCTAACCCCGTCAGCCTGGCAAGGAGCGCCTTGTGCTGTTGTTCCGCTTCAGCGGTCTTCTGACGTTCAGCGATCACTGCCCCCGGCCACCAGCTGTTGGCGAGCCTTGGCTGTCCGACGAGATCGAGCAGATGCTCAGCGTGGGTTAAGGTTTTGGGTTTTTCACTGTCCGGCGTGTAGACCTTCACAGTCCCTGCGGACCATGCCAGCGGCGCGGCAAGGCTGGCGAGAAGCGCAACGTGGATGAGCGTTTTCATGATTTCGCCGCCTTGATCAGGGTGGTTTTCACCGGGAAGAATCCGGCACCGAGATACTGCAGGGACTGGCGGATCTGCCCGTCTTCGTCGATCCAGAAGCGGTTGTGCCAGGTGGCCTGGTCGGTGGTGACCTCTTCATCCAGCACGCGAACACGGGTTTCGTCGCTGCCGACTTTCACGCTGTCCGTGCCGTCCCAGCGGAAGGCCGAGCGTGCCGTGGCGTAACGCACCTGCTTATGTTCGGTCCAGCCCATCGTGCGCGTCCAGCTTGCGCCATCGACTATCTGGTTCGGCTTGATCAGCGGATCTTCCGCGAGGTTGTTGACCTCAAGCAGGTTGTCGCCGCCAAGCAGCGTTTTCACAATTCGACCATGCTGCGTCACAATGGTGGCCCGATCCTGCGTCACCCATTTCTGCTGCCCGTTTTCATCGAAAGCGAGCACCACAAACAGCTGCGGGCCATCGTTAAGCTGCATGTACTGACTGGCATAGGGCATGTTTTGAAGTTCGTCATCGGTCAGATGTACGCCCGGTGTGCCGAACACGCTTTCCCACAGTGAATTTCCCAGCCCTTTAGTGGTGGCCGAGCACGCCTGCAGCAGCAGGCAAATCAAAATGATTGCTGGTCGCTTCACGACTCTTCTCCGAAGGGGCGAAATAACCACACCGAAGTGTGGTTATGATTAAACACCCGCTATTACTGGGTGCTGGTTGTCGTGGTGGTCGTGGTTCCGGTATTGGAGCCATCACCGCCACCGGTTGCCGCCAGCGCGACACCCACGGCTGAACTTACGGTGCTGGCGCTGGCTGCGGTAGAACTTCCCGCAGACGCAGACGTCGCAGCCGAACCTGCCGCTTCCCCGACCTGAACCGGAGCTGCATAGACAGATGTCGCCGCAAGCGCAGATATGGCAAAAATGCCATACAGTACTTTCTTCATAACAATTTCCCTTCAATGAATGAATGGAGATTTGCCCGAAAAGAATTTCAGGCGGAATCGAGTATACACAACTACTGCCGTGGGTTTGCCGTAAGGGGAAATAGGGAGAGGGTTTTCGGACTAATGGATAAAATCAAAATGAAAGACAAATAACATAAATATATAATTAATTAAAATCAACAAGTTATAATATGTGAATATTAAATTCCTTCTGCGTATTTTCTTAAAATAAACCGCAGCAATTAACGGGTTAAGCGTCTTTTTCGGATTAAACTCAGATCCAGAATTTGAGTTAACTAACAGACATCAGGAATTATCCGATAAAAAAATGCCGGCATTACGCCGGCACGTTTTCATGACGTTTTAATTACGCACGCCATGCTTTATAACGGTTGATCAAACCGTTTGTCGAGCTGTCGTGGCTGTCGATAGCTTTATCGTCACCCAGCTCTGGCAGAATACGGTTTGCCAGCTGTTTGCCCAGCTCAACGCCCCACTGGTCAAAGGTGAAGATGTTCAGGATAGCGCCCTGCGTGAAGATCTTGTGCTCGTACAGAGCAATCAGCGCACCCAGGCTGAACGGGGTGATTTCGCGCAGCAGGATGGAGTTGGTTGGACGGTTGCCTTCGAACACTTTGAACGGCACAACGTGGTCCAGCGTGGCCGGATCTTTACCCTGGTCACGGTATTCCTGCTCAACCACTTCGCGGGATTTACCGAACGCCAGCGCTTCGGTCTGCGCAAAGAAGTTCGACAGCAGCTTCGGATGGTGGTCAGACAGCGGGTTATGGGTGATAGCCGGGGCGATGAAATCGCACGGTACCATTTTGGTGCCCTGGTGAATCAGCTGGTAGAAGGCATGCTGACCGTTGGTGCCCGGCTCGCCCCAAATGATTGGACCCGTCTGGTAATCCACCGCGTTGCCGTTACGGTCAACGTATTTACCGTTGGATTCCATGTTGCCCTGCTGGAAGTAGGCAGCAAAGCGGTGCATATACTGGTCGTACGGCAGGATCGCTTCGGTTTCAGCGCCGAAGAAGTTGTTGTACCAGATTCCGATCAGCGCCAGCAGCACCGGCAGGTTTTTCTCTGGTGCGGTCGTGGAGAAGTGTTTATCCATTGCGTGCGCGCCGGAGAGCAGCTCAACGAAGTTGTCGAAGCCCACGGACAGGATGATGGACAGACCGATCGCAGACCACAGGGAGTAGCGGCCACCCACCCAGTCCCAGAACTCGAACATGTTCGCGGTATCAATGCCGAACTCGCTGACCGCTTTACCGTTGGTAGACAGCGCCGCGAAGTGTTTCGCCACGTGCTTGTTGTCGCCTGCGGTTTTCAGGAACCAGTCGCGCGCGCTGTGGGCGTTGGTCATGGTTTCCTGAGTGGTAAAGGTTTTGGAGGCCACCAGGAACAGGGTGGTTTCCGGGTTCACGTTCTTCAGCACTTCGGCGATGTGGGTACCATCGACGTTAGACACAAAGTGCATGTTGAGGTGGTTTTTGTACGGACGCAGCGCTTCGGTCACCATGAACGGGCCGAGGTCAGAGCCGCCGATACCGATGTTAACCACGTCGGTGATCGCCTTGCCGGTGTAGCCTTTCCAGCTGCCGGAGATGATCGCTTCGGAGAAGGTTTTCATCTTTTCCAGCACCGCGTTCACTTCCGGCATCACGTCTTTGCCGTCAACGATGATTGGCGTATTGCTACGGTTACGCAGCGCCACGTGCAGCACGGCGCGGTCTTCGGTGCGGTTGATCTTCTCACCGGAGAACATGGATTTGATGGCGTCGGCAAGCTCGGTCTCTTTCGCCAGATCCTGCAGTTTTGCCAGCGTCTCTTCGGTAATGCGGTTTTTGGAGAAATCCACCAGCATCAGGTCGTCGAAGGTCGCGGAGAACTTAGAGAAACGATCGGCATCTTTCGCGAACAGATCCGCGATGGTGACGTCTTTCATTTCATCAAAATGTTTCTGGAGTGCCTGCCAGGCAGCGGTCTGCGTTGGGTTGATGTTTTTCATTAGCAATACTCTTCTGATTTGAGAATTGTGACTGCGGTCGATTGTAGCGCCTGCAAATAAAAATTGTGATGGTTTTTATGCCATTGCCCTGGCCTGCATCAAACGCAGGTGAAAAGACCCGAAAAGTATAGCTGCTGAAGTGGCCTCCTGCGGCGGCAAAATGTCGCCCAAAACAGGCTAAAACGGAGCATAAAATATGGCCCTGTTATAAGTCCTGTTTCTCAGGGGTACCCCCCCATAAAAAATCCGCATAATCCCAGCATTGACAGGACCTCCCCCGCATTTTATTTATAGGGCCGTATTTTGCGCCTGCACCTGTTTTCGTTTCACTCTTGTGCCAAGGTCGCTTATTCATTCCCTGACACGAGGTTGTTATGACGAGTTTTGTGGTCGCCAAATTTGGCGGCACCAGTGTGGCCGATTACGATGCCATGAACCGCAGCGCCGATGTGGTGCTGGCCGATCCGAATACCCGCCTGGTGGTGCTGTCTGCCTCCGCCGGCGTGACGAACCTGCTGGTTTCTCTGTCTGAAGGACTGGAAGCGACAGAACGTTTCGTGAAGCTGGATGCACTGCGCAAAATTCAGTTCGACATTCTTGAACGTCTGCAGAACCCGAACGTCATCCGCGAGGAAGTGGAACGTCTGCTGGAAAATATTACCACCCTGGCAGAAGCTGCTTCTCTGGCGACGTCCACCGCCCTGACCGACGAACTGGTCAGCCACGGGGAGCTAATGTCCACCCTGCTGTTTGTTGAAATCATGCGCGAGCGTAACATTCAGGCGCAGTGGTTTGACGTGCGTAAAGTGATGCGTACCAGCGATCGCTTCGGCCGCGCCGAGCCGGACGTTGAGGCGCTGGCGGAGCTGACCAATCAGCAGCTGGCACCACGCCTGGCAGACGGTATCGTGATCACCCAGGGCTTTATCGGCAGTGAAGCGAAAGGCCGCACCACCACGCTTGGCCGTGGCGGCAGCGACTACACCGCCGCGCTGCTGGGCGAAGCCCTGCATGCAACGCGCGTGGATATCTGGACTGACGTTCCGGGCATTTACACCACCGACCCGCGCGTCGTTTCCGCGGCTAAACGTATTGATGTGATCGCGTTTGAAGAAGCGGCCGAAATGGCCACCTTCGGCGCGAAAGTGCTGCACCCGGCAACGCTGCTGCCGGCCGTACGTAGCGATATTCCGGTCTTCGTCGGCTCCAGTAAAGATCCGAAAGCGGGCGGGACGCTGGTCTGCAAGAAAACGGAAAACCCACCGCTGTTCCGCGCTCTGGCCCTGCGTCGTCGCCAGACGCTGGTGACGCTCCACAGCCACAATATGCTGCATTCCCGCGGTTTCCTGGCGGAAGTGTTTGGCATCCTGGCGCGCCACAATATCTCGGTGGATCTGATCACCACCTCTGAAGTGAGCATTGCGCTGACGCTGGACACCACCGGCTCCACCTCCACGGGCGATACCCTGCTGACGCAGTCGCTGCTGATTGAGCTCTCCGAGCTGTGCCGCGTGGAAGTGGAAGAAGACCTGGCGCTGGTTGCCATCATTGGCAACAAGCTGTCGCGCGCCTGCGGCGTGGGTAAAGAGGTCTTCGGCGTACTCGACCCGTTCAGCATCCGCATGATTTGCTACGGCGCGTCCAGCTACAACCTCTGCTTCCTGGTGCCTGCCGATCAGGCCGAGCAGGTCGTGCAGAAACTTCATCAGAATTTGTTTGAATAACTTTTTTGCAAAACAGATAAGCCGGGCCCTGTGCCCGGCTTTTTATTTTGTTGTCTCACCCGGCCAAATATCACAGGGCATAAAGCAAATTTTCAGTCATTGAAACTTTCTTTAGTTTCAACAGGCACACACTTTTGCTGAAGGAAAATGAGATGAAAAAAGCCCTGATCGTTATCGCCGCACTCTTCGTATTTACCCACCAGGCTCTGGCGGCCCCACGGCCCATTGCTGCTGGCGCCTACAAAATCACTATGCCGAACGTTCGTAATGGCTCATGTTTCCCTGCCATGCCTAATTACAGTAAAGACCTTACTGTTGCTGGCGGCGCTGAGCCTGTTCATGTATCAAGGCATCACATCATCCCTTATAACCTGCTGCGCGATTTTTATAACCGGGCGCTGCAAGAAAACGCGTTACCTAAACTTCGCGGTGTCTTTTTGACTCTCCGGGATAATCTGCGGGGTTATGCCACCGCAGGAAATTGTGCTGTTAACGCCGACGATTTAGCGGGAACAGCAAACCTTATCGATATGATAATCAACGGCACGGTGACCAATAATTCTGCGGCGGCATTTCCTGACTATTTTGACGACTTTGCATCGTTCTATGCCTGGCTACCGGGTAATTTATTTATTGGTCCGACAAACAGAAATGACGACCCCGAAGATGAGTTCGAAGCCAGAGCAGGCGTCGTCGTGGGTGATAACTTCTCGCTTTATGAACGCGCAAATAAAAATATGAAATCCTATGTGGCAACAGGTGATGCTAGTTTGCTTTTAAGCATTAACAGCGACTTAACGAGTATCGCCAAAAAGAAAAGCGTATATCCGCTGGACGGCCACAACTGGAACCTGTCTCGTGAAGGAAACTATGTTTTGCGCTAAATAATACTCAAAAATGATTTAAACGCACGCGTTGTAATCATATATCTGGCTGTCAGTATGTTTTACACTGAAGCCTCCCCATCAGGAGGCTTCAGCAATGGCTACACCACGTTTGACCCAGAAAGACATGACGGAAGCCGAGCAGCGCGAACTGAAAACGCTTCTCGACCGCGCCCGTATCGCACATGGCCGCACGCTGACGAACGCCGAAACCAATCAGGTGAAAAAAGAGTACATCGATAAGCTGATGGCGCAGCGTGACGCCGCGGCGAAAAAAGCCCGCAAGCTGAAAAAAGAGCAGGCTTATAAACCCGATGCAGAGGCGACCTTTTCCTGGTCGGCCACAACCTCTACCCGTGGAAGGCGCTAATCAGCGCCCTTTCTTTTTGCGCCCCGGCTGGGTAAAGCGCTTTCCGTTGCCCGGCTTGCCTCGCCCTTTCTCTTCCGCCTGCGGTGCCTTCACCACCGGGCGCTTAATCGCCTGGGTTTTCGGTTTTGCTTTAGCCTTCGGCTTCGCTTCTGACGAGGAGTTCTCGATAAGCTTGAACAGCTCAATCAGCTCGTCATCGGTTAAATCACGCCACTCGCCGAGGGGAATGCCCGACAGGCTGACGTTCATAATGCGCGTGCGTTCCAGCTTCGTCACCTCGTAGCCGAAGTGCTCGCACATGCGGCGGATCTGGCGGTTCAGGCCCTGCACCAGCGTAATGCGGAACGCGAACGGTGCTTCTTTCTTGACCTTACACTTTTTCGTGACGGTACCGAGGATCGGCACGCCTGCGCCCATGCCGCGAATAAATTCGTCCGTGACCGGCTTATTCACCGTAACGACATACTCTTTCTCGTGGTCGTTACCGGCACGCAGAATTTTGTTGACCAGATCGCCGTGGTTGGTGAGGAAAATCAGCCCCTGAGAGTCTTTATCCAGACGGCCAATCGGGAAGATACGGCTGCTGTGGTTCACGAAATCAACGATGTTGTCCCGCTCGCCGTCTTCCGTGGTGCTGACAATCCCAACCGGTTTGTTCAACGCGATAAACACCAGGTCTTCAGCATCACGCGGTTCGATGACCTGACCATTCACTTTAACCACATCGCCAGGGACCACCTGGTCGCCGATGGTGGCGCGTTTGCCGTTAAGAAACACGTTACCTTGTTCAATGTAACGGTCAGCCTCGCGACGTGAGCAGATCCCGCTCTCGCTAATGTACTTGTTTAATCGGGTTGATTGAGTTGGCAGCATAGTTTCTCCTGTGAAGGGCGAAATATACCTTACCTTAAGGCTGACAAAAAAGTGTTAGTAACCGTTGATCAAAAAATCGAGTGCATCCCGCAGTGAAGCCCGGTTTTGCGTAAGATCGGCAACACGTTCGCCTAACTCTTTTGGCGATATGCCTGCCATCATGTGCATCATGACCACGCAGGGTTTTCCCGCGACCTCAACGGCGGGAGCGACCAGTACATGCTTCATCAGAACGACCTCTGAAAGTCACTAAAGGAGCCGTTTTCATCAACCCACTGGTTAATGGCATCAATAGAAGCTTTATTTTCTTCCAGCCACTCTGCGCGCCGATGTTCACGAAATTGCTCCTGCAAAGCCGCCGTTAGCACGGCAGAAAGGTTAAGTTTAAGCCTTCGCGCCTCTTCAAGGATGTCGGGCGACAGGGAAACATTCACTGATTTTTTAATGCTATTAGCACCGCGCATGAGAACCCCCATTGGAATGCGCATGAATTGGCGAAGTGTAGCGTAATAATTGAGCACTTCCTATTCCCTTAAAAATGTAAGGGTTGAAGAATAAATTGCTCTTTATGGGGAGTCACGCCTCACAAAACCGTTTTGCGAGGCGCTTTCTGAGATTAGTACTCATCCCGCTCGTCATCTTCATCCGGCTGTTCCATCACGCTGTACGCCACCGCGCAGAACAACGAGTTGAGACGTTTCATATCGCCCAGCAGCCCCAGGTGGAGCGAGCTGGTTTCGATACTCTGCACGTTCTGCTGGTGCAGACGCTCGACGTGAGCGTGCGAGTAGCGGCGGTTCAGAATGCGGAAACGATGCTTGTTCCGACGCAGGCGGCGCGCGCTCGGCACGTCGCTGGAGAAGAAGACCAGCATCGCCAGCTTGAGGTTGCTGACCAGCTGTTCGTGCAGCGCTTCCAGCTCCTTCAGGCCTTCACCTGAAAACGCCCGACGCGCGGCAAGGGATTTGTCGGCGATCTCGCTCCCCATACGCTCCACGATATCGGAGGCCTGCTCCAGGTTAAGCGACATCTCGATGATTTCCGCCCAGCGGCGGGACTCCTCCTCCGCCAGCTCGTCCTGCGGCATGCGCGCCAGGTAAAGCTTAATGGCGGTATAGAGCACGTTGATATCGTCCGCCAGTCTGCGCAGCTCTTTCTCCTCCCGCGGCTCGCCGTGCATCACCTTTTGCAGGCCTTCGAGCATGGTTTCCATCGCGTCGCCCATGCGCAGCGTCTCGCGCGCGGCATTCGCCAGCGCCAGCGCCGGGGTATCCAGCGCGGACGTATCCAGGTGCTTCGGTTTCAGGCGCGCATCCAGCTCCGGTTCGTCCTGAATAAGGCGTTCGCAGAAGCGGGCCATTGGCCCAGCAAAAGGTACCATCGCCAGGCAGCGCACCAGGTTGTAGAACACGTGGAAATAGATCACCAGCTCCGCCTTCGGCAGCGGGAGGTTGTCCATGAGGTTCGCCAGCGGGTGAACGAACGGCAGAATAATCAGGCTGCCCACCAGCTTAAACAGCAGGCTGCCGAGGGCCACGCGGCGGGCGGCGGCATTGGCGGCGCTGTTGTTGAGCATCGCCAGCAGGCCGGAGCCGAGGTTGGCACCGATCACCAGACACAGCGCCACCGGGAAGGAGATCGCCCCTGCGGCGGTGAGCGTGGCCGTCAGCAGGACCGCCGCCAGGCTGGAGTAGCTAACGATGGCAAACACCGCGCCAATGAGCGCGTCAAGCATGATGTCCCCGGTCAGGGAGGCGAAGATGACCTGCACGCCGTTGGCCTGGGTGATCGGCGTGACCGCCTGTACGATCAGCTCCAGCGCCAGCAGGATCAGCCCCAGGCCAATCCCTACGCGCCCGAGCTGCCCGGCGCGCGTCTGCTTACGACCGAGGAAAAAAATAACGCCGATAAAAATCAACAGCGGCGACAACCAGGAGAGATCGAACGTAAGAACACGCGCCATCAGCGCGGTACCTACATCCGCCCCCAGCACAATGACCAGCGCCGGGGCGAGCGCGACCAGATCCTGTGCCACAAAAGAGGTGACAAGCAGGGTCGTGGCGTTACTGCTCTGAACCAGTGCCGTTACGCCAATGCCCGCACAGAAGGCGAGCGGCTTCTTCTCAACGCTGCTGCTGAGAACGGTACGTAAGCGCGCGCCGAACACGCGCATCACGCCGGTACGAACGATATGGGTGCCCCATACGAGCAGTGCGACTGCAGAGAGCAGGTGTAACAACGTCAACACGGAAGGTGTTCCTCCTTATCGTTATCTGTTTTCCTGAGGTTCGCTGCGCGTTGCCTTGCCGGATGACGGCTACGCCTTATCCGGCCTACACGTAGGCCCGGTAAGCGCAGCGCCACCGGGCAATAGGGTTAGAACCTTATTTCAGTATAAGGGTTTAAACGTAAGAAAGAGACAGGGCGCCCCATGAGCGCCCTGTTTGTTGTAAGGAAAAGTGATTTTAGTCGGCGTCGTAGCCCAGATTAGGGGCCAGCCAGCGCTCCACTTCAGACACGCTCATCCCTTTGCGCAGGGCATAATCTTCGATCTGATCCCGCTGCAGCTGCGCCACGGCGAAGTACTTGCTGTCCGGATGGCTGAAGTACCAGCCGGAGACGGACGCGCCCGGCCACATGGCGAACGACTCGGTGAGCTTCATGCCGGTATGGGTTTCCACGTCCAGCAGCTTCCAGATGGTGCCTTTTTCGGTGTGCTCCGGACAGGCCGGGTATCCCGGCGCCGGGCGAATGCCCTGGTAATTTTCGCGGATCAGCTCCTCGTTGCTGAGGTTCTCATTCGCCGCGTAGCCCCAGTGTACTTTGCGCACGCGCTCGTGGAGGTACTCAGCGAAGGCTTCCGCCAGGCGGTCGGCAATCGCTTTCACCATGATTTTATTGTAATCATCGTGCTGCGCTTCGAACGCGTCCGCCAGCGCATCTTCTTCCAGACCGCCGGTTACCGCAAAGGCGCCGATATAGTCGGCTTTACCACTCAGCTTCGGCGCGACGAAATCGGCCAGGCAGTAGTTGGCAAAGCCCACTTTCTCCGTTTGCTGGCGCAGATGGCGGCTCACCGCCAGCACGTGGGTGCGGGTTTCATCGCGATAAATTTCAATGTCGTCGCCCACGCGGTTCGCCGGGAACAGCCCCACCACGCCGCGCGGGTTGAGGCTTTTCTCTGCGCTCAGCGTATCGAGCATGTCGTTGGCATCTTTAAACAGGCGCTTCGCCTCCTCGCCAACCACCTCATCCTCCAGGATGCGCGGATATTTGCCCGCCAGCGACCAGGTCATAAAGAACGGCGTCCAGTCAATGTAGTTGCGCAGCGTTTCGATGCTGGCCGTCACGTCCTGTACGCCCAGACGGTGCGCGACCGGCGGCGTATAGCTGGACCAGTCGAAGGCCAGATCGTTGTCGCGCGCCGCCTGCAGCGAAACAGGCGGGGTGCGCGGTTTCTTACGCCCGTGCTGGATGCGAACGGTTTCGTACTCTTTACGGGTGCGCGCCACAAAATCGTCGCGCTGGGTGTCGGAGAGCAGCGCGGAGACCACGCCCACCGTGCGCGAGGCGTTTTGCACGTAAACCGTCGGGCCGCTGTAGTTCTGCTCGATTTTCACCGCCGTGTGCGCTTTCGAGGTGGTCGCCCCGCCAATCAGTAGCGGTATGGTAAAGCCCTGACGCTCCATCTCTTTCGCCACGTTGACCATTTCGTCCAGCGACGGCGTAATCAGCCCGGAGAGGCCAATCAGGTCGGCATTCACCTCGCGCGCGGTCTTGAGGATTTTATCCGCCGGGACCATCACACCGAGGTCGATAATTTCGTAGTTATTGCACTGCAGCACCACGCCGACGATATTCTTGCCGATGTCGTGCACGTCGCCCTTCACGGTGGCGATAACCATCTTGCCGTTGCTGGAGCCTTTCTCTTTGCTGGCTTCGATGTAGGGCTCAAGATACGCCACCGCCTGCTTCATCACGCGGGCGGATTTCACCACCTGCGGCAGGAACATTTTGCCCTCACCGAACAGATCGCCGACCACGTTCATGCCGTCCATCAGCGGGCCTTCAATCACCTCAATCGGGCGGGCTGCCTGCTGGCGCGCCTCTTCGGTATCGAGCTCGATAAATTCGGTAATGCCTTTGACCAGCGAGTATTCCAGACGCTTTTTCACGTCCCAGGCGCGCCACTCGGCCTGCTGAACGTTTACCGCCTCATCCGATTTGCTGCCGCGGTATTTTTCCGCCAGGTCCAGCATGCGCTCGGTAGCGTCGTCGCGGCGGTTAAGGATCACGTCCTCTACGGCATCGCGCAGCTCGGCAGGAAGGTCGTCATAAATCGCCAGCTGGCCGGCGTTAACGATCCCCATGTCCATGCCGTTGCGGATGGCGTAGTAGAGGAACACGGCGTGGATCGCCTCACGCACCGGGTCGTTGCCGCGGAACGAGAACGACACGTTCGACACGCCGCCGGAGATCAGCGCGTGCGGCAGTTCGCGCTTGATGTCTTCACACGCCCCGATAAAGTCCTGGGCGTAGTTGTTGTGCTCTTCAATCCCGGTCGCGACGGCGAAGATGTTCGGGTCGAAGATAATATCTTCCGGCGGGAAGCCCACCTCTTCGGTCAAAATCTTGTACGCGCGGCGGCATATCTCAATTTTGCGCTCGCGGGTATCGGCCTGGCCCACTTCGTCAAAGGCCATTACCACCACGGCGGCACCGTAGCGGCGGACCCTCTTCGCGTGGTGGATAAAGATATCAACGCCCTCTTTCATCGAGATAGAGTTGACGATGCCTTTACCCTGAATGCACTTCAGCCCTTTTTCGATGACTTCCCATTTGGACGAGTCGATCATGATCGGCACGCGGGCAATATCCGGCTCACCGGCAATCAGGTTGAGGAAACGCACCATCGCCGCTTCGGCGTCGAGCATCCCCTCATCCATGTTGATATCAATAATCTGCGCGCCGCTTTCCACCTGCTGGCGGGCGACGTCCAGCGCTTCACTGTACTTCTCTTCTTTGATCAGGCGCTTGAACTTTGCCGAACCGGTGACGTTAGTCCGCTCACCCACGTTCACAAACAGGCTGTCGTCGCCGATGGTCAACGGCTCGAGGCCGGACAGACGACAGGCAACCGGAAGCTCGGGCAGCTTGCGCGGCGGCAGACCGGCGACGGCGTTGCTCATGGCCGCGATGTGCTCCGGCGTGGTGCCGCAGCAGCCGCCGACGATGTTCAGGAAGCCAGACTCGGCCCACTCGCGGATTTGCGCCGCCATGGTGTCGGCATCAAGATCGTATTCGCCAAACGCGTTCGGCAGACCGGCGTTCGGGTGGGCGGTGACGTAGCATTCCGCGATGCGGGAAAGCTCCTGCACGTACTGGCGCAGTTCATCCGGCCCCAGCGCGCAGTTCAGGCCGAAGGAGAGCGCTTCGGCGTGACGCAGGGAGTTATAAAACGCTTCGGTTGTCTGGCCGGACAGGGTGCGGCCGGAGGCGTCGGTGATGGTGCCGGAAATCATGATCGGCAGGTCGACGCCGAGCGCCTCAAACTCCTCTTTCACCGCGTAAATCGCGGCTTTGGCGTTGAGGGTGTCGAATACCGTTTCAATCAGGATCAGATCGGAACCGCCTTCCACCAGCGCTTTGGTCGATTCACGGTAGGCCGCGACCAGCTGGTCAAAGGTGATATTACGAAACGCCGGGTCGTTGACGTCCGGTGAAATCGACGCGGTGCGGTTCGTCGGGCCAAGCACCCCGGCGACGTAGCGAGGCTTGTCCGGCGTGCGGGCCGTCCACTCGTCGGCGCAGGCGCGTGCCAGCTTTGCGGCTTCAAAGTTGATCTCCGCCGACAGGGATTCCATCTGGTAATCCGCCATGGCGATGGTTGTCGAGTTGAAGGTGTTGGTTTCAACGATATCCGCACCCGCTTCAAAGTAGGCGTTGTGGATATCTTTAATAACCGACGGCTTGCTGAGCACCAGCAGGTCGTTGTTCCCTTTCAGGTCGCAGGGCCAGTCTGCGAAGCGCTCGCCGCGGAAATCGTCTTCACTCAGACGATAGCCCTGGATCATGGTGCCCATGCCGCCGTCCAGCACCAGAATTCGTTCATTTAACTGCGCACGCAGTTGCTCTACTTTGCTGCTCACACTTGCTCCCGACAACGCTCAACAAGGCCAAAAGGCTGGGTTCCATACTGGCACAATCTCGCAGGGTCGAAAAGTCACACAGCGGTAACATGAGACATGTTCACTATCACTCATCCGATCAGTCATGAAAGCGGTTGCAAATTCACCAAATAAAACGAAAATGATTTCCACGATACAGAAAAAGGAGATCGTCATGGTCGCGACCGTTCCCGCCAAACGCGGCAGAAAGCCTGCTGCCACCACCACCGCACAACAGGGCGGACAGGTTCAATCGCTCACGCGCGGTCTGAAGCTGCTGGAGTGGATAGCCGAGTCGCACGGCAGCGTGGCCCTGACCGAGCTGGCCCAGCAGGCTGGGCTGCCGAACTCCACGACGCACCGCCTGCTGAGCACCATGCAGCAGCTGGGCTTTGTCCGCCAGGTCGGCGAGCTGGGGCACTGGGCGGTGGGCGCGCATGCGTTTATCGTTGGCAGCAGCTTCCTGCAGAGCCGCAACCTGCTGGCGATTGTGCACCCGATTCTGCGCAAGCTCATGGAAGATTCCGGCGAGACCGTAAACCTGGCTGTGCTGGACCAGAGCGACCATCAGGCGATTATCATCGACCAGGTGCAGTGCACGCAGCTGATGCGCATGTCCGCACCGATTGGTGGCAAGCTGCCGATGCACGCCTCCGGGGCGGGGAAAGCGTTTCTCTCACAGCTGAGCGAGGAGCAGGTGACGGGGCTGCTGCACCGTAAAGGTTTGCACGCCTATACCCACGCCACGCTGGTATCGCCCGTGCATCTGAAAGAAGATCTGGCCCTGACCCGCAAGCGCGGCTATTCGTTTGATGACGAAGAACATGCCCTGGGCCTGCGCTGCCTGGCGTCCTGTATTTTTGACGAGCACCGCGAGCCGTTTGCCGCCATCTCCATCTCCGGGCCGATTTCGCGCATGACCGATGACCGCGTGACCGAGCTGGGGGCGCTGGTGATTAAGGCGGCGAAAGAGGTGACGCTGGCGTACGGTGGGATTCGTTAAGATCGCTTTGCCGGGTGGCGGCTTCGCCTTACCCGGCCTACATGATGCCCTCTGAAAACCTAATGCAAAACCTCTGCTTGCGGCGGTAAGCGTACACATCTTCGACATGCCCATTTTTGATCCGCGCTTGCAGTCCGCGCCAGTAGCTGGCGCGGAACAGATCCTCATGCATCTCTTCGAATAGCGGCCCGATGCGCGGGTCGGCACATAGCCAGTGGCGAAACTCCTCCGGAAACACATCGCCCGGCGAGACGCTGTACCACGGCTCCCCGGAAAGCTCATCTTCCGGGTAGCGGGGCTGTGGTATATCGCGGAAGTTCACTTCGGTCATGTAGCAAATTTCATCGTAATCGTAGAACACCACCCGCCCGTGACGGGTGACGCCGAAGTTTTTAAACAGCATGTCGCCCGGGAAAATATTGGCGGCGGCAAGCTGGCGAATCGCGTTGCCGTATTCTTCAATGGCATCCCGCAGCGCCTGACCTTCGGACTGCTCAAGCCAGATATTCAGCGGCACCATGCGGCGCTCAATGTAGAGATGGCTAATGGCAATTTTGTCGCCAAGATCGGTGATTTTCGCGGGCGCTTCCTGCATCAAAAGCGCCATGAGCGCCGGGTCGATCTGCTGTTTATCCAGCACAAAGTTTTCGAATTCCTGAGTATCCGCCATGCGCCCGACGCGATCGTGTTCTTTAACCAGCTGGTAGCAGGCGCGAACATGGGCTGCGGTCATCTCTTTCTGCGGCGCGAATCTGTCTTTAATCACCTTAAAGACCCGGTCAAAGCCCGGCAGCGTAAACACCAGCATCACCATACCGCGGATGCCGGGCGCTTCGATAAACTGCTCATCCGCCGTGGTGACATAGCGCAGGTACTCCCGGTAGCTTTCCGTCTTGGCGTGCTTCTGGCAGCCAATCGCCATATACAGCTCGGCGGTGGTTTTGCCCGGCAGGATCTCCCGCAGCCACTCCACCAGCGCGGCAGGCAGCGGGGCGTACACCATGAAATAAGAGCGGGCGAAGCCAAACACGATGCTGGCCTCGGCGCTGGTAGTCAGGCAGGTATCGACAAACAGTTCCCCGTCGTCGGTACGGTGAATGGGCAGCAGAAACGGCACAATGGCGGTCGGCGTAACCAGTTTGCCGACCAGCCAGGCGGCTTTATTGCGGTAGAAAAGCTCATTGGCCACCTGCAAATGGCTATGGCTGAGCACCTCCGCGCCGAAGGTTTCGTTGAGATGCGCGTGGATATAACCGATATCCCGGGTTTTATTCTCCCAGGGCAGGCGCAGCGGCAGATCCGTTAGCACGCGGTGCAGGAGCTTTTCCCATCCGCGATCGGGAAAGAAATCTTTCGCCAGCGGACGGGGAATGGTTCGAAAGCGTCGCTCGGGCTGGGAGCTGAAGATAAATAACCGCTCAGGAGAGAGTGAGCGGTGGTCAAATAACCGGCAATAGACGGAGTTAAAAAAGCTCTCCGCAATCTCGAAGCGCGGGTAGTCGGGTAACAGGTGGGTGTAATGCTCCTTCACGCGCAGTAAAAAATCCGCGTCCGGGCTTTTGCCATCGGTAATACAGCGCAGCTGCTCCACCACCAGACCCACGTGGTGATCGTAGAGATGGATGCGCTGCTTCATGGCCTGCTGAACCGCATGCCAGTCTGCATGTTCGAAGCGCTGCTGCGCGCCGGATGTCACTTCAAGAAAACGACCATACTGGGCATCAAAGCCCTGCAAAATAGTTTGGGCAATCAGTAATTCCAGACCACGCGACATATATTCCCCCTCACCCCAACCCTCTCCCCGAGGAGGGAGAGGGGGAAAAGATTAGAACTGTGCTTCTTCGGTTGAGCCCGTTAAGGCGGTGACGGAGGAGGTGCCGCCCTGAATGATGGTCGTCACGTTATCGAAGTAGCCTGTTCCCACCTCCTGCTGGTGAGAGACGAAGGTATAACCGTCTTTACCCGCCGCAAACTCCGGCTGCTGCACCTTCTCAACATAGTGCTTCATGCCCTCACCCTGCGCGTAGGCGTGCGCCAGGTCGAACATGTTGAACCACATGCTGTGGATGCCTGCCAGGGTAATGAACTGGTATTTGTAGCCCATGTCGGACAGCTGCTGCTGGAAGCTGGCGATGGTTTTGTCATCCAGCTTTTTCTGCCAGTTGAAGGACGGCGAGCAGTTGTAGGCCAGCAGCTTGCCCGGGTATTTCGCGTGGATGGCATCAGCAAAGCGTTTTGCCAGCGCCAGATCCGGCGTGGAGGTTTCACACCAGACCAGGTCTGCGTAAGGCGCGTACGCCAGGCCGCGGCTGATCGCCTGTTCAATCCCGGCATGGGTACGGTAGAAACCTTCGCTGGTACGCTCACCGGTGATGAACTCGCTGTCGTACGGGTCGCAGTCAGAGGTGATCAGATCCGCCGCGTCCGCATCGGTACGGGCAATCACCAGCGTCGGCACGCCGAGCACGTCAGCAGCCAGACGCGCCGCAACCAGCTTCTGCACGGCTTCCTGGGTTGGGACGAGAACTTTGCCGCCCATGTGTCCGCATTTCTTCACGGACGCCAGCTGGTCTTCGAAGTGAACGGCCGCTGCACCGGCCTCAATCATCGATTTCATCAGCTCGAAGGCGTTCAGCACGCCGCCGAAGCCCGCTTCCGCATCCGCGACGATCGGCAGGAAGTAGTCAATGAAGCGCGGATCGTTGGGTTCGATACCGGCAGCCCACTGGATCTGATCCGCACGGCGGAAGGTGTTGTTGATCCGATCCACCACCGACGGCACGGAGTTAGCCGGATAGAGTGACTGATCCGGGTACATGCTGGAGGCAAGGTTGGCGTCCGCTGCGACCTGCCAGCCGGAGAGATAAATCGCCTCAATACCGGCCTTCGCCTGCTGCAGTGCCTGACCGCCGGTCAACGCGCCGAGGCTGTTGATGTAGCCTTTTTTAGAGCCCCCGTGCAGCAGCTTCCACATTTTCGCCGCACCGTTCTGGGCCAGCGTGCATTCCGGGTTGACCGAGCCGCGTAATTTCACCACTTCCTCCGCGCTGTAAGGACGGCGGATGCCTTCCCAGCGAGGTTGTGTCCACTCTTTCTTCAACTCTTCGATTTGTTGGGTACGGGTTTTCATGTGCAGATGCTCCATATTGTTATGTGGTGAGTTACGCCAGGAAGCGGTAGCCCGGCAGGGTCAGGAAGTCGATTAAGTCATCTGATGTGGTGATTTGCTCCATCAGGCGCGCGGCGTCGTCAAAACGTCCGCTGCTGAAGCGGTGTTCGCTCAGCTCGTCCTGGATCACGCGCATCTCTTCGGCCAGCATCTGGCGGAACAGGGATTTGGTCACCGGCTTGCCGTTGCTGAGCGTTTTTTGATGGTGGATCCACTGCCAGATGGAGGTGCGCGAGATCTCCGCCGTCGCGGCATCTTCCATCAGGCCGTAGATCGGCACGCAGCCGTTGCCGGAGATCCACGCTTCGATGTACTGGACCGCGACGCGGATATTGGCGCGCATCCCCTCTTCCGTACGCTCGCCCGCACACGGTGCCAGCAGCTGTTCTTCTGCCGTTGGGGCATCTTCTTCACGTGTGACAAACAGCTGGTTTTTATTTTCACCGAGTACGCGGTTGAAGACCTCCATCGCCGTATCGGCCAGGCCGGGATGGGCAATCCACGTGCCGTCGTGACCGTTACGGGCTTCAAGCTCTTTGTCGGCTTTCACCTTGTTGAGCACCTGATTGTTGCGCTCTGCGTCTTTGCTCGGGATAAAAGCCGCCATGCCGCCCATCGCAAAGGCACCGCGCTTGTGGCAGGTTTTGATCAGCAGGCGCGAATAGGCGCTCAGGAACGGTTTATCCATGGTCACAACCTGGCGATCCGGCAGCACGCGATCGGGATAGTTTTTCAGGGTTTTGATGTAGCTGAAAATATAGTCCCAGCGCCCGCAGTTCAGGCCGACAATGTGGTCGCGCAGGGCATGCAGAATTTCATTCATCTGGAACACGGCTGGCAGCGTTTCAATCAGCAGCGTGGCCTTGATGGTGCCGCGCGGCAGGTTGAAACGATCTTCCGCGTAGCTGAACACCTCGCTCCACCAGGCCGCTTCCTGCCAGGCCTGCGTTTTTGGCAGATAGAAATAGGGACCGCTGCCTTTTGCCAGCAGGTTCTTGTAGTTGTGGAAGAAATAGAGTGCGAAATCAAACAGGCTGCCCGGAATGGCTTCCCCACGCCAGGTGACATGTTTTTCAGGCAGGTGCAGGCCGCGTACGCGACAGATCAGCACTGCCGGATTCGGCTTGAGCTGGTAAATTTTACCGGCTTCGTTGGTGTAGCTGATGGTGCCGTTCACGGCGTCGCGCAGGTTGATCTGCCCCTCGATGACCTTACGCCAGTCCGGCGCCAGCGAGTCTTCGAAATCGGCCATAAAGACTTTAACATTCGCGTTCATGGCGTTGATCACCATTTTACGCTCTACCGGACCGGTGATCTCAACGCGACGATCCTGTAAATCTTCAGGAATGCCGCGGATTTTCCACTCACCACGGCGAATGGAAGCGGTTTCCGAAATGAAACCAGGCAACTTGCCATCGTCAATTTCCTGCTGCTGATGAATGCGTGCCGCCAGCAGCTTATTACGCTGTGGCGTAAAGCGGGTCACCAGCTCAGTCAGAAATTCTACCGCTTCTGGCGTCAAAACCTGCTGTTCTTGCTCGCCATACGGCTGGGTAAAGGCCAGTTCATCGACCGTCGTTGCCTGTTGAGTCATTACTCTGCTCCTCATCAAAGATCCAAAATCACGCCCCCGATGCGAACGAAAGATCGTTGGGTAGTTTTCGCTCAGCAGAATTAAGACTATCTATATTTTTTCTAAAATCAAAAACAATTTCCATTTTAATTATTAAATGAAATCAACTTATTGATTTTTATGTAATTAAAGTTATGTTGAATGATGAGTGGTATTTCGGAAATAAAAAAGGCACCCGAAGGTGCCTGATCTGAATAGCTGAAACGCTTTAGGATCGTTTAATGCAGAAGATTACTCCAGCGTCGGATTCATGTGACGCAGATCGTATGGCGTTATCTGGTAGACGTAATAGTTGAGCCAGTTGGTAAAAAGCAAATTCCCGTGGCTGCGCCAGGTCGCTCTTGGTTTGTTTTGTGGATCGTTTTTCGGGAAATAGTTGTACGGCACATCCGGATTAAGACCCGCTTCGACATCACGGAAGTACTCTGACGCGAGGGTATGTGGATCGTATTCAGGATGTCCGGTTACAAAGGCAATGCGCTTATCTTTGCTGGCAAACAGGTAGGCATCGCCATCCTCGGTTTCGGCCAGGATCTCCAGATCGGTGTAATCACGAATCAGCTGGGCCGGGAAATCGGCATAGCGCGAATGCGGGGCCAGGAAAGAGTCATCGAAACCACGTGTCAGCAACGCATGTGGATGAAGAATGTGGTGTTCGTATACGCCGGAGAGCTTTTCAGTGCGGGTTTGCTTGGGGATGCCATAAAGAATATTCAGGGCGGCCTGTACCGCCCAACAGACAAACAACGTGGACGTAACGTGATCTTTTGCCCACTCCAGAACCTGTTTGATCTGCGGCCAGTAGGCGACATCATTAAATTCAACCAGGCCAAGCGGCGCGCCGGTCACAATCAGTCCGTCGAAGTTTTCACCCTGAATGTCATCGAAGTTACAGTAGAAGTTGTTCAGATGCTCAGAAGGCGTGTTGCGTGACTCACGGGCATCGATTCGCAGCAGCTGAATATCGACCTGCAGCGGGGAGTTAGAAAGCAAACGCAGGAACTGGTTCTCTGTTTCGATCTTTTTCGGCATCAAATTTAGAATGAGTACCTTCAGCGGGCGGATTTCCTGACCTGTAGCACGCGAAGCCGTCATAACGAAGACGTTTTCTTCACGTAAGAAATTGACGGCTGGTAGCTCGTCCTGCACCCGAATCGGCATAACTTTATATCCTCACAGCATACGTATAAACGTTTAGACATCCAGATAGCTAACGATACCCAGAAACGGTATGAATGTCGAGCCTGCAAGCGGAAGGTGAGAAAGTTTCAAGGAGAGGGTGAAAAACAAAAGCAAAAAACCCCGCACCTTACGGTACGGGGTTCTTCTATTTGATGCCTGGCAGTTCCCTACTCTCACATGGGGAGACCCCACACTACCATCGGCGCTACGGCGTTTCACTTCTGAGTTCGGCATGGGGTCAGGTGGGACCACCGCGCTAAAGCCGCCAGGCAAATTCTGTTAAATCTGTATCAAAGCTGAAAATATCGTGTCTGTCTCTCCGCCGAAACAGCTTCGGCGTTGTAAGGTTAAGCCTCACGGTTCATTAGTATCGGTTAGCTCAACGCATCGCTGCGCTTACACACCCGACCTATCAACGTCGTAGTCTTCAACGTTCCTTCAGGACCCTTAAAGGGTCAGGGAGAACTCATCTCGGGGCAAGTTTCGTGCTTAGATGCTTTCAGCACTTATCTTTTCCGCATTTAGCTACCGGGCAGTGCCATTGGCATGACAACCCGAACACCAGTGATGCGTCCACTCCGGTCCTCTCGTACTAGGAGCAGCCCCCCTCAATTCTCCAGCGCCCACGGCAGATAGGGACCGAACTGTCTCACGACGTTCTAAACCCAGCTCGCGTACCACTTTAAATGGCGAACAGCCATACCCTTGGGACCTACTTCAGCCCCAGGATGTGATGAGCCGACATCGAGGTGCCAAACACCGCCGTCGATATGAACTCTTGGGCGGTATCAGCCTGTTATCCCCGGAGTACCTTTTATCCGTTGAGCGATGGCCCTTCCATTCAGAACCACCGGATCACTATGACCTGCTTTCGCACCTGCTCGAGCCGTCACTCTCGCAGTCAAGCTAGCTTATGCCATTGCACTAACCTCCTGATGTCCGACCAGGATTAGCTAACCTTCGTGCTCCTCCGTTACTCTTTGGGAGGAGACCGCCCCAGTCAAACTACCCACCAGACACTGTCCGCAACCCGGATTACGGGTCTACGTTAGAACACCAGCCATTAAAGGGTGGTATTTCAAGGGCGGCTCCACGCAGACTGGCGTCCACGCTTCAAAGCCTCCCACCTATCCTACACATCAAGGACCAGTGTTCAGTGTCAAGCTATAGTAAAGGTTCACGGGGTCTTTCCGTCTTGCCGCGGGTACACTGCATCTTCACAGCGAGTTCAATTTCACTGAGTCTCGGGTGGAGACAGCCTGGCCATCATTACGCCATTCGTGCAGGTCGGAACTTACCCGACAAGGAATTTCGCTACCTTAGGACCGTTATAGTTACGGCCGCCGTTTACCGGGGCTTCGATCAAGAGCTTCGCGTTGCCGCTAACCCCATCAATTAACCTTCCGGCACCGGGCAGGCGTCACACCGTATACGTCCACTTTCGTGTTTGCACAGTGCTGTGTTTTTAATAAACAGTTGCAGCCAGCTGGTATCTTCGACTGATTTCAGCTCCACCCGCAGGGGCTTCACCTACATATCAGCGTGCCTTCTCCCGAAGTTACGGCACCATTTTGCCTAGTTCCTTCACCCGAGTTCTCTCAAGCGCCTTGGTATTCTCTACCTGACCACCTGTGTCGGTTTGGGGTACGATTTCGTGTTACCTGATGCTTAGAGGCTTTTCCTGGAAGCAGGGCATTTGTTACTTCAGCACCGTAGTGCCTCGTCATCACACCTCAGCGTTAAAAGGTACCGGATTTACCTGGAACCTCCGCCTACATGCTTAAACCGGGACAACCGTCGCCCGGCTAACATAGCCTTCTCCGTCCCCCCTTCGCAGTAACACCAAGTACAGGAATATTAACCTGTTTCCCATCGACTACGCCTTTCGGCCTCGCCTTAGGGGTCGACTCACCCTGCCCCGATTAACGTTGGACAGGAACCCTTGGTCTTCCGGCGAGCGGGCTTTTCACCCGCTTTATCGTTACTTATGTCAGCATTCGCACTTCTGATACCTCCAGCATGCCTCACAGCACACCTTCAACGGCTTACAGAACGCTCCCCTACCCAACAACACATAGTGTCGCTGCCGCAGCTTCGGTGCATGGTTTAGCCCCGTTACATCTTCCGCGCAGGCCGACTCGACCAGTGAGCTATTACGCTTTCTTTAAATGATGGCTGCTTCTAAGCCAACATCCTGGCTGTCTGTGCCTTCCCACATCGTTTCCCACTTAACCATGACTTTGGGACCTTAGCTGGCGGTCTGGGTTGTTTCCCTCTTCACGACGGACGTTAGCACCCGCCGTGTGTCTCCCGTGATAACATTCTTCGGTATTCGTAGTTTGCATCGGGTTGGTAAGCCGGGATGGCCCCCTAGCCGAAACAGTGCTCTACCCCCGAAGATGAGTTCACGAGGCGCTACCTAAATAGCTTTCGGGGAGAACCAGCTATCTCCCGGTTTGATTGGCCTTTCACCCCCAGCCACAAGTCATCCGCTAATTTTTCAACATTAGTCGGTTCGGTCCTCCAGTTAGTGTTACCCAACCTTCAACCTGCCCATGGCTAGATCACCGGGTTTCGGGTCTATACCCTGCAACTTAACGCCCAGTTAAGACTCGGTTTCCCTTCGGCTCCCCTATACGGTTAACCTTGCTACAGAATATAAGTCGCTGACCCATTATACAAAAGGTACGCAGTCACACCACGAAGGTGCTCCCACTGCTTGTACGTACACGGTTTCAGGTTCTTTTTCACTCCCCTCGCCGGGGTTCTTTTCGCCTTTCCCTCACGGTACTGGTTCACTATCGGTCAGTCAGGAGTATTTAGCCTTGGAGGATGGTCCCCCCATATTCAGACAGGATACCACGTGTCCCGCCCTACTCTTCGAGTTCACAGCCTGTGTGCTTTCGTGTACGGGACTGTCACCCTGTACCGTGCGACTTTCCAGACGCTTCCACTAACACACAAGCTGATTCAGACTCTGGGCTGCTCCCCGTTCGCTCGCCGCTACTGGGGGAATCTCGGTTGATTTCTTTTCCTCGGGGTACTTAGATGTTTCAGTTCCCCCGGTTCGCCTCGTTAACCTATGTATTCAGTTAACGATAGTGCAACGAATTGCACTGGGTTTCCCCATTCGGACATCGCCGGGTCAAAGGTCCATATCACCTCGCCGGCGCTTTTCGCAGATTAGCACGTCCTTCATCGCCTCTGACTGCCAGGGCATCCACCGTGTACGCTTAGTCGCTTAACCTCACAACCCGAAGATGTTTCTTTCGATTCATCATCGACTTGCGAAAATTTGAGAGACTCGAACACACATTAACTGTGTGTCGTTTCAATTTTCAGCTTGATCCAGATTTTTAAAGAGCAAAACTTCTTAATGCACTCAAAAGTACATTCAGAAGTTCATCATTCATCAGACAATCTGTGTGAGCACTACAAAGGCAGGTTCTTTAAGGTAAGGAGGTGATCCAACCGCAGGTTCCCCTACGGTTACCTTGTTACGACTTCACCCCAGTCATGAATCACAAAGTGGTAAGCGCCCTCCCGAAGGTTAAGCTACCTACTTCTTTTGCAACCCACTCCCATGGTGTGACGGGCGGTGTGTACAAGGCCCGGGAACGTATTCACCGTAGCATTCTGATCTACGATTACTAGCGATTCCGACTTCATGGAGTCGAGTTGCAGACTCCAATCCGGACTACGACGCACTTTATGAGGTCCGCTTGCTCTCGCGAGGTCGCTTCTCTTTGTATGCGCCATTGTAGCACGTGTGTAGCCCTACTCGTAAGGGCCATGATGACTTGACGTCATCCCCACCTTCCTCCAGTTTATCACTGGCAGTCTCCTTTGAGTTCCCGGCCGAACCGCTGGCAACAAAGGATAAGGGTTGCGCTCGTTGCGGGACTTAACCCAACATTTCACAACACGAGCTGACGACAGCCATGCAGCACCTGTCTCAGAGTTCCCGAAGGCACCAATCCATCTCTGGAAAGTTCTCTGGATGTCAAGAGTAGGTAAGGTTCTTCGCGTTGCATCGAATTAAACCACATGCTCCACCGCTTGTGCGGGCCCCCGTCAATTCATTTGAGTTTTAACCTTGCGGCCGTACTCCCCAGGCGGTCGACTTAACGCGTTAGCTCCGGAAGCCACGCCTCAAGGGCACAACCTCCAAGTCGACATCGTTTACGGCGTGGACTACCAGGGTATCTAATCCTGTTTGCTCCCCACGCTTTCGCACCTGAGCGTCAGTCTTTGTCCAGGGGGCCGCCTTCGCCACCGGTATTCCTCCAGATCTCTACGCATTTCACCGCTACACCTGGAATTCTACCCCCCTCTACAAGACTCTAGCCTGCCAGTTTCGAATGCAGTTCCCAGGTTGAGCCCGGGGATTTCACATCCGACTTGACAGACCGCCTGCGTGCGCTTTACGCCCAGTAATTCCGATTAACGCTTGCACCCTCCGTATTACCGCGGCTGCTGGCACGGAGTTAGCCGGTGCTTCTTCTGCGGGTAACGTCAATTGCTGAGGTTATTAACCTCAGCACCTTCCTCCCCGCTGAAAGTACTTTACAACCCGAAGGCCTTCTTCATACACGCGGCATGGCTGCATCAGGCTTGCGCCCATTGTGCAATATTCCCCACTGCTGCCTCCCGTAGGAGTCTGGACCGTGTCTCAGTTCCAGTGTGGCTGGTCATCCTCTCAGACCAGCTAGGGATCGTCGCCTAGGTGAGCCGTTACCCCACCTACTAGCTAATCCCATCTGGGCACATCTGATGGCAAGAGGCCCGAAGGTCCCCCTCTTTGGTCTTGCGACGTTATGCGGTATTAGCTACCGTTTCCAGTAGTTATCCCCCTCCATCAGGCAGTTTCCCAGACATTACTCACCCGTCCGCCGCTCGTCACCCGAGAGCAAGCTCTCTGTGCTACCGCTCGACTTGCATGTGTTAGGCCTGCCGCCAGCGTTCAATCTGAGCCATGATCAAACTCTTCAATTTAAGTTTGATGCTCATGAATTAAACTTCGTAATGAATTACGTATGTTCACTCAGAGACTTGGTATTCATTTTTCGTCTTGCGACGTTAAGAATCCATGTCACTTTGAGTGCCCACACAGATTGTCTGATAAATTGTTAAAGAGCAGTGCAACGCGGCTTTCGCTCACCGTTGCGAGGTGGCGTATATTACGCTTTCCTCTTTCAGAGTCAACCCGTTATTTCAGGATTTTTTCTCTTCAACCGACCGGGTTGTTTGTGAAGTGATTCACATCTGCCGTGTCGATGGAGGCGCATTATAGGGAGTTCTCCGCAGGCCGCAACCGCTAAATGACAGAAAAATGACTGACTGCTGCATTCCACAGCAAAACCCCGCCTTATACCTTTTTACACACAGACTTATCCACAATGATACGAAAAAGTGAAAATGTGCGAGCGTTGCGCAAACGTTTTCGTTAAAATGCTCGCGCTTAACAAGGATGCCCCGTCAGGTGTGTTAGATGAGTTTTTCGCAGGAAAATTCATCTAACGCTCTCTGTAATCGTGAAATCCAGGGGATTTACCATGCAACAACGTCGTCCAGTCCGCCGCGCTCTGCTCAGTGTTTCTGATAAAGCCGGTATCGTCGAATTCGCTCAGGCACTTTCCGCACGCGGTGTGGAGCTGCTTTCTACAGGCGGTACCGCTCGCCTGTTAGCAGATAAAGGTCTGCCGGTAACCGAAGTGTCCGATTACACCGGTTTCCCGGAAATGATGGATGGACGCGTCAAAACCCTGCACCCGAAAGTGCACGGCGGTATTCTTGGCCGTCGCGGTCAGGACGACGCCATTATGGAACAGCATGACATCGCGCCAATCGACATGGTGGTTGTTAACCTCTACCCGTTTGCCCAGACCGTTGCCCGCGAAGGCTGCTCTCTGGAAGATGCCGTAGAGAATATCGACATCGGCGGCCCAACCATGGTGCGCTCCGCGGCCAAGAACCATAAAGATGTGGCCATCGTCGTAAAGAGCAGCGATTACGAAACCATTATTAATGAGATGGATGCCAACGAAGGGTCACTGACGCTGGAAACGCGTTTCGACCTCGCCATCAAAGCCTTCGAGCACACCGCGGCGTACGACAGCATGATCGCCAACTACTTCGGTAGCCTGGTGCCTGCTTACCACGGTGAAAGCAAAGATCCTTCTGGCCGCTTCCCTCGCACCCTGAACCTGAACTTCATTAAGAAGCAGGATATGCGTTACGGCGAGAACAGCCACCAGCAGGCAGCCTTCTATATAGAAGAAGTAAAAGAAGCCTCTGTTGCGACCGCCCAGCAGGTTCAGGGCAAAGCGCTCTCCTATAACAACATTGCCGACACCGACGCCGCGCTGGAATGCGTGAAAGAGTTCAGCGAGCCGGCCTGCGTTATCGTCAAGCACGCGAACCCATGCGGCGTTGCCGTGAGCACCTCTATTCTGGATGCCTACGATCGCGCCTACAAAACCGACCCGACCTCCGCGTTCGGCGGCATTATCGCCTTCAACCGCGAGCTGGATGCTGAAACCGCACAGGCCATCATCTCCCGCCAGTTCGTTGAAGTGATCATCGCGCCATCCGCATCCGCAGAGGCGCTGAAAATCACTGCGGCAAAACAGAACGTGCGCGTGCTGGTTTGTGGCCAGTGGGCAGAACGCGTGCCGGGCCTGGACTTCAAGCGCGTGAACGGCGGTCTGCTGGTTCAGGACCGCGATCTGGGCATGGTGACAGAAACCGACCTGCGCGTGGTGACCAAACGTCAGCCGAGCGAACAGGAGCTGCGTGACGCGCTGTTCTGCTGGAAGGTTGCGAAGTTCGTCAAATCCAACGCCATCGTCTACGCCAAAGAAAACATGACCATCGGGATAGGTGCAGGCCAGATGAGCCGCGTCTACTCCGCGAAAATCGCGGGTATTAAAGCAGGCGATGAAGGTCTGGAAGTAAAAGGCTCAGCCATGGCTTCTGACGCCTTCTTCCCGTTCCGTGACGGTATCGACGCGGCTGCTGCAGTGGGCATCACCTGCGTGATCCAGCCTGGCGGCTCAATCCGCGACGACGAAGTGATTGCCGCCGCCGACGAACACGGCATTGCGATGATCTTCACCGACATGCGCCACTTCCGCCATTAATTCCCGGAGCTGAAAATGAAAGTATTAGTCATTGGTAACGGCGGACGCGAGCACGCTCTGGCGTGGAAAGCGGCGCAGTCTCCGCTGGTGAAAACGGTCTTCGTGGCACCGGGCAACGCCGGTACCGCCCTGGAGCCGACGCTACAGAACGTCGCTATTGGCGTAACCGATATCCCGGCGCTGCTGAGCTTTGCCCAGAGCGAGAAAATCGACCTGACCATCGTCGGCCCGGAAGCGCCGCTGGTGATTGGCGTCGTCGATGCCTTCCGAGCGGCGGGCCTGACCATCTTCGGGCCAACGCAAGGTGCCGCGCAGCTGGAAGGCTCTAAAGCCTTCACCAAAGATTTCCTCGCGCGTCATAACATCCCAACGGCGGAATATCAGAACTTCACCGAAGTAGAGCCAGCCCTGGCCTATCTGCGTGAAAAAGGCGCGCCGATTGTTATCAAGGCCGACGGTCTGGCAGCAGGTAAAGGCGTGATCGTGGCGATGACCCTCGAAGAAGCCGAAGCCGCGGTTCAGGATATGCTGGCGGGCAACGCCTTTGGCGATGCGGGCCACCGCATCGTGATCGAAGAGTTCCTCGACGGTGAAGAAGCGAGCTTTATCGTGATGGTCGACGGCGAACACGTTCTGCCGATGGCCACCAGCCAGGACCACAAGCGCGTGGGCAATGGTGATTCCGGTCCGAATACCGGCGGAATGGGCGCTTACTCCCCCGCTCCGGTAGTGACTGACGAAGTCCACCAGCGCACCATGGATCGCGTCATCTGGCCTACCGTGAAAGGGATGGCGGCAGAAGGCAACACCTACACCGGTTTCCTTTACGCAGGTCTGATGATCGACAAGCAGGGTAACCCTAAGGTCATCGAATTCAACTGCCGCTTTGGCGATCCGGAAACGCAGCCCATCATGCTGCGCATGAAATCCGATCTGGTGGATCTGTGTCTGGCAGCCTGCGAGGGCAAGCTGGACGAGAAAACCTCCGAGTGGGACGAGCGTGCCTCTTTAGGTGTAGTGATTGCTGCGGGTGGGTATCCGGGCAACTACAACACCGGGGACGAGATCCACGGTCTGCCGCTGGAAGAGATTGAGGGTGCGAAGGTGTTCCATGCAGGTACGAAGCTGGCTGAAGACGATCGCGTCCTCACCAACGGCGGACGCGTGCTGTGTGCGACCGCGCTGGGCCATACCGTGGCAGAAGCGCAGAAGCGCGCCTATGCGCTGATGGCGGATATTCACTGGAACGGCAGCTTTAGCCGTCAGGATATCGGTTATCGCGCAATTGCGCGCGAGCAGGGCGAGTAATTCCACACCCTCACCCTCTCCCTCAAGGGAGAGGGTACTTAAATCAAAAACTCTTTTCCGTCGGCTGCCAGGTGCAGAAGTCTTCGTTCGCCACCAGCAGCAGCTGAGAGCCTTCCGGCGCTTCCAGCCACGCCACACTCACCTCCACTGATGAATGACGCTGACGGCGTTGAATGTGTTCCGTCGCCCAGGATTCAAGCTCAGGCTTGACCGTCTGCCCTTCGCAGGTGGTTACCGTTCCATCGTTATGCCAGCGCCCCTGGCGCAGCACAACGCGGCCCAAACGAAGCGCATCGCTGGTCTGGCGGATTTGTTCGGCACGATAACGGTAGAGGGCGATTTGATCGCTGGAAAGCTGCTGTTTTTGACCGCTGACTTCGCGCTGCATAAAGCTCAGCTCGCCATGGTCGTCAAAACGCACTTTCACGTGTTCGGGGGTCTTGCTGTAGACGTTCAGTTCAATCAGCGACAGGTCATCTCCCTGCCAGCGATACTCCGCAGTCGACGTATTGCCGTTATGCCACGGGCTGAAGGCAGAAAGCAGATGCACTTCACCGCCGGAATCCTTGCGCCAGATCCTGACTGCCCCCTGGTTGTCCGCGTAACCGCTGGCGGTAAACGGCGGCAGGGAGGTATCGTGGCTACAGGCTGACAGCAACAGCATGCCTGCCAGCGCGAGCGTTCCACGCCAGAAAGACAAAAGGGGCGTTACCGCCCCTTCGCTAAAACTGTTCACTGCCACGCGTCTTACTTAACAGCGTCTTTCAGTGCTTTACCAGAAACAAATGCCGGCACGTTAGCTGCGGCGATTTTGATTTCTTTACCGGTCTGCGGGTTGCGGCCAGTACGCTCAGCGCGGTGGTTCACTTTGAAGGTACCGAAACCAACCAGTTGTACAGCATCGCCTTCTTTCAGAGACTCAGTAATAGCAGCCAGGGTAGATTCCAGAGCAGCTTTAGCCTGCACTTTAGACAGATCAGCCTTGTCCGCAATTACATCAATCAGTTGAGTCTTGTTCATAAGTTATCCTTTCAATGTGTTTATCGCTTGCTAAGCATCGAGTGCGACGAAAATGCCAAAAAAGCACTCTCCTGCATACACGCACCGATAGCCACTTTTTTTCGCCCCCCAAATGTAGACCAGACAAGGGGCGAAAGGGAAGAGTCGAGGAGCGACAAAACGGGCGTTATCTCAAGTTTTCTTGTCTTATTGGTTAAAAATTATACCAATATTGCTCTCGGCAGCCTCTCGTAAGTCCGCGCGCAGCCCTTTTATCAGCTCAATATCGCGTTCTTCACACTCTGCCAGCAGGCGGAAAATTTCCCACTGAATGTCCCATTCTTGCTCAACCGCCGGGTTCGCACGCAGCTCTTCGTCGGTCATCTCCCGTCCTTCCTGGGTCATTTCCAGCATCGCGACGGTCGTAATAGATGCCTTACTGACTTCAATAGCGTGCTCCAGCGTTTCACCGCTCAGACGGGAGTGAAGCAGCTCGCTTAACGCCACGCAGGCATCAATTGCCGGGTAGACACCGTACAGATCAAAATCATCCGCAACCGGAATCGCCTCTTCCAGCTTTTCCAGCTGGGAGTCGAAGTTCACCTTCGCGTCTTTCACCGTCAGCGTTTCCCAGATCAGATCCAGAATGCGGCGGTAGATATGGCCATCACCAAAGCCCGTTTCCTTACAGAACGCGGCATAGTTGGGATACATGCGCTCGCACAGGCAAGCCATAAACGTCACGTGCTGCCAGCTTTCAACTTTCTCAAGGCGCAGGTGAATCGGATTTTGTAGCATGATGATCTCTCGAATCGAAAATTAGGCGCAGTTTACCTGAATCATCGCTGAATTTCCTGCCAACGAACAAAAGCCGGACGCGAAGATGCCACGGCGTCTGCCCAGCGCGTCGGCTCCGGCAAGCGGTAGCCCTTCATGCAGCGCTGCACCCACGCCAGGGCGCTGTCCATGCTCACCCGGTGCCCGGTGGCGATAAAGAGCGGGTTACAGCGCGCCTTGCTGCGCCAGACCCACGCCAGCTGCTCGCCTTTATGGATAAGCGGCGCCAGCGCGCCCGGCTCGGCAGAAAGAGGTTCAAACGCACCGCACAGGCGTTTCTTGGCGACGCCAATGGTCGGCACATCCACCAGCAGCCCAAAGTGGCTGGCAACGCCTAAACGGCGCGGGTGTGAAATACCGTGCCCATCGACAAACAGCAGGTCAGGTTTTTGCGAGAGTTGCTCCCACGCTGCCAGCAGCGCGGGATATTCGCGGAAGGAGAGAAAGCTCGGAATGTACGGCATGGTGGTCGCGATACGCGCGACCTTGTACTCCACCAGCTCAAGCGACGGGTATTTCAGTACCACCATCGCCGCTCGCGTCACCTCTCCACCCTGCTCGAACCCGACGTCTGCTCCGCCAATGTACTGCGGAGGATCCTTATCCAGACGATCCTCGCGGATCACCGATGAGGCCAGTTCGATTTGCTGAGCGCGTAGCGACGCGAGATCCATAACCACTCCTTACTTATGATACTGGGCAGAAAGCCGGTGCACCGCCTCCACAAATACGCCAGCGTGTTCTGGCGGCACATCCTGATGGATACCGTGGCCGAGGTTAAAGACGTGGCCTTCCCCCTGGCCGAAACCAGACAGTATAGTCGACACTTCTTCTTCAATGCGGGATGGCGGCGCATAGAGCATGGACGGGTCCATATTGCCCTGCAGCGCCACTTTGTCGCCCACGCGGCGGCGGGCATCGGCAATATCGGTGGTCCAGTCGAGGCCCAGCGCGTCGCAGCCGGTTGCCGCCATCGCTTCCAGCCATTGACCGCCACCTTTGGTGAACAGCGTCACGGGCACGCGACGGCCTTCGTTTTCACGCAGCAGGCCGTCAACGATTTTGTGCATGTAGTACAGGGAGAACTGCTGATAGTCGCGCCCGGTCAGCACGCCGCCCCAGGTATCGAAAATCATCACCGACTGCGCACCGGCTTTAATCTGCGCGTTGAGATAAAGCGTGACGCTCTTCGCCAGCTTGTCGAGCAGCGCATGCAGCGCCAGCGGCTCGGCGTACATCATCTTTTTAATCATGGTGAAGGCTTTGCTGCTGCCCCCTTCCACCATATAGGTCGCCAGCGTCCACGGGCTGCCGGAGAAGCCAATCAGCGGCACTTCACCTTTCAGCTCGCGGCGAATGGTGCGCACGGCGTTCATCACGTAGCCCAGCTCGCCTTCCGGATCGGGGATCGGCAGCTTATCCACGTCGGCTTTGCTTTTGATTGGGGAGGTGAAACGCGGACCTTCACCGGTTTCGAAGTACAGGCCAAGGCCCATTGCATCCGGAATGGTCAGAATATCCGAGAAGAGGATCGCAGCATCCAGCGGGAAGCGGCGCAGCGGCTGGAGCGTCACTTCGCAGGCCAGCTCGGCGTTTTTGCACAGCGACATAAAATCGCCCGCCTGCGCGCGCGTGGCTTTGTACTCTGGCAGATAGCGTCCCGCCTGGCGCATCATCCACACCGGGGTGACATCAACGGGCTGGCGCAGCAGCGCACGCAGATAACGATCGTTCTTCAGTTCGGTCATTTTTGCAGTTCCTTAAGCGTCATGGCCCCAGTGTAACACTACTCATACTCGGCCCGACACATCGCCACGGTATCTTCTATCAGCCGACGCGCCACGGTGCCCGGCGGAGGTAACAGCGGTAAATCGTCGTAGCGATACCAGTTCGCGTCCAACAGCTCTTTCTGGTCGATAACAATCTCGCCGCTGTCGTATTCGGCCATAAATGCCGTCATCAGCGACTGCGGGAACGGCCACGGCTGGGAGGTGACGTAGCGCAGGTTCTTCACTTTGATTCCGCTCTCCTCCATCACCTCGCGCGCCACCGCCTGCTCCAGCGTTTCGCCCACTTCGACGAAGCCGGCCAGCACGGTGTGAACGCCGTTGCGATGGCGGGTATGCTGCGCCAGCAGGATGGAATCCTCCCGGCGGATAGCGACAATGATGCACGGTGCGATCTGCGGGTAATAGCGTTCGCGACAGTGGTTACAGAGCAACGCCCACTCGGTTTTGCTCGGATGCATGGTGTATCCGCAGTAGCCGCAGTATTTATGCGAGCGGTAAAACTCTGCCAGCTGCACGCCGCGCCCCGCCAGCTGGAACAGCCCGACATCCAGATCCAGCACCTGGCGAACGGATCCCATATCCTGGCGGCGAGCCTGTTGGATCAACCACACAGGATCGCCCTGCCACTCGCCAATCTTCAGCGCGCGCTGGCCTACAAGATCGAACATTTCCGCTGCACCGTAGGGCAACTCTCCGGCAGGCAGCCATAACTTTTGTTCGTGACTGACGATCCACCAACCAAGATCTGATTTTTCAATAATACGATCCATATCTATTGCACTACCTTCGCTTCACTGACATGTTGTTAGCATTGTGGTTACATTCTGGATAAGCAGATTCAATCCTACATTTTGCGGAGTCGACCATGTTAAACCAGCTGGAAAGCCTGACTGAGCGCGTTAGAGGAAGTAACAAACTGGTGGATCGCTGGCTACATGTGCGCAAGCATCTACTCGTGGCTTATTACAATCTGGTCGGTATTAAGCCTGGCAAAGAATCGTTTATGCGACTGAATGAAAAAGCGCTGGATGATTTTTGTCAGGGCCTGGTCGACTATCTGTCCGACGGCCATTTCAATATTTATGAACGCATTATCCGCGAAATGGAAGGGACAACACCGTATTTAGCGGCCAGCAAACTCTATCCGCTGCTGGAAGCCAACACCCAGCAGATCATGGATTACTATGATTCCGCGCTCGAGAACGCCATCGATCACGATAACTATCTTGAGTTTCAGCGTGCGCTATCCGACCTCGGTGAGGCGCTGGAAGAGCGATTCACGCTGGAAGATAAGCTGATCGCTCTCGTACTGGACAATGATTTGAACATCAGTAACGAAGAGAACGTCGCGCGCCCTGCTTGAGTTCTTCATCGTTAACGAGTAATTTACAACCATTCGCCCCTCTCACGAGGGGGATTTTTCTTGTCGGAGTGCCCAGCGCCTGAAAGCGCGGGCTGAGACCGTTAATTCGGGATCCGCGGAACCTGATCAGGCTAATACCTGCGAAGGGAACAAGAGTCAAACAGCTGTTGTATCGCCCAGGGGCGATCCTCTCTTGCTTCATCCGTCGTCTGACAAGCCATGTCCTTCACTTTTGGAATGAGCTATGTCTACTGCAAAACTGACCCGCCGCGAACAGCGCGCACAGGCCCAACACTTCATCGATACCCTGGAAGGTACCGCTTTCCCGAACTCGAAACGCATCTACATTTCCGGCTCGCAGGCCGATATCCGCGTCCCGATGCGCGAAATTCAGCTCAGCCCGACGCTTATCGGCGGCAGCAAAGAGGATCCGCAGTTTGAAGACAACGAAGCCGTGCCGGTGTATGACACCTCCGGCCCGTACGGCGACCCATCTGTTACGATCAACGTCCAGCAGGGTCTGGCTAAGCTGCGCCAGCCGTGGATTGATGCGCGCAACGACTGCGAAGAACTGAGCGTGCGCAGCTCTGCGTACACCAAAGAGCGCCTGGCCGACGACGGCCTGGACGCGCTGCGCTTTACCGGCCTGCTGACGCCAAAACGCGCTAAAGCGGGCAAATGCGTGACCCAGCTGCACTACGCGCGCCAGGGCGTCGTCACGCCGGAGATGGAGTTCATCGCCATCCGCGAAAACATGGGCCGCGAGCGCATCCGCAGCGAAGTGCTGCGCTACCAGCATCCGGGTGAAGGCTTTGGCGCACGCCTGCCGGAGAACATCACGCCGGAGTTTGTGCGTGACGAAGTGGCCGCAGGCCGCGCGATCATCCCCGCCAACATTAACCACCCGGAATCCGAGCCGATGATTATCGGCCGCAACTTCCTGGTGAAGGTCAACGCGAACATCGGTAACTCGGCCGTCACCTCCTCCATCGAAGAAGAGGTGGAAAAGCTGGTCTGGTCAACGCGCTGGGGCGCGGACACGGTAATGGACCTCTCCACCGGCCGCTATATCCATGAAACCCGCGAATGGATCCTGCGTAACAGCCCGGTACCGATTGGCACCGTCCCGATTTATCAGGCGCTGGAGAAGGTCAACGGCATTGCCGAAGACCTCACCTGGGAAGCGTTCCGCGACACGCTGCTGGAGCAGGCTGAACAGGGCGTGGACTACTTCACCATTCACGCGGGCGTGCTGCTGCGCTACGTGCCGATGACGGCGAAGCGTCTGACCGGCATCGTCTCGCGCGGCGGTTCCATCATGGCGAAGTGGTGCCTCTCCCATCATCAGGAAAACTTCCTCTACGAGCACTTCCGCGAGATCTGCGAAATCTGCGCCGCGTACGATGTTTCTCTGTCACTGGGCGACGGCCTGCGTCCGGGCTCTATTCGCGACGCCAACGACGAAGCGCAGTTTGCCGAGCTGCACACGCTGGGCGAGCTGACCAAAATCGCCTGGGAGTATGACGTGCAGGTGATGATTGAAGGCCCGGGACACGTGCCGATGCAGATGATCCGCCGCAACATGACCGAAGAGCTGGAGCACTGCCACGAAGCGCCGTTCTACACGCTGGGGCCACTGACAACCGACATCGCACCGGGCTATGACCACTTCACGTCAGGCATTGGGGCGGCGATGATCGGCTGGTTCGGCTGCGCCATGCTCTGCTACGTGACGCCGAAAGAGCACCTCGGCCTGCCTAACAAAGAGGACGTGAAGAAGGGGCTGATTACCTACAAGATTGCCGCCCACGCCGCGGATCTGGCCAAAGGTCACCCGGGCGCGCAAATCCGCGATAACGCCATGTCAAAGGCGCGCTTCGAATTCCGCTGGGAAGATCAGTTCAACCTGGCGCTGGACCCGTTCACCGCGCGCGCCTATCACGACGAGACCCTGCCGCAGGAATCGGGCAAAGTCGCGCACTTCTGCTCGATGTGCGGGCCAAAATTCTGCTCGATGAAAATCAGCCAGGAGGTGCGCGACTACGCCGCCGCGCAAACCATTGAAGTGGGTATGGCGGACATGTCTGAAACCTTCCGCGCCAGAGGCGGCGAAATCTACCTCAAAAAAGAGGAGGCGTAATGTACCAGCCCGATTTCCCGCCCGTCCCCTTTCGGTTAGGGCTCTATCCGGTGGTGGACAGCGTAGAGTGGATAGCGCGCCTGCTGGAAGCCGGCGTCCGCACTCTCCAGCTGCGCATCAAGGATAAACGCGATGACGAGGTGGAAACCGATGTGGTTACCGCCATTGCGCTGGGGCGCCAGTATAACGCCCGTCTGTTTATCAACGACTACTGGCGGCTGGCCGTTAAGCACGAGGCTTACGGCGTGCATCTGGGCCAGGAGGACCTGGAAACAACGGATCTGAGCGCTATCCGCGAAGCCGGGCTGCGTCTTGGCGTTTCAACACACGATGACATGGAGATCGACGTGGCGCTGGCGGCCCGTCCCTCTTACATCGCGCTGGGTCACGTCTTCCCGACGCAAACCAAGCAGATGCCCTCCGCACCGCAGGGCCTGGCGCAGCTGGCGAGTCACGTCAAACGCCTTGCCGAATACCCTACCGTCGCCATCGGCGGAATCAGCCTTGAACGCGCCCCGGCGGTGCTGGAGACCGGCGTCGGCAGTATCGCCGTCGTCAGCGCCATCACCCAGGCCGCAGACTGGCGGTTCGCCACCGAACAGCTGTTACAGCTGGCAGGAGCGGGTGATGAATGACCGCGATTTTATGCGCTATAGCCGTCAGATCCTGCTGGAAGATATCGCCATCGACGGACAGCAAAAACTGCTCGCCAGCCGGGTGCTGATTGTCGGTCTGGGCGGGTTAGGCGCGCCCGCCGCGCTTTATCTGGCAGGTGCAGGTATCGGTACGCTGGTGCTGGCCGACGACGACGAGGTACACCTCAGCAACCTGCAGCGACAAATCCTCTTCACCACCGAAGATATCAACCAGCCGAAAGCGCAAGTCACCCGGCAGCGCCTGAACCAGCTCAACCCGGATATCGAGCTGATTGCCCTGCAGGATCGGCTCAGCGGTGAAAGCCTGCGCCGCGAGGTCGCCCTTGCCGACGTGGTGCTGGACTGCACGGACAACATGGCGACGCGCCAGGCGATTAACGCCGCCTGCGTGGCAAATAATACGCCGCTTATCACCGCCAGCGCGGTGGGGTTCGGCGGGCAGATGATGGTCCTGACCCCGCCGTGGTCGCAGGGCTGCTATCGCTGCCTGTGGCCGGATGATGCAGAGCCAGCGCGCAACTGCCGTACGGCGGGCATTCTTGGTCCGGTGGTCGGCGTAATGGGCACAATGCAGGCGCTGGAAGCCATCAAGCTGCTCAGCGGCATGGAGACGGAACGCAATACGCTGCGGCTGTTCGATGCCCGCTCCAGCGGCTGGCGCCACCTGGCGTTACACCGCGCCAGCCGCTGCCCGGTATGCGGAGGCCGCGATGCGCATTCTGTTTAACGATGAGCCGATGAGATGCGACGACGGGCTCACCGTTGCGGTACTGCTCGACAAGCTGCGTCAGCTCAAGCCGGGAACGGCGCTGGCGCTCAATCAACAGATCCTGCCGCGCGAGCAGTGGGAACATCAGCAGGTCAATGACGGCGACCAGATCCTGCTGTTTCAGGTTATCGCAGGGGGCTGAGATGTTACGTATTGCCGATAAAGTCTTTGATTCACATCTGTTTACCGGAACCGGAAAGTTCGCCTCGCCGCAGCTGATGGTGGATGCCATTCGCGAAAGCGGCAGCCAGCTGGTGACGCTGGCGCTCAAGCGCGTGGATCTGCGTCATCACAGCGATGCCATACTCGCTCCTTTACTGGAGGCTGGCGTCACGCTGCTGCCCAACACCTCCGGTGCCAAAACGGCCGAAGAGGCGATTTTCGCCGCGCAGCTGGCCCGCGAGGCGCTCGGCACCCGCTGGCTGAAGCTGGAAATTCATCCTGACGCCCGCTGGCTGCTGCCTGACCCCATCGAAACGCTGAAAGCGGCTGAAAAGCTGGTGCAGCAAGGGTTTACCGTCCTGCCTTACTGCGGCGCCGACCCGGTCCTGTGCAAACGGCTGGAAGAGGTCGGCTGCGCCGCCGTCATGCCGCTGGGCGCCCCCATTGGCTCCAACCAGGGGCTGGAAACCCGCGCGATGCTGGAAATCATTATTGAGCAGGCTACCGTACCGGTGGTGGTTGATGCGGGCATTGGCGTGCCCAGCCATGCCGCGCAGGCGCTGGAGATGGGCGCCGACGCGGTACTGGTCAACACGGCCATCGCGGTTGCCGACGATCCGGTCATGATGGCGCGTGCGTTCCGCATGGCCGTAGAGGCTGGCCTGCTGGCAAGGGAGTCCGGCCCCGGCTCGCGCAGTTTCCAGGCGCAGGCCACCAGCCCGCTGACCGGTTTTCTGGAGGCGATCTCATGAGCACGTTTACCGATCGCTGGCGGCAGCTGAGCTGGGACGACATTTCCCTGCGCATCAACAGCAAAACGGCGGCTGACGTGGAGCGCGCGCTGCATGCCCGCCATCTGACCCGCGAGGATCTGATGGCCCTGCTCTCCCCGGCGGCCAGCGCGTACCTCGAACCGATGGCCCAGCGAGCGCAGCGGCTCACCCGCCAGCGTTTTGGCAACACGGTGAGCTTCTACGTGCCGCTCTATCTCTCAAACCTGTGCGCCAACGACTGCACCTACTGCGGTTTTTCCATGAGCAACCGCATCAGGCGTAAAACGCTCGATGAAGGTGAGATTGCCCGTGAGTGTGCGGCCATTCGTGAAATGGGCTTTGAACATCTTCTGCTGGTCACGGGTGAACATCAGGGCAAAGTGGGAATGGACTATTTCCGTCAGCACCTTCCGGCTATTCGCCGTGAATTTGCATCGTTGCAGATGGAAGTGCAGCCCCTGTCGCAGGAGGAGTACGCGGAGCTTAAAACCCTCGGCCTTGACGGCGTTATGGTCTACCAGGAAACCTATCACGAGGCGACGTACGCCCGGCACCACCTGAAGGGCAAGAAACAGGATTTCTTTTTCCGGCTGGAAACGCCGGACAGGCTGGGTCGCGCGGGGATCGACAAAATCGGTCTGGGCGCGCTGATCGGGCTCTCTGACAGCTGGCGGGTGGATTGTTACATGGTGGCGGAACATCTGCTCTGGCTCCAGCAGCACTACTGGCAGAGCCGTTACTCCATCTCCTTCCCGCGCCTGAGACCCTGCGCGGGCGGGATTGAACCGGCTTCGCTGATGGATGAACGCCAGCTGGTGCAGACCATCTGTGCGTTTCGCCTGCTCGCCCCGGAAGTGGAATTATCGCTCTCAACGCGTGAATCCCCGGCGTTTCGCGATCGCGTTATCCCGCTGGCGATTAACAACGTCAGCGCATTTTCCAAAACGCAGCCCGGCGGCTACGCCGACGATCGTCCGGAGCTGGAGCAGTTTGCACCGCATGACGGACGACGTCCGGAAGCCGTTGCCGCCGCCCTGACGGCACAAGGTCTGCAGCCTGTCTGGAAGGACTGGGACAGCTGGCTGGGAAGAGCCTCGCAGTGACGTTGAAACGCACTGCAACACGTTAAAAAATTGTCGAGGCGCGACGAAAAGACAAAACCGGATGGTTGTCAGCGATCGTCCGGTTTTTTATTGTCACACGGTCAGCAACGGATGCTGACCAGGGCGAAAAGCTTCTTCCTCGTTTCGCCCTGCCTCAGGTGCATTGCACAAACGGCCCTGCCAGTTTAATAAGTATTTTCTTAATGGTTCTTAAGATAAATCATCCCGTCAGAAATCGTGTGCCGTATAATTCACCGCTAACCGCAGGACAGCGACTATGCTGAGAGGATATCGGCAGACGAAAAGTATTCACCATCAGGAACGATGTACAGCTCATGGCACTTCACAGCAAAAAGCTCTCTTTTACCCGGCCCATTATGCTCAGCTTCGCGGGGATCCTCTGCAGTTTTGCGGTGATCGCGATCGCGGTGACGCTTTCGCAACGGAAGGATTTTCTTGAGGATTACCATAAGATCAATAGCAACTTCACGCACAACCTGGCGGTGAACTACACCGAATCCATCCTGCGTGAAAACGACTATATCCTGGGCCGTTCCGCGATGTATTTTGCGCGCGACGACAGGCTAAACGAGACGCTCAACGTCAACCCGACGCAGGGGCTACAGATGATGATGCATTTGCAGAACCTGATGCCGACCGTCTCCTCCATCTCGCTGGCGGACACGCAGGGGCATTATCTTCGCGCACCGGAAGTGCTCCCCACGGAGAAGAGTAAAACCTTCGATCCCCGGGCGCGGCCCTGGTTTGTCGCGCAGGCCGAAGCCAGTATCTTCAGCCACTATACCCGCCCCTACATGGACTACTTCACCGGCCATCCGACGGTAACACTCTATAAGCCATTGATTTCACCGGAAGGCCGACTGAAGGGAACGATCGCGTTCCACCTCGATTTGACGTCAATGGGCTACACCCTGCGTCAGATGGTGGCGCCCGTTCAGGGGGAATTCTTCGTCGTCGAACGTGACGGCGCCGTTGTGCTTCACCCGGATACAGGCGCGCTCTTCAAACAGTACGTGAGCGAAGCGCTGATGGACAAAATGACCAGCGGCGAAGGCCACCTTTATGACAAGAAAAGCAACGCCTGGTACTACTACTACTCATTTACCAATCCGGACTGGTTTGTCATTTACCGGGTCTCTGGCGAGACGCTCACCGATATCACCCGCCACGAAACGACGATTGTTGGCTGGGGGTTTGCGCTGGCGGCCATCATCATCATCCTCTTCGGCTTATATCTCCGCCATGCCTCGCGTACCGTGCTGATGCACATTATCAATGCCATCAAAACCGGCGACGTCAGCGAGGCGCCGCGACTGGAAGCGATGCTGAGCCACACTATCCAGTCCAATAAAGAGCGTGAGATGGCCTATGTGCGCCAGGCTACTCACGATGCGCTGACGGGCTGCAAAAACCGCCGCGCATTCGATAGCGATATTGCGGAGCTGCTGAATGCCCATCAGCCTTTCGCGCTGGCGCTGGTGGACATTGATAACTTCAAGTCGATTAACGACACGCTGGGCCACCTGACCGGTGATATCGTTCTGCGCAACGTGGCCCGCGAAGGGATCCAGATCATGCAGCCACATCACGTCTCGCTTTACCGGTACGGTGGAGAAGAGTTTGCGGTAATTTTCCAGGCTGAGCAGATGACGTCTGCGCTCTCATTACTCGAAGCGTGGCGTATCGCTGTTGAAAAACGCGTCTGGCGAGAAGAAAACCTGCGGGTGACGTTCAGCGGCGGTCTTGGGGAGTGGCATTTTGAACCGCTGGATCAATTTGTCGGAAGCGTTGATAACGCCCTCTACAGCGCCAAACAGCAGGGCAAAAACCGCATTAACCGAACGTCCATCAGCTAATCCTCCCTCTTTCACCCCTGCCCGTTTCGACGGGCCGGGTACCCGACAATGCAAAATTGTAACCGGTTTCAGAAAATCACCGGTTTCTTTGTGATGCCTGACACACAATCGCGGTAAACCGGTTGTTGAAGCGGTCTGCACGGGATAATTATCAATAAACACATGTAGATCGAGGCTGATTATGAAGAACATCGTTTTATGCTGTGCAGCGGGAATGTCAACCAGCATGCTGGTTCAACGTATGAAAGACGCCGCGCAGAAAAAAGGGGTTGAAGTCACCATTAAAGCCGTTCCGGTTGCGGAGTTTAAAGACAACATCGCGACGGCCGACATCGTATTGCTGGGGCCACAGGTTAAATACGAGCAGGCTAAACTCCAGGCGCAGGCCGAGCCGCTGGGTAAAAAGGTCGCGGTGATCGACATGATGGATTACGGCATGATGAAAGGCGATGCCGTACTGGAAAAAGCGCTCAAACTTCTGGAGTCATAATGGAAGACTTAGAAACTACGATTATGGAACTGCTGGTCAACGCAGGCGCGGCGCGCAGTGCGGCCCTGACGGCGTTACAGATGGCGCGTAAAGGTGAGTTTGACGAAGCGGAAAAAGCGATGGAAGAGTCGCGCGAATATGTGAAGCATGCGCACACGATCCAGACGCAGCTTATCGGCCTTGACGAAGGGACCGGGAAGCTTCCGGTTAACCTGATCACCGTCCACTCTCAGGATCACCTGATGAACGCGATGGTCATTCAAGACCTCGCGGGTGACATGATTGAGCTTTATCGACGGATCCCCCTGGTAAACTGATAACCTACAGATGTAAAAAAACCCGCCGAGGCGGGTTTTTTATTGTCGGGTGGCGCTACGCTTGCCCGACCTACGAGGCACATGCCCGGTAATTTTACCTACCGGGCATCAACGATTACTCGTTGTCGGAACCGCCCAGACCTGCGTTCAGCAGTTCTGCCAGGCTCGCGGATGCATCTTCAGCAGTCACCTGCGGTGCAGCTGGCAGTTCGCCCGCAGCACGACGACGCATACGATCCTGATGGTATGCATAACCGGTACCCGCCGGGATCAGACGACCCACGATAACGTTCTCTTTCAGACCGCGCAGTTCATCACGCTTACCAGCAACAGCGGCTTCGGTCAGGACACGAGTCGTTTCCTGGAACGATGCTGCAGAGATGAAGGACTCGGTTGCCAGAGACGCTTTGGTGATACCCAGCAGATCGCGCGAGAAGGTCGCACCGATTTTGCCGTTCGCTTCAAGTTCGCGGTTAGCAATCTTGACGCGTGAGTATTCAACCTGCTCGCCTTCCAGGAACTCGGAGCTGCCTGCGTTTTCGATGGTTGCTTTACGCAGCATCTGACGAACGATAACTTCGATGTGCTTATCGTTAATCTTAACGCCCTGCAGACGGTAAACGTCCTGTACTTCGTTGGTGATGTAACGCGTTACCGCGTGTACGCCACGAAGACGCAGAATGTCGTGCGGAGCTTCTGGACCATCGGAAACCACGTCACCACGTTCTACACGTTCACCTTCGAACACGTTGAGCTGACGCCACTTAGGAATCATCTCTTCGTACGGCTCGCTGCCATCTACTGGGGTGATAACCAGACGGCGTTTACCTTTGGTCTCTTTACCGAAGGAAATGATACCGCTGATTTCAGCCAGGATTGCAGGCTCTTTCGGACGACGTGCTTCGAACAGATCCGCAACGCGCGGCAGACCACCGGTGATGTCCTTGGTACCGCTGGATTCCTGTGGAATACGCGCCAGAGCATCACCCGCACCGATCTGAATGCCATCTTCCAGCTGAACGATCGCTTTACCCGGCAGGAAGTACTGCGCAGGCATGTCGGTACCAGGGATCAGAACGTCGTTACCCTGAGCATCAACGATTTTCAGTGCAGGACGCAGATCTTTACCACCGGTAGTACGTTCAGCAGAATCCAGAACCACCAGAGAAGACAGACCGGTCAGCTCGTCGGTCTGACGAGTAATGGTCTGGCCGTCGATCATGTCAGTGAAGCGGATGAAACCACTTACTTCGGTGATAACCGGCATGGTGTGTGGATCCCAGTTTGCAACGGTTTCACCGCCGGCAACCTGCTCGCCATCACCTTTCGCCATAACCGCACCGTAAGGCACTTTATAGCTCTCTTTGGTACGACCGAATTCGTCGATCAGCTTCAGCTCGGTGTTACGAGAGGTCACAACCAGCTTGCCTGCGGAGTTAACAACAGACTTCGCGTTGCTGAGCTTGATGCTACCTTTGTTTTTCACCTGGATGCTGGATTCAGCAGCCGCACGAGATGCCGCACCACCGATGTGGAACGTACGCATCGTCAGCTGTGTACCCGGCTCACCGATGGACTGTGCCGCGATAACGCCGATTGCTTCACCTTTGTTGATGATGTGGCCACGCGCCAGGTCACGACCATAGCAGTGCGCACATACACCAAAGTCGGTGTCACAGGATACAACGGAACGTACTTTCACGGAGTCAACAGAGTTCGCTTCCAGCAGGTCACACCAGTGCTCGTGCAGCAGCGTGTTGCGTGGAACCAGAATATCTGCAGTACCCGGCTTCAGAATGTCTTCCGCGGTCACACGACCCAGAACGCGATCGCGCAGTGGCTCTTTAACATCACCACCCTCGATAACCGGGGTCATGGTGATACCTTCGAGGGTGCCACAATCGTCTTCGGTCACAACCAGATCCTGCGCAACGTCAACCAGACGACGCGTCAGATAACCGGAGTTCGCTGTTTTCAGTGCGGTATCCGCCAGACCTTTACGAGCACCGTGCGTGGAGATGAAGTACTGGAGTACGTTCAGACCTTCACGGAAGTTCGCGGTGATTGGCGTTTCGATGATGGAGCCATCTGGCTTCGCCATCAGACCACGCATACCTGCCAGCTGACGAATCTGCGCTGCGGAACCACGCGCACCGGAGTCGGCCATCATGTAGATGCTGTTGAAGGAAACCTGCTGCTCTTCTACGCCGTCACGGTTAATGACGGTTTCGGTCTGCAGGTTATCCATCATCGCTTTGGATACACGATCGTTCGCCGCTGCCCAAATATCGATAACTTTGTTATAGCGTTCGCCCGCGGTTACCAGACCAGACTGGAACTGCTCCTGGATCTCAGCAACTTCGGCTTCCGCTTCAGAGATGATCTCGTGTTTCTTCTCTGGGATGACCATGTCATCGATACCAACAGATGCACCTGAACGCGCTGCATAAGCAAAGCCGGTATACATTGTCTGGTCAGCGAAGATAACGGTCGGCTTCAGACCCAGAATGCGGTAACAGGTGTTCAGCATTTTGGAGATCGCTTTCTTGCCCAGCGCCTGGTTGACGATGGAGAAAGGCAGACCTTTCGGTACGATCATCCACAGAATGGCACGGCCAACGGTCGTGTCTTTCAGGCTGGTTTTCGCAACGAATTCGCCGTTTTCATCTTTTTCGTATTCGGTGATACGCACTTTAACGCGCGCATGCAGAGAGGCCAGGCCAGCGCGATAAATACGCTCAGCTTCTTTCGGGCCAGTCAGCACCATGCCTTCGCCTTTGGCGTTAACACAGTCACGGGTCATGTAGTACAGACCCAATACAACGTCCTGAGAAGGAACGATGATAGGCTCACCGTTCGCTGGGGACAGGATGTTGTTGGTAGACATCATCAGCGCACGCGCTTCGAGCTGGGCTTCCAGCGTCAGCGGTACGTGAACAGCCATCTGGTCACCATCGAAGTCGGCGTTATAGGCCGCACAAACCAGCGGGTGCAGCTGGATAGCTTTACCTTCGATCAGGACTGGCTCAAATGCCTGGATACCCAAACGGTGCAGGGTTGGTGCACGGTTCAGCAGTACCGGGTGTTCGCGGATAACTTCGTCCAGGATATCCCAAACGACAGCTTCTTCACGCTCAACCATTTTCTTAGCGGCTTTGATGGTGGTGGCCAGGCCACGCAGTTCCAGCTTGCCGTAGATGAACGGTTTGAACAGCTCCAGAGCCATTTTCTTCGGCAGACCGCACTGATGCAGACGCAGGTATGGACCTACGGTGATTACAGAACGACCGGAGTAGTCAACACGCTTACCGAGCAGGTTCTGACGGAAACGACCCTGTTTACCTTTGATCATGTCGGCCAAAGATTTCAGAGGACGTTTGTTAGAACCGGTGATCGCACGACCGCGACGACCGTTATCCAGCAGGGCATCTACCGCTTCCTGCAGCATACGTTTTTCGTTGCGTACGATGATGTCCGGCGCAGCCAGATCCAGCAGACGTTTCAGACGGTTGTTACGGTTGATAACGCGACGATACAGATCGTTCAGATCGGACGTTGCGAAACGACCACCATCCAGCGGAACCAGTGGACGCAGATCTGGCGGCAGAACCGGCAGAACGGTCAGGATCATCCACTCTGGTTTGTTACCAGACTGAACGAACGCTTCCAGCAGTTTGATACGCTTGGTCAGCTTTTTACGTTTGGTTTCGGAGTTGGTTTCGTTCAGCTCTTCACGCAGCTGCTCGCACTCTTGCTCCAGATCCATGCTCTTCAGCAGGGCCTGAATAGCTTCCGCACCCATCTTCGCGTCGAATTCGTCACCGAACTCTTCCAGCGCATCCAGATACTGCTCTTCAGTCAGGATCTGATGACGTTCCAGGTTCGTCATCCCGCCTTCGATAACCACATAAGATTCGAAGTACAGAACGCGTTCGATATCGCGCAGCGGCATATCCAGCAGCAGACCGATACGGGACGGCAGAGATTTCAGGAACCAGATGTGAGCGGTTGGAGACGCCAGCTCAATGTGGCCCATGCGCTCACGACGCACTTTGGTCTGGGTCACTTCAACGCCGCACTTCTCACAGATCACACCACGGTGTTTCAGGCGCTTGTACTTACCGCACAGGCACTCGTAATCTTTTACTGGCCCGAAAATACGCGCACAGAAAAGGCCGTCACGCTCAGGTTTGAACGTACGGTAGTTGATGGTTTCCGGCTTTTTAACTTCACCGAAAGACCATGAACGGATCATGTCTGGCGAAGCCAGAGCAATTTTGATCGCATCAAACTCTTCGGTTTTAGTCTGCGCTTTCAGAAACTTTAATAAATCTTTCACGGATTTGCTCCCGTCGGAGTTAGCACAATCTGGTGCCGGGGGTTAACCCGGCACCAGTGACCTGTTTGAGCGAGAATTACTCGTCTTCCAGTTCGATGTTGATACCCAGCGAACGAATCTCTTTCAACAGTACGTTGAAGGATTCTGGCATGCCCGGTTCCATCTGATGGTTGCCGTCCACGATGTTCTTATACATCTTGGTACGACCGTTCACGTCATCAGACTTAACGGTGAGCATTTCCTGCAGGGTGTATGCCGCGCCGTATGCTTCCAGCGCCCACACTTCCATCTCCCCGAAGCGCTGACCACCGAACTGTGCCTTACCACCCAGCGGCTGCTGAGTAACCAGGCTGTAAGAACCGGTAGAACGAGCGTGCATCTTGTCGTCGACCAGGTGGTTCAGTTTCAGCATGTACATGTAACCGACGGTTACCGGACGCTCGAACTGTTCACCGGTACGGCCGTCAAACAGCGTAATCTGACCAGACGTTGGCAGACCACCCAGTTGCAGCAACTCTTTAATTTCAGCTTCTTTCGCACCGTCGAAGACCGGCGTTGCGATTGGCATACCTTTTTTCAGGTTCTCAGCCAGGCGCAGCACTTCTTCATCGCTGAAGGTATTCAGGTCGACTTTCTGGCGCACATCGGTACCCAGATCGTAGGCACGCTGGATGAATTCGCGCAGTTTCGCGACTTCTTCCTGCTGCTTCAGCATGGCGTTAATCTTGTCGCCGATACCTTTCGCAGCCATACCCAGGTGGGTTTCCAGGATCTGACCGATGTTCATACGAGACGGTACGCCCAGTGGGTTCAGTACGATATCTACCGGCGTACCGTTAGCATCGTGCGGCATATCTTCGATCGGGTTGATCTTAGAGATAACACCCTTGTTACCGTGACGACCTGCCATCTTATCACCAGGCTGGATCTGACGTTTAACGGCCAGATACACCTTAACAATCTTCAGCACGCCTGGTGCCAGATCGTCGCCCTGAGTGATTTTGCGGCGTTTCGCTTCGAGTTTTTTCTCGAACTCGTGTTTCAGTTCGTCATACTGCTCAGCCAGCTGTTCCAGCTGATTTTGTTTCTCTTCGTCGGTCAGGCCCAGTTCCAGCCAGCGATCGCGTGGCAGTTTGTCGAGCTTCTCAGCTTCAACGCCACCGGCAACCAGCACCGCATAGATACGGCTGAACAGACCCGCTTCGAGGATCTGCAGTTCTTCAGACAGGTCTTTCTTAGCCTGTTTGAGCTGCATCTCTTCGATTTCCAGCGCACGCTTATCTTTCTCAACGCCGTCACGGGTGAAGACCTGAACGTCGATAACCGTACCGGAAACACCGTTTGGTACGCGCAGAGAAGAGTCTTTAACGTCAGACGCTTTCTCACCGAAGATTGCACGCAGCAGTTTCTCTTCTGGCGTCAGCTGGGTTTCACCTTTAGGCGTAACCTTACCAACCAGTATGTCGCCGCCGGTCACTTCCGCACCGATGTAAACAATACCGGATTCATCCAGTTTGGAGAGCGCAGCTTCACCCACGTTAGGGATGTCAGCGGTGATCTCTTCTGGCCCCAGCTTGGTGTCACGGGACACACATGCCAGTTCCTGAATGTGGATGGTGGTGAAACGATCTTCCTGAACCACACGCTCGGAGACGAGGATGGAGTCTTCGAAGTTGTAACCGTTCCACGGCATGAACGCTACGCGCATGTTCTGACCGAGCGCCAGTTCACCGAGGTCGGTGGACGGACCGTCTGCCAGCACGTCGCCGCGCTCAACTGGCTCACCCAGAGATACGCAAGGCATCTGGTTGATACAGGTGTTCTGGTTAGAACGGGTGTATTTGGTCAGGTTATAAATGTCGATACCTGCTTCGCCCGGATACATCTCGTCTTCGTTAACTTTGATAACGATACGGGATGCATCGACGTACTGAACAGTACCGCCACGTTTGGCAACTGCAGTAACACCGGAGTCAACGGCAACAGCACGTTCCATACCGGTACCAACCAGCGGCTTGTCAGCGCGCAGAGTTGGAACGGCCTGACGTTGCATGTTCGCACCCATCAATGCACGGTTGGCGTCATCGTGTTCCAGGAACGGGATCAGGGACGCACCGACGGATACCACCTGCTGGGTGGAAACGTCCATGTAGTCAACCTGGTCGCGGCTGAACAAGCTGGATTCGCCTTTGCTACGGCAGGTAACCAGATCTTCTACAAAGTGGCCTTCGTCATCCAGGTTGGAGTTCGCCTGAGCGATAACGTAGTTGCCTTCTTCGATAGCAGACAGGTAGTGAATTTCGTCGGTTACAACACCGTCAGTCACTTTACGGTACGGGGTCTCAAGGAAGCCGTATTCGTTAGTCTGTGCGTACACGGACAGGGAGTTGATCAGACCGATGTTTGGACCTTCAGGCGTTTCGATTGGACATACGCGACCGTAGTGCGTCGGGTGTACGTCTCGAACTTCAAAGCCTGCGCGTTCACGGGTCAGACCGCCTGGGCCGAGTGCAGAGATACGACGTTTGTGCGTAATCTCAGACAGCGGGTTGTTCTGGTCCATGAACTGAGACAGCTGGCTTGAACCGAAGAACTCTTTCACTGCTGCAGAAATCGGCTTGGCGTTGATCATATCCTGAGGCATCAGGGTATCCAGATCGCCCAGAGACAGACGCTCTTTCACCGCACGCTCTACACGCACCAGGCCAACGCGGAATTGGTTTTCCGCCATTTCGCCTACGGAACGGATACGACGGTTGCCGAGGTGGTCGATATCGTCCACTTCGCCTTTACCGTTACGGATATCAATGAGCTTCTTCATCACTTCGATGATGTCGTCTTTGCTCAGGATACCGGAACCTTCGATTTCGTCGCGCAGCAGAGAACGGTTGAACTTCATACGACCAACCGCGGACAGATCGTAGCGGTCTTCGGAGAAGAACAGGTTCTCGAACAGGCTTTCCGCCGCTTCGCGAGTTGGTGGCTCACCAGGACGCATCATGCGGTAGATTTCTACCAGCGCGCTCAGACGATCGGTGGTTGGGTCGACGCGAATAGTCTCAGAGATATAGGCACCGTGGTCCAGATCGTTGGTGAACAGCGTTTCGATACGTTTGTGGCCAGACTGACTCAGCTTAGCCAGCAGATCCAGGCTCAGCTCCATGTTCGCTGGGCAGATCAGCTCACCCGTTGATTCATCAACGTAATCTTTCGCGGCTACTTTTCCTGCAATGTACTCAACCGGAACTTCGATGAGTTTGATATCATCTTTTTCCAGCTGGCGGATGTGGCGCGCAGTGATACGGCGACCTTTTTCCACATACACTTTGCCGTCGGCTTCGATGTCGAACGACGCGGTCTCACCACGCAGACGTTCCGGCACCAGCTCCATCTGCAGCTTGTTGTCGCGGATTTCAAAGATCACTTTCTCAAAGAACAGGTCCAGGATCTGTTCAGTGGTGTATTGCAGCGCACGCAGAATGATGGTTGCAGGCAGCTTACGACGACGGTCGATACGGACAAACAGGTTGTCTTTCGGATCGAACTCGAAGTCCAGCCATGAACCACGGTAAGGAATGATGCGTGCGTTATACAGTACTTTACCGGAAGAGTGTGTTTTACCTTTATCGCTGTCGAAGAAGACGCCCGGGCTACGATGCAGCTGGGAAACGATAACACGCTCAGTACCGTTGATAACGAAAGTACCGTTGTCCGTCATGAGTGGAATTTCACCCATGTAGACTTCTTGTTCTTTAATGTCTTTTACGGTGCCTTCCGGCGCTTCGCGCTCGTAGATCACCAGACGCAGTTTTACGCGCAGCGGTGCGGAATAGGTCACGCCACGGATCTGACATTCCTGAACGTCAAACACCGGTTCGCCAAGGCGGTAGCTGACGTACTGCAGCTCGGAGTTACCGCTGTAGCTCTGAATCGGGAACACGGAGCGGAAGGCTGCTTCCAGACCGTACTGCCCTTCAGGATCTTGCTCGATAAACTTCTGGAACGAGTCAAGCTGGATAGAAAGGAGATATGGAATGTCCAGAACTTGTGGACGTTTACCAAAATCCTTACGAATACGTTTTTTCTCGGTATAGGAGTAAACCATAGGGTTCCTCAGCTCGCTGACAAGTCGACCCATCTGTCCGACGAAGGGACAGTTTGTGCAACACCATTTTGTGGACCGGAAAATTGAATACTTTCCGCAATACCTGTTGCTATCACGCTTAAATCATTTCGTCGCGATTTACACAGAGCGAGCACCCTGTCGCAATATATTAAGTCGTCGATAGAAACATGCATTGTCAGGACAATCAGCAGTCAAACAGTGTGAAATGCTACTGATGCCTTACAGCGCAAAAAGGCTGGTGACTAAAAAGTCACCAGCCATCAGCCTAATGACTTAGGCTGCAACCAGAAAAGTTGGCTTATTTAACTTCAACTTCAGCGCCAGCTTCTTCCAGAGATTTTTTCAGTGCTTCTGCGTCGTCTTTGCTCACGCCTTCTTTCAGCGCAGCTGGAGCAGATTCTACCAGGTCTTTAGCTTCTTTCAGACCCAGGCCAGTTGCGCCACGTACTGCTTTGATAACAGCAACTTTGTTAGCGCCAGCAGCTTTCAGAATTACGTCGAATTCAGTTTTTTCTTCAGCAGCTTCAGCCGGGCCCGCAGCTACAGCTACAGCAGCAGCAGCAGAAACACCGAATTTTTCTTCCATTGCAGAAATCAGTTCTACAACGTCCATTACGGACATAGCTGCAACTGCTTCAATGATTTGATCTTTAGTGATAGACATTTAAATTGTTCCTGAAAATCAGAATAAGTTTATACGTAAGCGAATGCTTTATAAAGATAACTGCGATTAAGCAGCTTCTTTCGCATCGCGAACAGCAGCCAGAGTGCGAACCAGTTTGCCAGCCGAAGCTTCTTTCATGGTTGCCATCAGGCGTGCAATTGCTTCTTCGTAGGTCGGCAGGGTTGCCAGGCGATCGATTTGCGATGCCGGGATCAACTCACCTTCAAAGGCTGCAGCTTTGACCTCAAATTTTGCATTCGCTTTCGCGAACTCTTTGAACAGACGAGCAGCAGCGCCCGGGTGTTCCATAGAGTATGCAATCAGGGTCGGACCAACAAACGTGTCTTTCAGGCACTCGAACTGAGTACCTTCAACTACGCGACGCAGCAGGGTGTTACGAACAACACGCATGTATACGCCAGCTTCACGACCTGCTTTACGCAGTTCAGTCATTTTGTCTACAGTAACGCCACGGGAATCCGCAACTACTGCAGACAGCGCGCCTTTGGCTACTTCGCTGACTTCAGCAACAATCGCTTGTTTGTCTTGAAGATTTAAAGCCATTAGCTTTGCTCCTGGATGTTTGCCGGAACTCATGTTCCGGAACTCACTTCACTCTCCCCAACGGAAAGAGCGTCTTAATACGGTGAGCAGAAACAAGCCAGAGTATCCAAAAATAATCTTAGCGTTCTGTCACCGTCTACGCAGGGGATTAAGTCTCTTGCGAAACACCTGCGGTCTTCGACGGAGGCCTGGATTAGGCCAGGCTCCAACGAACAAATCTTTTAGCCGCTAACTTTCGTTAGCAAACGTGGGGGTAAGATTGTAGACAAAATCACCGCCCACGTAAAGGCATTAGTTTGCAGCAGCGCTCAGGCCAGCCTGGTCAACTGCAACACCTGCACCCATGGTGGTGGAGATGCTAACTTTCTTGATGTACACGCCTTTCGCCTGAGTTGGTTTTGCTTTTTTCAGCGCAACCAGCAGAGCTTCCAGGTTTTCTTTCAGTTTGTCAGCGTCAAAGTCCACTTTACCGATGGTGGTGTGGATGATGCCGTTTTTGTCGTTACGATAACGAACCTGACCTGCTTTAGCGTTCTTAACCGCTTCAGCAACGTTAGGCGTTACAGTACCCACTTTCGGGTTTGGCATCAGGCCGCGTGGACCCAGAACCTGGCCCAGCTGGCCAACAACGCGCATTGCATCTGGAGAAGCAATAACAACGTCAAAGTTCATTTCGCCTTTCTTGATCTGATCAGCCAGATCTTCCATACCTACCAGTTCAGCGCCGGCAGCTTTAGCAGCTTCAGCGTTTGCACCCTGAGCAAATACAGCTACGCGAACGGAACGGCCAGTACCGTGTGGCAGTACAGTTGCGCCACGAACGTTCTGATCGGATTTACGCGCGTCGATGCCGAGGTTAACGGCAACGTCAACGCTTTCAACGAACTTAGCAGTTGCCAGTTCTTTCAGCAGAGCGATAGCTTCGTTGATGTCGTACTGTTTGGTCGCATCAACTTTGTCACGGATCACGGACATGCGCTTGGTCAGTTTAGCCATTTCTTAGTCCTCCACTACCAGGCCCATGGAACGTGCAGTACCTTCGATTGAGCGAGTCATCGCTTCAATGTCGGCACCAGTCATGTCGGCAGCTTTGGTCTGCGCGATTTCCTGCAGCTGAGCGCGGGAAATTTTACCCACTTTGTCTTTGTTCGGTTTACCGGAACCAGACTTGATACCAGCCGCTTTCTTCAGCAGAACTGCTGCTGGAGGGGTTTTGGTAACGAAAGTGAAAGAACGGTCAGCGTAAACAGTGATTACGACTGGGATTGGCAGACCTTTTTCCAGGGATTCGGTTTTGGCGTTGAACGCTTTACAGAATTCCATGATGTTCACACCCTGCTGACCCAGAGCTGGACCAACTGGTGGACTTGGGTTCGCCATACCAGCTGCAACCTGCAGCTTGACGTAGGCTTGTACTTTCTTAGCCATTCTAAAATCCTCTGATTGGGTAATAGCGCCTCAGGGAGGCTCCCCGTGAATAAAATTCGTTTTACGGGCCGGGGCCCATAAAAACAAAAGGCGCGAAATTGTATTCCAATCTCGCGCCCTGTGCAACGATTAAATCGCCGCTTTTTTGATCGCTGCTTAGGCTTTTTCGACCTGCGCAAAGTCCAGTTCTACCGGGGTCGCACGACCGAAGATAGAAACAGAAACTTTCAGGCGGGACTTCTCGTAGTCCACTTCTTCAACGACGCCGTTAAAGTCAGCAAACGGACCGTCGCTAACACGAACCATTTCACCCGGTTCAAACAGCGTTTTAGGACGCGGCTTATCACCCACCTGCTGCAGGCGGTTCATAATCGCATCAACTTCTTTGTCGCTGATTGGCGCCGGACGGTCAGACGTGCCGCCGATAAAGCCCATCACGCGCGGTACGCTGCGCACCAGGTGCCAGCTCGCGTCGTTCATCACCATCTGAACCAGCACGTAACCCGGGAAGAATTTACGCTCGCTTTTGCGACGTTGGCCGCCACGGATCTCAACCACTTCTTCGGTCGGAACCATAACTTCGCCAAATAACTCTTCCATGTTGTGTAATTTGATATGCTCGCGCAGCGACGTTGCTACGCGGCCTTCAAAACCGGAAAACGCCTGAACGACGTACCAACGCTTTTTAGGGGCTTCAGACATCTTAGAACCTCAGGCCAGTAATAAAGGAAACCAGGCGAACCAGAATACCATCCAGTCCCCACAGGATCAGTGACATTACAGCGGTAACCGCCGCTACGATCAGCGTGGTGTGCAATGTTTCCTGGCGAGTCGGCCAAATGACCTTACGAACTTCGGTACGCGCTTCACGTGCAAAAGCAACGGTTGCTTTACCTTTAGTCGTCAACAGCGCGACACCGCCCGCTGCAGCAATCAGAATCACCACTGCCAGCGCACGGAGCGGCAGCATCATGTCACGATAAAGATAGTTGCCAACGATTGCCACAATCAGCAGCACGGCAACAGCGACCCACTTCATCGCTTCCAGGCCGCGCCCGCTCCCTTGAGCTTCGGTATTCGCACTCATAAACCAACCTGTCAGAAGAATTCTACAAATAATTTCACCCCGCGATTGCGAGGCGAGCCAAATCGAAATAATCCCTTTATGGATTATACGCTCTCTGCAGAGCCTGTCTCAGCAATGATTATGACAAAAATAATCACTGATGAGCCAGGTTCTGATGTGAAAGCGTGCAAAAAGGGCATCAAATGATGCCCTTTTCATGCGCATTGCGTCAAATGTTATCAGCGATTAGCCGAGAACTTTAGCAACCACGCCCGCGCCAACGGTACGGCCACCTTCACGGATTGCGAAACGCAGACCGTCGTCCATCGCGATTGGGTGGATCAGCGTCACAACCATCTTGATGTTGTCGCCTGGCATTACCATCTCAACGCCTTCTGGCAGTTCGATGGTACCGGTCACGTCAGTTGTACGGAAGTAGAACTGTGGACGGTAGCCTTTGAAGAACGGAGTATGACGGCCGCCTTCGTCTTTGGACAGGATGTACACTTCAGATTCGAACTTGGTGTGTGGCTTGATTGAGCCTGGCTTCGCCAGAACCTGACCACGTTCGATTTCTTCACGTTTGATACCACGCAGCAGAACACCAACGTTCTCACCAGCACGGCCTTCGTCCAGCAGTTTGCGGAACATTTCAACGCCAGTACAGGTAGACTTCGCAGTCTCTTTGATACCAACGATTTCAACTTCTTCGCCAACTTTGATGATACCGCGCTCTACACGACCGGTAACAACGGTACCACGACCGGAGATGGAGAATACGTCTTCGATTGGCAGCAGGAATGGCTTGTCAATCGCACGCTCTGGTTCTGGGATGTAAGAATCCAGGAAGCCAGCCAGTTCGATGATTTTCGCTTCCCACTCAGCTTCGCCTTCCAGCGCTTTCAGAGCAGAACCACGAACGATTGGGGTATCGTCGCCTGGGAAATCGTACTGAGACAGCAGTTCACGAACTTCCATCTCTACCAGTTCCAGCAGCTCTTCGTCATCAACCATGTCACATTTGTTCAGGAACACGATGATGAAAGGAACGCCTACCTGACGACCCAGCAGGATGTGCTCACGAGTCTGAGGCATTGGGCCGTCAGTCGCTGCAACAACCAGGATCGCGCCGTCCATCTGCGCAGCACCGGTGATCATGTTTTTAACATAGTCGGCGTGGCCTGGGCAGTCTACGTGTGCGTAGTGGCGAGTCGGGGTGTCGTACTCAACGTGAGAGGTGTTGATGGTGATACCACGAGCTTTTTCTTCTGGCGCGTTATCGATCTGGTCGAATGCGCGAGCAGAACCACCGTAGGTTTTTGCCAGAACGGTAGTGATTGCAGCGGTCAGCGTTGTTTTACCATGGTCAACGTGGCCGATAGTACCGACGTTAACGTGCGGTTTTGTACGTTCAAACTTTTCTTTAGACATCGATTGTCCCTCTAAGACACGGATAAATCGGTGATATCACCACATCAACCAGGCGAAATGCCTGAATTGTTGAATACAGTAAAATTGAAACAGAGAGAAACGGGAAGGAGAAGTGAAGTGGTGCTGATACCCAGAGTCGAACTGGGGACCTCACCCTTACCAAGGGTGCGCTCTACCAACTGAGCCATATCAGCACGTATTGGAGCGGGCAGCGGGAATCGAACCCGCATCATCAGCTTGGAAGGCTGAGGTAATAGCCATTATACGATGCCCGCATCCTGAAACTCGGCTACCCAGTTCTTTCTGTAACAAAAAAAGAGATTTCTCTCTTTTTCAGTTTGAGCTGGCTAATTTTTCCAACCAGCTCCGGCGGCATTTACGCTGCCAGAAAGTGGTGGTGGGGGAAGGATTCGAACCTTCGAAGTCTGTGACGGCAGATTTACAGTCTGCTCCCTTTGGCCGCTCGGGAACCCCACCGGACTTGATGGTGCCGACTACCGGAATCGAACTGGTGACCTACTGATTACAAGTCAGTTGCTCTACCTACTGAGCTAAGTCGGCATCAAGTAGCGCGCATTCTATGGATACCTGCGCGGTCATGCAACTAAAAATTTGCATAAAACGTTCTTTCGCTCACATTTTATGCGAACAGCGTATCGAACGCTGTAAAAGTAGTCATTTAAGGTCAAATATTCAACATATCAGCGTGATTTGCACCGTATTCACCGTAGCGTGACGGCTTCCGCGTAACGCAGCGCTTTCCATCTTTTTTCTTATTATTCCTGTCATCTGGTGTTAACCTCCTGCCCATTGTCCAAAATTAACTGTGTGATGAGCCACGATCCGGCAGTGTGATGCTGGCTCACTGAAGCATGCTTATGAGCAAAAAAGAGCAAACGTTAATGACGCCTTATCTTCACTTTAACCGCAGCCAGTGGGCTGCCCTGCGTGATTCCGTCCCTATGACGCTGACGGAAGGTGAAATCGCACGGTTAAAAGGGATAAACGAAGATCTGTCCCTGGAAGAAGTGGCAGAAATTTATCTCCCCCTCTCTCGCTTGCTTAACTTCTATATCAGCTCGAACCTGCGCCGTCAGGCTGTGCTGGAGCAGTTTCTCGGGACGAACGGTCAACGCATTCCTTATATCATTAGTATCGCAGGCAGCGTGGCCGTGGGTAAAAGTACCACCGCGCGTGTCCTGCAGGCGCTGTTGAGCCGCTGGCCGGAACACCGCAGCGTGGAACTGATCACCACCGACGGCTTCCTGCACCCGAATGAGGTGTTAAAAGAACGCGGGCTGATGAAGAAGAAAGGCTTCCCGCTCTCTTATGATATGCACCGTCTGGTGAAATTTGTCTCTGACCTGAAATCCGGCGTGCCGCACGTGACTGCGCCAGTCTATTCGCATCTGATCTACGATCGCATCCCGGACGGGGATAAAACGGTGGTCCAGCCGGACATCCTTATTCTGGAAGGTTTGAACGTGCTGCAAAGCGGGATGGACTATCCTCACGATCCGCATCACGTATTCGTCTCGGATTTCGTCGATTTCTCTATTTATGTCGATGCGCCGGAAGACCTGCTGCAAAACTGGTACATCAACCGCTTCCTGAAGTTCCGCGAAGGGGCGTTCACTGACCCGGATTCCTATTTCCACCACTATGCTCAGCTTTCTGAAGAAGAAGCGATCGGCGTGGCCACAGGTCTGTGGAATGAGATCAACTACGTCAACCTCAAAGAGAACATCCTGCCGACGCGCGAGCGTGCAAGCCTGATCCTCACCAAGAGCGAGAAGCACGCCGTCGACCAGATTCGCCTGCGGAAATAATCAAGCAGACATAAAAAAACCGGCTTAGCGCCGGTTTTTTTTCGTTATGCCTGTGGCTTCTCGCCATTTTCATCCTGATCGACCGCGAAGCAGGCAACCAGCTGGCCGCCATAATCCTTCAGCTGCGGCTGGAGCTGAGTGCACGGGCCAAAGCGGCGACTGCAGCGGGCGTTGAATGCACATCCCGGAGGTGGATTCAGCGGACTTGGCAGTTCCCCCGTCAGCTTAATACGCTCTCGACGATCGTCCGGGTTCAGACGCGGCGTCGCAGACAACAGCGCCTGGGTATACGGGTGACGAGGGTTATTAAAGATCTGGTCTTTCGTCCCCTTCTCCACGCAGCGCCCCAGGTACATCACCATCACTTCATCAGCAATGTGCTCGACAACCGACAGGTCGTGGGAGATGAACACATAAGACAGCCCCAGCTCCTGCTGGAGATCCATCATCAGGTTCAGTACCTGCGCACGCACGGATACGTCGAGCGCGGAGACCGGCTCATCGGCAATCACCACGTCGGGATCGAGCATAAGCCCACGAGCAATCGCGATACGCTGACGCTGGCCGCCGGAGAACATGTGCGGATAGCGATCGTAATGCTCGGTTTTGAGGCCGACCTTCGCCATCATCGCCAGCGCTTTTTCACGGCGCTGCTCTTTGCTCAGATTACTGTTGATCAGCAGCGGCTCTTCCAGAATCTGCCCCACTTTTTTACGCGGGTTCAAAGAACCATACGGGTTCTGGAACACAATCTGGATTTTCTGACGACGCAGCTTCTGCGCCTGCGGATCGTGCTTGAGCAGATCCTGTCCCTGATAATAGAGCTCACCGCCTGTTGGTACTTCAATCATCGTCAGCAGACGGCCCAGCGTGGATTTGCCGCAGCCTGACTCCCCCACCACCGCCAGCGTTTTACCGCGTTCGAGGTTAAAGGAGACGCCGTCCAGCGCTTTCACCAGGCGTTCAGGGGCAAACAGCCCCTTCTTCACCGGGTAGTATTTTTTCAGATCGATGGCCTGCAGCAGCGGCTGTTGCGTGGTGGCCTGTTGCGTACTCATAGTGTTGGCCTCCCGGCATCATCGAGTGGGTAGTGGCATTTCGACTGACGACCGTCAGCAAGCTGGTTCAGCTCCGGCTCTTCTGCCCGGCATTTGTCCGTAGCATACGGGCAGCGCGGATTGAGCAGACAGCCCTGAGGACGGTCATATTTACCCGGTACCACACCCGGCAGCGACGCCAGACGCGCTTTGTCCTGGGCAAACTCCGGCAGCGCGCGTAAAAGCGCCTGGGTATACGGATGACGCGGCGCGCGGAAAATATCGTGTGAGTTTCCGGTCTCGACCACCTGACCGGCATACATCACGATGATTTTGTGCGCGGCTTCGGCCACCAGCGCCAGATCGTGCGTAATCAGCACCAGCGCCATATTCTCTTTCTGCTGCAGCTCCAGCAGCAGTTCGATGATTTGCGCCTGAATGGTCACATCCAGCGCCGTCGTCGGTTCATCCGCAATCAGCAGTTTTGGTCGACAGGCAATTGCCATGGCGATCATCACGCGCTGGCTCATCCCACCGGAGAGCTGGTGCGGATAAACGTCCAGACGCGATGCCGGGTCAGGAATACCCACCTGGTTCAGCAGGTCGATCGCGCGCTGACGACGGGTTTTCTTATTCCCGCCCTGATGCACCTTAATCGCTTCCATAATCTGGAAACCGACGGTGTAGCACGGGTTCAGGCTGGTCATCGGGTCCTGGAAGATCATCGCTACTTCGGCACCCACCAGCTGGCGGCGCTGTTTTTCAGAAATGCGCTTCAGGTCCTGACCGTTGAACTGCAGGTTTTCCGCCATCACGCGGCCCGGGTAATCAATCAGTCCCATAATCGCCAGCGAACTCACTGACTTACCGGAACCGGACTCCCCGACAATGCCAACCACTTCGCCCTGATTTACGCTGTAGCTGATGCGGTCCACGGCGCGAAACGGGGTGCCTTCGTCGCCGAAGTGCACCGATAATTTATCTACATTTAATAACGCCATCTCGTGCCTCTTACTGCTTCAGTTTGGGATCAAGCGCATCACGCAGGCCATCACCCATCAGGTTAAATGCCAGCACCGTCAGCAGGATTGCCAGACCCGGGAAGGTGACAACCCACCAGGCGCTTTGTGCGAACTGCAACACGTCGGAGAGCATGGTGCCCCACTCCGGTGTTGGCGGCTGCGCACCCATGCCCAGGAAGCCAAGAGCGGCCATATCAAGAATGGCGTTAGAGAAACCGAGCGACGCCTGAACAATCAGCGGCGCAAGACAGTTAGGGAAGATATTGACGAACATCTGGCGCATCGCACCGGCACCCGCCACGCGAGATGCCGTGACGTAATCGCGGTTCACTTCCACCAGCACCGCCGCACGGGTTAAACGTACATAGTGAGGGAGCGCCACGAAGGTCAACGCCAGCGCGGCGTTACCAATCGACGGGCCGAAGATCGCCACCAGCACCAGCGCCAGCAGCAGGCTCGGCAGCGCCAGCATGATGTCGACGATACGCATGATGATGTTATCAACGATGCCACCGAAGTAACCGGCAACCAGGCCGAGAACAACGCCCATGATCAGCGACAGCACAACAACGAGACAGCCGACCAGCAGCGACAGGCGCGCGCCGTACATCAGACGCGACAGCACGTCGCGGCCCACGTCATCGGTACCCAGCAGGTGCGCCAGGCTACCGCCATCCTGCCACGCAGGCGGCGCGAGCAGCGCATCGCGGAACTGATCCGCCGGGTTATACGGTGCGAGGAAGTTCGCAAACACCGCAATCAGGATCATGATTACGACATACACCAGCCCTACCACCGCGCCTTTATTGCGCTTGAAGTAGTGCCAGAACTCCTGCAGCGGCGTCATAGGAACCGGTGCAGCGACCACTTTATTTTGAGTGACTTGTGACATGATGGTCCCTTACTTCTTATGACGAATACGCGGGTTCACCACGCCGTACAGCAAATCGACCAGCAGGTTGACGAGGATAATCATCGTCGCGACCAGCAGTACACCGCCCTGCACAACCGGATAGTCACGGCGTTGCAGCGCGTCAATCAGCCAGCGTCCAAGGCCCGGCCAGGAGAAGATGGTTTCGGTCAGGATCGCCCCCGCCAGCAACGTCCCCACCTGGAGACCGATAACGGTCACCACCGGCAGCATGGCATTACGCAGCGCATGAACGATGATGACGCGCATACGCGTCAGGCCCTTGGCGCGCGCGGTGCGGATATAATCTTCACCCAGCACTTCCAGCATTGATGAACGGGTCATACGCACGATCACCGCCAGAGGAATAGTGCCTAGCACCATGGCAGGCAGGATCATGTGCGCCACGGCATCAATGAAGTTACCCTCTTCTCCCCAGATAGCCGTATCAATCAGCATAAAGCCGGTGAGCGGGTTGCTATCATCCAGGAAGACCATATCGCTGACGCGCCCGGAGACCGGCGTCAGGTTAAGCTGCACCGATACCAGCATGATCAGCATCATGCCCCACCAGAAGATAGGCATGGAGTAGCCGGTCAGCGCCAGGCCCACGGCGGTATGATCAAAAATAGAGCCACGCTTGACGGCAGCCAGTACCCCAACAGGAATACCCACCGCAGTGGCGAAAATCATGGCGCAGACGCCAAGCTCCAGTGTCGCTTTAAAACGCGGCACGAACTCGTCCCACACCGGAAGACGGCTTTTCAGCGAAATCCCTAAATCACCGTGCAACACGCCCCAGATATAGTGGAGGTACTGCTGCCACATCGGCTTATCGAGACCGAGTTCCGCCAGCAGCTGTGCATGGCGTTCAGGGGAAATACCACGCTCGCCCGCCATAATCATTACCGGGTCGCCGGGGATCATATGGACGAAGGCAAAAGTGAGAAGGGTGATACCGATAAACGTGGGGATAACAAGTCCCAGACGTCGGAGGATGAACTGCAACATAACCCGGATTCTCTCTGATGACGCACGACCAGTGGCGTGACGTCTGTATTGCTCACAAATGTAAATTCCCTCTCCCTGTGGGAGAGGGTTAGGGTGAGGGGATGCATGCACGACCCTCACCCCTGCCCTCTCCCAAAGGGAGAGGGAGAACACCCTACTTATTATTCAACCGATACGTTTTCGAAGTGGTGTTTGCCCAGTGGATCAACCACGTAGCCCTTCACTTCTTTACGCACTGGCTCGTACACGGTGGAGTGGGCAACAATCAGCGCCGGAGCCTGATCGTGCATAACAACCTGAGCCTGCTTGTACAGTTCAATACGTTTGTTGTGATCGTCGGTCGCACGCGCCGGCTGGATCAGGTCTTCAAACGGCTTGTAGCACCAGCGAGAATAGTTAGAACCGTCTTTCGCCGCCGCGCAGCTGAACAGGGTGGCGAAGAAGTTGTCCGGATCCCCGTTATCACCGGTCCAGCCCATCATTACCGCCTGGTGCTCACCCGCTTTGGCGCGCTTCAGGTACTCGCCCCACTCGTAGGTCACAATCTTGGCCTGTACGCCAATCTTCGCCCAGTCAGCCTGAACCATTTCCGCCATACGGCGTGCGTTCGGGTTATACGGACGCTGTACCGGCATCGCCCACAGCTCAACGGTAAAGCCTTTATCCTGGCCCGCTTCTTTCAGCAGCGCTTTCGCTTTCTCAGGATCGTAGCTGTAATCTTTAACGTCGTCGTTATAGCCCCACATTGTTGGTGGGATCAGGTTTTTGGCAGCAACGCCAGCGCCCTGGTAAACGGCTTTGATGATCGCTTCTTTGTTCACCGCGTAGGTCAGCGCCTGACGCACTTTCACGTCATCAAACGGTTTCTTCTCGGTGTTGAAGGAGAGATAGCCCACGTTCAGGCCAGCCTGCTCCAGCAGGTTGATGTTCTTGTCCTGCTTCATGCGGGCGATATCAGCCGGGTTCGGGTACGGCATCACCTGGCATTCGTTTTTCTGCAGTTTTGCATAACGCACTGACGCATCAGGCGTGATGGAGAAGACCAGACGGTCGATCTTCGGCTTGGTGCCCCAATAGCCTTCGAAGGCTTTGTACAGAATGCGGGAATCTTTCTGGTACTGCAGCAGCTGGAATGGACCGGTACCGATTGGGTTCAGGTCGACTTTTTCCGGCGTACCGGCTTTCAGCATGTTGTCTGCGTACTCTTTGGACAGAATAGAGGCGAAGTCCATGGCCAGGTCAGCCAGGAACGGCGCTTCCGGACGCGTCAGCACGAACTGAACCGTATTATCGTCCACTTTTTTCACTTCAGAGATCAGATCCGGCAGACCCATCCCTTCGAAGTATTCATAGCTGCCGCCAGACACTTTGTGGTACGGGTTCTGGGCGTTTTTCTGACGGTCGAAGGAGAACACAACGTCGTCGGCGTTAAAGTCGCGCGTTGGTTTGAATTCTTTGCTGTCCTGCCACTTCACGCCCTGGCGCAGGTGGAAGGTATAGGTTTTGCCGTCTTCGCTGACGTCCCACTTCTCGGCCAGACCCGGAATCACTTCCGTGGTACCGGTTTTGAATTCAACCAGACGGTTATAGATCGGTACAGAGCTTGCGTCGTAAGTCGTACCAGAGGTAAAGAGCTGTGGGTTAAAGCCTTCCGGCGAGCCTTCAGAACAGTAAACCAGGGTTTTTGCCTGTACGCTTGCTGCCACGGTCATAGCCACCAGGCTCAGACCAAGCTTCAGCATCCCTGACTTCTTCAAGGAAATACTCATTATTCTGCTCCAATGTGATGTTTTGCTTTGTTGTGTTACGCCGCCAGACCTTTATTTATTTTTTACCCGGTCCGGTCGGTGATGCCCGAAGGCTTTAAAGGGATGGAGAATCCTTTCAGAAGAGCGTTTGAGTTGCAGCGCAGATCGTCCCTGAAATGCCCCTCATGCCCTACAATCTGTCAACAGAATGTGAAAACGTCAATACAGGTGACGGGGATTTACGCTGAGTGTGAGAAACCGCAAACAAAGATTAAAAAAACTATGTATGCCAGTTTTCAGCAGGGAAATTTATGCTACTCGCTATCTTGCAGCACAAGTCTCTTCATATTTCGCAACAATCAGTGATTAACTTTTATTCAGAATGGGTAAATTTTCTTGCAGAATGGTGATTATCTGAGCACTAAATACCGCGAACGTTAAAACGCACAGCGAAAAATGCTGAGGTTATCCATAAGCAACGCGAAAAAAGATCAATCTATATATAAAAAAATACAATGGATTATGTCACAAAATCGTTAACAGATAGGCAGAAGCGGGTGTAAGGGGCGTTTTGGTTAGTCTGACGGGCTAAGGTCATAATGCAAAAAGGGCTAACCTTGCGGTTAGCCCTTTTCAGAATGTGGTCGGCGAGAGAGGATTCGAACCTCCGACCCACTGGTCCCAAACCAGTTGCGCTACCAAGCTGCGCTACTCGCCGAATGCGGAGCGCATCTTACTGCTGAGGTGCGCCCCCGTCAATCCCTTATTTTCAAAAAGACAATCAACTGGCGATATTCTCGCCAGAGCAGCTACTGCGCGGCTTTTGCGGTGTTATCAGGGAGTTTACACCAGTTGTTGTTTTCGTTAATCCCACCGTTCGGTGAGGTGTAGCCGAGACAACCCATAATGGTGTCGTACAGCTCAACGTGACGACGCGGCACCTTCATCTCCGCCTCTTTCTTCAGCTGAGCAAACATCTTCGCCTTCTCCGGGTTTTCCAGATACTTATCTGACATCCACATGATCATCGGCACGCGGAACTGTTCTGGCGGTGCCAGCTTGCGCGGCGTACCGTGCAGATGCTCTTTCTCGTTGATGGATTCACCGTGGTCTGCCGCGTAAATCACAATCGCTTTCTTATCGCGCAGCTGGTCAATCACCCGGCTCAGGAAGGTATCCACATACAGCACCGAGTTATCGTAGGCGTTGATCAGCTCCTGCTTGCTGCAGTCTTTATTAATGCCCACGCACTCAGGCTGCCACTTCGCGAAATCACGCGTGTAGCGCTGGTAATAGCTGTAATGCGACCCTTTGGTATGCAGAATAACCAGATGCTTGCCCTGTGGATGGTTCTTGAGGGACTGCGACATCTCTTCCAGCAGCAGCATGTCGTCGACGTTTTTACCGCGGTTACGCGGCTCGGCGCCAATCTGCTCGCGGTACGCGATGTTATCTGCCAGCGTGTTGGTGTAGAACCACATCTCACTTTGCATGGCGAACAGGTCGGAGCTAAATCCAAGCTGCTTCAGCACGGCAAACACGTTCTGTTCTTTCAGCGTGCGTTGCGGGTTATCGCTTGCACCGCCTTCACGCACAAACATACAGCGCAGCGAGAGCTTGGTTGCGGTATCACAGGAGTAGCCACGGTAAGCCACCAGGTTCTTTTCCTGCGCCAGCTTTGGCGTGGTATCCCGGTCATAGCCGAGAATGCCCATATGATCCCAGCGCGTCGTTTCACCAATGACAAAGACGACGTATGTATCATCAATTCCGTCGGCTGGCGGCTGGTAGGTGAATTTTTTCAGTGGATTGATCAGAGACTTCACATCACTGGATTCATCCGCCTGCGCCCAGGCATACAAACCTAACGCTGACAGCCAGTTAGACGGCAAATAGGAGTTTGCCACCACGCCGCCATAGCTTGGCATATCGACGCCCGTCGCTTTTTCGACGCGTTTTTGCTGCGTTTCCATCAGGCGGATAGGCGCCCATACCAGCAGACCGGCCAGCAGGACGACGACGATATTGCGGATCCGCTGCCCGCGCGTACGCAGCTGGCGTAAAAGCGTATAGCGACAGGTATTGCTCCAGATAAAGAACAGCGGGATCAGACAGGTTAAGATCGTCCAGACGATAAAGCCTTTCCCAACCACCTCTTTCGAGAGATCGATATCCGTGGTCATCACCGAGGCAACGATACCGTAGCCAATGACCACGTTCATAAACGTCATGTAATAGCTTGCGGCAGCGGAAATAATCACCACCAGCGAGGCTAAAATTTGCCAGGTTCGGCGGCCAAAGAGAGAGAGCAGGCGTAACAGGAAAAAGGTAGCCAGAACAGAGCCAAACACTTCAATCGCGGCGAATATCCCATTGCTTACGGTGAGGTGTTCAAAATAGCCTTCCACTCTTCTGAACAGCACCGCGCCATTCAGAAACAAACCGATATAGACAGCCAGCATCAGACACAAACGTTGCTGGGTAAGAGACCTAATGTATTTCATGCAAACAACCCTGGGGGAAGGGGTATAAAGACCCGCCGAATCTCAACGAGAAAGCGGACAGAGTAAGTAAATGCGTAAGGAAGCGTTATGAGAAACGTCTACAAGCGCGGTAAGTAGACCACAGCGGGAGAGAAAAGTGGCAGCAGAGAGTGTGATCGGTGTAAATTTTTACAAAATATCGAGACGGGAAGCCTCTCACATAAAGAAAAAAGAGGCCGCAATGGCCTCTTTCATTCCGCTTATGCATGTACTTCTTTAAATACTTCGCGCTGCGGCTGGCGAATCGTGGTGGATAGCGCCAGTGAGATAATCAACAAGGCGAAGATGACGCAGAAGGTCACATAGAACCCGCCGAACAGGGAGGCAATCAGCGAACCGCAGATACTGCCGATGCCGAAGCCGAGATAAATCACGCCATAGTTTTTCGCCAGATTGTTCAGGCCAAAGAACTCGCTCACCAGTGACGGGAAGACGGTAATGGTGCCGCCGAAGTTAAAGGCCACGCAGGCAATCGCCGCGAAGAAGGTGGCTTCATTCAGCGGAGCGAACAGCAGCGCCGCCATGCCGACCAGCGAAACCACCTGCCCAATCGTAATCACGCGGATGCGGGCAATTTTGTCAGACAGAATACCGAGGACCAAACGACCGGAGAGGTTAGCAATGGAGATCACGGTCACCGCATTCGCCGCCGTGGCCGCATCCAGCTTCACCATCCCCTGCGCGATGTCCTTCGCCACGCCGATAACATACAGTCCGCTCATGCAGGCCGTCAGGAACATCACCGCCAGCATCCAGTACTGTGGCTTACGCATGGACTGCGCGAGAGTGAAGTCGTTCTCCACCACGCCGTTAACGGATTTGACCTCCTGCTGCGGCGCATCGGTCATCAGCGTGGCACCGAACAGAATCATCACCAGCACGATGGCGCCCCAGATCATAAAGGTGTTTTCGAGGCCAACGGACGCCAGCAGATGAGAGTCGATAAATTTGAACCCGAGGCTGCCCAGACCATAGGATCCGATGGCAAACGCGGAGATTAAACCTTTACGCTCCGGGAACCACTTCACGCAGTTCGACAGGGTCAGGAGGTAACCTGCGCCATCGGCCAGGCCCACCAGCACGCCGGCGCTCAGCCACAGCATCATCAGGTTGCTGGAATGCGCCGTCAGGAAAAAGCCCAGACCCAGCAGTATGCCGGACGCCATGGTCACACGCTTCACCCCGAAACGCTCCTGCAGCTTGCCCGCGACGGAAGACGAAATCGCCAGACCCAGGCTCAGCAGACCAAAGGAGAACGCGACCTGGCTGACCGGTGCGCCAAGTTTGTCGGAAAGCGCACTGTTAAACAGGCTCCAGGTATAGACCGACCCCAGCGCAAACTGGGTAACGATGGTGCCAAAGAGCGTAAGCCAGCGCGTGCGGTTATAAGTTGATGTGTTCATGGCAGTTGTCCTGCAAGAGAAATTAAGGAAGTTCGCTGAGGACAACGATAAACAAAACCTTAATACGCCTGGGGGGAAACGGCATGAAATGCAGGCGGAGCGGAATGAAATGCCTGGAATCGGGAATGAATGGCCTGGTTCGGGAATAAAGCGACAGCGTGTTAGTACCCGCTATCGCTACAATGCCCGTGGTTGTTGTATTCTAAATGTTATCGTAACGTTTAAAAAAGTAACAACACTAGAAATTCGCGCTGACGCCGAGGGTGTATAAAAACTCCTCACCGATGGTGGTATGCTCACCCTGAGCCAGCGACGCATAGGCCGCCATGTGTGTATTAAAGGGAATATCCGTTCCCACGGTGACATCCATCCAGCTACCACTTTGGGCAGGGGCCGGCGTTTGCGGCATACCAAACTGCGATTTCCACTGGTTTTCACCAAACTGCTGGTTATAGCTGATCTGCGCCCAGGGACGGAGATCCCCGTACTGGGTATTCACGCGCCACCCCAGCGTGCTCACGCTGGCATGCCAGAGCGGGTCGGTAAGTGCCTGCGTCGACGCGCTATCACCAAACTCGTTGACCATCATGGGAGTCGTTCCGTCATACCGCCACGCCACCACCGGGCCGGTGGTGATACGTGCTGAAACCGGAAAATTCCAGCCCACGCTCATCGCCCCATCCACCGTGTTGCCTGACGGCACATTCAGGGCAAGGCCTGGCGCATTTTGTGAAGACTGAATACGCTCAGCGAGAATATCCTCATAACGCGGTTGGTGATCCGCGTCCCATGTATAGCGTTCCGCCGTATTATTTTGGGCGTCTGAAACGATATATTCCTGTTGCCAGGCAGACGCTGAATTACAAAAAAACAGGCAGGCTGAAATCCCCACCAGGCCAGAAGCAGCATGGCGACCACTGATTTTTTTTATCATCATCAACGCGACCCCAGAGAGAGCCGAATTCGGCGATATTTGTCGTTATTCAGGAAGAGCTTATAGAGCACATGGCCCTGTATTAACTATTGTCTTTATAGTAAACACGTCAAGCCAGACAGAATGAAAATTTTGCGAAATCAGTATCAATAAGGGAGATGACGGATGGAACGTTGCGGTTGGGTAAGCCAGGATCAGCTTTATATCGACTATCACGATCGGGAATGGGGCGTGCCGGAAACGGATGGCAAAAAACTCTTTGAGATGATCTGCCTGGAAGGCCAGCAGGCGGGGTTATCGTGGATAACGGTACTGAAGAAACGCGAAAACTACCGCAACGCCTTCCTCCAGTTCGATCCTGTCGCCGTCGCCGCGATGACCGATGAAGACGTGGAACGCCTGGTACAGGATGCCGGCATCATCCGCCATCGCGGTAAGATTCAGGCCATCATCGGTAACGCACGCGCTTACCTGGCGATGGAACAAAACGGCGAATCGTTTTCAGATTTTGTCTGGTCGTTTGTGAACAACGATCCGCAGGTCACCCAGGCCGCCACGCTCGCGGAAATCCCGGCCTCTACCCCGGCCTCGGATGCCCTCTCGAAGGCCCTGAAAAAACGCGGCTTTAAGTTTGTCGGCTCCACCATCTGCTACGCCTTTATGCAGGCCTGTGGCCTGGTCAACGATCACGTTACCGGCTGCTTCTGTCATCCGGGAGACCATCATGATCCGCAAATGGCAAAGTGAGAATACCACACCGCTTCTGAGCCTGTGGCTTGAAAGCACCACGGAGGCGCATCCGTTTATCGAGCCGGGTTACTGGAAAGAGAACGAGGCGATGGTGCGGGACGTTTACCTGCCGTCGGCGGAAACCTGGGTCTGGGAACAGGATGGCGAACCTTGCGGATTTATCAGCGTGATGCAGTCTCAGTTTGTCGGCGCCCTGTTTGTGGCGCCGTCATGCATCGGGAAAGGCATCGGGCGCGCGCTGCTGAACCACGTTCAACAGCGCTTCCCGCACTTAACGCTGGAGGTGTACCAGAAAAATGTTCGGGCGGTGAATTTCTACCATGCTCAGGGCTTTCGCATTGAAGACAGCGCCTGGCAGGATGATACCCAGCACCCGACGTGGATCATGAGCTGGCAGGCGGATCAAACGCCGTTAAGGTAAGCTCGGGTCCCTGATATTTCTCGACCCAGGCCAGGGCCGTGTTCCCTGCGCAACCATTCCCCAGCTTCGAGCTGGGGAGATCTTTGGTCAGCACGTTAACCGCCCCGTTTTTACAAATACCGCCTTCGGCGGGCTCCAGATCGGGCCATGCGCCCTGATGAATACAGAGCACGCCCGGTTTAATCCCGTCGCTCACCACTGCCCCTGCCAGTACCTGCCCGCGCGAGTTCCAGACGCGCACCACGTCGCCGTCCGCAATCCCGCGCGCTTTCGCATCGAGGGTATTCAGCGTGATCGGCTCTCGCCCGGCGACCGCATACTGCTCGCGCAGGGACGTATAGTTAAGCTGGCTGTGCAGACGGTGCGCGGGATGCGCAGACAGCACCTGCAGCTGTTCCGGCTGGGCGTTGCCGTGCCACTCGTCCGGCTCGAGCCACATAGGGTGTGGCGGGCAGTCGGCATACCCGAAGCTGGCGATGCGCTCGCTGTAGATCACGATCTTTCCGCTCTCGGTTTTCAGCGGGTGGCTCTCCGGTTCGCGGCGGAAATCGGCAAAGCGGACAAACTTCGCGTTCTGTTCGCTCTCCGGCATCTCGACGATCTGGTTTGCCTCCCAGAACTCAGCAAAGGGCGGAAGCGTCACGCCCTGCGCTGCGCCGCGCTGTCCGGCAATCTGATAGAAGGTCTCCAGCCATTCGAGGTCAGTTTTCCCCTCGGTGAAACGCGCGCGGCCGCCCGCTTCCCACAGCTCGCTCAGTTCAGCAAACACGTCAAAATCATCACGTGCTTCATCTCGCGGGGCCACTACACGCTTCATCGGGACCATATGCTGGTTGCTGTAGTCGCCGGTCATGGTGAGATCGTTACGCTCAAACGAGGTGGTCGCCGGCAGCACAATATCTGCATGCTTAGCCGAGCCGGTCCAGAAACACTCTGAGATCACCACCAGCTCCGGCTTCTGCCAGGCGCGGATCAGGCGATTGGTATCCTGATGGTGCGTGAAGTTCGACCCGCCCGCCCACCAGACAAATTTAATATCCGGGAAGTGGCGGTCCAGACCATTGTGCTGATAAAAACCGCCGGGATTTTCCAGGGCTTCAACGATCCGCGCCACCGGGATTTTATCCACGGCGTCCACGCCCCCCTGCACCGAGCCTTGCAGAGACGCCAGCACCGCCGCTTTACGCGTAGGATTACCGCCGTTTGCAAAGTGATAGGAGAGACCAAAACCCCCGCCCGGCGTGCCGATCTGCCCAAGCATTGCGGCAAGGGTGACCAGCATCCAGTGTTTTTGCTCGCCAAACTGCTGGCGCTGCATCCCCCAGCCGGACATTAACATCGTGGTACTTTTATGGAATAACGCCGCCAGTTCGCGGATTTTCTCTGCGGGAACGCCGCAAATATTTGCCGCCCACTCTGCCGTTTTTGCTACCCCATCGGATTGACCCGTCAGGTAGTCGGCGAATTTATCGAAGCCGGTGGTACAGCGCGTCAGGAATTCAACGTCGTGCCAGCCGTTTTCAACCAGCGTATGAGCGATACCCAGCATCATCGCCACGTCGGTGCCCATATGCGGGGCAATCCACTCGGCGCTGTCGCCGAAGAAATCCATGGTTTCAGAGCGCATCGGGTCAATGCAGATGATGCGCTTGCCGCTTTTGCGCAGCGCGTCGAAATATCCAATGCCCTGCTCGTCGCTGGCATTCCAGGCAATTTTCAGTGTGTTAAGCGGATTAGCGCTCCAGAGCACCACCACGTCGGTATGCGCCAGCACCAGCGGCCAGCTGGTCTGCTGCTGGTACACTTCGTTCCCCCCGACAACGTACGGCATGATCGCCTGCGCCGCGCCGGTGGAGTAATCACCCAGATGACCGGTATAGCCTCCCGTCAGGCTCATGTAGCGCTGCAGCAGCGTCGAGGCCTTATGCAGCACGCCGTTAGAACGCCAGCCGTAGGAGCCGGCGAAAATGGACGACGGCCCGTAACTGTCGCGAATACGCTTGTGCTGGGCGTGGATCAGCGCCAGCGCGTCATCCCAGCTCACGCGAACAAACTCATCCTGACCGCGAATACCCTGAGGCTTGTCCGGCGAGGCCAGAAAACCTTTACGCACCATCGGCCAGCGAACGCGCGTTTTGCTATGCACCTGATCGCGAACGACGGTCTGTAACGAGTTGGGATGTTGGGTTGGTAATGCCCCGCGGGACGACAGAACATTTTCGCCGTCGGTTTCGACCAGCATCGGCCCCCAGTGGGCGGCGGTCAGAATGGTTTTCGTTGAGGTGCTCAAGCGTGCGCTCCTGGTTGCGTGCAGGTTTTACCGCCTTCTTGCTGAGGCAGTTTATGGTTTGTCACAAATTTCAGAGTTATACCCGGAATTTTCTCCGTATCTGGACGTCATAATCAACTGCCACGCTCGCCGTGGCAAAGAATAAAAAGGATTAAGGAAAGAAGATGAAAAAACGCGTACTCGTTATTGCCGCTCTGGTGAGCGGTGCACTGGCTGTTTCTGGCTGCACAACCAACCCTTATACCGGTGAGCGCGAAGCGGGTAAATCCGGCATTGGCGCAGGTATCGGCTCGCTGGTCGGCGCAGGCGTTGGAGCACTCTCCTCCTCCAAGAAAGATCGCGGCAAAGGCGCGCTGATTGGCGCAGCGGCGGGCGCGGCGCTGGGCGGCGGCGTAGGCTATTACATGGACGTGCAGGAAGCGAAGCTGCGCGACAAAATGAAGGGTACCGGTGTGAGCGTAACGCGCAGCGGGGATAACATCATCCTGAATATGCCAAACAACGTGACCTTCGACAGCAGCAGCGCAACGCTGAAGCCTGCGGGCGCGAACACGCTGACCGGCGTGGCAATGGTGCTGAAAGAGTACAACAAGACCGCCGTGAACGTGATGGGCTATACCGACAGCACCGGCAGTCAGGATCTGAACATGCGTCTGTCCCAGCAGCGCGCCGACGCCGTGGCCAGCTCGCTGATTACCCAGGGCGTTGAAGCGAACCGCATTCGCACCAGCGGCATGGGACCTGCCAACCCTATCGCCAGCAACAGCACGGCGGAAGGCAAAGCGCAGAACCGCCGCGTTGAGATTACGTTGAGTCCTGTGCAGTAATCATTAAGCCGGGTGGCGGCTTCGCCTTACCGGGCCTACGTTCAGCATGTAGGCCCGGTAAGCGCAGCGCCACCGGGCAAATGACTTGATTCGCCAGATTTTCCCGCTAAGGTATTCACACTAAATTCAGGGAAATCAGCGATGAGCAAACCAGCCCGGGCCACCATCAGCGACGTGGCGAAAGCCGCCAAAACCGGTAAAACCAGCATTTCGCGCTACCTTAACGGCGAGAAACACCTGCTGTCCGATGCGTTGCTGGCGCGTATTGAACAGGCCATTGCCGATCTCGACTACCGTCCCAGCCTCATGGCGCGCGGGCTCAAACGCGGCCGCACCCGCCTTATCGGGCTTATCATCGCCGATATCACCAATCCCTATTCCGTTAACGTGCTCAGCGGTATCGAAGCCGCCTGTCGCGAGAAGGGTTTCACGCCGCTGGTCTGTAACACCAACAACGAAGTCGATCAGGAGCTGCACTATCTCGACCTGCTGCGCAGCTACCAGGTCGAAGGGATTGTGGTGAACGCCGTGGGCATGCGGGAAGAGGGTTTAAATCGCCTGCAGCAGTCCTCCCTGCCCATGGTCCTCATCGACCGTAAAATTCCGGAATTTGCCTGCGATGTGGTCGGGCTGGATAACACCCAGGCCGCCACGACCGCCACCGAGCACCTGATCGACCAGGGCTTCGAGGCCATTCTGTTTCTGAGTGAACCGTTAGGGATGGTCAACACCCGTCGCGAACGTCTGAGCGCATTTCGCGCCACGCTGGAGCGATATCCCGGCGTGATCGCCGAAAATGCCGAAACGCCGCTTCACGAAGCCGACCAGCTCGACAACACCCTGCGTCAGTTCCACACACGCCATCGCGGGATGCGCAAAGCCGTTATCTCCGCCAACGGGGCGCTGACGCTTCAGGTCGCCCGCTCGCTCAAGCGCATTGGTCTGCACTGGGGCAGCGATATCGGTCTGCTGGGGTTTGATGAACTGGAGTGGGCGGAGCTGGCGGGCGTCGGCATTACGACACTCAAACAGCCCACCTGGCAGATTGGCTATGCTGCTGTTGAACAAGTGGTTCGCCGCATTGAAGGCACCAGCGATGCCGTTCGCGAGCAGGTCTTCTCCGGCGAGCTGATCGTTCGCGGCTCCACGGCGCGTTAATTTTCCCTTGTGATACCGATCATAAATTCGACATCCTGACCTTTTCTTTGGAACCGGTTCCATCTAGCGTAATAGTATTGATATGTTGCGATGGAGTCCGAAGATGGGCAGGAAAATTATGGTGGTCACCGCCGCGTACGGTGCGGAACAGGTGCGACAGGCAGGCGGTCAACGGGCGATGCTTCCCGTTATTGCAGGCGCGGGGGCAGACGGCGTGGAGATCCGCCGGGAACTGTTCAGCAGTGAAGAGCTGCTGGCGCTGCCTGCGCTGGGAGAATCCATTGAGCTGCTCGGCCTGCTGGCGTGCTACTCCGCCCCCGCCGCCCTGTTTATGCCCGACGGCACCCTCAACCCGGACCTGACCCGCTATCTCTCTGAGGCCTGCACCCTGAACGCCCTGTGGCTGAAGGTTTCCCTGGGCCATTTCCGCGACGCGCAGCCTCTCGACGCCCTGCGTACCCTGCTGAACGCAAGCGGCATGGCGCTGGTCGTGGAGAACGATCAGACCGACTGCGGACAGCTCGCCCCCATGCAGCGCTTCCAGGCCGCCTGTCGGGAAATGGCATTGCCCGTCACGCTGACCTTCGACATGGGCAACTGGCTGTGGGTCGGTGATTCCCCCGAAGAAGCCGCGCGTCATCTGGCCCCAGCGGTGAGCTATATCCACGTGAAAGCCGCCGTGCCGCATAAAGATAACTTCCGCGCCGTGGCACCGGACCACGCCGATGCGCGCTGGCTGGATCTGCTCGGCCAGCTGCCTGCCGATGCCCCGCGCGGTATCGAGTTCCCGCTGGAAGGGACGGATTTAACCGCCGTTACCCGCCATTACGTCAACCTGCTGCGCGAGGAGTAAACCATGCACAAGACGCTGGATGTCATCACAATCGGCGAAGCCATGGCGATGTTTGTCGCCACCGAAACGGGCGAGCTGAGCGCGGTAGAGCACTTTATCAAACGCGTGGCAGGCGCAGAGCTGAACGTCGCGACCGGCCTGGCACGTCTCGGCCTGAACGTCGGCTGGGTCAGCCGCGTGGGGGACGACAGCTTTGGCCATTTCGTCCTCGACTCGCTGAAAAAAGAGGGAATTGATGCCGCAGGCGTCACCCTCGACGAACGCTTCCCTACCGGCTTTCAGCTTAAATCAAAGGTCGAAAATGGAACCGATCCCATCGTGGAATATTTCCGTAAGGGATCGGCCGCCAGCCACCTCTCTGTCGCGGATTATCACGCCGACTATTTCGCTTCCGCGCGCCACCTGCACCTGAGCGGCGTGGCGGCAGCGCTCTCTGCCAGCTCGTATGAGCTGCTGGATCATGCGGCAGCCACGCTGAAAGCACAGGGAAAAACGATCTCTTTCGATCCGAACCTGCGCCCGGTGCTGTGGAAAAGCGAAGCGGAAATGGTTGAGAAGCTCAACAATCTGGCATTCCAGGCTGACTGGGTTCTCCCGGGTCTGAAAGAAGGGATGATCCTGACCGGTGAAAGCGCGCCGGAAGGCATTGCCGATTTCTACCTGAATAAAGGCGTAAAAGCGGTGGTGCTGAAGACCGGTGCCGACGGCGCCTGGTTTAAGACGGCCAACGGCGAACAGGGCGCGGTCGCGGCGGTGAAGGTTGAGAACGTAGTCGACACCGTCGGCGCGGGCGACGGTTTTGCCGTGGGCGTGATTAGCGCCCTGCTGGAAGGCAAAACGCTGCCGCAGGCCGTGGCGCGGGGCAACAAGATTGGCTCGCTGGCCATTCAGGTCCAGGGTGACAGCGAAGGATTACCCACGCGAGCAGAGCTTAACGAATAAACATTCCCCTCACCCTAGCCCTCTCCCCAGAGGGGCGAGGGAATGACTTGCTCCCTCTCCCCTTTGGGGAGAGGGCCGGGGTGAGGGGCATAAATCGCACTCAACAAAACAAACCACCGTGTACCCTACAGACAACGGCGGTAACAACCTCAACAACAGAGGCAAGCCTATGAACAGTTCGACCAATGCAGTAAAACGCTGGTGGTACATCATGCCAATCGTGTTTATCACGTACAGCCTGGCGTACCTTGACCGTGCTAACTTCAGCTTCGCGTCCGCGGCAGGGATCACCGAAGACCTCGGCATCACCAAAGGTATCTCCTCCCTGCTGGGTGCCCTTTTCTTCCTGGGCTACTTCTTCTTCCAGATCCCCGGCGCTATCTATGCGGAACGCCGCAGCGTGCGTAAGCTGATCTTCGTCTGCCTGATCCTGTGGGGCGCCTGCGCGTCGCTGACCGGCGTGGTGAACAATATTCCTGCCCTGGCCGCCATTCGCTTTATCCTCGGCGTCGTTGAGGCGGCGGTCATGCCGGCAATGCTGATCTACATCAGCAACTGGTTTACCAAATCTGAACGCTCGCGCGCGAATACCTTCCTGATCCTCGGTAACCCGGTCACGGTACTGTGGATGTCGGTGGTGTCTGGCTACCTGATCCAGTCCTTCGGCTGGCGCGAAATGTTTATCATCGAAGGGGTCCCGGCAGTGATCTGGGCATTCTGCTGGTGGGTGCTGGTGAAAGATAAACCTGCCCAGGCGAAATGGCTTTCCGAAGATGAAAAAGCGGCGCTGCAGGCGCAGCTGGATAAAGAACAGCAAGGTCTGAAGGCGGTTCGCAACTACGGTGAAGCCTTCCGCTCGCGCAACGTGATCCTGCTCTGCGCGCAGTACTTTACCTGGAGCATCGGCGTGTACGGTTTTGTGCTGTGGCTGCCGTCGATTATCCGCAGCGGCGGCGAAAACCTCGGCATGGTAGAAGTGGGCTGGCTCTCTTCGGTACCGTATCTGGCCGCGACCATCGCCATGATCGTCGCATCATGGGCATCGGATAAGCTGCAGAACCGTAAGCTGTTTGTCTGGCCGCTGCTGCTGATCGCTGCCTTTGCGTTCATTGGCTCCTGGGCCGTCGGCGCGAATCACTTCTGGGCCTCTTACGCTCTGCTGGTCATTGCCGGTGCCGCCATGTACGCCCCGTACGGACCGTTCTTTGCCATCATCCCGGAAATGCTGCCGCGTAACGTCGCGGGTGGCGCGATGGCATTAATTAACAGTATGGGTGCGCTGGGTTCGTTCTGCGGCTCCTGGTTCGTCGGTTACCTGAACGGTGCTACCGGCAGTCCATCCGCATCGTACATCTTTATGGGGGTGGCGCTTTTCGCCTCCGTGTGGCTTACTCTGATTGTTAAGCCTGCTAATAATCAACAACACCCTGTCGGCGCTCGCCACGCCTGAATCCTTAAAAATCAACGGAGATTAGCATGAAGCCGTCCGTCATTTTGTATAAAGCACTGCCGGAAGATCTGCAGAAACGCCTTGAAGAACACTTCACCGTCACGCAGGTGAAGAACCTGAGCCCGGAAACCGTGGCACAGCACGCCGAAGCGTTCGCCAGCGCCGAAGGCCTGCTGGGTTCAAGCGAGAAAGTGGATGTCGCCCTGCTGGAGAAAATGCCGAAGCTTCGTGCTACCTCTACCGTTTCCGTGGGTTACGACAACTTCGACGTGGATGCCCTCAATGCCCGCAAGATCCTGCTGATGCATACGCCACATGCCCTGACGGAAACCGTGGCCGACACGCTGATGGCGCTGGTTCTCACCACGGCCCGTCGCGTGGTGGAAGTCGCCGAGCGCGTGAAAGCGGGAGAATGGACAAAAAGCATTGGTCCGGACTGGTTCGGCGTGGACGTTAACGGCAAAACCCTGGGCATTGTTGGCATGGGGCGTATCGGGCTGGCACTGGCGCAGCGCGCGCATTTTGGCTTTAACATGCCGATTCTGTATAACGCGCGTCGCCATCACAGTGAAGCCGAAGAACGCTTCAACGCGCGCTACTGCGAGCTGGATACCCTGCTGCAGGAAGCTGATTTTGTTTGCCTGGTTCTGCCGCTGACGGACGAAACGCGTCATCTGATTGGCAAAGAGGCGTTTAAGAAAATGAAGCAGTCAGCCATTTTCATCAACGCGGGTCGCGGCCCGGTGGTGGATGAGAAGGCGCTGATTGAGGCCCTGCAGAATGGTGAGATCCATGCAGCAGGTCTGGACGTCTTTGAGCAGGAGCCGCTGCCGGTGGATTCCCCGCTGCTTTCGCTGCCTAACGTGGTTGCGCTGCCGCACATCGGCTCAGCCACCCATGAGACGCGCTACAACATGGCGGCCACTGCGGTCGATAATCTCATCGCCGCCCTTAGCGGAGAGGTGGAGATAAACTGCGTGAACCCGCAGGTGCAACGATAGAAACGAAAAAACCCGCCAGAAGGCGGGTTTTTGAATTTTGTGCTACTGGGTTGGAAGCTTACAGGCTTACAACGTTACCAGCTGCTGGGCCTTTAGCGCCGCTTTCGATGGTGAAGGACACTTTCTGACCTTCGTCCAGAGATTTGTAGCCATCGTTCTGGATAGCAGAGAAGTGTACGAACACGTCTTTTGAGCCATCGTCAGGAGTGATGAAGCCGAAACCTTTATCAGCGTTGAACCATTTTACCAGACCAGTCATTTTAGCAGACATAGAAATTACCTTATTAACAAATATATTGTGCCTTCCGGCTTGATGGATTGCGTTACAGATTTTTAAGCGATGAAGGAAGGGTCACTACGAAGGGTATCTATGGATAACAATCTGGACTGCTTTACTAAACTGCTTTAGGTCTGTGTAACAAACCGACGGGAATAGTTATACCGATGTGGTAGAGGAATGACAAGCGTTATTTTCAATATGCATAAAAAAACCCCGCCGGAAGCGGGGTTTTTTGGTTTATTCTGTGGCCGTGACGGCGGCACTCCAGGCCTGGCTAAAGGCCTGATGCTGGGAGGCCAGCGGCCCAATCAGCGTATTGTACTGGCTTGCCTGCTGCGAGGTTGGGAACTGAATGCCGTTAGCAACAAAGCTCACCTGAGCTTCCTGCTGGGCAATAAAGTCACCCACCTGAACCAGCTGCTGCGTGAAGATTTGCGCGGCCGGAATCAGCGGTTGCAGCGCTTCAGAAGGCTTGGTCACCACTTTCTCATACACTTTGTCGAAGACCGGTTTGAGATCGTCGCCCTGCTTCAGCGCAGAACGTGACGCGTCAGCCTGCATTTTCGCATTCTGCAACTGCTGGCTCAGCACGCCAAGCGCACCGTTGGACTGGCGAAGCGGTTCGCGCTGCGTCATATAATCCTGCGGAACGCGAATGGCGTTCACGCTATCCACTACCGGGCGGATACCGGAATCCATCGCCTGGCTCACCTGCTGTGAATAACCATAAAGAATGGCGTAATCGGACACGAAGGGGCCAAACTGTTTTTTCTGATCCGCAGTCAGCGTCGGCAACCGTTCGCCGCTGCGCATCACTGTATTCTGCAGAAAATCGATAAACGCTTTGCGCTGATCGCCTTCTTTATCAAAACACCCACTCAGGCTAACAACCATCAACAACGCCGCAATAGGCGCAAACCAGCGAGAGCAGGACTTTCCTGTCGCCATTTTATTACTCCTTTCACCCAAAAAAGCGCACACCGGCACACGCGTGCCCGACGCTGACAAGGATAGTCCAGGTCAGCCTTGCAAGATACTCTTTTCATGCAAAACGGCTATTGCCGATTTATTTCTTACCATTTACAAAAAAATACCTGCCGAAGCCGACACATGACTAATCAGGGAATTAGCATAACTGTCCATATTGCTGAATCGGGTAAAGCGATCGTTACCGCACGATTAATCACACCCGTGACGATCCTGGGTTGGTATTAGGGACTATTCTTAACTGGCTCTCTGATGTTCTTGATCACGATGTGAGATTTAAGAGGAGTCCTCAATGGAATATAAAGATCCTGAGTTTGAACTGCTGAGCAGTCTGGAACAGATCATTTTTAAAGATGTACCGCAGACGATTACCCTGCAACAAAAATCCAATCCCTTTACAGAATATGAGCAATTGCGCAAAGGGACGGGACTGAAAACGGAAGAATTCGCCAGAGCGATGGGTGTCAGCGTAGCTATGGTGCAGGAGTGGGAGTCAAAACGTGAGAAACCCACCCCAACCGAGTTAAGGCTGATGCGCCTGATTCAGGCCAACCCTGCACTCAGCAAACAGATAGCGTAGTCAAGTTTGAACGCCCCCGCCTCTGCGGGGGCTTGTGTTTAAAGGCTCTCGCAACGCCAGCCCGCCTCTTCCCATACCCATTCATGCGTTAACGTTAAGCCTCTTAGAAAAGCCTCGTCGTGTGATACCACCAGCAGAGCTCCGGGGAAACCGTCCAGCGCCGCTTCAATAGCCTGGACCGAGGCCAGATCCAGATGGTTGGTCGGTTCATCCAGCAGCAGAAGCTGCGTGGCCTCCGCGCGCCACAGCACGCAGGCCAGGGCGGCTTTAAGACGCTCGCCGCCGCTGAGCTCCGCCAGCGGGAGCGTGACTTTGTCGGCACCCAGTTGAAGCTGCGCCAGACGGGTTCGCAATACCCCCTCTTCCAGAGGCGTATGACTCAGGTTGAGATGCGTCATGACCGACTGCGAAAGATCAAGTTGTGACAAATGCTGGTCGAGATAAGCACAGCTGACGGAAACCTTACACGTCCCTGAACGGGGGGCGATCTCGCCGAGGAGGATTTTTAACAGCGTCGATTTGCCGCAGCCGTTCGGTCCCTTTAACGCCACGCGCATCGGTCCGTCCATCCGCCAGTTGAGCGGAGGAGCAGGCACATGCGGCAGCACCAGATCCTCCAGCACCAGCACCTGCTTCCCCTCCGGGATCTGACTCCCCGGCAGGGTGAACATGACCGGGCTATCTTCTTCAACGCGTTCACGCGCCTTGTTTACCGCGGCATTCAGGGCTTCATTTTGCTCGCTGTGCTGTTTTTTCCAGGCGCCAATACGCTCCTTTGCCGCACCTTTGTATTTGACCCGCTCAAACGAGGCAATATTCAGGGTATCGACGGTGCGCAATGTCTTTGCCGACCGCCGCTGGCTGTCATCATGCTCTTTTTGCATGCGTGCCCGGGTGCGTTTGCGCTCGGTAGCTGCATGTTCCAGCGCCGCGCGGGCCGCCTGCTGTTCGGCATCGCGCTGGGTTTGATAATCCGCATAATTCCCGCCGTAGCTGCACAGACCCGAGGCGCTCAGCTCAAGGATACGCGGCACCTGCTCCAGAAGCTCACGGTCATGGGAGGCCACCAGCACGCCGCCCTGAAAACGACTGAGCTGGTCGTAGAACCACGCCCGGCCTTGTCGATCCAGATGGTTAGTGGGCTCGTCCAGCAGCAGGAAATCCGCTTCAGCCGTAAACGCCCCGCACAGCAGGGCGCGGATGCGCTCGCCGCCGCTGAGCTCAGCGGCGGTTTTATCCGGGTCAAACGTTGGGAGTTTCGCATTGATAAACGCCTCGCGCAGGCGCTCGGCAACATCCCAGTGGCCGTCAAGCAGCTCCAGATCGTCAGGCTGGTAATCGCCGCTGTCGATGCGCTTACGCGCCGTAAAAATCGCGTCATACCCGAGCAGTTGAGCAAGCGTCGTCTGCGGAGAAATGACGTGCTGCTGCGCCACCCAGGCATGCGAGCCAAAGCGTTCGATATGGCCGGTAGCCGGTTCGTCCAGCCCCGCCAGCAGACGCAGCAGACGCGTTTTCCCGCTGCCGTTGCGGCCAACCAGCGCGCACAGGGAGGGTTCCAGCGTGAGATTCAGCGGACCAAAAAGGATATCGCCCGTCGGAAACTGACAGGTGACCTGATGCAAAATAAAAGAAGGGGACTGCGCAAAATGAGCCATAAGCACTCCTGAATGAAATCAAAACATCCCCTGCCGACGCGGTGGCGTTTAGCAAGGATCGAAATTCATCAGTCGTGTTTGTTCATTTTTGGGGGGCACTCCGGCGCGAGAAAGTTAACGGGATAAGGATAGCGGTAATGTGTTGACGGTTTCAAGGTTAAATTTTGGACGATTTGAACTCCCTCTCCCTTTGGGCTGAGGGATCCCCACCAAATATTGCCTGCACAGACGGCCCCCTCTCCCTTGAGGGAGAGGGCTGGGGTGAGGGGAAGCATACGGCTCTGGTGGTCATTCCGTTCACTTTATGTTCCTTGCTACTCTGTAACGACAATACCCGTGAACGTGCCAGGGTGGCTCAGTCGCCACCACCCTGGCTACCCGGGCTCCCGGCGGTAAATCGCCGCTACGCGGTACCTTCGGCTTATTCCTTCCGGCTTATCGGGGACGGGCGGAGGTAACATCCCTGTAAAGCCCGCCCTCTCGGCGCATCCATGCGCCTCGCCCCGGCCTGCAGGAAACGCCTCAGCGATTTACAGCCGGACCATAGCGTCGCTGTAAGACCTCTGCCCGCAGTATGCTTTTCATTGCGGTAATTTTGCGAGTCTCTTTCCAGAAATGGTAATATCCTCAGTGGTATAGCTCAAATCTGTTGCCGCCTGTTTTGATGAGCAGTAAGTTCTCTTCGCACCTGCAAAATCAGGTGCCGGGATTGGAACCCTGAATCACTTCACTGGCGACACAGGCTCTGTGTCGTACGGCCTGTTGCATCTCAATGGCGGGCCGGACAGGGGCGCTGCAAAGCGCGCTGGTGTCAGTGAGGCCAGTCGTTCCAACCTTGTTCGGTTCCGCCACCAGCGAGCCTGGAACCTCCCGTGGCGGAAGATATACCACTCACTGAGGTTATTTTATGTCATTGACTGACTCTTTAATCACCCTGCCCTTCAACCACGCCACCGACTTCACCGAACTGGCGGATAACTGCGAACGTTTTACCGACGCAATTGTAGATTGCGAACAACGTGCCCACAAAATGGCGCTTTACGGCAGACTCTATGCCTGTCTGAATCTTCTGCAACCCACGCTTCTGGATCCTGTTCCGGACGCTTTAAAAGCCAGCCTGACCGTGAAGGAACTCCCGTCACGCGTTCCGGCTTTCGAACCCGAATGCGATCAGCTGGGGCGCTATTGTCAGGAGATTACGCAGATGTTGATGAACGGCTCACTGCCGCGACAATCTGAAATCGTGATGGAAGATTTGCTGTGCGAACTGGTCAGCTACTTTGCCGATACGCTGAAGGCACCGCGCTGGCTGCAGACAGACGAAGGCACAATCGCGATCGGCTAAACCTGCCGGATGACGCTGCGCTTATCCGGCCTACAAAAGCCCCATAAAAAAACCCGCCGAAGCGGGTTTTTAGCATTTGTAACATCGGGCACATTACTGCAGCAGCGAAATATCCGCGACGCGCAGGAACAGCTCGCGCAGTTTTTCGAGCATGGAGAGACGGTTAACGCGCAGCTCTTTATCTTCGACGTTCACCATCACTTTCTCGAAGAAGGCGTCGATAACGTCACGCAGCTCTGCCAGCTCCACCAGCGCTTCCTGGTAGCGACCTTCCGCAAAGTACGGCTCGAGCTTGTCGCGCAACACCACAACCTGCATCGCCAGGGCGATCTCTTCCGGCTCTTTCAGGGTCGCAGCGTTCACGCGCTCGTTCAGCGTCTCGTCGGATTTCGCCAGAATGTTGGATACACGCTTGTTGGCCGCGGCCAGGGCAGATGCCGCTTCCAGAGTACGGAAGTGGGAAACCGCCTTCATACGCGCATCGAAATCAGCCGGACGGGTCGGACGACGCGCCAGCACCGCCTGAATGGTGTCAACGGTGTAGCCTTCATCCTGATACCACGCGCGGAAACGACCGAGCATGAAGTCGATCACATCATCCACAACCTTCGCGTTGGTCAGCTTGTCGCCGTACAGACGCACCGCTTCTTCGGTCAGGGTCTGCAGATCGAGGTTCAGGTTCTTCTCAACGATGATGCGCAGCACGCCCAGCGCGGCACGACGCAGCGCGAACGGGTCTTTATCGCCTTTAGGATGCTGACCGATACCGAAGATACCCGCCAGGGTGTCCATCTTATCGGCAATCGCCACGGCGCACGCAACCGGGTTGGACGGCAGGTCGTCACCCGCAAAGCGCGGCTGATACTGCTCGTTCAGGGCCACGGCCACATCTTCCGCTTCGCCATCGTGACGCGCGTAGTGCATGCCCATCACGCCCTGGGTGTCGGTAAATTCGAACACCATATTGGTCATCAGGTCGCACTTGGACAGCAGGCCCGCACGCGTCGCGTGGTTGACGTCTGCACCGATTTCGCGGGCGATCCAGCCGGACAGCTCCGCAATGCGGTCGGTCTTGTCGCGCAGCGTCCCCAGCTGCTGCTGGAACAGCACGGTCTGCAGGCGCGGCAGGTTATCTTCCAGACGTTTTTTACGGTCGGTGTTGAAGAAGAACTCCGCATCCGCCAGACGCGGACGAACGACTTTCTCGTTACCGGAGATAATCTGGATCGGATCTTTCGATTCGATGTTTGCCACGAAGATGAAGTTTGGCAGCAACTTGCCGTCGTTGGCATAAACCGGGAAGTACTTCTGGTCACCCTTCATGGTGTACACCAGCGCTTCAGCCGGAACGGCCAGGAATTTCTCTTCGAACTTCGCGGTCAGCACGACCGGCCATTCCACCAGAGAGGTGACTTCTTCCAGCAGGCTTTCGCTCAGGTCGGCGTTACCGCCAATCTGGCGCGCCGCTTCTTCAGCGTCCGCTTTGATTTTGGCTTTACGCTGTTCGTAGTCGGCAATGACCTTACCGCGCTCCAGCAGGATCTGCGGGTACTGGTCGGCATTGTCGATGGTGAACTCCGGCTCGCCCATAAAGCGGTGGCCGCGGATCACGCGATCGGACGCCACGCCCAGAATGGTCGCCGGGATAACGGTATCGCCCAGCAGCAGGGTAACGGTGTGAACCGGACGCACGAAGTGCACGTCAGACGCGCCCCAGCGCATCAGCTTAGGAATCGGCAGCTTAGCCAGCGAGGTCGCGATCATGTCCGGCAGCAGCGCTTCTGCACTCTCGCCCTTCACATGGGCGCGATACAGCAGCCATTCGCCTTTATCCGTGGTCAGACGCTCGGCCTGATCAACGGTGATGCCGCAGCCGCGCGCCCAGCCTTCAGCCGCTTTGCTCGGTTTGCCTTCCGCGTCAAACGCCTGGGCAATCGCCGGGCCACGCTTTTCGACTTCACGATCCGGCTGAGACGCCGCCAGATTTGCCACTTTCAGCGCCAGACGGCGCGGTGCGGCAAACCACTCAATTTTACCGTGCGCCAGACCAGCGTTATCCAGCTCGGCGGTCACGTTCGCAGCAAAAGATTCAGCCAGGCTGCGCAGGGCTTTTGGTGGCAGCTCTTCGGTGCCGATTTCCACCAGGAAAGTTTTCTCAGACATGGCCGCCTCTTATTTGTTTCGGTTGCACATCGGGAAGCCAAGGGCTTCACGGGACGCGTAGTAAGCTTCTGCAACGGCTTTGGTCAGGGTACGAATACGCAGAATGTAGCGCTGACGTTCAGTCACGGAGATGGCTTTGCGGGCGTCCAGCAGGTTGAAGCTGTGGGCGGCCTTCAGAATACGCTCGTAAGCAGGCAGCGGCAGCGGAGTCTCCAGCGCCAGCAGCTGCTGCGCTTCTTTCTCGTACTGTTCGAAGCAGGTGAACAGGAAGTCCACGTCCGCGTATTCGAAGTTATAGGTGGATTGCTCCACTTCGTTCTGATGGAACACGTCGCCGTAGGTGGTTTTACCCAGCGGGCCGTCGCTCCAGACCAGGTCGTAAACGCTGTCTACGCCCTGAATGTACATCGCCAGACGTTCCAGACCATAGGTGATTTCACCGGTGATCGGCTTACATTCCAGACCGCCAACCTGCTGGAAGTAAGTGAACTGGGTCACTTCCATACCGTTCAGCCACACTTCCCAACCCAGACCCCAGGCACCCAGCGTTGGGTTTTCCCAGTTGTCTTCCACGAAACGAATGTCGTGGATGGTTGGATCCATACCCAGCTCTTTCAGCGACCCGAGGTACAGTTCCTGAATGTTGTCGGGTGATGGCTTAATCACCACCTGGAACTGATAGTAATGCTGCAGGCGGTTTGGGTTCTCACCGTAACGACCATCGGTCGGACGACGGGAAGGCTGCACATACGCAGTCGCCATTGGCTCAGGCCCCAACGCGCGCAGGCTGGTCATCGGGTGTGAAGTGCCGGCGCCGACTTCCATGTCCAAAGGTTGAACAATGGTACAGCCCTGACGAGCCCAGTAATCCTGTAAGGTCAGGATCAGGCCCTGGAAGGTCTTGGTATCAAACTTTTGCATAGTATTTCGTGCTGGATACGTGTGGTTTTAAATGGAAGGGACCAGTATACCCGCTGGCTGCAAGATATACAGTACGAAACGGGGTTGTTTAGGGAAAATTGGGAAATAAGCTTTCCAGCCAGAAGGCTGACGGCGTCTGGCTGTTGATTATACGAGCAGTCTAGCGCATGGAGAGGTGTAAAAACTGACCGTCCGCGTCAAACGAGCAGACAAAGCCCTCTTTACGCGACGTATGGCCCCGCAGCTCGTAGCTTCCCTGAAAACGCTCAAACCCGGTGACATCAATTTTCTTTACGTCCGAGTTATAGCGGCGAGCGGCCCGATCCTTACAGAGCGCTTCCATATTCAGTGAACGCTCCGGGCTCATTTTACCCTGCTGCGCTTTTTGCACAGGTGCTTCTTGCGGCGCACTGCATCCCGCCAGGATCACCAGCAGAAAGAGTGACGCCACACGCTTCATCATCATTTTTATTACCGCCCTGGTCAGTGGCTGTTATTTTTAGTATCAAAGCTTTTATAGATTACGGTCCGGCATTCTGCGAATCTCGCGGCCTCCCTACAAGCCTGCTGAATAAAACTCAGAATTTTCCAAACGAAGACTTTTGGACAACGGCAGTCACACTCAATTTACAGGGAATACGAGGAACTGATGCAGTCAAAAATTAACTGGATTGATAACCTGCGAGGAATAGCGTGTCTGATGGTGGTCATGATCCACACGACGACCTGGTACGTTACAAATGCCCACAGCATCAGCCCCGTTAACTGGGATATCGCCAATATTCTCAACTCTGCGTCACGCGTCAGCGTGCCGCTGTTCTTTATGATTTCCGGCTTTCTCTTTTTTGGCGATCGCAGCGCGCAGCCAAGGCATTTCATTCGCATCGCGGCCTGCCTGGGGTTCTACAGCGCCGTTACCCTGCTCTATATCACTCTGTTCACCTCGATTAACGCCGGGTTATCGCTGAAATACCTGCTGCAAAAACCAGTGTTCTACCACCTGTGGTTCTTCTTCGCCATTATCGTTATCTATCTGGTCTCTCCGCTTATCCAGGTAAAAAACGTCAGCGGTAAAATGCTCCTGGCCCTGATGGTGGTGATTGGCATCATCGCCAACCCGAATACGGTCTCGCAGAAAATCGACGGATTTGAGTGGTTGCCGGTAAACCTCTATATCAACGGCGATACCTTCTACTACGTGCTTTACGGCATGCTGGGGCGCGCCATCGGGATGATGGACACACAAAAACGCGGGCTGAACTGGCTCTGCGGGGGGCTGTTTATCGCTGGCGTGGTGGTGATTTCACGCGGGACGCTGCACGAGCTGCAGTGGCGCGGCAATTTTGCCGATACCTGGTATCTGTATTGCGGGCCGATGGTCTTTATCTGTGCCGTTTCGCTGCTCACCCTCGCCAAAAACACACTGAATACGCGTCCCCTGCCCGTGCTGAGTCTTATCTCGCGGCACTCTCTCGGGATTTACGGTTTTCACGCGCTGGTGATCCACGCGCTGCGCACGAGAGGCGTTGAGCTAAAAAGCTGGCCGGTGCTGGATATCGTCTGGATTTTTGCCGCCACGCTGGCGATCAGCCTGCTGCTGTCGATGCTGCTGCAAAAAATAGACGCTCGCCGCTTCGTCAGCTAATGCTTCGCTGCCGGGCGCGATGGTACTGGCGCGGGGAGGAAAACCCTGCCGCCAGTGAAGCCTGCTCCACGCCGCGCCCCTGCAATAGCCACTGCTCCGCCACCGCCAGACGCAGCTGCTCCAGATAATCGCGAACGCTAATCCCTAAATGTGACTGAAAAAGCCGGGTGAGGTGACGCGGGCTGACGTGCGCCAGCGCAGCAATGTCAGGCAAGCTCCACGTTTTTTGCGGCTCGGCGGTGAGCGCATCCTGCGCCCGATGAATCGCCGGGTGAAGATGATTGCGGTAGCGTAGCCACGGAGATAGCTGGGGATCGTCGCCGGAACGGCGGAACCAGACCACCATCTCACGCGCCACGGTCAGCGCCTTTTCAGGGCCGCACAGGCGGTTAATCATGTGCAGAGCCAGATCGATGCCCGACGTGATCCCGGCGCTGGTCCAGATATTCTCATCCTGCATAAATATGCGGTTTTCTTTAATCGTCGCCGTGGGCGCCGCAGTGCGTAAACGGCTAATAACGTCATGGTGAGTTGTGCACTGTCGATTGTTCAGCAGGCCCGATTTCGCCGCCAGCAGCGCGCCAGAACAGACGCACATCACCGTGATATCCCGGCGCTGTATCTGCGGCTGCAGGCGCATCAGCCAGTGCTGTATCTGTAACGCCTGCGGTGTCGAAAACTGAACGCGGGAGTCGCTCACGCCGGGCAATACCAGCAGGCTTCCCTCTGGAAGACGCTCCGGCAACGGCTGGATGCCTCCCATCGTCAGGCCTATCGACGTCGGAACCTCCGGCTGCGGGCCAATGTAATGCAGACGAAACGCGTCGCCAGCCAGTACAAAGGTTTCTGCCGGGCCGGTCATGTCTAATGACAGCACCCCGGGCAACATCACAAACCAGACGTCGATGCTCATTACAGGGACTCCAGCGTCTCCGCTACCGTTTTAATCTCGGCAAAACGCCCGGACAGTACCGTTTCGGTACGGTGGCGAATTTCCGCTGCGCTAAGGGTAATGCCCCTGTACGTCATGGGGAACGTCAGCGTGGCCTCGCTAACAAAGGACACAGCATAACCCAGATCGGATGCCACCCGGGCGGTGGTTTCACAGCATTGTTCAGTGCGAATGCCGCAGATAATCACACTGTTGATATCACGCTCGCGCAGCCAGCGGTCAAGCCCGGTATCCGTGAAGGCATTATGGACGTGTTTCTGGAAAACCACATCCGACTGATGGCGTAAAAAGGCCATCGGTTTGACGTAGCCGCTTTGTAGCGTGAAGGGGCCATCTTCATCCACATGAAAAATATCAACGACCGGAATACCGCGCGCCTGGCAGCCTTCAATCAGCCCCAGCATCGCCTGCTGAAAGGCAGGAATGTCGTCCTCCTGCCAGTAATTGCGATGATGGAACGACTGCTGAGTATCAATATTGATGAGTGCAATGCGTGACATGTTGGATCTCCTCGCCAGTGGGTGTGGCACCATACTGGCAAGGAAATGAAGGCACGCACAGACCAAAAAAGGACATCCTCGCGCCTCTACCGGACAAGCGTATTTACGACATCAGCGGCAGCAGCTGCTGGTAGATTTTGCGGAACACGTCGCGCCTTTCCGCGTAGCGCGCATGGCGCGCTGCGTCAGGCAAATGCGCCTGTTCAAGCGTAAGCTGCGGCAACAGTTGTGAAAGCGGTTGTTCCGGATGAATGGCTATCTGCGCCAGACGCGCGGCACCGAGCGCGGGGCCAACATCCCCTCCAGTGCGGAAATCCAGCTGCAACCCGCTAATATCCGACAGCATCTGTCGCCAGTAAGGGCTTCGCGCACCGCCGCCAATCAGGGTGACGCTCGACGGTTTCAGGCCGCAGTCGTGCACCACGTCCATCCCGTCGGCCAGGGCATAGCCCACGCCTTCCAGCACCGCACGCGCCAGTTCTGCCGGGCCATGCTGATGGGTTAAGCCAAAGAACACCCCTTTTGCTTCCGGGTTGTTGTGCGGCGTACGCTCGCCGGAAAGATACGGTAAAAACCAGACGGTACCCGCAGCCTCATCCGCCTGCTGTGCCGCAGAAATGAGCGCCGGAACGTCGGCCATGCCGGTGAGTTTTGCCGCCCAGTCCAGGCAGGACGCCGCGCTGAGCATCACCGACATCAAATGCCATTTGCCGGGAAGGGCATGACAGAAACTGTGCACAGCGCTTTCTGGATTACTGCGATACCCATCGCTGACGGCAAAATAGACGCCAGACGTTCCCAGCGACAGCATCGCCTGCCCCGCCTCAACCATCCCGACACCGACAGCGCCCGCCGCGTTATCGCCGCCCCCGGCCACCACCGGTACGGCAGGCATATTCCAGCGTTCCGCAACGTCTGGCAGCAGTGTGCCTGTCACGTCACAGCCTTCGTACAGCGCGGGCATGTGGTCACGGGTCAGATGGCAAGCATCCAGCATTGCCTCGCTCCAGTCACGTTTCGCCACGTCGAGCCACATCGTGCCTGCGGCATCAGACATGTCGGAAGCAAAATCGCCCGTCATGCGAAAGCGCAGATAGTCTTTCGGCAGCAGGACTTTCGCCACCTGACGGAAAATCTCCGGTTCGTGGCGCTGCACCCACAGCAATTTGGGCGCAGTAAAGCCGGGCATCATCAGGTTGCCGGTAATCTCGCGGGAGGCAGGTACGCGCGCCTCGAGAAGCGCACACTCTTCCGCGCAGCGGCCATCGTTCCAGAGGATCGCAGGACGTAACACACGATGCTGGCTATCGAGCAGCGTAGCGCCGTGCATTTGTCCGGCAATCCCCAGCGCTTTCACGTCGCGCAGGCTGTGCTGCTCGCCTAGCGCCTTAATCGCGCGGTCCGTCGCCCGCCACCACTGCTCCGGATCCTGTTCCGACCACAGCGGATGCGGACGTGAAACCTGCAGCGTTTCCGTCTGCGTGGCTAACACGTCGCCCTGCTCGCTCAACAGGATGGCTTTCACACCCGATGTGCCAAGATCGATCCCGATATACATTGTGGTGACTCCTTTGACAGAAATGCCCGGTGGCGCTGCGCTTACCGGGCCTGGATGCTGTTATTTATCGAACAGGTAATGATTGACCAGGTTTTCCAGCAGTTCCTGGTGTCCACTCTGATGCTGCGGTGCCAGTTGATGCTGTTCAGCGTACTTCGCGATCTCAGAGAGCGATAACTGGCCTTTCAAAATTTGCTGGCCCAGCTCACTGTTCCAGCCGCTGTAACGCTTCGCTACGCGCTTATCCAGTTCGCCGTCTTCAATCATACGAGCTGCCACTTTCAGCGCCAGCGCCATGGTGTCCATCGCGCCAATGTGGCCGTAGAACAGATCGTATTTGTCGGTGCTCTGACGACGTACCTTGGCGTCAAAATTCAGGCCGCCGGTGGTGAAGCCGCCCGCTTTGATGATTTCGTACATCACCAGCGCGTTCTCTTCCACGCTGTTCGGGAACTGATCGGTGTCCCAGCCCAGCTGTGGATCGCCACGGTTAGCATCGACAGAACCGAAGATACCCAGCGCAATCGCAGACGCAATTTCGTGATGGAAAGAGTGGCCCGCCAGCGTGGCGTGGTTGGCTTCAATGTTTACTTTAATCTCTTTTTCCAGACCGAACTGCTTCAGGAAGCCATACACCGTCGCCACGTCGTAGTCATACTGATGCTTGGTTGGTTCCTGCGGTTTCGGCTCAATCAGCAGCGTGCCGCGGAAGCCGATTTTGTGCTTATGGTCGACAACCATCTGCATAAAGCGGCCAATCTGCTCGCGCTCCTGGCGCAGGTCGGTGTTGAGCAGGGTTTCATAGCCTTCACGGCCACCCCACAGAACATAGTTTTCACCGCCCAGCTGATGCGTGGCGTTCATTGCCGTCACCACCTGCGTGGCCGCCCAGCTAAACACGTCCGGATCCGGATTGGTTGCCGCGCCCGCGCCGTAGCGTGGGTTGGTGAAGCAGTTTGCCGTGCCCCAGAGCAGCTTCACGCCGCTTTGCTGCTGTTTCGCCGCCAGCACATCCACCATCTGCGCGAAGTTGTTCAGATACTCTTTCAGCGACGCCCCTTCCGGCGACACGTCCACGTCGTGGAAGCAGTAGTACGGCACGTTCAGCTTGTGGAAGAACTCAAACGCCACATCGGCTTTACGCTTTGCCAGTTCAAGCGCCTCCCCCGGCTGCTGCCACGGCCGGTCAAAGGACCCCACGCCGAACATATCGGCGCCGTTCCAGCAGAAGGTATGCCAGTAACAGGCGGCAAAGCGCAGATGATCTTCCATGCGCTTACCCAGCACCAGCTCATCCGGGTTGTAGTGACGAAACGCTAAAGGATTGGTCGTTTTTGGGCCTTCGTAACGAACACGATCGAGTTGGTCGAAATAAGCTTGCATATTGAGCTCCATAATCAGGGTATGCGGCGAGTCGTTGATACAGGAGTAATAGTGAATAGACATTTTGGGTTGCTCAATTACGTTATTTCACACTGCTATTGAGAGAATGCACAACTGTGCGCTGGCTCGCAAAATAATGCGCAGACAAACTATTTTTCGGCGCGTATTCCAGAATCAAATGTAATTAAGACGTTACGTATTTTAAAATACGATCGCGGTCATAAATTCAGAAATAAACCAAATATCATAATGAGAAGATAAAAATCTGTAATTGCCAGCCCGCCTTTCCGCGTTAAAAATTTGCTGCGTCTCAGCAGTGAATGTTTCTTTTATCTCAGCAACACATACCCCTACAAAAAGGCCTAATAATTATGAAGATAAAGAACCTGACTCTAACGCTCTGCACTACGTTCCTCCTTGCAAGCTTTGCAGGACATGCCAAAGAGGTCAAAATTGGCATGGCGATTGACGATCTGCGCCTGGAGCGCTGGCAAAAAGATCGCGATATTTTTGTTAAAAAAGCAGAATCCCTCGGCGCCAGCGTGTTTGTTCAATCAGCTAACGGCAACGAAGAAACACAAATGTCGCAGATCGAGAATATGATCAACCGTGGCGTCGATGTCCTGGTCATTATCCCCTATAACGGCCAGGTATTAAGTAACGTGGTGAAAGAAGCCAAACAGGAAGGCATAAAAGTCCTGGCCTATGACCGCATGATTAATAATGCGGACATTGATTATTATATTTCGTTCGACAATGAAAAAGTCGGGGAATTACAGGCGCAAAGCCTGATCGACAAAGTGCCTCAGGGCAATTATTTCCTGATGGGCGGCTCTCCGGTGGATAACAACGCCAAACTGTTCCGCGAAGGACAAATGAAAGTCCTTAAGCCGTACATCGACAGCGGGAAAATTAAAGTGGTTGGCGATCAGTGGGCCGACGGCTGGCTGCCAGAAAACGCGCTGAAGATTATGGAAAACGCGCTGACGGCCAACAACAACAAAATTGATGCGGTTGTGGCCTCCAATGATGCCACCGCAGGCGGTGCTATCCAGGCCCTGAGCGCCCAGGGGCTGGCCGGTAAAGTCGCCATTTCAGGACAGGATGCCGATCTGGCTGGCGTAAAACGCATTATCGCAGGCACCCAAACCATGACGGTCTACAAACCGATTACCCAGTTGGCCAATACGGCGGCAGAAATCGCCGTAGAGCTGGGCAATGGCAAACAACCTAAAGCAGACGCAACGCTGAATAACGGGCTGAAAGATGTTCCGGCTCGCCTGCTCACACCGATTGAAGTCAACAAAGAGAACATTGACGCCACCGTGGTTAAAGACGGTTTCCACAAGAAGAGCGAACTGTAATCCGGCGCGGCCCCTGCTCTGCGGGGGCGCATCACGTTGTACTGTTCTTCCCTCGGGTTATGTGGAGCGGTTATGCCTTATTTACTTGAAATGAAAAGCATCACCAAACGCTTCGGCACGGTGAAAGCCGTCGACAACGTCAGCCTCCGGTTGAACCCCGGCGAAGTGGTTTCGCTGTGCGGTGAGAACGGTTCGGGCAAGTCGACGCTGATGAAAGTGTTGTGCGGGATTTACCCCCACGGCAGCTACGAAGGCGAAATCGTCTTTGCCGGTGAAGTTATCCAGGCAACACACATCCGCGATACCGAACGCAAAGGCATCGCCATCATCCACCAGGAGCTGGCGCTGGTGAAGCATCTCACCGTGCTGGAGAACATTTTCCTCGGGGCCGAAATTTCCCGCCACGGCGTGCTGGATTACGACACCATGACGCTCCGCTGCGAAAAGCTGCTGGCGCAGGTGAGCCTCAACATTTCACCGGATACCCGCGTAGGGGATCTGGGCCTCGGGCAACAGCAGCTGGTCGAAATAGCGAAAGCGCTAAATAAACAGGTCAGGCTGCTGATTCTTGATGAACCCACGGCGTCGCTCACCGAACAGGAAACCGCGGTTCTGCTCAATATCATCCGCGATCTGCAAAACCACGGCATCGCCTGCATCTACATTTCGCACAAGCTGAACGAGGTAAAAGCCATTTCGGACACCATCTGCGTGATCCGCGACGGGCAGCACATCGGCACGCGTGAAGCCGCCGGGATGAGCGAAGATGACATCATCACCATGATGGTGGGCCGCGAGCTGACGGCACTTTACCCGAATGAACCCCACGCAACGGGCGATGAAGTGCTGCGCGTGGAAAACCTGACCGCGTGGCACCCCGTTAACCGCCACATCAAGCGCGTGAATAACGTGTCGTTTTCCCTTCACAGTGGAGAAATTCTTGGGATTGCGGGCCTCGTCGGTGCCGGGCGCACCGAAGCCGTACAGTGTCTGTTTGGCGTGTGGCCGGGGCGCTGGGAGGGCTCGATTTATATCGACGGCCAGCCGGTGAAAATCGACAACTGCCAGGAGGCAATCGCCCGCGGCATTGCCATGGTGCCGGAAGATCGTAAAAAAGACGGCATCGTGCCGGTGATGGCGGTCGGTAAAAACATTACGCTTGCGGCACTCGATCGGTTCTCCGGCGCGCTGAGCAGCCTGGACGATGCCGCCGAGCAACAGTGCATTCTTCAGTCACTTGCCCGGCTAAAGGTCAAAACCTCTTCGCCGGAGCTGGCGATTGGCCGCCTGAGCGGGGGAAACCAGCAGAAGGCGATTCTGGCGCGCTGCCTGCTTCTCAATCCACGCATTTTAATCCTTGATGAGCCCACGCGCGGGATTGATATCGGAGCCAAATACGAAATCTACAAACTGATTAATCAGCTTGTAAAGCAAGGGATTGCCGTCATCGTCATCTCGTCTGAGTTACCCGAAGTGCTCGGCCTGAGCGACCGCGTGCTGGTCATGCACGAGGGAAAACTGAAAGCCAACCTGATTAACCAGAACCTGACGCAGGAGCAGGTGATGGAAGCCGCTTTAAGGAGCGAACGTCATGTCGAAAAGCAATCCGTCTGATATCAAAGTCGCTGTTCCGACGCCCGGTGCGTTCGCGGGGCTAAAAGCGCTGAACCTGCAGGTTTTCGTGATGATCGCAGCAATCATCGTCATCATGTTGTTCTTCACGTGGATGACGGATGGCTCTTACCTGAGCGCGCGTAACGTCTCCAACCTGCTCCGCCAGACCGCCATCACCGGCATTCTGGCCGTGGGCATGGTCTTCGTGATTATCTCTGCGGAAATCGACCTGTCTGTCGGCTCGATGATGGGTCTGCTTGGCGGCGTGGCGGCGATTTTCGACGTCTGGCTTGGATGGCCGCTGCCGCTGACCGTGGCGGTCACGCTGTTGCTGGGTCTGGTTCTGGGGGCCTGGAACGGCTGGTGGGTTGCCTACCGTAAGGTGCCGTCGTTCATCGTCACCCTGGCGGGGATGCTGGCCTTCCGCGGAATTTTAATCGGTATTACTAACGGTACCACGGTCTCCCCCACCAGCGCGGCCATGTCGCAAATTGGCCAGAGTTACCTCTCAGATAGCATAGGCTTTACGATCGGTGTGGTGGGACTGCTGGCGTTTGTCGCGTGGCAGTGGCGGGGACGTATGCGCCGTCAGGCGCTGGGTCTGGCATCGCCTGCATCAACGTCCGTGGTGGGGCGCCAGGCGCTCACGGCGGTCATTGTGCTCGGCGCCATCTGGCTTTTAAACGACTATCGCGGCGTTCCGACACCCGTCCTGCTGCTGGCGCTTCTGCTGCTGGGCGGCATGTTTATGGCCACGCGCACCGCGTTTGGTCGCCGTATTTATGCCATTGGCGGCAACCTTGAAGCGGCCCGCCTCTCGGGTATCAATGTCGAGCGTACCAAGCTGGCGGTCTTCGCCATTAACGGCCTGATGGTCGCTATCGCCGGGTTGATCCTCAGCTCGCGTCTGGGTGCTGGCTCTCCCTCCGCCGGTAACATCGCCGAGCTGGATGCTATCGCCGCCTGCGTCATTGGCGGCACCAGCCTCGCAGGGGGTATCGGTAGCGTGGCGGGTGCGGTCATGGGGGCATTTATCATGGCATCGTTGGATAACGGGATGAGTATGATGGACGTCCCGACGTTTTGGCAGTATATCGTCAAGGGGGCCATTCTTTTACTGGCAGTCTGGATGGACTCGGCCACCAAGCGACGGGCCTGATAACCGTATTGTGACTTAATTGGGAAGTGAGCCATGTTTGAAAAGCGTCACCGCATTACGTTGTTATTCAATGCCAATAAAGCCTACGACCGTCAGGTGGTAGAAGGTGTTGGTGAATATTTGCAGGCGTCGCAATCTGAATGGGATATTTTTATTGAAGAAGATTTTCGCACCCGTCTGGAGAACATCAAAGACTGGCTGGGCGATGGCGTCATCGCCGACTATGACGACCCCGTCATCGAGCAGCTGCTGACCGACGTCGACGTCCCGATTGTGGGCGTCGGTGGCTCCTACCATTCACCCGAACACTATCCGCCGGTCCACTATATTGCCACCGATAACCATGCCCTGGTCGAGGCCGCCTTTCTTCATTTAAAAGAGAAAGGCGTCCATCGCTTCGCGTTTTATGGGTTACCGGCCACCAGCGGCAAGCGCTGGGCCGTTGAACGCGAACACGCGTTTTGCCAGCTGGTCGCGAAGGAAAAGTACCGCGGCGTGGTGTACCAGGGGCTGGAGACCGCGCCGGAAAACTGGCAGCACGCACAAAACCGCCTGGCGGACTGGCTGCAAACGCTGCCGCCGCAAACCGGTATTATTGCCGTGACGGACGCCCGCGCGCGGCACGTGCTGCAGGTCTGCGAACACTTACACATTCCGGTGCCCGAAAAGCTGTGCGTGATTGGCATTGATAACGAAGAACTGACCCGCTATCTGTCTCGCGTGGCGCTCTCCTCCGTTGCACAGGGCACGCGTCAGATGGGTTATCAGGCGGCGAAGCTGCTGCATCGTCTGCTGGATAAAGAATCTCTGCCCCTTCAGCGCTTGCTCGTGCCACCTGTCCGCGTCGTAGAACGTCGCTCAACTGACTATCGCTCCTTAAGCGACCCGGCCGTCATTCAGGCCATGCACTATATTCGCAACCACGCCTGCAAAGGGATTAAGGTCGATCAGGTGCTGGATTCGGTGGGCATTTCGCGTTCGAATCTGGAGAAGCGTTTTAAAGAAGAGGTGGGAGAAACCATTCATGCCGTCATCCATGCTGAAAAGCTGGAGAAAGCACGCAGCCTGCTCATTTCCACGTCGCTGTCGATCAACGAAATCTCGCAGATGTGCGGTTACCCGTCTCTGCAATATTTCTATTCGGTGTTCCGCAAAGAGTATGACACCACGCCGAAGGAGTATCGGGATCGCCACAGCGAGGTGCTGATCTAGAAAAGAAAACGCCTTCCAGTGGAAGGCGTTTTTTTGAGATTACATATGGGCGGCGATTAAGCGCTGGTTATCCTGGTACATGGCGAACAGATAGTTGTTATAGCTCTGTCCCTTTGTCGAATAACCTTTCAGCTTGTGGATCATCGTACTGGCCGTCACTTCCTGGTCCGCTTTACGCAGCTGAGCGCGTGATTTACGGAACGATGAGTAGGCCGGGTGCGTGTTCAGATTCACCACGTAGGCGCTCACTGAATCTTTCACTGATTCAAACTGCGAATAGCCTTTCACCTTGCCAGGGGCATTGTTACAACGACCTTTCACACATTTCATGCCGAAAAGGTTGTTGTTGTTACGCGCAAGCTTAGACGTCCCCCAGCCGCTTTCGGCAGCAGCCATGGTCGCAACCATGCTGCCCGGGATGATATCCACACGCTCAAGGAGAGCATTCCACGGCACACGACGCGTGTTACCGTTCCAGCTCAGCTTGTATCGCTTCGTGATATCTTTAAGACGCGCGCGCTCAGACGGCGACCAGCGGCTATCGTACTGTTTGGAAATCAGCCAGTTACGATCCGCAGTAATCGCGGCATTTTGACTCGTGATGTAAGGCATTACCGTCCGGAGAAACGCTTTTTTCCTTGGTGTTCCGGAAGGGTATTTTCGCAAATCAGGAAGTGAACTACTCTTTGCACTATTGCGAGAATACTCTTGTTTACTGCTAACCTTACTACTTGTCGTCTTTATTACGTGGGCTTTCTTACTCGTTGTATCCGTGTGCGTCTTCGCAAGCACCTCACCCGAAAATGCCGTGGTGAGTAACATGAGTATCGCAGCCCCATATCGTCGAATGGGAGTCGATATCATTAGGTCTCCTGGTCGGATGTAATCATCCCAACACCTTATTTTTTTCACAAATTTGAGAGCGGAATCTCAAATCATATCAAAAATAGACTTCAAGAGCACGTATAGAAATAGTCCAATTCCGAAACTATGTCACCTGAAACTTGCTCATAAAACCATCATTCCATGAAAATTGTGTGCGCTATCGCATATAACTCCCTAATTTTGCGCGAGATCACTCATCCTCACGCATCCTCCTGGCAGAAAGCGACGGGGGATGAGTTTTTGCTCTCCGCCTGATGGCACACTGGTCAAAAATGCCGCAACAGGAAAAAGGAATGAAACGTACCGCATTGGCCTTTCTGATGTTACCCGCACTGGCGCATGCCGACTGGTCATCGCCGGGGTTTAGCGCCTTTAGCGCCGAAGGCACGGGGGTCTTTACCAGCCAGGCAAAGCTTGCGAAGGGTACGCGTCCTCTGACGCTGAGTTTTGACAAGACGTGCTGGCAGCCTGCGGACGCGATAAAACTCAATGAGATGCTGTCGCTCAAGCCCTGTGACGGCACGCCGCCGCAGTGGCGCCTTTTCCGCGACGGTGACTACCAGATGCGGATTGATACCCGCTCCGGCACGCCCACCCTGCTGCTGACGATTCAGAGTGCCGCAGAACAGCCGGTTGCAAACGTCATCCGCCAGTGCCCGAAGTGGGACGGTAAACCGCTGACGCTGGATGTCAGCGCTACCTTCCCGGAAGGCTCCGTCGTGCGCGACTACTACAGTAAACAGACGGCGACGGTGCAGAATGGAAAAATCACTCTGCAGCCAGCCGCCAACAGTAACGGCCTGCTGCTGCTTGAGCGCGCCGAAACCGACAAACCTGCGCCGTTTAGCTGGCAAAACGCCACCGTCTATTTTGTGCTAACCGACCGTTATGTGAATGGTGACCCGGGCAACGACAACAGCTACGGTCGCCATAAGGACGGCATGCAGGAGATTGGCACCTTCCACGGCGGCGACCTCAAGGGACTCGCCGGCAAGCTCGATTATTTACAGCAGTTGGGGGTGAATGCGCTCTGGATAAGCTCCCCGCTTGAGCAGATCCACGGCTGGGTAGGCGGTGGCACCAAAGGAGATTTCCCTCACTACGCCTATCACGGCTACTACACCCAGGACTGGACCAAGCTCGACGCCAACATGGGCACCGAAGATGATTTACGCCATCTTGTCGACGAAGCGCACAAGCGCGGGATCCGCGTTTTGTTTGATATCGTTATGAACCATGTTGGCTATGCCACGCTGGCAGACATGCAGGAATTTCAGTTTGGTGCCCTGTACCTTCAGGGTGATGAGCTGAAAAAGACGCTGGGAGAACGCTGGACGGACTGGAAGCCGGGCGCGGGCCAGAGCTGGCACAGCTTTAACGACTACATCAACTTTAGCGACAAAGCCGCATGGGAAAAATGGTGGGGCAAGAAATGGATCCGCACCGATATCGGCGATTATGACAACCCTGGCTTCGATGATTTGACCATGTCTCTGGCATTTTTGCCGGATCTGAAAACGGAATCCACCGTCCTTTCCGGGTTACCCAATTTCTATCAACACAAACCTGACACCCATGCGAAAGCTATTCCGGGCTATACCCCGCGCGACTACCTGACCCACTGGCTCAGCCAGTGGGTCCGTGACTACGGCATCGACGGTTTCCGGGTGGATACGGCTAAACACGTTGAGCTTGCGGCCTGGCAACAGCTGAAAGACCAGGCAAGCCAGGCGCTGGCCGCCTGGAAAGGGGCGAACCCGGACAAAAAGCTCGATAACGCACCGTTCTGGATGACCGGGGAATCCTGGGGACACGGGGTGATGCAAAGCGATTATTACCGCCACGGTTTTGATGCGATGATCAACTTTGATTATCAGGAGCAGGCGGCAAAAGCGGTGGATTGCCTGGCCGACATGGATCTTACCTGGCAGCAGATGGCGGAGAAGCTGCAAAGCTTCAACGTCCTGAGCTATCTCTCATCACACGATACGCGTCTGTTCCGCGAAGGGGGCCAGCGCGCGGCGGAGCTGCTTCTGCTGGCGCCGGGCAGCGTACAAATCTATTACGGGGATGAATCTGAACGTCCGTTTGGGCCAACAGGCTCCGACCCGCTACAGGGCACCCGTTCGGATATGAACTGGCAGGACGTCACGGGCAAGCAGGCCCTAACCGTCACCCACTGGCAAACGCTGGGCCAGTTCCGCGCCCGCCATCCAGCGATCGGTGAAGGCAAGCAAACTACCCTGTCGCTGAAAGAGGGGTACGGCTTCGTGCGCGAGCACAAGGACGATAAGGTGATGGTGGTATGGGCAGGTAATCAATAACGGCACACTCCAGTTCCCTCTCCCTCAGGGCTGAGGGATCCCCGGTAATTTTTTAACCGGAAGCGGTGAACGTTGCTTCAGGAAAATGAATGGATTACAGCGATGCCCTGGTCCGGCTGTAAATCGCCGAAGTGTTTCCGTAAGGCCGGGTCGAGGCGCAGGGATGCGCCGAGAGGGCGTGGCCTGCAGGGATGCAGGCTCATGCCCGACCCGATAGCCTGAAGGAATAAGCTGAGGGAACCGCGAAGCGGCGATTTACCGCCGGGAGCCCGGATTGCCAGGGTGGTGGCGATTGCACTGAACCCCTAAACCTGGACACCAGATCATAGAATCTGGAGGTTCAGATGAGGTATCCCTTTCACATCCGTCTTGCGGCTGTTCAGCATTACATGACTGGCCAGTCGAGTATCAAAGAAACAGCCCGCCTGTTTTCTGTTGGTCGAACACCTCTCACCCGATGGATACGGACTTACAGGCGCCAGGGTAAGGCTGGGCTGGAGGATCGTCCTGCACGAACCTATACTTCTGCTTTCAGGCTCCGCGTAATCCGTTATGTGGCTGAACACGGATGCAGCTATGCGGAAGCTTCAGCGCGCTTTGCCATTCCAAATGAGTCGCTCATTCTTGACTGGACAAGACGTTACCGGAAAGGCGGCGCACAGGCGCTTAATACAGCCAAATCCGGGCCCGCTATGTCACAGAAAAAGTTTATACCTGACTCCAGACCGCTCAGTGAGATGACTCCCTCAGAACTTCTGAGAGAGCTGGAATACCTGCGGGCGGAAAACGCATATCTAAAAAAGCTCAAAGCCCTGAGGGAAGAAAAGGCTCTCAGGGAACAGCAGAAAAAACGCGAGTAATACAGGGTCTGCTCGCAGACCACCGGCTTGTTTACCTGCTCTGTGCCGCAGGGCTGGCACGCAGCACGTATTATTACCAGATATCCAGACCCGCAAATGAGCCGGTTCGGTATGCGGCGGCTGTCAGTGCTATGTTCACGATCAGCCAGAGAAATGCCCAACGTTATGGCTATCGAAGAATGACGGCGGCACTGCGTAATGAAGCCTTCACTCTGAACCATAAAACGGTTCGTATATTGATGAAAAAGCATGATCTGACATGCCGGTTGCGCCGAAGAAAATACCGCTCCTGTATGGCCGGCGGCGGCCCGGCTTCCGATAATATTCTTGCCCGTAACTTCAGAGCCGAATGCAGTGGGATAAAGTGGTGCACAGACGTGACAGAGTTCCGTGCCGGTGGTCAAAAACTGTTCCTGTCAGCCCTTCAGGATCTGTTCAATAATGAAATTGTGGCCTGGCAAACATCAACCAGTCAGTCACAACCTCTGGTCTGCAGGATGCTAAAAAAAGCGCTTAAAGCATGCAGAAACAAAGAAGGCGCGATGTTGCACAGTGATCAAGGCTGGGCTTACAGAACGCCTGTATGGCGCAGAATGCTGGCTGACGCAGGCATCACACAAAGTATGTCGCGTAAGGGTAACTGTCTGGATAATGCAGTAATGGAAAACTTCTTCAGTCATCTGAAGGTAGAGATGTATTACAGGAAAAAGTACAGTTCAGTGGAAGAGCTTGAAAGCGATATTGGCAGGTATATTCGCTATTACAACACCGAACGAATCAGTTTAAAAATGGGCGGGATGAGTCCGGTTGAATACCGAACTCTGACAGAACAATAAAGAAAGCAAGGTGTCCAGGTTTAGGGGTTCAGTGCAGATTGAGCCACCCTGGCACGTTCACCGGTCATGTCGTTACAGAGTAGCAAGGAACATGAAGTGAACGGAATGACCACCAGAGCCGTATGTTCCCCCTCACCCGAACTATTCACTACAAAAATCAAACTCCGCCATATAAAACAACAAATCCGACCACATCACCCGATTTGCACCAGCACGGTGCTAGCGTTATGGTTACCCACTTTCAAAATAAGCTCGACAGATCACCTGCTATGACGTTTTCACTTTTCGGCGACAAATTTACCCGCCATTCAGGCATTACTCGCCTGATGGAGGACCTCAACGACGGGCTGCGCACACCGGGCGCAATCATGCTCGGCGGCGGAAACCCGGCTCAAATCCCGGAGATGACGACCTATTTCCAGACGCTGCTCGCTCAGATGCTGGAAAGCGGCAAAGCAACCGATGCGCTTTGCAATTACGACGGCCCGCAGGGTAAAACCGAGCTGCTGGCACTCCTCGCCGAAATGCTGCGTGACGAGCTGGGTTGGGATATCGAACCACAGAATATTGCACTGACAAACGGCAGCCAGAGCGCGTTTTTCTACTTGTTTAACCTGTTCGCAGGGCGTCGCGCCGACGGCACCACCAAAAAAGTGCTGTTCCCGCTGGCACCGGAGTATATCGGCTACGCTGATTCCGGCCTGGAAGAGGATCTGTTCGTCTCCGCGCGCCCGAACATTGAGCTGCTGCCGGAAGGCCAGTTCAAATATCACGTCGATTTTGAACACCTGCATATTGGTGAAGAGACGGGCATGATCTGCGTATCGCGTCCGACGAACCCAACGGGCAACGTGATCACCGACGACGAACTGATGAAGCTGGATGCGCTCGCGAATCAGCACGGCATTCCGCTGGTGATCGATAACGCCTACGGCGTGCCGTTCCCGGGCATTATCTTCAGCGAAGCACGTCCGCTGTGGAACCCAAACATCGTCCTGTGCATGAGCCTCTCTAAGCTCGGTCTGCCCGGCAGCCGCTGCGGCATCATCATCGCTAACGAGAAAATCATCACCGCCATTACCAATATGAACGGCATTATCAGCCTTTCACCGGGCGGCATTGGCCCGGCAATGATGTGCGAAATGATTAAGCGCAACGACCTGCTGCGTCTTTCCAATGACGTGATCAAGCCTTTCTATTACCAGCGCGTTCAGGAGACGATTGCGACAATTCGCCGCTATTTACCGGAAGAACGCTGCCTGATCCACAAGCCTGAAGGGGCGATTTTCCTGTGGCTGTGGTTTAAGGATTTGCCTATCACCACCGAGCTGCTCTACCAGCGCCTGAAAAAGCGCGGCGTGCTGATGGTCCCGGGCGATTATTTCTTCCCGGGGCTCGATAAGCCGTGGCCGCATACGCACCAGTGCATGCGCATGAACTACGTGCCCGATCCGGAAAAAATCGAAGCGGGTGTGAAAATTCTCGCAGAAGAGATTGAGAACGCCTGGCGCGAAGACGGCCAGTAAGTTCTTACGCCAGATTATGCAGCCGTTCGGTGCGTAATCTGGCGGGATCAACACAGCGCAGCGCGTGGGTTGGACAGGCCTCCACGCAGGCCGGTCCGCCTTCGCGATGCACACATAAATCACATTTCACCGCCTGCGCCCTATTTCCCTCCAGACGAACCTGCATCGCCCCAAACGGACACGCCACCACACAGCTTTTGCACCCAATGCAGCGCGTCTGCTCAACGATCCAGGCTCCCGCCGTACGGCTGATGGCACGGGTTGGGCATACATTTGCACAGGGCGCATCCTCGCACTGATGGCAACCCACTGCCGTAGTGTAGGCATCCCCCTTAACGACCCGAATGCGGGGCGTAAAGGCATGAGCGGAGACAGCGCTCTGATGCGACACCGCGCAGGCCACTTCGCAGGTGCGGCACCCAATGCATTTTTCCGCATCCGCCATGATAAATCGGTTCATCTGTTACGCCTCGCGCACGTTAAAACCCAGCTCTTTTGAGATAGCCTCTGCCGTTTCGCGCAGCGGTTTGAGCAAGTTCTTCTCACCCACCTGCTTCATGCGCGACGTCGACAGCGAGATAGAGATCGCATACGGGACGCGGCCATGGATATCAAAGACCGGCACGGCAATGCAGGAAACGCCCAGCTCGTTCTCTTCTTTGTCCATCGCCATGCTGCGGTCGCGAATTTCCGCCAGCTCATCATACATGGCGCTCAGCTCAGTGATGGTGTTGCGCGTCAAAGGTTGGATCTGTTCCTGATGGCTTTCCCAGTAGCTCGCCACGTAATCCTGATGACCAAACGCCATGTAGATTTTGCCCATTGCGGAGCAGTAGAGCGGCATATGCTGGCCGATATAGGCACGCGTGCGCAGCATACCGGTTGTCGGTTCGAGCTTATAAATCAGGATGGCGTGGTCGTCCTCACGGCTGGAGAAGTTCACCGTTTCGCCGGTGGCAATGTTCAGCGCCTCAAGGTGCGGAGCGGCCACGTGAATAATATTCAGCGACGACAGGGCCTTTTGCCCGACGGCGATAAATTTGGTGGTCAGGCGATAGCTGCCCGCCGCGGGTGCAGGGGTCACGTACCCGCACGACTGTAGCCCCTGCAGCAAGCGGTGCACCGTGCTCTTATTCAGCCCCGCCAGTTCCGATAAATGCGCAAGCGGACACCCGTTCGGATAGTTGCTGAGGATCTCAATCAGCATCAGGCCGCGAAACAAGCTCTGGCTGCCTGCTGGCCTCTCTTTTTCTTGCGTCATTTCGCTCTCTTTCATGCTCATTAAATGGCTCCTTTTTATCGCGTCCTGATGGTAGCGCAAAGTGTGGTTCAGTTCACGATCTCAACAGAAAAAACACAACCATTTGATTTTAATAGATTTTGAAAAACATGAATATCGTTGATCTGACAAAATTTGATCGCTATATTTGAAATCAGATTTCGCATAGTGAAATTTAACGATAAAAAAGCACTCGCACTTGCCCCTTAAAAGAACAGGAGAACAGGGATGAAAGTGACCTTTGAAGAGTTGAAAGCGGCGTTCAATCGGGTCCTGCTCGATCGCGGCGTGAAAGCGGAAACCGCAGACGCCTGCGCCGAGATGTTCGCCCGCACAACGGAGTCCGGCGTCTATTCGCACGGCGTTAACCGTTTTCCGCGTTTCATTCAGCAGCTTGATGCTGGCGACATCCTTCCCGACGCTCAGCCAAAACGGGTGACGACATTAGGCGCCATCGAACAATGGGACGCCCAGCGCTCCATTGGCAACCTGACGGCGAAAAAAATGATGGATCGCGCCACCGAGCTGGCGTCCGACCACGGTATTGGTCTGGTGGCACTGCGTAACGCGAACCACTGGATGCGCGGCGGCAGCTACGGCTGGCAGGCGGCAGAGAAGGGCTACATCGGCATATGCTGGACTAACTCCATTGCCGTGATGCCCGCGTGGGGATCAAAAGAGTGCTGTATCGGCACTAACCCGCTGATCGTGGCTATTCCCTCTAACCCGATCACCATGGTCGACATGTCGATGTCGATGTTCTCCTACGGCATGCTGGAAGTGAATCGCCTGGCCGGGCGCGAGCTGCCGGTCGATGGCGGCTTTGACGACGAGGGCAATCTCACCCGAGAGCCAGGCGTGATTGAGAAAAACCGCCGTATTCTGCCGATGGGCTACTGGAAAGGGTCCGGCTTATCCATCGTGCTCGATATGATCGCCACCCTGCTCTCTGACGGCGCATCCGTTGCGGAAGTAACCCAGGACAACAGCGACGAGTATGGCGTGTCGCAGATCTTTATCGCCATCGAGGTTGATCGCCTGATTGACGGCCCAACCCGAGATGCCAAGCTGCAGCGCATCATGGACTTCGTTACCACCGCCGAACGTGCTGATGAAAATGTCGCCGTCCGCCTTCCGGGCCATGAATTCACGCGCCTGCTGGAAGAGAACCGCCGCGACGGAATCACCATCGACGACAGCGTGTGGGCGAAAATCCAGTCTCTGTAAGGAGTGGACCATGATATTCGGACATATTTCCCAGCCCAATCCGTGTCGTCTGCCGCTGGCGATTGAAAAAGCACTTCATTTTTTGCGCACTACGGATTTCACCACCCTGGCGCCAGGCGTGGTGGAAATTGAAGGTCGCACTATTTTTGCCCAGGTTCTCGACCTGACGACAAAGGAACCGCACGAGAACCGCCCGGAAGTGCACCGCCGCTATCTGGATATTCAGTTTCTGGCATGGGGTGAAGAGAAAATCGGTATCGCTATTGATACCGGTAATAACGAAATAAGCGAATCATTACTGGAACAGCGAGATATTATTTTTTATCACGACAGTGAAAATGAATCGTTTATCGAAATGATACCCGGCAGCTATGCCCTATTTTTCCCGCAGGATGTGCATCGTCCTGCCTGTATTAAAAACAAGGGATCCGCAATTCGTAAAATTGTGGTGAAAGTGGCAATCAGCGAATTAGATTAATTTTCTGATAAATACAGGAACGCGAAATGACCAACACCGGTTTTATTATTGGTGCGTACCCCTGCGCACCCTCGTTTCACCAGAAAGGGGAACAAGAAGAACAAACCTTCTGGCAGGAACTTTCCGACACGCCGCATATCCGCGGGCTGGAGCAGCCTTGCCTTGAAAATCTGCATCCTCTTGGCGACGAATGGCTGTTCCGCCATACGCCGGGTGAATGGCAAATTGTGGTCACGGCTGTGATGGAAACCATGCGCCGCCGCGGCAGCAACGGCGCGTTTGGCCTGGCGTCAGCCGACGAAACGCAGCGTAAAGCCTGCGTAGACTTTTACCGGCATCTGCACCAGAAAGTTAACGCCGTGAACGCCCGTTATCCGGGCAAAGTGATAGCCCTGGAAATGCAGGCAGCCCCGCAGGCGGGCAATGCTTCCGTCGACCAGGCCACCGAAGCGTTTTCCCGCTCGATTCGAGAAATCGTGGGCTGGGACTGGGGCTGCGATCTGGTGCTGGAACACTGCGATGCCATGAACGGCCCGGCACCGCGCAAGGGTTTCCTGCCCTTAGAGCAGGTGCTGGAGGTGGTGAAAGAGACGGATATCAGCGTCTGCATCAACTGGGCGCGTTCGGCCATCGAAGGCCGTAGCACGACCCTTCCGCTTGACCATGTTCAGGCCGCGCTCAACGCCGGGAAACTGGGTGCACTGATGTTTTCGGGCACGACCACCCAAGGGGAGTACGGAGAATGGCAGGATCTGCACGCGCCGTTTTCTTCATTCTGCGCCGACAGTTTGATGTCAACTGAACATGCAAAATCACTCTTTACTGCGGCGAGCGCCGCAACGTTGAAATTCTCCGGTATTAAATTACTGGAAATAAATGCTAATGCTGACGTCAGCCATCGCATCGCCATTTTGCGCGACGGTATTAGTGCTATGAATAAAGCGAAACAATAAAAACAAAAGACATATTCCGATTACATTCACTGAGACATTAACCATGAATATTTCATCGAATGCTCTACATGCGGACATTCCGCGCCAGCGCTGGCTAAGAATCATTCCTCCCATTCTTATCGCCTGCATTATTTCATATATGGACCGCGTGAATATCGCGTTTGCGATGCCGGGTGGTATGGATGAAGAATTAGGTATTACCGCGACGATGGCAGGCCTGGCGGGCGGGATCTTCTTTATCGGCTATCTGTTCCTGCAGGTTCCCGGCGGCAAGATTGCCGTGCACGGCAGCGGCAAGAAATTTATCGGCTGGTCGCTGGTTGCCTGGGCGGTGATCTCGGTGCTCACGGGACTCGTGACGAATCAGTATCAGCTTCTGGTGCTGCGCTTCTTACTCGGCGTGGCGGAAGGCGGGATGCTGCCCGTAGTGCTCACCATGATCAGCAACTGGTTCCCGGATGCCGAGCGCGGTCGCGCCAATGCCATTGTGATTATGTTCGTGCCTATCGCCGGGATCATCACCGCCCCGCTGTCGGGCTGGATCATCACCGCGCTCGACTGGCGCTGGCTGTTCATTATTGAAGGTCTAATGTCCGTCGTTGTGCTGGTGCTGTGGGCGTTCACCGTGTACGACCGTCCGCAGGAAGCCCGCTGGATCTCAGAGGCGGAGAAAAACTATCTGGTGCAAACGCTGGCGGCGGAGCAGCAGGCCATCGCCGGAAAAGAGGTGAAAAATGCCTCACTCAGCGCCGTGCTGTCCGACAAAACCATGTGGCAGCTGATCGCCCTGAACTTCTTCTACCAGACCGGGATTTACGGTTACACGCTCTGGCTGCCGACCATCCTGAAAGAGCTGACGCACACCAGCATTGGTCAGGTGGGGATGCTCGCCATTCTGCCCTACATCGGCGCCATTGCGGGCATGTTCCTGTTCTCTACCCTTTCTGACCGCACCGGCAAGCGCAAGCTGTTTGTCTCCCTGCCGCTGATCGGTTTTGCGCTCTGCATGTTCCTCTCCGTGGCGCTGAAAGCAAACACCTGGCTGGCCTATGCCGCCCTGGTGGGCTGCGGGTTCTTCCTGCAATCCGCTGCGGGCGTGTTCTGGACCATCCCGGCGCGTCTGTTCAGCGCAGAGATGGCGGGCGGCGCGCGCGGCGTGATCAACGCCCTGGGCAACCTCGGCGGCTTCTGTGGTCCGTATGCGGTTGGGGTGCTGATCACCTTGTACAGCAAGGATGCGGGCGTTTACTGCCTGGCCGTTTCTCTGGCGCTGGCGTCGCTGCTGGCCCTGCTGTTACCGGCGAAATGCGATGCCGGCTCAGAGCCTAATCCCACGGTGACGCCACACAAGCGTGCGGCCTGAGGCCCTCACCTGACCCACTAAACCAAACCGTAGGCCGGGTAAGCGAAGCGCCACCCGGCAATTAAGCGAGATGAAGATGAGTGAAAAAGAGCCCTTCTGGCTGGGTATCGATTGTGGCGGTACTTATCTGAAAGCCGGTTTATACAACAGCCAGGGTAAGGAAATTTGTATCGAACGTCGCGCCGTTGCCACGCACAGCCCGCGCGCAGGCTATGCGGAGCGGGATATGCATCAACTGTGGCAACACTGCTACGTAACCATCGCTGCGTTGTTCAAAAGTTCAGGCGTAAACGGTAAACAGATCAAAGGTGTCGGTATTTCTGCACAGGGTAAGGGACTGTTTCTGCTCGATAAACAGGACCAACCGCTGGGCAACGCCATTCTCTCCTCTGACCGCCGGGCACTGGAGATTGTGCAGCGCTGGCAGCAGGACGGCATTCCCGAAAAGCTTTATCCGCATACGCGTCAGACGCTGTGGACCGGGCACCCGGCCTCGCTTCTACGCTGGGTCAAAGAGAATGAACCGCAGCGGTACCAGCAGATTGGCAGCGTAATGATGGCGCATGACTATCTGCGCTGGTGCCTGACCGGCGTGAAGGGCTGTGAGGAGAGCAATATCTCTGAGTCCAATCTCTACAACATGAATACCGGGAAATACGATCCCCAGCTCACGCGCTGGCTCGGTATCAGCGAAATTGACGGCGCTCTGCCGCCGATTGTCGGTTCAGCAGAAATTTGCGGGGAAATCACCGCTCAGGCAGCCGCCCTTACCGGTCTCGCGGCGGGCACGCCCGTCGTGGGGGGACTGTTTGATGTGGTTTCCACCGCGCTCTGCGCCGGACTGCAAGACGAACAGACGCTGAACGCCGTGATGGGGACCTGGGCCGTCACCAGCGGGATTGCCAGTGCGCTTCGCAGCAACGAACCCTTCCCGTACGTCTATGGCCGCTACGTGCATCCGCAGCAGTACATCGTTCACGAAGCCAGCCCGACCTCGTCCGGCAACCTTGAGTGGCTCACCGCGCAGTGGGGCGACATGTCGTTCAGCGAGATCAACCACGCCGTCGCCAGCCTGCCGAAAGCCGAAAGCGATGTGTACTTCCTGCCATTTCTCTACGGCAGTAACGCCGGGCTGGAGATGACCAGCGGTTTCTACGGGATGCAGGCGCTACACACCCGCGCGCACCTGCTGCAGGCCGTTTACGAGGGCGTGGTGTTCAGCCACATGACCCACCTCAACCGCATGCTTGAGCGCTTTACCCAGGTGCAGGCGCTGCGCGTCACGGGTGGCCCGACCCATTCCGACGTGTGGATGCAAATGCTCGCCGACGTCAGCGGGCTGGCGATTGAGCTGCCACAGGTGGAAGAGACGGGATGTTCCGGCGCGGCGCTGGCGGCGCTGGTCGGCACCGATGTGTACCCCAATTTCCATGCGGCGCAATGCGCCCTCCGACACGACATTCGTGTCATTGAACCTGACATGCGCGCCCATGAGGCCTATCAGCGCAAGTATCAGCGCTACCAGCTACTGATTTCAGCACTACAGGGCTATCACGCCCGTGTTAAGGAGTACGACCTATGAGCCGACCATTACTGCAGCTGGCACTCGACCACACCTCTCTTCAGGCCGCGCAGCGCGACGTCGCGACGCTTGCAGATCACGTCGATATCGTCGAAGCGGGCACCATTTTGTGCCTGACCGAAGGGCTGAATGCCGTGCGCGCCCTGCGTCAGCAATGCCCGGATAAAATCATCGTGGCGGACTGGAAAGTGGCCGACGCCGGAGAAACGCTGGCAGAACAGGCGTTTGGCGCGGGCGCGAACTGGATGACCATCATCTGCGCCGCCCCGCTGGCCACCGTTGAACGAGGCCACGAGGTGGCCCTGCGCCGCGGCGGCGAAATCCAGATGGAGCTCTTTGGCAACTGGACGCTGGACGACGCGCGCGCGTGGCATCGCGTCGGCGTGAAGCAGGCAATCTATCACCGCGGGCGCGACGCACAGGCGAGCGGTCAGCAGTGGGGCGAAGCGGATCTCGCGAAAATGAAAGCGCTCTCCGACATCGGTTTGCAGCTTTCGATCACCGGCGGCATCACCCCTGCCGACCTGCCGCTGTTTAAGCAGATCAACGTAAAAGCGTTTATTGCAGGACGCGCGCTGGCAGGCGCCGCTAATCCGCCGCAGGTGGCACAGGCATTCCATTCGCAAATCCGCGACATCTGGGGAGCGTAACCATGCGTCAACATCCGTTAGGTATTTACGAAAAAGCGCTGTCGAAAGATCTCTCCTGGCCGGAACGCCTGGTGCTGGCGAAAAGCTGCGGGTTCGATTTCGTTGAGATGTCAGTCGACGAAACCGACGAGCGTTTGTCACGCCTCGAGTGGAGCACCACGCAGCGCGCTTCGCTGGTTGAAGCGATGCTTGAAACCGGCGTGGCGATCCCGTCGATGTGTCTTTCTGCCCACCGCCGTTTTCCCTTTGGCAGCCGGGATGAAACCGTGCGCCAACGCGCCCGCGAGATCATGACCAAAGCCATCAGGCTGGCGCGTGACTTAGGCATTCGCACCATCCAGCTCGCGGGCTATGACGTTTATTACGAAGTGCATGATGAAGGCACGCAGCAGCGCTTTACCGAAGGGCTGGCGTGGGCCGTCGAGCAGGCCGCCGCCGCGCAGGTGATGCTGGCGGTGGAGATCATGGACACCGCGTTTATGAACTCCATCAGCAAGTGGAAAAAGTGGGACGACATGCTCGCCTCGCCGTGGTTCAGCGTTTACCCGGATGTCGGCAACCTGAGCGCGTGGGGCAACGATGTCACCGCCGAGCTGACGCTGGGCATTGACCGCATTGCGGCTATTCACCTGAAAGATACCCAACCCGTCACCGCGCAAAGCCCCGGACAGTTCCGCGACGTGCCGTTTGGAGAAGGCTGCGTCGATTTCGTTGGCGTGTTTAACACGCTGAATAAGCTGAACTATCGCGGTGCGTTTCTGATTGAGATGTGGACTGAAAAAGCAAAAGAGCCGGTGCTGGAGATTATCCAGGCACGCCGCTGGATTGAAGCCCGTATGCAGGAAGGAGGCATGACATGTTAGAACAACTCAAAGCCGAGGTGCTGGCGGCAAACCTGGCGCTGCCCGCCCACCAGCTGGTGACCTTTACCTGGGGCAACGTCAGCGCAGTGGACCGCCAAAGCGGCATGATGGTGATTAAGCCCTCCGGCGTGGAGTATGACGTGATGACGGCGGAGGATATGGTGGTGGTGAATATTGCCACGGGCCAGGTTGTCGAGGGTAATAAAAAACCCTCTTCCGACACGCCCACCCATCTTGCGCTGTACCGTCGCTACCCGGAGATTGGCGGCATCGTACATACCCATTCTCGCCACGCCACCATCTGGTCACAGGCGGGGCAGGATTTACCCGCCTGGGGCACAACGCACGCGGACTATTTCTACGGAACCATTCCCTGCACGCGCCTGATGACCTCGGCAGAAATTGCCGGGGAATACGAATATCAGACGGGTGAAGTGATCATCAAAACCTTCGAGGAGCGCGATCTCAGCCCGATGCAGGTCCCGGCGGTGCTGGTCCACTCCCACGGCCCGTTTGCCTGGGGTAAAGATGCTGCCGATGCGGTCCACAATGCCGTGGTACTGGAAGAGTGCGCCTATATGGGCCTGTTCTCACGTCAGCTCGCACCGCAGTTACCGGTTATGCAGCAGGAGCTGCTCGACAAGCACTATCTGCGCAAGCACGGGGTGAATGCCTATTACGGCCAGTGATCAGCCGGAATTGATATGCTCTTTACAGTACCGCCGTTTCCAGACGGCGGGTGTTAAGCCCGTGTGCTTTGAAAAGATCTGCCGAAAATAGCCCACGTCATTAAAGCCGCAGCGGGTTGCCACTTCAGTAAGCGAAGCAGAACCATCCAGCAACAGCTTTTCCGCTGCCCTGACGCGCTGGCGATGTATTGCCTCCGTCAGGGTTAAATGGAAAGTTCGGCGAAACACGCGCCCGAGATAATCGGCATTGCAGTGCAACGCTTTTGCCAGTTGCGACGTCGAAAGCGGTAAATGAAACTGCGTGCGAATAAGCTGCTTCGCCTTCCACGCCATCGCCGCACCGGCTTCATCTGCGTTATCTTCATAGCCTGATGAAATAGAAATTTGCTGCAAAATCAGTAATAAAATGATTTCCAGCGCCACGCTTCGCTGTAATTTCTCCTGCTCGCTCAGGAACTGGCGGAAAAGAGAAATTACATACTGTGCATCCCTCACGCGGCAATGTTGTTCGATTGCCAGATTAGGCAACCGGGGCGGGTGATGCTCAACCTCAAAATGCAGCCAGTAAAATTTAAGATCGGCCGGAAAGTCGCCGACGCCCACATGGCGTCGGTCTGGCCAAAGCAGCAAACTCTCTCCTGCTTTTACCTCAAATAACGTGCTTTCTTCCTCGATCGTTAATGTCCCTTTTTCGACAAAAATAATCTCCCACGACGTTAATTTTCGCGCAGGGTGGCGGCCTACGCCCCGGGAGATAAATAACCCGCCATTTTGAACCTTAATCGGAAGCGCTATGGATAATTCAAGCATGGATATTCACCATTCCGCTTTTATTGCCGCTGATATTCAACTTACACTTTGATTATTAATCAATATTCGAATAACTGTCCGATCGGAATCACATTTTTATCATCAGGTCGGAATCGTCATCTTTTTATACTTTTCCCTTCCCTTGTTGGCCTTTCCGTTCGGTGCAGAATAAATGAGTACCTTGCACAAATACGATAATAAATTCGATTACCGAGGAGTTACTTCATGACTTCCACACCGATTACAGAATCAGACGTGACACAAGGGGCAACAGATAGCCGCTTGTCCGTGCGCGAAAAAATTGGCTACGGCCTGGGCGACGCGGGCGGGACGGTGATTACCTGCCTGATCATGAATTTTCTGACCTTTTTCTATACTGATGTGTTTGGCCTGACACCCGCGCTGGTGGGCACACTGTTTATTGCCTTACGTGTATTTGACGCCATTTCCGATCCGGTGATGGGCGTGATTGCCGACCGCACGCAGAGCCGCTGGGGGCGCTTTCGCCCGTGGCAGCTGTGGGTTGCCTTCCCCATCGGGATTATCGGCGTGCTGACTTTCACCGTTCCGGACGCCAGCATGGGCGTGAAAATCGCGTGGGCGTTCGGCACCTATCTGCTGTTGTCTGTGGGCTATACCGCCATCAACGTGCCCTACTGCGCGCTGATCAACACCATGACAACCCGTCACAATGAGGTGATCTCCTGCCAGTCATGGCGCTTTGTACTCTGCGGCGTGGCGGGCTTCCTGGTCTCAGTGGGCCTGCCGTGGCTGGTCGCGGTACTGGGGCAGGGCAATACCGCACGGGGTTATCAGCTTGGCGTTGGGGCACTGTGCGCTGTCGCCGTGGTGATGTTTCTGTGCTGCTTCTTCTGGGTGCGTGAGCGCGTCCCGCTGGCGCTGATGGGCAAATTCACCCTGCGCGAGCACCTGGCAGGCCTGCGTAAAAACGATCAGCTGCTGCTGATGCTGGTAATGTCTTTTCTGCTGATCAACGTCTTCAACATTCGCGGCGGCGGATACATGTACTTCATCACCTACGTGCTTCAGGGCAGCACCGCGTACACCTCGCTGTTTTTCACCATGGTGACCTTTGCCGCCATTCTGGGCGCGGTGATTGTCAGCCCGCTGTCGCGGCGGATTGATACCGTCAAACTCTACTACTACACCAACCTGGTACTCGCTGCGCTTGCTGTGGGAATGTGGTTCCTGCCGGGGGGCCCGGCGCACCAGACGCTTTGGCTGGTCGTGATTTTGAGTAACGGCGTGATCCTGGGCTTCACCCTGCCGCTGCACTTCTCGCTGATGGCCTTTGCCGATGATTACGGCGAATGGAAAACCGGCGTGCGCTCCTCGGGCATGAACTTCGCCTTCAACCTGTTTTTCATCAAGCTCGCGTGGGCATCCAGCGCAGGGATCATCAGCCTGGTGTTTATTGCCGTGGCCTATCAGCCAGGCGTGGGCAACCAGACGCCCGCCTCATTGCAGGGCATCACCGCCATGGAGACGCTGCTCCCTGCCCTTTTCCACCTGCTGCTGGCAGCCACTATCCGCTGGTGCAGGCTTAACAATCCCGTGATGTCGCGCATTGCCACCGATTTGCGCCAGCGTCATGTACAGTCCTGAGGAGAACGATATGACCATAATGGAAGCCGACCTGCACCAGCTGAAAATCAACGACCCGTTTCTTGGTCAGTACCAACGGCTGGTCCGCGATGTGGTGATCCCCTACCAGTGGGATGCGCTTAACGATCGCGTGGCAGAGGCCGAACCCAGCCACGCCATCGCCAACTTCCGCATCGCGGCCGGTCTGGAACAGGGGGAGTTCTACGGGATGGTATTTCAGGACAGTGACGTGGCGAAATGGCTCGAAGCCGTGGCGTGGTCGCTGTGCCAGAAGCCTGATGCTGAACTGGAAAAAACCGCCGACGAGGTCATTGAACTGATTGCCGCAGCGCAGTGTGAAGATGGCTATCTCAACACGTACTTTACGGTGAAGGCCCCAGAGGAGCGCTGGACGAATCTGGCCGAATGCCACGAGCTGTACTGCGCCGGACATATGATTGAAGCGGGCGTGGCGTATTTCCAGGGAACCGGAAAGCGCCACCTGCTGGACGTGGTGTGCAGACTGGCGGACCATATCGATAGCGTGTTTGGCCCGGGTGAGAACCAGCTGCACGGCTATCCGGGCCACCCGGAAATCGAGCTGGCGCTGATGCGGCTGTATGACGTCACGCAGGAGCCCCGCTACCTCACGCTGGTGAAATATTTCATCGAACAACGCGGCGTGCAGCCTCACTTTTATGATATCGAGTACGAGAAACGCGGCAGAACGTCATACTGGAACACCTATGGCCCGGCATGGATGGTCAAAGACAAAGCCTACAGCCAGGCGCATCAGCCGCTTTCTGAACAACAAACGGCCATCGGCCACGCGGTGCGTTTTGTCTACCTGATGACGGGCATGGCGCATCTGGCGCGCCTGAGTCATGACGAGGGTAAACGGCAGGACTGTCTGCGGCTGTGGAAAAACATGGCGCAGCGCCAGCTGTATATTACCGGCGGGATCGGGTCGCAAAGCAGCGGCGAGGCGTTCAGCAGCGATTACGATCTGCCCAACGATACGGTATACGCCGAAAGCTGCGCCTCCATCGGCCTGATGATGTTTGCCCGCCGGATGCTGGAAATGGAGGCCGACGGCCACTACGCCGACGTGATGGAGCGCGCGCTGTACAACACGGTGCTGGGCGGGATGGCGCTGGATGGTAAGCATTTCTTTTATGTGAATCCGCTGGAAGTACACCCGAAAACCCTGGCGTTCAACCATATCTACGATCACGTGAAACCCGTCCGCCAGCGCTGGTTTGGCTGCGCCTGTTGCCCGCCGAATATCGCCCGCGTGCTGACTTCGCTGGGGCACTACATTTATACCGTCCGCCAGGATGCGCTTTTTATTAACCTCTACGTGGGCAACGATGTCGCCATATCGGTTGGCGACGAAGCCCTGGCGCTGCGAATAAGCGGTAACTATCCGTGGCATGAACAGGTAAAAATCGACATTACCTCGCCTGCTCCCGTCACGCATACGCTCGCCCTGCGGCTGCCGGACTGGTGCGCCTCGCCTGACGTTTTATTAAATGGTGAAGCGGTAACGGGCGAGATCTCCCGTGGATACCTTTATCTGACCCGCAGCTGGCAGGAGGGTGACGTTATTACGCTAACGTTACCTATGCCGGTTCGCCGGGTGTATGGCAATCCACAGATCCGCCAGCAGGCGGGGAAAGTCGCCCTGCAGCGCGGACCGCTGGTTTACTGCCTGGAAGAGGCCGATAACGGTGCCAATCTGCATCACCTTTCTCTGCGTGAAAACAGCGAGTTCAGGGTCTTTGAAGGAAAAGGGATTTTCGCGCACAAGATGCTGATACAGGCAGAGGGGATTGGGTGTAACGTGAAGGACACGGATGCGCTGTGGCAATACGATCGCTCGCCGGTACAACGTCATCCCCAGACGCTGACCTTTATTCCCTGGTTTAGCTGGGCTAACCGGGGAGAAGGGGAAATGCGGATATGGGTGGATGAAGCATAATTAACTGCGGTTAGCTGCCCGGTGGCGGCTTCGCCTTACCGGGCCTACGATGTGCCCCATGCCCCACGTAGGCCGGGTAAGGCTGAGCCGCCACCCGGCTTTACCGCATCAGAAACGCCAGGTCAGGCCGGTCATCAGCGCGAAGCTGTCGTCGCGGTCGATCATCGGGCTGTTCTTCACGTCATCAGGCAACACGGTGTAGACCGCGCTGGCGTTGAGGTACAGCTTTTGGGTTAACTGATATTTAGCCGCCAGGCCAACGTATGGCGTCCAGCTGTCACCGGCGGTGTATTCATCCAGACCTGAGCGGCGAGACTCGCTGCCAGATACGCCGTAGTAGTAGTCGTTATAGCTTTCGTCGCTGTAGAACACACCAACAGAAGGCGTCAGGGTCAGGCGCTCCATTCGGATCGGACGGAAGTAAGATACCTCTCCGATCACGCCACCGCTTTCATCCGTGGCATCCCCCGAGACCGCCACTTTCAGTGAACCCCAGCTTTCATGGCGGTAGTACGCGCCGCCGAGGAAGGCTGACGCTTTACGCTCATCAAGCTGCTTCATCTGATGGTCGTCGTTGTCATCAGGATCGAAATGCAGCGGCATCCACGATGCGGTCAGGCTGAGTTCATTTTTTGCGTCTTTCCACAGGATCCATCCGCCCGTGGTCTGGCGAACGTAAAAGCGATCGCCTTCGTAGCTAATTAACGGTACTGCGGTAGTATTTTCGTTATAGCCTTTATAAGGAGACTCATTAAATACAGCCCCCGCTCCAAGTGAAAAGTCTCCGGCCATTGCTGAGGATGTTGCAAATAACGTGGCAGCGATGAGTAAATTGTATTTAATAGTCATTACATGTAATCCATTAAAATGCCAAACAAGCGAGGCGCATAATAATGGTTACAAATTTGCCAATGCAACGCTGCGGTTTATATAATATTATATATAAAATCATATAGATGGGTGCGCATGATGAATAAATTACAGCTAAAACCACGCGAATTAAAAATTATATCCGTCATCGCAGCTACCCACAGCATTGGTGATGCCGCCGCCCTGCTGGGCATGGCGCAGGCCAACGTCAGTAAATACCTGTCTGATTTTGAAACGCGGGTTGGACTGAAGGTTTTTGAACGCACCACGCGGCAACTGGCCCTGACCCAGTTTGGTGAAGCGTTACTCCCTTACGTTAATGCCACGCTGGATAAGAACAGTCAACTCGTTAATTTCATTGCTGATTATAAGCATGAAAAGCGAGGAAAGGTCACAATCTATGCCCCCACAGGTATCGTGACCTATCTCGCGCGACACGTGATCCATCAAATAGAAGATATCGGTGACATTCGCATCTCCCTGAAAACCTACAACCTGGACCGGAATGAATTTTCAGAAGGCGTTTCCTTTCCTGATGACTGCGACATTTTAATTACCTATGCACAACCGAAAGACGAAAACCTGGTCGCCAGCGTTTTGACAAAATATTCCGTTACGGCATTCGCAACCGTTGAGTATTTAAATAAACACCCCTTAACGGGACCTGAAGATTTAATTAACCACTCCTGCATTCTCATTGACTCTATGCTGGTCGATGATGCAAACATCTGGCGTTTCCGCGTGCACGGCAGTGATAACGTGCACGACTACCGGGTGACCGGTAATTATATTTGCGACAATACGCAGACGGCCCTGGAGCTGGCAAGAAATAATCTCGGGATTGTTTTTGCGCCAAAAGAGAGTCTAAAGAAAGAACTAACGCAAGGAATGCTGGTCCCCTGCTTCCCGCATCAGGAAGAGTGGTGGCTCGATCTCACGGCCATCTTCCGCAAACGCGAATACCAGCCCTGGCGCGTGCAATACGTTCTGGATGGCGTTCTGAACTGCCTGCGCCAGCAAATTGCTCAGGCCGTCCATGGACGGCCTGAGCTGGGCGATTAGAACAGCCCCAGCGGTTTATCGGAGTAGCTGACCAGCAGACATTTCGTCTGCTGGTAATGCTCCAGCATCATCTTGTGGGTTTCACGCCCGATACCCGACTGCTTATAACCGCCAAATGCCGCGTGCGCCGGATAGGCGTGGTAGCAGTTGGTCCAGACGCGCCCGGCCTGAATGCCTCTGCCCATTTTATAGGCCAGATTACCGTTGCGGCTCCAGACGCCTGCCCCCAGGCCATACGGCGTATCGTTGGCAATCTCCAGCGCCTCCTCCATCGTTTTGAAGGTGGTCACAGCCAGCACCGGTCCGAAAATTTCCTCCTGGAAGACGCGCATGTTGTTCTGACCGAACAGGATAGTCGGCTCAAGGTAATACCCTTCCTGCAGATCCCCGCCGAGCACTTTACGGCGACCGCCGGTCAGAATGTCCGCCCCCTCTTTCTTGCCGATATCAATGTAGTTGAGGATAGTTTCCAGCTGTCCATGCGAAACCTGCGCGCCCATCTGCGTGACGTTATCGAGCGGGTTACCGCTGCGGATAGACTCAACGCGGCGAATAGCGCGCTCCATAAAGCGCTCATAGATGGACTCCTGCACCAGCGCGCGGCTTGGACAGGTGCAGACTTCGCCCTGGTTAAACGCAAACAGCGCAAACCCTTCCAGAGCTTTATCAAAGAAGGCATCCTCTTCCTCCATCACGTCCGCGAAGAAGATGTTCGGGGATTTCCCGCCCAGTTCCAGGGTCACCGGAATGATGTTCTGCGTGGCGTACTGCATAATCTGCTGGCCCACTTCCGTCGACCCGGTAAACGCCACTTTAGCGATCCGTTTCGAGGTCGCCAGATATTCCCCTATCTCACCGCCCGCACCGTTGACCACGTTAATCACGCCCGGCGGCAGAAGATCGCCAACGATTTCCATCAAAAGCAGCACCGAGAGCGGGGTCAGGCGCGCCGGTTTCAGCACAATGCAGTTCCCGGCCGCCAGCGCGGGCGCCATTTTCCAGCTCGCCATCAGCAGCGGGAAGTTCCACGGAATAATTTGCCCGACGACGCCCAGCGGTTCGTGGAAATGATATGCCACGGTATCGCTGTCTACCTCACTAATTCCCCCCTCCTGAGCGCGAATACAGGAGGCAAAATAGCGGAAGTGGTCGATGGCCAGCGGCACGTCTGCCGCCATTGTTTCCCGGATCGGCTTGCCGTTATCCCAGGTCTCCGCGGTCGCCAGCAGCTCCAGATTCTGCTCCATTCGGTCGGCGATTTTGAACAAAATGGCCGCGCGATCCTGAACGGAGGTATGGCCCCATTTTTCTTTTGCTTTGTGCGCCGCATCCAGCGCCAGATCGATATCGCGCTTGCCGGAGCTGGCTATCTCGCACAGCGGCTGGCCGGTAACGGGAGTCAGGTTGGAATAGTATTCGCCGTCGACGGGAGCCACCCAGTCGCCGCCAATGAAGTTGTCATAACGAGGCTTCAGCTTGAGGGGAAAACCATACTCGCCGGGCTGGATACGCGATGAGGGAGGATTATTTGTCATGACCGTCTCCTTGCTGTTGGTGTACAACAAGGGTAGTTCCGGCTGGCGATTTTCTCGCCAACCGGTAACGGCGTTTACGACGGGGGTCACATCGCGGCGCGATAAATCGCCACGATCTCATCATGGGTAGCCTGAACGGGGTTGGTGAACCCGCAAGCATCCTTGAGCGCATTGGTCGCAAGAACCGGAATATCTTCCTCTTTGACGTTCAGTTCACGGAGGCCGGACGGGATATTCACTTTACGAGCCAGGGCACGAATTTCTACGATGCACGCCTGTGCACCCTGCTCATCAGTCATCTTGCTAACATCTACGCCCATGGCTCCCGCACAGTCACGCAAACGGGCTGCCGCCACTTTACTGTTAAACACCTGAACGTGCGGCAGCAGTACCGCGTTACATACGCCGTGTGGAAGGTCGTAAAAACCACCCAACTGATGCGCCATCGCGTGTACGTAGCCTAAGGAAGCATTGTTAAACGCCATGCCCGCGAGGAATTGTGCATAGGCCATCGCCTCGCGTGCCTTCGCATTACTGCCTTCTTCAACAGCATGCACCAGATTTTCGCTGATCATCGTCACTGCTTTAAGGGCACAGGCGTCCGTAATCGGTGTGGCTGCCACGGAGACATAGGCCTCAATCGCGTGGGTCAGGGCGTCCATACCGGTTGCCGCCGTTAGCGATGCAGGCATCCCTGCCATTAGAGAAGAATCGTTAACGGACAGAACCGGTGTGACATGTTTATCCACAATAGCCATTTTGATATGGCGCGCCTCATCGGTAATAATACAGAAGCGTGTCATTTCAGAGGCTGTACCGGCAGTGGTATTAATAGCAATCATTGGCAATTGCGGTTTTGCCGAGCGATCAACACCCTCATAGTCACGAATGTCGCCGCCATTAGCGGCCACCAGTGCAATACCTTTTGCACAGTCATGTGGCGACCCGCCACCCAGTGATATAACGCAGTCGCAGTGGTTGCTTTTTAATATTTCCAGACCAGCAGCAACGTTTGCCGTTGTTGGATTCGGATGTGTGCCATCGTAAATCACACTGGAAATATCGCGTTCCTTAAGCGCGTTTTGGATATCAGTAGCCATACCCAGTTTGCTCAGCATCGCGTCGGTGACAATCAGCGCGCGGCGCCACCCGTAGTCGCGCATGGTATCCATCGCGGAAGATAATGAATCAGAACCAATAATATTCACGGAAGGAATATAAAATACGGATGCAGCCATAATAAATCCTCAAAGAGATATAAACTCTCGGCAGCATACGGAAAATAGTATTTTAAAAATATGATCAAAAACCTGTTTTTGCGTACACCTTCGCAGGTTTAACAAATTACTGCCTGCGAAAGTGTTAATTAATATATAAATCTATTTCAATCTATTTTTATTTTGTATTCATCCCGCCTTTCGTTTCAGGAAATAATAACGAATCGCGTAATAAATGATCGTTACCGCGACGGCGGGTAAAGCCGATGCGGTTGAAATACTCCAGGATCTGAATCGCCAGCTTGCGGCCCACGTTCAGTCGGTCGCGGAAATCGGCTGCGCAGGTGGAGCCCCGCTCCTGATCCAGCTCGCGGATCAGGTTGGCAAACGCCACAATGCGATCGTTACGGTAATAACGATCTTTCACGATCGCGACTATCAGCCCCTGCTGCGCTGCATGCCGCAATACCTGACGCATCACCTGCTCGTCGGTATTCGTTTCGCGAGCCAGATCGCGAACCCACCACGGCTCATCGCCAAACAGCGGGGCCACTTTTTGCCACACTGCCTCTTGCTCTGCGGTGAACCCGGCCTTGTGATCCGGCAGATGCAGCCAGCCGTGGTGGCTTTTAATCACACCGCTTTCGCGCATGTTTTCAATCAGCAGCAGCACCAGCGCATCGTCTTCCATCGGCAGCGCCATGCGCCGCAGACGCTCACGGCCCGGGCCAGGCTCGTCCTGATGCTGTTCATGATACGTTGCCAGCGTGTTCAGTATCTTACGCTGCCAGCGTGCCGCAACCGGGGCATTAAGCAGACTGTTTCCAGCCTGAATAAAGCCCGGCTGCTGGGTGAGCTGGTTCAGGCCTTCCCCGCTCAGCTGGCGTGCCCATGCAAAATCACTCAGGCTCACCGCACCGCGATCGAGATGCACCCGCAGCGCGGCGTTATCATCGCTGGTCAGCGCCAGAGCAGCCAGCCACTGCAGATATTCAGGTTTACGCTTGCCGCGTCGCGGTGGATTCAGCGCGACAACCCGTGCTCCGGCCAGCGTTTCCCGCGCGGAAATATCACGCAGTACCAGACGATCGTTGTCTGCAAGCCAGAGCGGAGAATCGAATACCAGTTCGGCAAGGTCGTTTTCCAGCAGCGACACGCGCCCGGTGATATGGCTGGCCGCGTGGTGGATATGCAGCGGCTGCCATTGGGTCAGGGGCACGTTTGTCTGCAGGGAGACAATGACGCGTTCAGACGGTTCAGGTGGGGCATCGGCCAGCAGCCAGTCGCCGCGGTTAAGCTGCTCTTTTTCCGCATCCCCGGCAATGTTCAGCGCGATCCGCTGCCCGGCATGAGCACGCTCTGCGGGCTGGTTTTGCGCATGCAGGCCGCGCACGCGCATCGGTTTGTTAACGCCCGTCAGCCACAGGCTATCCCCCACTTTCACTTCACCACTCAGCGCCGTACCGGTAACCACCAGACCCGCCCCTTTGACGGTAAACGCCCGGTCAATCGCCAGACGGAAGCGGTGATGGCCGGCGTGGTCACGCGACGAAAGCTGCTGTAAGTGGTGGCGAAGTTCATCAATACCGCGCCCTTCTGTCGCCACGGTGATAAAAAGCGGGGCATCGGCAAAACCATATTCCCGCAGGGTCGCCTGTACCGTTTCGCGCACCTCGCTGACGCGTGCGTCATCCACGCGATCAGCTTTGGTCAGCGCCACGGTCAGCTGCGGGTTGCCGGTCAGCTGCAGGATCGCCAGGTGCTCACGGGTTTGCGCCATAACGCCATCATCGCAGGCCACCACCAGCAGGGCATGATCGATGCCCCCCACGCCCGCCAGCATGTTAGACAGAAACTTTTCATGCCCCGGAACATCTATAAAACCCAGTACGCGCCCATCAGGCTGGGGCCAGTAGGCATAGCCCAGATCGATGGTCATGCCGCGCTTTTTCTCTTCCGGCAGGCGGTCGGCGTTTATGCCGGTAATCGCCTGCAGTAATGTGGTTTTTCCGTGGTCGACATGACCGGCGGTGGCAATAATCATTTCAACAACATCTCCAGAAATCGCTCTTCATCTTCAAGGCAGCGCAGATCCAGCCACATTCGGCCATCGTAAATCCGCCCGATGACCGGGGCAGGCAGGCCACGCCAGCGCGACGACAGGGCTTCAAGGTGGCTGCCTCGCCCGTCACGCGGGGTGAACGTGAGCGCTTCACTCGGCAACCTGTCCACCGGCAGCGAACCGCTGCCAATCTGCGACTGGCAGGGCTCAATGCGAACGTCAAAATCGGGATAGTGCGGGGCAATGCGCGGCAGCAGTAATTCGGCCTGGGCGCGAATCGAGGCGGCATCGCGGCTTAACAAACGCAGCGTGGGCAGGCGGTCGGCCAGTTTCTCCGGATGGAGATAAAGCCGCAGCGTCGCCTCCAGCGCGGCAAGCGTCATTTTATCGGCTCGCAGGGCGCGCTTGAGCGGATGCTGCTGCAGCTTCGCAATCAGCTCGCGCTTGCCGACAATAATCCCGGCCTGCGGCCCGCCCAGCAGTTTATCACCGGAAAAGCTGACCAGGCTGACGCCCGCCGCAATCATCTCTTGCGGCATCGGTTCTTTCGGCAGCCCGTATTGGCTCAGGTCCACCAGCGAGCCGCTGCCGAGATCGGCAATCACCGGTATTTTCAGTTCGCGGCCTATCGCCGCCAGCTCCGCCTCTTCGACCGTTTTGGTGAAGCCTTCAATATGGTAATTGCTGGTGTGAACCTTCATCAGCAGGGCGGTATTTTCATTCACCGCCGCGCGATAGTCTTTCGCATGGGTACGGTTGGTGGTGCCCACCTCATGCAGCGTACAGCCCGCCTGGCGCATCACGTCCGGAATGCGAAACGCCCCGCCAATCTCCACCAGCTCGCCGCGGGAAACCACCACCTCTTTGCCGCTGGCGGTGGCCGCCAGCATCAGCAGCACCGCCGCAGCGTTGTTATTCACAATGCAGGCATCTTCCGCGCCGGTCAGCTGGCACAGCAGGTCCGCCAGCGCGCGATCGCGATGCCCGCGTCCGGCACCGTCCAGATCGTACTCCAGCGTCACGGGCGCCCGCATGGCCTGCACAACCGCCGCGATAGCCTCATCCGCCTGCTGCGCGCGTCCCAGGTTGGTATGCAGGACGGTACCCGTCAGGTTAATCACCGAGCGTAACGCGCTTTGCGCTTTCTCGTCCAGCCGGTGTTCGGCTTCCTGCTCCCATGCTGCGCACCAGTCGGGCAAGGCGTTTTCTGCCTGAATTACGCTTCGGGCTTCGTCCTGAAGCAGGCGTAACATCTCCACCGTCGCGGTATGGCCGAAGCGCTCAACAACAGCATGAATGCGGGGCTCGCGAAGGAGACGGTCGGTAGCGGGGATCTGGCTGTACAGCGAATGATGAGTAGTCATGAAAGCGCCTGGCGAGTAAATATCTTCCCCCCTCCCGACGGGAGAGGGAGTTAACATGTGGAGGGATTGTACCGCCTCCGATGCCTAAGTGTTATAACCCGCGTCAAGCCTTTGGCGGTTCGGTACGGGCAAAGCTCTCGCGGCTAAAAAGCGTGTCTGCCAGTTTCACCAGCAGCGGACGGTCGACGCACCAGCCAGGGGAAACGCGGCGGAAGTTGAGATAGCCGATAGCGCAGGCGATGGCGATGGTTGCCAGGTTCAGCTCGTCGGTTTGAATCTTTCCCTCCTGGATTAGCTGTTCGCATCTGTCCAGGCTGCGGCTGATTTTTTCCCGCTGGCGTAACAGTTCCGTTTCCGACTGCTGGGCGACGGGCCTTGCCTGCTCACGCACGGAGGTTAACGCCGCATCCATAATACCATCGGCCAGGGCTTCGATTTGCTTCACTGCCAGCGCCGCTTTGGGGTCACCAGGCAGCATTGCCGGGGCAACGCCCAGCAGCTCGATATACTCCGCGATAATTGGGGAATCGAACCAGTATTCGCCCTCGTCCGTCACCAGCGCCGGGACTTTCCCCAGCGGGTTGTACTGCGCGACGCCGTTTTCAGCGTTGTAGGGCTGTTCATTGATGAATTCAAATTCAATCCCTTTCTCCAGCAGGAGAATCGAGATCTTTCGCACGAAGGGACTGGTGTAGCTACCGATGAGTTTCATTGCCTGATCCTTGATGCCGGAAAAAGGTCAGTATGGATCAAGCGATGAAAAAAGGGCAGGTATGCGTGTCGCATTCCTGCCCCGGAAGGATTAGTGATCGAGATAGAGGTAGTGCATCCAGCTGGTCATGCGCAGCAGTACTTTACGCATCACCGAGACGTGGGCGAAATGGTCCGAGTAGACCGCCACCTGGGCATAGATACCGTCCGGCAGCGCATCGACATCCGCATTCGGATCCAGTTCGATAGTGCCCAACACGCCATCCGTTCCCGGCACCACCGTCAGCGACTGCAGCGCGCCCTGCGCCTGATAGGAACCGCCCGGCACCACCGGCAGAATGCTGGTGAGTTTACCGGTAAACACCTGGCCCGGCAGCGCGTTAAACACCACTTCCGCTTCATCGCCCGGCTTCAGACGCAGCAGCGAGTTCTGACGGAACTGGGCCACGATCTGACGCTTCTGTTCAGGAATAAAGACCATCACCGGACGCAGAGGCAGCGCGGCGGCGTACGTCCCCGGACGGATCAGCACCTGGGTGATGTAACCATCGCTTGGCGCACGGACCACGGTCTGATCCAGGTTGTATTTGGCTTCAGCAAGCTGCGCACGTAAGGAGGCAATCTGCGACTGTTCGCCGTTCACCATGCTATCCAGCTGGCTTTGAATCTGCGTCTGTTCAGCAACGGAGCCTTTTACCAGCGCATCCTGCGCGAGATAGTTCTGCCGCGCGTTGTCGATATCGCTTTCAGAGAACGGATTCACCTTCGCCTGACTGCCTTTCAGGTAGCGCTGATAATCTTTATACAGGCGGTCGCGCTCTGCGGAGACGCGCGTCGTATTGGCGACGGCCTCCACCAGCTGCGCTTTCAGATTGTCGATGTTGTGCGTCGCGGTCACCAGGTCAGCCTGCAGTCTGTCGACGCGCGCCTGGTAGCGGCCCGGATCCAGTTTAAATAACACTTCGCCTTTTTTAATAAGCTGGTTATTTTTATCAGTCACTTCACTGACCACCCCGGTAACCTGCGGCGTAATCGGAATAGAAATAACCGCCTTTTGCGCCGTAAAGGTATACGGATGGTTATAGTTCATTAACAGAATAAGTCCGGCAACAATAAACACCCCGCCTAATGTCGCGGTGGCAAGCGTCCACTGGTTTACCGGAATACGGAATATTTTAAAAATCACCCAGGCAAATGCCACATAGGTCAAAATAATCAACAGATCCATGATTAGCGCTCCAGCGTGTTTTTATCAGCAGCGGGCTGTACCGCGGCCAGCTTTTGTTCTAATTCGGCCACGCGTTTGGCCAGCGCATCCATGCCCGGAACCTCATCAGGCTTGGTGATGTGGTTTTGCATCCCCCAGCCGCGATCTTCACGGTACAGCGTGGCCCATATCCACAGGAACGGCCAGATGGCATGGAGCGTAAACAGGCTAATCCAGCCTGCCGTATGAATCGCATCGGCATGGGGATGGTTACGCTTTTTGGCCATATTATAAGGAATGTCATGGATGGCGATGATTCCATAAAAGAGAACCAGAAATACAAAAATCAATACGCCCAGCGCAAAATAGTTGAGAAACATATTCTCCTCACTTAAACAACGTCAACTCATTAAATTAATAAAACAGTACGCAACCTAATTAATTTATTTTAAAATACAAAAGGCATGCTGGTTATTTCAGAGCCGGGGAGTATCGGTTTTTATAATATCTCCATGCAAGTTTATAAGCGTGTCAAAATATATCCTGAATAATAATATACTTAACCTTACAATATGAGCGTAATCCACGTTTTAACTTTTCGCCATACCACACATCAAAAGTGGTTTTTTAGCTTATCGTGTCGTGCAATATCATCCTGGCGCTGAATCGCGAAGCAGAGTTTGCCGCCGATCACAGCCGGAGAAATCTGTATAAAAATATTTTGTGAAATCAGTCACAATCCAGAAACAAACCCACAAAATCAAATCGTGATACTCATCACATAAAAGAGTGGTTTTTGTCGTTTTTCTCGCCATCGTATTTTTTTTGTCCATTCGTTTTGTGATTCAGATCACCTCATTGATGTCCGCACCCCCTACATTTACGTGATGCGTGTCACACAAATTTCCACCGTCTGGACAGTTGAACGATTCAGTGCCAGATTTCACAGCATCAGAACAGGGTCCGGCTACCTCTGCCGCCTCATTAACAACAAACCTCGGGCCGCAAGCCTAAGCGCAAACAGAAGAAGGGGTGTTTTATGTCATCCGATTTCAAGATCAAAGTTCAAAGCTTTGGTCGTTTCCTCAGCAACATGGTGATGCCAAATATCGGCGCGTTTATCGCGTGGGGTATCATCACCGCATTGTTCATTCCGACAGGGTGGTTGCCTAACGAAACGCTGGCGAAACTTGTTGGCCCAATGATTACCTATCTCCTGCCGCTGCTCATCGGTTTCACCGGGGGTCGTCTGGTGGGCGGTGACCGTGGTGGCGTAGTGGGTGCCATCACGACCATGGGTGTTATAGTCGGTGCGGATATGCCGATGTTCCTCGGTGCGATGATTGCCGGTCCTCTGGGCGGCTGGGCGATTAAGAAATTCGACGTCTGGGTTGATGGTAAGATCAAATCCGGCTTCGAAATGCTGGTGAACAACTTCTCTGCGGGCATCATCGGGATGATCCTCGCGATTCTGGCGTTCCTCGGCATTGGCCCTGCGGTTGAAGTGCTGTCCAAAATTCTGGCGGCAGGCGTTAACTTCATGGTTGCGCACGACATGCTGCCGCTGGCGTCTATCTTCGTAGAGCCGGCAAAAATCCTGTTCCTGAACAACGCCATCAACCACGGTATCTTCTCGCCGCTGGGTATTCAGCAGTCACACGATCTCGGCAAGTCTATCTTCTTCCTGATTGAAGCTAACCCGGGTCCGGGTATGGGCGTTCTGCTGGCGTATATGTTCTTTGGTCGCGGCAGCGCGAAGCAGTCTGCTGGCGGTGCGGCAATCATTCACTTCCTGGGCGGTATTCACGAAATTTACTTCCCGTACGTGCTGATGAACCCACGTCTGATCCTGGCCGTTATCCTCGGCGGTATGACCGGCGTGTTCACCCTGAGCGTGCTGGGCGGCGGTCTGGTGTCTCCGGCTTCTCCGGGTTCCATCCTGGCGGTACTGGCGATGACGCCGAAAGGGGCGTACTTCGCGAACATCGCGGCGATCTGTGCGGCGATGGCGGTCTCCTTCGTGGTCTCTTCTATCCTGCTGAAAACCAGCAAAGTGAAAGAAGACGACGATATCGAAGCGGCAACCCGTCGTATGCACGACATGAAAGCCGAATCCAAAGGCGCGACCCCGCTGGCGGCTGGCGATGTCTCTAACGACCTGAGCCATGTGCGTAAAATCATCGTTGCCTGCGACGCCGGTATGGGTTCCAGCGCAATGGGTGCAGGCGTACTGCGTAAGAAAGTGCAGGATGCGGGCCTGACCAACATCTCCGTCACCAACAGCGCCATTAACAGCCTGCCGCCGGACGTTGACCTGGTCATCACGCACCGCGACCTGACCGAACGCGCCATGCGCCAGGTGCCGCAGGCACAGCACATCTCGCTGACTAACTTCCTCGACAGCGGCCTGTACACCAGCCTGACCGAACGTCTGGTTGCCGCGCAGCGTCACGAAGACAACGAAGTGAAAGTGCGCTCCAGCCTGCAGGACAGCTTTGACGAGAGCAACGCCCACCTGTTCAAACTGGGTGCGGAAAACATCTTCCTCGGTCGCACAGCGGCAACCAAAGAAGAAGCGATTCGCTTTGCCGGTGAGCAGCTGGTGAAAGGCGGCTACGTTCAGCCTGAGTATGTCGACGCAATGCTGGAACGCGAAAAACTGACGCCAACCTACCTGGGTGAATCCATCGCAGTGCCGCACGGTACGGTTGAAGCGAAAGATCGCGTCCTGAAAACCGGCGTCGTATTCTGTCAGTATCCGCAGGGCGTACGCTTCGGTGAAGAAGAAGACGACATCGCCCGTCTGGTGATTGGTATCGCCGCTCGCAACAACGAGCACATTCAGGTGATTACCAGTCTGACCAACGCGCTGGACGATGAGTCTGTCATCGAGCGTCTGGCCAGCACCACCAGCGTGGAAGAAGTCCTGGCACTGCTTAACAAATAAGTTCTCTTCCCTCTCCCCCCGGGGAGAGGGCTAGGGTGAGGGGAAACGTTCCTCACCCCAGCCCTCTCGGGTAAAAACATTGATGAAGGTTAACACTATGAAAGCATTACATTTTGGCGCAGGTAATATCGGTCGTGGTTTTATCGGTAAACTGCTGGCAGACGCGGGCATTACGCTGACATTCGCCGATGTGAATCAGGTTGTCCTGGATGCCCTGAATGCGCGTCATAGCTATCAGGTCCATGTGGTCGGTGAAAACGAACAGGTTGAGACGGTATCCGGCGTCAACGCGGTCAGCAGCATCGGTGAAGACGTTATCGACCTGATCGCCAGCGTCGATCTGGTCACCACGGCGGTAGGCCCGGTGGTGCTTGAGCGCATCGCCCCTGCTGTCGCAAAAGGCCTGGCAAAACGTAAAGCGCAGGGCATCGACACCCCGCTGAACATCATCGCCTGTGAAAACATGGTGCGCGGCACCACGCAGCTGAAAGGCCACGTGCTCAACGCTGTAGCAGACGAAGACAAAGCCTGGGTTGAAGCGCACGTCGGGTTTGTGGATTCCGCCGTGGATCGCATCGTTCCGCCGTCTGAATCCGCCACCAACGACCCGCTGGAAGTGACCGTGGAAACCTTCAGCGAGTGGATCGTGGATAAAACCCAGTTTAAAGGCGCCCTGCCGACCATTCCGGGAATGGAATTAACCGATAACCTGATGGCATTTGTCGAACGCAAACTCTTCACGCTGAACACCGGGCATGCTATAACCGCGTACCTCGGAAAATTGGCCGGTCATCAGACCATTCGTGACGCGATCCTCGATGAGAAGATCCGCGCGGTGGTAAAAGGGGCAATGGAAGAGAGCGGCGCGGTGCTGATCAAACGCTACGGTTTTGATGCTGATAAACACGCAGCATACATTCAGAAAATCCTCGGTCGCTTTGAAAACCCGTATCTGAAAGATGACGTTGAGCGCGTGGGCCGTCAGCCTCTGCGCAAACTGAGCGCGGGCGACCGCCTGATTAAGCCGCTGCTGGGCACGCTGGAATACGGCCTGCCGCACGCCAACCTGGTGAAAGGGATTGCCGCTGCGATGCACTACCGCAGCGAGCAGGATCCACAGGCGCAGGAACTGGCTCAGCTGATTGATGACAAAGGCGCGCAGGCTGCGCTGGCGCAGATTTCCGGTCTGGACGCCAACAGCGACGTGGTTGTGGAGGCGGTTAACGCATACAACGCAACCAAATGATGCACAGTGCGGCGCAGGTTAACCTGCGCCCAAATAATAGATTGTCAGATATGCAGGCAATAATGGAACAAACCCAGGCCTTTGAAAATCGTGTGCTTGAGCGTCTGAATGCTGGCAAAACCGTACGAAGTTTCCTGATTGCCGCCGTCGAGCTGTTAACCGAGGCGGTGAACATTCTGGTGCTTCAGGTGTTTCGCAAAGACGACTACGCGGTAAAATATGCTGTAGAACCGTTACTGGACGGAGACGGACCGCTGGGCGATCTCTCCGTGCGTCTGAAGCTGATTTATGGTCTTGGCGTGCTGAACCGGCAGGAGTATGAAGATGCGGAGCTGTTAATGGCGCTGCGCGAAGAACTCAATCATGACGGTAATGAGTACACCTTTACCGATGATGAGATCCTGGGGCCTTTCGGCGAGCTGCACTGCGTCACCGCGCTGCCCCCTGCTCCCCATTTTGATAACAGCGACCCTGAGCTTTACGCGATGCAAAAGCTGCGTTATCAACAGGTTGTCCGTTCCACGATGGTTCTCTCCCTGACTGAGCTGATTTCCCGAATCAGCTTAAAAAAAGCGTTTCAGAAGTAAGCCTGCTCACATTGGTGTATCCTTCCCTGTAAATTCCCCGTTTTCAGAGTTATTTGTCATGAAAGAAGTCGAAAAGAACGAAATTAAACGCCTGAGTGACCGCCTGGATCTGATCCGCCACCAGATGGCTGGCCTGTCACTGGTCGAGTCCGCCGAGAAGTATGCCGAGCTGGAAAAAGAGGCCGCCACGCTGGAAACAGAAATCGAGCGCCTGCGCGAAGTCAAAGGCCAGAAGCTGAGCAAAGAAGCGCAGAAGCTGATGGCCATGCCGCACCGTCGCGCGATCACTAAGAAAGAGCAGGCCGATATGGGTAAGCTGAAGAAAAGCGTCCGCGGTCTGGTGGTGGTACACCCGATGACCGAGCTTGGCCGCGAAATGGGCCTGAAAGAGATGACGGGCTTTTGTAAGACGGCGTTCTGATTTCATGCCGGGTGGCGCTGCGCTTACCCGGCCTACTCTTTTCCCCTTCGCGTGAATTGGTCCAACCAATAGCGCAATCAATCCTCCCCCGGTTCACAATTCCATTATTTTCGCTCACAAACCCATTGCCAGCTCATAACATCTGGTTAACCATTCATTGTCATTAACCCTACAACACAACATTGGCAGGACCACTTTTACACAACCTGTGACGCAGAGTTGAGCGGAGACTCACCCGCAGCGCAGGCTGTCTGGTCCCCAGGAGACCTGCATGAGCCTCTGGCAACAAAACTACGACCCGGCCGGTAATATCTGGCTGTCGAGCCTGATCGCATCGCTTCCGATCCTGTTCTTCTTCTTTGCGCTGATTAAGCTCAAGCTGAAGGGCTACCTCGCCGCGACGTATACCGTTGCTATCGCCCTGATGGTGGCGCTGTTCTTCTACAAAATGCCGGTCGATCGCGCGCTGGCTTCCGTCGTCTACGGTTTCTTCTACGGCCTGTGGCCGATCGCGTGGATCATCATCGCGGCGGTCTTTGTCTATAAAATTTCGGTGAAAACCGGGCAGTTCGACATCATTCGCTCGTCGATTCTCTCCATCACGCCGGACCAGCGCCTGCAGATGCTGATTGTCGGCTTCTCCTTCGGGGCGTTTCTGGAGGGAGCGGCAGGCTTTGGCGCACCGGTGGCGATCACCGCCGCGCTGCTGGTGGGTCTGGGCTTTAACCCGCTCTATGCTGCGGGCCTGTGCCTGATTGTGAACACCGCGCCGGTGGCGTTTGGCGCGATGGGTATTCCAATTCTGGTGGCCGGACAGGTCACCGGGCTGGACAGCTTCGAGATCGGCCAGATGGTTGGCCGCCAGCTGCCCTTCCTGACCATTATCGTCCTGTTCTGGATCATGGCGATTATGGACGGCTGGCGCGGCGTGAAGGAGACCTGGCCTGCGGTGATGGTAGCGGGCGGTTCGTTCGCCATTGCCCAGTACCTCAGCTCGAACTTCCTCGGCCCGGAGCTGCCGGACATCATCTCCTCGCTGGTGTCGCTGGTCTGTCTGACGCTGTTCCTGAAACGCTGGCAGCCGGTGCGTATTTTCCGCTTCGCCGACATGGGCGCCTCGCAGGTTGATCAAACCCTGGCGCGTACGGGCTATACGGCAGGACAGGTGATCCGCGCCTGGTCGCCGTTCCTGTTCCTGACCGCAACGGTCACCCTGTGGAGCATCCCGCCGTTTAAAGCCCTGTTTGCCCCAGGCGGGGCGCTGTACGACATGGTGATTAATATTTCCGTACCGTTCCTCGACAAAATGGTCGCCCGTATGCCGCCGGTGGTGCACGCCGCCACGCCGTATGCTGCGGTCTATAAATTCGACTGGTTCTCCGCCACCGGTACCGCCATCCTGTTTGCCGCTATTCTTTCCGTGGTGTGGCTGCGCATGAAGCCTGCGGCCGCGGTGCAGACCTTTGCGGCGACCGTTAAAGAGCTGATGCTGCCGATTTACTCCATCGGCATGGTGCTGGCGTTCGCGTTTATCTCGAACTACTCCGGCCTGTCGTCGACGCTGGCACTGGCGCTGGCCCATACCAGCCACGCCTTCACCTTCTTCTCGCCGTTCCTCGGCTGGCTGGGGGTGTTCCTGACCGGTTCCGATACCTCGTCTAACGCCCTGTTTGCCGCGCTGCAGGCAACGGCAGCCCAGCAGATTGGCGTGTCGGACGTCCTGCTGGTGGCCGCAAATACCACCGGCGGCGTGACCGGGAAAATGATCTCACCACAATCCATCGCCATTGCCTGTGCGGCGGTGGGACTGGTCGGTAAAGAGTCGGATCTGTTCCGCTTTACCGTGAAACACAGCCTGATATTCACCTGCATGGTCGGGGTGATCACCACCCTGCAGGCCTATGTCTTAACCTGGATGATCCCATGATAGTGATGCCCAGACGCCTGTCCGACGAGATTGCCTCTCGCGTGCGGGCGCTGATTGAAGAACAACAGCTGGAAGCGGGCATGAAGTTGCCCGCCGAACGCCAGCTCGCCGCCCAGCTTGGCGTATCGCGCAATTCACTGCGCGAGGCGCTGGCGACGCTGGTCAGCGAAGGAGTGCTGCTGAGCCGTCGCGGCGGCGGCACCTTTGTGCGCTGGCAGCATGACGACTGGTCCGAGCAAAACATCGTTCAGCCGCTGAAGACGCTGATGGAGAACGACCCGGACTACAGCTTCGACATCCTTGAAGCGCGTCACGCCATCGAAACCAGTACCGCCTGGCACGCGGCCATGCGGGCAACCGACGCCGACAAAGAGAAACTCATCGCCTGCTTTGAGGCCACGCAAAGCCGCGACCCGGATATCGCCTCCCAGGCGGACGTCCGTTTTCACCTGGCGATTGCCGAGGCGTCGCACAACGTGGTGCTGCTCCAGACCATGCGCGGGTTCTTCGACCTGCTGCAATCCTCGGTTAAACAGAGCCGCCAGCGCATGTATCTGGTTCCGCCGGTGTTTGCCCAGCTGACCGAACAACACGAGGCGGTGCTCAACGCCATTCTGGCCGGTGATGCCGAGGCCGCGCGCAAAGCGATGATGGCGCATCTCGGTTTCGTGCACACCACCATTAAACGATTCGATGAAGACCAGGCCCGACAGGCGCGTATTACCCGTCTGCCTGGCGACAGTGATATTTCCAGGGAGAACAAAGCATGATTATTTCAGCAGCCAGTGACTATCGCGCCGCGGCGCAACGCATTTTGCCGCCGTTCCTGTTCCACTATATCGACGGCGGAGCGTATGCCGAATACACCCTGCGCCGCAACGTGGAAGATCTGTCGGAGGTGGCTCTGCGCCAGCGCGTGCTGAAGAATATGTCTGATCTGAGCCTTGAGACAAAGCTGTTCAACGAGACGCTCTCCATGCCGGTAGCGCTCGCACCTGTAGGCTTATGCGGCATGTATGCCCGCCGGGGTGAAGTGCAGGCCGCCGCCGCGGCGGATGCCAAAGGCATTCCGTTTACCCTTTCCACCGTATCCGTCTGCCCGATTGAAGAGGTCGCCCCGACCATCAAGCGCCCGATGTGGTTCCAGCTGTACGTCCTGCGGGATCGCGGCTTTATGCGTAACGCGCTGGAGCGCGCCAAGGCGGCGGGCTGCTCGACGCTGGTCTTTACCGTCGATATGCCGACCCCCGGCGCACGCTACCGTGATGCGCACTCCGGCATGAGCGGCCCGAATGCTGCGCTACGCCGCTACTGGCAGGCCGTGACCCACCCGCAGTGGGCGTGGGATGTCGGCCTGAACGGTCGTCCGCACGATCTGGGCAATATCTCGGCTTACCTCGGTAAACCGACCGGGCTGGAGGATTACATCGGCTGGCTGGCGAACAATTTCGATCCGTCGATCTCGTGGAAGGACCTGGAGTGGATCCGCGAGTTCTGGGACGGCCCGATGGTGATCAAAGGGATCCTCGATCCGGAAGATGCCCGCGACGCGGTACGCTTTGGCGCAGACGGGATTGTGGTCTCTAACCACGGCGGACGCCAGCTTGACGGGGTGCTCTCTTCCGCACGCGCCCTGCCGGCCATCGCTGATGCGGTGAAAGGCGATATTGCCATCCTCGCCGACAGCGGCATCCGCAACGGGCTGGACGTGGTGCGTATGATTGCGCTGGGCGCCGACAGCGTACTGCTGGGGCGTGCGTATCTGTATGCGCTGGCGACGGCGGGCCAGGCAGGCGTGGCGAATCTGCTCAACCTGATCGAAAAAGAGATGAAGGTGGCGATGACGCTGACAGGTGCAAAAACGATTAGCGAAATCAGCAAAGATTCCCTGGTGCAGGAGTTAAGCAAATTACCGGCGGCGCTGGCTCCCCTTGCTCAGGGAAACGCGGCCTGACCTTTTCCTGTTAACCCTCCTTTCTCACGCGCCCGATTTCCCCCTCCGGGCGCTTTTTTATGCGAAAAATAACATCCAGATAACATATTAGATAAGAAAATTTGACATCCACCTGCCGCCCGCAATTGTATAGACAAGCAAATACAAGAACACAAAAACAACATCAGATCGGAGTGGAGCGTATGGCATATTCAGGTAAGGTGGATATTCAGCAGGTGATCGATGAGAGTCCCTTTTCAGGGTTTCACTGGCTGCTCATTGTGCTGGGCTTTCTGGTTCTGGCGATCGATGGTTTTGATACGGCAGCGATGGGTTACATCGCGCCTACGCTGTCTACAGAATGGGGAATACACAAACAGGATCTCGGGCCGGTGCTGAGCGCTGCGCTGCTGGGGCTGTCGCTGGGCGCGCTGATCGCCGGTCCGGTATCGGATCGGATGGGGCGCAAGCGCGTGCTGGTCTTCTCCTGCCTGTTCTTCGGCCTCGCGAGCCTGGGGACGGCCTGGGCGCAAAGTCTGAATACCCTGACGCTGTGGCGCTTTCTGACGGGCCTCGGCCTCGGCGCCGCAATGCCTAACGCCATCACGCTGATCTCCGAATTTGCCCCCCAGCGCTGTCGCGCCATGGCGATCAATACCATGTACTGCGGCTTCCCTCTGGGTGCGGCGGGCGGCGGTGCGATCTCTTCCTGGCTTATCCCCCACCACGGCTGGCGAAGCGTGCTGCTGACCGGCGCGATTGCTCCGCTGGTTTTAACGCTGCTGCTGGCGCTGTTTTTACCGGAGTCGGTGAAATTTCTGGTGCAGCGCGGGAAGGACGTCATGCAGGTTCGCCGAATCGCCAGCCGGTTCGCCCGCAGCACGCTGGATAGCGTCACGGGTTTTTTCCTCGCGGAGGAGAAAATCGCGTCTAAAAAAGGGAGCGTGTCGCAGCTGTTTTCCATGCCCTGGCTGCCCGGCACCCTGATGCTGTGGGTGACCTATTTTATGGGCCTGGTCATTTACTACGTCCTGCTGAGCTGGATGCCAACGCTGATGCAGGGGATGGGTTATGCCCTGGCGGAATCCGCCTGGCTCACCTCGCTGTTCACCTTCGGCGGCACCGCAGGCATTCTGCTCGCGGGCTGGATGATGGACCGCTGGGAAGCACATAAAGTCGTCGCGGGAGGGTTTGTCCTGACGATGGGGCTGATCCTGCTGCTCGGCATGGAGCATAATCATATCGCCCTGTTTGGCGGGCTGATCTTCCTGATGGGGATCGCGATGAACGGCGCGCAGTCGGGCATGCAAACCCTGGCCGCTACCTTTTACCCTACCGAGTGCCGCGCGACGGGCATCGCCTGGATGCAGGGGATCGGCCGCTTTGGCGGCGTAGCGGGCACCATGACCAGCGCCCAGCTTCTTTCCATGCAGTGGCAGGCAGACAGTATTTTAATGATCCTCAGCGTGCCCGCTCTGGTGGCCGCTGCGGCAACCGTCTACAAAATGCTGTACAGCCGCTCGCAGGAACCCGGCGTCGCGTAGTTCCTCTCTTTTCTGCTATTCTGCCCCCGCAATTAAGGGGGCAGCATGCTTAACATCGTTTTATTCGAACCAGAAATTCCGCCGAATACCGGCAATATCATCCGCCTGTGTGCGAACACCGGTTTTCGTCTGCATATCATTGAGCCGATGGGCTTTACCTGGGACGACAAACGTCTGCGTCGCGCAGGGCTGGATTATCATGAATTTACCGCCGTCGTTCGCCATCACGATTACGCCGCGTTTCTGGAAGCAGAGAAGCCGCAGCGCATGTTCGCCCTGACCACCAAAGGCACGCCAGCGCATAGCGCCGTGAGCTATCAGGCAGGTGACTATCTGATGTTTGGCCCGGAAACCCGCGGCCTGCCGGCCACGATCCTGGATGCCCTGCCCGCCGAGCAGAAAATCCGTATTCCGATGATGCCGGACAGCCGCAGCATGAACCTGTCGAACGCGGTGTCGGTGGTGGTGTATGAAGCCTGGCGCCAGTTGGGTTACCAGGGCGCCATATTAAGGTAAGCCCGGTAAGCGCCGCGCCACCGGGCAAAATCTCAGATGCCGTCACCATACTCGAAGGTATGGTGAATGCCGTTGAAGTGCTGATCCATGTCCATGGACGGCTTATCGCTGTCTGGTTTACCGACGATGCGCGCTGGTACGCCAGCGGCGGTGGTATGCGGCGGCACGGGCTGGAGCACCACGGAGCCTGCGCCGATCTTCGCGCCGCGCCCGACTTCGATATTGCCGAGGATCTTGGCACCCGCGCCAATCATCACCCCTTCACGAATTTTCGGATGGCGGTCGCCGCTGGTTTTACCGGTACCACCCAGGGTAACCGACTGCAGGATCGAGACGTCATCTTCAATGACCGCCGTTTCCCCGACGACAATCCCGGTGGCGTGGTCGAGCATGATCCCGCGGCCAATCTTCGCCGCCGGGTGAATATCGACCTGGAACGTCACGGAAACCTGGTTTTGCAGGAAGATCGCCAGCGCGCGGCGGCCTTCATTCCACAGCCAGTGGCCAATGCGGTAAGCCTGCAGGGCGTGGAAGCCTTTCAGGTACAGCAGCGGCGTAGAGTATTTATCGACCGCCGGGTCACGCGTGCGCACGGCCTGGATATCGCAGGCGGCAGAAGCGATCATTTCCGGGTCTGCGGCGTAAGCCTCTTCCACCACTTCACGGATGGCAATAGCAGGCATGATCGAGGAAGCGAGCTTATTGGCGAGCATATAGCTCAGCGCGCTGCCAAGATTTTCGTGCTTGAGTAGCGTCGCGTGGTAGAAACTGGCCAGCATAGGCTCGCAGTCGGCCAGCGCCCGGGCTTCGGCTTTAATATTGTTCCAGACGATATCCAGTTCTTCACACGGCATTGCTTACTCCAGACGATAGTTAATGACCAGCCAGTTCTGCGCTGGCTGGGTCATTCAGGTGACAACGGTTCCGACTAGTTACTGCTGCGCTCGTCCTTGCGCGCACGACCTAATAAGGTCAATGCTGCCTCGCGCGCATTTTTTCCGCAATACAATACCTGATAAATTTCCTCGGTTATTGGCATTTCGACACCGAAACGGTGCGCCAACTCGCGGACTTCTTTGGTATTGCGGTAGCCTTCAACCACCTGACCAATCTTCTCCTGCGCGCCTTTTACATCGCTGCCCTGTCCGAGCATCATGCCAAAGCGGCGGTTACGAGACTGGTTGTCGGTACAGGTCAGCACCAGGTCGCCGAGACCAGCCATCCCCATAAAGGTGGCCGGATCGGCACCCAGCGCTTCGCCAAGGCGGGACATTTCCGTCAGCCCTCGGGTGATCAGCGCCGTACGCGCATTGGCACCAAAACCAATGCCGTCTGACATTCCGGCACCAATCGCAATCACGTTCTTCACCGCGCCGCCCAGCTGCACGCCGATAAAATCGGGGTTGCTGTAGACGCGGAAGCTCTTGCCGCAGTGCAGCAGCTGTTGAAGATCGTCGGAGAAGGCCTGATCGGTAGAGGCCAGCGAAATCGCCGTCGGCAGGCCAGCGGCCAGCTCTTTGGCAAAGGTCGGGCCGGAGATGACCGCCAGCGGGATCGCATCACCCAACGCTTCGCGGGCAACGTCCTGCAGCAGGCGTCCGGTTTCGGCCTCCAGTCCTTTTGTCGCCCAGACAATGCGCGCATCCGGGCGCATCAGCGGCTTAATCTGACGGAGCACGTCGCCAAATACATGGCTCGGGACCACAATCAGAATGTTGCGGCTGGCCGCCAGCGCGGTCGCAAGGTCGCTTTCAAGGTGCAGGGAGTCAGGGAACGGAACGTCCGGGAGAAACGCGACGTTGCAACGGTCGCGCTGCAGCGTGGCGATATGTTTTGGGTCGTGGCCCCAGAGAACCACTTCGTGACCATTTCTTGCCAGCGTGATGGCAAGAGCGGTGCCGTATGAGCCGGCACCGATCACAGTCATTGACGCATTAACAGTGCTCATCAGGCATCCTGATGTTGTTCAGCACCTTCGCCAGCCTGCTGCTGCAGATAGTTCATGAACAGCGCATCAAAGTTAACTGGCGCAAGGTTCAGTTGCGGGAATGTACCGCGAGAAACCAGGCTGGTGATGCATTCACGTGCATACGGGAACAGAATGTTCGGGCAGTACGCACCCAGGCAATGCGCCATCTGGTTGCCTTCGATACCGCCGATAGAGAAGATGCCGCCCTGCTGTACTTCACACAGGAATGCAGTTTCTTCGCCCAGAGACGCGGTAACGGTCACACGCAGCACGACTTCATACACGTCATCTGCCAGCTGGGTAGATGCGGTATCCAGATCAAGTTTAACCTCTGGCTGCCAATCTTTCTGGAAAACATGTGGCGCATTTGGCGCTTCGAAAGAGACGTCCTTGGTGTAGATACGCTGGATCTGGAAAGTCATTTCGGTGTTGTTTTGTTCTGACATGGAAATACCCTTTTTAATTGTCCTAAAGTCTCTTAGCTCAGCAGCGGATCGAGTCCACCACGGGCGTCGAGCGCATACAAGTCATCACAGCCGCCAATGTGCTGCGCATCAATAAAAATCTGCGGAACCGTCGTACGACCACTACGTTTGATCATCTCTTCGCGTTTAATCGCGTCACCGTCAATCGGCAGTTCCTGGAACGTGACGCCTTTGCTGTTCAGCAGCGCTTTCGCACGATGACAGAACGGGCACGTCGCTTTGGTATAGATCTCAATATTGGCCATGACTGAACTCCTTATTTACCGCGTACCAAAGGAAGATTTTCCCCGCTCCAGCCGGAAATACCTTCTTTCAGCACCGTTACGTTTTCGAAGCCTGCTTTATGAAGCGCGCTGGCAGATTCCTGTGCCTGCATGCCGGTCGCATCAACAACGATAATCGGCTGGGCTTTATGTTTCTCAAGCTCGCCGACGTTGTTCGCTTTGATTTCAGCTGGCAGCAGGTTGATTGCGCCCGCAATGTGACCTTTACGGAAATCGTCACGCTGACGCAGATCGACCACGACGGCATCTTCTTTGTTGATCAGACGCGTCGCTTCACCACGGGTGATAACCTTAATTTTAGACGTCAGGCTCTTAAATGTGGTGAACAGCACAGCAGCCAGCAGGCCAATCCACGCGATGCTCAGAACCGGATGGCGGCTAACGAATTGCATAATTTCTTGCATGGAGGGTAACTACTCCCGACTAAGTGATAAAAAAAACCAGGACAGGAGTATACCTGTGCGTTCTGGCAAATACAGCCAGCGACCATAACCTAATCCATTTTCTGCGGCATGCCACCTAAAAAAATGCCTCAAAATGGTCTGGTCAGCACCTTGCCCCTGCGCTTTCTTTGATCTTCTGCGGCTATTTGATCGATTCAGCTGTAGTAAAATTACGCAAATTTTGACTCTTGAGCATGAGGTTGTCGCAATGTCGGTTTCTAAAAAACCTATGGTACTGGTGATTCTGGATGGCTATGGCTACCGTGAAGATAGCCAGGATAACGCTATTTTCAACGCCAAAACCCCGGTCATGGATGCCCTGTGGGCGAAACGTCCGCATACGCTGATTGACGCGTCTGGCCTGGAAGTGGGCCTGCCGGACCGCCAGATGGGCAACTCCGAAGTCGGTCACGTAAACCTGGGCGCCGGGCGTATTGTGTATCAGGATCTGACGCGTCTGGACGTTGAAATCAAAGAACGCACCTTCTTCTCCAACCCAACGCTGTCTGGCGCGGTCGATAAAGCCGTTGCCGCTGGCAAGGCCGTACACATCATGGGCCTGCTCTCTGCGGGTGGCGTTCATAGCCACGAAGATCACATCATGGCGATGGTTGAACTGGCCGCCGAGCGCGGTGCGGAAAAAATCTATCTGCACGCCTTCCTGGACGGGCGCGATACGCCACCACGCAGCGCAAAAGGCTCTCTGCAAGCCTTCGAAGAGAAATTCGCCGCGCTGGGTAAAGGCCGCGTAGCGTCCATCATTGGCCGTTACTACGCCATGGACCGAGACAACCGCTGGGATCGCGTTGAACAGGCTTATGACCTGATGACCCTGGCCAAAGGTGAGTTCCAGTTCGCGACCGCCGTTGAAGCCCTGGAAGCCGCATACGCACGTGATGAAAACGACGAATTCGTGAAAGCGTCCGTGATCCGTGCTGAAGGCCAGGCTGATGCCACCATGGAAGATGGCGACGCGCTGATCTTCATGAACTTCCGCGCTGACCGCGCGCGCGAAATCACCCGTGCGTTCGTCAACAGCGACTTCGACGGTTTTGCCCGCAAGAAAGTGGTAAAACTGGACTTCATCCAACTGACCGAATACGCGGCAGACATCAAAGCGCCTTGCGCGTATCCACCAGCATCGCTGGCCAACACCTTCGGTGAGTGGATGGCGAAGAACGATAAAACGCAGCTGCGTATTTCCGAAACTGAAAAATATGCACACGTGACCTTCTTCTTTAACGGCGGCGTTGAAGAGCCGTTCAAAGGCGAAGACCGCATTCTGATCAACTCTCCGAAAGTCGCCACCTACGATCTGCAGCCAGAAATGAGCTCTGCCGAACTGACGGAAAAACTGGTTGCGGCCATCGAGAGCGGTAAGTACGACACCATCATCTGCAACTACCCAAACGGCGATATGGTGGGGCATACCGGGGTGATGGAAGCGGCAGTGAAAGCGGTTGAAGCGCTGGACAACTGCGTTGAGCAGGTAGCAAAAGCGGTTGAATCCGTTGGCGGCCAGCTGCTGATCACCGCTGACCATGGTAACGCTGAACAGATGCGCGACCCGGCGACCGGCCAGGCGCACACGGCCCATACCAACCTGCCTGTGCCGCTGATTTATGTAGGTGATAAATCACTGAAAGCAGTGGAAGGCGGCAAGCTTTCTGACATCGCGCCAACCATGCTGTCGCTGATGGGTATGCCGATCCCTGAAGAGATGACTGGTAAGCCGCTGTTCATCGTGGAATAATCGCTCCCCATGAGGGGAAAGGCGATTTTTTCAATCACATGGGTCGTGAAGCCGCTTAGGTTATCAGTCAGACCTCTGTTTTACGCCAGCGCACTCAGCGCTGGCGTATTGCTGTGCGCCGCATCCGCCCACGCGGATGATCGCGACCAGCTGAAATCCATTCAGGCCGATATCGCCGCCAAAGAGCGTGCGGTACGCCAGCAGCAGCAGCAGCGCTCCGCCCTGCTCGCCCAGCTTAAGCAGCAGGAAGAGGCGATCTCCGCCGCCACGCGTAAACTCCGTGAAACGCAAAACACCCTCGCCCAGTTGAATAAACAGATCGACGAGATGAACGCGTCGATTGCAAAACTGGAGCGCCAGCGTGATGCGCAGGAGCGCAATCTTGCCGCACAGCTTGATGCCGCATTCCGCCAGGGTGAACATACCGGACTCCAACTGATCCTCAGCGGCGAAGAGAGCCAGCGCGGCCAGCGCCTGCAGGCCTACTTTGGCTATCTCAACCAGGCGCGTCAGGAGACGATCGCGCAGCTGAAGCAGACGCGCGAAGAAGTCTCCACGCAAAAAGCCGAGCTGGAAGAGAAGCAGAGCCAGCAGCAGACGCTGCTTTACGATCAGCAGGCCCAGCAGGCGAAGCTTGAGCAGGCTCGCAACGAGCGTAAGAAAACCCTTTCCGGCCTTGAATCCTCCATTCAGGAAGGTCAAAGCCAGCTGAGCGAAATGCGCGCCAACGAATCAAAACTGCGTAACAGCATCGCCCGTGCGGAAGCGGCGGCGAAAGCGCGCGCCGAAAAAGAGGCGCGCGAGGCGCAGGCCATTCGCGACAAGCAGCAGGAAGCGTCCCGCAAAGGGACTACCTACAAGCCAAGCGAGAGCGAACGTTCCCTGATGTCGCGTACCGGCGGTTTGGGCTCTCCTCGCGGTCAGGCTTTCTGGCCCGTTCGCGGTTCAATTCTGCATCGCTATGGCGAACAGCTGCAGGGTGAGCTACGTTGGAAAGGGATCGTTATCGGTGCGTCTGAAGGTAGCGAAGTGAAAGCCATCGCCGATGGCCGCGTGATTCTGGCCGACTGGCTGCAGGGTTACGGACTGGTGGTGGTGGTCGAACACGGTAAAGGTGACATGAGCCTTTACGGCTACAACCAGAGCGCGCTGGTCAGCGTCGGCACGCAGGTGCGCGCAGGCCAACCCATCGCCCTTGTGGGCAGCAGTGGCGGTCAGGGCCGCCCGTCACTCTATTTCGAAATTCGTCGCCAGGGTCAGGCGGTCAATCCACAGCCGTGGTTGGGAAGATAAGTTTTGCTTCAATTTCGTCGATTGGTTTTCTCCGTCGTCAGCGCGCTGGCGTTGGCTGCACCGGTATATGCAGGTAAACTCGCTATCGTGATTGATGACTTCGGTTATCGTCCACACTATGAAAATCAGGTGCTGGCGATGCCGTCGGCCATCTCTGTCGCCGTCCTTCCGAATGCCCCCCACGCGCGCGAGATGGCGACCAAAGCCCACAATACTGGCCATCAGGTTCTTATCCACCTGCCGATGGCACCGCTCAGCAAGCAGCCGCTGGAAAAAGATACCCTCCGCCCGGATATGAGCAGCGAGGAGATCGAGCGCATCATCCGCGACGCCTACAACAAAGTGCCGTATGCCGTAGGGCTGAACAACCATATGGGCAGCGCGATGACATCGAGTCTGTACGGGATGCTGAAGGTAATGCAGGCGCTGGAGCGCTACAACCTCTACTTCCTCGACAGCATGACCATCGGCAACAGCCAGGCGATGCGTGCCGCTCAGGGAACGGGCGTAAAAGTCATTAAGCGCAAGGTGTTCCTGGATGATACCCAGAACGACGCCGATATTCGCGTACAGTTCAATCGCGCGGTACAGCTGGCCCGGCGTAATGGCTCAGCCATTGCCATCGGTCACCCGCACCCGTCTACCGTTCGCGTCCTGCAGCAGATGCTGCCGACCTTGCCTTCCGATATCACGCTGGTGCGTCCGAGCGATCTGCTGAACGAGCCGCAGGTGGATACCTCCACACCGAACTCTGCGCAGCCCGTCCCGACTGCACCGCGTAATCCGTTCCGCGGCGTGAAGCGCTGCGCACCGAAGCAACCGCTTGAGCCGGTCTATGCGACCCGCTTCTTCTCCGTCATCGGAGACAGCATCAGCAACAGCACGCTGGTGAAATACGTCCAGCAGCAGTGGCAGGGATGGGGTAAGAAAGCCTGACGCTTATTTCGCAATCTGAGAGTCCGTCTGCTCGTTAGCAACGGGCTCTTTTTTCTCCTGATGCTGATACCAGGATTTGAAATACTTCAAAAAGCTATAGGCTGTAGCATACAGTCCTGTTGCCACCCCCACTTTGCCCTGACGCCAGGCACCGCTAAACAGATACCATTTGAAAAAAGCACCGATGGCGCTGATTACGCCGCGCCCGATAGAGGGCCGTATTTTTTGATGTTGGACCAGGCGGGTTGAATAACAGTTTAATTTGTTAAAAAGTTCATGCAGCGTGGGAAACGTATCATGCTTTACATAGCCCGGAATACGCGCACAACGGAGAAAACCTTCGACCTGATCGTCTACCGGTCGGTTATTAAACCGGGACTGTTTACGGTTAAAAAGACGCACAGGATAATCGGGGGATGAAACAGGATAGATCGTCCGGACTTCTTCACCCAGAACAAACCAGTGGCGGCATATTCGCCATGCCATGCCGGCGTCTGGCTCATCGCCTGCTTTTAACGTTAAAATGGCATCAACCGTTTCCTGGTCAAGAATTTCGTCGCTGTCGATGCACAGGACCCAGTCATTGCTGGCTAAGGATATGGCATGGTTCATCTGCTCGCCATGCCAGCCAAATTTTTTATAGACGGGTAGTAGTCCAAAGCTTTCACAAATATATCGTGTTTTGTCCGTACTGCCTGAATCGACCACAACAACCTCATCCGCTATTTTTAAAAGAGGCGGGATAACGTCGTGCAATAATCTTTCAGAATTAAACGTTAATAAGCAGACCGTTATTTTAAACATTTTTCCACTCTCAATAGCAGCCTAAATTAATATTATTAATACTATATAAATGAGTAGAGTCGATTAAAGTCCTGAATCACACTTTTCAAATAAGCACGTTTGAATATTTGTCTAATCCTGAAGCGCAATAAAATAGAAAAATCTATTTTATTTCAACAGATTCTTTATAATGCAGTCAGATGAAGGGTAGCACACGGATTCAGACATGCCGCACAAAAGTAAAATTCTCCTCCTGGACACGGGTAAAGAATGGGGGGGAGGCACCAACAGTATGCTTGAGCTCCTGAAGCGAATCAATCGCGATAAATTCGATATTACCTGTTGTTTTTACAGTGATTATAGTCGTGCTGAAGGTGAGACAATTGGCCAGGTGCTCAACGGCATCGGGATCCCGCTCATCGTGATCCCTCAACGTCAGCAGCCGGTCTGGGCCAAATTGCTGAAGGAAGCGGGACGTGGCCTGCTGTTTTTCTCACGCGGCGCCCGCAAGGCATTGACGCGTCATGTGGATATTTTGTGGCGCATCCGGCCTAACGTCAGCAAAATCGAAACCCTTTTCACCCGGGGTGGTTTCGATACGCTCTATATGAATAACCAACCGGGCTCAAATGAGGAAGGCTATCTCGCGGCGGCAAAACTGCAGGCGCGGTTGATTCAGCACTGCCGCATTGAACCTGTTTTGACCCCACCGCTGGTGAAGCTGGTTAATGCCCATGCCACTAAAATCATCGCCGTCTCGCACGGCGTTGAACGCGTGTTGCTTCAGCATGGCGTCCGGCCCGAACTGTGTACGACGGTCAATAATGCCATCGACATCCACCAGCCTTTACCTGACCGACGCGCGATGCGCCAGCGCCTGAACATCGATGACGACACGTTTGTGTTCGGCAGTATTGGGTCGTTAATCCCTCGCAAAGCCAACCACCACACGCTGGAGGCGCTGGCGCAGTTCAGCCAGAAGCATCCCCAGGCGAAATGGAAAATGGTGCTGGTCGGCGAAGGTGCCGAACGCCGCGCGTTAGCGGAACAGGCCCAAGCGCTGGGAATTGAATCCCGCGTCATCTTCACCGGTTTTCAGAATACCCCGTTTGATTACCTCGCTACGTTTGACGCCTTTATTCTGGCCTCAAAAAGCGAGGGGCTGCCGCGCGTGGTGCTGGAAGCGATGCTTCTCAATATCCCCGTTATTGGCTCTCAGGTGACCGGCACGGCGGAGTTGATTGACCATGATTCGACAGGGCTGCTCTTCCCCTGGAGCGATGTTTCACAGCTTGCCCGGCATCTGGACAATATCTGGGCAGATGCGGATCTGCGGGCGCGACTGGCTGCGGCTGCATACCAGAACGTCTGTCATACCTATGCCATCGAAAACTATGTCAGCGGTGTCGAAGCCGTGCTTGGCGCGCACTAACCAAACGAGATAACTATGTTTAAATTTCTTAATGCTCGCTATCGTCATATCACTGGGCGACACAACATTCCTTATAGCTCTCTGCCCGTGACGGGCGCACTTGCTGCGGTGGAGTCTATTGTGATTCCGTGTACCGGCGCAGATTTCGTCGAAGAGGCATTACTCTCTGCCACCTTCGCGGAACGTTATGCCACCGGGGTGAGCGAAATCGTCATCGTCAGCGATCAGCCTGAATCCGCTTTTGGGGTACTGCCGCCTAAAACCCGCGTCGTGACGCTTAATCTTCCGGTTCGTGAGGAAGGTTACCGCTATAAGCAGATCTACCTCAGCCGTCTGGTGAAGCTTAACGCCCCGCTGCAGGCGCGCGGTGAAGGCATATTGATGATCGATTCCGATCTCAACCTGCTCAAGATGCCCGAGATCAATATGGCCGATATGCACATCTACTCCAGCTTCCGTCAGGGCAAAATGATTGCCAAGCTGGACGGTGCGCCAGCGGAGAAAGTTCCGGCGTATTACAAAGAGACGGTACGCCCGTATCTGGTCGATCACGTTAACGGCGCGTTTCTTGCGGCAACCAAAAAAACCTGGCGCCGTATCTGCCCGCTGTGGCTGACGCTGTTCCAGGATACCTGGGAGCTGATGGACGATACGCAGCCGCCGACCGATCAATTACCCCTCGCCGCACTGCTGGACATGCTGGATTTAAAAACGGTTAACCTGGGTGACTGGATGAACTGGCCGGTCTCCAAGAAGATTGGCGGTCAGGAAGCCGTTGTACCGAAAGAGGTGATTGGCGCGCACGGCGGTTTCCCACTCTCCGAATGGCAGAAGTATCTTGAATCGCCGGATAACAAACTGTTGTTCAAAGGTCAGGACTACACCCGCAAGGTGCGTTACCTGACGGATGAAGAGAAAAAGAATCAATGAAAAAAGGGGCCTCAGGCCCCTTTTTGATTATTTATCCCAGCTCAGGATCACTTTCCCTGACTGGCCGGAACGCATCGCGTCAAAGCCCTGCTGGAACTCATCAATGGAGAAACGATGAGTAATAATCGGGGACAGATCCAGACCGGACTGGATCAGCGCCGCCATCTTGTACCAGGTCTCGAACATCTCGCGGCCATAAATGCCCTTGATGAACAGCCCTTTGAAGATGACTTTGTTCCAGTCGATAGACATATCTGACGGCGGGATACCCAGCATCGCGATACGGCCGCCGTGGTTCATGGTGTCGAGCATGGTGCGGAACGCCGGTGGCGCGCCGGACATCTCCAGACCCACGTCAAAGCCTTCGGTCATGCCCAGCTCTTCCATTACATCGCTCAGGCTCTCTTTCGAGACATCTACCGCGCGGGTGACGCCCATTTTGCGCGCCAGCGACAGACGGTATTCGTTCACGTCGGTAATCACAACGTTGCGCGCACCCACGTGTTTCGCCACAGCAGCGGCCATAATGCCGATTGGGCCCGCGCCGGAGACCAGCACATCTTCACCGACCAGGTCGAAGGAGAGCGCCGTGTGCACCGCGTTGCCGAACGGGTCAAAAATGGAGGCCAGATCGTCAGAGATATTGTCGGGGATTTTGAACGCGTTAAACGCCGGGATCACCAGGTATTCCGCGAAGCAGCCCGGACGGTTTACGCCCACGCCAACGGTATTACGGCACAGGTGCGTACGTCCGCCGCGGCAGTTACGGCAGTGACCGCAGGTAATATGGCCTTCACCGGAGACGCGGTCGCCAATTTTGAAGCCTTTGACTTCCTGGCCGATACCCACCACTTCGCCGACATATTCGTGACCGACAACCATCGGTACCGGAATGGTTTTCTGCGACCACTGGTCCCAGTTATAGATGTGAACGTCAGTACCGCAGATAGCCGTTTTACGAATTTTGATCAGCAGATCGTTATGACCGACTTCCGGTTCCGGCACGTCGGTCATCCAAATCCCTTCTTCCGCTTTCAGTTTGGATAACGCTTTCATCATACGTCCTCAGGCAATGACGCCCAGCTGTTTACCGATGCGGGTAAAGGCTTCCACCGCACGTTCAATTTGTTCAGGCGTATGCGCCGCAGACATCTGGGTGCGGATACGCGCCTGACCTTTTGGCACCACCGGGAAGAAGAACCCGGTGACGTAAATCCCTTCTTTCTGCAGTTCGCGGGCAAATTGCTGCGCCACGACCGCATCGCCCAGCATCACCGGGATGATCGCGTGGTCAGCACCGGCCAGGGTGAAGCCTGCGGCGCTCATTTTTTCACGGAACAGACGGGCGTTGGACCACAGGCGGTCGCGCAGCTCAGCGCCGGACTCCACCATCTCCAGCACTTTGATGGAGGCGGCAACAATCGCCGGTGCCAGGGAGTTAGAAAACAGATACGGGCGAGAGCGCTGGCGCAGCCACTCAACCACCTCTTTACGCGCGGCGGTATAGCCGCCGGACGCGCCGCCGAGCGCTTTGCCCAGCGTACCGGTGATGATGTCCACGCGGCCCATCATGTCACAGTATTCGTGGGAACCGCGGCCGTTTTCGCCGACAAAACCGACCGCGTGAGAGTCATCGACCATCACCAGCGCGTCGTATTTATCCGCCAGGTCGCACACGCCCTTCAGGTTGGCGATCACGCCGTCCATGGAGAACACGCCGTCGGTGGCGATCAGCACGTGGCGAGCGCCCGCTTCACGGGCCTCTTTCAGACGCGCTTCCAGCTCGACCATGTCGTTGTTGGCGTAGCGGAAACGCTTCGCTTTGCACAGGCGTACGCCGTCGATGATGGAGGCGTGGTTCAGGGCGTCGGAGATAATCGCATCTTCTGCGCCAAGCAGGGTCTCAAACAGACCGCCGTTGGCGTCAAAGCAGGAGGAGTACAGAATCGCGTCTTCCATTCCGAGGAAGCTCGCCAGCTTTTGCTCAAGCTGCTTGTGGCTGTCCTGCGTACCGCAGATAAAGCGTACGGAGGCCATGCCGAAACCGTGGGTATCCATGCCGTTTTTTGCAGCGGCAATAAGCTCAGGGTGATTCGCAAGACCTAAGTAGTTGTTCGCACAAAAGTTGATCACATGGCTGCCGTCGGCAACGGTGATGTCCGCCTGCTGGGCAGACGTGATAATACGCTCTTCCTTGAACAACCCTTCCGCACGTGCGGTGTCGAGGTCGCTGTTTAACTGTTTGTAAAAATCACCACGCATTGCAATTCTCCAGACTCGGCAAATTTCGGGACATATTACCCAAACCTATAGTTCATGACGAGATGACACGTCATCTCTTGTCGTTTTTGCAGCATAAATCACGCGTACCCCTGCGCTGTGAAGGTGAATGGCTGAAGGGCAGCCATACTAATGATATGATAGAGACATTAGCGTCCGGGATTGTCCCCGGGCTCCACACTTCAAAGGTTACAGTTATGATCATCGTTACCGGCGGCGCGGGCTTTATCGGCAGCAATATTGTTAAGGCTCTCAATGACAAAGGCATCACCGACATCCTGGTGGTTGACAACCTGAAAGACGGCACCAAGTTCGTTAACCTGGTGGATCTGAACATCGCTGACTACATGGATAAAGAAGACTTCCTTATCCAGATTATGGCAGGCGAAGAGTTCGGCGAGATCGAAGCCATCTTCCACGAAGGTGCGTGCTCTTCCACCACCGAGTGGGACGGCAAGTACATGATGGACAATAACTATCAGTACTCTAAAGAGATCCTGCACTACTGCCTGGAGCGTGAAATTCCGTTCCTGTACGCCTCCTCCGCGGCAACCTACGGCGGCCGCACCTCGGACTTCATCGAGTCCCGCGAATATGAGCAGCCGCTGAACGTCTACGGTTATTCTAAGTTCCTGTTTGACGAATACGTGCGTCAGGTTCTGCCAGAAGCGAACTCGCAGATCGTCGGCTTCCGCTACTTCAACGTCTACGGACCGCGCGAAGGCCACAAAGGCAGCATGGCAAGCGTAGCGTTCCACCTGAACACCCAGTTGAACAACGGCGAAAGTCCAAAACTGTTCGAAGGCAGCGACGGCTTTAAGCGCGACTTCGTTTACGTGGGCGATGTTGCCGCAGTGAACCTGTGGTTCTGGGAAAATGGCGTATCCGGCATCTTCAACCTCGGTACCGGCCGCGCGGAATCCTTCCAGGCGGTGGCAGACGCAACGCTGGCATATCACAAAAAAGGCAGCATTGAGTACATCCCGTTCCCTGACAAGCTGAAAGGCCGTTATCAGGCGTTCACGCAGGCCGATCTGACCAACCTGCGCGCCGCGGGCTACGACAAGCCGTTCAAGACCGTTGCCGAGGGCGTAACGGAATATATGGCCTGGCTGAACCGCGACGCATAAGTATGAAGATTCTGGTGATCGGCCCGTCATGGGTGGGCGACATGATGATGTCGCAAAGTCTCTATCGCACGCTCAAGGCGCGCTATCCCCAGGCGATAATCGACGTGATGGCACCCGCATGGTGCCGTCCGCTGTTGTCGCGAATGCCGGAAGTGAATGAAGCCATCCCGATGCCGCTTGGCCACGGGGCGCTGGAAATCGGCGAACGCCGCAAGCTCGGTCATAGCCTGCGCGATAAGCGCTACGATCGGGCGTATGTCCTGCCCAACTCCTTTAAATCCGCCCTGGTGCCCTTTTTTGCGGGCATCCCACATCGCACCGGCTGGCGCGGCGAAATGCGCTACGGCCTGCTGAACGATGCACGGGTGCTGGATAAAGCGGCCTGGCCGCTGATGGTGGAGCGCTACGTGGCGCTGGCCTACGACAAAGGCGTGATGCGCAGTGCGAAAGACCTGCCGCAGCCGCTGCTCTGGCCACAGCTTCAGGTTAACGACGGTGAAAAATCCCAGGCCTGCAACGCGTTTGGCCTTTCGTCTGAACGTCCGATGATAGGCTTCTGCCCCGGCGCCGAGTTCGGCCCGGCAAAACGCTGGCCGCACTACCACTACGCGGAGCTGGCGAAACAGCTGATTGACGAAGGCTACCAGATTGTCCTTTTCGGTTCGGCAAAAGACCACGAGGCTGGCAACGAAATTCTCGCCACGCTCAGTAATGAACAGCAGGCCTGGTGCCGCAACCTGGCGGGAGAAACGCAGCTTGAACAGGCGGTTATTCTGATTGCGGCCTGTAAGGCTGTGGTCAGCAACGACTCTGGCCTGATGCACGTCGCTGCCGCGCTCAACCGCCCGCTGGTGGCGCTATATGGCCCAAGTAGCCCGGACTTCACGCCCCCGCTTTCTCATAAAGCGCGCGTCATCCGCCTGATCACCGGCTACCACAAAGTGCGCAAAGGCGATGCCGCAGAAGGCTACCATCAGAGCCTGATCGATATTACGCCAGCACGCGTGCTCGAAGAACTCAACGCACTGCTGTTGAGCGAAGAAGGATAACGAATGCGGGTACTGATCGTTAAAACTTCTTCGATGGGCGATGTTCTGCATACGCTGCCGTCACTGACGGATGCCATGCGGGCCGTTCCCGGCATTCGTTTTGACTGGGTGGTGGAAGAAGGCTTCGCGCAAATCCCCACCTGGCATGAAGCGGTTGACCGCGTGATCCCGGTGGCGATACGCCGCTGGCGCAAAGCGTGGTTCTCCGCGCCGATTAAAGCCGAACGCAAAGCCTTCCGCGAGGCGGTGCAGGCACAGCACTACGACGCTATCATCGACGCCCAGGGGCTGGTGAAAAGCGCCGCGCTGGTGACGCGTCTGGCACACGGCGTAAAGCACGGTATGGACTGGCATACCGCCCGCGAACCGCTGGCGAGCCTGTTCTATAACCGCCGCCACCACATCGCAAAGCAGCAGCACGCCGTCGAACGGACCCGCGAGCTGTTTGCAAAAAGCCTGGGCTATGCGAAACCGGAAACCCAGGGCGACTACGCCATTGCGCAGCACTTTTTGCGCAATACAGATCCCTCTGCTCAGCCTTATCTTGTCTTCCTGCATGCCACAACGCGCGACGATAAACACTGGCCGGAAACGCACTGGCGAAGCCTGATTGAACTAATGCAACCCACCGGCATCCATATTAAACTGCCCTGGGGCGCTGAACATGAGCGGCAGCGAGCAGAGCGTCTGGCTGCAGGCTTTGCGCACGTCGAGGTATTGCCGAAACTCACGCTGGCGGAAGTTGCAGCGCAGTTGGCGGGGGCGAATGCTGTTGTTTCCGTTGATACAGGCTTAAGTCATTTAACCGCGGCGCTGGATCGTCCGAATATTACGATTTTTGGTCCGACCGATCCTGGATTGATCGGGGGTTACGGTAAAAACCAGCATCAGATGGTCAGCCCGACCCAGCAAACGAAGGATATCAGCGCAGATGCTATTTTTTCATTTTTACAGGGCAGCCGTTGGCTTTCCAACAGGGATATCTAACGCATGAGTTACGTATTTCTGCTGATTTTACTCTTTCCGGTGAAACTTATCCGGAAGCTGTTCCGCAAAGAGACAGGTAAAAACCTGGTCATTCAGACGGCAAAAATCGGCGATTTTGTTAATGCCACGCCCCTCCTGGCATACCTGCAAAAAAGCGACGTGCTCGTCAGTCGTAGCGTGGGTGCATTGGCGAAGCATGATGAGACGATCGACGAGATTTTTTTTATCGAGCAGCATAAGCGTAACCTGTGGCGAAAGCTGGTCTTTGCCTGCCGGATCATGAACCGCTATGACAATGTCTATCTTCTGCAGCCTAACAGCGTGAACCTCTTTTTTGCCTCCGTTTGTAATGCTAAAAACAAACAATTTTTAAGCATTTACACGCGCAGATGGTATCACGGGATTTTCTATGCAACGGCAGACGGTACTGTTGAACACGGTAGAAAGACGCTGTCAGTCACGAACTATCTAAAACTGGCCGACCGCAACTTAACCTGGCAGGACTCGCCAAAGCACGCTACAAAGCCACTGTTCAAACCCGCGACCTATCCGGCAATCCTCGATAAACCCGGCGTGATCCGCATTGGCATCAGCGTAGCCGCCGGGAACAAAGCGAAAACCGTTCCGCCGGTCATCTGGAAGCAAATTGCCGATCGTCTCGCGGACCTGCCCTGCGAATTTTATGTCTTTGGCGCCCCGAATGAACAATCGTGGATGGATGATATCACCCGCGATTATGGTGAACTGCCCAACTTTATTAATATGATTGGCAAAATCTCGCTCGAAGAGTTGCCGTGGGCCATTTCTAAAATGGATTGCTATATCGCATCTGATTCGGGGAATGTCTACATTGCCGATGCAGTCGGGGTGCCGGTGATCTTACTGTTCGGGCCTTGCTGCCACTATGAACAGCGTCCGCTGGGCAACGTATTGCTGATTGGTAATGATGCCAACATTTGCTCATATGTTTTTGAAACACGATATTACTTCTCACAGAGCCGGGAAGAACTCTTCGCTGTAACAGACGAATCGCTACGTGACCTCAAACATTTCATTTGCGAGTTGCCAGCAATTAACGCAACCGCAAATACCTTTGATGCTCTGGGAAACTAATTATTATGGCTTTTCTAAGCATCATTATTGCCGCGCATAACGCCAAAGATACGCTACACGCAACCCTGGAAAGCCTGCAAAACGCGATTGATGATGCGGGCGATGATGTAGAGATCATTATCTTTAATGACAGTTCCGATGACTCAACACAGGATATTATTGAGTCATGGCTGCCAACGTTTCCGAATGCGCAATCCCGATACGTTGAGTACCGTAACGTTGGTCATGTTAGAAACAGTGCCGTCTCGCTGGCCTCAGGTGAATACATTACCATGCTGGATAGCGATGACCGAATGAAACCGGGCAGCATCCGGGATGCCGTGGCATACCTCCAAACAGAGCGCCCTGATATGCTACTGACGCGCCTGCTGGAAATTCGTGATACCCAAAAAATCACCGCCGACTGGCAGGGGTTCTCTCCTGTTGCTTTGTCACAACATGAGGCAATAAAGCGGTTCCTGCAGCACAAAGATTTTCAGGCACATCTCATCGGGCAGTTCATTCATCGGAAATTGTACGTAAGCAACCCGATTCCTTCGATGGTCTGCTATGAAGATTTCGCCGTATTTCCCGACATGTTGATGCAATCGAGTAAAATAGTCTATCAGCGTCAGGGACACTATTATTACATCAAACGTAGCGACAGTTTATCGAGCCGACTCGATGCCACCAAAATCGCGACGTTGATTGATTGCACATTACATATGGAAAAAACATTCCCTGGTTCTTTTAAGCATCTTGTTCATTGTCACTGGTTTGACATCTACAGTAATCACCGGCAGCATCTGACCGACCTGCAACTAAAACTGGTGAAACAGCGGGTAAACGCACTTTATTGTTTCTCTTTCTTCTTCTCCAGAGATGTACGTTTCAGCTACAAAAAAAGGGTCATTGAAGCATTATGGAAAAAGTAAAACTGCGGCTTTATCAGCTTACGCTGGTTTTGAGCCTTATTGCGCTTGCGCTGGCGCTGCTGAGTTCAGGTAAGCAACGGGAATTTTTCTATATTGCAATTTATGCCAGTATTATCGGTTTAGCTTGCGAATATAAAAAAATCACACTGCGTCCCTTTTCTATCGCATTACCCATTTTGCTGGTAGGGTTGCTCAACCTTATCTGGTATATGGTGTATGAATATCATAGCGAAGGTTTAAACGCTTATAGCGATTATCTTGGTGCCAGTAAGAAACTGATTTTAGCGAGCATTCTCGTTTTCTACCTTGACCGGTTTAAAAGTTACGTCGATAAAACCTCTTTCCAGAAGTATTTCCTGTTTGCGGTAAGTGCGGGGTTTGTCCTCGCCACAGGTTATGGCTTGTGGCAGGCGACGCAGGGTGTGGATCGTGTTGAGATGGCCATAAATCGCCCTACCGTTTCGGCCTATGTTTACTCTGTACTGTCACTGGCGCTGGTATACAGTCTTTATCTTCAAAAAAACAGAAAATTGTATGTTGTCGCGGGTCTCACCATCTTAATTTCCTGGTTTGTCATCCTTTTTACAGGAACACGCGCCGCAATGGGGCTATATTTGCTTCTGGCGATTGTGCTGACACTTTACCACTTCAGAAGAATTCATCTTAAATCGATGCTAATTTTCTCATGTATCGTGGCGGGTATTGTTATTGTTAGTTACAAACCCTTGATCTCGCCAAAGATAGATCAAACGCAGATGGAACTGGAAAGATACCAAAAAGGCTACGACGCCACGTCACTTGGCGCGCGTTTTTCCATGTGGATAGTCGGTATTCAGAACGGACTTTCTCACCCGCTAGGGCAGTCAATTGAAGATCGCGAGGTTTGGACACAGCATTATGTTAAAGAGGGACATCCCCACCTGGTCTCCGCACTCGGATTTCTTAGGATACATCTGCACAATGAGTTTATCGAAAAATATTCTCTGCAGGGGATCCCAGGACTAGCGATATTATTCTTTTTCTATATTTCGATGATCGCTTACGCGCTTAAAAACAGAAATGGCCTGCTGCTGACAACCATGCTTCTTTTATTACTCTATGGCCTGACGGACGTCATACTATTGAGCTCAGAAGCCTTAATTTTCTTTGTCACCGTGTTTGCACTGAGTACACCTTTTTCGCAAACCAGGCAACGTTAATGATAATGCCCGCGTCGCGGGCATTATTTTTTCTTGTATTCATAAAACTCCGCCAGCGTCATCCCCACCGTCTTATCGGATAACCAGCTAAAGAGCGTTTCTAAATCCTGATACAACCCTTCAATCGCCGCCTCATCCTTAAACGTGGGGCTTCCGCCAGGCATAAATTCCGACGAATGAAGCATAAACTCCACGTACTCACTTCCCTGAGAGAGGCACTGCTGTGCGACCTGAATCATTTGTGCCGCATTCCCACCGGACGGTCTTAGCCAGTTCACAGAGGGGGAGCGGTATTTACCGCGAAGCCGATCGTAACCCTGTTTGATCGTGTTCAACCAGGCCGGGTGTTTATACTGAATGCTCATCGGCACTTCGAGCAATGGGCTATTGCCCGCCCGGGAAATATTATCTAAATCCATAAAATAGGCGTGGTCGGGGAAATGCTGATAATTCGTTCCGCCATTACCCTGCGGGGCGCCTTTCGCATTGCGCCAGTTCACCCGCGGCGTCACGGAACAATCTACCTGATAACCCAGTTCAACGAGCAATTTTGCATAGCGGCTATCAAATGCCCAACGCCCGGCACGGTGGCTTAACATTTTGGTCTGGAATGTCTCTTCCAGCAGGTGGGTCATGAACAGCACTTTCTCACGCATAACCTCATCCGAAAACTCAATCAAATAAGGCTGCCAGCGCCAGTCATCTCCTGTGAGATCGTGTTCCGGCGGGCTATTCCATGCGTGAAGGTGCATCCCCACCTCCCCCTGACCGCGGGCGATCGCGTCCCTGGCGAATTCAATGAAAATGGGTTCGATCGCCATCTCGTAATTGGTCAGCCACACGGGCTTAAAGCCGAAACGCTCACAAAGCGTCTGGAACCGCGCCAGATAGCGCGCGTTTTCCGTTTTAATGGCGCGGTGATTTTGCCAGAGATTATCGCCCTCAGTATCAATTGTGATGATAAACGCTGGTTTGTTCATAATGAGTCCGCAAGACAGGAAAGTTAGCGCTATGTTACGCACTCTCCAAAGCATGAGTAAACCCTTCCTGGGAAATTACTGAGATTATGGAGAAAGAGTGCAAGTCGCTATCAGGTCTATTAGAATTGCCATCAGTACAACGCCGATAAGATGATGATGAATAACTTACCTGACACACCTGATTTGCGCATTTTACTTATCAAACTCCGCCATCATGGCGACATGTTGCTGACCACTCCCGTCATTGATTCGTTACGTCAAAAATGGCCCCAGGCGCAGATCGATGTCCTGCTGTATGAAGAAACACGCGATATGCTCGCCGCGCATCCGGCGATCGGTACAATTTATGGAATCGATCGTAAATGGAAGCAGCTGGGCACGCTGAAGCATCTTCAAAAAGAGTGGCAGTTGCTGTGTGCGTTAAGAAATCAGCATTATCATCTGGTCATTAACCTGGCCGATCAATGGCGTAGCGCGATCGTCACCCGTTTCACCGGTGCCCCCGTTCGCCTCGGATTCGCATTCAACAAACGCAAAAGTGCATTCTGGCGTTTTTGCCATACCGATCTGGTCTCTGTCGACGGCCATAAATCCCTGCATACGGTCGAACAAAATCTCTCCATTTTGGCGCCATTACCGGTCGCGCCGCAGCCTGCCGTTACCATGGCCTACGCCGCGGAAGACTGGGATTATGCCCGTCAAAGACTGACGCAGTCGGGTGTAGGCGAGCGCTATATCGTGATCCAGCCGACGTCCCGCTGGTTCTTTAAATGCTGGAGCGAAGACAAAATGGCGCAGACCATTACTGCACTGCAGCAGGATGGTCATACGGTTGTGCTCACCGCGGGGCCGGATAAAAAAGAGCTGGCGATGATCGATCGTATTCTCGCTGCTGCACCGAAAACCGGTGTCGTTTCGCTGGCGGGCCAGTTGACGCTGCGTCAACTGGCGTCGCTTATCGATCACGCCTCACTGTTTATTGGTGTCGACTCCGTGCCGATGCATATGGCCGCCGCGCTGCAAACGCCCTGCGTGGCATTGTTTGGCCCATCAAAACTGACGTTCTGGTCACCGTGGCAGGTTAAAGGGGAAGTGATCTGGGCCGGCGATTATGGCCCGCTCCCCGATCCGGATGCCGTTGATACCAAAACGAAAGAGCGCTATCTCGACGCCATTCCCGTTGATGCTGTCGTCTCCGCCGCAAGGAGATATCTGTCATGAAACACCATCGTCTGGCCATTGTTCGCCAAAAGTATCGTCCTGATGGCGGAGCGGAACGCTTCGTTTCGCGTGCTCTCACCGCGCTGAGCAATCAGAACCTTGAACTCAACGTCATCACCCGCGAATGGCAGGGCGAGAAGCAGGACGACTGGCATATCCATATTTGTGACCCGCGCAAATGGGGGCGAATTAGCCGCGAACGCGGGTTTGCCCATGCTGCCCGTGCGCTCTGGCAACAACAGCAGTTTGATATTGTGCAAAGCCACGAGCGTATTCCGGGCTGCGACATTTACCGCGCTGGCGATGGCGTCCATCAACGCTGGCTGCTGCAGCGCGCGCGCATTCTGCCCGCCTGGCGCGCGAAAATGTTGATGCTCGACCGTTATCACCGCTACGTGATGCATGCCGAACGTGAAATGTACCAGGCGCCCGAGTTAAAAGCGGTGATTTGTAATGCGGAGATGATCAAACGCGAAATCGTTGAAGACTTTGATATTGACGCAAAAAAAATACATGTGATTTATAATTCAATAGACTCCGCCCGCTTCGTTCCGGCTGAAGAGTCGCAGCGTTTTGCACTACGCCAGCAGTTTGGCTTGCCAACCGATGCCGTAATATTCTGCTTCGTAGGCTCAGGGTTTGAACGAAAAGGATTGACCAGCGCCATACGCGCTATCGCGGGAACATCAGCCTGGCTGATTGTCGTTGGACAAGATAAAGCAGAAAGCCGTTATCGCGACCTCGCCCGTTCGTTAGGCTGCGAGGGGCAAATCCGTTTCCTGGGGGTGCAAAAAGAAACTCTGCCTTTTTATCAGCTATCCGATGGTTTACTGTTGCCAACGCTGTATGATCCCTTTCCTAACGTCATTCTTGAAGCGATGGCCTGCGGCTTGCCCGTCATTACTTCAGAAAGTTGCGGTGGTGCAGAATTTATTCAACAAGGCCAGAACGGATTTTACTGTGACGCACTTGATATCAGTACATTGAAGGAAGCGGTAGCAGCCATCCCTTCTCTGGAAAAAAATAACAATATGGGACGAGCGGCACGTGAACGTGTAAAAGACGCCACGCCTGAAAAACTGTCAAGTCAGCTTATTTCGCTTTATCAAAAATTACTGGATTAAAAATGCGCATCCTAATGATTATTGATGGTTTACCCGGTGGAGGAGCTGAAAAAACGGTTCTTACACTCTCCCGTGGGTTAATAGAAATGGGGCATCAGGTCTCTCTATTCTCTCTGCGGAAAGTGTGCGACTACGCCATCCCGGAAGGCATCGATTATCAGGTTGTTCAGGACACATGTAAAAAACCGTGGCGAAAGCTGACGGAGATCCCACGCCGCGCCCGCCTGCTGGATCAGGCGATTGAACGGGCTGAGCGCAGCGGCAAATTTGATGTGGTTTTCTCTCATTTGCACAAAACAGATCGCATTGTGGCGCACTGCCGCGCGCTGGAACGTGACAAAGTCTGGTTCTGCGTGCACGGCATGTTCTCGTTCTCCTATCTTCGCCATCGCCGCGGACTTTCACGCTGGTTTAAACACCTTAAAATTCGTCATACCTACGAAAACCGTAACGTTGTCGCCGTCTCAGGCGCCGTGTTGAAAGATCTTTCCGAGACGCTGGCACTCAATCTTCGACGCAAAGCGGTTATCCACAATCCTTTCGATATTCCTGAAATTCAGCGTCTGGCGGATGCTCCCTTCGAGATGCAGGGCAAGGATTACATCATTCATGTTGGCCGCTTCCATGAGCACAAACGCCACGACCGCCTTTTACGTGCGTTCGCCCTGAGTAAAATTGACACAACGCTGGTCATGATGGGCAATGGTTCCGAAGCGCAAATTCAAAAACTCAAGCAGCTGGCTGTCGAGCTGGGGATTGAAAACAAAACGGTTTTCCGCCCGTTCGATTCCAATCCCTATCCCTGGATTAAAGGGGCACGGCTTTTAGTGTTAAGTTCTGACTGTGAAGGTTTTGGTAATGTGCTGGTCGAAGCCATTATCTGCCAGACGCCACCGGTCAGTACAAATTGCCCCGGTGGCCCCGCCGAAATCCTTACCGGACCCTTAGCGCGCGGGCTGGCAGAGTTAAATGACGCGTCACTGGCAAAAACGCTGGCGGAGATTTATACCGCCCCGCCGGTCGTTGGCGATGCAACCATCGCGTCGTTTGGTATCAGTGCCATTTGCCAGCAATATATTGCTCTGGTCGACAATCAAAAATAATCAGGTTTCTTATGCAAAATTCAGCCCCATTGTTGAGCGTGGTGGTTGCCGTTTATAACGGTGAAGCTTTCCTGGATCAGTTCTTTACCTGCCTTGTGAATCAACGCATCGACAGCATGGAAGTCATCATTGTCAATGATGGCTCTACTGACCGCTCGATGGAGATCGTCGAAAACTGGCGAGAAAAACTGCCGCAGATGCAGGTTATAGAACAGCAAAACCAGGGCGTATCCATCGCGCGTAACACCGGTCTGGCCGTTGCGACGGGTCAATATCTCTCTTTCCCGGATATTGATGATGTCTTTAAACCCGGCATGTACCAGCGCCTGCTGGATATGGCCGTCACGCAGGATCTGGATGTCGCCACCTGTAACGGGAACTACGTCTGGGAGAACAACAAGAAACCCTCACGCCCGATCTTCCCTGAAGACAAGCTGGCTTCGACAGGGGTCATGGCTGGCCCGGCGTGGTTAAAAATGGCGCTGGATTCGCGTAAATTCCTTCACGTCACCTGGTTAAACATCTACCGCCACGACTTTATCCGTAAACACAGTTTCCATTTCGAACCCGGCCTGCGCCATCAGGATATCCCGTGGACCACCGAAGTGCTGCTCGCAGCAGAGCGGGTTCAGTACACCAGCGAGCGTTATTACGACTACTATATTCACTCTGCATCGGTGTCCCATATGCCGGACAATGACGACACGCTGATTCGCTCCGCGCGTCACTACATGAAAATCCTGCAGCTGCTCGATGCCATCAATCAGCGTTACCCGGATAAAGTGAAAGGGATCCCTGCCTGCCACTGGCAAATTGCCAAAGAGGGGCTGGGAATTATTCACACCTTCGACAACATGAAGGATGAGAAGAAGAAATCAATGATTATCAAAGAGTTCTTCGAAACAGGCATCTGGAAACTCATCTGGAAAAGTGCAAAAAGTCCGCGTCTGCGCTGGCGGCTGGGTCGACGTTATTTCCGTTTGAAACGGTATCTGGCATAAGAGATAGCTTTACCTGGCCTAAATGCTTAGAATTTGCCCGCCGAAACTAAAAAAACGGATAATCGCTTGGAATTGTTGTATACCGCTCTGCTCTACATCATTCAGCCACTGGTGTGGCTGAGACTGTTGCTTCGTAGCCGGAAAGCGCCTGCGTATCGTAAACGCTGGGCTGAACGCTATGGCTTCTGCCGCAATAAAGTCACACCGGACGGTATTTTGCTGCATTCCGTTTCTGTCGGTGAAACGCTGGCGGCGATCCCGCTGGTTCGCGCCCTGCGTCACCGCTACCCGTCGCTGCCCATCACCGTCACGACGATGACGCCGACCGGCTCTGAGCGCGCGTTATCCGCTTTCGGCAAAGACGTGCAGCACGTCTATCTGCCTTACGATCTGCCCTGCGCCATGAATCGTTTCCTCAACACCGTGCGCCCGAAGCTGGTAATCGTGATGGAAACCGAACTGTGGCCGAACATGATTTCCGCCCTGCACGCCCGTAAAATTCCGCTGGTCATTGCCAACGCCCGCCTGTCAGAGCGCTCGGCGAAAGGTTACGGCAAGCTGGGTAAATTTATGCGCCGCCTGCTCAGCAAGATCACGCTGATTGCCGCGCAGAACGAAGAGGACGCGGCGCGCTTCATCGCACTGGGTCTGAAACGCAATCAGCTTGCGGTAACGGGGAGCCTGAAATTTGATATTTCCGTTACCCCTGAGCTCGCCGCCCGTGCGATCACACTGCGTCGCCAGTGGGCCCCGCGTCGTCAGGTCTGGATTGCAACCAGTACGCATGATGGCGAAGAAGAGATCATCCTTCAGGCTCACCGCAAACTGCTGGAAAAATTCCCTGATTTACTGCTGATCCTCGTGCCTCGCCATCCGGAGCGTTTTAAAGATGCCCGTGAAATGGTGCAGAAAGGCGGCTTCAGCTTCACGCTGCGCAGCAGCGGTGAAATCCCTTCCGGCAGCACCCAGGTGGTGATTGGCGATACGATGGGCGAGCTGATGCTGCTGTACGGCATTGCTGACCTCGCGTTTGTCGGTGGCAGCCTGGTCGAGCGCGGCGGTCATAACCCGCTGGAGCCAGCAGCCCACGCCATTCCGGTGCTGATGGGGCCGCACACGTTTAACTTCAAAGATATCTGTGCAAAATTACAGCAGGCCGATGGTTTAATTACCGTGACCGATGCAGATTCAGTGGTCAAAGAGGTATCGACCCTTCTGACGGACGAAGATTATCGCCTGTGGTACGGGCGTCATGCCGTCGAAGTGCTGCACCAGAACCAGGGCGCACTGACCCGACTGCTGCAGCTTCTGCAACCTTATCTGCCCCAGCGGAGCCACTAATGTCAACGCGTCTGTCGGTCGTAATGATCGCCAAAAACGCCGCCGACCTGCTTCCGGATTGCCTGGCGTCGGTTGCCTGGGCTGACGAGATAGTCATTCTTGATTCCGGAAGTACGGATAACACCGTGGACGTCGCCCGGGCAGCGGGTGCAAAAGTCTTTACCGATACAGACTGGCAAGGCTATGGCATCCAGCGCCAGCGCGCGCAGGGGTATGCCACCGGTGATTATGTCCTGATGCTCGACACCGACGAGCGCATTACGCCGGAGCTTCAGCAGGCCATTCAGGCGGTGCTTGCCTCGCCCCAGCCTGGCGCCGTATACAGCATTGCCCGCCGCAACTACTTCCTTGGCCGTTTTATGCGCCACAGCGGCTGGTATCCTGACCGCGTGATGCGCCTCTACGAGCGCGAGCGGTATCAGTACAACGACAATCTGGTCCATGAATCCCTGAGCTGCGATAGCGCCCAGGTCATCCCCCTGACGGGCGATTTGCTGCACCTGACCTGCCGTGATTTTGCGAGCTTCCAGCGTAAACAGCTCAACTATGCCACCGCATGGGCGCAGGAGCGCCACCAGCGCGGCAAAAAGGCCTCGCTGACGGGGATCTTCACCCACACGCTGGGCGCGTTCCTGAAAACGCTGCTGCTGCGTGGTGGCGTACTGGACGGTAAGCAGGGCTGGTTACTCGCGGTAGTGAATGCCCAGTATACTTTCAACAAATACACCGAGCTGTGGGCGCTCTGCCGCGGCTACTCAGAGAAAACGTGAGCCATGAGCACAAAAGCGATTTATCCGGGTACCTTCGATCCGATCACCAACGGTCATCTTGATATCATCACCCGTGCGGCGTGCATGTTCGACAAGGTGATCCTGGCCATTGCCGCCAGCCCCAGCAAAAAGCCGATGTTTGACCTCAACGAGCGCGTACAGCTCGCCACCGATGCCATTTCGCACCTGCCGAATGTTGAGGTGGTCGGGTTTAGCGACCTGATGGCTAACTTCGCCCGCGCTCAGCAGGCAAACATTCTTATCCGTGGTTTACGCGCGGTGGCAGACTTCGAGTATGAGATGCAGCTGGCGCACATGAACCGCCACCTGATGCCGGAGCTGGAGAGCGTGTTCCTGATGCCCTCCAAAGAATGGTCGTTTATCTCTTCCACGCTGGTAAAAGAGGTGGCGCGTCATCACGGCGACGTCACCCATTTCCTGCCGACTAACGTCCATCAGGCATTGATGGAAAAGCTAAAGTAACCCTATTTCTGGCACTGACGGCAGTAGAACGTGGCGCGCTGGGCGTGCTTCGTGGCAATAACGGGCGTGCCGCAGACTCTGCACGGTTCGCCTTTACGGCCATATACCTGCAGCTCCTGGGCAAAATAGCCCGGCTTGCCGTCACTTTGCAGGAAGTCCTTCAGCGTTGTCCCGCCCTGCTCAATCGAGCGAAGTAATACAGCTTTAATCACCCGAACCAGCAACTCACACTCCTGCGCAGACAGCGAAGAGGCCAGCCGATCGGGATGGATCCCGGCCGCAAACAGCGATTCGCTGGCATAGATATTCCCCACGCCGACCACCAGCTTGTTATCCATCAGCCAGGGCTTAATCGGGCTTTTCTTCTTCGCACACTTCGCCTTGAGGTATTCCGCGTTAAACGCGTCTGAAAGCGGCTCCGGGCCCAGATGCGCGAGCACGTTGTGCCCTTCCAGCTCCTTCGTCCACAGCCACGCGCCAAAGCGCCGTGGATCGGTGTAACGGAGCACTTTGCCGTTGCTCATCACCAGATCGACGTGGTCGTGCTTTTCCGCAGGCAGCTCTTCGGTAAGAATGCGCAGGCTCCCGGACATTCCCAGGTGGATAATAATCCAGCCGTCGGGCAGTTCCAGCAGCAGGTATTTCGCGCGGCGCTGTACGCTAAGGACGGGTTTATCGCTCAGGGCATGGATCTCATCGGACACCGGCCAGCGCAGACGTCCATTGCGGACCACCGCGTGAAGAATTGTCGCGCCGACCAGATGGGGCTCAATGCCGCGACGGCTGGTTTCTACCTCAGGTAATTCAGGCATGGTTCCTCCGTTGAGATACAGAATGCAAAAAACCCCGCAGTTGCGGGGTTTTTCGATACAAGGAGACTAAAATTATTTGATTTTAGCTTCTTTGTACAGTACGTGCTGGCGTACAACTGGATCGAATTTTTTCAGTTCCAGTTTTTCCGGCTTAGTACGTTTGTTCTTCGTGGTGGTGTAGAAGTGACCTGTACCAGCAGAAGAAACCAGCTTGATTTTCTCGCGAATACCTTTAGCCATGATTTATTTCCTCTTTAAGTACTTAGTACTTTTCGCCACGGGCACGCAGTTCGGACAGAACTGTATCGATGCCTTTCTTATCGATTACACGCATACCTTTAGCAGATACGCGCAGGGTGACAAAACGCTTCTCGCTCTCAACCCAGAAACGGTGAGAGTGCAGGTTCGGCAGGAAACGGCGTTTAGTCGCGTTCAGTGCGTGGGAACGGTTGTTACCGGTCACCGGACGCTTGCCAGTAACTTGGCAGACTCGGGACATGTCTATTCTCCAAAAATCAAATTAGCTCGAGCTTCGTATGGGGTATCGGCGCCTCGTCAGGCTTTACAGCCCGGTCATCGCATAGTTCTAAGTGAACTCTCGATTGCCAGGCCCAAATGCCAAACCCGAGATTCTCAAAGGTGGCGTAGTATACGCTGACTCGGCGGTGTGCTCAAGTCCCGAACAGACAAAGATCCCGATGGATCGCGAGAAATAGCCTAAATCCAGCCATGTTCTGCGAAAGAAATGTACTCACCGCGGCCAATTATCAAATGGTCCAGCACACGAATGTCCATGAATTGACAGCATTTGATAATGCGTTCGGTGATTTCTTTGTCCGCTCTGCTCGGTTCTGCACAGCCAGAGGGGTGATTATGCGCGAGGATCACGCCCGCTGCATTCACTTTTATCGCTTCCCGCACAATTTCACGCGGATGCACCTCAACGTGGCTCAACGTCCCCGCAAAAAGACAGCTATGTTTCAGCACCCGATTTCTGTTATCGACAAAGATCACCATAAAGATCTCGCGTTCGATATCGGTTAACTGGCTTTGCAGGAATTCGCGCGTCATCGCGGGCGTCAGGATCGGATCCTCCTTCTCCATGCGGACGTTGTAAAAACGGCGGGCGAGTTCAGCAATGCCTCTCAGCTGAGCATATTTCGCCACGCCAATCCCCTCAACGTGCTTAAACTGCGCCAGATCGGCGGTCAGTAAACCGTACAGCGAACCGAAATGTGCTATCAGCTCTTTTGCCAGCGTAAATACCGTTTTTCCGGGCGTGCCGGTACGTAAAAAGAGCGCCAGCAGTTCATCGTCTTTTAACAGGGTGACACCATAGCGCAGCAGTTTTTCGCGCGGCAGCAGCTGCTCATCCTCTTCTTCCATGCTCTTTCTCCCTTTTTTAACCTCATGCTGCCACAGGCTAATTCGTCGCTCGACGGCCACATTGCGTTCTTGCGTAGCGCCTCGCAAAGTGGTCGAAGGACAAAATCACCCCGCTTTGGGGATTGTGATAAAATGCCCGCACTCTGGTGAAACCCAACAGGAAAGAATCATGATGAGCCTGGCCGGTAAAAAAATCGTTCTTGGCGTGAGCGGCGGTATTGCCGCCTATAAAGCGCCGGAGCTGGTGCGTCGTCTGCGCGAGCGCGGGGCAGATGTACGGGTCGCGATAACGGAAGGCGGTAAAGCCTTTATCACCCCTCTGAGCCTGCAGGCGGTTTCAGGTTACCCGGTATCTGACAGCCTGCTCGATCCCGCAGCCGAAGCCGCGATGGGCCACATTGAGCTGGGTAAGTGGGCAGACCTGGTTATTCTTGCCCCTGCCACGGCAGATTTAATCGCTCGGGTGGCGGCAGGTATGGCAAACGACCTGGTCTCTACCATTTGTCTGGCCACGCCTGCGCCTGTTGCCGTCGTTCCTGCCATGAACCAGCAGATGTACCGTAACGCCGCCACCCAGCACAACCTGGAGACGCTGGCCTCGCGTGGCCTGCTTATCTGGGGTCCGGACAGCGGCAGCCAGGCCTGCGGCGATGTTGGCCCGGGTCGCATGCTCGATCCGCTGACGATTGTTGATATGGCCGCAGCCCATTTTTCGCCTGTCAACGATCTGCAACATCTCAACATCATGATTACCGCGGGCCCGACGCGCGAGCCGCTGGATCCGGTGCGCTACATCACCAACCACAGCTCCGGCAAAATGGGCTTTGCGATTGCCGCCGCCGCCGCAAAGCGTGGTGCGCACGTCACGCTGGTGAGCGGCCCGGTATCGCTGCCTACCCCTGCGTTTGTGAAGCGAATTGACGTTACCACCGCGCTGGAGATGGAAGCCGCCGTTCAGGCCCATGCGCAAAGCCAGCAGATTTTTATCGGTTGTGCGGCCGTGGCTGACTATCGAGCCGAGACCATCGCCGAGTCTAAAATCAAAAAGCAAGGCGATGAATTAACACTAAAAATGGTGAAAAACCCGGACATCGTTGCCGGTGTCGCCGCATTAAAAAGCCATCGTCCTTACGTTGTTGGGTTTGCCGCAGAAACGAATAATGTGGAAGAATATGCCCGGCAAAAACGTACCCGCAAAAACCTCGATTTAATTTGCGCGAACGACGTATCGCTGGCCACGCAAGGATTTAACAGCGACAGCAACGCACTGCACCTTTTCTGGCAGGATGGAGATAAAATCTTACCGCTTGAGCGCAAGGAACTCCTGGGCCAACAATTACTGGACGAGATCGTTACCCGTTATGATGAAAAAAATCGACGTTAAGATTCTGGACCCGCGTGTTGGCGAGCAATTCCCGCTGCCAACCTATGCCACCTCCGGCTCTGCTGGACTTGACCTGCGCGCCTGTCTCGATGACGCCGTAGAACTGGCTCCGGGTGCCACTACCCTGGTTCCAACGGGCCTGGCAATTCACATTGCTGATCCGTCGCTTGCAGCGGTGATCCTGCCGCGCTCCGGCCTGGGCCATAAGCACGGCGTTGTGCTGGGTAATCTGGTCGGCCTGATCGACTCCGACTATCAGGGTCAGCTGATGGTATCCGTCTGGAACCGTGGTCAGGACAGCTTCACCATTGAACCGGGCGAACGTATCGCACAAATGGTCTTTGTACCGGTGGTTCAGGCAGAATTTAACCTGGTGGCAGACTTTGATGCCACCGACCGTGGCGAAGGCGGCTTCGGCCATTCCGGGCGCAAATAACGGCCCGAAAGACACGTATCTCACAGCGTCATAATGCAATAACAAACCGCAAACGCCAGTTTGCGGTCGCTGTGTGGATGCCAGCCTGGCAAGTGCTTATTTTCAGGGGTATTTTGTAACATGGCAGAAAAACAAACCGCGAAAAGGAATCGTCGCGAAGAAATACTTCAGTCTCTGGCTCTGATGCTTGAATCCAGCGATGGCAGTCAACGCATCACCACCGCTAAACTGGCCGCCTCTGTAGGCGTGTCTGAGGCGGCGCTGTACCGTCATTTTCCGAGCAAAACCCGGATGTTCGACAGCCTGATCGAATTTATCGAAGACAGCCTGATCACGCGCATCAACCTGATTCTGAAAGACGAAAAAGACACCACCGCGCGTCTGCGTCTGATTGTGCTGTTAATCCTGGGCTTCGGTGAACGCAATCCGGGCTTAACCCGTATCCTCACCGGCCACGCGCTAATGTTTGAACAGGACAGACTGCAGGGCCGCATTAACCAGCTTTTCGAACGTATTGAAGCGCAGCTGCGCCAGGTACTGCGCGAAAAGAAAATGCGTGAAGGCGAAGGTTACAGCATTGATGAAACGCTGCTGGCGAGCCAGATTCTGGCGTTTTGTGAAGGGATGCTCTCCCGCTTTGTGCGCAGCGAATTCAAATACCGTCCAACGGACGATTTTGACGCCCGTTGGCCGTTAGTGGCTGCTCAGCTGCAGTAATCCGTAAGCCCGGTAAGCGTCGTGCCGCCGGGCAATTTAACTACACCCCGAACTCTTCCCGATACGCACGTACCGCCGCCAGATGGTCCGCCATCTCAGGCTTCTCTTCCAGATACGCAATCAGGTCTTTCAGGGTGATGATGGAAGTCACTTTGCAGGCATAATCACGCTCCACTTCCTGAATAGCGGAAATGTCGCCGCGACCACGCTCCTGACGATCCAGAGAAATCAGCACGCCAGCCAGCGTCGCGCCGTTGGCCTGAATAATCTCCATCGATTCGCGGATCGCCGTACCTGCGGTGATCACATCGTCGACCAGCATGACGCGGCCCTGCAGCGCGCTGCCGACCAGATTCCCGCCTTCACCGTGGGTTTTAGCCTCTTTGCGGTTAAAGCAGTACGGCACGTCGCGGTCATGGTGTTCCGCCAGCGCCACCGCGGTGGTGGTCGCAATCGGAATCCCTTTATAAGCCGGGCCAAACAGCAGATCAAAATCAATCCCGGAATCCACCAGCGCTTCGGCATAGAAACGGCCTAACAGTGCCAGATCGCGCCCGGTATTAAACAGCCCGGCGTTGAAGAAATAGGGACTCTTACGCCCGGATTTCAGCGTAAATTCGCCAAACTTAAGTACCTGCTTGTTAAGCGCAAACTCAATAAACTGGCGCTGATACGATTTCATGGATTTGCTCCTTTGGTTTTTCTGTCTTACAGGCAAAAAAAAGGCGACTCATTGGTCGCCTTTAAAATCAATTTTCTAACGCCGCTTTCTGCGTCGTTACAATGGATTCGATTCCCCCTCGGGCCAACGCCAACAGGGAGAGAAGCTCTTCGTGAGTGAACGGCTCGCCTTCTGCCGTACCCTGTACTTCAATGATGCGGCCATCTTCGGTCATCACCACGTTCATGTCGGTTTCGGCTGCGGAATCTTCAACGTATTCCAGATCGCAAAGTGCTTCACCGTTAACGATACCCACGGAAACCGCCGCAACCATGCCTTTCATTGGATTGGTTTTCAGCTTACCGGCCGCAACCAGCTTATTCAGGGCATCGGCCAGCGCCACGCAGGCACCGGTAATGGACGCCGTACGCGTACCGCCGTCTGCCTGAATCACGTCGCAGTCCAGCGTGATGGTGAATTCGCCGAGGATTTTCAGGTCAACGGCGGCGCGCAGCGCACGCGCGATCAGACGCTGAATCTCCATGGTACGACCGCCCTGCTTACCCTTTGCCGCTTCGCGGGCATTACGGGTATGGGTCGCACGCGGCAGCATGCCGTACTCAGCGGTGATCCAGCCCTGGCCCTGACCTTTCAGGAAGCGCGGAACGCCTTCTTCGATGGAGGCGGTGCACAGCACTTTGGTGTCACCAAACTCAACCAGCACGGAGCCTTCAGCGTGTTTTGTATAGTTACGGGTCAGGGTGACGGGACGCACCTGGTTGGCGCTACGACCTGATGGACGCATGATGGATTCTCCGGCTTGAAACGAATGTGGCTGCGCATTATACGGATAAAGGACGCTTATTCCTATCCTGAGAAGCCCCCGAAAGCTATAATCCCCCCATCTCTCCTTTAAAAACGGGAATGTCTATGATCCGCAGTATGACCGCCTACGCCCGGCGTGAAATCAAGGGTAGCTGGGGCAGCGCCACATGGGAAATGCGCTCGGTAAACCAGCGTTACCTGGAAACGTATTTCCGTATGCCGGAGCAGTTCCGCAGCCTTGAGCCTGTCGTACGTGAACGCATCCGTACGCGCCTGACGCGCGGGAAAGTGGAATGCAACCTGCGCTTTGAGCCCGATGCCAGCGCACAGGGTGAGCTCATCCTCAACGAAAAACTGGCGAAACAGCTCGTGAATGCGGCGAACTGGGTCAAAATGCAGAGCGATGAAGGCGAAATCAACCCGGTTGATATTCTACGCTGGCCTGGCGTCATGGCCGCCGGTGAGCAGGATCTGGACGCCATTGCCGCTGAAATCCTGGCAGCCCTCGACGGCACGCTTGACGACTTTATCGTTGCCCGCGAAACCGAAGGTCAGGCGCTGAAAGCGATGATTGAGCAGCGTCTTGAAGGCGTGAGCACCGAAGTAGCCAAAGTCCGCACCCATATGCCAGAAGTGCTGCAATGGCAGCGCGAGCGTCTTGTCGCCAAACTGGAAGAAGCGGAAGTTCAGTTGGAAAACACCCGTCTGGAACAAGAGCTGGTGCTGATGGCGCAGCGTATTGATGTCGCTGAAGAGCTGGACCGTCTGGAAGCGCACGTTAAAGAAACCTACAACATTCTGAAGAAGAAAGAAGCTGTGGGCCGCCGTCTGGACTTTATGATGCAGGAGTTCAACCGCGAGTCGAACACCCTGGCGTCTAAGTCGATCAATGCAGAAGTGACGAATTCAGCGATTGAGCTGAAAGTGCTGATTGAGCAGATGCGCGAGCAGATCCAGAATATCGAGTAACGCCTTTCGGGTGGTGTCGACCGCACCACCCATTACTATTTCTAATCCATATCCACGTCCGTTTTTACGCTTTACCGCCTGTCATCAAGCTAGCCCAACATAACGTGATAAAAATTTATAGGGCAAACTGACTCGCCTTAGAAAATCTCAATCGTGATCGTGCGCACAAATCGCTAACCTCCCCCGCGTTCACACCGGAGGGTATATGCTGCTTCACATCCTTTATCTCATTGGCATCACCGCAGAAGCCATGACCGGCGCGCTTGCCGCCGGACGTCGTCGTATGGACACCTTCGGCGTGATCATTATTGCTACCGCGACCGCGCTGGGCGGCGGTTCCGTGCGGGATATCCTGCTTGGTCATTATCCACTCGGCTGGGTTAAACACCCTGAATACGTGATTATCGTGGCGACGGCGGCTGTATTAACCACCATCGTGGCGCCCGTTATGCCCCATCTTCGCCGACTGTTCCTGGTGCTTGATGCGCTGGGGCTGATCGTCTTTTCGATCATCGGTGCGCAAATCGCGCTCGATATGGGGGAAGGACCGGTTATCGCCACTATTGCTGCCGTGGTCACGGGCGTATTCGGCGGTGTGCTGCGCGATATGTTCTGCAAACGCATCCCCCTGGTCTTTCAAAAAGAGCTGTATGCCGGCATATCCTTTGCGGCAGCGGTGCTTTATATCGCGCTGCAGCATTACGTTTCGAACCATGATGTGGTGGTTATCTCCACGCTGCTGTTTGGCTTTACGGCCCGCATGCTGGCGCTGCGTCTGAAACTCGGGCTACCCGTTTTTCATTACAAACACAGCGCGCACTAGCTTCAGAACCCGTTGATGTGCTGTTCAGCGAGCCATTTCGCCAGCACATCAATCTGAGGTGCGTGCATCCAGTTAACGATTTGTCGCGCTTTCTCCTCGCCCGTTCCCGGCAGGGTTTGCCAGTCCTTTGCGTTGCGCCCGCTCATCTCCTGCCATGATATGTTACCCATCGCCTTCAGCGAAGCCTGCGTCATTGGCACACCCAATGCCATGAGCCAGCGGATAAACGGCTTCTCGCGCACCAGATTAAATCGGTGCCAGAGCGCCAGCCCGCGTGCTGAGGAAAACCCCGGTGTAGACTGCAGCTGCGCCTGAGTTAATAACAGCCATGAAAAGAGATGTTCAAAACGATGCGCCTGCCAGAGGGTCCGCCAACCTGACTCGCCTAATCCTTCAATATCGAATACCTGCTTTGAGCTGAGCCATGCCAGCCTGGCAAAGAACTGCTCCATGCACTCCGGCGAAGCATAGAAGCAGCTAAGAGCATGATAGCGCGGGGCCGGAGGCTCTGGTTTATGTCTGTCCGTCCCGCGCCAGAGCACCTTATCAAACCGGGGGATACCCTGACCGGCCAGGCTGACCTGTATCTGATCCCCCGGGGCAATATCCAGCCTCTGCCAGCGCCCAACCGAGCCCAGACTCACCCGCTGCACCTGTTTATCATCCAGTTGCACGGGTTCCAGCGCTGCTACAACGGAAATTTTGCCCGTTCGCCCCACGGAAAAATGAATATCCCTCACCTCAGCGACCTGGGCTGCAGGAGAATATTTCCACGCGACAACCCAGCTACCTTCTCCCGGTAACCAGCTTTCGCCCGCGGGTTCATCCTGCGAACGCACCACAATGCCATCCGTGGCAAAGGGTAGTGTGGTCACGTGCCAGGCCGCGCGCTGTTTCTCGACGGCATCAACAGATTCGGCGGGAAGCGTGTACCGTGCCGACAGCGTAAAACCGGCCTGGGACAGTTCAGCTAAAGAGGTCTGCATATCTTTCGGTCCGTCCGGCCAGGCCCAGATGAATACGCCGATCTTGCTCAATAGCGCGTTATCCTTTTGCCGCATCATCGTCCCCGCCACCTTTGCGCGAGCGTTCATTCCGCCCATCTGCTGCTGAATGTGGTTGTCACGCAACCAGAAAAGCTCGCCCTGTAAGACGCTATTCGCCAGCGCGCCGGTGAGCTTTTGCGGAACAGTCGGGATTAAACGTACCTTCCCGGTCCAGTCTTCCCCTTTCAGGCCATCACCGCGACTGATAGCCTGGGCTAACTTTCCGTCACGATAGACCAGCGTCACCGCCACACCGTCAACTTTGGGTTGCAGCCACAGATGCTGTCGGGCACGCATCCACTGTCTTAGTTCCTCTTTGCTGGCCACTTTATGTACGCCCGTATGGGCAACAGGGTGTTTTACGCCCCCCGTCAGCGCCGGGAGTTTCTCTTCTGAAGGCTCACTGCCAAAACAGCGCTGCCACTGCGATAACCGCCCGTGAAGCTGGTCGTAAGCCTCATCGTTGATCTCGCTCACGCCCTGCTTCCAGTAAGCCTCATCCCAGCGTTTGATTTGTGCGCTTAACGACGCCATCTCTTGCTCTGCTTTTGCCTGCGACCACACCGGGCACACCGCCGCGCCATAGCCACACCACAACAGCATTAACCCGCTTATCCATCGCCACATCGCTACCCCTCCTTTGCATTGCAGGAGGTATACCCGGATGCCTGAAACAACGCTAATGGCAACGTTTCACAATGCGAGACGCTATCCGGTATTTCTTTTGGTTGCTGAAAACCCCCGATAAAACCTGAAAACGGCACGCAAAATTCAATAATCCAGGGGAAAAAGTGTGACAAAGGCTACGTCACACGGCGGTGACGTGTATAATAAGCCCGTATGTAGGACTTCTTCGTTAACACATACAAAAGACTCTCATGGCTCAAGGCACGCTTTATATTGTTTCTGCCCCTAGTGGCGCGGGTAAATCCAGCCTTATTCAGGCACTGTTAAAAACCCAACCGTTGTACGACACACAGGTTTCTGTTTCTCACACCACGCGCCAGCCGCGTCCGGGTGAAGTGCACGGTGAACACTATTTCTTTGTGGATCACGACGAATTCAGAGCGATGATCGGCAGAGACGCGTTTCTTGAACACGCTGAAGTATTCGGTAATTACTACGGTACCTCGCGTGAAACCATTGAGCAGGTTCTGGCCACGGGCGTGAATGTGTTCCTGGATATCGACTGGCAGGGCGCACAGCAAATTCGCAAGAAAATGCCTGACTCGCGCAGTATCTTTATTTTACCGCCATCGAAAGATGAGCTCGATCGCCGCCTGCGTGGCCGCGGTCAGGACAGCGAAGAAGTGATCGCAAAGCGAATGGAACAGGCTGTTGCAGAAATGAGCCATTACGCGGAATATGATTACCTTATTGTGAATGATGATTTTGATGCCGCGCTGAGCGATCTCAAAACCATTCTTCGTGCAGAACGTCTGCGTATGAGCCGCCAGAAGCAGCGACATGACGCATTAATCACCAAACTGTTGGCAGACTGAACCCACTTTCAGTATCATGCCCAGTCATTTCTTCACCTGTGGAGCATTTTAAGTATGGCACGCGTAACTGTTCAGGACGCTGTAGAGAAAATTGGTAACCGTTTTGACCTGGTGCTGGTCGCCGCGCGTCGCGCTCGTCAGATGCAGGTAGGCGGCAAAGATCCGCTGGTACCGGAAGAAAACGATAAAACCACCGTTATTGCACTTCGCGAAATCGAAGAAGGTCTGATCAACAACCAGATCCTCGACGTGCGTGAGCGCCAGGAGCAGCAAGAGCAGGAAGCCGCAGAACTGCAGGCCGTAACCGCTATTGCTGAAGGTCGTCGTTAATTAAACCTGCGGGTCGCCCTTGTATCTGTTTGAAAGCCTGAATCAACTGATTCAAACCTACCTGCCTGAAGACCAGATTAAGCGTCTTCAGCAGGCGTATCTCGTTGCACGTGACGCTCACGAGGGCCAGACACGTTCAAGCGGTGAACCCTATATCACGCACCCGGTAGCGGTGGCCTGTATTCTGGCCGAGATGAAACTCGACTACGAAACGCTGATGGCCGCTCTGCTGCACGACGTGATCGAAGATACCCCTGCCACTTATCAGGACATGGAACAGCTGTTTGGCAAAAGCGTTGCCGAACTGGTGGAAGGGGTCTCTAAGCTTGATAAGCTGAATTTCCGCGACAAGAAAGAGGCGCAAGCCGAAAACTTCCGCAAGATGATTATGGCGATGGTGCAGGATATCCGCGTCATTCTCATCAAACTCGCTGACCGTACCCACAACATGCGCACGCTGGGCTCACTTCGCCCGGATAAACGTCGCCGCATTGCCCGTGAAACCCTCGAAATCTACAGTCCGCTGGCGCACCGTTTAGGTATTCACCACATTAAAACCGAGCTGGAAGAGCTGGGTTTTGAAGCGTTGTACCCGAACCGCTATCGCGTGATTAAAGAGGTGGTGAAAGCCGCACGCGGTAACCGTAAAGAGATGATTCAAAAAATCCTCTCCGAAATCGAAGGGCGCTTACAGGAAGCGGGGATTCCGTGCCGCGTCAGCGGTCGCGAGAAACATTTGTACTCCATCTACTGCAAAATGGTGCTCAAAGAGCAGCGTTTTCACTCGATCATGGATATCTACGCGTTCCGCGTAATCGTCCATGACTCAGACACCTGCTATCGCGTGCTGGGGCAGATGCACAGCCTCTACAAACCGCGTCCGGGGCGCATGAAAGATTACATCGCCATTCCAAAAGCGAACGGCTATCAATCTTTGCACACCTCGATGATCGGGCCGCACGGCGTCCCTGTTGAGGTGCAAATTCGCACCGAGGACATGGACCAGATGGCAGAGATGGGTGTTGCCGCACACTGGGCGTATAAAGAGCACGGTGGCGAAAGCAGCACGACCGCACAAATCCGCGCCCAGCGCTGGATGCAGAGCCTGCTGGAGCTTCAGCAGAGTGCGGGTAGCTCGTTTGAATTTATTGAGAGCGTTAAATCCGATCTCTTCCCGGATGAGATTTACGTTTTCACCCCAGAAGGTCGCATTGTCGAACTGCCTGCGGGCGCAACGCCGGTCGACTTCGCTTACGCCGTGCATACCGATATCGGGCATGCCTGCGTCGGCGCGCGTGTCGACAGACAGCCTTATCCGCTGTCTCAGCCGCTCTCCAGCGGCCAGACGGTAGAAATTATTACCGCGCCGGGCGCACGTCCAAACGCGGCCTGGCTGAACTTTGTCGTGAGTTCCAAAGCACGCGCCAAAATTCGCCAGCTGCTGAAAAACCTCAAGCGTGATGATTCCGTCAGCCTGGGGCGTCGTCTGCTCAACCACGCGTTGGGCGGCAGCCGTAAGCTGGCTGAAATTCCGCAGGAGAACGTCCAGCGCGAGCTGGAGCGCATGAAGCTCGCGTCGCTTGATGACCTGCTGGCAGAGATTGGCCTCGGCAACGCCATGAGCGTGGTGGTGGCGAAGAACCTGCAGCAAGGCGACACGACAGCGGTGCCTGCAACCACGCAAAGCCACGGACACCTGCCGATTAAAGGCGCGGACGGGGTGCTGATCACCTTCGCAAAATGCTGTCGTCCAATTCCTGGCGACCCGATTATTGCGCACGTCAGCCCGGGTAAAGGGCTGGTTATCCACCACGAGTCCTGTCGTAACATTCGCGGCTACCAGAAAGAAGCCGAGAAGTTTATGGCCGTCGAGTGGGATAAAGAGACCGCGCAGGAATTTATTACCGAAATTAAGGTGGATATGTTCAACCACCAGGGTGCCCTGGCGAACCTGACGGCAGCGATCAACACGGCTTCTTCCAACATTCAGAGCCTGAATACGGAAGAAAAAGATGGCCGCGTGTATAGCGCCTTTATTCGTCTGACCGCCCGCGACCGCGTGCATCTGGCGAATATTATGCGCAAGATCCGCGTCATGCCGGACGTGATTAAAGTCACCCGAAACCGAAACTAGGTTTATGAATTCACAACGTTATGCACGTATCTGCGAAATGCTCGCCAGGCGTCAGCCTGACCTGACGGTCTGCATGGAGCAGGTGCATAAACCTCATAACGTCTCTGCTATCGTTCGTACCGCAGATGCCGTCGGTGTGCATGAAGTGCACGCCGTCTGGCCGGATGGCCGCATGCGCAATACGGTCTCGGCGGCGGCAGGCAGCAACAGCTGGGTGTCTGTCAAAAATCATCGCACTATTGGTGAAGCCGTATCACACCTGAAAGGGCGCGGGATGCAGATCCTGGCCACTAACCTGTCCGCTAAAGCCGTAGATTTCCGCGAGATCGACTACACCCGTCCGACCTGCATTTTGATGGGTCAGGAGAAAACCGGGATCACCCGCGAAGCGCTGGATCTGGCAGATCGGGACATCATCATTCCGATGATCGGCATGGTGCAGTCTTTGAACGTCTCCGTGGCGTCCGCACTCATTCTGTATGAAGCGCAGCGTCAGCGTCAGAACGCCGGGATGTACGAGCGCAGCAACAGCATGCTGCCGGAAGATGAACAGCAGCGCCTGCTGTTTGAAGGTGGCTATCCGGTGCTGGCTCGCGTTGCGAAGCAGAAAAAATTGCCTTACCCCCACGTCAACGCGCAGGGCGAAATTGAAGCCGATGCCGAGTGGTGGGCCACCATGCAGTACGCCGGGTAACCGATGAAAGGCCGCCTGCTGGATGCCATCCCGCTTAACAGCCTGACGGGCGTGGGCGCGGCGCAAAGCAATAAGCTGGCAAAAATTGGCCTGCACACCGTGCAGGATCTTCTGCTTCACCTCCCACTGCGTTACGAAGACCGCACCCAGCTCTACAAGATTGGCGATCTCCTTCCCGCCATTTACGCCACCGTTGAAGGCGAAGTCCTGAACTGCAACATCACCTTCGGCGGACGCCGGATGATGACCTGCCAGATCAGCGACGGCACCGGCATTCTCACCATGCGTTTTTTCAACTTCAGCGCGGCGATGAAAAACAGCCTGGCGACGGGCCGCAGGGTGCTGGCCTATGGCGAAGCCAAACGCGGTAAATACGGCGCAGAGATGATCCATCCGGAGTACCGCGTGCAGGGCGATCTCAGCACGCCGGAAATGCAGGAGACGCTCACCCCGGTTTACCCGACGACCGAAGGCATCAAGCAGGCGACGCTGCGCAAGCTCACCGATCAGGCGCTGGAGCTGCTGGATACCTGCGCCATCACCGAGCTGCTGCCGCCCGAGCTGGCGCAGGGCATGATGAGCCTGCCCGAGGCGCTGCGCACCCTGCACCGCCCGCCGCCAACGCTGCAGCTCAGCGATTTAGACAGCGGCAAACACCCCGCCCAACAGCGTCTTATCCTTGAGGAATTACTGGCCCATAACCTGAGCATGCTGGCGCTTCGCGCGGGCGCGCAGCGTTTCCACGCCCAGCCATTAAGCCCGCGTGATGAGCTCAAAGATAAGCTGCTGGCCTCTCTGCCGTTTAAGCCCACCGGCGCGCAGGCGCGCGTCACCGCCGAAATCGAACGCGATATGGCACTCGACGTGCCGATGATGCGCCTGGTGCAGGGCGACGTCGGGTCCGGTAAAACGCTGGTCGCCGCGCTGGCGGCCCTGCGCGCGATTGCCCACGGCAAGCAGGTGGCGCTGATGGCGCCAACCGAACTGCTGGCTGAACAGCACGCCAACAATTTCCGCGCCTGGTTTGCGCCGCTGGGGATTGAAGTGGGCTGGCTTGCCGGGAAGCAAAAAGGCAAAGCGCGCCTTGCGCAACAGGAGGCTATTGCCAGCGGGCAGGTGCAGATGATTGTCGGCACGCACGCCATCTTCCAGGAGCAGGTGCAGTTTAACGGTCTTGCGCTGGTGATTATCGACGAGCAGCACCGCTTCGGCGTGCATCAGCGTCTGGCACTGTGGGAGAAAGGCCTGCAGCAGGGCTTCCACCCGCATCAGCTGATCATGACCGCCACGCCAATCCCACGTACCCTGGCGATGACCGCCTACGCCGATCTGGATACCTCCACCATCGACGAACTGCCGCCGGGCCGTACCCCGGTCACAACGGTCGCCATTCCTGACACGCGCCGCAGCGATATCATCGACCGCGTGCGCAACGCCTGCACCCAGGAAGGACGTCAGGCCTACTGGGTCTGTACGCTTATTGAAGAGTCTGAACTGCTGGAAGCGCAGGCTGCCGAAGCCACGTGGGAAGAGCTTAAGCTGGCGCTGCCGGAGCTGAACGTGGGTCTGGTTCACGGACGCATGAAGCCCGCCGAAAAACAGGCGGTGATGCAGTCGTTCAAGCAGGGTGATTTACATCTGCTGATCGCCACCACGGTGATCGAAGTCGGCGTGGACGTCCCGAATTCCAGCCTGATGATCATCGAAAACCCGGAACGTCTCGGCCTTGCCCAGCTCCACCAGCTGCGCGGGCGCGTTGGCCGTGGTGCGGTAGCGTCCCACTGCGTACTGCTCTACAAAGCGCCTCTTTCCAAAACCGCCCAGATGCGTCTGCAGGTGCTGCGCGACAGCAACGACGGTTTTGTGATTGCGCAAAAAGACCTGGAGATCCGCGGCCCGGGCGAACTGCTGGGCACGCGTCAGACGGGGAACGCGGAATTCAAAGTAGCGGATTTACTGCGCGATCAGGCCATGATCCCAGAAGTTCAGCGCCTGGCCCGCCATATTCACGAACGCTACCCCGAACAGGCGGCAGCGTTAATTGAGCGCTGGATGCCGGAAACCGAACGCTACTCCAACGCCTGATTCAGCCAAACATCGGCAGCATCAGGTACAGCTTGATCACCAGCGCGTTGACGATATCAATAAAGAACGCCCCGACCATCGGGACCACCAGAAACGCCATGTGCGATGGCCCGAACCGTTCGGTGATCGCCTGCATGTTGGCGATAGCCGTTGGGGTAGCCCCCAGGCCAAACCCGCAGTGACCCGCCGCCAGCACCGCCGCATCGTAGTTTTTACCCATCATGCGCCAGGTCACGAACATGGCGTACAGCGCCATAAACAGCGCCTGCACCGCCAGTATGGCCACCATCGGCAGCGCCAGCGAGGCCAGCTCCCACAGCTTGAGGCTCATCAGCGCCATCGCCAGGAACAGCGACAGGCAGACGTTGCCGAGCACCGATACCGCCCGTTCAAACACGCGGTAGAAGCCCATCAGCGCCAGACCGTTGCTCAGGATCACCCCAATAAACAGCACGCAAACAAACGTTGGCAGTTCAAACGCAGAGCCCGCCAGCCATTGCGCAACCACTTTGCCTACGGTCAGGCAGATGGCGATCATCGCGATGGTTTCAATCAGCACCAGCGAGGTAATGCTGCGCCCGACGTCCGGCTTTTCGAACGCGGTCGGCACCAGCTCATCGTCAGGTCTGCCGTTCGGCGTGGTGGAGTGTTTAACCAGATACCGCGCCACCGGGCCGCCAATCAGGCCACCTAGCACCAGACCAAAGGTCGCACAGGCCATCGCGACTTCAGTCGCGTTTTCAAAGCCGTAGCGCTCGACGAACAATTTACTCCACGCCGCCCCGGTACCGTGACCGCCTGACAGCGTAATCGACCCTGCCAGCAGCCCCATCAGCGGATCCAGCCCCAGCAGCGTTGCCATGCCGATGCCAATGGCGTTTTGCATCAGCAGCAGCCCCACCACCACAATCAGGAATACGCCGAGCACCTTACCGCCCGAGCGCAGGCTCGCCAGATTGGCGTTCAGGCCGATAGTGGCAAAGAAGGCCAGCATCAGCGGGTCTTTCAGGGACATATCAAAATCGATTTCCCAGCCCATGCTTTTTTTCAGTATCAGCAGGGCCAGCGCCACCAGCAGGCCGCCGGCGACAGGTTCAGGAATGGTGTATTTCTTCAGAAGGGAAACGCTGTGGACCAGCTTGCGACCAAGCAGAAGAACCAGCGTTGCGGCAACAAGGGTCGACAACGTATCGAGATGAATCATAAAAGGCTCCTGTTATGCGCGTGTTCCATACACACGCGGCGTTATCCTGGGCCGGGTTGCGCTCTTCATGAGCCCCCGGCGCAAAAAGTGTAATTTTTTTTCCTCACGCGTTGTAGAAAACCTGCTCACATCGGCAGATTTTCTTCCCTTTTTTTGCTGGCAATCGTTTGCTTTTACCAGGTGGTCAGATAAAATGCCCGCTTTTCCACCGTGGGATTGCCGCCGATGTCCGTTAACAGCATAGAGTCGCCTGATGCGCAACCGATTGCGCAGAAGCACAATAGCGAACTGATTTACCGCCTTGAAGACCGCCCGCCGCTGCCGCAAACGCTTTTCGCCGCCTGCCAGCATCTTCTGGCGATGTTTGTTGCGGTGATCACCCCGGCGCTGCTGATTTGCCAGGCGCTCGGTTTACCGGCGCAGGACACGCAGCACATTATCAGCATGTCTCTCTTCGCCTCCGGCGTGGCCTCGATTATACAAATTAAAGCATGGGGTCCGGTGGGATCGGGTTTATTGTCGATTCAGGGCACCAGCTTTAACTTCGTGGCACCGCTGATCATGGGCGGTACGGCGCTGAAAACCGGCGGTGCGGATGTCCCAACCATGATGGCGGCGCTGTTCGGCACCCTGATGCTGGCCAGCTGCACGGAGATGGTCATCTCCCGCGTTCTGCATCTGGCTCGCCGCGTCATCACCCCGCTGGTTTCCGGCGTGGTCGTAATGATTATCGGCCTGTCGCTGATCCAGGTGGGCCTGACCTCCATCGGCGGCGGCTATGCCGCCATGAGCGACCACACCTTCGGCGCGCCGAAAAACCTGCTGCTGGCGGGCGTGGTACTGGCGATCATTATTCTGCTTAATCGTCAGCGTAACCCTTACCTGCGCGTCGCCTCGCTGGTGATCGCCATGGCGGCGGGTTACCTGATGGCCTGGGCGCTGGATATGCTGCCGGAAAACACCGCGCCGACCAATGCCGCGCTGATCACTATCCCAACGCCACTCTATTACGGACTGGGCATTGACTGGGGTCTGCTCCTGCCGCTGATGCTCGTCTTTATGATCACCTCTCTGGAGACCATCGGCGATATCACCGCCACCTCCGACGTCTCCGAGCAGCCGGTGTCCGGCCCGCTGTACATGAAGCGCCTGAAAGGCGGCGTGCTGGCGAACGGCCTGAACTCGTTTGTCTCTGCGGTATTCAACACCTTCCCGAACTCCTGCTTCGGCCAGAACAACGGCGTGATCCAGCTGACCGGCGTGGCCAGCCGCTACGTCGGTTTCGTGGTGGCGCTGATGCTGATCGTCCTCGGCCTGTTCCCGGCGGTCAGCGGCTTTGTGCAGCATATCCCTGAGCCGGTGCTGGGCGGCGCAACGCTGGTCATGTTCGGGACTATCGCGGCCTCCGGCGTGCGTATCGTCTCCCGCGAGCCGCTGAACCGCCGCGCGATCATGATTATCGCGCTGTCGCTGGCCGTCGGTCTGGGCGTATCCCAGCAGCCGCTGATCCTGCAGTTTGCGCCAGACTGGGTGAAAAACCTGCTCTCTTCCGGCATTGCCGCGGGCGGTATCACCGCTATCGTTCTGAACCTCGTTTTCCCGCCTGAGAAAAATTGATTTCTCTCACGGCAGGCAGCCAATGCCTGCCGTGACATCTCATTACACCATTCCCGCCTTGAGGATTGCGCATAAATCGTGCATAACTCCCTTATGTGCGTTTTGCGGGATGGAAGACCATGAAATTTATTGGAAAGCTCCTTATCTATCTTCTGGTAGCCCTGCTCATTGTGCTGCTGGCGTTCTACATTCTGCTCCAGACCCGCTGGGGCGCGTCTCAGGTCAGCAGCTGGGTGACGGTGAATACCGACTACGAACTCAGTTTCGACAAGATGAATCACCGCTTTTCGTCGCCTTCCCACATCATTCTGGAAAACGTCACCTTCGGTCGGGACGGTAAACCCGCCACGCTGGTAGCCAAAAAAGTCGATATCGGCCTGAGCAGCCGCCAGATAACCGATCCGCTGCATATGGACACCATTACCCTGTTCGACGGCACGCTGAATCTCTCGCCCCAGACGGCACCGCTGCCTTTTCAGGCGGATCGCCTGCAGCTAAATAACATGGCGTTTAACAGCCCAAATACCGAATGGGACCTGAGCGCGCAGAAGGTCACGGGCGGCGTCAGCCCGTGGCAGCCGGAAGCGGGCAACGTGCTGGGGAACAACGCGCAGATTCAGATGAGCGCAGGCTCGCTGACCCTGAACGGCGTACCGGCCACCAACGTGCTGATCGAGGGCCAGCTTAACGGCAAGGAAGTGGTGCTGAACACCATTGGTGCCGACATGGCCCGTGGCTCACTCACCGGATCCGCCCTGCGCAATGCCGACGGGAGCTGGATTATCGACACCATGCGCCTGAACGAAATTCGCCTGCAGAGCGATAAAACGCTTATGGCGTTCTTCGCGCCGCTGGCCACCATCCCCTCTCTGCAGATTGGCCGTCTGGACGTGACCGACGCCCGGCTTCAGGGCCCGGACTGGGCGGTGACCGATCTCGACTTAAGCCTGCGCAACCTGACGTTAAGCAAGGGCGACTGGCAGAGCCAGGAAGGCCGCCTGTCCATGAACGCCAGCGAGTTTATCTACGGCTCGCTGCATCTTTTCGACCCTATCCTGAATGCGGAGTTTTCCCCGCAGGGCATGGCGCTGCGTCAGTTCACCTCCCGGTGGGAAGGCGGCATGGTACGCACTTCCGGTAACTGGCTGCGCGACGGTAAAGCGCTGGTGCTGGACGATGTCGCTATCGCCGGGCTGGAATACACCCTGCCGCAGAACTGGAAAACGCTGTGGATGGAGCCTCTGCCGGAATGGCTGAACAGCGTCACGCTGCAAAAATTCGGCCTGAGCCGCAACCTGGTGATCGACATCGATCCCGCCTTCCCGTGGCAGATCACCTCTCTGGACGGCTATGGCGCAAACCTGCAGCTGGTGAAAGATCGCCAGTGGGGCGTCTGGGGCGGCAACGCAACCCTGAACGGCGCGGCGGCGACCTTTAACCGCGTGGACGTGCGCCGTCCGTCGCTGGCGCTGAATGCGAACGCCGCCACGGTGAACATTACCGACCTGAGCGCCTTTACCGAGAAAGGTATTCTTGAAGCCACGGCGACGGTTTCACAGCTGCCGCAGCGGCAGACCACGGTGAGCCTGAACGGGCGCGGTGTGCCGCTCAACGTGCTGCAGCAGTGGGGCTGGCCTGCGCTGCCGATTACGGGTGACGGCAATATTCAGCTCACCGCCAGCGGAAGCGTGCAGGCAAATGCCCCGCTGAAGCCGACGGTGAATGCAAAGCTGAGCGCGGTAAATATGGATAAACAGCAGGTGCAGCAGACGATGGCGGGCGGTGTGGTGTCAACACCACCCTCACCCCAGCCCTCTCCCTAAAAGGGAGAGGGAGCAAACCATTCCCTCGCCCCTTTGGGGAGAGGGTTAGGGTGAGGGGAATTAAAGGTGAACCACCACCTCATTCCCCTCCGCTTTCACCACCACGCCCCGCTCGCTGCCCTCGTGTGAGCCGCCCTTCACGCCGCTCACCTTCTGCACGTTGCGCAAGCACACCGACCAGTTTTGCGCGTCTCCCGCGCCGGTAAAGGTCACGATGTCACCCCGACGTGACGCCTTCAGCGTAAACGCCACGGACCCGTCCGCCGCAGGCACTTCGCTCATCGCCGTTGCGCCGTCGTCCAGGTTAAACAGCTGGAAGGCCGTCCCCGCGTTCCACGCGTAGTCCGGCTTCTGGTTATTGTTACCCAGCGCCAGCAGCGTGTTGTCGCGCACGTAGACCGGCAGGCTCATGAAATCGTGCTGCTGCTTATGCCAGCGGCTGCCCTGAATTTCGTCGTTATGCCACAGGTGCGTCCATCGGCCTTCCGGCAGGTAGAACTGCACGTCGCCCACCTCGGAGAACACCGGCGCGACCATCACCGAATCCCCCAGCATGTACTGGCGGTCGAGATAATCGCACGCCGGATCGTCCGGGAACTCCAGCATCATCGCCCGCAGCATCGGCGTACCGAACTCGCGGGCCAGCGCTGCCTGACGATACAGATACGGCATCAGCTGACATTTCAGCTGCGTAAAGTGGCGAACCACGTCGCAGGACTCGTCATCGTACGCCCACGGTACGCGGTAGGATTTGCTGCCGTGCAGGCGGCTGTGGCTGGAGAACAGCCCGAACGCGCACCAGCGTTTGTAGACGTGCGCCGGCGCGGTGTTTTCGAACCCGCCGATATCGTGGCTCCAGAACCCGAAGCCGGACAGGCCAATCGACAGCCCGCCGCGCAGGCTTTCGGCCATGGATTCATAGTTGGCGTAGCAGTCGCCGCCCCAGTGCACCGGGAACTGCTGCGCACCCACGGACGCCGAACGGGCAAACAGCACCGCCTCTTCTTCCCCCACCGACTCTTTCAGCACGTTCCACACCAGCTCGTTATAGATGTAGGCGTAGTGGTTGTGCATCTTCTGCGGATCGGAACCGTCGAACCACTGCACGTCCGTCGGGATACGCTCGCCGAAGTCGGTCTTGAAGCAGTCGACGCCAATATCTACCAGGCCTTTCAGCTTGTCGGCATACCACCGGCACGCGTCCGGGTTGGTGAAGTCGTAAACCGCCAGCCCCGGCTGCCATTTGTCCCACTGCCACAGGGAGCCGTCCGGGCGCTTGAGCAGGTAGCCCTTCTCTTTCAGCTCCCGGAAAATCGGGGATTTCTGACCGATGTACGGGTTGATCCACACGCAGACCTTCAGCCCTTTCTCTTTCAGGCGGCGGATCATCCCTTCCGGGTCCGGGAAGGTCACCGGGTCCCACTCAAAGTCGCACCACTGGAAGGCCTTCATCCAGAAGCAGTCGAAGTGGAACACGTGCAGCGGCAGGTCGCGCTCGGCCATGCCGTCGATAAAGCTGTTTACCGTCGCTTCGTCGTAGTTGGTGGTGAACGAGGTGGTCAGCCACAGGCCGAACGACCAGGCAGGCGGCAGCGCCGGACGCCCGGTAAACTGCGTATAGCGGTTCAGCACCGCTTTCGGCGTCGGGCCGTCGATCACGAAGTACTCGAGATATTCCCCTTCCACGCTGAACTGCACCTTGGAGACTTTCTCGGAGCCGACTTCAAACGAGACGTTTTCCGGGTGATTCACCAGCACGCCGTAGCCGCGGTTGGTCAGGTAGAACGGGATGTTTTTGTAGGACTGCTCGGTGCTGGTGCCGCCGTCGCGGTTCCAGGTTTCGACCGTCTGGCCGTTGCGCACCAGCGCGGTAAAGCGCTCGCCCAGGCCGTAGACCGTTTCCCCCACGCCCAGATCCAGACGTTCAAACACATAGTTGCGATCGGTATTGCTGTCCTGCACGTAGCCGTTATTTTTCAGCTGGCTGCCGGTAATGCGCTGGCCGTTGCGCAGGAAATCCAGCGCCCAGAACTCGCCTTTGGTGACGCGCACGCTGACGCTTCCACTTTTCAGCTCGGCAAATTCGGCGTTGTTTTCAATCTCTACCTTCACGTCTTTCAGAACGTTCAGCGGATAGTGCGGGCCGTTATTCAGCGCGCCCTGGAAATGCTCAATGCGCACCCCGACAATCCCTTCCTGCGGGGCAAACAGGCGCACCGTGAACATCAACGTGTCGAGCTGCCAGGTGCGCTCACGCACGTCGCGCGGCGCCACGTACGCCACCAGGTCATTGCCCTGCTGCTCCACGTCGAACACCTGAACCGGATAGGTCACGTTCAGGCCCGGTTGAATGAGCCAGTTTCCATCACTGATTTTCATACTCTCGTCCTCTTAGTTCTGTAATTCTTTGCTGACCGGCAGGTTTTCAAATTCCTGCTGATTGCGGCGCGCGCCCTGCGCCAGCTCGCCCAGGATTTTGGTCAGGAAAGGGGTTTTCAGCGTGTAGTAGCGTTTGGCGATGATGGCGCTCAGCACGTAGCAGACCGCCGGGGCCAGCGTAAACAGGCCGATAATGATGCTGATGGTCGCGCTGTTCTGGGTTTTGGCTGCCGCGTCGTAGCCGCCGCCTGCCAGCATCCAGCCGATCATCGCCCCGCCCAGCGCCAGACCAAGCTTCAGCACGAATAGCGTGCCCGCAAAGCTGATGCCGGTCAGGCGCTTGCCGTTGGTCCATTCGCCGTAGTCGACGGTATCGGACATCATCACCCACTGAATCGGCGTCACCAGCTGGTGCAGCACGCCAATGACGAAGATAAAGGCGAACATCAGCACGGTGGCATGCATCGGCACGAAGAACATCGCCACGCTGACCACCGCCAGCGCCGCGTTGGTCCACCAGAAGATGCTGACCTTGCACTTCCAGTCGGTGAGCGGTTTCGCCAGCGCGGAGCCAATCAGGTTGCCGACGCAGTAGGTGGTAAGGAAGGCGACGAACACCTCCGGCGAACCCATGATCCAGGTGCAGTAGTACATCATCGCCCCGCCGCGCACGCAGACGGCGAGGATGTTGAGGATGGTGAGCACGCCGACGATGCGCCACTGGTCGTTGTGCCAGATGTCGCGCAGGTCTTCCCGCATAGAAGTGGTGCTCGGCGGCACCTGAATGCGCTCTTTGGTGGTGAAGAAGCAGAATGCCAGCATCAGGAACGCGACCACCGACAGCACGGCGATGCCGCCCTGGAAGCCGAACGCCTTATCGTCGCCGCCAATCAGTTTCACCAGCGGCATCATCAGCACCGTAGAGAGCATGCCGCCCGCCGTCGCCAGCACAAAGCGCCAGGACTGCAGGGAGATACGCTGCGTCGGGTCGTTGGTGATCACGCCACCTAGCGCGCAGTACGGGATATTGACCACGGTATAGAGCAGGGTCAGCAGGGTGTAAGTAATGGCGGCGTAAACCATTTTGCCGTTGAGGCTGAGGTCCGGCGTGGTGTAGGCCAGCACGCAGACGATACCGAACGGGATGGCACCAAACAAAATCCACGGACGGAACTTGCCCCAGCGGCTGCGGGTGCGGTCGGCAATCAGCCCCATGCACGGGTCGGAGATCGCATCCAGCGCGCGCGCCAGCAGGAACATGGTGCCGACAAACCCGGCGGGAATGCCGAAAATATCGGTGTAGAAAAACATCATGTACAACATGACGTTATCAAAAATGATGTGGCTGGCGGCGTCTCCCATGCCGTAGCCAATCTTCTCTTTTACTGACAATACTTCGCTCATCTTTTTTATCCTTCACGCTGTAGGGGGCGCTGAGACCGGTTGCATTGGTTTTAAACCATTGTTTCAAAGGCGGGTATTGCGATTTCTGGTTAGCAGATTACGTTTCTTGTTTTTTGTGATCGCGGTAAATGTTGAGAGCACGAAGGGCTAACATGAGGATTTTCTTAGGAATTAACTGAAACAGGGGTGTACAGGTCAAAAGAGAGGTGAAAAAAGTGGTGTGGGGTATGTGGTAAATGTCTGAAAGTAGCTATAATGCGCCCCGCCTCCATGTAGCAATCGAGGCGCGGAAGATCGTCATCTCCGGTGAGGTGGCTGGACTTCAAATCCAGTTGGGGACGCCAGCGTTCCCGGGCAGGTTCGACTCCTGTGATCTTCCGCCAGTCCCCTACCATCGGTAGTTGTAATTTTGTGAATTGGGATTCATTACTCTTTCAATGCCATTTTCTATTAACCCTTTCCTTAATGCTTTGCTGATCAAAAGGAAACTAGGAATCTCCAATAATTTTTTTCCATTAATTTTAACTTTTGAACAATTAGTAAGTAAGTTAACTTTAGACTGATTGAATGGGAAACTATGATTTCTGTTATATCCATGCTGAGCAAGAAGTTTTGATCTTAACAATAAAGCTCTATAAATAGTAGAAACTAACCATCCATCCAGTTCTCTTAACTGCCTCTCATTCGTGACGAGTGGGTAAAAGCTCATTACACCTTTAAAGAAAATTCTTTTTGACCTTCCAGAAAGAAAGTTTTTAATGGTAGTATCCTGAAGACCACCGTACATATACCTTCTAATCTGAACCATTGCTCTTAAAAAATTTACATCTTTATCATTGGCAGGAATTGACTGACCAGCAAGATTCCCCTTTTTTAACGGCTGAATAAGATTTCTGTATAAAAGATAAGATATTTGTTTTTTTATTTTAAGAACTGATGAGTGTTTAATAGACACCTTATCTACAGCTAAAGAGTAACCCAGAAAATCGAGGCTTTTCTTTGATACTATCTCAGACTTTAATCCATCCTTTGTTAATAAGGATATTCCGTCTGATTTCTTTACATTAATTTTTACACCAGCACTCTTCGAAAATTCAGTAATCAAATTAAAGGCATTACAAATTTTTGAATACTCTCTGGTCCAAACAATTGTATCATCCGCATATCGAGAGAACTTTACACCTTCTCTTTCAAGTGCTTGATCAAAATTCCAGCAGCACAAATTAGCTAAAAATAGGCTAATTGATGTACCTTGAGGGATGCCTACACTTCGCTCAGCAAGAAACGCCTTAATTATATATTTCTCTTCTTGACTAATATAAAAACCATTGAGATTAAACTGTTCAAAAAGGAACCTATGTTCAATAGTCCCGAAAAAATCTGAAAAATCGAATTCTGCAATAAACATCCTTTCACTAAGCGATAGGTCGACGAATATATCCTGTATTGCAAAATGAACATTTCTGTCGTTTCTGTATGCATATGAAAAAGAGCTAAATCGATGCTTGTTTTTTTCTAAAAGGCGATTAAAGAAAAACTTTGAAACCGCAGCATCAGGTATTTGATATATTGATACAGTTCTTTCACCACCACCTTTTTTTGGAATCTGTTTTAAATGAACCTCACTTGGTTTATATGTTCTATTTTCAATTTTCTTGGCTATAGAGTGCGCGATTGATTTATGTTTTCGTAATACGTGGAATGGATTAAATCTTTTATCTTTCTCCCAATAATCAGGAGTATGGATTTCTTTAGCCTTAGTATATGAATGGCCGAAACGTTTAATGTTTCTGATATGCTCAAGATGCAATCTATTATGATATGCGTGGTAGCGTTTAATAAGTTTTTTGGCTTCTTCTTTAATAATTTCACTTAAAGATTCTTCGAGACTCATTTTATCCTCCATAAAAAAACCCGAGACGTAGCTCGGGTTATTCCGCGGTGCAAGCCCAAGTAAAAGTAAGTTATCACTTGGTTGGAAAAGGTTCGACCCCACTCCCCCATCGATCCACAAAGTGGATCGGAGACCTCTTTCGAGGCAGAAGGCAAGACCACTACACCTATTAGGCGCTGGAGAAAAGAATGCATCAATTATCAGTTAAAAACAACTTTGATATGAGATTTAACTGAAAAAATGCAACTACTGCGAACTAAGTCGCATTCTACAAGCCTCTTTCACCCACTTACTAAAATTCCCTTTCCCGGCAGCCTTCTCAATCTGCTCCAAAAGCTCATCCTCAAACCGAATATTCTTCATCGTGCTCTTGGTACGGTCAAAATTTGGTTTCTTTTTCTCTTGCATGGTAGGTACCACTTCGGTTAGTTTATCTGCACGTGGTACCTACCACATGGATTTGGAATTCTGACAACGCCCAGCAGTGTTGGAGCACTAAAGGGCGTCTAACCTCACCAACTATCAAGGAGTTGATTATGGCTGATTCGCATTCTACCCCAGACACAGACCAATCCGGAACTGAGCGTTCGTTAATTGTGGGATACCGCCCGAATGTTTTCGACAAATCCACGCCGAAAATCATCCTTTCCGGCAAGTGGCTGCGCGCAGCAGGTTTTGATACCGGACAGCAGGTCACAGTAAAGGTCATGAAAGGATGCATCGTTCTGGTGGCGTATAATGAGCAAGAGCAGCGGTTGCAGGACGATTATAAACGGACGAAAGCAAAACTCATTGAGATAGAGGACGCGCTGGCGGCGATCCAAACTCCGCGTCCTGGAAAGCGCCTCGCAAAATCAAATACAAACCACCTGGCTTAGCGCCTATTTCTGGCATACTACGAGCTTACCGGCATCAACCTTATGACGCGGAGGCAGCATGACATATGAAGAATTAATTAACTCACCAGCCGGTGAGTTCGTCATGTTTGCCAGCAAAGATGGAAAAGTTCACATTGAATGCCGCTTCGAAAGCGATACGTTGTGGCTCTCACAGGCCACGATCTGTGAGTTATACGGCAAAGTCAAAGCCACGATCAGTGGGCATATCAAGAATATTTTTGATGAGAGTGAGCTGGTCGAAAATTCAGTTGTTCGGTTTTACCGAACAACTGCCAGCGATGGAGTAGGTATTTTTACGAGACTGGCAAACCAAACTCGATCAGTTCCTGCAATTTAACGACCGGGACGTTTTAGAAGGAGCAGGAAAGGTCAGCAAGAAAGCGGCTGATGAAAAGGCGTGCTCAGAATACGTTGAGTTTGAAAAAAAGCAGCGCCTGCTGAAAGAGGCCGAAGGTGAGAAAGATATCGTCGGCTTATTAAAATGGGATAAGCAGGCTAAGCGCTAATCCCGGTCCCCCTGCTCACATCATCCACAAACAGCATTTCAATGCGGTTTTCATCCATGCCTAAAAAGCCGTGAATAACGCCTGCGTCATCCTGGGCTGAGCGCGACGATTAACTCCGTGCAACTTCCGGTGGGCAGCAGGACAGGGCTGATATTCAGCCCTATGACAGTTATATTCAGCGAAAACTTTCAGATATTACGCTCTGAGATCTCTGCTTTTATTAAGCTGTATAGCTTATCTGATAACTCATTAAGGGTATTGTTTTCAGCTTGCAGCATTTTGCCGTTATTTTGCAATATTAAGTCGTTAAAGGAACCAGCCCCTCTGAAAATAGACCTAATGCCTAACACGACCTGGTCATAATCAGAATCCAGGTGCTCACGATAATAAATTAGTCTTTTTGACCAAACTCTTTCATCACAAGAGACAAGTAATTCAATGATTTGATTAAGTAACGTATGTATATCTGATTTCATTTCAATCCCCCAAAATTAACCGTCTCTACGCCTGGAATATTCCAAGGCGCAGGGATTACGACTTGCTCAGTACCTCCAGGGAAAATATCAGACTGGTAGCCCACCTCTCCGACATATACCTTCGATCCTGCAGGAATTTTTATCTCATAAAAACTATCGATCACAGATTCAGAACCGTCAGGCCATTTTGGTAACACAGCCTTATCGACACGCGTCTGTAGTACTCCTAAAGGTCGTTCATAACTGAAAAATCGCCCTAACTCTGTGCCGCTTTGACCACCTCTAAAAAATGTGGTGTCCTGGGACAATGTTATTTCCTTGTAAGCTCCGCCTGAGAACGTTTCGGCAAAGCGCTCATTTAATGGTCCGGGTTTTATCATTGAGTATTCACCCTCGACTTTTCCCAGAACATGGAGATTGTTAAGCTCACTCGCCGCCCCCAGTCTGCCAAGGCCAAGACCCGCAGCAACAGAAGCGCCGGCAATAACCAGCCCTTTATTGTCCATAACCTGATTGTAACCCGCTGGCGCATCGCCACCGAGCTGCTGAGCGGTCTGATGGAATCCCTCGATATTACCATTATAGATCCCGCCCGCGGCCAACAACCGACCAGCAGCTTTGCTGTTGATGGTTTTTGCAGCCTGAGCATGTTGCGCAGGTGCCGCCGGGCGAACGTGATATCCCGGGCGTTTCAGTTGCCGGGACAGGAGATGGCTGAGCCGGGTATGAAGGAATAGCGGCAGATCATTGCGAAGGTCACCGGATGTCGTCAACACTCCCGAAATAGCATGCCCGGTTATGTCTTTTCTCAGCAGAACGAGCTTCCCGGATTTGATGTCGGCAAGAGTGTCACGGTATGCCATCCACGGATGCTGCCAGTGAAACGGTTGATAACGGCTGACAAACCGGGTGTAGCCCTGCGGTAAATTCCACTCCTGAATGATGCGGTTGGGCAGTGCAGTTTCTGCGAGATCTCCTACCGCAGTGTCCGGATGGATAATGTGAGGAATGTCCTCAAGGTAGAGGTCGTCCAGTGACATTGCCTGACTGCGATGAAGCATGGTGTCCCTTTTACGCTGCCGTTATACGCCCAATTATTGCGCATTCCAGGCAACAGGCAAAGACCCCTAATGTCCCCGCGGTTGATTTACCGCGTACCCTGCCTGGGTTATGTCTGACCGGAGACTGACCAGAAAAAGTCCGCTACGAGCGAGGAATTGAAGTTCGCAGTTACTCTCAAAGACGATGAAGAAATTGCCAGCATTACTGTGTATTAATCAATGGGGAGCAGGTCAAGGGCGTTAAGCCTGTCCACCCAACCGCATATGCAGCAACGGAAACGGATTCCCCTGCCCGTCCAGTTCCGAGCGTCCGACCTGCTCAAACCCCATATGGCGATAAAACGCGACGCCCTGCGAGTTCTGCTCATTCACGTCCACTTCGTTCGCGCCGAACGCTGCGATGGCGTGTTGCAGCAGCAATTTCCCAACGCCCTTCCCCCGGCTCGCATCGTCAACAAACAGCATTTCAATGCGGTTTTCATCCATGCCTAAAAAGCCGTGAATAACGCCTGCGTCATCGCGAGCAATCACAACCTTGAGGTTTGGCAGATAGGCGTTGAGCAATAGCGGGCGCAGCGCCGCAATATCGCTTTCCTGTAAAAAGTGATGGGTGGCGCGGACGGAGGATTCCCAGATAGCGACCAGACGTTCGAAGTGTGTGGGGAGTGCGGTTTCAATTTTCATGGGGGGATCATGTTGGGAAAATCCTACTAATGCAAGTCACTCTGTGCGCCCTGCTCCCCCTCACCCTAGCCCTCTCCCTCAGGGAGAGGGAACCGATTGTGCGGTTTGTCCCCCCACACAGCTCGCGCTAAACCCTAATCTCCATCACCGCATACACCCCGTCCTTCGGCACCACCACGGTGACGTTTTCCACCGGCACGCCCGCCGCGAGGTGAATATCCTGCAGCTGCTGTAACGTCCTCGGGTAAATATCCTCCCAGCCGATCCCCCGCAGCACAAAGTCAATTTGCGGGCTGCTGGTGAGCATGTTCGACACTATCACCGCGCCGCCGGGCTTAACCAGCCGCAGCGCGCGCTGGAGAAAAATCACCGCATCGGTATCGTTGAAGTATTCGAAAATCCCCAGCGCGTCGACCAGTTCGGCCTGGTGCTCGCCCAGCTCCAGCAGCAGGTCCTCGTTACGCACCAGCGTATGGAGCAGGTTGCGCCTGAGCAGCGTCAGCTGTTCGCCCACCACAATACCTTCCTGCGCCGCCATGGTTTCGGCCCAGCTCAGCGCCACCGGGTCTTTGTCCACCAGCGTCAGATACACCTGCTGACCATCGAGCTTTGCTTCGCGCAGCGCCTCCAGCACCGGGATGGCGGCGCCGCTCGCCAGGCTGACCCAGTTGTTCTCGCTTTCATTGTGAATGTACTTATCCACCAGTGCGGCCAGCACCCTGGCGCGGGAACGCACGCCTACCGCATCGTTCGCGTGGATAAACCACTGGCGGCTGTCGCTGTCCATTTTAGTGCCGTCGGGCAGGCGATCTTCCAGCGGGTTTTGCACCACAAACAGCGCCAGCGCGGAGGGCACCAGCCGGGTGCGCCACGCGGTGAGCGCCGGGCGGTTGCGGAAGGCCTGTTCGGAATAGCGGTTCTGGGGAACAAGCACGGCTTGCCCCCCTTCTTCGTATTCCACCCTGGGTGGCCGAAGCGCTGGCTCGGCTTTCAGGGCACGGTCAAGGGAGGCGATCTCACGGGCAGCATCGTCTTTCATCGGCCACTGGTCGCTGACGTCGGGAAATGACGCGCTGAAAATAGTCATATTTTCCGGCGCATCGCCGCGAAAAGGCTGCCAGTTCATGTCGTCTTCCCTCCGTTGGGCTTTTAACGGAAGTCTATCCAGGCGAGCCAGTAATGCCCCAGGAAGAAAGCACGATTTTTACTGCTTCACCCACACCAGCTGGTCAACCCGGAAGCCCAGACTGCGCGCGGTGTTCAGGTAATCCTGCTTCACCGCGTCCGGGATGGTCGGCGTGCGCGACAGGATCCACAGGTAATCGCGGTTCGGGCCGCTGACCAGCGCATACTGGTACTTATCGTCGAGCCTGATCACGTTATAGCCGCCGTAGAACGGGCCGAAGAACGACACCTTCAGCGCGGCGGTGGTCGGCTCGCCGGTAAAGTACGCTTTTCCTTCGCTCTCATTCCACTTGCTCTTCACCGGATCGTAGCCCCGGTTAAGCACGCTAATACCGCCGTCGCTGCGCTTGCCGTAGGTGGCGGTTACCTTCTCCAGCCCGCGTTCAAAGCGGTTTTCCAGACGGGCGACCTCATACCATTTGCCAAGATAGCGGCTGGCGTCAAAACCGGAAATCGGCTGCACGCCTTTCGGCGGCGTGGGGGATTTACAGGCGACCAGCGTCAGCGCAATGGCAACACCGGTCACAACAGGCCATAGCTTCATGAGAATTCCTTTCATTTGCACGGTTGGATGTTAAGTGTAGTGCACCGTTTCGGCGCTTCATCCCGTTCGGGAAAATTCGTAGTATATTGAGAGTATTCCTCCACTCTGGACACGGACATGGCTTACTCCATCGGCGAATTCGCCAGACTCAGCGGCATTACCGCCACCACCCTGCGGGCGTGGCAGCGTCGCTATGGTTTACTCAAGCCACAGCGCACGGAAGGCGGCCATCGCCAGTACAGCGACGAGGACGTCCAGCAGGCGCTAAAAATTCTCGACTGGGTAAAAAAAGGCGTCCCGATTGGTCAGGTCAAACCGCTGCTGGAGCGCCCGACGCCGGGGCGGACCAACAACTGGCAAACCCTGCAGCAGAACATGCTGCAACGCCTGCAGGACGGCAAAGTCGAGTCCCTGCGCCAGATGATTTACGACGCCGGACGCGAGTACCCAAGGCCGGAGCTGGTCGCGAACGTGCTGCGCCCGCTGCGCAGCCAGGTCTCGGCCAACGTCGCCGCCGCCATGACCCTGCGCGCGCTCCTCGACGGCATCATCATCGCCTACACCTCGTTTTGTCTCGAAGGTGACAAAAAAGCGCCGGGCGATAACATTCTGCTCAGCGGCTGGCATCTGAATGACCCGTGCGAGATCTGGCTCGAAGCCTTAACGCGCACCGGGCAGGGCCACCGCATCGACATCCTGCCGGTTCCGCCTGACGCGCTGGCCCCGGAAATTTTCCCGGAGCGTAAATGGCTTCTGGTCACCAGCGGCAAGCTCACCGCCGGGCGGAAAAAGCAGGTGGAGCAGTGGCAGCAGCAGGTATCGCTTGAAGTCATTATCCTCTGATCATTTTCTCCTGCGGGAATCTTCACGAAAAGTTGAATATTTTCCCGCGCCGCAGATGCTAACGTTTTCCTGTGACGAATAACTCAACAGGAAAACACCATGAAAAAAACTGCCCCTCTGCTGATCCTGGCCTCGATGGCCTTCGCCCCTGCCGCCTTTAGCGCCCCTGCCGGCACGCTGAGCGTCCACATTCTCGACCAGCAAACCGGGATGCCGCCATCAGACGTTACCGTTACGCTGGAGAAGCAGCAGCAGGACAAATGGACTCCGGTTGCCAGCGGCAAGACCGACCAGGACGGACGTATCAAATCGCTCTATCCGCAGGATCAGGACATGCAGCCTGGCGTGTATAAAGTGACCTTCAAAACCGCAGATTACTTCCACGGCAAAAAGCTGGACTCCTTCTTCCCGGAGATCCCGGTGCTCTTTACCGTGACCCGCACCAACGAAAAGCTGCACATCCCGCTTCTGCTGAGCCAGTACGGTTACTCGACCTACAAGGGCAGTTAAGACGCATTGATTTTAAAGGATTATAAAAAATAGTTTCGCGAATACTTGGACAAATTAGTCATGTTGTGTAAGTTTTAGTTATATGAACGGGAGGACCACACCATGACAACGAAACCTGTACTCGGTATTAGCGGATGTTTGACCGGTTCCGCCGTTCGCTTTGACGGCGGACACAAGCGTATGGGCTTCGTCATGGATGAGCTGGCCCAGTGGGTGAATTTCAGGCCCGTCTGCCCGGAAATGGCTATCGGTCTGCCGACCCCTCGCCCGGCCATACGCCTGACGCTGACGGACAGCGGCGAGACGCAGCTCCGTTTCAGCAAGCCGCCTCATGATGACCTCACGCAGAAAATGGCCGACTTTACGGCGGACTATCTGCCAAAAATCGGCGATCTTTCGGGATTTATCGTCTGTGCAAAATCCCCAAGCTGCGGCCTGGAACGCGTGCGGCTGTACGATGAAAACGGCAACCGGGGCCGCAAGGAGGGCGTCGGGCTGTTCACCGCCGCCCTTCTTGAAACCTACCCGTGGCTGCCCGTCGAGGAAGATGGTCGGCTGCACGACCCTGTGCTGCGGGAAAACTTTATTGAGCGGGTATTTGCCCTGCACGAGCTAAACACGCTGCGCGCTAAAGGTCTGACGCGACGTGGGCTGCTGGATTTCCACAGCCGCTATAAATTGCAGCTGCTGGCGCACCATCAGGCGGGCTACCGTGAAATCGGCCCGTTCGTCGCCTCGCTGCACGAGTGGGAAGACCTGGACGCCTTCTTTGTGGCGTACCGGGAAAAGCTGATGACCATCCTGAAAAAACCCGCCTCGCGGAAGAATCACACCAACGTACTGATGCATATCCAGGGGTATTTCCGTAACCAGCTGAACACCCGCCAGCGCGGCGAGCTGCGCGACGTGATCCTGCACTATCGCAACGGACAGTTGCCTATCCTCGCCCCGATCACGCTGCTGAAGCACTACCTGGCCGAATACCCCGACCGGTATCTGATGACGCAAAACTACTTTGATCCCTATCCTGATGATTTGGGTCTGCGTCTGGCAGTCAAGTGATCATAAAAATGCGAAGGCCCCATTGACCCTTAGAGGCCCAAAGCAGTACCCCGTTTAGACGACATCCTCACTGTCGTCTCTTTTTTGCATTTCATCTCAAAGACTGTGATTATATACAGGCTTATTATGCAAAAAGGGGCCTGCCTGTGATCAACACCCTGCACATTCAAAACTACCGCTCTATTCGCGATATGTCGCTGGAGCTGGAGCAGCTCAACATCGTCTTCGGACCGAACGGCACCGGGAAATCCAATATTTACAAGGCGATATATCTGATGCACAGCGCCGCTCAGGGGCAGTTTTCCCAGGCGCTGGCGAACGAGGGCGGCATTCTGAAGGTGTTCTGGGCAGGCAAAACCCGCAGCGACCAGCTGCGGCGGATGAATCTGGCCGTGGAAACAGAGACCTACGAATACGAGCTGCAGGTCGGGTTTGTGGAGAAGCTGCCTTACCCTTCGCAGTTTCAGCTCGATCCGGTGATCAAAGAGGAGTCCATCTGGCTGAGCGGCCAGCACCGTCGGCCTTCGTCACAGCTGATGAAGCGTAAGAACCAGGCGGTGTTTCTGAACAACGTGCATCACGAGAAAGTGACCCACAGCGGCACGCTGTATGAGAACGAATCGGTGTTCGGGCAGCTCGGCGAACCGCATCTTTACCCTGAAGTGTCGCAGATGCGCGAGTCCCTGCGTAACTGGCGCTTTTATCATGAGTTTTCCGTCTCATCCGGCTCGGCGATGCGCGCCCCGCAGGTCGGTTTCCGCTCCCCGGTGCTGGCCAGCGACGGTGCCAACCTGGCGGCGGCATTTCAGACCATCGTCGAGATTGGCGACGAGCTGCTGCTGATGCGCATCCTCGACCAGGCCTTCCCCGGCTGCGTGTTTTACAGCGACAACACCGGTGGACGTTTTCGCATGATGATGCAGCGCGAGGGGCTGAGCAGGCCGCTGGAACCGGCGGAGTTCTCCGACGGCACCCTGCGCTTCCTGTGCCTCGCGGTAGCGCTGCTAAGCCCGCGCCCACCGGCGTTTATCGCGTTAAACGAACCGGAAAACAGCCTGCACCCGCAGATGCTGCCCGCACTGGCGAGCTTAATCGCCGAGGCCAGCCGCTACTCGCAGATTTGGCTCACCAGCCACTCGCCGGAGCTGGCGAAGTTGATTGAGAAGCAGAGGTCGTTTTCGCTTTATCAGCTGTCGATGGTGGAGGGGGAGACGAAGGTGGAGAGGCTGGGGTAAACGCCGGGTGGCGCTGCGCTTACCCGGCCTACAAATGAGTCCGAAAGGTCTTACGCCACTCCGCCGGGCTGACCCCAAAACGCGCCTTAAACTGCTGTCGCCAGGTGACGGCGGAATTAAATCCCACCAGCTCGGCCACGCGTTCAATCGGCATATTTCCGGCTTCAAGCAGGATCTGGCTACGCCGCAGGCGTTCGGCGGTAAGCCAGTCGGCGACGCTCATCCCCGTGGCTTTAATAAAGTGACGGGTCAGCGTGCGGCGGCTCATCGAAACCACCTCCGCCAGCGAGTCCAGGCTATGCGGTTCGGTGATGTGCTGCTGAAGGTAGTCGATCAGGCAGTTAATGCGTCCGTCCCGGGTATCTTTAGGTACCGGCTGGGCAATGAACTGCGCCTGCCCGCCCTCGCGGTGGGGCGGAACAATCATCCGACGGGCAATCTGGTTGGCGACCACGCTGCCAAAGCGCTGGCGAATGATATACAGACAGCAGTCCAGCGCGGCGGCAGTGCCTGCGGAAGTGATGATATTGCCGTCATCCACGTAGAGGGCATTAATATCCAGCCAGATGTTCGGGAAGAGCGACTGAAACTGGCGTTCGAACTCCCAGTGGGTGGCCGCACGTTTACCGTCGAGGATCCCCGCATAGGCCAGCACAAACGACCCCAGACACAGCCCGACGATCTCCGCGCCGTTGTCTCTCGCCTGCACCAGGCTGTCGAGCAGCGTCTGGGGCGGGCGTTCAAGGACGTGCTGCCAGTAGGGAACGACGACTATATCGGCCCGACCAATGGCGGTGTAGTCCTGCGTGGCGTTGAGGGCGAACCCGTCTTTTGAGGTGAGGAACCCCGGCGTTTCGGCGCAGATCGTCACGTTAAAGCGCTTTTCGCCGGAGACCGAATCGCCAAACAGAATGCAGGGAACGGAGTAGTGGAACGGGCTGAACCCGTCTACCGCGACAATCGCGACGTTGATTAGCGACATCTGTCTCTCCTTTCCCTTTAACGCACTCAGAATATAACGGTTTCGCCATCCTGGGGAATGCTCACTGCGTCACTCACCTGATTGGCTTCAACGTACTCACGCAGCGCGCTGCGGGTCAACAGGCAGTGGTTAATCGCCTCCATGTGGCTCGCCACAATGTTGGCCTGCGGCAGCAGGAAATGAACGTTGAGCACGTCCTCTTGCCCCATAATAATCGGCCCAAAACCAATGACGTGGGCATAGCCAGCGTTCAGCACCACCACGTCCGGCTGGTGCTTTTGCAGATCGGCCGCCACCTCGTCACGCCAGACGGTATCCCCGGCAAGATAAAGCGTCTTCTCATCGGGATGACGCAGCACCACGCCACAGGCTTCGCCCAGCCGCTCCGCCAGCTCCGGCACGGCGTAAGCGCGATCGGTGCCGTGCTGCCCGCCGTGGGTTTTCGTAATCTGAATATCGCCGAAGAAGGTCGCGTCGGTCATGACCGTCAGGTTGCTAAACCCCTGGCTGCGCAGCAGCGTGGCGTCACGGTCGTTTTGCACGTAGATCGGCTTGTCTTTGGCGATCAGCTCCGCCGCGGTGCGATCCCAGTGATCGTCATGGGTATGGGTGACGATCACCGCGTCAGCGTTCAGCAGCGTGTTAACGTCAACGGGGAGTTCGACCGTCGGGTTACGGCGTTCGGCATGCGCCGTGCCGGGAAAGCCCGGATAAGCGCCCTTCGGGGCCAGCATCGGGTCGATTAAAAGACGTTTACCGGCGTAGGTAATCATCTGGGTGGCGTTGCGAATGTGGGTAATGTTCATGGGCTATCCTCCGATTGGTGTGATAAGGAGGATAGCCAGCCGTCGCAATTGGCGCTGTGGGCTAAAGGGCGATTACCGATGGAATCGGGCCAATTGAAGACACCGCGTTTTTTGCCGGTTTCTTTACCAGCCCGGCACCGCCCCGCCGTTAAAGATCGTCTCCGCCGCTTTCGCTACCTCAGGCGATTGATACGACTGGATAAATTCCTTCACGTTCTCCGCGTCCTTATTGTCTTCGCGCGTCACCACAATGTTCACGTAGGGCGAGTTTTTATCTTCAATAAAGACGCTGTCATGCACCGGCGACAGCCCGGTTTGCTGAATATAGGTAGTGCTGATGATGGCGACATCCACTTTCGGGTCGTCCAGCACGCGCGGCAGCTGTGCCCCTTCCAGCTCCATAATTTTCAGCTGTTTAGGGTTGGCGGTAATATCCAGCGCCGTCGGCAGCAGCCCGGTGTCCGGCTTCAGGGTAATGAGCTTCTCCTTTTGCAGCAGCAGCAGCGCGCGGCCAAGGTTGGTCGGATCGTTTGGAATAGCTATGGTCGCCCCGTCCTTCAGGTCAGACACGGATTTGATTTTGCGGGAATAGCCGGCCATCGGGAAAACAAAGGTGTTCGCCACGGCCACCAGCTTGTACCCATGCGCCTTGTTATCTTCTGCAAGGAACGGGCGATGCTGGAAGACGTTGGCATCCAGTTCCCCCTGGTTAGTGGCATCGTTAGGCAACAGCGAGCCGCTGAAGCCGACCAGCTCCACGTCCAGGCCATATTTCTCTTTTGCCACTTTTTTGGCGACTTCCGCCACGTCCTGTTCAGCGCCGTTGATGACGCCCACTTTTATGTGTTTGGCATCATTGCTGTTTTGGTCACAACCCGCGAGCAGCAGGCCAGTCATCAGGAGAAGCGCACCCAATCGAAGTTTCACGAGACAGATCCTTTTGATAAACGTTTAGAAGACTATATCGACAACGCAACGGCTCTCTAAAAACCGAAAAAGAATCAATAAGAAGGATACGTTATATGCGGTCTGTTGCCGGGTGGCGCTACGCTTACCCGGCCTACGCGCGGAGGTGTTGTAGGCCCGGTAAGCAAAGCGCCACCGGGCGATGGGCATCACGCCTGCCGACGCAGCGGCGCTTCCCGTAAAAACCACGACAGCGCAAACGCCAGCACCATAATCCCTGCCGCCAGCAGGAATACCGCATGAATGGCCGAGCCGAAGGCATCGAGATAGTCCAGCCTCAGGGCGTCTGGCAAATGATGAATGGCGGTCGGGTTCAGCTCGCGCGGCAGTTCCGCCCCTTCAGGCAGCCTGTCGACCAGCCCTGACTGCAGAACATTCGTGAACACCGCGCCAAACAGCGCGACGCCGATCGCCCCACCGATGGACCGGAAGAGCGTGACGCCAGAGGTGGCTACGCCGTATTGATCCGCCGATACGCTGTTTTGCACCGCCAGCACCAGCACCTGCATCACCAGTCCCAGCCCCATGCCCAGCACGCTGGTGAACAGATAAAGCTGCCAGGTTGGCGACGTGATTGAAATGCGCGTCAGTAAAAACATCCCCACCACGCCGAGCAGCGTGCCGAGGATCGGGAACAGGCGATATTTCCCGGTACGGCTGATGATCCGCCCGCTGATAATCGAGGTCAGCAGCAGCCCGCCCATCAGCGGGATGAGCTGCAGGCCGGCCTGCGTTGGCGTGGCGTCTTTCACCACCTGCAGGTACAGCGGCAGGAAAGTCACCGAGCCAAACAGCGACATGCCGATGATAAAGCCAATCAGGCTGCAGAGCAGGAAGCTGCGGTCGCGGAACAGCGACAGCGGGATGATCGGCTCCCACGCCAGCCGCTCCTCATAGATAAACCCGGCAATGCCCGTCAGGCCAAAGGCCAGAATGCACCACAGCTGCGGGTCGCTCCACTGGCGAACGGTGCCGCCTTCGGTGGTAAACAGGATGATGCACAGCAGCGCCATGCTGAGGTAAATCGCCCCCAGATAGTCAATCTCGTGCCTGCTGCGCCGCGCGCTACCGTGGAACACCGCACCAATCACCAGCAGGGCAAACAGCCCCAGCGGCAGGTTGATGTAGAAAATCCAGCGCCAGGAGACGTGCTGGACGATAAACCCGCCGATCAGCGGCCCAATGACCGTCGCCAGCCCGAATACGCCGCCAAACAGCCCCTGATAGCGCCCGCGATCGGCAGGCGGGATCACGTCCGCGACGGCGGCCATGCTGATGACCATCAGGCCGCCGCCGCCCAGCCCCTGCAGGGCGCGCATCAGCACCAGCTGGGTCATGTTTTGCGCCAGCCCGCACAGCGCGGAGCCCACGAGGAACAACACAATCGCGATTTGCAGGACGATTTTACGCCCAAACAGATCGCCGAACTTGCCGTACAGCGGTACCACGATGGTGGAGCTGAGAATATAGGCCGTTACCACCCAGGAGAGCTTATCCAGCCCCCCAAGCTCGCCGACGATGGTCGGCAGCGCGGTAGAGACAATGGTCTGATCCAACGCCGAAAGCAGCATCACCAGCAGCAGCGCGCTGAACAGCAGCTTAATCGACGGCGCTTTTTGCGCAGGTTGAGTCATTACGTCGGACTCCATAAGACATCACTTGAAATTAATTAATCGTGTAATTAATATTTGTGTAAGTGATGAATAAGATCAAGAGGCACCGTGGTCATGCCAGCATTAAAAGACAATTCTGAACCGCGCCGCCCCGGCCGCCCTCGCGGGGGGAAACGCGTCACCGCCAGCCGCGAACAGCTGCTGGATATCGCCCTGAACCTCTTTTCCCGTCAAGGGATCGCCAACACCTCACTCAACGCCATTGCCAAAGAGGCGGGCGTCACGCCCGCGATGCTGCACTATTACTTCAACTCCAGAGAGCAGCTGCTGGATGCGATGATTGAGGAGCGTTTTCTGCCGTTACGCGAGAGGATCGGAACGATTTTCGCCGATAACCGGGATTCGCCGGTGAACGCCCTGACGGAAATGGTTAAGGTGCTGGCCGAACTGGCGGAACAGTATCCCTGGTTTGCGCCGCTGTGGATGCAGGAGGTGATTGGCGAAATGCCGGTACTGCGCACCCATCTGCAGGCGCGGTTTGGTGACGAGAAGTATCAGGCGACGCTTGCCACCCTCAAAGACTGGCAGCAGGACGGGAAGTTGAATCAGGCGCTGGCACCGGAGCTGCTGTTTACCACCTTACTGAGCCTGGTGCTGGTGCCGTTCTCACGCATGCGCAATGACGAGAGGCTAAAATCCCTCTCGCCGGAAATCATTGTCCGTCATGCGCTTGCCGTAATCGGCACCGGGATCGGCGGTTAAAGCGCCTTTGCCAGATAGTGGCGCTGCATGCCCTCATACGGATAATCCTGCAAAGACATCTGCAGCTGATACCCCTGTTTTTCATAGAACGGGCGCGCCTGGAAGCTGGCCGTATCCACCAGCGCGTGCTTGCAGCCTTTGCGTCGGGCTTCGTCTTCTGCGGTTTTGATAAGCTGGCTGCCGACGCCGGATCCGCGCACGGTGTCGCTGACCCACAGAAAATCAATATTCAGCCAGTCGCCTTTACGCACCCCAATTAGCCCGCCGAGCATGACGCCGTTTTCGTCCCGCACGTAAACGCCAATATCCCCGCTGAAGGTCGCCAGATCTAAAAACTGCCCGTTATACGATCTCAGCCCCGTTAATAACTCTTCTTTTTCTTCAGGCGTAACTTTTTCAGTGATGCTCAACTGCATTTTGTTCTCCTTATTTTGAGCGCAATCTGAATATCTCACAGCTTCACCTTCATAAAAACTCCTTATTTCCTCCATTGTTTAACCCTGGAAATATTCATTCAATATGTAAATAAAAAAAGCCTTTCCAATACGCACCTAAAACGTATACTGAGAACGATCATTCTCACTTTTAAACGGTAGCCGACGATGAGTACGAAACTGGAAGAAAGACAAAAACAACGTCAGGACGAGATCATCATCGCCGCGCGCCGCTGCTTTCGCGCCAGCGGATTTCACGCCGCCAGCATGTCGCAGATCGCCAGCGAGGCGAAGCTTAGCGTCGGGCAAATTTACCGTTATTTCAGCAATAAAGACGCGATTATCGAAGAGATGATCCGCCGCATCATCGACTCGCGCATCGAGGAGATGCAGGGTAAAACCCTGGTGGAAGGGATGCCGCAGGCGCTCGCCTGGCGACAGACCCTCAACGAAGATGATGATGCGCTGATGCTGGAAATGTCCGCTGAGGCCACGCGCAATCCGCAGGTGGCAGCGATGCTGATCGAAGCCGAATCGCGCATGTTCGCCAACGCCTGCGCGCACCTGAAAAAGCAGTTCCCCCACCTGAGCGACGAGCATATTCGCTGCTGCGTGGAGATTACCGCCGTGATGATTGAGGGGACGATTTATCGTCGATTAACCCCCTTAAAAGTCCCGTCAGAACAATTAGAACCCCTTTATCAGGATATTTTAAATATGCTTTTCTCTGCGAAGTAATCGCATATGAATAATTAGCGGGAATAAGTAATTCCCCATTTTTACATTTCTGGCTCAGCCAGAGATGCGGTATCGCTGTGCCTTTAAATAGCCCTCCTCCCTGTTAAGCGATTAACAGGGCAGGCATCGTTCACCCTGGAAAAAGATTATGAAAACCATAACAACCTCCATCGCGGCATTACTCCTCCTGACAGGGTGCGATAATGCGCAAACATCTGCTCCCCAGCGTCCTCTTCCGGATGTGGGAATTGTCACCCTCATGAGCCAGCCGGTTTCCGTCGTCAGTGAGCTGACCGGCCGCACCACGGCTGCCATGAGTGCCGAAGTGCGCCCGCAGGTGGGCGGGATTATTCAGAAGCGGCTGTTCACCGAAGGCGATACGGTCAAGGCCGGCCAGGCGCTGTATCAAATTGACCCTTCCAGCTACCGCGCGGCGTTTGATGAAGCCGCCGCGGCGCTGAAACAGGCCCAGGCGCTGGTAGTGGCCGACTGCCAGAAAGCCCAGCGCTATGCGCAGCTGGTGAAAGACGACGGCGTGTCGCGTCAGGACGCAGAGGACGCGAAGTCCACCTGCGCACAGGATAAGGCCAGCGTTGAATCAAAGAAGGCCGCGCAGGAGAGCGCGCGCATTAACCTCAACTGGACCACCGTTACCGCGCCGATTGCCGGACGCATCGGCATCTCCTCTGTAACCCCCGGCGCGCTGGTGACCGCGCAGCAGGATACCGCGCTCGCCACCATTCGCGGGCTGGACAGTATGTACGTCGATTTAACCCGTTCCAGCGCCGATCTGCTGCGTTTACGCAAGCAAACCCTTGCCACCAATCGCGATACGCTAAGCGTGTCGTTAATCCTCGAAGACGGCAGCACCTACAGCGAGAAAGGCCGTCTGGCGTTAACCGAAGTGGCGGTGGATGAATCAACCGGCTCCGTCACCCTGCGCGCCGTCTTCCCGAACCCGCAGCATCAGCTCCTGCCGGGCATGTTCGTTCGCGCCAGAGTGGATGAAGGCGTCATGAACGACGCGATCCTCGCCCCGCAGCAGGGCATCACCCGCGATGCCAAAGGCGCCGCCACCGCGCTGGTGGTGAACGCCAGCAACAAGGTCGAGCAGCGTCAGCTGGAGACGGGCGACACCTACGGCGACAAATGGCTGGTGCTGAGCGGCCTGAAGGCGGGCGATAAGCTGATTGTGGAAGGCACCGACAAAGTGACCGCCGGGCAGGAAGTGAAAACCGAAGAGATGAAAGCCAGCGGAGGAAACGCCTGATGTTCTCCCGTTTCTTCGTGCGACGCCCGGTGTTTGCCTGGGTTATCGCCATTCTCATCATGCTCGCTGGGATGCTGGCGATCCGCACGCTGCCGGTCGCGCAATATCCGGACGTTGCCCCGCCGTCGATCAAAATCTCGGCCACCTACACCGGCGCCTCCGCGCAGACGCTGGAAAACAGCGTGACGCAGGTGATCGAGCAGCAGCTCACCGGGCTGGATAACCTGCTCTACTTCACCTCCACCAGCAGCTCGGACGGGTCGGTGAGTATTAACGTCACTTTCGAGCAGGGAACCGATCCGGATACCGCGCAGGTGCAGGTGCAGAACAAGGTTCAGCAGGCGGAATCTCGCCTGCCGACCGAAGTGCAACAGTCCGGCATTACCGTCGAGAAATCGCAGAGCAACTTCCTGCTGATCATGGGCGTGTACGATAAAACCGACGCCGCCAGCAGCTCGGATATCGCCGACTGGCTGGTGAGCAATATGCAGGACCCGCTGGCGCGCGTGGAGGGCGTTGGCAGCCTGCAGGTGTTTGGGGCGGAATACGCGATGCGCATCTGGCTCGACCCGGCGAAGCTGGCGTCCTACTCGCTGATGCCGTCCGACGTGCAGAGCGCGATTGAAGCCCAGAACGTGCAGGTCTCCGCCGGTAAAATCGGCGCGCTGCCCTCGTCAAACGCCCAGCAGCTGACCGCCACCGTGCGCGCCCAGTCGCGCCTGCAGACGGTGGATCAGTTTAAAAATATCATCGTGAAAAGCCAGTCCAGCGGCGCGGCGGTGCGCATCAGCGACGTCGCCCGCGTGGAGATGGGCAGCGAGGATTACACCGCCACCGCGAAGCTGAACGGCCACCCGGCGGCGGGTATGGCGGTCATGCTTTCACCGGGCGCGAACGCGCTCAACACCGCCACGGCGGTAAAAAATAAAATCGCCGAGTTCAAAAAGTCGATGCCGGAAGGCTACGACGTGGCCTACCCGAAAGACAGCACCGAGTTCATCAAGATCTCCGTTGAGGACGTGATTCAGACCCTGTTCGAAGCCATTATCCTCGTGGTAGTGGTGATGTACCTGTTCCTGCAAAACATCCGCGCGACGCTGATCCCGGCGCTGGCTGTACCGGTCGTTCTGCTGGGCACCTTCGGCGTGCTGGCGCTGTTCGGCTACTCCATCAATACCCTGACGCTGTTTGCGATGGTGCTGGCGATTGGGCTTTTGGTGGATGACGCCATCGTGGTGGTGGAAAACGTCGAGCGTATTATGCGCGACGAGGGGCTGCCCGCCCGGGAAGCCACTGAGAAATCAATGGGTGAAATCTCCGGCGCGCTGATCGCCATCGCGCTGGTGCTCTCTGCGGTATTCCTGCCGATGGCCTTCTTTGGCGGCTCCACCGGGGTGATTTACCGTCAGTTCTCGGTCACCATCATTTCAGCGATGTTCCTCTCCGTGGTGGTGGCGTTGACCCTGACGCCCGCGCTGTGCGGCTCGATCCTGAGCCACACGCCGCCGCACAAAAAGGGTTTCTTCGGCGCGTTTAACCGCTTCTACAGCAGGACCGAGCGCGGCTATCAGAACAAGGTGCTGCGCGCTCTGCGCCGTTCCGGCGGGATGCTGGTCATCTACGCCCTGCTCTGCGGCGCGATGGGCTTCGCCATGCTTAAGCTGCCGGGCAGCTTCCTGCCGACGGAAGACCAGGGCGAAATCATGGTGCAGTACACCCTGCCAGCCGGTGCGACGACGGTGCGTACCGCCGACGTCAGCCGCCAGGTGCGCGAATGGTTCCTCACGAAAGAGAAAGCCAACACTAACGTGATCTTCACCATTGAGGGCTTCAGCTTCAGCGGCAGCGGCCAGAACGCCGGGATGGCGTTTGTCTCCCTGAAAAACTGGTCAGAGCGTAAAGGCGATGAGAATACCGCGCAGGCCATTGCCCTGCGCGCCACGCAGGAGCTGAGCACCATCCGCGATGCGACCATCTTTGCCATGACGCCGCCTGCGGTGGACGGTCTGGGCCAGAGCAACGGCTTTACCTTTGAGCTGATGGCCAGCGGCGGCACCGACCGCGACGCGCTGCTGAAGCTGCGTAACCAGCTGATTGGTCAAGCCAACCAGGACAGTTCGCTGCACGCCGTGCGCGCCAACGATCTGCCGCAGATGCCGCAGCTTCAGGTGGATATCGACAACAACAAGGCCGTGTCGCTGGGGCTGTCCCTGAGCGACGTCACCGACACCCTCTCCAGCGCCTGGGGCGGGACCTACGTGAACGACTTTATCGATCGCGGCCGCGTGAAAAAGGTCTACATCCAGGGCGACAGCGACTATCGCGCCGTGCCGTCGGATCTCAACAAATGGTTTGTGCGCGGCAGCGACAGCACCATGACCCCGTTCTCCGCCTTTGCCACCACCCGCTGGGAGTACGGCCCGGAAAGCCTGGTGCGCTACAACGGCTCGGCGGCGTATGAGATTCAGGGTGAAAACGCCAGCGGCGCGAGTTCCGGCACGGCGATGAGCAAAATGGAGCAGCTGGCAAACAGCCTGCCGTCCGGCAGCACCTGGGCATGGAGCGGTTTGTCGTTGCAGGAAAAACTGGCGAGCGGTCAGGCGATGAGCCTCTATGCCCTCTCCATCCTGGTCGTGTTCCTGTGCCTGGCGGCGCTGTATGAGAGCTGGTCGGTGCCGATTTCGGTCATTCTGGTGATCCCGCTTGGCGTGCTGGGCGCGGCCGTCGCCGCCTCCCTGCGCGGGCTGAACAACGACGTCTATTTCCAGGTGGCGCTGCTGACCACCATCGGTCTGTCGTCGAAGAACGCCATCCTGATTGTCGAGTTTGCCGAAGCCAAAGTCGCTGAAGGGTACTCCCTGACGCGCGCCGCCCTGCGGGCCGCCCAGACGCGCCTGCGTCCGATCATCATGACCTCGCTGGCGTTTATCGCAGGGGTGACCCCGCTGGCCGTGGCAACCGGTGCAGGTGCCAACAGCCGCGTGGCGATCGGTACCGGCATTATCGGCGGGACGCTGGCCGCGACGCTGCTGGCGATCTTCTTCGTCCCCTTATTCTTTGTACTGGTGAAACGTCTGTTCTCCGGTAAGCACGCAAACCGGAGGTCATAATGTTTCGTGTATCTATTTTAGCGTTAGCCCTGCTGAGCGTAGGCTGTGTGTCGTTAGACCCAACGTATCAACGCCCGGACGCCCCCGTCCCGGCAACCTTACCCGGCGCGCACGGCGAAGCCGCCGCCGTGGTGAGCCAGTGGCAGCAGGTGATGAACGACGCGCGGCTGAAAAGCGTGGTGACGATGGCGCTCAACAGCAACCGCGACGTGCAGAAAGCGATTGCGGATATCGACGCCGCCCGCGCCCAGTACGGCGAAACGCGCTCGTCCCTGTTCCCGACGGTGGACGCGGAACTGAGCCACACCCGCAGCCGCACGCTGGCGAGCGGCGTGACCACCAGCGACGAAGCCAACGGCGCGGTCTCCAGCTTCGAGCTGGATCTGTTTGGCCGCAACCAGAGCCTCTCCCGCGCCGCGCGTGAAACCTGGCTTGCCAGCGAATTCACCGCGCAGAACACGCGCCTGACGATGGTCAGCGAGCTGACCACGGCCTGGGTGACGCTGGCGGCGGATAACAGCAACCTGGCGCTGGCGAAATCCACGATGGAGAGCGCGGCCAGCTCGCTGAAAATTGTGAAGCGCCAGCAGGACGTGGGCGTGGCGGCCGCCACGGACGTCAACGAAGCGATGGCGGTGTATCAGCAGGCGCGCGCCAGCGTGGCGAGCTACCAGACGCTGGTGATGCAGGACAAAAATGCCCTTAATCTGCTGGCGGGCGATACGGTGCCGGACAACCTGCTGCCCGGCACGCTGGAAAGCCTGAGCGATAACGCTATCACGCTGATCCCGGCGGGCGTCAGCTCCAGTGCGCTACTGCGTCGCCCGGACATTCAGGAAGCGGAACATAACCTGCTGAGCGCCAACGCCAACATCGGCGCGGCGCGCGCCAACTTCTTCCCGACCATTTCGCTGACCGCCAGCGCGGGCGTCGGTAGCGATTCGCTCTCATCCCTGTTCAGCCACGGGATGAAGGTCTGGTCGTTCGCGCCGTCCATCACCCTGCCGCTGTTTAGCGGCGGCAACAATCTGGCGCAGCTGCGCTACGCGGAAGCGGAGAAGAAGGGACTGATCGCCACCTATGAGAAAGCCATCCAGAGCGCGTTTAAGGACGTGGCCGACGCGCTGGCGCGACGCGAAACCCTGAGCGAGCAGCTCGACGCCCAGCGCGAATACGTGGCGGCAGAGAAAAAAACGCTGGATGTGGCAACGCGCAGCTACAGGGCGGGCGCGGGGGATTATCTGACGGTACTGACCGCACAGCGGTCGCTGTGGTCGGCGCAGGAATCGCTGATTGCGCTGCAGCAAACCGACCTGGAAAACCGCATCACGCTGTGGCAGTCGCTGGGCGGGGGGATCCAGTAACCTTATCAGTGGGCGATTCTCACGCGCAGAAAAGAGAAAATCATACTTTCGGCTGGAATCGCTACACTGAATGTAACGATATATTTCATGGGAAGCATGTGACTTTTAAAGGGGGTTGTTGATGAAAGCTGCGCACCTGGTCTGCCTGCTGGTTTGTCTGCTCTACCGTAGCAGGTGATTTACTGATTGATATTACAACGGTGGATAACTCGCATAAGCAGATGGCCGGTACCTCCTATCTGATTTATATCAGAACAGGCCCAAATAATCCGACAACCACAGATATTAAATATTAATGGATGTGTTTACCCCAATCTGCAAAGATTTCTTGCCGCCCCGAAGTGCTTAATTGAATATCCTGTATTGTTATATTTATGCGGAGGTTCTCCTCAGCATTTAATCTGATTCGTGAATACTTGTTATATATTTATTCAGTGAATAAATATTGCTTTTTACTATTTTTATTCTGCCTTGTGGAAGGGTATTTTAATAACCAGCCTGAAAGCGTATTATTTTGATGAACCTTATTGCTTTATCAAAAGGATATTTGACGATGGCAGGACAATCAGACACGGTTCAACAACAGGATACCCTGAATCGTTATTTACTGTATTTCCCACGAAGTAAAAACGTTTCACCGGATGTTCATTCTTTTTGCGGGGAAGAAGAACTCAGTAAGCCCTACCGGTATACCATTCGCTTCACCAGTCCGAATCCGAACATTGCAGTCAAAGACGTTCTGAACAAGATGGCTGAATTTATTCTGCGCGCGCCTAACCCGAAAGTGAAATCGACCTGGCACAATCAGGAATCCTGGTTGCCGGTGCGCCAGATTAATGGCGTGATCACGTCATTTTCCCGTCTGAAGTCGTCCGCTGATGAAGCCCTGTATGAGTGTGTGTTGGAGCATGAACTGGCGCTGTTGGATCGGAACTACCGTTCGGCCGTTTACATGGACATGACAGTGCCTGAACTCGTCACGAAGCTGATGAAGGAGAGCGGGCATTTTCAGGGTTACAACATCGATTTTGATCAACTGAGCCACAACTACCCCAACCGCGAAATGATTATCCAGTGGAAGGAAACCGATCTCCAGTTTATCCGCCGTCTGCTGGCCGAAGTCGGGATCTGGTTCCGCTTTGAAAATCACGACAAGGTACAAGGTGAAACGGTAGTGATTTTCGGTGACGGTGGTCGCCGCTATGTTTTCAGCAATAAGCAGCTGCCATACGTCCGCCATTCCGGCATGACCAGTCATGAAGAGTACGTAACCGAACTCGAAGAGCAGTACCAGCTCATCCCCGAAAATGTACGGGTCCGTACCTATAACTACCGTGATCCGTTTTCCCCACAGGCGGATAAAACCATTGCAGGGAACGACATTCCTCACGGGATAACCCGCGGAAAACAGTACCACTACGCCGATCACTTTCTGGCTGCAGGTGACTTTTACGGCCAGGAGGCAGAAACAGCCTCGTTCTACGCACGCCTGCGTTATGAGCGCCTGCTGAACAAACAGAGCGTACTGGGGGTGACAACCAGCGATCCGGAACTGCTGCCGGGCGTGATGTTTCACCCGACAGGGGATATTCCTGACGGGTTTAAGCCCGGATTTCTTGTGACCACAATGACGCTATCTGGCAGTCGCGCACAGCACTACCGCGCCATCCTGAAGGGTATCCCTTATCTGAACGGCTACAGCTATCGTCCGGACTCTCTGCCGCGGCCGGTAATAGCAGGTACGGTGCCCGGCCGCGTGGCGGCCATCAATCGCGATCATACGTATGCCGGAGTCGATGCGCAGGGCCGCTACCGCGTGAAGTTTGATTTTGATCTGGATGAAAAACGGGACGGTTTTGAAAGCGCGCTGATGCGTCTGGGCAGGCCCTACGGCGGGGATGTGTTCGGTTTTCACTTCCCGCTGCTGGACGGGACGGAGGTGGCAGTGGCCTTTGAAGGGGGCGATCCGGACAGGCCGTATATCGCGCACGTCATGCATGACGGCAGCCATCCGGATTTGGTCACAAACCGCAACGACACCCGCAACGTGATCCGTACGGCTGCGTCGAACAAGATTCGTCTTGAGGACCGGCGCGGGCAGGAACACATCAAAATTTCCACGGAGCACGGTAAGGGGCAGGTCAGCGTCGGCCACCTGGTGGACGCCGAAGGGAAAAAGCGCGGGGAAGGCGTGGAGGCCCGTACCGATGACTGGATGGCGCTGCGTGCCGCTAAAGGGGTATTACTCACCACGGAGGCCCAGCCGCGCGCGGCAGGCAAACAGCTGGATATGACGGCCGCCATTACACAATTGGAAAAAGCGCTGTCACTGGCGATGACGCTGCAACAATCAGCGGCGACGGCCGGGGCCGGGAATGTGGAAACCGATCAGCAAAACCAGCTGAGCCAGATGCTGAACAACCTCACTGGTGCGGGCCTGCTGACCTATGCCGAAAAAGGGCAGGCGCATGTCACGCCAGACAGCCTGCAGCTGTCAGCCGGGAAAGACCTGATCGCCACGGCAGGCAGTGATGCCAGCGTGAACGTGGTAAAAAAATTCTCTCTGGCCGTGGGGGAGAAACTCTCGCTGTTCGCCCGCAAGCTCGGCATTCAGATGATTGCCGGGGCCGGGGATATCACGACGCAGGCCCAGCGCGGTGCCATGCATATGCTCTCGCAGAAGGATTTCACGATGGCGAGTACCGACGGGCAGCTGAACGGTAGCGCCAAACAGGGCATACAGCTGGTCTGTGGCGGGGGCGGGATACGCGTCAGTTCGAACGGGCTGGTCACCATCTTCTCGCCGACGGGAATTGAACTGAAAGGGCCAAATCTGAAGTATGACGGCCCGGAAAGCGCGCAGGTCACGATCCCTCCATTCAACCAGGGCGCGTTTAAACTCCGCTACCAGCTGCACGCCGGAGACGACCCGGAGCAAATTCTCGCGAACAAAAAATTCAGACTGACCAGCTCGGCCGGGAAAGTGGTGGAAGGCGTGACGGACAGCAACGGCCATTCATCGTTGCTCGATGCCGATGACCTGGACACCTACAAAATGGAGTTAATGGAATGACGGAAGCCAAACAAAGCCCGTATGCCCCACGGGTATTATCAGAAGGGGATATTCCGGTACACAAAGATTTGGGTGAGGTGGCCCAGACCCGTCGCGTTGGTGTGCCGCGCCCGATGCCGGGGATCGTGATCCTGGTTCACGGCGTAAACGACGTGGGTGAGGCGTACCAGAATCAGGAAAAAGGCATTCTTGCGGGTCTGAGTAAACGTCTTAATCGTCAGGACTTTTACGCGCATGAATGGGGAGAGTACCGCATTACCCATCCTGGCCGTTCGCCTGTTATCCCATTCTACTGGGGGTATAAGCCTGTTACCCATGAAGACTACCGGGCAGACCAGAAGCGGTACCGGGATGAAGTCGGAAAACTTTCTTCCGGTGCCCATCTGCCGTATGACGCCTATCAGGAAGATAACGAGACGAACAAGGCCGCGCTGGGTAATGACGGTAAGGGTTCGTTTAAGTACCAGAATGACAATCTCAAGAATGGTCTTGATTCAAATTTTGCAAAAGGTGGCGGGACGTTCGCCAATGCGACTACCAATATTCCCGATATGCTGGGGCCAGGAGCTGGAGGTTTTGGCGTGGCAGCGGCGGGATTTGCATCACTGCATATGAACGACGGGGATTACACTCACCCCATTTATGAAAACCCGCACCGTATTTACCAGTTTTTTGCTGCGCAGCGTCTGGCTGATTTGATAATTCAGATTCGTCAGGAACCTGTAACCAGAGACGACGTGATTAACATCGTGGCCCACAGCCAAGGCACCATCATTACCATGCTGGCGAATATGTTGGTTAAACAGGCAGGGTATCCTCCCTCAAACTGCGTGATCCTGAATCATTCCCCTTATTCACTGGAGTCCCGCGTGGCTGAAAATATTCAGCCCGGATACCAACAGACGGATGCCGCCAGGCAGAAGACATTCAAAAAGTTTTGTAGCCTGATGCATACGCAGTGGAAAGGTGGAGGAAAATTATCTGAAGACGAATTACTGGCCCTTGAAGCCTCTTGTACGCTGCGCAAACCTTCTGATAATCCGTTGCGGGCTGATGATCGCTATGGACGTAACAATAACGGTAAAGTGTATAACTACTTCTGTCCAAATGATGGCGTTGTATCGCTGGAAAATGTGCAGGGATTTGGCTGGCGAGGGATCCCTCAGAAAATTGCAGATGGCATTCCTAACCTGTTCCAGCGAGTTTTTTATCAGCACGGCGAAGTAGGAAAAGCACCTGACACTAAGCCCTTTGAGGTGCCACAACGAAAAGAGGGGGATGCAAAATATTCGTTTCTCCCGAATGCCAGCTACCGCGCCCATGACGTAGTGGTAAACGGTGAAGAATTGCCAGAACCCTTTATTTTCAAACTACAGGGTCAGGATAACCATCCGGATAATGACCCTCAAACGAGTGACAAGCCGTATACGTATTATATCGACCCGGATAGCCCGGATGCCTACATATCCTATTCGGCTAAAGCCAGTGCCATCAAACGCACGGATTCTGCGATGTATATGCTTAACAGTTATCAGCGTATTAGCTGGAAGCCTGGGCATGTTTTAACACCAGATGAGCTGAAGGTGGAAAGTCATGACCGGGAGCATACCGTTATTCACGGGGAAGTTACTGGTTCTAAAGATTATCCTGTTTTGTCCATTACCTGGATGAAAACCCGTGAAGAACTTGAAAAAGAATGGAAAAAAGCTGACCCGGTAAGCTACAGCCAGCATTCGTCAATTGTTATGAGCGAGTTCGCACCTTCGCACGCGATGGCGTTCGACCTGGCAATCGGCCAGTGCAAGTCATTTGACTACAAAGCCGGTAAATTCTGGGAAAGCCTGTTGCATCGTGCCGACTGGCGTGATCCGCAGAATGGCTTCCCGGCCGCAAAAAAATATTACCAATCAGGTCAGTTACCAATAGCACCAACAAAAGATTTTATGAATAAACCGGAAGATGTGCTGCCGAAGGGCGATTTTGGTGTGGAAAATGATTATGCCGGTATTCGGCCTCGCTCGCGTAATCTGATGGATATTGAGACGGGAACTGTCAGGCCAGGAGATTTCCAGGAAATAAAACTGCTGCAATGGGAAATGCCGAAACCTAAAAGCGACAGCCAGTTGGCTAAAGGATAAGACATGAAAGGACTATGTGTAGGAGTTATTACTATTTTCGTTTTATTTGCGGCAGCTTGTAAGGCTTCAGAACCGCCTACCCAAGTAGTTTATCGTTTTGATGATCACCGCTATCTGGAACTGAAAGGCTGGGACTGCGAAGGAGAGCTCTGGTACACCGATACGCAAAGGACTATCCATTCTCAAGTTTATTTACAGTTTTATAGGATCTTCACCCGTATATTTATTCATCCTTCAGAAAAATATATATCTATCCCTATTTGGGGGGCTGATGGCTTTAGAGTATCGAAGGATTATGGTCGAACATGGAAGCTTGCACAATTTGCACCAGGGGAAAATGAACCTAACGGCGATGATTACGCGCCTTATGAGGATGTTCTTTCTTTCACCGTCGTCAACGAACAGGGATTTTTACAGACCAAACACCGGTTGTATATGTCGTCAAAGCCGTTTGATGATCCGCGTTTGGCTGCTGGTGGCCCTGGGATCGAATATACCGTAGATGATGGCATGGGCAACAAAGTCAACGGGAAACTGGAACCCCGTTTTCCTGGGTGGGCCTGGGGAATGGTCTATATGACAAAACAGGCACTAAAGCACAGCACAGAGCAGTTCAAAGACAACTGGCAGGGTCAGCCAGACAAGATCCCCGAAGTAAAAGGCTACACCGGTTGGGACCATATGCGTTGTGACATGGACGTTGGGAAATAACTCATGAAAGGATTATGTGTAGGGATTATTACTACTGCTGTTTTATTTGCGGCGGCTTGTAAGGCTTCAGAGCCACCGACGCAGGTGGTTTACCGATTTGACGATCACCGTTATCTGGAGTTGAAGGGTTGGGACTGTGAAGGCGAGCTCTGGTATACGGACACAGAACGAGGGATTCATTCTCAGCCATTTTTTCAATTTTACCGGATATTCACTAAAAAGTTTGAACATCCATCCCAGCGCTATATTTCTGTTCCAAACTGGGAGGTGGATGGATTTATGGTTTCGAAAGATTATGGGCAAACCTGGAAGGCTGTAGGTTTTTCTCCTTCGGGGAATGAACCGAACGGTGATAACCGAGCGCCAGCGGAAGACGCAGTATCTTTCACCGTCGTCAACGATCAAGGTTTTTTACAGACCAAACACCGGCTGTATATGTCGTCAAAACCGTTTGATGATCCGCGAATTTTGCCGGGCGGACCGGGGATTCAATATCGTTTAGACACTGGTGAAATGGATGAAATTACTCCAGATGCTCCAGGATGGTCCTGGGGGATGGTTTATTTTACGAAGGAAGGTTTACAGGGAAAGGTTATGCGCCGTGAGGCCAATTATCAGGACCTGCCCGACAAAGTGCCGGAAGTGAAAGGCTACACCGGTTGGGACCATATGCGTTGTGACATGGACGTGGGGAAATAACTCATGAAAGGGTTATGTGTAGGGATTATTACTAGTGCTGTTTTATTTGCGGCAGCTTGTAAGGCTTCAGAACCGCCAACACAGGTGGTTTACCGTTTTGATGATCATCGCTATCTGGAACTGAAGGGTTGGAACTGCGAGGGCGAACTCTGGTATACGGATACAAAACGGGGCATTCATACCAAGCCTGTGAGTCAATTTTATCAAATTTTTTCTAAAACATATATTCATCCATCAGAAAAATATATTGCCGTGCCGACAAAAAACGTATCGGAATTTATCATTTCAAAAGACTATGGGAAAAACTGGCAAATAGCCGTTTTTGCGCCAGAGAGTTTAGAAATTAGATTGAGGGCGTGGTCTAATCAGTCTGTTCATCCTGATCAGCAAAACGCTATTTCATTTACAGTTATTAATGATCAAGGTTATTTGGTCATTAAGCCGTATGATGGAGGAAACAAAAATCAGCGTAACTTCATTTATATGTCATCTAAGCCATTCGATGATTCCGGCTTTAAAAGCAAAGATTATATCGATATTGGTTTAGATGAAAATTATAAGCCTTTACAAATGCCTAAATCATTCAGCGATTGGTCATGGGGAACGCTCTATATAACGAATGGTGAGTTAGACCAAACAGGCTTAAAAGAAATGAAAAAATATCAGGGTCTGCTCGATAAAGTTCCGGAAGTAAAAGGCTATACCGGCTGGGATCACATGCGCTGCGATATGGACGCAGGGAGGAAGGGAAACTGATGAATGGCGTAATTCGACTCAATGACCCGCTGGTGAGCGGTGGAAAAGTGATTAAAGCGTCCGGCGCGGACTTTATGGGAAAACCTGTGGCCCTCAAAAACGATCTGGTTATGTGCCCTGAGCATAAAGGAACGTTCCCTATCAACGAATGCCACCCGACCTGGACGATGAACGGCCGCGGCGTGGTCGTGGATGGCTGTAAAGCTGCGTGCGGCTGTGCCATTCGCACCACGCTCCCCACTGCGGGGGCTGTTTGATGAACTGGTGGTTATTCTCAAAACAGAATGAATTTGACGAGAAATATCCCTATTTGTGGATATGTCTCTTATATGTGGTCGTCGTGGTTATCTGCCTGGCCGTCAGGGCTGTCACCTGGCCGGGTAATAAACATGTCGATCTCGATTTTCTTGCCCAGTCTGTGGCGATTCCGGTTGTTTTCCTGACGGGGTTCGTACAAGTGTTCTCTGCCGTGTATCACGGACTCAGGCACTACATGGAAACGCGGTTGCTGATTGCGGCCCAGCAGGAATACAAGGTTGTCAGCTACGCCAGGGGTAACATTACCCTGGCAGGCTGGTCCGTGCTGACTCCTCCAAAGGCAACGAAGGAACTGGCGCTGAGTATGCTGAAACTGGAGGGAGAGTTTCCGCTGGCCGCTAAAATGCCGTTGAAAATCGAACTGGAAACATCCTTCGATTTCACGAGAGCCGGGCAGGCAATGTTCAACGTTCTGGAGCCGATGGCAGGAAAACTTTCTCAGTATCGGCAGATTGAAGCGCTTGTGTGGGTTCGCGGTGGGGACGGATCCTGTAGCGATGAACTCCGTCGTGTGCTCGAACGGTTAGCGATCTCTACTAAAAAAATCACCTTTTTGCCTGAATGTCCGGACTATACGCAAGTCACGGAATGGATAAAGCAGACTAACGGGTATGTTGTTGAACGGCTGCTTATCTGTGTAGACCTTCATTCTGACGAAGAAGAGTCTAAACAGATGGAAAATGTTACTGCGCTTCTCTTCACGAATTACTACGTCAAAACAGAAGGAGAAAAACGGGTTTATCTTTATCAACCGATGACGGGGGTTACAGACGTTGAAACAACAGTACCTGTTTATCTGCGAGCGGAAGCTGTCAGTAAACCAAAAAAACTCTGGTATACCGGACTCTCTCGCACGGAGAAGTACCCGCTGCTGGAAGTGCTGGATGAGAAAAAGGCCGTACGGGACAGGCTGGATCTTGAAATGTCACTCGGTGAGCATTCTTCCGGGTACGTCTGGCTGATGCTGGCATTGGCATCAGATGCAGTGGTGTATGCGCAGGGTGATCAGCTGGTGGCCGCTTCCGAACAGAACAGGTTTTCAATGACGGCTCTGTCGTCCCGATTAACTCGCCAACCTGATTATCCCCAGCAGAAAAGATACACGACACCGTGGGAAGTTTGTGGGATCGCCGGGCTGATGTTCTTTTTGGGAATTATGATAACCATTGGCACTTTTGGTGATGGCGGTAAATCTATATCCGGCTGGTTTTTAATTATAATGGCTGTTCTATGCATAGTTATATTTTGTGGTATGGGAGCATTTTTCACCTGGTTTTATGGTGATAAAGCTCGTGAGCATATGGGAATGTAACAATGAATTTATTGCTCTGATTTTACCTTATAAAGCTGTTTTTTATTATAATGGTTTGGCTGTAGGCGTAATACTTGCGTTAATGGCAGTGTATGTTGATTTATCATTTGATTACAGAAGCAGAAAATACTGGTGTGTGCGCAATAAATTAAAGACATTGAAGGATTCTCCGAAAACCTACCAGTTGTAACTGTTGAGCTACTGTATTGCGCTGGCAGTTGGGTCTCACGCGCAGAAAAGAGAAAATCATACTTTCGGCTGGAATCGCTACACTGAATGTAACGATATATTTCATGGGAAGCATGTGACTTTTAAAGGGGGTTGTTGATGAAAGCTGCGCACCTGGTCTGCCTGCTGGTTTGTCTGCTCTTCGCCGCGTTTGTCCATGCTCAGGAAAAGGAGGACCCGGCGAAAGAGGCGCAAATAAAGCAGCAGGTCCTGAAAGATATTAAGAAAACCTGTACGCCACAGAAAAAGCAGAGCGATAAGGCCTGGCAGGAGATGATTTTGTCGTCCGAGGCCAATCAGCTGCTGATCAAAAACGCCATCACCGCCGTGAAGCGCGACAACCTGGACGCCTACTGGGCGGCGATTGGTCAGGTGGATTGTATGGAAGATTATTGAGAGCTGCTTGCCGGGTGGCGCTGCGCTTACCCGGCCTACACCACACGTTTAACGCTTCCGCATATCCGGAATAATGAGATCCCCGCGCAGCACGTACGACCCCAGCATCTGCGTTTTCTCCGTTAGCCAGCTCACTATCCGCGCCGCCATGGCGTCCATGGAATATTCAATCGCCGGGATCACCGGAATACCCGGCAGGTGCAGCGATCCGGCCAGGCTAAAGACCATAATGTCGTCCGGCACCGATTTATTAAACGCCCGCAGCTGCGGGATCACCCGCTGGGCTTCCTGCTCGTCCGCCACCAGCAGCGCGTTGAAGTTTAGCGTGCTGGCATTATTAAGCAGCTCCTGCAGCGCAACGGACGAGGAGGTGACGTCCATAAAGACCAGGTTGCGATTAAAGGGCAGGAAATTTTTCTCCAGCGCGTGCTTGTAGCCGAGCAGCACCTGGTCGGCAAAACCGCTGCCGTGCGGGTGGATCAGCGCAATCTGGCGGCGACCCTGGCTGGTGAGGTAGTTACAGGCGGTTTCGGCGGCAAAGGCGTGATCGAACTGGATGCTGTTGGAATTATCAGACTCCATGCAGTCCACCAGAATGACGTTTTCCATATCCACGTCCAGCGGGAAACGCGCGCCAATCACCAGGATATCATCACAAAGCCCGCAGGAGAGTTCTTCAAGGGCGTGCATCACTTCCGCTTTGCTGTGCGCAAAGCGCAGCAGGAGGTGTTTTTGATGCTGGCTGAGCTGTTTTTCCAGCGCGTACAGATAACCGGTGGTCTGGTTAATGTTTTCCTGCGCGCAAATGACCCCGATACAGCCCGTCGACTGGCTCAGCAGCGACTGGGCAATCACGTTAGGCCGGTAGTTCAGCTCATCCACCGCTTTCAGTACGGCCTGACGGCTGGCTTCCTTTACGCCACGCGACCCGCTCAACACTCGCGATACCGTGGCTTTAGACACCCCGGCAAGACGTGATACATCATTGATTGTCGACATCTTTTTCCCCTGACAGGCTTACCTCGTGCCTGCAAATTCCATGACCGCTTCGGCTCACATTATAGCCAGAACGGAGTATATCCGTTTCCGTTTTCCATGGAAACCGATTTTCCGTTTCCACTCAAAATGATGTCAAAACGGCCAAATTATGTGATGCACATCCGGTTAATTAGCCTCATAAGCAAGGGATCTTGATGGGTATCACACTTCTGTCTTTTATGAATGGAAACCGGTTTCCGTATAATGTCCAATCATTCTCGCAATAACTTTTTACATTTAGAGGATGGTTGTCGATGTTCAAGATTATGCTGTGCTGCTCTGCCGGGATGTCCACCAGCCTGCTGGTCAGCAAAATGGTCGATGTCGCGAAAGAACGTGGTTTGCCGGTGAAGATTGATGCGTACGGTGTTTCCGAATTTGATACGCAGTTTCCGCAATACCAGGTTGTCCTTCTCGGACCGCAAGTGAAATACATGTTACAGACACTCTCAGACAAGGCGGCGACGCAAGGCATTCCGGTCCAGCCCATCGACATGATGGACTACGGCATGCAGCGTGGCGATAAAGTACTGGACTATGCTCTGTCGCTCATCGAAGCGGCACACTAAAAGGTGTTCACATGAGTTCGTTATATCAATCCATGGTCGCGGTGATTGAGCAGTCAATTACCCCGCTGGCCGCAAAGCTGGGTCAGCAAAAGTATGTGATTGCCATCCGCGACGGCTTTACCGCCGCGCTGCCGTTTATGATCATCGGCTCGTTTATGCTGGTGTTCATTTTTCCGCCTTTCTCGGCGGATACCACCAACAGCTTCGCCCGCGGCTGGCTGGATTTCTCCCAGACCTACCGCGAGCAGCTGATGCTGCCGTTTAACCTCAGCATGGGCGTGATGACCTTCTTCATCTCGGTTGGGATAGGGGCGAGCCTGGGGCGTCAGTTCAACCTCGACCCGGTGATGTCCGGCCTGCTGGCCTTTATGGCCTTCCTGCTGGTCGCAGCACCCTATGCCGACGGCAAAATCTCGACCCAGTATCTCTCCGGTCAGGGGATTTTTACCGCGCTGATCACCGCGATCTACGCCACCCGCGTCTATGCGTGGCTGAAGCAGAACAACGTGACCATTCGCCTGCCGAAGGAAGTGCCGACCGGCGTGGCGCGTTCGTTCGAGATCCTGATCCCGGTGATGGTGGTGATCGGGACACTGCACCCGCTGAACCTGTTTATCGAAGCGCAAACGGGAATGATTATTCCGCAGGCAATCATGCACCTGCTGGAGCCGCTGGTGTCGGCGTCTGACTCCCTGCCCGCGATTCTGCTCTCCGTGCTGCTGTGCCAGATTTTCTGGTTTGCCGGTATCCACGGCTCGCTGATCGTCACCGGCATCATGAACCCGTTCTGGATGGCTAACCTCTCCGCAAACCAGGCGGCGCTGGCGGCTGGTGCGGCGCTGCCGCACGTTTACCTGCAGGGCTTCTGGGATCACTACCTGCTGATTGGCGGCGTAGGCTCTACGCTGCCGCTGGCGTTCCTGCTGCTGCGCAGCCGCGTGACCCACCTGCGCACCATCGGCAAAATGGGCGTTGTGCCAAGCTTCTTTAACATCAACGAACCGATTCTGTTCGGCGCGCCGATCATCATGAACCCGATGCTGTTTATCCCGTTCGTGTGCGTTCCGCTGGTCAACGCCTGCCTGGCGTACGGCGCAACCAGGCTCGGCTGGCTGGCACAGGTCGTCTCGTTAACCCCGTGGACCACCCCTGCACCGATTGGTGCGTCGTGGGCGGCGAACTGGGCACTCAGCCCGGTGGTGATGTGCCTGGTTTGTATGGTGATGTCGGCGCTGATGTACCTGCCGTTCCTGCGCGCCTATGAGCGTACGCTCATCAAAAACGAAGAGCAGAAAGCCCAGGCAACCGTCGGTAACGCTGAAACAGTTAGCAATTAAGTCGAAGAGGAATGGTCATGAAATACGCATTTCCCGATAACTTCTGGTGGGGCAGCGCAAGCTCCGCTCTCCAGACCGAAGGGGCAAGAGAGGGGGAAACCACGTGGGATTACTGGTTTGCCCGCGAGCCGAACCGTTTTCACAACGGCGTGGGGCCGCAGCAGACCTCCACGTTCTATCAGCACTGGAAAACGGACATTCAGCTGTTAAAGCAGCTGAACCACAACAGCTTTCGCACCTCGATTAGCTGGGCGCGCCTGATCCCCGACGGTATCGGTGAAGTGAACCCGGAAGCGGTCGATTTTTATAATCAGGTCATTGATGAGCTGAATGAACAGGGCATCACGCCGTTTATCACCCTGTTCCACTTCGACATGCCGATGGCGATGCAGGAGATTGGCGGCTGGGAAAGCCGCGACGTGGTGGACGCCTACGCCCGCTATGCGCAGATCTGCTTCGAGCTGTTTGGCGATCGCGTGCTGCACTGGTTTACCTTCAACGAGCCGATCGTGCCGGTGGAAGGCGGCTATCTTTACGATTTCCACTATCCGAACGTGGTGGATTTTCGTCGGGCGGCCACCGTGGCGTATCACACCGTGCTGGCCCATGCGAAGGCGGTTCAGGCCTACCGCGCCGGGCATTATGCGGGTGAAATTGGCATCGTGCTGAACCTGACGCCGTCGTACCCGCGCTCGCAGAACCCGGCAGACGTGAAGGCGGCGCACATCACAGACCTGATGTTTAACCGCAGCTTCCTTGACCCGGTCCTGCGCGGGGAATACCCGGCGGACCTGGTGGCGCTGCTGAAATCCTACGATCAATTACCCGCCTGTAAACCGGAAGACGGTTTCCTGATTGCGGAAGGGAAAATCGACCTGCTCGGCGTGAACTACTATCAGCCGCGTCGCGTGAAGAGTCGCGACAGTGCGGTGAACCCGCAGGCGCCGTTTATGCCGGAGTGGTTCTTTGATAACTACGAGATGCCGGGCCGCAAGATGAACCCGTACCGCGGCTGGGAAATCTACGCGCCGGGTATTTACGATATTCTGGTTAACCTGCGCGACAATTACGGCAACCCACGCTGCTTTATTTCTGAAAACGGCATGGGCGTCGAAAATGAGCAGCGCTTTATTGAAAATGGCCAGATTAACGATCAATACCGCATCGAGTTTATTTCCGAACATTTAGCCTGGCTGCATAAGGGTATTAGCGAAGGGTGCAATTGTCTTGGTTACCATATGTGGACGTTTATTGATAACTGGTCGTGGTGTAACGCGTATAAAAATCGCTACGGATTTATCCAGCTCGATTTAGAAACGCAGGAACGCACCATCAAGAAAAGCGGAGAGTGGTTTGCCGCCACCGCCTTAAATAATAGCTTTGATAAAGAGTAATGATGATGATCGCACTAGAAGAAGCCGTAATGGAAATTATCGTCAACGCCGGGCAGTCCCGCAGCCTGTGCTTTGAAGCACTGCACGCGGCGCGTCAGGGCAACATTGACGAGGCCAAAAGCCTGCTGCGCGAAGCCGACGGCTATTCGCGCCAGGCGCACAAGATGCAGACCAAACTGATCGAGCAGGATGCGGGCGAAGGACGTCAGCCGATGACGTTAATCATGGTGCACGCGCAGGATCATTTAATGAATTCCTTATTAGCGCGTGAATTATCCGAAGAAATTATTCATTTATATCAGAGATAGTCTATGGCCAAATAAATTACTGTAATACCTCTGTACCTTAAATAGAATTCCACTTGTTCTGATGATAGCGACATACTCTGTCAGATCGGAGCGGGATGGTTATTGTCTGAATAAAATTAAACTATATTGAGATAACCATGAATACGATTAAAAAACTTCCATTAACCATGGCGGTTATCGCCGCGCTTTGCCCAATTTCCGTGCTCGCACAGGAATTTACGCAGGAGCAAATCGACGCCATTGTGGCGAAAGCAGTGGATAAAGCCCTGGCCGAGCGTCAGGCCAAAATGGATGCGGCGGTCGCGAAAAAAGCGGACGTGGTGACCGAGCCGCAAAGCGCGGCACAATCTCCCGATATGGCGATACCGTTCGGGATTAAATTTACCGGCTACGCCCGCTACGGCGCGCACTTCCAGGCCGCCGATCAGAAATACGTGGCGGTGGACGGCTCCTACAACGGCGCGTCCGCCATTGGTCGTCTGGGCAACGAAGGCAACGGCGGGGAATTTCAGCTCTCCAAGGCCTTCAAGGGTGAAAACGGCGCCATCTGGGACGTTAACGTGATGATCGACCACTGGGGCGACGAAGTTAACCTGAAAAAAGCCTACGCCGGGGTGACCAACATTATGGCCTCCAACCCGAACGCCTATTTCTGGGCCGGCCGTGACTTCCACCAGCGTCCGCAGCAGGGCATCAACGACTACTTCTGGATGAACCACGACGGCCAGGGCGCCGGGGTGAAGAACTTCGACATCGGCGGCGTGCAGTTCGACGTGGCCGCCGTGGCGGCGGTGGAATCCTGTAGCCCGGAAGTGATGGAAGATGAGGCCAACCCGTCGCGCATCACCTGTACCGGCGGTTCCGGCACGGGCGACAAAGGCAACTACGCCGCGACCTCAAAAATCCACGGCATGAAGCTCGGCCCGATCGACATGGAGCTGTACGCCAACTACGGCTTTGACTCCAAGGCGGTGGAGAGCGACGAACGTCTGAACGCCTGGCAGGGCGGCCTGGTGCTGAGCCACACCAACGACAGCGGCGTGAACAAGGTGATTGCCCGCTACTCCGATAACGCGGACAACAGCGTGTTCAACAAAACCGAGGATCTGACCACGGTTTACGCCAGCTTCGAAGGGCTGTACAAATTCACCCAGGCGACGCAGGTGGAGTACATCCTCGCCTTCCACGACTACGACAACAGCCGCGATAAGACCGACAACCGCAAGAACTACAACGCCATCGTGCGCCCAATGCACTGGTGGAACGACGTTCACTCCACCTGGCTGGAAGCGGGCTGGCAGCACGTGGATTACGACAACGGCGGCGACAACAAGGGCTGGAAGCTGACCCTGTCGCAGAACATGTCTATCGCCATGGGGCCGGAGTTCCGCCCGATGCTGCGCTTCTACGTGACCGGCGGCAAAGTGGATAACGCACGCACCGCGCGCGTAAACGGCACCAAAGACGAAACGCTCGACGACTTCAACGTCGGCGCGATGTGGGAGGCGTGGTTCTAGTACAGCGCCGTTTGTTTCGCCCGGCGGCGCTGCGCTTGCACGGGCCTACAAAACCTTGTAGGCCGGGTAAGCGCAGCGCCACCCGGCAAGCTCCCATGTTATGCTACAAAAAAACCAACATAGCAGGGGAGAAAATGGGTTCCACACGTAAAGGGATGCTGAACGTCCTGATCGCCGCCGTTTTATGGGGCAGTTCCGGCGTTTGCGCGCAGTACATCATGGAGAAAAGCCACATTTCTTCGCCTTACCTGACCATGGTTCGCCTGCTGTTTACCGGCGTGATCCTGCTGACGCTCTCTTTCGTTCACGGCGACAAGATTTTCTCGGTCATTAAGCATCGCAAAGACGCCCTCAGCCTGCTGATTTTCTCACTCGTCGGCGCGCTCACCGTGCAGCTCACCTTCCTGCTGACGATTGAAAAATCCAACGCTGCGACCGCTACGGTGCTGCAGTTTCTGTCACCGACCATCATTGTGGCGTGGTTCGCCCTGGCGCGGAAAAAGCGTCCCGGCGTGTTTGTGCTGTCGGCCATCATGACGTCCCTTGTCGGCACCTTCCTGCTGGTCACCCACGGCGATCCGACGTCGCTCTCCATCTCGCCTGCCGCACTGTTCTTCGGCATCGCCTCGGCGTTTGCCGCCGCGTTTTATACCACGTACCCGTCGACGCTGATCGCCCGCTACGGTACGCTGCCGATTGTCGGCTGGAGCATGTTGATTGCCGGGTTAATGCTGACGCCGTTCTACGCCGGACGCGGGACCACCTTCGTGATCGACGGCAGCCTGCTGCTGGCGTTTTTCTACCTGGTGGTGATCGGCACCGCGCTGACGTTCAGCCTGTACCTGAAAGGTGCGCAGATGATCGGCGGGCCGAAGGCGAGCATCCTGAGCTGCGCCGAACCCTTGAGCAGCGCGTTGCTGTCGGTGATTTTGCTGGGCGTGGCGTTTACCCTGCCGGACTGGCTGGGCACGCTGCTGATTGTGTCGTCGGTGGTACTGATTTCGATGGATTCGCGTAGAAGGGTTAAGGCATCGGCGTAGCCTGATGTCCCCTCACCCCGGCCCTCTCCCCAAAGGGGCGAGGGTGAAAAGACAGCACCGAGCAGTCCCCTCTCCCCTATGGGGAGAGGGTTAGGGTGAGGGGAAAATTGACTACTTAGCTTTAACCTTCCCCGCCACCAGCAGTGCCGTCAGCAGCATCAGCGTACCGGAAATCACCAGCGGTGACGTCAGCCCCAGATGGTCGAGCGCCACGCCGCCAATGGCCGCGCCGCAGGTGTTTGCCAGCTGGATCACCGCCACCTGAATCGACCCGGCTTTTTCCGCCTGATCGGCAAGCGAGCGGGTGATCCACGTCGACCAGCCCACCGGCACCAGCGCAAAGGCAAAGCCCCAGATAATCGCAATGGCAGACGCCACCCACTTATCGCTGCCCCACAGCACCAGCACCGCCGCACTCGCCGCCAGCACCAGCGGCGCGCCCGCCAGCGCGACCTTCAGGGAGCGTTTCAGGAACTGGGACGACAGCGAGGTGCCGACAAAACTCGCGATACCAAAGCTCAGCAGCACCAGCGTCAGGCCGTCCACGTCAAAGCCCGCCATGGTCATAAACACCGGGCGGATATAGGTAAAGAAGGCAAACTGCCCGGCGAAGGACATAAAGATGGCGGTCATCCCCGCCAGTACGCCGGGGCGCTTCAGCAGCGCGAACATGTTCTGCTTATGGTGCGCCGCTTCGCCCGGCAGCGACGGCAGCGCTTTCCACACCCAAATGATGCAGAGCAGGCCCATCACCGCCGCAGCGTTGAAGACGTTACGCCAGCCGATAATTCCACCGAGGAAGCTGCCGAGCGGCGCGGCAATCACCAGCGCGATAGAGACCGCACCGAAGATAACGGAAAGCGCTTTTGGCACCGTGCGCGCGGGCACCAGTCGCATGGTCAGCGAAGCGGACATCGCCCAGAAGCCGCCCAGCCCCAGCCCCAGACAGGCGCGCCCCAGCAGCAGCAGGGTAAAGCTTTCAGCAAAGGAGACCAGCAGGCAGGAGAGCGTCAGCAGCACGCTGAACAGGATGACCACCCTGCGGCGGTCGATAGTGCCAATCACCTGGGTGATAAACAGGCTGGCGAACATCGCCACAAACGCGGTGACGGTAACGGACTGCCCCGCCACGCCTTCGGAAATGCCCAGATCCTGCGCCATCGGCGTCAGCAGGCTCACCGGCAGAAACTCAACGGTAATCAGGCAGGCGACGCAGAACGCCACGGCGAAAACGGCCGACCAGTTGGGGCGAGAAACCTCTTTGGTCTGCGGTCTGGTCGTGGGCTGGATATGTTCTGTCATGGCGTCACCTGAAGATAAAAACGTGCGGAAAAGTCGCGCAGTTTATCATCAAAAGTGTGACGAATTTAACGATTTGACAACTTTTGTCGTTTTTAATGAGCCAGGAGGGAGAGCGTCATCGACTGATACCTTTTCAGCATAACGAAAATGAAAATTCAGTATCCACATTTGAGGTGAAACAATCATAGCGTCTGAAAAGGAGAAACTATGAAAACACGTAACTTATCTCAAAATCTTAGTGTTAGTGCTATTGGCTTTGGTGCGATGGGGCTGAGTGAATTTTACGGGCAGACGAATGACAATGCATCACTTGAGGTGCTGCATAAGCTCATCGAACTGAACGTGACGTTCATTGATACCGCAAATCTGTATGGCCGCGGTCACAATGAAAGGCTGATCGGTCACTTTCTTGCCGGGCTGGATAAAAGCACACGCGAGCAGTTTAAAATTGCCACGAAGTGCGGTATCGATCGCTCTCCCGACGAGTCCTATGCCCGCTCCATTAATAACACGCCCGACTATATCATCCGCTGCTGTAACGAATCCCTTAAGCGCCTTGGCGTTGAACGCATCGATCTCTTTTACCTTCACAGAGTGAGCAACGAAACACCGGTCGAAGAAAGCATGGATTGCCTGAGTGCGCTCGTTAAAGAAGGTAAAATTAACCATATTGGTCTTTGTGAAGTGTCAGCGTCAACGCTACGACGGGCCCATGAAGTCCATCCTGTCACCGCGCTGCAAACGGAATATTCTCTGTGGACGCGTGACATTGAAGATACAGTTCTGCCGGTCGTGAAAGAGTTGGATATCGGCCTGGTGCCTTACTCACCTCTCGGTAGAGGCTTCCTTACCGGAAAATACCTGAACAACAGTGATTTTGCAGAGGGTGATTTCCGCAAGAATAACGAACGTTTTGTTCAGTCCAGCCTCGATCATAATCGCCAGTTGCTCGATGCGATTACGCCGCTTGCGCAGAAATACGGTTGCACTTCAGGTCAAATTGCACTGGCGTGGTTGCTGGCGCAATACGATAAGCTGGTCCCCATTCCGGGCACTAAGCACACCCGTTATCTGGCTGAGAATGCACACGCAGCCGACATTGTTCTGGAAAAAAGCGATATTCAATCACTGAACGATATTCATCGAAAGATAGAGATTAAAGGTGAACGATATTCTGCAGAGGGAATGAAGGGTGTGAACGCCTGATACCTCATCATGAAATAAAAAACCGGGTTTACCCGGTTTTTTTATTTCTACAGATACGCCGTGCCGTTAGCGATAAACGCTCAACGCGACACCTTCCCCACCGCCTACGCACAGTGCGGCGACGCCACGCCTGCCGTCGTTACGGACCAGGGAATGAACCAGCGTCACCAAAATCCGGCAGCCAGATGCGCCTATCGCATGCCCAAGCGCGATGGCCCCGCCGTAAGGATTGATACGATCCGGGGAAATCCCAGCCCGCTGAATCACCGCCAGCGCCTGGGCGGCAAACGCTTCGTTCGATTCAAGGTGATCGACATCTTCAGGCTTCCATCCCGAGCGGGAAAGACAGTCGGCAATGGCTTGAATCGGGGCTGCGCCCATTAATGCCGGCTGGATACCGGAATTGGTAAACGCGCCCAGCGACGCCAGAACCGGCAAGCCACGCGCTTCGGCGGTATCACGTGTACAAAGCAGTACCGCAGCGGCACCGTCATTCAGCGATGATGCATTTCCCGCCGTCACCGTTCCCTCTTTTCGGAAGACAGGCCTCAGCTTCGTCAATTTTTCAATACTGGTTGCACGCGGCCCTTCATCCCTTTCCACGCTAATCGTTTCGCCTTTTCGCGTCAGCCACTCAACCGGAACAATTTCGCGCTCAAAAATGCCGCGCGCCTGCGCTTCAAGCGCATTGTGGTGAGAGATAAGGGCATACTCATCCTGCATTTCGCGGCTGATACCAAACTCCGTCGCGACATTCTCAGCGGTGATACCCATATGATAATCGTTGAAGGCATCCCAGAGCCCGTCAGAAACCAGGCTATCTTTGAGAGTGATATCACCCAGCCGCGTTCCGCTACGTGACGTCATGGCGATATGCGGCGCGTTGGACATACTCTCCTGACCGCCGGCGATAACAAACTCAGCCTCCCCCGTCTGAAGCGCCTGCATGCCCAGATGGACCGCCTTTAGCCCGGAACCACACACTTTATTGATTGTCAGACATTGCGTTTCTACCGGTAATCCGGCATTCAGGGCCGACTGCCGGGCCGGATTCTGACCGCAACCCGCAGTAAGTACCTGCCCCATAATGACCTGAGAGATATCACCGGCCTCTACGCCAGATTCTTTCAGGAGCGCCTGAATGACCCGGCTTCCCAGGTCAGAGGCGGAATGCTCCGCAAGTGCGCCCTGAAATGCGCCCGTCGCCGTGCGGCGGGCTGCTATAATGACAACCTCTCTCATGCGTCACCCCCTTTCAGTCCTGGCAAGGTATGACCCGTCGCGGCCATTGCCGCCCGGTATGCAGTTAGACCATTCATACAGGCGGGAACGCCAGCATACACCGCCATCTGTATCACGATTTCAAGCAGCTCTTCCGGCGTCACGCCTGTGTTGAGCGCGCCTCTCATATGCAGTTCCAGCTGCGGCATGGCATTACCCAGCGTCACAAGCGAGGCGACGGTCAGCATTTCGCGCGTTTTGAGATCCAGTCCCGGACGCCCCACCACATCCCCGAACGCATAGTCGGTAATCAGGGCGGGCAGCCCCGGGTCCAGCTCGCTCAGGCGGCGGGTGACTTTATCCGCAAGTCCCGCTTCAAGACGGTCCATAATCTCTCTGCCATAGCGCGTGCGGTCATTAATTTGACTCATAAGATTTCTCCAGAGGGGACTGTTTTGCGGTCAACGTTGCAGGAATAACCGCGACAAGCAGAACGGACAGGCCGATGGCCGTGCCGGCGACGATATACAGAAGCGGCATTGAAAATGCTGAAACCATCCAGGCACCGACCGACGCGCCGATACCAATGGCGGTATTGAAAAACGAAACGTAGATGGCGGAGGCCGGGAAAGCTTTATCCTCAGCCATACGTAAAACCCAGGTCTGGAAGCCGACAAATATTCCTGACACGGCAACGCCCCAGACAATCATGCTGATAAATATCAGCGCAGCAGAGAGCGAAGCACCTGACAGGCCCAGGAACAGCAGCACTGCACAGATCAGCAGTACAGACAAAGAGACCGTCAGCTTGAGATACTTATCAATCAACACGCCGGTCAGAAAATTACCGGCAAGACCCGCGATGCCGTAAACAAAAAGCACAGCGGGAATAAACGCGGTGGACAGTAAACTCTGCGTATGTAGCCAGGGTTCAATGTACGTAAAGGCGGCAAAGTGGGCCGTAACGGCCAGCAGGGTAGCGGAGTAAATTTTCCACAAGGTAGACGATTTCAGCACGCCTTTAAGCGCATCCAGGCCTAGCGCACTTTTGCTGGTGATCTGGGGAACAAGAACGCTAATACCCACAAAGGCAATTACGCTCAGCGCGGCCATCAGCCAAAATGCCTGCCGCCAGCCGAAGTGAATACCAATGTAGTTAGATACCGGTACGCCAAAAACGCTTGCTGCAGAGACGCCACCAAATACGATTGACGTCGCCGCCCCAATATATCTGGCAGGAACGATAGCAACCGCCGTTGCGCCGATCATCGCCCAGAATGCACCGTGAGCAAGCGCACCCAGCACTCGGGCGCTAAGCAGCATGCTGTAGGTGTTTACCGTCGCGGCCATGATGTTGGAGATCAGAAGCACCACGGTGAGCACGAGTAAAAGCCGCTTCTTGGCCACATTGCCTAAAAAAACGGAGGCAAACAGCGCACTCAACGCCCCCACCCAGGCATAAAGCGACACGGTCATGCCCACCGCGGATTCCGAAGACTGTAGCCCCTCTGCGATTGGCGTTAATAATCCGACGGGCGCCAGTTCAGTAGTGACAATAGTAAACGTTGAAATAGCCAGAATGAATAAAGCAAGCCATGACCTTAACGTCATATTTTGCAAAGAGAGTTCTGAAGTCATACTACTTACCTCAATGATGGTTTAAATAATGTGCCAATTTTTTTCTGTTGCATATCTGGTAAGCGCAGAATGCTCTCCCACACACACGGGATGCCCGATAGCTTCGAGCATTGGAATATCCGAAACATCATCACCGTAGGCATAACAATCCGCCGGGTTAATCTCCTTATCCCGGCAAAACGTTATAAGCGCATCTTTTTTACCCGCGCCAATGGTTTGCGGCAGGCCGATTTCACCCGTTAACTCACCTGCTTCATTTATTATGACCGGCGCACAGAGTACATCCGTTACCCCAAGGTATTTCGCAATGGGTGAAAGAATCGGAAGCATAGAGCCCGATATAAATACGGTGTACATGTTCTGACTTTGATGTTTTTTAAGTGCTGCAACGGCGCTCTCAATAAAAAACACGTTTTCCAGCTTACGCCTGAACCATTCCTCGCCCATTTCGTCCAGATAACGACAAGATACACCTTTAAACTGGCGATAATACTCTCGGTTCAGCGTCTCCCTTGGTACACCGTTTTTTACGTCGGCGCGAAAGCGAGACATAAAGCGTTGAAGACGATCGAGTTGATTATTTTCCCTGCACCAGAAATCATAGAAATCAAACATACTTTTAATATTTATAAGCGTCTCATCAACGTCAAAAAATGCGGCGTGTTTACGCAAAGCCTATTCCTCGTAGTTTTTTCTTCGGCTCTTGACCGGGAAATCTTTATCCGTACCAGACACACCTGCATCCGCCCAGCGGGAAGGCGAAATTTCAGAAACCACCACGGAGATTTTATCCAGCGGTGCACCTGTATTTTTGTGTACGGCAAACGTAATATCTTCCTGAAGCCTGATGATTTGATTTTCATCTTTCGTCGGCCAGGTCATCACATGAACAAACGGCATATTTTTCTCACTCTATAGTTGTAAATTCATCGAAGGAACGGCCTTTAAGTTTTAAATGGGCATGGATATCGCCTCCAAGACCGTAAAAACCAATTGCACCGCCGTAGCTCTGGCGCGAACTCATATAAAGTACGACCACGTTAATAATTCTGTTTCCTTTCCTCTCCGGCGCCGGAAAAGGATCGGTTAACTCTGCCCAATATTCGGCATTACCTTCGCTATCGGTTATAAATACGTTGGGTATGCCGAGCGGGCCAGGCCTGCTCGGCGCCTCAGAGGCTAAATCGTTTTCCCTGAGACTCATCACGGTATAAACGCTATCCGGAACAAGACTCCGGAACGAAAACGTGAACCGCGCTCGTTTTTTATCTTCGGACAACGTGACGTCAAAAATGCCCTCTGCCTCCAGCCAGGCTGCGAGGGTGACAGGCTGGATGTCTCGCTTTCCATCGCTGCTGCGATAATCCGCAATATAGCCGTCATGAAGCGGCACGCTCGGCCGCATTTCATTATTGGCCTGCGGCCGCTGTTCCGGTGCGAAAATCATCCGATAGTTGTTCATCGGAATGGGTAAAGGAAGCGTATGAAGAATGATCTCCTTCAAGGCATCCTGAGGCATTTTTTCTATATCACACAGAATGTTATAGGGTGCGATTTCCCCAAATGCCGGGAGCGCGCTGTCCGGTGAGACAATGACGCTTCGCCACTGCAGGCCGTTATCCCCGGGCACCATGCCAACCACGACAAAATTACCCTTCCCGTCCATGACCTCCGCAGGGGGGTAAAGCGGCCCCTGCGTGGTCGCAGCCAGACGGTATTTCTGGCTACGTAATTCAGGCATGCGTTACCCCCTGAGCCACCCCTTGCTGCTGAACGATGGTCGCCTGCATGGCAACCTCAGCCAGCGATTTTTCTTTCTCTGTAATCAGGGCGGAAGGATAGACGGTGAACGACACATCCATTGTCGCGCAGAGCGTTTGGTGCTGCGTGACGCGCACCTGAGCCTTGAAACGCCCCCGGCGGTCATTAATATCTTTTTCCAGAAATTCAAAGTGGACCAGCGCCGGTAAAGGGAACAGGAAACTGGCAAAATTGATTGCCATGCTATTAATGACGTAATAGCGCCCGCTTTCCTGCTGGTAAATAAATTCTTCGGTGACGCCGATAAAGGCCTGTCGGCTGGCTTCAACCAGCAGCATGCCCTGAATATGCTGGCCAGTCTGATGATCCGCCATCAATTCGCAACGCTCGTCGATCAACAAAGGCATAGCATACCGATCGGGATTATGCTCAATCTGTTCCGCAGGCCCTATAAGTACGTTCTGCTCCAGCTTTTTATGGCAATGTACATTTTTTTTGTCGCTAACCAGTTTTTCCAGAGAGCACATTTTAAGTTTATTACCATGAACTGCATTTCTTGCCTGGTTTGAAATTACTTTTCCGGCAAAATCCTTGCGCACGCCCTGACCAACAATAATTTCGTGTTCTTTATCAATGATATTCGCAGGGATCTGAGTCAATAATTCAAGCTGAGATATAGTCAATACATCTTTACCGTTGGCAAATTCATTAAATTTATCGCCAACAACAACCAACTTTTTACAGTTCATTCAGTGTTCCTCAACAACAGCAAGCACGGTAGATGCGCGTATAAAGGCCTTCATTGCCGCCAGTGATAAAGTTGTCGCCGGCCTGCTGAATGATTTCCTGGTAACGTGCATTGGTAAATGCTTCTTTATATGCTGCTTTATCACCGTTGAATGAGGAGATAAACATTACGCCCGGAACGCCGCTGATCAGAGAATGAAATGCTTCGAAACTTTCAATCTTATCTTTGTTATCTCTTACCACATTAAAAATGGTTTCATCGCGCCACTGACGGTACTGCTGATAGTTATGCGCAGGCACTTCAACGTGACGAAGCTGGATATAATTTGATTCTGGTAAGTGCTTTTTATTATCGATCGGGGATTCAACAAACTTAAGTAATTCGCGACGAATATCGGCAGAAAGAACATCCGAGAAACGATGGAACATAGATTCCATTTCACTCTCAACCCACGCAATTTCTTTAATGTCATTGAACGCGCGCAGCTCCAGCAATTCATTAATGCCGTTTTCTTCACAGGAATAGTAGCGAACGTTTTCATTGCTTTTTAATGAAGTGAATTCTTTTTCAGAAAAAGTATTTTTTAATGGGAAGCGTGATACCAGTACATATTTAGACGACATAATTACTCCGAATATTGATTGAGTGGGGATTCGCATAGAAATTTATCAATACAGGAAACAATTGGAATTGTTAAATTTGTAATATATTTTTGGTATTACTGTTAAAACGGGTTTTGCTGCCCGCATTTAGCGTGTAATATCGAAATCGAAAAAAGACTAAATACCTTTTCGCATTCAGGACTCACGTATGGCCACAGCAGAACATTTAATCAGCAATAACCTGCCCAGTATCAAACAATTACAATGCTTTCTTGCTGTTGCACATGAACTGAATTTCCGTAAGGCTGCCGAACGTCTACGCATGACTCAACCGCCATTGACGCGCCAGATAAAGTGCCTTGAAGCGGTCCTGAAACGTCAGTTGTTCAGCCGCAGCACGCATGACGTTAGCCTCACTGAAGCAGGTCGAGCGCTGGTTGTTCAGGCAGAAAAAATACTGAAAGACATCAGCAATCTAAAAGAAGATCCTCTCTCTTCTGAAACGAGCCTGCGTATCGGACTCACGCGGACGCTTAATTTTGAATATATTGAACCCGTGAACACCCAGCTTCAAAAAATGAACGCGGGAGATGATGTCGAAACGCCGGATCTGACGTCAGCCCAGCTGCTGCAAAGCTTGTCTAAAAATATGCTGGACCTGGTGCTGACCGGTGAAAAAGGAACGGGTCATGAAGACATTGTTCAATACCGCTGGGTCTGCCAGGAGCCGTTGCTCATCGCAATGCCCTCTTTGCATCCTGCCAGCCTGAAAGAGAAAGTCGCGCTGGAAGACATTAGCGATCTCCCGATTTTTTGGTTTTCGCGAAGCGCTAACCCGTCATTCTATGACAAATGCGAAAGCTACTTTGATACGCTGAAAACGCCGCTGAAGCGGATAAAAGAGCCGGATGATACCCTCGTGATGCTGAGCCGTATCGCAAGAGGGAAAGGATTTGCCCTGCTGCCACAGTCGAAATGCACCTTTAATCAGGAAGGACTTTGCTACCGTGAACTCACGGACGCGGAGGCAAAAAGGTTAAACATAGATATCTATGCCGCCACCCGCCTCAATGAAAATAGAGAGGAGATTCTGAACGCTCAGAATGTATTATGCGGGAAAATGCCTTAATGCAGATAAAACACACCCTCTTCCGGCAGGAAGAGCTGGTTGTAGCGTAGCTGGAAGGCATTCAGCTCCTGCGGATCGGGCTCCATCTCGCGCATGAAGCCAAGCGCCAGACGAATTTGCGCATCGGTAATGGGTGCGGCCAGGCGGGCTTTACGCAGCATGCGGTGCCAGGCGTGCAGGTTCTCTTCGCTACCGTCAACGATGCAGACCTGCCAGATGAGCAGCACCTGCGCGGCGTTTTGCAAATGCGCCTCGTCCGGCCGCTCAAGGTAGCGGATAAACTCATTCCCCGGCGTTTTTCCGAACTGGTCGATCATCGACTCAACCGGCATCGGGGTGATCCCCAGCCGTTCGCTTAATCGTTTGATGGCGCGGCGGGAATCTGAGGTCAGGACGCGAAATCCCACCACAAACACCACGGCAAGCGTTGCCAGCATTATCCAGACCATGCGTTCTCCTATGAATAGCCGCTCATCATAGCGGGAAACGCAGCGCGTCGACAGCGGGCAGGACCATAATAGTGAACGGAAAAGATGTTGAAGAATGGGAGATGAAGAATTAACGCCGTCGCGGCAATATAAAAAAGCCCGGCATCACACACCGGGCAAAGAAGTTACCTGCACACTCAGGCTGTTTTTAATTTCTGCGCACGATTCTCACGGCGAATTTTACGTTCTTCCAGCACCGCAACCATCGCCATCAGGACGATACAGCCAATGGCTGCCGCATCCAGCGCGGCGAAGGTGCCCGCCCAGCCGGTGAGGCCGAAAATCGGCGTGCCGTCGGCAATCATCCCCAGACCCAGCTTGGCGAAGCTGTCGCCGATCAGGTAGGCGAAGGTGCCTTTAATCCCATCGGCGGCGCCGATCGCTTTTTTCGGGACGAAGCCCACTGCCGCCACGCCGATCAGTAATTGCGGACCAAACACCAGGAAGCCGAGCGCGAACAGGGACGCCAGGTAAACGTACTGGTTGCTGGCGTGCTGGTAGACGCCGAGGGTGGCGATAATCAGCGCCAGCGCGACGCAGGCCACCAGCGCACGACGGCCGTTGGCGAGGTCAGAGAGCCAGCCCCACAGCAGCGTGCCGACCAGCGCGCCTACTTCGAACAGGGTGAAGCCCTGAATCGCCACTTCTTTTGAGAGCTTCAGCTCCTGGAAGGCATACACGGTCGACCACTGGTCGATGCCGATACGCACCACGTAGAGGAAGATGTTTGAGAAGCACAGCAGCCAGATCACTTTGTTTTTCAGCACGTACTCAACAAAGATCTGCCATTTGGACATCTCGTTTTCTTCGGTCTCTTTGTCCTCTTCGCTGATCTCCTCCCCGAACAGCTCTTCGGCTTTGCCGAGGCCGTAAGACTCCGGGGAGTCGCTGCCGTAGCGCAGGCCGATAAAGCCGACAATCAGGGCGATAATCGACGGGAAGATAAACATCCCGATCACGTGGCCGTCGAACAGGTAGTTTGCGCCGAACAGCGCCACGCCAGCCGCACCCGCCCCGCCGAGGTTGTGGGAGATGTTCCACATGCCGAGGTACGAACCACGCTTGCGGCGCGGGGTCCATTTGGTGATGGTGGAGTAGCTGCACGACCCGCCGGTGCTCTGGAAGAAACCGCTCAGGGCGTAGAAGGCGATCATCATGAACAGGCTGACGGAGCCCGCGCCCATGCTGGCGCTGAAGCCGAGCATACAAATGGCGGAGAGGATCAGCATAAACGGCAGGAACTGCTTGGTGTTTTTGCCGTCCGCGTAGTAGGAAACGACGGTTTTCCCCACGCCGTAGGTGATGGAGAAGCCCAGGCCAATCATCCCCAGCTGCGTCATGCTCAGCCCGTAGGTTGAGATCATGTCGTTCTGCGCGATGTTAAAGTTTTTGCGGATCAGGTACATGGTCAGGTAGCCGATGAAGACCACCAGATAAGACTGCATGAACGGTTTGAACCACATCTTGCGCCGCACGTCGAGCGGCAGATCCAGGGTCGGCTTGCGCACCTGATTTAAGAAGGCCAGCATGACTGAGTTACTCCTGAGCTGATTTTTGCAGCATTGTAAAAATCAGCCGGGAGAGATGCCTGAGACAGCGTCCTGGTAAAACCGGGAAAATTTCCTAGTTTTGCGCCATTCGGGGTGAAAAGGTGAGACGCATCACGCTTCACTCACCTCGCGCGGGGCCTGCGCGTGCAAAAACGGCAGCAGCAGCAGGGCGGAAATCCCCGCCGCGATGGCGATCACCGCGAAGAACCCGCTCCAGTGCCAGACGTCGATCACCCGTGCCAGCGGCCAGCCGGAGAGCGACGCGCCGAGGTAGGCAAACAGCCCGACAAAGCCCGTCGCCGCGCCAGCCGCCTCTTTGTGGGAACACTCCGCCGCCGCCATGCCGATCAGCATCTGCGGGCCAAATACGAAGAAGCCGATGGTGAAGAAGCACGCCGCCTGCATCACGTAGCTGGCGAACGGCATCAACCACAGCGAGCCGACGGAGAGCAAAATCCCGGCGGCGAAAATCAGGTTCATTGGGCCACGGTTGCCGTTGAACAGCTTATCCGATCCCCAACCCGCCACCAGCGCGCCGATAAACCCACCCAGCTCGAACATCGTCACCGCCGAGTTGGCGGTCACCAGGTCCACGCCGAGCGTCTCGGACATGTACAGATTGCCCCAGTCGTTGATGGCCGCGCGCACCACGTAGACCAGCACGTAGCAGAGCGACAGCAGCCAGATGTACGGGTTTTTCAGCACGTATTTGGTGAGTATCTCCCTTCGGGTCAGCCCCGCGCCTTCCTGCTGCTGGGCAATTTCCATCTCGTCGTGCCGCCAGTCGCCCACCGGCGGCAGGCCGACGGTTTGCGGCCTGTCGCGCAGGCGCCAGCAGAGGAACAGCCCGGCGACAATCGCGAGGCCACCGGCAATCATCATCCCCGCGCGCCATCCGTAGTGCAGCGCTGCCGCCCCTACCACCATCGGGATCAGCGCCCCGCCGACGTTATGCGCGGTATTCCAGATTGCCCACCAGCCGCCGCGCTCGTTGCGCGAATACCAGGCGGTGAGCAGGCGGGCGCAGACCGGCGCCCCCCAGCCCTGGAAAAAGGCGTTCAGCGCCCACAGCAGGGCAAAGGCCCACAGCGAGGTGGAGAAGCCAAACAGAATGTTCACCACGCCGGTGGCGATCAGCCCAACGCCCATGAAATAGCGCGCGTTGGAGCGATCGCTGACGATGCCGGAGAAGAACTTCGACAGGCCGTAGGTGATATAAAACAGCGTCGCCAGCAGACCGATATCGGTGCGGGTCATCACGCCGCTGGCGAGGATTTCCGGCGCAGCGGCGTTGAAGCTTTTGCGGGTGAAGTAGAACAGCGCGTAGCCGAGCCAGATGGTAATCAGGATATGGCGACGCCAGTAGCGGTAACGGGCGTCGATTTCCGCTTTATCGCCTATCGGCGCGGCGCTGGCAGGGGTTTTAAACATGGTGGCTCCTTAGCGGCAGGCTGACGCTGACGCGCGTCCCGTGGGTGCAGGAGATGTTCAGCGTGCCGCCCAGCGCCTTCACGCGCTCGCGCATGCCCGCCAGGCCAAAGCCCTGCTGCCCGGAGCCCGGCGGCAGGCCGCAGCCGTCGTCTTCAATCACCAGCTTGAGGCTGTCATCCTGCTGCCAGCCCTGGATCGTGACCGCGCTGGCGCTGGCGTGTTTGACGATATTGTTCAGCCCCTCCTGACAGACGCGAAACAGCGTCACGCGCTGGCCTTCGCTCAGCGCAGGCTCGTTAATGCGCCAGTCGAGATGGCTAACAATGCCGCGGCTTTCCAGCTCCATCTCACGCATCAGGGAACGCACCGCCTGCTCAAGCGACAGGTCGTCGAGCTGCCGCGGGCGCAGCCGTCCTAACAGGCGGCGAACGGAGTCATAGACGCCCAGCGAAAGCTGTTCGATATGCGCCCCGCCCTGCTTCACGCCCGCGTTTTCTGCCGCCAGGCGCTGGACAATACCTGCCTGGGTGCGGATCGCGGTGATGGTCTGGCCGATATCGTCGTGCAGCTCGCGGGCGACCTCCTGCCGCACGCTCTCTTCCGTCTCCAGCAGACGCTCCGCCAGACGACGGTTGCGCGCCAGTTCGGTCTGCAGGGACTGGTTCAGCTCGCGCAGGCGCTGAATGCCCGCGCCGAGAAGCAGCCCGGTCAGGCTCTGGGCCAGCAGTGAAAGCAGTAAATCCACAGGATGATCGTGCCAGGTCTGGCTGGCGATCAGCGCGATGGCGTTCATCAGCGTGGCGATCAGCGCCCCCTGCCAGCCGTAGTGCCAGGCAAGGGCGATGATTGGAAGCGCCAGACAAAACGGCGTGAAGCGTGAAAGCTCTGCGGGCAGGCCAAGCTGTAGCCACAGGCTCACCACAAACAGCAGCAGATACCAGATGAGGTGCCGGGCGCGCCAGTTCACCGGTTGGGAAACCAGCGCCGGGCCCAGCGGCTGCCAGACGGTGCTGGTGAGGTAGTGCCAGATTACGAGGCAGGTCGGGGCGAGCGTCAGGCCGCCGGTGAGAGTCAGCAGCAGGGCGTTGAGCATCTCCTTTTCACCCACCCACGGAAGCGACTGCAGCAGCGCGGCGGCAATCAGCGCCGCCCCCTGCCGCAGCAGCGTGCGCCAGTCGCGCTGGTGACGGTAGCGGGAAATGAGCGCAACCGGGAGAAGCGTGAGCAGGCTTCCGGTCATCAATAAGGGCAGGTGCGCCAGGGCCACTTCCTGCGCCAGCCAGACCAGCATCAGCCACTCTGCGCCGAGTAAAACCGGCCAGTAGCCGCGCGGGCACTGGAGCATTAAGCCCAGACGCAGGCCGAAGGGAAACAGCAGCACCGCCAGCTCCGGGCGTTCCACCAGGTGCAGGCTGATGCTCCACAGGCAAAACCAGGCGGCGGAGAAGATAAAAAAGCTGGCGACAACGGCGATCAGCCGTGAAAAAGCGGAACTCATTGCCAGCTGTCGAACATGCGGCGCGCCAGCTCGACGTCGTTGCTGACGTTAAGTTTTTCCATCAGGTTGGCGCGGTGAACGTGCACGGTTTTCGGGGACAGATCCAGCTCGGCGGCAATCTCTTTTACCGACATTCCCTGCGCGAGTTTTTCTGCAACCTGACGCTCGCGTTTGGTGAGCGGATCCTGACGTCCGGCCGCCAGCTTGATGGCGATATCCGGCGTCAGATAGCAGCCGCCGGTGGAAACGGTGCGGACGGCGGCGATCAGCTCGTCCGGGCTACAGCGTTTAGAGAGGAAACCGCGCGCGCCCGCGTTGAGCGCCTGCTCGACCAGCGCCGGGCTATCGTGAACCGACAGCATAATCGTCGCCATCCCTTTCGGCAGCTGGCTTAGCAGCTCCAGTCCGGAGAGATCCGGCATCGAGATGTCGCAGATACAGACCTGCACTCCGCGCCCCGGCAGGCCCGCCAGCGCCTCGCGACCGGAGCCAAACTCGGCCACGACCTGAAAATCCGGTTCGAGGTTCAGAAGCTGGGCAAAGCCGGAGCGGACGATAAGGTGGTCGTCGATGAGAGCGATGGTGGTCATGAGTTGATCCTGATGCGTGAACACGCCGGATGGCGCTGCGCTTATCCGGCCTACGTGTAAAGTCCTTGTAGGCCGGATAAGCGCAGCGCCATCCGGCAAAAGCCTCTTACCTTAAGTGATTTACTCGAAAAACACCGCAATTTTGTTAAACATGGTGGGATCGGACTGGTTGCGCGCCACTTTAGTGACATCTTCCAGCTTGTCGATCTGCGCCATCATTTGCTCCAGACGCTGGTCATCGTTAACCAGTAGCCAGATGCGGCTGTGCTCGCTGCCCTGAATCGGCAGACAGAGAATGCCTTCAACGTTAAACGCGCGGCGGGCAAATAGCCCGCAGACGTGCGTCATGACGCCAGGATGGTTGCGGACGGTGAGTTCCAGAATGACGTTATCATGTTGTTTCTGCATGGCTTATTCTCCCACCATCTCAGTATTTGCCGCACCCGGCGGCACCATCGGATACACTTTTTGTTCAGGGTCGATACGGACGTGGATCAGCGCCGGGCCGGGGCGAGAAATCGCCGCCTGCAGCGCCGCGTGGGCATCCTCTTCGGCGTTCAGATCGCAGGTGTGCAGGCCAAAGCCGGCGGCAATCTGCATAAAGTTAATCATCCCCGGATAGGTCGCGGCAAACACGCCCTGCTTGTAGAACAGGCTCTGCTGCTGGTGCACCAGACCCAGCGCCTCGTTGTTCATCAGGATGATTTTCACGTCTAACTGGTTTTCGGCCGCGGTCGCCATTTCCTGAATGTTCATCATCAGGCTACCGTCGCCGGAGAAGCAGATCACCTTGCGGTCCGGATTCGCCAGCGCCGCCCCGACTGCCGCCGGCAGGCCGAAGCCCATAGTGCCGAGACCGCCGGAGGTCAGCCACTGGCGCGGACGGTTCAGCGGGTAGGCCTGAGCGGTCCACATCTGATGCTGGCCCACGTCGGTGGTGATAATCGCGCTGTCGTCCACGCAGGCGGCCACGGCGTTGATCAGCCCGTAGTGGCTCAGCGGGTCGCCTTCGGTTGGGATGGCGCCCGGGAACTCGCGCTGCAGATCGGCCACCAGCTGACGCCAGTCGGCGCGGTCGGTTGCTGCGGTTTGCGGGATCAGCTGCGCCAGCACTTCGGCCACGTCGCCCTGAATCGCCACGTGCGGCTGCTTGATTTTACCCAGCTCGGCGCGGTCGATATCCACGTGAATGATCTGCGCGTTCGGGCAGAACTGTTCGGTTTTGCCAATCGCCCGGTCATCAAAACGCGCCCCCATAACAATCAGCAAATCCGCCTCTTGCAGGATGTAGTTGGTGCTGCGCGCGCCGTGCATGCCCAGCATGCCTAATGACAATGGGTGCGCTTTAGGCAGCATGCCCAGCGCCATCAGGGTCATGGTGGTCGGCAGGTTGGCTTTTTCGGCGAACTGACGAATTTCATCCGCGGCGTTAATCGCCCCGCCGCCCAGATAGAGTACCGGACGTTTGGCGGCGTTAATCATGGCGGCAGCATCGCGCACGCTCTCAGCGCTGAATTCTGGCGCGGGGGCACGGTCGCCCGGCTCCGGCAGAACGTCTATCTCGATCTCTGCGGTCTGGACATCCTTAGGAATGTCTATCCACACCGGGCCCGGGCGGCCAGACTGCGCAATGCGGAACGCATCGCTGATAACCTGAGGCAGCTCGCTGATATCGCGAACTAAATAGTTATGTTTGGTGATGGGGATAGAGATGCCGTAGGTATCCACTTCCTGGAACGCATCGGTGCCGATCATCGAGGACGGTACCTGGCCGGTAATGCAGATCAGCGGAATCGAGTCGAGACGCGCGTCGGCAATGGCGGTGACCAGGTTGGTTGCACCCGGGCCGCTGCAGGCCATACAGACCGCCGGTTTGCCCTGCGTACGCGCCATGCCCTGAGCAATAAAGCCTGCCCCCTGCTCGTGGCGCGCCAGCACGTGGCGGATCTTCGTGCTTTGGCTTAACGCATCGTACAGCGGCAGCACCGTGCCGCCCGGGATACCCGCAACCGTAGTGATGCCCTGCCGTTCCAGTAAATGAACAATCAGCTGCGCGCCAGTAAAACGCGTCTTTGTGGATGTCGTGCCCGAACTTGCCATGCTCCAGTCCTTTTCTTCTGAGCCAGCCTTCCGGGGAGGGTCCTAAACAAAAAACCCCGCCCGGTTTGCGCCGGCGGGGTTTTGGATTCGTGTGTTGATCCAGTCCCTACGGCGCATTGCCGACGACCACCACCACACGCACGACGACCACTGCGGCAGGTTGCGCAGTTTTTAGTAGGGTCGAAGTGAAGATGGATGAAGTCATTGGGGACCTGTGTTTGGATTCATTGATTGAATTTATACAAACACAGGTTTTCGGGCGTGACAATGGAAATATTTTCATCTGCGCAAAAATGCGTCAGGGATCACGTTTCGTTTGTTGAGTGATGACACTCAAAAAGTCGGTTTTTACTCACTCAATAAACAGAGCAGGTGATACCCCAAATCTGGCCGCCAGCTTTTTAATATGGTTCAGAGTAAGCTGTCTCTGGCCATTCAGAACCCGTGAAACCATCGATTTACTGCCAATTTCATCCTGAAAATCCGATATCGTCAGGTTGTACTGATCCATCAAGGTTCTTAAAACCGCAATACCGACGGGGACGGACTCCATCTCCTTACGTAATGCGACTATCTCTGGCCGACTGGCTTCGTAACGGCTAATCCTGGCGCACACAATATCCAGCAAGGGGCTATCGGGCTCGTTCATAAGGAGATACTCAACCAGCTCAAGCGCATCCTTGTAATCCCTCTCGCTCGGCTGTTCACCCAGTAAAGGAACGGCCGCAACAAGGGCATGCGTAGCTTTTATTGCATCAGCGACGATCATCATTTCTTCCCCTTAGTGCGATGTTTCTCCGTAAAACGGTCATATTCCTTATGCTGGGGAAACTGGGTTACCGCATCCAAAATAGCTTTCATAGAGATTAAATGCATACTGCATGCCTGCCGCGTCCGTTGCCATTATGGCAATGATGACATCCGTTGCCAATAAGTCAACAGACATCTTTTTATGGGCAGACCAGAAAACAAAAAACCCCGCCTAAGCGAGGTTTTTATCAGGGTTTTGCGGTTGGTCGCCGCAGAACACACTGTGTTACGTCAACGCAAAAAGTATACGCGATCGAAGACGAACGCGCAATTCCGGCACGGATTTTGACTTTTTTGAGTATGGATCGCCTTCCAAATTTTGTCCATAAAATACTGTTCATGCATACAGTATTTATCTATACTGAGGGTGTTCGCAGTGAGCGAGGGGGCCGCAGTTCTACCGGCGCAACGAAGTCCTGGCTGAAACGGGTGGTGCCGTCAGTGCCTTAACCCCTGAAGTGAGCACACTGTGTTACGTCAATCCAGGTGCTGGCAACAGGCGGCGGAAAGGTACGCCAGCATCGTGCTCCTTTTAACCAAAAGGAGACGCGTATGAGCGTAGTGGATATGGTGATACTTATCCTCAAACTCATTGTTGCTGTACTGCAACTGCTTGATGCTGTCCTGAAATTCCTTCGGTAATTCAGGTTCAAGTCGCACCTGAGAGGGGCGGGTAACCGCCCCTCTTTAATAACGAGGGAATGCTATGTCGCGTCTGTTAATTGAGCCTGTCACACCGGATGAGCCGGGGTATATTGCCCTGAAGGCTGAAAGTATCGCATTGAATTTTAACATGCTGCGCAGGCTGGAAGAGAACTGGCAGCGGGGTGAGAACCGCTTTAACGCACCGGGCGAAAAGCTGCTGGGGGCGTTTCTCAACGGCAAGCTGGTGGGCGTGTGCGGTCTGAATCGCGATCCTTTCAGCCAGCAGCCGCGCGCCGGACGTATTCGCCATCTCTACGTCAGCGAGAAGTGCCGCGGGCTGGGCATTGGCAAGCAGCTTTTAACCGTGGTAATGGCCGATGCCAGCATCTGGTTTGATTTTCTGAATACCCACGCGCCGGACAGCGCCTACGGATTTTATCATCAAGCGGGTTTTACGCTGGTCTCAGACGAAGCGCGGGTGACACACCGCCTTTTTTGTGCGGTGTAACCGGCTGGCAGCATCAGGATGTGAATGTTACAGTTGAGTGACAATTCATCATCCGATACGCCATGACCATCACCGTATTCTGCATTTTGCTCTTCGCCGCGCTGCTGCATGCCAGCTGGAACGCCATCGTCAAAGCCGGAACGGACAAGCTCTATTCCGCGATTAGCGTCAGCGGCTCCGCCACGGTTATCGCTCTGGTTTTACTGCCGTTTTCACCACAGCCTTCTGCCGCAAGCTGGCCGTTTTTGTTAGTCTCCTGCGCCTTACAGGTGGTCTACACCGTGCTGGTAGCGAAGACCTATCAGGTCTCCGATATGAGCCAAACCTATCCGCTGATGCGCGGCACCGCCCCGCTGCTGGTGGCGCTGATCAGCGTTCTGGCGCTCGGCGATCGTCTCTCCTGGCTCGCCTGGTCCGGGATCGGGGTAATTTGCCTGTCGATTCTGGCGATGGCGATGAACGGGCGCATGCAGTCGCGCAAAGGGATCTGGCTGGCGCTGCTGAACGCCTGTTTTATTGCCGGCTACACGCTGGTGGACGGCACCGGGGTGCGGCTGTCAGACACCGCGCTGGGCTATACGCTGTGGACCTTCTTTATGAACGGCTTCTGCCTGCTAAGCTGGGCGATGGTGGCGCGTCGACGTGAGGCGTCCGGCTACCTGCGCCTGCACTGGAAAAAGGGGCTGCTCGGCGGCGTTGGCACCATGGGATCTTACGGTCTGGCGCTGTGGGCAATGACGCAGGCCCCGCTGGCAGTGGTCGCGGCGCTGCGTGAAACCTCAATTCTCTTTGGGGCACTGATCGCGTTTGTCCTTTTAAAAGAGAAGGTTGCGGGCCTACGCATCGTGGCGGCGCTGGGCATTGCTGGCGGCGCTATTCTGCTGCGTCTGGCGTAGATCACTGGCAACATTAGTTGCCGTTCTTGTTTACAAATCCTGCCTTCCCCATTTTTTTCATTCACCACGACAATGCTTAAATTGTCATCTCTCTGTGGTAGATTCCTCGCGCATTTATGGGAATGCGCAGTCACTTATTCTTCATTTTTCTCTTTTGGCAAAAGTATTCAGCGACATGAAAAAACAAAGGAACGTTAACTTATTGTTGATGCTGGTGTTACTGGTGGCCGTCGGTCAGATGGCGCAAACCATCTACATTCCGGCGATTGCCGACATGGCAAAGGAATTAAACGTCCGTGAGGGCGCGGTGCAGAGCGTAATGGCAGCCTACCTGCTGACCTATGGCGTTTCGCAACTCTTCTACGGCCCGCTGTCCGACCGCGTCGGGCGTCGCCCGGTGATCCTGGTGGGCATGAGTATTTTCATGGCGGCGACGGTAATTGCCATTACCACCCACAGTCTGACCGTACTGATTGCCGCCAGCGCCCTACAGGGCGTTGGGACCGGCGTCGGCGGGGTGATGGCGCGTACCTTACCGCGCGATATGTATCAGGGTACGCAGCTCCGCCATGCCAACAGCCTGTTGAATATGGGTATTCTGGTCAGCCCGCTGCTGGCCCCGCTGATTGGCGGCCTGCTGGACACGGTTTGGTCCTGGCGCGCCTGCTACGCCTTCCTGCTGGTGCTGTGCATCATTGTCACCTTCAGCATGGCGCGCTGGATGCCGGAAACGCGTCCGCAGGACGCGCCGCGCACGAAGCTCATTACCAGCTATAAGACGCTGTTCGGTAACGGCGCGTTTACCTGCTATCTGCTGATGCTGATTGGCGGCCTGGCGGGCATTGCGGTGTTCGAAGCCTGCTCCGGCGTGCTGCTGGGCGCAGGTCTTGGGCTGAGCAGTATGGTGGTGAGTATTCTGTTTATTCTGCCGATCCCGGCGGCGTTCTTCGGCGCGTGGTTTGCCGGACGTCCGAACAAACGCTTCTCCACCCTGATGTGGCAGTCGGTGATCAGCTGCCTGCTGGCGGGTCTGATGATGTGGATCCCAGGGCTATTTGACGTGATGTCGGTCTGGACGCTGCTCATCCCGGCTGCGCTGTTCTTCTTCGGCGCGGGAATGCTGTTCCCGCTCGCCACCAGCGGCGCGATGGAGCCGTTCCCGTTCCTTGCAGGTACGGCGGGCGCGCTGGTGGGCGGTTTGCAGAACATCGGTTCCGGCGCGCTGGCCTGGCTTTCAGCGATGATGCCACAGACCGGGCAGGCTAGTTTGGGCCTGCTGATGACGCTGATGGGGCTGCTGATTTTACTGTGCTGGCTGCCGCTGGCGTCACGCGTCCCGCATCACGAGCAGCCGGTTTAACCGCATGATGGCCCGGCTTCTCGCCGGGTTTTTCACAGACGGGCGCAATCATCGCCTGCAATAACGGCTCTGGCGCTGGCCGCCAGGCGCCCTCTTCCCCGTCGTAAAACTGAAAATCCGCGTTAAGCGCATAGGGGATTTTCGCCTTTTGCAGCTCGCAGGCCATAAAGGTAGCGAAGGCCATTTGCGAAGCGGTTGGCGTGAGGTGGTTTGACTCCCCTACGCCCCAGCCTCCGACCCAGCTAACGTGTCCGGTTTTTTGCTGCCAGCGCAGCGCGGTATTGATGCGATTATGGATAGCCTCTTTCTCCGCCACCGTGCCGGACGTCCACGGGTATTTACCGCTGTTTTTCAGCGGCCCCCACGGGAAAATATGCCACTCCGCCAGCAGGTAGTTTTGACTGTGCGCGGGCAGCTTCAGGCTGGATAAATCCTCCGGCACGGCACGCAGGCGCGGCGCAATAAAGATCATGCGCTGCGGGTCCATGTCGTGGATCGCTTTAATGGTTTTTTCATACACGCGGTTTAGCGACGCGAGGTTGTGGTTAAGCTTGTCGGCTGGCTCATAAATGAGATCAAAACCCAGCAGCGGGTAGCTCTGACCGAAATAGTGCGCCACGGCAATCCACCAGTTGATCGTCTCTTTCTCGTTATCGGCTTTAGGGTCGTTTTTATATTCATCGGCCTGATAAGCGATTATCGGGATCACGCCATACTGCTCGCAGGCTTCCACCAGCTTGCGCAGGTGGATCAGCCGCGCTTCCGTCGGCTCATCGGCCACGCGAATGCGCACGTGGGTAATACCTTTTGCACGAAAATCGCGTACCACCAGCGGGTCGAATTCGCGTATGCCGCGCTCGGTGCGCGCCCAGTCCACATCCATCCCGACGCCCAGCTGCTGCGCATAATGGGCAGCCGTCAGCGGCGGCTCAGCGGCAATCGCCCAGCCGGAAAAGATCAGTAATGCAGAGGCAATAAAAGGCTTTAACACGGTTTACCCTGGATAAATCGAAAGCATTACCTGTATTTAGCACGCTTTTTCACATTTGGTGTAGAGCGAAAGCGTAATAATTCTTCAACCTGCCAGTTCTCTCAGCCAGCCGATAAAGGCGTCTATTTTCGGCCACTGGCGGCCAGAAAGCGTCGAGACATAATAGTGCTGATGGCATTTCAGGGTCTTTTCACCAAACGGGGCGATCAGCTCGCCCCGTTCCAGCCGCTTCTGCACCAGCCGCTTTCTCCCCATCGCGATGCCTACGTGGTTAATGGCCGCAATAATCGCCAAATCGGAACGATCGAACCCAATGCCCGACGATGGCCGCATATTCATCGCAAAGTGCTGCGCCCAGCTCAGCCACTCGTCCGTGCCGGAATCATTGCTCCAGGCCTGGCGGTCATGCAGCAGCGTGCAGTGGCTGAGGTTCTCGGGGTTTTTCAGCAGCTCATGCTCGCGGGCATACTGCGGCGAGCAGACGGGCAAAATCTCCTCGTCCATCAGGAAGTGATGAGAGAGGTGGTTTGGCGGCGTATCGTCGAAATAGAGTGCCAGATCGACGCCCGTTCGCTGCATATTGACGTAATCATTGCCGGTCAGGATGGTGAGTGAAATCGACGGATAGCGGCGGGTAAAGTCCCCCAGCATGGGCACCAGCCAGCACTGGGCAATCGACGGGCGGGAGTACACCGTTAGCGTACCTGACAGCGCCTGGTTTTTGATATCCAGGATCTCCTGATTCAGGGTGTCGAGGGACGATTTCAGCGTCCAGTAAACGCGCTTTCCCTCTTGCGTCAGCTCGACTTTCCGGTGCGAGCGGACGAACAGCTGAATGCCCAACTCCTCTTCCAGCAGGTTGATGCGGTGGCTCACCGCGCTGGGACTGAGCGACAGCTCCTCCGCCGCCAGCGCGAAGGACTCATGCCGGGCGGCTACTTCAAAGGTATACATTTTCGACAGCTGCCAGCCGTTTAACAGCCGGTTTCTGGCTTCATTTGCATCGGTCATCACAATTCTCACGCGTAGTTTCTGCACTCAGCATACCGCTTCAGGGTGAATTTATGTGAACCTAATACGGATTAGGTGCGTTTTTTAGAACGTAGTCACTCAGTTGATCCAATCTGGCTCACCTGAACGCCAATTTATATCGTTTGTCAGCCCACGACGATTTTTCGTCCAATACCCCCAGATGACATAAGGGTGAGGTGAGATATGGGATCTCAGGTCTGGGTTGTGGCAACGCTGCTGGTCAGCATTGTGTTGATTGTTTTAACCATCGTAAAACTGAAGTTTCACCCGTTCCTCGCGCTGCTGCTGGCGAGCTTTTTCGTCGGCGCGATGATGGGGATGAGCCCGCTGGATATGGTGAACGCCATTGAGAGCGGAATTGGCGGTACGCTGGGCTTCCTGGCGGCGGTGATTGGTCTGGGCACCATTCTCGGCAAGATGATGGAGGTTTCCGGCGCGGCCGAGCGCATCGGGATTACGTTGCAGCGCTGCCGCTGGCTGTCGGCGGACGTGATTATGGTGCTGGTGGGCCTTATCTGCGGTATCACACTGTTCGTGGAAGTGGGCGTGGTACTGTTGATCCCGCTGGCGTTTTCCATCGCCAAAAAGACCAACACGTCGCTGCTCAAGCTGGCCATTCCGCTCTGTACCGCGCTGATGGCGGTGCACTGCGTGGTGCCGCCGCATCCGGCCGCGCTGTTTGTGACCAATAAATTAGGCGCGGACGTCGGAACGGTCATTGTCTACGGTTTGATGGTAGGCCTGATGGCCTCGCTGGTCGGTGGCCCGCTGTTCCTGAAACTGCTCGGCAATCGTCTGCCGTTTAAACCGGTTCCGGCGGAATTTTCAGACCTGAAGGTGCGGGAAGAGCACACCCTGCCGTCGCTGGGCGCCACGCTGTTCACGGTGCTGCTGCCGATTGCCCTGATGCTGGTGAAAACCCTCGCCGAGCTGAATATGGCAAAAGAAGGCACGCTGTATACGCTGCTTGAATTTATCGGCAACCCGATCACCGCCATGTTTATCGCCGTGTTTGTCGCCTACTACCTGCTGGGGATCCGCCAGCATATGGGCATGGGCACGATGCTGACGCATACGGAGCACGGCTTCGGCTCTATCGCCAACATTTTGCTGATTATCGGCGCGGGCGGCGCGTTTAACGCCATCCTGAAAACCAGCGGACTGGCGGACTCGCTGGCGCATATTCTCTCTAACCTGCACATGCACCCTATCCTGCTCGCCTGGCTGGTGGCGCTGGTGCTGCATGCTGCCGTTGGCTCCGCCACGGTGGCGATGATGGGCGCCACGGCGATAGTCGCGCCTATGCTGCCGCTCTACCCAAACGTCAGCCCGGAGATCATCACCATTGCCATCGGTTCCGGCGCCATTGGCTGCACGATCGTGACCGATTCCCTCTTCTGGCTGGTGAAGCAGTACTGCGGCGCGACCCTGAATGAGACCTTCAAATACTATACGACGGCGACGTTTATCGCCTCGGTGCTTGCACTTGGCGGCACATTCCTGCTTTCCTTCATTATCTGAGCGCGAAGAGACGTATTATGGAAAACGCAACTATCACTACTTTAACCGCACAGTTTCCTCTGGTTGAGGATCTGATTGCCCTGAAAGAAACCACCTGGCTTAACCCGCGTACCACCACGCTGGCGGAAGGACTGCCCTATGTCGGGCTGACTAAAGCCGACGTGGACGACGCGCACGCTCGCCTGAAACGCTTCGCGCCGTATCTGGCAAAAGCCTTCCCGGAGACGGCCGCCACAGGCGGGATTATTGAATCCGAGCTGGTCGCCATTCCGGCAATGCAGGCGCGGCTGGAGAAAGAATCTGCTAAGTCTATTCCCGGCACCCTGCTGCTGAAAAAAGACAGCCATCTACCGATTTCCGGCTCGATCAAAGCGCGCGGCGGTATCTATGAGGTGCTGACCCATGCGGAAAAACTGGCGCTGGAGGCCGGATTGCTGAGCGTTGAAGACGACTACAGCGTTCTGCTGGAACCGCGCTTTAAGGACTTCTTCAGCCAGTACAGCATTGCGGTAGGCTCTACAGGCAACCTCGGGATGTCTATCGGGATTATGAGCGCCCGCATCGGCTTTAAGGTGACGGTACATATGTCTGCCGACGCCCGCGAGTGGAAGAAAGCCAAACTACGCAGCCACGGCGTCATCGTCGTGGAATATGAGCAGGATTACGGCGTGGCGGTGGAGCAGGGACGAAAAGCGGCGGAAAGCGATCCGAACTGTTTCTTCATTGACGATGAAAACTCCCGCACCCTTTTCCTGGGCTACGCCGTTGCAGGCGAGCGCCTGAAGGCACAGTTTGCCGAACAGGGCCGCGTGGTGGATGCCGATCATCCCCTGTACGTCTACCTGCCCTGCGGCGTTGGCGGCGGCCCTGGGGGCGTGGCGTTTGGCCTGAAGCTGGCCTTTGGCGATAACGTCCACTGCTTCTTCGCGGAGCCAACGCACTCCCCGTGCATGCTGCTCGGCGTCTACACCGGCCTGCACGATGAGATTGCGGTGCAGGATCTGGGCATTGATAACGTGACGGCAGCGGACGGTCTGGCGGTAGGGCGCGCGTCCGGCTTCGTGGGCCGCGCGATGGAGCGCCTGCTCGACGGGTTCTATACGCTTTCCGATCAGAGCATGTACGACATGCTCGGCTGGCTGGCGCAGGAGGAAGGGATTCGCCTGGAGCCGTCGGCGCTGGCAGGGATGGCCGGACCGCTGCGCGTGCAGGCGGATGCCAATTCCACGCACCTGGTCTGGGCGACCGGTGGCGGCATGGTGCCAGAAGACGAGATGGCAAAGTATCTGGCTAAAGGGAAGTAATGATGCCGGGTGGCGGCTGCGCCTTACCCGGCCTACAGCTGCAAAATTTGTTGAATGTGGGTTACCGCAAACAACAATGACAGCGAGAGAACAGCGAGCGCGATCAGGAACTTATCGCGCACCGCTTTCGGTTGCACAAAATCGCTCTTCGCCACGTCCATCAGGTTACGGCTGCGGGTATAGCGCCATAAAATAATCGCCACCAGCGCCAGCACGATAAGCGAGATCCAGAACGGCATCCCCGTGCGGTGCCAGTTGTGCTTAATCGCCAGGGCAATCAGCGCGCCATACCCCAGCAGCGTGCGCAGCCAGGCGAGTGACGTCCGCTCCGGCTGCAGGCCGGGGTCCGCTTCACGTCGCGCTTTGCGGCTATCCGCCATAAAACACCAGCACCATCACCACACCCGCCACCGTCAGCAGAATCGTGCTGACGATCAGCAGCCCGCGCGTATAGGGCAGATCCTGCTTCAGACGCATCGCCTTCTCATTGCGCAGCCAGCGCAGATAGCCGTAAATCGCCAGCACGCCCGCGAACAGGCACAGCAGCAGCGCCAGCACTTCACGGATCAGCGGCGTGGCGAAATCGGGCGCGAGCTGATCGAGGCCCACCCCTGCGGCAAGAAAGCCCAGCGCGGTGCGGATCCACGCTAAAAAAGTGCGTTCATTAGCCAGCGAGAAGCGGTAGTCCGGCGCTTCGCCGAGGCGGGAAATTTTCATGAAGGTTCCTTGTCGTGCTACGGGCAGGCTTCAGCATAGCGTAAATCGACAAGGACAAGGAGACCGGCATCGGGCGATGCCGGTCAGGACGATTAATGCAGCTCTGGCCAGTACGCTTTGTTGGCCTCGATCAGGTCATCCAGAATCGCTTTCGCAACGGACGCGCTCGGCACGGTTTTCGACAGGGTGATAGCCTGCCAGAGTTTCTGGTACGAGCGCTGCTCCCAGGCATCCACCACCAGTTTTTCCACCGCCACCTGCTGGCTCATCAGCCCTTTCTGGAAGTGTGGAATATCACCCACCGTGAGCGGCTCCGGCCCGTTATGGCCCACCAGGCACGGAATTTCTACCATCGCGTCAGCATCAAAGTTATGGATGGCCCCGTTGTTTGGCACAATCAGCAGCATCCGCTCCTGGGTGTTAAAGGCAATTGCCGTCGCCAGATCGACGATGTACGACGCATGTTCGTCAATTTCCAGCTCACCGGCGGAGGATTTTCCCGCCTCGATAATCGCCCGGCAGGAACTGAATACGTGCTTCTCACGGTGATCCATGACCTCATTGGCGCGGGTGCGTTCCGGGTTGGCGTGCGCGACCACGTAGTCCGGGAAAAGGTAATACTTCAGGTAGGTGTTCGGCATGGTGTCCGGATCCAGCGCCTGCACGTCTTTTGCTTTGGCAAAGGTATCGTTCCAGCTCGCTTCGGTATGCGCATCTTCCGAAGGTGGGACATAGCCGTTTTTCGCCACGTATTCGCGCAGTTTCGGCATCAGATCGTTGCCGTTCAGGTCTTCAATCGACGTCCACCAGCCGAAGTGGTTCAGGCCGTAGTAGCGCACGCGCATCTCTTTGCGGTCCTTCAGGCCGACAATCTGCGCCATGCGTCCTTCAATGCCGATCGGCATATCGCAAATGTTGAGGATTTTGGCGTTCGGGCGCAGGCGGCGAGTGGCTTCCGCGACGATCGCCGCCGGGTTGGAGTAGTTCAGCATCCACGCGTTCGGGGAGTACTGCTGCATATAATCCACCAGCTCCAGCACGCCGCCGATAGAGCGCATGCCGTAGGATATCCCGCCCGGCCCGCAGGTTTCCTGGCCCAGCACGCCGTGGCGCAGCGGGATTTTTTCATCTTTTTCGCGCATCGGGTATTTGCCCACGCGGATATGCGCCATCACGAAATCTACATCGGTAAACGCCGCTTTAGGGTCGGTGGTGTAGCTAAATTCAATCTCCGGCGCCTGCTCCCTGAGGATGATTTTGCACGCTTCGGCGATGGTTTCCTGACGTGCGCCGTCGTTGTCATAGAACTTCAGCGCGCGCAGCGGGAAACGGTCACGGTTGGCTAACAGCATCAGGACGATACCAGGCGTAAAGGTACTGCCGCCGCCTGCAATGACAACTGAGAATTTTTTCATGATATAGCCTCTGTCAGGGTGGTTTGTTCATTTGTTAAAGGAGTTTTCATCAGCGATTCCAGCTGGTCGCGTACCTGAGGAACGTGCAGGCCGACAATCACCTGAATGCCGTTGCCGCGTCGCACCACGCCGTGGGCGCCGAGGGCTTTGAAGACGTCATCGCTTTGCGTTTTCGCCATATCGACCAGGGTGATACGCAGGCGGGTGGCGCAGTTGTTGATGCTTTCAACGTTGGCCGCGCCGCCGAGCGCCTGCAGGAATCCGGCTGCCTGCCCAACCTGCTGGCTGGCCGCCGCCGGGGCGGTGGTTTGCCCGCGCGCCGCCTTATAGTCGGCCTTGCTGTAGAGTTTGATTTCGCTCTCTTCCCGGCCCGGAGTTTTCAGGTTCAGACGCGCAATCAGCGTTTTGAAGACCACGAAGTAAATCCCGGTGAAGCAGACGCCAATGCCGATCTGGGTAAACACCGTCGCGGCGTGGTTATGGAACATCGGGATCCAGTTTTGCGGCAGAAACTGGTCAAGCAGGCCGCCGCCCATGTTCCCCACGACGCCGAAGGTGTACATCACCGTCGCCATGGTGGCTGCCAGCACGGCGTGCACGGCAAACAGCAGCGGCGAGATAAACAGGAAGGTAAATTCGAGGGGTTCAGTAATGCCCACCAGCACGGCGGTGAGCGTGGCCGGGATCAGCAGTCCCGCCACCTTGACGCGGTTTTCCGGTGACGCGGTGTACCAGATCGCCAGCGCAATTCCGACCGAGCCAAACACCTTTGAGTTGCCGTGCAGCGCGAATCCGCCTTCCGGGAAGAGGGTTTTCAGCGGCAGGGTGCTCTGGCTGAATTCCTGAAGGTGCTGCGCCCAGTAGACCTGAATGCCGCCTTCCACCGCCGCCGGACCGAAGATGAACGGACCGTAGACGAAGTGGTGCAATCCAGTTGGGATCAGAATGCGTTCCAGGAAGGTATACACCCACACGCCCAGCGCTCCGGCAGAGCGCAGGAACGCCTGCAGGGACTCGATGCCCATCTGCACTTTCGGCCAGCCCAGCAGCGTCAGCCAGGCGCAGGGGATCATGACGAAGAATGCGAGGATAACGACAAACGAGCTACCCTGAAAAATCCCCAGGAAGACCGGCAGCGGCTTGTCGAAGTAGCGGTTGTGGATGGCGGTGACGATGCCTGAAATCACAATGGCGCCGATGATGCTGGTATCGAGGGTTTTGATCCCGGCAATCATCGCCAGCCCGCTTCCCGCCGTGGGTTCGGCGGAGAAATCGACGCCAAAGAAGTGGCCCCAGGTCATTCCCATCGCGTTGATGAAGTAGTTCCAGGTCAGAAAGCTAATCAGCACCGCCAGACAGGCGCGGCCCTGCGCCTGCTTCGCCAGGCCAATCGGCAGGCCCACGGCAAAAATCAGCGGCATATTGCGAAACACCGCCCAGCCGCCCTCTTCAATGATGTGAACGATCTGCGCGAAAAGATGATCGGGGGCCGTTAGCGCTTCGCCGACAAACAGCGGGTTGCGAAGCATGATGGCGATTCCCACCACGATCCCGGCGAACGGAAACAGCAACACCGGGGTAAACATGGCACCGCCAAAACGTTGTATTTGACTGAGCATTTTTAAATCCTCATGAAACAACCTGTAGGGGTAGAGACCTTTATGGTTTTTTGCTGGCCTGAGGTGAGCATAAGAACTTACTGATGCGCGAACATGGGGTGCCGCTGCGATTCGTGATCGCATTCATGGTTTTATTTTGACCAATCAGGTCTACTTTTTGCGGTAAATATGGACATGTCAGGATGCAATCCACGCCCTGATAAGGGCAGAGAGGTCTACTGGTGATCTACAAATCAATTGCCGACAGGTTGCGGCTGCGGCTAAATTCATCGGACTACAACATCGGCAGCCCGCTGCCGGGCGAAAAAGCGCTGGCGCAGGAGTTTGGCGTGGCGCGAATGACCATCCGCAAGGCGCTGGATCTGCTGGTGAGCTGGGGGCTGGTTGAGCGGCGGCACGGCAGCGGAACCTTTGTCTCACGCAAAGACGTTCACCACGAAACCACCAACCTGACCGGGCTGGTGGAGGTGCTGCGTCAGCAGGGAAAAGAGGTAAAGAGCAAGGTGCTGCAGTTCGAAGTGATGCTCGCCCCGCCCGCCATCGCCAGCCAGCTGCGGATTCAGGTGGATGAGCGGATCTATTTTTCCCGGCGTGTGCGCTACGTGGACGGGAAGCCGCTGATGCTCGAGGACAGCTTTATGCCGGTGAAGCTGTTCCGCAACCTGTCGCTGGCGCATCTTGAAGGGTCTAAGTTTGATTACATCGAAAAGGAGTGCGGGATCACCATCAGCGGCAACTACGAGAGCCTGACGCCGGTGCTGGCAGATAAACAGCTGGCGGGTTATATGAATCTTCCGGAACAAACGCCGCTGCTGCGTATCACCTCCCTTTCCTACAGCGACAGCGGCGAGTTCCTCAATTATTCCGTGATGTTCCGAAATACCAGTGATTACCAGGTGGACTACCATCTGCGGCGCATCCACCCGGATGACCTGCTAGCTCATCCCCCAGAACAGCACCGCCAGTAGCTGCGGGGTGATGATACGCAGGAACATCACCAGCGGATAGACGGTGGCATAGGAGAGCGCGGCCGCACCGCTGGTGGCGTGCAGGTTGTTGGCAAAAGCCAGCGCTGGCGGATCGGTCATGGAGCCCGCCAGCATCCCGCACAGCGTCAGGTAGTTCATTTTGGCGAACATCCGCGCCAGTATTCCCACCGTCAACAGCGGGATCGCCGTGATAAAGATGCCGTAACCGACCCAGCTCATCCCTTCGCCCTTGACCAGGGTATCGACAAAATCCCCGCCGGACTTCAGCCCGACCACCGCCAGGAACAGCACGATACCCAGCTCGCGCAGCGCCAGGTTGGCGCTCGGCGGCATAAACCAGTAGAGCTTCCCGATACAGCCGATACGCCCGAGGATCAGCGCCATAATCAGCGGCCCGCCCGCCAGGCCCAGCTTGAGCGCCACCGGGAAGCCCGGCACGTACACAGGAATAGAGCCGAGCAGTACGCCAAGCCCGATGCCGATAAACACCGGCAGCATCTGCACCTGCTGCAGTTTTTGCTGGGCGTTACCCACCATATCCGCGACGGCGTCAATGGACGACGGCCGCCCGACCAGGTTGAGGATATCCCCGAACTGCAGGCTGGCCTCCGGGCTGGCGACCAGTTCGACACCCGCTCGGTTAAGGCGGGAGATCACCACGTCGTAGCGTTCTTTTACCTGCAAATCGCGGATTTTCTTGCCAAGAACGTGTTCGTTAGTCACCACAACGCGTTCCACGCGCATATCGGTGCCGCGGGTTGAGAGAGAGGTATCCACTTCCTGACCAATCACCAGCCGCGCGTTGTTTAAATCCCCGGGCTGGCCGACCAGGTGCAGCAGATCGCCCTGCTGAATGACGGTGCCGGGCGCGGGCACCATCAGCATATCGTCACGCTTAAGGCGGGAGCAGATGATGTTGGCGCTGTTCAGGATCGGCACGTCCTGAATCGCCATATTGTTCAGGTTGGGGTTATCGACCCGAATGTTGATGGTTTTGATCGGCATATGGCCGTTAGTGAGCGTGGTTTCGTGATCCTTCGCCTCTTTCTCGACGTTAATGCGAAACAGGACGCGTACCAGCCACATGGAAAGCAGAATGCCGCAAATCCCAAACGGATAGGCCATGGCGTAGCTCATCCCCATCTGGTCGACAATGCCGGGTTCAATGCCCAAATCGCGCAGGATTTGCTGCCCGGCGCCGAGCGCAGGCGTGTTGGTGACCGCCCCGGAGAAAATGCCCAACACCACGGGCAGCGGGATATCGAAGATTTTGTGCAGGATCGCGGTGACCAGCCCGCCCATCACCACAATGCCGAGGGCAAACAGGTTGAGCCGTAATCCGGAGACCCGAAGCGAGGCGAAAAACCCCGGTCCTACCTGAATACCGATGGTATAAACGAAGAGGATCAGGCCGAACTCCTGAGTAAAGTGGAGCATTTCGGCGCTGAGGACCAGCCCGAGCTTGTCGGCAAAGTGGCCGACAAAAATACCGCCAAACAGCACCCCGCCGATCCCAAACCCGACGCCGCGGATTTTAATATTCCCTATCCACAGGCCAACAACAGCGACCAGGGCCAACACGCTGACGGTTAACGCGATATCACTCATGATCCACTTCCTTGGCATAACCTTAGTTATGCTAAGGATTCTCTCAGAGCCGCGGGTGGTTGTATGGGCGATGGCGCACAAAAAAGCCCTGCCGTGGCAGGGCTTCGTGCAGTCTGTGAGTATTGTCGGGTGGCGGCTGCGCCTTACCCGACCTACAGGAACGGCAGGATTTGTAGGCCGGGTAAGGCATAGCCGCCACCCGGCAAAAAAGTCTATTAACTATTCAACGCCGGACGCTCGCTAATGGCGATACGCTGCGGTGCGATGGCTTCCGGCACGTTGCGAAGCAGGTCGATATGCAGCAGCCCGTTGGTAAACGTTGCGCCGGACACTTCCATATGGTCTGCCAGGGTAAAGCTCAGGCTAAACGGCTGATTAACCAGCCCCTGATGCAGCCATTTGGTCTCGGTCTCTTGTTTTTCCGGCGACCCTTTCACGGTCAGGCGAGTGCCTTCAAGCTGGATGTCCAGATCGTCCTGGCGGAAACCGGCCAGCGCAAGGGTAATGCGATAGTGGTTATCGTCGCTTTTTTCGATGTTGTACGGCGGAAACGTCTGTTGCTCGGTGGTGCTTTGCAGGGCGTTAGCCAGTTTGTCAAAACCAATCCACTGACGCAGCAGGGGGGATAAATCATAGTTACGCATATTAAATCTCCTTCTGAGAAGCGAGTTCGGCACAGTTTAATTTTGTGCGCAGTTGTTCCTGCAAATCCTGATGGATTCGCATATGCTCCCGTTACGGCAAGCAAGTTCGTGTGGGCCGCTCACGCGACCCGCGTAATTAGTTAATTTCGATACGACGCGGTTTTTTCTCTTCCGGAATCACACGTTCCAGTTCGATAAACAGCAGGCCGTTGACCAGGTTCGCGCCTTTAACGTGAATGTTTTCAGCTAACTGGAACTTGCGTTCAAAGTTGCGCTCGGCGATGCCCTGATAAAGGTAGGTACGTTCTTTCTGCTCGGCCGTATGGGAACCTTTCACCACCAGCAGGTTGTCCTGCGCGGTGATCTCCAGTTCGTTTTCTGCAAAACCGGCGACGGCAATGGCGATGCGGTAGTGGTTTTCGTCAACCAGCTCAACATTGTATGGAGGGTAGCCGTTGCTCTGGCTTTGGTTATTTTCTAAATGGTTAAACAGGCGGTCAAAACCAATTGCAGAACGGTATAGGGGAGAAAGATCGAAGTTACGCATAAATAAAACTCCTGAAATCAGCGAGAAATTGTAGCCTTCCACCATGGACAGGCCTTTGCGCCCCCGAACACCCATCAGGCGAGTTCGTTATCGGGTCACATTCTTAAAATGGGTCTGCAATCGGGCTTTTCAAGCACGACAACTGCACTTTTTTTTGCACTTTCCTGCATCTCGCTTAGACTGGGACAACAGCACAAAGGGTTAAATTGCGATGGCTGCCACAGTGCGGGGTTATCGGGCTATCCATTTTGGATAAGGCTCGCTATAACCCTGAGTTGCAGGTCTATGCAGTGCCATTAACGATGACTGAGTGATGATGAAAAATGTTCTGATAAAGCTGACGACGTTCAGCGGGGTTGTTTTACTTTGCGGGTGTTCGAGCGTGATGTCTCACACCGGCGGTAAAGAAGGAACATATCCGGGGACGCGCGCCAGCGCGGCGATGATCTCCGATGACGATACAAACTGGGGCACCAAATCCCTGGTTATCCTGGATATGCCGTTTACGGCCGTGGCGGATACGCTTCTGCTACCGTGGGATATGTTTCGTAAGGACAGCTCCGTGCGCTCACGGGTAGAAAAAAGCGAGCAGGAAAACCTGGCGACAAACGCCGTCATCCCGCCCGCAGAGATGCCTCCACGCTAGTGCTGCGCGGTTTCCGTTGCCCAAAGCTGACGGAAACCGCCTGTCTCTTCCATCCACGCAATAACGCACCCGTCCGGGGAAAACACGACCGCATCAGCAGACGGCGGGTTGCCGTGATCGGACGTCAAAAACGTCACCTCTCCGGTCTGCGCGTCGCAGCAGGCGATCCGATTTTCGAGCACAAACCCCAGACTATCGCCGGAAGGATGCCAGTTAAATGCAGACTGAATATCGCTCCCGGTGCGCGTCAGCTGGCGCGGCTCGCCGCCCTCAGGAGAGATCAGCCACAGCTGCACGATGCCGTTATCATCCCGCATCAGAAACGCGATCTGCGTCCCCTGCGGGTTGCTGCGTACCCAGTGGCGCGGCACGTTCACCAGGCCTGGATACGCCCTCTGATGCGTAAAGGTCAAACGACGCTGCATCACCCCGGCAGGCGGCGCTGGCAGGGTCTCAGCGGTGCCCTGCAGCGGCGCATCGCCCGCACGCTTCCAGCCCTGCTCGTCTTTCGGCAGGTCGACGATAAACAGTTCGGGTACTTTTTCGCCCTGCGCAGAGAGGGTGTCGCCGATAAACGCCAGCCTGTCGTTGCCCACCCACCCCTCTTCGTAAGCGCGGTTGATTTCATCGCTGCCCGGCTGTGGGTCAGGCGTCGTGCGGCTAACCAGCACGCTCCAGAAGGTTCCCGGATACTCACGGGGATGGTTCCCCTGCGGGTTCACCGGGCCGTAAGGCGCAGCCACGCCGACGTTGCGTAAATCAAGTTTAGGATCGCGCGCGTGCAGGACATGGTCGTTATAGGTAAAGCTGACGAGCTGCCCGTTCGGGCTGAAGACATGGACGTGGCTGCCGCCGCGCAGCGCGCCTGCGGTGTAAGGCGCGGTGATATCCATCGCGTCCAGGTTGCTCACCTGACCGTTTTGCGCAATCACCCCCTGGCGATGATGAAAATCGTAGTGCCAGTCTGCATCCGGGTTTTTCGGCCCGTGGATAAAGACATAATTCTCTTCTGCAGGATGAACGGTCACCACGCCGACATGCGCACCGTCAGTCGCGCGATAAACCACCTCTACCTCACCCGTAACGACATTGACCCGCTCAATGGTTTCACCGGTGAACGACGCACCGGACGGGCGCACGTCGTAGACCAGCCACTGGCTGTCCGGCGTCCAGGTATTGATGTTAGTGAGCTGATGATGGCGGGAGGCGAAGGTGATTTGTTTCATGAGGATACCCTGATGCGCAGTTATCGCATCAGGTTATCGCAAGCGGGTTTTTAGTTCAGCACAAACTTCTCAATGGCGTAAGCCACGCCGTCTTCGAGGTTGGATTTGGTCACAAAATTAGCCACCTCTTTCACCGACGGGATCGCGTTATCCATCGCCACGCCCATGCCTGCGAACTCAATCATCGCGATGTCATTTTCCTGGTCGCCCAGCGCCATGATCTCTTCCGGCTTGATACCCAGCGCATCGGCCAGTGATTTCACGCCGGTGCCTTTATTGACGCGTTTATCGAGAATTTCGAGGAAGTACGGCGCACTTTTCAGCACGGTGTACTTCTCTTTTACCTCCGCCGGAATGCGCGCAATCGCTTTATCCAGGATCTCCGGCTCGTCGATCATCATCACTTTCAGGAACTGTGTCGCCGGGTCCATTTTCTCCGCTTCACAGAACACCAGCGGAATGGTCGCAACGTAGGATTCATGCACCGTGTAGTAGCTGATATCGCGGTTGGCGGTATAGAGCGTATTGCGATCGAGCGCGTGGAAATGGGACCCCACGTCGCGGGACAGTTTTTCCAGGAACAGGTAGTCATCGTAGCTCAGCGCGGTTTGCGCAACCGTACTGCCATCTGCGGCTTTCTGCACCAGCGCGCCGTTATAGGTGATGCAGTAGTCGCCCGGCTGATTCATGTGCAGCTCTTTCAGGTAGCTGTGTACGCCCGCATACGGACGCCCCGTGGTCAGGACCACATTCACACCCTTTGCGCGCGCCGCGGCGATCGCATTCTTAACGGCTGGAGAGATGGTGTGGTCTGGCAGCAGCAGCGTGCCGTCCATATCGATTGCAATGAGTTTGATAGCCATGAGTTCCCCGAAATAAATGAGTGCTGCCTCATGCTAACGCGATTAAGCACACAAAAATAGAGCTATATTGCGCAACAGGAATGCCCCTTTTACGCTTATCCCGGGGAACAAAGGCTTACTCGCGGGTGAGCACAATTTTACCGAACGCGCCGCGATCGAGGTGTTCAAACGCCTGTTCAAGCTCGTTAAAACGGTAGCGATGCTCAATAACCGGCTTCAGTCCCGTGACGTCAACAGCGCGGACAAAATCTTCCAGCGCCCGGCGATGCCCCACGCCAATCCCCTGAATGACGGGGGATTTCAGCAGCAGTTCGCCAGCAGAGAGCGTAATCTCCGTCCCGGCCAGCACGCCAATGACGGAGATACGTCCGTGAACGGCAACAGCGCGCAGGGAATGCTTCAGGTTCTCTCCGCCTACGGTTTCAATGATATGGTCAATGCCGCGATCCTGCGTGAGCGCCAGCGTATTTTCCGCCCAGTCGCCTTTCAGACGGTTGATGCCCTGGCTGGCTCCCAGCTTTTTGGCCAGCGCCAGTTTTTCATCACTCCCCGAGGTGACAAAAACCTCCGCACCGTGGGCTTTTGCAATTTGCAGGGCGAAAATCGCCACGCCGCCCGTGCCCTGTACCAGCACCGATTGTCCGGCGCGCAGCTGGCCGCGTTCCACCAGCGCAAACCAGGCGGTAAGCCCTGCGCAGGGTAAAGTACTCGCCTCGGCGTCATCCAGGGTTTCCGGCGATGCCGCCAGCGCGTCTTCATTTACAATCACATACTCGGACAGCATGCCCTGGAAGTATCCGCCGGACGTTTTATAGGGCAGATTACGCGCGTCCGCCTGCGGCTTACCGTCGATCCACTCAGGGAAGAAGGTTGAGATGACGCGTGCGCCGGGCTTGAAACGCGTAACGCCTTCACCAATGCTGTCCACCACGCCCGCCATGTCAGAGGCCGGGGTAAACGGGAAGGAAAGCGGGATCGGCATGGTGCCTTCAACAACCATTTTATCGCGATAGTTAAGCGCAACGGCATTCACCCGCACGCGCACTTCACCCGGGCCTGGCTGTGGAACGGGTGCCTGAGTCAGCTTGAGGTTCTCGCGCCCGAGGGCATCCATGGACCAGCGTTGCATTGTCTCTGTCATTTTATTTCTCCTGCCATCAGATGAGTTTAGTCCTGACAGTCTACCGTTGACTAAGCGTCGCCAGTGGCGATAAGTTTTCTCTTTATTGACGCCAGAATAGATACAATCCATGACCGATACGCTGAAGGATATTCCTGTTTTTGTGGCCGCCGTTGAGGCGGGAAGTTTTGCTCAGGCCGCCATCCGTCTGCATTTGTCACGCTCGGCGGTTGGAAAAAGCATTGCCCGCCTTGAAGAGCGGCTGGGGGTACGTCTTTTTCAACGCACCACCCGCAGCCAGAGTCTGACCGATAACGGCGCCCTTTTTTATGAACGCTGCCTGCGCGCGCTGGAGGAGATTCGGGGTGCGGAATCGCTGCTTGAAACCGGGAAACAGCAGGTCAGCGGCCGCCTGCGCGTTGCCATGCCGGTGCTGTTTGGTCGCCAGTGTGTCGCCCCGCTGCTGATAGCGCTGGCGCAGGAACACCCCGGGCTTGAACTGGAAATGTCATTCAGCGACCGCGTGGTGGATCTGGTCGAGGAAGGGTTTGATATGGCGGTGCGTAACGGCACGCTTCAGGACAGCAGCGTGCTGGTCGCCAGAAAGCTGGGAGAACACCGCATGGTGTTGTGCGCCGCGCCGGAGTATCTGCAGAAGAAAGGCCAGCCACAAAGCGTTAATGATTTACCCCAGCATACGGCCATTAACTATTTGAGCGCAGGCAGAGTATTGTCCTGGCAGCTGATGGATAACGAAGGAACGTCGCACACCTTTACGCCCCGATCGTCGCTCAATATGGATGATTTGCAGGCGATCTGCGACGCTGCGCTGGCCGGACACGGCATTGCATGGCTGCCCTGCTGGATGGTCGTCAACGATATTCACCAGGGTAAACTCATCCCGCTCCTGAAGCAGGCGCCGGATGTGCATTTCAACGTTCATGCCGTGTGGCAGCAGACGCCGCATCTGCCGCTGAGGGTAAGAATAGCGATAGATACGCTGGCGAGCCGTTTACCGTCCGTGATGTCGCTGGATATGCCTGCGCCCACAAAAAAGCCGCGCTAAAAGCGCGGCCAGTTTTCGAGCGGTATAACGACGATTAAATATCGATATTTGCCGCTTTCAGGGCGTTCTCTTCGATGAAGGCACGACGTGGTTCAACCGCATCGCCCATCAGGGTCGTAAACAGCTGGTCTGCAGCAATAGCGTCCTTAACGGTGACGCGCAGCATGCGGCGGCTTTCCGGATCCATAGTGGTTTCCCACAGCTGGTCCGGGTTCATTTCGCCCAGACCTTTATAACGCTGGATCGCGAGGCCACGACGGGACTCTTTCACCAGCCAGTCCAGCGCCTGCTCGAAGCTGGCTACCGGCTGACGACGTTCGCCACGTTCGATGAACGCATCATCTTCAATCAAGCCGCGCAGCGTCTCGCCGAGCGTGCAGATACGACGGTATTCCGGCCCGGTCACAAACTCGTGCTCCAGCGGGTAGTCGGTATCCACGCCGTGGGTACGCACGCGAATAATAGGCTCGAACTGCTTATCGGCGTTCTGCTGGATATCGCATTTCCACATGCTGCCGTGCTGCTCTTTCTCGTTGAGATCGGTCACCAGGGCGTTCACCCAGCGGGTCACGGTCTGCTCGTCGCTCAGATCGGCTTCGGTCAGGGTCGGCTGATAAACCAGCTCCTTCAGCAGCGTTTTCGGATAACGTCGTTCCATACGCGTGATCATTTTCTGCGTGGCGTTGAACTCGGACACCAGACGCTCCAGCGGCTCACCGGCCAGTGCAGGGGCGTGCGAGTTCGCGTGCAGGGTCGCGCCATCAAGGGCGATTGCGATTTGGTACTGATCCATCGCTTCGTCGTCTTTGATGTACTGTTCCTGCTTGCCTTTCTTCACTTTGTACAGCGGCGGCTGTGCAATGTAGACGTGGCCACGCTCAACGATTTCAGGCATCTGACGATAGAAGAAGGTCAACAGCAGCGTACGGATGTGCGAGCCGTCGACGTCCGCATCGGTCATGATGATGATGCTGTGGTAGCGCAGTTTGTCCGGGTTGTACTCGTCGCGACCAATGCCGCAGCCGAGCGCGGTGATGAGCGTCGCCACTTCCTGAGAAGAGAGCATCTTGTCGAAACGGGCTTTCTCAACGTTGAGGATTTTACCCTTCAGAGGCAGGATAGCCTGGTTCTTACGGTTACGGCCCTGCTTCGCAGAACCGCCCGCGGAGTCCCCTTCCACGAGGTACAGTTCGGACAGCGCCGGGTCGCGTTCCTGGCAGTCAGCCAGTTTGCCCGGCAGGCCTGCGAGATCCAGCGCGCCTTTACGACGGGTCATTTCACGGGCTTTACGCGCCGCTTCACGGGCACGCGCCGCATCAATAATTTTGCCCACCACGATTTTCGCGTCGGACGGGTTTTCCAGCAGGTATTCGCTCAGCAGTTCGTTCATCTGCTGTTCAACCGCCGATTTCACCTCGGAAGAGACCAGCTTGTCTTTGGTCTGTGAGGAGAACTTCGGATCCGGCACCTTCACGGAGACAACGGCAATCAGGCCTTCACGGGCGTCGTCACCGGTGGCGCTGACTTTCGCTTTCTTGCTGTAGCCTTCTTTGTCCATGTAGGCGTTCAGGGTACGGGTCATCGCCGCACGGAAGCCTGCAAGGTGCGTACCGCCGTCACGCTGTGGAATGTTGTTGGTGAAGCAGTAGATGTTTTCCTGGAAACCGTCGTTCCACTGCAGCGCCACTTCCACGCCGATACCGTCTTTTTCAGTGGAGAAGTAGAAGATATTCGGGTGAATTGGCGTTTTGTTCTTGTTCAGATACTCAACGAACGCTTTGATGCCACCTTCGTAATGGAAGTGGTCTTCTTTGCCGTCACGCTTGTCGCGCAGGCGAATAGAGACGCCGGAGTTCAGGAACGACAGTTCACGCAGGCGTTTCGCCAGGATGTCGTACTCGAATTCGGTGACGTTGGTGAAGGTTTCATGGCTCGGCCAGAAACGCACCATGGTACCGGTTTTGTCGGTATCGCCGGTAACGGCCAGCGGTGCCTGCGGCACGCCGTGCGTATAGAGCTGACGGTGAATTTTGCCTTCGCGCTGAATAACCAGCTCCAGCTTCTGCGACAGCGCGTTAACCACGGAGACGCCTACGCCGTGCAGGCCGCCGGAAACTTTATAGGAGTTATCGTCGAACTTACCGCCTGCGTGCAGGACGGTCATGATCACTTCCGCGGCAGAGACGCCCTCTTCCGGGTGAATACCGGTTGGGATGCCGCGTCCATCATCGGTGACGGAGACGGAGTTGTCCGCATGGATGGTGACCACGATGTCTTTACAGTGACCCGCGAGCGCTTCGTCGATAGCGTTATCTACCACCTCGAATACCATGTGGTGCAGACCGGTGCCGTCATCCGTGTCGCCGATATACATACCCGGGCGCTTACGCACCGCATCCAGTCCTTTCAGGACTTTGATACTGGAGGAGTCATAAGAATTCGACATCAACGTTTCTCGCTCATTTCAACTTGGGTTAATCCGTTATTTTACCCTTTTCCACGGTAAACATCTTCGAATTTTCGTCCGACATGTCTAGAACGTGTTCAGCGCTAATGGCGCTGACGAAAACCTGCGACTGCGTGGCTTTTAAGCGGCTGGCAAGCAGCCCGCGCCGCGCGTCGTCAAGTTCCGAGGCAAAATCATCTATCAGGTACAGGCAGCGTCTTCCGCTCTCGCGGGTGAGAAACTCTCCCTGTGCCAGGCGCAGCGCACACATCAGGAGCTTGAGCTGCCCGCGCGACAGCGTGTCTTCCACCGGTGCACCGTCAGCACGAATGCGGAAATCCGCCTTGTGCGGACCGTGTGCGGTGTAGGTCAACATGCGGTCGCGCTCGAAGCTTCTCTCTAACACCTCGGCATAATCCGTCTCTTTCTCCCAGCCGCGCTGGAAGGAGAAGGTGAGAGAGAATTCGGGTAAAAACTGTTTGCAGGTGTCGGCCATGTCTTCGGCGATACCTGCGCTGTATTCGGCACGCCAGCGGCTGATTTGTTCCGCGAGAGGGATTAACTCCATGTCCCACGGACGCAGCTGGGCGTAGCGTGTCACCTGGCGCAGTGCAGCGTTACGCTGCTTGAGCAGACGCTTCAGGTTGCTCCAGGCGTTAAAGAAACCGGCTTCGTTGTGAAAGCATCCCCAGTCGAGGAACGCTCTTCTGTATTTGGGGCCGCCGTTGAGTAAAGTAAACCCCTCCGGCGTAATCAGCTGCATTGGCATCAGCAGCGCCAGCTCCGCCACCTTATGGCCGTCGGTGCCGTCGATACGCACCTTGCTGTCGCCCTGCTTGTCTTTGGTCAGGCCAATGGCGGTTTCCCGCTCTGCGCCCTGCAAACGTCCGTGCAGAACAAAAGATTCCTGCTCGTGGCGAATGACGCGACCAATCTGCAAACTGCGAAACGCCCGGCCGTGGCCGAGCGTATAGATGGCTTCCAGCACGCTGGTTTTGCCGCTGCCGTTTGCGCCAACCAGGAAGTTAAAGCCAGGGGATAAAGCGAGATCCGCGCTTTCGATATTGCGAAAGTCGCGGATCAACAGACGGGTGAGCGACATTACAGTCTCATTGGCATGACAACATAGGCAGCCGACTGTGATGCGGCATCTTCAATCTGTACGCTTGAAACGGAGTCGGTCAGCAGGATACGCACGTTCTCGCATTTCAGCGCGTTCAGCACATCCAGCACGTAGCTGACGTTAAAGCCGATTTCCATCTCAGCCCCGGCATAGGTGACGTCCAGAATCTCTTCTGCCTCTTCCTGCTCCGGGTTGTTAGCGGTGATTTTGATCTGGTTTTCGCTCACGTACAGGCGCACGCCGCGGAATTTCTCGTTAGAGAGGATGGCCGCACGGGCAAAGGCCTGCTTGAGGCTATCGCAGCCTGCTTCCAGCGTTTTGTCCGGGTTCTTCGGCAATACGCGGCGATAATCCGGGAAACGACCGTCAACCAGCTTCGACGTGAAGACAAAATCCCCCACGTGTGCGCGGATGTTGTTGCTGCCAATCTGCACGCGCAGCGGCGTGTCGCCACCGTCGAGCATACGCATCAGCTCAATCACCCCTTTACGCGGTACGATCACCGAATGGTTTGGCAGTGAATCGCCAATCGGCATAGAACAGACCGCCAGACGGTGGCCGTCGGTGGCTACGGTACGCAGCTCTTCACCTTCGGTTTCGAACAGCATGCCGTTTAAGTAGTAACGAACGTCCTGATGCGCCATGGAGAACTGCGTGGCTTCAATCAGACGCTTCATCGTCGCCTGCGGCAGGGTAAATTCAACTTCACTCTGCCAGTCGTCCAGGTTCGGGAAGTCCGCAGCAGGCAGCGTGGAGAGCGAGAAACGGCTGCGGCCAGAGCGCACCAGCATACGGTCGCCTTCCAGCTGCACGGCAATTTCAGCGCCTTCCGGCAGCCCGCGGCAGATGTCAAAGAATTTACGTGCCGGAACCGTGGTCGCGCCCGCGTCGTGCGGCTGCGTCAGCGTAACGCGCGCGATCATTTCCATTTCCAGATCTGTACCGGTCAGCGACAGCGTACCGTCCGCGACCTGAAGCAGCAGGTTTCCGAGAATAGGCAGCGTTGGGCGGCCGCCTAATGGGCCACTCACCTGTTGCAGCGGTTTTAATAAATGTTCACGTTCAACGGTAAATTTCATAGCGTCACGATGATAATGTTCTGATTAGATTGGAAAAATCTTCTTTTATGTCGTGGCTTTCTTCGCGTAACTGCTCAATCTTACGACAAGCGTGCAGCACGGTCGTATGGTCACGGCCACCAAACGCGTCCCCGATTTCCGGCAGACTGTGGTTGGTTAACTCCTTTGCCAGCGCCATCGCCATCTGACGCGGTCGCGCCACCGAGCGGGAACGACGTTTAGACAGTAAATCTGCCACTTTGATCTTGTAGTACTCAGCCACCGTCTTCTGAATATTGTCGATAGTGACCAGTTTTTCCTGCAAAGCCAATAAATCGCGCAGCGCTTCACGCACAAAATCGATGGTGATCGCCCGACCGGTGAAGTTGGCGTTGGCGATAACGCGGTTCAGCGCCCCTTCCAGCTCACGCACGTTGGAACGCAGGCGCTTGGCAATGAAGAACGCCACTTCACCCGGCAGGCGAATGTCGTTCTCGTCGGCTTTTTTCATCAGGATCGCGACGCGGGTTTCCAGCTCCGGCGGCTCGATCGCCACGGTCAGTCCCCAGCCGAAGCGGGATTTCAGACGATCTTCAACGCCATTGATCTCTTTTGGATAACGATCCGAGGTCAAAATGATCTGCTGATTGCCTTCCAGCAGGGCATTGAAGGTGTGGAAAAACTCTTCCTGCGATCGTTCTTTATTGGCAAAGAACTGGATGTCATCGATCAGCAGGGCGTCAACGGAACGATAGTAGCGTTTAAACTCTTCGATCGCATTGTTTTGCAGGGCTTTTACCATGTCCTGAACGAAGCGCTCGGAGTGCATATACACCACTTTGGCATTGGGCTTGCGCGCCATAATGCCGTTGCCCACCGCATGCAGCAGGTGCGTTTTACCCAGACCCGTGCCGCCATAAAGGAACAGCGGGTTGTAGGCCCCACCAGGGTTGTCAGCAACCTGGCGAGCCGCCGCGCGCGCCAGCTGGTTCGACTTACCTTCAACGAAGTTATCAAACGTGTGTTTCACGTTAACGTTAGAGCGGTAGGTTGGCTCAGCCGGTGCAGGAACATTATCCCAGCCCTGACGAGCGGGTGCGACGCGAGGGGCCGGCGCGGGCGCGGCCTGAGCAGGCGCTGCGACGTTCACGGTTTCACGAACGGTTTGGGTAACCGGCTTTGTGCCCACTTCAAAGCGCAGCTGCGGGGCATCTGACCCGCAGAAATCGTTCAGCAGTCCATTGATGTTATTAAGGTACTTGTCCCTTACCCAATCGAGCACAAAACGGTTTGGCGCATACAAAGCCAGCGTGTTATCGCTCAGTTCCGCCTGCAACGGGCGGATCCACATACTGAATTCTGTGGCTGGTAACTCATCCTGCAATCGGGCAAGACACTGCTGCCAAAGCGAAAGTGACACGGCGGACTCCACTCGAACAATAAAAGAAAACTATTGAATATTCATGATTGTTGGCGCACATCGACATGACCCTGTGTAAAGGGGGACGTGCGAATTGCTATCTGCAATTTATCCTGACCAGGATCCTGGGATCCCGATCGGGACCGCGGATCATAGCCTAAACTGAGCCAGAGATCTTCTGTTTCTCACAGATTCTTCCCGATTTATCCACAGGAAGATCCGAAACCGGGTAAGTGTAAACGATCCTGGCGCGAGTGCCCCGCGATTTAGTCCGCATATTGGAAAAATTAATGAGCACAGACAATTTATTGCTTAAATGATCTAACGAAGATCCGGGACGATCCTTGCGCTTTATCGTTGAGCCCGTATAATCCTCGACCCGGCGCGTGATGCTCATCTTCCTGCGTCGTCCGTTGCTCATTTTCCACGCGAAAACGTGCGGAAATACGCGGGAAATAAGGAAAGAGAATTGACTCCGGAGTGTACAATTATTACAATCCGGCCTCTTTAATCACCCACGCTGAGGCGTTAGTCGTTCGAAACTCGTTCGGGTATACGCAAAAGTCAGTGAATTTATTCAAGTTTAGGTAGAAATCGCCATGAAACGCACTTTTCAACCGTCTGTACTGAAGCGCAACCGTTCTCACGGCTTCCGTGCTCGTATGGCTACTAAAAATGGTCGTCAGGTTCTGGCACGTCGTCGTGCTAAAGGCCGCGCTCGTCTGACCGTTTCCAAGTAATAAAGCTAACCCCTGAGTGGTTAAGCTAGCATTTCCCAGGGAGTTACGTTTGTTAACTCCCGCTCATTTCACTTTCGTCTTCCAGCAGCCACTACGGGCTGGCACGCCGCAAATCACCATCCTCGGCCGCCAAAATTCGCTGGGGCATCCCCGCATCGGTCTCACAGTCGCCAAGAAAAATGTTAAGCGTGCGCATGAACGCAATCGGATTAAACGTCTGACGCGTGAAAGCTTCCGTTTACGTCAGCACGAACTGCCTTCAATGGATTTCGTGGTGGTGGCGAAGAAAGGGGTTGCCGACCTCGATAACCGTGCTCTCTCGGAAGCGTTGGAAAAATTATGGCGCCGCCACTGTCGCCTGGCTCACGGGTCCTGATAGCCCTCATTCGGGTCTATCAACGCCTGATTAGTCCGCTACTCGGGCCGCACTGCCGTTTCACACCAACATGCTCAAGCTACGGAATTGAGGCATTGCGCAGGTTTGGAGTGATAAAAGGCAGTTGGTTGACGGTGAAACGCGTATTAAAATGCCACCCTTTACACCCAGGTGGAGACGACCCCGTCCCCCCAGGACCCTTTGATACCAGAGAACACTAACGATGGATTCGCAACGCAATCTTCTTATCATCGCTTTGTTGTTCGTGTCTTTCATGATCTGGCAGGCATGGGAGCAGGATAAAAATCCTCAACCCCAGCAGCAGACCACGCAGACGACGAACAGCCAGGGGAGTGCCGCCGACCAGGGCGTACCGGCCAGTGGCCAGGGGAAACAGATTACGGTTAAGACCGATGTGCTTGAGCTGACAATCAACACCCGTGGTGGTGATGTTGAGCAGGCGCTGCTGTTGACCTACCCGAAAGAGCTGAAGTCTACCGAACCGTTCCAGTTACTGGAAACCACGCCTGAGTTTATCTACCAGGCGCAGAGCGGCCTGACCGGTCGTGATGGCCCGGATAACCCGGCTAACGGTGCGCGTCCACTGTATACCGTCGAGAACGACACCTTTGTACTGGCTGATGGTCAGAACGAACTCGCGATCCCGATGACGTACACCGACGCCGCAGGCAACACCTTCACCAAAACCTTCACCCTGAAACGCGGTGAATATGCGGTGAACGTGGGCTATAGCGTACAGAACGCCGGCGAGAAACCGCTGGAAATCTCTACCTTTGGTCAGCTTAAGCAGTCCATCAATCTGCCGTCTCACCGTGACACCGGAAGCAGCAACTTTGCGCTGCATACCTTCCGTGGCGCGGCGTACTCCACGCCAGACGCGAAGTATGAGAAATACAAATTCGACACCATTGCCGATAACGAAAACCTGAACGTCAGCTCCAAAGGCGGTTGGGTAGCAATGCTGCAACAGTATTTCGCGACCGCATGGATCCCAAATAACGACGGTACCAATAACTTCTACACCGCGAACCTGGGTAACGGTATTGCAGCCATCGGCTACAAATCACAGCCGGTTCTGGTTCAGCCGGGTCAAACCGGTAAGCTGGCAAGCACCCTGTGGGTCGGCCCGGAAATCCAGGACAAAATGGCCGCTGTTGCGCCGCACCTGGATCTGACCGTTGATTACGGCTGGTTGTGGTTCATCTCTCAGCCGCTGTTTAAGCTGCTGAAGTTCATCCACAGCTTCCTGGGTAACTGGGGCTTCTCCATCATCGTTATCACCTTCATCGTTCGTGGCATCATGTACCCGCTGACTAAAGCGCAGTACACCTCCATGGCGAAGATGCGCATGCTGCAGCCGAAGATTCAGGCAATGCGTGAGCGTCTGGGCGATGACAAACAGCGTCAGAGCCAGGAAATGATGGCCCTGTATAAAGCAGAGAAAGTAAACCCACTGGGTGGTTGCTTCCCGCTGCTGATTCAGATGCCAATCTTCCTTGCGCTGTACTACATGCTGATGGGCTCCGTTGAACTGCGCCACGCGCCGTTCGCCCTGTGGATCCATGACCTGTCCGCACAGGACCCGTACTACATCCTGCCGATCCTGATGGGCGTGACGATGTTCTTCATCCAGAAGATGTCGCCGACCACCGTGACCGACCCGATGCAGCAGAAGATCATGACCTTTATGCCGGTCATCTTCACGGTGTTCTTCCTGTGGTTCCCGTCAGGTCTGGTGCTGTACTATATCGTCAGCAACCTGGTGACCATCATCCAGCAGCAGCTGATTTACCGTGGTCTGGAAAAACGTGGCCTGCATAGCCGCGAAAAGAAAAAGTCCTGATTCGGTAAGTTAACGCTAAAATAAGGGCGGTCGATTGACCGCCTTTTTTATTTGTATTGAACGAGACCAACCATGAGCCATAACGACACTATCGTCGCCCAGGCAACCCCACCGGGACGCGGTGGTGTAGGCATTCTGCGCATCTCCGGCCTGAAGGCGCGCGAGGTGGCCGAAGCGGTGCTGGGTAAACTGCCAAAGCCGCGCTACGCTGATTACCTGCCGTTTAAAGACACCGACGGCACGCCGCTGGACCAGGGCATTGCGCTGTGGTTCCCCGGGCCGAACTCCTTTACGGGCGAAGACGTGCTGGAGCTGCAGGGCCACGGCGGCCCGGTTATCCTCGACCTGCTGTTAAAACGTATTCTGACCCTGCCTGGCCTGCGCATAGCGAAGCCGGGCGAGTTCTCCGAGCGTGCCTTCCTGAACGACAAGCTCGACCTGGCACAGGCCGAGGCGATTGCTGATCTGATCGACGCCAGCTCGGAACAGGCGGCCCGCTCCGCCCTGAACTCGTTGCAGGGCGCATTCTCCGCACGTGTGAATCACCTTGTGGAAGCACTTACTCACCTTAGGATCTACGTGGAAGCGGCTATCGACTTCCCGGATGAGGAGATCGATTTCCTCTCTGACGGTAAAATCGAAGCGCAGCTCAACCAGGTGATGAACGATCTCGACGCCGTGCGTGCCGAAGCGCGTCAGGGCAGCCTGCTGCGCGAAGGGATGAAAGTGGTGATTGCCGGACGCCCTAACGCCGGGAAATCGAGCCTGCTGAACGCCCTGGCGGGCCGTGAAGCGGCCATCGTGACCGACATTGCCGGTACCACCCGCGACGTGCTGCGCGAGCATATCCACATCGACGGAATGCCGCTGCATATTATCGACACAGCAGGCCTGCGCGACGCCAGCGACGAGGTCGAACGCATCGGTATCGAACGCGCCTGGCAGGAGATTGAGCAGGCCGACCGCGTGCTGTTTATGGTGGACGGCACCACGACCGACGCCGTGGACCCGGCAGAGATCTGGCCGGACTTTATCGCCCGCCTGCCGGCTAAGCTGCCGATCACCGTGGTGCGCAACAAAGCGGACGTCACTGGCGAAACGCTGGGCATCAGCGATGTGAACGGTCACTCACTGATTCGCCTGTCGGCGCGTACCGGTGAAGGCGTTGACGACCTGCGTAACCATCTCAAGCAGAGCATGGGCTTTGACACCAGCATGGAAGGCGGCTTCCTGGCGCGTCGCCGTCACCTGCAGGCGCTGGAAGAGGCGGCGAACCACCTTGTTCAGGGTAAAGCGCAGCTGATCGGCGCGTGGGCGGGCGAGCTGCTGGCGGAAGAGCTGCGTCTGGCGCAGCAGAATCTGAGCGAGATCACCGGGGAGTTTACGTCGGACGATCTGCTCGGAAGGATTTTCTCGAGCTTCTGTATCGGTAAGTAACCCCCCTGATTGATGGTGATTTCCTCCTGGGAAATCACCATTGTCCAAATGGCAACTCGCTTAATCCCCCCATGCCCCCTATCCTGCATGCCTGCATCTATGGGGGGTTTATGGCGCGTTTTCTGTTTTGTAGTTTCGCATTAGTTCTGCTTTATCCGTCCGGCATTGATATGTATCTGGTGGGATTACCGCACATCGCGCGCGATCTGGGTGCCAGCGAAGCGCAGCTGCACATCGCGTTTTCGGCCTACCTCGCGGGGATGGCGTCGTCGATGGTGTTTGCCGGGAAGATCGCGGATAAGGCAGGCCGTCAGCCTGTCGCCATAACCGGCGCCATCATTTTTGCCCTGGCCTCTCTTCTCTGTTCACAGGCGCAGAACAGCGCCTTGTTCCTGACTGGACGGTTTATCCAGGGCATTGGCGCCGGTGGCTGCTACGTCGTCGCGTTTGCCATTTTGCGCGACACCTTAAGCGCCCAGCGTCGCGCTAAGGTACTTTCGATGCTGAACGGTATTACCTGCATCATCCCGGTGCTGGCTCCGGTCGTAGGGTATCTGATCATGCTGAAATTCCCGTGGCAGAGCCTGTTCTGGACCATGGCGGCGATGGGCGCGCTGGTGTTTGTCCTGTCCATCACCGTGCTGAAAGAGACCCACCCGGGCTCGCAGAATACCGGTCATACCCCAACGATTCACCCGGCCGAGAAGCTGCTTAACCGCTTTTTCCTCAGTCGTCTGGCCGTGACCACGTTAAGCGTGGCGGTGATCCTGACCTATGTAAACGTTTCCCCGGTTTTACTGATGGAAACCATGGGCTTCGATCGGGGTGAGTATTCGACGGTAATGGCGCTAACCGCCATGGTCAGTATGGCAGTCTCGTTTTCTACCCCGTTTGCGCTAAATGTGTTCAGCCAGCGCACGCTGATGCTGACCTCACAGGTTTTATTCCTCACGGCGGGCGTGCTCCTGGCGACCGCCAGCTCGCATGCGGTGATGCTGGTGGGTATTACCCTCATTTGTGCCGGGTTCTCGGTTGGCTTTGGCGTGGCGATGAGTCAGGCGCTTGGCCCCTTCTCGCTGCGGGCAGGCGTGGCAAGCTCGGTGCTGGGCATTGCGCAGGTCTGCGGCTCGTCACTGTGGATTTGGCTGGCGGCGGTCATCGGGCTTAACGCGCTGAATATGCTGATCGGGGTTCTGATTGGCTGTAGCATACTGTGCATTACCTTACTTACGGTCATCCGGCCCGCGGCGCATTATGAAGAAGCCCATCAGCAGTCTCGATCTTAACCTGTTGCTGTGCCTGCAGCTTTTGCTGCAGGAGCGCAGCGTTACCAAAGCCGCGAAGCGGATGAACGTGACGCCGTCAGCGGTGAGCAAATCGCTGGCCAAGCTGCGCGACTGGTTTGACGACCCGCTGTTTGTGAAAACGCCGCTAGGGCTGCTCCCTACGCCCCTGACGGTGAGCCTGGAACAGGATCTAGCCGACTGGATGCAAATCGGCAACCAGATCCTCGATAAATTTCACCATGATTCCCCAGGCGGGCTAACGTTCGTGCTGGCCGCCGAAACGCCATTGATGCTGATCCGGTTTAATACCCTGCTGGAGCAGGTGAACCAGCGCTATCCGCAGGCGACGGTGAAGATGCGTCACTGGGATTACGACTCGCTGGACGCCATTACGCGTGGAGAGGTGGATCTGGGATTCACCGGACGCGAAACACACCCGCGATCGCGTGAATTGCTGAAGCTAATGCCGTGGTTCATCGACTATGAGATCCTGTTCAGCGACCGTCCGTGCGTGTATCTGCGCGAGGATCACCCTGCGCTACAGGATGAATGGAACCTCGAGACCTTCCTGCGCTACCCGCATATCAGTATCTTCTGGGAACGTAGCGACACCTGGGCGCTGGATGAGGTGCTAAAGGAGATGGGGCGCGAGCGCAATATCGCCATGTGCCTGCCGGGGTTCGAACAGGCAATGTTTATGGCGGCGCAGCCCGGCCATAACTATATCGCCACGGCTCCGCACTACTGCCACCACTACAATGAACTCCACCAGCGGAAGCTGATCGCGCTTCCGATTCCCATTGACGAAGCGCAGGCTGAAAAGCTTACCGTTCCCTTCACGCTGATCTGGCATAAACGGAACAGCCATAATCCGAAAATCCTCTGGCTGCGGGAAACTATCAAGGCGCTGTACGGTGCCAGCGATCCAATTTTTGCCTAAGAAAATGTAAAGTTCGGTCCTAAGGCTTCTCTTACTCCCATTTACTGATTAAAACAGGAGTCAAGTTAAGCGATAATCATGTAACCGTTTAACCGATTACGACCATTATCAGGGAGCGAAAAATGGCTACGCACTTTGCAAGAGGGATACTTACGGAAGGACGTCTCGTATCGGCAAGAATTTCTTCAGCCTGTCACAGTGAAGCACTCACTCTCCCGGAACACCGGAGGACGCGGTTTTTAGCGTCCAGAGCGCTTCTCGCAGAACTGCTGTTTATGCTGTACGGCACCAGCGAGCTGCCGGACATCATTACCCAACCCGAAGGCCGCCCGGTCTTTGCCGACCCGGATCTCCCTCGTTTTTCGATTGCCTACACGGGCAATATCATTGGCGTCGCACTGACCACCGAAGGGGATTGTGGGCTCGATATGGAACTTCAGCGCGCGACGCGCAGCTTCCATGGCGGTAATGCGCATGAAGACTATCCGCTCTCCAGCAATGAGAAGCTGTGGGTCCGCAACCAGAACGATCCTGTCGAAGCCAGAGCCCAGCTCATTACCTTGCGCCAGAGCATTCGCAAGCTCTGTGGATGCGCCTCAGACGACGCCAGCCTGCTGCAGCTGCTGCCAGGCTCCGGACGTCTGCGTGCCACTCAGGCCACGCTGGTAGAGGCGCTCAGTGACGCAGAGGATGTGCTCATCTGGTCCATTGCAGTTACCCCCGCCATCGAACGCATGAAAATCTGGGAATTTGACAGTCAACAGGGATGGCGTAGCCTTCCTGATGTGCCCGAGCGCGCCAACGAGCCCGCCGCACGTCTGATGCGTTTAACCAGTTTACCAGCAGAAAAAGCATTCACCCTTAGCTGATCCAATCAGGGTCATCATGATGAAACAGGAGTAATCATGTCTGATACGTTGAAAGTAGTTACGTTACTGGGAAGCCTGCGCAAAGGTTCATTTAACGGGATGGTTGCCCGCACGCTGCCACAGCTGGCACCGGCAGGAATGGAAATTAGCGCCCTGCCGTCTATTGGCGATATTCCGCTGTATGATGCGGATGTCCAGCAGGAAGAAGGGTTCCCGCAGAGCGTTGAGGCGCTGGCAGAGCAGATCCGCCAGGCCGACGGCGTGGTCATCGTCACGCCGGAGTATAACTACTCGGTGCCGGGTGGCCTGAAGAATGCCATCGACTGGCTGTCCCGTTTACCTGAGCAGCCGCTGTCAGGCAAACCGGTGCTGATCCAGACCAGCTCAATGGGCGCGATTGGCGGCGCGCGCTGCCAGTATCATCTGCGTCAGATCCTGGTATTCCTGGATGCGATGGTCATGAACAAGCCGGAGTTTATGGGTGGTGTGATTCAGAACAAGGTCGACCCGCAAACGGGTGAAGTGGTGGATCAGAGCACGCGCGATCATCTGTCGGGCCAACTGACGGCGTTTGGGGATTATATTAAGCGGGTTAAAGCCTGATAAAAAAGCCCGGTGGCGCTAGCGCTTACCGGGCCTACACTCGTCAGTAGGTCAGGTAAGCGAAGCGCCACCTGACACCACAAACCGCACCTTAGTGCGCGTCAATAAACACAATCTTCAGCACAAACAGCAGCGCCACAACAATCACGCATGGACTGAGGTCGCGGAAGCGGCCGGTACCGATCTTCATTATGCAGTAAGAGATAAAGCCCAGCGCGATACCTTCGGTAATCGAGAAGCTGAACGGCATCATCACGGCGGTAATAAACGCCGGCACCGCTTCGGTTAAATCATCCCACTTCACGCGTGACAGGCTGGAGGTCATCAGCACCCCCACATAGATCAGCGCGCCGGCTGCCGCATACGGTGGAACCATACCCGCCAGCGGAGAGAGGAAGATCACCAGCAGGAAGAGAATACCCACGACCACTGCCGTCAGGCCGGTACGGCCGCCCACGGACACGCCGGAAGAAGATTCAATGTACGCGGTAACGGACGAGGTTCCGATAAAAGCACCGGTCACAGAGGAGACGCTGTCCACAAACAGCGCCTGCTTCATGCGCGGGAATTTCCCTTTTTCATCCGCCAGACCCGCTTTGTCGGTCACGCCAATCAGCGTGCCGGAGGAGTCAAACAGGTTGACCAGCATGAAGGAGAAAATCACGCCCGCCAGGCCCAGGTTCAGGGAACCCGCCAGATCGACGTGACCAATCACGGTAGAAACGCTCGGTGGCGCGGAGACGATACCGTTATAGTGAACGTCGCCCAGCATCCAGCCCAGCAGCGTGGTCACCACGATGGAGACCAGCACCGCCGCGTGAATATTGCGAGAAGCCAGGATCGCGATGATAAAGAAGCCCAGCACGCCCAGCAGCACGTTATGAGAGGTCAGGTGACCGATGCTCACCAGCGTATCCGGGTTCGCCACGATAACGCCGGCGTTTTTCAGCCCCATCATACCGATGAACAGACCGATACCGCTGGTGATGCCCACGCGCAGGCTCACTGGAATGTTTGCAATCATCCAGTAACGCACGCGGAAAATGGTCAGCAGCAGCAGACCAACCGCGCCCCAGAAGATGGCGCCCATACCAACCTGCCACGGCAGACCCATCGCCTGAACGACCACGAACGCGAAGAACGCATTCAGGCCCATTGCCGGTGCCAGCGCAACCGGCAGGTTAGCGAACACGCCCATCAGAATGCTGCCAAGGGCCGCGATCAGACAGGTGGTCACGAAGACGGCGCTGGTATCCATGCCAGCAACGCCCAGAATTTGAGGGTTCACAAAAACGATATAGACCATCGTCAGGAAGGTGGTGAAACCAGCGATCACTTCGGTGCGTGCCGTTGTGCCGTGCTCGCGCAGTTTAAAAACGCGCTCAAGCAGACCCTGACCAGATGTCTGGGTAGTGTGTTGTTGACTCATCATCAATTTCCGAACAAGGAGGGAAAATTCGTCGCTATCCTATACCAAAATGCGACAATAGTGGCGGTTACGTGATACTTTTTTCATTGATTTTGCTTATACGGCAACGATTGCGTCCCGGTGAACTGCCGTACGTAAACGTTAAACTTGTTAAAAGGGAAAGGCATGTCCGGAATTGAAGCGGTATTTTTCGACTGCGACGGTACGCTGGTCGACAGTGAGGTCATTTGTTCCCGCGCGTATGTCACTATGTTCAAGGAATTTGGCATTACGCTGGAACTCGAAGAGGTGTTTAAGCGCTTTAAGGGCGTGAAGCTCTACGAGATCATCGACATCATTAACGAAGAACACGGTGTGGATCTGGCGAAAACGGATCTGGAGCCAGTGTACCGCGCCGAGGTCGCACGCCTGTTTGATTCGGAGCTGGAGGTCATTCCGGGCGCAAACGCGCTGCTGGATGCGATGACGGTGCCTGTCTGCGTCGTTTCTAACGGCCCGGTTAGCAAAATGCAGCACTCGCTGGGCAAGCTTGAGATGTTGCACCATTTCCCGGAAAAATTGTTCAGCGGCTACGATATCCAGCGCTGGAAGCCGGACCCGGCGCTGATGTTCCATGCGGCAAAAGCGATGAACGTCAACGTAGAGAACTGCATTCTGGTGGATGACTCGTCTGCGGGCGCGCAGTCGGGGATTGATGCGGGGATGGAGGTGTTTTACTTCTGCGCCGATCCGCACAACAAGCCGATCGATCATCCAAACGTGACGACCTTTACCGATCTGGCACAGTTGCCGGAACTGTGGAAGGCGCGCGGGTGGGATATTACACGCTGAAAAAAACAAAGCCGGATGGCGCTAACGCTTATCCGGCCTACAGGGCTCGTAGGGCGGGTAAGCGCTAGCGCCACCCGCCACAAATATCACTCTTTCGGATCTTTACCCGCCAGCAGCTTGTCCAGCTCATCGCCGCCCACGTGACGGAAGTCCTGCCCCTTCACGAAGTAGAAAATGTATTCGCAAATGTTCTGGCAGCGGTCGCCGATACGCTCGATGGAGCGCGCGCAGAACAGGGCAGTCAGTACGCTTGGGATCGTACGTGAATCTTCCATCATGTAGGTCATCAGCTGACGCACGATGCCTTCATACTCCTGGTCGACCTTCTTGTCTTCACGGTAGATACGCACCGCTTCGTCCAGGTCCATACGCGCAAAGGCATCCAGCACGTCATGCAGCATCTGCACCGTGTGGCGGCCCAGCGACTCCAGGCTCACCAGCAGCGGCTGGTGTTGCTGAGAGAACTTCTCCAGCGCGGTGCGGCAGATTTTATCCGCAACGTCACCAATACGCTCCAGCTCGGCGATGGTTTTGATGATCGCCATCACCAGACGCAGGTCGCTCGCCGTCGGCTGACGTTTCGCGATAATGCGCACGCAGGCCTCGTCGATAGCCACTTCCATCATGTTGACGTTTTTGTCGCCTTCAATGACGCGCTTCGCCAGCTCGCTGTCCTGGTTGTGCATTGCCGTAATCGCATCAGAAAGCTGCTGCTCGACCATGCCGCCCATGGTCATTACCTGGGTGCGAATGCTTTCCAGCTCTGCGTTGAACTGGCCGGAAATGTGTTTATTAAGATTGAGGTTGTCCATGGTTTCTCCACATGCACTAAGGCAAATCAACCGTAGCGGCCAGTAATGTAATCTTCGGTTTGTTTCTTCGCGGGCCTGGTGAACAGCGCGTCCGTATCGCTGAACTCAATCAACTCGCCCAGGTACATAAACGCCGTGTGATCGGAACAACGTGCAGCCTGCTGCATGTTATGGGTCACGATAACCACGGTGTAATCCTGCTTCAGCTCGGTGATCAGCTCTTCAATACGGCCGGTTGAGATCGGGTCCAGCGCTGAACACGGCTCATCCAGCAGCAACACTTCCGGGCGAATAGCGATACCGCGCGCAATGCACAGACGCTGCTGCTGACCACCGGAAAGAGAGTAACCGCTCTGGTGCAACTTATCTTTGGTTTCGTTCCATAATGCGGCCTTGGTCAAAGCCCACTGCACGCGCTCGTCCATATCGGCACGGGAGAGCTTTTCAAACAGGCGAACGCCGAACGCGATGTTGTCATAAATGGACATCGGGAAGGGCGTTGGTTTCTGGAACACCATCCCCACTTTGGCGCGCAGCAGGGCAATATCCTGAGCCTGGGTCAGAATGTTTTCACCGTCCAGGATGATTTCACCTTCAGCGCGCTGCTCCGGATAGAGCGAATACATTTTGTTAAAGGTACGCAGCAGCGTGGATTTTCCGCAGCCGGACGGACCGATAAATGCCGTGACCTGGTTCTTCGCGATATCCAGGTTGATATTCTTCAGGGCATGGAATTTGCCGTAGTAGAAGTTCAAATCACGAACCTGAATCTTACCCGGGGCAGTATCAACCATACTCATTGACTCATTTCCTCATTCGGCGCCGCGAGCTGCCGCGCCGTAAAAAATTAACCGTGTTTCTTCTTCGCGAAAATGACGCGCGCCAGAATGTTCAGCAACAGTACGCAAAGGGTAATGATCAGCACCCCGGCCCAGGCCAGCTGCTGCCATTCCGCGAATGGGCTCATCGCAAATTTAAAGATCGTCACCGGCAGGTTGGCGATCGGCTGCATCATGTCCGTGCTCCAGAACTGGTTGGAGAGAGACGTAAACAGCAGCGGCGCCGTTTCACCTGCGATACGCGCAACCGCCAGCAGGATACCGGTCATGATCCCTGAGACGGACGCCTTCAGCGTAATCGCAGAGATCATCTTCCATTTCGGCGTACCCAGCGCATAAGCCGCTTCACGCAGGCTGTCCGGCACCAGTTTCAGCATGTTCTCGGTGGTACGAATAACAATCGGCACCTGCAGCAGCGCCAGGGCAATCACACCCGCCCAGCCGGAGAAGTGTTCCATCTGCGCCACCACCACGGTGTAAACAAACAGACCCACGACGATAGACGGGGCTGACAGCAGAATGTCGTTGATGAAGCGAATCACTTCCGCCAGCCAGGATTTACGACCGTATTCTGCCAGGTAGATGCCCGCCATGATGCCCAGCGGCGTGCCGAAGACCGTCGCCCACAGGATCAGCAGGCCGCTGCCCGCCAGGGCATTCGCCAGGCCACCACCCGCCGTGTTCGGCGGCGGCGTCATCTCGGTGAACAGCGACAGTGACATCCCGTCAATCCCGCGAACGACCGTCGAGAAGAGGATCCAGACCAGCCAGAACAGGCCGAATGCCATCGTCGCCATAGAGAGCGACAGGGCAATACGGTTTTTCATGCGGCGTCTGGCCTGCATTTTGCGGCGGGATTCCGCCAGTTCAGCGGTAGCTTGCATTTCGAGAGTGGCCATTAGCGTGCTCCCTCATTTTTAGCGAGGCGCATAATCATCAGCTTGGAAATCGCCAGAACAATGAAGGTGATAACGAACAGAATCAGACCCAGCTCCATCAGCGCCGCCACGTGCAGACCCGATTCCGCTTCCGCAAATTCATTCGCCAGCGCCGAGGTAATACTGTTACCCGGCATGTAGAGCGACACGCTGTCGAGCTGGTAGGTGTTACCGATGATAAAGGTGACCGCCATGGTTTCACCCAGCGCACGACCTAAGCCCAGCATCACGCCCCCGATCACCCCATTTTTGGTGAACGGAAGGACAATGCGCCAGATAACTTCCCAGGTGGTGCAGCCGATGCCGTAGGCCGACTCTTTCATCATCACCGGCGTTTGTTCGAAGACATCGCGCATAACCGCCGCAATGTACGGAATAATCATGATGGCGAGGATCACACCTGCCGCCAGAATGCCGATACCGAAAGCCGGGCCGGAGAACAGGGCACCCACAAACGGAATGGCAGAAAGAACGTTACCGACCGGTTCCTGGAAGTATGTGGCGAACAGCGGAGCAAAGATGAACAGGCCCCACATGCCGTAAACGATACTCGGAATGGCCGCCAGCAGTTCGATGGCGATCCCTAGCGGACGACGCAGCCAGCCCGGCGCCAGCTCCGTCAGGAACAGGGCAATACCAAAGCTCACCGGAACCGCAATCAGCAGGGCGATGAACGAGGTCACCAGCGTGCCGTAAATCGGCACCAGGGCACCGTAGATGTCGTTCGGCGCGTCCCACTCTTTGGTCCACAGGAAGGAGAAACCGAATTTCTGGATGCTCGGCCATGAGGAGAAAATCAGAGACACGATAATGCCGCCCAGCAGCAATAGCACAATCAGCGCAGCCAGTTTTACCAGCGCGCTGAAAATCATGTCACCTTTTTTACCCGGAGGGTTAAATGCAGGCTTGGTTGCAGCCATAAATTACTCTTCTGTTTGAGACGTTTTTACGAATATGCCCGGTGGCGCTGACGCTTACCGGGCCTACAGCTTAAACCGTAGGGCGGGTAAGCGCAGCGCCACCCGCCATCTTCGTTAAATATATCCTGTTAGTACAGCGCTTTACCGCTGCTGTCTTTCACGTTGGTTTTCCATGCAGCGCGAATCTGCTCAACCACGTTGTCCGGCAGGGTAGCGTAATCCAGGGCGTTAGCCTGTTTGCCGCCGTTTTTGTACGCCCAGTCGAAGAACTTCAGCACTTCGGCGCCCTGCTCAGGTTTCTTCTGCTCTTTGTGAACCAGGATGAAGGTGGTAGAGGTGATTGGCCATGCACCTTCGCCTTTCTGGTTAGTCAGATCCTGCGCGAAGGATTTGCTCCAGTCAGCGCCTTTCGCGGCGTTAGCAAAGTTCTCTTCGGTCGGGCTAACCGGTTTGCCGTCGGCTGAAACCAGTTTGGTGTAGGACAGGTTGTTCTGCTTAGCGTACGCATACTCTACGTAACCAATTGAGCCAGGCAGACGCTGTACGAACGCGGCGATACCGTCGTTACCTTTACCGCCCAGACCGGTTGGCCAGTTAACGGTAGAGCCGGAGCCGACTTTAGACTTCCACTCTTCGTTCACTTTTGCCAGGTAGCTGGTGAACACGAAAGAGGTACCGGAACCATCCGCACGGCGAACCACGGCGATGTTCTGAGAAGGCAGCTTCAGGCCTGGGTTGAGTTTAGCGATCGCTTCGTCATCCCATTTTTTGATTTTGCCCAGGTAGATGTCACCCAGGGTTTTGCCGTCCAGCACCAGCTCACCCGACTTCACGCCCGGCAGGTTGATGGCCAGAACCACGCCACCGATCACGGTCGGGAACTGGAACAGGCCTTCCTGAGCCAGTTTGTCATCAGACAGCGGAGCGTCTGATGCGCCGAAATCAACCGTGTTCGCGGTAATTTGTTTAACGCCACCGGAGGAGCCGATACCCTGATAGTTAACCTTGTTACCGGTTTCTTTCTGGTAGGTATCCGCCCATTTGGCATACACCGGCGCAGGGAAGGTTGCACCAGCGCCAGTCAGGCTTGCTTCTGCAAATACAGAGAACGCGCTCAGAGATAAGGTCGCGGCGACAACAGTTGCGACAGTGGTACGCATAACTTTCATAATGTCTCCTGCAAGGATTTCGTAAATCATTGTTTAAGTGGCTACGATGAGCAAAATAGGACAAACAGGTGACAGATAAATGTACGAATTATGACAGTTTTATGACAATGAAAATTTCACTTAAAAATATGCAAAATAATCATTAATTTTCATAGCGTTAGCCACTTTTATGACAAGGCGTTTTCAGAAATATTTTCTTTATGTGACACTGAAAAAAGTAGCTGAAGATGACAGATTGTCATTATTAAAAACGAGAAAGGATTGATTAAAAACAAACCGGGCGGGATAAAAAAGCTCCACCCGAAGGTGGAGCCTGAAGGGATTATTCTACGGTAACCGATTTTGCCAGGTTACGCGGCTGGTCAACGTCGGTGCCTTTGATCAGCGCAACATGATAGGCCAGCAGCTGCAGCGGAACGGTGTAGAAGATCGGTGCAATCACCTCTTCAACGTGCGGCATCTCGATGATGTGCATGTTGTCATTGCTGACAAAACCGGCATCTTGATCGGCGAAGACGTACAGTACGCCGCCGCGGGCGCGCACTTCTTCGATGTTAGATTTCAGTTTTTCCAGCAGTTCGTTGTTCGGTGCCACAACGATGACCGGCATATCCGCGTCAATCAGCGCCAGCGGGCCGTGCTTCAGCTCGCCTGCCGCATAGGCTTCTGCGTGAATGTAGGAAATCTCTTTCAGCTTCAACGCGCCTTCCAGCGCAATCGGATACTGATCGCCACGGCCCAGGAACAGGGCGTGATGTTTGTCAGAGAAATCTTCCGCCAGCGCTTCAATGCGTTTGTCCTGAGACAGCATCTGCTCAATACGGCTCGGCAGTGCCTGCAGGCCATGAACGATGTCATGCTCAACGGAAGCATCTTCGCCTTTCAGACGCGCCAGCTTCGCCACCAGCATCAGCAGTACGGTCAGCTGAGTAGTAAACGCTTTGGTGGAGGCCACGCCGATTTCGGTACCCGCTTTGGTCATCAGCGCCAGATCGGACTCACGCACCAGCGAGGAGCCAGGAACGTTACAGATGGCCAGCGAGCCCAGGTAACCCAGCTCTTTTGAGAGACGCAGCGCGGCCAGCGTATCCGCCGTTTCGCCGGACTGGGAAAGGGTGATCATCAGGCTGTTACGACGCACCGCAGATTTGCGATAGCGGAATTCAGACGCGATTTCCACATCGCACGGCACACCCGCCAGGGATTCAAACCAGTAGCGAGAAACCATACCGGAATTATAGGAAGTGCCGCAGGCCACGATCTGAATATGCTCAACTTTACCGAGCAGTTCGTTCGCGTTTGCGCCCAGCTCGCTCAGGTCCACTTCACCGTGGCTGATGCGCCCGGTGAGGGTGTTTTTGATGGCGTTTGGCTGCTCGTAAATCTCTTTCTGCATGTAGTGACGGTAAGCGCCTTTGTCGCCCGCGTCGTACTGCAGATTCGATTCGATCTCCTGACGTTTCACCTGCTCGCCTTTGGTATCGAATACGGTCACGCTGCGGCGAGTCACTTCCGCGATATCCCCCTCTTCGAGGAAGATAAAGCGACGGGTAACCGGCAGGAGCGCCAGCTGGTCAGAAGCGATGAAGTTTTCGCCCATGCCCAGACCGATAACCATCGGGCTACCGGAACGCGCGGCCAGCAGCGTGGACGGGTCGCGGGAATCCATGATCACCGTACCGTACGCACCGCGCAACTGAGGGATAGCACGCAGCACCGCATCACGCAGCGTGCCGCCCTGCTCCAGCTCCCAGTGCACCAGGTGAGCAATCACTTCGGTGTCAGTTTCAGAGACGAAGGTGTAGCCGCGCGCTTTCAGTTCTTCGCGCAGCGGTTCGTGGTTTTCGATAATGCCGTTGTGCACGACCACGATGTGTTCAGACACATGCGGGTGCGCGTTACCTTCAGACGGTTCGCCGTGCGTCGCCCAGCGGGTGTGCGCAATACCGGTACCCCCATGCAGCGGATGTTCCTCCGCGGCCTGGGCCAGCATCTGCACTTTACCGAGACGACGCAGACGGGTCATATGACCTTCTGCATCGACGACAGCCAGACCGGCGGAGTCGTAACCACGGTATTCCAGACGACGTAAACCTTCGAGAAGGATTTCAGCAATATCACGCTGCGCAACTGCGCCAACAATTCCACACATAATTTTAGATTCCGAATTTAGGCATTATGCCTGCGTTGTCGCTGACCTGTATTTGCCCTTTCCGGGCGCCCCGAGCCTTGTAGAGAGTGGGGTTATTTTTATGGGTACTGCTTGTGGGGGAGATATATATTTATCTCCTCTCCCGGGTTTGCCTGATGTCGGCTACGCCTTATCAGGCCTACTCAATCGTAGGGCGGGTAAGCGTAGCGCCACCCGCCTTGTTGTTACTTTTTCTTCACCGGGCGTTTCCAGCCCTGCTTGCTGACCTGCGGAACGCGGCTTAACACCAGCTCGTTCTCGGCCACATCGCGCGTCACGGTTGTTCCGGCGGCAATGGTCACCCCATTACCCACGGTAACAGGCGCCACCAGCTGCGTATCGGAGCCAACAAACACATCATCACCGATGATGGTTTTAAACTTATTGGCGCCGTCATAGTTACAGGTAATAGTCCCTGCACCAATATTCACGTTATTACCAATTTCCGCATCGCCCAGATAGGTCAGATGACCGGCTTTCGAGCCTTTACCCAGACGCGCTTTTTTCATTTCCACGAAGTTACCCACGTGAGCGCCTTCCAGCAGCTCAGCGCCCGGGCGCAGACGCGCAAACGGGCCGATGGTACAGGCGGCATCCAGACGGGCATCTTCTACCACGCTGTACGGGCTGATTTCGCAGTCGTCACCGATGACGCTGTTTTTAATCACGCAGCCGGCGCCAATTTTGACGCGATTGCCCAGCGTGACGTGACCTTCGAGGATAACGTTAGTATCAATTTCAACGTCACGCCCGTGAGATAACGAACCACGCAAATCGAAACGCGCCGGATCGCGCAGCATCACGCCTGCCAGCAGCAGTTTTTCGGCCTGCTCGGACTGATAAATACGCTCAAGACGGGAAAGCTGAAGGCGGTTATTGACGCCGTCCGTTTCGCTGATGCGCGCCGGATGAACGGCGGCAATTTCACGCCCTTCATGGTAGGCCATCGCAATGATGTCGGTGATGTAGTATTCACCCTGCGCGTTGTTGTTGTTGAGTTTTGACAGCCAGCGCTTCATATCCGCGCCATTGGCAATCAGGATACCGGTGTTGATCTCCTGAATCTGGCGCTGCTCGTCGCTGGCATCTTTATGCTCAACAATCCCCGTGACGTTGCCGTTTTCACGGGTGATGCGGCCATAACCGGTTGGATCGTCCAGCACGACGGTTAACAAACCGATGCCACCCTGCGGTTTGGCTTCACGCAGGCGAGTCAGTGTTTCAACGGAGATCAGCGGGACATCGCCGTAGAGCATCAAAATGTCTTCGTCATCCGCAAAGAATGGCGCAGCCTGCTGCATCGCATGGCCTGTGCCCAGCTGTTCTGCCTGAAGCACCCAGTTGAGCTTGTCATCGCTCAGCGTCTTTTTAAGCAGATCGCCGCCGTGGCCGTAGACCAGATGAACCTGACTGGCACCCAGTTCATTCGCTGCATCAATGACATGCTGCACCATTGGCTTTCCTGCAAGCGTGTGGAGCACCTTAGGCAGATCGGAATACATGCGGGTCCCTTTGCCAGCGGCAAGGATCACCACGCTCATCGCACTGTTTGACATACGCATCCTGACGGTAGTTTGAGTGTGAAGTAAAAACGTTTGATGCTTAAAATTCTACATCTTTTTAATCATGAATTAAGGCCGAAAAAAAAAGCCAGCCTGGTATCCAGACTGGCTTTTGTGCTTTTCAAGCCGGTGTTACATCGCTTTTTTGGTCAACTCGATAACGCGCAGTTTCGCGATCGCTTTGGCCAGCTCCGCAGACGCCTGAGCGTAATCCACGTCACCATGAGAGCTGCTAATGTGCTCTTCAGCCTTACGCTTCGATTCCAGGGCTCGCGCTTCGTCGAGATCCTGTCCACGGATAGCGGTATCGGCCAGAACGGTCACACTGCCAGGCTGCACTTCAAGAATGCCGCCAGACAGATAGATAAACTCTTCGTGACCGAACTGTTTAACGATGCGGATCATACCAGGCTTAATGGCGGTGAGCAGCGGTGCGTGACCTGGGAAAATACCCAGTTCACCTTCACTACCCGTTACCTGGATTTTCTCGACCAGACCAGAGAACATTTGTTGCTCTGCGCTGACGACGTCCAGGTGGTAAGTCATTGCCATATCACCCTCCGATTAAGGCGTTAAAGTTTTTTGGCTTTTTCCACGGCTTCGTCGATGGAACCAACCATGTAGAACGCCTGCTCCGGCAGGTGATCGTATTCGCCTTCCATGATGCCTTTAAAGCCACGGATGGTGTCTTTCAGGGAAACGTATTTACCTGGGGAACCGGTGAATACTTCCGCAACGAAGAATGGCTGGGACAGGAAGCGCTGGATCTTACGCGCACGTGCTACCACCAGTTTGTCTTCTTCAGACAGTTCATCCATACCCAGGATGGCGATGATGTCTTTCAGTTCCTGGTAACGCTGCAGCAGGGACTGTACGCCACGCGCGGTGTCGTAGTGTTCCTGACCAACTACCAGTGGATCCAGCTGACGGCTGGTGGAGTCCAGCGGGTCAACGGCCGGGTAGATACCCAGAGACGCGATCTGACGGCTCAGTACCACGGTTGCGTCTAAGTGAGCAAAGGTGGTTGCTGGCGATGGGTCAGTCAAGTCATCCGCAGGTACGTATACCGCCTGAACGGAGGTGATAGAACCGGTTTTGGTAGAGGTGATACGTTCCTGAAGAACACCCATCTCTTCCGCCAGCGTAGGCTGATAACCTACCGCTGAAGGCATACGACCCAGCAGTGCAGATACTTCCGTACCGGCCAGGGTGTAACGGTAGATGTTATCAACAAACAGCAGAACGTCACGGCCTTCGTCACGGAACTTCTCAGCCATAGTCAGGCCGGTCAGCGCAACGCGCAGACGGTTTCCTGGTGGCTCGTTCATCTGGCCGTAAACCAGGGATACTTTGTCCAGAACGTTGGAGTCGGTCATTTCGTGGTAGAAGTCGTTACCCTCACGAGTACGTTCACCTACGCCCGCAAACACAGAGTAACCGGAGTGCTCGATCGCGATGTTACGGATCAGCTCCATCATGTTTACAGTTTTACCAACACCCGCACCACCGAACAGACCGACTTTACCGCCCTTCGCGAACGGACACATCAGGTCGATAACTTTGATACCGGTTTCCAGCAGTTCCTGAGAGCTGGACAGCTCTTCGTAGGAAGGTGCCGCGCGGTGGATAGCCCAACGCTCTTCTTCACCGATGTCGCCTTTCATGTCGATTGGCTGACCCAATACGTTCATGATACGACCCAGTGTTGCTTTACCTACCGGGACTTCGATCGGGTGCTCAAGGTCTTTGACTTCCAGACCACGACGCAGACCGTCGGAAGAACCCATTGCGATGGTACGCACGATACCGCCGCCGAGCTGCTGCTGAACTTCCAGCACCAGGCTCTCGTTACCATTCTGTACCTCAAGCGCGTCGTACACGCGTGGTACGGCGTCCTGAGGGAACTCGACGTCCACCACGGCGCCGATTACCTGGACAATCTTTCCAGTAGCCATCTTGAATCCTCTACGTAATTCGTAAACCTGGTTAAACCGCGGCGGCCCCCGAGACGATCTCGGTGAGTTCCTGAGTAATGCTGGCCTGACGAGCTTTGTTGTAAACCAACTGCAGCTCTTTAATCAGGCTGCCGCCATTATCGGTCGCGGCTTTCATCGCCACCATTCGTGCGGCCTGCTCGCTGGCCAGGTTTTCTACAACGCCCTGATAAACCTGAGATTCAACGTAACGACGCAGCAGGGTATCCAGCAGCGGTTTCGGATCGGGTTCATACAGGTAATCCCAGGCTTTGTGCTTCAGCTCGTCATCTTCTGATGCCGGTAACGGCAGCATCTGAGTGAGCGTTGGAACCTGAGACATGGTGTTAATGAATTTGTTGCTGACAACGTACAGTCTGTCCAGACGGCCTTCATCATAGGCCTGCAACATCACTTTAACCGGGCCGATCAGTTCGGACAGGGACGGGTTATCACCCATACCGGTCACCTGAGCGACAATGTTGCCGCCAACGGAGTTAAAGAAAGAGACGCCTTTAGAGCCGATCATTGCGATATCGCACTGAACGCCTTTTTCAGACCATGCTTTCATATCCGCCAGCAGTTTTTTGAACAGGTTAATGTTCAAGCCGCCACACAGACCACGGTCGGTCGACACCACCAGGTAGCCCACGCGCTTAACGTCGCGTTCTTCCAGGTAAGGGTGCTTATATTCCAGATTACCGTTTGCAAGGTGACCAATCACTTTGCGCATGGTTTCTGCATAAGGACGGCTGGCCGCCATGCGATCCTGCGATTTACGCATTTTGGAAGCGGCGACCATCTCCATCGCTTTAGTGATCTTTTGCGTGTTCTGGACGCTTGCGATCTTACTACGTATCTCTTTTGCGCCGGCCATGAGCTTCTCCTCAATGCCAGGCGGCTTGTCCTGAGACAAGCCGCCGGACGATTACCAGGATTGGGTTGCTTTGAAGGAATCGAGGATAGCTTTCAGCTTGCCTTCGATTTCGTCGTTATAGCCACCGGTCTGGTTGATCTCTTGCATCAGCGGAGCGTGATCACGGTCAACGTAAGCCAGCAGAGCGGCTTCGAAGCTACCGATTTTCGCCAGTTCCACATCTTCGAGGTAACCGCGTTCAGCCGCGAACAGTACCAGGCCCTGCTGAGCAACAGACATTGGTGCGTACTGTTTCTGCTTCAGCAGCTCGGTCACTTTCTGGCCGTGGCTCAGCTGTTTACGGGTTGCTTCGTCCAGATCGGATGCGAACTGAGAGAACGCAGCCAGTTCACGATACTGTGCCAGCGCGGTACGGATACCACCGGACAGTTTCTTGATGATCTTGGTCTGAGCAGCACCACCAACACGGGATACGGAGATACCCGGGTTAACCGCCGGACGAATACCGGAGTTAAACAGGTTAGTTTCCAGGAAGATCTGACCATCGGTAATGGAGATTACGTTGGTCGGAACGAACGCAGAAACGTCACCCGCCTGGGTTTCAATGATCGGCAGAGCGGTCAGAGAGCCCGTTTTACCCTTCACTTCACCTTTAGTGAAGTTCTCAACGTATTCCGCGTTAACGCGGGAAGCACGCTCCAGCAGACGAGAGTGGAGGTAGAATACGTCGCCAGGGAACGCTTCACGTCCAGGTGGACGACGGAGCAGCAGGGAAACCTGACGATAAGCAACAGCCTGTTTAGACAGGTCATCGTATACGATCAGCGCATCTTCACCGCGGTCACGGAAGTATTCGCCCATTGCGCAACCTGCGTATGGCGCCAGGTATTGCAGTGCAGCAGATTCAGACGCGGTCGCTACCACAACGATGGTGTTAGACAGTGCGCCGTGCTCTTCCAGTTTACGAACCACGTTGGAAATGGTGGACGCTTTCTGGCCGATGGCCACGTACACGCATTTGATACCGGAGTCACGCTGGTTGATGATGGCGTCGATTGCCATCGCGGTTTTACCGGTCTGACGGTCACCGATGATCAGTTCACGCTGACCACGACCGATTGGGATCATGGCATCAACGGACTTATAACCAGTCTGCACTGGCTGATCTACGGACTGACGGTCGATAACGCCTGGTGCGATAACTTCGATTGGGGAGAAGCCATCGTGCTCAACCGGACCTTTACCGTCGATTGGCGCACCCAGGGTGTTAACAACGCGACCCAGCAGGCCACGGCCAACCGGTACTTCCAGAATACGGCCAGTACACTTAACCTTCATGCCTTCGGCGAGGTCAGCGTATGGGCCCATAACAACTGCACCTACGGAGTCGCGCTCCAGGTTCAGTGCGATAGCGTAACGGTTACCCGGCAGGGAAATCATCTCACCCTGCATACAATCGGCAAGGCCGTGGATGCGGATAACACCGTCACTTACAGAAACAATAGTACCTTCGTTGTGAGCTTCACTCACAACACTGAACTGAGCAATGCGCTGCTTGATCAGTTCGCTGATTTCGGTGGAATTCAGTTGCATGCTCCAGTCCCCTTAAGACTGCAAGACGTCTGCAAGGCGCTCAAGACGGCCGCGTACGCTGCCATCAATGACCATATCACCCGAACGGATGATTACGCCTGCCATTACAGACTTATCGATTTTGCAATTCAGCTTAACTTTGCGTGACAGACGTTTTTCCATCGCGGCGGTGATTTTCGCAAGCTGTTCGTTACTCAGTTCAGTCGCAGAAGTCACTTCGACTTCAGCGGTTGCTTCACTAAGGGCACGTAAGTGCTCAAACTGCTCGAGAACATCCGGGAGCACACGGAGACGACCATTTTCTGCCATGACCTTAATCAGGTTCTGGCCGTTGGCATCCAGTTGCTCTCCGCACACGGCGATAAACGACGCGGCGAGAGTTTCAGGTGCTAACGCACCGGAAAGCAACTCAGCCATTTGTTCGTTTTTCGTCACCTCAGCGGCAAACGCCAGCATATCCTGCCAGCGATCGACATTTTGGTGTTCGACAGCAAAGTCAAAAGCTGCTTTGGCGTAGGGGCGAGCTACCGTAACAAATTCAGACATCAGCCCCTCCCTCCTTACAGTTCAGCGACAAGTTTGTCCACGATGTCGCTGTTAGCAGCTTCATCCACGGAACGTTCGATGATCTTCTCGGCGCCAGCAACAGCCAGAATCGCAACCTGCTTACGCAGTTCTTCACGAGCACGTTTACGCTCAGCATCAATTTCTGCCTGAGCCTGTGTCACGATCTTAGTACGTTCCTGTTCTGCTTCAGCTTTGGCTTCGTCCAGGATCTGCGAACGGCGTTTGTTAGCCTGTTCGATGATAACCTGAGCTTCAGCTTTCGCTTTTTTCAGCTGGTCTGTCGCGTTGGCCTGTGCAAGGTCCAAATCTTTCTTAGCGCGTTCTGCGGAAGCCAGACCGTCAGCAATTTCTTTCTGACGTTTTTCGATGGCAGCCATTAAAGGCGGCCATACATACTTCATGCAGAACCAGACAAAGAGAATAAACGCGATGGCCTGGCCGAGGATTGTTGCGTTCATGTTCACAGCACAATACCTCTTTAATTTCTGTGGCTTAGGGTTTTAAAACTACTACTACGCGACAGCAAACATCACGTACAGACCCAGACCTACAGCGATCATTGGGATAGCATCCACCAGACCCATAACGATAAAGAACTGAGTACGCAGCAGAGGAATCAGATCAGGTTGACGCGCTGCGCCTTCCAGGAATTTGCCCCCGAGGATGCCGATACCGATCGCAGCACCGATAGCCGCCAGACCCATCATCACAGCGGCAGCCATGTACAGCAGATCCATATTCAGGTTTTCCATGACAGTCTCCAGTTTGTTTCAATTAAAACGTAGTAGTGTTGGTAAAAAATCAGTGCTCTTCAGACGCCATCGACAGATAGACGATCGTCAGAACCATGAAGATAAAGGCTTGCAGCGTAATGATCAGGATGTGGAAAATGGCCCATGGCACATTAAGAATCCACTGTGACCACCACGGCAGAAGACCCGCGATCAGAATGAAAATCAGCTCACCCGCATACATGTTGCCGAACAGTCGCAGACCCAGTGAAACAGGTTTGGACAGCAGGCTAACGCCTTCCAGGATCAGGTTGACCGGAATAAACGCCCAGTGGTTGAACGGCTGCAAGGTAAGCTCTTTCACAAAGCCGCTTACGCCTTTCATTTTGATGCTGTAGAAAAGAATCAGGATAAATACGCCCAGCGCCATCGACAGGGTGATGTTCACGTCCGCAGACGGTACAACACGCAGCGCAGGCAGGCCGAAGATGTGCTCGCCGATAAATGGCAGCAGATCGATTGGCAGCAGGTCCATCAGGTTCATCAGGAAGACCCAAACGAACACGGTCAGGGCCAGCGGAGCAATCAGCTTGCTCTTACCATGGTACATGTCTTTGACGCTGCCATGGACGAAGCCGATGATCATTTCGATGAAGGTTTGGAATTTCCCTGGTACACCGCTGGTCGCTCGTTTAGCAACACCGCGGAACATGGCCAGGAACAGAAGACCCAATACCACCGAGAAGAACATGGAGTCGATGTTGATCGTCCAGAAGGTGGCCGGGGGGTTATGTGGATCCACCAGCGAGAATGTACGCAGGTCCAGCTGAAGGTTATTCAGATGGTGACCTATGTAATCCTGCGGCGTCATATTTTCTGAAGCCATGATGCCTTTTACCCTTTGTTATTGATTACAGCTGGAGCCAGAACTTGTACCACCAGCACCAAAACCCACGTTGCTATCAGCGGCATGAAGACCACTTTCAAAACCGCCAGCGCCATCACCAGTAGAGCAAAGGTCAGCAACACCTTACACACTTCGCCGAGGGCGAAGGACCAGGCCACGCGGCCTTTGGCGGGTGTATGCGCCTGATGACGCCAGGCAAAAATCATAAACAACACGTTTGGCAGCACAACCGCCAAACCCCCGCACACGGCGGAGATGCCCCAGAAGGGGTCTTTGAGGCTAAACAGCAGTCCACTTGCTATCACAGCCAGAAACTGAACGAACAGAAGCTTACGAGCAACGTTTCTACTCAAGAGCGACACAGACATCACGTTTTTACTCCTGCTCCCTTCGAGGTATGCCGCGTGTCGTATAAAACGTCCTTTAAGGCTCAGAGTCAAGCATCAAAAAGCGGTCAAATTATACGGTGCGCACCCGTGATTTCAAACATTAAGTAGCGAAAAGGTGAATAAATGTTTAAATATTTTTCCCCACCGCTATTTTTTAACTTTCGCCGAAAGCGTCAACCTTCGAGCAAAACTGCAAACAGCGCGAAAACGTTGACGATAAAGCGTGCACGAGATCACAAAACACACATTTGCGATAAGGTTGTATTTATCAAAGGCGCAAATCGCGTAAATTTATCTTTATGAAATTAAAAGCAAAACGTCGTAACTATTTTCAAAACAGCCCAGTACACAATAAAAACCTTTTATTGACATTCTTAATAAATAATTAACATTGCGTTCTGGTTACTGCCTTCCATTTTTAGCAGACTTATATTTTCACAGATGACTATCTTCACGGTGAACAATAGACATTACGTTAACCGGAAGAAAAACCTGAGTTAAAAAGAGGTTAAAGGCTCACCGGTAAATCCCCGGTAGTTGTGCTGTTTTTTAACATGCCAGGAACAGCACAAATTCCACATTTTTTATTAAATTTTTAAAAATTGTTTGGCTTAATTATCACCAGATGACGTTCCCCATCGAGCTGAGGAATGTTTAATTTCTCGATGGATTCAACAGCAAATCCGTCCGGAAGCTGTTCAATCTCATCGCCTGGCAACTGCCCTTTCAGCGCATAAAAGCGTCCGTTCTCTGCCGGTAAGTGCTTGCACCAGCTCACCATATCGTTGAGCGACGCAAAAGCACGGCTGATAACCCCATCAAACGGCGGCTCTGCCGGGAATTCCTCTACCCTGCTCTGTACGGGCGTAATGTTCTCAAGCTTCAGCTCATGCTGAACCTGACGTAAAAAGCGCACGCGCTTGCCAAGACTGTCCAGCAGCGTGAAATGGCTTTCAGGGCGAACAATCGACAGTGGAATGCCCGGTAAACCCGGGCCCGTTCCCACGTCGATGAAACGCTCACCTTTCAGATACGGCGCAACCACAATGCTATCGAGAATATGGCGAACGAGCATCTCGCTGGGGTCACGTACTGAGGTCAAGTTGTACGCTTTGTTCCATTTGTTCAGCATATCGACATAGGCCACCAGCTGATTTTTCTGGTGATCGGTGAGCGAAATACCTGCCTGATCCAGCAGACGAGAGAGTTTGTTGAGCACGGTGAATACCTGTTTAGCGATTTTTCGCCCGGTGGCGCTGCCGCTTACCGGGCCTACGAATAAGTAGGGCGGGTAAGCGAAGCGCCACCCGCCAAAAGCAATGTCAATTACGCGCTGCGGCGCAACATACCTTGCTTTTTCAGCCAGACCAGCAGGATCGAAATCGCCGCAGGGGTCACCCCCGAGATGCGTGATGCCTGGCCGATCGACACCGGTTTGTGATCGTTCAGCTTGGCGATCACTTCGTTGGAAAGGCCCGTCACCTGGCGGTAGTCCAGCATTTCCGGCAGCAGCGTGTTTTCGTTACGCTGCTGCTTTTCGATCTCATCCTGCTGACGCGCGATGTAACCTTCGTACTTCACCTGGATCTCAACCTGCTCTGCCGCTTCAGCGTCTTCCAGGCCCGGCGCGAACGCGGTCAGTTTGACCAGGTTCTCGTAGGTGACTTCAGGACGGCGCAGCAGATCTTCCCCGCTGGCTTCGCGCGACAGCGGCGCGGTTAAGTGAGCGTTTACTTCGGCAGCGGTTTCCGCCTGCGGATTGACCCAGGTGGTTTTCAGGCGCTGACGTTCCTGTTCAATGCGCTCCAGCTTCTCGTTAAAGCGCGCCCAGCGCTCGTCATCGACCAGACCCAGCTCGCGGCCCATTTCGGTCAGACGCAGGTCGGCGTTATCTTCGCGCAGCATCAGGCGATATTCCGCGCGAGAGGTAAACATACGGTACGGTTCTTTGGTTCCCAGCGTGCAGAGATCGTCAACCAGCACGCCCAGATAAGCCTGAGAACGGCCTGGCGCCCAGCCCTCTTTCTCAGCAGAGAAACGCGCGGCGTTCAGACCGGCAAGCAGACCCTGTGCAGCCGCTTCTTCGTAGCCTGTGGTACCGTTAATCTGCCCCGCGAAGAACAAACCGTGGATGAATTTGCTTTCCAGGGTTGGCTTCAGGTCACGCGGATCGAAGAAATCGTACTCAATAGCGTAGCCAGGGCGAACGATTTTCGCATTCTCCATCCCCTGCATTGAGCGAACAATTTGCATCTGCACATCGAACGGCAGGCTGGTGGAGATGCCGTTCGGATAAATTTCGTTTGAGGTCAGCCCTTCCGGCTCCAGGAAGATCTGGTGCTGGTTACGATCGGCAAAGCGCATCACTTTGTCTTCGATCGACGGACAGTAGCGTGGGCCGATCCCTTCGATCACGCCAGCATACATGGGGCTGCGATCGAGGTTATTGCGGATCACGTCATGGGTTTTCTCGTTGGTATGCGTGATGTAGCACGGCACCTGCTGCGGATGTTGCGCTGCATTGCCCATGAACGAGAAGACCGGCATTGGGTTATCACCGTGCTGTTGCGCCAGCACGCTGAAATCAATGGTGCGCGCATCAATACGCGGCGGCGTGCCGGTTTTCAGGCGGCTGACGCGCAGCGGCAGTTCACGCAGACGACGGGACAGAGGAATAGACGGCGGATCGCCGGCACGGCCACCGCTGTAGTTATCCAGGCCGATATGAATTTTACCGTCCAGGAATGTCCCCACGGTCAACACCACGGCTTTGGCGCGGAATTTGAGGCCCATCTGGGTCACGGCACCTACAACGCGATCGTTCTCAACGATAAGATCTTCAACCGCCTGCTGGAAGATCATCAGGTTCGGCTGGTTCTCCAGCGCGGTACGCACCGCCTGACGGTAAAGCACGCGGTCTGCCTGTGCACGGGTCGCTCGAACAGCAGGTCCCTTGCTCGCGTTTAGTATCCTAAACTGGATGCCAGCCTGATCGATCGCTTTCGCCATCAGGCCGCCAAGCGCATCCACTTCTTTTACCAGGTGTCCTTTCCCAATGCCGCCAATCGCCGGATTACAGGACATTTGTCCCAGCGTGTCGATATTGTGTGTCAAAAGCAGGGTCTGCTGACCCATTCGCGCTGCGGCCATTGCGGCCTCAGTGCCTGCGTGACCCCCGCCAATGATGATGACGTCAAAAGGATCCTGATAAAACATGGTGGTCTGCCTCGCGTAAAGCGGTATGAAAATGGATTGAAGCCCGGGCCGTGGATTCTACTCAACTTTAGTCTTTCGAGAAAGCATTGGGATCCTGGGCTATTAAAAAGAAGATCTTTTTATTTAGAGATCTGTTCTATTGTGATCTCTTATTAGGATCGCGGACATGTGTGGATAAGTCCGATCTCATAAAGAAGATCATGCAGTTAGAAAGGATCGTTTGCTGTGAATGATCGGTGATCCTGAACAGTATAAGCTGGGATCAGATCGCGACTTTATGCACAGGTCAAAAACGATACAAGAGTTGTTCTTTGGATAACTACGGGTTAATACGAGCTTTTAACCAGAGTTATCCACATCTGTTCGCGCGATCTTTAATCGTTTTTGAGTAAATTTTTCCATTCCGCGAGCCAGATCTCGGCTGGATCCTCCGGAATGTCATGATCGAGGATGTTGATCTTGAGCGTTTCACCCAGCTGTTTTGCTCCGCAGGAGGTTACGGCGGCTTCAACTTTCTCTATTGCCCCGCAAAAGGTGTCATATTCGCGACTGCCGATCCCCACCGCGCCAAAACGTACGTTTGACAGGTCGGGCTGTTGTTCCAGCAGTTCGTCATATAAAGGTTGCAGGTTATCCGGCAGATCGCCCGCGCCGTGCGTGGAGGTGATCAGCAGCCAGACCCCGTCAGCCGGGAGATCTTCAAGCAACGGTCCGTGCAGGGTTTGTGTGGAAAAGCCCGCATCTTCCAGCTTTTCAGCCAGGTGTTCCGCTACGTATTCCGCACCACCAAGGGTGCTGCCGCTGATAAGGGTAATGTCCGCCATTGATCGCTCGCCCAGATAAAGAGACGGCCATTGTACGCTGTGAACGAGCTGGGATCTACCTGTGGAAAATGTGGGAATGAATTTGCCCGATCACGGGCGGATGGTACGCATGATCGGGTTTTGCAGGGAGATCAATGTCTCGGTGGACTGAATTTCATCGATTGTTTGGATCTTGTTGATAAGTACCTGCTGGAGGGCGTCAATGGATCGGCACATGACCTTAATAAAGATGCTGTAGTGCCCGGTGGTGTAATACGCCTCGGTGACCTCATCCAGCGCGTTCAGCTTCGCCAGGGCGGAAGGATAGTCTTTGGCACTTTTAAGAATGATGCCGATGAAGCAGCAGACGTCGTAACCCAGATGTTTAGGGCTGACGTCTATGCGTGCGCCGGTAATGATCCCCGCCTGTTTCATCTTCTCTACGCGAACGTGAATGGTTCCCGGGCTAACGCCAAACTGTTTCGCCAGCTCGGCGTAGGCGGTACGGGCATTGGCCATTAACGCCTCCAGGATGCCGCGGTCGAGATTGTCGATCTGATAATTTTCCATAGCTTTTTCTTATGAAGATTAATGAATCACTCTATTCTAGCGTTTAATTTTATTGAATCAAAAGTGAAGGTGGCTTTTTGTTGATGAGTTATTGAATCCGATGCCGTTTCTGTTGCTTAATCAATATCAACAGGACGCAGGAGTATAAAAAAATGAAAACCGCTTACATCGCAAAACAACGCCAGATCAGTTTCGTTAAATCCCATTTTTCCCGCCAGCTGGAAGATAAGCTTGGGCTAATTGAAGTCCAGGCGCCGATTCTGAGCCGCGTGGGTGACGGGACCCAGGATAACTTGTCTGGATGCGAAAAAGCGGTACAGGTGAAAGTGAAAACACTGCCCGACGCCCAGTTCGAAGTGGTTCATTCACTGGCGAAGTGGAAGCGTCAAACCCTGGGACAACACGACTTCAGCGCGGGTGAAGGGCTCTACACGCATATGAAAGCCCTTCGCCCCGATGAAGATCGCCTTTCTCCGATTCATTCCGTTTACGTTGACCAGTGGGACTGGGAGCGCGTAATGGGTGACGGTGAGCGTCACGTCGGCACGCTGAAGTCTACCGTTGAGGCGATCTACGCCGGGATTAAAGCGACCGAAGCAGCCGTAAGCAAAGAGTTTGGTCTGGCACCGTTCCTGCCGGATACGATCCACTTTGTACACAGCCAGGAACTGCTGAGCCGCTACCCGGATCTGGATGCTAAAGGCCGTGAGCGTGCGATCGCCAAAGAGCTGGGCGCGGTCTTCCTGATGGGTATCGGCGGCAAACTATCTGATGGCAAACGTCACGACGTTCGCGCGCCGGATTACGATGACTGGAGCACTGCGGGTGAGGGTGAATTTGCCGGGCTGAACGGCGATATTCTGGTGTGGAACCCGGTACTGGAAGACGCATTCGAGCTTTCTTCTATGGGGATCCGCGTGGATGCTGATGCGCTGAAGCGCCAGCTGGCGGTCACCGGTGATGAAGATCGTCTCAAACTCGAGTGGCACCAGGCGCTGCTGCGCGGTGAAATGCCACAGACCATCGGCGGCGGTATCGGGCAGTCCCGTCTGACCATGCTGCTGCTGCAATTACCCCATATCGGCCAGGTTCAGTGTGGCGTCTGGCCGCAGCAGGTGCGTGAAAGCGTCGGTTCTCTTCTGTAATTAACGCCGCCAGCGTCTGAGCAGGCGGCTACGCAACCCGGTATCAAAGCGCCAGATATGATCGAAGATGCGCATGATGCCGGGCTTTCCATGGGCGGACATCGCTACCGCATGAAAACGGTGCTGATGCACCCGCTGTAACTCCTTCACTTTATTCACCACGTCATCCGGCAGCCGCTGGGCAATAAAATCGGAAATCACCACCGCGTCAGCGTCGTACCAGTCGCCGCCCTGCATACGCTCTACAATGCTGCGAAAGCAGCTGGCCAGATCCGTGCCGCCGCGAAAACGCTGGCTCAAAAAGCGGATCGCCTGCTCGATACCCTGCTGGTTCGTCAATTCATAGCCCACCACCTCGCTGGAGAAGAGCATGATGAAGCAGCGGCGCCGATCGGCGAGCGCCACGCGCATCAGTGCCAGACAGAACGCCTTCGCACACTGCTCGTTAAACCCGCCCATCGATCCGGATGTATCCACGCAAACAATGAATGGCCCGCGCGGCTGTTCATCAAAATCCTGATGAATGACCGGCCGCTGGCTAAGCTTCTCGCGCCAGGATTCGCCATGCAGCCGGTAGGTGAGGAGCTGCTTTTCCACCAGCCGACGATAGAACTCATATTCCAGTTCGGTCATCCCCAGCGTGCTTAGCTCGGTCGGCAGCAGCCGTAAGATGTCGTCGCTTTGCTGCAATCCATCCACCTGCTCGGGCACGGTTGCCGGTTCGCGCACCAGGGTGCGGAAGGTTTCCATCGGGGCATCTTTCTTTGGGACCGACTTTGCCTCCCTTGAGCGCCCCAGCTGTTCTGCAAGCTTCATTAGCTCGGGCTGTTGCGTTAGAAAGTCGCCGTACTTGACGATCAGCTGGTAGTCACCGCGCTTCAACTGACCAGCGCTCATATCCCAGAGACGTCCTGCGGCGTTTTCATTTTCTACCAGCACCTCTTCAAGCTGGCCGCTGAGCGTCATCCGTTCCTGAACTTCGCTAAGCAGCTGTTCGCGCTCTTCATCCAGCAGCTGCTGGTTAAGGGTTGTGGCCTGAACGACCAGACTCAGCCGCCAGCGCTGTAAAAACAGGGTATGCAGCGCCGGGGTAAACGTGGCGTTATCCGTGACCAGCGCCCGCGCCTGGCTGGCAAAAGGAGAGTGGACTTTATCAAGCAGCGTAAGGGTTTGCGGTAGCTGGACGATAAACTGCGGTGTCGACAGCCGTTGGCACTGCTGGTAGCAAGCTACTTCTTCCGTTAACTCTGGGGGAACCTCGGTTTCCTTGAACCGCTGGCGAAGGGTTTCCCGCCAGCGCGGCAGATCGTCCGTCATCGCTTTTTTAAGCTTCGGGAATTTTTCAAAGAACGCTGCCAGCTGAGGCGAAGCCAGAAGGGTAATGACCACCTCTTCGATCAACCCTTCTTCGCTGACGGCCAGCATGACGTTAAGCGTATCCAGCGTTAGCATTGACGCGCCTGTTTGATCTGCGCGCTGACGTCCTGCAGGCTGGCTTCGATGCGACCTAACCAGTCGCTATGAATAAAGAGGCATTTTTGCTGCTCGCTAAAGCGGGTGTGCTGCTGATGCCATTCGGTATCCAGCGCTTCCAGCTGCTGCTTAATCTCTTCGGGCACGCTGTCGGAAGCGGTGCCCGGCAGAGCAAGACGCGAGCCCTGCAGGCTGACGTCGCGGATCACCAGATGCTGGCTGCTGTCCACTTCCATCGTCAGCGGCTGCGCGAAGCCAATGCCGTTGAGTTTTCCACGGATCTCACCGCCCTTATCCAGCCACTGCGCCAGCGCCTCGCGCTCAATCGTAATGTGGACCACCTGCATGTCATGAAGTTTGAGCGGCTGCTGGAGCAGCAGAGTCAGCGTCGGGCTGGTCAGCTCGGCGGGTAATTCATAGTGCGGTTTGCGGGCGAACATGCCTCCCAGGCGGTTCACTTTCAGCGCAGTTTTATCACTTTGCTGCTGCTGAAGCTGGATGCGCCGCTGGGCAATCGCCCCCAGCTGATTGAGCATTGCCTGCTGCCCCCAGGCGTGTCCGGTCATCAAAACGTCAAGCTGCTGCTGCATCAGGTTCATGCCTTCTGCATCGTGCCAGAGGCAGTCTTTGAGCAGGATCAGATCGATTGGCGCAACGGCATCACGCCCGCTGAACAGGGCGCTGGCCTGCAGCAGGCGGATCGCTTTTTTCCAGCGGCGATCGGAGACATAGGGCGCAGAAGGGAGGAGATCAAGCTGCTGACGCAGCAGATAGATCAGCTCGAAGACCGCGTCCGGCAGCTTGATTTTGCCAATATCCTGCTGCCACTGGTGATACTCCTCATCCGTCACCTGCAGCGAAGCGGATACCGGGTTTTCACTTTCATCCTGCTGGCTGACCAGCATGGAGCGGAAGTTGGCCTTATCCTGCACTTTGTCCAGCCACAGGCGGATCAGCATACGGTCATACAGCGCTTCCAGACTGCTGTCGGCTTCAGGCAGTTCGTTAGAGGCGGCCACCAGCAGGCGCATCGGGATTTTCTCTTCACTGGCACCGTTACGGAACCGACGTTCGTTTATCGCCGTGAGCAGGGTGTTCAGAATAGCCGGTCCCGCTTTCCAGATCTCATCGAGAAAAACAATCTCAGCCTCCGGGAGATACCCTTCTGTAAGACGCTGATAGCGCCCCTCATCTTTCAATGCCTGAATGGAGAGCGGGCCAAAAACTTCTTCTGGGGTGGAAAACCGGGTCATGAGATATTCGAAGGCGCGGGCGTTCTGAAAAGCAAATTTTAGCCTGCGGGCGATCAGGCTTTTGGCAATGCCCGGCGGTCCCAGCAAAAACACGCTCTCACCGCTCAACGCCGCCAGTAAACAGAGGCGGATGGCGTGGCTACGCTCGAAAAGGCCTTTCTCCAGCGCGCTGCTGAGGCGGGAAATTCTTTCTGCTAATAAATGTGAGTGAGCCATAATAGTTTTGCATCCTTTCGCCGTCGTGGCGGCCAATTGAAGCGAGTATAGACGTTTCAGTCAGGGCTGGTAATAGACTGAAGTGCGGCGCAATTTTCTTTGCGCTACATTAATGCGGTTGCATTTAGGGGTACGATTTTGCAATGAATCGTGCATACTGTGCGCTTTTTGTGGGCCAAGGGACCGGGAACACATTTGTTATTTAAACGAAAAGACTAGTCTATGAGCACTGATAATAAGCAATCATTACCCGCAATAACGCTTGCGGCGATCGGGGTTGTCTACGGTGATATCGGCACCAGCCCGCTTTATACGCTTCGTGAATGTCTGTCCGGCCAGTTTGGCTTTGGTGTTGAACGCGATGCCGTGTTTGGCTTCCTGTCCCTCATTTTCTGGCTGCTGATCCTGGTGGTTTCCGTTAAATATCTCTCCTTCGTTATGCGCGCTGATAACGCGGGCGAAGGCGGTATCCTGACCCTGATGTCCCTTGCCGGGCGTAATACCTCGGCCAGAATGACCTCAGTGCTGGTCATTATCGGCCTGATTGGCGGCAGTTTCTTCTACGGGGAAGTGGTGATAACGCCAGCTATCTCGGTGCTGTCGGCAATAGAGGGGCTGGAGATTATCGCGCCACAGCTGGATACGTGGGTGGTTCCGCTCGCTATCATTGTCCTGACGCTGCTTTTCGCTATTCAAAAGCACGGCACCGGGCTGGTGGGTAAACTGTTTGCACCGATTATGCTGGCCTGGTTCCTGATCCTGGCGGCGCTTGGCTTGCGCAGCATTATCGCGAACCCGGAAGTGCTGCATGCGCTGAACCCTTACTGGGCCGTGCATTTCTTCCTTGAATACAAAGTGGTGTCCTTCGTGGCGCTGGGGGCCGTTGTGCTCTCCATCACCGGTGTGGAAGCGCTGTATGCTGACATGGGCCACTTCGGGAAACTGCCTATCCGCGTGGCATGGTTTATTGTGGTGCTCCCCTCGCTGGTGCTGAACTACTTCGGTCAGGGAGCGCTGCTGCTTAAAAACCCGGAAGCGATCAAGAACCCGTTCTTCCTGCTGGCGCCTGACTGGGCGCTGGTGCCGATGCTGATCCTGGCGACGCTGGCGACCGTCATTGCCTCCCAGGCGGTGATTTCCGGCGTGTTTTCTCTGACGCGCCAGGCCGTGCGTCTGGGCTATCTGTCACCGATGCGCATCATCCATACCTCAGAGATGGAGTCGGGTCAGATCTACATCCCGTTCGTTAACTGGCTGCTCTATTTCGCTGTTGTCATTGTTATCGTCAGCTTCGAGCACTCCAGTAACCTGGCGGCGGCGTACGGTATTGCGGTAACCGGTACGATGGTGCTGACATCGCTTCTCTCCACCACGGTGGCGTACCGAAACTGGCACTGGAATAAATTCCTCGTGGCGATGATTCTGGTAGGCTTCCTGTGCATCGACGTGCCGCTGTTCTCTGCGAACCTCGACAAAATTGTCTCCGGTGGCTGGCTGCCGCTGACGCTGGGTCTGGTGATGTTCATCGTCATGACCACCTGGAAAAGCGAGCGTTTCCGCCTGCTGCGCCGCATGCATGAGCACGGGAACTCTCTGGAGGCGATGATCGCTTCTCTGGAGAAATCCCCGCCGGTTCGCGTGCCGGGGACCGCGGTATACATGTCTCGCGCGCTGAACGTCATTCCGTTCGCGCTGATGCATAACCTCAAGCACAACAAAGTGCTGCACGAGCGCGTGATCCTGCTGACGCTGCGCACCGAAGATGCGCCGTATGTTCATAACGTCCGTCGCGTGCAGATTGAGCAGCTGTCGCCGACCTTCTGGCGCGTGGTGGCAAGCTACGGCTGGCGTGAAACGCCAAACGTGGAAGAGGTGTTCCACCGCTGTGGCCTGGAAGGGCTGAGCTGTCGGATGATGGAGACGTCGTTCTTTATGTCGCACGAGTCGCTGATCATCGGCAAGCGCCCGTGGTATCTGCGCCTGCGCGGCAAGCTGTACCTCATCCTGCAGCGTAACGCCCTGCGTGCGCCTGACCAGTTTGAGATCCCGCCTAACCGCGTGATTGAGCTGGGAACGCAGGTCGAGATCTAAGTCTTTGTACGGCCTGATGCCCTCACCCCGACCCTCTCCCACAGGGAGAGGGCGCAAACATAAAAAACGGTAACCTTGGGGTTACCGTTTTGCATTTACCTCCATTCCATTTCACTTAGCGAAACGTTTCGACGTCGATCACAAATCTGTTACGTCATGATGGTTTTCTGAACATTTCTGGGGCTACACTACTTTTAGCGAAACGTTTCGCTAGTGGAGCAAGAAAATGAAGAAAGGCACGGTTCTCAACTCAGAAATCTCATCGGTTATTTCCCGTCTTGGGCATACCGATACGCTGGTGGTTTGCGATGCAGGCTTACCGGTTCCGCGCAGCACAACCCGTATCGATATGGCGTTAACGCAGGGTGTTCCTTCGTTTATGCAGGTACTGGAAGTCGTGACCGCGGAGATGCAGGTTGAGGCGGCCATTCTCGCGGCGGAAATCAAACAACATAATCCGCAACTCCACGAAACGTTGCTCAGCCACATTGAGCAACTGCAACAACACCAGGGAAACACCATAGAAATTCGTTACACAACGCACGAGCAGTTCAAACAACAAACCGCAGACAGTCAGGCGGTGATTCGCAGCGGGGAGTGTTCCCCGTATGCGAATATCATTCTCTGTGCTGGCGTCACCTTCTGAGGCCATCATGGACGCATTACTGCAACTCAAAGGGATCGATAAGTCGTTCCCGGGCGTAAAAGCCCTCTCCGGCGCGGCGCTGAACGTCTACCCCGGGCGCGTGATGGCGCTGGTGGGCGAAAACGGTGCCGGCAAATCCACCATGATGAAAGTGCTGACCGGTATCTACCAACGCGATGCAGGTTCACTCGTCTGGCTGGGCAAAGAGACCACCTTCACCGGCCCGAAATCCTCTCAGGAAGCGGGCATCGGTATTATTCACCAGGAGCTGAACCTCATCCCTCAGCTCACCATTGCGGAAAACATCTTCCTCGGCCGCGAGTTTGTTAACCGGTTCGGCAAAATCGACTGGAAAACCATGTATGCCGAAGCAGACAAGCTGCTGGCGAAGCTGAACCTGCGCTTTAAGAGCGACCGTCTGGTAGGCGATCTCTCCATTGGCGATCAGCAGATGGTGGAAATTGCCAAGGTGCTGAGCTTTGAGTCGAAGGTCATCATTATGGATGAACCAACCGACGCCCTGACCGATACCGAAACCGAATCCCTGTTCCGCGTGATCCGCGAGCTGAAATCGCAGGGGCGCGGGATTGTCTATATCTCTCACCGTATGAAAGAGATCTTCGAAATCTGCGATGACGTCACCGTCTTCCGCGACGGGCAGTTTATTGCCGAGCGCGAAGTGGCGACGCTGACCGAAGATACGCTCATCGAAATGATGGTGGGACGTAAGCTCGAAGATCAGTATCCGCATCTGGATAAAGCGCCGGGTGAGATCCGCCTGAAGGTAGACAACCTCTGCGGTCCGGGTGTGAACGACGTGACCTTTACCCTGCGCCAGGGCGAGATCCTGGGCGTGGCGGGCCTGATGGGTGCCGGACGTACCGAGCTGATGAAAGTGTTGTACGGCGCACTGCCGCGCACCAGCGGTTATGTCACCCTCGACGGTCATGAAGTGGTCACCCGCTCTCCGCAGGATGGCCTGGCGAACGGCATCGTCTATATCTCTGAAGACCGTAAACGCGACGGTCTGGTGCTGGGGATGTCGGTAAAAGAGAACATGTCCCTGACTGCGCTGCGCTATTTCAGCCGCAGCGGCGGTAGCCTGAAGCATAAAGATGAGCAGCAGGCGGTGAGCGATTTTATCCGCCTCTTCAACGTCAAAACCCCATCGATGGAGCAGGCGATTGGCCTCTTATCCGGCGGTAATCAGCAGAAAGTGGCGATTGCGCGCGGGCTGATGACGCGCCCGAAAGTGTTGATCCTCGACGAGCCAACCCGCGGCGTGGACGTGGGCGCGAAGAAAGAGATCTATCAGCTGATTAACCAGTTTAAGGCCGACGGTCTGAGCATCATTCTGGTCTCTTCCGAGATGCCAGAAGTATTAGGCATGAGCGATCGCATTATCGTCATGCATGAAGGGCATCTCGGCGGTGAATTCACTCGCGAGCAGGCCACCCAGGAAGTTCTGATGGCTGCCGCTGTGGGCAAGCTTAATCGCGTGAATCAGGAGTAAGAAGATGACTACCCAGGCTGTTTCTGGTCGCCGCTATTTCACAAAGGCATGGCTGATGGAACAAAAATCGCTGATTGCCCTGCTGGTGCTGATCGCGATTGTGTCCACCATGAGCCCGAACTTTTTCACCGTTAATAACCTGTTCAACATTCTGCAGCAGACGTCGGTGAACGCCATTATGGCGGTCGGCATGACGCTGGTGATTTTGACCTCGGGTATCGATCTGTCCGTCGGTTCCCTGCTGGCGCTCACCGGTGCGATCGCCGCTTCGATTGTCGGCATTGAGGTCAACGCGCTGGTGGCCGTGGCCGCTGCCCTGGCGGCAGGCGCGGCGATTGGTGCCGTAACCGGCGTGATTGTGGCAAAAGGCCGCGTTCAGGCGTTCATCGCCACGCTGGTGATGATGCTGCTGCTGCGCGGTGTGACCATGGTTTACACCAACGGCAGCCCGGTCAATACCGGTTTTACCGATAACGCCGATCTGTTTGGCTGGTTCGGTATCGGTCGCCCGCTGGGTGTCCCGACGCCGGTCTGGATCATGGCTATCGTCTTCCTGGCGGCGTGGTACATGCTGCACCATACCCGTCTGGGCCGTTATATCTATGCGCTGGGCGGTAACGAAGCGGCAACGCGCCTGTCCGGTATCAGCGTTAATAAAGTCAAAATTATCGTTTACTCCCTGTGCGGTCTGCTGGCGTCACTGGCAGGCATCATCGAAGTGGCGCGCCTCTCCTCCGCGCAGCCGACGGCGGGTACAGGATATGAGCTGGATGCTATCGCGGCAGTGGTTCTGGGCGGTACGAGTCTTGCGGGCGGTAAAGGTCGCATTGTTGGGACATTGATCGGCGCACTGATTCTCGGTTTCCTGAATAATGGTTTGAATTTGTTAGGTGTTTCCTCCTATTACCAGATGATCGTTAAGGCAGTGGTGATTTTGCTGGCGGTACTGGTAGACAACAAAAAACAGTAACTGACGACACTACAGGACATCTTATATATGAACATGAAAAAACTGGCTACCCTGGTTTCTGCTGTCGCGCTGAGCGCAACCGTAAGTGCTAACGCCATGGCGAAAGACACCATCGCGCTGGTTGTCTCTACCCTGAACAACCCGTTCTTCGTCTCCCTGAAGGACGGTGCGCAGAAAGAAGCGGACAAGCTGGGCTACAACCTGGTGGTTCTGGATTCACAGAACAACCCGGCGAAAGAGCTGGCTAACGTTCAGGACTTAACCGTTCGTGGCACCAAAATTCTGCTGATTAACCCAACCGATTCTGATGCCGTAGGCAACGCCGTGAAGATGGCAAACCAGGCGAAAATTCCGGTAATCACCCTGGACCGTCAGGCGTCTAAAGGTGAAGTGGTCAGCCACATTGCCTCTGATAACGTGCTGGGCGGCAAAATCGCGGGTGATTACATCGCGAAGAAAGCCGGTGAAGGCGCGAAGGTTATCGAACTGCAGGGGATTGCCGGGACTTCCGCGGCCCGTGAACGTGGTGAAGGCTTCCAGCAGGCTGTGGCTGCACATAAATTCAACGTGCTGGCCAGCCAGCCGGCCGACTTCGACCGTACTAAAGGTCTGAACGTTATGCAGAACCTGCTGACCGCGCATCCTGACGTGCAGGCCGTGTTTGCACAGAACGACGAAATGGCGCTCGGCGCGCTGCGTGCTCTGCAGACCGCAGGTAAATCTGATGTGATGGTTGTCGGATTTGACGGCACGCCGGATGGTGAAAAAGCAGTAAACGATGGCAAACTGGCTGCGACCATCGCTCAGCTGCCTGAGCAGATTGGCGCCACTGGCGTTGAAACTGCCGACAAAGTGCTGAAGGGCGAAAAAGTTCAGGCCAAATACCCGGTTGACCTGAAGCTGGTCATCAAGCAGTAAAAGGCGAATCAGGCAGTCGCTGGCTGCCTGAGGGACACCAATAAAGAAAAGTGTGGCATACGCCACCGGGTAACACCGGTGGCGCTCTCAGATGGACAACCCAACCATGAAAACCGCAGGCAACCTCGTCGTCCTTGGCAGTATCAATGCCGATCACATTCTTAACCTTGAATCGTTCCCTACACCGGGCGAAACCGTCACGGGTAACCAGTACCAGGTGGCCTTCGGCGGTAAGGGCGCAAACCAGGCTGTCGCTGCCGGTCGCAGCGGGGCGAACATTGCGTTTATCGCCTGCACGGGTGATGACGATACCGGTGAGCGCGTACGCAAGCAGCTGGCGAGCGACAACATTGATATCGCACCGGTCAGCGTGGTTGCAGGGGAATCGACCGGCGTGGCGCTGATTTTCGTCAACGCGGAAGGTGAGAATGTCATCGGTATTCATGCTGGGGCTAATGCCGCGTTAACGACGGAGCGCGTCGAAGCGCAGCGTGGAATCATCGCCGGAGCGGAAGCCCTGCTGATGCAGCTGGAGTCACCGGTTGAAAGCGTGCTGGCCGCTGCCAAAATTGCGCATGAAAATCATACCACTGTCGTACTTAACCCGGCCCCAGCCCGTGTATTATCAGACGAGCTGCTGGCGCTGGTGGACATCATTACGCCGAACGAAACCGAAGCCGAAAAGCTGACGGGCATTCGCGTTGAAAATGATGACGATGCCGCGCGAGCCGCGCGTGCGCTGCACGATAAGGGCATCGGCACCGTGATTATCACCCTGGGGAGTCGTGGGGTGTGGGCAAGCGTCAATGGCGAAGGCCGTCGCGTGCCGGGCTTTAAGGTCAAAGCGATTGATACCATCGCGGCGGGAGATACCTTCAATGGTGCACTGGTGACCGCGCTGCTGGAAGGCAAAAGAATGGATGACGCTATCCGCTTCGCCCACGCTGCCGCCGCGATTGCGGTGACGCGCAAGGGGGCCCAGCCTTCCGTTCCGTGGCGTAAAGAGATCGATGAATTCTTAAGTCAGCAGGGGTAACGCTTGGCCACAATGAAAGATGTCGCCCGCATGGCGGGCGTTTCTACCTCGACGGTCTCTCACGTTATAAACAACGATCGCTTCGTCAGCGAGGCGATTCGGGAGAAAGTTGAAGCTGCGGTAAAAGATCTCAACTATGCGCCGTCTGCGCTGGCGCGCAGCCTTAAGCTCAACCAGACGCGCACCATCGGTATGCTGATCACCGCCAGTACCAACCCCTTTTATTCAGAACTGGTTCGCGGCGTGGAGCGCAGCTGCTTCGAGCGTGGCTACAGCCTGGTGCTGTGCAATACCGAGGGTGACGAGCAGCGTATGAATCGTAACCTGGAGACGCTGATGCAAAAACGCGTCGACGGGCTACTCCTGCTCTGCACCGAAACGCACCAGCCTTCGAAAGAGATCATCCAGCGCTATCCCTCGATTCCCACAGTGATGATGGACTGGGCGCCGTTTGATGGAACCAGCGATCTCATTCAGGATAACTCCCTGCTGGGCGGTGATATGGCGACGCAGCATCTGATTGATAAAGGCTATACCCGCATCGCCTGTATTACCGGCCCGCTGGATAAAACTCCGGCGCGTTTGCGTCTGGAAGGGTATCTCTCCGCCATGGAACGAGCAGGACTCGCCATTCCTGATGGCTACCGGATCACCGGCGACTTTGAATTTAACGGTGGCTTCGAGGCAATGCAGAAACTGCTGACGCAAGCGCAGCGCCCGCAGGCGGTCTTTATTGGTAACGATGCAATGGCGTTTGGTGCCTATCAGGCGTTGTACCAGGCGGGACTACGCGTGCCGGACGATATGGCGGTGATTGGCTACGATGATATCGAACTTGCCCGTTACATGACGCCGCCGCTGACCACTATTCATCAGCCGAAGGATGAACTGGGCGAGCTGGCCATCGATGTGTTGATCCACCGTATGGCGCAGCCCACGCTGCAGCAGCAACGCCTGCAGCTTACTCCTGTTCTGATGGAACGCGGTTCGGTTTAGCTTTCTCTTTGTGACGCTCTTTAATCAGGTTTCGGCCGTCTTTCGGTTTTAACAGCATAAAGACCAGCGCCGATACCACGGTAAGTGCGCCCATGGTGATAAAGGTATAGTGGAACTGCTCAACGGTATTTGCGCTGTCGAAACCCTCATAAAACCTCAGCACTGCTGCACTCACGGCAACCCCTAAACTGATCGACAGCTGTTGCGTTACCGCCAGCACGCTGTTGCCGCTACTGGCGTTCTCGTCGGTCAGGTCCGCAAGGGTGATGGTGTTCATCGACGTGAACTGCGTTGACATCGCCATCCCCAGCACAAACAGCGGCAGGATCAGCATCCAGACGGGTAACGCCGCGGATTGCAGCGAGAACTGCGCAATCATCAGGCCGATAAAGACCGTCACGCCGACCAGCGTCTTACGATAGCCAAACCAGCGTAGCACCTGCGTCACGGTGGATTTTGCCAGAATCGAGCCCATCGCCGTAGGCGCCATCATGCAGCCGGCAATCAGAGCCGGGTAGCCGAAACCCACCTGCAGCATCAATGGCATCAGGAACGGTACGCAGCCTGTTCCCAGACGTGAAGCAATGTTGCCCGCAATCCCTACGGAAAACGTTCGGGTGTTAAAGAGCCCGAGGGAGATTAACGGCGTCGGGTGACGGCGCGCGTGACGTATATAAAGAAGGAACAGCAGAATCCCGGCGAGGATGACGGACAGGGCCAGCCACGTCGCCACGATTTTCTCACCGAACAATTCCATCCCGCTGGAGAACAGAACCAGGCTCAGGCCAAACAGGAAAAAGCCGCCCATGTCGAAGCTGCGCCTTGGCGTGGTGAAGTTCGGCATATATTTACGGGCATACAGCAGCCCAGCAACGCCAATCGGAATATTAATCAGGAAGATCCAGTGCCAGCTTGCCCAGGTGACAAACACGCCACCGAGTACCGGGCCTAGAATCGGGCCGACCAGGCCTGGCATGGTGACGAAGTTGAGCACGGGAAGCAGTTCGCTCCTGGGGTAGGCTCGCAGCAAGGCAAGGCGCGCCACCGGCATCATCATCGCGCCGCCAATGCCCTGTAATACGCGGAAGATAACCAGCTCTGTTAAGGATGAGGAGAGCGCACAGGCCAGCGAACCGAGCGTAAAGAGCGTTACGGCCAGCATGAAAATTTTGCGGGTGCCAAAGCGGTCGGCCAGCCAGCCGCTGACCGGAATTAACATTGCGACCGTCAGGGTGTAGCTGATGATGGCGGACTGCATCGCCAGCGGGGAGCGATTAAGGCTTTGTGCAATAGCGGGAAGCGCAGTGTTGAGGATGGTGGCATCCAGTGCCTGCATAAAAAACGCCATGGCTGCAATCCACGGCAATCCGGCCATGCTGCGCGCTTTTTTCTTTGTCATTTATTTACCTGCTGGTGGGTTGGCGCGGCCAGCAATGCCTGGCACGCACTCAGGGCTCGCTGCCCGTCGCTTTCCTGAATGGCATCCACTATCGCCTGATGCAAATCCAGTTTTACCACTTCGTTTTGTGTAATAGAGGTAAAGTAGGTGTGGTACACCGAATGAAATAAAGAGGCAAAAGAGGTGAGGAACGGATTGGCGCTCATCATATAGATGTGTTCATGCCAGGCCATATCGACCTCAACCCAGCGTTCGCGGTTGAAGTGCTTTTTCAGGAACACCATCTCTTCCATTAGCACGTTAAGCTGTGCTTTCTGTTCTGCTGTTCCTAGCGTGGCGGCAAGCAGACACGCCTGAGGTTCAAGGCTGCTGCGCATCACCAGGAAGTGATCGACGACCTGATGAAAGTTATCTTCCGTCATCCACCAGGAGAGCAGCTCCTGATCGAGAAAATTCCAGTTACTCTGGGGCATCACGCGTGTGCCAATACGAGGACGTGGAAGCACCATACCTTTTGCCGTCAGGGTTTTCACCGCTTCGCGCACGGCGGTACGGCTCACCCCAAACTGCTCACCCAGCTCCATCTCACCCGGCAGGATGCTACCGGGGGCATATTTACCCGCTAAAATCCGCTGAGCCAGCTTTTCTGCCAGCACGTACGACAGGTTTTTTTGGGCGGCCAGCTGTTGTGCGCTTAATGGCATCGCTTTTATTCCTTAAAGATTCATGCTGATAATTATGCCACCTCGAATGTGATTGTGGTTGCAGATACATCAAATAGAACAATTTGTAGCTTGATTTCACCTCTATTGGTGAAAAAAAACGCGGACAGAATCTTTTTTTAAATTTCCTCTTGTCACATCGGAATAACTCCCTATAATGCGCCTCCACTGACACGGAACAACGGCACGCACGCCGCCGGGTCAGCAGAGAAAAGCGAAAATAAACGCTTGACTCTGAAGCGGGAAAGCGTAGTATGCACACCCCGCGCCGCTGCGAAAAGCGAAGCGGCACTGCTCTTTAACAATTTATCAGACAATCTGTGTGGGCACTCAAAGTGACATGGATTCTTAACGTCGAAAGACAAAAAATGAATACCAAGTCTCTGAGTGAACATACGTAATTCATTACGAAGTTTAATTCACGAGCATCAAACTTAAATTGAAGAGTTTGATCATGGCTCAGATTGAACGCTGGCGGCAGGCCTAACACATGCAAGTCGAGCGGTAGCACAGAGAGCTTGCTCTCGGGTGACGAGCGGCGGACGGGTGAGTAATGTCTGGGAAACTGCCTGATGGAGGGGGATAACTACTGGAAACGGTAGCTAATACCGCATAACGTCGCAAGACCAAAGAGGGGGACCTTCGGGCCTCTTGCCATCAGATGTGCCCAGATGGGATTAGCTAGTAGGTGGGGTAACGGCTCACCTAGGCGACGATCCCTAGCTGGTCTGAGAGGATGACCAGCCACACTGGAACTGAGACACGGTCCAGACTCCTACGGGAGGCAGCAGTGGGGAATATTGCACAATGGGCGCAAGCCTGATGCAGCCATGCCGCGTGTATGAAGAAGGCCTTCGGGTTGTAAAGTACTTTCAGCGGGGAGGAAGGCGATAAGGTTAATAACCTTGTCGATTGACGTTACCCGCAGAAGAAGCACCGGCTAACTCCGTGCCAGCAGCCGCGGTAATACGGAGGGTGCAAGCGTTAATCGGAATTACTGGGCGTAAAGCGCACGCAGGCGGTCTGTCAAGTCGGATGTGAAATCCCCGGGCTCAACCTGGGAACTGCATTCGAAACTGGCAGGCTAGAGTCTTGTAGAGGGGGGTAGAATTCCAGGTGTAGCGGTGAAATGCGTAGAGATCTGGAGGAATACCGGTGGCGAAGGCGGCCCCCTGGACAAAGACTGACGCTCAGGTGCGAAAGCGTGGGGAGCAAACAGGATTAGATACCCTGGTAGTCCACGCCGTAAACGATGTCGACTTGGAGGTTGTGCCCTTGAGGCGTGGCTTCCGGAGCTAACGCGTTAAGTCGACCGCCTGGGGAGTACGGCCGCAAGGTTAAAACTCAAATGAATTGACGGGGGCCCGCACAAGCGGTGGAGCATGTGGTTTAATTCGATGCAACGCGAAGAACCTTACCTACTCTTGACATCCAGAGAACTTTCCAGAGATGGATTGGTGCCTTCGGGAACTCTGAGACAGGTGCTGCATGGCTGTCGTCAGCTCGTGTTGTGAAATGTTGGGTTAAGTCCCGCAACGAGCGCAACCCTTATCCTTTGTTGCCAGCGGTTAGGCCGGGAACTCAAAGGAGACTGCCAGTGATAAACTGGAGGAAGGTGGGGATGACGTCAAGTCATCATGGCCCTTACGAGTAGGGCTACACACGTGCTACAATGGCGCATACAAAGAGAAGCGACCTCGCGAGAGCAAGCGGACCTCATAAAGTGCGTCGTAGTCCGGATTGGAGTCTGCAACTCGACTCCATGAAGTCGGAATCGCTAGTAATCGTAGATCAGAATGCTACGGTGAATACGTTCCCGGGCCTTGTACACACCGCCCGTCACACCATGGGAGTGGGTTGCAAAAGAAGTAGGTAGCTTAACCTTCGGGAGGGCGCTTACCACTTTGTGATTCATGACTGGGGTGAAGTCGTAACAAGGTAACCGTAGGGGAACCTGCGGTTGGATCACCTCCTTACCTTAAAGAACCTGCCTTTGTAGTGCTCACACAGATTGTCTGATGAAAAGTAAATAGCAAGGCGTCTTGCGATTGAGACTTACACGTCCCCTTCGTCTAGAGGCCCAGGACACCGCCCTTTCACGGCGGTAACAGGGGTTCGAATCCCCTAGGGGACGCCACTTGCTGGTTCGTGAGTGAAAGTCACCTGCCGTCATATCTCAAAACTCATCTTCGGGTGACGTTTGAGATATTTGCTCTTTAAAAATCTGGATCAAGCTGAAAATTGAAACGACACACATGTTATGTGTGTTCGAGTCTCTCAAATTTTCGCAAGTCGATGATGAATCGAAAGAAACATCTTCGGGTTGTGAGGTTAAGCGACTAAGCGTACACGGTGGATGCCCTGGCAGTCAGAGGCGATGAAGGACGTGCTAATCTGCGAAAAGCGCCGGCGAGGTGATATGAACCTTTGACCCGGCGATGTCCGAATGGGGAAACCCAGTGCAATTCGTTGCACTATCGTTAACTGAATACATAGGTTAACGAGGCGAACCGGGGGAACTGAAACATCTAAGTACCCCGAGGAAAAGAAATCAACCGAGATTCCCCCAGTAGCGGCGAGCGAACGGGGAGCAGCCCAGAGTCTGAATCAGCTTGTGTGTTAGTGGAAGCGTCTGGAAAGTCGCACGGTACAGGGTGACAGTCCCGTACACGAAAACACACAGGTTGTGAACTCGAAGAGTAGGGCGGGACACGTGGTATCCTGTCTGAATATGGGGGGACCATCCTCCAAGGCTAAATACTCCTGACTGACCGATAGTGAACCAGTACCGTGAGGGAAAGGCGAAAAGAACCCCGGCGAGGGGAGTGAAAAAGAACCTGAAACCGTGTACGTACAAGCAGTGGGAGCACCTTCGTGGTGTGACTGCGTACCTTTTGTATAATGGGTCAGCGACTTATATTCTGTAGCAAGGTTAACCGTATAGGGGAGCCGAAGGGAAACCGAGTCTTAACTGGGCGTTAAGTTGCAGGGTATAGACCCGAAACCCGGTGATCTAGCCATGGGCAGGTTGAAGGTTGGGTAACACTAACTGGAGGACCGAACCGACTAATGTTGAAAAATTAGCGGATGACTTGTGGCTGGGGGTGAAAGGCCAATCAAACCGGGAGATAGCTGGTTCTCCCCGAAAGCTATTTAGGTAGCGCCTCGTGAACTCATCTTCGGGGGTAGAGCACTGTTTCGGCTAGGGGGCCATCCCGGCTTACCAACCCGATGCAAACTACGAATACCGAAGAATGTTATCACGGGAGACACACGGCGGGTGCTAACGTCCGTCGTGAAGAGGGAAACAACCCAGACCGCCAGCTAAGGTCCCAAAGTCATGGTTAAGTGGGAAACGATGTGGGAAGGCACAGACAGCCAGGATGTTGGCTTAGAAGCAGCCATCATTTAAAGAAAGCGTAATAGCTCACTGGTCGAGTCGGCCTGCGCGGAAGATGTAACGGGGCTAAACCATGCACCGAAGCTGCGGCAGCGACGCTTATGCGTTGTTGGGTAGGGGAGCGTTCTGTAAGCCGTTGAAGGTGTGCTGTGAGGCATGCTGGAGGTATCAGAAGTGCGAATGCTGACATAAGTAACGATAAAGCGGGTGAAAAGCCCGCTCGCCGGAAGACCAAGGGTTCCTGTCCAACGTTAATCGGGGCAGGGTGAGTCGACCCCTAAGGCGAGGCCGAAAGGCGTAGTCGATGGGAAACAGGTTAATATTCCTGTACTTGGTGTTACTGCGAAGGGGGGACGGAGAAGGCTATGTTAGCCGGGCGACGGTTGTCCCGGTTTAAGCATGTAGGCGGAACGATTAGGTAAATCCGGTCGTTTATTAACGCTGAGGTGTGATGACGAGGCACTACGGTGCTGAAGTAACAAATGCCCTGCTTCCAGGAAAAGCCTCTAAGCATCAGGTAACATCAAATCGTACCCCAAACCGACACAGGTGGTCAGGTAGAGAATACCAAGGCGCTTGAGAGAACTCGGGTGAAGGAACTAGGCAAAATGGTGCCGTAACTTCGGGAGAAGGCACGCTGATATGTAGGTGAAGCCCCTGCGGGTGGAGCTGAAATCAGTCGAAGATACCAGCTGGCTGCAACTGTTTATTAAAAACACAGCACTGTGCAAACACGAAAGTGGACGTATACGGTGTGACGCCTGCCCGGTGCCGGAAGGTTAATTGATGGGGTTAGCGGCAACGCGAAGCTCTTGATCGAAGCCCCGGTAAACGGCGGCCGTAACTATAACGGTCCTAAGGTAGCGAAATTCCTTGTCGGGTAAGTTCCGACCTGCACGAATGGCGTAATGATGGCCAGGCTGTCTCCACCCGAGACTCAGTGAAATTGAACTCGCTGTGAAGATGCAGTGTACCCGCGGCAAGACGGAAAGACCCCGTGAACCTTTACTATAGCTTGACACTGAACACTGGTCCTTGATGTGTAGGATAGGTGGGAGGCTTTGAAGCGTGGACGCCAGTCTGCGTGGAGCCGCCCTTGAAATACCACCCTTTAATGGCTGGTGTTCTAACGTAGACCCGTTACCCGGGTTGCGGACAGTGTCTGGTGGGTAGTTTGACTGGGGCGGTCTCCTCCCAAAGAGTAACGGAGGAGCACGAAGGTTAGCTAATCCTGGTCGGACATCAGGAGGTTAGTGCAATGGCATAAGCTAGCTTGACTGCGAGAGTGACGGCTCGAGCAGGTGCGAAAGCAGGTCATAGTGATCCGGTGGTTCTGAATGGAAGGGCCATCGCTCAACGGATAAAAGGTACTCCGGGGATAACAGGCTGATACCGCCCAAGAGTTCATATCGACGGCGGTGTTTGGCACCTCGATGTCGGCTCATCACATCCTGGGGCTGAAGTAGGTCCCAAGGGTATGGCTGTTCGCCATTTAAAGTGGTACGCGAGCTGGGTTTAGAACGTCGTGAGACAGTTCGGTCCCTATCTGCCGTGGGCGCTGGAGAATTGAGGGGGGCTGCTCCTAGTACGAGAGGACCGGAGTGGACGCATCACTGGTGTTCGGGTTGTCATGCCAATGGCACTGCCCGGTAGCTAAATGCGGAAAAGATAAGTGCTGAAAGCATCTAAGCACGAAACTTGCCCCGAGATGAGTTCTCCCTGAGACTTTAAGTCTCCTGAAGGAACGTTGAAGACGACGACGTTGATAGGTCGGGTGTGTAAGCGCAGCGATGCGTTGAGCTAACCGATACTAATGAACCGTGAGGCTTAACCTTACAACGCCGAAGCTGTTTCGGCGGACGAGAGACAGAAGATTTTCAGCTTTGATACAGATTTAACAGAATTTGCCTGGCGGCTTTAGCGCGGTGGTCCCACCTGACCCCATGCCGAACTCAGAAGTGAAACGCCGTAGCGCCGATGGTAGTGTGGGGTCTCCCCATGTGAGAGTAGGGAACTGCCAGGCATCAAATAAGTGAAGAGGCCATCCGGAAGGATGGCCTTTTTGCGTTTATAAGCCACAAAACGGTAGGCCGGGTAAGGCAAAGCCGCGACCCGGCAAGTCAGACCGTACTCCACGCCACAATAAACTCTGCAATTCCATCCACATCATTTAAATCCAGCACCGGAACTTCTAGCGGCAATACAACATCACTGGCCACCGCAATCACATGCTCATCCAGGGTTAACTCGCTGAAATCATGCCCTGCATCGCTTCTGAACAGCAGGATCTTAGACACGGCCTCATGCTTAAATCCTTCAACCAGCACCAGATCCAGCGTGGCATGATCCATTCGGCTGACCAGATAAGCGAGATCCAGCGGCGCCTCATCCGGCGTTTCTGTCATCAACGCCCAGCGTTGAGTACTTGCCACCATCGTCTGTGCCGCGCCCGCTTTACGCAGCTCAAAGCTGTCTTTTCCCGGTTTATCGACATCAATATTATGGTGGGTATGCTTAATCAATCCTGGACGGATACCTCTGGCACAAAGCGCAGGAATGAGCTTTTTCAGCAGCGTGGTTTTCCCGGTCCCACTCCAGGCGGAAATGGCTACAACAGGTATCATCTTTTCTCCTGCATCATCTGCAAATCGTCAGGCGTATTCACGTTCACAAATGCTGATTTCAAATCGCTAAAATCAACGGGATGGCCGCCAGACCCGCGCATAAAAGCCATCACCCTGCGCTCTCCCGCAGCCAGATAGGCCTGCAGGGAAGGTACTAGCGATCGGTGCATCAATGCGATAGCAGGATGATCACGCTCGCCGTCATGTACCCAAACCACAGGAGCCGTACCGCGAAGCTGTAACAAACGCTCGACAAGACAGGACGGAATAAACGGGGTATCGCAGGGACAGAAGATAAACCACTCTCCGCGAGACTGTTGCATGACCGAAAGCATACCGGCTAACGGTCCCGGGAAATCCTCAAGGATATCCTGGTAAACGGCGTACCCGCTGAGCTGGTAAGTATCGATATGCCGGTTAGCGCTGATGACCATTGTCGATACCTGGCCTGCGAGCGTATCAGCGACACATTGCCATAAGGGTTTGCCGTTCAGGCGTTGAAGCCCCTTATCTTTTCCGCCCATTCGCGTCGCTCTGCCACCTGCCAGAACGACCCCAATGATTTCCTGGCTAAGATTCACGAATATCGCCTCTTTTATTGTGGGATTGACCCTGCTAACGTGTCACTCTAAATGAAAGGAGCACCACCATGAAATGTAAACGTCTGAATGAAGTCATTGAACTCCTCCAGCCCGCCTGGCAAAAAGAGCCAGAGCTAAATCTGATGCAATTTTTACAGAAACTGGCGAAAGAGTCAGGTTTTGACGGCGATCTGGCAGACCTTTCTGACGACATCCTGATCTACCACCTTAAAATGCGTGACTCTGCCAAAGATGCTGTTATTCCTGGTATTCAGAAGGATTATGAGGAAGATTTTAAGACCGCATTATTGCGCGCCCGAGGCGTAATTAAAGAGTAAAAGCTTGTAAGCGGCGGCACCGAAATCGCCACAAGATGATATCCTGAATCATTCGTATAATTTCCGGATGATCGGATGAACGACCAGGCTTTTACTTTCCAGACATTACACCCGGACACCATTATGGATGCCCTGTTTGAACAGGGTATTCGGGTGGATTCCGGGCTAACACCGTTAAACAGCTACGAAAACCGCGTCTATCAATTTCAGGATGAGGAGCGCCAGCGCTTCGTCGTAAAGTTCTATCGTCCTGAACGCTGGTCCGCAGAACAAATTCAGGAAGAGCATCAGTTTGCTCACGATCTGCTGGATGACGATGTCCCCGTTGCCGCACCGCTAAAATTCAATAACCAGACGCTCCTCACGCACGAAGGGTTTTATTACGCTGTATTCCCAAGTCTGGGTGGTCGCCAGTTTGAGGCGGATAATATCGATCAGATGGAATGGGTGGCTCGCTATCTGGGGCGTATACACCAGACGGGACGCAAAAAAGCCTTTATTGCCCGCCCGACTATCGGGATTCAGGAATACCTTCTTGAACCGCGCAAAATATTCGAAACGTCTGCCCTGATCCCCACTGCGTTAAAGGATGATTTCCTCAACGCCACCGATAAGCTCATTGCTGCAGTGAAAACCTGCTGGCGCGACGATATTCCCGTCCTGCGCCTGCATGGCGATTGTCATGCCGGAAATATCCTCTGGCGTGATGGCCCGCTGTTTGTCGATCTCGATGATGCGCGTATGGGGCCAGCGGTTCAGGACCTGTGGATGCTGCTCAATGGCGACAAAGCCGAGCAACGCATTCAGCTTGAAACCATTATTGAAGCTTATGAAGAATTTAGCCCGTTTAATTCAGACGAAATTGCCCTGATTGAGCCTTTACGTGCGATGCGTTTTGTTTATTATCTCGCATGGTTAATCAGGCGTTGGGACGATCCCGCATTTCCCCGGAATTTCCCGTGGCTTACCGGAGAGGATTACTGGCGCAGCCAGATATCTACATTTACTGAGCAGGTCAAGGTTCTTCAGGAACCCCCTCTGCAATTAACGCCGATGTATTAATTGGACACACCCAGGAGAGAGTTAATCATGAAAAAAATTTGGCTGGCGCTGGCAGGTATGATTCTGGCATTTAGCGCTTCTGCTGCGCAGTTTACCGATGGTAAACAGTTTACCACGCTGGAAAAGCCGGTTGCTGGTGAGCCGCAGGTTCTGGAGTTCTTCTCGTTCTATTGCCCACACTGCTATCAGTTCGAGCAGGTTCTGCATGTGTCTGACAACGTGAAGAAAAAGCTGCCAGAAGGCACCAAAATGACCAAGTACCACGTCGAGTTCCTGGGCCCATTGGGTAAAGACCTGACTCAGGCATGGGCGGTCGCGATGGCACTGGGCGTGGAAGATAAAATCACTGCGCCAATGTTTGAAGCCGTACAGAAAACCCAGACCGTTCAGACTACTGCGGATATCCGTAAAGTGTTCGTTGATGCTGGCGTGAAAGGTGAAGAGTATGACGCAGCATGGAACAGCTTTGTGGTGAAATCCCTGGTGGCTCAGCAGGAAAAAGCGGCTGCTGACCTCCAGCTTCAGGGCGTTCCGGCGATGTTTGTTAACGGCAAATACCAGCTGAACATGCAGGGCATGGACACCAGCAGCATGGATATCTTCGTACAGCAGTATGCTGATACCGTGAAATACCTGGTTGAGAAGAAGTAATTTTATTGATGTAAAAACGCCGGTCACTGACCGGCGTTTTTGTATGAAGATTTAATACTGTCTATCTGTTCGTCTTTCTCTTTCCAGAGCGTATTAAGCCACTGCTGGAAACGACGTTTGAAATTCTTATCGTTAACGTAATCACCGTGCAGCTCGGCATCAATCGGGACCAGATCGACACGCACAACAATGCGCGTCAGGTTGCCGCTGAGCATATCGAAGAACGGCGTCTTATTATTTTCCGGATAGCAGAGCGTGACGTTCAGGAGTTTATCGAACTGAGATCCCAGTACGTTAAGCGCCATCGCAATACCCGCCGCCTTCGGCGGCAGAAGATGCTGGTAAGGAGAGCGCGTTTGTTGATGCTTCTCTTCCGTAAACCGGGAGCCTTCAACAAAGTTCACGATGGTCGTTGGATGCGCGCGAAACTTTTCGCAGGAACGGCGCGTGGTCTCAACATCTTTGCCGCGGCGCTCGGGATGACGAATCAAATAGCTGCGCGAATAGCGTTTCATAAATGGCATATCGAGCGCCCAGCAGGCCAGCCCGATAAAAGGCACCCAGGCGAGCTGCTGTTTCAGAAAGTATTTGTTCATCGGGATGTGTTTGCGAAAAAGCACGCATAACACCACGATGTCCGCCCAGCTGTGGTGATTACAGATCAGCAGGTACCAGTTCTTCTTGTTAAGACCTTCAAGTCCTTTGACATCCCACTTCAGATGCGGGTTCAGGCATAGCAGGATCGCCAGTCCTTCGCACCAGCAGTACATCATGAAGTTACAAAATGCGGACACGGCTCGCCACACCACAGGGACAGGCAGCAGAAGTTTTATGATCCCGGCGACAATGATTGGCACAGAGCAGGCGACCGTCACCAGAATAGTTAAAATGATGCTTAAGAGTAATGTTATTGCTGCGAGCAATCTCGGCATGATGAGCTTTTTCAGATAGTTAGCTGTAAGTGAGCGGCAGGCTATGCGACGCCGGGCGCTGATTTTATCAGAAAACAGACAAATTAATGGTGCTTTCACGTGATGATTTGACCGCTTTTACCCTGACGTAGAATATTTCACTGTGATTCTGCGCTTAGCAAGGCTTATATCCACATAGACTAAATTGCCATCAGTTGACCATATCGATAAGATCTATTGCCATAACAGCATGATAATTAAGATCTAAAAATTAACTCATATGTATTTTTTACGTCTGTTATTCATATGAAGTGAAAATATGCACAAACTTATCCACAGTTTGATTTTTGCGAGCGATCCTCACGATCGCAAAATCTTTTCCTGTATCTGGCGCTAATAACTGATGTTTTCATCCTTCTGTGGCATCCTTTAACCATAAATTGATTAAAGGCACGGACATTATGGTTCAGATCCCAGAAAACCCTCTTATTCTCGTCGATGGCTCTTCTTACCTGTATCGGGCATACCATGCGTTTCCTCCTCTGACCAATAGCGCAGGGGAACCCACCGGCGCAATGTACGGCGTGCTCAACATGCTGCGCAGCCTGATCCTTCAGTATCAGCCAACTCATGCGGCTGTGGTCTTTGATGCGAAAGGTAAAACCTTCCGCGATGAGCTGTTTGAGCATTACAAATCTCACCGTCCGCCAATGCCTGACGATCTGCGTGCGCAGATTGAGCCGCTGCACACCATGGTAAAAGCGATGGGGCTGCCGCTGCTGGCCGTCTCTGGCGTGGAAGCTGATGACGTCATCGGCACGCTGGCGCGTGAAGCCGAAAAAATGGGCCGTCCTGTACTGATCAGCACCGGTGATAAAGATATGGCGCAGCTGGTGACGCCAGGTATCACCCTGATTAACACCATGACCAACACCATTCTGGGGCCTGAAGAGGTGGTCACTAAGTATGGCGTGCCGCCTGAACTGATTATCGACTTCCTCGCGTTGATGGGCGACTCCTCGGATAACATCCCGGGTGTCCCTGGCGTCGGTGAAAAAACCGCGCAGGCGCTGCTTCAGGGGCTGGGCGGATTGGATACGCTATACGCGGAATCGGATAAAATCGCCGGTCTCTCCTTCCGTGGCGCAAAAACCATGGCCGGAAAACTGGAAGAGAACAAAGAGGTGGCTTATCTCTCCTATAAGCTGGCGACAATCAAGACCGATGTCGAACTGGAGCTGGGCTGTGAGCAGCTTGAAGTGCAACAGCCTTCCGCTGACGATCTGCTGAGCCTGTTTAAGAAATACGAATTCAAGCGCTGGATCACTGACGTGGAAGCCGGTAAATGGCTACAGGCAAAAGGGGCCAAACCTGCTGCTAAGCCGAAGGAGACGATCGTCGTTGACGCAGAAGAGCAGGCGGAAGAAGAAGCCGTGGTGCTTTCCTTCGACAACTACGAAACCATTCTTGAAGAGTCGCAGCTGATCGCCTGGATCGAGAAATTGAAAAAGGCGCCGGTCTTTGCCTTTGATACCGAAACTGACAGTCTCGATAACATCTCAGCCAATATGGTTGGCCTGTCATTTGCGACAGAACCGGGTATTGCCGCCTACGTTCCTGTGGCGCACGATTACCTGGATGCGCCGGAGCAAATTTCCCGTGAACGCGTGCTTGAACTGCTGAAGCCGATCCTGGAAGACGAAAAGGCGCTCAAGGTTGGGCAAAACCTCAAGTACGACCGCGGCATTCTGCAAAACTACGGCATTGAACTGCGCGGGATTGCCTTCGACACCATGCTTGAATCCTACATTCTGGACAGCGTCGCGGGCCGTCATGATATGGATTCCTTATCTGACCGCTGGCTCAAGCACAAAACCATCACCTTTGAAGAGATTGCCGGGAAAGGGAAAAATCAGCTCACCTTTAACCAGATTGCTCTTGAAGAGGCGGGGCGCTACGCGGCGGAAGACGCTGATGTCACGCTGCAGTTGCACCTGAAGATGTGGCCAAAACTGCAGAAGCATGAAGGTCCGCTGAACGTGTTCCAGCATATCGAAATGCCGCTGGTTCCCGTGCTGTCACGCATTGAACGTAACGGCGTGAAAATCGACCCAACGGTGCTGCATAACCACTCCGGGGAGCTGGCGCAGCGTTTGACCGAGCTCGAGCAAAAAGCGCATGAGCTTGCAGGCGAGCCGTTTAACCTCTCTTCACCGAAGCAGCTGCAAACCATTCTGTTTGAAAAGCAGGGCATCAAGCCGCTGAAGAAAACCCCAGGCGGCGCACCGTCAACCTCTGAAGAGGTGCTGGAAGAGCTGGCGCTGGATTACCCGCTGCCAAAAGTGATTCTGCAGTACCGTGGTCTCGCGAAGCTGAAGTCTACCTATACCGACAAGCTCCCGCTCATGATCAACCCGAAAACGGGTCGCGTACATACGTCGTATCATCAGGCTGTCGCGGCGACCGGTCGTCTCTCATCAACCGATCCTAACCTGCAGAACATCCCGGTACGTAATGAAGAAGGCCGCCGTATTCGCCAGGCTTTCATCGCACCAGAGGATTATCTGATTGTCTCTGCTGACTACTCGCAAATTGAGCTGCGCATTATGGCGCATCTGTCCCGCGACAAAGGCCTGCTGACCGCGTTTGCCGAAGGAAAAGATATCCACAGGGCAACCGCGGCGGAAGTCTTCGGCTTGCCGCTGGACAGCGTGACCAACGAGCAGCGCCGCAGTGCTAAGGCGATCAACTTCGGTCTGATTTACGGCATGAGTGCATTTGGTCTTTCGCGCCAGCTCAATATTCCGCGTAAAGAGTCGCAGAAGTATATGGATCTCTACTTCGAGCGTTATCCGGGCGTGCTGGAATATATGGAACGCACCCGCGCGCAGGCGAAGGAAAAAGGTTACGTCGAAACCCTGGATGGCCGCCGTCTCTACTTACCGGACATCAAATCCAGCAACGCGGCGCGTCGCGCTGGCGCAGAGCGTGCGGCGATCAACGCCCCGATGCAGGGTACCGCGGCGGACATTATTAAGCGCGCAATGATCGCCGTTGATGCCTGGCTGGAAAAAGAGCAGCCTCGCGTGAAAATGATCATGCAGGTACACGATGAACTGGTATTTGAAGTGCACAAAGACGACCTCGACGCCGTGTCGAAGAAGATCCACGAACTGATGGAAAGCAGTATGACGCTTGACGTGCCGTTGCTGGTGGAAGTGGGAAGTGGCGAAAACTGGGATCAGGCTCACTAACGGTTCTTCGCATAACGCGCTTTTTATGTAAGTTTGCAACATAACAACGCGCGTTTTGTGACGATCATTAGAATTCCCTATGTAAAGAATGAAAAAAAACTACAAAAAGTGCTTTTTCTGCAGCACAAAAAGGGGTAGAGTTATCGGCGTAGGGTACAGAGGTAAGATGTTCTATCTTTCAGACCTTTTACTTCACGTAATCGGATTTGGCTGAATATTTTAGCCGCCCCAGTCAGTAATGACTGGGGCGTTTTTTATTGCGGCAAAGAAAAATTCAGGCAAAAAAAACGCGGCTATCGCCGCGTTCGGTATTACTCTTCTTCCGCTTCCGTCGCGGGTTCCAGCTCGCTAAACCAGGTATCGAGCTTCTGACGCAGCTTGTCCACGCCCTGCTTTTTCAGCGAGGAGAACGGTTCAACCTGCACATCACCGTTGAACGCCAGCACCGCTTCGCGAACCATATTCACCTGCGCTTTGCGCGCGCCGCTCGCCAGCTTATCGGCTTTCGTCAGCAGCACCAGCACGGCGATATCGCTTGCTACAGCCCAGTCGATCATCTGCTGATCCAGATCTTTCAGAGGATGGCGAATATCCATCAGCACCACCAGACCTTTCAGGCACAGGCGTTTTTCCAGGTATTCACCCAGCGCACGCTGCCACTTGATTTTCATCTCTTCCGGTACCTGCGCGTAACCGTAGCCCGGTAAGTCGACCAGGCGTTTGCCTTCTGCCACTTCAAACAGGTTAATCAGCTGGGTACGGCCAGGTGTTTTTGAGGTACGCGCCAGGCTCTTCTGATTGGTCAGCGTATTCAGGGCGCTGGATTTCCCCGCATTGGAGCGGCCAGCAAATGCCACTTCAATACCGGTATCAGAAGGAAGGTGGCGAATATCGGGCGCACTGGTGACAAAATGCGTCTGTTGGTAGTTCCAGGTAGTCACGTGGTCGTCTCCAAAATCGTAATCTGAAGGGGATTATACCCGAATGCAGGCAAAAGGCTTTTCTGATTGCGATGAGCTGTAGGCGAATACCCCAACCGGTGTGAGAGATCGGCTAATGATGCTATGGGAGATTTCAGAGAATTCGCAGGCGTCAAAAAAGCCAAACTGTTTTAAATCATAATCTTATTTCCAGGTAATTATCTGAAAATCCCTTTTTGTACCGTTTCGTTGCTTGTTAGTTTAACGGAACAAGGTAAAGTGTGCGTCAGGGCGAGGAAGCCAGCAGGATATCGACTTAAGGACAAGGGTCAGGAACGCCAGGAGGCGAAGACGCAGGATTGTCAGGATGACCAGCGCCTGGAGGCGTTTTAACAGGAAATGGAACCGTATCACGGACGGTATTAGCCAAGGGATAAACAGGGTTTGTTGTTGGCAAACATGGAATGTCTGACCCGCTAAGGGTTGTGAGTCAGGAAAAAAGGCGACAGATTGCTCTGTCGCCTTTTTTCTTTGCTTGCTTTCTGCTAGATTTCGCCGCAATTCTATACTGAATAAAACGGCTTAAAGATAAAACATCATGAAAAAACCGACCACCGCAGCAGGCGCGAAACGCCCTGCAAAAGCACGCCGCAAAACGCGCGAAGAACTGAACCAGGAAGCGCGCGATCGTAAACGCGACAAAAAACATCGCGGTCATGCTGCGGGTAGCCGTGCCAACGGTGGTGGTGCAGCGGGTGCTTCTGCAAAAGGCAAACAGCAGAAAGACCCTCGTATCGGCAGTAAAACTCCCATTCCACTGGGCGTGACAGACACCCCGGTCACTAAGCAGCACAAACCAAAGAGCGAGAAACCTATGCTTTCACCGCAGGCTGAGCTGGATTTGCTGGAGAACGATGAGCGCCTGGACGCGCTGCTGGAACGTCTTGAAGAGGGTGAAACCCTGACCGCTGAAGAGCAGTCATGGGTGGATGCCAAACTGGATCGTATCGATGAACTGATGCAGAAGCTGGGCCTGTCATACGACGATGACGAAGATGAAGAAGAAGACGAGAAGCAGGAAGATATGATGCGTCTTCTGAAGGGTGGAAACTAACATTTGCACCCGGCAGGCACGATAGTCCTGCTTATAACCCTTCCGGTTATATGTTATCTGGTGTGGTTATTCGTTAAACTACGGCGGTTGTCGCGGCGACAGAAGTGGTTGCGCACCCGAGTGATGGCCCGCAATGGGGCCAGAACGGGCCGCCGTATACGAACGCGACACCAACGGAAGGAGTGAGCATGTCAGCACCAACTATCGACTGGGATTTGGCCCTAATCCAGAAATATAACTATTCCGGGCCGCGTTATACGTCATACCCCACCGCGCTGGAGTTCTCCGATGCCTTCGGCGAGGATGATTTTCAGCAGGCTGTCGCGCGCTATCCTGAGCGTCCGCTGTCGCTCTACGTCCATATTCCGTTCTGCCATAAGCTGTGTTACTTCTGCGGCTGCAATAAAATCGTTACCCGTCAGCAGCACAAAGCCGACCAGTATCTTGATGCGCTCGAACAAGAAATTGTCCATCGTGCGCCGCTGTTTGCTGGCCGTCACGTCAGCCAGCTTCACTGGGGCGGGGGCACGCCAACCTATCTGAATAAAGCGCAAATCAGCCGCCTGATGACCCTGCTGCGCGGCAATTTCAGTTTTAACGCCGACGCTGAAATCTCGATCGAGGTCGATCCGCGTGAAATTGAGCTGGATGTACTGGATCACTTACGCGCCGAAGGCTTCAATCGTCTGAGCATGGGCGTGCAGGATTTCAATAAAGAGGTTCAGCGTCTGGTGAACCGCGAACAGGACGAAGCGTTTATCTTCGCCTTACTCAACCACGCGCGTGAGATTGGTTTCACCTCGACCAATATCGACCTGATTTACGGCCTGCCAAAGCAAACGCCGGAAAGCTTCGCCTTCACCCTGAAGCGCGTGGCCGAACTCAACCCGGACCGCCTGAGCGTCTTTAACTATGCGCATCTGCCGACGCTCTTTGCCGCCCAGCGCAAAATTAAAGATGCCGATCTGCCTTCTGCCCAGCAGAAGCTGGATATTCTGCAGGAAACCATCACCTCGCTGACCGAAACCGGCTATCAGTTTATCGGGATGGATCACTTTGCCCGTCCGGATGACGAACTGGCGATTGCTCAGCGGGAAGGCGTTCTGCACCGTAACTTCCAGGGATACACAACCCAGGGCGATACCGATTTACTGGGGATGGGCGTTTCCGCTATCAGCATGATTGGCGACTGTTACGCGCAGAACCAGAAAGAGCTGAAGCTGTACTATCAGCAGGTTGATGAGACCGGCAGCGCACTGTGGCGCGGCATTGCGTTAACGCGCGACGACTGCATCCGTCGGGATGTCATTAAGGCGCTTATCTGCAACTTCCGTCTCGATTTCGGCGACGTTGAGTCGCAGTGGGATCTGCACTTCAGCGATTATTTTGCGGAAGACCTGAAGCTGATTGCACCGCTGGCGAAAGACGGGCTGGTGGATGTGTCGGAGAGCGCGATTGAGGTCACGCCGAAAGGGCGTCTGTTGATTCGTAATATCTGCATGTGCTTTGACGCGTATCTGCGCCAGAAAGCGCGACTGCAGCAGTTCTCGCGGGTGATTTAAGCCGCAAAAGCGCAAAACGTAGGCCGGGTAAGGCGAAGCCGCCACCCGGCTTTTACGTTCAACCCCGTTAGCTAAACAGCCCAACCAGCGCCGCACACAACATAGCCGCAACGGCTGTTTGTGGCGTGTGGCTTTCAGCGGCTCCGCTAGAGAGCATATTCACGATTGTTTCCAGCATGATCTTCCCCCCAATTTCCGGGCACGATCATACAAAACTCATCGGAACAGTAAAGCGCAAAATAACGGCAATTTGCGCTCAATTAATAACCTTTACACAGGGATGTACGATCACTCCATTCCCAGCTCTTTAAGCTTGCGCGTCAGGGTATTACGTCCCCATCCCAACAGGCGAGCGGCTTCCTGCTTATGACCCTGCGTATGACGAAGCGCGGTGGTTAACAGCGTACGCTCCATCTCTGGCTGAGCTTCAGACAACAGGTTTTGATGACCGGAACGCAGCGCGCGGTCGGCCCACTGCGCCAGCAGCGTCGCCCAGCTGTCCGGCAGCGCGTGCCCGGTACTGCTTTCAGGTGCGGTCGCTTCAAACAGCTCGGCCGGTAAATCCTGAATCAGCACTTCCTGCCCGGCTGCCATCACGGTTAGCCAGCGGCAGGTGTTTTCCAGCTGACGTACGTTGCCCGGCCACGCCAGACGCGTCAGAGCGGCATCGGTTTCCGGGTGAAGCTGCTTGGCTTCCACACCCAGCTCGCGGGCGGCCACCTGCAGGAAATGGCGTGCCAGGCGGGGAATATCTTCCCGACGCTCACGCAGCGGCGGCAGATGAACGCGGATGACGTTCAGACGGTGGAATAAATCCTCGCGGAATTTGCCTTCCTGCACGCGTTGCTCCAGGTTCTGGTGGGTCGCGGCGATAATACGCACGTCCACCTTCACCGGCGCATAGCCGCCCACGCGATAAAACTGCCCGTCGGCCAGCACGCGCAGCAGGCGGGTCTGGACATCCAGCGGCATATCCCCGATTTCATCCAGGAACAGCGTGCCGCCGTCAGCCTGTTCGAAGCGCCCCTGGCGAATGGTATTTGCGCCGGTAAATGCCCCTTTTTCATGGCCGAACAGTTCGGACTCAATCAAATCCTTCGGGATCGCCGCCATATTCAGGGCGATGAATGGCGCTTTTGCCCGCGGGCTGTGGCGGTGCAATGCATGCGCCACAAGCTCTTTACCGGTTCCCGATTCACCGTTAATTAATACGCTGATGGACGAGCGGGACAAACGACCAATAATGCGAAACACGTCCTGCATCGCCGGCGCTTCGCCGATGATGTCTGTCGTTGGCCCAAAATCAGGCGCGTGGCGCGGCTGTTGCTGCTCCTGATAATGGCTAATCGCGCGCTCAACCAGCGCCACCGCTTCGTCGATATCAAACGGTTTGGGCAGGTAATCGAACGCCCCTTGCTGATAGGCGCTCACTGCGGCATCCAGATCGGAGTGCGCGGTCATTATGATGACCGGAAGCATAGGGTGGCGTTGTTTGATCTGCTTTAACAGCGCCAGCCCGTCCATGCCCGGCATACGAATATCCGAAAGCAGAACATCTGGCGTTTTGGTGGTGAGTGCGTCGAGCACTTCGCTGCCGCTCTCAAACGTCGTGCAGCTTAATCCCGCCCCTGTGAGCGCGCGTTCAAGCACCCAACGGATGGAGCTATCGTCATCGACTACCCAGACTATCCCTCGTTGCATAAACGTCACCTTTATTTTTTAATCGGCAGGAAAACCGAAAACTCGGTATGTCCCGGCCAACTGGTAAATTCAATTTTCCCGGAGTGTTGATCGATCAAACTGCGGGCAATGGATAAGCCCAGGCCGGTACCGCCTTCGCGACCGCTTACCATCGGGTAGAACAGGGTATCCTGCAGATGCGATGGAATGCCGGGCCCGTTATCCTCAACGTCGATTCGGGCCGCCAGCCGGTAGCGCACGCCGTGTAACGTGAGCTGGAAGGCGGTGCGGGTGCGTAAAATAATCTCGCCCCCTTCAGGTCCCAGCGCCTGCAGGGCATTACGCACAATATTCAACAGGACCTGCTCAATCTGGTCCGGGTCATGGGCCAGTTCCGGCAGGCTTGGGTCGTAATCACGTACCAGCGTGACGTTCTCCGGCAGCTCCATTGAGACGAGCTTCACCACCCGCTCAGCCACTTTATGGATGCTTTCAGTGACGTGCATTCCCGGCTGCTGTGGCCCAAGAAGACGGTCTACCAGATTCCGCAGACGGTCCGCCTGCTCAATGATGACGTTGGTATATTCCGCCAGCGCGGGGTCGGGCAGCGCCTTGGTCAGAAGCTGCGCCGCGCCGCGTAATCCACCCAGCGGGTTTTTGATTTCATGCGCCAGACCGCGCACCAGGTCACGGGCGGCAATTTGCTGCGCATGCTGAAGCTGCTCCTGGCTCAGTCGACGCTGATTATCCATCGGCGCCATTTCCAGCAGGATCATCCCATCAGGAAGACGCTGCGCGGTCAGCGACAGAATGTGCGAGCGCCCGTCGATCACCAGCGTCACTTCGTTATCGGTAAACCCCTGACCCGCCTGCAAACTTTCCTGCATCAGGCCAATATTCAGCGAAAAATAGCTCAGGAGTTCAGGAAGCGGGGTGCCAAACAGTTTACGTGCGCTTTGGGCAAGCAGCTGCTGCGCCGCCGGGTTGGCGTAATGAACGGCCAGCTCGTCATCGACCAGCAAGATGCTGTTAATCAAAGAATTGAGGATCTGCCCAGCATCGGGCAGCGTGCCAGTTGCCATTCAGCAGTCTCCTGGAGTCGTTTGCACTAATTTAGTGCAGTATAGCGTTTTCGGCGTAAAAAGCGCGTGAGATCAGGTTGTTGGTGGAGAAAAAAGCCCATCCGGAGATGGGCTAAAAGTTTCCACGGCAACTACTCCCGGCGCTTGTCACGCCGGGTAAAACAACTTTATTAAACGCTGTAGTACAGTTCGAACTCAACCGGGTGCGGAGTCATACGCACGCGGTCGTTCTCTTCAGTACGCAGAGCGATGTAAGCGTCAATCGCTTCATCTGTGAACACGCCACCCGCAGTCAGGAACTCACGGTCTGCGTCCAGCGCCTGGAGGGCTTCTTCCAGAGAGCCAGCAACCTGTGGGATCTCTTTCGCTTCTTCTGGCGGCAGGTCGTACAGGTTTTTGTCCATCGCTTCGCCCGGGTGGATCTTGTTCTTGATACCGTCCAGACCGGCCATCAGCAGTGCTGCGAAGCACAGGTATGGGTTAGCCGCTGGGTCCGGGAAGCGAACTTCGATACGACGCGCTTTCGGAGAAGCAACAACCGGGATACGGATAGAAGCAGAACGGTTACGGGCAGAGTAGGCCAGCATCACCGGTGCTTCGTAGCCTGGGACCAGACGCTTGTAGGAGTTGGTGGTTGGGTTCGCCAGGGCGTTGATCGCTTTAGCGTGTTTGATAACACCACCGATGTAGTGCAGCGCCTGCTCGGACAGACCGGCATATTTGTCGCCAGAGAACAGGTTGGTCCCGTTCTTGGACAGAGACATGTGGCAGTGCATACCGGAACCGTTATCGCCAAACATTGGTTTTGGCATGAAGGTCGCGGTTTTACCGAAACGGTGCGCAACGTTGTGCACAACGTATTTGTAGATCTGAATCTCATCCGCTTTCTTGGTCATGGTGTTGAAGCGGGTAGCGATTTCGTTCTGGCCAGCGGTCGCCACTTCGTGGTGGTGCGCTTCAACCACCAGGCCCATCTCTTCCATGATCAGACACATGGTAGAACGGATGTCCTGTGAAGAATCAACCGGAGGAACCGGGAAGTAACCGCCTTTCACGCCAGGACGGTGACCTTTGTTACCACCTTCGTATTTGGTGGAAGAGTTCCATGCGCCTTCGATGTCGTCGATAGCCACGTGGGAACCAGAAATTGAAGCGCCGAAACGGATGTCGTCAAACAGGAAGAACTCTGGCTCTGGTCCGAACAGAACGGTGTCCGCGATGCCGGTAGAACGCAGGTACTCTTCAGCACGTTTTGCGATAGAGCGTGGGTCGCGGTCGTAGCCCTGCAGGGTGCCTGGCTCGAGGATGTCGCAACGGATGATCAGAGTGGGTTCTTCGAAGAACGGGTCAATGAGCGCAGTGGTCGCGTCCGGCATCAGAACCATGTCGGATTCGTTAATGCCTTTCCAGCCACCAATGGAGGAGCCGTCAAACATTTTGCCTTCTTCAAAGAATTCGGCGTTCACCTGATGAGCAGGGATTGTGACGTGCTGTTCTTTACCTTTGGTATCGGTGAAGCGCAGATCAACAAACTTCACTTCATGTTCGTTCAGCATCGTCAAAACGTGTTCAGCGGACATACTTAACTCTCCAGATTGGTCATTGTCGTCGTGGTAACGAGGTCTTCAATTTCTGTTTGTACTGGCTGGTGCCATGTATTTTTTATAAAGCGAAATCTGTGCCAACTTTTAAAACACCCCAAAAAGGCGTTATCATGCGCACCATAGTGCAAAAGGGCTGCACCACGATGGATTTGTTGCACCAGTATAGTGCTTCAATGTGAACATTGAGCACCATATTGGTGCAATTTACGTTAAAGTGCCCTTTTACCGCTCCGTGAAAGCGATCACAAAGCATCTCTGCAATACTTGTTTGCGGGGGATGTTTGTGATCCTGTTTTGTAGTGCGATTAATCCGTGTACAATAACGCGCTATTTCTAAATGCCTGAGGCAAAGTTGTGATCGAAAATTTGCGTAACATCGCCATCATCGCGCACGTAGACCATGGTAAAACTACTCTGGTTGACAAGCTGCTGCAGCAATCCGGTACGTTTGATGCGCGTGCCGAAACCCAAGAACGCGTGATGGACTCCAACGATTTGGAGAAAGAGCGTGGGATTACCATCCTCGCGAAAAACACCGCGATTAAATGGAATGACTACCGTATCAACATCGTTGATACCCCAGGGCACGCCGACTTCGGTGGTGAAGTTGAACGTGTAATGTCCATGGTAGACTCCGTTCTGCTGGTCGTTGACGCAATGGATGGCCCAATGCCACAGACGCGCTTCGTGACCAAAAAAGCTTTTGCCCATGGTCTGAAGCCAATCGTTGTTATCAACAAAGTTGACCGCCCTGGCGCGCGTCCTGACTGGGTTGTTGACCAGGTCTTCGACCTGTTCGTTAACCTCGACGCGACCGACGAGCAGCTGGACTTCCCTATCGTTTACGCCTCTGCGCTGAACGGTATCGCAGGTCTGGACCACGAAGACATGGCTGAAGACATGACCCCGCTGTATCAGGCGATTGTTGACCGTGTTCCTGCGCCAAACGTCGATCTCGACGGCACCCTGCAGATGCAGATCTCTCAGCTCGACTACAACAACTACGTTGGCGTAATCGGCATTGGTCGTATCAAGCGCGGTAAAGTGAAGCCTAACCAGCAGGTTACTATCATCGATAGCGAAGGCAAAACCCGTAACGGTAAAGTCGGTAAAGTACTGACTCACCTGGGTCTTGAGCGTATCGAGAGTGACGTTGCGGAAGCGGGCGACATCATCGCTATCACCGGTCTGGGTGAACTGAACATCTCCGACACCATCTGCGATCCGCAGAACGTCGAAGCGCTGCCAGCCCTGTCCGTTGATGAACCAACCGTATCCATGTTCTTCAACGTCAACACCTCTCCGTTCTGTGGTAAAGAAGGTAAATTCGTTACCTCTCGTCAGATCCTTGACCGCCTGAACAAAGAGCTGGTGCACAACGTTGCGCTGCGCGTTGAAGAAACTCAGGATGCCGATGCATTCCGCGTTTCGGGTCGTGGTGAGCTGCACCTGTCTGTTCTGATCGAGAACATGCGTCGTGAAGGTTTCGAAATGGCGGTTTCCCGTCCGAAAGTAATCTTCCGCGAAATCGACGGCCGTAAACAAGAGCCGTTCGAAAACGTAACGCTGGACGTTGAAGAGCAGCACCAGGGTTCTGTGATGCAGGCTCTGGGTGAGCGTAAAGGCGACCTGAAAAACATGAATCCAGATGGCAAAGGCCGCGTACGTCTCGACTACGTGATCCCAAGCCGTGGTCTGATCGGCTTCCGTTCAGAGTTCATGACCATGACCTCCGGTACCGGTCTGCTGTACTCCACCTTCAGCCACTACGACGACGTTCGTCCGGGCGAAGTGGGCCAGCGTAACAACGGCGTGCTGATCTCCAACGGTCAGGGTAAAGCGGTTGCGTTTGCGCTGTTCGGTCTGCAGGATCGCGGTAAGCTGTTCCTGGGTCACGGTGCTGAAGTTTACGAAGGCCAGATCATCGGTATTCACAGTCGTTCTAACGACCTGACCGTAAACTGCCTGACCGGTAAGAAACTGACCAACATGCGTGCGTCCGGTACTGACGAAGCAACGGTTCTGGTTCCACCGATCAAGATGACTCTGGAGCAGGCTCTGGAATTCATTGATGATGACGAACTGGTCGAAGTGACTCCACAGTCAATTCGTATCCGTAAACGTCACCTGACCGAGAACGATCGTAAACGTGCGATGCGCGGTGCGAAAGAAGAGTAATACGGTTATGCCGTAGGCCGGGTAAGCGTGAGCGCCACCCGGCAACGAAAAAGCCGCTGAGCGATCAGCGGCTTTTTTATTAGAACGAGTACCTTAACCCCAGGCGAATCCGGTACTGCTCGCGATTGTAATCATTCCATCGGTCCAGCCACTGGAGTTCGAGATACGGCAGCCAGTTTCTGTCGATCTTATAGCTGAACTTATTGGTAATCTCCCAGTGATGGTCCTTGCCATTTTTGCTGTGGTAATCATTCACCCGCTGGAAAAAATGCGGCTCAAAGGTGTAGAAAAACGCATCCGTCACTTTGAAATTCCAGTAGTTGGCAAACTCGTGCGTGTCGTTTTTATCCATCTGCCCGTTATAGTCCGGCGTATCGTAATTGTTATGGTTATAGCGATAGCGGAACGTCAGATTAAACCCGTCCGTAAATTTGTAGTTGGTATCTAAATAAACCGCACCGCCGGACCCTGCGCTGCTGTCGTTAATTAATCCGCCGGGCTGGAAGGTGAGTTTGTCGGTCGGTTTGAAGAGCGGATACCACCCCTCTATTTCGTTATAGCTGTGCTTGAGCTCATCCCATTTCCCCACGTTATAGGCGTTGGTGAACATCAGCCCCGCGCCCATATCGAAGTTATATCCCGCGCGCAGGATCACCTCGTGCAGCTCAGAGGCCGTATTGTAGGCTTCACGCGTTTCGACATACGCTCCGGCAAATACCGGGCAGGACACAGACGACACGATCAGTACGGTAATGATTCTTTTCATAATTTGTCCATGTATCAGGTACAGAAAGGCCTCCCTCCTGATTAACAGGAAGGAAAGAATGGCCGGATTTATTGTTATAAAGTGACTGCTGACGCTTTATTGTTGGTGGTTATCTCAGGGGTATTCGCTGATTGTTTTTTCCGTTTTCCAATCTCCTCAATAATAAAGGCGAAGCGCGCTTCGTTGAGTTTATAAAACAACCCCATGGTCACGGCGGCCACGATCGCCAGGCCGCACGGCCAGAGGAAAATAAGCTGACGCAACCCAAGCAGCGTGCCCGCGCTCTGCACGGCATGGGGAACGTAGCCAATCTGGGTCAACATAATGCCGGGCAGAAAACCGGCGAGCGCGGCGGAGATTTTGCGTGAGAAGGTGTAGCCGGTATACACCGATCCTTCGGCGCGAATGCCGGTTTTCCACTCGCCATAATCAACCGTATCCGGAACCAGCGCCCAGTTGAGGCTGTTCACAAACGCCGTGCCGAAGAAGGCCATGCAGGAAAACAGCACGAACAGCAGGGAGCTGGTTCCCCAGAAGAAGTTCAGCACGTCGCCTACTGCCCATAGCGTCAGCCCACCCAGATAGACCGGCTTCTTGCCAAATCGCTTCACCGCGCCCGGCACCAGAAACACGCCAATCAGAATGCAGCCCATGCTGAAGAAGCCCATCCACGACAGCAGGTGCAGATCGTTCAGCACGTACTGGGTGTAATAGACCTGAATCGCCAGCTTGATGTTAAATGCGGCGAGGGTACACAGGTTGGCGATACACAGCACCAGCAGCGGCGGGTTACGAAAGATGGCGCAGAAGGATTTCAGCATGCCGGGCTTATGATGATCGGGCGTGAGCTCCACGTAGCGTTCTTTCACGCCGCTATAACACCACCACATACAGAACAGGCCGCCGGTGACGAACGCCAGCGCGGCCACCAGATAGCCCAGGGAGGGTTGGCTGACGAACAGCGCCTGAATGGGCATAAAGCCGACGGTGCAGAGCAACAGTCCCACCGTTGCGCCACCCTGACGCCACGCCGCCAGCTGCGCGCGCTCGTTCGGGTTTTTGGTGATGGCCGGGACCATCGCGCCGTAGGCGCAGTTCATCAGGCTATAACAGAGGCCAAACATCATGAAGAGCACGGTGGCGAGAGCCGTTTTCACCGTCAGGCTAAAGTCGTTGGCCATAAACTGCGCCGTGGCGACCAGCGCCACCGGGACGGAAGCGTAAAGAATGAATGGCCGGAACTTCCCCCTCGGTCCGATGTTGCGCCGGGAGTCGAGCAGCACGCCGGTCAGCATGTCGGTCAACGCGGTAAAAAACTTCGCCACCAGGAAAATGATGCCGCCATAGAACGCAGGCATACCCAGTTCGTCAGTATAAAACTTCAGCAAATACAACGTCCCGATACATAGCATCAGGTTCGAGCCAAAATCACCCATCCCGTAGGCGCACTTCTCTCGCAGGCTCAATTTCAGGGTTAACGGATCAGTGTTATGTCTCATGGTCGATCCTCAAAGCGCCCCGCAGGGCGCTCAATCACGTCATTTATGCCGTACGTTTGCGCAGTTCGATCTCTTCCACGATGCGCACATACATCTTCTCGTTGAGGTTGTAGAAGCAGCCCATCGCCACGATGGTGATGACCGCCAGCAGGCTCGGATAGATAAATATCAGCTGCCGCAGCCCTTCAACCGTTCCGGCGGATTGCACCACGTTGGGCACATAACCGATCTGGGTGAGCATGATCCCCGGGAAAAAGCCCGCCAGCGCCTGCGATACCTTCCGGAAGAAGGTAAAGCCGGTATAGACCGTCCCCTCGGAGCGCACGCCGGTGCGCCATTCGCCGTATTCCACGGTATCGGACACCAGCGCCCAGTTCAGGCTGTTCACAAACGCGGAGCCAAAGAACGCCAGGCAGGAGAACGCCACAAAGCTCACCGATCCGCCGCCGAAGAAGTAGTTGAGCAGATCGCCCGCCACCCAAATCGTCAGCCCACTGATGTAGACCTTTTTCTTGCCAAAACGCCGCACCGCGCCGGGCATCATAAAGACGCCGATAAAAATACAGCCCATGCTGAAGAAGCCCATATACGACAGCAGGATCGGGTCGTTTAGTACGTACTGCGTGTAGTACACCTGAATAGCGAGTTTGACGTTAAAGGCACCCAGCGTGCACAGGTTGGCGATGCAGAGGATAAACAGCGGGCGGTTCCCGGCGATGGCGCGAAACGACTGCAGCAGGCCCGGTTTTTGCGCCGGGTTAGCAGGCTGTGTCTCAACGTAACGCTCGGTCACGCCCTTATAGCACCACCACATGAAGAACAGCCCGAACAGCGAGAAGAGGGTCGCAGCGAAGATATACCCAAGCTGGTTGTTACCTTCAATCAGGTTCATCACTGGCACAAAGCCCACGGTACAGAGCAGCAGGCCCAGCGTGGCGCCGCCCTGACGCCAGGCGGCCAGCGACGCGCGCTCGTCCGGGTTTTTAGTAATGGCGGGCACCATCGCGCCGTAGGAGCAGTTCATCATGCTGAAGAACAGGCCGTAAAGCATGAACAGCACCGTCGCCATCACCGTTTTGCCGGTTACCTCAAACGGCGTGCCGACAAAGTTGGCAATCGCCAGCAGCGTCACCGGGAAGGCCGCATACAGTACGAACGGGCGGAATTTCCCTTTCGGGCCGATCTTGCGCCGGGAGTCGAGCATGATCCCGGTCCCCATGTCGGTGAAGGCGGTAAAGAACTTCGCAATCAGGAAGATAATCCCGCCGTAGGTGCCCGGGAGCCCCAGCACGTCGGTGTAAAATTTCAGCAAATAGAGCGTGCCGATATCCAGCAGGATGTTAGAGCCGAGGTCGCCCATCCCGTAGGCGAGTTTTTCTTTAAACGGCAGTCGTAGGGTTGCCGGATCGGAAGTAAGTTGACTCATTATTGTTCTCCGTCTGCCCGCAGGTTTCCCCGCGGGCTAGCCTTATCAGATATGACGTAAGGTGCTAAACAGATCTGCCCATTCGCTGTGCTGGCGATAGAACACCGGCGGTTTGCCGAGCGGGGCATCAACGGTGACGTCACCGCCCTGGCAGGTTTCCCCGGTCCACGCATTGACCCAGCTGTCCTGCGGCAGATAGAGCGTCCAGTCGCGACGGCCCTCTTCATAAACCGGCGCCACCAGCAGGTCACGGCCAAACAGATACTGGTATTTCAGCGTGAAGGCGCGCGCGTCGTCCTCGTAGTGCAGGAACAGCGGGCGCATCACCGGCAGGCCGCTTTTCGCGTTCTGCGCAACCGCAGCTTTGATGTACTGCTTCAGGGTGGTGAACACGGTGGTCATGCGCGCGAAGTGGGCGATGGTTTCCGCATCGCCGTCGAACTGCCAGTTATCGCCAGGGCGGTTGCCCTCGTGGGTACGCATCATCGGCGTAAAGGCGCTGAAGTCGCACCAGCGCAGCAGCAGCTCTTTGCTGCGCTTCATCTCGAAAAGCGTCGTATAGCCGCCAATGTCGCTGTGGTGTAACCCGTGCCCGGTCATTGCCAGTGAAAGGGCCGCCGGTACGACGGACGCCAGACCGTCGTCCAGGCTCCAGTCGACGTTCTGATCGCCCGCCCACATCATCACAGAGTGCTTCTGGCTGCCGGTGTATCCCGCGCGCATAAAGAACAGGATCTCTCCGAGCTTGCCGGTCTCCTCCAGCGCTTCGTAGTTACATTTCGCCCACAGGGCAGGCCAGGCGTTATGCATGATCTCCGCGCTCACGCCGTTGTGCAGGAAGGTATCGGTCGGCAGATACTCCCCGAAATCGGCCATCCAGCCGCCGCAGCCCAGTTCAATCAGGTTCTTTTTAATCACCTCTTTGTACCAGCTGTAGGCTTCCGGGTTGGTCAGGTCGATAACGCCCGCGTAGAACTCGCCGAACTCAACGTGGTAATCCTTGCCGTCGGTATCTTTGGTCAGATAGCCGCGCTTCGACGCCTCTTCGCAGAGATCTTTATCGCTGGCGACGTACGGGTTGATATAGGAGAGGAACTGCACGCCTTCCTGTTTCCACTGCGCAATCCGCTCATCAAGCTGCGGATAGAGCGCGCTGTTCCACTTCCAGTTCCACATCACGCGTTTGCCAAAGGAGGTCATCCGGATGCCGGACCAGTCCTGCGCCCAGATGCCGTTTACCTTCACGCCGCCCTCGCGCATGGCGTTGAGCTTCTGCTGACACACCTCGGTGCCGCCCTGAATACCCAGCGTCACGCCGTCGTAAACCCAGTCCGGCAGTTCAGGCTGACGCCCCAGCAGGCCGGTCAGTTTTTCCAGCAGATCGACGTAGGTTTCCGCACATTCGAAGCGCAATGTGGCGTTATCTTCCCAGAACGCCAGCTCGTGGAAGTCCGGCGCGCTGAAGTCGAAGTTCATATAACAGCTGTTATCCACGTGGCAGTAGTACTTCTGGGTGCTCACGAAGGTAGGCTGCGGGAAGAAGGTCCAGTAGTAGTCGCCGCCCGCGTTCTCTTTGCAGTCGGCCTGCCAGGTGACGTAGGTCTGCTTATTGCGGCCCACGCCCTGCTCGCTGGTCCACAGCGGGAACGGCTTGCCGCGCAGATCGAAATACGAGAACTGCTCGCCGCAGCCGTAGATATGATCTTGTGGCTGAGCCGCCAGCCGCAGCCAGATGCGGTTATGGCTGGTGGCGTCATTTTTCAGCTTCAGCTCCAGACGGCCTTCGCCATCCACGCCCACCAGCAGCGTCGCGCTCACCGCATCGCCGCGGGTAAAGCGGATCGCCCAGCCCGCGCTTTGGTGCGTGACGGTCGCGTCCGTCAGGGCAATCTTTTCGTTGAGCTTGTCTTTGATGCTGAAGTTGCCGCGAAACATCTCGATATCCGCCTCGCCTGCGCCGATCCACAGGCAAGGGGCATCCGCGGTGTGGGATAAAATCAGACGGTCCTGCCAGCGCAGGGTGAAACCACTTTCGTTATTTTTCAGGTCAATATTATGTAGGGTACGCATAAAAACTCCGTCTTTATTATTTGGCCAGGCTATCCAGTAATCCGGCGGCTACGGCTGGGGCTAAGCCCGGCGCAAGCGGCAGGCGGGGGATCGCCAGACAGTGCAGCAGATGGTAAATATCCTGCTTGCCGTCCCAGACTTTGGTGGTCACTTCGTTATTGGTGTCCAGCTCCTGCCACCAGGAACCATTTTCGTAATCCATCAGGTACTTGATGCAGTAATCCCACCATTTCTGATACCAGGCTTCGTACTGCGCCTCACCGGTGACGGTGTAGAGGGCATAAGCCGTGCCCATCGCCTCGACGATCGGCCAGCGCACGCGTTCGCGCACGATAGGCTTACCGTCCCAGCCCACGGAGTAGACAAACCCGTCGGCCCCGTCGGGTGCCCAGGCGTCGCGGATAGTGGCGTGAAACAGGCCTTTCGCATCTTCCAGCAGCCACTCCGGCGGGTTTTCAAAGCGGGCTTCCAGCGCGGCGCGCAGGTGCAGCATCAGGCGGCCCCACTCAATCCAGTGCCCCGGTGTGCCGCCATAGGCGCGGAAGCGGTGGGCGGGGTTATCGATGTTGTAATCGCGGATCGGGTTCCAGTTCGTATCGAAATGCTCATTAACGCGATACTCTCCTTTGCGCGCCACGTCGTGAATAATCACCGAGGCGATACGCAGGGCGCGGTCGAGCCATTTCCGGTCGTGGGTCACGTCATAGACAATCAGAAAGGCTTCCACGGCGTGCATGTTGGCGTTACCGCCGCGGTAATCTTCCGTTTTGCTGAAGGCTTCGTCCCAGGACTCCAGGCACATCTGCTCCTGTTCGCTCCAGAAGTAGCGCTCAATCACCTCGATGGCGTCGTCCAGCAGCTTGCGCGCCTCGGGGTGGCCGGTGGTGACGGCGCTCGCCGCGCCCAGCAGGACGAAGAAATGCTGATAGCCCTGCTTGGAGGCATCAATCACGCCTTCATCGTTTACGCAGGCGTACCAGCCGCCGTGCTGTTTGTCGCGCAGCGGACCGTTCAGGGCATTAATGCCGTGCTCAACCAGGGCGTACGCGCCGGGGCGCCCCATGTTCGCCGCCACTGCATACACGTGCAGCATGCGGGCGGTGATCCACAGATGGGTGCCCATATCGCTGCGCACCTGCCCGTTATTGCCCAGCCAGCCAAAGCCGGTTGGTACGGCGGCGTTTTTACCGAAATCGAGAATGCGGTCGGTCTCTTGTTCGAGCCAGCGGTTATGGCTCAGGGTGTTAAACCATTTCATGTTCGGGTCCTTTCTCAGCGGCGAGCCATCATTTCGTCGACGATCTCACCCAGACGCTGCAGTTTTGGTACGGAAATATCGCGGAGCATCAGCTCCGTATCCGGCAGGCCAATCACGGATGACCAGACGGCGCGACCGGCTAAAAAGCCCGATGCCCCTGCCTGCATCGCCACGCTCACGGCGCGCGGGAATAACTTATCGTCCACGCCGGAAGAGAGGATCACCCACGGCATAGCGATGTGCTCGTTCAGCTTCTGCGAGGCCGCCAGCAGCGCCGGCTGCGTGCCTTTGCCAAACAGCGGCATCTCCACTTTGTAGAGGTCGGCACCGCTGTCACCCAGCTCTTTGGCCGCGTCGATAATCGCCTGTTCACGGTCAAACGCGGCACCGCGACGCGGCGGACGCACAACCGGCTCGATAATGCTCAACAGCCCGTTGTCGTGGCACAGCGTGTTGAACGCCTTCACCATCTCAAGACGCTGCTGCGGATCTTCATCGCTGCGCCACAGCACCAGCAGCTTCAGCGCCTTGCCGCCATCGCGTTTCACCGCCTGCGCGTCAATATTCTTGTCGATCACCACGCTGTCGACCGGAATGCCGTTACCCGGGATAAACTCGTCGGCCGCCACAATCATCGCGCAGCTTTTGGCGACGGCCTGCTGCGCCACAATTTGGCGATAGCAGAACTGCTGGTCGACGAGAATGGCAGAGGCGTACGGCGACAGAATCTTCGCCGCGTTAACCTTAAAATCCGTGAGGTGCTGGTCGGTTACCGGCACCGGCGCGCCTGCCGCAGCAAACATCAGGCGCATCGCTTCGCGCTGGTCCACGGCCAGCATCGCAAAACCGCCGGAAGGTCGGGTGATATCTTTCAGGGTGTACATCGTCATTCCTCAGTCCTTTCGTATCAGTGTGATTTTTTCAGCCCGGCAGATGCGCGAACCTGTTCAAGAATGGCCGTCCAGTCTTCGCGCCCGCGCCCGGCGGCTCGTGCCTGGTTGTAAACTTCGCGGGAGGCCGCGCCCAGTGGCATCGGAACGTGGAGTTGGTTGGCCACGTCCAGGGCGATCCCCAGATCTTTATGCGCAAGGTCGATCATGAAGGCGGGTGAAAGATCCCCTTTCAGCACCTTGTTCGGCCATGAGGTGGTGAAGTGGCCTTTACCCGCAGGCGTGCCGCTCATCACCCTTAGCGCCACGTCAAAGGAGAGACCGAGCGCTTCGCACAGCACGGCCGCCTCTGCCGACAGGGCGTTGAGGGCGATGCTCATATAGTTATTGATAAGCTTCACGCGAATGCCCATACCCGGCCCGCCGGCGTTAATCAGCTCATTGCCCATTGCCATTAATACGGGCGTGGCACGCTCAACCTGCTGCGCCGTGCCGCCAGCCAACAGGAGCAGCGTGCCGGCGACGGCATGGTCAGAGGTGCGTCCCACGGGCACGTCCATCAGGCTGAAGCCGCGTTCAGCCATGTCGCGGATCAGCGCGTCGGTTTGCAGCGGGTGAATGGTGGACATATCAATGACCAGCGCGTCTCGGGATAACCCTTCGCATACGCCGTGCTCGCCGAACAGCACGCTGCGCACCAGGTCGCCATTTGGCAGCATGGTAATCACGAATTCAGCATCCGTTGCGGCCTGCTCGGGTGTTGCCGCCGCTCGTGCGCCGTTCTCCACCAGCGCCTGAACCGCCTGCGGGTTCACGTCAAAAACGTTAAGCTGGTGGCCTTGCTTCAACAGATTCGTCGCCATTGGCGCGCCCATCTGTCCTAATCCGATAAATGCGATTGCTGACATGCCTCTCTCCTGTCACATCGTGTCAATTTCTGCGCGTTTGTGTTGTCTGTTTTTGATCGTATTTGTAATTTATAGTCAAAAAATTGACATGGGTCACTTTTTAAACATTTGATGAAATTAAAATGAAAGCATCAGAAATTGCAGAAGGAATCACCATGACTCGCATCGTTTGTGTCGGCATAACCGTGCTGGATCGCATCTGGTATCTCGATGATTTACCTAAAGAAGGTGGGAAATATGTCGCAAAAGACTATACGGAAGTGGGCGGCGGTCCGGCGGCAACGGCGGCCGTGGCGGCGGCAAAGCTGGGCGCGGAAGTGGATTTTATTGGTCGGGTGGGGGACGACGATACCGGCAGACGGCTGCTGGCGGAGCTGGAGTCCCTGGGGGTGAATACCCGCTACACGCGCGTGTTTAAAGATGCGCGTTCGTCACAGTCTGCGGTGCTGGTTGACGGCAGCGGGGAGCGCGTGATTGCGAACTATCCCAGCCCCGATCTCCCTGCCGCGGCAGACTGGCTGCGTGAAATCGACTTCTCGCAATGGGATATCGTGTTAGCGGACGTGCGCTGGCATGACGGCGCAAAGCAGGCGTTTACCCTTGCCCGTCAGCAGGGTGTGCCGACCCTTCTTGATGCGGATGTCACCCCGCAGGACATCGCGGATCTGGTTGCCTTAAGCGATCACGCGGCCTTCTCCGCACCGGGACTCCGGCGCTTAACGCAGCGGGAGGAAACTGAAGACGCGCTGAAAAAAGCACAAACGCTCACAAATGGACATGTTTACGTCACCCAGGGGCGTGACGGCTGCTTCTGGCTGGAAAATGACACGCTGTGCCATCAGCCCGGCTTTGAGGTGAACGTTATTGATACCACCGGGGCGGGCGACGTTTTCCACGGCGCGCTGGCGTTCAGCCTGGGACAGCAAACGCCTTCAGCCGACGCCGTGCGTTTTGCCAGCGCCGTCGCAGCCCTTAAATGTACAAAGCCCGGCGGGCGCGCGGGTATACCCGACTGTGATCAAACCCGCTCTTTTTTGTCACTTTTTGTATAAAATGCGGGGCGTGATGGTATTCAGAGGACAGCCCATGAGCCCTACCGAACTAACCGGCAACCCGCGTCACGATCGGCTGCTAACGCTGATTGCCGATCGCGGCTATATGAACATTGATGAACTGGCACAGCTGCTGGATGTCTCCACGCAAACGGTGCGCCGGGATATCCGCAAGCTCAGCGAGCAGGGGCTGATCACGCGTCATCACGGCGGCGCGGGCAGGGCATCCAGCGTGGTGAACACGGCATTCGAGCAGCGAGAAGTCTCGCTTACCGAAGAGAAGCGGGCAATTGCTGAGGCGATTGCGGACTATATTCCCGATGGCTCAACTATCTTTATCACCATCGGGACGACCGTGGAGCATGTTGCCCGGGCGTTGCTTAACCATAATCATCTGCGCATCATCACCAACAGCCTGCGGGTGGCGCATATTCTGTATAAGAATCCGCGCTTTGAAGTCATGGTGCCGGGCGGCACGCTGCGTCCACATAACGGCGGCATTATCGGCCCGGCGGCCACGGCGTTCGTATCGGGATTCCGTGCGGATTACCTGGTCACCAGCGTCGGGGCGATCGAACACGACGGTGCGATGATGGAATTTGACGTCAATGAAGCCAGCGTGGTGAAAACCATGATGGCCCACTCTCGCCACATTCTGTTAGCAGCCGATCATACGAAATATCAGGCGTCTGCGGCGGTGGAAATTGGCAATGTTGCGCAGGCGACGGCGCTCTTCACCGACGAACTGCCCGGTTCGGCGCTGCAAAATCATCTCAAATCCAGCAAAGTTGAAATTGTTGAAGTGATTTCAACCGACGAACAGCAGGCAGGTTAACGCCTCTACTGGCCCGGTATTGACGTCCGGGCCATTCCTTTCTTTAAGCTGAATCTGGCGCATAGCCAAACCTTCTCTTTCCCGCTACAGTTATTTTTCCACGGCGAGCAGGAGATAAACATGCTTTATATCTTTGATTTAGGAAATGTAATCGTCGATATCGATTTTAATCGCGTGCTGGGTGCATGGAGCGACTTTAGCCGCGTTCCGCTGGCGACATTGAAACAGAATTTCACTATGGGGGAGACCTTCCATCAGCATGAACGCGGCGAGATCGGCGATGAGGAGTTTGCTGAACGTTTCTGTCAGGAGATGGATCTACCGCTAAGCTATGAGCAGTTTTCACACGGCTGGCAGGCAGTATTTGTCGCCATCCGGCCTGAAGTGATCGACATTATGCACAAACTGCGCGAGCAGGGGCATCGGGTCGTTGTGTTGTCAAATACCAACCGTCTGCACACCACGTTCTGGCCTGAGGAATACCCTGAAGTTAAGGCGGCGGCCGATAAGATCTACCTTTCGCAGGAGATGGGGATGCGTAAGCCTGAAGCGCGAATTTATCAGGCTGTTCTGCAGGCAGAGGGATTCACCGCGGCCGATGCGGTCTTTTTCGACGACAACGCCGATAATATAGAGGGAGCTAACCAGTTGGGTATCACGTCAATTCTGGTGACCGGAAAAGAGACGATACCAAACTACTTTGCGAAGCAGCTATGTTAAAAACCGTTCATCAAAAAGCCACGCATCATACTCGTCCGCTGAGGGCCTGGCTGAAGCTGCTCTGGCACCGCATTGATGAGGACAACATGACCACGCTGGCGGGTAACCTCGCCTACGTGTCGTTGCTCTCATTAGTGCCGCTGGTGGCCGTTATCTTTGCCCTGTTTTCCGCTTTTCCAATGTTTGCGGACGTTAGCCTGCAGCTTCGCCATTTTGTCTTCGCGAATTTTATCCCTGCAACCGGGGATGTCATCCAGAACTACATTGAGCAGTTTGTCGCCAACTCCAGCAAGATGACGGCTGTGGGGGCATGCGGTCTTATCGTCACTGCGCTGTTGTTGATGTACGCCATTGATAACGCGCTGAACACCATCTGGCGGAGTAAAAAGGCACGACCAAAGGTCTATTCCTTTGCCGTGTACTGGATGATTCTCACGCTGGGGCCGTTGCTGGCCGGGGCGAGCCTGGCAATCAGTTCTTACCTTCTTTCCCTGCGCTGGGCGAGTGATTTAAACGGCGTTATTGATAATGGGCTTCGCATTTTTCCATTGATCCTGTCGTGGCTCTCGTTCTGGCTGCTCTACAGCGTCGTACCAACCACGCGCGTGCCTAACCGCGATGCGGTCGTGGGGGCGCTGGTGGCGGCGTTGCTCTTTGAGCTGGGCAAAAAAGGGTTTGCCCTCTACATCACCATGTTCCCGTCCTATCAGCTGATTTACGGCGTGCTGGCGGTGATCCCCATTTTGTTTGTCTGGGTCTACTGGACCTGGTGTATCGTCTTGCTTGGGGCTGAAATAACTGTCACTCTCGGTGTATACCGCGAACTTAAAAAAGCAGCAGCAGCTGAAAAACAACAAGAAGCAGACCAACCATGATTGCATTGATACAGCGCGTAACCCGTGCCAGCGTCACCGTGGAGGGAGAGGTGACGGGTGAAATTGGCCCAGGACTTTTGGTGTTGTTAGGTGTCGAAAAGGATGACGACGAACAAAAAGCCAACCGCTTGTGTGAGCGCGTGCTGGGCTACCGTATTTTCAGCGATGCGGAAGGTAAAATGAACCTGAACGTCCAGCAGGCGGGCGGCAGCGTGCTGGTGGTTTCCCAGTTTACGCTGGCAGCGGATACCGAGCGCGGCATGCGCCCGAGTTTCTCTAAAGGCGCCGCGCCGGATCGTGCAGAAGCACTTTACGAGTACTTTGTTGAGCGTTGTCGCCAGCAGGAAATGAATACGCAAACCGGACGATTCGCTGCAGATATGCAGGTTTCGCTGGTGAACGATGGCCCCGTCACATTCTGGCTCCAGGTATGAGCCAACTGGCGGCGTGGCCGCGGGTAACAAGAGAGAGTACAGCTATGTATCACCTTCGAGTACCGCAAACGGAAGAAGAGTTAGACGCTTATTACCAGTTCCGCTGGGAAATGCTACGCAAGCCACTGCATCAGCCGAAAGGATCTGAACGCGACGCCTGGGACGCAATGGCGCATCACCAGATGGTGGTTGATGAAGAGGGTAATCTCGTCGCCGTGGGGCGTCTGTATATCAACGCCGACAACGAAGCGTCTATTCGCTTTATGGCCGTTCATCCCTCCGTGCAGGACAAAGGGCTCGGCACCCTGATGGCCATGACGCTGGAATCCGTCGCCCGTCAGGAAGGGGTGAAGCGCGTCACCTGTAGCGCCCGTGAAGACGCCGTCGAGTTCTTTGCTAAGCTCGGCTTTGTGAATCAGGGGGAAATTACCGCCCCGCAAACCACGCCGATTCGTCACTTTTTGATGATCAAACCCATCGCCACGCTGGATGACATACTGCATCGCGCCGACTGGTGCGGGCAACTCCAGCAGGCCTGGTATCAGCATATTCCGCTCAGCGAAAAAATGGGCGTGCGCATTCAGCAGTACACAGGGCAGAAATTCATTACCACCATGCCGGAAACCGGCAATCAGAACCCGCACCATACTCTGTTTGCCGGCAGCCTGTTTTCACTCGCCACGCTCACCGGCTGGGGACTGATCTGGCTGATGCTGCGCGAACGTCATCTCGGCGGCACCATCATTCTGGCCGATGCCCATATCCGCTACAGTGCGCCGATCAGCGGCAAGCCGAGCGCCGTGGCCGATCTGGGTTCGCTGGGCGGCGATCTTGACCGTCTGGCGCGAGGTCGCAAAGCTCGCGTACAAATGCAGGTAGAGCTGTTTGGCGATAAAACGCCGGGCGCGGTGTTCGAAGGCACCTATATCGTTCTTCCGGCGAAGCCCTTTGGCGCGTATGAAGAGGGCGGTAACGAGGAGGAATAATCCCTCCGTTGTTATCGCTGGGCGGAGTGAATCCGCCAGGCGATGTCCCGTATAACGTCTCGTGCTGACTGGCTAACCCCGCCAAGCTGAAAGAAGCCATGGATGACGCCCAGCCAGCGCTGAGCGGTACACTTCACACCCTGCTCAGTCAGATGCTGATACAACATTTCTCCCTCATCGCATAGCGGATCGTACTCTGCGGTAATAATGTGCACTGGCGGAAGACCGTTAAAATCATCCCGCCACAGTGGGCTGGCTTCCGGATGTTGGCGGTCAGTCTCTGCGAGATACATTTCATACCCGCTGAGCAGGGTATCGCGGGTGATAATATAATCCGTGCCATTAAGGGCATAGCTTTCAAAACTGGCCGTGGCATCGAGCATGGGATAGATAAGAATAAGCTGTACAGGTTGCCACAGCTTTTTAACCTTAAGTCGCAGCGCCGTTACCAGCGCCAGATGCCCTCCTGCGCTGTCCCCACAGAGGGTGAGCCGGTTCTTATCCACGCCTAATTCGTCTGCATACTGCCAGACCAGATTCGCACCTCTTTCTGCATCGTCATGTGCGGCGGGGAAGGTATGCTCTGGTGCCAACCTGTACTGAATCGCAACAATCCGGCAGTTTCCTTTAAACGCCAACTGGCGAAGCTGATTATCATGGGTATCAAAACCACCGCTGACAAAAAAGCCGCCGTGATAGTAGATGGCAGCAGGTAGTGTTTCTTGTGCATTGAGGGGCGAAAATACCCGAAAGGTCATACCTTCAAGAACATGCGTTTCAACCTGGACGCGAGCTTCTGTCTCTCCGGCCAGTTCTGTGCTGGCGATATACCCAGCCCTCCGGTCATCAATATCTTGCTTTCGCGAGGAAGGTCTTCCTGCAGCAATAAAATCTTGAACAAGCTTATCAATACCCTTTTCAAGAGCCATGGTGGCGTCCTTTTGCTGTATGAATATACAGCCTTATAACCTGGTTTAATGCAGAAGAAAACATCAAATTGTGTGAAACCAGTGATCTGGAAAACGGCTCGCAGAAACCAACATCACTCGATGAAACAGATGGATAAGTAACCAAAATCGCAATAACGTAACTCATATTAGGGGTACGTCATTGACGTATATTGGATGTTTGCTACTATAAGCCAATGGCGTATAATTTATGCTGTTCATTGAAACGGATATTTTCACAGAAGACGTCAAAACGTTACTGGATGACGACGAATACCATAGGTTCCAGATATTCCTCGCTACGCAACCGGAGTATGGCGATCTTATCCAGAATACGGGAGGCTTGCGAAAGATTCGCTGGCTTGCTGGCGGTAAGGGAAAGCGTGGCGGAGTCAGGGTTATCTATTTTCATCGCACGCGTGAGCTTGAAATCAGGCTGCTGCTCATCTATCGCAAAGGGATCAAAGATGACCTGTCTGCGAGTGAAAAAGCCGTACTGAGAAAGATGATTGAGAGGTGGTAAATGGACAAGGCACTCTTTGAGCGGTTAACCCAAAGCCTGGCGCAAATGAACGAAATCGCTGAGGGCAAACGTGAACCGTCACGTACTTTTCAAATCGATGCGATGAAAATCAAAGAAATCCGTCAGGCGTCCGGGCTATCGCAGAGTAAATTCGCGAATTTAATTTCTGTTAGTGTCGATACACTGCGTAACTGGGAACAAGGCAGGCGCTCACCGACAGGCCCGGCTAAAGCGCTGCTGCGGGCTATTGCCAACGATCCGCAACATGTTATCCCTGCACTTTCGCAGTAATTAGCCCGGCAGCAAAGAGGCTGACCGGGCTAAATGGGAATTACTCCCCTTCACCCGGGAACAGGAACGGGTTGATCGAGCTGCGGGCAAAGCCCTCCTGCTCCATTTTCGCGTCCAGAATCAGCGAGGCGAGATCGTCAGCGACCGCTTCAACTTTCGGGTCTTTTTCCTGATACAGAATCTTCAGGTAGGTCCCGCAGTCGCCGCAGCTTTCGGCTTTCACCGCCGCTTCTTCATTTTCCAGCGACCAGTAGTTCAGATCGCGCGTCTGCTCGCAGTTGCTGCACTTGATGCGCACCACGTGCCACTCGGTTTCACACAGGTTGCAGTGCAGGTAGCGCAGCCCCTGAGTGGTGCCGATTTGCACCATGCTCGATACCGGCATGGAGCCGCAGACCGGGCAGAACTGACGCGCCTCGCCGTATTCGGCGCGGGCTTTGCCCGGGATCAGGCTTGCCATTTGCGCCCAGTAGAGCGACAGCGCGGCCCAAATGAACGGTGCTTTATCGCTGCTGACCAGCGAGAAGTCGGAAGCAAACAGCGCGCTCGCCATCTCTTCCAGCTCCAGTTCGGACGCTTTTTCCAGATTCTCAATGACCGCCAGCGCGGTGCCGCTCATCTCCGGCTTCAGCTCGGCAATCAGCGAATGCAGCAGCTTTTGCCAGTGCTTGTCGCGCGGCAGGACGTGAATGTCCAGCGGCGGCTTGCCCTGCGCGTTGGCTTCTTTGATGCGTGCGGTCAGATCCATTTGCAGCGGGTGGTCATACAGCACCACTTCCTGCGCGTGGGCAACCAGCGCGGCAAAGCGCAGAAAATCACCCAGCGGGTTGTTCTCTGCCAGCTCGCGCAGACGCTCTGCGCGGCGGTTGTAGAGGTTCTTGAGTCTGGGGAATAACAACGGCGGAATATAATCCGCCGTGCGTTTCTCGCTCGACCCCAGCTCATCTTGCGGGATTATGCGAATACTCATTCAGATGACTTTTCCTGTTTCTGGCGGACTTCACGGTACCAGCGCGGGTGATGTTTCTTCGCCCACGTACTGGTTACCCATCCTTCCACCATCGCGGTAATGGTGCCTTTCACCCAGAGGGCGGCGTAGATATGCACCATGATAACCACAATTAACGCCACTGCGGCAAATGAATGCAGCATCAGCGCGAATCGGATCACCGGGATTGAGAAAGCAGGCGCAAAGTACGGACGCCAGATGATCACGCCGCTCACCAGCAACAGGACCAGGAAGATAATCGCCGCCCAGAATACGCATTTCTGGCCGAAGTTATAACGCCCGGTATCACCCACTTCCTCGTTGACGACGATCTTACGAATATTCTTCGCCCAAAAGATATCATCCCGATTGATTAGGTTATGGTGCCAGTAGCGGAAAAACATGATGATGAACGACGCGAACATGATGACGCCCACAAACGGGTGCAGAATACGCGCCAGCTGTGGTGTCCCCATGATCTGCATCAGCCAGTTGAAGGACGGGAAGAAGAACCCCAGCCCGCTTATCGCCGCCAGCATGAAGCAGAAGGCGGTGACCCAGTGGTTGATGCGTTCCGGCGCGGTGTAGCGCACGATGGTGTCACGTTTTCTCATTTGCGCACCTCGTCTTTCTCTTCATGCAGGTTGTCGTCTTCCTCTTCCGCGCGGTTCGGACCAACGCCGACGTAGTGGAAGATGCTCGCTGCGAAGGTGGCAGCAAAACCGACCGCTGCCAGCGGTTTCCAGATGCCTTTCCAGAACTTCACGGTGGCGCTGATTTCCGGGTTCTCCGGCAGGCCGTGGTACAGATTCGGCTTGTCGGCGTGGTGCAGCACGTACATCACGTGCGTACCGCCAACCCCGGCCGGATCGTACAGGCCTGCGTTGTCGTAACCACGGGTTTTCAGCTCGCCCACGCGCTCTGCTGCCAGCGTTTTCATATCCTCTTTGGAGCCAAAGTGGATAGCGCCGGTTGGGCAGGTCTTCACGCACGCTGGCTCCTGGCCGACGGTGACGCGGTCAACGCACAGCGTGCATTTGTAGACGCGGTTGTCTTCAGGGTTCAGGCGCGGTACGTCGAACGGACAGCCCGCGATGCAGTAGCCGCAGCCGATGCACTGTTCGGACTGGAAGTCGACGATGCCGTTGGCATACTGAATGATAGCCCCTTCTGACGGACATGCCTTCAGGCAGCCCGGATCCGCACAGTGCATACAGCCGTCTTTGCGGATAAGCCATTCCAGTTTGTCGTTCTGCTCCACTTCCGAGAAACGCATCACCGTCCAGGACTTGGCGGTCAGGTCCGCCGGGTTGTCGTACACCCCAACGTTGTGACCCACTTCGTCACGGAGGTCGTTCCACTCAGAACACGCCACCTGACAGGCTTTGCAGCCGATACAGGTGGTCACGTCGATAAGCTTCGCCACTTCCTGCTGGTGGTCCCGCGCCTGAGGCGCGGGCGTGAAACCGTTAGTCGCGGAACGACGGATAATGTCTTGAGATTGATAAGCCATAAGTCGTCTCCGTTACACCTTTTCCACGTTCACGAGGAAGGCCTTAAACTCCGGCGTCTGCGTGTTCGCATCGCCGACGAACGGCGTCAGGGTGTTCGCAATGAACCCTTTCTTCGCCACGCCCTCGTAACCCCAGTGAATTGGGATGCCGATGGTATCCACCTGCTGTCCGTGAACGTTCAGCGTGCGGATACGCTTGGTCACCACCGCCTTGGCTTTGATATAGCCGCGGTTAGAAGAGACCTTCACGGTATCGCCATGGGCAATGCCGAGCTTGCCCGCCAGCTTCTCGCCGATCTCCACGAACTGTTCCGGCTGCGCGATGGCGTTAAGCAGCGCGTGCTTGGTCCAGTAGTGGAAGTGTTCGGTCAGACGATAGGTAGTGCCCACGTACGGGAACTTGTCCTTTTTACCCAGCGCGTCGAAATCGCCCTTAAAGATACGGGCTGCCGGGTTAGAGACCACGTTCGGGTGCAGCGGGTTGGTGCCCAGCGGCGTCTCAAACGGCTCGTAGTGTTCCGGGAATGGACCTTCCGCCATCTTATCGATAGCAAACAGGCGTCCCATCCCTTCAGGCTGCATGATAAACGGCCCAACGTCGCTGCCCGGTGCGGCAGTGCTGTAGTCCGGAATATCCACGCCGCCCCATTTCGCGCCGTCCCACTTCAGAAGCTGACGCTTCGGATCCCACGGGTTGCCCTGCGGGTCAGCGGACGCGCGGTTATAGAGGATGCGGCGGTTGAGCGGCCACGCCCATGCCCAGCCCAGCGTATTGCCGAGGCCCGATGGGTCGGCGTTATCGCGGTTGGCCATCTGGTTGCCCTTCGGTGTCCAGCTACCGGCAAAGATCCAGCAGCCGCTGGAGGTGGTACCGTCATCGCGCAGGTGTGCGAAGGTGCTGAGCTGATCGCCTTTCTTCGCCAGCACGGTACCGGTGGCCGGGTCGATAACGTCCGCCAGCGCCTTACCGTTGCTCTCCATCGCCACTTCTTCCGGCGCTGGGTTTTCCGGCGTCGAGTAGTTCCAGGTCATGTTCAGCACCGGTTCCGGGTTCGCGCCGCCTTCTTCCGCATACATCTTACGCAGGCGTAAGAAGATGCCGGCCAGGATCTCGCCGTCGTTCATGGCGATGCCCGGGGCGTCCGCGCCTTTCCAGTGCCACTGCAGCCAGCGTCCGGAGTTGACGATAGAACCGTTCTCTTCCGCGAAGCAGGTCGACGGCAGACGGAACACTTCGGTCTGAATCTTCGATGGATCGACGTCGTTCGATTCACCGTGGTTCTGCCAGAAGGTTGAAGTCTCGGTATTGAGCGGGTCAATCGTCACCAGGAACTTCAGCTTCGACAGGGACTCAACAACCTTGTTCTTGTTCGGGAACGAGGCAACCGGGTTAAAGCCCTGGCACAGATAGCCGTTCACTTTGCCCTGGTGCATCATTTCGAAATATTGCAGAACGTCGTAACCTTTGTCCCATTTCGGCAGCCAGTCAAAGCCCCAGCTGTTTTCCGCCGTCGCTTTGTCGCCGAAGAAGGCTTTCATCATTGAGACGAAGAACTTCGGATAGTTGCCCCAGTAGTTTACCTGGCCTTCGAGCAGCGGTTTAGGCGTGCTGGCCGTCAGGTAGGTTTGCAGGTCGGTCTGTTTCTCGTTTGGCAGGTTCATGTAACCCGGCAGGCTTTGAGACAGCAGGCCGAGGTCGGTCAGACCCTGAATGTTGGAGTGACCGCGCAGGGCGTTCACGCCGCCGCCTGCCATCCCCATGTTACCGAGCAGGAGCTGAACCATCGCCATGGTACGGATGTTCTGCGCACCGATGGAGTGCTGCGTCCAGCCGAGCGCATACAGGAACGACGCGGTTTTGTCTTTCGCGCTGGTTTCGGCGATAAGCTCGCACACCTTCAGGAAGTCCGCCTTCGGCGTACCGCAGATATTCTCAACCACCTCCGGCGTGTAGCGGGAAACGTGCTCTTTCAGCAGGTTCCACACGCAGCGCGGATGTTGCAGGGTGGTGTCGCGCTTCGCAAAGCCTTTCTCGTCCAGCTCGTAGTTCCAGCTGGTTTTGTCGTATTTGCGTTTCTCGGCGTCGTAACCGCTGAACAGGCCATCTTCGAAGTGGTAATCCTCACGCACGATCAGGCTGGCGTTGGTATAGGCTTCGGTGTATTCGCGGTTATATTTTTCGTTGGTCATCAGGTACAGCAATACGCCTGACAGGAAAGTGATGTCAGTACCTGAACGAATAGGGGTGTAGAAATCCGCCACTGACGCAGTACGCGTAAAGCGGGGATCGATCACAATCAGTTTCGCACCGTTGTGGATTTTGGCTTCCATCGCCCAGCGGAACCCGACAGGGTGCGCTTCAGCGGCGTTACCGCCCATCACCACAATGAGGTTGGCGTTCTTGATGTCGACCCAGTGGTTGGTCATCGCACCGCGACCAAATGTTGGAGCAAGACTTGCTACCGTTGGTCCGTGTCAGACACGCGCCTGGTTGTCGACCGCGAGCATACCGAGTGCGCGCGTAAATTTCTGGGTTAAATAACCGGTTTCGTTGCTGGAAGCAGAGGCACACAGCATCCCGGTGGAGAGCCAGCGGTTGACCGTGACGCCGTCAGCGTTCTTCTCAACAAAGTTGGCATCGCGGTCTTCTTTAATGTGTTTTGCGATGCGGTCGAACGCCTCTTCCCAGCTGATTTGCTGCCATTTGTCGGAACCAGGCGCGCGATACTCAGGGAATTTGAGGCGGCTTTCGGAGTGGATAAAGTCCACCAGACCAGCCCCTTTCGGGCACAATGCGCCGCGGTTGACCGGATGATCCGGGTCGCCTTCGATATGGAAAATAGACGCTTTGGCGTTTTTAGCACCGTCGCCGAGGCTATACATCAACAGCCCGCAACCGACAGAGCAGTACGTACAGGTATTACGGGTTTCACGGGTGCGCAGCAGTTTATACTGCCGCGTTTCCGCCAGCGCTACGCCGGGCGCAAAGCCCAGTGCCGCTGCCGTGGTGCCTGCCATACCGCCAGCGCAGATCTTAAAGAACTGCCTTCTGCTGACCTGCATGGGTCACTCCTTGTTTCGACATTGCTTACATATGGTGTTTTGACTTCGCGGCTGAAGAATGACCGCAAAGGAAAAAATTTGCGTTAATCCCTCAATTCCACGAGGGATATCATCAGAATACCACAATGTCGGTACAGCTGTTCTAATGGCGTTAATACAAAGTGAACGTATTATCACCATGTTGATTATAAAGTGTGATACCGATCACATTAACAGCTCTGCTTGTTAAAGGGGTGTAGCGGGTGTCGGGTTGCACCGCTTCTAAATGAGTAGGAAAATGATTGTTGAAAAGTTGATCCATACTATGCGTAAAGCCTGTGGATTATGCTGCAATAGCAGGCTCACCTCCGTGGTTGTTCAGGAATACCGCTGTGTCTAAACAAAACCGTGCTCCCCTCTCGTCACCCCTGCCTGCGGGCATTGTGGAACTGTCGGTACACAGACCGCCCCACATCACCCATGCCACGCCGGATTTTCTGGCGGAAGAAGTGCCCGTTGCGCTCGTTTACAACGGCATCTCGCACGTGGTGATGATGGCTTCGCCGAAAGATCTTGAGCTGTTCGCCATCGGTTTTTCCCTCTCGGAAGGCATCATTGACCATCCGCAGGAGATCTACGGCATGGACGTGGTGCAGGCCTGCAACGGCCTTGAAGTGCAAATCGAACTCTCCAGCCGCCGCTTTATGGGGCTGAAAGAGCGCCGCCGCGCGCTGGCCGGGCGTACCGGTTGCGGCGTCTGTGGCGTTGAGCAGCTCAATGATATTGGCAAACCCGTTGCACCACTGCCGTTTACTCAGACCTTTAATCTGGCTCACCTCGACCCTGCGCTCGAGCACCTGAACGATGTACAGCCCATCGGCCAGCTGAGCGGCTGCACGCACGCGGCGGCATGGGTGATGCCGTCGGGGGATATTGCCGGGGGACATGAGGACGTTGGCCGCCACGTGGCGCTGGATAAGCTGCTCGGTCGCCGGGCGCGTGAAAGTGACGTCTGGAAGCAGGGGGCGGCACTCGTTTCCAGCCGCGCCAGCTATGAGATGGTGCAAAAATCCGCGATGTGCGGTGTGGAAATTCTGTTTGCGGTCTCAGCCGCAACGACGCTGGCGGTGGAGGTGGCGGAGCGCTGCAACCTGACGCTGGTGGGCTTCTGCAAGCCGGGAAGGGCAACCATTTATACCCATCCACAGCGATTAATAGTTAATCAGTAATTTTGAACGATATTAGCAAATCCTTCCGCTTTTAGTTGTTCGTGATGAGGTCTAGTATTTATCTCATCAAGGCACGGTGCCTTACCTAAACAACTTAATGAAAGGGTTTATATTATGAAAAGCATCAAAACTTTTGTCGCTGTAATCGCTCTGGCTACTTCTTTCGGTTCTTTCGCTGCACAGACCGTGACCGCAACCGCGTCAACCATTGATGGCGCAGAAGCGAAAATCGCGGCTCAGGCTCAGGAAGCCGGCGCGTCATCTTACAAAATTACCCAGGCGTTCTCAGGTAACCGCGTACACATGACTGCTGAACTGACCAAATAAGTCGTGTAGCCACTGTCCCTCGCTCTTCGGAGCAGGGACAGGTTGTTCTTCTGCTCCCCTCTGCTTAACTTCCGCCTGCCTCCTCCCAAAACAGTCATGTCCTCCAGGATAATCCTGATAAACAAAATAAAAAAAGTAAGAATCCGGTTTCTTGTGTAACGTTTGTTTAAAAAACAACAATCCTATAAATAATTTAAATAAATGGTCTGGCCAGTTAATCCACTGTATTTCTTTGGTGAATGTTTTTGGTGGCTATAAGCCGGGGTTTTGAGTTTTGCATATAAAATAATTATTATTGATCTTGAGATTTAAGGAATTCCTCAGGCGCTAATCCTAAAAGATTTTGGGGTTATTGATCTGACCTATCTGTAATGCTACTTTCTAAAATAATGTTTAGTTGTACCCCATCAGGCCAAATATTAATTATTTGGCATGTTTTGTATTTCACTTTTATAAGGAAATTAAATGAACGCGATGTTCAAAAAAGGAATGCTGGCGTCCGCGCTGGCTATCGTGGCGTCCTCTGCTATGGCCGCTTCAAGTGTTGATATTCAGGTGACCGGTAAAATCGTCCCCTCTTCCTGTACGCCTACATTTATTAGCGGTGGTGGTATTGCCGATTATGGCACGATAAGTGCGTCTTCACTGAATTCCACGTCGGCTACACCATTGGCGGATGTCAAAATTATTCCTATTTCCATTACCTGCGAAGAGGCCACCCGCATTGCAGTGACGTTTAATGATGCCCATGCAGATTCAGGACCCACTCAAGTTTTGCCGACCAATTTTATTGATACGGAATTTGGGAGAGAGGCGTACCAGACCGCAGGGTTGGGTATGTACAATGGTAAGAAAATTGGTGCCTATTCATTAGCGATTCAGATGACGAAAGGCGCTGTCACGAATGACGCTGGCGATGAACTGTATCCTACCGCATCGCGCGATAACGGAACAACGTGGGCAACCACAGGCGGAGAGCGCTATTTAAAAGTTAGCACAGACAAAAGCGAATTATATTCCTTCAGTAACACTTTGGGCGGCACGCCTGTCGCGCAAACCAAGGTTAACTTTAACGTGGGTGTTGCCGCGATGATTAACCCAACCGACGATTTAAATATCACGGATGAAGCCACGCTGGACGGCTTAACCAACGTTGAGCTGGTTTACCTGTAATCCCCCTCGAGCATCAGAAAATGGCTGACATCCCACTCCGGTGGGGTGTCATTTACCAATATTAATGGACTAATATTATGCTGCTTTTAAAGAGAACGCTGATCTGTGCCTGCCTGCTGGCTTCATTCAACGGCATGGCTGCCGGGATGGTGCCGGACACCTCGCTGCTTATTGTCAATGAAGACAAGCAGGGGGGCAGCATGGATGTTAAAAACACCGATGCTGACGCACAGCTGCTGTACACCAAAATTATCGATCTCCCGGATGACCCAAAACCTGGCCTGATTGCCACGCAGCCGGTTGTGCGCGTTGAGGCGGGTAAAACCCAGCGCGTACGCTTTGTGCTGAAAAGCAGCGCCGAGCCTCTGAAAGTGGAGCATTTCAAGCGCGTCATTTTTACCGCCATCCCGCAGCGTGAAAAAAATAAAGTTAAAGTGGTGTTTAGCCAGAACCTTCCCGTCATTATTCACCCGGCTGGCCTGGCGGTAAATCTTGAACCCTGGAAGGCACTTACCTGGCAAATTAAAAATGGCAACGTCACGGTAGAGAACAAAACGCCTTATGTGGTACGGATGGAGCAAAAGGTAAAATTAATGGCGTCGGGTGCGGTCGCGAAATTGAATAAAACCTATATTCTTCCTGGCGAAAAAATGACGGCCATCGCGCCAGCCAATATATCAGCATCCGAAAAACAAATCGAAATCTATCCGGCAACGCGCTATGGCTATAAGGCGGGCAGTTATATTGCCGATCTTAAGCAATAAAATCACTTAACGGTACATGGAGTAGTTATGTTAAACGGTTCCTGTAAAAAGGGAATGCTCGTGTTTTGCCTTAGCGCGCTGGCATTTAATATTCGGGCTGAAATTTCCTCTACGGCAAATGACTCTCTGGAGCTGGCGCGAGCCATATTTGATGGTGATGCCTTAAAAAGCAATGGGCTTGATCCGGCCATTGCGGATTACTATTCCCTTGCTCCCCGTTTTACCCCTGGCTACCATAATGTGACGGTTAATATTAACGGTAAGCCGCGCAATATTATGCCTGTGAAATTTGATGAAGAAGGAACGCCCTGTATTGATAAAGATTTTCTGGAAAACGCAGGTCTGATTAAACAGATTAAAAGGGGTACCTGCCCGAAGATTCATCAATACTGGTCCGGGTCAACAATTCAGACGTCACCCGATATTGAAGAAATATCGGTGGTCGTTCCGCCGGAAGCGGTAGATCCTGATTACGGCCGCCAGTTCGCAGAGGTAAGCGGCGGACGTGCAGCCATGCTGAATTACTCCATGTTCGGCACCCATAATCAATATGATGGTGACAACGCCGACCGTTTTCAGTCGACCTTTGAAATGGGCTTTAACGCCGGCGACTGGATTGTACGCAGCACGCAGTTTATTAGCGACGGCAGCGATCAGGGTTTTGACGTCGAGTCTCTCTACACCTATGCCCAACGTACCTTTACCGATTACGGCATCATGGTGCAGGGCGGCCAGATTAACGTCGCCAACAGCCGCTTCAGTATCCCGAGTATTTACGGGGTCCAGATGATGCCGGATACCGCACTCGCTTCCCAGGCGGGTACAGGCGTCGAAGTCAGCGGTATTGCTCGTAATCCGCAGGCGCGCGTCGATATCCGCCAGGGCGGACAGCTCATCTACTCCACGTTGGTTCCCGCCGGGCCGTTTAACCTGGACGATGTGCCGCTGGCTAATCTTAATACCGACCTGAACGTCACCGTGACCGAGACCGACGGCAGTGAAAACAGGTTTACCGTCTCGGCGAGCACATTTCGCAGCAACCACGTGGGACGCGCCCCGGGCTTTACGCTGGCTGTGGGTCGCGTTGAAGACATGGACTCGCGCTTTGAAAACCCGTGGGTGGTTTCTGCCAACAACGGCTGGTCTATCAACAAGCGCATGAATTTCCTGGCCGGTATGGTCATGGCGGATAACCACTATTATGGCTTCTCCGGCAACCTGGATACCGTACCCATGCAGAACCTGTATGCCTCGTTGGGTTTTCTGGCGTCAATTGACAACCAGACGCAAACCGATGGCAACAAAACGACGCTGGATCTGGGCTATGCCCTGCCGTACGGCATCGGCATTTCGCTGGGCGGCAGCTACGGCACGCCGGATTATCGGGAGATGCAGGAACTCTACGGCGACGATGATGATATGTCGCAAACCAAATACGACTCTAACGTCGGCATCAACTGGTCAAACGCGACGCTCGGCCGCTTCTCTCTAAGCTATTACCGCAATGAGAGCTGGGACAGCGAGTATGACAGCCGCCGGTTTATCACCTCGTGGTCGCAGACCTTTAAGTATTTCAACGTGAGCGTGAACTGGGAGTCGGACGTTAGCCGGAACGACAGCAGCGACAACGATCAGTTTTACGTGAACGTGTCGATCCCGCTGGGGCGGTCCGGGGTGACGACCAGCTCCTGGTATCGCGAGAGTGAAGGTAAGAGCTCTTACGGCACGCGCGCGATGGGGTCACTTAATACCGAAAACCAGTACACGGTAGGCGTGACGCAGGATCATGACGAGAACACCACCAGCTGGGATAGCTCGCTGAACAGTAATCTGCATTACACCAACCTGGCGCTGGCGGCAGGTGGCGATAACGACAACAACACCAACTACTCTGCAGCGTTAAGCGGTGGCATTGTCGCCCACAGCGACGGGGTGACCTTCTCGCCTTATCGGGTTACCGATACCTATGCCATTGCCAGACTGGATAAACCGGTGGCCGGCATCGAGTTAGACACCTCACGCGGTGCAGTATGGACCGATAAATGGGGTCAGGCGATTATTCCTGCGCTGACGCCGTTCCGTGAAAGCTCGATTGAGATCAACACGGAAAGTCTGCCAGGCAATCTGGACGTGAGAAATGGCCGAACGGCGATCAAAGCGTCTCACGGCGCCGTGGCGAAGTGGGAATTTGCGACGTTGAGCCAGCGCCGCGTGCTGCTCAATATTCAACGTGCGGACGGCACGCCGCTGCCGGAAGGGGTCTCGATTGTAGATGCCGCTGGGGAGTATGTGACGAGCGCACCCGAAGATGGCGTGATCTTCCTGAACGATATCTCCGCCAGCCAGGCGCTGTATGCGAAGCTGGACGACAGACGCTGCAAGCTGACGTACACCCTGCCGGAGGCGGAACCGAATAAATTCTATGAAGAGGTGACAGGGAAATGTCTCTAAATAACGTTCGTAAATGCGCGCTGATGATCGCATTACTCTGCGGCGCGTCGACGCTACCGGCAGTTGCCCGGGCCGATAATGGCGACTGCGACATGATGTCTGCAGTGAAGAAAGTCGATTATGGACGCTACCGTAAGGAGGATATGCGGCAGGCCTCCACTGAACATGTTGGTAAGGTCTATAACGGTTATGCCTCGGTCACGCGCGAGTTTCAGGTTTCGGTCCTGTGCCCGGATCCGCGCAAAATGCGCATCTTCATTGACGGTGCAGCCCGACAGAACATGGCGTATCGCTTTACGGACAGCGGCGCGATGAAAATTGAATTCAAGGATGGGCGAGTTGACGGGAGTCCGGTGCAACTGGCTGCGGTCGATATTGGTGCGGTTGCCGTTCAGGGGGGCGCATCACAGGTTACGCTGAAGCCTGAAAAAGCCCTGGCTGCGGTTAACGGCACCGAAGTGGTGGGCGAGCAGTTCACCGCCACTATGATGATCACGACCTATCTTTCTGATGAGGCATTTAGCGTCACCAACACCACTGATTTTAACGAGACGCTGACGCTTAACGTCGATACGCTCCCGGCGCATTAATCTCTCGGGTACCCGACAGATCGGTTCTGTCGGGCATTTCTCTTAGTGGAGACCCGCCAGACGCAATAACGCCGTCACCACCGCTGCTGCGACGATCACCACAATTAACGGCATCTTTCTCCAGGCCAGAAACACCGCAAACGCCACGCCCAGCACGCGCGCCATTCCTGCGAAATGTTCGCCTTCATAAAACGTGGTCGCCAGCGCCACGGAAAAAAGCAGCACTGTTGCCGCGTCCGAAAGCAGCGCCTGAGAGCGTTCTGACAGTGCCAGCCTGTTCCCCAGTTTCGCCCCGCCAAGGCGCATCAGATACGTTCCCGCAGACAACATGGCGATGCCGAGAATAAAAAACGTCATATTTCCCATTATTTTTTCCTCGCAGCAAGACCCAGTAAAGAGAGCAGCACCGGTAATCCTACCGGGGCAAACGGCACGGCAGCCAGTGAAAGCGCGGCCCCGCTGCAGGCGCGGATCAGCGTGGTACGGTTTTTAAATGCGGGAACCACCAGCGCCAGCAATATGGCCGGAAATACCGCGTCCAGGCCGATGGTTTCCGGGTCAGGTAACAGTTTGCCAACCATTGCGCCCAGCAGCGCACCGAGCGGCCAAACGATGGCGACGCCTAAGCCGCACAGCCAGTAGGCGGCCTTACGCTGCTCGGCGGTTTTTTGCGACAGGCCAAACACCACGCTTTCGTCGTTCATGATGTGGCAGCCCAACAGGCTCAGACCGCGCTTACCCACCAGCTCACGCACCGTCACGCCAAACGGAACGTGCCGCGCGTTGACCAGCAACCCCGCGGCTGCGGCCGCCAGCGGGTTACCGCCGCTTGCTACAATGCCGATAAACATAAACTCTGACGCGCCCGCGAGTACGGTGATGGAGAGTACAAACGGTACCCAGACCGGGAAACCGTAGGCCATCGCCAGGGAGCCGTATGACATTCCGACCACGCCGACCGCGAGGCAGACCAGGATGATTGCTTTTATGGTGTCGCCTTTCAGGCAAGAGAGATGATGCTTCATACATTTTTAGCCATAACGAACGTGTATCCATTATAATGAACGCAACAGATGTGTTTTTCAAGATGAACGATTCGTTCGATTTATAGAACAAAGAGGCCGTTATATGACGCAGCCGATCAGCCTGATCGCCAAAAGTCTGGTGCGGGAACGCCTGCGAACCGGGCTTTCACTGGCGGAAATTGCCCGCCGTGCCGGGATCGCAAAATCCACCCTTTCCCAGCTGGAGTCCGGCAACGGTAACCCTAGCCTGGAAACGCTGTGGTCGCTTTGCGTGGCGCTGGATATTCCTTTCGCCCGCCTGCTAGAGCCGCAGCTGCCGACTACGCAGTTGATCCGCCGTGGTGAAGGGACGAAAGTGGTTGCCGGGCAGGCTAATTACGAGGCTATTTTACTGGCAGCATGCCCCCCCGGCGCGCGCCGCGATGTCTATCTTCTGATGACCCAGCCGGGCGCAGATCGTATTTCTCAGCCGCATCCGCCGGGCTCGGTTGAGCATATTATTGTGACGCAGGGACGGGCGCTGGTCGGCCTGCTTGACGCGGCGGAAGAGCTCGGCGCAGGGGATTACATCTGTTACCCCGCCGACCAGCCGCACATCTTTAAGGCCCTGGAGCCAGACACGTACGCGCTGCTGGTGGCGGAACAAAACTAACCCAACAATGCTGCCGTCATCGCGGCAGTATCCTCCGTTAACCTCCTGAGTGAATTACCCATTTTGGCTTTTGTCAGAATGTGAATAACCTTATAAAAACTACGGCATTGATAATCATTTTCAATATCATTTAATTAACTATAATGAACCAACTGCTTACGCGGCATTAACAGCTGTGCCGCCCGACAATAATGGAGAGGATTATGAGTTATACACTGCCATCCCTGCCGTATGCCTACGACGCACTGGAACCGCATTTCGACAAGCAGACGATGGAAATCCATCACACTAAACACCACCAGACCTATGTGAACAACGCGAACGCCGCGCTGGAAAGCCTGCCTGAGTTCGCTAACCTGTCTGCTGAAGAGCTGATCACCAAGCTGGACCAGCTGCCAGCGGACAAGAAAACCGTTCTGCGTAACAACGCTGGCGGCCACGCTAACCACAGCCTGTTCTGGAAAGGCCTGAAAACCGGTACCACCCTGCAGGGCGACCTGAAAGCGGCTATCGAGCGCGACTTCGGTTCCGTTGACAACTTCAAAGCGGAATTCGAAAAAGCTGCTGCAACCCGTTTCGGCTCTGGCTGGGCGTGGCTGGTTCTGAAAGGCGACAAGCTGGCGGTGGTTTCTACTGCTAACCAGGACTCCCCGCTGATGGGTGAAGCGATCTCTGGCGCATCCGGCTTCCCAATCCTGGGTCTGGACGTATGGGAACACGCTTACTACCTGAAATTCCAGAACCGTCGCCCGGACTACATCAAAGCCTTCTGGGACGTGGTGAACTGGGACGAAGCAGCAGCACGTTTCGCCGCTAAAAAATAAGGTTGCATTGACGCCTGTGAGAAGCGAGTCTTATGACTCGCTTTTTTTGTATCTGCAGAAAGGAGCAGCGATGCATTATCCGGTGAATGTATTTACAGGCAAGGTAAGGGAGTACGACGGCAGCCGCCCGAGTGCCATCGCCAAAATTCAGGTCGACGGTGAGCTGACGTTAACCGACCTCGGGCTTGCGGGTGACGAGCAGGCCGAAAAGAAAATCCACGGCGGGCCCGAGCGCGCGCTGTGCCACTATCCTCGCGAACACTATCAGCACTGGAGAACCGAGTTTCCCGAGCAGGCGTACCTCTTCGTCGCCCCCGCGTTTGGCGAGAATCTTTCCACCGAAGGGCTCACCGAAAAGAACGTGTTTATCGGTGATATCTATCGCTGGGGCGATGCCCTGATTCAGGTGACGCAGCCGCGCTCGCCGTGCTTCAAGCTCAACTACCATTTCGGCATTCAGGATATGTCTGCCCAGCTGCAAAACGCGGGCAAAACCGGCTGGCTGTACCGCGTGGTGCTGGCTGGGCAGGTTTCAGCGGACGCGCCGCTTGAGCTGGCGTCGCGCCTGAGCGATGTGTCTGTTTATGACGCCGGCGCCATTGCCTGGCATATGCCGTTTGATGACGAACAGTATCACCGCCTGCTGTCGGCGGCGGGGTTATCGACCAGCTGGACCAGAACGATGCAGAAGCGGCGTTTAAGCAGCAAGATCGAGGATAATTCTCGGAGATTGTGGGGGAAATAGCCCACGGAAGAGTGTAGGCCGGGTAAGGCGAAGCCGCCACCCGGCATTTTTGCCTCTGCGCTGTTATTGCCCGGTGGCGCTGCGCTTACCGGGCCTACAATACGGTGCCAGAGAACTACGAACGCTTGTACAACGGTAGCCACAGCGTTAACCGCAACCCGCCCAGCGGGCTATCGTCGGCTTTCACCCATCCGCGGTGCTGCTGCATGGCGGTTTCAACAATCGCCAGACCCAGTCCGGTACCGCCCGATTCCCGGTCGCGTGCCTCATCGGTACGATAGAACGGACGGAAAATCTGCTCGCGATCTTCCGGGCTGACGCCAGGACCGTCGTCATCGACAATGACCGTAATCCCGTCTTTATCCACCGAAAACGCCACCTCAATCTTCGTATGCGAGTAGCGCAGGGCGTTACGCACGATATTCTCCAGCGCGCTTTCCAGCGTGTTAGGGTTACCGTACAGCGGCCACGGGCCCGGCGGGAAGTTGACGGTGAAGGATTTACCCATCTGTTCCGCTTCGAACGCCGCGTTGTCCAGCACCTCATGCCACAGGTGGTTGGCTTTCACCGTTTCGCTGACCAGCGCGTTTTTCTGCTGATTGCGCGACATCACCAGCAGATCGTTGATCATGCTGTCCAGGCGATGCGCTTCCGTCTCAATGCGCTCCAGCTCTTTGCTCTCACCGCTGCGGCGGCGCAGCAGCGCGGTGCCAAGCTGCAAGCGCGTAAGCGGGGTACGCAGCTCGTGGGAGATATCCGACAGTAAACGTTGCTGGGCCGTCATCATGCGATCGAGCGCGCTCACCATCTGGTTAAAACTGGTTCCGGCGGCCAGGAACTCCTGCGGCCCGGATTCCAGTTCAGGGTGTTGTCGCAGGTTACCCTGCGCCACCTCATCGGCGGCATTCTTCAGCTTACGCGCCGGTTTTGCCAGGCTCCACGCCAGCCATAACAGCAGCGGCGAGCTGACCAGCATGGTGACAATCAGCAGCAGGAGAGGGCGGTCAAACAGCAGGTTGATAAAATCAGACTGGGAGTTGCTCGCCGGACGGATCAGGTAGAGCTGATAATTATCCTCCCCGTCCCTGACGGAGAAAGGCCCCACCATCTCTACGCGGCCATATTTCTTCTTCTGGGGATGATCGGCGTTATCCGCCTGGCCAATAAAGTTGCGGATAATCTGCATTTCATTGCGATCGGCCCCAATGACGCGGCCTTCGCTGGTCACCAGCAGCAGGCGTTGTCCGGGCGGCGCCCACTTGTCGATAGCGCGAAACAGCCTGCGCCACCACATTAAATCGTTCGGCGGATCGTTTGCCAGCTCGGCTTCGACGTGCTGCTCGATCATCACGCCCTGACGTTGCTCGCTGTCGAGAAGCTCCGTCATCTGGCGTGAGTCGAGTTTTGGCAACATCAGTACGAGCATTAAAACCAGTGCCAGCGTCAGCCAGAAGATGGCGAAGATGCGGGCGGTTAAGCTTCCTATCATGAAGCGGAAACCATCAGATAACCGCGACCACGCAGGGTTTTAAACCATGGATGACCGTCTTTACGCTCCGGCAGCTTACGGCGCAGGTTAGAGATGTGCATGTCGATGGCGCGGTCAAACGGGGTCAGACGTTTGCCCAGCACTTCCTGACTTAAGTGTTCACGCGATACCACCTGGCCGAGGTGCTGCGCCAGCAGATACAGCAGGGTGAACTCCGTGCCGGTCAGTTCCAGCGTCTGGCCATCAAAGCTCGCTTCCTGACGGCCCGGGTTCAGGCTCAGGGAGTCGACTTCAAGAGTAGGTGAGCTGTTGTCGGTATTTTGCTGCTGCTCGCTCCAGTGGGAACGACGCAGGATAGCGCGAATACGGGCAACCAGTTCACGGTCGTTAAACGGCTTCGGTAAATAGTCATCCGCGCCCAGCTCAAGGCCGAGTACGCGGTCAAGTTCGCTGCCGCGTGCGGTCAGCATAATAACGGGGGTCTGGTGTGTCTGGCGAAGCTCTTTCAACGTATCAATGCCGTTTTTCTTCGGCATCATCACGTCGAGCAAAAGTAAATCGATGCTGTCGTCAAGGAGACTCAGCGCCTGCTCGCCATCATGGGCAACCAGGACGTTGAAACCTTCCATGTCGAGCAACTCCTTTAAAAGGGATGTGAGCTCTCGGTCATCATCAACTAACAGGATTTTATTCATTGTTTAAATACCTCCGAGGCAGAAATTACGACATCAAGGCCGTCTAATCCATGACTTTACGTTGTTTTACACCCCCTGACGCATGTTTGCAGCCTGAATCGTAGACTGTCTCTCGTTGAATCGCGACACGAAAGATTTTGGGAGCAAGTGATGCGCAAAGTTACCGCTGCCGTCATGGCCTCAACGCTGGCGTTCAGTGCGTTTAGCCAGGCTGCTGTAGCTATCATCAGCGATAACAGTCCCTTACAAGAGGGTGTAACGCAGAACAGCAGCCAAAGCCATATGTTTGACGGCATAAGTTTAACCGAACATCAGCGTCAACAGATGCGAGATCTGATGCAGAGGGCCCGACACGAGCAGCCCCCTGTTAATGTTAGCGAAATGGAGACAATGCATCGCCTTGTCACCGCAGAAAATTTTGACGAAAGCGCTGTGCGCGCTCAGGCCGAAAAAATGGCACAGGAACAGGTTGCCCGTCAGGTAGAGATGGCGAAGGTCCGCAACCAGATGTTCCACCTGCTAACGCCCGAGCAGCAAGCGGTTTTGAACACCAAACATCAGCAGCGAATGGACCAGCTGCGTGAGGTTGCACGGATGCAGCGAAGCTCAGAAACGACGTTTTTCAGTAGCAATAGCAGTACCCGTAGTAACCAGTAAACCCTGTTTTCCTTGCCATAGACACCATCCCTGTCTTCCCCCACATGATGTGGGGGTTTTTTTTGCCTGTCATTCTCTATTGTTAACCGTTTATTCACCCTTCGACTCCTCATGCTTCCGTTATAATAGCGGCATGACATGACAGGAGCGTTTATGAATCAATCCTATGGAAGACTGGTCAGCCGGGCCGCCATCGCGGCGACCGTCATGGCATCCAGCCTGTTACTGATTAAAATCTTTGCCTGGTGGTACACCGGCTCGGTCAGTATTCTGGCGGCGCTGGTGGATTCGCTGATGGACATTGCCGCCTCATTGACCAACCTTCTGGTCGTGCGTTACTCGCTGCAGCCAGCGGATGAAGAACACACGTTTGGGCACGGTAAAGCGGAGTCGCTGGCCGCGCTGGCGCAAAGTATGTTTATATCCGGTTCTGCGCTGTTCCTGTTTCTCACCGGCATTCAGCATCTCGTCTCGCCGACACCGATGAACGATCCCGGCGTGGGCGTCGTTGTGACGGTCGTTGCACTTATATGCACACTTGTTCTGGTAACGTTCCAGCGCTGGGTGGTTCGCAAAACGCAAAGTCAGGCCGTACGGGCGGATATGCTTCATTATCAATCTGATGTTATGATGAATGGGGCTATTCTTATTGCGCTCGGTCTGGCCTGGTATGGCTGGCATCGGGCCGATGCGTTGTTTGCGTTAGGGATTGGTATCTATATTTTATATAGCGCCCTGCGGATGGGGTATGAAGCGGTGCAATCACTGCTTGACCGCGCCCTCCCGGACTCAGAACGTAATGAAATTTTTTCCATCGTGACCTCCTGGCCCGGCGTCAGCGGTGCACACGATCTTCGAACGCGGCAGTCAGGGCCGACCCGCTTTATTCAGATTCATATTGAAATGGAAGACAACCTGCCACTGGTACAGGCTCACGTTATTGCTGAGCAGGTCGAGCAGGCGATTTTGCAGCGTTTTCCTGGTTCAGACGTCATCATTCACCAGGATCCCTGCTCGGTTGTACCCGGTCATGTTGGGCTTTCGTAATTCGTTGTAAAAAAGTGAGCCAGGCCAGCATTTTGTGTATAAATTACCGCCATTTGGTCTGACCTGAATCAATTCAGCTGGAAGGGATTGATATACTATTTGCAGTATTCGTTGGTCGATAAGTTTCTTCCGGCAACAGATTTCAATTTTGCATTCCTAAGTTCAGAGGTAGTCATGATTAAGAAAATCGGTGTGTTGACAAGCGGCGGTGATGCGCCGGGCATGAACGCGGCAATTCGTGGTGTTGTCCGTGCAGCGCTGACGGAAGGCCTGGAAGTTTTTGGCGTTTATGACGGTTATCTGGGCCTGTATGAAGATCGTATGGTTCAGCTCGACCGTTACAGCGTGTCTGACATGATCAACCGTGGCGGTACTTTCCTCGGTTCTGCACGCTTCCCGGAATTCCGTGATGAACACGTTCGTGAAGTGGCTATCGAAAACATGAAGAAACGCGGCCTGGACGCCCTGGTGGTGATCGGGGGTGACGGCTCCTATATGGGTGCAAAACGTCTGACCGAAATGGGTTTCCCGTGCATCGGTCTGCCGGGCACCATCGACAACGACATCAAAGGCACTGACTACACGATCGGCTTCTTTACTGCACTGGGTACCGTTGTTGAAGCGATTGACCGTCTGCGTGACACCTCGTCTTCTCACCAGCGTATCTCTATCGTTGAAGTGATGGGCCGTTACTGCGGCGACCTGACGCTGGCGGCAGCCATTGCGGGCGGTTGCGAATTTATCGTCGTGCCAGAAGTCGAATTTAGCCGTGAAGATCTGGTGGCTGAAATCAAAGCGGGCATCGCGAAGGGTAAAAAACATGCGATCGTGGCGATCACCGAGCACATCTGTGACGTTGACGAGCTGGCGAAGTACATCGAAGCCGAAACCAAACGCGAAACCCGCGCGACCGTACTGGGTCACATCCAGCGTGGCGGTTCCCCAGGCCCTTACGACCGTATTCTGGCGTCCCGTATGGGCGCGTACGCTATCGATCTGCTGCTGCAGGGTCACGGCGGCCGCTGCGTCGGTATTCAGAACGAAAAACTGGTTCATCATGACATCATCGACGCGATTGAAAACATGAAGCGTCCGTTTAAAGGTGACTGGCTGGACTGCGCGAAAAAACTGTACTGATCGATGTTGATTGCCCGGTGGCGCTGCGCTTACCGGGCCTACAAAAGCACGACTCGTAGGCCGGGTAAGGCGTCGCCGCCACCCGGCTTTTTTATGCGCGCACGCTTTTTTATTCCACTACGTTATAGCCAATCTTTTTTTATTCTTTAATCCTCGATTCGCTTTCTGGCACGCTGCATTCATCAAAACACTACATAAGAGAGCTGGGCGATGAATAAATGGGGCGTGGGTTTTACATTATTGCTGGCATCGACCAGCGTTCTGGCTAAGGACATCCAGTTACTGAACGTGTCATACGACCCGACGCGTGAACTGTACGAGCAATACAACAAAGCGTTTGCAGCACACTGGAAGCAGGAAACCGGTGACAATGTCGTGGTTCGCCAGTCTCACGGTGGCTCCGGCAAGCAGGCGACCTCGGTTATCAACGGTATTGAAGCCGACGTGGTGACCCTGGCGCTGGCCTACGACGTCGACGCGATCGCCGAGCGTGGCCGCATCGACAAAAACTGGATCAAACGCCTGCCGGATAACTCCGCGCCATATACGTCCACCATTGTTTTCCTGGTACGTAAAGGCAACCCGAAACAGATCCATGACTGGAATGACCTGATCAAACCGGGCGTCTCGGTGATTACCCCGAACCCGAAAAGCTCCGGCGGCGCTCGCTGGAACTACCTGGGCGCGTGGGGCTACGCGCTGCACCACAACAATGGCGACCAGGCCAAAGCGCAGGAATTTGTGAAAGCGCTGTATAAAAACGTTGAGGTGCTGGACTCCGGCGCGCGTGGCGCCACCAACACCTTCGTCGAGCGCGGGATTGGCGACGTGCTGATCGCATGGGAAAACGAAGCCCTGCTGGCCACCAACGAGCTGGGTAAAGACAAGTTTGAGATCGTCACCCCAAGCGAGTCTATTCTGGCTGAGCCGACGGTTTCCGTGGTCGACAAAGTGGTTGAGAAAAAAGATACCAAAGCGGTAGCTGAAGCGTACCTGAAGTATCTCTACTCGCCAGAAGGCCAGGAAATTGCGGCGAAAAACTTCTACCGTCCACGCGATCCGGCCGTTGCGAAGAAATACGAAAGCGTATTCCCTAAGCTGAAGCTCTTCACCATTGATGACGAGTTCGGCGGCTGGACGAAAGCGCAGAAAGAGCACTTCTCTAACGGTGGCACTTTCGACCAGATCAGCCAGCGCTAACCATTAGCCCATGACACGGAAACCCGGCGTGAGAAATCCGCCGGGTTTTTTATTTGGTCATCATTTTGCGTTACTCTTTTGCCTCTATTGAAAACAGGGAACGCGTTGTGAAAAAAATTATCTTATTGATCCTGATTGTCATCGCCCTTGCCGCTGGCGGCGTGTACTGGATGAAGGCGGGTAATCCGAATGCGTTGCGACATATCGTTCTCGACCAGTGTGTGCCGAATCAGATCCAGAACCGTAACCCGGCACCGTGTGCGCAGGTGAAAATGGATGCAGGCTATGTGGTATTTAAAGATCGCAACGGGCCGCTGCAATACCTGCTGATGCCGACATATCGCATCAACGGTACCGAGAGCCCGCTGTTGACCGACGCTCATACGCCGAACTTTTTCTGGCTGGCGTGGCAGTCGCGCAGCTTTATGACCCTGAAGCGTGGATCCGAGGTGCCTGACAGCGCCATTTCGCTGACGATTAACTCCCCGACAGGGCGCACGCAGAACCATTTCCATATTCATATCTCCTGCCTTCGCTCGGACGTGCGCGAGAAGCTTAACGCGGCACAGGGAGAAATCAGCACCCAGTGGCTACCGTTCCCGGGTGGGCTGGAAGGGCATGAGTATCTTGCCCGTCGGGTGACGGAAAATGAGCTGGTCCAGCGCAGCCCGTTTATGATGCTGGCGGAAGAGCTGCCGGAGGCGCGCGACCATATGGGGCGCTTTGCCCTGGCAATGGCGCAGCAGTCGGATGGCTCGTTTGTTTTGCTGGCGACAGAGCGTAACCTGCTCACGCTTAACCGCGCGTCAGCAGAGGAATTGCAGGATCATCAATGCACTATCCTGAAATAACCCCACCATAAATCGCGTTTACTCGGGCGGCCTGTCACCGTAGACTTGCTGAAAAATTCTACAGGAGACAGGTATGTCGCTCTGGTTAACGCATCCTCTGCTGCTGCCTTCATTGATTGTGGGCGTCACCATCGTGCTGTGGGCGACGTCGCTGTTGCCGGAATTTATCACCGCGCTGCTGTTCTTCACGGCGGCGATGACTGCCAGAATCGCCCCGCCGGAGGTTATCTTCGGCGGTTTTGCCTCGTCAGCTTTCTGGCTGGTATTCAGCGGCTTTGTGCTCGGCGTGGCGATCCGTAAAACCGGCCTGGCGGACAGGGCCGCCCGGGCGCTGTCGGCAAGGCTCACTGACTCCTGGGTGATGATGGTGGCGAGCGTGGTGCTGCTGAGCTACGCGCTGGCGTTTGTGATGCCGTCGAACATGGGGCGTATTGCGCTGCTGATGCCGATTGTCGCGGCGATGGCAAAACGCGCCGGTATCGCCGACGGCTCCCGCGCCTGGTTCGGGCTTGCGCTGGCCGTGGGGTTCGGGACTTTCCAGCTTTCGGCCACTATCCTGCCCGCTAACGTGCCCAACCTGGTGATGAGCGGCGCAGCGGAAGGTTCGTACGGTATTCACCTGAACTATGTCCCGTATCTGCTGCTGCACACGCCGGTGCTGGGCATTCTCAAAGGCCTGATTCTGATTGGCCTTATCTGCTGGCTATTTCCCGGCAATCCAAAACCGCAGAAGGAACAGGCGCCGTCTGAGCCTATGGGGCGGGATGAAAAGCGTCTTGCCTGGCTGCTGGCGGTGGTGCTGGGGATGTGGGTGACGGAGAGCTGGCACGGCGTGGGGCCCGCGTGGACGGGGCTGGCGGCCTCGGTCATCGTTATGCTGCCGCGCATCGGTTTTATCACCGGAGAGGAGTTTTCTGCGGGTGTGAATATGCGCACCTGTATTTACGTCGCGGGTATTCTCGGGCTGGCCATTACGGTGACGCAGACCGGTATCGGTTCGGCCGTAGGCGAGGCGTTGCTCCATATCATGCCGCTGGATGCAGACAGGCCGTTCACCAGTTTCCTGGCGCTGACCGGGATTACCACCGCGCTCAACTTCATTATGACCGCCAACGGCGTGCCGGCGCTTTACACCACTCTGGCGCAGAGCTTCTCGGACGCGACCGGTTTCCCGCTGCTGTCGGTGATCATGATTCAGGTGCTGGGCTATTCCACGCCGCTGCTGCCGTATCAGGCGTCGCCGATTGTGGTGGCAATGGGCTTGGGGAAGGTGCCTGCGAAGGCGGGGATGCTGCTCTGTCTGGCGCTGGCGATAGCCACCTATCTGGTGCTGCTGCCGCTGGATTATCTGTGGTTTAGCGTCTTAGGGAAGTTGTAGGTTTTTTGTAGGGCGGGTAAGCGCAAGCGCCACCCGCCACAAAGGCAATTACGCCTGTTTAGCCGCTTCTGCCGCTTTAACGATCACCGCGAAAGCGTCAGCTTTCAGGGATGCACCGCCAACCAGCGCGCCATCGATGTCTGGCTGGGTGAACAGCTCAGCAGCGTTGGAGGCGTTTACGGAACCGCCGTACTGGATGATCACTTGCTCAGCGACTTTCGCGTCGGCTTTAGCAATGTGGTCACGAATGAATTTGTGAACTGCCTGAGCCTGCGCAGGGGTTGCAGATTTGCCGGTACCGATCGCCCAGACTGGCTCGTATGCGATTACCGCGCCTTCGAACGCTGCCGCGCCCTGGGTTTTCAGCACGGCGTCGATCTGACGTGCGCACACTTCTTCGGTTTTACCCGCTTCGTTTTCCGCTTCGGTTTCACCGATGCACAGAACCGGGATCAGACCCTGCTCTTTCAGCACGGCGAATTTCTTCGCGATGAACTCATCGGATTCTTTGTGATAGGTGCGACGCTCAGAGTGGCCGATGATGATGTATTTCGCGCCGATATCTTTCAGCATTTCAGCGGAGGTTTCACCGGTGAACGCGCCAGACAGGTTAACGTCAACGTTCTGCGCGCCCAGAATGATGTGGCTGCCGTCAGCGGCGTGTTTAGCCAGATCCAGGTACATATCCGGCGGAGCGATAGCAACCGCGCAGCCGGTCACGCCAGCCAGCTCTTTACGCAGGTTCGCAACCAGCTCGTTTACCATATGGCGGCTGCCGTTCAGTTTCCAGTTACCCATCACTAAAGGATGTCGCATTTCAATTCTCCACGCTAAATAAGCGAATTAAGGAATATGGCCACCCTGTCGGGCAGCATGGTCTGTGAATCAGTATAGAGATTTTCCCTCGAAAGGCTTTGCTTTTTGTCATTAATTCGCCCCGCCGAGGGTGTCAGATAGTGCCAGCTTAATCGGTTCAACAGCGAAGGTCAGTCCTTTTTCGCCGTTGTCCGCCACAACATAGCGGATCGCGCCTTCGGTATCGGCGTAGTAACGCTTGTTTTTCCCGGCGGTAAGGAGTTTTTGCAGCTTTTGCTGACTTTGCTTTTTCGTCAGCGCAGGGGTAAAGGCCTGCAATACCGCGCTCATGTACTCCAGCGCTTTCGCCTTAGCGGCTTTCTGCTCTGGTCCCTGTATCGGCAGCCAGGTGATTTGCATGCTTTTAATTTTTAACGTACCGCGCTCCAGCGCCGTGGAGGCATACAAATTTTCGTTTATCTTGCTTGCCGCACGCGTCAGTGTAGGGGTATCGCGTGAGCCATCAATCGCGCGAAACTCATCCAGCGGCAGCGTGGGGTTGGTCTTATTGAAGGTTTCACGAAACTGGCTGATGGACTGATCGAATGACGGCGCGCCCGCCAGCAGATACGGTGCTGTGGTCGGGGCGCTGGTTTCGGCGGCGTGCAGGGGATAACCCACGCTGAGCAGCGCTAAACACAGGAAGAGAGAACGTGCCGAACTTTTCATCAACATTGCCCCTGGCCGTAAGTGCTCATGATTAAAACGATATCTGGTCGGCTTGTCAAAAGGTCACAACTCCAGGGTAAAATGCGCGCTATACGATAATAAGGAACCTTACATGACCATACAGCAGTGGCTGTTTTCGTTCAAAGGGCGTATTGGACGCCGTGATTTCTGGATCTGGATGGTGACGTGGATTGTCGCCATGCTGCTTCTGTTTTTCGTTGCTTACAATGCATGGCTGAGCACGCAAACGGCGGCCTTCGCGCTGGTCTGCCTGCTATGGCCAACGGCGGCGGTTGTCGTAAAGCGTCTGCACGATCGCGGACGTTCCGGCGCGTGGGCATTTCTGATAATTCTGGCGTGGATGCTGGTGGCGGGAAACTGGGCGATGCTTCCGTCCATCCTGCCGTGGGTTGTGGGCAGGCTGCTGCCGTCGGTCATCTTTGTGATGATGATTGTCGATCTGGGCGCGTTTATTGGCACCCAGAGCGAAAATAAATACGGTAAAGACACCGTTGAGGTGAAGTACCGCTGATCACCAGTAGTGTTCGGCGGTCATATGGCCCGGTCGGCGGCGAAGATGTTTCGTCATCTGCCGGGTATCCTTCAGAAGCTGCTGCGTGTCCCGCACCATCTGCGGGTTACCACACAGCATGACGTGGCTGGTTTCAGCGTTCAGCGGCAGGCCCACCGCGTTTTCCAGGGCGCCACTCTCAATTAACGCCGGTACGCGGCCGGTAAGCGCTCCTGCTACGGTTTCGCGGCTGACAACCGTCTGAATCTTTAACTTCCCGCCGTACTGCTGTTCAAGCGCCTGCATCTGCGGCAGGTAGCTCAGGTCTGCGGCGTAGCGCGCAGCGTGAACCAGCACGATGTTTTTAAAGCGTTCCAGATCTTTGCCGTACTGCAAAATAGAGAGATAAGGGCCGATGGCCGTACCGGTTGCCAGCATCCAGAGCGTGTCGCAGTCAGGGATCTCTTCGAGCACAAAGAAGCCTGCTGCTTCACTCACAATTTGCACCTCGTCGCCGGGCTTAAGCGCGGCAAGCCGCGGGCTGAGTTTACCGTCAGGAACGGTGACCAGATAGAACTCGAGATCCGGGTTATCAGGCGCGTTAACGTAAGAGTAGGCGCGCTGCACGCGCTCGCCGTCGACGTCCAGTCCCAGCTTCGCAAATTGCCCGGCCTTAAACGGGTGAACGGGAGCATGTACGGTGAGACTAAATAGCGCATCGGTCCAGAACTGTACCTTTGTGACTTTACCTGTTACCCAGTCCGCCATGATCTTCTCCTGTGCTGTTTCTCTGTTCTATCTTCCGTACTTGTGGTGACAATTTCCAGCCCGTCAGGGCCGGAAAGCTCTATCGATCAAACGGTTTTACAGAATGTGCGTCTGTACGTCCGGGTCTTTGCGGTCGAGATAGTGGATAGACTGGATGCGGCGAATGGTGCGTGATTTACCGCGGATCAGCAGCGTTTCGGTGGTGGCCATATTACCCTTGCGGGTGATGCCGTCCAGCAGATCGCCTTTGGTGATGCCGGTCGCCGAGAAGACAACGTTATCGCTACGCGCCATTTCGTCCAGAGCCAGCACTTTATTGGCCTCGATGCCCATCGCTTCGCAGCGTGCCAGCTCGTTTTCCCCGATACGGCGGTTCTCCTCGCTATCACCTTTCACCTCATGGCGGGGCAGCAGACGGGCCTGCATATCGCCATCCAGCGCGCGGATCACTGCCGCAGAGACCACACCTTCCGGCGCGCCGCCGATGCCGTACAGCACGTCCACTTCGCTATCCGGCATGCAGGTCAGGATTGAGGCGGCAACGTCACCGTCCGGAATGGCAAACACCCGCACGCCGAGCTTTTGCATCTGCGCGATGGTGGCGTCGTGGCGCGGTTTCGCCAGAATCGTCACGGTGAGTTCGCTAAGCGGTTTGCCCAGAGCTTTAGCGATGTTGCGCAGGTTCTCTTCCAGCGGCAGGCTGAGGTCGATTGCGCCCTTCGCGCCAGGACCGACAATCAGCTTTTCCATATACATGTCCGGCGCGTTGAGGAAGCAGCCCTTATCGCCCACGGCCAGCACCGCTAAGGCATTGGCCTGACCCATCGCCGTCATGCGGGTGCCTTCGATGGGGTCGACCGCGATATCCACGGCATCGCCTTTGCCGGTACCGACTTTTTCACCGATATAGAGCATCGGCGCTTCGTCGATCTCGCCTTCACCGATCACGATGGTGCCGTCGATGTTGACCTGGTTAAGGACAATGCGCATGGCATGGACGGCTGCGCCGTCTGCGGTATTTTTGTCGCCACGACCCAGCCATTTATAGCCGGCGAGGGCGGCAGCTTCGGTGACGCGGGAAAACTCGATAGCAAGTTCACGTTTCATGAGGTACTCGTGCAATCAAAAGGAATTGCACGAAGTTTATCACAGAGTGGAGAGGGGGTTTTAAGTCCCCTCTCCCCTTTGGGGAGAGGGTTAGGGTGAGGGGGGCTTACTCGTCGTGCTCTTCCCACGCCAGGGCGCGTTTCACCGCTTTCTTCCAGCCGCTGTAGCGGAAGTTACGCTCGGTGGTTTCGATGCCAGGGCGGAATTCGCGTTCGATCACCGCTTTTTCCTGCAGCTCGTCCAGGTTCTGCCAGAAGCCTACCGCCAGACCGGCAAGGTACGCCGCGCCCAGCGCCGTCACTTCACGCACTTCAGGGCGCTCAACGCGGGTGCCCAGAATGTCGGACTGGAACTGCATCAGGAAGTTATTCGCTACCGCACCGCCGTCCACGCGCAGGGCGTGCAGACGAATGCCGGAGTCCGCCTGCATCGCCTCCAGCACGTCACGCGTCTGGTAGGCGATAGATTCCAGGGTGGCGCGAATGATGTGGTTAGAGTTCACACCGCGCGTCAGGCCGAAAATCGCGCCGCGGGCATACGGATCCCAGTACGGTGCGCCCAGACCGGTGAATGCAGGCACCACGTACACGCCGTTGGTGTCTTTCACTTTGGTCGCGAAGTATTCGGAGTCGAACGCATCGCTGATCAGCTTCATCTCGTCGCGCAGCCACTGGATAGACGCGCCGGCCATGAACACCGCGCCTTCCAGCGCATAGTTCACTTCGCCGCGCGGGCCGCAGGCGATGGTGGTCAGCAGGCCGTTTTCTGATTTCACCGCTTTCTCGCCGGTGTTCATCAGCATAAAGCAGCCGGTGCCGTAGGTGTTCTTCGCCATCCCTTCCTTGACGCACAGCTGGCCGAACAGGGCCGCCTGCTGGTCACCGGCGATACCGGCGATAGGAATACGGGTGCCGCCTTTACCGCCGATGTTGGTCTGGCCGTACACTTCTGAAGACTTACGCACTTCAGGCAGCATCGCACGTGGAATATCCAGCGCGTCCAGCATCTTGTCATCCCACTCCAGGGTGTTGATGTTGAACAGCATGGTACGCGAGGCGTTGGTGTAGTCGGTGACGTGAACGCGTCCCTGGGTCATCTTCCAGATAAGCCAGGTATCGACGGTACCGAACAGCAGCTCGCCGCGTTTAGCACGCTCGCGTGAACCTTCCACGTGGTCGAGGATCCATTTCACTTTGGTGCCGGAGAAATACGGGTCAACCACCAGACCGGTAGCGCTGCGCACGTACTCTTCCATACCGTCGCGCTTCAGCTGTTCGCAGATCTCGGATGTACGGCGGCACTGCCAGACGATAGCGTTGTAAATGGGCTTACCGGTTTCGCGCTCCCAGACAACAGTGGTTTCACGCTGGTTGGTGATACCAATCGCGGCAATCTCGTCGGAACTGATATCGGCTTTCGCCAGCACTTCGACCAGCGTGGAGCTTTGTGACGCCCAAATCTCCATCGGGTCGTGTTCTACCCAGCCTGGACGAGGATAAATTTGCTCAAATTCGCGCTGTGACACGCTGACGATGTTCGCGTCATGATCCATTACGACAGCGCGGGAGCTGGTAGTGCCCTGGTCGAGCGCAACGATATATTTTTTTTCGGTCATGGTATGTGTCCCGTAGTCAGATTACAGCGAAGCTTTTTGTTGTGCGGTAGAAGTCGTTTCCTTCTCCTCTTCCACACAGGTGTCGCACGGTAAGTGGCGACCAATTAATTTGCGGTAGCTAAACGCACCCAGCGCAGCCCCGACAACCGGTGCAAACAGCGGTACCAGGAAGTAAGGAATGTCTTTGCCGCCGGTGAAGGCGACGTCGCCCCAGCCTGCGATAAAGGCGAAGGCTTTTGGTCCGATATCACGTGCCGGGTTCATCGCGAATCCGGTCAGCGGGCCCATGGATGCGCCAATCACCGCAATCAGCAAACCAATCAGCAGAGGGGCCAGCGGGCCGCGCGGAATGCCGTTTCCGTCGTCGGTCAGCGCCAGGATAACGCCCATCAGAATAGCGGTAATCACCATTTCAACTGCGAACGCCTGCACAAAATTGATATGCGGGTTAGGGTAGGTTGAGAAGATGCCTGCCAGATCCAGACTTTCGACGCTGCCGCGTACCATATGATGCGTCTGTTCGAAGTCGATGAAAAGATTGTAATAAAGCCCGTAAACTAACGCCGCTGCGCAAAACGCGCCGGCAAACTGAGAAAGAATAAAAGGTACAACTTTGCGTCCGTCGAAGCACGCGAACAGCCACAGTGCGATTGTCACCGCCGGGTTAAGATGTGCACCAGAAACCCCTGCAGTCAGGTAGATGGCCATCGCCACGCCCAGACCCCAGATGATACTGATTTCCCACTGACCAAAACTGGCACCTGCCACTTTCAGTGCAGCGACACAGCCCACTCCGAAGAATATCAACAACCCGGTACCAAGGAACTCGGCAATGCACTGGCCTTTTAAGGTTGATGTCTGACTCATAATCGGAATCCTGAAGAAATTGATGTTTATTGTTAGCATGGCCGCCCGTGACAGCCACGATGTCCTGTAGACATAGTGTTAATTTATCGTTAACGAGCAAAAACGAGAAATATCGAAATCAAAATGTGTGGTCTGCGTCAATAAAATGAGCGTTTTCGCGCCATAAAGCACATTTTTGCATCAGTACAAGAATGTGAGCTGAATCATTTCATTAACGAATCAGTTAACAATTTAGGGGTATATGACGCGAACGCACCAGGACCAGACCTAAAAGTGTTGCAAACCGCGATCTGCGCGGTGTGTCGCTGGACACAGAGCGCCGCGCTCCATACAATCGACGGTATATGTCGTGCGCGTTTATGTTAAAGCGTCGCCTTGCAATTCAGGAGAGGTAGCATCATGTCTTTAGAAGTGTTTGAGAAACTGGAATCGAAAGTACAGCAGGCGATTGACACCATCACCCTGCTGCAGATGGAAATTGAAGAACTGAAAGAGAAGAACAACAGCCTGGCGCAGGAAGTTCAGAACGCTCAGCACGGCCGCGAAGAGCTGGAGCGCGAAAACAACCAGCTGCGCGAGCAGCAGAACGGCTGGCAGGATCGCCTGCAGGCGCTGCTGGGACGTATGGAAGAAGTTTAATTCCCATCGGGATGAACTGACCTGGCCGGGTAAGGCGAAGCCGCCACCCGGCTTTTTTTATGCCAGTTATAAAAAAGGCCGCCAACGGCGGCCTTAACGCTACTTGTCCTGCGCTGTCATAGCATAAGCAACGAACACATTGGGTTCATCACTCTTTACCACGAGTACGCTGGCGACAATGAACGCGATACATAAATAGCGTTTCATTATGCGGTCCCTGCAGCTAACCGCTCCACCGTTCACCACCGGTGATAAGTCGGTGGACACAAGCCCTGGTGTTAGCCTGTTTTACGGTTGTGAAGACACCTTTCCCTGGACCGATGCCCATTTGCGAGATGGCGGAAAGGGACGCTGCATCATAATAAGCAGCAACCGTGGTGTTAAGGAATTCATAAACAATTAGGATTTTATAAAGCTTCTGAGGGGTTGCCCAAGGGTTGGACGAGAGTATGATGAAGATCCCTGGTGTTAGCCTGCAAAACTCCCCAACGGACCGCGAATCCCGAGGGACAAAAAAACCGCCACATTGCTGTTGGCGGTTTTTTTATGGTTCACGCTTACGGTTTTACTACTCGATATCCAGCGGATCTTCGGAAAGGATAATGCCGGTATTATCGGCGTAGAGATGGTCCCCGGAGAAGAAGGTCACGCCGCCGAAGTTAACGCGCACGTCGCTTTCGCCGATGCCGTCGCCCGCCGCCCCTACCGGGATAGCCGCGATGGCCTGAATCCCGATATCCAGGTCTTCCAGATCGTCCACCTGACGCACGGAACCGTACACCACAAGGCCTTCCCACTCATTCTGGACGGCAATTCCCGCCAGTTCAGCATCAATCAATGCACGGCGCACGGAACCGCCGCCGTCGACCACAAGAACGCGGCCGCGGCCATTCTGTTCGAGCAGATCGTAGAGCAACCCGTTGTCCTCGAAACATTTCACCGTGATGATTTGCCCGCCAAACGACGACCGCCCACCAAAGTTGGAGAACAGCGGTTCAACGACGTTGACATCTTCCTGGTAGATGTCACAAAGCTCGGAGGTATCGTATTTCATAGGTTTAACGCTCAGTTGCTGCGAATGTGTTCAGTATATCGTGCGAAATGCGTTGTTGGCAAAATCATCAATTGTTAATTGATATTTGTCAGCTAACTGAGCGTCTGGCTTAACACAATCCCGATGACGAACAACAGGTTAGTCAGCAGGGCGCCTTTTACCGTGCGTTCCAGCATTGGCGGCATGGCTGCCGGGCTGAGTTCACGCATCACAAAGCGGGCCTGTTTCACCAGCAGCGGCGCGGCAAGCACAAACAGCCACCCCCACAAACTCTGCAGGGAAATCAGGTTAAACAGCGCCAGGCAGACCAGCGCGCCAATGAGCAGGCAGGCATGATAGCGGCGCGCATTGACCGGCCCCAGACGAACCGCCAGGGTATTTTTGCCGTTCTCGCGATCGCTGTCGATGTCGCGCAGGTTGTTGATGTTGAGCACCGCCGTCGCCAGCAGACCGCAGGCGGTCGCGGGCAGGAACAGGGCAGGGATCACCGTATGCGCCTGCAGGTACCAGCTCCCCATCACGCTCAGCCAGCCGAAGAATACCAGTACGGAGATATCCCCGAGCCCAATATAACCGTAAGGACGCGTGCCGACGGTGTAGGTGATGGCCGCGATAATGGCCAATAAACCCAGCACCAGGAAGCCAATAAAATCGCTGGTGGTTTTAGACGCCACCGTCACCAGCGCCAGGCCGGATACGCAGATCAGCACCACGGTGATAATCAGCGCGCGTTTCATCTGCGCCTGGGTAATCACCCCTTTCTGCATTCCGCGCAGCGGCCCGATGCGGTCCGGCTTGTCGCTGCCTTTTACCGCGTCGCCGTAGTCGTTGGCGAGATTGGAGAGAATTTGCAGCAGGCCCGCGGTAATCAACGCCAGCGCGGCGACCAGCGGATCGAAATAACCCTGCCACCAGGCAAGGGCGGTGCCGACGATAATCGCGGCAAAGGCCAGAGGAAGTGTTTTAGGGCGCAGACTTTCGAGCCACGCCTGCGTACGGCTGATGTCAGTCATAAGTATTTAGCCAATAAAATGGGGGCATTAGCCCCCATTAAACGTGATGAGAATCCAGTAACCGCGATTATAGGATAAAACGGCTCAGATCTTCATCTGCCACTAACGCATCCAGATGTTTACTCACATATTCTGCGTCAATGGTAACGGTTTGACCGTTAAGGTCGCTCGCATCATAAGAGATATCTTCTACCAGGCGTTCCAGCACGGTATGCAGGCGACGCGCACCGATGTTCTCGGTGGTTTCGTTAACCTGCCAGGCAGCCTGGGCAATACGTTTGATACCGTCTTCGGTGAACTCGAGGTTCACGCCTTCGGTCGCCATCAGCGCTTTGTACTGAACGGTAGCAGAGGCGTTTGGCTCGGTCAGAATACGTTCGAAATCTTCGGTGGTCAGCGCCTGCAGCTCAACGCGGATAGGCAGACGCCCCTGCAGCTCAGGGATCAGATCCGATGGGCTGGCAACCTGGAACGCGCCTGAAGCGATAAACAGGATGTGGTCCGTTTTCACCATGCCGTGCTTGGTGGAGACGGTGCAGCCTTCAACCAGCGGCAGCAGGTCGCGCTGAACGCCTTCACGGGATACATCCGGGCCTGAGCTGTTGCCGCCGCGCTTACAAATTTTGTCGATTTCGTCGATAAACACGATACCGTGCTGCTCAACCGCGTCGATAGCGTCCTGCTTCAGCTCTTCCGGGTTCACCAGCTTTGCCGCTTCTTCTTCAATCAGCAGCTTCATCGCGTCTTTAATTTTCAGCTTACGCGCTTTTTGCTTCTGGCCGCCCAGGTTCTGGAACATGGACTGGAGCTGGCTGGTCATCTCTTCCATGCCCGGAGGTGCCATGATTTCCACACCCATTGGCGCGGCAGCGAGATCGATCTCAATCTCTTTGTCGTCCAGCTGGCCTTCACGCAGCTTCTTGCGGAATGCCTGGCGCGCAGCGGACGGTTCCGCCTGCTGTTCTGCCTGGCCCCAGTTGTTTTTTGCCGGTGGGATCAGCACGTCGAGAATGCGCTCTTCGGCCATCTCTTCTGCACGGTAGCGGTTTTTCTCAATGGCCTGGACGCGCACCATTTTGATCGCCGAGTCGGTCAGATCGCGGATGATGGAGTCCACTTCTTTACCCACATAGCCCACTTCGGTGAACTTAGTGGCTTCCACTTTGATGAACGGTGCGTTAGCCAGCTTTGCAAGACGACGGGCGATTTCGGTTTTACCGACGCCGGTTGGGCCGATCATCAGAATGTTTTTCGGCGTCACTTCGTGGCGCAGCTCTTCGTCAAGCTGCATACGACGCCAGCGGTTACGCAGGGCAATAGCCACGGAACGCTTCGCGTTATCCTGGCCGATAATGTGTTTGTTCAGTTCGCTGACAATTTCGCGTGGGGTCATTTCAGACATGGGAGATCCTTACGCTTTGGAGGTCAATTCTTCGATGGTGTGGTTGTGGTTGGTATAAATGCAGATATCGCCTGCAATATCCAACGCCTTCACCGCGATATCACGCGCGTTCATGTCGGTGTTTTCCAACAGCGCGCGGGCTGCAGCCTGGGCATAAGGGCCGCCAGAGCCGATGGCAATCAGGTCATTTTCCGGCTGAATCACGTCACCGTTGCCGGTGATGATCAGCGATGCTGTTTCATCGGCTACCGCCAGCAGCGCTTCGAGCTTGCGCAGCATGCGGTCGGTACGCCAGTCTTTTGCCAGCTCAACGGCGGCTTTCACCAGATGACCCTGGTGCATTTCCAGTTTGCGTTCAAACAGTTCAAACAGCGTGAAGGCATCCGCCGTGCCGCCTGCAAAACCGGCGATCACTTTGTCGTTATAGAGACGACGCACTTTCTTCACGTTGCCTTTCATGACGGTATTACCCAGCGTGGCCTGGCCATCACCGGCGATTACCACATGGCCGTTACGGCGTACACTTACTATTGTTGTCACGAGCAGACCCCCTGGTTACAGAATCGGGAAACAGAAGCCCTGAGCCTGTGCTCAGGGCTGAATTAAATGATAGATGGGGGGGATTTTGGGGGTTTCAACCCCCGGAGGCGAGTCGAATGCAGTTTGTGTGACCAGCGATTTTCAACCGCGAAATGGTGCCATCGGCATTTTCTTTGCCTTTGACCGGACCAATCACCACGCGATTCCAGCCGTTATTGGTGGTAATACGCGAATCAAACCCTTCAAAGGCCAGCTGCGCGCGCACCGTTTCCGCCTGCTCGGCACCTTTGAACGAACCGCACTGCACCATCCAGCGGCGTTCGTCTTTTTTCTCCGCCGTCTGCTTCGGCGCTTCGGTCTCTTTGGTGACCGGCGCGGCCGGCTGCGTTTTCGGCTGCTGCGCGGTGGTATGTGCTGGCGTCTGGAGCAGATCCTGATACGGCTGGGCCGCCTGTTTTTGCGGCTGCGCTTTTGGCTGCTGCTGAACAGGCTGGGACTGCGCTGTTCGCGTCTGCTGCTGGTATGGCTGTTCCGTTACCCGCGGCTGTGCTTTCGGCTGCTGCACCGGCTGGGTTTGCGCCCATTGCTGTTGTTGCTGCTGGATCTGCTGTTGCGCCTGACGTCGCTGCAGCGTTTGCTGACGCTGCGCCGGCGTCTGCTCATTCCACGGCACTTCGTTCAGCTGCGTAGGCTGCTGGCGCATATCGGCCTGCATTTGTGCCAGCAGCTGACGCTGTTCATCCGTCAGCTGATTCGCATTCTGCACTTCACCACCCGCAGAAGGTTCGGTTGGCGCACGCACCCCAGGCTGACGGCTTTCCAGCTCTTTGATATAGCGCCAGCGCTCTTCAGGCTTCGGAGGAAGGCCATTTCCGGCAACTTTACTGGCCTGAAGCGCCTCAGACTCTTCTTTTTTATGGTGCGTGATAAAGTACAGGCCACCAATAAAGGCGACGACTACAGCCGCAGCAATAGCGACCATTGCTGGCGATACAGCAGGCAGGTTACGTTGCTTTTTCCTTGAGCTACTCTTTTTGCGTCGCGAAGGTGCCGGCTGGCCGCGACGTACATAATCTCGTTGTGCCACTATCGTTTCGCTGTATTTATTCGTTCGTCAGTCCGCCATGTTACTTAAGCGGCGGGGCTTTGACCAGATAAGGGTATCCGAAAGACGTTTACTTTAAGTCAATGCCTGGGTAGTGCCGCGAACAATCAGTTCGCAGTCCAGCAAACGTGAGCCGCTGCTAACTGTTTGACCGTGAAGCTGATCCAGCAGAAGCAGCATCGCTTCGCGGCCGATTTGATAGCGCGGCTGAGCGACCGTTGAGAGCGGCGGATCGCAAAATTCTGAAAGCGAAATATTATCGAATCCGACGATCGATAAATCTTTCGGTATCCGCAGGCCGCGGCGTTTGGCGTACGATAATGCGCCCAGCGCCATCACGTCGCTGTGACAAAATACGGCGGTTGGCGGTTCAGGCAGATCCAGAAGTTTCTCCAGCGCTTGTCCACCCGCGGCGAAGGTAAAGTCACCGCGCGCAATGTAGTGCGGATCGACGGTGACGCCGGTACGGCGCAGCGCCTGAACGTAGCCCTGCAAGCGATAGTGACACAGCGGCATCTCTTCCGGCCCAGCAATACAGCCAATGCGCTTATGCCCCAGCTCCTGGAGATAGTTTACGGCGTTGAACGCGGCGGTGAGGTTATCAATGTGGACCGTCGGCAGCTCCAGCTCTGGCGCAAACTCGTTGGCCATGACCATCGGCGGTAAATTACGCTGTTCTTCAATGCTGGCATCAAACGGCAGGCGAGAGCCAAGCAGCAGCATGCCGTCGATCTGCTTGGTGATAATGAGGTCGATGAAGGTTTTTTCCTGCTGGTTTTGGTGAGCACAATCGCCAATCAGCACCAGGTAACCCTGTTCCGCTGCGGTGACTTCAATACCGCGGATGATCTCGCTGAAGAAGGGATCACAGATGTCCGGCACAATCACCAGAATGGTGCGCGACTCATTGCGTTTAACGTTACGCCCCATCGCCTGTGGGAAATAGCCCACTTCAAGCGCAGCCTGCTCCACCCGGTTACGGGTCGCCTGGGAGACTTTGTCCGGGTTCATTAATGCGCGGGACACGGTTGCCGTTGAGACTTGTGCTTTCTCGGCAACGTCTTTCATGGTCGCTGTGGCAACCTCTTTCCTGGACTTCAACGTCTTCTCCTCGCCTGAACACCGAACTTCTGACATCACCATTTTTACAGATAGTTAATGGAATCGGTTACAGAATTTTCATAAAAAGTGTGAGGAGCGTTAAATTTTTCGATCCGTCTTCAGCCTTCGATGGGATCGACGTCCAGCACCCACTTCACTTTTCGCGCTTCCGGCAGGGTGTTGATGAGCGCCAGCGTGCCGCTGACGATATGCTGAAGACGAACCCGCGAGGGGTGTTGAAGTAAGATTTGCCAGCGGAAACGTCCGCCGCGTTTTGGTGCCAGCGCCGGCACCGGGCCCAAAATCCACAGCGAGTTATCCACCAGCGGGCTGGCCTGCAGGAGGTTTCTCAGCTGCTGCAGGAAAAGCGGCGCCTGCTGGTTGTTGTGATCTTCCGCGCGGATGATGACGTGGCTGGTCCACGGCGGCAGCTGCATGGTCTGGCGTTCGGCCAGCGCCTGCTCGGCAAAAGCGTCATAGCCTTTATGCAGCAGGGTTTGCAGCAGCGGATGCTCAGGGTGGTGCGTTTGCAGCACCACTTCACCCTGTTTACCGGCGCGACCGGCGCGCCCCGCCACCTGGGTATACAGCTGGGCGAAGCGCTCGGCGGAGCGGAAATCTGCCGAAAACAGTGCGCCGTCCACGTCCAGCAGGGCGACCAGCGTCACGTCCGGGAAGTGATGGCCTTTGGCCAGCATTTGGGTGCCAATCAGGATGCGCGCGCCACCGCGATGCACTTCCGCCAGCTGCTGTTCCAGCGCCCCTTTGCGGCTGGTGGTGTCCCGGTCGATACGCGAAATAGGCACGTCCGGGAAGAAAGGGCCAAGCGCCTGTTCCAGCTGTTCCGTTCCCAGACCCACCGGCACGATATGCGTGGAACCACATGACGGGCACTGGCGCGGCACCGGCCGCTGGCTGTCGCAGTGGTGACAGCGCAAATGCCGCTGGGCCTGGTGGAAAGTGTAGTAGTGGTCGCAGCGCGGGCACTCGGCAATCCAGCCGCAGTCGTGGCACAGCAGGGCGGGCGCGAAGCCTCGTCGGTTGAGGAACAGAATGACCTGATTGCCCGCCTGCAAATGCTGGCGCATACGGGTAATCAATGCAGGCGCGAGCCCGGCCTGGACCTGCTGACCTTTGAGATCCAGCACGTGCTGAATGGCTGGACGGGCATTCCCCGCCCGACGCGTCAGGCGCAGCATATGGTATTTACGCTGGCGCACGTTGTGCAGCGTTTCGAGCGCAGGTGTGGCGGAGCCGAGAATAATAGGAATTTGCTCGCTGTGCGCGCGATAGACCGCCAGATCGCGGGCGTGATAGCGCCAGCCTTCCTGCTGTTTATAGGAGCTGTCGTGTTCTTCGTCGATCACGATAACGCCAAGATTTTTAAACGGGGTAAACAGCGACGAGCGGGTGCCGATCACAATCGCCGCTTCACCGTTTTTCGCTTTCAGCCAGGCGCTTAGGCGCTCGCTGTCGTTCAGGCCGGAGTGCAGCACCTCAACCGGCGCGTTAAAGCGTTCGCGGAATCGGGCGATGGTTTGCGGCGTCAGGCCAATTTCCGGCACCATCACCAGCGCCTGTTTGCCCTGAGCGAGCACGTTTTCCAGCACGCTCAGGTAGACTTCGGTCTTGCCAGAACCCGTCACGCCCGCCAGCAGCCAGGCAGAGAAATGATCGGAGGCGCTATGAATCGCGCCCACGGCGGTGGCCTGCTCGGTATTCAGGCGTAGGCGATCCCCTGAAACGGAGAAACTCTCCCGCCAGTCGTAAAGAGCGGGTGCTTCGCTGGCCAGTTCGCTCAGCCCTTTCTTTCTTAAGGCCTGTAGCGCCGTTTCGCTGACCTCAAGCTCGTCGACCTGATGACGCCAGATTTTCCCCTGACGCAGCGCCGCCAGGGCCTGCTGCTGTTTCTGCGAGCGCTTGAGGCTGTTAATATCCACCGCCTGACCCTGCTCGGTAGCAAACCAGTACCACATCGGCGCGTGGCTGGCGCTCTTGCCCTGGCGCAGCATGATCGGCAGGGCGTGGAACAGCACGTCGCCAATCGGGTGATGATAATAATCTGCCGCCCACAGCAGCAGTCGCCAGGTGCTGGTGGAGTAAACCGGCTCGCTGTCCAGCACCTCAACGACCGACTTCAGTTCATTGAGCGGCAGTTCGCTTTGGTCGCTGACGGAGACAACAATACCCACGCGCTGCTGTTTGCCAAACGGCACGGTCACGCGACAGCCCGCTTTGGCGCTCATGCTGTCGGGCAGCAGATAGTCAAAGGTACGGGGAAGCGGAACGGGCAGGGCAACGTGAGCGACGGGCATCGAATCTTCCTGACTTGAAAAGTGGCGCGTTAGTATACACATTAGTGAAAGCGGCGTGCGGATCAGTTTGCATACGTTGGTCAAATTCTGTATGATTCGCCGCCTTTGGTGTATATTACGCCAGAGAAATTACATTCAACATCGCGTGGTGTCTGGCGTTAGGGCTGGAAGAGCGACGCGGCCTTAACTGAGGTTCTCCCATGAAAAAAGATATTCACCCGAAATACGAAATGATTACTGCAAACTGTTCTTGCGGTAACTCTATCCAGATCCGCTCCACCGTGGGTCACGATCTGAACCTGGACGTGTGCGGCAAATGCCACCCGTTCTACACTGGTAAGCAGCGTGATGTTGCAACCGGTGGCCGTGTTGACCGCTTCAACAAGCGTTTCAGCATCCCGGGCGCTAAATAAGTTTCCCGAAAAAAAGGCACCGCAAGGTGCCTTTTTTGTATCCGCTTCTCAGTATTCCCACGTATCCGGGTCAATACCCAGTTCACGCATGATCACCTTCGCCTCTTCCGGGATTTCATCACTGCGCTCTTTGCGCAGATCTTCATCGTTCGGCAACGGTTGACCGGTAAACGCATGCAGGAACGCTTCGCACAGCAGTTCGCTGTTGGTCGCGTGGCGCAGGTTGTTCACCTGACGACGCGTACGTTCATCGGTGAGGATCTTCAACACCTTCAGAGGAATAGAAACCGTAATTTTCTTTACTTGTTCACTCTTCTTACCGTGCTCAGCGTATGGGCTGATATATTCGCCGCTCCATTCAGCCATGAGATACCTTTAATCCTCTCAGTCATTTATCTAAAGGTGCAAAACCTGTAACCACCCGTTTTGAACCGCAATCTTGCCTAGTTTACCGTAGAGACGATACCGTGGCACGGATATTGCCGCTGCAGCGTGCACTAAAGCATATAATTTTAACGGCTATTTGCGCATTGCTCAATCTATACGCAAAGAAGTTTAGATGTCCAGATGTATTGACGTCCATACTTTCAATGTTTACTCTGGTGCCTGACTTTTCACCTCATTCGCCAGGAAGCCCTCACCATGACGCGTAAACAGGCCACTATTGCAGTGCGTAGCGGATTAAATGATGACGAGCAGTACGGCTGCGTTGTCCCGCCGATTCATCTTTCCAGTACCTACAATTTCACCGGATTTAATGAACCCCGCGCGCATGATTACTCGCGTCGTGGCAACCCTACGCGTGACGTGACCCAGCGTGCGCTGGCCGAGCTGGAAGGTGGCGCAGGTGCAGTATTAACCAATACGGGGATGTCAGCCATTCACCTGGTGACCACGGTGTTCCTGAAACCAGGTGACCTACTGGTTGCGCCGCACGATTGCTACGGCGGCAGCTATCGTCTGTTCGATAGCCTGGCAAAACGCGGCTGCTATCGCGTGCTGTTTGTCGATCAAAACGACGAACAGGCGCTGAAGCAGGCGCTGGCAGAGAAGCCAAAGCTGGTTCTGGTGGAAAGTCCAAGCAATCCATTGTTGCGCGTTGTCGATATTGCGAAAATTTGTCAGCTCGCAAGGGATGCGGGAGCGATAAGTGTAGTGGATAATACGTTCCTCAGTCCGGCCCTTCAGAACCCACTCGCACTGGGTGCCGATCTGGTATTGCATTCATGTACTAAATATCTGAACGGCCATTCTGATGTGGTAGCAGGCGTGGTGATTGCCAAAGATCCCGACGTTGTCACCGAACTGGCATGGTGGGCCAATAATATTGGCGTCACCGCGGGTGCCTTCGACAGCTATCTGCTGTTGCGCGGCATTCGCACGCTGTCGCCGCGCATGGACGTGGCGCAGCGCAATGCCCAGGCGATCGTCGATTTCCTGAAAAACCAGCCGCTGGTGAAGAAGCTGTATCACCCGTCGCTACCGGAAAACCAGGGGCACGAGATTGCCGCGCGCCAGCAGAAAGGGTTTGGCGCGATGTTGAGTTTTGAACTGGACGGTGACGAGCAAACGCTGCGTCGCTTCCTGAGCGGGCTGTCATTGTTTACGCTGGCGGAGTCCTTAGGTGGGGTTGAAAGCTTGATCTCCCACGCCGCGACCATGACGCACGCAGGTATGGCACCGGAAGCACGTGCCGCCGCCGGGATTTCTGAGACGCTGCTGCGTATCTCAACCGGTATTGAAGATTCTGAAGATTTAATTGCCGATCTGGAAAATGCCTTCCGGATCGCAGCCAAGGGGTAATCATGAGTGTGATAGCGCAGGCAGGGGCGAAGGGTCGTCAACTGCACAAGTTTGGTGGTAGTAGTCTTGCTGATGTGAAATGTTACCTGCGTGTCGCAGGGATCATGACGGAATATTCACAGCCGGGTGACATGATGGTTGTCTCGGCGGCGGGCAGCACCACCAACCAGTTGATTAGCTGGCTGAAACTGAGCCAGACCGATCGCCTTTCTGCGCATCAGGTGCAACAGTCCTTACGCCGTTACCAGAGCGAGCTGATTGCCGGCCTGCTGCCTGCGGACGTGGCGGACGGGCTGATCAGCGCCTTCACGCATGACCTTGAACGTCTGGCTGCCCTGCTGGACAGCGGGATTACCGACGCGGTGTATGCCGAAGTGGTGGGCCACGGTGAAGTGTGGTCCGCGCGCCTGATGGCCGCCGTGCTGCAGCACCTGGGCGTGGAGGCGGCCTGGCTCGACGCGCGTGATTTCCTGCGCGCCGAACGCGCCGCGCAGCCGCAGGTAGATGAAGGGTTGTCCTACCCGCTGCTGCAACAGCTGCTGGTGCAGCATCCGGGCAAACGTATTGTCGTCACCGGCTTTATCAGCCGCAGCAACGCGGGCGAAACCGTGCTGCTGGGCCGTAACGGCTCGGACTACTCGGCAACGCAAATTGGTGCGCTGGCGGGCGTGTCCCGCGTCACCATCTGGAGCGACGTGGCCGGTGTGTACAGCGCGGACCCGCGTAAAGTAAAAGATGCCTGTCTGCTGCCGCTTCTGCGTCTCGACGAAGCCAGCGAGCTGGCGCGTCTGGCCGCGCCGGTACTGCACGCGCGCACCCTGCAGCCGGTTTCCGGCAGCGATATCGACCTGCAGCTGCGCTGCAGCTATACCCCGGATCAAGGCTCTACCCGTATTGAACGCGTACTGGCCTCCGGTACGGGCGCGCGTATTGTCACCAGCCACGACGACATCTGTCTGATTGAGTTCCAGGTGCCTGCGGGCCAGGACTTCAAGCTGGCACATAAAGATATCGACCTGGTATTAAAGCGCGCTCAGGTGCGCCCGCTGGCCGTTGGCGTTCACAATGACCGCCAGTTGCTGCAGTTCTGCTATACCGCTGAAGTGGCTGACAGCGCGCTGAAAATTCTGGATGAAGCGGGCCTGCCGGGCGAGCTTCGCCTGCGTCAGGGGCTGGCGCTGGTGGCGATGGTGGGTGCGGGTGTCACCCGTAACCCGCTGCACTGCCACCGCTTCTGGCAGCAGCTGAAAGGCCAGCCGGTGGAATTTACCTGGCAGTCGGAAGAGGGTATCAGCCTGGTCGCCGTCCTGCGTAAAGGGCCAACCGAGAGCCTGATTCAGGGCCTGCACACCTCCCTGTTCCGCGCGGAAAAGCGCATCGGTCTGGTGCTGTTTGGTAAAGGCAACATCGGTTCCCGCTGGCTGGAGCTGTTCGCCCGCGAGCAGGTCACGCTCTCGGCGCGTACCGGATTCGAATTCATTCTCGCGGGCGTCGTGGACAGCCGCCGCAGCCTGCTGAACTACGAAGGGCTGGACGCCAGCCGCGCGCTTGCCTTCTTTAATGATGAAGCCGTAGAGCAGGATGAAGAGTCGCTGTTCCTGTGGATGCGCGCGCACCCGTATGACGATCTGGTGGTGCTGGACGTTACCGCCAGCGAACAGCTTGCCGATCAGTACCTTGATTTCGCCAGCCACGGCTTCCACGTCATCAGTGCCAACAAGCTGGCGGGGGCGAGCAGCACCGATAAATACCGCCAGATCCACGACGCGTTTGAAAAAACAGGGCGCCACTGGCTTTATAACGCCACGGTAGGGGCTGGCCTGCCGGTTAACCACACCGTGCGTGACCTCATTGAAAGTGGCGACAGCATTCTGGCGCTGAGCGGCATCTTCTCCGGCACGCTCTCCTGGCTGTTCCTGCAGTTTGACGGCACCGTACCGTTCACCGACCTGGTGGATCAGGCGTGGCAGCAGGGTTTAACGGAACCCGATCCGCGCGTTGACCTCTCCGGTAAAGACGTGATGCGTAAGCTGGTGATCCTGGCGCGTGAAGCCGGTTACGACATCGAACCTGATGCCGTCCGCGTCGAATCGCTGGTGCCTGCCGGCTGTGAAGAAGGCTCTGTGGACCATTTCTTTGAAAATGGTGAAGAGCTTAACGAGCAGATGGTGCAGCGTCTGGAAGCGGCGAACGAGATGGGGCTGGTGCTGCGCTACGTGGCGCGTTTCGAGGCCAACGGAAAAGCGCGAGTCGGCGTCGAGGCGGTGCGTCCTGAACATCCGCTGGCGGCGCTGCTGCCGTGCGATAACGTCTTCGCCATCGAAAGCCGCTGGTACCGCGATAACCCGCTGGTGATCCGCGGTCCGGGCGCGGGGCGCGATGTCACGGCCGGTGCGATCCAGTCCGACATCAACCGTCTGGCTAAGCTGCTGTAACCCCTCACCCTAACCCTCTCCCCAAAGGGGAGAGGGGACTGCTCGGTGCGGTCTTTTCCCTCTCGCCCCTTTGGGGAGAGGGCCGGGGTGAGGGGCCTTCTCACCCTCATCCTGAATTTCTCTCATCTTCCCTGAGCAAACCTCACCGTTATTGTTGATTATTTATGTTGACGTCCCTCCGCTTTTCCGTCATTTTTACATCTGGACGTCTAAACGTATAGAAGTTCACAACACAACAGACAACGACATGCGATTGATAGAGGTAAGGTATGAGCTTTTTTCACGCCAACCAGCGGGAAGCACTGAATCAGAGCCTGGCCGAAGTAAACGGCCAGATTAACGTCTCTTTTGAATTTTTCCCGCCGCGCACCAGTGAAATGGAGCAAACCCTGTGGAGCTCTATCGATCGTCTCAGCAGCCTGAAACCGAAGTTTGTCTCCGTGACTTACGGTGCGAACTCCGGCGAGCGTGACCGCACGCACAGCATCATTAAAGGCATTAAAGATCGTACCGGTCTGGAAGCGGCGCCGCACCTTACCTGTATCGACGCCACCCGCGACGAGCTGCAGGCCATCGCCCAGGATTACTGGAATAACGGCATTCGTCATATTGTCGCGCTGCGCGGCGATCTGCCGCCGGGTAGTGGTAAGCCGGACATGTATGCCGCCGATCTGGTCGCGCTGCTGAAAGACGTGGCTGACTTTGATATCTCCGTTGCTGCTTATCCTGAAGTGCATCCGGAAGCGAAAAGCGCCCAGGCCGATCTGCTTAACCTGAAGCGTAAAGTGGACGCTGGCGCGAACCGCGCCATTACCCAGTTCTTCTTTGATGTGGAAAGCTACCTGCGCTTTCGCGACCGCTGCGTCTCCGCAGGCATCGACGTTGAGATTATCCCGGGTATTCTGCCGGTGTCTAACTTCAAACAGGCGAAGAAATTTGCTGATATGACCAATGTGCGCATTCCGCTGTGGATGTCTAAAATGTACGAGGGGCTGGACGATGACCCGGAAACACGCAAGCTGGTGGGCGCAAATATCGCGATGGACATGGTGAAGATCTTAAGTCGTGAAGGGGTGAAGGATTTCCACTTCTACACGCTGAACCGTGCAGAGATGAGTTACGCCATATGCCATACGCTCGGCGTTAGACCCGGCGTGTAACAAAAAAGGGCCCTCTTCGGAGGGTTTTTTGATTTATAAGGGTTTTATTTTCCTGCCATATCAGCAATGCTGCCTTTGACGTACATAACTCATGTATTTTCCATGGGAAATTAAACGGATTTAACTATCGAATCTGTGGGTTATCTCAACTATACCTTATCAACAAGGGCGTATATCGTAACGGTAACACTGTAAAAGGGAGCATAGCGATGAGCACGTCAGACGAGACCAATAAAGCGGCATCAGTCGGCAAATGCCCGTTCCATCAGGGCGGCGTCGATCACAGCGCGGGCGCAGGTACAAGCAGCCGCGACTGGTGGCCAAAACAACTCCGCATCGATCTTCTTAACCAACATTCCAACCGTTCGAACCCGCTGGGTGAAGACTTCGACTACCGCAAAGAATTCAGCAAGCTTGATTACTCCGCTCTTAAAGGCGATCTCAAAGCACTTTTAACTGACTCCCAACCGTGGTGGCCTGCCGACTGGGGCAGCTATGCGGGCCTGTTTATCCGTATGGCCTGGCACGGCGCGGGTACCTATCGCTCCGTTGACGGGCGCGGTGGGGCTGGACGCGGTCAACAGCGCTTTGCGCCGCTGAACTCCTGGCCGGATAACGTGAGCCTGGATAAAGCGCGTCGTCTGCTGTGGCCAATCAAGCAAAAATACGGACAAAAAATTTCCTGGGCTGACCTCTTTATCCTCGCGGGTAACGTCGCACTGGAGAACTCCGGCTTCCGCACCTTTGGTTTTGGTGCCGGGCGTGAAGACGTCTGGGAACCGGATCTCGACGTGAACTGGGGTGATGAAAAAGCCTGGCTGACCCACCGCGACCCGGAAGCGCTGGCGAAGCGCCCTCTGGCCGCCACCGAAATGGGCCTGATCTACGTTAACCCTGAAGGACCGAACGCCAGCGGTGAACCCCTGTCTGCAGCGGCAGCCATTCGCGCGACCTTCGGCAACATGGGGATGAACGACGAGGAGACCGTTGCGCTGATCGCAGGCGGCCACACCCTCGGCAAAACCCACGGCGCGGGTGAAGCCACCCACGTGGGCACCGATCCGGAAGCCTCGCCGATTGAAGCGCAGGGTCTGGGCTGGGCCAGCACGCACGGTACGGGCGTTGGTGCAGATGCCATTACCTCCGGTCTGGAAGTTATCTGGTCGCAAACCCCGACCCAGTGGAGCAACTACTTCTTCGAGAACCTGTTCAAATATGAATGGGTACAGACCCGCAGCCCGGCGGGTGCGATTCAGTTTGAAGCCGTGGATGCGCCGGAAATCATGCCCGATCCGTTCGACCCGTCGAAAAAACGCAAACCTACTATGCTGGTCACCGACCTGACGCTGCGTTTTGACCCGGAATTCGAGAAAATTTCCCGCCGCTTCCTGAACGATCCGCAGGCTTTCAACGAAGCCTTCGCGCGTGCCTGGTTCAAGCTGACCCACCGTGATATGGGGCCAAAAGCGCGCTACATCGGCCCTGAAGTGCCGAAAGAAGATTTGATTTGGCAGGATCCGCTGCCGCAGGCGGTGTTCAATCCGTCGAAAGAAGACATTGAAAGCCTGAAGGCTGAAATCGTGGCATCCGGTCTGTCCGTGAGCGAACTGGTTTCGGTTGCCTGGGCGTCAGCTTCAACCTTCCGCGGTGGCGATAAGCGCGGCGGTGCCAACGGCGCGCGTCTGGCGCTGGCTCCTCAGCGCGACTGGGACGTTAACGCCGCTGCGGTTCGCGCGTTGCCGGCTCTGGAGGCTATCCAGCGCACCACCAACAAAGCTTCTCTGGCCGATATCATCGTACTGGCAGGCGTGGTAGGTGTTGAGCAGGCGGCAAAAGCCGCAGGCGTTTATGTCAACGTGCCGTTCACCCCGGGGCGCGTAGATGCGCGTCAGGATCAGACGGATATCGAGATGTTTAACCTGCTCGAACCGATTGCCGACGGCTTCCGCAACTACCGTGCGCAGGTGGATGTGTCCACCACTGAGTCACTGCTGATCGACAAAGCCCAGCAGCTGACGCTGACCGCGCCTGAGCTGACGGTGCTGATCGGTGGCCTGCGCGTGCTGGGTGCCAACTTTGATGGCGGTAAGAATGGCGTGTTCACCGACCGCGAGGGCGTGCTGAGCAACGATTTCTTCGTGAACCTGCTGGACATGAACACCCAGTGGAAGGCGACCGACGAATCTAATGAACTGTTTGCCGGAAGCGATCGCGCCAGCGGTGAAGTGAAATACACCGCCACCCGCGCCGATCTGGTCTTCGGTTCGAACGCCGTCCTCCGCGCGCTGGCAGAGGTTTATGCCAGTGATGATGCGCATGAGAAGTTTGTCCGCGACTTCGTTGCCGCCTGGGCGAAGGTCATGGATCTGGATCGGTTTGACGTGAAGTAGCCAGTGTGCCGGGTGGCGGCTACGCCTTACCCGGCCTACAAATTAAAGTGCCATGTAGGCCGGGTAAGCGCAGCGCCACCCGGCTTTTTTATTACTCCCACTCCTGCAGGAACCGCTGGCCATACTGGTCGGCCACCAGCAGCGCCGCATACACCTGATCCGGCGTGACGCCCCCCGGCATGTTGTGGATCGTTTCTCCTTTGGCACAGGAGGCTTCCGCGATCAGACGCATTTTGGCCGGAATATCCTCTTTGATGTTCAGCTGTGCCAGGGTGATCGGCAGCCCAACGCTGTGGCAAAGCGCGGCGACGGTCTCTATTTCTTCTACCGGCGCGTTTTCCAGTACCAGCTGCGTCAGCGTACCAAACGCCACTTTTTCGCCGTGATAGAAGTGATGCGCGTCCGGTACCGCCGTCATACCGTTATGAATAGCATGTGCCGCCGCCAGCCCGCCGCTTTCAAAGCCTACGCCGCTGAGATAGGTGTTGGCTTCGATAATGCGTTCCAGGGCCGGTGTAACCACATGCTGTTCCGCGGCCAGCATGGCTTTTTCACCCTCTTCAACCAGCGTGTTGTAGCACAGCTCGGCCAGCGTGAGTGCTGCCTGCGTACATTTGCCGCCCGCCATGGTGGTTGCGCCGCTGCGCGAGCAGGCGCGTGCTTCAAACCACGTCGCCAGCGCATCGCCAATCCCGGCGGCAAGTAGACGTGCCGGCGCACCCGCTACCACTTTGGTATCGACGATAACCATGTTCGGGTTGTGCGGCAGCATGAGGTAGCGATCGAACTCACCGCTGTCGGTGTAAATAACGGAAAGGGCGCTGCACGGCGCATCGGTGGAGGCAATTGTTGGCGCAATGGCGACGGGTACGTCCATAAAATGGGCCAGCGCTTTGGCGGTATCCAGCGTTTTACCGCCGCCAATGCCCAGCACCGCCATGCAGTCGGCGCTATCGGCCAGCTTTTTCAGGCGATCGATTTCATTTTGTGAACATTCGCCACCAAACGGCGCGATTTCGGCATGCAGTTCGGCTTTTTTAAAACTCTGACGCAGGGTCTCTTTGGCAAAACCCAGCACAAATTTATCGCCGACAACCAGCCAGCGATTGGCCAGGGGTTTCAGATAGTCGCCGAGACGGGTAAGCACATCAGCGCCCTGGATATATTTCCCCGGCGATTGAATGATACGGTCCATAACATTTCTCCCTTAGAGGTTGAGGTTACCAAACGCGTTTTTCCAGTCCTGCTCGAACTTCTCTATGGCTGACTCTACCGCTGGCGTGCCGAGCATTTGTTGCGCTACGTCTAAGGGAAGCGTGATTGCCTCACATCCGGCGAGCAGGCAGTCCAGCGCCTGACGCGGGGTTTTAAAGCTGGCGGCCAGCACTTTGCTTTCTGGCGCGTGCAGTTCCAGCAGGGATTGCAGCTCCTGGACCATGCGAATGCCATCACCGCCCTGAGCGTCAACGCGGTTGACGTACGGCGCGACATATTTCGCGCCTGCCAGCGCGGCAAGCAAACCTTGTGCCGCGCTGTAAACGGCGGTCCCCAGCGTGGTAATGCCCTCTTTTTTCAGCACCTTGATTGCGGTAAGGCCCTCAGCCGTGACCGGGATTTTTACCACGATGTCCGGGATGGCGTTACTCAGACGTTTTGCCTCCGCCACCATGCCTTCGGCATCGCGGCTCATGGTTTGAGCAAACAGCGTGCCTTCCGGTCCAATGGCTTTTTGCAGACGCGGCAGCACGTCCCAGATGGATTCACGGCTGGCGGCAATGATGCTCGGGTTGGTGGTGACGCCCACAATAGGGAAGATGCGGGCCAGGCGTTCAACTTCCGCCACGTTGGCGGTATCCAGGTACAGTTCCATTATTTTTCCTTAAGTCAGAAAGGTTAAATAAAGGATAAGGCCCTGCCAGGCGCGGCCGATACAGGTCAATTTTGCTAAATACTGGACAAATGTATTCTGCTTAACGAAGTGCGATGCCGATCACAGTGCTAGTTTTTGGCGATCAGCTGGCTGTGATACTGGCGGCGATATTCGGAAGGTGAACGTTCGGTGTGTTTGCGAAAGAGACGGCAGAAATAGTTGCTGTCCATAAACCCGCAGCGTGCCGCAATATCCTTAATTTTTAAATCGTACTCCTTGAGCAGCTGGCGCGCGAGTTCCAGACGCGTCTGCGTCAGGTATTCATTGAACCCAACATTTCCGGTCTTCTGAAAAAGGTGAGAGAGATAGTTAGGGGAAATATAAAACGCCTCGGCAACGGAATCCCGGGTCAGCGCTGAGGCATGATGTTCGTCAATAAAGCGACGAACGGCTTCGAAGAGCGCGCGACTGCGGCTATCAGTGTGGATCTCGCTGCCAAGCAGATCGCGGCAGTGGCTGAGCAGACTTAAGACTACCAGCCTGGCCGTGTCCTGCTCGGTCGGTTGCATGTGCAGTTCGTTGAGTGTTTGCAGGAGAAACGCGCCCGTCCGGGGGCCTCGCCTGGCGGCCTGCTGCTGTTGTAAAAGGACGTTATCCCGATGGAGCTGAAGCGTCAGCTGCTGTTTACCGAAGCTTATTCTGAGAATGTTTGAAGAATGAAGCGGGACGTGCCCGGATGTGGAAAAGAATGCCTCGCAGCGGGTTTCCATGATAACCGAGAGACAAGGTGATGTTCGGGTATTCTTCCTGGCAGGCGCGACAAAGTGCACCTGATGCAGGGGTAATGCGCCGTTAATCAGCTCCGTCAGGATTTGTCTAACATCGTGGTGCATGGTGGATACCAGGGTATTGCCGGGTGGCGCTAACGCTTACCCGGCCTACTTAACGTAGGCCCGTGCAAGCGCAGCGCCGCCGGGCATAAAGCATTAGCCAGTGTTACGCATACCCGCCGCAACGCCTGCAATCGTCACCATCAACGCCTGTTCAACACGCGGATCCGGCTCTTTACCTTCTTCTTCCGCCAGACGCGAACGGTGCAGCAGTTCTGCCTGCAGGACGTTCAGCGGGTCGGTGTAGATGTTACGCAGCTGGATAGACTCTGCAATCCACGGCAGGTCCGCCATCAGATGTGAGTCGTTGGCGATGTCCAGCACCACTTTGATGTCGCCTTCCAGCAGTTCGCGCAGCTCTTTACCCAGCGCCCACAGCTCAGGTTTCACCAGACGCTGATCGTAGTATTCCGCCAGCCACAGGTCCGCTTTCGAGAAGACCATCTCCAGCATGCCCAGACGGGTAGAGAAGAATGGCCAGTCGCGGCACATGGTTTCCAGTTCGTTTTGTTTACCGTCTTCCACCACTTTTTGCAGCGCGGCACCGGCACCCAGCCAGGCGGGCAGCATCAAACGGTTCTGCGTCCAGGCGAAAATCCACGGGATTGCGCGCAGAGACTCTACGCCACCGGTTGGGCGGCGCTTCGCAGGACGTGAGCCCAGCGGCAGTTTACCCAGCTCCTGCTCAGGCGTAGCCGAGCGGAAGTAAGGGACGAAATCTTTGTTTTCACGCACGTAGCCGCGGTACAGATCGCAGGAGATATCAGACAGTTCGTCCATGATATGGCACCAGGATGCTTTCGGCTCCGGCGGCGGCAGCAGGTTCGCTTCCAGAATAGCGCTGGTATAGAGCGACAGGCTGCTGATGGTCACTTCCGGCAGGCCGTACTTGAAGCGGATCATCTCGCCCTGCTCGGTGACGCGCAGGCCGCCTTTCAGGCTTCCCGGCGGCTGTGACAGCAGCGCCGCGTGTGCTGGCGCGCCGCCACGGCCAATTGAACCACCGCGTCCGTGGAACAGGGTCAGTTCAATACCGGCTTTCTCGCAGGTTTTGATCAGTGCGTCCTGCGCCTGATACTGCGCCCAGGATGCCGCCATCACGCCCGCGTCTTTTGCGGAGTCTGAATAGCCGATCATCACCATCTGCTTGCCCTGAATAAAGCCGCGGTACCAGTCGATGTTCAGCAACTGCGTCATCACGTCGTTGGCGTTGTTCAGGTCGTCGAGGGTCTCAAACAGCGGGGCGACCGGCAGAGCGTAGTCGATTCCCGCTTCCTTCAGCAGCAGGTGAACGCCCAGCACGTCGGACGGGGTCTTCGCCATGGAGATCACATAGGCGGCCACCGATCCTTTCGGCGCATCAACGATCGCTTTACAGGTGTTGAGCACTTCGCGGGTTTCGTTACTTGGCTCCCAGTTGCGCGGCAGCAGAGGGCGCTTCGAGTTCAGCTCGCGGATCAGGAAGGCCTGTTTGTCGGCTTCGGACCAGCTTTCATAATCGCCGATGCCGAGATAGCGGGTCAGCTCGCCCAGCGCTTCGGTATGACGGGTACTTTCCTGACGTACGTCGATACGCACCAGCGGCACGCCGAAACACTTCACGCGGCGCAGGGTGTCGAGCAGTTCGCCATTGGCGATGATGCCCATCCCGCATGCCTGCAGTGATTTATAACAGGCGTACAGCGGCTCCCAGAGCTGTTCGTTCTGGCTGAGCAGCCCTTCTGGTTTTGGCAGGCGCTGACCTTTCAGACGCGCTTCCAGCCAGGCCTGAGTGGCCATCAGCTGACCACGCAGTTTTTTCATCAGGAAACGGTACGGCTCGCTGGCACCTTCTTCCCCGGCCAGCGCGCGCAGTTCAGGCGTCGCCTCAACCATCGACAGCTCGGAGATCAGCACCTGAATGTCTTTCAGGAACAGGTCGGTCGCTTTCCAGCGGCTCAGCAGCAGGACGTGACGGGTGATTTCCGCGGTCACGTTCGGGTTACCGTCGCGGTCGCCGCCCATCCAGGAGGTGAAGCGCACCGGAACAAAGTCGACCGGCAGGCGGTAGCCCAGGTTCTCTTCCAGCTGTTCGTTCAGCTCGCGGAGGTAGTTAGGCACCCCTTCCCACAGGCTGTTTTCCACCACCGCAAAGCCCCATTTGGCTTCGTCTACCGGGCTTGGGCGATGCTTACGAATTTCATCGGTGTGCCAGGACTGGGCAATTAGCTGGCGCAGACGGCGCATCAGCTGGTTGCGTTCGTAGTCGGCAATGTCTTTATTATCCAGTTGCTTGAGGCAGTTGTTCACTTCCACCATTTTGTGGATCAGGGTGCGGCGGGTAATTTCGGTTGGGTGAGCTGTCAGCACCAGCTCCAGCGAAAGCGACTCCACCGCTTTTTTGATGGTGGCTTCGTTGAGGTCTGTCTGGTCTTTCAGTTTACGAAGGGTGCGGGCAATGACTTCCGGGTTGCTGGCCGCTTCGCCGTTAGGCGAAATGCTGTGGTATTGCTCAGCGGTATTTGCCAGGTTCAGGAACTGGCTGAATGCGCGTGCAACGGGCAGCAGCTCATCGTTAGAAAGGTTCTGCAAGGTGGTGAGCAGCTCCTGACGACTGGCCTCGTTACCTGAACGGGAAGATTTAGACAGCTTGCGGATGGTTTCAACGCGGTCGAGGATGTTCTCCCCCAACGCATCTTTGATGGTATCTCCAAGCACTTTGCCGAGCATACTGACATTACTACGCAACGCGGAATATTGTTCGTTCATAAAAACCCAGTCACCCCATCATTTTTGTTTATGCCCAGGCGAGAATCTTCTGGACATTATTTTGTCATCTCCCTTTATAAAGCCACGTAAAACCCCCGTCGTCAATTGCTGCGAAAACGGTTCAGCAAACGAATAAATGTGGGTAATTTACGAAATTTAATTCGTATTGCGTCAGATAAGAGATGCTTATGGGAATGTGACGGAGATCGCGGGATTTTCCCCTCTCTTCCGAGAGGGGAAAGGTCATTAATGCCAGCAGAAGTGATGCACAACCTGGGCGATCAGCTCGCGGGTGGGCTTGATGAAGCGGGTTTCCAGATATTCATCCGGCTGATGGGCCTGGTTGATGGAGCCCGGGCCGAGCACCAGCGTCGGGCATAGCGTCTGAATAAACGGCGCTTCGGTGCAGTAGTTCACCACGTCGGTTTTTTCGCCGAGCAGCTTTTCCACCACTTCGACCAGCTGATGATCCGGCGGGCATTCATAACCCGGGATCGGCGGATGCAGCTCGGAGACCGTCAGACGGCCCGGCCAGCGCTCGCTCACCGGGGCCAGTGCTTCATTCAGCAAGCCGTCGAGATCGCTCAGCGTCATGCCCGGCAGCGGGCGGATGTCCATATGCAGTTCGCAGCAGGCGCAGATACGGTTGGAGGCATCGCCGCCGTGCAGGCTGCCGAGGTTCAGCGTCGGATACGGCACGGTGAACGCCTCGTAGTGGTAACGCTCTTTCAGGTCGTCGCGCAGGGTCATGATGCGGCCGATGGCGTCATGCATCAGCTCGATGGCGTTGACGCCGCGCGCCGGGTCGCTGGAGTGGCCGGACTGGCCCAGCACGCGCACGGCGGTAGAAATATGGCCTTTGTGCGCGCGGATCGGCTGCAGAGAAGTCGGTTCGCCGATGATCGCGCAGTCCGGGCGAATCGAGGTGTTTTCAGAGAAGTAGCGCGCGCCCGCCATGCTGGTCTCTTCATCGGCGGTCGCCAGAATATAGAGCGGTTTTTTCAGCTTCGTCACGTCCACGTCACGCAGCGCGTCGAGGATAAAGGCGAAGAAGCCTTTCATGTCGGCGGTGCCCAGACCGTAGAGCTTGTTGTCGTGCTCGGTCAGAGTGAACGGGTCGCGCGTCCAGCGGCCATCGTCAAACGGTACGGTGTCGGTATGACCGGCCAGCAGCAGGCCACCTGCACCGGTTCCGGTGCTGGCGAGCAGGTTAAATTTGTGGCGTGTTCCGGGGACGGGCTGAACCTCAACGTTGAACCCAAGATCGCTAAACCAACCCGCCAGCAGATTGATTAAAGACTCATTGCTCTGATCCAGCGCTTCTTCCGTTGCGCTGATGGACGGTGTGGCAATCAGGGCGCGGTAGATCTCGATAAATGGCGGTAAGTTCATTTTCATTGTTGACACACCTTAGGTCGTGATAGTATCAATATTCATGCAATAAATGTGAATAAAAATACACTAACGTTGAGCATAAAGGAACCCGATGTTGAATACGCTGATTGTAGGCGCTAGCGGTTATGCGGGCGCAGAGCTTGTAAGCTACGTGAATCGCCATCCACATATGACCATAACCGCTTTGACCGTGTCAGCGCAAAGCAATGATGCAGGAAAGTTAATTTCCGATTTGCATCCGCAGCTTAAGGGCATTGTCGATCTGCCGCTGCAGCCAATGTCTGACATCAGCGAGTTTACCGACGGCGTCGACGTGGTGTTTTTAGCCACTGCGCACGAGGTCAGCCACGACCTGGCGCCGCAGTTCCTGGCGGCCGGCTGCGTGGTCTTTGACCTCTCTGGCGCGTTCCGCGTTAACGACGGCGCGTTTTACGAAAAATATTACGGCTTCACTCATCAGCACCCGGATCTGCTTGAAAAAGCGGTGTACGGCCTGGCGGAGTGGAGCGCAGACAAGCTGAAAGAAGCGGACCTGATTGCCGTGCCGGGCTGCTACCCGACGGCGGCGCAGCTTTCCCTGAAGCCGCTGATCGATGCAGGCCTGCTGGATCTCAACCAGTGGCCGGTGATCAACGCCACCAGCGGCGTGAGCGGAGCAGGGCGCAAAGCGGCTATCTCCAACAGCTTCTGCGAAGTGAGCCTTCAGCCGTATGGCGTGTTTAATCACCGTCATCACCCTGAAATCACCACTCATCTGGGCGCGGACGTGATTTTCACCCCGCACCTGGGCAGCTTCCCGCGTGGGATCCTCGAAACCATTACCTGCCGCCTGAAGCCCGGCGTGACCAAAGAGCAGGTGAACGAGGTCTTCACGCAGGCCTATGCGGATAAACCGCTGGTGCGCCTGTACGACAAAGGCGTGCCGGCGCTGAAAAATGTGGTCGGCCTGCCGTTCTGCGACATCGGCTTTGCCGTGCAGGGCGAGCATCTCATCGTTGTCGCCGCAGAAGATAACTTACTCAAAGGCGCTGCCGCACAGGCAATGCAGTGTGCAAATATTCGTTTCGGTTTCCCGGAAACGCAGGCTCTTATTTAAGGTGTGATGATGAACCCATTAATTATCAAACTCGGTGGTGTACTGCTGGACAGCGAAGAAGCGCTGGAGCGTCTGTTTACCGCGCTGGTGAACTATCGCGAATCACACCAGCGTCCGCTGGTGATTGTGCACGGCGGCGGCTGCGTGGTGGATGAGCTGATGAAAGGGCTCAACCTGCCGGTGAAAAAGAAGAACGGCCTGCGCGTCACGCCTGCTGACCAGATTGACATCATTACCGGTGCGCTGGCGGGTACGGCGAACAAAACGCTGCTGGCGTGGGCGAAGAAACACCACATCGCGTCCGTGGGTCTCTATCTGGGCGATGGCGACAGCGTAAAAGTGACCCAGCTCGACGAAGCGCTCGGCCACGTTGGACTGGCGCAGCCAGGTTCGCCTAAGCTGATTAACACTCTGCTGGAAGGCGGATTCCTGCCGGTGGTGAGCTCTATCGGTGTGACCGAAGAGGGTGAGCTGATGAACGTCAACGCGGACCAGGCGGCGACGGCACTGGCGGCAACGCTGGGTGCGGATCTGATCCTGCTCTCCGACGTGAGCGGCATTCTGGACGGTAAAGGCCAGCGCATTGCGGAAATGACGGCTGAGAAAGCCGAGCAGCTGATTGCTCAGGGCATTATTACCGACGGCATGATCGTCAAAGTGAACGCCGCGCTGGATGCCGCACGCACGCTGGGCCGCCCGGTGGATATCGCCTCCTGGCGTCACGCGGAGCAGCTCCCGGCGCTGTTTAACGGCACGCCGATTGGCACGCGTATTTTAGCGTAAGTTTTTATTGAATGACCGTAGGCCGGGTAAGCGAAGCGCCACCCGGCAGAACTAACGAATAAAGGAATCATGTTATGGCACTTTGGGGTGGGCGTTTTACACAGGCAGCGGATCAGCGGTTCAAACAGTTCAACGACTCTTTGCGCTTCGACTACCGCCTGGCCGAACAGGATATTGTCGGCTCTGTGGCCTGGTCCAAAGCGCTGGTGACGGTGGGCGTACTGACCGCAGACGAACAATTACGGCTGGAAGAAGCGCTGAATAATCTGCTGGAAGAGGTGCGTCTTAACCCGCAGCAGATCCTCGAAAGCGATGCTGAAGATATTCACAGCTGGGTGGAAGGCAAGCTTATCGACAAGGTCGGTCAACTGGGTAAAAAGCTGCACACCGGCCGTAGCCGTAACGACCAGGTCGCCACCGATCTGAAGCTGTGGTGTAAAGATACCGTCGGCGAACTGCTGGCGGCTAATCGTCAGCTGCAGACCGCGCTGGTGGAGACCGCACAGAATAATCAGGACGCGGTGATGCCGGGTTATACCCACCTGCAGCGCGCGCAGCCGGTGACCTTTGCGCACTGGTGTTTGGCCTACGTTGAGATGCTTGCGCGTGACGAAAGCCGCCTGCAGGATACGCTCAAGCGTCTGGACGTGAGCCCGCTGGGCAGCGGTGCTCTGGCCGGTACGGCGTATGAAATCGACCGTGAACAGCTGGCAGGCTGGCTGGGCTTTGCCTCCGCCACCCGTAACAGCCTGGACAGCGTCTCTGACCGCGACCACGTGCTGGAGCTGCTCTCAAACGCGTCTATCGGGATGGTGCACCTGTCGCGCTTTGCCGAAGACCTGATCTTCTTTAACTCTGGCGAAGCGGGCTTCGTCGAGCTGTCCGATCGCGTGACGTCCGGCTCTTCACTGATGCCGCAGAAGAAAAACCCGGACGCGCTGGAGCTGATCCGCGGCAAGTGTGGCCGCGTGCAGGGCGCGTTGACCGGCATGATGATGACCCTGAAAGGGCTGCCGCTGGCGTACAACAAAGATATGCAGGAAGACAAAGAAGGGCTGTTCGACGCCCTCGACACCTGGCTGGACTGCCTGCATATGGGCGCGCTGGTGCTGGACGGCATTCAGGTGAAACGTCCGCGCTGCCAGGAAGCGGCCCAGCAGGGTTATGCAAACTCTACCGAACTGGCGGATTATCTGGTGGCGAAAGGCGTACCGTTCCGTGAAGCGCACCATATTGTGGGTGAAGCGGTAGTGGAAGCCATTCGTCAGGGTAAACCGCTGGAAGATCTGGCGCTGGCCGACCTGCAGAAGTTCAGCGCGGTGATTGGAGACGATGTGTATCCGATTCTGGCCCTGCAGTCTTGTCTGGACAAGCGTGCGGCGAAAGGCGGCGTGTCGCCGAAGCAGGTGGCGCAGGCGATTTCGGATGCGAAAAACCGGCTGGTTTGATTTGTGCGGGCGGGTGCCCTCACCCCGGCCCTCTCCCACAGGGAGAGGGAGAAAAACAGAGCCTGGCTTAGTGCCAGGCTTTTTTTACGCAAAAAAAAAGCGGACCACGGGGTCCGCAAAAGTTCACGTTGGCTTTAGTTGTTCGAGTTTTGAGAGAAACTCGCTGACGGTGCGGGGACGTCAAGGGTCAAACACGTGCCGCCTCGTCTATGTGGTGTATTATTCAACAGAATGCTTGATAGGGATAATCGTTCGTTGCTATGCTATCTATCGCCATGAACTATCGTGGCGACGGAGGATGAATAATGAATATTCGTGATCTTGAATACCTGGTAGCGTTAGCCGAGCATCGTCACTTTCGCCGCGCGGCAGATTCCTGCCACGTCAGCCAGCCCACGCTGAGCGGTCAGATCCGCAAGCTGGAAGACGAGCTGGGCGTGATGCTGCTGGAGCGCACCAGTCGTAAGGTTCTGTTCACACAGGCAGGTCTTCTGCTGGTGGATCAGGCGCGCACCGTGCTGCGCGAGGTCAAAGTGCTCAAGGAAATGGCAAGCCAGCAGGGGGAGGCGATGTCCGGCCCGCTGCATATTGGCCTGATCCCAACCGTTGGCCCGTACCTGTTGCCGCACATCATTCCGATGCTGCACCAGACGTTCCCGAAACTCGAAATGTACCTGCACGAAGCGCAAACCCATCAGCTTCTGGCGCAGCTGGACAGCGGCAAGCTCGACTGCGCCATTCTGGCGCTGGTGAAAGAGAGCGAAGCGTTTATTGAAGTGCCGCTGTTCGATGAGCCGATGATGCTGGCGATCTATGAAGATCACCCGTGGGCGAACCGCGATCGCGTGCCGATGGCCGATCTGGCCGGTGAAAAGCTGCTGATGCTGGAAGATGGCCACTGCCTGCGCGATCAGGCGATGGGTTTCTGCTTCGAAGCGGGTGCGGATGAGGATACCCATTTCCGCGCAACCAGCCTGGAGACGCTGCGTAATATGGTCGCGGCGGGAAGCGGTATTACGCTGCTGCCTGCGCTGGCCGTGCCGCGCGAGCGTAAACGTGATGGCGTGGTTTATCTGCCGTGCATTAAGCCGGAGCCGCGTCGCACGATCGGCCTGGTTTATCGTCCGGGTTCACCGCTGCGCAGCCGCTATGAGCAGCTGGCAGAGGCCATCCGCGGTTCGATGGATGGCCATTTCGACAGCGCGTTAAAACAGGCGGTTCAGGCCGTTTAGTGCCGCTACCCGGTAGGCTTCCGCCATAGTTGGGTAGTTAAAGGTGGTGTTAACGAAGTACTCAATGGTGTTACCACCACCTTTCTGCTCCATTATCGCCTGGCCGATATGAATGATTTCCGCCGCGCGTTCACCGAAGCAGTGAATGCCGAGGATCTCTTTCGTCTCGCGGTGGAACAGGATCTTCAGCGTCCCCACGCTCATACCCACGATTTGCGCCCGCGCCAGATGTTTAAACTGCGCACGACCCACCTCGTAAGGCACCTTCATTGACGTCAGCTGCTGCTCGGTTTTCCCGACTGAACTGATTTCCGGGATGGTATAGATGCCCGTCGGGATATCTTCAATCAGATGCGCCGTCGCTTCGCCTTTTACCAGCGCCTGTGCGGCAATGCGTCCTTGGTCGTAAGCGGCAGAGGCCAGGCTTGGGTAACCAATCACGTCGCCGACCGCGTAAACGTGCGGCAGGGCGGTCTGGTACATGCTGTTGACCTTCAGCTGACCGCGGCTATCGGTTTCAAGACCGATGTTCTGCAATTGCAGTGAATCGGTGTTGCCGGTACGGCCGTTGGCGTACAGCAGACAGTCTGCTTTCAGCTTTTTACCGGACTTCAGGTGCATGATCACCCCGTCGTCACAGCCTTCGATCTTCTCGTACTCTTCGTTGTGGCGAATCACCACGCCGCTGTTCCAGAAGTGGTAGGAGAGGGAGTCCGACATTTCCTGATCGAGGAACGCCAGCAGGCGGTCGCGGGTATTGATCAGGTCAACTTTGACGTCCATTCCGCGGAAGATCGACGCATATTCGCAGCCAATGACCCCTGCGCCATAGATAATGACGTGGCGGGGTTCATGATGCAGGCTCAGAATCGAGTCGCTGTCGTAGACGCGCGGGTGCGAGAAGTCCACGTCTGCCGGATGGTACGGACGTGAACCGCAGGCAATCACAAATTTTTCAGCCGTGATGGTTTCAACCGAACCGTCGTGGCATTCGAGTGCCAGGGTGTGTTCATCCACAAAATGCGCGTTGCCCTGCAAAATCTCACAGTGGTTACGCTCATAAAACCCCTGACGCATGCGCGTCTGCTGGTTAATAACGGTATCCGCGTGATTCAGGATGTCAGCAAAAGATGAACGAAGAAGTCGGGAGTGGTCGCTGTAAAGAGGGTTCTGGTTAAATTCGATAATGCGGCTAACGGCGTGGCGGAGGGCTTTCGAAGGGATGGTGCCCCAGTGGGTGCAACCGCCGCCGACATTATGGTAGCGCTCAATGACCGCTACTCTGGCTCCCTGTTTCACCAGACCCATAGCAGCACCTTCGCCGCCGGGGCCGGAACCAATAACTATTGCGTCGTAATCGTAGGAATGTGGCATGGCAAGGCTTACCTGTTCTTATACATAAAAGCAACAGAATCATAACATCATTGCCAGAGTAACCCAATTATCGTTGTGCTTTTTTCCGGCAGTGGAGCACAAACCGCACGTAAACAATCATTCACAAAGCCAGGCAAACAGATTAATTTTATTCTCTGGTATAGTGCCATCAGGCCTTTGGAAGGATTCAACTATCGTGATGGGCGTAAGAGCACAACAAAAAGAGAAAACCCGGCGTTCGCTGGTGGAAGCCGCATTCAGTCAACTGAGTGCTGAGCGGAGTTTTGCCAGTTTGAGCCTGCGCGAAGTCGCACGCGAGGCCGGGATTGCGCCAACGTCCTTCTATCGTCATTTCCGTGACGTGGATGAACTGGGCCTGACCATGGTCGACGAGAGCGGTTTAATGCTGCGCCAGCTGATGCGCCAGGCGCGTCAGCGTATCGCCAAAGGGGGCAGCGTGATCCGCACCTCCGTATCGACCTTTATGGAATTTATCGGCAATAACCCCAACGCGTTTCGTCTGTTACTGCGCGAGCGTTCGGGCACGTCGGCGGCGTTTCGTGCCGCCGTCGCGCGTGAAATTCAGCACTTCATCGCGGAACTTGCCGACTATCTTGAACTCGAAAACCATATGCCGCGTGCGTTTACTGAAGCACAGGCCGAGGCGATGGTGACGATTGTTTTCAGCGCGGGTGCCGAAGCGCTGGATGTCAGCATTGAACAACGCAAACAGCTCGAAGAGCGACTGGTATTGCAGCTCAGGATGATCTCCAAAGGCGCGTACTACTGGTATCGCCGTGAACAAGAGAAACTGGCACATCAAACCGAAGAGTGAAGGTGAGTAATGAAACAGTCAGGTCAGGATAAAGGGACGCTGTTGCTGGCATTGATCGCTGGCTTATCCATTAATGGTACGTTTGCGGCTATTTTTAGCTCAATCGTGCCGTTTTCGATTTTCCCGCTTATTGCGCTGGTGCTGACGGTTTACTGCCTGCATCAACGTTACCTGAACCGCACCATGCCGGTGGGGTTACCGGGGCTGGCCGCTGCCTGCTTTATTCTGGGCGTATTGCTGTATAGCACCGTGGTGCGCGCGGAGTATCCGGATATCGGCTCTAACTTCTTCCCTGCGGTACTGTCTGTGGCGCTGGTGTTCTGGATTGGTTCGCGCATGCGTAGCCGTAAGAGCCAGTTACCAGAGTAAAGGGTTTTGTCATTGTAGGCCGGATAAGCGAAGCGCCATCCGGCTTTTTTGGCAGGTGGCGCTTCGCTTACCTGCCCTACAAGGCTCACATTACTTCGCCGTGAGCAGTACGCCACACTCCATATGGTGCGTATACGGGAACTGATCGAACAGTGCCAGACGTTCAACCTTGTGCGTCTGGCCTAATGTTTCGAGGTTCTTGCACAGCGTCTCCGGGTTACAGGAGATGTATAAAATACGCGGGTACGCCTGCACCATCTTTTCGGTTTCGCTGTCCAGGCCGCTGCGCGGCGGGTCGACAAAAATCGTCTCACACTGGTAGCTCTTCAGATCGATCCCTTCCAGGCGGTTAAACTGGCGTACGCCGTTCATGGCCTGCGTGAACTCTTCTGCGGCCATACGAATGATCTGCACGTTGTCGATATGGTTAGCGGCAATGTTGTACTGCGCGGCGGCCACCGACGGCTTGGCGATTTCCGTTGCCAGGACGCGATCGAAGTTACGCGCCAGCGCCAGCGAGAAGTTGCCGTTACCGCAGTAGAGCTCAAGCAGATCGCCCGTTGACCCTTCCGTCGCCTTCAGCGCCCACTCCAGCATCTGCACGTTCATCGCGGCGTTCGGCTGGGTGAAGCTGTTCTCAACCTGGCGATACACCATCTCTTTACCCGCCACCGGCAGACGCTCGTCGATGTAGTCCTGATCCAACATGATTTTGGTTTTTGTCGCGCGGCCAATCAGGTGAACGTTGATGTTCTGCGCACGCAGCGCATCGCGCAGGGCTTCTGCCTGCTCGCGCCACTCGTCGTTAAGCGCTTTGTGATACAGCAGAGAGACAATCGCCTGATTGCTTTGCGTGGTCAGGTAGTCAATCTGGAACAGCTTGTTACGCAGTACCGGATTGTTGCGCACGCCGTCCATTATCAGCGTCATTAATTGGTTAATGAGCTCGCTCGCCGCCGGAAAGCTATCCACGCGGATACGGGACTTCGTCTGCTGATCGAAAATGATGTGGTACAGGTCGTCACCGTCGTGCCAGATGCGGAACTCGGCGCGCATGCGGTAATGGCTGACAGGGGAGCGGAACACCTCGGGAACGGGCGCGTTGAAAGGCGTCATCATACTCTGCAGGCGGACAACTTTCTCTGCCAGCTGCGCGTCGTACTGTTCTGTCGGGAGGTGTTCTGGGGTCATGATGCGTCCTGAGTGATAATGAATTACGCGGGGATTGTAGGCATTGTTCAGGGGATGTCCAGATTTAATGGCCAATAGCTGTCTGGACATCTATACGTGTCTAATTGTAGCATTCTGTTTCCGGTCTCCTGAGAGTGAAAAGGGAATCCAGTGTAAATCTGGAGCTGACGCGCAGCGGTAAAGTCTGGCGGGATGAGCGTTGTAGACACTGTGAAAATGGGAAGTCTTCATCCTTATATGCCACCTAGCCCGAAGACCTGCCGGGATCACGTCGCATTTGGTTTCATCATCGCGTGCTATCGATGAGGCCTGCGGCATCCTTCTTATATTGTGGATGCTTTAACAATGATTAAAAAAGTATCGCTGTTGACGGCGCTGTCCGTCACGGCATTTTCGGGCTGGGCGCAGGATAGCGCCGACTCGTTGGTGGTGACGGCAAATCGTTTTGAACAACCTGAAAAAACTATTCTGGCTGCAAACACGGTTGTTACGCGTGCCGATATTGACCGTTGGCAGTCAACCTCGGTCCTGGATGTTATGCGTCGCCTGCCCGGCGTGGATACGGCGCAAAGTGGTGGGATGGGGCAACTCTCTTCTCTCTTTATACGTGGCACCAACTCCAGCCACGTCCTGATTCTTGTTGATGGGATCCGCCTTAATCAGGCTGGCGTTACGGGGTCATCCGATCTCAGCCAGTTCCCGATCTCTCTGGTGCAGCGTATCGAATATGTGCGTGGTCCGCGTTCGGCGGTATACGGCTCGGACGCGATCGGCGGAGTTGTAAACATTATTACCACTCGCGCGAAGGACGGTACCACGCTGAATGCAGGTGTAGGGTCGCATGGTTACCAGAATTATGGCGGCAGTACTCAGCAAACATTGGGCGACAGCACGCGCGTCACGCTTGCGGGTGATTACACCTATACCAAAGGGTTTGATGTGGTTGCAGACGGCAACAATGGTGGTCTTGCCCAGACCGATCGCGACGGCTTTATGAATAAAACGCTCTATGGTGCACTGGATCACGCATTCTCGGAGCAGTGGAGCGGATTTGTTCGCGGCTTTGGCTACAGCAACCGTACCGCCTACGACGCTTACTACAGTTCATTTACCCCTAACGTACTGGTCGATACCCGCCAGCTCTATAGTCAGACCTGGGATGCAGGATTGCGCTTCAACGATGACATCTTCCATTCACAGTTGCTCACCAGCTATAGCCACAGCAAGGACTATAACTACGACCCAAATTTGGGCCGCTACGATTCGACAGCCACGCTGGATGAAATCAAACAGTACAACGTCCAGTGGATCAACTCCGTTGATGTTGGCCATGGAAACATTGGCGCGGGCGTTGACTGGCAGAAGCAGAGCACTGAACCGGGTACAAACTACGTGACCAACGGCTACGACCTGCGTAACACCGGCGTTTACCTGACCGGGTTGCAGCAGTTTGGTGACTTCACTCTGGAAGGCGCGGTTCGCAGCGATGACAACTCTCAGTTCGGTCGCCATGGTACCTGGCAAAGTAGTGCGGCCTGGGAGTTCGTGGAGGGTTACCGCTTTGTTGCTTCTTATGGTACGGCCTATAAAGCACCGAATCTGGGTCAACTTTATGGTTTATATGGCAATGACCATCTTGATCCAGAAGAGAGCAAGCAGTGGGAAGGTGCGTTTGAAGGCCTGACGGCGGGCGTGAGCTGGCGCGTCTCCGGCTACCGTAATGACGTTGATAATCTCATCGACTTCAATAATAACCTCCAGCAATATTACAACGTCGGTAAAGCACGCATCAAAGGTGTGGAAGCGACAGCATCATTTGATACGGGCCCGTTGACGCATACTGTAGGCTACGACTATGTGGATGCCCGCAATGCCGCAACCAACGAACTTCTGGACCGTCGTGCTAAACAGCAGGTGAAATATCAGCTCGATACGCAGATCTATGATTTCGACTGGAGCCTGACTTATCACTACCTCGGTACGCGTTACGACACTGACTTTGGTACTTATCCGTCTGAGAAAGTAAAAATGGGCGGTGTAAGCCTGTGGGATGTCGCAGTTTCGTATCCTGTCACCTCACATCTCACAGTTCGTGGTAAAATAGCCAACCTGTTCGATAAAGATTACGAGACAGTTTATGGCTACCAAACTGCAGGACGGGAATACACCTTGTCTGGCAGCTACACCTTCTAATCCGCGTCCCACCGTGCTGGTGTTTGATTCCGGCGTCGGTGGGCTTTCGGTCTATGATGAGATTCGGCATCTTCTGCCGGATCTCCATTACATCTACGCCTTCGATAACGTCGCTTTCCCGTACGGGGAAAAAAGCGAAGATTTTATTGTTGAGCGTGTGGTTGAAATCGTCACCGCCGTACAAAAGCGCTATCCCCTTGCGCTGGCCGTTATCGCCTGTAATACGGCGAGCACCGTTTCTCTTCCCGCCCTGCGTGAAAAATTCCCGTTCCCGGTTGTGGGTGTCGTTCCTGCAATAAAGCCTGCTGCGCGTCTGACGGCGAACGGCATTGTGGGGTTGCTGGCAACGCGAGGCACGGTGAAGCGTCCTTATACCCGCGAGCTGATCGATCGTTTTGCCAATGAATGCCAGATTGCGATGCTGGGTTCGGCTGAGCTGGTGGAGATGGCGGAAGCGAAGCTGCATGGAAAGGCGGTATCACTCGACGAGCTGCGTCGTATTCTTCGTCCGTGGCTGCGGATGCCCGAACCCCCGGATACCGTTGTGCTGGGCTGCACCCACTTCCCGCTATTACAGGAAGAGCTATTAGAGGTGCTGCCGGAAGGGACGCGCCTGGTGGATTCCGGTGCCGCTATCGCCCGTCGCACCGCATGGCTGCTGGAGCATGAAGCGCCAGATGCGAAATCTACCGATGCGAATATCGCGTTTTGTATGGCCCTCACGAAAGAGACTGAGCAACTTTTACCCGTTTTACGCCGTTATGGCTTTGAAACGCTCGAAAAACTGGCGCTGTAGCACGGTTTTGAGCAAAAAAGAGACGGTTGAAAGTTTTTTTTAAAAGAGGGGTTGTCAACGTCTGAGAACTCCCTATAATGCGCCTCCACTGACACGGAACAACGGCTTACAGGCCGCCGGGTTAGCGGGGTTCAGAGATGAACGCCAGCAGAGAAAAGCGAAAATAATTGCTTGACTCTGAATGAGGAAAACGTAATATACGGGACCTCGCAACGGTGAGCGAAAGCCGCGTTGCACTGCTCTTTAACAATTTATCAGACAATCTGTGTGGGCACTCAAAGTGACATGGATTCTTAACGTCCTCGGACGAAAAATGAATACCAAGTCTCTGAGTGAACATACGTAATTCATTACGAAGTTTAATTCACGAGCATCAAACTTAAATTGAAGAGTTTGATCATGGCTCAGATTGAACGCTGGCGGCAGGCCTAACACATGCAAGTCGAGCGGCAGCGGGAAGTAGCTTGCTACTTTGCCGGCGAGCGGCGGACGGGTGAGTAATGTCTGGGAAACTGCCTGATGGAGGGGGATAACTACTGGAAACGGTAGCTAATACCGCATAACGTCGCAAGACCAAAGAGGGGGACCTTCGGGCCTCTTGCCATCAGATGTGCCCAGATGGGATTAGCTAGTAGGTGGGGTAACGGCTCACCTAGGCGACGATCCCTAGCTGGTCTGAGAGGATGACCAGCCACACTGGAACTGAGACACGGTCCAGACTCCTACGGGAGGCAGCAGTGGGGAATATTGCACAATGGGCGCAAGCCTGATGCAGCCATGCCGCGTGTATGAAGAAGGCCTTCGGGTTGTAAAGTACTTTCAGCGGGGAGGAAGGTGTTGAGGTTAATAACCTCAGCAATTGACGTTACCCGCAGAAGAAGCACCGGCTAACTCCGTGCCAGCAGCCGCGGTAATACGGAGGGTGCAAGCGTTAATCGGAATTACTGGGCGTAAAGCGCACGCAGGCGGTCTGTCAAGTCGGATGTGAAATCCCCGGGCTCAACCTGGGAACTGCATTCGAAACTGGCAGGCTAGAGTCTTGTAGAGGGGGGTAGAATTCCAGGTGTAGCGGTGAAATGCGTAGAGATCTGGAGGAATACCGGTGGCGAAGGCGGCCCCCTGGACAAAGACTGACGCTCAGGTGCGAAAGCGTGGGGAGCAAACAGGATTAGATACCCTGGTAGTCCACGCCGTAAACGATGTCGACTTGGAGGTTGTGCCCTTGAGGCGTGGCTTCCGGAGCTAACGCGTTAAGTCGACCGCCTGGGGAGTACGGCCGCAAGGTTAAAACTCAAATGAATTGACGGGGGCCCGCACAAGCGGTGGAGCATGTGGTTTAATTCGATGCAACGCGAAGAACCTTACCTACTCTTGACATCCAGAGAACTTTCCAGAGATGGATTGGTGCCTTCGGGAACTCTGAGACAGGTGCTGCATGGCTGTCGTCAGCTCGTGTTGTGAAATGTTGGGTTAAGTCCCGCAACGAGCGCAACCCTTATCCTTTGTTGCCAGCGGTTCGGCCGGGAACTCAAAGGAGACTGCCAGTGATAAACTGGAGGAAGGTGGGGATGACGTCAAGTCATCATGGCCCTTACGAGTAGGGCTACACACGTGCTACAATGGCGCATACAAAGAGAAGCGACCTCGCGAGAGCAAGCGGACCTCATAAAGTGCGTCGTAGTCCGGATTGGAGTCTGCAACTCGACTCCATGAAGTCGGAATCGCTAGTAATCGTAGATCAGAATGCTACGGTGAATACGTTCCCGGGCCTTGTACACACCGCCCGTCACACCATGGGAGTGGGTTGCAAAAGAAGTAGGTAGCTTAACCTTCGGGAGGGCGCTTACCACTTTGTGATTCATGACTGGGGTGAAGTCGTAACAAGGTAACCGTAGGGGAACCTGCGGTTGGATCACCTCCTTACCTTAAAGAACCTGCCTTTGCAGTGCTCACACAGATTGTCTGATGAAAAACAGCAGTAAAAATCTCTGCAGGCTTGTAGCTCAGGTGGTTAGAGCGCACCCCTGATAAGGGTGAGGTCGGTGGTTCAAGTCCACTCAGGCCTACCAAATTTTTGCTGATGCTGCGTTGCGGCGACACTCACATACTTCAGTATGCTTCGTGTCACCACGCCTTGCCTCAACAAAAATTACCGGTACAGAGGTTGGCAAAACGATGGGGCTATAGCTCAGCTGGGAGAGCGCCTGCTTTGCACGCAGGAGGTCTGCGGTTCGATCCCGCATAGCTCCACCATCTTTTACTGCGAACACAAGAAAACTTCAGAGTGAACCTGAAAAGGTGCACTGCGAAGTTTTGCTCTTTAAAAATCTGGATCAAGCTGAAAATTGAAACGACACACATGTTATGTGTGTTCGAGTCTCTCAAATTTTCGCAAGTCGATGATGAATCGAAAGAAACATCTTCGGGTTGTGAGGTTAAGCGACTAAGCGTACACGGTGGATGCCCTGGCAGTCAGAGGCGATGAAGGACGTGCTAATCTGCGAAAAGCGCCGGCGAGGTGATATGAACCTTTGACCCGGCGATGTCCGAATGGGGAAACCCAGTGTGATTCGTCACACTATCGTTAACTGAATACATAGGTTAACGAGGCGAACCGGGGGAACTGAAACATCTAAGTACCCCGAGGAAAAGAAATCAACCGAGATTCCCCCAGTAGCGGCGAGCGAACGGGGAGCAGCCCAGAGTCTGAATCAGCTTGTGTGTTAGTGGAAGCGTCTGGAAAGTCGCACGGTACAGGGTGACAGTCCCGTACACGAAAACACACAGGTTGTGAACTCGAAGAGTAGGGCGGGACACGTGGTATCCTGTCTGAATATGGGGGGACCATCCTCCAAGGCTAAATACTCCTGACTGACCGATAGTGAACCAGTACCGTGAGGGAAAGGCGAAAAGAACCCCGGCGAGGGGAGTGAAAAAGAACCTGAAACCGTGTACGTACAAGCAGTGGGAGCACCTTCGTGGTGTGACTGCGTACCTTTTGTATAATGGGTCAGCGACTTATATTCTGTAGCAAGGTTAACCGTATAGGGGAGCCGAAGGGAAACCGAGTCTTAACTGGGCGTTAAGTTGCAGGGTATAGACCCGAAACCCGGTGATCTAGCCATGGGCAGGTTGAAGGTTGGGTAACACTAACTGGAGGACCGAACCGACTAATGTTGAAAAATTAGCGGATGACTTGTGGCTGGGGGTGAAAGGCCAATCAAACCGGGAGATAGCTGGTTCTCCCCGAAAGCTATTTAGGTAGCGCCTCGTGAACTCATCTTCGGGGGTAGAGCACTGTTTCGGCTAGGGGGCCATCCCGGCTTACCAACCCGATGCAAACTACGAATACCGAAGAATGTTATCACGGGAGACACACGGCGGGTGCTAACGTCCGTCGTGAAGAGGGAAACAACCCAGACCGCCAGCTAAGGTCCCAAAGTCATGGTTAAGTGGGAAACGATGTGGGAAGGCACAGACAGCCAGGATGTTGGCTTAGAAGCAGCCATCATTTAAAGAAAGCGTAATAGCTCACTGGTCGAGTCGGCCTGCGCGGAAGATGTAACGGGGCTAAACCATGCACCGAAGCTGCGGCAGCGACACTTAGGTGTTGTTGGGTAGGGGAGCGTTCTGTAAGCCGTTGAAGGTGTGCTGTGAGGCATGCTGGAGGTATCAGAAGTGCGAATGCTGACATAAGTAACGATAAAGCGGGTGAAAAGCCCGCTCGCCGGAAGACCAAGGGTTCCTGTCCAACGTTAATCGGGGCAGGGTGAGTCGACCCCTAAGGCGAGGCCGAAAGGCGTAGTCGATGGGAAACAGGTTAATATTCCTGTACTTGGTGTTACTGCGAAGGGGGGACGGAGAAGGCTATGTTAGCCGGGCGACGGTTGTCCCGGTTTAAGCATGTAGGCGGAACGATTAGGTAAATCCGGTCGTTTATTAACGCTGAGGTGTGATGACGAGGCACTACGGTGCTGAAGTAACAAATGCCCTGCTTCCAGGAAAAGCCTCTAAGCATCAGGTAACACGAAATCGTACCCCAAACCGACACAGGTGGTCAGGTAGAGAATACCAAGGCGCTTGAGAGAACTCGGGTGAAGGAACTAGGCAAAATGGTGCCGTAACTTCGGGAGAAGGCACGCTGATATGTAGGTGAAGCCCCTGCGGGTGGAGCTGAAATCAGTCGAAGATACCAGCTGGCTGCAACTGTTTATTAAAAACACAGCACTGTGCAAACACGAAAGTGGACGTATACGGTGTGACGCCTGCCCGGTGCCGGAAGGTTAATTGATGGGGTTAGCGGCAACGCGAAGCTCTTGATCGAAGCCCCGGTAAACGGCGGCCGTAACTATAACGGTCCTAAGGTAGCGAAATTCCTTGTCGGGTAAGTTCCGACCTGCACGAATGGCGTAATGATGGCCAGGCTGTCTCCACCCGAGACTCAGTGAAATTGAACTCGCTGTGAAGATGCAGTGTACCCGCGGCAAGACGGAAAGACCCCGTGAACCTTTACTATAGCTTGACACTGAACACTGGTCCTTGATGTGTAGGATAGGTGGGAGGCTTTGAAGCGTGGACGCCAGTCTGCGTGGAGCCAACCTTGAAATACCACCCTTTAATGGCTGGTGTTCTAACGTAGACCCGTAATCCGGGTTGCGGACAGTGTCTGGTGGGTAGTTTGACTGGGGCGGTCTCCTCCCAAAGAGTAACGGAGGAGCACGAAGGTTAGCTAATCCTGGTCGGACATCAGGAGGTTAGTGCAATGGCATAAGCTAGCTTGACTGCGAGAGTGACGGCTCGAGCAGGTGCGAAAGCAGGTCATAGTGATCCGGTGGTTCTGAATGGAAGGGCCATCGCTCAACGGATAAAAGGTACTCCGGGGATAACAGGCTGATACCGCCCAAGAGTTCATATCGACGGCGGTGTTTGGCACCTCGATGTCGGCTCATCACATCCTGGGGCTGAAGTAGGTCCCAAGGGTATGGCTGTTCGCCATTTAAAGTGGTACGCGAGCTGGGTTTAGAACGTCGTGAGACAGTTCGGTCCCTATCTGCCGTGGGCGCTGGAGAATTGAGGGGGGCTGCTCCTAGTACGAGAGGACCGGAGTGGACGCATCACTGGTGTTCGGGTTGTCATGCCAATGGCATTGCCCGGTAGCTAAATGCGGAAAAGATAAGTGCTGAAAGCATCTAAGCACGAAACTTGCCCCGAGATGAGTTCTCCCTGAGACTTTAAGTCTCCTGAAGGAACGTTGAAGACTACGACGTTGATAGGTCGGGTGTGTAAGCGCAGCGATGCGTTGAGCTAACCGATACTAATGAACCGTGAGGCTTAACCTTACAACGCCGAAGCTGTTTCGGCGGATGAGACAGACACGATATTTTCAGCTTTGATACAGATTTAACAGAATTTGCCTGGCGGCTTTAGCGCGGTGGTCCCACCTGACCCCATGCCGAACTCAGAAGTGAAACGCCGTAGCGCCGATGGTAGTGTGGGGTCTCCCCATGTGAGAGTAGGGAACTGCCAGGCATCAAATTAAGTAGTAAGCCGGTGCATAAATCTGGTGGTTACAAGCAGTCTTCGGTGGAGCGGTAGTTCAGTCGGTTAGAATACCTGCCTGTCACGCAGGGGGTCGCGGGTTCGAGTCCCGTCCGTTCCGCCACTTATTAAGACATTAAGCCTGCCTAATTGGCAGGCTTAATGGCAAAAACTTTAGGGGCGTAGCTCAGTTGGTAGAGCACCGGTCTCCAAAACCGGGTGTCGCGAGTTCGAGTCTCTCCGCCCCTGCCATATAGAATCCTTTGCTTCGGCAAAGGATTTTTTTTTGCCTGAAACGCTGCAAAAAACGCTCTTCTTAATTTTCAGCCAGCATTCCTGCTGGCTGATGTATCAATCCATTACATTGATTTTTAACAGATCTTTTATCTGCGATTGCTTATCGCTGTTTTGCAGCCAAATTGCATATAGCGGCCTGGTAAGCGTGGTGGAATCCATCACGGTGTGCAGCCCCGCTTTAGTGTCTGCCCAGCTAACAGGTAACCAGGTACAACCTTTCAGCAGTGACAGCTGCTGACAGGCGATCTCTGCAGAGCTGGTCGTTAACTGCGGAACATCATCAGGTGCAATCAATCCCGTCTCATGCTGCTGGAAATCCGGCCCCCATTCCAGGCGTAAATAGGTCAGGTCAGCCTTCATCATCGAAGGTTCAGAGGCATAAAGCGCAAGGCCAAACTGCCCCACAATCTGGCTGCTAAATTCGTCCATCTTGGGTGCTTCGGTGGTGATCAGAAGATCAAGTTGACGCTCATGAAGTTGCTTAACCAGAGACTGCCGCTGTGCAATCCTGGCCTCAAATTGCAGGTGCCCGTGTGAGTGATATAGCCGGGTAAGCCACTGACTTAGCATGCATTCCCACAGAGAAGCGCTGGCCCCTATCGAGAACTCATTATGCCTCGAAGTATGTGCCACCTCTTTACGTGCCGCCTGCCAGGTATTCATCAGCGTTTCTGCGTACGGCAGCAGTTTCTCGCCGGCAGGCGTTAAGCGAATATTGTTGCGATGGCGGGTAAAAAGATTCACACCCAATTGATTTTCCAGCTGTCGAATACGAAAACTGACTGCTGACTGCGTCAGGTAAAGGGCTTCAGCTGCTCGCCCAAAGTGGCGTGTTCTGCTCACTTCAAGGAAAGTTTTAAGCAATTCCGTATCCACATCTTTCTCCGCAAAATTATTTGTCGTTATGATTTAAATGTTTTGTTTTACACTCTGTCAAGCGTAACTAATACTCCGCGCCATAAATAGCTCGGCCAAAGAATTAGGAGCGTGTAGGATGGCGGAAAGCTTTACGACGACTAATCGTTTTTTCGACAATAAACATTATCCGCGCGGGTTCTCTCGTCACGGCGATTTCACCATCAAAGAGGCGCAGCTGCTTGAGCGCCATGGTTATGCCTTTAACGAGCTGGATCTGGGTAAGCGTGAACCTGCTACCGAAGACGAAAAACAGTTTGTTTCTGTTTGCCGTGGTGAGCGTGAGCCGGAGTCTGAAGCGGAACGTGTATGGATCAAGTACATGGCGCGCATTAAGCGTCCAAAGCGCTTCCATACGCTGTCTGGCGGTAAGCCGCAGATGGAAGGTGCAGAAGACTACACCGAGTCTGATGATTAAAATGAAGAGAAGGGGCTACGGCCCCTTTTTTATGCCAGCAATTTCTGCAAATGCAGCAGTAAACGATCGATAGCGCGGTAGCTCAGCGCCTCCTGCAAATGTTTCCTCTCAATGTCAGTGCACCCCTCGACGTCAGCAATGGTTCTGGCCACTTTCAACAAACGCTGCCACGCACGTATGGACAGCCCGAACCGCGTCAACGTCTCCTCCAGCCATCCCGCATCCTCAACGTTAAGAGAACAAAACTGCCGGATCCCGGCATTATCCAGCCGTGCATTCAGCCTGTTCTGGCGGGCGTACTGGCGTGTCTGGGCTGCAATCACCCGCTCGCGTACATCCGCTGAGCTTTCACCTGTTATGCCTGTTTGCCTGAGCAGACCCGGCGGGGGAAGGGGTATTTCGAGGGATAAATCGAAACGGTCGAGGAACGGACCGGATAACTTACCCAGATAGCGCAACGTCTGCTCTGGCGTACAGCGGTTATGGTTGCCCTGGTAGTGACCCGTCGGGCTGGGATTCATCGCCGCAACCAGCTGAAACTGCGCGGGATAGCTTATTTTGGCCCGCGTGCGTGAGATATGTATCTCACCAGATTCAATGGGTTCCCTCAGTGCATCCAGCACGCGGCGCTCAAACTCAGGCAGCTCATCAAGAAACAGAATGCCATGGTGTGCCAGCGAGATCTCTCCCGGCCCGGGGATAGACCCTCCGCCGACCATTGCCGTTAGTGAAGCGCTATGATGCGGAGAACGAAAAGGACGGCGGCGCCACTGTTTTTGCAACGACGTAGAACTGATAAGGCTGTATATGGCGGCGCTTTCCAGCGCTTCATGATTATTGAGCGGTGGAAGCAACCCGCTCAACCTGCTTGCCAGCATCGTTTTACCCGTACCCGGCGGACCAATTAACAGAAGATTGTGTCCACCTGCAGCCGTAATCTCTAGCGCCCGTTTCCCTTGCTCCTGTCCCATAATCTCGCTGAGATCCTCTGGTGCATCCGCTATAACATCATCACACTCCTCCGGCTCGGACAGTTCATGTCGCCCTTCCAGCCAGGCACAAACTTCCTGTAAATGCCCCGCGATGAGACACCCCTTCTCGGCGATAAGACTCACTTCTGATGCGTTTTCATTGGCGACAATGATTTGCCGCCCTGCACGTATGGCTTCCAGCGCTCCCGATATCGCACCGGGAACGCCTCTTAACGCGCCTGTGAGCGCGAGTTCGCCAACGAACTCATACGAGCCTAGCCGTGTCGTATTAAGCTGCTCAGAAGCCGCGAGAAGGGCAATTGCGATAGGTAAATCGTATCGTCCCCCCTCTTTAGGCAGATCGGCAGGGGCAAGGTTGATGGTGATCTTCTTCGCGGGGAAGGTATAACCGCTATTTATTATTGCGCTGCGAACGCGATCCCTGGCCTCCTTAACCGTCGTTTCAGGTAACCCGACAAGCGTGAGGCCGGGTAGTCCATTACTCAAATGAACCTCGACGGAAATAAGCGGTGCCTTTACCCCGAGAGCCGCACGCGTATAAACAACTGACAGTGACATTTGCACTACCTCCTGGTGTGACTATGCCAGCGCCTGCTTTGTCTTTTTAGCGTCATTTTGCGGATTTACGCTGCCTGTTCAGAGATTTTAAGCGCGTAATGAAACTATTGCATAACCGTGGAAGCCTCCTCGCAGAATGCAAAAAGCCCCGTTTTGATGGTTGGAACCTCAGTAAAAAAATGAAAAATATTCATTTTCTAATTTCCGTATGTAAAACAACGGTTTTAAGAAATATGATTCGCTGCCTAATCAAATCCGTCATAAATAAATCTTGTGTTTGATTTGAAAACTGTGATAACTCTTTAGGTATTCCTTCGAACAAGATGCAAAAAGAACTGAAAATGACAGCCCTTCTACGAGTGATTAGCCTGGTCGTGATTAGCGTGGTGGTGATTATTATCCCACCGTGCGGGGCTGCACTTGGACGAGGAAAGGCTTAGAAATCAAGCCTTAACGAACTAAGACCCCCGCACCGAAAGGTCCGGGGGTTTTTTTATGACTAAAAAACGTAAATGAGGAGCAGAGAATGACGACTAGCACAAAATTCTGTTTCTCCCGATTTATGACGGGGAACTAACTATGAATGGGGCACAGTGGGTAGTACATGCGTTGCGCGCGCAGGGAGTCGAAACAGTCTTCGGTTATCCGGGTGGCGCAATTATGCCGATTTACGATGCACTGTATGACGGCGGCGTGGAACATCTCTTGTGCCGACACGAGCAGGGCGCAGCGATGGCTGCCATCGGCTATGCCAGAGCGACCGGTAAAACCGGCGTGTGTATGGCAACTTCAGGCCCGGGCGCAACGAACCTCATCACCGGCCTGGCTGACGCGTTGCTGGATTCCGTTCCCGTTGTCGCCATCACCGGGCAGGTGGCGTCTCCGTTTATCGGTACCGATGCTTTTCAGGAAGTCGACGTCCTCGGTTTATCGCTGGCCTGCACCAAACACAGCTTCCTCGTCCAGTCTCTGGAAGAGCTGCCGCGCGTAATGGCAGAAGCGTTCGAAGTGGCAAACTCAGGTCGTCCTGGTCCGGTTCTGGTCGATATCCCGAAAGATATCCAGGTTGCACTCGGCGATCTGGAGCCGCACTTCTCGACCGTTGAAAGCGACAATGCGTTTCCGGATGCGGAGGTTGAAGAGGCCCGTCAGATGCTGGCGCAGGCAAAACAGCCGATGCTGTACGTCGGCGGTGGCGTCGGCATGGCGCAGGCCGTTCCAGCTCTGCGCGAATTTATCGCAACAACGCAGATGCCAGCGACCTGCACGCTGAAAGGTCTCGGTGCTGTCGATGCGGATTACCCATACTATCTGAGCATGCTGGGGATGCACGGCACCAAAGCGGCAAACCTGGCGGTGCAGGAGTGCGACTTGCTTATCGCCGTAGGTGCCCGTTTTGACGACCGCGTCACCGGCAAGCTGAATACCTTTGCGCCAAACGCCAAAGTCATTCATATGGATATCGACCCGGCGGAGATGAACAAGCTGCGTCAGGCGCACGTTGCGCTGCAGGGCGATCTCAACGCGCTGTTACCCGCATTGCAGCAGCCGCTGGATATCAACCCATGGCGTCAGCACGCCGCAGACATGCGCGCCGAGCACGCCTGGCGTTACGACCACCCCGGCGAGGCCATCTACGCGCCGCTGCTGTTGAAGCAGTTGTCCGACCGTAAACCGGCTGACAGCGTCGTCACCACCGACGTAGGCCAGCACCAGATGTGGTCCGCGCAGCACATGACCTACACCCGCCCGGAAAACTTCATCACCTCCAGCGGGTTAGGGACGATGGGCTTCGGTCTGCCAGCTGCCGTTGGTGCGCAGGTTGCCCGCCCGAACGATACCGTTATCTGTATCTCCGGTGACGGCTCCTTCATGATGAACGTTCAGGAGCTCGGCACCGTTAAGCGTAAGCAGTTGCCGCTGAAGATCGTGTTGCTCGACAACCAGCGTTTAGGGATGGTTCGCCAGTGGCAACAGCTGTTCTTCCAGGAGCGCTACAGCGAAACGACGCTCACCGATAACCCCGACTTCCTCACCCTGGCCAGCGCCTTCGGCATCCCTGGTCAGCACATTACCCGTAAAGATCAGGTTGAAGCGGCGCTCGACACCCTGTTGAACAGCGATGGGCCTTACCTGCTTCATGTCTCAATCGACGAACTCGAGAACGTCTGGCCGTTGGTACCGCCAGGTGCCAGTAACTCACAAATGATGGAGAAATTATCATGATGCAGCATCAGGTCGCCGTACAGGCTCGCTTCAACCCGGAAACCTTAGAACGCGTTTTGCGCGTGGTGCGTCATCGTGGTTTTCAGATTTGCTCTATGAATATGGAGACGGCCACTGACGCCCAAAATATCAGTATCGAATTAACCGTTGCCAGCCCGCGGTCGGTCGACTTACTGTTTAGTCAATTATCAAAGCTGGTAGACGTTGCCCATGTTGCCATCTGCCAGAGCACAACCACATCACAACAAATCCGCGCTTAAGCGTGACAGGACGAAAAAATGACGACAAAAAAAGCTGATTACATTTGGTTCAACGGTGAGATGGTTCGCTGGGAGGACGCGAAGGTCCACGTGATGTCCCACGCGCTGCACTACGGTACCTCCGTATTTGAAGGCATCCGCTGCTACGATTCTCACAAAGGGCCAGTGGTGTTCCGCCATCGCGAACACATGCAGCGTCTGCATGACTCAGCCAAAATTTATCGTTTCCCGGTTTCTCAAAGCGTCGACGAGCTGATGGAAGCCTGCCGCGACGTGATCCGTAAAAACAACCTGACCAGCGCCTATATCCGTCCGCTGGTGTTCGTGGGCGACGTCGGTATGGGCGTGAACCCGCCTGCTGGCTATACCACCGATGTGATCATTGCCGCGTTCCCGTGGGGTGCTTATTTGGGTGCTGAAGCCCTGGAGCAGGGGATCGACGCAATGGTCTCTTCCTGGAATCGCGTGGCGCCAAACACCATCCCGACAGCCGCGAAAGCAGGCGGTAACTACCTCTCTTCACTACTGGTCGGTAGCGAAGCGCGCCGTCACGGCTATCAGGAAGGTATCGCCCTGGACGTGAATGGCTACATCTCTGAAGGTGCGGGCGAAAACCTGTTTGAAGTGAAAGACGGCATCCTCTTCACGCCGCCGTTCACCTCGTCCGCGCTGCCGGGAATTACCCGTGACGCCATCATCAAGCTGGCGAAAGATCTGGGTATCGAAGTGCGCGAGCAGGTGCTGTCCCGTGAATCCCTGTATCTGGCCGATGAAGTGTTCATGTCCGGTACCGCGGCTGAAATTACGCCGGTACGCAGCGTAGACGGCATTCAGGTGGGCGAAGGCCGCTGCGGTCCGGTCACCAAACGCATTCAGCAAGCCTTCTTTGGCCTCTTCACCGGCGAAACAGAAGATAAATACGGCTGGTTGGATCAGGTTAATCACTAAGCATAAATTTGGGACGGCACGCACCGTCCCATTAAATAGTCAGACGGGAGTCAATAAAGCATGCCTAAGTATCGTTCAGCCACCACCACCCACGGCCGTAACATGGCGGGAGCCCGCGCGCTGTGGCGCGCCACCGGAATGACCGACGCCGATTTCGGCAAGCCGATTATCGCCGTGGTGAACTCCTTCACCCAGTTTGTACCGGGCCACGTGCACCTGCGCGATCTCGGTAAGCTAGTTGCCGAGCAAATCGAAGCCTCTGGCGGCGTGGCGAAAGAGTTCAACACCATTGCGGTGGATGACGGTATCGCGATGGGTCACGGGGGCATGCTCTATTCACTGCCGTCGCGCGAGCTGATCGCCGACTCGGTTGAGTACATGGTTAATGCCCACTGCGCCGATGCGATGGTCTGCATCTCCAACTGCGACAAAATCACCCCGGGGATGCTGATGGCCTCCCTGCGCCTGAACATTCCGGTGATCTTCGTCTCCGGTGGTCCAATGGAAGCGGGGAAAACCAAGCTCTCCGACAAAATCATCAAGCTCGACCTGGTCGATGCGATGATCCAGGGCGCGGACCCGAAAGTCTCTGACGAGCAGAGCGATCAGGTGGAACGCTCCGCGTGTCCGACCTGCGGCTCCTGTTCCGGTATGTTCACCGCCAACTCCATGAACTGCCTGACCGAAGCGCTGGGTCTTTCTCAGCCGGGTAACGGCTCGCTGCTGGCGACCCACGCCGACCGTAAGCAGCTGTTCCTCAACGCCGGTAAGCGCATCGTTGAGCTGACCAAACGCTACTACGAGCAGGACGACGCCAGCGCGCTGCCGCGCAACATTGCCAGCAAAGCTGCGTTCGAAAACGCGATGACGCTGGATATCGCCATGGGCGGCTCCACTAACACCGTTCTGCACCTGCTGGCCGCCGCACAGGAAGCCGAAATCGACTTCACCATGAGCGATATCGACAAGCTGTCCCGCAAAGTCCCGCAGCTGTGTAAAGTCGCGCCGAGCACCCAGAAGTACCATATGGAAGACGTACACCGCGCGGGCGGCGTGCTGGGCATTCTGGGCGAGCTGGATCGCGCCGGGCTGCTGAACCGTGACGTGAAAAACGTGCTTGGCCTGACGCTGCCTGAGTCGCTGGACCAGTACGACGTCATGCTGACCAAAGACGACGCGGTGAAAAAAATGTTCCGCGCCGGTCCAGCGGGTATTCGCACCACCCAGGCATTCTCGCAGGATTGTCGCTGGGATACCCTGGACGATGACCGCGCCGAAGGCTGCATCCGCTCGCTGGAACACGCCTACAGCAAAGACGGCGGTCTGGCCGTGCTGTACGGTAACTTTGCGGAAAACGGCTGCATCGTGAAAACCGCAGGCGTGGACGACAGCATCCTGAAATTCACCGGTCCGGCGAAAGTGTACGAAAGCCAGGATGAAGCGGTAGAGGCAATTCTCGGCGGCAAAGTGGTGGAAGGCGACGTGGTTGTCATTCGCTACGAAGGGCCGAAAGGCGGTCCCGGCATGCAGGAGATGCTCTACCCAACCACCTTCCTGAAATCCATGGGACTCGGTAAGGCGTGTGCGCTGATCACCGACGGGCGTTTCTCCGGCGGCACCTCCGGCCTCTCTATCGGCCACGTTTCCCCGGAAGCGGCAAGCGGCGGCAATATCGCCATCATCGAAGACGGCGACCTGATCGAAATCGACATTCCGAATCGCGGCATTCAGCTCAAGCTGAGCGACCAGGAAATTGCGGCCCGTCGTGAAGCGCAGGAAGCCCGCGGTGACAAAGCCTGGACGCCGAAAGACCGCCAGCGTGAAGTCTCCTTCGCCCTGCGCGCCTACGCGAGCCTTGCCACCAGTGCAGATAAAGGCGCGGTGCGCGATAAATCTAAACTTGGGGGCTAATGATGGCCGAGTCACAACCCTTATCCGCCGCCCCTGAGGGGGCGGAATACCTGAGAGCGGTGCTGCGTGCCCCGGTCTATGAAGCCGTGCAGGTTACGCCCCTGCAGAAAATGGAAAAACTCTCTTCGCGCCTCGACAACGTAATCCTGGTGAAGCGCGAAGACCGTCAGCCGGTGCACAGCTTTAAGCTACGCGGCGCCTACGCGATGATGGCCGGGCTGACCGATGAGCAAAAAGCGCGCGGCGTGATTACCGCCTCGGCAGGTAACCATGCGCAAGGCGTGGCGTTCTCGTCTGCCCGTCTGGGACTGAAGGCACTGATCGTGATGCCGGTCGCTACCGCAGACATCAAAGTCGACGCGGTGCGCGGTTTCGGCGGCGAAGTGCTGCTCCACGGGGCTAACTTCGACGAAGCCAAAGCCAAAGCGATCGAGCTGGCGCAGCAGCAGGGTTTCACCTGGGTGCCGCCGTTTGATCATCCGATGGTGATTGCCGGGCAGGGCACGCTGGCGCTTGAACTGCTGCAGCAGGATGCCCATCTCGACCGCGTTTTCGTTCCCGTTGGCGGCGGTGGCTTAGCCGCGGGCGTGGCGGTGCTGATCAAACAGCTGATGCCGCAGATCAAAGTCATCGCCGTTGAGGCGGAAGACTCTGCCTGCCTGAAGGCGGCGCTGGATGCGGGTCATCCGGTAGACCTGCCGCGCGTCGGGCTGTTTGCCGAGGGCGTGGCGGTGAAGCGCATTGGAGATGAAACCTTCCGCCTGTGCCAGGAGTATCTCGACGATATCGTCACGGTTGATAGCGATGCTATCTGCGCGGCGATGAAAGATCTCTTCGAGGATGTACGCGCGGTGGCGGAACCTTCCGGCGCGCTGGCGCTGGCGGGGATGAAAAAATACGTCGCGCAGCACAACATTCGCGGCGAGCGTCTGGCGCACGTGCTGTCTGGTGCCAACGTGAATTTCCACGGTCTGCGCTACGTTTCCGAGCGCTGCGAGCTGGGGGAACAGCGGGAAGCGCTGCTGGCGGTGACCATTCCGGAAGAGAAGGGCAGCTTCCTGAAGTTCTGTCAGCTGCTGGGCGGTCGTTCGGTGACGGAATTTAACTACCGTTTTGCCGATGCCAAAGACGCCTGCATTTTTGTCGGCGTGCGTCTGAGCCGCGGCGTGGAGGAGCGCAAAGAGATCCTCAACCTGCTGCATGAGGGCGGCTACAGCGTGGTCGATCTCTCTGACGATGAGATGGCGAAGCTGCACGTGCGCTACATGGTCGGCGGGCGTCCATCGAAGCCGCTCAGGGAACGTCTGTTCAGCTTCGAGTTCCCGGAATCGCCGGGCGCGCTGCTCAAGTTCCTGCACACGCTGGGCACGCACTGGAACATCTCTCTGTTCCACTACCGCAGCCACGGCACCGACTACGGCCGCGTGCTGGCGGCGTTCGAACTGGGCGAGCACGAGCCCGATTTCGAAACGCGGCTGAACGAGCTGGGCTATGAGTGTCACGACGAAACTCATAACCCGGCGTTCAGGTTCTTCCTTGCGGGCTAAGGGTTGAGCTGCGTGTAGGCCGGGTAAGCGCAGCGCCACCCGGCTTTAGTGGTTCGGCAATATCGTCCAGAACGCATCAATAAGCGGCTCATGCAGCCGCTTTTTTTGTGCGCACACGCCAAGCTCAAACGGCGTCTTCTCGTCGCTGCGCTCCAGAATCATCACGCGATTGCGCACCGGCTCCGGGCTGTTCTCCAGCACCACTTCCGGCAGCAGTGCCACGCCGCAGCCCAGCGCTACCATCGACACCATCGCCTCATGGCCGCTGACCGTGGCGTAAATCGACGGGTTGCTGATTTTCTGACGGCGGAACCACAGCTCAATGCGGCGGCGCACCGGCCCCTGATCGGCCATGATAAACGGCACCGTGGACCAGTCCGGCTTTTCCACCGACACCTGGTTACGCACCGGGCAGGGCAGCGCCGGGGCAATCAGCACCACAGCAAGATTCTCCAGCATTGAGAATGCCACCGCGCCCGGCAGGGTTTCAGGTTTCCCGGCAATGGCGAGATCCGCTTCGCCCGTCACCACTTTTTCCATTGCGTCGGAGGCATCGCCGGTGGTGAGCTTAATTTCAACCGACGGATGCGCCGCGCGGAAGCGGTCGAGAATGGGCGGCAGATGGCTATAGGCGGCGGTCACGGAGCAGAAAATATGCAGTTCGCCGGAAAGTGACGGCCCCTGCTGGTCAATCGAGTGCCGCAGCTGCTGGTACTGCAACAGCGTCTGCTGGGCAAAAATGCGCAGCTCTTCACCCGCTTCCGTGAGGGTGACGGTGCGGTTATCGCGCACGAACAGCGGCTGGCCGAGGTCTTCCTCAAGGCGCTGGATCTGGCGTGAAAGCGTGGAGGGGCTAACGTGCATCGCCCGGGCGCTGCGGCCAAAATGGCGGCTTTCCGCCAGGTGCAGGAACATTTTTAGATCGCGTAAATCCACCGATTCCACTCCCTCTTTTTATATTGCAAAAATTGCAACATGACGTTGTGAATATATCAATTTCCGCAATAAATTTCCTGTTGTAATGTGGGTACATTCTCGCTGAAACGCGAACCGAACAATAAGACACACAACATCACGAGGTATCACCCATGGCTAACTACTTTAATACACTGAACTTGCGCCAGCAGCTGGCGCAGCTGGGCAAATGCCGCTTCATGGCGCGCGACGAATTTGCCGATGGTGCGAGCTACCTTCAGGGTAAAAAAGTGGTCATCGTCGGCTGTGGCGCACAGGGTCTGAACCAGGGCCTGAACATGCGTGACTCCGGTCTGGATATCTCCTACGCCCTGCGTAAAGAAGCGATTGCTGAGAAGCGTGCTTCCTGGCGCAAAGCGACCGAAAACGGCTTCAAAGTGGGTACCTACGAAGAGCTGATCCCGCAGGCGGATCTGGTGGTTAACCTGACGCCAGACAAGCAGCACTCTGACGTTGTGCGTTCCGTACAGCCGCTGATGAAAGACGGCGCCGCGCTGGGTTACTCCCACGGCTTCAACATCGTTGAAGTGGGCGAGCAGATCCGTAAAGACATCACCGTAGTGATGGTGGCACCGAAGTGTCCGGGTACAGAAGTGCGTGAAGAGTACAAACGTGGCTTCGGCGTGCCGACCCTGATCGCGGTTCACCCGGAAAACGATCCGAAAGGCGAAGGCATGGCGATTGCCAAAGCATGGGCAGCGGCGACCGGCGGCCACCGTGCAGGCGTTCTGGAATCGTCCTTCGTTGCGGAAGTGAAATCTGACCTGATGGGCGAGCAGACCATTCTGTGCGGCATGCTGCAGGCCGGTTCTCTGCTGTGCTTCGACAAGCTGGTGGAAGAAGGCACCGACCCGGCCTACGCGGAAAAACTGATTCAGTTTGGCTGGGAAACCATCACCGAAGCGCTGAAGCAGGGCGGTATTACGCTGATGATGGACCGTCTGTCCAACCCGGCCAAACTGCGTGCTTACGCGCTGTCTGAACAGCTGAAAACCATCATGGCACCGCTGTTCCAGAAACACATGGACGACATCATCTCCGGTGAATTCTCTTCCGGCATGATGGCGGACTGGGCGAACGACGATAAAAACCTGCTGACCTGGCGTGAAGAGACCGGTAAAACCGCGTTCGAAACCGCACCACAGTATGAAGGTAAAATCGGCGAGCAGGAGTACTTCGATAAAGGCGTACTGATGATCGCGATGGTGAAAGCAGGCGTTGAGCTGGCGTTCGAAACCATGGTGGATTCCGGCATCATCGAAGAGTCTGCGTACTACGAATCTCTGCACGAGCTGCCGCTGATTGCCAACACCATCGCCCGTAAGCGTCTGTACGAAATGAACGTGGTTATCTCTGATACCGCAGAATACGGTAACTACCTGTTCTCTTACGCCTGCGTACCGCTGCTGAAAGAGTTTATGACCACTCTGCAGACGGGCGATCTGGGCAAAGCGATTGCGGAAGGTGCCGTGGATAACGCGCAGCTGCGCGATGTGAACGAAGCGATTCGCAGCCACCAGATCGAGAAAGTGGGTCACAAACTGCGTGGCTACATGACCGATATGAAGCGTATTGCGGTAGCGGGTTAACAACCTTGTCGGGTGGCGCTTCGCTTACCCGACCTACAAAACCGTAAGATGTAGGCCGGGTAAGGCGTAGCCGCCACCCGGCTTTTTTAATTGCGATACAGTACCTTAATAATGTGATACCCGAACTGAGTATGCAGCGGGCCGGTTGGCTCCAGCACCGGGCAGGAGAACACCACTTTATCGAACGCCGGTACCATCTGGCCCTGACGGAACTCACCCAGATCGCCGCCGCGTTTGCCTGACGGGCAGATAGAGTGCTTCTTAGCCAGCTTGCCGAAGTCGGCTCCATTTTTAATCTGCTCCAGAAGATCTAAAGCCAGTTTCTCTTCTTTAACGAGGATGTGCACTGCTGCTGCTGTTTTTGCCATGATCTTGCCTTGAATAGGTTGAAATAAATCGGGGCGCAATATACCACGCGTCAGCGGCGATAAAGCACCTTAATGATATGGTAGCCAAATTTGGTTTTTACCGGGCCGTAGGGCTTCAGAAGGGGGCAGCTAAAGACCGCCTGATCGAACGGGCCGACCATCGCACCTTGTTGAAACTCGCCGAGATCCCCGCCATTGCGGCCGGATGGGCATTTAGAATAACGCTTCGCCAGATGATCAAAGCTGATGCCGCGCGCCAGCTTGGTCAGGATCTCCTGGGCCAGTTTCTCTTCTTTTACCAGAATATGCAGGGCTGCTGCGGTCTTTTTCATGGTTCTGCTCTACGGGTTAAACGCGATTTCTCCACTTTATCATTAGCCGGTAAATCTGCGCCCGGCTTTCTGCTACAATCCACACCCCGTTCGAAGATTGAGCAACACTCCCATGCGTTTAAACCCTGGACAACAACAAGCGGTCGAATTCGTTACTGGACCATGCCTGGTGCTGGCAGGGGCCGGTTCGGGTAAAACCCGCGTGATCACCAACAAAATCGCCCATCTGATCCACAACTGCGGGTATCAGGCGCGACACATTGCGGCGGTCACCTTTACCAATAAAGCGGCGCGCGAGATGAAAGAGCGTGTCGCTCAGACGCTGGGCCGTAAAGAGGCGCGCGGCCTGATGATCTCCACCTTCCACACGCTGGGGCTGGATATCATCAAACGCGAGTATGCGGCGCTGGGAATGAAGTCCAACTTCTCGCTCTTCGATGACACCGATCAGGTGGCGCTGCTCAAAGAGCTCACCGAGGGGCTGATCGAAGATGATAAGGTGCTGTTGCAGCAGCTGATCTCGACGATCTCGAACTGGAAAAACGATCTAATGACGCCGGCCCAGGCCGCGGCGATCGCCAAAGGCGAACGGGATCGGATCTTCGCCCACTGCTACGGTCTGTACGATGCGCATATGAAAGCGTGCAACGTGCTGGATTTTGACGACCTGATCCTGCTGCCGACGCTGCTGCTGCAGCGCAATGAAGAGGTGCGCGAGCGCTGGCAGAATAAAATCCGCTACCTGCTGGTGGATGAATATCAGGATACCAACACCAGCCAGTACGAACTGGTGAAGCTGCTGGTGGGGCAGCGCGCGCGTTTCACCGTGGTAGGCGACGACGACCAGTCGATTTACTCCTGGCGCGGTGCACGCCCACAAAATCTGGTGCTGCTGAGCAAAGATTTCCCCGCCCTGCAGGTGATTAAGCTGGAGCAGAACTACCGCTCCTCCGGGCGTATCCTGAAAGCGGCAAACATCCTGATTGCCAATAACCCGCACGTATTTGAGAAGCGTCTCTTCTCCGAGCTGGGCTACGGCACGGAGCTGAAAGTGCTCAGCGCCAACAATGAAGATCATGAAGCGGAGCGCGTGACGGGCGAACTCATCGCTCACCACTTCGTCAACAAAACCGAATATAAGGATTACGCGATCCTCTATCGCGGCAATCACCAGTCGCGCGTCTTTGAAAAGATGCTGATGCAGAACCGCATTCCGTACAAAATCTCGGGCGGCACGTCGTTCTTCTCACGACCAGAAATCAAAGATCTGCTGGCCTATCTGCGCGTGCTCACTAACCCGGATGATGACAGCGCGTTTCTGCGCATCGTGAATACGCCAAAACGCGAGATTGGCCCGGCGACGCTGCAAAAGCTTGGCGAGTGGGCGATGACCCGCAACAAAAGTATGTTTACCGCCAGCTTCGACATGGGGCTGAGCCAGACGTTAACCGGACGCGGGTATGACTCGTTAACCCGCTTCACCCACTGGCTCGGCGAAGTGCAGCGTCTCGCGGAGCGCGAGCCGGTGGCGGCAGTGCGCGATCTCATTCACGGCATCGACTATGAGTCCTGGCTGTATGAAACCTCAGCCAGCCCGAAAGCGGCTGAGATGCGCATGAAAAACGTTAACCAGCTCTTCAGCTGGATGACCGAAATGCTGGAGGGCTCTGAAATCGACGAGCCGATGACCCTGACGCAGGTGGTCACCCGCTTTACCCTGCGCGACATGATGGAGCGCGGCGAGAGCGAAGAAGAGGCCGATCAGGTTCAGCTGATGACGCTGCATGCGTCAAAAGGTCTGGAGTTCCCGTATGTGTATCTGGTCGGCATGGAGGAGGGGTTGTTGCCGCACCAGAGCAGCATTGATGAAGACAACGTCGACGAGGAGCGCCGTCTGGCCTACGTGGGGATCACCCGTGCGCAGAAAGAGCTGACGTTCACGCTGTGTAAAGAGCGCCGCCAGTATGGTGAACTGGTCCGCCCGGAGCCGAGTCGTTTCCTGCTGGAACTGCCGCAGGATGACCTGATCTGGGAACAGGAGCGTAAAGTGATTACCGCAGAAGAGCGGATGCATAAGGGACAGGCTAACGTGGCAAACATTCGCGCCATGCTGGCAAAAGCCAAAGAGAAAGGATAAGTCCGAAGGGCTTGTAGGCCGGGTAAGCGCAGGGTATGAACCGGAAACATGGGTAACACTTTAGACCGGATACATGGGTAACAGTTATAACTGGCATAGAAGAGGAGACTCGCTATGCCCTGGACTGAGACCCGACCTATGCAACGCCTTGATTTTATCCGTGCCTGCCATGCAGGTACGGATTCTTTTTCAGCCCTCTGCCGTCTCTTCGGCATCAGCCGAAAAACCGGTTACAAATGGCTTCAGCGTTTTGACCCCTCTGACCTGTCATCTCTCTCTGACCGGTCGCGTGCTCCGCACTCCCACTCCCGGACGGTTCCTGATGATATCGCCGGGCAGCTTACGGCCCTGAGGCAAAAACACCCTGACTGGGGGCCGAAAAAACTGCGGATGTGGCTGCTCAATCATCACGTCGATTTTACCGTCCCTGCTGCCAGCACTATCGGCGATATCCTCAAGCGTGAAGGCCTGGTTCCGGATAAAAAGCGAAAACGCCGAACCCCGGGCAATCGCCAGCCCCTGACCATCATCAGTGAGAACAATCAGGTCTGGAGCGCTGATTTTAAAGGCAAGTTCAGGCTGCTGAGCAGAGAGTACTGCCATCCCTTCACCCTGACCGACAATCACAGCCGGTATCTTCTGAGCTGCCGGGGAACCGACCGGGAGAGCGAGCCCTTCGTCAGACAGTGCCTGACGGATGCGTTCCTGGAGTACGGTCTGCCGGAAGTGCTCAGAACCGATAACGGGCAGCCCTTCGCGGGAACAGGGATAGGCGGACTAAGTCGTCTTGCCGTCTGGCTAATCAAGCTGGGCATCAGGCCAGAGCGTATCAGAAAGGGTCATCCGGAAGAAAACGGCCGTCATGAGCGAATGCACCGCTCCCTGAAAAGTGCGGTGAAACAGGGCAACACCTTCATGACGATGGAAGAACAACAGCGGTGGTTCAGTGACTACCGGGAGGAGTTTAACCACGAAAGGCCGCATGAAGCCCTGGCGGGTGCAACGCCCGGAACGGTGTGGAAACCCTCGAACCGGCACTGGGATGGCAGTGTTCCTGAATACGCGTATCCGGAAGGCGGTACGGTCTACAGGGTGAAATCGCGGGGGACACTTTATATGGGGAAAAAGGGGACGGTGTTCCTGAGTGAAGCGCTGACTGATGAGTACATCATGCTGGAAGAACAAGATGATGGCCTTGAGGCCATCATCTTTAACGGAATAACGCTTGCGTACTACGACCGAAAAACCCAGAGTGTGCTCCGGATAGACTAAAAAGTGTTACCTATGTTCCCGGTCTGATCTGTCACCTATGTATCCGGTCATACAGCAGCGCCACCCGGCATTTTTCACGCTCTTATTTTACTTCCAACGCCCAGTGCACATAGCTCTGCCACTGGCACTCCTGCTCGATCATCTCGGCCCCTAACGGGTGACGATCAATCCAGTTCTCCGGCAGCGTCAGTGAAAGCTTCTCGTCATCGGCCACCAGATTAATGGCAGGCAGCAAATCATCGCGGCGGCGACTGGCAAACAGGATCGCCAGACGCAGCAGGCGGCACAGATGCTCGGCTACGCGCGGCGGTACGGCGTTTTGCTGATGCAAAGAGGAGAGATCAACGGCATTCGTCTGGTTCAGAAGCAGCGTTGCCAGCAGCTTTTTCTGTGCTGGCGTGTAGCCCGGTAAATCCAGGTTTCGCACCAGATACGCTGCATGAGTTGGTGCCTGCTTAAAATCAATGCTCAGCCCCACTTCATGTAGCGCACAGGCGCTCAGCAGTAAATCCCGGCTCAGATGATCAAGATCCCAGACGTTAGCGACCTGATCGGCGAAGCGTGACGCCAGCTGCGATACGCGTCCGGCCTGATCGATATCAACCAGAAAACGACGCTGCACGTTGCGCAGAGTACGGCTGCGGATATCCTGATCGACCGACAGATGCAACATCCCGTAAACCAGACCTTCGCGCAGCGCGCCGCCGGCCAGGGTCATACACTGGATGTTCAATTCGGTGAAAATGGCGATAAGAATGGCCAGCCCGCTCGGGAAGACCAGCGCACGTTCCAGCGTCAGGCCTTCAATTTCCAGCTCTTCCAGGCGTCCGCACTGAATGGCGCGCTGTTTCAGCTGCTGAAGTTTGGCAAGCGTAATCCGCTCGTCCATTCCCTGCGCCATCATGATTTCCTGCAGAGCCTGCACGGTACCCGAGGCACCCACGCAGACTTTCCAGCCGTGATAGCGCAGCTCGTCCATCACCGGGCGTAATACCTCGCGCGCGGCGTTTTCTGCCTCGTCGAAGTTCTCTTTCCCCAGGTTGCGGTCGGTAAAGTAGCGCTCAAGCCAGGTCACGCAGCCCATTGACAGGCTGAACAGCGACGTTGCCTGCGCGCCGGTGCCGGTCACCAGTTCGGTACTGGCACCGCCGATATCCACTACCAGGCGGCGATCGTCACCCCCCGTGGTGTGTGCAACACCCTGATAAATCAGGCGAGCTTCTTCTTCACCGCTGATAACCTGAACCGGACAACCGAGAATTTCCTGCGCTCTGGCAATAAAATCCACGGCGTTAACTGCCAGACGGAGCGTCGCAGTGGCGACCACGGTGATTTGGGCATGCGGGATATCCTGCAGACGCTCGGCAAAGAGTCGCAGACACTGCCAGCCACGTTCCATGGCTTCAGGTGAGAGGTGATTGTCACTGCTCAGGCCCGCCGCGAGGCGGACCTTGCGCTTAATACGCGTCAGCGTTTGTATGCTTCCCGCCACCTCGCGCACAACCAGCATATGAAAACTATTCGAACCGAGATCGATTGCTGCATAAAGCGAGGTGGAGCTGAGCATATTTTTTTTAACCTGAACGACGACGATTACGCGGCGCGCCGCCTGAACGACGCGGACCATTGCCGGAGCGTGGGCGGGTTAGACGCTTAGGCGGCGGCAGTTCGCTTAATAGCGCTTCCGGATTGTATTTGCTCTGCGGAATAGAGTGACCGATATACGTCTCAATGGCTGGAAGATTCAGCGCATACTCTTCGCACGCAAGGCTAATCGAGTGACCGCTTGCGCCCGCACGACCGGTACGACCGATACGGTGTACGTAGTCTTCGCAGTCGTCTGGCAGATCGTAGTTAAAGACGTGCGTCACGGCTGGAATGTGCAGACCACGAGCAGCAACGTCGGTTGCGACCAGAATATCGAGATCGCCACGGGTAAACTCTTCAAGAATACGCAGGCGTTTTTTCTGCGCTACGTCGCCGGTCAACAGGCCAACACGGTGACCATCGGCAGCCAGATGGCCCCAAATGTCCTCACAACGGTGTTTGGTGTTCGCAAAGATAATGGCGCGATCTGGCCACTCTTCTTCGATCAGCGTTTGCAGCAGACGCATTTTCTCTTCATTGGAAGGATAGAAGAGCTCTTCTTTAATGCGGTGACCCGTTTTCTGCTCAGGTTCCACTTCTACATATTCGGCGTTGTTCATCTGTTCGAACGCCAGTTCGCGAACGCGGTAGGAGAGGGTTGCAGAGAACAGCATATTCAGACGCTGATTGGCCGGAGGCATACGGCGGAACAGCCAGCGAATGTCTTTAATGAAGCCCAGATCGTACATGCGATCAGCTTCATCGAGCACCACAACCTGGATTGCGCCGAGGTTAATGTGGTTCTGTTTGGCGTAGTCGATAAGGCGGCCGGTGGTACCGATCAGGATATCCACACCGCTTTCCAGCACTTTCAGCTGTTTATCGTAGCCGTCGCCACCATAGGCCAGGCCAAGCTTCAGGCCAGTAGACTGCGCCAGGGGTTCAGCGTCTGCGTGGATCTGTACCGCCAGTTCTCGCGTCGGGGCCATAATTAGCGCGCGCGGCTGGTTAACTTTGCGGTCTGCAATCGCTGGGTGAGAAAGTAAATAATGAAACGTTGACGTTAAAAACGCCATCGTTTTGCCGGTACCGGTTTGCGCCTGCCCGGCAACATCGCGACCGGCCAGCGTCAGCGGCAGCGCGAGGGCCTGAATGGGCGTGCAGTTATGAAACCCTTTATTTTCAAGGGCTTCAATCACTTTCGGGTGCAGCGCGAAGTCGGAAAACTTCTGTTCAGTTAAATGTGTTTTGCTCATAGTGTGGTAGAATATCAGCTTACTATTGCTTTACGAAAGCGTATCCGGTGAAATAAAGTCAACCTTTAGTTGGTTAATGCGACATCAACACGTCGTTGGTGGAGACAAAACCAACGTACCAGGCTTATTCCTGTGGAGTTATATATGAGCGATAAAATTATTCACCTGACTGACGACAGTTTTGACACGGACGTACTTAAAGCTGACGGGCTGATCCTCGTCGATTTCTGGGCTGAATGGTGTGGTCCTTGCAAAATGATCGCCCCGATTCTGGATGAGATCGCCGACGAATATCAGGGCAAACTGACCGTTGCCAAGCTGAACATCGACCAGAACCCGGGCACCGCACCAAAATACGGTATCCGTGGCATCCCAACCCTTCTGCTGTTCAAAAACGGCGAAGTGGCAGCGACCAAAGTGGGCGCGCTGTCCAAAGGTCAACTGAAAGAGTTCCTGGACGCTAACCTGGCGTAAGGTTTCTCCGCTGTGCGTTCAGAGCTCCCGGCTAAATGATGTGGAACTCTGGACGCCCGGCTGAAGTCGTGCTAAGTTAGCTATGACTTCGTTTTAAACATATCTTGTTGTTTGAATCTTGTTTTACCCGATACTTCCCGTTGTTGACATGAACAGTGCGTGAAGTGGCTAAATTCCGGGCTTGTCACTCAATCCGTCTTGTCGTTTCAGTTCTGCGTTCTTTCCCTGTGACCAGACAGCGAACAGACATGAGTTGATGGCCGCTAAACAGGCATGGATGACCCTGCCATACCATTCACAACATTAAGTTCGAGAATCACCCCGAGTTTAAGAACCCACACCATTATGAATCTTACCGAATTAAAGAATACGCCGGTTTCTGAGCTGATCACTCTCGGCGAAAATATGGGGCTGGAAAACCAGGCTCGTATGCGCAAGCAGGACATCATTTTCGCCATCCTGAAGCAGCACGCTAAGAGTGGCGAAGATATCTTTGGCGACGGTGTGCTGGAGATATTGCAAGACGGATTTGGTTTCCTCCGCTCTGCAGACAGCTCCTACCTCGCCGGCCCTGACGACATCTACGTATCCCCCAGCCAAATCCGCCGTTTCAACCTCCGCACTGGTGACACCATTTCAGGTAAGATTCGTCCTCCTAAAGAGGGTGAACGCTACTTTGCGCTGTTGAAAGTCAATGAAGTTAACTTCGACAAACCAGAAAACTCGCGTAACAAGATCCTCTTTGAGAACTTAACGCCGCTGCACGCGAACTCTCGCCTGCGCATGGAGCGTGGTAACGGTTCTACCGAAGACTTAACCGCGCGTGTTCTGGATCTGGCATCACCTATTGGCCGTGGCCAGCGTGGTCTGATTGTGGCACCGCCGAAAGCGGGTAAAACCATGCTGCTGCAGAACATTGCGCAGAGCATCGCTTATAACCACCCAGACTGCGTGCTGATGGTGCTGCTGATTGACGAACGTCCGGAAGAAGTGACCGAGATGCAGCGTCTGGTTAAAGGTGAAGTGGTTGCTTCTACCTTCGACGAGCCAGCATCTCGCCACGTTCAGGTTGCGGAAATGGTTATCGAGAAGGCGAAACGCCTGGTTGAGCACAAGAAAGACGTGATCATCCTGCTCGACTCCATCACCCGTCTGGCGCGTGCGTACAACACCGTGGTGCCAGCTTCCGGTAAAGTATTGACCGGTGGTGTGGATGCCAACGCCCTGCATCGTCCGAAGCGCTTCTTCGGTGCGGCACGTAACGTGGAAGAGGGCGGCAGCCTGACCATCATTGCGACCGCGCTGATTGATACCGGCTCCAAAATGGACGAAGTTATCTACGAAGAGTTTAAAGGTACAGGCAACATGGAACTGCACCTTTCTCGTAAAATCGCAGAAAAACGCGTCTTCCCGGCTATCGACTACAACCGTTCCGGTACCCGTAAAGAAGAGCTGCTTACCACTCAGGAAGAGCTGCAGAAAATGTGGATCCTGCGCAAAATCATTCATCCAATGGGTGAAATCGACGCAATGGAATTCCTCATTAACAAACTGGCGATGACCAAAACGAACGACGATTTCTTCGACATGATGAAACGCTCGTAACGCAAATAAAGCCAGCAAACGCCACGTTTTGACGTGGCGTTTTTCTTTTATGGACTATACGCTAGTACCACCAACTCCCATTTTTGACTGGTCAGTGCGACAATAAGATAATTCGCACAGTAAAAACATTAATAGCTTGAATAATAAACAAATGGAATTGAAAGAGGTTTGCTTTATAACTTCAGGCTCAGCGTCTTGATGGTTATACTTCCTTGACTAACATTTGTTGAGAACATCCATTGTGAACCTACTTGATACGTTTACTGAACTAACCAGTATTTTCTTGTTTACCACCTGCTTTTTGTTTCTGGCACGTAAGGTGGCGAAATATCTGGGGTTAGTGGATAAACCCAACTTCCGTAAGCGTCATCAAGGCATGATCCCTTTGGTCGGAGGCATCTCTGTTTTCGCGGGGATCTGCTTCACGTTCGCCATCGCGGATTACTATATTCCGCATGCCAGACTGTACCTGACCTGCGCGACGGTGCTTGTGGTAGTTGGCGCTCTTGACGATCGTTATGATATCAGCGTCAAAATCCGCGCCTTCGTTCAGGCTGCTGTGGCTATTGCTATGATGGTGTTCGCTAAGCTGCACTTGAGTAGCCTGGGCTATATTTTTGGCTCCTGGGAGATGGAACTCGGTCCGTTCGGCTATTTCCTGACGCTTTTTGCCGTGTGGGTGGCGATTAACGCGTTCAACATGGTTGACGGTATTGATGGTTTGCTGGGAGGCCTGTCCTGCGTCTCATTTGCCGCAATTGGTTTCATTTTATGGTTCGATGGGCAATACAGCCTTGCTATGTGGTGTTTTGCCATGATTGCGGCCATCCTGCCTTATATCCTGCTAAATCTCGGCGCCTTGGGCCGACGCTATAAAGTATTCATGGGTGATGCGGGTAGCACGCTTATCGGCTTTACTATCATTTGGATCTTGCTGGAAACGACTCAGGGTGATGTACACCCCATTAGCCCAGTAACGGCATTATGGATTATCGCTATCCCGTTAATGGATATGGTTGCGATTATGTATCGCCGCCTGCGTAAAGGGATGAGCCCTTTCTCTGCTGACCGTCAGCACATTCATCATTTGATCATGCGAGCCGGATTCACTTCCCGGCAGGCATTTGTGCTTATTACGCTGGCGGCTGCTATTCTAGCGGCGATTGGCGTGACGGCGGAATATACACATTTTGTACCTGAATGGGCTATGTTGGTATTGTTCTTGCTAGCTTTTTCTCTCTACGGCTACTGCATTAAGCGCGCATGGAAGGTAGCACGCTTCATTAAACGTATTAAGCGCAGGATGCGTCGTAACAGTGGCAAACATACAACATTAACTAAGTAAAACCGGGACTATGATGACTCAACCGTTGGCGGGAGCGAAATCAGTGGTAACTGAGAATGAGCTGGATATTCGGGGTTTGTTTCGCGTGTTATGGGCAGGCAAACTTTGGATTGCGGGGATCGCGCTGGGGTTTGCACTGTTAGCGCTGGCCTATACGTTCTTTGCAAAACAAGAGTGGAGCGCCACGGCAATCACGGACAGGCCAACGGTTAACATGCTCGGGGGGTACTATTCCCAGCAGCAATTCCTGCGAAATCTGGATATCAAAGCCAATCTTGCCACACCTGACCAGGCTTCCGTTATGGATGAAGCCTATAAAGAGTTTGTAATGCAGCTGGCTTCGTGGGATACGCGTCGCGACTTCTGGTCCCAGACGGATTACTACAAGCAGCGTCGGGTTGATAACACCAAGGCCGATGCCGCGATGCTGGACGATCTGATTAACAATATTCAGTTTATGCCGGGCGACGCGCTGCGTAACGTCAACGACAGCGTCAAGCTGATTGCAGAAACTGCGCCGGACGCCAACAACCTGTTGCGCCAGTACGTCGCGTTTGCCAGCCAGCGTGCCGCCAGCCATCTGAATGAAGAGCTTAAAGGTGCCTGGGCTGCTCGCACCATCCAGATGAAAGCGCAGGTGAAACGTCAGGAAGAGGTGGCGAAAACCATTTTCGGTCGCCGCGTGCATAACATTGAGCAGGCGCTGAAAATTGCGGAACAGCACAATATTTCCCGTACTGAGACGGACGTGCCGGCTGATGAACTGCCTGACTCTGAAATGTTCCTTCTTGGTCGCCCTATGCTGCAGGCGCGTCTGGAAAACCTGAAGGCCGTAGGGCCTGATTTTGACCTCGATTACGATCAAAATCGCGCGATGCTTAATACGCTTAATGTCGGCCCATCACTGGATCCGCGTTTTCAGACCTATCGTTATTTGAGAACGCCTGAAGAACCTGTAAAACGCGACAGTCCGCGCCGCGCATTCCTGATGATCATGTGGGGGATTGTGGGCGCACTCGTTGGTGCTGGCGTGGCGTTAACGCGTCGTCGTACAAACTAAGAACGCCGTTTACGATGAAGGCTACGGCCTTCATCGCCTAATCGAAGAGAATCGATGTGAAAGTACTAACCGTATTTGGCACCAGACCGGAGGCCATTAAGATGGCGCCTCTGGTTCATGCGCTGGCCAGCGATCCTGATATTGAAGCGAAAGTCTGCGTCACGGCCCAGCACCGTGAAATGCTCGACCAGGTTTTAACGCTCTTTTCCATCGTCCCGGATTACGATCTGAATATTATGAAACCGGGACAAGGTTTGACGGAAATAACCTGCCGTATACTGCAAGGACTCAAGCCCATCCTGGAGTCATTCAAGCCCGACGTCGTGCTGGTGCATGGTGATACCACAACAACGATGGCAACAAGTCTGGCCGCGTTTTACCAGCGTATTCCCGTCGGCCATGTTGAGGCGGGTCTGCGTACCGGCAACCTTTATTCTCCGTGGCCGGAAGAGGCCAACCGTACGCTGACCGGCCATCTGGCAATGTACCACTTTGCGCCAACCGAGAACTCGCGTCAGAACCTGCTGCGCGAAAATATTGTCGATAACAAAATCTTTGTGACCGGCAATACGGTCATTGATGCGTTGATTTGGGTACGTGACCGCGTCCTGGCAAACAGCGAACTGCAGGAACAACTTGCCGCCCGCTATCCATTCCTGAATAACGGCAAAAAAACCATTCTGGTTACTGGCCACCGTCGCGAAAGCTTTGGCCGGGGTTTTGAGCAAATCTGTCACGCGCTGGCTGAAATTGCCGCGCAGAACGACGATGTGCAAATTGTCTATCCGGTACACCTTAACCCTAATGTCAGCGAGCCGGTGAACCGCATCCTGGGCCATGTCGAAAATGTCCTTTTGATTGAACCTCAGGACTACATGCCGTTTGTCTGGCTGATGAACCATGCCTGGCTGATCCTCACCGATTCCGGCGGCATTCAGGAAGAAGCTCCCTCTCTTGGCAAACCGGTACTGGTGATGCGTGAAACCACTGAACGTCCGGAAGCGGTGAAAGCGGGGACGGTGCGTCTGGTTGGCACCAACGCACAGCTCATCGTCGAAGAGGTCACGCGCCTGTTGCACGACGATGAAGCGTATCAGGCGATGAGCCGGGCCCATAATCCGTATGGAGACGGGCAGGCTTGTGGTCGTATTTTGCATGCACTTAAACACAATCGGGTATTGCTATGAGTTTTACTACCATCTCTGTCATTGGTCTTGGCTATATTGGCTTGCCCACCGCAGCGGCGTTTGCCTCTCGTCAAAAACAGGTTGTCGGTGTGGATATCAACGCACGTGCGGTGGAAACCATTAACCGTGGCGAAATTCATATTGTGGAGCCCGATCTTGACCGCGTGGTGAAAGAGGCGGTGGAGGGCGGCTTCCTGCGTGCCAGCACAACCCCAGTTGAAGCGGATGCCTACCTGATTGCCGTCCCTACCCCGTTTAAAGGCGACCACGAGCCCGATATGGTTTACGTCGAGGCTGCGGCAAAATCCATTGCCCCTGTGCTGAAGAAAGGGGCGCTGGTGATCCTTGAATCGACCTCTCCGGTTGGTGCTACCGAGCAGATGGCACAGTGGCTGGCCGAGGCGCGCCCTGATTTACGTTTCCCGCAGCAGGCGGGTGAGCAGGCGGATATCAACATCGCCTACTGTCCGGAGCGCGTGCTACCGGGCCAGGTCATGGTCGAATTGATTAAAAACGACCGCGTGATTGGCGGTATGACGCCCGTCTGTTCCGAACGTGCCAGCGCGCTCTATAAGATTTTCCTCGAAGGCGAGTGTGTGGTGACCAACTCCCGCACCGCCGAGATGTGCAAGCTGACGGAAAACAGCTTCCGCGACGTCAATATCGCCTTTGCGAACGAACTGTCGCTGATTTGCGCCGATCAGGGGATTAACGTCTGGGAACTGATTAGCCTGGCGAATCGCCATCCGCGCGTCAACATTCTCCAGCCCGGCCCGGGCGTGGGCGGACACTGTATTGCCGTCGATCCGTGGTTTATCGTGGCGCAGAATCCGGCGCAGGCACGCCTGATCCGTACCGCGCGTGAAGTGAACGACAGCAAGCCTCACTGGGTGCTCAGTCAGGTTAAAGCGACGGTTGCGGATTGTCTGGCAGAGAGCGGCAAGCGCGCCAGCGAGCTGAAAATTGCCTGCTTTGGTCTGGCATTTAAACCGAACATTGACGATCTGCGTGAAAGCCCGGCGATGGAAATTGCTGAGATGATTGCCGAATGGCACAAGGGCGAAACGCTGGTGGTTGAGCCGAATATCCATGAATTACCGGCAAAACTGGCGGGGCACTGCACGCTGACTGCGCTGGAAGACTCGCTGGCGACGGCGGACGTGCTGGTACTGCTGGTGGATCATAAAGAGTTTAAAGCGACGTCCGGTGATACTGTTCGTCAGCAGTATATTGTGGATACCAAAGGTGTCTGGCGTTGAACAGCCTGAATGGGGTGCTCGAGTCCCTGCAGTGGGAGAGTGCCTTTTTCGGCCTGCCGTCAGCCATCGTGCGTCTGCGCGATGACGCGCCGGTACTGGCTGAATCGGATTTTATCGCCTGGCATCGGGTACAGGCTAAGATCCCGGCGGAGCGTGCCGATCTGCTTGACGCGCTCCAGCAACACGGTTTTCAGCTGGTTGAAGGTGAGGTAGACCTTTCCATTACCCTTACCCGGCACGATGCGTGCGGTGCGGAAACGGCAACGGAGCAGGATATCCCCGTACTGCGTCAGATGGCGGCTCAGGCGTTTGCGCAGAGCCGGTTTCGCGCGCCCTGGTATGCGCCTGACGATAGCGGACGTTTCTATGCCCAGTGGATAGAGAATGCGGTCAAAGGCACCTTTGATCACGTCTGCCTGGTTTTCCGTGCAGGTGACGGTCAGATCCAGGGGTTCGTCTCGCTGCGTAAGCTCAACGAGCGCGAGGCGCGTATTGGCTTATTAGCCGGGCGCGGTATTGGTGAAAAACTGATGCAGGCGGCGTTGCACTGGGCGCAGCAGCAGCAGCTTGTGATGCTGCGGGTCGCGACCCAACTGGGCAACACCGCCGCGCTTAAACGTTATATTGCGAGTGGTGCCAACGTCGACGCCACCGCCTACTGGTTATACAGGTGACAAGATGATTCCATTTAACGCCCCACCCGTTGTCGGCACTGAACTCGACTATATGCAGTCTGCCATGGGCAGCGGCAAACTCTGCGGTGACGGCGGTTTTACCCGTCGCTGTCAGCAGTGGATGGAACAGCGTTTCCACAGCGCCAAAGTGCTGCTAACCCCGTCCTGTACGGCATCGCTGGAAATGGCGGCGCTGCTGCTGGATATCCAGCCCGGCGATGAAGTGATCATGCCGAGCTACACCTTCGTTTCCACGGCGAATGCGTTTGTGCTGCGCGGGGCGAAAATCGTCTTTGTGGATATCCGCCCGGATACCATGAACATTGATGAGACGCTGATTGAAGCGGCGATTACCGACAAAACGCGCGCGATCGTACCGGTTCACTATGCGGGCGTGGCCTGTGAAATGGACACCATCATGGCGATCGCCAAAAAGCATAACCTGTTCGTGGTGGAAGATGCCGCACAGGGCGTGATGTCTACCTACAAGGGACGCGCGCTGGGCACGATTGGCCACATCGGCTGCTTTAGCTTCCACGAAACCAAAAACTACACGGCGGGCGGAGAAGGTGGCGCGACGCTGATTAACGACCGGGCTCTCGTGGAGCGTGCGGAAGTGATCCGCGAAAAAGGCACCAACCGCAGCCAGTTCTTCCGCGGTCAGGTAGACAAATACACCTGGCGCGATATTGGCTCAAGCTATCTGATGGCCGACCTGCAGGCCGCATACCTGTGGGCGCAGCTGGAAGCGGCGGAACGTATCAACCTGCAGCGTCTTTCCCTGTGGCAAACGTATTACGATGCGCTTGAGCCTCTGGCCAAAGCCGGGCGTATTGAACTGCCAACCATCCCGGCAGATTGCGTCCACAATGCGCATATGTTCTACATCAAGCTGCGCGATAACGACGACCGCAGCGAGCTCATCGCCTGTCTGAAAGAGGCCGACATTATGGCGGTGTTCCACTATATCCCGCTGCACTCCAGCCCGGCCGGAGAAGCGTTTGGCACGTTTGCGGGTGAAGACCGCTACACGACCAAAGAAAGTGAGCGTTTGCTTCGTCTGCCACTGTTCTACAACCTCGCGCCTGTTAACCAGCGTACGGTGATAAATACTCTTCTGAGTTATTTCGGCTGATATGTCTCTGGCAAAAGCATCGGTGTGGACCGCCGCGTCCACGCTTGTAAAAATTGGCGCCGGGCTGCTGGTCGTCAAACTGCTGGCCGTCTCATTTGGCCCCTCTGGCGTGGGGCTGGCGGGTAATTTCCGCCAGCTTGTCACCGTCCTTGGGGTTCTGGCCGGTGCCGGTATCTTCAACGGCGTGACCAAATACGTTGCGCAGTATCACGATGATGCGGCTCAGCTACGCAGGGTGGTGGGTACCTCTTCGGCGATGGTCACGGGTTTTTCGACCCTGATGGCGATTATTTTTCTGCTGGCGGCGGCACCCATCAGCCAGGGGTTGTTCGGGCACACCCATTACCAGGGGCTGGTGCGTCTGGTCGCGTTGGTTCAGATGGGTATTGCCTGGGCTAACCTGCTGCTGGCGCTGATGAAAGGATTTCGTGATGCTGCCGGTAACGCGCTTGCCTTAATCCTGGGCAGCGTCATCGGCGTGATTGCCTATTACTTTTGCTATCGTCTGGGCGGCTATGAAGGCGCACTGCTGGGGCTGGCGCTGGTCCCGGCGCTGGTTGTTGTGCCTGCGGCGTTTATGCTGATGCGTCGGGGCGTCATCCCTCTGAGCTACCTGAAACCGCAATGGGATAAGGTGCTTGCCAGCCAGCTGGGTAAATTTACCCTGATGGCGCTTATCACCTCCGTCACGCTGCCCGTGGCCTACGTGATGATGCGAAACCTGCTGGCGGCGCATTATAGCTGGGATGAAGTCGGGATCTGGCAGGGCGTGAGCAGCATTTCCGACGCCTACCTCCAGTTTATTACGGCTTCCTTTAGCGTTTATTTGCTGCCAACATTATCGCGTCTGACGTCCAGGCAGGATATTACCCGTGAGATTTTCCGATCGCTGCGCTTTGTATTGCCCGCTGTGGCGGCTGCCAGTTTGACCGTCTGGTTATTGCGCGATGTCGCCATCTGGCTGCTGTTCTCGGCGAAGTTCATTGCCATGCGCGATCTCTTTGCCTGGCAGCTGGTGGGTGATGTGCTGAAAGTGGGTGCTTACGTTTTCGGTTATCTGGTGATTGCAAAAGCGTCCCTGCGGCTGTATATCCTGGCGGAAATTAGCCAGTTTGCGTTACTGACAGCATTTTCACACTGGCTGATACCCGTGCACGGTGCGCTGGGTGCGGCTCAGGCCTACATGGCAACCTATATCGTTTATTTCGCTGCCTGTTGCGGCGTATTTTTATTGTGGCGTAAACGCGCATGACTGCACTGATTCACATCCTGGGATCGGATATCCCACACCATAACCAGACCGTTTTGCGGTTCTTCAACGACGAGCTGGCATCGGGTAATCCCGATGCGCGCGAGTTTATGGTTGCAGGTCAGGATAAGGGCCTGAGCGAGGCGTTTCCGGCGCTAACTGTTCGCTTCTGGCCGGATAAGGCCGCGCTGGCGAAGGCGGTCATTGGCAAAGCCAAAGCGGATCGTAAGCAACGTTTCTTTTTCCACGGGCAGTTCAATACCGGCCTCTGGCTGGCACTGCTCAGCGGGGGGATTAAACCCTCCCAGTGCTGCTGGCATATCTGGGGGGCCGATCTCTACGAAGTCTCCCGCGGCTGGAAATTCCGTCTTTTCTATCCGCTGCGCCGCATGGCGCAGGGGCGCGTAGGCTGTGTGTTTGCCACCCGTGGCGACCTCAACTATTTTGCTAAACAGCACCCGAACGTGCGCGGTGAGCTACTCTATTTCCCAACCCGCATGGATCCTGCGCTGAACACCATGGCGAATGACACGGTGCGTGAAGGCAAGCTGACGATCCTGGTGGGGAATTCCGGCGATCGCAGTAACGAACACGTTGCGGCGCTCAGGGCGGTGCATCAGCAGTTCGGCGACACGGTGAACGTGGTGGTGCCGATGGGCTATCCCGCCAACAACGACGCCTATATTGATGATGTTCGCCAGCAGGGACTTGCGCTGTTTAGTGCAGAAAATCTGCACATCCTGAGCGATAAACTGGAATTTGATGAATATCTTGCGCTGCTGAGAAAATGCGATCTCGGCTATTTCATCTTTGCCCGACAGCAGGGAATTGGCACACTGTGTCTGCTGATTCAGGCGGGTGTACCGTGCGTGCTCAACCGCGACAACCCGTTCTGGCAGGACATGGCCGAGCAGCACATTCCGGTGTTGTTTACCTCAGACACGCTGAATGTCGAGGTGGTACGGGAAGCTCAACGCCAGCTCACGCTGGTGGATAAAAATAGCATCGATTTTTTCAGCCCGAATTATCTCACGCCGTGGCACCGCGCGCTGCGTATCGCTTCAGGAGACAAAGCATGAGTCAGTTGCAATTCAGCGGCTTACTGGTTGTCTGGCTTCTGAGCACCCTGTTTATCGCCACGCTTACCTGGTTTGAGTTCCGCCGGGTGCGCTTCAACTTTAACGTGTTCTTCTCGTTACTGTTTCTGCTGACCTTCTTTTTCGGCTTCCCGCTCACCAGCATTCTGGTGTTCCGTTTTGACGTGAGCGTCGCGCCGCCGGAAATCCTGCTCCAGGCGCTTCTGGCGGCGACCTGCTTCTATGCGGTTTACTACGTCACCTATAAAACGCGTCTGCGTTCAGCGCAGGCTGCTGCCCCGCGTCGGCCGCTTTTTACCATGAATCGGGTGGAAACCCACCTGACGTGGGTGATGCTGATGACCATCGCCCTGGTCAGCGTCGGCATCTTCTTCATGCATAACGGCTTTCTGCTGTTTAAGCTCCACTCCTACAGCCAGATTTTTTCGGCCGAGGTTTCGGGCGTGGCGCTTAAGCGTTTCTTCTACTTCTTCATCCCGGCGATGCTGGTGATCTTCTTCCTGCGCCAGGACAGCAAAGCGTGGCTGTTCTTCCTGGTCAGTACCGTCGCGTTTGGCATCCTGACCTACATGATTGTGGGCGGTACGCGCGCGAACATTATCATCGCCTTCGCCATCTTCCTGTTTATCGGCATCATCCGCGGCTGGATCTCGCTGTGGATGCTGGTTGCGGCAGGCGTGTTTGGCATCGTGGGGATGTTCTGGCTGGCGCTAAAGCGCTACGGAATGAACGTGGCGGGTGATGAGGCGTTTTATACGTTCCTCTACCTCACGCGCGATACATTCTCGCCGTGGGAAAACCTGGCATTGCTGCTGCAAAACTACGACAAGATTGATTTCCAGGGGCTGGCGCCGATTGTTCGCGACTTCTACGTCTTTATCCCTTCCTGGCTATGGCCGGACCGGCCTGGCGTGGTGCTCAATACCGCGAACTATTTTACCTGGGAAGTGCTGAACAATCATTCCGGTCTGGCAATCTCGCCAACGCTGATTGGTTCCCTGGTGGTGATGGGAGGGGCGTGGTTCATTCTGCCCGGAGCGGTTGCCGTGGGGCTGATTATCAAGTGGTTCGACTGGCTTTACGTGCGTGGCAACGAAGAGACCAACCGCTATCAAGCGGCCATTTTGCACAGTTTCTGCTTTGGTGCCATTTTCAATATGATCGTTCTGGCGCGCGAAGGACTGGACTCGTTCGTATCGCGCGTGGTGTTCTTCATGGTCGTTTTCGGCCTCTGTCTGTTACTGGCCAAGCTGTTGTACTGGCTGTTTGACAGCGCAGGGCTTGTGCACAAGCGCGAGCGGCAGGGCAGCACAACGCTGTCGCAAGTCTGAGTAAGGATAGTAATGACTGATAAAGTTTCTGCACCGCGCTATGCGCTACGTGGGCTGCAGCTTATTGGGTGGCGCGACATGCAGCACGCGCTGGACTTTCTGTTCGCCGACGGCCAGATGAAATCCGGTACGCTGGTGGCCATCAACGCGGAAAAAATGCTGGCGGTTGAGGATAATGCGGAAGTCAAAAGCCTGATTGAAGCGGCTGAATTTAAATACGCGGATGGGATCAGCGTGGTCCGCTCTATCCGTAAAAAGTATCCTGACGCTAATGTTTCCCGCGTGGCGGGTGCCGATCTCTGGGAGCAGCTTATGGCCCGCGCCGGTGCGCAGGGCACGCCCGTGTTCCTGATTGGCGGGAAGCCAGAGATACTGGCCCAGACGGAGGAGAAACTGCGTCGTCAATGGAATGTTAATATTGTCGGCAGCCAGGACGGTTACTTCAAACCGGAAGATCGGCAGGCTCTGTTTGAGCGCGTTCGTGACAGCGGGGCGAAAATTGTCACCGTGGCGATGGGCTCCCCGCGCCAGGAGATCCTGATGCGTGACTGCCGGCTGGTCTGTCCGGATGCCCTCTACATGGGCGTTGGCGGTACGTACGACGTCTTTACCGGCCACGTTAAGCGTGCGCCAAAGGTCTGGCAAAATCTGGGGCTGGAGTGGCTGTACCGCCTGCTATCGCAACCGACGCGCATTAAACGACAGATCCGTCTGCTTCGCTACCTCGCCTGGCATTACACCGGGAAAATGTAATCAAAATGTAGCGCGATATGCTATTCGCGCTGCAACTCGCCTGCAAAACTGCTGATAATCTGTGCAATGCATTCATTTTTTTAATGCATCGTTTGCCATTTGGCAGATTTTAGGAAACCATTCGCTCCGTATTTTAGTACCCCTAAAAAACAATACCCGGTATTAAGCCGGGAAACAGCAAACACAATCGAGGATCTATGGCAGAGAAACAACCGGAGCTACAGCGTGGGCTGGAAGCTCGTCATATTGAACTGATAGCGCTGGGCGGCACTATCGGCGTGGGCCTGTTTATGGGCTCCGCAAGCACGCTCAAATGGGCAGGCCCTTCCGTATTACTGGCATATATTATCGCCGGGCTGTTTGTTTTCTTCATTATGCGTTCCATGGGCGAAATGCTCTTCCTGGAGCCGGTAACCGGCTCCTTCGCCGTTTACGCGCACCGTTATATGAGCCCGTTCTTCGGCTACCTGACGGCCTGGTCATACTGGTTTATGTGGATGGCGGTGGGCATCTCAGAGATCACCGCGATAGGGGTCTACGTCCAGTTCTGGTTCCCGGACATGGTCCAGTGGATCCCCGCGCTCATTGCCGTGGGGCTGGTGGCGCTGGCAAACCTGGCCGCCGTGCGCCTTTACGGTGAAATTGAATTCTGGTTCGCAATGATCAAAGTCACCACGATTATCGTGATGATTGTCGTCGGCCTGGGCGTGATTTTCTTCGGCTTTGGCAACGGTGGACACGCTATCGGCTTTGGCAACCTGACCGAAAACGGCGGCTTCTTCGCCGGCGGCTGGAAGGGCTTCCTGACGGCGCTGTGTATCGTTGTGGCCTCGTATCAGGGCGTGGAGCTGATCGGTATTACCGCCGGTGAAGCGAAAAACCCGCAGGTCACGCTGCGTAGCGCGGTAGGCAAAGTGCTGTGGCGTATCCTGATTTTCTATGTGGGCGCGATCTTCGTCATCGTGACCATCTTCCCGTGGAACGAAATTGGCACGACGGGTAGCCCGTTTGTATTAACCTTCGCCAAAATTGGTATCACGGCGGCGGCGGGTATCATCAACTTTGTGGTCCTGACGGCAGCGTTGTCAGGCTGTAACAGTGGGATGTACAGCTGCGGGCGTATGCTCTATGCGCTCTCGAAGAACAACCAGCTGCCTGCGGCGATGAGCAAAGTCTCACGTGCCGGGGTGCCGGTGGCGGGGGTGGCGGTCTCCATCGCGATCCTGCTGATTGGCTCTTGCCTGAATTACATCATTCCTAACCCGCAGCGCGTGTTCGTTTACGTCTACAGCGCCAGCGTACTGCCGGGCATGGTGCCGTGGTTTGTTATCCTCATCAGCCAGCTGCGTTTCCGCCATGCGCATAAAAAGGCAATTGAAAGCCATCCGTTCCGCTCAATTCTGTTCCCCTATGCGAACTATTTGACGATGGCGTTCCTTATTTGCGTATTAATCGGCATGTACTTTAATGAAGATACCCGCATGTCGCTGTTTGTCGGGATGATCTTCCTGGCGGCTGTAACGGCTGCCTATAAGCTTTTTGGCCTGGGTCGCCGTGCCACTACGCAGAAAGTGGAGGAATAAGCGGCAAAATGTGCAAACCATAACCAAACGCGCATTTTTTTCAAAAAAGCACTAGACAGCGGGGACGGAGGTACGTAATATCCAGCCCCGCAACGGCGCTAAGCGCCCGTAGCTCAGCTGGATAGAGCGCTGCCCTCCGGAGGCAGAGGTCTCAGGTTCGAATCCTGTCGGGCGCACCATTTACCCGGTGCTGGAGCTGCGGTGGTCTGAGAAGTAGTCAGTACCGCGTGAGTTAAGAATACAGTGGTGGCTATAGCTCAGTTGGTAGAGCCCTGGATTGTGATTCCAGTTGTCGTGGGTTCGAATCCCATTAGCCACCCCATTATTTGAAAGAGTTGTGAATTGCGAAGGTGGCGGAATTGGTAGACGCGCTAGCTTCAGGTGTTAGTGTCCTTTGGATGTGGGGGTTCGAGTCCCCCCCCTCGCACCACGACTTTTTAAATGAATTGAACTAAAAATTCAAAAAAGCAGTACATCGGCGAGTAGCGCAGCTTGGTAGCGCAACTGGTTTGGGACCAGTGGGTCGGAGGTTCGAATCCTCTCTCGCCGACCAATTTTGAACCCCGCTTCGGCGGGGTTTTTTGTTTTCTGCGGCTTTCCACTCCTGTAGCGATTCCCCGACAGCATCCTTTTTCATTGTCGCAATCCAGCGACATGCAACTCTTTGAAATTTAAATAAATAACTATTTATGGGTTTTGCTGTCTCCTCCTGACGACATATTTCTGCGTTTACCGATATGTTGTAGAGATTAAGACGACGCTCAACAGCATAATTTCCTTTTATCTTAAAATGTTGCGTCATGTAAAACTTCTGGATGTCATGTTGGCACGTTACGTGCAATAATATACGCGTAGATGCTCATTCCATCTCTTATGTTCGCCTTAGTGCCTCATAAACTCAGGAATGACGCAGAGCCATTTACGGTGCTTATCGTCCACTGACAGATGTCGCTTCGGCCTCATCAGACACCATGGACATAACGTTGAGTGAAGCACCAAATATGTTGTCTTACAGACCTGTTTAACGCCTGCTTTTATAGCAGGCGTTTTTTTATGCCTTATTCCCGATACAAGCACATGATCAGGGCAACCATCAGCAGGGCCGATGCAGAGACAGCATAGAGCGCCTGTACTGAGCCAAACCCTGAAGCCACCGCCGCTGCAATGCCGGTGAAAAGAGAGGCGCTGAGCGTTTGCCAGCGCCAGGCTTTACCGCTGGCAGAAGCGGTTTGCGTGAGAGGAAAACTACTGAGTACGCCAAACGTGCCCGCTGCGAAGAGAACATTCGAGGCCAGATGCGCGATAAAGATCATCCCCAGCGCATATACCGTCCACCCGGACAAAAACGGCAGCATGCCATAAGCGGCCAGAAAGATGCTCAGACAAACGATTATTCGCGGCGTGTGGGCCGCAAAGCGCGTCAGGTTCTCTTTCTTTAGCAGCAGGGGGCCACAAAGCTGCCCCAGACTCCTCGCGAAAAGCAGGGGCAAAGCAAGACCCGCCGCATCCTGAGGACGGAGCTGCTGGGCCAGTGCAGGAAGAAGCGCCATGGCCGGTGAGCCGACGGCGGCCAGCGCCGGCAGGATGAGCAGGCTGCGTTTCTGCCGAACGGTCAACGCCTGCCAGCGTAATGTTGCAGAATCCCCCTTTTCCATAGTAGTAGGGCCTGGTGCCGGAGAAAACCGGCGTCCAGCCATCCATAGCAGTAACAGTGACCCGAAAAAGCTCGCGGCATCAAGGGCCAGCAGGGTAAACACGGATGTCTTCTGAAACAGCACCACGCCGAGGCCGCTTCCTAACAACACCTGAGAAGCAAAAATCACATTTTCCAGACAGGTCGCAGCAGGCAGCTCTGCTTCGCTAAGTCCGCGCTTAAAGAGCAATGTCAGTGCGGGCCAACTCATCCCGCTGAGCAGCGCTTCGGTGGATTGCACGGCGAGCAATGCGGCAACGCTGTGGTAACCCACGCCAAGCAGGGGAAAGAGCAGGGCGAGCAAGCCCAGCCCCTCGGTCAGTATCAGCAGCGATATCGGAGAACAGCGCGAGCACAGTTTTTCGCCTAAGATGCTGCCGATGAATCCGGGTACCGTAGCGAAAAGAAAAGCGAGAGTCAGCAGAGCGGGCGGGGCTGACCATGCTAAGAGCAAACCGAAGACCACAACCTGGGTTAGACCATTCCCCAGCGAAGAAAAGATAAAAGCGCAGGCAAGCAGGCGCAGCCAGCGGTGGCAGCGCAGCGCCTGAATAAGCGCATACAAAAGCGAGTTCATTGAGATTTCCTTTCAAAAACGATTTAGTCCACGCTGCAAAATGTGCGCGTGTGTGAAAAAAGGTTAATGAAAAGACATCGTTACATTGGCGGATTCGTTTGCGGATGTGGGTGCAAAGAATGTAGCAGGAGAAAGGCGATAAAAAAAGGAGACCCGCTGGCCTCCTTTTTATTTACTGCTGCGTACCGTTATTTTGCAGCGTTAGCAGCAACCCATCACGACGCATGGCGGCTGCCTCTTCCGGCTTATGCTGCTTGTCCAGCGTATCGGCAAGCCATGCGTAATCAAAGGCATCCGGACGCTGCTTCAGCGCCGCGCGGAAGGCGAGGCTCGCCTCCTGCCATTCTCCGTGCTTCATCAGCGACTGACCGAGCGTGCTCCACAGCAGTGGGCGATCGCCGACGGTTTTAATCTGCTGACGCAGCACTTTCTCGACTTGCTCAGGGTTGTTGGTTTTCAGGCGCGGGATCACCATCACCAGACGATCGTCGTACTGGCGCTTCAGACCATCGAGGAGTATCTCCTGTGCGGTGTCGTGGTCGTCACATTCAATCAGATGTTCCGCCATTGCCACCTGCAGAGGGATCTGCTGGCGCGTTTTACGGCTCTGATTCTTCCACCACGTTTTCAGTCCGTCGCTGCCCAGGTCGGCGCGCGCCTGATCCATCAGGCCAATCCATGCCAGACGCTGAAGCTCATCACGATGTTCATCATCGCCCACCTCGGCCTTCGCCATTGACGGAATGATGTCCAGCAGTGAACCCCAGGCGCCGGTACGAATATAGGCCTGCTCGGCAAGACGCAGCACTTCCGGATGGCGTGGCGCAACTTCCAGCAGGCGGTCAATACCGTGGCGAGCCGCGTGATCCTCATTGCGCGCCAGCTGCAGACGAACGCGCGTGATTTCCACAGGAATCGGGTCGCCGTGAGCCAGCTCCGCCGCCCGCTCAAGGTGCTGATTGGCGCGGGCTTCGTCACCGCGCTGCTGCGCCGCTTCGGCAGCCAGCAGATAGTTCACCACCGGCTGTTCGGCGTGGTCGGCGTTTTTCGACATCAGCTTTTCAACCTGCTGATAATCACCCTCGGCAAGCTTAAGCAGCGCCTGTTCGGTCTGTTTACGGGCACGGCGGCGTTTACGGCCAACGAACCAGCCGCGCGTGTGGGCACCGGTGCGGAAAATACGGCGCAGGATCCACTCGATCGCAAACAGCACCACCACGCCGAGGATCAGAACGATCGTCAGGCCCGTTACGCTGGTTTCGATGTTGTAGTTATCGGTCTGGATCAGGACGTAGCCCTGATGACCCGCAAGCATCGGCCCTAGGACGATCCCGGCGATCAGCAGGATAAAGAGTAAGAGAACTTTTAGCATCATTACTCTCCCTGCGGTGCGCTTTCAGGCGCAGGAGCCGTAGCTGGAGCCGCTCCGCCCGTTTGCTCAGCCGGAACGCCCGGCTGCGCCAGCAGGTTGCGTACGCGCGTCTGCATCAGTTTTTCCAGAATCGGCTGGCTGGCCAGCTTATCCGGCACGTTCATGGTGATATTCTGCTGGCTCAGCTTATCAATGTCTTCGAGGAAGGCAGTGGTCGTCGCATCATCGGTGTTGTAGTAGGCGCGTACCCACGTTGAGACGTTATCCAGCGCCTGTTTGTAGGTCTCTTCCTGATGACGCGGCACGGCCTGAGCCGCCACCAGCAGGCGGGAACGAATGTTCTCGCGCAGATAGATATCCTGGTTCGGCGCCAGCAGCGGCACGGCGGTTTCGTCGCGACGGCGGATAGTGATGAAGCTGTCCATAAAGTTCTGCCAGCTTTTCTGCAGGTTTATGCGCCATTCGCTCAGGGAGGTGGAAAGCTCGGTCCCGTCGGAATCCATCGGGGAGTCGTCGTCGTTATTATCCGCCAGCTGCAGGTTATCAATCTGATTCGAAAGCTGGTTCACCTTGAGGATGATACCGTCGTAATCCACCTGCGAGACGGCGGAGAGGCTGGCAATATCTTCGGTGATCGCGCGACGTGCGGTAATGAGGCTCGGGTCGTTCATGTCTGCCAGGCTCGCATCGGCGCTTTTCAGCAGCGCGGCGGCAGTGGTGACATCCTGATCGCTCCAGAGCTTACGTCCGGCGAGCTTCACCAGGAAGTCCGCCTGCGAGAGCAGCCAGGTTTTGGCATCGGTGCCGGAAATCGTGGCGACTTTCTGCTGCACGTCGCCCAGCTGTTTGGTCAGCTCTTCCTGTTTGCTGTTTGCCTCGGCAAGCGCGGCGGCCTGCTGCTTAATCACCGTTTCCAGCTCGGTTTTCTGCGTCTCCTGCGCTTTTTGCAGGGCGGTGAGCTGAGTCACCAGCGCATCGCTGGTGGACGTCTGGTTAGCACCCTGTTGCTTCACCAGACCGTACAGGCCCACCCCTGCTGCCAGCGCAATGGCGATGGCAATCGCGCTCAGCGTGAGGCTCGTTTTGTTGCTGCCGTTTTTCTTCTCAGCGGTTTTCTCTGTCGTCTCTGGCTGTGGCGTCGTCTCCACAGTCTCCCTGGTCTCTTCAACCACGGCGAAGGATTTGTCGTGTTCCGTCATTATGGCTTCCCATTTGAGAGTTATTGTAATGCGCGCAGCAGCGCATCGTTGTCGGCGTTATCAGCGATCCGAATATCCTGCCAGCCCAGTTCCCGGGCCTGGTTCGCCAGACGCTCACTGACGACCAGAAGCCGACAGCGGAGTAACCAGTTTTCGCGATACCAAAGCGGTATCAGCGACCAAAGCTGTTGTAACATTTCACCGCTGGTGACCACCAGCGTATTAATGCCGCGCGCGTGCCAGCGCATCGCCTCTTCCGCGCCATCGTAATGTTTTGCACAGCGCTGATAGCACTCAACGAACGTCACGTCTGCACCACGTTCACGCAGCGTTTCGCCCAACAGTTCGCGGCCACCATTACCGCGCAAAATGAGCGCACGCTTTCCGGCAATAGTTTGTAATTCAGGTAATTGTAGCAAGACTTCGCTGATTTCCCGATCTAACGGATAACGAACGTCCGCGCTGCTTACGGTATGCAGCGCCAGTGCCGTTGTGCGGCCAATCGCGAAATAGCGGGGAGCAACTGGCCAGGTCAAACCCTGCTGTTGCAGCTGCGCGTGGGCAAATTCCACGGCATGTTGCGACAGCGCAAACAGCAGGTCGCCTTCCTGAAGGGTATTCATCTGGTCGGCGAGCGCAGAGAGCTCCCGACCGGGGGAGAATTCAATGAGCGGAAAACTCCAGGCCACCTGCCCCAGTGCGCGCAGACGGCTCACTAACTGCTCTCCTGCGGGAGAAGGGCGGGTGACGAGAATACTCATGCAGGGGGCTCTCCATTATAAACGTCAGCCAGAATCTCGCGGGCGCCGTTATCCAGCAGCTCTTCAGCCAGCGACACGCCAAGCAGCTCGGCATCTTGCGCTTTACCGCGACGTTCGCCGCGTACCATCTGCGAACCGTCCGGGGCGCCCACAAGCGCGCGCAGCCACAGTTCGCCATCTGTTAATTCAGCATAGCTGCCAATCGGTACCTGGCATCCCCCTTCGAGGCGGGTATTCATCGCACGCTCGGCTTTTACGCGAATAGCGGTCTCATCATGGTTCAGCGGCGCGAGCAGTTCGCGGGTACGCGCATCGTCCAGACGGCACTCAATGCCGACGGCACCCTGGCCCACGGCCGGCAGCGACAGCTCTGGCGGCAACGCCACGCGAATGCGCGACTCCAGCCCCAGACGCTTCAGACCGGCAACGGCAAGGATAATGGCATCGTAATCGCCGTTATCCAGCTTGCCCAGACGCGTGCCGACGTTACCGCGCAGCGAGCGAATGATCAGGTCAGGACGGCGTTCCGCCAGCTGACACTGACGGCGTAAACTGGACGTGCCAACCACGCTACCTTCGGGCAGCGCGTCGAGGGAGTCATAGTGGTTAGAGACAAACGCATCGCGCGGATCTTCGCGCTCGCAGATGGTCACCAGCCCCAGCCCTTCCGGGAACTCGACGGGCACGTCTTTCATCGAATGTACGGCGATATCGGCGCGGTTCTCAAGCAATGCCAGTTCCAGTTCTTTGACAAACAGGCCTTTACCGCCCACTTTCGCCAGAGGCGTATCGAGGATCACGTCACCGCGCGTGACCATCGGCACCAGCTCGACGCGCAATCCACTGTGGCAGGCTTCAAGGCGCTGCTTCACATAATGTGCCTGCCAGAGCGCAAGAGGGCTTTGGCGTGTGGCAATTCTCAAAACATTGTCTAACATGCTTGTTACCGTCATTATCAATCGCTAACCATCCTAACATTGTTGACTCTGGGATGGCAGTTTTACGGTTGATGAAGCGTGAGAGGGACAAGGCGGCGTATTCGTCAGCCATAGCCGTATTCAGGAATTTACACGTACAGAACGGTGCTACACTTGTATGTAGCGCATCTTTCTTTACGGTCAACCGGCAAGGTGTTAAATTGATCACGTTTTAGACCATTTTTTCGTCGCTACCACCAAAAATGATAAGGGCGAAAAAGGGTAACGGTTATCTTTTTGAAATACTGCGGGCCCGCTGTTATTCGTGTTTTGAATAGCTTGCGCCACCCGGAAACATCAGGCGATACGTCTTGTACCTCTATATTGAGACTCTGAAACAGAGACTGGATGCCATAAATCAACTGCGTGTGGATCGCGCGCTTGCTGCCATGGGCCCTGCTTTCCAGCAGGTATACAGTCTGCTGCCGACATTATTGCACTATCACCATCCGCTGATGCCTGGCTACCTTGACGGTAACGTTCCCCAGGGCATTTGCCTTTTCACGCCTGATGAAACCCAACAGCATTATCTGAACGAGCTTGAGCTCTATCGCGGCATGCCGCCACAGGAGTCTCCGAAAGGTGAACTGCCGATTACCGGCGTTTACTCTATGGGGAGCACCTCATCGGTAGGGCAAAGCTGTTCTTCGGACCTGGACATCTGGGTCTGTCATCAGTCCTGGCTCGATAACGACGAGCGTCAGCTGCTGCAGCGCAAGTGTAGCCTGCTGGAGAGCTGGGCGGCTTCGCTCGGTGTGGAAGTAAGCTTCTTCCTGATTGATGAAAACCGTTTCCGCCATAACGAAAGCGGCAGTCTGGGTGGTGAGGACTGCGGCTCGACTCAGCACATCTTACTGCTGGATGAATTTTACCGTACTGCCGTGCGTCTGGCCGGGAAGCGTATTCTGTGGAATATGGTCCCGTGCGAAGAAGAAGAGCATTACGATGACTACGTCATGTCGCTTTACGCGCAGGGCGTACTGACGCCAAACGAATGGTTGGATCTCGGCGGCCTAAGCTCTCTGTCCGCAGAAGAGTACTTTGGCGCAAGCCTCTGGCAGCTCTATAAGAGTATCGACTCGCCGTATAAAGCGGTGCTGAAAACGCTGCTGCTGGAAGCCTATTCCTGGGAATACCCCACGCCTCGCCTGCTGGCGAAAGATATCAAGCAGCGCTTGCACGACGGGGAGATCGTCTCCTTCGGGCTGGACGCCTACTGCATGATGCTGGAGCGCGTGACCGAATACCTTAAAGCCATTGATGACACCACGCGTCTGGACCTGGTGCGTCGATGTTTCTATCTCAAAGTCTGTGAGAAATTGAGCCGCGAGCGCGCCTGCGTGGGCTGGCGTCGTGAAGTGGTCAGTCAGTTAGTGAAAGAGTGGGGATGGGACGAAGCGCGTCTGTCCATGCTCGACAACCGGGCCAACTGGAAAATCGATCAGGTACGTGAAGCGCACAACGAACTGCTCGATGCGATGATGCAAAGCTATCGTAACCTGATCCGCTTTGCGCGCCGTAACAACCTCAGCGTTTCCGCCAGCCCGCAGGATATCGGTGTCTTGACCCGTAAGCTGTACGCCGCGTTTGAGGCGCTGCCGGGTAAAGTCACCCTGGTTAACCCGCAGATTTCGCCAGACCTGTCAGAACCGAACCTGACCTTTATCTATGTGCCGCCGGGCCGCGCAAACCGCACCGGGTGGTATCTGTATAACCGTGCGCCAAGCATGGATTCAATCATCAGCCATCAGCCGCTGGAATATAACCGCTACCTGAACAAGCTGGTGGCCTGGGCCTGGTTCAACGGCCTGCTGACCTCGCGCACGCGCCTGTTTATCAAAGGCAACGAGGTGGTTGATCTCGCTAAGCTGCAGGAGATGGTCGCGGATGTGTCGCACCACTTCCCGCTGCGCCTGCCTGCCCCAACGCCGAAAGCGCTCTACAGCCCGTGCGAGATTCGCCATCTGGCGATTATCGTCAACCTGGAATACGACCCGACGGCGGCCTTCCGCAATCAGGTGGTCCATTTTGACTTCCGCAAGCTGGACGTCTTTAGCTTTGGCGAGCAGCAAAACTGTCTGGTGGGCAGCGTGGATCTGCTGTACCGCAACTCGTGGAACGAAGTGCGTACCCTGCATTTCAACGGCGAGCAGGCGATGATCGAAGCGTTGAAAACCATTCTCGGCAAGATGCACCAGGATGCCGCGCCGCCGGACAGCGTTGAGGTATTTTGCTACAGCCAGCACCTGCGCGGTTTAATTCGTACCCGCGTGCAGCAGCTGGTCTCTGAGTGTATCGAACTGCGTCTCTCCAGCACCCGTCAGGAAACCGGGCGCTTTAAAGCGCTGCGCGTCTCCGGCCAGACCTGGGGCCTGTTCTTCGAGCGCCTGAACGTGTCGGTACAGAAGCTGGAAAACGCTATCGAGTTCTACGGCGCGATTTCGCACAACAAGCTGCATGGCCTGTCGGTGCAGGTGGAAACCAACCACGTTAAGCTGCCGCAGGTGGTGGACGGCTTTGCCAGCGAAGGGATTATTCAGTTCTTCTTTGAAGAGTCGGGCGAGGATGCCGGGTTCAACATCTACATTCTGGATGAAACCAACCGCGCCGAGGTATATCACCACTGTGAAGGCAGTAAAGAGGAGCTGGTGCGCGACGTCAGCCGCTTCTACTCCTCTTCGCATGACCGTTTCACCTACGGCTCAAGCTTTATCAACTTTAACCTGCCGCAGTTCTACCAGATTGTGAACGTCGACGGTCGTACGCAGGTGATCCCGTTCCGGACCCAGGCCGTAACGCCTGCCGCGCCTGCCAGTCAGGACACCGCGCCGCTGTTGCAGCAGTATTTCTCCTGAGTCTTTTCGCTCGCCCGGTGGCGGCTACGCCTTACCGGGCCTACAACAGCTCGAACCCGTAGGCCGGGTAAGCGCTGCGCCACCCGGCAACAAAACTACCTGAAACTCACAGCCTCACCCGCCTGCGCGGTCGCCGCCTGTTCCAGCAAATCCCAGAACGGTACGCCGCTGCGGTCGCAAACCCACTCCCCGTCTTTCAGATCGAAATGATAGCCACCCTGTTTCGCGGCCAGCCAGACCTGGTGAAGCGGCTCCTGGCGGTTAATAATAATTTTGCTGCCATTTTCGAAGCTCAGGGTCAGAATGCCGCCGTTGATTTCACAATCGATATCGCTGTCGCCGTCCCAGTCGTCAAGACGCTCTTCGATGGTCATCCACAGGTTGTCGGCAAGGCGATGGAATTCACTGTCGTTCATGGTTTTGTTCCTGTTTTTCGTGATGCCGGCAGTATAACCCTAAATAATTCCCGTTGCAGGAAAGCGGCAAACTCTTGCTTTTGTGTCTTCTCCTGCGATGATAGAAACAGATTTGAACTTACGGGCAACTTTATAATGAAAAACGCTTTCCGAACGCTTGCCGTTCTCATCACGCTGTTTAGCCTGACTGGCTGCGGACTGAAGGGACCACTTTATTTCCCACCTGAGGATAAAACTGCGCCGCCGCCGACAAAACCTGTGCAAAGCGGTATTGAGTCTACCACGCCAAATACTAACGATCGTGGCGACAGCGGTGGCCCGACTCAGGTTAATCTCTGACGACAACGTTCTGTACCCGCGCAATGGAGCAAATGATGCAGTTCTCTAAAATGCATGGCCTTGGCAACGATTTTATGGTCGTCGACGCGGTAACGCAGAATGTGTTTTTCTCCCCGGAACTGATCCGTCGCCTGGCGGATCGGCACCTGGGCGTGGGGTTCGATCAGCTGCTGGTGGTCGAGCCACCGTACGATCCCGACCTCGATTTTCACTACCGTATTTTTAACGCGGACGGCAGCGAAGTTAACCAGTGCGGCAACGGCGCGCGCTGTTTTGCCCGCTTTGTCCGCCTGAAAGGGCTGACCAACAAGCGTGATATTCGCGTCAGCACCGCCAATGGTCGCATGGTGCTCAGCGTCACCGATGATGAACTGGTGCGCGTGAACATGGGCGAGCCTAACTTCGAGCCCTCCGTCGTGCCGTTTCGCGCAAACAAAGCGGAAAAGACCTATATTATGCGTGCGGCCGAGCAGACAGTATTGTGCGGCGTCGTCTCAATGGGTAACCCACACTGCGTGATTCAGGTTGATGATGTGGAAACTGCCGCGGTCGAAACGCTCGGCCCGGTGCTGGAAAGCCACGAACGTTTCCCGGAGCGCGCGAACATCGGCTTTATGCAGGTGGTGAAACGCGAGCACATTCGCCTGCGGGTTTACGAGCGCGGCGCGGGCGAGACTCAGGCCTGCGGAAGCGGCGCCTGTGCTGCGGTGGCCGTGGGCATCTCCCAGGGGTTACTGGCAGAAGAGGTTCGCGTGGAATTACCGGGCGGTCGGCTTGATATCGCCTGGAAAGGACCGGGTCATCCACTGTATATGACTGGCCCGGCGGCACATGTCTATGACGGGTTTATCCATCTATGAAGCAACCAGGGGAAGAACTGCAGGAAACAGTGACGGAACTGGACGACAGAGCTGTTGTTGATTATCTGCTGCGCAATCCTGAGTTTTTTATTCGCAATGCACGCGTCGTCGAAGAGATGCGCGTGCCGCATCCGGTTCGCGGGACCGTGTCGCTGGTCGAATGGCACATGGCGCGCTCGCGCAACCACATCAATCAGCTTGAAGAGAACATGACGCTGCTGATGGAGCAGGCCAGCACCAACGAAAGCCTGTTCTATCGACTGCTGCATCTGCAGGCGCGTCTGGCGTCGGCGCACAGTCTCGACGAGTTCCTCAGCCGCTTCCACCGCTGGGCCCGGGAGCTGGGGCTGGCAGGCGCAACGATTCGTCTGTTCCCTGACCGCTGGCGCATTGGGGCACCGTCGGGGTTTACCCATCTGGCGCTCAGCCGCCAGGCGTTTGAACCGCTGCGCATTCAGCGTCTGGGCCATGAGCACCACTATCTGGGGCCGCTGAACGGACCTGAGCTGCTGGTGGTATTGCCGGAAGCCAAAGCGATTGGCTCGGTAGCGATGTCGCTGATGGGGCGCGATGGCGATCTGGGGGTCATGTTATTTACCAGTCGCGACGCGCATCACTATGAGCAGGGGCAGGCCACGCACCTGCTGCAGGAGATCGCCCTGATGCTGCCCGAGCTGCTGGAGCGCTGGATTGAGCGCGTATGACGGACGGACTGCTCGCCACTGACGTCTCGCGCTTTCTGCGCTATCTGGGCGTGGAGCGTCAGCTTAGCCCCATTACCCTGCTCAACTACCAGCGTCAGCTTGATGCCATCATGCAGATTGCCGACGAAATCGGCCTGAAAAGCTGGCAGCAATGTGACGCTGCGACGGTGCGCGGGTTCGTTGTGCGTAGCCGAAAAAAAAATCTCAGCCCGGCGAGCCTGGCACTCAGGCTCTCAGCGCTGCGCAGTTTCTTCGACTGGCTGGTCAGCCAGGGGGGCTTAAAAGCCAACCCGGCAAAAGGGATCGCCACGCCAAAAGCGCCGCGCCATCTGCCTAAAAATATCGACGTCGACGACGTAAACCGCCTGCTGGATATCGATCTTAACGATCCGCTGGCCGTGCGCGACCGCGCGATGCTGGAGGTGATGTACGGTGCCGGGCTGCGTCTCTCTGAGCTGGTTAATCTTGATATCAAACACCTCGATCTGGAGTCCGGTGAAGTGTGGGTGATGGGCAAGGGCAGCAAAGAGCGCCGCCTGCCTATTGGCCGCAACGCGGTCTCCTGGATTGAGCACTGGCTTGACCTGCGCGGGCTGTTTGGCAGCGAAGAGGATGCGTTGTTCCTGTCGAAGCTCGGCAAACGGATCTCGGCGCGTAACGTGCAGAAACGCTTTGCGGAGTGGGGCATTAAGCAGGGGCTGAACAGCCACGTTCACCCGCACAAGCTGCGCCACTCCTTTGCGACACACATGCTTGAGTCAAGCGGCGATCTGCGCGGCGTGCAGGAACTGCTTGGCCACGCGAATCTGTCGACCACTCAAATCTATACCCACTTAGACTTCCAACACCTTGCCTCGGTGTATGACGCGGCGCATCCACGCGCCAAACGGGGGAAATAATGCGTTTTTACCGCCCACTCGGTCAGATCTCAGCCCTGACGTTTGACCTTGATGACACCCTTTACGACAACCGCGAGGTGATCCTGCGTACCGAGCAGGAGTCGCTGGCGTTTGTGCAGAACTACCATCCCGCGCTGAAAGCGATGCAGAACAAAGATTTTCAGCAGCTGCGTCAGTCCCTGCGGGAGACCGAGCCGGACATCTACCACGACGTGACCGAATGGCGTCGCCGTGCGGTTGAACAGGCGATGCTCAATGCCGGCCTGAGCGCGCAGGACGCGGCCATCGGTGCCGAAGCGTCCATGGAAAACTTCGCCAAATGGCGCAGCCGTATCGACGTGCCGCAGGAGACCCACGACACGCTGGCGAAGCTTGCCGAAAAGTGGCCGCTGGTGGCGATCACCAACGGCAATGCCCAGCCCGAGCTGTTTGGCCTTAGCGATTACTTTGAATTTGTGCTGCGCGCAGGCCCGCACGGGCGCGCGAAGCCGTTCAGCGACATGTACCATCTGGCGGCGGATAAGCTTAACCTGCCGCTCGGTAAGATCCTGCACGTCGGGGACGACCTCACCACGGACGTGGCCGGGGCTATCCGCTGCGGCATGCAGGCCTGCTGGATCAAGCCGGAAAACGCCGACCTGATGACCACGCTGGACAGCCGTCTTCTGCCGCACGTGGAAATTTCACGGTTGGCATCCCTCACGACGCTGATATAATCACCAGTAATATTGTATAAATTACCAGGGTTTTGCAGTTGTAGGCCCGGTAAGCGAAGCGCCACCGGGCGTTTCGCTGTGTTCCTGAATACTATGTGACGGTGCCAATGGACGTTTCTTACCTGCTCGACAGCCTTAATGACAAACAGCGTGACGCGGTTGCCGCCTCGCGCACCAACCTGCTGGTGCTGGCTGGAGCGGGCAGTGGTAAGACGCGCGTGCTGGTTCACCGTATCGCCTGGCTGCAGAGCGTGGAAAACTGCTCACCGTACTCCATCATGGCGGTCACGTTCACCAACAAGGCGGCGGCGGAGATGCGCCACCGCATCGCGCAGCTGATGGGTACCAGCCAGGGCGGCATGTGGGTCGGTACCTTCCACGGTCTGGCGCACCGCCTGCTGCGCGCACACCATATGGACGCCAACCTGCCGCAGGATTTCCAGATCCTCGACAGCGAAGATCAGCTCCGTCTGCTGAAGCGCCTGATTAAGGCGATGAACCTCGACGAGAAGCAGTGGCCGCCGCGTCAGGCGATGTGGTACATCAACGGCCAGAAGGACGAGGGGCTGCGCCCGCACCATATCCAGAGCTTCGGCAACCCGGTCGAGCAGACCTGGCAGAACGTCTACAAGGCCTATCAGGAAGCATGCGATCGCGCCGGTCTGGTGGATTTCGCCGAGCTGCTGCTGCGCGCCCACGAGCTGTGGCTCAACAAGCCGCACATCCTGCAGCACTACCGTGAACGCTTTACCAATATCCTGGTGGACGAGTTCCAGGATACCAACAACATCCAGTACGCGTGGATACGCCTGCTGGCCGGTGATACCGGCAAGGTGATGATCGTAGGCGATGATGACCAGTCGATCTACGGCTGGCGCGGGGCGCAGGTGGAGAACATCCAGCGCTTCCTCAACGATTTCCCTGGCGCACAGACCATCCGTCTGGAGCAGAACTACCGCTCAACCAGCAACATTCTGAGTGCGGCCAACGCCCTGATTGAAAACAACAACGGGCGTCTGGGTAAAAAGCTGTGGACCGACGGCGTCGACGGCGAACCGATTTCGATTTACTGCGCCTTCAACGAGCTCGACGAAGCCCGCTTCGTGGTGAACCGCATCAAAACCTGGCAGGACAACGGCGGCGCGCTGGAGCAGTGCGCCATTCTCTACCGCAGCAACGCCCAGTCGCGCGTGCTGGAAGAGGCGCTGCTGCAGGTGAGCATGCCGTACCGCATTTATGGCGGCATGCGATTCTTCGAACGTCAGGAAATCAAAGATGCGCTTTCATATCTGCGCCTGATCGCCAACCGCAACGACGATGCGGCGTTTGAGCGCGTGGTCAACACGCCGACCCGCGGCATCGGTGACCGCACTCTGGACGTGGTGCGTCAGGCCTCGCGCGATCGCCAGCTTACGCTCTGGCAGGCATGCCGCGAGCTGCTGCAGGAAAAAGCCCTCGCCGGACGTGCCGCCAGCGCATTACAGCGCTTCCTTGAGCTGATTGACGCCCTGGCGCAGGAAACCGCCGACATGCCGCTGCACGTGCAGACCGACCGGGTGATTAAAGACTCCGGCCTGCGTACCATGTACGAGCAGGAGAAAGGCGAGAAGGGTCAGACCCGTATCGAGAACTTAGAGGAACTGGTGACGGCGACGCGCCAGTTCAGCTACAACGAAGAAGACGAAGACCTGATGCCGCTCCAGGCGTTCCTCTCTCACGCCGCGCTGGAAGCGGGGGAAGGGCAGGCGGATACCTGGCAGGATGCGGTTCAGCTCATGACCCTGCACTCTGCCAAAGGCCTCGAGTTCCCGCAGGTATTTATCGTCGGGATGGAAGAGGGGATGTTCCCGAGCCAGATGTCGCTGGATGAGGGCGGTCGGCTGGAAGAGGAGCGTCGTCTGGCCTACGTGGGCGTGACGCGCGCGATGCAAAAGCTGACGCTGACCTACGCCGAAACCCGCCGTCTGTACGGTAAAGAGGTTTATCACCGTCCGTCGCGCTTTATCGGCGAGCTGCCGGAAGAGTGCGTGGAAGAGGTGCGTCTGCGGGCGAGCATCAGCCGTCCGGTCAGTCATCAGCGCATGGGCTCGCCGATTGCGGAAACCGACACCGGCTACAAGCTGGGTCAGCGCGTGCGCCATTCGAAATTTGGCGAAGGCACCATTGTGAATCTGGAAGGCAGCGGCGAGCACAGCCGTCTGCAGGTGGCGTTCCAGGGGCAGGGGATTAAATGGCTGGTGGCGGCCTATGCGAAGCTGGAAACGGTCTAACATTCAGAAAAATATCATTATTTTGTAATAATCTGCTAGCCTTATACAGTGAAGGTCAATTAATGCCCTTCAGCGTTCCGTTGCGTGTTGACGCCACAGTTATAGCTGGCGTAACATGCGCGCACGATTACGCTAAGAGGACATTCGCCTTGGACACACCCAGTAGATACTGGCTCAATTCCCTGTCATCCAGGAACAACTCCTAAGGCTATCTCCTCTTGCTGATGGCCTTAGTGGTTGTCAGCGACCTGCATTATTCCCGTCGCGCTGAGTCAGGCTGTTTAATGGTCTGAAACCCAATTTGTTTCTGTGTGCCCACCGAACTGTCCGATATTTTTTGCATTGGGAGTCCCGGTCATGTTGAGCGCATTTCAACTCGAAAATAACCGACTGACTCGGCTTGAAGCCGAAGAGTCACAGCCCCTCATTGATGCTGTATGGGTGGATCTGGTCGAGCCGGACGACGATGAGCGCCTTCGCGTACAATCTGAGCTGGGGCAAAGCCTGGCAACCCGCCCGGAACTGGAAGACATCGAAGCATCCGCGCGTTTTTTTGAAGACGAAGACGGCCTGCACATTCACTCCTTCTTCTTCTTTGAAGATGCGGAAGATCACGCGGGTAACTCCACCGTGGCGTTTACCATTCGCGACGGCCGCCTGTTTACCCTGCGCGAGCGCGAGCTGCCGGCATTCCGCCTCTACCGCATGCGCGCCCGCAGCCAGGCGATGGTGGACGGTAACGCTTACGAGCTGCTGCTCGATCTGTTCGAGACCAAAATTGAACAGCTGGCGGACGAAATTGAAAACATCTACAGCGATCTGGAAAAGCTGAGCCGCGTGATCATGGAAGGCCATCAGGGCGATGAGTACGACGAAGCGCTCTCCACGCTGGCGGAGCTGGAAGATATCGGCTGGAAGGTGCGTTTGTGTCTTATGGATACCCAGCGCGCGCTGAACTTCCTGGTGCGCAAGGCGCGTCTGCCGGGCGGTCAGCTGGAGCAGGCGCGTGAGATCTTACGAGATATCGAATCCCTGCTGCCGCACAACGAATCTCTGTTCCAGAAGGTGAACTTCCTGATGCAGGCGGCGATGGGCTTTATCAACATCGAGCAGAACCGCATCATCAAGATCTTCTCGGTGGTGTCCGTGGTGTTCCTGCCGCCGACGCTGGTGGCGTCCAGCTATGGGATGAACTTTGAGTTTATGCCGGAACTGAAGTGGAGCTTTGGCTACCCGGGGGCGATTATCTTTATGATCCTCGCGGGGCTGGCGCCGTATCTGTACTTTAAGCGTCGTAACTGGCTTTGAGAATCCGCCCGGTGGCGCTACGCTTACCGGGCCTACAGATCTTGTAGGCCGGATAAGGCGCAGCCGCCATCCGGCAAAAAGGCACTACAGGCCTTTGCGCACCCTGCGCTGGGTATAAATCGCATCCGCAACGAAAATCGCCAGCGCCACCCAGATAAAGGCGAACGTCACCATCTTATCCGCACCCGGCACTTCGCCGTAAAACACCACTGCCAGCAGGAACATCAGCGTCGGGCCAATGTACTGGAAGAAGCCCAGCGTGGAGAGACGCAGACGCGTCGCTGCACCGGTGAAGCACAGCAGAGGAATGGTGGTCACCACGCCCGCCGCCATCAGCATCAGGTTCAGCGACCACGGGTTGCTGCCCATATGGCTGGTGGCGCTGTCGGCGATGCCGAAGAGATAAATCGCCGCCACGGGCAGCAGCCACAGGGTTTCAAACAGCATCCCCGTCTGCGCTTCCACCGCAATCTTCTTACGCACCAGACCATAGAAGGCAAAGCTAAACGCCAGGCCGAGGGCAATAATCGGCAACGAGCCGAAGGTCCATAGCTGCACCAGCACGCCGCAGAAGGCCAGAATCACCGCCACCCACTGCATCCGGCGGAAGCGTTCGCCGAGGAAAATCATCCCCAGCACGATGTTCACCAGCGGGTTAATGAAGTACCCCAGGCTCGCTTCGAGCATGTGATGGTTATTCACCGCCCAGATGAACAGCAGCCAGTTGCCGCCAATCAGCACCGCTGAGAGCGCCAGCAGGAAGACCTTTTTAGGGGTTTTGAACAGCGTTTTGACGCCCGACCACTGACGGCTGAGGCTCATCAGCGCAATCATAAAGAAGAATGACCAGATAACGCGGTGAGTCAGGATCTCATCGGCCGGAACGTAGGCGATAAGCTTGAAATACGCCGGGGCAATACCCCAAATAAAATAAGCGGCAAGGGCGAGTAAAACGCCCTGCCGCGTCTGTTTAGCATCCATCGGGAAAATCCGTTACAAATAAGTGAATTAATTTTACCCGATTTTGCCGCCTCAACCCACCATATAAGTGGCGGTTGCGCTGGCGATATACACCTGTTCTTCGTTGTGTAATTCAACGCGCGCCACAGCAACTTTGTTGCCCGCACGCAGCAGGCTGCTGGTACAGGTAAAGCGATTTCCGCGCCCCGGGCGAAGATAGTCGACGCGCAGATCAATGGTGCCCATGCGTGCCAGACGCTGGCGAAGTTCGTCTTCGTTGATGGTGTCATGGCGGGTCAGCGTACTGCCCACGCAGACCAGACCTGCCGCGACGTCCAGCGCGGAGGCAATCACGCCGCCGTGCAAAATACTTTGCGCCCAGTTACCCACCATCATCGGCTGATTGTTGAAGCTCAGCTGGGCAAAGTCTTTCTCGTAACGCTCCAGCTCCAGTCCCAGCGCACGGTTAAACGGCATATGGTAAACAAAAATCTCGCCCACGAGTTTTAACACTTCTTCGGCGGTAAGCATGGCTGACATGAGGCATCACATCCTTATTGTTAATGAAATGTTGATTTTATGCCTCGGCAACAAGGAATTCCACTTTCAGAAACGAGGATGCAGCAGTTGTCGCAGAAGTCTGTAGAATGTCCGCCACATAACTATTCAGGTAATTTTACTCTTTTGCAGGAGAACACCACCGATGCGGACGTATCTGGCCTGGTTACTGGCGGCGGTTGCGCTGCCCCTCACAGCATATGCGCAGGAAGCGACGATCAAAGAGGTGCATGATAAACCTGCCGTTCACGGCAGCATTATCGCGAACCTTCTTCAGGAGCATGACAATCCGTTCACGCTCTATCCGTATGACACCAACTACGTGATTTACACCCAGACCAGCGATCTCAACAAAGAAGCGATAAGCTCCTATAACTGGTCTGATAATGCGCGTAAAGATGAGGTGAAGTTCCAGCTCAGCCTCGCGTTCCCGTTCTGGCGCGGTATTCTGGGGCCGAACTCGGTGCTCGGGGCGTCTTACACGCAGAAATCCTGGTGGCAGCTCTCTAACAGCGGAGAGTCCTCACCGTTCCGCGAAACCAACTATGAGCCGCAGCTGTTCCTCGGTTTTGCAACGGATTATGAATTTGCGGGCTGGACGCTGCGTGACGTCGAGGTGGGCTTTAACCACGATTCCAACGGTCGTTCTGACCCTACCTCGCGCAGCTGGAACCGTGCCTATACGCGTCTGATGGCGCAGAACGGTAACTGGATGGTGGAAGTGAAGCCGTGGTATGTGGTGGGCGAAACCGATGACAACCCGGATATCACCAAATATATGGGCTATTACCAGCTCAAAGTCGGCTACCAGTTGGGTGATGCCGTGCTCAGCGCCAAAGGCCAGTACAACTGGAACACCGGCTACGGCGGTGCGGAAGTGGGCTTAAGCTATCCAATGACGAAGCATGTCCGCATCTATACTCAGGTGTACAGCGGTTACGGCGAGTCGCTTATCGATTACAACTTCAACCAGACCCGCGTCGGCGTGGGCGTGATGCTGAACGATATTCTCTAGGCTGTTCGAATGTTTTTGCGTTAAACGTTGAAGTTTCTCTCTCAGGCGCTGAAAATAGCGCCTGTTTCATTTCTGGCATATGGGGTTAACGTGGCGCAGGCGGAAGTATTGAATCAGGAGTCGCTGGCTAAACAGGTTTTGCATGAAACCTTTGGCTACCAGCAGTTCCGCCCCGGCCAGGAAACCATCATTGAAACGGTGCTGGAAGGTCGTGATTGCCTGGTGGTGATGCCAACCGGCGGCGGTAAGTCCCTCTGTTATCAGGTACCCGCGCTGGTACTTAACGGCCTGACGGTCGTGGTATCCCCTCTCATTTCTCTGATGAAAGACCAGGTTGACCAGCTGCTCGCCAACGGCGTGGCGGCAGCCTGCCTTAACTCCACGCAAACCCGGGAGCAGCAGCAAGAGGTGATGGCCGGGTGCCGCACGGGACAGATCCGCCTGCTGTATATCGCCCCGGAACGCCTGATGCTGGATAACTTCCTCGACCACCTGGCGCACTGGAACCCGGTGCTGCTGGCGGTAGATGAAGCGCACTGTATCTCTCAGTGGGGACACGATTTCCGCCCGGAATATGCCGCCCTCGGCCAGCTGCGTCAGCGCTTCCCCGAGCTGCCGTTTATGGCGCTCACCGCCACGGCGGATGATACCACGCGGCTGGATATCGTTCGTCTACTCGGGCTGAACGACCCCTATATTCAGGTCAGCAGCTTCGACCGCCCTAACATCCGCTATATGCTGATGGAAAAGTTCAAGCCGCTGGATCAGCTCCTGCGCTACGTCCAGGAGCAGCGCGGCAAGTCCGGCATCATTTACTGCAACAGCCGTGCGAAGGTCGAAGACACCGCCGCGCGTCTGCAAAATCGCGGCTTTAGCGCCGCCGCGTATCATGCCGGGTTAGAGAACCACATCCGCGCCGACGTGCAGGAAAAATTCCAGCGCGACGACCTGCAAATCGTGGTCGCGACGGTGGCGTTCGGAATGGGCATTAACAAGCCGAACGTGCGCTTTGTGGTGCATTTCGACATCCCGCGCAATATCGAATCCTACTATCAGGAAACCGGCCGCGCCGGGCGTGACGGCCTGCCTGCGGAAGCGATGCTGTTTTACGATCCGGCCGATATGGCGTGGCTGCGCCGCTGTCTGGAAGAGAAGCCGCAGGGACCGCTGCAGGATATCGAGCGCCACAAGCTCAACGCGATGGGCGCGTTTGCCGAAGCGCAAACCTGCCGCCGTCTTGTGCTGCTCAACTACTTTGGTGAAGGGCGACAGGAGCCGTGCGGCAACTGCGATATCTGCCTTGATCCGCCGAAACAGTACGATGGCCTGATGGATGCGCGTAAGGCGCTCTCGACCATTTACCGTGTGAATCAGCGCTTCGGGATGGGCTACGTGGTGGAGGTGCTGCGCGGTGCCAACAGCCAGCGTATCCGCGACATGGGCCACGACAAGCTGCCGGTCTACGGTATTGGCAAAGAGCAGAGCCACGAGCACTGGGTGAGTATCATTCGCCAGCTGATTCACCTCGGCTTTGCCACGCAGAACATTGCCCAGCACTCCGCCCTGCAGCTGACCGAAGCGGCGCGTCCGGTCCTGCGCGGTGACGTTGAACTGAAGCTCGCCGTGCCGCGCGTCATCGCCCTGAAGCCGCGCGTAATGCAAAAATCGTACGGCGGCAACTATGACCGCAAGCTGTTCGCCAAACTGCGCAAGCTGCGTAAAGCTATCGCTGACGAAGAGAACATCCCGCCGTACGTGGTGTTCAACGATGCGACGCTGATTGAGATGGCCGAGCAGATGCCGCTCAGCGCAAGTGAGATGCTCAGCGTCAACGGCGTGGGGACACGCAAGCTGGAGCGCTTCGGTAAAGAGTTTATGGCGCTCATCCGCTCTCACGCCGATGGTGATGATGAGGAGTAGTCAGCCGGGCGAAAAAGTGCCAGGATGATGACTCACTGAATTATTTCCCCGCGAGTTAATTATGTTGATGCTATTTCTCACCGTGGCGTTAGTGCACATCGTTGCGCTGATGAGCCCCGGCCCGGACTTTTTCTTCGTATCACAAACGGCCGTCAGCCGCTCCCGCAAAGAGGCGATGATGGGCGTGCTTGGTATCACCATGGGCGTTATGGTCTGGGCGGCCGTTGCGCTGCTCGGTTTGAACCTTATCCTGGCGAAGATGGCCTGGCTGCATAACATCATTATGGTCGGCGGCGGCCTGTACCTGTGCTGGATGGGCTACCAGATGCTGCGTGGGGCGCTGAAGAAAGAAGAGAAAAAGCCGGAAGAGCCAAAGGTGGAGCTGGCAACGGGCGGCCGCAGCTTTGTAAAAGGGCTGCTGACCAATCTGGCAAACCCGAAAGCCATTATCTATTTCGGCTCGGTGTTCTCGCTGTTTGTCGGGGATAACGTCGGTGCGGGCGCGCGCTGGGGCATCTTCCTGCTGATTGTCATTGAAACCTTTGCCTGGTTTACCATCGTGGCCAGCCTGTTCGCTTTACCGGCAATGCGCCGCGGCTACCAGCGTATCGCGAAGTGGATTGACGGCTTCGCCGGCGCGCTGTTCGCCGGCTTCGGTATTCATCTCATCATTTCTCGCTAAGCATGACGCGCTGACGCAAGCAGCGCGCCAACCAGCATAAACAGCGAGCCAAAGACTTTATTCAGGGCCTTCATCTGCTTAGGCCCTTTAATCCACGCCGCAATTCGCTGCGCCAGCGTCGCGTAACCAATCATCACAATGATATCGACGATAATGGTGGTCGCGCCCAGCACCACGTACTGCATCACCTGCGGCTGGTGCGGAACGATAAACTGCGGGAACAGCGCGGCGAGGAAAACGATGCTCTTCGGGTTGGTCAGATTGACGAACACCGCGCGCTTAAACAGATGGCCGCGATTTTGCGTCTGAGCCAGCGTATTCAGGTTGATGGAGCCTGCCGCGCGCCACTGCTGGATACCGAGCCAAATCAGATACGCCGCACCGGCCCATTTCAGCACCTCAAAGGCCAGCACGGAGCGGGAGAACAGGGTCCCCAGACCGATCCCGACCAGTACAATATGAATGCCCAGCCCGGTCTGCAAACCGGCAATCGACGCCGCCGCACCGCGGTAGCCGTGATTGATAGAGGTGGTCATGGTGTTAATAGCACCCGAACCTGGAGAAAGGCTGAGGATAATGGATGTCAGCAGGTAGGCGAACCACCACTCGAAGGTCATTTGAAACTCCCGAACCGTCTATTTTTATGCCACAATACGCTATTATTGAGTCATTTTGTGACCGTTGACGAAAAAAACGATATTCCCTGGATTACGTGAGTGGAAACCCAATGTTTCAGCAGAAAAAGGACTGGGAAACACGAGAAAACGCTTTTGCTGCTTTCTCTATGGGGCCGCTGACCGATTTCTGGCGGCAGCGTGAGGAAGATGAGTTTACGGGCGTCGGGGGCATCCCGGTGCGCTTCGTTCGTTTCCGCAATGAAAAAAATGACCGGGCGATCGTCGTTTGCCCCGGACGTATTGAAAGCTACGTTAAATATGCCGAACTGGCCTACGATCTGGTCCATATGGGGTTCGACGTGCTGATTATCGACCACCGTGGACAGGGGCTGTCCGGTCGTATGCTGCCGGATACGCACCGTGGGCATGTCGATAGCTTTAGCGATTACGTCGACGATTTTGCCGCGTTCTGGCAGCAGGAAGTGCAGCCTGGCCCCTGGCGCAAGCGGTATATCCTTGCGCATTCGATGGGCGGCGCCATTTCGACGCTGTTTTTGCAACGGTACGATCACCAGTGCGATGCCATTGCGCTCACCGCGCCGATGTACGGGATCGTCATCCGTTTTCCTGACTGGATGGTGCGCCATCTTCTCGACTGGGCTGAGGGCCATCAGCGCATTCGAGAAGGCTACGCCATTGGTACAGGGCGCTGGCGCGCATTGCCATTCGCCATCAACGTTCTGACCCACAGCCGACAGCGCTATCGTCGCAACCTGCGCTTTTATGCCGATGAACCGCGCTTGCGCGTGGGCGGCCCGACCTGGCACTGGGTGCGGGAGGGCATTCTGGCCGGTGAGCAGGTGCTGGCGGGCGTAGGCAATGACGACACACCAACGCTCCTGATTCAGGCTGAAGAAGAGCGTGTGGTGGATAACCGCATGCATGACCGCTATTGCGAACTGCGCGCTGCCGCCGGTCACCCTTGTGAAGGGGGAAAACCGCTGGTCATTAACGGCGCGTACCATGAGATCCTTTTTGAAAAGGACGCTATGCGCTCAGTCGCGCTTAACGCCATTGTTGAATTTTTCAACAGGCATAATTGATTCTTGTTTTCCACCAGAGGTTGAAATCCCTATGTACCAGGTTGTTGCATCTGATTTAGATGGCACGCTGCTTTCCCCCGACCACACCCTGTCGCCTTACGCGAAAGAGACCTTAAAACTCCTGACCGCCCGTGGCGTGAACTTTGTGTTCGCTACCGGCCGCCACCACGTGGACGTAGGGCAAATCCGCGATAATCTTGAGATCAAATCGTACATGATCACCTCCAACGGTGCGCGCGTGCATGATACTGACGGTAACCTGATCTTTACCCACAACCTGGATCGCGATATTGCCGCCGATCTGTTCGGCGTGGTGCACAACAACCCGGAAATCGTCACCAACGTTTATCGCAACGACGACTGGTTTATGAACCGCCACCGCCCGGAAGAGATGCGTTTCTTCAAGGAAGCCGTATTCCAGTACTCACTGTACGAGCCGGGTCTGCTGGAGCCGGAAGGGATCAGCAAGGTATTCTTCACCTGTGTAAACCATGAGGAATTGCTGCCGCTGGAACAGGCGATCAACGCCCGCTGGGGCGATCGCGTCAACGTGAGCTTCTCAACCCTGACCTGCCTGGAAGTGATGGCGGGGGGTGTCTCCAAAGGTCATGCGCTGGAGGCCGTCGCGAAACGTCTGGGCTTCGAGCTGAAAGACTGTATCGCCTTTGGCGACGGCATGAACGACGCCGAGATGCTGTCGATGGCGGGCAAGGGCTGCATCATGGAGAACGCGCACCAGCGTCTTAAAGACCTGCACCCGGAGCTGGAAGTGATCGGTACCAATGCAGACAACGCGGTGCCGAAGTATCTGCGCAAACTGTTCCTTGAATAATCTTCATTCGGTTGTTTATTGCTCAGATGTCAACTAAAGAGTTCGCTACAATGCCTCTCCTTCTTTTTGAGAGACAAGCATTGTGGCGCTACTCATTATCACCACTATCCTGTGGGCCTTCTCCTTTAGCCTGATTGGCGAATACCTTGCCGGTTCGGTCGACAGCTACTTCTCGGTGCTGATGCGCGTGGGGCTGGCGGCGCTGGTGTTCCTGCCGTTTCTGCGCACGCGCGGGCAATCGCTGAAAACGATTGTGCTCTATATGCTGGTGGGGGCGATGCAGCTCGGCATCATGTATCTGTTTAGCTTCCGGGCCTACGTCTACCTGTCTGTCTCCGAGTTCCTGCTTTTTACCGTACTGACGCCGCTCTATATCACGCTGATTTACGACCTGCTCAGCAGGCGCCGCCTGCGCTGGGGTTACCTGCTAAGCGCGGCACTGGCGGTGATCGGCGCGGCGATTATTCGCTATGACAAAGTCAGCGATCACTTCTGGACCGGGCTGATGTTCGTCCAGCTCGCTAACATCAGTTTTGCCATCGGCATGGTGGGCTACAAACGCCTGATGGAAACCCGTCCGATGCCGCAGCACAACGCGTTCGCCTGGTTTTATATGGGCGCCGCGATTGTCGCTGTGGCAGCGTGGTTTATGCTCGGTAACCCGCAAAAACTGCCGACAACCTCCGTGCAGTGGGGCGTTCTGGTCTGGCTGGGCGTAGTGGCGTCAGGGCTGGGGTACTTCATGTGGAACTACGGCGCTACTCAGGTAGACGCCGGTACGCTGGGGATCATGAACAACGTGCATGTCCCGGCAGGGCTGCTGGTCAACCTCGCCATCTGGCAGCAACAGCCGCACTGGCCGAGCTTCATTATTGGGGGAGCGGTGATCCTGGCTTCGCTGTGGGTCCATCGCCGATGGGTCGCTCCGCGCTCCGCACAAACGGAAGATGGTCGCACGCGTGGTTCCGCGCTGAGCGAATAAACGCCTCCGTGATCGGCTGACGCTGCTCGCCATCGCGCACGGCGGCGTACAGTCGGCTCCACAGTCCTTCACCCAGGGTTTTGGTCTGCACCAGACCCTGGCGTTCAAAACTCTCCACCACCCAATGCGGCAGCGCCGCGATGCCCATTCTGGCCGCCACCATCTGAATCAGCAGCAGCGTGTTATCCACGCTTTTCAGCTGCGGACTAATGCCTGCCGGCTGCAGGAAGTGACGCCAGATATCCAGACGACTGCGCTGGACCGGATAAATCAGCAGCGTTTCTGTCGCCAGGTCTTCCGGCGTAATGCGCGTTTTGGTCGCCAGCGGGTGGTCCGGCGCCAGCACCAGGCGCACTTCATAATCAAACATCGGCGAATAGTGCAGGCCGCTGCGCGGCAGGATGTCAGAGGTCATCACCAGGTCCAGCTCGCCCTGCTGCAGCGACGGCTGCGGGTCAAAGGTCACGCCGGATTTGAAGTCCATCTCCACCTGCGGCCACTTCTGACGGAAGTTCTCAAGCGCGGGGGTCAGCCACTGAATACAGCTGTGGCACTCAATGGCGATACGCAGTTTGGTCTGCTGCGGTTCGTTACACGCCTGCAGCGCGCTGGCGATTTGCGGCAGTACCTGATTCGCCAGCTGAAGAAGAATTTCACCTTGCGGCGTAAAGCGCAGGGGCTGGCTCTTGCGCACAAAAAGACGGAAGCCGAGGCGTTGTTCTAGATCGCTGAACTGGTGAGAAAGGGCGGACTGGGTCTGGTGCAGCGTGGCCGCAGCCGCCGCGAGCGAGCCGCAGTTCCGCAACGCTTGTAGCGTTTTCAGGTGTTTTATCTCGATCATGAAAGTCCTTCACTTCGCCATGAACATATTGCGCTTGAGGAATATACAGTACCTGCCAATTATAGATGTGTAAACATCTGGACGTCTAAATAACGAATTTCACAAGGGGCACACCATGACAATCCGCAATCACACTCTCGGTTTCCCTCGCGTCGGCCTGCGTCGCGAGCTGAAAAAAGCGCAAGAAAGCTACTGGGCGGGGAAAGCCACCCGTGAAGAGCTGCTGGCGGTGGGGCGCGAGCTGCGCGCCCGTCACTGGGATCAGCAAAAACAGGCGGGCATTGACCTGCTGCCGGTGGGCGATTTCGCCTGGTACGACCATGTTCTGACGACCAGCCTGCTGCTTGGCAACGTCCCGGCTCGTCATCAGAACAAAGATGGATCGGTAGATATCGATACCCTGTTCCGCATCGGCCGTGGCCGCGCGCCAACGGGGGAGCCCGCGGCAGCGGCGGAAATGACCAAGTGGTTTAACACCAACTATCACTATATGGTGCCGGAGTTTGTGAAAGGCCAGCAGTTCAGCCTGACCTGGAAGCAGCTTCTGGATGAAGTGGATGAAGCGCTGGCGCTGGGCCACCAGGTGAAGCCGGTGCTGCTCGGGCCGGTAACCTACCTGTGGCTGGGCAAAGTGAAAGGCGAGCCGTTTGACCGACTCAGCCTGCTGAAGGATATCCTGCCGGTCTACAAACAGCTGCTGATTGAGCTGGGCAAACGCGGCATTCAGTGGGTACAAATCGACGAGCCTGCGCTGGTGCTTGAGCTGCCCCAGGTTTGGCTCAATGCCTTCAAACCGGCGTATGACGCGCTCGCCGGGCAGGTAAAACTCCTGCTGACGACCTATTTTGAAGGCGTGACGCCGAACCTGAAGACTATTGCCGCGCTGCCGGTGCAGGGCCTGCACGTTGACCTCGTACACGGTAAAGATGATGTGGCGGAGCTGCACAAGCGCCTGCCGGCGGACTGGCTGCTTTCCGCCGGGCTGGTTAACGGTCGTAACGTCTGGCGCGCCGATCTCACCGAGAAATATGCACAAATCAAAGATATTGTCGGCAAACGTGAGCTATGGGTGGCATCCTCTTGCTCCCTGCTGCACAGCCCAATCGATCTGAGCGTGGAGACCCGCCTCGACCCTGAAGTGAAAAGCTGGTTTGCCTTCGCCCTGCAAAAATGTGAAGAGCTAACGCTGCTGCGAGACGCGCTGAACACCGGCGACACGGCGGCGATTACCGAATGGAGCGCGCCGATCCAGGCACGTCGTCACTCGGCACGCGTGCACAATCCGGCAGTGGAAAAACGTCTGGCGGCCATCACCGCCCAGGACAGCCAGCGCCAGAGCCCGTATGAGGTGCGCGCTGGAGCGCAACGCGCCCGTTTCAATCTGCCCGCCTGGCCAACCACGACTATCGGCTCTTTCCCGCAAACTACGGAGATCCGCGGCCTGCGTCTGGACTTCAAAAAGGGCAATCTGGATGCGAATCACTACCGCACCGGCATTGCGGAACACATCAAGCAGGCGATTATCGAGCAGGAACGCCTGGGGCTGGACGTGCTGGTGCACGGCGAGGCCGAGCGTAACGACATGGTGGAATACTTTGGTGAGCACCTGGACGGCTTTGTCTTTACCCAGAACGGCTGGGTGCAGAGCTATGGCTCCCGCTGCGTCAAGCCGCCGGTGGTCATTGGTGACGTTAGCCGCCCGGAAGCGATCACCGTGGAGTGGGCGAAGTATGCCCAGTCCCTGACCGACAAGCCGGTAAAAGGCATGCTGACCGGCCCTGTGACCATTCTCTGCTGGTCGTTCCCGCGTGAAGACGTGACCCGTGAAACCATCGCCAAACAGATAGCCCTGGCGCTGCGTGATGAAGTGGCCGATCTGGAAGCGGCAGGTATTGGCATTATCCAGATTGACGAGCCGGCGCTGCGTGAAGGCCTGCCGCTGCGCCGCAGCGACTGGGACGCCTACCTGCAGTGGGGCGTGGAGGCGTTCCGCATTAACGCCGCGGTGGCGAAGGACGACACCCAGATCCACACCCACATGTGTTACTGCGAATTTAACGACATTATGGATTCGATTGCCGCGCTGGACGCCGACGTGATCACCATCGAGACCTCGCGTTCGGATATGGAGCTGCTGGAGTCGTTTGAAGAGTTCGACTACCCGAATGAAATCGGGCCGGGCGTGTACGACATTCACTCCCCGAACGTGCCGAGCGTGGAGTGGATTGAAGCCCTGCTGAAAAAAGCGGCCCAGCGCATTCCGGCAGAGCGCCTGTGGGTGAACCCGGACTGCGGACTGAAAACCCGCGGCTGGCCAGAGACGCGTGCGGCGCTCGCCAACATGGTGAAGGCGGCGCAGAATTTACGTCAGGCTTAATGACACTTAGGCCCGGTAAGGCGTAGCCGCCACCGGGCTTTTTGCTTTATGCTTTTTTCCCGCCGTACTGGCTAAACCACGCCAGCATCCGCTGCCAGCCATCTTTGGCTGATTCTGCGTGATAGCTCGGACGATAATCGGCGTTAAATGCATGCCCGGCATCCGGGTACACCACAATCTCCGCCTTCGCATTTGCCGCACGGAGCGCATGGCGCATGGTCTCTACCGAATCAAGCGAAATACCGGTGTCCTGACCGCCGTAAAGCCCTAATACGGGGGCATTTAACTCGGTGGCAATATCGACCGGATGTTTCGGTGAATTCAGCGTTTTTTCACCTACCAGTTTGCCGTACCAGGCGACAGCGGCTTTGAGCTGCGGGTTATGCGCGGCATACAGCCAGCTTATGCGTCCGCCCCAGCAGAAACCGGTGACCAGCAGACGATGTGGATCGCCCCCGTTGCGCGCCGCCCAGCTGGCGACGTGATCGAGATCGGCCAGCACCTGCGCGTCCGGGACTTTGCTGACCAGGTTGCTGAGCAATGTTGGAATATCGCTGTAGTCGTTCGGATCGCCCTGACGGAAGTAGAGCTCTGGCGCAACGGCCAGATACCCTTCCAGCGCCAGCCGGCGGCAGAGGTCGCGAATGTGTTCGTGAACACCAAAGATCTCCTGAATCACAATCACGATGGGCAGCGGGCCGTCTGCCGATTTTGGCCGTGCGTGATAAGCAGGCATATTCTCCCCCTGCGAGGGAATGGAGGTCTCACCCGCGGTAATTGCCGCTTCTGGCGTCGACACGATGGTGGAAGCATGTGGGGCCGCAGCAGGTGCAAAACCGGTTTTTTCAGTCATGGCATTCTCCGTACCAATGAGTTAGCGCAAAGGTAAATATAGACACCAGGTTAACAACTCACAGTGCCTTAAACGGTCTATCTTTTGTGCAGCACCTGGCGATATAACTTGTTAATGTGATGTAAATCACTTTTTTATGGAAATTTAATGCAATCATTTTCATTCATGGTGAGTTGCGTCACGAAAATATGCATGCTGCTTCTGTAAAGTACCGTTTTACTTCTTCTGACTAACCGACCCACAGAGGAGTCACCTATGTCTAAGTCTGATGTTTTTCATCTCGGCCTCACCAAAAACGATTTACAAGGGGCTACGCTCGCAATCGTCCCTGGCGACCCTGAGCGTGTGGAAAAGATCGCCGCGCTGATGGATAAGCCGGTCAAGCTGGCTGCCCATCGTGAGTTCACCACCTGGCGCGCAGAGCTGGATGGCAAAGCGGTGATCGTGTGCTCTACCGGTATCGGTGGTCCGTCTACCTCTATTGCTGTTGAAGAGCTGGCCCAGCTGGGCATTCGTACTTTCCTGCGTATCGGTACCACCGGCGCTATCCAGCCGCACATCAACGTCGGCGACGTGCTGGTCACGACCGCGTCCGTCCGTCTGGACGGTGCAAGCCTGCACTTTGCGCCGATGGAATTCCCGGCAGTGGCTGATTTCGAATGCACCACCGCGCTGGTTGAAGCCGCGAAGTCCGTAGGCGCAACTACCCACGTGGGCGTAACCGCCTCTTCCGACACCTTCTATCCGGGCCAGGAGCGTTACGACACCTTCTCAGGCCGCGTGGTAAGCCGTTTCAAAGGCTCAATGGAAGAGTGGCAGTCCATGGGCGTGATGAACTATGAAATGGAATCTGCAACGCTGCTGACCATGTGCGCAAGCCAGGGTCTGCGTGCCGGTATGGTGGCGGGCGTTATCGTCAACCGTACCCAGCAGGAGATCCCGAACGCCGAAACTATGAAGCAGACCGAAAGTCATGCAGTGAAAATCGTGGTTGAAGCCGCGCATCGCCTGATCTAATTCTCTCTTCTGAAATCAAAGGCCGACACGTTCGGCCTTTATTTTTTGCGTAGCGCCTCGCAGGAAAACCCTTTCAAACTGGACGTTTATACAGCACAATTCTATTTTGTGCGGGTAATACGTTGATGCAGGGGGCATTGTGGATATCTCGATCCTGATTTACGCGGTGATTGCGCTGGCGGGCGTGGCGATAGGCTGGCTCATTTCCAGCTATCAGCATGCACAGCAGAAGGCCGACCAGCTGGCCGAGCGAGAAGAGATGGTCGCCGATTTAAGCGCGACAAAACAGCAGCTTGCTCTGAGCGAACACTGGCGCGACGAGTGCGAACTGCTCAACAACGAGCTGCGTAACCTGCGAGATATCAATACGTCACTGGAGGCCGATCTCCGCGAAGTGACCACCCGTCTTGAATCCACCCAACTGCATGCGGAAGACAAAATCCGCCAGATGATCAACAGTGAGCAGCGCCTCAGCGAACAGTTTGAGAACCTCGCCAACCGAATTTTTGAGCACAGCAACCGCCGCGTTGACGAACAGAACCGCCAGAGCCTGAACAGCCTGCTGACGCCCCTGCGCGAACAGCTGGACGGTTTTCGTCGTCAGGTGCAGGACAGCTTTGGTCAGGAAGCCCGCGAACGACACACGCTGGCGCATGAGATTCGCAATCTCCAGCAGCTGAATGCCCAGATGGCGCAGGAGGCGGTCAACCTGACCCGCGCGCTGAAAGGGGATAACAAAACCCAGGGCAACTGGGGGGAAGTGGTGCTGACCCGCGTGCTTGAAGCCTCTGGCCTGCGCGAAGGGTATGAATACGAAACGCAGGTGAGTATCGAAAACGACGCCCGCTCGCGTATGCAGCCGGATGTGATTGTACGGTTGCCGCAGGGTAAAGATGTGGTGATTGACGCCAAAATGACGCTGGTGGCCTATGAGCGCTACTTCAACGCCGAAGATGACTACACGCGCGAATCGGCGCTGCAGGAGCACATTGCCTCCGTGCGTAATCACATTCGCCTGCTCGGCAGAAAAGACTATCAGCAGCTGCCGGGTCTCCGCTCGCTGGACTATGTCCTGATGTTTATCCCGGTAGAACCCGCGTTTCTGCTGGCACTCGACAGACAGCCTGAGCTGATCACCGAAGCGCTCAAAAATAACATTATGCTGGTCAGCCCCACCACGCTGCTGGTGGCGTTACGCACCATTGCGAACCTGTGGCGCTATGAGCACCAGAGCCGCAACGCGCAGCAGATTGCCGATCGCGCCAGCAAGCTGTACGACAAAATGCGCCTCTTCGTGGACGACATGTCCTCAGTCGGGCAGAGCCTGGATCGTGCGCAGGATAACTACCGCCAGGCGATGAAAAAACTCGCCTCCGGACGCGGCAATTTGCTGGCACAGGCCGAATCATTCCGCAGCCTGGGGGTAGAGGTTAAACGCGAGATTAATCCGGAATTGGTTGAACAGGCCACCGCCCAGGACGACGAGTTTCGCCTGCGAGAAGGTGCGGACGAACAAAAGACAAACAGTGAAGACAATACGTTAGCGGTGGATTTATCACCAGACGAGACTCCAGCGCGTTTCTTTCGCGGTGGTTGAAACGTAGGGCAAACGCGCCCAATCTGTTACACTTCACGAACATTTTACTGATAAGCAGGCTCTAAGATGGCTGACGATTCACAAGACACAACGCACTTTGGCTTTCAGACTGTCGCCAAAGCGCAGAAAGCTGACATGGTGGCCCACGTATTTCATTCCGTGGCGGCGAAGTACGATGTGATGAATGACCTGATGTCGTTCGGCATTCATCGCTTGTGGAAGCGCTTCACCATTGACTGCAGCGGCGTACGCCGTGGACAAACGGTGCTGGATTTAGCCGGCGGTACGGGCGATTTAACCGCGAAATTCTCCCGTCTGGTGGGCGAAACCGGCCGCGTTGTTCTTGCCGATATTAATGACTCCATGCTGAAAATGGGACGCGAAAAGCTGCGTAACATCGGCGTGGTGGGGAATGTGGAATATGTGCAGGCAAACGCCGAAGCGCTGCCATTCCCGGATAATACCTTTGACTGCATCACGATCTCTTTCGGTCTGCGTAACGTGACCGATAAAGAAAAAGCGCTGCGCTCCATGTACCGCGTGCTGAAGCCGGGCGGACGTCTGCTGGTGCTTGAATTCTCCAAACCGATTATCGAGCCGCTGAGCAAAGCCTATGATGCCTATTCCTTCCACGTGCTGCCGCGTATTGGTGAGCTGGTGGCTAACGACGCTGAAAGCTACCGCTATCTGGCGGAATCTATCCGTATGCACCCGGATCAGGACACATTAAAAGCCATGATGCAGGACGCGGAATTTGAAAATGTTGAATATTTCAACCTGACGGCGGGCGTCGTCGCGCTGCATCGCGGTTACAAATTCTGAGTGGAGGTGTCCCGTGCCCTTTAAACCCTTAGTCTCCGCAGGCATCGAGAATGTACTGAACGCTTTTCTGTATCGTGCTCCGGCGCTGAAAGCTGCACGTCAGCGGCTAAACGGGAAGGTATTACGCGTTGTTTTAAAAGAGTTCTCGACGCCGCTTGTGCTGATATTCGGCGAACGCCAGCTTGACGTTCTGGGGGCGTGGGAAGGTGAAGCCGACTGCTCGGTCATTACGCACATGAGCGTGCTGCCAAAACTGCGCGATCGCCAGCAATTAACGGCGCTTATCCGCAGCGGTGAGCTGGAAGTGGAAGGCGACATCCAGGTTGTGCAGAACTTCGTTGCGCTCACCGACCTGGCGGAGTTCGATCCGGCAGAGCTGCTCGCGCCTTTCATCGGCGACATTGCCGCCGAAGGCATCGGGAAAGCCCTTCATGGTGGCACCTCGTTTGCGCGAAAAAGCCTCCAGCGCCAGCAACGCTATGCGGCGGAAGTGCTGACTGAGGAGTGGCGAATGGCGCCCGGGCCACTGGAAGTTGCATGGTTTGCGGAAGAGACCGCTGCTGTTGAACGTGCGGTTGATGCGTTAACCAAACGGCTGGAAAAACTGGAGGGCAAATGACGCCTGGTGAAATTCGGCGCCTCTATTTTATTATTCGCACCTTTTTGAGCTACGGGCTCGACGAGCTTATCCCCAAAATGCGTATCACGCTGCCGCTTCGTATCTGGCGGCGGATGCTGTTCTGGATGCCCAATCGCCATAAAGGTCAACCGCTGGGTGAGCGTCTGCGCCTGGCGCTGCAGGAGCTCGGTCCGGTTTGGATTAAATTCGGACAGATGCTGTCCACCCGCCGCGATCTCTTCCCGCCTCTCATTGCCGATGAGCTCGCGATGCTGCAGGATCGCGTCGCACCGTTTGACGGCGCGCGTGCGAAAAAGCAAATTGAAGAGGCGATGGGGAATGTACCCGTCGAGACCTGGTTCGACGATTTCGACATTAAGCCACTGGCGTCGGCCTCTATCGCGCAGGTGCACACCGCGCGTCTGAAAGAAAACGGCAAAGAAGTCGTTATTAAGGTCATTCGTCCGGACATCCTGCCGATCATCAAAGCGGACATGAAGCTGATTTATCGTCTGGCGCGCTGGGTGCCACGCTTGCTGCCGGACGGTCGTCGCCTTCGTCCAATGGAAGTGGTGCGGGAATATGAAAAAACGCTGATTGATGAGCTTAACCTGCTGCGCGAATCGGCAAACGCCATCCAGCTGCGTCGCAACTTTGAAAACAGCCCGATGCTCTATGTACCTGAAGTCTATTCTGACTACTGTAGCCAGAACATGATGGTGATGGAGCGTATCTACGGTATTCCGGTTTCGGATGTGGTCGCCCTGGAGAAACAGGGAACGAACATGAAGCTGCTGGCCGAACGTGGCGTACAGGTCTTCTTTACCCAGGTTTTCCGCGACAGCTTTTTCCATGCGGACATGCACCCGGGCAATATCTTCGTGAGCTACGAGCATCCTGAGGATCCGAAGTATATCGGTATCGACTGCGGGATTGTGGGGTCGCTGAACAAAGAAGATAAACGGTATCTGGCAGAGAACTTCATCGCGTTCTTCAACCGCGACTATCGTAAGGTGGCCGAGCTGCACGTCGATTCCGGCTGGGTACCGCCTGACACCAACGTCGAAGAGTTCGAGTTTGCGATCCGGACCGTTTGTGAACCGATTTTTGAAAAACCGCTGGCGGAAATCTCCTTCGGGCACGTGCTGTTAAACCTGTTCAACACGGCTCGCCGCTTTAATATGGAAGTTCAGCCACAGCTAGTTTTACTTCAGAAAACATTACTTTACGTTGAGGGTGTAGGCCGACAACTCTATCCTCAGTTAGACTTGTGGAAGACCGCGAAACCTTTCCTTGAATCCTGGATTAAGGATCAGGTTGGCATTCCTGCGCTGGTGCGCTCGCTGAAAGAGAAAGGCCCGTTCTGGATAGAAAAAATGCCTGAAATTCCTGAACTGGTTTATGACAGTTTGCGTCAGAGCAAGAACCTTCAGCACAGCATGGATAAAATCGCCCGCGAGCTTCAGTCCAGCCGTGTTCGCCAGGGACAGTCACGCTACCTCTTTGGGATTGGCGCAACGCTGCTGCTGAGCGGTACGCTGCTGCTGATCAACCGTCCGGACTGGCAGATGATGCCCGCCTGGCTGATGGCTGGCGGAGTGGTAGTCTGGTTAGCAGGCTGGCGAAAAACGCGCTGAGCGTACGTCGCTATCGACGGGTCGCATACGTATAATGCGACCTGACTCATTAATCATCTATCCCTGAGGAACATGTATGGGTGGTATCAGTATCTGGCAATTAGTCATTATTGCCGTCATCGTCGTGCTGCTGTTTGGCACCAAAAAGCTCGGTTCTATTGGTTCCGATCTGGGCGCGTCTATCAAAGGCTTCAAGAAAGCGATGAGCGATGATGAGAGCAAGCAGGATAAAACCAGCCAGGATGCTGATTTTACTGCTAAATCCATCGCCGACAAGCAAGAAGAAGCCAAAAAGGAAGACGCTAAACGCCACGATAAAGAGCAGGTGTAAGTCGTGTTCGACATTGGTTTTAGTGAGCTTCTGCTGGTCTTTGTTATTGGCCTGATTGTGCTGGGGCCGCAGCGTCTGCCGGTGGCAGTGAAAACCGTTGCGGGCTGGGTTCGTGCGCTGAGATCGCTCGCATCGACCGTTCAGAATGAACTGGCGCAGGAGCTTAAGCTGCAGGAATTTCAGGAAAGCCTGAAAAAGGTCGAGAAGGCGAGCATGGATAACCTGACGCCGGAACTGAAAGCGTCAATGGATGAGCTGCGCGAAGCGGCGGAATCGATGAAGCGCTCCTATAGCGTTAACGATCCTGAAAAAGCGAGCGATGAAGCGAACACTATCCATAACCCGGTGGTGAAGGGCAGCGAGGAGCAGCGCGAGGGCGTAACGCCTGCCAGCGCTGAACATCAGGCTGCCGCGCCAGAACAGACGCCGCAGGAAACCGAAGTGAAAAAACAGGCGCAGCCGGGAGAGCCGGTAGCACAAACGGCGGAAGTGAAGCCCGCTGCGTCCGTTTCCGAATCATCCCCCTCGTCGAGTGATAAAGCGTAAACATGGCAGTAGATGATACTCAACCGCTGATTACGCACCTTATTGAGCTGCGTAAGCGCCTGTTAAACTGCATTATTGCGGTTTTACTCATATTCCTGTGCCTGGTCTATTTTGCCAACGATATCTATCAGGTGGTCTCTGCGCCGCTGATAAAGCAGATGCCGCTGGGCGCAACGATGATTGCAACAGACGTTGCTTCTCCGTTCTTTACCCCCATCAAGCTGACCTTCTGGGTGTCGTTGATTGCCTCTGCTCCGGTCATTCTTTACCAGGTATGGGCGTTTGTCGCACCAGCGCTGTATAAGCATGAACGCAAGCTGGTGATCCCGCTGCTGGTGTCCAGCTCGCTGCTGTTCTATATCGGCATGGCGTTTGCCTATTTCGTTGTCTTCCCGCTGGCCTTCGGCTTCCTGACGCATACCGCACCGGAAGGGGTCCAGGTGTCGACGGATATCGCCAGCTACCTCAGCTTTGTGATGGCGCTGTTTATGGCGTTTGGCGTGGCATTCGAAGTGCCGGTGGCTATTGTGCTGCTTTGCTGGGTAGGGGTGACGACCCCGGATGACCTGCGTAAGAAGCGTCCATATATCCTGGTAGGCGCCTTCGTGGTCGGCATGTTGCTGACACCGCCGGATGTATTCTCGCAGACGCTGCTGGCCATACCGATGTACTGTCTGTTTGAGGTCGGCGTTTTCTTCTCGCGTTTCTACGTGGGTAAAGGACGTCGAGCGGATGACGAAGACGATACGTCCGACAAGACCACTGAAGAGTAAAACCAGCCGCCCGTCAGGGCGGTTGTTATATGGGGATTTGCATGTTTGATATCGGACTCAACCTGACCAGCTCGCAGTTTGCGAAAGATCGTGATGAGGTGGTTGCGCGCGCGTTTGCCGCCGGGGTCAAAGGACTGCTGCTGACTGGCACCAACCTGCATGAGAGCGAGCAGGCGCAGCAGCTGGCGCAACGCTACGATCGCTGTTGGTCTACTGCTGGCGTGCACCCTCACGACAGCAGCCAGTGGACCGCGGAAAGTTGCGACACCCTGTACAGGCTGGCGAAGACGCCAGACGTTGTGGCGATCGGCGAATGCGGTCTCGATTTCAACCGTAACTTTTCCACGCCTGAAGAGCAGGAAAAGGCGTTCACTGCCCAGCTTGCGCTGGCAGCAGAGCTTGGAATGCCTGTATTTATGCACTGCCGCGATGCGCATGAGCGTTTCCTGGCACTTCTGGATCCGTGGCTGGAGAAACTGCCCGGCGCAGTACTGCACTGCTTCACCGGTTCACGGCAGGAAGCGCTGGATTGCCTGCAGCGAGGGCTTTATCTGGGTATTACCGGCTGGGTGTGCGATGAGCGCCGGGGGCTTGAACTTCGTGAACTACTGCCGGTAATCCCGGCCGACCGACTGCTCCTTGAAACCGATGCGCCTTATCTGCTACCGCGCGATATGAAACCCAAACCGGCATCGCGGCGAAATGAGCCCGCGTATCTGGGGCACATTGTTGAGAGCGTCGCGAAGTGGCGCGGAGACGATCCGCACTGGCTTTCGGCGCAGACGGATGACAACGTGCGTAATCTGTTCGGAATAAACGTTTAAAGTTTGCGGAAGTCGGTGTTTTTAACGCTCTGCAGTACCTGCTTGTTCAGCAGATTGAGCAACAGCATAGAGCGCGCTTCCCCGTCCGGCTCGGCAAAAATCGCCTGCAGGCCTTCGAAAGCGCCTTCGGTAATCACGACGCTATCGCCCGTGTAAGGGGTTTCGGGGTCGGTGATCCCTTCAGGCTGCTGATAAACCGACAGCTGGTGAATGACCGTCGACGGGACCGTTGCCGGGTGGGCGCCAAAACGAACGAAGTGGCTGACGCCACGCGTTGCGCTGATGGTGGTGGTGTGGATGACTTCCGGGTCGAACTCCACGAACAGGTAGTTCGGGAACAACGGCTCGCTGACGGTTGTGCGCTTCCCGCGCTGCATTTTTTCAAGCGTGATCACGGGTGTCAGGCAATTTACAGACTGACGTTCAAGATGTTCCTGCGCGCGCTGAAGTTGCCCGCGTTTGCAATACAGTAAATACCAGGCCTGCATAATCACTCTTTCCCTTAGTTCGGGGCGCAAGCATATCAAAACCCTGGCGGGATCGCTAAGTTGATTATAATGGGGGAAAATGGAACAGAACGCATAAGTTCACGCTTATTTAACAAAATTACAGCATCAAGCAGGCTTACGCCGTATAATGAAGCGCTTACAGAGAGGCCATGATTAACTGCATGAAATACCACGATCTCCGCGACTTCCTGACGCTGCTGGAAAAGCAGGGTGAACTCAAACGTATTACACTTCCTGTCGATCCTTATCTGGAAATGACAGAAATTGCTGACCGCACCCTGCGTGCCGGTGGCCCCGCATTACTGTTTGAAAATCCGAAAGGTTACTCCATGCCGGTGCTGTGCAACCTGTTTGGTACACCGCGTCGTGTTGCACTGGGAATGGGGCAGGAAGACGTCACGGCGCTGCGTGAGGTCGGTAAACTGCTGGCGTTTCTGAAAGAGCCGGAGCCACCGAAGGGCTTCCGCGATCTGTTCGACAAACTGCCGCAGTTTAAGCAGGTGCTGAACATGCCCACCAAACGCCTGCGCGGCGCGCCATGCCAGCAGAAAGTGCTGGAAGGCGATGCGGTTGATCTGACCAAAATCCCTATCATGCAGTGCTGGCCTGAAGATGCCGCTCCGCTGATCACCTGGGGGCTGACCGTTACGCGCGGCCCGCACAAAGAGCGGCAAAACCTTGGTATTTACCGCCAGCAGTTGATTGGCAAGAATAAACTCATCATGCGCTGGCTGTCGCATCGCGGCGGCGCGCTGGATTTCCAGGAGTGGTGCGCTGCGCATCCGGGGGAACGTTTCCCGGTGTCTGTCGCCTTAGGCGCCGATCCGGCCACCATTCTGGGAGCCGTCACCCCCGTGCCGGATACCCTTTCTGAATATGCGTTTGCTGGCCTGCTGCGCGGAACGAAAACTGAAGTCGTGAAGTGTATCTCTAACGATCTTGAAGTTCCGGCCAGTGCAGAAATTGTGCTGGAAGGTTACCTTGAGCAGGGTGAAATGGCGCCAGAAGGCCCTTACGGCGACCACACCGGCTATTACAACGAAGTGGACAACTTCCCGGTGTTTACCGTGACGCACATTACGCAGCGTGAAGATGCGATTTATCACTCCACCTATACCGGACGTCCACCGGACGAACCGGCGGTGCTGGGCGTGGCGCTGAACGAAGTGTTTGTGCCGATCCTGCAAAAGCAGTTCCCGGAAATTGTTGATTTTTATCTGCCGCCTGAAGGATGCTCGTATCGCATGGCGGTGGTCACGATGAAGAAGCAGTATCCTGGCCATGCTAAACGCGTGATGATGGGCGTCTGGTCTTTCCTGCGCCAGTTTATGTATACCAAATTTGTTATTGTCTGCGATGATGACGTTAACGCCCGCGACTGGAATGACGTAATCTGGGCCATTACCACGCGAATGGACCCGGCGCGCGATACGGTGTTAGTCGAAAACACGCCGATAGATTACCTGGATTTTGCCTCGCCGGTTTCCGGTCTTGGCTCAAAGATGGGACTGGATGCCACAAATAAATGGCCTGGCGAAACCGACCGTGAATGGGGTCGCCCGATCAAAAAAGATCCTGCAGTGACCGCGCGAATTGACGCGATCTGGGACGAGCTGGCCATAATGAATAACGGTAAACCCTGAGCTGACCGTTAAGCCCTATAGACTTCCCGACAGAGAGAGCGAATGACAACCTTAAGCTGTAAAGTGACCTCGGTAGATGCCATCACCGACACCGTATATCGCGTCCGTTTAGTGCCTGAAGCGCCATTCTCTTTCCGCGCGGGTCAGTATCTGATGGTTGTGATGGATGAGCGTGATAAGCGTCCTTTCTCTATGGCCTCAACGCCAGCGGAGCAGGAATTTATTGAGCTTCATATTGGTGCGTCAGAGCTTAACCTGTATGCGATGGCGGTGATGGATCGGATCCTGAAGGAACGTGAAATCGTGGTGGATATTCCGCACGGTGATGCGTGGCTGCGCGATGACGAAGACCGTCCGCTGATCCTGATCGCGGGTGGTACGGGCTTCTCGTACGTGCGCTCTATTCTGTTGACCGCACTGGCGCGTAACCCGGACCGCAACATCACCATTTACTGGGGTGGCCGCGAAGAGAAACATCTGTACGACCTGTCTGAGCTGGAAGCGCTGAGCGTAACCCATCCTAACCTGCGCATTGAGCCGGTGGTTGAGCAGCCGGAAGAGGGCTGGCGTGGTCGTAGCGGGACGGTGCTGACGGCGGTGCTGCAGGATCATGGTACGCTGGCCGGACACGATATTTATATCGCTGGCCGTTTTGAGATGGCGAAAATTGCCCGCGACCTGTTCTGTAACGAACGTGACGCGCGTGAAGACCGCCTGTTTGGCGATGCGTTTGCCTTCATTTAAATAAAAAACCCGCCCCTGACAGGCGGGAAGAACGGCAACTAAACTCTTTCTCTTCGCCACTGACGTCAGTGGCGGTGAGATACTTCTCGTAGGCCGGGAAAGCGCAGCGCCTCCCGGCAAAAGCCCGATGGCGCGATGCTTATCGGGCCTACGTTATAGCCTTACACTCTCTCAAACACCGTCGCGATACCCTGACCCAGCCCGATACACATCGTTGCCAGACCAAACTGGGCATCTTTGCGTTCCATCAGGTTGATAAGCGTCGTGCTGATGCGCGCCCCGGAGCAGCCCAGCGGGTGACCGAGGGCGATCGCGCCGCCGTTGAGGTTAATCTTCTCGTCGATCTGCTCCATCAGCCCCAGATCCTTAATGCACGGCAGGATCTGCGCGGCGAAGGCTTCGTTCATTTCGAACAGGTCGATGTCGCTGGCGGTTAATCCCGCTTTTTTCAGCGCCAGCTTCGAGGCCGGAACCGGGCCGTAGCCCATGATTGAAGGATCGCAGCCCACGACCGCCATCGAACGTACCCGAGCGCGAGGCGTTAAGCCCAGCTCGCGGGCACGGCTTTCGCTCATCACCAGCATCGCGGCGGCACCGTCTGACAGCGCCGACGACGTACCTGCCGTGACCGTACCGGTGACCGGATCAAACGCAGGGCGCAGGGTAGAAAGCGCTTCTACGGTGGTTTCCGGGCGGATGACTTCGTCGTAGCTGAACTGCTTCAGTACGCCGTCTGCGTCGTGGCCGCCGGTTGGGATGATCTCATGCTTAAAGGCGCCGGACTGCGTCGCCGCCCATGCGCGAGCGTGGGAGCGCGCGGCAAAGGCATCCTGCATTTCACGGCTGATGCCGTGCAGACGAGAGAGCATCTCGGCGGTCAGGCCCATCATCCCCGCGGCTTTCGCCACGTTACGGCTCATGCCAGGGTGGAAATCGACCCCGTGGCTCATCGGCACGTGCCCCATGTGCTCAACGCCGCCCACCAGGCAGGCCTGCGCATCGCCGGTCATGATCATGCGTGCCGCGTCGTGCAGCGCCTGCATTGACGAACCGCACAGGCGATTCACGGTGACGGCCGGAACCGAATGCGGGATCTCCGCCAGCAGAGACGCGTTACGGGCGATGTTGAAACCTTGCTCCAGGGTCTGCTGCACGCAGCCCCAGTAGATATCGTCCAGCGCAGCAGGATCCAGCGCCGGGTTACGCGCCAGCAGGCTACGCATCAGGTGCGCGGAGAGATCTTCCGCACGCACGTTACGGAATGCACCGCCTTTTGAACGGCCCATCGGGGTGCGAATCGCATCAACAATGACAACCTTTTCCATTGTGACTCCTTAAGCCGTTTTCAGCTCGCCAACCGGACGGGCTGGCTCAACTGCTGGATAGTAGGGTTCGTTATGGCGCGCTTTGTTACGCAGCCCTTCCGGCACCTCATAAAGCGGGCCGAGGTGCTGATACTGCTGAGCCATATCGAGATAGCGGGCGCTGCCGAGCGTGTCCAGCCAGCGGAACGCGCCGCCGTGGAACGGAGGGAAGCCCAGGCCGTACACCAGCGCCATGTCGGCTTCTGCCGGGCTGGCGATGATGCCTTCTTCGAGGCAACGCACCACTTCGTTTATCATCGGAATCATCATGCGGGCGACGATCTCATCGTCGGTGAAGTCGCGTTTTGGCTGGCTAACGTCGGCCAGCAGGCCGTCCACCACGGCATCTTCTTCTTTCTTCGGTTTGCCTTTGCTGTCTTCTTTATAGCGCCAGAAGCCCAGGCCGTTTTTCTGGCCGAAGCGGTTAGCGTCGAACAGCGCGTCAATGGCGTCGCGATAATCTTTCTGCATGCGCTGCGGGAAGCCTGCCGCCATCACCGCCTGCGCGTGGTGGGCAGTGTCGATGCCGACCACGTCCAGCAGATACGCCGGGCCCATCGGCCAGCCGAACTGTTTTTCCATTACTTTGTCGATTTTGCGGAAGTCCGCACCGTCGCGCAGCAGCTGGCTGAAGCCGGCGAAGTAAGGGAACAGCACGCGGTTGACGAAGAAGCCCGGGCAGTCGTTAACCACGATCGGCGTTTTGCCCATCTTGCTTGCCCACGCCACCACTTTGGCGATGGTTTCGTCAGAGGTTTTTTCCCCACGGATCACTTCGACCAGCGGCATACGGTGTACCGGGTTGAAGAAGTGCATCCCGCAGAAGTTTTCCGGACGCTTCAGCACGCTCGCCAGTTCACTGATTGGAATGGTGGAGGTGTTAGAGGCCAGCACGGTTTCCGGGCGAACCTTATCTTCCGTTTCCGCCAGCACCGCTTTTTTGACTTTCGGGTTCTCGACGACGGCTTCGACCACCACGTCGACACGGTCGAAACCGCTGTATTCCAGTACAGGCTGAATGGTGGAAATCACACCCGCAAGCTTCAGCCCGTCAATTTTTCCGCGTTCCAGCTGTTTATTCAGCAGCTTGGCCGCTTCGGTCATGCCCAGCGTCAGGGATTTCTCGCTGATGTCTTTCATCACCACCGGCACGCCTTTCCAGGCCGACTGGTAAGCGATGCCGCCACCCATAATGCCGGCACCGAGTACCGCCGCATGTTTTGGCGTCTCAACGTTTTTGGTCAGCTGTTTGGCTTTTCCTTTCACGAACTGATCGTTGAGGAAGATACCGACCAGCGCGCGGGCTTCATTGGTGTGCGCCAGCGGAACAAAGCTCTGATTTTCGAGCTTCAGCGCTTCATCGCGACCGAGACGGGCAGCCGCTTCAATGGTTTTCACCGCCGTGATCGGCGCCGGGTAGTGTTTACCTGCCGTCTGCATCACCATGCCTTTGGCAATGGTGAAGCTCATGGTGGCTTCAATCTTGCTGAGTTTTAACGGCTCCAGCTTCGGCTGGCGCTTGGCTTTCCAGTCGAGATCGCCGTTGATGGCCTGACGCAGAATGGCGAGTGCGCCTTCAACAAGCTTCTCTGGTTTCACGATGCCGTCAACCAGGCCAATTTTCTGCGCCTGTTCTGCACCGACATCTTTACCCGCGGCAATGATCTCAAGCGCGCTGTCGGCACCCAGCATGCGCGGCATACGGACGGAGCCGCCAAAGCCCGGCATGATACCCAGCTTGGTTTCCGGCAGGCCGATGCGCAGGTCCGGCGTCGCCAGACGGTAGTCGGTCGCCAGCACGCACTCGCAGCCACCGCCCAGCGCGTAGCCGTTAACGGCGGAAAGGGTCGGGACAGGCAGATCTTCCAGACGATTAAAGACGCTGTTGGCAAAGTGCAGCCACTGGCTCAGCTGTTCTTCGGGCACCAGGAACAGCGACAGGAATTCGGTGATATCCGCGCCAACGATAAAGGCCGCTTTGTTCGAGCGCAGCAGCAGCCCTTTTAAATCTGATTGCTTTTCAAGTACATCCAGCGCCTGGCCAAGACTGGCCACCGTCGCGGTATCAAGCTTGTTCACTGAGCCGGGGGCATCGAACACCAGTTCGGCAATGCCATCTTCCAGCCAGTCTACGTACAGGGTGTCGCCTTTGTAGAGCATGTCGGTCTCCTGAATCCAGCAATTGGATCTGGTCATACCAGATGAAACGGAGTGTGGAATTTATGTTAATAAAATGCAAATTAGTCATTAAGAAATTGCTGCACTGATCACGGTTGGTGGAAATCACGCAGCCGGAGTGAGGTGTGCTAAGATGCGATGACTTGAGGTCAAAAAAACGAAAGGAAGAATGATGGACTCACTGGCTTCGCTTTATAAAAATCATATCGTTACCCTACAGGAACGTACCCGCGATGTACTGGCCCGCTTTAAGCTGGATGCGCTGTTGATCCACTCCGGCGAGCTGATGAATACCTTTCTGGATGACCATGCTTATCCGTTTAAGGTGAACCCGCAGTTTAAAGCCTGGGTACCGGTTACTCAGGTTCCAAATTGCTGGCTGCTGGTGGACGGCGTGAACAAACCGAAACTGTGGTTCTACCTGCCGGTTGATTACTGGCACAACGTAGAACCGCTGCCGACCTCTTTCTGGACCGAAGAAATTGACGTGATTGCGCTGCCGAAAGCGGACGGCATTGGCAGCCAGCTGCCTGCCGCGCGGGGCAACATCGGCTACATTGGACCTGTTCCAGAGCGCGCACTGGGTCTGGATATTCCGGCAGACAAACTCAATCCGAAAGGGGTGCTGGATTACCTGCACTATTACCGCGCGTATAAAACCGACTATGAACTTTACTGCATGCGTGAAGCGCAAAAAACGGCGGTGAACGGTCACCGTGCCGCGCATGAAGCATTCCAGTCGGGGATGAGCGAGTTCGACATCAACCAGGCCTATCTGACCGCGACAGGTCACCGCGATACCGACGTGCCGTACAGCAATATCGTCGCGCTGAATGAGCACGCATCTGTGCTTCACTACACCAAGCTGGATCACCATGTTCCGTCGGAAATGCGCAGCTTCCTGCTGGACGCAGGGGCAGAGTATAACGGTTACGCGGCCGACCTGACCCGTACCTGGGCAGCGAATGCGGATACCGATTTCGCGCAGCTGATTAAAGACGTGAACGATGAACAGCTGGCGCTGATTGGCACCATGAAAGCCGGAACCAGCTATGTGGATTACCACATCCAGTTCCATCAGCGCATCGCAAAACTGCTGCGTAAGCATCAGATTGTGAAAGACATGAGCGAAGAGGCGATGGTCGAGAACGATCTGACCGGGCCATTCATGCCGCACGGCATTGGTCACCCGCTGGGCCTGCAGGTTCACGACGTTGCGGGCTTTATGCAGGATGATACCGGTACGCACCTGGCGGCACCGTCTAAATATCCTTACCTGCGCTGCACCCGTATTCTTGAACCGCGTATGGTGCTGACGATTGAACCGGGGATCTATTTTATCGAATCCCTGCTGGCGCCGTGGCGTGAAGGCCAGTTCAGCAAACACTTCAACTGGGAAAAAATTGATGCGCTGAAGCCGTTTGGCGGTATTCGCATCGAAGATAACGTTGTGGTTCACGAAAACGGTATCGAGAACATGACGCGAGACCTGAAGCTGGCCTGATGGAAAGCTGGCTGATACCGGTTGAACCGGTCACCTTTGTTGAGGAAATCAAGAAAAGCCGCTTTATTACGCTGCTGGCGCATACCGATGGCGTAGAGGCGGCAAAGGCGTTTGTCGAATCCGTTCGGGCTGAGCATCCTGACGCGCGTCACCACTGCGTGGCGTGGGTAGCAGGACCGCCGGACGATTCGCAACAGCTGGGGTTTTCCGACGACGGTGAACCGGCGGGCACGGCCGGTAAACCCATGCTTTCCCAGCTGATGGGCAGCGGCGTGGGTGAAATTACCGCCGTGGTGGTGCGCTACTACGGTGGTATTTTGTTAGGCACGGGTGGGCTGGTTAAAGCGTACGGCGGTGGGGTTCAGCAGGCATTGAATATGCTAATAACCACCCGCAAAACGCCGCTCACCGAATATACTTTATTGTGCGATTACGCCCAGTTATCGGGCATCGAGGCGCTGCTGAGGCAGTTTAACGGCGTCATCGCGCATAGTGAATATCAGGCAGTGGTGCAATTACGCGTGGCGCTTCCTCGGGCGGAACTGGCTGCTTTTTCAGCAAAACTGGCTGATTTTAGTCGTGGTTCGTTGCAATTGCTGCCGATTGAAGAATAATCCCCACCTCACTTTTGAATACCAAAGGAAGCGGCAGAGATGCATTTTCGTGCCATAACCCGAATCGTTGGACTGCTGGTCATACTCTTTTCCGGGACGATGATTCTCCCAGGACTGGTAGCGCTTATCTACCGGGACGGCGCGGGGCGGGCATTTACCCAGACCTTCTTTGTCGCGCTGGCGATTGGCTCGCTGCTGTGGTGGCCAAACCGTCGTCAGAAAGGTGAACTGAAATCTCGCGAAGGCTTTCTGATTGTGGTCCTGTTCTGGACGGTGCTGGGAAGCGTCGGTTCGCTGCCCTTCATCTTCTCTGAACAGCCTAATCTGAGCATCACGGATGCCTTTTTTGAATCGTTCTCCGGTTTAACAACCACCGGGGCGACGACGCTGGTGGGCCTGGATTCGCTACCGCACGCCATTCTCTTTTATCGCCAGATGCTGCAGTGGTTCGGGGGGATGGGGATCATCGTCCTGGCAGTGGCTATTCTCCCTATTCTGGGCGTTGGCGGCATGCAGCTCTATCGCGCCGAAATGCCCGGGCCGCTGAAAGATAACAAAATGCGGCCGCGTATTGCCGAGACGGCGAAAACCCTCTGGCTTATCTATGTCTTGCTGACGGTGGCCTGTGCGCTGGCGCTTTGGTTTGCCGGGATGCCCGCTTTCGATGCCATCGGACACAGCTTCGCGACGATCGCGATCGGTGGGTTCTCCACCCACGATGCCAGCGTCGGCTACTTCGACAGCCCAACCATTAACACGATTATTGCCATTTTCCTGCTGATTTCAGGCTGTAACTACGGTCTGCACTTCTCTTTATTGAGCGGGCGCAGCCTGAAGGTGTACTGGCGTGACCCAGAGTTCCGCATGTTCATTGGCGTCCAGCTTACGCTGGTGATCATCTGTACCCTGGTGCTGTGGTTCCATGATGTCTACAACTCCGCGCTGACCACGCTAAATCAGGCGTTCTTCCAGGTGGTATCGATGGCGACGACCGCCGGGTTTACCACGGACAGCATCGCGCGCTGGCCGCTGTTCCTGCCGGTGCTGCTGTTATGCTCGGCATTTATCGGGGGCTGTGCGGGGTCTACGGGCGGTGGCCTGAAGGTCATTCGTATTCTGCTGCTGTTTAAGCAGGGGAACCGCGAGCTGAAGCGCCTGGTTCACCCGAACGCGGTCTACAGCATTAAGCTGGGGAACCGCGCCCTGCCGGAACGCATTCTCGAAGCGGTGTGGGGATTCTTCTCGGCGTATGCGCTGGTCTTTATCGTCAGTATGCTGGCGATTATCGCGACGGGAGTCGATGATTTCTCCGCCTTTGCGTCCGTCGTAGCAACATTGAATAACCTCGGGCCCGGTCTGGGCGTTGTGGCGGATAACTTTGCCAGCATGAACCCGGTCGCGAAATGGATCCTCATCGGCAATATGCTGTTTGGTCGTCTTGAGGTCTTTACGCTGCTGGTGCTGTTCACCCCTACATTCTGGCGCGAGTAAGGAGCCGTTGATGAAGACATTGATTCTTTTCTCTACGCGAGACGGGCAAACGCGTGAGATTGCCGCCTATCTGGCGTCGGAATTAAAAGAGCTGGGTATTTACTCGGATGTGGTGAACCTGAACCGTGCGGAGCAGATAGCCTGGCAGGAGTACGATCGTGTGGTCATTGGCGCGTCAATTCGTTACGGGCATTTCCATCCGGCGCTGGATCGCTTTGTGAAAAAGCACACGGCGGTGCTCAATAAACTGCCCGGTGCATTTTACTCGGTCAACCTGGTCGCTCGTAAAGCCGAGAAGCGTACGCCGCAGACCAACAGCTACACGCGCAAGTTTTTGCTCAGCTCGCCGTGGCAGCCAGACCTGTGCGCCGTCTTTGCCGGCGCGCTGCGCTATCCTCGCTACCGCTGGTATGACCGCTTTATGATCCGCCTGATTATGAAGATGACCGGGGGGGAAACCGATACGCGTAAAGAAGTGGTTTATACCGACTGGTCGCAGGTGGCCAGTTTTGCGCGGGAAATCGCACATTTAACGGGCGATTCGCGACTTAAATAAGCGTTAAGTTTGAAAAGTGAGCGAACGAAAAGTTTTTTGTATTTTGTGCTTGTCACTTCAGAATAACTCCCTATAATGCGCCTCCACTGACACGGAACAACGGCTTACAGGCCGCCGGGTTAGCGGGGTTCAGAGATGAACGCCAGCGGAGAAAAGCGAAAATAAACGCTTGACTCTGAAGCGGGAAAGCGTAATATGCACACCCCGCGCCGCTGCGAAAAGCGAAGCGGCACTGCTCTTTAACAATTTATCAGACAATCTGTGTGGGCACTCAAAGTGACATGGATTCTTAATGTCTTCGGACAATAAATGAATACCAAGTCTCTGAGTGAACATACGTAATTCATTACGAAGTTTAATTCACGAGCATCAAACTTAAATTGAAGAGTTTGATCATGGCTCAGATTGAACGCTGGCGGCAGGCCTAACACATGCAAGTCGAGCGGTAGCACAGAGAGCTTGCTCTCGGGTGACGAGCGGCGGACGGGTGAGTAATGTCTGGGAAACTGCCTGATGGAGGGGGATAACTACTGGAAACGGTAGCTAATACCGCATAATGTCGCAAGACCAAAGAGGGGGACCTTCGGGCCTCTTGCCATCAGATGTGCCCAGATGGGATTAGCTAGTAGGTGGGGTAACGGCTCACCTAGGCGACGATCCCTAGCTGGTCTGAGAGGATGACCAGCCACACTGGAACTGAGACACGGTCCAGACTCCTACGGGAGGCAGCAGTGGGGAATATTGCACAATGGGCGCAAGCCTGATGCAGCCATGCCGCGTGTATGAAGAAGGCCTTCGGGTTGTAAAGTACTTTCAGCGGGGAGGAAGGTGTTGAGGTTAATAACCTCAGCAATTGACGTTACCCGCAGAAGAAGCACCGGCTAACTCCGTGCCAGCAGCCGCGGTAATACGGAGGGTGCAAGCGTTAATCGGAATTACTGGGCGTAAAGCGCACGCAGGCGGTCTGTCAAGTCGGATGTGAAATCCCCGGGCTCAACCTGGGAACTGCATTCGAAACTGGCAGGCTAGAGTCTTGTAGAGGGGGGTAGAATTCCAGGTGTAGCGGTGAAATGCGTAGAGATCTGGAGGAATACCGGTGGCGAAGGCGGCCCCCTGGACAAAGACTGACGCTCAGGTGCGAAAGCGTGGGGAGCAAACAGGATTAGATACCCTGGTAGTCCACGCCGTAAACGATGTCGACTTGGAGGTTGTGCCCTTGAGGCGTGGCTTCCGGAGCTAACGCGTTAAGTCGACCGCCTGGGGAGTACGGCCGCAAGGTTAAAACTCAAATGAATTGACGGGGGCCCGCACAAGCGGTGGAGCATGTGGTTTAATTCGATGCAACGCGAAGAACCTTACCTACTCTTGACATCCAGAGAACTTTCCAGAGATGGATTGGTGCCTTCGGGAACTCTGAGACAGGTGCTGCATGGCTGTCGTCAGCTCGTGTTGTGAAATGTTGGGTTAAGTCCCGCAACGAGCGCAACCCTTATCCTTTGTTGCCAGCGGTTCGGCCGGGAACTCAAAGGAGACTGCCAGTGATAAACTGGAGGAAGGTGGGGATGACGTCAAGTCATCATGGCCCTTACGAGTAGGGCTACACACGTGCTACAATGGCGCATACAAAGAGAAGCGACCTCGCGAGAGCAAGCGGACCTCATAAAGTGCGTCGTAGTCCGGATTGGAGTCTGCAACTCGACTCCATGAAGTCGGAATCGCTAGTAATCGTAGATCAGAATGCTACGGTGAATACGTTCCCGGGCCTTGTACACACCGCCCGTCACACCATGGGAGTGGGTTGCAAAAGAAGTAGGTAGCTTAACCTTCGGGAGGGCGCTTACCACTTTGTGATTCATGACTGGGGTGAAGTCGTAACAAGGTAACCGTAGGGGAACCTGCGGTTGGATCACCTCCTTACCTTAAAGAACCTGCCTTTGCAGTGCTCACACAGATTGTCTGATGAAAAACAGCAGTAAAAATCTCTGCAGGCTTGTAGCTCAGGTGGTTAGAGCGCACCCCTGATAAGGGTGAGGTCGGTGGTTCAAGTCCACTCAGGCCTACCAAATTTTTGCTGATGCTGCGTTGCGGCGACACTCACATACTTCAGTATGCTTCGTGTCACCACGCCTTGCCTCAACAAAAATTACCGGTACAGAGGTTGGCAAAACGATGGGGCTATAGCTCAGCTGGGAGAGCGCCTGCTTTGCACGCAGGAGGTCTGCGGTTCGATCCCGCATAGCTCCACCATCTTTTACTGCGAACACAAGAAAACTTCAGAGTGAACCTGAAAAGGTGCACTGCGAAGTTTTGCTCTTTAAAAATCTGGATCAAGCTGAAAATTGAAACGACACACAGTTAATGTGTGTTCGAGTCTCTCAAATTTTCGCAAGTCGATGATGAATCGAAAGAAACATCTTCGGGTTGTGAGGTTAAGCGACTAAGCGTACACGGTGGATGCCCTGGCAGTCAGAGGCGATGAAGGACGTGCTAATCTGCGAAAAGCGCCGGCGAGGTGATATGAACCTTTGACCCGGCGATGTCCGAATGGGGAAACCCAGTGTGATTCGTCACACTATCGTTAACTGAATACATAGGTTAACGAGGCGAACCGGGGGAACTGAAACATCTAAGTACCCCGAGGAAAAGAAATCAACCGAGATTCCCCCAGTAGCGGCGAGCGAACGGGGAGCAGCCCAGAGTCTGAATCAGCTTGTGTGTTAGTGGAACGGTCTGGAAAGTCCGGCGATACAGGGTGATAGCCCCGTACACGAAAGCACACAGGTTGTGAACTCGAAGAGTAGGGCGGGACACGTGGTATCCTGTCTGAATATGGGGGGACCATCCTCCAAGGCTAAATACTCCTGACTGACCGATAGTGAACCAGTACCGTGAGGGAAAGGCGAAAAGAACCCCGGCGAGGGGAGTGAAAAAGAACCTGAAACCGTGTACGTACAAGCAGTGGGAGCACCTTCGTGGTGTGACTGCGTACCTTTTGTATAATGGGTCAGCGACTTATATTCTGTAGCAAGGTTAACCGTATAGGGGAGCCGAAGGGAAACCGAGTCTTAACTGGGCGTTAAGTTGCAGGGTATAGACCCGAAACCCGGTGATCTAGCCATGGGCAGGTTGAAGGTTGGGTAACACTAACTGGAGGACCGAACCGACTAATGTTGAAAAATTAGCGGATGACTTGTGGCTGGGGGTGAAAGGCCAATCAAACCGGGAGATAGCTGGTTCTCCCCGAAAGCTATTTAGGTAGCGCCTCGTGAACTCATCTTCGGGGGTAGAGCACTGTTTCGGCTAGGGGGCCATCCCGGCTTACCAACCCGATGCAAACTACGAATACCGAAGAATGTTATCACGGGAGACACACGGCGGGTGCTAACGTCCGTCGTGAAGAGGGAAACAACCCAGACCGCCAGCTAAGGTCCCAAAGTCATGGTTAAGTGGGAAACGATGTGGGAAGGCACAGACAGCCAGGATGTTGGCTTAGAAGCAGCCATCATTTAAAGAAAGCGTAATAGCTCACTGGTCGAGTCGGCCTGCGCGGAAGATGTAACGGGGCTAAACCATGCACCGAAGCTGCGGCAGCGACGCTTATGCGTTGTTGGGTAGGGGAGCGTTCTGTAAGCCGTTGAAGGTGTGCTGTGAGGCATGCTGGAGGTATCAGAAGTGCGAATGCTGACATAAGTAACGATAAAGCGGGTGAAAAGCCCGCTCGCCGGAAGACCAAGGGTTCCTGTCCAACGTTAATCGGGGCAGGGTGAGTCGACCCCTAAGGCGAGGCCGAAAGGCGTAGTCGATGGGAAACAGGTTAATATTCCTGTACTTGGTGTTACTGCGAAGGGGGGACGGAGAAGGCTATGTTAGCCGGGCGACGGTTGTCCCGGTTTAAGCATGTAGGCGGAACGATTAGGTAAATCCGGTCGTTTATTAACGCTGAGGTGTGATGACGAGGCACTACGGTGCTGAAGTAACAAATGCCCTGCTTCCAGGAAAAGCCTCTAAGCATCAGGTAACATCAAATCGTACCCCAAACCGACACAGGTGGTCAGGTAGAGAATACCAAGGCGCTTGAGAGAACTCGGGTGAAGGAACTAGGCAAAATGGTGCCGTAACTTCGGGAGAAGGCACGCTGATATGTAGGTGAAGCCCCTGCGGGTGGAGCTGAAATCAGTCGAAGATACCAGCTGGCTGCAACTGTTTATTAAAAACACAGCACTGTGCAAACACGAAAGTGGACGTATACGGTGTGACGCCTGCCCGGTGCCGGAAGGTTAATTGATGGGGTTAGCGGCAACGCGAAGCTCTTGATCGAAGCCCCGGTAAACGGCGGCCGTAACTATAACGGTCCTAAGGTAGCGAAATTCCTTGTCGGGTAAGTTCCGACCTGCACGAATGGCGTAATGATGGCCAGGCTGTCTCCACCCGAGACTCAGTGAAATTGAACTCGCTGTGAAGATGCAGTGTACCCGCGGCAAGACGGAAAGACCCCGTGAACCTTTACTATAGCTTGACACTGAACACTGGTCCTTGATGTGTAGGATAGGTGGGAGGCTTTGAAGCGTGGACGCCAGTCTGCGTGGAGCCAACCTTGAAATACCACCCTTTAATGGCTGGTGTTCTAACGTAGACCCGTAATCCGGGTTGCGGACAGTGTCTGGTGGGTAGTTTGACTGGGGCGGTCTCCTCCCAAAGAGTAACGGAGGAGCACGAAGGTTAGCTAATCCTGGTCGGACATCAGGAGGTTAGTGCAATGGCATAAGCTAGCTTGACTGCGAGAGTGACGGCTCGAGCAGGTGCGAAAGCAGGTCATAGTGATCCGGTGGTTCTGAATGGAAGGGCCATCGCTCAACGGATAAAAGGTACTCCGGGGATAACAGGCTGATACCGCCCAAGAGTTCATATCGACGGCGGTGTTTGGCACCTCGATGTCGGCTCATCACATCCTGGGGCTGAAGTAGGTCCCAAGGGTATGGCTGTTCGCCATTTAAAGTGGTACGCGAGCTGGGTTTAGAACGTCGTGAGACAGTTCGGTCCCTATCTGCCGTGGGCGCTGGAGAATTGAGGGGGGCTGCTCCTAGTACGAGAGGACCGGAGTGGACGCATCACTGGTGTTCGGGTTGTCATGCCAATGGCACTGCCCGGTAGCTAAATGCGGAAAAGATAAGTGCTGAAAGCATCTAAGCACGAAACTTGCCCCGAGATGAGTTCTCCCTGAGACTTTAAGTCTCCTGAAGGAACGTTGAAGACTACGACGTTGATAGGTCGGGTGTGTAAGCGCAGCGATGCGTTGAGCTAACCGATACTAATGAACCGTGAGGCTTAACCTTACAACGCCGAAGCTGTTTCGGCGGACGAGAGACAGAAGATTTTCAGCTTTGATACAGATTTAACAGAATTTGCCTGGCGGCTTTAGCGCGGTGGTCCCACCTGACCCCATGCCGAACTCAGAAGTGAAACGCCGTAGCGCCGATGGTAGTGTGGGGTCTCCCCATGTGAGAGTAGGGAACTGCCAGGCTTCAAATAAGTGAAGAGGCCATCCGGAAGGATGGCCTTTTTGCGTTTATACGCTGCACAAACTAATCCCCCAATCCCCTGCTTATACGGTAAACTACCTGCGTTTTTGCATCAGGATAGCGTCTATGAACCACTCCCTTAAGCCCTGGAATACCTTTGGCATTCAACGCAATGCTAAACAAATTGTACGTGCCGATACTGCACAGCAACTGCTGGATGCATGGCAAAGCGCAACAGAAAATAATGAACCCGTACTGATTCTGGGCGAAGGAAGTAATGTCCTGTTTCTCGATGATTTTGCGGGAACGGTGATCGTTAACCGCATCATGGGTATTGATGTTGAAGAGCGTGCCGACAGCTGGCATGTGCACGTGGGGGCCGGAGAAAACTGGCATCATTTGGTACAATTTACCCTCGAAAAAGGGATGCCGGGGCTGGAAAATCTTGCGCTTATTCCTGGCTGCGCCGGATCGTCACCTATTCAAAACATCGGCGCCTACGGCATCGAACTGAAACATGTCTGTGAATATGTCGACTGCATCGAACTGGCGACCGGAACGGCTAAGCGTTTAACGGCAGAACAGTGCCGATTTGGCTATCGTGACAGTATCTTCAAACATGAATATCAGGATCGCTACGTGATTGTTGCCGTGGGTCTGCGCCTGTTGAAGAACTGGCAGCCGGTGTTGACCTATGGAGATTTAACGCGTCTCGATCCGGCGACCGTTACCGCCCGCGACGTTTTTGACTCGGTTTGCCATATGCGAATGACCAAACTTCCCGATCCAAAAGTAAACGGAAACGCTGGCAGTTTCTTCAAAAACCCGGTTATCAGCCGCGAAAATGCAAAAGTCTTTCTTGAAGGTTGGCCAGCAGCGCCACATTACCCTCAGGCGGATGGCAGCGTGAAGCTGGCGGCGGGTTGGCTTATCGATCAATGCCAGCTAAAAGGCGCTTCAGTAGGCGGTGCTGCCGTTCATCAGCAGCAGGCTCTGGTGCTGATTAATCAACGCGATGCGACCAGCGATGATGTTATACAGCTGGCTCATTATGTTCGTCAGCGTGTGGGCGAAAAGTTTAACGTCTGGCTGGAGCCAGAAGTTCGCTTCATTGGCCGCACAGGTGAAGTCAATGCCGTGGAGGCCATCGCGTGAAGGACAATACCGTTCCCTTAACCCTGATTAGCATCCTTGCTGACGGCGAGTTTCATTCTGGCGAGCAGCTGGGTGAACAGCTTGGCATGAGCCGTGCTGCTATCAATAAACATATCCAGACGCTTCGCGACTGGGGTGTTGATGTGTTCACGGTTCCCGGAAAAGGCTACAGTCTGCCGGAGCCTATTCAATTGCTGAATGAAGAAACGATCCGCAGCCAGATTGGACACGGCAATGTTGCGGTGCTGCCGGTGATTGATTCGACGAACCAGTATCTTCTGGATCGTCTGCCTGAGCTGGAATCCGGTGATGCCTGCGTTGCAGAATATCAACAGGCCGGTCGTGGTCGCCGCGGGCGCAAATGGTTTTCGCCATTTGGCGCCAACCTCTATTTGTCCATGTACTGGCGACTCGATCAGGGCCCGGCCGCTGCCATTGGCCTGAGTCTGGTCATCGGCATCGTCATGGCGGAAGTGCTGCACGATCTGGGAGCGGATAAAGTCCGTGTTAAATGGCCTAATGACCTGTACCTCAACGATCGTAAACTTGCGGGTATTCTTGTCGAACTGACGGGGAAAACGGGCGATGCGGCGCAAATCGTCATTGGTGCAGGCCTCAATATGGTGATGCGCAATGTACAAAATGATGTGGTGAATCAGGCCTGGACTAACCTTCAGGAGGCGGGCATCGTCATCGATCGTAACACCCTCGCCGTGCGTATGATTAAAGAGTTGCGCAGCTCGCTGACGCTTTTTGAGCAGGAAGGGCTGGCACCGTTCCTGTCTCGTTGGGAAAAGCTGGATAACTTCATCAACCGCCCGGTGAAATTGCTGATTGGTGATAAAGAGATCTACGGGACTTCACGCGGTATTGACGCACAGGGCGCGCTGCTCCTGGAGCAGGATGGCGTGATCAAACCCTGGATGGGCGGTGAGATTTCCCTTCGGAGTGCCGAATAATCGGATGGAGTGAATGATGCGAAAACCCGTCTGCGCGACGCTGGCCGTCATGATGAGTCTGCTGTTCTCGCCTCTCTCTCATGCGGATCGGGCCTGGGAAAGTTACAAGGCCCGTTTTTTCAAACCGGAAGGCCGCATTGTTGATACCGGCAATGGCGGCGTGTCGCACACGGAAGGTCAGGGTTTTGCCATGCTGATGGCGGTGGCTAACGACGATAAGGCCACGTTTGATAAGCTCTGGCAGTGGACAGACAGTCAGCTAAAGAACAAAGAGAATGGTCTCTTTTACTGGCGCTATAACCCCGCAGAGGCCAACCCGGTTGCCGACAAAAACAACGCTGCAGATGGCGACGTGCTGATTGCCTGGGCGTTGCTCAAAGCCGACGCCCGCTGGCATGACAAGCGCTACAGCGCCGCATCGGATGCCATTACAAAAGCACTGATTGACCACAGCGTGATCCGCTATGCCGGTTACCGCGTGATGCTGCCCGGCGTCGAGGGGTTTAAGCTTGAGGGGGAAGTGGTCCTTAATCCTTCCTATTTCGTGTTCCCGGCCTGGCAGGCCTTCGCCGGCCGCAGTCATTTGCCGGTCTGGCGCGATTTGATTAAGGACGGGAAACGCCTGTTGGGGAAAATGGGCTCGGGTAAAGCGAATCTGCCCACTGACTGGGTTTCACTGGCATCAGGTGGCAAGCTGGCTCCTGCCAAAGGCTGGCCGCCGCGAATGAGCTATGACGCGATTCGCATTCCGCTGTATGTTGCCTGGTCTGATAAGCAAAGCCCGCTGCTGATGCCGTGGAAGGCCTGGTTCGGTCAGTTCCCCCGGGAACAAACTCCCGCCTGGGTTAACGTCACGACCAACGAGCATGCGCCCTACATGATGGAAGGCGGCCTGCTGGCAGTGAGGGATTTCACGATGGGACAGTCTTCCGGTGAACCCGAAATCACCGCTAAAGACGACTACTATTCAGCAAGTCTGAAAATGCTGGTGTGGATCGCCCAGCAATAATGTCGATATAGTCCCTCTCCCGGACGGGGAGAGGGACGTCATACCGTGTTACTGCGGATACGGTACCCAATCCCCGCCGTTCAGGCGAACGTACGGTTTGTTCTGATACTGGATCACCACCGCGTTGGCGTTCTCGGAAACTTCCGCCGTTTGCGGCAGTTTGCTGGTGAGCTGATCCCAGTTCACGCTATCTTCCACAAACAGCTTCCCATCAACGGCGCGGGCAACCAGCTCAGAGATCGCCAGATAGCTGGTTGGCTGTGTAATCTCAATCGGTGCGCCCTGATGCGGTGCCTTCATACCAAAGAATTTAATGCCTGCAGGCACGTTGGTGATGGATGGACTTGGGATGTCACGCAGACCGGACACCTGCATTCTGTCACCTTTCAGCGCACCACCGTGCTCAGGTACCACAACCACCATCACTTTACGGCCCGATTTTTCCAGCTCCGTGAAGAACGCGTCCAGCTCGTCAAAGAATTTCTGCGCACGCACTTTATAATCTGCCGTTTTGCTTACGCCCGGGAAATGGTTACCGTCGTGGAGCGGCAGGGTATTAAAGAACGTCGCGCTGCGTGGATTACTGTCTTTTTCGATGGTCTGCAGCCAGCGCTGCAGGACGGCGGTATCGTCATAAACGGGTGAACCGTCGAAGCCAAGCAGAGAGACAGGAAGACCGGTTTGGTCCATCAGCGGTGCCTGCATGCCACCTTCTTCGCGCACCTCTTTCAGGAAGTTACCGAACTGGCCGTTATGCCCCAGCATCAGATGCTGCGTAAAGCCCAGTTTTGCGAGGTTATCGAACAGATAACACTGGTTACCGGCGGGTTGATACAGGTTTTTATGCGATGTCTGACCGCAGCTTGCACGTAGCAGGCGGATCGCCGCCGGGCCGCTGTAGGAGGTGGCAGAGTTGAAATCTTTAAACTGAATATCGAAGTGTGACCACAGCGGATGAGACATCAAACCGGCAGCGTCCACGTCGGCCCAGGAGAGAGAGCAGATGTTGATTACCAGCAGTTCAAACGGCTGAGCATCCGCCGGCAGCGCATCCGGGAATTTAGTCTGTCGCTTGTCTTCCGCGGTATAGAAACTGGAGAGCCAGGCGTTTAGGTTGGTTGAAGTCGGTGGTGCGGTCTGGGTTGGGATATCACCCACCACAGGCGTATCGCCTGCCGTTGTGACGGTTGCCGCTGCGCTGCCCCCTGTGGTGGTCACCGTGGTGGTCGGTTGACCGGCAGGCCACAGCGAAAAGCTTGGCCCAGCCAGCGTCAGCACGTTAAGCCAGATCATAATCGCAACGACAAACACCGTGATGCGGATCCACTGTGACAGGAACAGCCAGGCAACCAGCAGCACGAATACCGCGCCAATCATCTGCCAGTTAATAAAGCGCTCGGTCAGGTCGAGGACATAGCTGGCGCTAAAGCCCGCCACCTGCGACCCCTGGCTCATAATGCTGTCCGGCCCCGGTAGCCAGGTATCATGCCAGAACAGCGCAAAGCCGACAGGTATAGCGACCCAGTGGCGTAAGCGATGCAGCCTGATATTCGGCAGCGGCATCAGCAGGAAGGCCATAAACACGAGGTTGAGAAGGGGATGGAAATTCAGATAGCCTGCCCACAGCAGACCAAACTTCACCAGAAAGTAGAAGTTCCAGCCGGAAAGGCCGCGCCAGTATTGCCAGAGCGGCGAGGGTGACGAAGCGGTATAGGTAGAGTTAGTCATGTTTTCGGTCTGCCTTGACGTGTGATGCCCGTGTCAGTGTTCCGGCTGGTTTTACATAGCGAGGTTTTATAAACAGCACTCTGGCCGTATCACGGATACGGCGTATGGAATGGCGCGCATAGTAGCCAAGCGGGAAAAAGATCAGCGCACAGAATATAACCAGTTGAATGATATCGCTGATATTCATGATGATGCATTCTCCGCGTTGTCTGTTAATAAGCGAAGGGGTTCCGGAACCCGACGCCAGACGTGTCCATCGTGTCTGGCATTGAGGATCGGCTTGGCATCGCTCTTGATAGCAATCGGCTTAACCCATTGTTCAGGCTGGAGCGCACGCATCTGCACCAGCTCCGCGCTGATCGTATTATCTTCGAACCAAATCATACGGTTCGAGAAAATATCCCCGGTAGGCAGGGGGAAGATGTGGTTAAGCGCCGTATCGAGATCGTTTACCCGGCAGAAGGACAAAAACAGCACCAGGCGATTGTCACCAATGGTCATAATGTCCCCTGTACGGTTCGGGCGACATAAGGTGAGAGCCTGTTCAACGCGAATACCCGGTACAGGACGCAGGGCAACCATGACCCCTTTTCCGTCAGCAGGAAGAAGCGTGTTGCTCATCATGTTGCCGACGGCGTCGCAGAAGGTATCCCATTTTTGATATCCGCGCAGCTTCATTGGCTGCGTCATGGAGAGCAGCGTGGAGATGTCTTCCGGTACATGGCGGCTAAATTGCTGGCCCTGAACGCTTTCGATAAGCGTCAGGCAGCGTGACAATGGCGCATTCCATGGAATAACCATGTTGGCGCCGCAGCCAAGAAGCAGCCGCTCATCGGTGGCGCGCAGGCTGGTATTATTTTCGCGCACGATGATTTTTAACGCACTGCCGCGCTGGCGGCGTAAGGTGTGGATTTGCCTTGCCAGCGTCTCAATCTGGTTATTCTGCATCAGCGAGAAAATAATGGTTGCCGCCTGGGTTGTGCGGGCTTCATGAAAAAGGGCTTCGTTAGATTCAAACAGTGACCAGTTTTCCGACAGGGCAGGTGCTCCCTCTAAAACCGCGATATGGCTCAGGATACGTTTTTCATCACTGCGCGGCTGCACCACGGTTTCTTCCTGCTGCGCCAGGTGCCACTCGCCTTCAATATGTTTCAGCGTAAGCTGTTGTCTGGCGCTCACGCCTTTTTCATTACACCAAAATGCAATATCGTAGAGATAGCTTCCCGCCTGGTCACGAACGCTTGCCAGACCGAAAAGGGAGCGATATTCACCCATTAAAAGTGAGAACAGCTTGTCATTATTACTGCCGGGATTGACTATCAATAGCGTGCAATTTTGAAATTTTGCCCATTTATTGATTTTTTCCAGCCACGGCAGCAGTTTTTCAGCAGGGATATTTTGCAGGACGTTATTTGCACATTTAAGAATCACTAAATAGTGATCCGGATCAATAGAGCACTGAACGTCGCGGGACAAAAAGTATAGACTATCGGCTTCCGATGTCATGGAAAATAATCGCACCGTCTGGGGGCCGCGACCACTTTCAAGCGTGATAATTTTCTTTGGATCTTCGCCCATGCTAATGACGGCCACGCGGGAATCCTTATCCTGAGCAGCAATTGTCTGGTTTACCAGACCGATAGCATCTTCATTACGGTCCGTATTAATCCACCAGACTCCTCCGACTGGCATGTGGCTCAATTCGTCCCATAATGACTGGATGCCAATAGAAAATATGGAGTCCACGGTGTCCCTCTTTTCGTCTAATTTATCTGTATCTCAGTTTACTAGCGAAAGCGTAGAAATAAACCTAACATTGAAATTAAAGAACATCAGATTTAGCATGTAAATGAAATTTCATAGGGCAGGATGCCTCGCTACTTCTGATCTGGCGATTCTACGCAAAGGGATGGAAAAAGAATGGATAATAATGAACCCGGTACCCCAGTCGATTCGACCCTGGGTTACACATTCCAAAACGATTTTCTGGCGCTGACGCAGGCCTTTTCTTTACCTGAAATAGATTACACCGATATTTCCCAGCGGGAACAGTTGGCTGCGGCTATTAAACGCTGGCCGTTATTAGCTGAATTCGCCCATCAACAATAAGGGAGCCATTGATGGCCATACTCGGATTACAGGGTGTCCGTGGCGGTGTGGGTACCACATCAGTTACCGCGGCGCTCGCGTGGTCATTACAGCTTTTAGGTGAATCGGTGCTGGTTATTGACGCCTGCGCCGATAATTTGTTGCGTATGTCGTTTAACGTCGACTTTTCTCGCGAAGAGGGCTGGGCCCGCGCGCTGCTTGATGATAAAGACTGGCAGGATGCAGGGATGCGCTATACCTCCCAGCTCGATCTGCTGCCGTTTGGTCAACTGACCACCACGGAACGCGAGAATGAAGCCGCGTATCAGCGCCTGTTTTCGCAATTCACGCTGGCGCTGCAAACCCTGAAAGAAAAGGGACACTACAAGTGGATCCTGCTGGATCTGCCGCACGGCGCCGGCACGCTGACCCGACAGCTTATCGCCCAGTGCGATCATATACTTTCCATCGTCAACGTCGATGCGAACTGCCATATCCGCCTGCATCAGCAGGGGCTGCCTCAGAACGCTCACCTTCTGATTAACGATTTGCGCATTGGCAGCCAGATCCAGGACGATCTGTATCAGGTCTGGCTGCAAAGCCAGCGCCGTCTGCTTCCCATTGTCATCCATCGTGATGAGGGAATGGCGGAATGCCTTGCGTCTAAGCAACCGCTCGGCGAATACCGCAGCGATTCACTGGCGGCAGAAGAGATCCTGACGCTGGCTAACTGGTGTCTGCTAAACTTCGCCAACAGGGCGGAGCATGCAGGGAGTTCTGTATGAGTCGTCTCGCCAGCTGGTTACTCATCCCGCCGGTCAGTTCGCGTTTGAGCGAACACTACCGGCATTTCCGCCGGCACGGTGCTTCGGCATTTAGCGCCGCGCTCGGCTGTTTCTGGATGATTCTGGCCTGGATGTTTATTCCACTCGAACACCCGCGCTGGCAGCGCATACGCGCACGGCAAAGCGAGCTCTATCCGCACATTAACCCCGACCGGCCGCGTCCTTTGGATCCGGCGCGTTATCTCATTCAGGCCATCTGGCTGGCGGTCACGTCATCCCGCTCAGAGACAATAACGCCGCACTGGCGCAGCTTCTCACGCGTGCAACAGTTACGTGAACGTTACCACCAGTGGCTGGATAAACTGCCCGACAGCGTAAGCGATAAGACCAGCCATCTGGATAACCATAAAGAGCTCGGGCATCTCCATCCGGGCCTGCGGCGTTTTATCCTCGGGGTGATCGTCGTGTTCTCGCTCATTCTGGCGCTGGTCTGTATTACGCAACCTTTTAACCCTCTGGCGCAGTTCACCTTCCTGATTCTGCTGTGGGGCGTGGCGCTGCTGGTCCGCCGCATTCCGGGCCGCTTCTCGGCGCTGATGCTGATTGTGTTGTCGTTGACCGTCTCCTGTCGCTACATCTGGTGGCGTTATACCTCAACCCTGAACTGGGACGACCCGGTCAGCCTGGTGTGCGGCCTGGTGCTGCTGTTTGCAGAAACCTACGCCTGGATCGTGCTGGTGCTGGGCTATTTCCAGGTCATTTGGCCGCTCAACCGCCAGCCGGTTCCACTGCCAAAAGACACCGCGCAGTGGCCGTCTGTCGATCTCTTTGTACCGACCTACAACGAAGATCTGAGCGTGGTGAAAAACACCATTTATGCCGCGCTGGGCATCGACTGGCCAAAAGACAAGCTCAAGGTCTGGATCCTGGATGACGGCAACCGTCCGGCGTTCCGCCAGTTCGCAGAGGAGGTGGGTGTCGAGTACATCGCTCGTCCAACTCACGAGCATGCAAAAGCCGGGAATATCAACAACGCGTTGAAGTATGCCACAGGGGAGTTTGTCTCGATCTTTGACTGTGACCACGTGCCGACGCGCTCGTTCCTGCAGATGACCATGGGCTGGTTCCTGAAGGAGAAAGAGCTGGCGATGATGCAGACGCCGCACCACTTCTTCTCGCCGGACCCGTTTGAACGTAACCTTGGCCGTTTCCGTAAAACCCCGAACGAAGGCACGCTATTCTATGGCCTGGTGCAGGACGGAAACGACATGTGGGATGCCACCTTCTTCTGCGGCTCCTGTGCGGTTATCCGCCGTAAACCGCTGGATGAAATTGGCGGTATCGCCGTCGAGACGGTGACTGAAGATGCGCACACTTCTCTTCGTCTGCACCGTCGTGGGTATACCTCAGCCTATATGCGTATTCCGCAGGCTGCCGGTCTGGCAACGGAGTCACTGTCGGCGCACATTGGCCAGCGTATTCGCTGGGCGCGCGGGATGGTGCAGATTTTCCGTCTTGATAACCCACTGATAGGGAAAGGACTCAAGCTGGCGCAACGTCTCTGCTACGTCAACGCCATGTTCCACTTCTTATCCGGTATTCCGCGGCTGATCTTCCTGACCGCGCCGCTGGCGTTCCTGCTCCTTCACGCTTATATCATTTACGCCCCGGCGCTGATGATTGCGCTGTTTGTTCTGCCGCACATGATCCATGCGAGCCTCACGAACTCGAAGATACAGGGTAAATACCGCCATTCTTTCTGGAGTGAAATCTACGAAACGGTGCTGGCCTGGTACATCGCGCCGCCGACGATGGTAGCGCTGATTAACCCGCATAAGGGGAAATTCAACGTCACCGCGAAGGGCGGCCTGGTGGAAGAGGAGTATGTCGACTGGGTGATCTCCCGTCCGTATATCTTCCTGGTACTGCTGAATATTGTGGGCGTCATCGCCGGTATCTGGCGTTACTTCTACGGCCCGGAAAACGAAATCCTGACCGTCTTCGTCAGTATGGCATGGGTCTTCTACAACCTGATTATCCTCGGCGGCGCGGTAGCCGTGTCGGTGGAGAGCAAACAGGTTCGTCGTGCGCATCGCGTGGAAATCTGCATGCCTGCGGCGATCGCCCGTGAAGATGGCCATCTCTTCTCCTGTACCGTGCACGACTTCTCTGACGGTGGTCTGGGGATCAAAATCAACGGCCAGGCGAAGGTGCTGGAAGGGCAGAAAGTCAACCTGCTGCTTAAGCGCGGTCAGCAGGAGTATGTCTTCCCGACTCAGGTGGTTCGCGTGGCGGGCAATGAAGTCGGTCTGCAGCTGATGCCGTTGACCAAAAAGCAACATATCGATTTTGTGCAGTGTACGTTTGCCCGCGCGGATACGTGGGCTCTCTGGCAGGACAGCTTCCCTGAGGATAAGCCTCTGGAAAGCCTGCTGGATATTCTTAAGCTGGGGTTCCGTGGCTATCGTCACCTTGCAGAATTTGCCCCGTCGTCGGTGAAATTAATTTTCCGGTCACTTACTTCACTGGTTTCCTGGGTCGTGTCGTTCATTCCGCGTCGACCTGAGCGAGATGAAGCGAAGCAGGCGGACCCGGTTATGGCTCAACAATGATGATAACGCGATGAAAACAAAACTTTCCTGGTTATGTGCAGTGGCAATGGGGATGAATGTCCTCCCCGCAACAATGGCTAACGCAGCTCCTGATAACGCAGCGGCAACGCCTGCGCCAACGGTACCTGTCGTCGCGCAGGCAACCGATCCGGTTGTGACCGCGGCACCTGGCCAAACAGAAAATATCACGCCGAACCAGCCAACGGAGGGGAACACCCTGCCGGCAGACGGCCAGGTCATCGGGCAGGTGATGCCCGGCGTCCGGGGGGCGAATGCGCCCGTCGTCGCGGACAATGCGCCGTCGCGGGACGTGAAGCTGACCTTCGCGCAAATCGCACCGCCTCCGGGCAGTATGGTGCTGCGCGGCATCAACCCTAACGGCGGCATTGAGTTTGGTATGCGCAGCGATGAGGTCGTCTCTAATGCGGTGCTGAACCTTGAATACACCCCGTCGCCGTCTCTGCTGCCGACACAGTCTCAGCTGAAGGTCTACCTGAATGATGAACTGATGGACGTGCTGCCGGTCACGAAAGAGCAGCTGGGCAAGAAAACCCAGGCTCAGGTGCCGATCAACCCGCTGTTCATCACTGACTTTAACCGTATTCGTCTGGAATTTGTCGGTCACTACCGCGATGTCTGCGAAAACCCGTCCAGCAACACGCTGTGGATGGACGTCGGACGTAACTCCTCGCTGCAGATGACCTACCAGTCGCTGGCGCTGAAAAACGATCTCTCGGCATTCCCGGTTCCGTTCTTTGACCCGCGTGATAACCGTCCGCTCACGCTGCCGATGGTGTTTGCCTCTTCCCCGGACGTGACCGAGCAGCTGGCGGCTACCATCGTGGCGTCCTGGTTTGGTTCACGTGCCGGGTGGCGTGGACAGAGCTTCCCGGCGATGTATGACAAACTGCCGGACAGAAATGCCATTGTGTTTGCGACCAACGCAAAACGCCCGGCCTTCCTGCGCGATCATCCGGACGTCAAAGCGCCGACCGTTGAGATGATAAGCCACCCGGAAAACCCGTACGTGAAGCTGCTGGTGGTCTTTGGCCGTGATGATAAAGATCTGGTGCAGGCCGCAAAAGCGATTGCCCAAGGCAATGTCCTTTTCCGCGGTAACAGCGTGGTGGTGGATGAGGTTAAACCGCTTCTGGCGCGTAAACCTTATGATGCGCCAAACTGGGTGCGTACCGACCGTGCGGTGACATTTGGCGAACTGAAAACCTATGAAGAACAGCTGCAGGCAACGGGGCTTGAGCCCGCGCCGATTAGCCTGTCACTGAATCTGCCGCCGGATCTGTACCTGCTGCGTACCAACGGCATTGATATCAATCTGAACTACCGCTATACCGCGCCAGCGACCAAAGACAGCTCGCGCATGGATATCAGCCTGAACAACCAGTTCCTGCAATCGTTCAGCCTGCAAAGCACCCAGGATACTAACCGCCTGATGCTTCGCCTGCCGGTATTGCAGGGGCTGCTGGACGGTAAAACGGATGTCTCCATCCCGGCACTGAAGCTGGGTGCGATAAATCAGCTGCGCTTTGACTTCCAGTACATGAACCCGATGCCTGGCGGCTCGGCGGAAAACTGCATCACCTTCCAGCCGGTCCAGAACCACGTCGTGATTGGCGATGAGTCGACCATCGACTTCTCGAAGTACTATCACTTCCTGGCGATGCCGGATCTGCGCGCCTTTGCTAACGCGGGCTTCCCATTCAGCCGCATGGCCGATCTCTCTGACTCCATTGTCGTGATGCCAAAAGCGCCAAGCGAAGGGCAGGTCACGACCCTGCTGGACACCATGGCGGCCGTTGGGGGGCAGACGGGATTACCGGCGATTAACGTCACCTTGACGGACGATGGCAGCCAGATTCAGAACAAAGACGCTGACATCATGGTGATCGGTACCATTCCGGATACGCTGAAGGATGACAAACGTATCGATCTGCTGGTGAAAGCGGCCCAGTCCTGGGTTAACACGCCGCTGCGTCAGACCGAGTTCCCGAGCATTATGCCGGATGTGAACGATCGTCAGGCCAGCGCGCAGACGACGGTAACGTCTCAGGGGGCAATGGCTGCGGTGGTGGGCTTCCAGTCACCTTACAACGACCAGCGTAGCGTGGTGGCTCTCCTGGCGGACAGCCCGCGCGGGTATGAACTGCTCAATACGGCCATGAACGACAGCGGTAAACGTGCCGCGATGTTTGGTTCTGTGTCGGTGATCCGTGAGTCCGGCGTTAATAGCCTGCGCGTAGGTGATGTGTATTACGTAGGCCATCTGCCGTGGTTCGAACGCCTGTGGTATGCGCTGGCTAACCATCCGGTTCTGCTTGCCATCCTGGCTGCGGTCAGCGTGGTCTTGCTGGCATGGGTGCTGTGGCGTCTGCTGCGTATCATCAGCCGTCGTCGCCTGAACCCGGATGAGTAAGATGTGATGAAAGCCTTTCGCTGGTGTGTATTAGCAGCGTTGATGCTGGCGGCGCTTCCTCTGCGCGCCGCCTGTAGCTGGCCTGCCTGGGAGCAGTTTAAAAAGGATTACATCAGTGAGGGCGGGCGTGTCGTTGATCCCAGCGACACGCGCAAAATTACGACCTCGGAAGGGCAAAGCTACGCCTTGTTCTTTGCCCTGGCGGCGAACGATCGCAACGCGTTTGACCAGGTGCTAACCTGGACGCGCGATAATCTTGCCAGCGGCAATCTCAACGACCATCTGCCAGCCTGGCTGTGGGGTCAGAAAGATAAAGATACGTGGGCGGTGATTGATACCAACTCCGCCTCTGATGCCGATGTCTGGATCGCCTGGTCACTGCTCGAAGCGGGTCGTTTGTGGAAACATCCGGACTATATCCGCACGGGCAAGGCGCTGCTGAAACGCATTGCCAGCGAGGAAGTGGTGAACGTGCCTGGGCTCGGCGCAATGCTGCTTCCCGGTAAAGTCGGTTTTGACGATGAACACGTCTGGCGCTTTAACCCCAGCTATCTTCCTCCGCAGTTAGCGAGTTATTTCACGCGTTTTGGTACCCCGTGGACCCAGCTTCGTGAAACCAATCTGCGCCTGCTGCTGGAGAGTGCGCCGAAAGGTTTTTCGCCGGACTGGGTGCAGTATCAGAAAAGCAAAGGCTGGCGGTTACAGCAGGATAAATCGCTGGTGGGCGGCTACGACGCCATCCGCGTTTATCTCTGGGTGGGCATGATGAGTGACAACGATCCTCAGAAAACCCGGCTGCTGACGCGCTTCCATCCGATGGCGGCAAAGACAATGAAACGGGGTGTGCCACCGGAGAAAGTGGATGTGGCGACGGGGAAACGCACCGGCGACGGCCCGGTCGGGTTCTCTGCCGCCATGCTGCCGTTTTTACAACAGCGCGATGCCCAGGCGGTTCAGCGCCAGCGCGTTGCAGACTATTTTCCCGATAACAATGCCTATTACAGCTACGTGCTGACTCTTTTTGGGCAAGGATGGGATCAGCATCGTTTTCGCTTCACCGCAAAAGGTGAATTAATACCGGATTGGGGCCAGGAATGCGCAAGTTCACAGTAAATCTACTCAGTTTATCGCTTGGCCTGGCGCTTATGCCATGGGCCCAGGCCGCCAACTCTCCGCAGCAGAAACAGCTGCTGGAGCAGGTGAGGCTGGGCGAATCGACACAGCGTGAGGATTTGGTTCGTCAGTCGCTCTATCGCCTTGAGCTGATTGACCCGAACAACCCTGACGTGATTGCCGCACGCTTTCGCTACCTGCTGCGTCAGGGCGATAACGCTGGCGCGCAAAAAGAGCTGGATCGTCTGAAAGGGATCGCGCCGGGTTCGAGTGCGTACCAGTCATCTCGCAACACGATGCTGCTTTCCACGCCGGATGGTCGCCAGCAGCTCCAGCAGGCGCGACTGCTCGCCACCACGGGGCACACGCAGGAGGCGATTGCGGCCTATGACAAGCTGTTTGACGGCAACCCGCCGGGCGGCGATGTGGCCACGGAATACTGGAACGTCGTGGCGAAAGACCCCGCTCGCCGGAATGCAGCCATTAACCAGCTTAAGAAAATAAACAGCAGCAGCCCCGGAAACACACAGCTGCAGGCGACGCTGTCCCAGCTTTTGTTCCAGAGCGGACGCCGTGACGAAGGCTTTGCGGTGTTGCAGGAGATGGCCAAATCTAACAATGGCCGTAACCAGGCGTCTGATATGTGGTATGACCAAATAAAAGGTCAGCCTGCCAGCAGCGCCAGCGTCAGCGCGCTGCAAAAATACCTGAGCGTTTTCAGCGACGGTGACAGCGTCGCTGCGGCGCGTGCCCAGCTTGAAGCGCAGCAAAAACAGCTCGCCGATCCGGCGTTCCGCGCGAAAGCGGAAGGGCTGGCGGCGGTGGATGCCGGGCAGGGAAGCAAGGCGGTGGCAGAGCTGCAAAAAGCCGTCAGCGCCAACCATGCCGACAGTGAAGCGGTGGGCGCCCTTGGCCAGGCTTATTCCCAGAAAGGCGACCGCGCCCGCGCGGTGGCGCAGTTTGAAAAGGCGATTGCTCTCGATCCCCAGAGCGATAACCGGGGTAAATGGGACAGTTTGCTGAAGGTTAACCGTTACTGGCTGCTGATCCAGCAGGGCGATGCGGCGCTGAAGGCGAATAACCCGGCGCAGGCGGAGCGTTACTATCAGCAGGCACGCGGTATCGACAATACCGACAGTTATGCCGTGCTGGGGCTGGGCGATGCCGCCGCGGCGCGTAAAGATAACGACGCGGCGGAACGTTATTATCGCCAGGCGCTGCGTATGGACAGCGGCAACAGCAATGCGGTCCGCGGCCTGGCCAATATCTACCGCGCGCAGTCCCCGGAAAAGGCCTCGCAGTTTATCCAGTCTCTCTCCGCCAGCCAGCGCCGGAGCATTGATGATATTGAACGCAGTCTGACCAACGAGCAGCTCTCCGCTCAGGCAGAACAGCTGGAAAATCAGGGGAAATACGCTCAGGCGGCAGAGATTCAGCGTCGTCGTCTGGCGCTCTCGCCCGGCGACGTTTGGATAACCTATCGTCTCTCGCGCGATCTCTACAGCGCGGGTCAGCGCAACCAGGCGGATACCCTGATGCGCCAGCTTGCCAGCCAGAAGCCGTCCGACCCGGATCAGGTATACGCCAACGGGCTTTATCTTTCGGGCAACGATCAGGATCGCGCCGCGCTGGCGCATCTGGACACGCTGCCGCGCAGCCAGTGGAACGGCAATATTCAGGAGCTTGCCGACCGCCTGCAAAGCAACCAGGTGCTGGAAACCGCCAACCGTCTGCGCGACAGCGGCAAAGAGCAGGAGGCGGAAAACCTTCTGCGTCAGCAGCCGACCTCCACCCGCATCGACCTGACGCTGGCGGACTGGGCGCAGCAGCGTGGCGATCTGGCGTCGGCGAAAACGACGTACAGCGCCGTTCTGCAGCGTGAACCGCAGAACGAAGACGCGATCCTCGGCCTGACCGAGATTTATAGTGCGCAGGGTAACAACGATGCCGCGCGGGCAGAGCTGGCAAAACTGCCCGCCGCGCAAAACGGCCAGCCGCAGTCGCTTAACATGCAGCGCCGGATCGCGATGGCGCAGGCAGGTCTGGGCGATTCCGCTGCGGCAGAACAGACCTTCAACAAAATTATTCCGCAGGCTAAATCGCAGCCCGGCTCCATGGAAAATGCGCTGGTGTTACGTGATGCCGCGCGTTTCCAGGCGCAAAACGGGCAGCCTCAGCAGGCGCTGGAAACCTATAAAGATGCGATGGTGTCGTCCGGCATCACGACGACCCGCCCGGCCGACAATGACAGTTTCACCCGGTTGACGCGTAACGATGAAAAGGACGACTGGCTGAAGCGCGGCGTGCGCAGCGATGCCGGTGACTTGTACCGTCAGCAGGATGTTAACGTCACGCTGCAGCACGACTACTGGGGCTCGAGCGGTACGGGCGGCTATTCCGACCTGAAAGCGCATACCACCATGCTGCAGGTGGATGCGCCGCTCTCTGACGGGCGAATGTTCTTCAGAAGCGATCTGGTCAATATGGATGCCGGCTCGTTTGCGACGAAAGACGGGAAGTACGATCCGAGCTGGGGGACGTGTTCTGCGACGCCGTGTAGCGGCAGCACTCACCAGTCAGACAATGGCGCGAGCGTCGCCGTCGGCTGGCAGAATAAAACCTGGGCAATGGATATTGGCACCACGCCAATGGGCTTTGACGTCGTCGACGTGGTGGGCGGCATCAGCTACAGCAGCGACCTGGGGCCTGTCGGCTATACCGTTAACGCCCATCGTCGTCCAATCTCCAGCTCTCTGCTGGCCTTTGCCGGACAAAAAGATACCAACACCGGCACCACCTGGGGCGGCGTACGTGCCACCGGTGGCGGCGTAAGCTTGAGCTATGACAAAGGGGAAGCGAACGGCGTCTGGTCAAGCCTGAACGCGGAAACGCTGACGGGTAAAAATGTGGAAGATAACTGGCGTGTCCGCTGGATGACGGGTTACTACTACAAGCTCATTAATAAAAACAATGAGCGCCTGACGGTCGGCGTCTCCAATATGCTCTGGCACTACGACAAAGACCTGAGCGGTTATACCCTGGGTCAGGGCGGTTACTACAGCCCGCAGGAGTATGTCTCCTTCGCACTGCCGGTGACCTGGCGTAAACGCACGGAGAACTGGTCCTGGGAGCTGGGTGGCTCGGTGTCCTGGTCTCATTCCAAAACCAAAGACGAGCTGCGCTACCCGATCCAGAGTCTGATCCCGACCGATGAGCCAGGTCGCTATACTGACCGGGGCGCGATGGAAACCGGCAGCAGTTCCTCAGGCACGGGTTATACCGCGCGGGCCATTATCGAACGCCGCGTAACGTCCAACTGGTTTGTGGGCATGGGCGTGGATATTCAGGAAGCGAAAGATTATACCCCAAGCCATGCGCTGATCTATGTGCGTTACTCTGCTGCAGGCTGGCAGGGTGATATGGACTTGCCGCCGCAGCCGCTCATCCCTTACGCAGACTGGTAATCGGATTTTCCTTAATCCATTTGTAAGTCTCTCTTAATAGCGCGGCAATCGGGTATACTCAGGCGCGCCAGGTTTGCACCCTGGCGAGCCCTGCGCTTCGAGTTTTGTGGAGAGTCATTTTGCGTGTCAGCCGTTCCTTAACAATCAAACAGATGGCGATGGTCTCTGGCGTCACCATGCTGTTTGTACTGCTCTTCTGCGTAATTTTGCTGTTTCATGCCGTACAGCAGAATCGCTATAACACGGCTTCACAGTTAGAAAGTATTGCCCGCTCGGTACGCGGCCCGCTTTCTGCCTCTATCCTGAAAGGGGATATTCCCGAAGCGGAAACCATTTTAAAACGCATTCAGCCTGCCGGCGTCGTTAGCCGCGCCGATGTCGTCTTGCCTAACCAGTTTCAGGCGCTGCGGATGAGCTTTATCCCGGAGCGTCCCGTCCCGATGATGGTGATGCGCCTGTTTGAACTGCCGGTACAAATTTCGCTGCCCGTTTATTCTCTTGAACGTCCTGCGAATCCGCAGCCGTTGGCCTACCTGGTTTTACAGGCGGACTCCTACCGCATGTATAAATTCGTCATGAGCTGGGTGGTTACGTTAGTGACCACTTGCTTACTTATGACGCTGATCCTCAGCGTGGCGCTCACCTGGTGTATTAACCGGTTGATTGTTCATCCGCTGCGCCGTATCGCCCGCGAGCTGAATACGCTTGCTCCGCAGGATCAGATGGGACATCAGCTTGAGCTGCCGCGTCTGCATCATGACGATGAGATAGGTATGCTGGTGCGTAGCTATAACCTCAACCAGCAGCGCATCCAGCGTCAGCAGGATGAGTTAAACAGCAGCGCCACGCGCTTTCCGGTGTCGGAGCTTCCCAATAAAGCGTTTCTGATGGCGATGCTGGAGCAGACCGTTGCCCGTCAGCAAACCACGGCGCTGATGGCAATTGCCTGTGAAACCCTGCAGGACACGGCTGGCGTGCTCAAGGAGAGCCAGCGCGAAATGCTGCTGCTGACTCTGGTGGAAAAAGTGAAGTCTGTCCTTGCCCCGCGCATGGTGCTGACCCAGGTCAGCGGTTACGACCTGGTGGTGATTGCCAATGGCGTAAAAGAGCCGTGGCATGCGATCACATTAGGTCAGCAAGTACTCACTGTCATTAATGAGCGGTTGCCCATTCAGGGTATTCAGCTTCGTCCAAGCGCCAGTATCGGTATTGCGATGTACTATGGCGATTTAACGGCGGAACAGCTTTATCGTCGCGCCTTCTCGGCGGCGTTTACCGCCCGGCGCAAAGGGAAAAATCAGATCCAGTTCTTCGACCCTGAGCAGATGGAAAAGGCGCAGCAGCGCCTGACGGAAGAAAGCGACATCCTGACCGCGCTGGATAACCGCCAGTTTGCTCTCTGGCTACAGCCGCAGGTGAATTTGCTGACGGGAGAAGTGAAAAGCGCCGAGGCGCTGCTGCGTCTGCAGCAGCCGGATGGTTCGTGGGAGCTGCCGGAAGGGCTGATTGAGCGCATTGAGTCCTGCGGCCTGATGGTTACCGTCGGCTACTGGGTGCTGGAGGAGTCCTGCCGTCAGCTTGCCGCCTGGCAGGAGCGCGGCGTGACGCTGCCGCTCTCGGTCAATTTGTCTGCCCTGCAGCTTAAGCACCCGACCATGGTTTCAGAGATGCTGGAGCTGATCCACCGTTACCGCATCAAGCCTGATACGTTAACCCTGGAAGTGACGGAAAGCCGACGCATTGACGATCCCAATGAGGCGGTCGCGATCCTGAAGCCGCTGCGTAATGCCGGCATTCGCATTGCGCTGGATGATTTTGGTATGGGCTACGCCGGGCTGCGCCAGCTTCAGCATATGAAAACCCTTCCGGTGGATGTGCTCAAAATTGACAAAGCGTTTGTTGACGGTTTGCCGGACGACAGCAGCATGGTGCAGGCGATTATCCAGATGGCGCGCAGCCTCAACCTGCATCTTATTGCCGAAGGAATTGAAACCGAAGCACAGCGCGCCTGGCTGGCAGAGGCGGGTGTGGAGAGCGGGCAAGGCTTCCTTTTTGCCCCTGCTGTTCCTTCGGATGTCTTTGAACAACGATACCTTTCTGGTGCTGACAACCACGCAAAAGTGTAATTTTGTTGCTGGCTTGTGCGAGCCAGCTCAAAGTTCTTAACATTTGTGTTTCAAATTTGAACTGAGTTTATTTCTGTCCTGTTATGTGGGTGTTATTTTAAAGCCGCAGGTTAACCATAACCTTACAAAGCCTGTGGTTTTTCTTCCCAAGGACACCTTATGAAAACCTCACTCTTCAAAAGTCTTTATTTCCAGGTCCTGACAGCCATCGCCATCGGTATTCTGCTGGGTCACTATTACCCTGAACTGGGCGCGCAAATGAAACCACTTGGCGACGCGTTCGTTAAGCTCATCAAAATGGTCATCGCTCCGGTGATCTTCTGTACCGTCGTGACGGGCATCGCTGGCATGGAAAGCATGAAGGCGGTCGGTCGTACCGGTGCAGTGGCGCTTCTCTATTTTGAAGTGGTCAGTACCCTTGCGCTGATTATTGGTCTGATCATCGTCAACGTGGTGCAGCCAGGTGCGGGGATGAACGTAGACCCGTCAACGCTGGATGCCAAAGCGGTCGCGGTGTATGCCGAGCAGGCGAAAGATCAGGGCGTGGTGGCCTTCCTGCTGGACGTGATACCGGGCAGCGTCATTGGCGCGTTCGCCAGCGGTAATATCCTGCAGGTGCTGCTGTTCGCCGTGCTGTTTGGCTTTGCCCTGCACCGTCTGGGCAGCAAAGGCCAGCTTATCTTTAATGTTATTGAAAGCTTCTCGCAGGTGATTTTCGGCATCATCAATATGATCATGCGCCTGGCGCCGATCGGTGCCTTCGGTGCGATGGCCTTCACCATCGGTAAGTATGGCGTCGGTACGCTGGTGCAACTGGGTCAGCTGATTATCTGCTTCTATATCACCTGTATCCTTTTCGTGGTCGTGGTGCTGGGTTCCATCGCCCGCGCGACAGGCTTCAACATCTTCAAATTTATCCGTTACATCCGCGAAGAGCTGCTGATTGTTCTGGGGACCTCATCTTCAGAATCGGCGCTGCCGCGTATGCTCGACAAGATGGAAAAGCTGGGATGTCGTAAATCGGTGGTCGGGCTGGTGATCCCGACGGGCTACTCCTTCAACCTGGACGGTACCTCGATATACCTGACAATGGCGGCCGTGTTTATCGCTCAGGCGACCAACAGCCATATGGATATTTTCCATCAGATTACCCTGCTGGTGGTGCTCCTGCTCTCCTCTAAAGGCGCGGCAGGCGTGACGGGCAGTGGCTTTATCGTGCTGGCTGCCACCATTTCCGCGGTGGGTCACCTGCCGGTGGCGGGTCTGGCGTTGATTCTGGGTATTGACCGCTTCATGTCAGAGGCGCGTGCGTTGACCAACCTGGTGGGTAACGGCGTGGCAACGGTGGTGGTGGCGAAATGGGTGAAAGAGCTGGATCACAAAAAGCTCGACGATACTCTGAATAACCGCTCAACTGACAGCAAAAATCCTGGCTTATCCTCTTAATCTTGTCACAAATGCCCGTATTCCCTTGTCGGGATGCGGGCTCCTGCGCATAATAACTGTTCGTACCTGTCATAATTCGACAAGATTTTTTTTGGGTATATTTCACTTCTGACCGTGACGTTTTGCCGAACACGCGGTCTAATCGACGTGTTTTCATCGTCATCTTTAAGAGTGAAGCGCGTCGCGAAACACTCTTTTTTAACCAGGAATGTTGATCAGGGGTTCACATGCAGGGCACAAAAATTCGACTCTTAACCGGCGGTTTGCTGATGATGGCAGCAGCCAGTTATGTGCAGGCAGATGCGCTCCAGCCAGACCCGGCCTGGCAACAAGGGACATTAGCGAACGGTTTTCAGTGGCAGGTGTTAGCCACTCCGCAACGTCCCAGTGACCGTATTGAAATCCGTCTGTCCATTAATACCGGTTCCCTCACGGAAAGCACTCAGCAAACCGGTTTTAGCCATTTTATTCCCCGGCTGGCGCTCACGCAGAGCGGCAGCCTGCAAGCGGTTCAGGTGCGTTCGCTTTGGCAACAGGCCATCGATCCGAAACGCCCACTCCCCCCGGCTGTTGTCTCGTATGACTACACCATGTTTAACCTGAGCCTGCCAAACAACCGTAACGACCTGCTTAAAGAAGCGCTTACGTATCTCTCCGATGCCTCTGGCAACCTGGCGATTACGCCGGACACCGTCAACTATGCGCTGAGCAACAGCGACATGGTGGCGACCTGGCCTGGAGATACCAAAGAGGGCTGGTGGCGTTACCGCCTGAAGGGCTCGACGCTGCTGGGACACGATCCGGCTGAACCGCTGAAGCAGCCGGTGGACGCCGAACAGGTAAAATCGTTCTACCAGAAGTGGTACACCCCAGACGCCATGACGCTGATCGTGGTGGGTAACGTGGACAGCCGCGCGGTGGTGGAGCAGATCAACAAAGCGTTTGGTGATTTGAAAGGCAAGCGTGAAACGCCAGCCCCTGTTCCGACGCTCTCTCCGCTGCGTGCAGAGCCTGTCAGTATTATGACGGACGCTGTGCGTCAGGATCGCCTCTCCGTCATGTGGGATAACGCCTGGCAGCCCATCCGCGAGTCCTCGGCGATGTTGCGCTACTGGCGTGCCGACCTGGCGCGTGAAGCGCTGTTCTGGCACGTTCAGCAGACGCTGAGTAAGAACAACGTGAAGAATATCGGTCTTGGCTTTGACTGCCGCGTGCTGTTCCAGCGTGCGCAGTGCGCCATTAACGTTGAATCGCCGGGCGATAAGCTGAATGCCAATCTGGGTGTGGTCGCGAAAGAGCTGGCAAAAGTGCGTAAAGAGGGGCTTTCCGAAGAGGAATTTAACGCGCTTGTGGCGCAGAAAAAACTTGAGCTGCAGAAGCTGTTTGCGACCTACGCTCGCGCCGATACCGACATTCTGATCAGCCAGCGTATTCGTTCCCTGCAGAATCAGGTGGTGGACATTGCGCCGGAACAGTATCAGAAGCTTCGTCAGGACTTCCTGAACGGTCTGACCGTCGATATGCTCAATCAGGATCTACGTCAGCAGCTGTCGCAGGAGATGGCGTTGATTCTCCTGCAACCGAAGGGCGAGCCGGAATATGACATGAAGGAACTTCAGACGACCTGGGATTCCATTATGGCTACCGCGCCGCAGCCAGCGCAGGCCGCCACGGCTGATGATTTACATCCGGACGCGACGGATATTCCGCAGGGGCAGTAATGCTTAAACATACCCTCTCCCTGTGGGAGAGGGTTAGGGTGAGGGCATCAGCCCGCACCTTACTTAAACAGGCATCGCCTTGCGCGGAATAATCGCCCCGCGATACTGAATCACCGTGCTGGCCGTCAGGTGCCCACGCTGTGCCGCCGCTTCCGGCGTTCCACCCGTCAGACGTACCGCCAGATAGCCCGCGCTGAATGAATCACCTGCCGCCGTGGTATCAATCACCTTCTCTTTGGCAAGCTTCACCGCCGGAACGTCAATCAGGGCCTCACCCGCCACCGCGACCAGGCACGACTCCGCACCGCGCTTAATCACCACTTCGCTTACGCCAGCCGCCTGCGTGCGTGCAATCACCTCATCAACCGGTTTCTGACCCCACAAGGCGTCTTCATCGTCGAGCGTCAGGAAGGCGATGTCGGTGCACTGCAGCATCTGTTGATAGACCTGCTGCGTCTCTTCGCGGCTGGCCCACAGGCGCGGGCGGTAGTTGTTATCGAAAATAACCTTACCGCCGTTTGCACGGCATTCGCGCAGCAGCGAGAGCAGCTTTTCTCGGCTGGCGGGGCTTAAAATCGCCAGGCTAATGCCGCTTAAATAGAGATAGTCAAATGTCGCCAGCTCTTCGCAGATGGCTGCGGCCGCGTCGCTCTCCAGCCAGAATTTGGCCGCGGCCTCGTTACGCCAGTAATAAAACGTGCGTTCGCCGGTACTGTCGGTTTCGATGTAATAAAGCCCCGGGAGGCGGTTTTCCATACGCTGAATCAGGGACGTTTCAACATGTTCACTCTGCCAGGCCTCCAGCATTTGCTGGCTGAAGCTGTCCGTGCCCAGAGCGGTAACGTAGTTCACGGTGAGCGCGTCAGGCGCGACCTGACGGGCAATATAAACGGACGTGTTTAACGTATCGCCACCAAATCCGCGGCTGACTTCCGCGCCTTTTTGTGACAGCTCAATCATGCATTCGCCAATCACGGCAATTTTTTTGGACATAGTCGTGAACCTGAACAGAAGAATTATCAGCAGTGTGCGCTGAGTGAATTAACCGGTCAACTATATTAAAACAACGTTCCATTATTTTATTTGAGCCAGCGCGTGTTCCCGCGCATTTCTGTCATCTTAATTTCATTTTCCCGGTGAATTGAACATAAAGTTCTCAATTGTCGCGCCGATAATCCTGTGACGAGTCCAGAAAGGCTATCCCAACAACAGGACATCTGAAATGAAGTCAGAGCAGGTTATCCAGCGGCTGAGCACTACGCCTGAGGCAAGTATTGAGAACTTGCAGGAGCATCGCTACTGGCTGCAATGTGAGCGTGTGTATACCTATCAGCCGATCTACCGAACAGATGGTCGACTGATGGCAATTGAAATTTTGACCGTCGTTACGCACCCCTCAAACCCTACTCAGCGCATCGCGCCGGATCGCTACTTTGCCGAAGTGGCCGTTCGCCAGCGTCTGGACGTGCTGGAAGAGCAGCTTCGTATGCTGGCGACGAAGCACTCCTTTTTCGAGCAGCACGATATCCTCGCCTCGGTGAACGTCGATGGCCCAACCCTGCTGGCGCTGCGCCAGAACGCGAAATTGCAGGAGCTGATCGCCACCCTGCCGTGGATGCGCTTTGAGCTGGTGGAGCATGTCCGCCTGCCGCAGGATTCCTCGTTTGCGTCGATATGCGAATACGGCCCGCTGTGGCTGGATGACTTTGGCACCGGCATGGCGAACTTCTCCGCCCTGAGTGAAGTGCGCTACGACTACATTAAAGTGGCCCGCGATCTGTTCATTATGCTGCGTCAGACCCCGGAAGGGCGGAATCTGTTTACGCTGTTATTACAGCTGATGAACCGCTATTGCCAGGGCGTGATTGTTGAAGGTGTGGAAACATTGGAAGAGTGGCGTGATGTGCAAAACTCTCCCGCAGCGGCGGCGCAAGGCTATTATCTCTCTCGCCCGGTACCCATGGATCGCCTCGATAACGTTATAACGACCCTCTGATAAGCCCGCTTCCCTTTGTCTGGACTATAGTTTTACAGAACAGGTCATCAGGAAAGGGGATAAAAATGACAAGAACAACCAGGGTAATCTCCTGGACAGCAGGGATTTTCTTGTTGTTGATCGTGGTCGTCGCCATCATTATTGCGACGTTTGACTGGAACCGTCTTAAGCCGACCATCAACCAGAAAGTCTCAACCGAACTGAACCGCCCCTTCGCCATACGCGGTGATTTAGGCGTGGTGTGGGAGCGTCAGAAAGAGGAGCCCGGCTGGCGAAGCTGGATCCCCTGGCCACACGTCCATGCCGACGACATCATTCTCGGCAACCCGCCGGATATCCCGGACGTCACAATGATCCACCTGCCGCGCGTTGAAGCCACGCTGGCTCCGCTGGCGCTCCTCACCAAAACGGTCTATCTGCCGTGGATCAAACTTCAGCAGCCCGATGCGCGTCTGATCCGACTCTCAGAAAAAAACAACAACTGGACGTTTAACCTCGCCAGCGACAGCGAAAAAGATCCGGATGCCCACCCTTCTTCCTGGTCATTCCGTCTCGACAATATTCTTTTCGATCGCGGACGGATCGCCATCGACGATAAGGTCAGCAAGGCGGATGTGGAGATCCTGGTCGATCCGCTGGGCAAACCGCTGCCGTTTAGCGAGGTCACGGGCACGAAAGCAAAAGGCGACGCGGCAAGCGTAGGTGACTATGTCTTCGGACTGACGGCAAAAGGGCGTTACAACGGCCAGCCGCTGAGCGGAAAAGGGAAAATAGGCGGCATGCTGGCGCTACGGAGCGAAGGTACGCCGTTCCCGGTGCAGGCGGACTTCCGTTCCGGTAACACCCGCGTGGCGTTCGTGGGCACGGTAAACGACCCGATGAATATGGGGGGCGTCGACCTTCAGCTTAAATTTGCCGGCGATTCGCTGGGCGAGCTGTATGACCTGACAGGCGTACTGCTGCCGGATACCCCGCCGTTCGAAACGGACGGGCATCTGGTCGCCAAAATCGACACCGAAAAATCGTCCGTTTTTGACTACCGGGATTTCAACGGCCGCATCGGCGACAGCGACATCCACGGCACGCTGACCTACACCACCGGAAAACCGCGCCCGAAACTGGAAGGGGATGTTGAGTCCCGCCAGCTGCGTCTGGCCGACCTGGGCCCGCTGATTGGCGTGGATTCGGGCAAAGGAACCAGGTCGAAAGAGGTCAAAAAGGATGTTCAGCCTGCGGGTAAAGTGCTGCCATACGATCGCTTCGAAACCGACAAATGGGACGTGATGGATGCGGATGTGCGCTTTAAAGGCGGAAAAATTGAACATGGCAGTACGCTGCCGATCAGCAATCTTTCGACCCATATCCTTCTCAAAAACGCCGACCTGCGCCTGCAGCCGCTGAAGTTCGGCATGGCGGGCGGGACGATTTCCTCGAATATTCACCTGGAAGGCGATAAGAAGCCGATGCAGGGACGGGCGGAGATCCAGGCGCGTCGATTGAAGCTGAAAGAGCTGATGCCGAACGTAGAGTTGATGCAGAAAACCCTCGGTGAAATGAACGGTGATGCCGACATTCGCGGCGTAGGGAACTCGGTGGCGGCGCTGTTGGGCAGCGGCAATGGTAACCTGAAATTGCTGATGAACGACGGGCTGGTCAGCCGCAACCTGATGGAGATCCTGGGGCTGAACGTCGGTAACTACGTCATCGGGCAAATCTTCGGTGATGACGAGGTGCGGGTGAACTGCGCGGCGGCCAATCTGGATCTGGTTAACGGCGTGGCGCGCCCGCAGATTTTTGCCTTCGATACGGAAAATGCGGTGATTAACGTGACCGGTACCGCCAGCATGGCCTCGGAGCAGCTTGATTTGACGATTGATCCGGAAAGTAAGGGGATCCGTATCATCACTCTGCGCTCGCCGCTTTACGTGCGCGGGACCTTCAAAAATCCGCAGGCGGGCGTGAAGCCCGGTCCGCTGATTGCGCGTGGTGCAGTGGCTGCAGCGCTTGCGACGCTGGTCACCCCGGCCGCGGCGCTGCTGGCGTTGATTTCCCCGTCAGAAGGCGAAGCGAATCAGTGCCGGACTATTTTGTCGCAGATGAAGAAGTAGCTCCCTTTCTCCCTCTCCCTGTGGGAGAGGGCCGGGGTGAGGGCATCAGGCCGCAATGAATTACAGAGCCTGGTGCTTAGTCTCGTGCGTCAGCAGCAGCGCAATCAGCGTCAGCGCCGCCATGGCCGCCAGATAGACGCCCACGTAGAACAGACCATAGTTCGCCTGCAGCCAGGTAGCGATATACGGCGCAACGGACGCGCCCAGAATTGAGGCAACGTTGTAGGAGAACGACGCGCCCGTATAACGCACTTCCGTCGGGAACAGCTCCGGCAGCAGCGCGCCCATCGGGCCGAAGGTCAGGCCCATCAGGCTCAGGCCAATCAGCAGATACGCCATCACCAGCGCAGGGCTACCGGACCCCAGCAGCGGCGGGAAGACGAACAGCGCGAACAGAATAATCAGTGTGGTGATCACAATCATGCTTGAGCGGCGACCAAACTTATCCGCCAGCAGGCCCGCAATCGGCACCATCACACCGAAGCCAATCACCGCCATCATCAGCATCCACAGCACTTCGTTACGCGGAAGCCCCAGCCCAACCGGCGCGGCGGCGGTGCTGTACGTCATGGAATAGACGGTCATGATGTAGAACAGCGTATAGGTTGCCAGCATGATAAACGTGCCCAGCACGGTCACGCGGACGTGTTTGGTCAGCAGCGTTCCCAGCGGTACTTTTACCTGTTTTTTCGCTGCCGCGACTTTGGCAAAGACCGGCGTTTCGTGCAGGGAGACGCGCACATACAGACCAATCAGCACCAGTACGGCAGAGAAGACAAACGGAATACGCCAGCCCCAGCTCATGAACTGTTCATCCGTCAGCAGCCAGGAGAGCAGCAGGAACGTCCCGTTGGCAAAGAAGAAGCCAATCGGTGCGCCAAGCTGCGGGAATGAGCCATACAGCGCGCGCTTGCGCGCCGGGGCGTTCTCGGTGGCCAGCAGCGCCGCGCCGCCCCATTCACCGCCCAGGCCCAGACCCTGACCAAAACGCGCCAGCGCCAGCAGGACCGGCGCCAGAATGCCGATGGTTTCATAGGTCGGCAGCAGACCGATGGCCACTGTGGAGATGCCCATCGTCAGCAGCGAGGCCACCAGGGTGACTTTGCGGCCAATGCGATCGCCAAAGTGTCCAAACAGCGCAGAGCCAATCGGACGCGCAACAAACGCGATGGCAAAGGTCGCCAGAGACTGCAGCGTAGCCGCCGTCGGATCGCCCTGCGGGAAGAAAATATGCGGGAAGACGATGACCGCGGCGGTGGCATAAATATAAAAGTCGAAGAACTCAATGGCAGTGCCAATCAGCGAGGCGACGACGACTTTATTGCGCGAGTTTACCGGAACGTTTTCCGTTCCTGAGTCGAGTGTGGTGGCTGTTGCTTGCATAATATTTTCTTATTTTTGTCGAACGAAAGGCCATATTACGCACAGCAAAAGCGACATTTCAATCTGTAACAAAGCCGCGTGCTGGTTATAAAAGCAACAAAAAGCGGATAATTTTCAGGCCAGCCAAAACACGTCTATGAAATGCTTCACAGATTTTAAATATCAGTCAATTAAACTGGTTTTTGGTTAAATAAAAGTTACGGACTGGATTTATATGCTGAAATGATGAATCGGGCTGAAATTTCAGCCCGAGAGCGGAGTTACCGGTGCGTTTTGCCCGGCATTCGCGGGTCGTCTTTGTACTCGGCAGTGGCGATCCACGCCGCGCAGAACAGGGTTAAACGGGCGAAGAAGTAGAAGAACGCCATCAGCCCCAGCACCGAGCCAAACGCCGCACCGGAAGGGGATTTAACCAGTGACGGTAAGGTGTACGTCATCACGATTTTAATCACTTCAAAGCCGATCGCCGCAATCAATGTACCGCGGATCAGCGCCTTCTTGCGCGGACGATGGCGGGGCAAGCGCCAGAAGATCCAGAAGAACAGGAGGTAGTTGGCGAAGATAGAAATGGCCAGCCCAATGCCGCGCCAGGCGGGCTTCAGCCATTCGATATAATCAAGATAGAGCGCGGAGATGATCATCTGCTGCGCCGAGCCCGCCACGGAGGTAATGGAAAGCGTCACGATCAGCGCGACGAGCAGGCCAATCAGCGAAACAAAATCGCGGAGATACTTAACCCAAATTTTCTCCTGGTCCTGTGGCTTACGCTCCCAGACGTCGCGCGACTGGGCGCGGATGGCCTCGCGCAGGTTGCCCATCCAGTTAACGCCGGAGTAAAGCGCAATCAGTAAACCGACGATGCCGACGGTAGTACGCTGCTGAACGGCGGTATTGATGGTGCTCTTGAGCGTGCTGGCAAGGGTCGGGTCACTGACGTTATTCAGGATCTTATTGAAGATATCCTGCAGCAGCGTCGGGTGCGACGCGAGCACAAAACCGGCTGCCGCAAACGACACCATCAGGATTGGGATCATCGACAGGAACGAAAAATAGGTGATGGCGGCGCCAAACTGATTTCCCATGCGGTCATTAAAACGCTCGGTCGCGCGGATCAGATGCGCCACCATGGGAAACTGCTGAATTCTCGCGGCGATGCCGGTGACGGTCCCCAGCGCTTTACTGGCGGTGCCTGGTGAAGTGGCCTCTTCGGGCCCGGTTTCCATCTTTTTGACGGGTTCATACTCTAAATGTTGGGTGGGTCGTTGCGGATTGTTTTCCGGCGTCACGCGTCTTTTCCTTTTCGTTGAGCTGGATGTGTTTTTGAATTATAGCCTGCGACTAGTCCACGTAAGCTTTTGTGAGTTCAGTTAGCCACTCCATGAACAAATGTACTCTTCGGGAGAGGTTGCGGCGGTGGGGATAAATCAGCGAGACAGGCATCGGTTCGGCCCGGTATTGCGGGAGGATCTCAATCAGTTTCTTCGCGCGCAGTAAATCACGCACCCCAACCCGCGGAACCTGAATAATGCCCAGCCCGGCGAGACAGGCGGCCTGGTAAGTTTCCGTGCTGTTGACGGTTAACACCCCGCCCGTTTTTATCCACTGGGTCGCACTGCCGTTATAAAACTCAAAGCCCTGTGGGCGGGCTCCCAGCATCGCGGCGTAGTGGATCACGGCGTGTGAGCCTAAATCGTCCAGCGTTTCCGGGTAGCCAAAACGCGCCAGATAATCCGGGCTGGCGCAGTTAATCACCGACAGCTTGCCCAGCGGACGGGCGATCAGCCCTGAATCCTTCAGCGTGCCGACGCGGACGACGCAATCAAACCCTTCACGGATCACATCCACCAGGCGATCGCTGCTGCTTAGTTCCAGTTCAATGCCCGGATAGTGCTGCAGAAAAGCAGGCAGTTTAGGGATGACTAAATTTCGAGCAACGCCGACGGGCATATCCACGCGGAGCCGACCGCTGATGCTGGAGGGATCGTGCTGAAACATGCCGTCGAGTTCATCAAGGTTTGCCAGCAGATCTTTTGCCCGCTCGTAATAGACCATGCCGTCCTGCGTCAGGCTGACTCGGCGCGTGGTGCGGTGCAATAGCTGGGTGCCAAGCCGGTTTTCCAGGGCCTGAATTTGCCGTGAAACGCTGCCTTTCGGCAGGGTTAATGTTTCGGCTGCGCGGGAAAAACTCTCCAGTTCCGCGACGCGAACGAATAACTGCATTGCGTGAATTTTATCCATAGAGGAAGCTCATTGTTGTTGCAGTTGAAACAGTGAAGCGTTCTAACCCATCTTTATTGATTTTCTATCACCTAATAAGCTCTTTCTCAATCTCCATAACAGCCAAAACGAGGTATATGATGAGTGAACGTATCGCATTAGTGACGGGTGGTAGCCGCGGTCTGGGTAAAAACGCTGCGTTAAAGCTGGCGGCAGACGGCACGGGAGTCATCCTGACATACAACCGTAGCCAGCAGGAAGCGCTGGATGTTGTGCATGAAATTCAGCAAAAAGGCGTTAATGCAGCGGCATTACGGCTGAACGTCGGGGATATTACGGGTTTTGATAATTTTGCTCGACAGCTTCAGGAAATCCTCAGGACCGTCTGGCAGCGTGAAACCTTTGACTATTTATTGAACAATGCCGGGACGGGTTTATATGCGCCCTATACCGACACGACGGAAGCCCAGTTCGATGAGGCGCTGAACATTCATTTCAAAGGACCTTTCTTCCTGACACAGCGCCTGCTGCCGCTGCTTAACGACGGGGGACGTATCCTCAACGTCTCCAGCGGTCTGGCCCGTTTTACCCAGCCGGGCTCAGGGACCTACGCGGCGATGAAGGGGGCGATGGAAGTGCTGACGCGTTATCAGGCGAAAGAGCTCGGCGCGCGTGGAATTTCCGTCAATATCATTGCGCCGGGCGCGATAGAAACTGACTTTGGCGGCGGACGCGTTCGCGACAACGCGGAGCTGAACCAGCTGCTGGCCTCGCAGACGGCGCTGGGACGGGTCGGGCTGCCGGACGATATTGGCGATGCCATTGCGGCACTGCTCAGCGATAAACTGGGCTGGATGAACGCGCAACGTATTGAAGTATCAGGCGGCATGTTCCTGTGATGTACGCGCTTAAGGAAATCCTTAAGGCGAATGTGTCCAGATACTGACAGATATAAAGAACACGGGGGATTTGTAACGTCTCCATTCGTTGAGTTTTTTCTTAAACAACCCCTCTGTAGAATCGCCCTTCGCTATTCTCAGAGGGAGAAAAACGATGCGAGTAATCATGTTTGACAGGCATTCACTCTTTATTCACGGAGCGATACACAGCCTTCAGGCGTTAATTCCGGAAATAGATATGACAGGGACCTGTCAGGCAGACGATTTATGGACCCAGGTTTCCGCTTCGCCGTCAGCTATCGTCATAATTGACGGTAATGTCATCCAGGACGACGGGAGCGCTTTGCTGGAAGAGATGACGCAACGCTTTCCGGCGATACGCGTGATTCTGGTTCTGGCGAAAAAAGAGGCCAGATGGGTTGAGCAGTTGCGGCAGCGAAACATCATGGCCATTATTCCCCGAAATGCCCACCCCGAGCGGTTTTCCGCCGTGCTGGATTCGGTGTCCAGAGGGATGGTCTGTTTTCCCGGAGAGTGGGTCAGCCTGCCGTCGTCGCCTCAGGCGTTATTATCCCTGAGCGAGCGTCAGCGCGACGTGCTGAAACTGCTGGCGGCGGGGGAGTCAAATAAAGAGATCGGACGCAATCTCAACATCAGTGCGGCCACGGTAAAAGCGCACCTCGAGGCGCTTTTCCGGCGGCTGGACGTGAAAAACAGAACGCAGGCGGCCCTGCTCTATACCCGTGCAACGGCCTGAAAAATCGCGTTTGGGAGTGAAGGCATCACGCCGAAACTGAATATCATCATAACCAGCGCATCATGCTGCTGTTGGGTTAATGGACGCGTCACATTTTCCCGCAGCAGCGCCTCACAGAGCTGAATATCGTCATGCAACAAATCTTCTGCCTCGGCAGGCGTGACGGGACCGTGAAAATCCGCCCGATCGCAGATCACGTGGCCGTAGCCAATAACCCATAATCCGTTCTCGTCACGATATTTCTCCAGAGAAAGACCCTGATGTTTTTTTATTAACGCAATGGCGGCAGAAGATATTTTCAGCGCATGACCTTTCATATTCGTTTCCTCTTAATAGCGATACTGTAGACGAAACGATGTCCGAGAAATATCCGCCAAATGGCTGTTGATCAGGAATTATTATTCAGGTATTCCTGCTGTAATAAACCAAATAGCCAGTCATTTTGCCAGCGCCCCGCAAGGTAATAGCTCTCGCGTAATTCGCCTTCCAGGCGAAAGCGGGCTTTTTCCAGCAGGCGTCGTGAAGCGACATTCCCCGCGGTGACGGTGGCGGTGAGTCGCCGTATACCGCCCTGATGAAAAGCGTAATCGCAAAGCGCTTTCAGGGATTCAAAGCCGTAGCCTTTCCCCTGCGCCTCGGGTGCGAAAAGGAAGCCCACTTCAGCGCAGTCCTCCTCCCGATGAATATACCCGGTAACGCCCAGCGGAACCTGTGAGGCGGTATCACGTACGACGAGACAAAGCCAGTGCGCGCTGCCTGGTGACCATGGCGTCAGGCGCGAATCAAACGCCTCGCGGATCGCCGCGACGGGGCGGTCTTCCGCCACAAAGCGCATAACGTCGGGATGCTGCTGTAGCGCCAGAAAAAAGGGCCAGTCTTGTTCCTGCAGGGGCGAACAGGTAAGGCGAGGGGTAATTAAAACCGGCATTCGGATTCTCCTGAAACATTTTAAATGATTTTAGGGTTGTCACTTTATTTCAACAGAAAGTCAGGTATGGTTAACCGCGTATAAATAAAAAGAAAAAGGGCCGTCTCGTGCCCATTCCGGATGTCTCGTTGTCGCTTAAGGAAAACAATGACTCTCAGCACATCACACCATATTCGCGAACAGTTCGAACACTGTCTGGCGGTCATTCGCCATGCGTCGGTGGAAATTTTGCTTCTTCTGAATGTACATGCTTCTGAGGGCAAAGATCCACGATGGTTCCTGGAACAACTCGACAGCGCGCGATTAGCTCTGGGCGGCTGGGGAGCCGTTGCGAAAAAACTCAACCTGAATGATGCCGAGATGTCGGAATTTACGCTCCAGCTGCGCCTGCTGCAGCAGCGCGTTCCGCAGTATGAAAGCGGACAGGATGTGAGTGAAAACCAGCTTATTGCGGCGATGCGGTTTGTGACCGCGCTGGAACACCTGCGCCTGCAGCAGCCGCTGTTGACCTACAGCACGGACCTGGCGCCGGGAAGCGAACTTCAGCAGCAGCAGGCGCAAAAGCAGGTACGCGCAATTGAGCTGATGATTAAAGGGCTCATCCAGCAGGCCTGGCCCGATCAGGTGCGGCTGAACAACCATCTTAAGACCCTGTTTAACGCTGACCGCGTGCGGCGCTGGCTGAAGCTTGGCGAGATCAACGATGTCCTGAGCGGCATGATGTTCAGCGAGCTGGCGCAGATGCTGGTGGATAAAAAAGAGTTCAGCCGCTATTACGCCTCGCTGTTCAGCGACCCGTCTATGCTGACGCTGCTGGTTGAACCGCGCAAAACGCTGCAAACCTTCCTCGATGACATTCGGCAAATCCGCAACAACATTACCGTTCAGAAAACGTTAAGCTCGGCGCAAATTCAGCTGCTGGATAACTACTACGCGCAGATCGCGCGGCCAGTGCAACGCGCGTTTGAGGAGGGGAGAACGCGCGTCAATCCGGCCGGATTTATGGCGGTAGATGCCAGCGAATTGCATACCTTCTGGGAAAAAGCGCAGAAAATGGATCGGGTCACCGGTGGGGATCTGTTTGAAGTCCGTGACACCATTGAAAAGCCGACCCAGCGCGCGCCGCGCACCCCAGAACAACGCGAGCAGCTCATTTCCGGTGCGCTATGGGGAGCGGTTGGCGTCATGGTGATTGCCATCGTGGCGGGGGGCTTCTGGCTGGTGACCAGCAGCAAACCGCAGCCAGCCAGCGCCAGAGCGGCTGAAGCGGCCCCTCCGCAGGAAATGCGCGAGACGCCTTCCTCGCGCGAAACGCTCACGCGTATGGGCGTGACCTGGGACGAGAATAATTTCCGCTCGGCCATTAACCGCAACGATACTCGCGTAAGCCTGCTATTTTTGCAGGGCGGTATGGACTGGAAGCTCTCCTGGACCGAAGAGGCGATGTCGGCAGGCTATGACGATGTGCTGGAGTTGATGTTGCGCTACCGGCAGAACATGGCGGAAGAGAAGCCGTGCCGTCGCTTCATCAACACGCTCAGCCACGCCATGTCGAACGGCGAGTCTCTGACCTCGGTACGTAAAGAGTACCTCAAAGCCTTCTGCACCGTGCCTGCCGTGGTGAAACGCCAGCAGCACGATCTCGACATGGCCACACGCCGCGCGCAGTCACAGCCGGATGCCACCACGAAAAAATGGCAGTCTATTCAGAGTGCCATTTATGAGGTGATTCGCTAAAATTTTTCCCCTCACCCCAGCCCTCTCCCCAAAGGGGCGAGGGAGATAAAGAGCGCACCGTGCAGTCCCCTCTCCCCTCTGGGGAGAGGGTTAGGGTTAGGGTTAGGGTTAGGGTGAGGGGTGAGGGCACCAGACCGCACCCCACTCAAGGCTCCCCATACAACCCAATCAGCCGCCGCACCACGCCGTTCGTCCAGCCGAAACCATCCTGCAGCGGATACTCACCCCCGCCACCTTCTCGCGGCGTACTGCTGGCGATGTGGTACTTCTCAATCAGCTTATGATGCGTCTGATAAAAATGGTTCACCGTATGCAGCCAGCTCCACGCGATCTCATCGCCCAGCGAATCGTTGCCGTACTGCTTGAACCCCTGAATCGCCATCCACTGCAGCGGCGCCCAGCCGTTGGGTTTATCCCACTGCTCGCCGGTTTCGTACTCGGTTGCCAGAATTCCGCCCGGGGTCAGCAGCCGCGCTTTGACCGCGTCAGACAGGCGCTCGGCCTGCTCGTGCGTCGCCATGCCAACGTACAGCGGCACAATGCTGGCGGCAGAAAACAGCGCCAGCTCTTCTCGCCGCCAGTCGTAATCGCGGTAACAGCCGCTCTCCTCATCCCACAGATAGCGGTTCACCGCCGCGCGGCGATCGTTGGCTTTCTGGCGGAATTCCTCTGCCGTCTCTTTATCCCCTTTCGACGCCGAAATGTTGGCGATAGCGCTTTCCAGCTTGAACAGGAAGGCGTTCAGATCGATAGGAATAAACTGCGTCGTGCGGATGCTGGCGAGCCGCGACGGATCGCGCAGCCAGCGGGACGAATAATCCCAGCCGGATGCCGCACCCGCGCGTAGATCGCGATACACCTCATTGGGCGGACGACCCGAGTGGCGGGCCGTTTCCACGTCCTCAATCCACGATTCGTCGCGTGGGGTATCACGGTCGTCCCAGTAGCGGTTGAGCAATGAACCGTCCGGCATGCGCACGGCGCTTCGGTAAGCCTGGTTAAGCAGCAGCGACTCCGCGCCGTCCATCCAGAAGGCGTACTCCATTTTAAGGTGATCCAGATAGCGTTTCGCACCGCGCACGCCGTCCTCCTCGAACAGCTCCACCATCAGGGCAAAGACCGGCGGCTGCGAACGGCTGAGATAATAGGTGCGGTTGCCGTTGGGGATATGGCCGTAGCGTTCAATCAGCCAGGCGAAGTTGTCCGCCATACATTTCAGCAGATCGTTACGGCCGCTCTCCGCCAGCCCCAGCATGGAGAAATAGGAATCCCAGTAGTAGGTCTCGCTGAAGCGCCCGCCGGGGACGATATAGGCCTGCGGCAGCGCCAGCAGGGAAGACCAGGGAATATGATCCTGCGGCTCGCGCGTCAGCACCGGCCACAGGTTATCGATGTGCTCTTTCAGGGAGAGTCCCGGGTCGGAGACATATTCTGTGCCGTAGGTTTCAGGCATCCAGAAGTGGTTCTCCACAAACTGGCGCAGGTCGAAATCCCGGTGGCGTCTGACCTTGCGGTAGCGGATCAGGATATCCAGCGGATCCATCTTCGGCGCACAGTCGGGGAAGGTTTTACTGTCCGCAAACAGCCGCGACGACTGCACGTGCTCGAACAGTTCAAGGTAGCGGTCTGCGGGCGTCAACGCATCGGAGGCGGGTAGCCCCTCGATCATTTCGGGTTCCGGCTCCGCCTCAATCATTTCATCCAGTTTCAACTCGCAGGGATCGGTCTCGTAGCGCAGCTCTTCTGCAATCTCGAATTCGATGTTCTCGGTAGCCTGTAGTTTCTGGTTGAACATGGTGATAGGGACCTCCGGTTGTGTGTTCAAAAGACAGGTTTATCCGGGCGTCTTATAAGCGTAGACATTCGCTTCGGTAGTTGGGGAGGGATATGTGCGGTAGATCACTATTTTCGGAGCATTCGTTTTGCAACGATTTATGAATGTTAAAAAAAATGCCCCTCCGGGGAGGGGCATCAGGATTAACGCATGGTCACAAACTCTTCCGCGGCCGTCGGGTGGATTGCCACCGTGTTGTCGAAGTCTTTCTTGGTTGCGCCCATCTTCAGCGCCACGGCGAAGCCCTGCAGGATTTCATCCATGCCGAAGCCGATGCCGTGGATACCGACAATCTTCTCGTCCGGACCGGCGCAGACCAGCTTCATGCGGCACGGCTGACGGTGCGAGGTAACGGCGGTATACATCGCGGTGAACGCTGATTTATACACTTTCACCTGATCGTCGCCGTACTGCTCGCGCGCCTGCGGCTCGGTTAAGCCGACGGTGCCGATTGGCGGGTGGCTAAAGACTACGGTTGGGATAAGGTTGTAATCCAGATGCTCGTCCGGCTTGTTGTTGAACAGGCGCTCGGAGAGACGACGACCCGCCGCAACGGCCACTGGCGTCAGCTCAACCGCGCCGGTGTTGTCACCGACTGCATAAATGCCCGGTACGCTGGTATTCTGGAATTTATCGACGACGATATAGCCTTTTTCGTCGGTTTTCACGCCGGTCACGCCCAGGTTGAAGTTATCGTTCGCCGGTTCACGGCCAATCGCCCAGATCAGGCAATCGACGGTCTGGCTGCGGCCATCTTCCAGCTCCAGGGTCAGGCTGCCGTCCGCATTTTTCACCACCGCTTTTGGCACGGCGTTGGTGTGCAGGGTTGGGCCTTCGGCGTTCATCACTTCAACCAGCGTGTCGACAATCAGCGGGTCAAAGCTGCGCAGCGGCGCGTGTTTACGCACGAACAGGTGCGCTTCTGCGCCCAGGCCGTTAATCACGCCGGCCAGCTCTACCGCGATGTAACCCGCGCCAACAACGGCAACGCGCTTAGGCAGGGCAGGCAGCTCGAAGAAACCGTCGGAGTCGATGCCGTATTCCACGCCCGGAATATTCGGGTGGCTCGGACGACCGCCGGTGGCGATCAGGATGTGATCGGCGGTGATCGTCTCGCCGTTCACTTCGATCGTTTTCGCGTCCACAAAGCGGGCGAAGCCGCGGATCACGTCGACGTTATTTTTGCCCAGCACGTTGTCGTACGAGGTGTGAATACGGTCGATGTAGGCGGTACGGCTGGCGATCAGTTTGTCCCAGTCGAAGTTATTGATGGTAGTGTCAAAGCCATAATCCGGACCGTACATATGGATAGCTTCACGGATTTGCGCCGCATGCCACATCACTTTTTTCGGTACACAACCCACGTTCACACAGGTGCCGCCCAGCGCTTTGGCTTCAATCAGCGCGCACTTCTGGCCGTACATGGCCGCACGGTTGATGGAGGCGATGCCGCCGCTGCCGCCGCCGATTGCGATGTAGTCATAATGCTTAGTCATAGCTTTTGTCCTTAATCGTGAATTGCCGCGATTGTATACCTGAAATCAATAGTTTCCACCGATGGCTGCGATTACTCCGGCACGATCCAACTGACGGTGGCGTGGCCTGTACCCGCTGGCACCAGCGTTTTATGCAGCCACGGCAGCACGTTGTTCATCTGCGCTTCGAGCTTCCACGGCGGGTTGATCACAATCATCCCGGAGGCGGTCATGCCGCGCTGATCGCTGTCCGGGCGTACCGCCAGCTCAATCTGCAGGATTTTGCGGATACCGGTCGCTTCCAGGTCTTTGATCATGCGTTTGATTTGCGCGCGCAGAACTACCGGGTACCACAGGGCGTATGTCCCGGTGGCGAAGCGTTTGTAGCCTTCGTGGATACCGGTCACCACCGCCTGATAGTCGGTTTTGATTTCGTACGGCGGGTCGATCAGCACCAGGCCGCGACGGGAAACCGGCGGCAGCTTGGCTTTCAGCTGCTGGTAGCCGTCGGATTTTTCCACGCGGGCGCGGCTGTCTTTCTGGAATTCAGAACGCAGCAGCGGGAAATCGCTCGGGTGCAGCTCGGTCAGCTGGAGGCTGTCCTGCTCGCGCAGCAGCTGGCGTGCAATCAGCGGCGAGCCCGGGTAATAACGCAGCTGGCCGTTGCGGTTGAAGTGATTCACCACGCCGATGTACGGCTCCAGCTCGGCAGGCAGGTCGTCCTGCTGCCAGATGCGGGCAATCCCTTCCAGATATTCACCGGTACGCTCGGCATGCTCGCCGCTCAGCTGATAACGGCCCGCGCCCGCGTGCGTGTCCAGATAGAGAAACGGCTTCTCTTTCTCTTTGAGCGATTCGATGATCAGGCTCTGAACGGTGTGTTTAAGGACGTCGGCGTGGTTGCCTGCGTGGAAGCTGTGGCGATAACTGAGCATGGGTAATGATATTCCGCTGAATTGACGATTTGCCACAGTTTACAGCAGAACGGCGCAGATTACCCGTAGGCCCGGCAAGCGCAGTGTCACCGGGCGTTTTTCGACAACCTTCGGCATTGAAATCCTCTACACTTAACCCCATTCTAGATCCCATATGCACAGCGCCGGATGCGCGCTTCATTCACCTATTTCAACAGGACAGCGTTTATGACCAATCCATTACTGACGCCTTTTTCGTTGCCGCCGTTTTCTAAAATCCTCCCTGAGCATGTGGTTCCAGCCGTTACGCAATCGCTGGACAACTGCCGCGCGGCGGTAGAAAGCGTGGTAGCGCAGGGCGCGCCGTACACCTGGGAAAATCTGTGTCAGCCGCTGGCCGAAGTGGACGACGTGCTGGGGCGTATCTTCTCCCCGGTGAGCCACCTGAACTCGGTAAAAAACAGCCCGGAACTGCGCGAAGCCTACGAACAGACCCTGCCGCTGCTCTCTGAGTACAGCACCTGGGTCGGCCAGCACGAAGGGCTCTACAAAGCCTACCGCGACCTGCGCGACGGCGATCATTATGCCGAACTGAACACGGCGCAGAAGAAATCGGTCGATAACGCGCTGCGTGATTTTGAGCTGTCCGGGATAGGCCTGCCAAAAGAGAAGCAGACCCGCTACGGTGAAATTGCCGCGCGTCTGTCCGAGCTGGGCAACCAGTACAGCAACAACGTCCTCGACGCCACCATGGGCTGGACGAAGCTGATTACCGACGAAGCCGAGCTGGCAGGCATGCCGGAAAGCGCGCTGGCGGCGGCGAAAGCCCAGGCCGAAGCGAAAGAGCAGGACGGTTTCCTGTTAACGCTGGATATCCCGAGCTATCTGCCGGTGATGACCTACTGCGACAACCAGGCCCTGCGCGAAGAGATGTACCGCGCCTACAGCACCCGCGCCTCCGATCAGGGGCCGAATGCCGGTAAGTGGGACAACAGCCCGGTAATGGCGGAAATCCTTGCCCTGCGTCACGAGCTGGCACAGCTGCTGGGCTTTGAAAACTACGCCGATAAATCCCTCGCCACCAAAATGGCGGAGAACCCGCAGCAGGTGCTCGACTTCCTGACCGATCTGGCGAAACGCGCCCGTCCTCAGGGTGAGAAAGAGCTGGCCCAGCTGCGCGCCTTCGCGAAAGCGGAGTTCGGCGTGGACGAGCTGCAGCCGTGGGACATCGCCTGGTACAGCGAAAAACAGAAACAGCACCTCTACAGCATCAGCGACGAGCAGCTGCGCCCGTACTTCCCGGAAAACAAAGCCGTCAACGGCCTGTTCGAGGTGGTAAAACGCATCTATGGCATCACCGCCAAAGAGCGTACCGATATCGACGTCTGGCACCCGGACGTGCGCTTCTTCGAGCTTTATGACGAGAAAAACGAGCTGCGCGGCAGCTTCTACCTCGATCTCTACGCGCGTGAGAACAAGCGCGGCGGGGCGTGGATGGACGACTGCGTGGGCCAGATGCGTAAAGCCGACGGCTCTTTGCAAAAGCCGGTCGCCTACCTGACCTGTAACTTTAACCGTCCGGTGAACGGCAAACCGGCGCTGTTCACCCATGATGAAGTGATCACCTTGTTCCACGAGTTCGGTCACGGTCTGCACCACATGCTGACCCGCATCGAAACCGCAGGCGTGGCGGGCATCAGCGGGGTGCCGTGGGATGCGGTCGAGCTGCCAAGCCAGTTTATGGAAAACTGGTGCTGGGAGCCGGACGCGCTGGCGTTTATCTCCGGTCACTATGAAACCGGCGAACCGCTGCCGAAGGAACTGCTGGATAAAATGCTGGCGGCGAAAAACTACCAGGCGGCGATGTTCATCCTGCGTCAGCTGGAGTTCGGCCTGTTCGACTTCCGCCTGCACGCGGAGTTCAGCCCGGAGCAGGGCGCGAAAATCCTTGAAACCCTGGCCGAGATTAAAAAGCAGGTTGCCGTTATTCCTGGACCAACCTGGGGCCGCTTCCCGCATGCCTTCAGCCACATCTTCGCTGGCGGCTACGCGGCGGGTTACTACAGCTACCTGTGGGCCGACGTACTGGCGGCAGATGCCTTCTCTCGCTTCGAAGAAGAGGGGATCTTCAACCGCGAAACCGGCCAGTCGTTCCTCGATAACATCCTGACCCGTGGCGGGTCTGAAGAGCCGATGGTGCTGTTCAAACGCTTCCGCGGCCGCGAGCCGCAGCTGGATGCGATGCTTGAGCATTACGGGATCAAAGGCTGATTGTTACGTGAAGATCTGCTTAGTGGATGAAACGGGCGCCGGAGACGGCGCCTTATCTGTTCTGGCCGCCCGCTGGGGGCTGGAGCACGAAGAAGAAAACCTGATGGCGCTGGTGATGACGACAGCGCATCTTGAATTACGCAAGCGCGACGAACCGAAGCTCGGCGGGATTTTTGTCGACTTTGTCGGCGGCGCGATGGCGCACCGGCGCAAGTTCGGCGGCGGTCGCGGCGAAGCGGTGGCTAAAGCGGTTGGGATTAAAGGAAGCTATCTGCCGGACGTGGTTGATGCCACGGCGGGGCTGGGTCGCGATGCATTTGTGCTGGCGTCTGTTGGCTGTCACGTGCGGATGCTGGAGCGTAATCCGGTGGTCGCTGCGCTGCTCGACGATGGGCTAGCGCGGGGCTATGCGGATCCGGAAATCGGCCCTTGGCTGCAGGAACGACTACAGCTGATCCACGCGTCCAGCCTGACGGCGCTGACGGATATCACCCCGCGCCCGCAGGTGGTCTATCTCGACCCTATGTTCCCGCATAAGCAGAAAAGCGCGCTGGTGAAGAAAGAGATGCGGGTGTTTCAGTCGCTGGTGGGGCCGGATTTGGATGCAGATGGCCTTCTGGAGCCAGCTCGTCAGCTTGCAACGAAGCGGGTGGTGGTAAAGCGCCCGGACTATGCGCCGCCGCTGGCGGACGTTGCCACAACTAACGCGGTGACCACCAAAGGGCACCGGTTTGATATTTATTTGGGAACGCCAGAATAAAAAAGCCGGGTGGCGGCTTCGCCTTACCCAGCCTACGTCCTCGATCTATCCCCTCTCCCTGTGGGAGAGGGTTAGGGTGAGGGGAATTTAACGCACTTACTCGTCTTCTTCGTCACGCAGCGGAACAATCAGCATATCCACGTGAACGGTGTTAATCAGCTGGCGCGCTGAAGACATCAGCTTGCTCCAGAAGTCCTGATGGTGACCGCACACCACCAGGTCCATGTCGTATTTCTTGATCGCATCAACCAGTACCTGACCCAGGTCGCCGCTGCCGCTCAGGGTTTCGGTAATCGGGTAGCCCGCGTTGGTGGACAGTTCGCTCAGGGCGTGGTGAGTCTCTTCGGAGATGCGTTTCTGCATATCGCCAAGATTCACGTCGATCAGACCGGTGTAGAGGTCGGAGTAATTCACGTCAACGTGAATCAGCGAAACTTTCGCGTTGTAAGGACGTGCCATGGATACCGCTTTATCAACCAGCACTTTGCTCTCCGGGGAGAGGTCAACCGCGATGAGAATGTGTTTGTAAGCCATAGTGTTACTCCTTCCTTAAGTTATCGATGACTAAATGGGAAAGCCGTCGTCTGATGCTTTCATTACGGCCCAGTTAAACATATTTTTCAAGCTTTGGTGTTGATAACGATTAACCTTGTGGCAAAAAAATTAACGGATCTCCTACACTATTAAATGAGCCGTTCGGATATTAAAACGCGAACCGGATCGACTTTTGGTCATTCTTTCACTGAACTGTCTGTCAGGGCATTGGGGTGCGGTAGCTCAGGAGCCTTGCTTCGTGGGCGGACGCCGGGGAGGATGTATGATTAGCACCGTCGCATTGTTTTGGGCGTTATGCGTGGTTTGCATAGTGAATATGGCGCGCTACTTCTCATCGTTACGTGCGCTGTTAGTGGTACTTCGTGGTTGCGATCCGTTGCTTTATCAGTATGTGGACGGTGGAGGTTTCTTCACCTCGCATGGACAGCCCAGCAAGCAGATGCGTCTGGTGGGATACATCTACTACCAGCGCTACCGCGATCATCACGATGAAGAGTTTATTCGTCGCTGCGAGCGCCTGCGTCGTCAGTTCATTTTGACCAGCGCCCTGTGCGGGCTGGTCGTGGTCAGTATGATTGCATTGATGATTTGGCACTGAGCACCACAGCAGGCGGGGTCAGCCCCGCCTTCTTTCCTCTGGCTCAGGGCTTAACTGAGAACCGGAGATCGGAGATATCGCTCTCAATCGAAATAACCTTCCCGCTATAGGCAATTTTCACTTCCCCGCTTGTATCAATACTGGCTGAGGTTATCGTGCCTGTACCTTCGATGACAGGATACTTCATAGCAAGCTGATGGATAATGTCAGTGTCTTTCCCTGCGAGCGCCCCAGAGAGATAGTATCGGTAAATTGGTGGTACGGTTGTGCCACCCTGATTGTTCACGGTCATATAGAGCCAGACGCTATCGGATAATTTATAAACGCGCTGAAGTTCATCGTGATTTCGCTGATTAGGCTGGTGGTTTAGCCATACAAATCCAATGATCAGAACCAGAAGCGAAACGGTAACAAGGCGATGAATCCATTTAGTAGCCGTTTTGAATGGCATAGTCTATTCCGTCATGGGTGTTGTTTGGATTGAGAACATTCGCGAGGATAATAGTTATTTGTGAACTAAAAATCTGAACAGATAGTGTTCAGATTGCCCTGATTACAGCACTGGGTTGAGTAAAAAAAACAGCCATAAAAAAAGCGGGTCAGTTTCCTGACCCGCTTTTTGTCGCCTTCAACCGATTAAATCAGCTTCAGCGAAATCCAGTACAAACCGCCAGACAGCAGGATTGAGGCCGGAAGGGTGAACACCCAGGCCATCAGAATGTTGGTCACGGTTTTGCGCTGCAGGCCGCCACCGTCAACAATCATGGTACCTGCCACGGACGAAGAGAGTACGTGGGTGGTGGATACCGGCATACCGGTGTAGCTCGCCAGACCGATAGACACTGCTGCCGTCATCTGCGCGGACATACCCTGCGCATAGGTCATGCCTTTCTTACCGATCTTCTCACCGATGGTGGTCGCCACACGACGCCAGCCAATCATCGTACCGATACCGAGCGCCAGCGCGACGGCCATGATGATCCAGATTGGCGCGTACTCGATGGTGTTGAGCATATCGCCTTTCAGTTTCTTCAGGAGACGCTGGTCGTCAGCATTCACGTCAGGCAGCTTCGCCACTTTATCCGTCACATCAGAGATGCACAGCATAATGCGACGCAGCTGACCACGCTGCTCTACGGTCAGTTTGTCATAGCTTTCGATATTGCCCAGCATGCCTTTCGCACGTTCCAGCGCGTTAATCGCGTTTGCCGGATGGCAGTGGAACTCACCTGGTGCAGTTGTGGCACCGGCTTCCGGAGAAGGGATTAACTGGTCAACGCCGGTCGCTTTTTTCAGCAGCTCAGGGTGCTGCTGGAAATAGGTTTCGACGTTGTTCACCGCATCGCGGGTACGGGTGATTTCGTAGCCAGAGGCGTTCATGTTGACCACGAATCCTGCCGGTGCGACGCCAATCAGTACCAGCATCACCAGACCAATGCCTTTCTGACCATCGTTCGCGCCGTGTGAGAAAGCCACGCCGATAGCGGAAATGATCAGGGCAATCCGCGTCCAGAATGGCGGCTTTTTCTTGCCGTCTTTCTTTTCACGCTCTGCCGGCGTCAGGTGAATACGGGAGCGCTTTTTAGTATTGCTCCAGTAACGACGCAGGATGAAGATCAGCCCGCCAGCCACCACCAGACCCACGATAGGGGAGACGATGAGTGAGGCGAAGATCCCCAGTACTTTCGGGATATTTAACGCATCAACAACCGATGTACCGGTCATGAGGGCGTTCGTTAACCCGATACCGATAATCGCGCCGATGAGTGTGTGAGAACTGGATGCAGGCAGGCCGAAATACCAGGTACCGAGGTTCCAGATAATTGCAGCAAGCAGCATTGAGAACACCATAGCGAGGCCATGGCCAGAACTAACGTTAAGCAGCAGATCCGTTGGCAGCATATGCACAATGGCATACGCAACGCTCAGTCCGCCCAGGAGGACACCAAAAAAGTTAAATACCGCCGCCATAACAACCGCAAGCTGCGATCGCATTGCGCGAGTGTAAATAACCGTCGCTACTGCGTTTGCAGTGTCGTGGAAGCCGTTGATCGCTTCGTAAAACAGTACAAAAACCAGAGCAAGCAATAATAAAAGCCCGGTATGTAAATCCAGGCCGGCAAACAAATGTAGCATAGGACGTTACGCCATTTTGAGGACATGAACGCGGCGCATTATCCAGGACAAATGCACGGCGGGCAAAGTGAAATATAGACTTTTTTTGACATACCATCTGATTTGAGAAAAGTGCCTGAAAGGATATTCTTTAAATTTCAATGAAATGGCTTTGTAATATCTTTTTACGCTGGTGTGACCACAGAGGAAACTTTACAATCCGCGGCAGTTAACAAAGAGGGTTTTGACGTGGAAAGGTTTGATGCCGTGGTAATTGGCGCCGGTGCGGCGGGTATGTTTTGTGCGGCCATGGCCGGACAGGCGGGTCGTCGCGTGCTGCTGCTGGATAACGGTAAAAAGCCAGGCCGTAAGATCCTGATGTCCGGCGGCGGGCGCTGTAACTTCACTAATCTGTATGTTGAACCCGCGGCCTATTTGAGCCAAAACCGTCATTTTTGTAAATCTGCGCTGGCGCGCTACACCCAATGGGATTTTATCGACCTGGTGGGTAAGCACGGCATCGCGTGGCATGAAAAGACGCTGGGACAGCTGTTCTGCGACGACTCCGCGCAGCAAATTGTCGATATGCTGGTGGCCGAGTGCGAGAAGGGCGGCGTCGTTATGCGCCTGCGCACGGAGGTGCTGGACGTCACGCGCGACGAGCAGGGCTACACGCTGCTGCTGAACGGTGAAACCGCCAGCGCGGACCGCCTGGTGATCGCCAGCGGCGGCCTGTCCATGCCGGGGCTGGGCGCTTCCCCGTTCGGCTATAAGATTGCCGAACAGTTTGGCCTGAAAGTCTTGCCCACGCGCGCCGGGCTGGTGCCGTTTACGCTGCATAAACCGCTTCTTGTACAGCTTCAAACGCTGTCTGGCGTGTCTGTTCCCTCCGTTATTACCGCCGAAGACGGGACGGTGTTCCGCGAAAATCTGCTCTTTACCCATCGCGGCCTCTCCGGCCCGGCGGTGCTGCAAATCTCCAGCTACTGGCAGCCGGGGGAATTTGTGACGGTAAACCTGGTACCGGACTGCGATCTGGACGCGTTCCTCAACGAGCAGCGTACCGCTCACCCGAATCAGAGCCTCAAAAATACCCTGGCGATGCAGCTGCCGAAGCGTCTGGTGGAGTGCCTGCAGGTGCTGGGGCAGATCCCGGACGTGTCGCTCAAGCAGCTTAACAGCCGCGAGCAGGAAACGCTGGTCGAGACGCTAACAAACTGGCGCGTGCAGCCAAACGGCACCGAAGGCTACCGTACGGCAGAGGTCACGCTGGGCGGGGTCGATACGAATGAGCTCTCGTCCCGCACCATGGAAGCACGCAACGTGCCGGGGCTTTATTTTATTGGCGAAGTGATGGATGTGACCGGCTGGCTCGGCGGATACAACTTCCAGTGGGCATGGGCAAGTGCCTGGGCGTGTGCTCAGGCGCTGGCAGAAGACAAGTGACATAAGATCGCTGCCACTCGTCGCGGCTGGCTTTACGGACCGACGGTGGTGATGTCCGTCACGGCCAGAATATTGCTTGCGGCCACGGTTCCCATCTTGATATATGACGCTGCGGTAACGCCGCCAATATGGGGTGAAATGACCACGTTTTCTACGGACTGCCAGAGATGCGGCGCGGTCAGCGGCTCGTGGGTAAAGCTGTCCAGCGCTGCGCTGTGCAGCGTGCCATCTCGAAGCGCCGCCAGTAACGACTCACTGTGGATCAGCCCACCGCGTGCCGTATTGACCAGAATGGCGTTCCGCTTGCAGTGTGCGAGCGTCTCGCTATTGATCATCCCCCGATTCTCATCGGTCAGCGGACAGTGCAAAGAGATGACATCGGAACGGGAAAGAAGTCCGGTGATCGTCTCTGCGCGTTCGCACAGGGCAGGCATGGACTTCGCATAGGGATCGTAAGCCAGCACCTTCATGCCGAAAGCGTGCCCAATAGTCGCCACGCGCGAGCCGATAGCACCCAGCCCAATTAACCCTAGCGTTAAGCCCTCCAGTTCAATGGATTTATGCGTCGCCTTATCCCAGTGCCCGTCTCGCAGCCGCTTGTCCAGAGGCACCACTGACTTTGCGCAGGCGAGGATCAGCGCCCAGGTATGTTCAGCCACTGCCGCCGCGTTTGCGCCCGGGGCAGCGCGGACGGCGATGTTGCGCTCGGCCGCTGCCGTCTGGTCTATCACATCGATCCCGCTTCCGTGCTTGGAAATAACCTGCAAAGCCGGGGCGGCATCCATGACTTTCGCGGTGATCCTGCCGTAACGTACCAGGATCGCCACAGGATTGTGTCGTTTACACAGCGCGATCAGGTCATCTTCTGTGGGCTGGCGGCCCGCAAACACCACCTCAAAGCCCTGCAACATCACCATGGCCTGCTCCGCCAGGTCGCTTCCGGTAACCAGAACGACGTCTTTGCCCCTCATCACAGCGTCTCCCCGTTGCTCAACATACCTGCCTTACGAAGCGCGTCATCAAGCCAGTGTGGACGTAAATCGCCTTCACGGATGGCAGCAAGACGCCGGGTCTCCATCTCCAGCTTTTCTTTTGCCAGAGCGATAACCTCCTGAACCTCATCGCGCGGAATAACGACCACGCCGTCGATATCCGCGACAACCAGATCCCCAGCCTGAACCGTCGCCCCGGCGACTGAAATAGGATGATTCACCCGGCCAGAAATTAATTTTGTCGGGCCGCAGGGGTTCAGACCGGCAGAAAAGACGGGGTAGTGACCTTTGCTCAGGGTTTCGGCGTCACGTACAGCCCCGTCAATAATAATGCCCGCAATGCCGCTCGCCTGAGCCTGAGTGGCCATGATCTCCCCAAGCAGCGCGCAGCTCAGATCGCCTTTGCCATCGACGATCAGGACATCGCCGGGCTGCGCCACCGCCATCGCGGCATGAATCGCCAGATTATCACCCGGACGGACTTCAACGGTGATGGCCGGACCCGCAACGGACATATGTGGGGCCAGCGGTTTGATGCGGCCATGAAGCGTACCGCGGCGGCCAGCCACGTCGGCCAGAATAGCTGCCTGATACTCGGCAGCCCGACGAACGTCCTCGGCAGAAACGCGCTCGAAATGGCGATTAATCGGTTTTTTTTCATTAACGGACATAAATGCCTCCATATTGTTTTACTGAGTACAATGCAGGTGTACAATATGAAACAACTATAGCGGTGTTGCTTTCCTTTTAGCCAGACCCGAGAGGGGGTTTGTGATGTAAACACGAAGTGACTCACAAAATTTGAGGTACACTCACTGCCGGGCTAACAAGGAGATAATGATGGGGAATGAAGGCGTTGTAGCGGTTGAAAAAGCGCTGGCTTTACTGGATTGCTTCCGTCCTGGAGATGAGAGCCTGACGCTGACCAAGCTGGCACAGCTGTCGGGTTATCATAAAACCACGGTTTACCGCTTGATGAATTCTCTTGAACGGATGAATTACGTCGTCAGGCATGAAGACGGCAATTATGCGCTTGGCCCACGTCTGCTTTACCTCGGCAAGCTGTATGAACAATCTTTCCATCTTTCCCGGGTTGTTCAGCCAGAGCTTCAGGCCCTCTCCCTGGCGTCTCAGGAGAGTGCCAGCTGGTATGTGCTGGAGGGAGGGCAGCGCCTTTGCCTGTTTCGCGCGGAAGCGTCGCACGGCCTGCGACACAGCAATCTTCCCGGCAGCCAGTTCCCGCTCGATAATTCGGCCATCAGCAAGGTATTACGTCATTGGGGGCTCAATGAGAGCCTGCCGGAGGAAGATGCTGAACTCCCTTTCTACACGTCAGGCGCACGCGATCCCCACACCGCTGCGTTTGCGATGCCTGTCTTCGGCGTTCACGACAAGCTGGTTGCGGCGTTAGCCCTGACCGGCCCCATCTCACGGCTGACGGAAGATCGTCGTGAGAAGGAGATAGGACAGTTGATGAAGGCGGCTGCAAGCCGTCTGTCGCAGAAAATGGGCGCCAGCAAGCCCTTCTGTCAGCAGTTCTTTGGTGAAGCGAGCGATACGGCGGAAGAAAATCTATAAACGCAGAAGCGGGACAAATGTCCCGCTTCTGTCATCGTTAATGCGTAACCTGTTTTTCGTGTAGCTGAGCGCGGCGGGCCTGCCGCCCCATAATCAGCACCGCGATACCCCCGGCCACGCACAGCGCGGCCAGCGGAAGCATAGCCAGCGTGTAGCTTCCCGTCCGCTCATTGATAATGCCGTATGCGTTTACCATCACCGCCCCGCCTATCAGGTTTGCGATGGCGCCAATCGCGGCCAGTCCTGCCGCCGCTGAGGTACTGCTCATCCAACCGGACGCCAGCGCCCAGAAAGGCCCTTTCATTGAATAAGCGCCTATCAGCATAATGCTGAGGATAACGATCGTGGCAGACAGCGAGACGCTCACAAAGGCGGCAAACACGCCTGCGGCAATCATGAATAGCGTGAGTGCGGTATGCCAGCGGCGTTCGTTGGTACGATCGGAATTCCGTCCCCATACGATCATGAGAACAGATGCCAGACCGTAAGGAATGGCGTTAAGCAGACCTGTCTCAAGGTTATCGAGATGGAAGGATTTCAGCAGTTGAGGAGACCAGACGCTGATGGTGGTGCCCGCGGACGATGCGCCCGCGTAAATCAGCGCCATCAGCCAGATCTGGCGATGCTTCAGCAGCTGCCACGTGGTCTGGTGTCCGATATTCTTTTGCTGATTGCGCTCGGTCTCAAGCGTCGTTTCCAGCCATTGTTTCTGTTCTCTGCTAAGCCAGCTCGCCTGATGCGGGCGATCCCGGAGAATAAACCAGGCTGCAATACCCAGCAGCACCGCCGGCAAGCCTTCAATAATGAACAGCAGATGCCAGCCGCGAAGACCCAGCCAGCCATCCAGTGACAGTATCAACCCGGAAAGCGGGGAGCCGATGAAGTTAGCGAGCGGGATAGCGACCATAAAGGACGCAATAATGCGTGCGCGGTAGCGGGACGGGATCCACCAGGTCAGATACAGCACGACGCCCGGGAAGAAGCCCGCCTCTGCGGCACCGAGAAGAAAACGGACGATATAGAGCGACGTGGTGTTCTGCACCAGGGACATACACATGGAAACGATGCCCCAGCTGATCATAATGCGCGGGATCCACAGCCGGGCGCCGACTTTCTGCATGGCCAGGTTGCTGGGTACTTCAAACAAAAAATAGGCCACGAAATAAAGGCTGCTGGCGAAGCCAAACGCCGCTTTGCTGAGGCCAAGGTCCTCATTCATCTGCAGCGAAGCCATGCCGATATTCCCGCGATCGATAATGGAGACCAGGTAACTGACAATCAGAAACGGGAGAATACGCCAGATCACCTTCCGCATCGTCTCTCTTTCTATGTCCTCGGTGGCGGTAGCGCCGTTACGTAAATGTTCTGTCATTGTGTCCTCGCAGGGTTTGTTCTTTGTTTTATTAGGTACAACTCAGTTTTATTAAACAAAACCACTATAGCGACGGCGCGTTATTTTTATCCAGTTAATGGAAGGTTTAAATGATGTAAATAAGAGGTGACTCACAGATAGTGCGCTTCAAATCTATCGATCACAGCAGTCGAACCAGCCGCAAAGAGGGCACGCTGAAAGGGAAATAATCACGCAACGCAATTATTGCACCAACTTTTCCTCCCGATTCAACTAAGCTTCGACCGGTTGCCCCGCCGCGTTCGTGGGGCCTTATTCCTTTTTGGTCGAGCACGCGTCATGCAGCTACTCAGTATTATTATTTTGCTTACCCTCACCGTGGTGATCCATTCGCTGTGGATGTTTGGCGTTTTAAAATTCATCAAATTAGAAGTCGATTCGGCGGTACGCATTGTTTTACGCAATGTCGGCATCGTGATCTCCATGATCTTCGCCCATCTTCTTGAAGCCGGACTGTTTGCTGCGTTTTATTTCGTCATCGACGCGTTTAATGACTGGAACACCAGCTTCTATTTTTCACTGGTCAGTTACGCCACGGTGGGATACGGCGACGTCACATTACCCCAGCACTGGCGGCTTATCGGCGGTGTGGAAGGGCTGGTGGGCGCGTTGATGGTGGGCTGGTCTGTGGCGGTTCTGGTGGCAGTTCTGCAGCGTTTGCGCGGCATGAGCGCCTAAACGGCAGATGCACGATCCCCTTCGGGTAAGGTAAAGTACACCCCTCTTTACGCAGCCGACAGGGCTGCGGCTTTGAGGGCGAAGAGGCTGATTATCGGCCCGCCCTTTTCTGTTCCTGGTTTACGCCAGTTTGCATGGTGTTTTGTCTGCCAAAAGGGTTTTGTATGTCTGCTGCTCATCTCGGTTTCCCGACGGAAACCGTTGTTGTCTTTGTGGTGATGGCCGTTGGGGCGATGTTTATCGACCTCTTTATGCACCGTCACGATAAACCCGTCTCGCTGAAAAGCGCGGCGATGTGGTCCATTTTCTGGGTCATGATGGCGATGGCCTTCGCCGGATTCCTGTATGTTCACCACGGCGCCGAGATGGCGAGCCTGTTTCTCACCGGCTATGCGCTGGAGGAGGTGCTCTCCGTCGACAACCTGTTTGTGATGATGGCGATCTTCGCCTGGTTCGGCGTGCCGGATAAGTACCGTCACCGCGTGCTCTACTGGGGCGTGCTGGGAGCGATTGTCTTCCGCGGCATCTTTGTGGCTATCGGCACCAGCCTGTTAAGCCTGGGGCCGTACGTTGAGGTGATTTTCGCGCTGGTCGTCGGCTGGACGGCGGTGATGATGCTCAGGCGCAATGAAGAGAGCGACGAAGTGGAAGATTACTCGGGTCATCTCGCCTATCGCCTGGTGAAGCGCTTCTATCCGGTCTGGCCGAAAATCAGCAGCAACGCCTTTATTCTGACCCAGAAAGAGGTGGATGCGGAGCTTGAAAAACCGGAAAACCAGGACGTGATGGTTGGACGCGTGAAGAAGGCGAAGCGCTATGCGACGCCGCTGCTGCTTTGCGTAGCCGTCGTCGAGCTCTCTGACGTCATGTTCGCTTTTGACTCCGTGCCGGCCATTATTGCCGTGAGCCGCGAACCGCTGATTATCTACAGCGCCATGATGTTCGCCATTCTCGGCCTGCGTACGCTCTACTTCGTGCTGGAAGCGCTGAAGCAGTATCTGGTGCACCTCGAGAAAGCCGTGGTGCTGCTGCTGTTCTTCGTGGCGTTCAAGCTGGGATTAAATGCCACCGACCACTTCTGGCACCACGGTTACAGCATTGGCGCGACCGCCAGTCTGTTTGTGGTATTAGGCGTGCTGGCGCTGGGGATTATTGCGAGCGTGATGTTCCCGGGGAAACGTACTGCCTGATGCATCGCCCGGTGGCGCTTCGCTTACCGGGCCTACTGTTCGAATGTAGGCCGGGTAAGGCGCAGCCGCCACCCGGCAAAAAGGCTACTTGATGGGTGAATTCCGGCGCTTGCGCGGGTGATGGAAGTGCCGCCAGTGCGGATCCTGTGCGGCCGCCAGCAGCTCGTGGTCGCCGCGGGTGTCGCCCCAGGCGCGCAGGTGGTAGGCGTTCAGATCGCCATACACTTTCTCCAGCCTTGCCACCTTCTGGGCGCAGCGGCAGTTATTGCCCGTGATGCGCCCCGTCAGCTTGCCGTCTTTCACTTCCAACTGCGTGCCAATCAGCTTAATGCCGAGTTTGTCAGCCCACGGCTGGAGCACCAGCGCCGGGGACGCGGAACAGATGGTCACTTCCGCACCGGAATTCACCTCCGCCGCCACCGCCAGAACCCCTTCGGGGCGCATCAGCTTGTTCCAGTATTTTTCGCAAAAGGCTTCCGCCTGCTGGCGCAGCCAGTGTTCATCCACGCCCGTCAGGAACGTTTTAATCAGCACTTCCTTCAGCTCATCGCGCGTCAGCTTGCGACGCACGCAGTGGAGCGTGGGCAGCGCCATACGCACCAGGCGGCCCGCGAAGTAACGTTTACCGAAGGCAAAACGCAGGAAAGGAATAAAGCTGTCGTGGTGCGTTAACGTCCCATCAAAGTCAAAGACGGAGAGCACGCTGGATTTTGCCACCGTCTCGTCGGCAATCATATTGGTCATAAATACGTCTTAGCTGAAATACACATTCTGCGGATCAGTTTACCTGCTTTAGCTGGACAGTCCTTATATCACCACCATTTTTTTCTCGATCTTGCGATCTCAAAGTGAGTCCAATTTTGGCCTCGATAAGGATTGGTGAAAAAACGAACTGTCTATATTATCGCCACATCGCAAGATATTTCGGGGAACCATTGGGCCCCACAGGTAAGGAAAAACTCACTCACTACTTCTTTATTGATATGACTCTTAGATCGTTTATTTCAATCCTCACGTTAAGTTTTGCTTCGTTTTCTGCGTTCAGCTTTCAACTCCCAGCGTCGATGCTATCGATGAACAGTGAGCTGGCGGTATCGCCGGCGAAATCTGCGCTGGTGCATCCTGAAACAGGCCCGCTGCGCTCGCGTATTCTCGATCAATACCAGAAATGGAAAGGCACCCAGTACCAGTGGGGCGGAACCACGCATCGCGGGGTGGATTGCTCCGCGCTGATGCAGCACCTGTTCAGCGATGCGGCGCATCTTAATTTACCGCGCACGACGCGCGAGCAGATCCATCGCGGCGTTCAGGTGGCGCAATACCGCCTGAGAGCCGGCGATCTGGTCTTCTTCCAGACCGGCCCGAACCGCAAGCACGTCGGCGTTTATATTGGCAATAGCCAGTTTATTCATGCCTCAAGCAGCCAGGGGGTAACGGTCTCAACCCTGACGGATGATTACTGGCAGGCGCACTACATTACCGCCCGTCGGATCGCAGGCAGTGCGGCCTGACAGCATCAGATGATGTCATCCACGACGCCGCCGTCGACGCGCAATGCCGCACCCGAAGTGGCGGATGCCTGTGGCGAACAGACATAAATCACCATATTGGCCACCTCTTCAACCGTGGCCGCGCGCTGAATAACCGAGCTGGGGCGGTTGGCCATCACAAACTCTTTCGCCAGCTGCTCCAGCGATTTGCCGGTTTTTTCGATTTCATCTTTCATCATCTCGGCGAAACCGTCAGACATCGTCGGGCCCGGCAGTATGCTGTTGACCGTCACGCCGCTCCCCGCCACGAACTTCGCCAGCCCGCGCGCCAGCGAGAGCTGCGCCGTTTTGGTCACGCCGTAGTGGATCATATCCGCCGGGATATTGCAGGCCGACTCGGAGGAGATAAACACCACGCGTCCCCAGCCTTTCTGCACCATGCCCGGCAGCAGGGCGCGGGACAGACGCACGCCGGACATCACGTTGGTCTGCCAGTAACGCTCCCAGGTCTCATCGTCGGTGGCATAGAAATCCTGTGGACCGTAGATCCCGGCGTTGTTGACCAGGATATCGACGTTATTCGCCACCTTCAGGAGCGACTCGACCCCTTCCGCCGTGCTGAGATCGGCAATCGCGGCGCGCACCTGCACGCCCGGCACCACCTGCTGGAGCTGCTGAATGCCTTTATTCACCGATTCCGTGCTGCGGCCATTGACGATCACTTCGGCACCGCTTTCTGCCAGACCTCTGGCAATGGCGAACCCGATCCCGCCGGTTGAGGCGGTCACCAGCGCCACTTTCCCCGTAAAGTCGATTTTCATCATCTGCTCCTTATCGTTTTAACGTTCGGACCTTAAAGCGTAGCAGGTGAGGATGACGGCTCCTGGCTAAAAAGGCGCAGCAGCGTCTCAACCTGCTCATCAAGCGGGGCGAGGGAGCGCTTAACGATCAGGTGAAGCGGCGTTGCCCTGCGCGCACCGTGGCTCAGCGGCAGGCGTTTCAGTACGCCTTGATCCAGCTGGGTCTGGATGCGTTCCTCTGGCAGCCAGCCGTACCCGACCTGAGAGACGACGGCCTCTATGGCGGCATCGATGGTGGAAAACGTCCACGACTCGCCGGCAGCACGCGCGGCGGGCTGGCTGTCCGCAATCTGGATAAGCGGCCACGGGCGCAGCATCTCATCATTGAGCGGCGCGTCGAGGTGAAAGAGGGGATGCTGGTGATGGGCCACGGCAACAAAGTCGATATTCATCAGCCATTCGCCGAGCCCGGTAATGTCCTGGCGGCGGGTTAAGATCATCACGTCGGCTTCGTCGTTAATGGCGTCGGCGCGGGTATTTTCCAGCACCTCGGTGAGACGGACCTGGGTCTGCGGATACTGCTGCTGGAACTGACGCAGGATGGCGAACAGGCGGCGGCGCGGGAAAATGGAGTCCACCACCAGATCCAACCGCGTGCGCATCCCGTTGCGAAGGGTCGCTGCGCGCGTCTCGACGTACGAAAACGCTTTCAGCAGCGGTTTAACCTGGTTGAGAAGCAGTTCGCCGGCCGGGGTTAACACCGCCCGTCGCCCCTCCGGGACCAGCAGCGCCACGCCGAGCCGCTCCTGCAGCAGCGACAGGTTATAGCTCACCGAGGACTGGCTGCGGTGGGTTTCTTCCGCGGCTTTGGCAAAGCTGCCCGCCTCAACCACCTTCGCCAGTAAGGACCATTGTTCCAGCGTCGTCTTGTGCATAATTTATCTAAAATTTGGATGAATTTGATTAAAACATAGCGTTATTCATTCATTTTTTGAAGGGGTACGATCGTCTCATCAAAACAAAGGAGACATCTTATGAGCACCTTCGACAAACACGACTTAAGCGGCTTCGTTGGCAAACACCTTGTTTATACTTACGATAACGGCTGGAACTACGAGATTTATGTAAAAAATGAGACCACGCTTGATTACCGTATTCACAGCGGTCTCGTGGCCAACCGTTGGGTGAAAGATCAGCAGGCTTACATCGTGCGGGTAGGGGAAAGCATCTATAAAATTTCCTGGACCGAACCAACCGGTACCGACGTCAGCCTGATCGTGAACCTGGGCGACAAACTGTTCCACGGCACCATCTTCTTCCCACGCTGGGTCATGAACAACCCGGAAAAAACCGTCTGCTTCCAGAACGACCATATTCCACTGATGAATAGCTATCGCGATGCGGGCCCGGCGTATCCAACGGAAGTGATTGATGAATTTGCCACAATCACCTTTGTACGCGACTGCGGTGCAAATAATGAAAGCGTTATCGCCTGCGCGGCCAGCGAATTACCGAATGATTTTCCTGCTAATCTTAACTAAGCGCGACAGTTGAATTCGCGACAATTGATATTAATAGAAAGTTCCCGGAGGATGACGGAATTCCCGCCCAAACCTCCGGGATTTTTATTTTGGTTGAGTATTCATTTACTTTTCTTATAATTTTAATGTAAACGAAATGAAATAGTAGAGTAATCGCTGTGAGTCCATCCACAAAAAACAAAAAAAATAGTTAGAATCGCTATCTTGCTGTTGTAAAACAATTTTCTATTCTCTTCTATGTACTGTTTCCCTTCTGCTTCTCGCCTGTCTTAATTTTTTCCTAAGAAAACGACGTTACTTTTGCTTCAGTTGATGGTTTGTTGACATAACTGGTATCGCGACTTAATTTTATTTGGTCTTTATTTAATAACCATCTTGCATGATCCCATTGAGCTGCCCATTACGACAGCGCAGTAAAAGATGACGCCTTTAATACAGCAAGGAAATTAATAATGAGTGATTTTCTGCCTTTTTCGCGACCGTCGATGGGCGCTGAGGAAATTGCGGCGCTTCAGGACGTTTTGATGTCGGGCTGGATCACCACGGGGCCTAAGAATCAGGAACTTGAAGAGGCATTCTGTCAACTTACCGGGAATCAGCATGCGATTGCCGTCTGTTCAGCCACCGCAGGTATGCACGTCACGCTGATGGCGCTGGATATTGGCCCGGGCGATGAAGTCATTACGCCTTCCCAGACCTGGGTATCCACGCTGAATATGATCGTGTTGCTGGGTGCCACGCCGGTCATGATCGATGTGGACAAAGATACATTAATGGTGACGCCAGAAGCCGTTGAAGCCGCCATTACCCCGCGTACCAAAGCCATTATTCCCGTTCATTATGCCGGCGCGCCGTGTGAAATCGACGCTATCCATGCCATCGGTGAACGTCACGGTATTCCGGTGATTGAAGATGCGGCCCATGCCGCCGGAACGTACTACAAGAACCGTCATGTGGGCTGGAAAGGGACGGCGATTTTTTCCTTCCACGCCATTAAAAATATGACCTGCGCGGAAGGCGGCTTAGTCGTCACGGATAATGCCCAGCTGGCACAGCGGATCCGCAGTCTGAAATTCCATGGCCTGGGCGTGGATGCCTATGACCGGCAGACGCACGGTCGTGCGCCGCAGGCGGAAGTGATCGCGCCGGGCTATAAATACAACCTGGCAGACATCAACGCCGCGCTGGCGCTGGTGCAGTTAGGCAAGCTGAAAGAGGCCAACAGACGCCGCCAGGACATCGCCGAACGCTACCTGCGGGAGCTTGCCGATACGCCGTTCCAGCCGCTCACCATTCCGTCATGGCCGCACGTGCACGCCTGGCACCTGTTTATTATTCGCGTTGATGAAGCGCGCTGTGGGATCTCACGCGACAACCTGATGGCGGCGCTGAAAGAGAAAGGCATCGGTACCGGCCTCCACTTCCGCGCGGCGCACACCCAAAAATACTACCGCGAGCGTTTTCCTGATGTATCGCTCCCGAATTCTGAATGGAATAGCGCGCGTATTTGTTCCCTCCCTCTTTTCCCGGATATGACTCATGACGACACAACCCGCGTCATTACCGCACTCCATCAGCTTGCAGGACATTGATATGTTCAGTGCACCGCCAGTACAAAAAGTTTCCGTGGTAATCCCGGTTTATAACGAGCAGGAGAGCCTGCCCGAACTGATCCGCCGTACAACGGCCGCCTGCGACACGATGGGCAAGGCTTACGAAATTCTGCTGGTGGATGACGGCAGTAGCGATAATTCCGCGCTAATGCTGACCGAGGCCGCGCAGGCTGAAGGCAGCCACATTGTTGCCGTGCTGCTCAACCGCAACTACGGCCAGCACTCGGCGATTATGGCGGGGTTTAGCCACGTCACGGGCGATCTGATCATCACCCTGGACGCTGACCTGCAAAACCCACCGGAAGAGATCCCGCGTCTGGTCGCCAAAGCCGATGAAGGCTATGACGTGGTTGGCACGGTACGTCAGAACCGACAGGACAGCCTGTTCCGCAAGCTGGCCTCACGTACCATCAACCGTCTTATCCAGCGTACGACCGGTAAAGCGATGGGCGATTACGGCTGCATGCTGCGCGCCTACCGCCGCCATATTGTCGACGCCATGCTGCATTGCCATGAGCGCAGCACGTTTATTCCGATCCTCGCCAACACCTTTGCCCGTAAGGCAACGGAAATTCCGGTTCTGCACGCCGAGCGCGAGCACGGGGAGTCGAAGTACAGCTTTATGCGTCTCATCAACCTGATGTATGACCTCATCACCTGCCTGACCACCACGCCGCTGCGTCTGCTGAGCGTGTTCGGCAGCATCATCGCCGTGGCCGGGTTCGCGCTGTCCGTTCTGCTGGTGGTGCTGCGACTGGTCTTTGGCCCGCAGTGGGCGGCGGAAGGGGTCTTCATGCTCTTTGCCGTGCTGTTTATGTTCATCGGCGCCCAGTTTGTCGGGATGGGCCTTCTCGGTGAATACATTGGCCGTATCTATAACGATGTTCGCGCGCGTCCGCGCTACTTTATTCAACGTGTTGTCCGTCAGGAACACAAAGCATCTCAAGAGGAAATTCACCCATGAAAGCTGTTGTATTTGCCTATCACGATATGGGGTGCACGGGCACGCTGGCCCTGCTGGAAGCGGGCTATGACATTGCGGCAATCTTTACCCATCCGGACACGGCCGGAGAGAATAACTTTTTTGGCTCCGTGGCGCGTATCGCCGCCGAGCGCGGGATCCCGGTTTATGCACCGGACGACGTAAACCATCCGCTGTGGGTGGATCGCATCCGCGCGCTCGCGCCTGACGCGATCTTCTCGTTCTACTATCGCAACCTGCTCTCCGACGAAATCTTAGGTCTGGCCGCAAAAGGTGCCTTTAATCTTCACGGCTCTCTGCTGCCTGCCTACCGTGGCCGCGCTCCGCTGAACTGGGTGCTGGTAAACGGTGAAACGGAAACGGGCGTGACGCTGCACCGCATGGTGCGCCGCGCGGACGCGGGCGCTATCGTGGCACAGCAGAAGGTCGCTATTGACGCGGACGAAACGGCGCTGCAGCTGCATCAAAAGCTGAATGCGACGGCGCAGACGCTGCTGCGTGATGCCCTTCCCGCCATCCTCAACGGTACCTTCAGCGAGACCGCGCAGGATGAGAGCAAGGCAAGCAGCTTTGGCCGCCGCACGCCGGAAGATGGTCGTCTGGACTGGAATAAACCCGCCCGCCAGCTGCACAACCTGGTGCGCGCCGTGACCGACCCGTGGCCGGGCGCGTACAGCTTTGCTGGCGTAAGCAAATTTATCGTCTGGAAATCCCGCGTGCGTGACGACATCCCTGCCGCTAAACCGGGCACCGTCGTTTCTGTCTCCCCGCTGATTGTGACCTGCGGCGAGCAGGCGCTGGAGATCGTCACCGGACAAACCGACAACGGCCTGTACGTTCAGGGCACGCAGCTGGCACAGTCTCTGGGTCTGGTGGCCGGGGCGCTCATCACCAGCGCACCGGTTGTCGCCATCAAACGCCGTACCCGCGTGCTGATCCTCGGCGTGAACGGCTTTATCGGTAACCACCTGACTGAACGTCTGCTCAAAGACGATAACTACGAAATCTACGGTCTGGATATTGGCTCTGATGCGATCAGCCGTTTCCTCGACAACCCGCGTTTCCACTTCGTGGAAGGGGATATCAGCATCCATTCCGAGTGGATCGAATACCACATTAAAAAATGCGACGTGGTGCTGCCGCTGGTCGCCATTGCCACGCCAATCGAGTACACCCGTAACCCGCTTCGCGTGTTCGAGCTGGACTTCGAAGAGAACCTGAAGATCATCCGCGACTGCGTGAAATACGACAAGCGCATCATCTTCCCGTCCACGTCTGAAGTGTACGGCATGTGCACCGATAAGAACTTCGATGAAGACACCTCCAACCTGGTGGTCGGGCCGATCAACAAACAGCGCTGGATTTACTCCGTCTCCAAACAGCTGCTGGACCGCGTGATTTGGGCCTACGGTGAGAAAGAAGGTCTGCGCTTTACCCTGTTCCGTCCGTTCAACTGGATGGGGCCGCGTCTGGATAACCTGAACGCGGCGCGTATCGGCAGCTCCCGTGCGATCACCCAGCTGATCCTGAACCTGGTCGAAGGCTCGCCAATTAAGCTTATCGAAGGCGGGAAACAGAAGCGCTGCTTTACGGATATCAGCGACGGTATCGAAGCGCTGTTCCGCATCATCGAAAACAAAGATAACCGCTGCAACGGTGAGATCATCAACATCGGTAACCCGGACAACGAAGCGAGCATTCGCGAGCTGGCAGAGATGCTGCTGGCCAGCTTTGAGCGCCATCCGCTGCGCGATAAGTTCCCGCCGTTTGCCGGTTTCCGCGAAGTGGAAAGCAGCAGCTACTACGGCAAAGGGTATCAGGACGTTGAGCACCGTAAGCCAAGCATCCGCAACGCGAAGCGCTGCCTCAACTGGACGCCGACGGTGAAGATGGAGCAGACCATTGACGAAACGCTCGATTTCTTCCTGCGCACCGTGGAGCTCTCGGATCAGGCCTCATGAGAAAAGTCGGTTTACGCATTGATGTCGATACCTTCAGGGGAACGCGTGACGGCGTACCCAAACTGCTGGAACTGCTGAGCAAGCACGGTGTGCGTTCCAGCATTTTCTTCAGCGTCGGGCCTGACAACATGGGACGCCATTTATGGCGTCTGGTTAAACCGGCATTTCTATTCAAAATGCTGCGCTCGCGCGCGGCATCCCTCTACGGCTGGGATATTTTGCTGGCCGGCACCGCCTGGCCAGGCAGACGCATCGGCGCGGGTAATGAAGCCGTTATCTGCGAGGCGGCCCGGCTACATGAGGTCGGCCTGCACGCCTGGGATCACCATGCCTGGCAAGCCTGGGCCGGCGTCTGGGACATCCCGCGCCTGGCCCGTGAGGTCGAGCGTGGGATGCTGGAGCTGGAGGCCATTACCGGTCAGCCCGTGCGCTGCTCCGCCGTGGCGGGATGGCGTGCGGATCAGCGCGTCGTGAAAGCCAAAGAAGCCTTCGCGTTTCGCTACAACAGCGATTGCCGCGGAACCGGGCCATTTTTGCCGCTGTTAGGCGAAAATCGCTACGGTACGGTGCAAATTCCGGTCACGCTTCCCACCTGGGATGAGGTGGTCGGGCGCGAGGTGAAGGCCGATGAGTTCAATCGTTACATTCTGGACCGCATCCATCGTGACGCCGGTACGCCGGTGTATACCATCCATGCCGAAGTGGAAGGGATTGCGTATCAGCATGATTTCGACGAACTGCTGACGATGGCCGCTCAGGAGGGCATTGAATTTTGCCCGTTGAGCGAGCTGCTGCCGGACGACCTCAGCACCCTGCCTGTGGGCAAAGTCGTACGTAATGAACTGGCTGGCCGGGAAGGCTGGCTTGGCTATCAACAAACCGTGAGTCCGGCCCCATGAAAACAGCCCGTTATGGCTTAGCGCTTCTCGCACTGTTTATCGTTTACTACCTCATTCCGGTCGATATCCGCCTGCTTTGGCAGCCCGATGAAACGCGCTATGCGGAAATCAGCCGCGAAATGCTGGCATCCGGAGACTGGGTTGTCCCGCATTTTCTGGGGCTGCGTTACTTTGAAAAACCGATTGCCGGCTACTGGATCAACAGTATCGGACAATTGCTGTTTGGGCATACGAACCTTGCCGTGCGCGCCGGATCCATATTCTCTACCGGGTTAACGGCGCTGCTGGTGATCTGGATGGCCTGGCGTCTCTGGCGGGATAAGCGGACGGCCATTTTCTCCGGCCTTATCTTCCTGACTCTGTTCCTGGTATATGGCATCGGCACGTATGCGGTGCTGGATCCTATCATCACCCTGTGGCTGGTGGCGGCGATGTGCAGCTTCTGGCTGGCGTCGCAGGCCCAAACCGTTGCCGGAAAAGCGGGTGGCTATGTGCTGCTTGGGCTGGCCTGCGGGATGGGGGTGATGACCAAAGGCTTCCTGGCGCTGGCGGTACCGGTGATTGGCGTCCTGCCGTGGGTAATTGCCCAGAAGCGCTGGAAAGAGGTGCTGATTTTTGGCTGGCTCGCGATCCTGAGCTGCGTGCTGATTGTTCTGCCGTGGGCGCTGGCCATTGCGCACCGTGAGCCTGATTTCTGGCGTTACTTCTTCTGGGTTGAGCATATTCAGCGTTTTGCCCAGAGCGACGCGCAGCACAAGGCCCCGTTCTGGTACTACCTGCCGTTCCTGATTGCGGGCAGCCTGCCGTGGCTGGCGCTGCTGCCCGGCGCGTTTCGTCTCGGCTGGAATGACAGGCAAAACGCCGGTGGCGGGTTCTATCTGCTGGGCTGGGTGGTGATGCCGCTGCTGTTCTTCAGCATCGCCAAAGGCAAGCTGCCGACCTATATCCTGCCGTGCTTTGCCCCGCTGGCTATCCTGATGGCGCGCTATGCCTGCCTCGCGGCGGAAAAAGGTGCCAGAGCGTTACGCATTAACGGCGGAATTAACCTGGCGTTTGGCGTCATCGGCGTGATAGCGGCGCTGGTGGTCTCGCCGTGGGGGCTGTCTAAGCATCCGGTCTGGACGTCGGTCGAACTGTATAAAGTCTTCTGTGCGGTGGTGGCGTTCCTCATCTGGGCGGCGGTAGGCTGGTTTACGTTCAGACAGAGCCAGCAGCGCTGGTGGCTGGCGGCACTGTGCCCAGCAGGGCTGGCGCTGCTGATTGGTTTTGCCATTCCTAATCTGGTGGTGGATTCCAAACAGCCGCAGTCGCTGGTGGATACTGTGCGCGAGCCGCTTCAGGACAGCCGATTCGTATTGGCCAATAACGTGGGCGTGGCCGCTGGCCTGGCCTGGGAGCTGAAGCGCAATGACATCACGATGTTCGATCAAAGCGGCGAACTGCGCTACGGGCTGGATTATCCCGATGCGAAAGATCGTTATGTTGATAAAGATGACTTCGCGCAGTGGTTGTCGGAGCATCGTCAGCAGGGGCGCGTATCGCTGGTGATTCTTCTGTCAAAACACGATGAAATCGCGCGTGCGAATCTGCCGAAACCGGACAGCCTGTATATCCAGGGCCGTCTGGCCTACCTGCAGTATCTGCCGAAGTGATGACCTGGATCTGGTTGATACTGGCAAGCTTGCTCAGCTGCGCGGGGCAGCTGTGTCAGAAACAAGCTACCCGTCCGGCGAAAGCCGGGCGGCGTGGGGTGCATATCGCACTGTGGCTGGGTTTGGCACTGCTGGCGCTGGGGAGTGGGATGCTGGTCTGGCTGGTGGTGCTGCAACGGCTGCCCGTTGGCATTGCCTACCCTATGCTGAGCCTCAATTTTGTCTGGGTGACGCTGGCTGCGAAGGCATTCTGGCGTGAGCACGTTGCTGCGCATCACTGGCTGGGCGTGGGGTTCATCATCATTGGGATTATTGTGCTGGGAGGAAGCCTGTGAAAGGGGCGTTCTGGGCATTATGCAGCGTGCTGTTAGTCAGCGCGGCGCAGCTGTTGCTGCGCGAGGCCATGCAGGCATTGCCACCGGTCAGTGAGGCCATGGTGTTTGTTTCCGCGCTGTGGCACTTCTCGTCCGGCACCGGTGCCCTGATGCTGGGGTTGATGGGGTACGTGGCCTCTATGGGCTGCTGGTATCTGGCGCTGCATCGTATGGCGCTCAGCAAAGCCTATGCCTTGCTGAGCCTCAGCTATATTCTGGTGTGGGGTGCCGCGATCCTGCTGCCGGGCTGGGAGGAGCGTTTTTCCTGGCACGGACTGGTGGGCGTCGGGTTTATTATTCTGGGGGTGTTGACGATTTTTCGGCCAGCACGTCGTTAGCGGAATGGATCAACCCAGCCCTGAGCTCAAAGGGCGTCTCGGTACAGACCGCAAGACTCAGCGAGTCTATCCGGCAGTGGCTTACTGAGTGAAATGCGCGGGCAGTACTGTCAATGCTAACCATTTGCCAGGCGTGACCGCCGCTCTGTTTAACGATCGCTTCCTTCCGCGTCCAGATGCGCCAGAATGCGCTAAGCTGGCTCTCTGGCGTTTCCTTTTCCAGCTCTTCATGCTCGGCGCTGCTGAAGACGGCATTGGCGAGCGTGTGCCAGTTATCCTGGGGGCGAATACGTTCCAGTGAACAACCCACGTTACCTTCGTCACTGATAATTAACGCAATGTCATCATCCGAGTGGCTAAGGCTGAACCACAGCGGATAGTCGCCGGCAAAAAGGGGTTTCCCCTGTTCGTTGTGGATAATCTCCGGGAGTGACTTCGGCGCCAGCAGACGCGAAAGCAACCCGCGTCCCGCCAGCCAGCGCGCGCGCTGGGTGCCTTCGGGCGCGTGTCGGGAGAGTGCCTCTGCCCAGCGATTGGTGCTCAGCGAGGAGATTTTTCCCAGAAAAACCTGGTACATATAACGTCTGGCCTTCAGTCAAAACAGAGAGAGTCGCAAAGTTTCGCGGTGAAACCATTACTATAATCTATTGTCCCCGGTAATGGCTAACCATACGAGAATGCTTACCCAGGCAACCGGCTTTTCGGCCTCCCCGGCCCGAGCAGGATTGCCAGCTTGCTGCCACCTTTGGTGGTTTCCATCCAGATTTTACATACGCTGGTCAGGGGGACCGACAGCAGCATGCCGACCGGGCCCAGCAGCCATCCCCAAATCAGTAAGGATAAAAACACCACCAGCGTCGACATGCCCAGCCGGTGCCCCATCATGCGCGGCTCAAGAATATTGCCCAGCACCATATGCACGACGAGGAACAGCGCGCCGACCAGCATGCATTCGTAGAAGCCGTTAAACAGAAACGCCTGAATCATCGGCGGCACGGCGGAAAGCACCGCGCCAATATTGGGCACGTAGTTCAGCAGAAAGGCCAGTACGCCCCACATCAGCGCGAACTGCACGTCCATCAGCATCAGCCCCAGCCAGACAATGATCCCGGTCCATACGCTCAGGAGCGTTTTCAGCGCCAGATATTTAGAGACGCCCTTCAGTGCCCGGTGTAAGCCGGCAATGTGAATTTGGGGATTATTTAACGCAAAGCGCAGCTTATAGGGAACGTGGCGCACTTCGAACAGCATAAATACCACCGTCATGACCAGCAGCAGAATGCTGGCCATCGCGCCGGAAAGCCCCGTCATCAGGGTGGTGGCGTAGGTCATGACTTTCTCGGAATCCATCCTGCGCAGCATCCGTTCGGGTGAGATATGCAGATTAAGGAAGGGCACCATCTCCTGCAGCGCCACAATCTTACGCGTCAGCTCTTTGTTGTACTGCGGCAGCATGGTGGAGAATTCGCTCAGCGAGGCCGCCAGCACGCCGACGAGCGCCGTCAGGGCAATCATCATCACGATGACGACGATGGTGATAGCGACCGGGCGGCTAACGCCCCGGCGGAGAAACCAGGTGACCAGAGGATTAAGCACAATGGCAAAAAAGAGCGCCAGCAGGAGCTGGACAATAATGTCGGCGGCAGCATGGATACCCGCAAGGATAACCACCAGACAGGCGAGTTTTAATAAGATGTGGAGTCCTGCTTTGTCGGACGGGTTAGCGATCATGCGTGTTCCTTAATGTGATGACCCGGTAAGTGTAGTGCCCGGGCTCCGCTTCGTCTGGCACCGTTAATCTGAAAGTCGGGGCTGATTTTCTTATTGCGCCGTGGTAATAGTGAAACACTGTTGTGAAAAACCCAGGTAGAACCCCATGCCCGAACCTGCCGCTGAACCGGCACTGAGCGGACTGCGCCTCAATCTGCGCATCGTTTCCGTTGTGATTTTCAACTTTGCCAGCTATCTGACCATTGGCCTGCCGCTGGCGGTCCTGCCGGGCTATGTCCATGACGTGATGGGCTTCAGCGCCTTCTGGGCGGGGCTGGTGATTAGCCTGCAATATTTCGCCACGCTCCTCAGCCGCCCGCATGCCGGGCGCTACGCGGACACGTTCGGTCCCAAAAGCATCGTGGTGGTGGGGCTGTGCGGCTGTTTCCTCAGTGGCCTGAGCTATCTGCTGGCTGCCGCAACCAGCCACTGGCCGCTGGTCAGCCTGGCGCTGCTCTGCCTGGGCCGCGTCATTCTGGGCATCGGGCAAAGTCTGGCGGGAACCGGCTCGACGCTGTGGGGCGTGGGGGTGGTTGGCGCGCCGCACATTGGCCGGGTGATCTCCTGGAACGGGATTGTCACCTACGGTGCGATGGCGCTCGGTGCGCCGCTCGGCGTGGCCTGCTATGCGCTTGGCGGGTTATATGGGCTGGCCATCACCATTATGGCGGTCGCGCTGCTGGCGATCCTCTTTGCGCTGCCGCGCCCGAAGGTGAAGGCCAGCAAAGGCAAGCCTCTGCCGTTTCGGGCGGTGCTGGGGCGCGTCTGGCCGTACGGCATGGCCCTGGCGCTGGCGACCACCGGCTTCGGCGTGATAGCGACCTTCATTACGCTGTTCTACGACGCCAAAGGCTGGGACGGCGCTGCCTTTGCATTAACCCTGTTCAGCTGTGCGTTTGTTGGTGCCCGCCTGCTTTTCCCTAACGGCATCAACCGTCTGGGCGGGCTGAATGTGGCAACGATCTGCTTTGCGATAGAGATTGTTGGGCTGCTGCTGACCGGAATAGCGATGGTGCCCTGGGTCGCCAAAGTGGGCGTGTTCCTCGCGGGGGCAGGCTTTTCCCTGGTCTTCCCGGCGCTGGGCGTGGTGGCGGTGAAAGCCGTGCCGCAGCAGAATCAGGGGGCGGCGCTGGCGACCTATACGGTATTTATGGATATGTCTTTAGGCATTACCGGCCCGCTGGCGGGGCTGGTGATGGCCTGGGCAGGTGTTCCGGTGATCTATCTTGCCGCAGCGGGTCTGGTGGTGATTGCGCTGCTGCTGACGTGGCGGCTAAAAAAATGGCCCCCGGTGCAGGCACCGGAAGCCACGTCATCGTCGTGAAGCGTTACTGGATCACGATGGTGTTAATGATGTTTTCAGCAGCCGTCTGCGCTTTCTGCTGATCTTCCGCTGGCAGGGTGATCTGCAGGGTCAGCAGTTTGTTATCAACCTTGCCCAGCACCACAGAAGAGTAGGCGGTCTGGCCTTTTGCAGAGATGATGCTGTCGAGCTGTTGCAGCGTGTGGCCTTTCAGCTCGATGGATTTATTGGTGACGACCTGCAGCTGCGGATCGCGGCCGCGCTGCTGATCTTCCAGACGTTTGGACAGAACGGCCAGGTCTTCGCTGGTGTCGTCGCCCACAATGACAATGACCGCTTTCTGCCCGGTTGCGTCGGAGTAAACGTGCATGTTGTTCGCCTGGGTGCCCAGCTTGCCGCTCTGGTCAGTCATATCGGCTGGCAGAGAGAAACTGAGTTTGCCATCCATCAGATTCACCGGCTGGCCGGTCGCGTTGCTCTCTGCGGATGCGCCCTGAGCAGGCGTTTTCGTGTCGCTGTTATCACAGGCTGCAAGACCCACAACCAGCAGGCCAATCCCGACATATTTAACCAGATTGCGCATTGACTTCTTCCTTTCGATAAACGGCCATAACGGCTCATTCGCTCATCTTATCACAACTGATAAAGCGAACCCTTAACCAGCCTGCAATGCCGTGATTTCAGATTTATCTGCCAGCCTTTTCAGCAGCATATTGAGCAGCACGCCGTACATCGGCAGGAAGAAGACAATGCTGATGAGGACCTTGAAGCAGTAGTCCACCAGCGCGATTTCCATCCAGTGTTCGGCCATGAATGCATCCGGGCTGCGCCAGAAGGCGATGAAGAAGAAGGCCAGCGTATCGCTCACGTTACCGAACAGCGTGGAGGCGGTGGGGGCCATCCACCAGCGATGATTCTGACGCAGGCGGTTAAACACGTGCACGTCGAGGATCTGCCCCAGCGCGTAGGCCATAAAGCTTGCCGCGGCGATACGGGCAACAAACAGGTTGAAGTGAGTTAACGCCTCAAAGCCCTGCCAGCTTCCCATATAAAACAGAGAGGAAACCCCGTACGAGATGAACAGCGCTGGGAGCATGACGGCAAAAATAATGCGGCGAGCCAGCGGTGCGCCAAAGATACGCACGGTCAAATCGGTCGCGAGGAAAATAAACGGGAAGCTGAACGCGCCCCAGGTGGTATGAAAACCAAAGATGGAGATCGGGAGTTGCACCAGATAGTTGCTGGAGGTGATCACCAGCAAATGGAAAAGCGAAAGCCAGAACAACGCTTTTACGCGCTGTGATTCAGAAAACGACGTCATATTGTGACCTTTTTATACGTTGGGGTGAGGGAACCCAATAAAAACCGCAGCATGATACTGCTTTGGCAGGACATTGCAATGGTTAGTTTTTACGCAATCGTTAACCTAGTTTGCATTGATCGCAACCGGGCGTAAACTACAGCCGTTTTTATCTGACCGAGAAGATCATGACCGACCTGTTTTCCAGCCCAGACCACACCCTTGATGCCCAGGGCCTTCGCTGCCCGGAGCCGGTAATGATGGTACGCAAAACCGTGCGCAACATGCAGACCGGTGAAACGCTGCTGATTATTGCCGACGACCCGGCCACGACCCGCGATATTCCCGGTTTTTGTACCTTTATGGAGCATGAGCTGGTGGCACAGCAGACCGAGGCGCTGCCGTACCGGTATTTGATTCGTAAGGGTTAGATGGGCTGTCCTCTGCGGCCTGATGCCCTCACCCCGACCCTCTCCCACGGGGAGAGGGAGCAAACACTAAAAACGGCAATCTTTGATTGCCGTTTTGCGTTTACCTAGCCTTTCATCCACGCGCGGATCCCGTCCAGGAACATCTGCGTCGCCATCATCACCAGAATCAGCCCCATCAGGCGTTCCAGCGCGTTTACCCCTTTTTCGCCCAACAGGCGCAGGAACAGGGACGACTGCAGCAGGATAATGAACGTCCCGCCCCAGGCGATCAGCAGGGCAATCACCAGATGGCTCATCTGATTCGGATACTGATGCGACAGCAGCATCAGCGTGGCCAGAATGGTCGGCCCGGCAACGAGGGGAATCGCCAGCGGCACAATAAACGGCTCTTCACCCGCAGGCAGGCCGCTGCTGCTGCCTTCCGCGCTCGGGAAAATCATCTTAATGGCAATCAGGAACAGAATAATCCCGCCGGAAATCGACACGGTTTCAGCGCGCAGGTTCAGGAACGCGAGAATTTTTTCACCCGCAAACAGGAAGATAAACATCACCAGCAGGGCGATGAGCAGCTCGCGGATCATGATTGCCCGCCGGCGCTTCGGCTCGGTGTGTTTCAGCACCGACATGAAGATCGGCAGGTTTCCCAGTGGATCCATTATCAGGATCAATAAAACCGCTGCGGAAATGATTTCACTCATGTAAATTATCCCTGAATTTCTCTATGGTTATTATGATAATTAGCTGTATTTCTGATTGCCGGGCAATCATCGATTAATTTCGCTTGCGACTTTGGCAGCATTTTGTAATGTGAAGCATATCCCAGTTCAATACTGGCTTGCACAAACAGCACACACCCTCAGCAGGAAAAAAATGCTATGAAAAACGTTGGTTTTATCGGCTGGCGCGGTATGGTCGGCTCTGTACTCATGCAACGCATGGTTGAAGAGCGCGATTTCGACGCTATCCGCCCGGTCTTCTTCTCCACTTCCCAGCTCGGCCAGGCTGCTCCGTCCTTTGGTGGTACCACAGGCACGTTGCAGGATGCTTACGATCTGGAAGCGCTGAAGGCACTCGACATTATTGTGACGTGCCAGGGCGGCGATTATACCAACGAAATCTATCCAAAGCTGCGTGAAAGCGGCTGGCAAGGCTACTGGATTGACGCGGCCTCTTCGCTGCGCATGAAAGACGATGCCATCATCATTCTCGACCCGGTTAACCAGGGGGTCATCACCGACGGCCTGAACAACGGCGTGAAAACCTTTGTCGGCGGCAACTGCACCGTCAGCCTGATGCTGATGTCCCTCGGCGGCCTGTTCGCGCAGGATCTGGTGGAGTGGGTCTCCGTGGCGACCTACCAGGCCGCGTCAGGCGGCGGCGCGCGTCACATGCGCGAGCTGCTGACCCAGATGGGCCAGCTTCACCACAGCGTTGCGACCGAGCTGGCAAACCCGGCGTCCGCGATTCTTGATATCGAGCGTAAGGTCACCCAACTGACCCGCAGCGGCGAGCTGCCGGTGGATAACTTCGGCGTACCGCTGGCCGGTGGCCTGATCCCGTGGATCGACAAACAGCTGGATAACGGCCAGACCCGCGAAGAGTGGAAGGGCCAGGCTGAGACCAACAAAATCCTCAATACCGCGAACACCATTCCGGTTGACGGTCTGTGCGTGCGTATCGGCGCGCTGCGCTGCCACAGCCAGGCCTTCACCATTAAACTGAAAAAAGATGTGTCTATTCCGACCGTGGAAGAGCTGCTGGCCGCGCACAACCCGTGGGCGAAAGTGGTGCCAAACGATCGCGATATCACCATGCGCGAGCTGACCCCGGCTGCCGTTACCGGCACGCTGACCACGCCGGTTGGCCGTCTGCGTAAGCTGAACATGGGGCCGGAGTATCTCTCCGCGTTCACCGTTGGCGACCAGCTCCTGTGGGGCGCCGCCGAGCCGCTGCGTCGCATGCTGCGCCAGCTGGCGTAATAATTTGTTAACTACAGGGGGTGATTTTCACCCCTTTTTTTTGCGTACTACATGGAGTAACACGCGTATGTCTTATTTTTTATCAGGAGTCATCTAGAGCGTTGGCTATGCTTTAAGGAAGAGTCATTTCTTACCTGAGGTTCGAACGGAGCAGAATGGATGCACATTTTTGTGCTGTCCCGTTCAGGTCACATTAAAAGTCGTCCCGGAGCGCTTAAAAAGGACGACATAAAAAACAGGATGAATACCATGTCCGATCGTGTGGATAGAGACGTGATTAATGCGCTTATTGCGGGTCATTTTGCTGACCCCTTTTCTGTGCTTGGGATGCATCAAACTGAGGATGGCCTTGAAGTTCGGGCACTGTTACCGGATGCCACAGAGGTCTGGGTGATTGAACCCAAAACCGGCCGCAAGGTCGGTAATCTTGAATGCCTCGATTCCCGTGGCTTCTTCTCGGGCGTAATGCCCCGCCGTAAAAACCCTTTTCGCTATCAGCTCGCCGTCCTCTGGCACGGTCAGCAAAACCTGATTGACGATCCTTACAGCTTTGGCCCTCTGCTTAAAGAGATGGATGCCTGGCTGCTCTCCGAAGGAACGCATCTTCGCCCTTATGAAACGCTGGGTGCCCATGCCGATACCATGGACGGCATTACCGGCACGCGGTTCGCCGTGTGGGCGCCTAACGCCCAGCGCGTCTCCGTTGTCGGTCAGTTCAACTACTGGGACGGTCGCCGCCATCCGATGCGCCTGCGCCGGGAAACCGGCATCTGGGAGCTGTTTATCCCCGGCGCGCACCCCGGGCAGCTTTATAAATTCGAGATGATCGACGCCAACGGCAAGCTGCGCATTAAAGCCGACCCGTATGCCTTCGAAGCGCAGATGCGCCCGGATACCGCGTCGCTGATTTGCGGCCTGCCTGAGAAGGTCGTCCAGACGGAGGAGCGCAAACAGGCCAACCGTTTTGACGCGCCCATCTCCGTCTATGAGGTACACCTTGGATCCTGGCGTCGCCACACCGATAACAACTTTTGGCTGAGCTACCGGGAGCTTGCCGACCAGCTGGTGCCGTATGCCAAATGGATGGGCTTTACTCACCTTGAGCTGCTGCCGGTCAACGAGCATCCGTTTGACGGCAGCTGGGGCTATCAGCCCACCGGGCTGTATGCGCCAACGCGCCGCTTCGGCACGCGCGATGACTTCCGCTATTTCATTGATGCCGCGCACGCCGCCGGGCTGAACGTCATCCTCGACTGGGTGCCGGGCCATTTCCCGTCGGATGATTTTGCGCTGGCAGAGTTTGACGGCACGAAGCTGTACGAGCACAGCGACCCGCGCGAAGGCTATCACCAGGACTGGAACACGCTGATCTACAACTATGGTCGCCGTGAGGTCTCAAACTACCTGGTCGGGAATGCCCTGTACTGGATCGAGCGGTTTGGTATTGATGCCCTGCGCGTCGATGCGGTGGCGTCGATGATCTACCGCGACTACAGCCGTAAAGAGGGCGAGTGGATCCCGAACGAGTTTGGCGGCCGTGAAAACCTGGAAGCGATTGAGTTCCTGCGCAATACCAACCGCATTATCGGCGAGCAGGTGGACGGTGCCGTGACCATGGCGGAAGAGTCGACCGACTTTGCGGGCGTCTCCCGTCCGCCGTCATTAGGCGGCCTGGGGTTCTGGTATAAGTGGAATCTGGGCTGGATGCACGACACGCTCGATTACATGAAGCTGGATCCGGTTCACCGCAAGTACCATCACGATAAGCTGACGTTCGGGATGCTCTACAATTACACCGAAAACTTCATGCTGCCGCTGTCCCACGATGAAGTGGTGCACGGCAAAAAATCCATTCTCGACCGCATGCCGGGCGACGCGTGGCAGAAGTTCGCCAACCTGCGCGCCTACTACGGCTGGATGTTTGCCTTCCCGGGCAAAAAACTGCTGTTTATGGGCAATGAGTTCGCCCAGGGACGCGAGTGGAACCACGACGCCAGCCTCGACTGGCATCTGCTGGAAGGCGGTGACAACTGGCACCACGGGGTGCAGCGTCTGGTGCGCGACCTGAACCTGACCTACCGCCACCACAAAGCGCTGCACGAGCTCGACTTCGATCCGTACGGCTTTGAGTGGCTGGTGGTGGACGACCACGAGCGCTCGGTGTTTGTCTTTGTGCGCCGCGACAAGGCGGGTAACGAGATCATCGTCGCCAGCAACTTCACGCCGGTGCCGCGCGAACACTACCGCTTCGGCATTAACCAGCCGGGCAAATGGCGCGAAATTCTGAATACCGACTCGATGCACTACCACGGCAGCAACGCCGGTAACGGCGGGCTGGTACAGAGCGATGCCATCGAAAGCCACGGGCGACCCAACTCCCTGAGCCTGACGCTGCCGCCGCTTGGCACCATCTGGCTGATGCGGGAGGGCGAATGACGCAGCTTACGGCAGGTAAACCCGAACCGCTCGGCGCGCGTTTTGACGGAAAGGGTGTCAATTTCACCCTCTTTTCCGCTCACGCTGAGCGGGTAGAACTGTGCGTGTTTGATGGGGAAGGTAACGAGCACCGTTACGATTTACCCGAGCGCGCGGGGGATACCTGGCACGGCTACCTGGCCGGAGGACGGCCAGGCATGCACTATGGCTTTCGCGTACACGGTCCGTGGGATCCGGCGCAGGGGCACTGGTTTAACCCGGCGAAGCTGTTGATTGACCCGTGCGCGCACCGCGTGGACGGCGAGTTTAAAGACGACCCGCTCTTCCACGTGGGCTACGGCGAGCCCGACCACCGCGACAGTGCGCCCGTCGCGCCAAAAAGCGTGGTGGTGAACGATCTTTATGACTGGGAAGACGATGCCCCGCCGCAGACGCCGTGGGGCAATACCGTCATTTATGAAGCTCACGTCAAAGGGCTGACGTACCTGCACCCGTCGATCCCCAAAGAGATGCGCGGCACCTATAAGGCGCTCGGGCATCCCACCATGATCGCCTACCTGAAACACCTCGGCATCACCGCCCTGGAACTGTTGCCCGTCGCCCATTTTGCCAGCGAGCCGCGTCTGCAGCGGCTGGGGCTGAGCAACTACTGGGGCTATAACCCGCTGGCGATGTTCGCGCTCGAGCCGCGCTATGCCGCCCATCCGGAAAAGGCGCGGGACGAGTTCCGCGATGCGGTGAAGGCGCTCCACGCGGCGGGCATTGAGGTCATTCTGGACGTGGTGCTGAACCACAGCGCAGAAAGCGATCTCGACGGTCCGACGCTCTCCATGCGCGGAATTGATAACCGTAGCTATTATTGGATCAGGCAGGATGGCGATTATGAGAACTGGACCGGCTGCGGTAACACGCTCAACCTCAGCCATCCGGCGGTCACGCATTTTGCGTATGAATGCCTGAAATACTGGGTGGAAACGTTCCACGTCGACGGTTTTCGTTTTGACCTGGCGCCCGTGATGGGGCGCACGCCGGCGTTTAGCCAGCAGGCGCCATTGTTTGAGGCGATAAAAAACTGTCCGGTGCTCTCGCAGGTGAAGCTCATCGCGGAGCCGTGGGACATCGGTGACGGCGGTTATCAGGTCGGGAATTTCCCGCCGCTGTTTGCCGAGTGGAACGACCACTACCGCGACGCCGCGCGACGCTTCTGGCTGGAGCGGAATCTGTCGCTGGGGGAGTTCGCCGGACGCTTTGCCGCATCCAGCGATCTCTTTAAGCGCGACGGCAAACGCCCGTCGGCCACCGTTAATCTGTTGACGGCGCATGACGGTTTTACGCTCAGGGACTGCGTTTGTTTCAATCAGAAACACAATGAGGCAAACGGCGAAGAGAATCGCGATGGCACTAACAATAACCATAGCTTTAATCATGGTATAGAAGGGTTAGGCGGAAGCCTTGACGTTATCGAGCGGCGACGCGCCAGCGTGCATGCGCTGCTGACAACGCTTTTACTGTCGCAGGGCACGCCGATGCTGCTGGCGGGCGATGAGCACGGCCATAGCCAGCACGGTAACAACAATGCGTATTGCCAGGATAACACCTTAACCTGGCTCGACTGGGGTGAAGCCAACAGTGGGCTGATTCATTTTACCGCTGCGCTGATCCATCTTCGCCAGCAGATCCCCGCGCTGACCGCCAACAGCTGGTGGGAAGAGGGTGACGGCAACGTCCGCTGGCTGAATAAAGACGCGCAACCGTTAAGCGCGCAAGAGTGGCAACACGGCGTACCACGCCTGCAAATCCTGCTCTCGGATAAATGGCTGGTTACGCTGAACGCGACGGATGACGTCGCAGAGATTGTTTTACCTGAAGGGGAATGGCGAGCTGTTCCCCCCTTTGCCGGAGCGGATAATCCGGTAGTAATGGCTGTCTGGCACGGGCCTGCGCACGGAGTGTGCGTATTCCAAAGATGATAAAAAAGGAGTTAGTCATGGTTAGATTAGAGAAGAACGATCCCTTAATGTTGGCACGCCAGCTACCATTAAAAACGGTTGCCCTGATACTTGCGGGTGGGCGTGGTACCCGTCTGAAAGATTTGACCATCAAGCGCGCCAAACCGGCTGTTCACTTTGGTGGTAAGTTCCGCATCATCGACTTTGCGCTCTCCAACTGCCTGAACTCGGGCATTCGCCGTATTGGCGTCATCACGCAGTATCAGTCGCACACGCTGGTTCAGCATATCCAGCGCGGCTGGTCATTCTTCAGCGAAGAGATGAACGAGTTTGTCGATCTCCTGCCCGCTCAGCAGCGCGTTCACGGCGAGAACTGGTACCGCGGGACGGCGGATGCGGTGACGCAGAACCTCGATATCATTCGTCGCTACAGCGCGGAATACATCGTGATCCTCGCCGGGGACCACATCTACAAGCAAGATTACTCCCACATGCTCATCGACCACGTCGAAAAAGGGGCGCGCTGCACCGTGGCGTGTCTGCCTGTGCCCGTTGCTGAAGCGACGGCGTTTGGCGTGATGCACGTGGATGCCGACGACAAAATTATCGACTTTGTTGAAAAACCGGCGAACCCGCCAACCATGCCGGGCGATGACACCAAATCGCTCGCCAGCATGGGGATTTATGTCTTTGATGCAGATTATCTTTATGAACTGCTGGAAGAGGACGACAAAGACGAAAACTCCAGCCACGACTTCGGGAAAGACATCATTCCGAAAATCACGAAAGCTGGCATGGCGTATGCACATCCTTTCCCGCTGTCCTGCGTGCAGTCCGACCCGAATGCGGAACCCTACTGGCGCGATGTGGGAACCCTGGAAGCGTACTGGAAAGCGAACCTCGACCTGGCGTCGGTTACGCCTGAGCTGGACATGTACGACCAGAACTGGCCGATTCGTACCCATATGGAATCGCTGCCGCCGGCCAAATTTGTTCAGGATCGCTCCGGCAGCCACGGCATGACGCTGAACTCGCTGGTGTCCGGCGGGTGCATTATCTCCGGTTCGGTGGTGGTGCAGTCGGTGCTGTTCCCGCGCGTGCGGATAAATTCATTCTGTAATATCGATTCGGCAGTCTTACTGCCTGATGTCTGGGTAGGTCGCTCGTGCCGTCTGCGTCGCTGCGTGATCGATCGTGCCTGCGTCATTCCCGAAGGGATGGTGATTGGTGAAAACGCCGAAGAAGACGCGCGTCGTTTCTATCGTTCGGAAGAGGGGATCGTGTTAGTCACACGGGAAATGTTGCGGAAGCTGCAGATCAAACAGGAGCGATGATGCAGGTTTTACACGTATGTTCTGAGATGTTCCCGTTGTTAAAAACGGGCGGTCTGGCAGATGTTCTGGGTGCATTACCGGCAGCGCAAATCGCCGGAGGCGTGGATACCCGAGTCCTGCTGCCCGCCTTTCCGGATATCCGGCGTGGTATTCCCGATGCAAAAGTGGTGACCCGCCGTGAAACGTTTGCCGGACGCATCACCCTGCTGTTTGGACATTACAATGGCGTAGGGATTTACCTGATCGACGCGCCTCACCTGTACGACCGACCGGGCAGCCCGTATCACGATACGAACCTGTTCGCCTATACCGACAACGTGCTGCGCTTTGCGCTGCTCGGCTGGGTCGGCGCCGAAATGGCGACGGGGCTGGATCCGTTCTGGCGCCCGGATGTGGTGCACGCGCACGACTGGCACGCCGGGCTCGCCCCGGCGTATCTCGCGGCGCGCGGCCATCCGGCCAAATCGGTCTTTACCGTGCATAACCTGGCGTATCAGGGGATGTACTATGCCCATCACATGAGTGAAATCGATCTGCCATTATCGTTCTATAACATGCACGGGCTGGAGTTTAACGGGCAGATCTCGTTCCTGAAAGCCGGGCTGTACTATGCCGATCACATCACGGCGGTGAGCCCAACCTACGCCCGTGAGATCACCCAGCCGGAGTTTGGCTACGGTATGGAAGGGTTGCTGCAGCAGCGCCATCGCGAAGGCCGCCTGTCGGGCATTCTGAACGGCGTGGATGAACAGATCTGGAGCCCGGAAACCGATCTCCTGCTGGCGGCGCGCTATGGCCGTGATTCCGTGGAAGACAAAGCGGAGAACAAACGCCAGCTGCAGATTGCGATGGGCCTGAAGGTGAACGATAAAGTGCCGCTGTTCGCGGTGGTCAGCCGCCTGACCAGCCAGAAAGGGTTGGATCTGGTGCTGGAGGCGCTGCCCGGTTTACTGGAGCAGGGCGGGCAGCTGGCGCTGCTCGGCGCGGGCGACCCGGTGCTGCAGGAAGGTTTCCTTGCCGCCGCGGCGGAACATCCGGGGCAGGTGGGCGTGCAGATTGGCTACCACGAAGCGTTCTCGCACCGCATCATGGGCGGCGCGGACGTCATCCTGGTGCCGAGCCGTTTCGAACCCTGCGGCCTGACGCAGCTTTACGGCCTGAAATACGGCACGCTGCCGCTGGTACGCCGCACGGGCGGGCTGGCGGATACCGTATCCGACAGCTCTCTGGAAAACCTGGCGGACGGTATCGCCAGCGGGTTTGTCTTTGAGGACAGTAATGCCTGGTCGCTGCTTCGGGCGATTCGGCGTGCTTTCGTCTTGTGGTCCCGTCCATCGCTCTGGCGTTACGTTCAGCGTCAGGCGATGTCCATGGACTTTAGCTGGCATGTCGCGGCGCAGTCATACCGCGATCTCTATCAACGCTTGATGTAACGAGGCGAAGTTACTGATATGAACGCTCCATTTAGCTACTCTTCACCCACGCTCAGCGTTGAGGCGTTAAAGCACTCCATCGCCTACAAGCTGATGTTCACCATCGGGAAAGATCCGGTTATCGCCAACAAGCACGAGTGGCTGAACGCCACCCTGTTTGCGGTGCGTGACCGCTTAGTTGAACGCTGGCTGCGCTCAAACCGCGCCCAGCTCTCGCAGGAAACGCGTCAGGTTTACTACCTGTCGATGGAATTTTTGATTGGCCGCACGCTGTCCAACGCGCTGCTGTCGCTCGGTATTTATGACGACGTCAAAACCGCACTGGAAGAGATGGGGTTAGATTTAGAAGAACTGATCGATGAAGAGAACGACCCGGGCCTCGGTAACGGCGGTCTGGGCCGTCTCGCCGCCTGCTTCCTCGACTCGCTGGCAACGCTGGCGCTGCCGGGCCGCGGCTACGGTATTCGCTACGACTACGGTATGTTCAAACAGAACATCGTCGACGGGCGCCAGAAAGAGTCGCCGGACTACTGGCTGGAGTACGGCAACCCGTGGGAGTTCAAGCGCCACAATACGCGCTACAAGGTGCGCTTTGGCGGGCGTATCCAGCAGGAAGGCAAAAAATCCCGCTGGGTAGAAACGGAAGAGATCCTGGCCGTGGCCTACGACCAGATTATCCCCGGCTATGACACCGATGCTACCAACACGCTGCGCCTGTGGAGTGCCCAGGCCAGTAGCGAAATCAACCTCGGTAAATTCAACCAGGGTGACTACTTTGCGGCGGTGGAAGATAAAAACCACTCCGAGAACGTGTCCCGCGTGCTCTACCCGGATGACTCGACCTACTCCGGCCGCGAGCTGCGCCTGCGACAGGAGTATTTCCTCGTCTCCTCGACGATTCAGGATATCCTCAGCCGCCACCATCAGCTGCACAAAACCTACGCCAACCTGGCGGAGAAAACCGCGATTCACCTTAACGACACCCACCCGGTGCTTTCCATTCCGGAGCTGATGCGCCTGCTGATCGACGAGCATAAGTTCAGCTGGGATGACGCGTTTGAAGTGACCTGTCAGGTGTTCTCCTACACCAACCACACGCTGATGAGTGAAGCGCTGGAAACGTGGCCGGTGGACATGCTCGGCAAAATCCTGCCGCGCCATCTGCAGATTATCTTTGAGATTAACGACTACTTCCTTAAGACGCTGCAGGAGCAGTACCCGAACGATACCGGGCTGCTGAGCCGCGCGTCCATCATTGATGAATCGAACGGTCGCCGCGTGCGCATGGCCTGGCTGGCGGTGGTCATCAGCCACAAGGTCAACGGCGTGTCCGAGCTCCACTCGAACCTGATGGTGCAGTCGCTGTTTGCGGACTTCGCGAAGATCTTCCCGACGCGGTTCTGCAACGTGACCAACGGCGTCACGCCGCGCCGCTGGCTGGCGCTGGCCAACCAGCCGCTCTCTGAGGTGCTGGACGAGAATATCGGCCGTACCTGGCGGACCGATTTGAGCCAGCTGAGCGAGCTGGAACAGCATATTGATTTCCCGACGGTGAACAAAGCCGTGCGCGAAGCCAAGCTGCTGAACAAAAAGCGTCTGGCGGTCTGGCTGGCGATGCATCTCAACGTGGTGGCAAACCCGAAAGCGCTGTTCGACGTGCAGATCAAACGCATCCACGAATACAAGCGTCAGCTGATGAACGTGCTGCACGTGATCACCCATTACAACCGCATCAAGGCCGATCCAACGGCCGAATGGGTGCCGCGCGTGAAGATTTTCGCCGGTAAGGCGGCTTCCGCCTACTACATGGCGAAGCACATCATTCATCTCATCAACGATGTGGCGAAGGTGGTTAACCAGGATCCGGAGATTGGCGACAAGCTGAAGGTGGTGTTCATTCCGAACTACAGCGTCAGCCTGGCGCAGCTGATCATCCCGGCGGCGGATCTCTCTGAGCAGATTTCCACGGCGGGCACGGAAGCATCCGGCACCAGTAACATGAAGTTTGCCCTTAACGGCGCGCTGACCATTGGTACGCTGGACGGGGCGAATGTCGAGATGCTGGAGCACGTGGGCGAAGAAAATATCTTTATCTTCGGTAATACGACGGAAGAGGTGGAGGCGCTGCGCAGGAAAGGCTACTCGCCACGTCAATATTACGAAGAGGATGAAGAGCTACGCCAGGTGCTGACGCAGATCGCGACCGGCGTGTTTAGCCCTGATGAGCCGAGCCGCTATCGCGACCTGGTGGATTCGCTGATTAACTTTGGCGATCACTACCAGGTGCTGGCGGATTATCGCAGCTACGTGGACTGTCAGGATAAGGTGGACGAACTGTATCGTCAGCAGGAGAAGTGGACCAGCGCCGCGATGTATAACATCGCCAATATGGGCTATTTCTCGTCCGACAGGACCATCAAGGAATATGCCGAGACGATCTGGCATATTGATCCGGTGAGGTTGTAAAAACAAAGCCGGGTGGCGGCTTCGCCTTACCCGGCCTACTCGATCCCGTAGGCCCGGTAAGCGCAGCGCCACCGGGCTTTTTTTCTAATTACGACGCGAGTGACAATTCACGCTTTCCCGCATTTTGCAGCAACCACTGCGCCACGCGAGATTGCTGCTCGGCGTTGAGCCACATCCCTTCTTTGGTACGACGCCAGATAGCATCATCCAGACGACGAACCCACTCGTGCTCAACCAGATAGCGCAGCTCGGCTTCGTACAGCTCGTGACCAAAATGCTCGCCCAGATCCGCAATGTCCTTCGCATCGGCCAGGAACAGCTCGGTATTGCTGCCGTAGGTTCGGGCATAGTGGCGCGCCATCCCTTCGGTGATGAACGGGAAGCGACGGCGCAGCTTCGCGGCGTAATCATCGCGGTTGTCGCCGATATCACCGCCGGGCAGTACCGCGCCTTTGGTCCATGCCGGGCCAATGCCTTTATAGTACGGCGCCAGTTTTTCCAGCGCGTGCTCGGCCAGCTTGCGGTAGGTGGTCAGCTTGCCGCCAAACACGGAAAGCAGCGGCGCCTGACCGTCAACGTCGTGAATATCGAGCGTATAGTCGCGGGTAATCGCCTGCGGCGAGTCAGACTCGTCATCGCACAGCGGACGCACGCCGGAGTAGGTCCAGACCACGTCATCGCGTGACAGCTGTTTCTTAAAGTGCGCGTTATACACTTTGAGCAGATAGTTCACTTCGCTTTCGTCGATCTCGACGTTCTTCGGATCGCCTTTGTACTCCACGTCGGTGGTACCGATGATCGAGAATTCGTCCATCCACGGGATCACAAACACGATGCGTTTATCTTCGTTTTGCAGAATGTAGGCCTGCTTCTGCGTATGCACGCGCGGCACCACAATGTGGCTGCCCTTGATCAGGCGAATACCGTACGGGGAAGGCAGATGCATGCCGTCATCGAAGAACTGCTTCACCCATGGGCCGGTAGCGTTCACCAGGCCGCGCGCTTTCCAGCTGAATTTCTCGCCGGTATCGATGTCTTCCGCTTCCACAATCCACAGGCCGTTTTCACGGCGCGCAGCGGTCGCGCGGGTACGGGTTTTCACCTCGCCGCCTTTCTTCTCGACCATCTGGGCATTCGCCAGCACCAGACGCGCATCGTCCACCCAGCAGTCGGAATATTCGAAACCGCGCACGATTTCAGGCTTAAGGACCGATTCTGAGCCAAAACGCAAACCTTTCGAACCCGGCAGGCTGGTGCGTTTACCCAGATGATCGTACATAAACAGACCAATTCGGATCATCCACGCCGGACGCAGATGCGGGCGATGGGGCAGGCGGAAGCGCATCGGAATCGCCAGATGCGGGGCCATTTTCAGCAGCACTTCGCGTTCGGCCAGCGCTTCGCTGACCAGGCGGAATTCGTAGTGTTCCAGGTAGCGCAGGCCACCGTGAATCAGTTTGGAGCTGGCGGACGACGTCGCGCAGGCGAGATCGTTAGCTTCCAGCATCAGTACGGATAAACCGCGTCCTGCGGCATCAACCGCAATACCGGCACCGTTGATGCCACCGCCTATCACAATCAGATCTTTGGTTTCCATAACACCCTCATGCACTTTCGTTAAAGCTCAGAAATGTTCGATATCGCTCATAATAGCAAAGGAACGCGCTTTTGGTAACATCAAAAAAACAATTTAGAGTGATATGGATAACATAATGGCGTTTACCCGCCGCCAGGACGTACACTACGGGGTAAAATCTTGTCGTTGACCACAGTAAAGAGAACACCATGGATCAGTTTGAATGTATTAACGTAGAAGAAGCCCACCAGAAGATGCACCAGGGAAAAGCGGTGCTGGTGGACATCCGCGATCCGCAGAGTTTTGCGATGGGCCATACGCCGGGCGCGTTCCATCTCACGAACGACACGCTGGGCGCGTTTATGCGCGATAACGACTTCGAGACGCCGGTCATGGTCATGTGCTACCACGGCAACAGCAGCAAAGGCGCGGCGCAGTATCTGCTTCAGCAGGGCTACGACGCGGTGTACAGCGTCGACGGCGGCTTCGACGCCTGGCATCGTCATTTCCCGGCAGAAGTGGAATACGCTTTTGAGCGCTGATCCCGCTATACTGTCCCCTTTTGTGTGGAAATAAGCGACCGCTGCTCATGTTGATGATCACCTCTTTTACCAACCCGCGCGTCGCCCAGGCGTTTGTCGACTATATGGCGACGCAGGGCGTTATTCTGACCATTCAGCAACATAACCAGACCGACGTCTGGCTGGCCGACGAGAGCCAGGCCGCGCGCGTAAACGAAGAGCTGGCGCGTTTTCTTGAGAATCCCGGCGACCCGCGCTATCTGGCGGCCAGCTGGCAGTCCGGGCAGACCGACAGCGGATTGCATTACAGCCGTTTTCCCTTCCTTGCCACCATCCGCGAACGCGCGGGCCCGTTTACGCTGCTGCTGATGGCGGCCTGCATTATCGTCTTCATTATTATGAACGTGGTGGGCGACCAGAGCGTGATGATTGCCCTGGCCTGGCCCTATGACCCGTCTCTTGAGTTTGACGTCTGGCGCTACTTTAGCCACGCGCTGATGCACTTCTCGGTGATGCATATCCTCTTTAACCTGCTCTGGTGGTGGTATCTCGGCGGTGCCGTTGAAAAGCGTCTGGGCAGCGGCAAGCTGATTGTTATCACCCTGATCAGCGCCCTGCTGAGCGGTTATGTGCAGCACAAGTTTAGCGGACCGTGGTTCGGCGGGCTGTCGGGCGTCGTGTATGCCCTGATGGGCTATGTCTGGCTTCGCGGGGAGCGCGATCCGGAAAGCGGCATCTATCTGCAACGCGGATTAATAACCTTTGCGTTAATATGGCTAATTGCCGGATGGTTTGATCTGTTTGGTATGTCTATCGCCAACGGTGCACACGTCGCCGGGCTGGCCGTGGGGCTGGCGATGGCGTTTGCCGACACGCTCCATGCGCGAAAACGAACATAATTCTCAGGGATAATTGATGAAACAAACACAACGTCATGACGCTATTATCGAACTGGTAAAAAAACAGGGATACGTCAGCACCGAAGAGCTGGTGGAGCAGTTTGCCGTCAGCCCACAAACCATCCGTCGTGACCTGAACGACCTGGCCGACCAGAACCGCATTCTTCGCCATCACGGCGGGGCGGCGCTGCCGTCCAGTTCAGTCAATACCTCCTGGCACGATCGTAAAGCCACGCAGACGGCAGAGAAAGAGCGTATTGCCCGCAAGGTCGCCAGCCAAATCCCGAACGGGGCGACGTTGTTTATTGATATCGGCACCACGCCGGAAGCGGTCGCCCATGCGCTGCTGGATCACGAGAACCTGCGCGTGGTCACCAACAACCTGAACGTGGCCAATACCCTGATGCAGAAAGACGATTTCCGCATCATCCTCGCGGGTGGCGAACTGCGCAGCCGCGACGGCGGGATTATCGGCGAAGCGACCCTCGATTTTATCTCTCAGTTCCGCCTCGACTTCGGCATTCTGGGGATTAGCGGCATCGACAGCGACGGCTCGCTGCTGGAGTTCGATTATCACGAGGTGCGCACCAAGCGCGCGATTATTGAAAACTCACGCCACGTGATGCTGGTGGTGGATCATTCGAAGTTTGGCCGTAACGCGATGGTGAACATGGGCAGCATCAGCATGGTGGATGCGGTCTATACCGACGTGATGCCGCCGGCGGGCGTGATGCAGGTGATTAAGGATAATAATTTGCAGCTGGAATTGTGCTAGGAGAAGTGTGTCGGTTGGCGCTGCGCTTACCCGACCTACAAAACCCGTAGGCCCGTGCAAGCGTAGCGCCGCCGGGCAATGAATTACACTCCGTATCCCATCATCTTCAACAGCTGCTGCGCATGCTGTACCGCATCCTGGCGATGCGCCACACCCAGCTTCTGATACAGATTGCGGATATGCGTTTTGATGGTGGTTGCTGCCACCGCCAGCTCGCCGGCAATCTGCTCGTTGCTGTAGCCTGAATAGATCAGCCCCAGAACCTGCCACTCACGCTGGGTCAGCGGGCTGGTGCGGATAAGCTCCGGCACTTCCGGGTGGTTAAGCAGACGTTCAACGAAGTTCTCATCAAAATGTGCGAACTTATGCCGATGGTGCTGGTTAATCTCACGCAGAATACGCTGGGCGCGATGCTGATCCAGCTCCGGCAGCGTGTTGAGCTGAATAAGCTGACGCAGCTGCTGCGCCATCACTTCACCTTCAATCACAAAGTGGCTGATAAACCCGGTGCGGTTAGCCAGCTGCAGCGCTTCCAGCAGCACGCGCTGGGCATCGTTTTTACGACCCGCCTGCCAGTAGAGCTGGTTCAGCAGCAGCAGGTTGCGGTTCAGGTCGCTCATCAGACGCAGGCTGCGCGCGTTCTCGTTCAGCTCCTCCAGCACAATCTCTGCGGGCTCTACTTCACCGAGCAGGATCTGCGCGCGGGCAATGTTGCGCCACTGGCTCTGCAGGAAGTGGTTGTTAGCAAATTCCGGTTTTGGCGTCTGACGCAGCCAGTTGGCGGCGGATTTTTTATCGCCGGTCATCTGCCAGTAAATCACCCGGACCTTATCGGCGTTAGAGACCCAGTCGCTATGATACTGACCGTTGCCGAGCAGGTTCTCCAGGCGGTTAAGATGGTTGCGGGCGTTATCGAGATCGCCGCGCGCCAGCGAGCACTGCACCAGCAGCGCCAGACACTGCAGCTGCTGCTGAGGCTGGAAGCTGGAAAGGACATCCACACCCTGGCGGGCGCAGCTTTCCGCTTCATCCAGACGCGACCATGCCCACAGCAGCTGGGCGCGAATACGCAACAGAAACTCGTGCATCGGCAGCTGTTCCAGGTGCTGTTCACGAATCAGCTGGAACGCTTTTTCCTGATTTTCCCAGGCGGCCTGCAGGAACCCCTGCGCGAATAAAATCTCGCTCTGTTGGATCAGGCTCCACAGCGCGTAATGCCAGACATCATGACGACGCGCCATCTGTTCGGTTTGCTGCATCAGTGAAAGCGAACGCGTGAGGTCGCCCTTGCAGTGCAGCACTTCGCCGTGTACTGAGGTCGCCACGATGCGGCTGTAGAAGTTAGCCAGCGGCAGCTCATCCAGCGCGACCATCGCCAGCCGTTCGGCTTCCTCCGGGTCACCGTCGTTAATCGCCACCTGCGCACGCAGCGCGTTGAACTCGCCGTGCAGGGTGGTATCCATTTCGCTTTCCATCTCCTGCTCGGCGCGCGCCAGCAGGGTGTTCACTTCGCTGTAGCGGTGCTGGCTCTGCATCAGCCAGGCCTGCAGCAGCACCAGACGCGGGTTCTCGAGCAGGCTTTCCCACGGCAGGGCTTTGAGAGACTCTTCCAGCAGCGTCAGCTCGCTGTGGTTAAACAGGCCCCACGCGTGATTGAGGAGGATATCGCGCAGCATGCTGGCATCACCGGCGGCCAGCGCGTGGTGGATGGCTTCGCTCGGGAAGCCTTGTGCCATCCAGCTTTCGGCAGCGGCGCGGTGGATATCCGGAAGTTCAACCGCCAGTTCCCACTGACAGCGCTGGCGCAGGAAGCTACCAAACAGAGGGTGATAGCTAAACCACTCGCCCGGATCGTCCATGCGCGTCAGGAAAAGGCCCTGACGTTCAATCTCTTCGAGCTGTAGCTGACCGTTTTCACAGCCCGTCACGCGCACGATGAGCGCATCGTTCATGGAACGCAGCAGGGAGCTTTTCAGCAGGAAATTACGCGTCGAGGGCTCGACGCTGTTCAGAACCTCATCCACGAGGTAGTCAGAAAGGTGGCTGGCGTTGATGCCCGCCAGACGCCGCGCAGACTGATGCGCCGGACTGTTGTTTTGTCGGGCAGAGAGCGCGATGAGCTGCAGCGCCGTGGCCCAGCCGGCAACGTCATCACACAGACGGCTGCTTTCGGCGGCCTCAATAGGTGATGTCAGGCGGCAGTCAAAGAACTGTTTCGCTTCCTGGTGGGTAAAGGCCAGCTGCTGGCTCCCCACTTCCAGAAGCTGATCGCGCACGCGCAGGTTGGCAATACCCAGCTGCGGCAGGTTGCGTGACAGCACGACTAAGGTCAGGTTTTCCGGCTGATGGCGCAGGAAGAAACGCATCGACTCATGAATCACCGGGTTAGTGATGAGATGGTAATCATCAATCACCACGTAAAGCGGGCGATGCCATTCGGCCAGTTCGATAAACAGCTGCGAGAAAAGGGAGGACAGGCTGGCGTACTGGCGCTTTTGCACCATCACCTCACTGGCGACGCAGTGTCCATGGGTTGCTTGCTGTATGGCGGCAATCAGATAGCTGGCAAAACGCTCTTGCTGGTTATCGCCCTCGTCGAGTGAGTACCAGCCGAGATCGCTTTTACCCGCGGCCCATTGCGAAATGAGCGTTGTTTTTCCATAGCCTGCAGGGCTCGTAACCAGCGCCAGTCGGAAATTATGCGCGCCGGAAAGTTTAGCCAACAGACGCTCGCGGACCACTGTATGGTCAAGACGAACCGGGCGACTTAATTTAGACGGAATCAACATAGGTTTCACTTCACTGTGGGGAACGAGAGTTTTTATTTTTTTTGCGCTTCGTAATTAATACGATATAAAGTCGGCCAGAAAGAGAACTATTGCAAGTTATGTCTGGATTTGGTGGCTCTGAATTTGCACTCTGTCACAAAACATTCAGACAGATGATGGAACTTTGTGAAAAGGGCGTTGACGCCGCGTCAATGCTGGCTTGTATGGCTGTGCTGCGGCTGCGCTGAAACTGGTTTCAGAAAGGGATAGTGACGTCAAATTTAATAAAGTCTGGGTAAAGTTAAGGGAGATTAATAATCTCCTTAGTTATTATCCGATTGCAGAAATATTATTCTACGTAAGTAATCATTTCAGCGGGTTTTAATTTCACCCGAAACCGCATTTCATTTCTTTGACATTCTCGATGGTTACTTTTTTATCTTCAGGGCACACTCGAACTATGCTCTGAGAGTGGCCTTGATCACACTTTTCTGCTCATCCCCGCTACTCCTCCCTGTCTAATCCCCCACGGGAGGAGGAAGAGGGGAAATGAGCCAGGCACACTAGCGCCAACTTGTGTTTTCTTTCTAAAGGATGCCGATCCCCTATGTCACAGCCTACCTTCAACAAAGCTCAATTCCAGGCTGCCCTGACGCGTCAGTGGCAGCGTTTTGGCCTTCATGCTGCAAACGAAATGACGCCTCACCAGTGGTGGCAGGCAGTGAGCGGTGCGCTCGCAGAACAGCTGGATGCTCAGCCTTTGGCAAAGCCGGTGAAGAACCAGCGTCATGTAAACTACATTTCAATGGAATTCCTGATTGGCCGTCTGACGGGCAACAACCTGTTGAACCTCGGCTGGTATCAGGAGGTAGGGGACGTGCTGAAAGAGCACGACATCAACCTGACCGACCTGCTGGAAGAAGAGATTGACCCGGCGCTCGGCAACGGCGGCCTGGGACGTCTGGCGGCCTGTTTCCTGGACTCTATGGCGACCGTCGGCCAGTCGGCGATTGGCTATGGCCTGAACTACCAGTACGGCCTGTTCCGTCAGTCGTTTGCCGATGGACATCAGATGGAAGCGCCGGACGACTGGCATCGCAATACCTACCCGTGGTTCCGCCACAATGCGCAGCTGGACGTGCAGGTAAGCATTGGCGGGAAAGTCACAAAGCAGGGGCTCTGGGAACCGGCGTTCACCCTTACCGGTGAAGCCTGGGATCTGCCGGTGCTCGGCTACCGTAACGGCGTGGCGCAGCCGCTGCGTCTGTGGCAGGCGAAGCACGCGCATCCGTTTAACCTGACCAAATTTAACGACGGCGATTTCCTGCGCGCCGAGCAGCAGGGTATCGACGCCGAGAAGCTGACCAAAGTCCTCTACCCGAACGACAACCACCTGGCGGGTAAAAAGCTGCGCCTGATGCAGCAGTACTTCCAGTGCGCCTGCTCCGTGGCGGACATTCTGCGTCGCCATCACCTGGCGGGCCGCAAGCTGGCGCAGCTGCCGGACTTCGAAGTGATTCAGCTCAACGACACGCACCCGACCATTGCCATCCCGGAACTGCTGCGCGTGCTGATCGACGAGCATCAGCTGAGCTGGGACGACGCCTGGGCCATCACCAGCCGTACCTTTGCCTACACCAACCACACCCTGATGCCGGAAGCGCTGGAGTGCTGGGATGAGAAGCTGGTGAAAACGCTGCTGCCGCGTCATATGCAGATCATCAACAAGATTAACGACCAGTTTAAAAAGCTCGTGGATAAAACCTGGCCGGGCAACAAAGCGGTCTGGGCGAAGCTGGCGGTGGTGCACGATAAGCAGGTGCGCATGGCGAACATGTGCGTGGTCAGCGGCTTTGCCGTTAACGGCGTGGCGGCGCTGCACTCGGACCTGGTGGTCAAAGATCTGTTCCCGGAATACCACCAGCTGTGGCCGACCAAATTCCACAACGTGACCAACGGCATCACGCCGCGTCGCTGGATCAAGCAGTGCAACCCGCTGCTGGCTGGCCTGCTGGATAAAACCCTAAAGAAAGAGTGGGCCAACGATCTGGACCAGCTCATCAACCTGGAAAAATACGCCGACGACGCGAAGTTCCGCGAGCAGTACCGCGCGATCAAGCTGGAGAACAAGGTTCGCCTGGCGGAGTTCGTGAAAATGCGTACCGGGATTGAGATCAACCCGAATGCTATTTTCGATATCCAGATCAAACGTCTGCACGAGTACAAACGTCAGCACCTGAACCTGCTGCACATTCTGGCGCTGTACAAAGAGATCCGCGAGAACCCGCAGGCCGACCGCGTGCCGCGCGTGTTCCTGTTCGGTGCGAAAGCGGCGCCGGGCTACTACCTGGCGAAAAACATTATCCTCGCCATCAATAAAGTGGCGGCGGCGATCAACAGCGATCCGAAAGTGGGCGACAAGCTAAAGGTCGTGTTCCTGCCGGATTACTGCGTCTCGGCGGCTGAAATGCTGATCCCGGCGGCGGATATCTCCGAGCAGATCTCAACCGCAGGGAAAGAAGCGTCCGGTACCGGCAACATGAAGCTGGCGCTGAACGGCGCGCTGACCGTCGGTACGCTCGACGGGGCAAACGTCGAAATCGCCGAGAAGGTGGGTGAAGAGAACATCTTTATCTTTGGCCATACCGTGGAAGAGGTGAAAGCCATCAAAGCCAAAGGCTATGACCCGGTGAAATGGCGTAAGAAAGACAAAGTGCTTGACGCGGTGCTGAAGGAGCTGGAAAGCGGCAAATACAGCGACGGCGACAAGCACGCGTTTGACCAGATGCTGCACAGCATGGACAAACACGGCGGTGACCCGTATCTGGTGATGGCGGACTTCACGGCCTATGTCGAAGCGCAAAAACAGGTCGACGTGCTCTATCGCGACCAGGAAGCGTGGACCCGCGCGTGCATTCTGAACACCGCCCGCTGCGGTATGTTCAGCTCTGACCGTTCAATCCGTGATTATCAGGCCCGTATCTGGCAGGCAAAACGCTAAGGAAGCGCGATGGAGAGTAAACGTCTGGACAGCGCCGCGCAGGCGGCGGGGATCAGCCTCAGTTACATTAATGCTCACGGCAAACCGCAGTCTATTGGCGCCGATACCAAAAGACGTTTGCTGGATGCCATGCACAAAGCCGACGCGAAAGCGTCGGTTGCGCCGGTGCCGAACGTGAAGGTATTCACCGCTGGCAAAAAGATGCCGCTGGCGGTGGAGGGGCGCGGCGAGTTTAGCTGGCTGCTTACCACCGAAGAGGGGCATCAGTACAAAGGCCACGCCACCGGCGGCAAAATGTTAAACCTTCCGGCGAAGCTGCCGGAGGGCTACCACACCCTCACGCTCACCCAGGACGAGCGGCGCTTCCACTGCCGGGTGATCGTCGCGCCAAAACGCTGCTACGAACCGCAGGCGTTGCTCGAAGGCAAAAAGCTGTGGGGCGCCTGCGTGCAGCTCTACACGCTGCGTTCCGACAGCAACTGGGGCATCGGTGATTTTGGCGATCTGAAAAAGATGCTGGCATCCGTGGGCGAGCGCGGCGGCGCGTTCATCGGCCTCAACCCGATCCACGCGCTCTATCCGGCCAACCCGGAGAGCGCCAGCCCGTATAGCCCGTCGTCCCGCCGCTGGCTGAACGTGATTTATATCGACGTTAACGCGTTAGATGACTTCAAAAGCAGCAAAGAGGCGCAGGCGTGGTGGAAACTCAGCACCACGCAGCAGGCACTGAAGCAGGCGCGCGACGCGGACTGGGTGGACTATTCCACCGTCACGGCGCTGAAAATGGCCGCGCTGCGTCTGGCGTGGAAAGGCTTTTCGCAGCGTGACGACGAGCAGATGGCCGCGTTCCGCCAGTTTGTGACGCAGGAGGGCGAGAGCCTGTACTGGCAGGCGGCGTTTGATGCGCTGCACGCGTATCAGGTGAAAGAGGATGAAATGCGCTGGGGCTGGCCGGTCTGGCCGGAAGCGTATCAGTCCGTCGACACGCCGGAGGTCAAAGCGTTCTGTAAAAATCATGCCGACGAGGTGGACTTCTACCTGTGGCTGCAGTGGCTGGCGTACAGCCAGTTTGCTGCCTGCTGGCAGGTGAGCCAGGGCTATAAGATGCCGATCGGCCTGTATCGTGACCTGGCCGTGGGCGTGGCAGAAGGCGGCGCGGAAACCTGGTGTGACCGTGAACTTTACTGTCTGAAAGCCTCCGTGGGTGCACCACCGGATATTCTTGGCCCGCTCGGGCAGAACTGGGGTTTGCCGCCGATGGATCCGCACGTCATGGCGGCGCGCGCCTACGAGCCGTTTATCGACCTGCTGCGCGCGAACATGCAGAACTGCGGGGCGCTGCGTATCGACCACGTGATGTCCGTGCTGCGCCTGTGGTGGATCCCGTACGGTGAAACGGCCGACCACGGGGCGTACGTGCAGTACCCGGTTGACGATCTGCTGTCGATCCTGGCGCTGGAAAGTAAGCGTCACCAGTGCATGGTGATCGGTGAAGATCTCGGTACCGTGCCGGTGGAAATTGTCAGCAAACTCCGCGACAGCGGCGTCTACTCCTATAAAGTGCTCTATTTTGAAAACGACCATGAGAAAACCTTCCGCGCGCCGAAAGCGTACCCTGAACAGTCAATGGCAGTCGCGACGACGCATGACCTTCCTACGCTTCGTGGCTATTGGGAAAGCGGCGATCTGACGCTCGGCAAAACGCTGGGCCTGTATCCTGATGAAGAGGTTTTGCGCGGCCTGTATCAGGATCGCGAGCTCTCGAAACAGGGGCTGCTGGATGCGCTGCACAAGCAGGGCTGTCTGCCGAAACGCGCCGGACATAAGGCGTCATTGATGTCGATGACCGCTACCCTCAATCGTGGTTTGCAGCGCTATATTGCCGACAGCAACAGCGCCCTGCTGGGCCTGCAGCCGGAAGACTGGATTGATATGGCGGAACCGGTGAACATCCCGGGTACCAGCTATCAGTACAAGAACTGGCGTCGCAAGCTCTCCACAACGCTTGAGAAGATGTTTGCCGATGACGGGGTGAACAGGCTGATTAAGGATTTGGACAAGCGGCGAAAAGCAGCTGCGAAGAAGTGATAAAAAAACCCGCCAGTGGCGGGTTTTTTATTGCCCGGTGGCGCTACGCTTACCGGGCCTACATTGAGCGAGTAGGTCGGGTAAGGCGTAGCCGCCACCCGACTTATGGCATCAGACCACCATATTCAACAGCAGCACCCCGACCAGACCGCATACCGAAATAATGGTTTCCAGCGCGGACCAGGACTTGATGGTCTCACCGATTGTCAGGTTGAAGTACTCCTTGAACAGCCAGAAGCCAGGGTCGTTAACGTGAGAGAAAATCACGCTACCGGAACCGACGGCGATAACCATCAGCTCAGGGCTCACGCCCGTGGTCGCAATCAGCGGGGCAACGATACCGCCTGCGGTAATCGCCGCAACGGTTGCAGAACCCAGCGCAATACGCAGAACCGCGGCAATAGACCAGGCCATCAGGAGCGGCGACACGTTGGTTTCATGCATCATGGCAGCGATGTATTTGTCCACGCCGCTGTCGACCAGAACCTGCTTGAATGCGCCGCCACCGCCGATGATCAGGAGCATCATGGCAATAATTTTGATGGAAGAGGTCAGCGTATCGTTGATCTGATCCATTGAACGACCGCGGTTAAGACCGAAGGTGAACATTGCGATCAGCACTGCAATCAGCGTGGCCATCACCGGGTCACCCAGGAATTCCGCAACGGACAGGAACGCGTGACCTTTCGGCAGGATCATCTCCGCCACGGCGCGCATCGCCATCAGGATAACCGGTACCAGAGAAGTCCAGACGCTGACGCCAAAGCCAGGCATCTCTTCTTCGGTGAAGGTTTTGGCGCTGTACAGACCTTCCGGGATCGGCTTATCAATGCCTTTCAGGAAGCGGGCATAAACCGGGCCCGCCAGAATCACCGTCGGGATGGCCAGAATCGTACCGAACAGCAGGGTTTTACCCATATCCGCGTGGAAGATGGTGGCGATAGCGGTTGGGCCCGGGTGCGGCGGCAGGAAGCCGTGGGTCACGGACAGCGCCGCAGCCATTGGCACACCGACATACAGCAGCGGGATGTTTGCCGCAGCCGCGATGGTGAACACCAGCGGCAGCATCAGCACGAAGCCCACTTCATAGAACAGCGCGAAGCCGACGGTAAAACCGGTTAAGACCACGGCCCACTGAATGTGCTGTTTACCGAATTTGGCAATCAGCGTGGTGGCAATACGCTGCGCGCCACCGCAGTCCGCCAGCATTTTGCCGAGCATGGCGCCGAAGCCCATGATCAGCGCCAGGCTGCCGAGCGTGCCGCCGACGCCGGCTTTAATCGAACTGATGACTTTCACCAGCGGCATCCCTTGCATCAGACCGACTGCAAGTGCCACCAGAACCAGAGCGATGAATCCGTTCATTTTGAAACGGATCATCAAGAGCAGTAATAACACAACACCGATAGCAACGATGACTAATGGCATGATTTACCTGGCCTTTGAATTGTTATGGGTAACGTCATTGTTTCAACGACAAATTCCGATTGTCCCAACTGGGAACAGAGTTTTAACGGCACTAATACTGATGCCTTGGAAACCATTAAGTTTAGTCGGCTGTTATGAGTGTGCTTAGTGCCCACGAGAATGATACGGGTAACATGATGTGATTGAGAATCACCCAGGCAGGCAAAATGTGAATTATGAGACGCAGGTCAACATATAGAGGGGAGAGGTGGGAAAACAAAAGCCGGGTGGCGGCTTCGCCTTACCCGGCCTACGACTCGTGCAGACTGTTTTTGTAGGCCCGGTAAGCGTAGGGTATGAACCGGAAACATGGGTAACACTTTAGACCGGATACATGGGTAACAGTTATAACTGGCATAGAAGAGGAGACTCGCTATGCCCTGGACTGAGACCCGACCTATGCAACGCCTTGATTTTATCCGTGCCTGCCATGCAGGTACGGATTCTTTTTCAGCCCTCTGCCGTCTCTTCGGCATCAGCCGAAAAACCGGTTACAAATGGCTTCAGCGTTTTGACCCCTCTGACCTGTCATCTCTCTCTGACCGGTCGCGTGCTCCGCATTCCCACTCCCGGACGGTTCCTGATGATATCGCCGGGCAGCTTACGGCTCTGAGGCAAAAACACCCTGACTGGGGGCCGAAAAAACTGCGGATGTGGCTGCTCAATCATCACGTCGATTTTACCGTCCCTGCTGCCAGCACTATCGGCGATATCCTCAAGCGTGAAGGCCTGGTTCCGGATAAAAAGCGAAAACGCCGAACCCCGGGCAATCGCCAGCCCCTGACCATCATCAGTGAGAACAATCAGGTCTGGAGCGCTGATTTTAAAGGCAAGTTCAGGCTGCTGAGCAGAGAGTACTGCCATCCCTTCACCCTGACCGACAATCACAGCCGGTATCTGCTGAGCTGCCGGGGAACGGACCGGGAGAGCGAGCCCTTCGTCAGACAGTGCCTGACGGATGCGTTCCTGGAGTACGGTCTGCCGGAAGTGCTCAGAACCGATAACGGGCAGCCCTTCGCGGGAACAGGGATAGGCGGACTAAGTCGTCTTGCCGTCTGGCTAATCAAGCTGGGCATCAGGCCGGAGCGTATCAGAAAGGGTCATCCGGAAGAAAACGGCCGTCATGAGCGAATGCACCGCTCCCTGAAAAGTGCGGTGAAACAGGGCAACACCTTCATGACGATGGAAGAACAACAGCGGTGGTTCAGTGACTACCGGGAGGAGTTTAACCACGAAAGGCCGCATGAAGCCCTGGCGGGTGCAACGCCCGGAACGGTGTGGAAACCCTCGAACCGGCACTGGGATGGCAGTGTTCCTGAATACGCGTATCCGGAAGGCGGTACGGTCTACAGGGTGAAATCGCGGGGGACACTTTATATGGGGAAAAAGGGGACGGTGTTCCTGAGTGAAGCGCTGACTGATGAGTACATCATGCTGGAAGAACAGGATGATGGCCTGGAGGCCATCATCTTTAACGGAATAACGCTTGCGTACTACGACCGAAAAACCCAGAGTGTGCTCCGGATAGACTAAAAAGTGTTACCTATGTTCCCGGTCTGATCTGTCACCTATGTATCCGGTCATACAGTAGCGCCACCGGGCAATACAGACGCGTACTGAATTAGTAGTAGGAGTGCTCGCCGCGCTGGTGCTCGGTCAGGTCACGCACGCCTTTCAGTTCCGGGAACTCGTTCAGCAGCTGCTTCTCGATCCCTTCTTTCAGCGTCACATCGACCATTGAACAGCCGTTACAGCCGCCGCCGAACTGAAGGATCGCCAGACCGTCTTCCGTGATTTCCATCAGGGAAACACGACCGCCGTGGCCCGCCAGCTGTGGGTTGATCTGGGATTGCAGCAGATACTCAACGCGCTCCATCAGCGGGGCATCGTCAGACACTTTACGCATTTTCGCGTTCGGCGCTTTCAGGGTCAGCTGAGAACCCAGCTGATCGGTGACGAAGTCGATCTCCGCATCTTCAAGATACGGTGCGCTCAGCTCATCAACGTAAGCGGTGAGCTGTTCAAATTTAAGGGCAGTGTCAGTCGCTTCCACAGCGTCCGGAGGACAATAAGAAACACCACATTCTGCATTCGGAGTGCCTGGATTAATCACAAACACGCGGATCTGCGTCCCTTCTTCCTGATTTGCCAGCAGTTTGGCAAAGTGCGCTTGTGCAGAATCGGAAATACGGATCATAGCTTTGGCCTAATAGTTGACTAAATTACCTGGGTATAATCATACGCCCATTGAAGAAGGGCTACAAGGTACGGCACAGACACCATACCTGAACCGACGCGGCGCCGCTTCGCAAAAGCAGTCGGGAAAGTTCAGCAACGGTACTGCCCGTGGTGACGACATCATCCACAATTGCGATATGGAGACCGTCGACCGGCAATTCAAGGCGAAAGGCATTTTTGAGGTTTCTTTTGCGAAGCCGGGCGCTGAGCTGATGCTGGATGGCCGTTGCATGAACGCGTGTAAGCGCCCTGGCATCGTACCGACAGCCGAGCCACCGGGCGAGGGGGCGGCAAATCAGGTCACTCTGGTTATAGCCGCGCCGCCAGTGCCGACGTCGGTATAAGGGGACATTCACCACCAGATCGACTTTCGGCAGTGCGCGATGACGCCGTGCCTGCAAAACCGCCAGCAACAGCAGGCGGGCAAGGGGCTGAGCCAGCGAACTCTGCCCGGAAAACTTCAGCGCGTGAATCAGCCTGCTCAACGGTGGAACATAATCATTCACGGCCACCAGCGCGCTCCATGGCGGGGATTTTTTCAGGCAACGGCCACAGGGCAAAGAGGGATTTGTGGCCGGTAAACCACATTGTGGACAGATCCCAATACGCCATTCCAGCGATCGCGTGCAGACGGAGCAGACGCCCCACCGGCTGAGCGCCAGCGGCATTCTGCATAGCCAGCACAACCCAGGTGCTGTTAGCATGTGCAACCTCCATGTGAAAAAAGAGAACAGTAACTGATGAAGACGCTGTGGTGGCAGACCGTAGGGACAGGAAATTGCCATCTTGTGCTGCTGCACGGATGGGGCCTGAATGCGGAGATATGGCATTGCATACGTGAGGAACTAGCCTCGCATTTCACGCTGCATCTGGTGGACTTACCCGGCTTTGGCCGCAGCCGCGGTTTTGGCGCGTTATCGCTAGATGAGATGGCGCAGCAGGTTCTGGACGCTGCGCCGCAAAACGCGGTTTGGCTGGGCTGGAGCCTGGGCGGGCTGGTGGCGAGCCAGATTGCGCTGTCGCGGCCTGACCGCGTAAAAGCGCTGGTGACGGTGGCGTCGTCGCCCTGTTTTAGCGCGCAGGACGCGTGGCCAGGGATCAAACCTGACGTGCTGGCGGGCTTCCAGCAGCAGCTGAGCGACGATTTCCAGCGGACCGTAGAGCGGTTCCTGGCATTGCAGACAATGGGCACTGACACCGCGCGTAAGGATGCCCGCACGCTGAAGCAGACCGTGCTTTCGCTGCCGATGCCGGAGGTTGAGGTGCTTAACGGGGGTCTTGAGCTCCTGAAAACGGTTGACCTGCGCGAGCCGCTGGCAGCTCTGACGGTGCCACACCTGCGTATCTACGGTTACCTCGACGGGATTGTGCCGCGCAAAGTGGTTCCGCTGCTGGATTCACTCTGGCCGGACAGTGAATCGCAAATCATTGCCAAAGCCGCGCATGCCCCGTTTATCTCTCATCCGACGGAATTTTGTTCAGCGCTGATTGCGTTAAGTCAACGTTTAGACTGATTATTTTCTATCCAGCCTGGAAAAAGTTACACACCGCAACCATACTCCTGATGTCGTTGCGGTTGTTCTGCCTACGATAATCAAAACAACAATCCTATGGAGAGTCAGGTTATGAAACTTGTTACAGGTATTGTCACTTCTCTGGTTATTGGGTCACTGTCATTTGGCGTCTTTGCGGCAAAAGAGCTGGAAAAAGATAAAGTTGCCGGCATGAATCTGACGAAAATTGGTGAGATTTCTACGTCTGACACCACCGCGCCGATGGACGCGAGAAAAGAGCTGTCGAAGAAAGCGGATGAGCTGGGCGGAACGTACTACGTCGTCACCAGCGCTGAAAAACAGACCAAAAACGTACGCGCAACGGCGGACGTCTACAAGTAATACGATAAAGCCAGGCAGCGATGCCTGGCTTGATTAACGCAGTGCCCACCACTCCCTGAGACAGGCCTTTCCTTCCGGACAGCTTTTACAACTGCCGGAGAGACAACCGTCCGCGTCTTCCTGAATCCGCACGGCTTTCCCCATGGCTTCCAGTCTTTCCAGAATGGCATCGATCATCGGCTGCGGCGTATGCAGGCTGAGGCTCAGCTGTTTCGCCTCCATTCGCCCTTGCAGTGCCAGCAGATCACGAACCTGAATCAACGATGCCATGGTGTGCTCCTTAGTGACAGTCGCCCGCCGGGCTGCTGCAGCAGGTCGCGGCGGTTTTACGGTTTGCCAGCAGGTCGATGTCGACGCGGCTGCGTGCCCGCCGCAGAAGACCGAGCACTATTATGTTAAACAGCACAACCGCGAGAATGCAGACCAGGCTGTAGCGCGGATGCTGGCTGAAGTTAACGGTTTGATAAAAGAGCGTCGACAGCGAGTACGCAATGTTTAACCCCCACAGGATGGAGAAGCCCATCCAGCCGCGGCTGGACTCGCGGGCAATCGCCCCCATCACCGAGATGCACGGAATGTAGAGCAGAACAAAGATGAGGTAGCTGTAGGCCGCGGACGCGCTGCCAAATTTCTCGCTCATCACGCCCATGGCTCCCGTCGCCATTTCACCGTCGCCTTTGCTCGCTTCAATTGGGTTCGCCAGCACGCTCAGGCTGAAGGTGTCTTTCAGGCTCTGCCAGGTCTCCTCTACGGCACCCAGCAGTTCATGACCGAGATGAAACTCTGCCGGATTAAATTCCTGTTCCTGAATGTTCTCAGCGGTATAAAGCGTGTTCAGGGTGCCGACAACCACCTCTTTTGCCATCGCACCGGTGAACAGCCCGACGGTTGCCTGCCAGTTATCCTCATGCACGCCAATCGGTTTGAAAACGGGCGTGATGACGCGGCTGACGGAGGCGAGGGCCGAGTCGTTGATGTTATCTGCCGCCTGCCCGCTGAGGGTGAAGCTGTTCAGCGCGCTCAGGAAAATGCTGACGATGACAATCACCTTACCGGCGCGCAGCACAAAGCCTTTCAGGCGCTGCCAGGTCTGGATCGCCAGGCTTTTCAGATGTGGCACGTGATACACCGGCAGCTCCATCACAAACGGTGACGCTTCACCGCGCATGATGGTGTGCTTCAGCATCAGACCGGTGAGGATCGCCATCACAATACCCAGCACATACAGCGAAAAGACCGCCAGCGCGCCCTGTTGGCCAAAGAAGGCTGCGGCAAAGACCGCAAAGATGGCCAGACGGGCACCGCAGGACATAAACGGCGCCATCATGATGGTCATCAGACGTTCACGCGGCGCATCAAGCGTGCGCGCGCCCATCACCGACGGCACGTTACAGCCGAAGCCGACAATCAGCGGGACGAAGGATTTACCCGGCAGACCCAGCGCCTGCATCAGACGATCCATCACGAACGCGGCGCGCGCCATGTAGCCGGAATCTTCCAGGAACGAGAGGAACAGATACATCATGCCGATCTGCGGCACCAGCGGCAGAACGGTGTTGATACCGCCGCCGATCCCCTGCGCGAGGAAGATGGTTAACCATTCCGGGAAGTGCAGGGTGTAACCCACCCACTGAATACCGTGGACGAAGATCGCGACGGAACCGGCGTCGAAAATAGGCTGGAGTGCGCCGCCGATGTTAATGGCGAGCAGGAACATCACGTACATCACCAGCAGGAAGATGGGCAAACCGAGGAAGCGGTTAAGCACCACTTTATCCACCGCCGCCGTAAAGCGGCTGGGTTCTGCCGTCAGGGCGTTACTGACCACGTCGCAAATCGAGGCGATGGCCTGGTAACGTGCATCGGCGATGTGCAGCGCCGGGTCGTCCAGCTCGTCGCTAAGACGAGCTACCGTCGCGTCCAGCTTATCTGCCGCATGCCCGGCGTAAGCGCGGCTGTAGATATCCCCTTCCAGCATCTGCAGACCAAGCCACAGGCGCTGTTTCGCAGGCATGCTTGTGTCCATCTCCTGCGCCAGCACATAGGCTTCGCGCAGGAGAGGCTGTGCGTAATGCACCAGCTCAATGTCGCGATTACCCTGGTGACGGTCAATGGCCAGCTTCAGCGCATCAATACCGCGAGCGCGCGTCGAGACCAGCGGAACGACCGGGCAACCCAGGCGCGCGGAGAGGGCATCGACGTCGATACGCAGCTTTTGTTTCTCCGCTATGTCGAGCATGTTGAGCGCCACGATGCAGGGGATCCCCAGCTCCAGCAACTGCAGCGTCAGATAAAGGTTACGTTCGAGATTGGAAGCGTCGACCACGTTGATCAGCAGGTCCGCGTCGCCGCCAAGAATATAGTGGCAGGCAATCTGCTCATCCAGCGAAGTTTGCGACGAAATGGTGGTTAAGGAGTAGGTGCCGGGAAGGTCAACCAGCGTCACCTGGCTGTCCGTTGTCGTGAACTGGCCCTCTTTACGCTCAACCGTCACGCCCGCCCAGTTGCCCACGCGCTGGCGGGCTCCGGTCAGCTGGTTAAAAAGGGTGGTCTTGCCGGAATTAGGATTGCCAATTAAGCCAATAGTTAACTTTTTCATTTTTTTTAGACTCACTGAAACCGCTGGCTTGTTATCGGGATAAGGCTTCGACTTCAATTAACGCGAGGTCTTTCTTACGCAGCACCAGATTCACGCGGCGGGTTTCGATATGAACCGGGTCACCTAGCGGCGCCACGCGCACGACCTGGAATGACGAGCCGGGCAGCATGCCCAGCGACAGCAGCTTTTGCCGATAGGCCGGGCTAATTTCGCGGGTAAAACCGGTAATCTTCCATGCACTGTCTGGAGTGAATTGCATAACGCCTGATTCCACGAAAGGTTAAATTATCTACTATGGGATGATAATGAGAATAGTTTTTATCAGCAATATTAAAACTGTGACGGAATGTTGTTTGCGGTATTAATTTACGGCCTGTTTGACCTTGCTCAATATTTGCTGAATTGCCAGGAAAACGAAAAGGGGAGTATTTGTTAACGGGGTGATAATTCGTGGTTTAAATATGGCTACATCCTATTTATTTTAATTCGCTGCGGCCTGCTTGCCGGGCGGCACTGCGTTTGCCCGGCCTACAAAAGCGTAGGCCCGGTAAGCGCAGCGCCACCGGGCGTTGACAACCTTAGCGTTTCTTACCCATCGCTGCCGCCAGCGCATCCATCATCGCGCTGTTGCCTGCAGGCTGTGCATCACGTCCGCGAGGTTTCGCGGCCTTCGCGGCCGGGCGCTGCTGCTCGCGACCACCGCCATTGCCGCCACGACGCGCGTTGGTGTCGCCCGGCTGCTCGTCCAGACGCATGGTCAGGGCGATACGCTTGCGCTGCAGATCCACTTCCAGCACTTTGACCTTCACGATGTCGCCCGCTTTGACCACGGTGTGCGGGTCTTCAACGAACTTGTCGGCGAGGGATGAGATATGCACCAGACCGTCCTGATGCACGCCGATATCCACAAACGCGCCAAAGTTGGTGACGTTGGTCACCGCGCCTTCCAGCACCATGCCGGGCAGCAGGTCGTTCATGGTTTCCACGCCGTCAGCAAAGGTCGCCGTTTTGAACTCAGGACGCGGATCGCGGCCCGGCTTTTCCAGCTCTTTGATGATGTCGGTGACGGTTGGAACACCAAATTTGTCGTCGGTGAAATCAACGGCTTTCAGGTTGCGCAGGGCGCTGCTGTCGCCCATCAGGTCTTTCAGCGCCTGCTGGGTGGCGGCCAGAATACGCTCGACAACCGGATAGGCTTCCGGGTGAACGGTAGAGGCATCCAGCGGGTTATCGCCGTGGTTGATGCGCAGGAAGCCCGCACACTGCTCAAAGGCTTTTGGCCCCAGACGGCTCACCTTCAGCAGCTGCTGACGGTTCTGGAACTGACCGTTCTCATCACGCCAGGCGACGATGTTCTGCGCCATCATGCGCGTTAAGCCCGCCACGCGGGTCAGCAGCGGAACGGAGGCGGTGTTCAGGTCAACGCCGACGGCGTTTACGCAGTCTTCCACGACAGCATCCAGCTTGCGCGCCAGCTGCGTCTGGCTCACGTCGTGCTGATACTGGCCCACGCCGATGGATTTCGGGTCGATCTTCACCAGCTCCGCCAGCGGATCCTGCAGGCGGCGAGCGATCGAGACCGCGCCGCGCAGGGAAACGTCCAGGTCCGGGAACTCTTGCGCCGCCAGCTCGGACGCGGAATAGACGGATGCCCCCGCTTCGCTGACGATCACTTTCTGCGCCGTCACTTTCGGGAACTGCTTCTGCACGTCGAGGTAGAAACGCTCGGTTTCGCGTGAGGCCGTACCGTTACCGATGGCAACCAGCTCCACGTTGTATTTTTCGCACAGCGCCGCCACCACGACGGCCGCTTTCGCCGCCTGGCCGGTGTGCGGGTAAATGGTGTCGGTGGCAACCAGCTTGCCGGTGCCGTCAACCACGGCGACCTTCACGCCGGTACGCAGACCCGGATCGAGACCCATGGTGGCGCGCAGGCCAGCAGGAGCAGCCATCAGCAGGTCGTGCAGGTTACGGGCGAAGACGTTGATCGCTTCGTCTTCGGCGCGCTCGCGCACGGTGCCCATCAGCTCGGTTTCGAGGTGCATCAGCACCTTGATGCGCCAGGTCCAGCTCACCACGCCTTTGCGCCAGCTGTCCGCCGGGGCGTTGTTCAGGCGCAGGCCAAGATGGTCGATAATGATCTGCTCGCAGTGGCTCTCTTTCGGCGGCTCGTCGAACTGCGGGTCGGCGTTCAGGGAGAGCTGGAGCACGCCTTCGTTGCGGCCGCGGAACATCGCCAGCGCGCGGTGTGAAGGCGTAGTGGAGATCGGTTCGTGGTGATCGAAGTAGTCACGGAATTTCGCGCCTTCTTCCTCTTTACCCGCGACGACGGTAGAGACGATGTGGGCATTCTTCCACAGGTAATCACGCACTTTAGCGAGCAGGGCGGCGTCTTCGGCGAAGCGCTCCATCAGAATGTAGCGCGCGCCGTCGAGGGCGGCCTTGGTGTCCGCTACGCCTTTGTCGGCGTCGATAAATTTCGCCGCTTCGGTTTCCGGGTCATGGGACGGCTCGTTCCACAGCAGGTCGGCCAGCGGCTCAAGGCCCGCTTCAATCGCAATCTGCCCGCGCGTGCGGCGCTTTGGTTTATACGGAAGATAGAGATCTTCGAGTTCGGTTTTGCTCAGGGTACCGTTAATGGCGCTTTCCAGCTCGCCGGTCAGCTTGCCCTGTTCGCCGATGGATTTGAGGATCGCCTGACGACGTTCTTCCAGCTCGCGCAGATAGCCCAGACGGGTCTCCAGGTTACGCAGCTGCGTGTCGTCCAGACCGCCGGTGACTTCCTTACGATAGCGTGCAATAAACGGCACGGTGTTCCCTTCATCAAGCAGGCGAACGGCAGCTTCTACCTGTTCGGCTCTGGCCTGAATATCACCCGCAATAATGCGGCAGAGCGAATCTTTCATCATGGCTTTATCATCTGTTGAGTCGAAAAATCAGGGGATAGTTATACGGGCTGACACGGCAAAATGCCAGCCGGGGAGGGCGCTCTCGGACTATTTTACGTAGACGATCTCATTGACGTACCAGCTGGCTTCTCCGGCTGGGGTCTGAACGACGGCCAGGTCGCCCACTTCCTTTTTCAGCAGCGCGCGGGCCATCGGGGAGTCGATGGAGATGTAATCCTTACGACCAAAAATTTCATCGTAGCCGACAATACGAAAACGCAGGGTGTCACCGTCGTCGTTTTCAATCTCCACCCACGCGCCGAAGAACACTTTGCCCTCCTGCTGCGGGGAGTAATCGACAATTTTGAGATTCTCGAGGCACTTGGTCAGATAGCGAACCCGGCGGTCAATTTCGCGCAGCCGCTTTTTATTGTACTGGTAGTCAGCGTTTTCGCTGCGATCGCCCAGGCTTGCTGCCCAGGTGACCTTTTTGGTTACTTCAGGACGCTCCTCGCGCCAGAGGTAATCCATCTCTTTTTTGAGCTTTTCGTACCCTTCGCGGGTGATCAGGGGCGTTTTCATGGTAAAGCCTTTGCTGCCTGCCGGTTAACTGTCTTGCGCACAATACGTACCACACAGTGTAACAGACAGGATTAATAATGATTTATGTGATGAAATGAGCAGATAAGCTGCTGTTAAATATGCTTTGTAACAATTTCGACTAGAATTTATACCAGAATTAGCTGGTCGAATACGTGCACTTTTTTAGAATACGCTGTTACAAAGACTATCCGAACCTTTGGGAGTACACACAATGCAAGAGAACTACAAAATTCTGGTCGTGGATGACGACATGCGCCTGCGTGCGCTGCTGGAACGTTATCTGACCGAGCAGGGCTTCCAGGTTCGTAGCGTCGCGAACGCTGAGCAGATGGACCGTCTGCTGACCCGTGAATCTTTCCACCTGATGGTTCTCGACCTGATGCTGCCTGGCGAAGATGGGCTCTCTATCTGCCGCCGTCTGCGCAGCCAGAGCAACCCGATGCCGATCATCATGGTGACGGCGAAGGGCGAAGAAGTTGACCGTATCGTGGGCCTCGAAATCGGCGCCGACGACTATATTCCAAAACCGTTTAACCCGCGTGAACTGCTGGCGCGTATTCGCGCTGTTCTCCGCCGTCAGGCGAACGAACTGCCTGGCGCACCGTCGCAGGAAGAAGCCGTCATCGCCTTCGGCAAGTTCAAGCTGAACCTCGGCACGCGCGAGATGTTCCGTGAAGACGAGCCAATGCCGCTCACCAGCGGCGAGTTTGCGGTCCTGAAAGCGCTGGTCAGCCACCCGCGTGAACCGCTTTCCCGTGACAAGCTGATGAACCTGGCGCGCGGTCGCGAATACTCCGCAATGGAACGCTCTATCGACGTGCAGATCTCCCGTCTGCGCCGCATGGTGGAAGAAGATCCTGCGCATCCTCGTTATATTCAGACCGTATGGGGTCTGGGCTACGTGTTCGTCCCGGACGGCTCTAAAGCATGAGGCGAATGCGCTTCTCGCCGCGTAGCTCGTTTGCCCGCACCCTGTTATTGATCGTCACCCTGCTGTTCGTCAGCCTGGTGACGACCTATCTGGTGGTGCTGAACTTTGCGATCCTGCCGAGCCTCCAGCAGTTTAATAAGGTCCTGGCCTACGAAGTCCGTATGCTGATGACCGATAAACTGCAGCTGGAGGACGGCACGCAGCTCGTCGTTCCCCCGGCGTTTCGCCGTGAAATCTACCGTGAGCTGGGCATTTCGCTCTACTCCAACGAAGCGGCGGAAGACGCTGGCCTGCGCTGGGCGCAGCACTACGAATTCCTGAGCCAGCAGATGGCGCAGCAATTGGGCGGCCCAACGGAAGTGCGCGTTGAGGTCAACAAAAGCTCGCCCGTCGTCTGGCTGAAAACCTGGCTTTCACCCAATATCTGGGTGCGCGTCCCGCTGACCGAAATCCATCAGGGCGACTTCTCGCCGCTGTTCCGCTATACCCTGGCGATCATGCTGCTGGCGATAGGCGGGGCCTGGCTGTTTATCCGTATACAGAACCGACCGCTGGTCGACCTGGAGCACGCTGCGCTGCAGGTCGGTAAAGGGATTATTCCTCCTCCGCTGCGCGAGTATGGCGCTTCGGAAGTCCGTTCGGTGACGCGCGCGTTTAACCATATGGCGGCAGGCGTGAAGCAGCTGGCGGATGACCGTACGCTGCTGATGGCGGGCGTCAGCCATGACCTGCGCACGCCGCTAACGCGTATTCGTCTGGCGACGGAGATGATGGGGGAAGAGGACGGTTACCTTGCCGAGTCCATCAACAAGGATATCGAAGAGTGTAACGCTATCATCGAGCAGTTTATTGACTACCTGCGCACCGGACAGGAGATGCCAATGGAGATGGCGGATCTGAACGCGGTGCTGGGCGAAGTGGTGGCGGCGGAAAGCGGCTACGAGCGTGAAATTGATACCGACCTTCAGACGGGAGAGATCCAGGTTCGCATGCACCCGCTCTCCATCAAACGCGCGGTGGCCAACATGGTGGTCAACGCGGCGCGCTACGGCAACGGCTGGATTAAGGTCAGCAGCGGGTCTGAACTCAACCGCGCCTGGTTCCAGGTAGAAGACGACGGCCCGGGCATCAAGCCCGAGCAGCGTAAGCATCTGTTCCAGCCGTTTGTGCGCGGCGACAGCGCGCGCAGCACCAGCGGTACGGGCTTAGGCCTGGCGATTGTTCAGCGTATCATTGATAACCACAACGGGCTGCTGGAGATTGGCACCAGCGAGCGGGGTGGGTTGAGCATTCGCGCCTGGCTGCCGGTACCGGTGACGCGAGGGCAGGTGAAAGAGAGTTGAAAAAAGGGTGGCACGAGCCACCCTTTTTTGTAGGTCGGGTAAGGCGAAGCCGCCACCCGACATGGACTACAGTTTTGGACCCGCACTCACCAGCGCAGCACCCGCCGGGGTATCGGTGTACTTCTCGAAGTTCTCGATAAACAGCTTAGCCAGCGATTCCGCCTTCTCGCGCCACTGCTCCGGCGAACCGTACGTATTGCGCGGGTCGAGGATATGCGTATCCACACCCGGCAGCGACGTTGGGATCGCCAGGTCAAACATCGGCAGCGTGAAGGTTTCGGCGTCGTCCAGAGAACCATCCAGAATGGCGTCGATAATGGCGCGGGTATCTTTGATAGAGATACGTTTGCCGGTACCGTTCCAGCCGGTGTTCACCAGGTAAGCCTGCGCGCCGGATGCCTGCATGCGTTTCACCAGCACTTCAGCGTACTGCGTCGGGTGCAGCGACAGGAAGGCCGCGCCGAAGCAGGCGGAGAAGGTTGGGGTTGGCTCCGTCACGCCGCGCTCGGTACCCGCCAGCTTGGCGGTGAAGCCCGAGAGGAAGTGGTACTGCGTCTGGCTGGCCGTCAGGCGAGACACCGGAGGCAGCACGCCGAACGCATCCGCCGTCAGGAAAATGACCTTCGTGGCGTGACCCGCTTTTGAAACCGGCTTCACGATATTGTCGATGTGGTAGATCGGGTAAGAGACGCGGGTGTTTTCCGTTTTCGACGCATCGTCGAAGTCGATGGAGCCGTCTGCACGCACGGTGACGTTTTCCAGCAGCGCATCGCGACGGATCGCGTGGAAGATATCCGGCTCTGCCTCTTCAGACAGGCGAATGGTCTTCGCGTAGCAGCCGCCTTCAAAGTTGAATACGCCGTCGTCATCCCAGCCGTGTTCGTCATCGCCAATCAGGCGACGTTTTGGATCGGTGGACAGGGTGGTTTTCCCGGTGCCGGACAGGCCGAAGAATACCGCCACGTCGCCTTTTTCACCGACGTTAGCCGAGCAGTGCATGGAGGCGATGCCCCGCAGCGGCAGCAGGTAGTTCATGACGGAGAACATCCCTTTCTTCATTTCGCCGCCGTACCAGGTACCGCCGATCAGCTGGATACGCTCGGTCAGGTTGAAGGCAACAAAGTTTTCGGAGTTCAGGCCCTGCTCTTTCCACTGTGGGTTCGTGCATTTCGCCCCGTTCATCACGATGAAATCCGGAGTGAAATCCTGCAGCTCTTCGTCGGTTGGACGAATAAACATGTTTTTCACGAAATGCGCCTGCCAGGCCACTTCAGTGATAAAACGCACGGAGAGACGGGTGTCGGCGTTAGCGCCGCAGAAAGCGTCGACAATGAACAGACGCTTGCCGGAAAGTTGATGGGTGACGAGCCCTTTCAGGTGCTGCCAGGTTTCCGGAGAGAGCGGTTTGTTGTCGTTCTTCCCTTTGCCCTTGTCAGCCCACCACAGCGTATCGCGGGTGGTTTCGTCTCGGACGATATACTTATCTTTCGGCGAACGACCGGTAAAGATACCGGTATCGACGGCGATAGCACCAAGATTCGTCAACACACCGCGCTCGTATCCTTCCAGTGCTGGATTGAGCTCTTCCTGATACAGCGTATCGTAGTCGGGGTTGTAGACGATTTCCTGGACGTCGTGAATTCCATAAGCCTTGAGATCTTGCGGGGTTAAACCAGTAACACGCATATCACTGCTCCTTAGCCAATATGTACTGCCTGAAATTGTAGGGTTTTTCTGAGGTTGTTAACCGCGACGGGGCTCATAGATTTACGCATCTGGACAAAACCCTTACTAACGGAAAACGCTGCGACTCCAGTCACAGCGCAGGCGGATTATCGCAGGAATCGCTTTTTGGTTGGGGAAAATGTTCCGAAAAGGTTAAAGAGTGGTGATTTTATCGGAAAGAATGTGAATGTAATCGCATACACGTAAGAAAATTACGTAAGAGTTACATAGGGAAAACGATTCAGCTTATGCGGGGATTTTGACCCTCATCCCAAAGGGGAGAGGGTCAGGGTAAGGGGAAGAGGTTTAGTGAACCTGCGGATCCGCCGGGGAGGCGTTATTGCGGATCTCAGCGATATCCATCGAATTGAACACGTAGTGGGTACCGCAGTAGTCACAGTGCATATCAATTTCGCCGTCTTCCGCCATGATGCTGTCGATCTCTTCATCCGGCAGGGTTTTCAGTGCGCCAGCGCAGCGCTCGCGTGAGCAGGTGCACTTAAATTCCACCGCCTGCGGGTCGTAGACCGTCACTTCTTCTTCGTGGTACAGACGCCACAGCACGTCGGTCGCCGACAGGTTGAACAGCTCTTCCGCTTTGATGGTTTCGGTCAGCGTTGCCAGGTGCTCAAAGTCATTGGTCTGTGCGTCCTGCGCAGGCAGAACCTGCAGCAGCATACCGCCCGCAGCAGGCTGACCGTCCACTTCACCGGTGCGGATGAAGAGACGCGTCGGCAGCTGTTCAGAACGCATGAAGTAATCTTCCAGGCAGGCTGCCAGCGTATCGCCTTCCAGACCCACCACGCCCTGATAGCGCTCGCCTTCCTCAGGAGAGATGGTGATCACCAGGTAGCCATTACCCACCAGCGTCTTGAGGTCCGCATTTTCAGGCACGTCGCCCTGAACGCGCGCCACGCCGCGCATTTGCTGCTGGTTGTTGCCGTTGATCACCGCCAGCGTCATCGGGCCGTCACCCTGCAGCTGCACGGTGATATCACCGGCAAACTTCAGCGTCGCCGTCAGCAGGCTGGTGGCAACCAGCAGTTCGCCCAACAGGGTCTTCACCGGCAGCGGGTAGTTGTGGTTTTCCAGAATCTGTTTCCAGGTTTCCGATACGGTGACCAGCTCGCCGCGCACGGCGAATTGTTCAAACAGATAGCGGTGTAATTGGTCGTGTTGGGCCATTTTCATCTCTCGTGCGGGTGAGGTTACTCGGTCTCACCGTGTTTAAATTTCATCAGATCGCGGCGCTCTTTTTTATCCGGTCGCCTGTCCGGGTGAGGCATCGTCAGCGCGTTCATTTTGCGCGCCAGCGCGGTCTTCTCGCGTTTTTCAATGCTCTCCGCCGTCTCTTCATAAAGCAGTACGGCTTCTGTTGCGGGTCGACGCTGTTCGGTAATGGCTTTAATCACCACCGTACGTTCATCGTTGCCCTGACGCAGCGTTAAGGTGGCATTCAGCTCAACCAGCTTGCTCGGTTTGCTGCGCTGGCCGTTGTAATGCACTTTTCCGCCGTCAACCATCTCGCGGGCAAGGGCGCGTGTTTTATAAAAACGCGCTGCCCACAGCCATTTGTCCAGTCTTACCCCGTCAGAGGGTTTTTCTTTCATGGCGTCTCCTTCACGGTCAGTGAGGGGATCATCTGGCGATAGTCGTTCAGCCCAGGGTGGCGCAGATAGCTTTTTTCATCCAGGCCAGAGTCAGGATTGGTCACGCCCAGACAGTAGCGAATGCCAAACCTTGCCGCGGAATCCAGAATGGGCTCGCTGTCATCAATGAACAGCGTACGTTCTGGCTGCAAACCCGTCTCTTCCTTCACCGCATGCCACAACCGCTGATCCTCTTTCGGATAACCAAATGTGTGGGTGGAAAGTAATAAATCAAGGTGCGACGCCAGACCGGTGTGCTCCAGCTTCACCGCCAGATTATGTGGATGCGCGTTGGTCAGCAAAATACGGCGCTTGCCGCTTGCTTTCAGCGCATCCAGAAAGGGCACGGTATCCTCGCGCAGAACGGCGCGCGGGCCCTGGGCGGTGGTCATGGCACAAATATCCAAACCGAGGCGCTCGCTCCAGTAGTCAAGACAGTACCAGTTTAGCGTATGTTGCACCGCGCTATATTGCGAACGAATGAATGCCTGCGCTTCTGCCGGGGAGATCCCCTGCTGTTCGCCGTAGGTTTCAGGAACCAGCGTTTGCCAGAAATAGTTATCAAAGGCGAGATCGAGCAGCGTGCCGTCCATATCCAGCAGAACGGTATCAACCTCCTGCCAGGCGATATCAAGATGCATTAGGGGGAACTCCAGCCAGAAGAAACGTGCGCGACAGGGTAGCACATCTTGCCGCGCAACGACGTTATCAGATCAGGCTCTCAGACGAGGGGATCAGCTTAGGATTGAGGCAGTTTTCATAATACTGCTGGATGTCGGCAAGCCGGGTGCGCGAGCGCTGGTAGCGGCGCAGGGCCATAAAGCCGTTCCAGAAAATGGCGATCAGCATCGCGGTCATCAGCAGAGAGGTGCCAATGTAACGCCATAAACCTGCGCTATCCGGCATCCGGTGCAGCCCGATATGGCGGGTGCCGTTAGCATCGGTGTAGATGCTTGTGACAATCCCTTCGGCGCTGAACGGCGTTTGCATCAGCATCTGCGCCAGGCGCTGGAACTGGCTCCACTGCTCCTGCGCCGGGTAGTCATAAAGCGCGACCTGCGGGTAAGGCTGATCGACCAGGTCGCTGCCCTCATCGCTGACAATCACAAACCCGCCCGGTGCCGGGCTGTTCAGCGCCTGAGCCGCACGGGTGGTTTCGCGCATCATGAACGGCGAGGTCGAGGTGGCGACCAGGTTATCCAGCGATTCAGCGCTCACCGGACGGAGCAGCACGTTAACGCCGTCCAGCCGTCCCGCTTCGGCGCGCTTTACCAGCGAGTCCCAGTCTTTGCTGTTCCCCAGGTTGACCAGCGCATTCTTGAGGCGGATACACTCATCCTGCGAGGAGCAGAGATCTTCAGTTTTCAGGACGATGTCACCAAAATCATCCAGCAGAACCATGCCTGATTTCTGAATGGCCGAGCGCAGCGCAGGGCTGACGCGCGAATCATCGTCCGGTTTCGGGTGCAGCTGGCGGTTCACCGTCTGGGTAAGCGCCGTGGCCTTATTCACCACTTCGGATTCCGGCAGCGGCAGCGGCGGCGCGTCGTTCCAGATAATTTGCGAGCAGTCGAACGGCATGAACGGCGAGTTCTGGCGGGTGTTCCACGCCCCCGGGGTGTGAATATTACACATCCCGGTACCTTTCAGGCGCAGCGTGTCCCCCACGCGCACACCGGCTTCATCCAGTTTGTTGACGCTGCTCGCTTCAATGGTTTGCGCCCCTTTGATCCACGACAGAGTGAATTTTATGGGCATATCCAGCGGCACGAAAAGCAGCAGCATGGCTAAGACCAGCGCAGCGCCGCCGGCAATGACCGCGCTGCGCAGCCAGTGCTGAAGCGGGAAATTTTTCACTTCATCATGCAGAGACAGGAAGCGTCCCTGACGCACAACGTGGCGGTCAAGGTAGATATCAATATCGGTTTTCTGCCCTAAGTCCTGCGCAATCCACGGTTGCCAGTGGCGCGGGTAGATCAGGTCGATAATACCGAGCGAAATATTGTTGAGATGTTCTTGATCGTTTTCACCGAACAGGCCCCAGCGCTTTGGCGTACCGCGCAGGCAGTGGATCTCGCGCAGCGAGGTTTTGGCCGGTGGGGCAAAGAGCCCCCAAAGCCCGGCAGCCAGCAGCAGCACCGCGCCGCCAGCCAGCCAGGGGACAAACACATCCGGCGTGAGCAGGCAGATAAAAAAGAGCAGGAAGGACGCGACGATCAGAATAGCTTCACGGATGCCGTCCGGGCGGCTCAGGGCGTACTCTTCATGCGTTTCCTGGCGAATGTTCAGCAGTTCGATCTGCTCCGTCTCTTCGCCACGAATGGAAGCCTGCGTTGAACTCGCGCGCTCCAGCGCAAAACGCGGAGCTTCCTGAAGGTATTCATTCAGCGTATGGCCGTTAAGCGAAATAACCAGGGGCAACGAATCGGTGTGAATCAGCTCAACGCTGTTTTCGTCATTAATGTATTGCTCCCAGGACGGGGGCAGATGCACTTCGACGGAATCAAGGTAATAGCGCCATTTATTGGGGTCATCAGTGGTGATGCCATAGCGCGTGATGGAGCGCGTCACGCAGAGCACGGTATCACTTTGCGCATTAAGCTTTAGCGCGACGGGCGCAGCGGTGGCACCCGTTGGCCCAGGCGTTAACTGAGTACGGTTCAGGATTTCGAGATAGTTTTCAACCGCATCACGCTCGTCTTGCGTGAGTTTACGCGTGCTCGCACCCGCAAATGCATTTAAAAAGGGCAGACGATAACGGCGCTGTACCCGGCGCCTGTACAACCACCCTGCAACCAATGCGCTGGCCAGCATAGCAGCGAGAACAATCAAAATGGTGCTCATGCTTTCCCCATCTTACTTATCTTACAGGTGTAGTCAGTAGCACCTTTACATTGAATGAGAGTCTGTGGTTGGCTATCGGCAAGTATGGAGTCGAACTTGAGCATTCTGAAGCGCATCCCAGTGACCGGTGATGATAGCAAAGCCTGTTATGGCGCGATATCAGCAAATTCCTGGAAACATTTCAACCTCTTGACATTTGTTTTGAATTGAGGATTGATCCCTGCTACGTTGCATAAATGTAAATAAAGAACGATTGACATTGCCGAAACCGTGCGGCATATCGCACAATAACGCCAGTTCTCACTGCTAAGACCCATCACGATGAGCAAACCACTACAAAAACCCACCATTCTGAATGTTGAAACTGTCGCCAAATCGCGCCTGTTTAATGTCGAAAGTGTGGACCTGGAGTTCAGCAACGGTGTGCGTCGCGTTTATGAACGTATGCGCCCCTCTTCGCGCGAAGCGGTGATGATTATTCCCATTATCGACGATCATCTGATTTTGATCCGCGAATATGCTGTGGGAACGGAATCTTACGAGCTTGGTTTCTCGAAAGGGCTTATCGACCCGGGTGAAACCGTCTTTGAAGCGGCAAACCGCGAGCTGAAAGAAGAGGTCGGCTTCGGGGCGAATGAGCTTTCATTCCTGAAAAAACTGAGCATGGCGCCGTCCTATTTTTCCAGCAAAATGAATATCGTGGTGGCCGAAGATCTCTATCCTGAATCGCTCGAAGGGGATGAGCCGGAGCCGCTGCCGCAGGTTCGCTGGCCGCTAGCGCACCTGATGGATCTGCTGGAAGACCCTGACTTTAATGAGGCTCGCAACGTGAGCGCGCTGTTCCTGGTACGAGAGTGGCTGAAGGGGCAGGGGCGACTGTAGGCCATAAAAAAAGCCGGGTGGCGGCTTCGCCTTACCCGGCCTACGATGCTTTGCCCGGTTTTTACCGGGCATTTTTATTTTAGAACAGCTCGTGCGTTTCGCCGTTATCAATAATCTCTGTACCCACCTCATGCACCGCCTGCGTGGTCGGCTGCGTGCCCTCGATGAAATACTCTTCGCGACTATTACCGCCGTTGGCGAGCTGACCCGTGCTGCGGTCGATATTGACCGTGACCACGCCTGGCGGTGGCGTCAACGGCTGCTCCGGCACGCCTTCAAGAACGGACTTCATGTAGGCGTCCCAGGCCGGCTGCGCGCTCTTCGCTCCGCCTTCGTAGCCGGAAATCTGATCCTTAATCGCGCCGGATGCCGTTGTACGACCTAAGTCACGGCGGTGATCGTCGAAACCGATCCAGACCGATGTCACCACGCCCGGGCCGTAGCCGGAGAACCACGCATCTTTCGAACTGTTGGTTGTCCCCGTTTTACCGCCGATGTCATGGCGCTGCAAATCACGCCCTGCGCGCCAGCCTGTGCCCTGCCAGCCCGGTTCGCCGAAGATGTTGGTGTTCAGCGCGCTTTTGATCAGGAACGACAGCGGCGTGTTGATCACATGCGGGGCATACTCCGGCGCACCGGTCTGTGCCACCAGCGACTGGTTAGCCTGCTCGAGCTGCGGCTGCGGCACGACGCCGTTCTGCTGCTCCTGAGACACGGCAGGATCTTCCATGTCCTTGTTTTCAAGCACCTCGGATTTCGGCGTATTGCCATAAATGACCGGAATATCGCAGTCAGGACAGGCAATTTTCGGTTTTGCTTCGAACAGCACGCCGCCCTGATCGTTTTCGATCTTGCTGATGAAGTACGGGTCAATCAGGAAGCCGCCGTTGGCCATCACCGAGTACCCGCGTGCGACCTGAAGCGGCGTAAAGGAGGCGGAACCTAACGCCAGCGACTCGGTGCGAACGATGTTCTGCGCCGGGAAACCGAAGCGCTGCAGATACTCTGCGGCATAGTCGACGCCCATCGCGCGCATGGCGCGCACCATCACCACGTTTTTCGACTGTCCCAGACCCTGACGGAGACGAATAGGACCGGCATACTCCGCAGGGGAGTTCTTCGGCTGCCAGTCGGAACCGGCACCGGCATCCCAGCGGGAGATTGGCACGTCGTTCAGGATGCTGGCGAGGGTCAAGCCTTTATCCATCGCGGCCGTGTAGAGGAACGGTTTGATATTGGAACCGACCTGACGCAGCGCCTGGGTGGCGCGGTTAAATTTGCTCTGGTTGAAATCAAACCCGCCGACCAGGGCCAGGATGGCACCGTTCTGTGGATTGATAGAGACCAGGGCCGAGTTGACGTCCGGCACCTGCGCCAGCCACCAGGATTCGCCTACCTTGCGCACCCAGATTTGCTGCCCGGTTTGTACCGCATCGGTCACTTTACGCGGCGTTGCGCCCTGCAGGGTATCCGAGCGATAAGGACGCGCCCAGCGGATACCGTCCATACGCAGGGAGACGGAGGTACCGTCCGCGAGCGTCGCAACGGCCTCCTGAGGATCGGCCTGCGTCACCACGGCAGGAAGGAGCGGACCATAGGTCGGCAGCGCCTTCAGCGTACGGGTGATTTTTTTGTTGTCCCACGCGCTTTCGCCCACTTTCCAGAGCACGTTTGACGGGCCGCGATAGCCGTGACGCATATCGTAGTCCATCACGTTGTTCCGCACCGCTTCCTGAGCCGCCTGTTGGACTTTGCGGGTGACGGTGGTGTACACGCGATAGCCATCTTCATAGGCCTTGTCGCCATAACGATTCACCATCTCCTGGCGAACCATTTCGGTCAGGTAAGGGGACGCGAAGGCGATCTCAGGGGCATGGTAGTTAGCGTCAATGACATCGTTACGCGCCTGCTCGTACTCGCTCTGGCTGATGTAGCCTTCGCTCAGCATACGTGACAGGACGACGTTACGACGCGCGGTGGCGCGATCGAGCGAATAGAGCGGGTTAAACGTGGACGGCGCTTTCGGCAGACCGGCAATGGTTGCCATTTCGCTTAAGGTGAGTTGCTCAACAGGCTTACCGAAGTACACCTGTGCGGCAGCCCCCACGCCATAGGCGCGGTAGCCCAGGTAGATTTTATTGAGGTACAGCTCAAGGATTTCGTCTTTGCTCAGCAGCTGCTCAATACGAATCGCAAGGAACACCTCTTTGATCTTACGTATCAGCGTCTTTTCAGGGCTGAGGAAGAAGTTACGCGCCAGCTGCTGCGTAATGGTACTCGCCCCCTGAGAGGCGTGGCCAGAGAACAACGCAATGCTCGCGGCACGGAAAATCCCCACCGGATCGACACCGTGGTGCTCGTAAAAACGGCTGTCCTCCGTGGCGATAAAGGCTTTCACCATCACGGGGGGGATTTGGTTTAAGGTCAGCGGAATACGACGCTTCTCGCCATACTGCGCCATCAGCTCGCCATCGGCGCTATAGACTTGCATCGGGATCTGGAGTCGTACATCGCGAAGCGTGGCGACATCAGGTAGCTGTGGCTCAATATATTTGTACAAACCGTAAATCGAGCCTGCTCCCAGCAGAATGCAACAGACTGCAAGGATGAATAAATACTTTACGAACTTCACCGGAGATTTCCCATTTGGTTTCACTTGGGCAGTTTCTAAACAATCGCGCGGTAGTATAAAGGCAAGCCTGATTCATTGATATAGCCGTCAAGACGACGGGCGATAAGGAGATCGTGAAGCATGGCTTTCAAAACATGGCAAACGGGCGTTCATATTCAACAGGATAGGGTGCTGATCGTTGCGTTGGCCCGGGACAAGTCCGGCTGGTGCTTGCGCCGCTGGTGGGCGATTCCTCTGGCCGAAGGCATCCTTCGTGACGGCAAAATTTATCAGCCAGAACAGCTGGTTGATGCGTTACGCGACTGGCGGAAAACGCTGCCGCACTACCATCGGGTGTTCCTCTCTTTCCCGGCAGCACGCACCCTGCAACGGTCGCTTCCTCGTCCGACCGTTGCGCTGCGCGACAGCGAGCAGCTCTCATGGCTTGGCGCGGCGCTCGCGCGTGAACTGGAGGTGTCTGCCGATACGCTCTGTTTCGATTACGCGCAGGATACCTTCAGCAATAGCTTTCAGGTGACTGCCGCGCAAAACAACGAGGTCGAGACCCTTCTGGCGCTGGCGAAAGCGCTGCGTTTGCGGCTGGTAGCCATTACGCCGGATGCCAGCGCGCTGGCGAATCTTCTTCCTGCGGTGGCGCCAGCGACGTGCGTTGCCTGGCGGGACGATCGGCAGTGGCTGTGGGCGATGCGCCACCAGTGGGGGCGCCGCTTTACCACAGAAGCCGAAAGCGTGGCCGAGCTGTCGGCGCTGCTGGCGCTTGGTCCGGATGACATCGCGCTGTTTGATAACCGACGTCACCCGTGGGAAATCCTGAAACGCTGCCATGCCCCGCTACCGGGCTGCGGCGCTGATTATACCGTTGCGCTGGCGCTGGCCATGAGCGAGGTGCCCGGATGAGCATCATGAATTTTCTGCCGTGGCGACAGCAGCGGCGCGCGCGATGCCTGCGTTTCTGGGGCGCAATGTCTGTCGGCACCGTGCTTTTGATGTTCGTGGTTATGTTCGGTCTGCGGATGAACCCTCTTATGAGGCTGCACGTGCTGCAAACGGATCTGACGGGAATGCAGACCGTGCAGCATGCGCTTCTCTCCCGGCAGAAACTCGCCTCACAGGCACAGAAGCCAGCGCAGACGCTTCAACAACGCGCATGGCAACCGGTGCTGGAGTCGCTTTCCCGCACCATTCCTGACCAGGTCTGGCTGGCAGAGCTTCGCTATCAGCCGCCTGCGCTGATGCTGAGCGGGTATGCCCTAACCCTGCCGGCCCTTTCTGCTCTGCGCGATGCGCTTGGACAAATTACCGGCTTCACGCCCGGGACGGCGGGTGAGCTTCGGCAGGACAGCCAGGGGCGCTGGACGTTCACCCTTCATCTTAAAAGCGAGGGTTAACGCGTGGATTTCCTGTTAGAACGCTGGTGCGAAAGCCGTCCCTGGAATCGGGTGCTCTTCTGGTGTCTGGGGAGCCTCCTGGCAGGACTGGCCGCGTGGGGCACCTTGCTCAGGCCGGTAGACAGGCAGTGTGCTGAACGACAACGCCAGCTGATTCAGGACGCGAGAGCTAACGCGGCGTTATGGCCTGTCGTCAGAAAGGGGCCGTTTCGTCCGAAGGCAACGGAATCAAGAGAGTTGACGCCGTTTTCTCCGCTCGATTTTCAGGGCGATAACACGACGCTGGTTTACTGGAAGCCGCTGCCAAAGGGAGGGGAACTGATGCTGGAGCTTGAGTGGCAGGCGCTGCCGGCGCTTTTTTCCCGGCTGGCGCAGCGGGATGTGCAGATCGCCGCTTTCGCGATTGCACCACAAGGTACAGCGCTGCGCCTGCGGCTGGAGCTGGAACATGCGAAATAGCGCGCGATATCTGCTGGTTTGCTCAGCGCTGCTATTGACCGGCATGCGCGATCCGTTTCGCCCGCCGGACGATCCCTGCGCCATTGCCGAGCTGGCGCAGTGGCACTATCGCGGCATGGTGGGAGGGCCGCAGGCTATCGGCATTTTACAGGATGGGCAAAAGCGCTGGTACCGGCTGAAAATGCATGAGCGCTTCCCGGTGGGCTGGACGATAACAGCCATCAATGAAACGGAACTGGTTGTTGATGTGGGTGACACATGTGAACCAGGAAAATGGACGTGGCAACGAGAAGGAACGGATAAGAATGAATTTACGGATAATGCTGTGGCTGCTGGCGTTCAGCCATCCGCTGTGGGCCGCCGCGCCAAAACCGGTCACGCTGGTGGTGGATGACGTGCCTGTTGTCCAGGTGCTGCAGAGCCTGGCCGCACAGGAGAACCGTAATCTGGTGATATCGCCCGATGTCGGCGGCTCGCTTTCGCTTAACCTGACGCGCGTCCCCTGGCGGCAGGCATTACAGACGGTTGTCACCAGCGCTGGCCTCGTTTTGCGAGAGGAGGGCGGCATTTTTTACGTGCATACCGCCGCCTGGCAGCGTGAACAGCAGGAACGCTCAGAGCAGGAGCGGGCGCGTCGACAGCTTGATGCGCCGCTGGTGTCTCACAGCATCCCTTTTTCCTATGCCGATGCCGGAGAGCTGCAAAAAGCCGCGGAAAAACTCCTGAGTCCAAAGGGAAGTTTATCTGTCGACAAACGCACCAACCGCCTGCTGATTCGGGATAACCGGACGGTGGTGGAGACGCTGCAAAGCTGGGCCGCTCAGATGGATATTCCCGTCGAACAGGTCGAGCTGGCGGCGCATATTGTGACCATGAATGAAAAAAGCCTGCGTGAATTGGGAGTGAAGTGGAATCTCGCCGACGCCACCGACGCGGGCAAGGTTGGTCAGCTCACCACGCTTGGCAGCGATCTTTCCGTCGCTAGCGCCACCAGCCACGTGGGTTTTAACATCGGGCGAATCAATGGTCGGCTGCTGGATCTGGAGCTCTCTGCGCTGGAGCAAAAACAGCAGGTCGATATCATCGCCAGCCCGCGGCTGCTGGCCTCGCATATGCAGCCGGCCAGCATCAAGCAGGGGAGTGAAATTCCGTATCAGGTTTCAAGCGGTGAAAGCGGCGCCACCTCCGTTGAGTTTAAGGAGGCGGTATTAGGGATGGAGGTCACGCCGGTGGTTTTACCGGGAGGGCGCGTGCGCCTGAAATTACATATCAGCGAAAATATGCCGGGACAGGTTCTGCAGCAGGCGGACGGCGAAACCCTGGCGATCGACAAACAGGAGATTGAAACCCAGGTGGAGGTAAAAAGTGGAGAAACGCTGGCGTTGGGCGGAATTTTTTCGCAGAAGAACAAAACCGGCAGTGACAGCGTGCCGGGGCTGGGAAAAATCCCCTGGCTTGGGCAGCTTTTTCGCCATGATGGGAAGGATAATGAACGGCGCGAGCTAGTGGTGTTTATTACGCCACGTCTGGTCGGTATTCGCTGACGGGTGACGATCCCCGCAATGATTTTGCATTCAGTTTGTTGCAGATGTTTGACGTGGGGCATGAATTAGCATACAAGGAGTACCGATTTGAGTTGGACTTACGTCTTATTACCTTATGCGCCCGACGCGGTGATTTAATCAGTTGCCAAACAAGCCGGAGTATTGAGATAATTTTTAGTCTGACTCTCGCTCTATTGCATATGAGGTTTCAGTTCATGTCCTGCTACGCTGAGTGTCTGCGCAGCGGGGATTACCATTAACGAATAGTCTTAGTAGTACCGATAAAATGGCAGAGAAACGCAATATCTTTCTGGTTGGGCCTATGGGTGCCGGCAAAAGCACTATTGGGCGTCAGTTAGCTCAACAACTCAATATGGAATTTTACGATTCTGATCAAGAGATTGAGAAACGAACCGGAGCTGATGTGGGCTGGGTTTTCGACGTAGAAGGCGAAGAAGGTTTCCGTGACCGAGAAGAAAAAGTGATCAACGAACTCACGGAAAAACAGGGCATCGTTCTGGCAACAGGCGGCGGCTCTGTGAAATCTCGCGAAACCCGCAACCGTCTCTCCGCCCGTGGCGTAGTGGTCTATCTTGAGACGACCATCGAGAAACAGCTGGCACGTACGCAGCGCGATAAAAAGCGCCCGCTGCTGCAGGTTGAAACGCCACCACGCGAAGTTCTGGAAGCGTTGGCCGATGAACGCAATCCGCTGTATGAAGAGATTGCCGATGTGACCATTCGTACTGACGACCAGAGCGCTAAAGTGGTTGCAAACCAGATTATTCATATGCTGGAAAGCAACTGATTCTGGCTTTATATACACTCGCCTGCGGGTAAAAGCATTAAAGGTGGATGTCGCGTCATGGAGAGGATTACAGTTACTCTCGGGGAACGTAGTTACCCTATCACCATCGCGGCTGGTTTGTTTAACGACCCAGCTTCCTTTTTACCACTGAAAGAGGGTGATCAGGCGATGCTGGTCACCAATGAGACGCTGGCTCCGCTTTATCTCGACCGCGTACGCCACCTGCTTGAGCAGGCGGGCGTAAAAGTCGACAGTGTGATTCTCCCCGATGGCGAGCAGTATAAAAGCCTGACGGTACTGGATACCGTCTTTACCGCATTGCTGCAAAAACCGCACGGTCGCGATACAACACTGCTTGCCCTGGGCGGCGGTGTTGTGGGCGATCTGACCGGCTTTGCGGCCGCAAGCTATCAACGTGGCGTCCGTTTTATTCAAATCCCGACCACGTTGCTGTCCCAGGTCGACTCCTCTGTGGGTGGCAAAACGGCAGTGAACCATCCGCTCGGCAAAAACATGATTGGCGCGTTCTACCAGCCCGCATCGGTGGTGGTGGATCTCGACTGTCTGAAAACCCTGCCGAAGCGCGAGCTGGCTTCTGGTCTGGCGGAAGTGATCAAATACGGCATTATTCTGGACGGCGAGTTCTTTAACTGGCTTGAAGAGAATATGGATGCGCTGCTGCGCCTGGATGAGGCTAAACTGGCATACTGCATCCGTCGTTGTTGTGAGCTGAAAGCAGAAGTTGTCGCAGCAGACGAGCGTGAAACGGGCTTACGTGCTTTACTGAATCTTGGGCATACGTTTGGTCACGCGATTGAAGCCGAAATGGGTTACGGTAACTGGCTGCACGGTGAAGCCGTCGCGGCCGGAATGGTAATGGCTGCCCGTACTTCAGAACGTCTCGGGCAGTTCACACCGGAAGAGACGGCACGCATCATTGCGCTGCTTGAGCGTGCAGGTTTGCCGGTGACCGGACCGCAGGCGATGTCGGCGCAAGCGTATTTACCCCACATGATGCGCGATAAAAAAGTATTGGCAGGCGAGATGCGTCTTGTACTCCCGCTTGCAATAGGGAAGAGTGAAGTGCGCGGCGGAGTGCCGCACGATGTCGTTCTTGGCGCTATCGCTGATTGTCAGCAGGCGTAACAACTAGAAAGGTCAGGCCACTGTCGCAGGTGGTCGTTTAGCTTCAGGTGAAATGCAAAGTCGTTAGCATAAGCCTTTGAGTGGGGTGTTAAATGGATGAATTCAAACCAGAAGACGAGCTGAAACCCGATCCCAGCGATCGTCGTACTGGTCGTTCTCGTCAATCTTCAGAACGTGATAACGAGCCGCAGATCAACTTTGACGATGTTGATCTGGATGCAGACGATCGTCGCCCTTCGCGCAGCCGCAACGCGCACGAAGAGCGAGCAGAAGAGGATTATGAGTCCGAAGAAGATTCAATGGACGAACAGCCTGTAGAGCGTCGCCCGCGTAAACGTAAAAAAGCCGCTGCGCCAAAACCGGCTTCCCGCCAGTACATTATGATGGGCCTGGGCGTTCTGGTGCTTGTGCTGCTGATTGTCGGCATTGGCTCCGCGCTTAAAGCACCGTCAACGAACTCAACCGAGCAAACTGCTTCCGCTGAGAAGAGCATCAACCTGTCCGGTAACGATGCGTCCAATCAGGCGAATGGCGCACAGCCTGCACCGGGTGCAACTTCCGCAGAGCAGACCGCAGGTAACACCACAGCGCCGCAGGATGTTTCTCTGCCGCCCGTTTCTTCAACCCCTGCTCAGGGTCAGACACCTGCTACGCCTGAAGGCCAGCAGCGCGTAGAAGTTCAGGGAGACCTGAACAATGCGCTGACGCAGCCGCAGAACCAGCAGCAGGTTGATAACGTCGTGGTTAACTCCACGCTGCCAACTGAGCCGGCAACCGTTGCCCCAATTCGCGGTGGTAATGCTCAGCCACAAACGGCTGCGACGGAAACCAAGCCGCGCCAGACGCAAACTGCGACACGTCCTGAACGTAAGCAGGCGGTGATTGAGCCTAAGCGTGAAACCAAACCTCAGGCAGTTGTCAAAGCGCCTGAAGTGAAAGCCGCACCGGCACAGCCGAAACACACCGAAACGGCTGCGGTGAGCGAGCCTGCTAAAGCGCCAGTCACGCAGACTGCGCCGAAAGCAACGGCGACCACAACGGCACCGGCTGCCACAGCTGCGCCTGCGGCAACGGCAACAGCCTCCAGCGGCGCGGCAGGTAAAACTGCAGGTAACGTCGGTTCGCTGAAATCTGCGCCATCCAGCAACTACACGCTGCAGCTGAGCAGTTCGTCTAACTATGACAACCTCAACGGTTGGGCGAAGAAATCAAATCTGAAAAACTACGTGGTTTATCAGACGACCCGTAACGGTCAGCCGTGGTATGTGCTGGTGAGCGGTGTGTATGCTTCCAAAGATGAAGCAAAACGTGCCGTGGCGGCACTGCCAGCAGACGTTCAGGCGAAAAACCCGTGGGCGAAGCCGATTCATCAGGTTCAGGCCGATCTGAAGTAATGTTTAAAGCGCAGGATGCTGTCGGAGCTTTCTCCACAGCCGGAGAAGGTGTAATCAGTTAGTCAGCATGAAAAAAAATCGCGCTTTTCTGAAATGGGCAGGGGGGAAATACCCCCTGCTCGATGATATTAAAAAGCACCTGCCTAAAGGCGAGTGTCTTATCGAGCCTTTCGTGGGCGCAGGATCGGTGTTCCTCAACACCGATTTTTCTCGTTATATCCTGGCGGATATCAACAACGACCTTATCAGTCTCTATAACATCGTTAAGCTGCGTACCGAAGAGTATGTTGCAGAGGCGCGCAAACTGTTTACGCCCGAGAATAATCTCCCGGACGTTTACTACCAGTTCCGCACGGAGTTTAACCAGAGCCAGGATCCGTTCCGCAGAGCGCTGCTGTTCCTCTATCTCAACCGCCATGGTTACAACGGCCTGTGCCGGTATAACCTGCGCGGGGAGTTTAACGTGCCGTTTGGTCGCTATAAGCGCCCGTATTTCCCGCAGGACGAGCTGTATCACTTTGCCGAAAAAGCGCAGAACGCAGAGTTTCATTGCCTCTCCTATGAAGAGTGTATGGAACTGGCAGGCGTAAACTCGGTGGTCTACTGTGACCCGCCTTACGCCCCGCTGTCTGCAACGGCGAATTTCACCGCTTATCACACCAACAGCTTCAGCCCGGCTGAACAGGCTCGTCTGGCGGAGATGGCGGAAAAGCTGGTCAGCAAAAGAATTCCGGTGTTAATTTCGAATCACGATACCCCTGATACGCGCGAATGGTACAAAGCCGCGAAGCATTTTCAGGTCAAAGTGCGGCGTAGCATTAGCAGCAACGGCGGCACACGTAAAAAGGTGGACGAACTTCTGGCTCTTTATCGCCCCTGAGCCGTTTTGCCCGCCGGTAAACACATTTCAAGGAGAAGCGGATGAAACAGTTTTTGATTGCTCCCTCAATTCTGTCGGCCGATTTTGCCCGCCTGGGTGAAGACACCGCCGAAGCTCTCGCGGCTGGTGCAGATGTCGTCCATTTCGACGTTATGGACAACCACTACGTCCCGAATCTGACCATTGGCCCAATGGTGCTCAAGGCATTGCGTAACTATGGCATTACCGCGCCGATCGACGTTCACCTGATGGTGAAGCCTGTCGATCGCATTGTGCCTGACTTCGCCGCAGCGGGTGCCAGCATCATCACTTTCCATCCGGAAGCCTCTGAACACGTCGACCGCACGCTGCAGCTGATCAAAGAGAACGGCTGTAAAGCGGGGCTGGTGTTTAACCCGGCCACGCCGCTGAGCTATCTCGACTATGTCATGGACAAGCTGGACGTGATTCTGCTGATGTCCGTTAACCCGGGCTTTGGCGGTCAGTCGTTCATTCCCCACACGCTGGATAAGCTGCGTGAAGTGCGCCGTCGTATTGATGAGTCAGGTTACGATATTCGCCTGGAAGTGGACGGCGGCGTGAAAGTAAATAACATTGGTGAAATTGCGGCAGCCGGCGCGGATATGTTCGTTGCAGGTTCGGCCATTTTCGACCAACCGGATTACAAAAAAGTCATTGATGAAATGCGCCGTGAGCTGGCGAAGGTAAGTCATGGATAAATTGCAGGCAATTCGGGGTGTGGCATTCGACCTCGACGGTACGCTGGTCGACAGCGCGCCGGGCTTAACGAGCGCCGTAGACCAGGCGCTGTACGCACTTGAACTCCCCGTTGCGGGGGAAGATCGCGTGGTAACGTGGATTGGCAACGGCGCCGATGTTCTGATGGAGCGCGCGTTGACGTGGGCGCGTCAGGAGCGTGCGTCACAGCGTTCCGCCCAGGGTAAACCGAGCGTTGATCACGCTGATATTCCTAAGGATGAGCAGCTGCGTATTCTGCGCAAACTGTTCGATCGTTTCTATGAAGAGACCGTCGAGGAGGGCAGCTTCCTGTTCCCGGACGTTCAGGAAACGCTGAGCGCGCTGCACGCTAAGGGCATCCCGCTGGGGCTGGTGACCAACAAACCGACGCCGTTTGTTGCGCCTCTGCTGGAAGCGCTGGATATCGCGAAGTACTTCTCCGTGATTGTGGGCGGCGACGATGTTCAAAACAAAAAGCCGCATCCGGAACCGCTGCTGCTGGTGGCAGGAAAATTATCCTTAACGCCTGCGGAGCTGCTCTTTGTCGGGGATTCGCGCAATGATATTCTGGCTGCCCGAGCGGCAGGGTGTCCTTCCGTCGGATTAACCTATGGCTACAACTACGGTGAAGCTATCACGCTAAGTGAGCCGGATGTGGTCTTCGACCACTTCAAAGATTTGTTGCCCGCACTCGGGCTTTCGCACAGTGAACATCAGGAATTGAATAATGACTAAGCCCATCGTTTTTAGTGGCGCACAGCCCTCAGGTGAATTGACCATTGGTAACTACATGGGTGCGTTACGTCAGTGGGTCAGCATGCAGGATGACTATCATTGCATTTACTGCATCGTCGATCTCCACGCGATTACCGCGCGTCAGGATCCTGAGAAGCTGCGTAAAGCCACCCTGGATACGCTGGCGCTGTACCTGGCCTGCGGCATCGATCCAGAGAAGAGCACCATTTTCGTTCAGTCTCACGTACCAGAGCACGCGCAACTGGGCTGGGCGCTGAACTGCTACACCTATTTCGGCGAGCTGAGCCGCATGACCCAGTTCAAGGATAAATCCGCGCGCTACTCCGAAAACATCAACGCCGGCCTGTTCGACTATCCGGTGCTGATGGCGGCGGATATCCTGCTGTATCAAACCAACCAGGTGCCGGTGGGTGAAGACCAGAAGCAGCACCTGGAGCTGAGCCGCGATATCGCCCAGCGCTTTAACGCGATTTACGGCGATGTGTTCAAAGTGCCAGAGCCGTTTATTCCGAAATCCGGTGCGCGCGTGATGTCGCTGCTGGAGCCGACCAAGAAGATGTCCAAGTCTGACGATAACCGCAACAACGTTATCGGCCTTCTGGAAGATCCGAAATCAGTGGTGAAAAAGCTCAAGCGTGCGGTGACCGATTCCGACGAGCCGCCTGTTGTGCGCTACGACGTGCAGAACAAAGCGGGCGTCTCCAACCTGCTGGATATTCTCTCCGGTGTCACCGGCCAGAGCATTCCTGAGCTGGAGCAGCACTTCGAAGGCAAGATGTACGGCCACCTGAAAGGTGAAGTGGCAGACGCCGTTTCCGGCATGCTAACCGAGCTGCAGGAGCGCTATAACCGCTACCGTAACGACGAAGCTTTCCTGCAGAAAGTGATGAAAGAGGGCGCGGAAAAAGCCAGCGCGCGCGCGTCAGAAACCCTGAAAGCAGTGTATGAAGCGATTGGGTTTGTGGGTAAGCCTTAAGCCTGCGTTGCCGGGTGGCGCTGACGCTTACCCGGCCTACGGGATCGTGTAGGTCGGGTAAGGCGAAGCCGCCACCCGACGAAAAACTGCCCAAACAAAAAAACCGGGAAATGCCCGGTTTTTTTACGCCTGTAAAACGCTTACTGCTGCGCTGCCGGGCCGCAACCGCCGATGATTTTCGAAATGGAGATCGCCGGGTGCAGCAGATAATCGTAGCTGCAATTATTTTTGGTGTTCTGTACGTGACCGGTGCAGGCCGTCAGCGTCGATAACAGGCCAACCAGAACGGCGGCTTTTGCCAGTTTGAACATATGCATTCCTTGTCTAAAAAATGGATGTAATACGAGGGAATAAATGGAAAAGTTCCACTATGCGGGCGGTATGTTATCGGTAGTGGTATGAGGGGAGTAGTCCGCTTAAGGACTACTCCAGGAAGGGAGAATATGCGTTAGTGATTGGAGAACCAGTTCAGCTTGTCGCGCAGTTCAACCACGCGGCCCACCACAATCAGCGCCGGGCTTTCAACCTGCTGCGCCAGTTCGCCTAACTGCGTCAGCACTCCATCCACCACGCGCTGCGTAATAGCGGTACCGTTTTCCACCAGCGCTACCGGCATATCTGCCTCCATGCCGTGCTCCAGCAGCTTCGCCTGAATCGTGGCGGCCTGATTGAGCCCCATGTAGAACACCAGCGTCTGCTTTTCGGCGGCCAGGTTATGCCAGTCCAGCTCGCTGCCGGTCTTCAGGTGGCCCGTCACCAGGCGTACGCTTTGGGCGTAATCCCGGTGGGTCAGCGGAATGCCAGAGTACGCTGAACAGCCGGACGCCGCCGTAATGCCGGGCACCACGGAGAACGGAATACCCGCGTCACACAGGGTTTCCAGCTCCTCGCCGCCACGACCAAAGATAAACGGATCGCCACCCTTAAGGCGCACCACGCGCTTGCCTTTCTGCGCCTCGCGCAGCAGGATCTGGTTAATCTCCTCCTGCGGCACGCAGTGGTAGCCAGCCCGTTTGCCGACGAATACGCGGTCGGCGTCGCGACGCACCAGGTTCATGATGTCATCGGAGACAAGACGATCGTAAACCACGATATCCGCCTGCTGGATCTGCTGCAGCCCTTTCAGCGTCAGCAGGCCCGCATCGCCGGGCCCGGCCCCCACCAGCACCACTTCACCGCGGTGGTCCAGCGGCTCGCTCAGGAGCCGTTCGGTCGTCTCTTCAACGGCTTGGGTGTCCTGATTGGCCAGCGATTGCGCCAGCCTGTCGTTCACAAAGAATTTCTCCCAGAAGCGACGGCGCTCGCCCACGGTCGCGAAGGTTTGCTTCACGCGTGAACGCAGCTGCCCGGCATAATGCGCAATCTGTCCAAGATGCTGGGGCAGTATGGCTTCCAGTTTTTCCCGCAGCAGACGCGCGAGAACCGGCGAGCGACCGCCGGACGACACCGCAATCATCAGCGGCGAACGGTCGATAATCGACGGCATGATGAAGCTGGCCTCTTTCGGCGCATCCACCACGTTACAGAAGATACGGCGTTCTTCGCAGGCGTCGCTAACGCGCTGGTTCACTTCATCGTTATCCGTCGCAGCGATGGTCAGCCAGCAGGTATCCAGCAGGGATTCATTAAACTCACCCTGTTCCAGCGTGAGCATCCCTTCCTGCGCCCAGACGTCAAACTGAGGGGCGAAGGCGAGGGCGTTGACGGTCAGCCGGGCGCCCGCCTCTAACAGCAGGCGCGCCTTGCGTTCAGCCACGTCGCCGCCGCCCACGAGCAGGCAGTCGCGGTTGCGTAATTGACAAAAAATCGGCAGGTGATCCACGACGTTACCTCACAGCATTCATGGCGGGGGAAGAATTGACGTCAGGATAACAGCAGGGATCGTACAGAACATACGACTTTCCTGCCGTTATCCCTAAAAGGGCGGGGGATTAGCCTTTCAACTGCACCTTACCGTCCTTCACGCGGACGTCGTAGTGTTTGACCGAGAAGCTTTCATCTTCCATGCAGAGTCCGTCGGTTAAGCGGAAACGCTGCTTTTTCAACGGGCTGGCGACCCACAGTTCACCCTGGTGCTCGGCAATCAGGCCTCGAGAGAGCACGCTGGCCTCGAAGAACGGGTCGATATTGCTGATGGCAAAAACCTGTTCATCGTGGCGAGGGCGGAAAATCGCGACCTGCTCGCAGCCCAGCAGCGCGCACACGCCGGTTGCCGGGATGATGTCGTTAATATCGCAAATGTTTATCCACTGGCTCATGCGTTTTCCTCCACCAGCGTCACCGGAATACGTTCATACGGTGTCGCCGGACGATGCTGTTCACGCTCCGGCACAACCTGTACGTTCGGGTCGCGCCGGGTGCTGTTGATAAAGTGTTTGAAGCGCGTCTGCGCCGCCGGGGTGTTGACGGTTTCCGTCCACTCGCAGATCACCGCCTCGCGCAGGCGAGCCATCTCCGCTTCCAGATGCTCGTTCAGGCCCAGCTTGTCGTCGATGATGACCGATTTCAGGTAGTCGATGCCGCCTTCCAGGTTATCGAGCCAGGAAGCGGTACGGGTCAGCTTATCGGCGGTACGGATGTAGAACATCATGAAGCGGTCGAGGTACTGAATCAGCGTGTCGCGATCGAGATCCGCCGCCAGCAGGTCCGCGTGGCGTGGCTTCATCCCGCCGTTGCCGCAGACGTACAGGTTCCAGCCCTTCTCGGTGGCGATGATACCCACGTCTTTACCCTGCGCTTCCGCGCATTCGCGGGTACAGCCGGAGACGCCAAACTTCATTTTGTGCGGGGTGCGGATGCCTTTGTAGCGGTTTTCCAGCTCCACGCCGAAGCCCACGCTGTCGCCCACGCCGTAGCGGCACCAGGTGCTGCCCACGCAGGTTTTTGCCATGCGCAGCGCTTTGGCGTACGCGTGACCGGTTTCGAAGCCGGCTTCAATCAGCTGACGCCAGATTTCCGGCAGGTCGTCTTTCTGCGCACCAAACAGGCCGATACGCTGGGAACCGGTGATTTTGGTGTAGAGGTTAAATTCACGTGCAATACGGCCCACCGCGACCAGCCCTTCCGGCGTAATTTCGCCACCGGCAGAGCGCGGAATGACGGAGTAAGTACCGTCTTTCTGGATGTTCGCCAGGAAGTTGTCGTTGGTATCCTGCAGCGGCGTATGCTCGGGCTGGAGCACGTATTCGTTCCAGCAGGAGGCCAGCAGGGAGCCTACGGTCGGCTTACACGCTTCGCAGCCGTAGCCCTGGCCGTGCTTCGCCAGCAGTTCGTCGAAGGATTTGATGCCTTCCACGCGGATCAGGTGGTACAGCTCCTGGCGAGAATACGCGAAGTGCTCGCACAGGTTGTTGTTCACTTCGATGCCCTGTTTTGCCAGCTCGGCGTTCAGCACCTGAGTGACCAGCGGAATACAGCCGCCGCAGCCGGTACCGGCTTTGGTTTCCGCTTTCAGCGCCGCCACGGTATGGCAGCCTTTGTTGATGGCGGAGATCAGCATGCCTTTGGTGACGTCGAAGCAGGAGCAAATCTGCGCGCTGTCCGGCAGTTTATCCACGCCGATAGACGGCTTGCCGCTGGAGGCATGCGCCGGGAGGATCAGCGCGTCCGGGTTTTCCGGCAGCTCGATGGCGTTCAGCACCAGCTGGAGCAGGTTGCCGAAGTCGCTGGTGTCCCCCACCAGTACCGCACCGAGCAGGGTTTTGTTGTCCTGGCTGACGATCAGGCGTTTGTAGACTTCTTTACTTTCGTCGAGGTAGACGTAGCTGCGGGAATTCGGGGTACGACCGTGCGCATCGCCAATCCCGCCTACGTCCACACCCAGCAGCTTCAGCTTGGCGCTCATGTCTGCGCCGGTAAACGCGTTTTCGGTGCCGAGAATGTGGTCAACGGCGACCTGCGCCATTTTGTAGCCCGGCGCCACCAGACCGTATACGCGGTTGTTCCAGCTGGCGCATTCGCCTATAGCGTAGATATCCGCATCGGAGGTCTGGCAGGCGTCGTTAATCATGATCCCGCCGCGCTGCGCCACGGCCAGACCGCACTGGGTCGCCAGCTTGTCGCGCGGACGAATACCGGTGGAGAAGACGATGAAGTCCACTTCCAGCTCGCTGCCGTCGGCAAAGCGCATGGTTTTGCGTGCTTCAGTCCCTTCCTGAACGATCTCTTTAGTGTTCTTGCTGGTGTGAACCTTCACGCCCATGCTTTCGATTTTACGGCGCAGCTGGTCACCGCCCATATGGTCCAGCTGTTCGGCCATCAGCATCGGGGCAAATTCGATAACGTGGGTTTCAACGCCGAGGTTTTTGAGCGCGCCAGCCGCTTCCAGACCCAGCAGTCCGCCGCCGACAACCGCGCCGCGTTTGCTTCGGCGCGCGCAGGATTCGATGGCGTTGAGGTCTTCAATGGTACGGTAGACGAAGCAATCCTGAGTTTCTGAGCCTTTAATCGGTGGGATCCACGGATAGGAGCCTGTCGCCATGATCAGCTTGTCGTAAAAAACCGTACGCCCGGCGCTGGAGTGGATCACTTTTTCCTGACGGTTGATGGTGATAGCGCGTTCGCCCACCAGCACTTTTACGCCATGCTTCTCGTAGAAACCTTCACGCACCAGAGAGAGCTCTTCGGCGGTATGATGGGAGAAGTAGGAAGACAGGTGCACACGGTCGTACGCCTTGCGGGGTTCTTCACAGAACACGGTAATATCGAAACGGTCAGCGTCGGCTTTATCGAGAAGATCCTCAATAAAGCGGTGGCCGACCATGCCGTTACCGATGATAGCGAGTCTGACTTTGCTCATTTTTGCCTCGATTTCTTTTCTATTACTGCCTACCTTAACGATTCAGCAGGGGCACTTATTGATGCAAATCAAATACGCCTTCACCTACCCACAAGGTGGTATATGACTGATTTGTCAGGATTTTTATAAGTTATGGAATTTGCTGGCTTTTCGTATTCGTCGATTTTGTGTACAAAATAGAGTGCGTTTTTTGAAAATGCGTACTCCTAAATATCAGCCGTGTTTTTCGGGAGAAAGGTATGTCTACAACACCGCTTTGGCTTGTCCAGAATGTTCGCTTACCGGGTCGGGAAGGGCTGTGGCAAATCGCCATCGAGAACGGTCGTTTTGGTGATATCACACCAATGGATGATACCCACGCCGAAAGTTATGAAGTCTTGAACGCGCGAGGTGGGCTGGCTATCCCGCCGTTTATCGAGCCGCATATTCATCTCGATACCACCCAGACGGCGGGGGAGCCGAACTGGAACCAGTCCGGAACCCTGTTCGAAGGTATTGAACGCTGGGCCGAGCGCAAGGTGTTGCTCAGCCATGAGGATGTCAAAGCGCGCGCCTGGAAAACGCTGAAGTGGCAAATTGCCAACGGCATCCAGTTTGTGCGCACGCACGTCGATGTTTCTGATCCAACCCTAACCGCCCTGAAGGCGATGCTGGAGGTGAAGCAGGAGGTTGCCCCGTGGGTGACGCTGCAAATCGTCGCGTTCCCGCAGGAAGGTATTCTCTCTTACCCGAACGGCGCGGCGCTGCTGGAAGAGGCGTTAAGGCTGGGGGCCGACGTGGTGGGGGCGATCCCACACTTCGAGTTCACCCGCGAGTATGGCGTGCAGTCGCTGCATATCGCGTTTGACCTGGCGAAGAAGTATGACCGTCCGCTGGATATCCACTGCGATGAAATCGACGACGAGCAGTCGCGGTTTGTCGAGACGGTGGCGGCGCTGGCTTATGAAGCAGGTCTCGGCCCGCGCGTGACGGCCAGCCACACCACCGCCATGCACTCCTACAACGGCGCGTACACCTCGCGGCTCTTCCGCCTGCTGAAAATGTCGGGGATTAACTTCGTCGCCAACCCGCTGGTCAATATTCACCTGCAGGGGCGCTTTGATGACTATCCGAAGCGCCGCGGCATCACCCGGGTGAAAGAGCTCCAGGAGGCGGGCATTAACGTCTGCTTCGGTCATGACGACGTCTTCGACCCGTGGTACCCGCTCGGCACCGGCAACATGCTGCAGGTGCTGCACATGGGGCTGCACGTCTGCCAGATGATGGGCTATCCGCAAATCGACAGCGGCCTGAATCTGATCACCCATAACAGCGCCCGGACCTTTGGCCTGAGCGATTACGGCATTGAAACCGGAAACCCGGCGAACCTGATTATCCTGCCTGCGGAGAGCGGGTTTGAAGCGGTGCGCTGCCAGGTGCCGGTGCGCTGGTCGATTCGTCAGGGACGGGTGATCGCTACAACGCAGCTGGCGCAGACGTGGATCCAGACGGACGTCGGGGGAGAAGAGGTAAGCTTTGCCAGAAACAGCCCCTCTGCGTAATGCAAAGGGGCGCAGGGTTTAGTGAGACGCTGCCGCCGCGTTGTGCTGGCGGTGGCGGGTCACGAAGCCCAGGATGAAGCACATAATGAACACCACGGCATACAGACCGTTAGCGGTGTGCAGCGCCGCCAGCGGGCCGCTGTGGGCCACGATCGGGCCAGTGACCACGAAGGTCAGCATGGTGCCGATGGTGCCGCAGGTCAGGACGAAGTTAACCAGCTTCGGCGAGGCCACTTTGGTCTGCAGGGAGCCCAGGGTGATGATCGAGGTATAAATGGCGCTGGAGAAGAAGCCCAGGGTCAGAATGAACCACGGCATATGCTCCGGCGAACCGTTGATGAACAGGTACATCAGCACGGTTGCCAGGCCCGCCAGCACGGTCAAAATGCGCTGCAGGTCGAAGAAGCGCAGGATGAAGCTAAACGCCCACATGCCGAACATGTAAGACATCCAGAAATCGCTCACCAGTTGACCCGCATCGTTCAGGCTCATGCCCAGACCTTTGGCGTATTCCGGTACCCAGGAGATAAAACCCAGCTGGCCCAGGATGTAGCACAGGGCGGCAACGGAGAGGAAAAGCACCCCGATACCCCATTTTTCTTTCGCAACGGGCTCTGCGGTGGTTTGCGCTTTCTTGCCCAGCACCGGGAACTCACAGCCGAAGGTCAGAATAAAGATCGCCACGTAGACCAGACCAATGCAGGCATAAACCCAGTACCACTCGATGCTGCGCGCCAGCAGAACGGCCGCGACCATCGGGAAAATCATTCCGGCCATGCTGAAGAAGGAGTCGGTAAACAGCAGGCGCGCGCCGCGCTGGCGGCCTTCATACATATGGGTAATCAGGAACGTACCGATCGACATGGTGATCCCGCTGACCAGACCGAGCACGAACATCGCGGCGGAGAACAGCGCGATGCTGTGGCTCAGCATCAGGCCCGCCACGGCGGCGACCATCAGCACAAAGCCAAAACGCAGCTGCGTTTTCAGCGGAACGATTTCCATCAGCCAGGCATTCAGGAAGATAGAGATCAGGATCCCGGCGTTGAGGAAGGTGAAGGTATTACTCATGCTGGAAACGGGCAGCTGGAAGTAGTCTGCGATATTCCCCATCACCATCCCGGTGACGATCACCAACGCGCCGGTCAGAGCGTAGGAGAAGAAGCTGATCCATGTGAGCTTGATGCGATTGCTGTTAGTCATGTCTGGCCTGTTCAGAAAAAGAAAAAGCGCCCAGGGGGCGCTGAGAGCGGGCAGATTTTAGACATTAAAGTGATCTATTCATATCTTTTAAGAGAGATTAGAAGTTCATTGCATGGTTTTGTGTGATCTTGATCACACAAAAAGGCGCGAAAGCCAACCGTTTGCGCGGTTACAACTGTTTCAATTTCGTAAAATTAGGTAAAAGGCTGGTCTCCGTTCATACTGCTCTTTAGAATCAAGCCATTCGCTTTTTATACTGCGCTTTGTTAAGGAATTCTCATGCTCAAATCAACACTGGCGGCTGTCGCAGCTGTGTTTGCTCTTTCTGCCGTTTCCCCTGCTGCGCTGGCAGCCAAAGGGGACCCTCACGTTCTGCTGACCACCTCCGCCGGGAACATTGAGCTGGAACTGAATAGCCAGAAAGCACCTGTTTCTGTCAAAAACTTCCTCGACTACGTGAACAGTGGTTTCTATAACAACACCACTTTCCACCGCGTGATCCCGGGCTTCATGATTCAGGGTGGCGGCTTCAACGAGCAGATGCAGCAGAAGCAGCCGAACCCGCCTATTAAAAACGAAGCGGACAACGGCCTGCTGAACAAGCGCGGCACCATCTCCATGGCGCGTACCGCAGACAAAGACAGCGCGACCAGCCAGTTCTTCCTGAACGTGGCGGATAACGCCTTCCTCGACCACGGTCAGCGCGACTTTGGCTATGCCGTTTTCGGTAAGATTGTGAAGGGCATGGACGTGGCCGATAAGATTTCTCAGGTACCTACTCACGACGTCGGTCCGTATCAGAATGTGCCGTCAAAACCGGTGGTTATCCTCTCCGCGAAAGTTCTGCCGTAATTCTTCTGAACGCGGGCTTCTTCTGCCCGCGTTATGTCGCCCTCCCTGCGAAAGCGCGTTTTGCTGCTTATACTTGTGGCAAACGGACTATTCAGGGAGGCGTTAAGTGAAAAAACTCACCGACAAGCAAAAATCCCGTCTCTGGGAGCAGCAGCGTAACGTCAATTTACAGGCCAGTTGTCTCCTTGAAAAAGGTAATGGTCCCTCAGAACCCCATATTGAGACGCTGGGGCTTGGGCCTTCCGCGCCCGGGTTGCCCCATCTGTGCCTTATTCATCGTCATTTGTACCGCAGCGAGATGAAGCGGGCTGGCGAGCTCCGTACCGACGATATTTTTAAAGGAGACATTCCCTTCTGCCACTTTGAGTACATCGAAAAGATGGGCAACGAGCTGATGGCGGCGCTGGAAAGCGAAAAGTATCTTGTGGGTCTTGAGAAAGCGGCGTTTGTTGACAGAGTTAGCCACTATTACTGCGAAATCAACATGCTGCATCCCTTCATGCGCGGCAACGGTATTGCCCAGCGCGTTTTCTTCGAGCAATTGGCACTCCACGCGGGCTATGCGCTGGACTGGCGCGATATCGATCCCGAGCAGTGGGTGGCGGCTAACCGAAGTGGCGCAACGGGAGATTTAACCGCGTTAAACGCTATCTTTGCCAAAGTAGTGAGCGAAGCGCGGGAATCTGAGTAGAATAGGGCGGCATTTTTTTCGGGAGCCGCCATGATTCTGCTGATTGATAACTACGATTCCTTCACCTGGAACCTTTACCAGTATTTTTGTGAACTGGGTGCAGAGGTGGTTGTCCGCCGCAACGATGAGATCGATCTCGCCGATATCGAGACGCTGGCTCCGCAGAAAATCGTGATTTCTCCGGGGCCGTGTACGCCGTCAGAGTCGGGTATTTCGCTGGAGGTTATCCAGCACTATGCCGGCAAGCTGCCGATCCTGGGCGTCTGTCTGGGCCATCAGGCCATTGCCCAGGCGTTTGGTGCCACCATCGTGCGCGCCGCCAAAGTGATGCACGGTAAAACCTCTCCGGTCACGCACTCCGGCACCGGGGTATTCACGGGGCTCAATAACCCGTTAACCGTGACGCGCTACCATTCGCTGGTGATTGACCCGCCGACGCTGCCCGCCTGCTTTGAGGTGACCGCCTGGAGCGATACGCAGGAGATCATGGGAATTCGCCACCGCGAATGGGATCTCGAAGGCGTGCAGTTCCACCCGGAAAGCATCCTCAGCGAGCAGGGGCACGCGCTGCTGGCAAATTTCCTCCATCGCTGAATATCTGTTGCCTTACTGTGATTTTTTATGCATATTTTGTGATTATATTTTCACAATCATTGTGACATAAAATGGATGGTCATGACATGGCAACTGAACAACCAGCAATTACCCGCGCGACATTCGATGAAGTGATCCTGCCGATTTATGCACCGGCTGAGTTTATCCCGGTGAAGGGAAAGGGCAGCCGCGTATGGGATCAGCAGGGTAAAGAGTATGTGGATTTCGCGGGCGGGATTGCGGTCACGGCGCTGGGTCATTGCCATCCCGCGCTGGTCGAAGCGCTGAAAACTCAGGGCGAAACCCTGTGGCACACCAGCAACGTGTTTACCAACGAACCGGCGCTGCGCCTGGGGCGTAAGATCATTGATGCCACGTTTGCCGAGCGCGTGCTGTTTATGAACTCCGGCACCGAAGCCAACGAAACCGCCTTCAAGCTGGCGCGCTACTACGCGACAACGCGCCACAGCCCGTATAAAACCAAAATCATCGCCTTCCACAATGCCTTCCACGGACGCTCCTTCTTTACCGTCTCCGTTGGTGGCCAGCCGAAGTATTCCGACGGGTTTGGCCCGAAACCGGCCGATATCGTCCACGTGCCGTTTAACGATCTGCACGCGGTGAAAGCGGTAATGGACGACCATACCTGCGCGGTGGTGGTCGAGCCGATCCAGGGTGAAGGCGGCGTGACCGCGGCAACCCCGGAATTCCTGAAAGGGCTGCGCGCCCTGTGCGACGAGCATCAGGCGCTGCTGGTCTTCGATGAAGTGCAGTGCGGGATGGGGCGCACCGGCGATCTGTTCGCCTATATGCACTACGGCGTAACGCCGGATATTCTGACCAGCGCCAAAGCGCTCGGCGGCGGTTTCCCGGTGAGTGCAGTACTCACGACGCAGGAGATCGCCTCGGCGTTCCACGTCGGCTCTCACGGCTCTACCTACGGCGGTAACCCACTGGCGAGCGCCGTGGCGGGCGCTGCATTCGACATTATCAACACGCCGGAGGTGTTGAACGCCGTGAGCGCAAAGCGCGAGCTGTTCGTAAAACACCTGCAAAAGATTGATGAGCAGTACGACGTGTTCAGCGAAATCCGCGGGATGGGGCTGTTGATTGGCGCCGAGCTGAAGCCGCAGTACAAAGGCCGCGCGCGTGATTTCCTGCACGCCGCCGCGCACGAAGGGGTGATGGTGCTGAACGCGGGGCCGGACGTGATGCGCTTTGCGCCGTCGCTGGTGGTAGAAGACAAAGACATCGAAGACGGGTTAATCCGCTTTGCCGCGGCGGTCGCGAAGATCGTTAAAGGCTAATACTCGGTTCGCTTTAACACGCGCGTTAACCAAACCCCGTGATGCGGACGCTGACGCCATGCCACCGACGAAATGGTGTGCATGGTGTTCAGATGTCCCAGAACGCGCTGCAAATGTTGCTCCAGGGTGCTCATTGGCCCGTGGGTTAACGTCTCCGGCGCTTCCAGAATGTTCGAATCTCCCGACTCGCCCGGCGAGTCATACTCCAGACGCTGCTGACACCTCTGCAACGCAATTTCACACGACTGCAAATAGCGCTGCGCCAGATCCGGCGTCAGCATCGTGTGCTCGCGCGCCAGCGTGGTCATGGCGTTAATGTGTTCGACGATAAACTGGCTGTGCGTCACCCAGAGCTTCATGTCTGCCAGATAGTGCGAGTTAAAGCCCGGCTCCTGCATGGCCTGGTTGAGCGAGTTAAACAGCGCATTGTGTGCCTGGTTGACCTTCATCCGCTGATACGCCAGCGGGGAGGGCTGCGGGTCGTCGCTCAGGATCAGGCGAATGGCCTGCTGGTCGGCTTCCAGCGCGTCGTGGGCGTTCTGGCGCAGCAGTCCGCTTTGCCACTGCGGCCACAGCCAGACCATGCCGCCAAAGGCAATCAGACAGCCGATCAGAGTATCAATCAGCCTGGCGACAATAAACTGTTCGCCATTGAGCGTGAGCAGCTGCAGGGTATATACCGCCGTCACCGTAAAGCCCACCATCGCCCAGCCGTAGTTTTTGCGGATAATCAGGTAGCTCACCAGCGTGATCGCCAGCATGCCTGCCAGGGTATAGCCTTCCGGCACGTGGAAGTGCAGCGTCACGCCCGCAATGATCAGCCCGGCCATCGTTCCGCCAGCCCGGTGCAGAATACGCACCCGCGTCGCGCCGTAGCCGTTCTGGGTGACAAACAGCACGGTCATTAAGATCCAGTAGGGTTTCGGCAGATGCAGCGCCATGCCCATCAGGCTGGCGGTACTGAGCATCACGCTAATCCTTGCGGCGTTGCGCAGGGCGGACGATTTAAGAGAAAGATAGCTTTTGAGCGCGGGCAGTAGCGGCAGCCGTTTCTGCTTATCCGCCATCAGGTCGCGGGGATAAAGCGGGCGCTGGGTGCGCAGCACGCGCGCGATACGGCTGAAGTGCCAGGCGGCAAACTGGCCGACGGGGTTATCCGGATGCTGACGGGCGATTTTCTCCAGCGCGCCCAGCTGTTTATCCATGCTAAAGCGCGTCGGGTAGCGGTGATAGAGAATATCATCGGCCAGCACCCGCAGGCGTGCCGAGACGGTCTGCGCGTTCCAGCGGATCACCGCTTCGGCGTGGCTGCGCTCGACCAGCTTTTGCACCTCCTGCGGGTGGTGCAGGCTAACGGAGATATGCTCCTGCAGATCCAGCCCGACCTGGAAGGTGCGCAGCAGCCGCTTGTACTCGTGGTTCTTGTTGGCGGCGAGCATATGCAGCTGCTGATAGCACTGGCTTATCAGATCCACCACCTTTTGCTGGCGCGTCAGCAGCGGCGGTAAGGATTTCTCCGGATCGGTATGCTGGGTGAGCAGGGTGTATTTGGCTTCGCAGTAATCCGCAAGCTGCACGTAGAGCAGGCTCAGGGATTCACGCAGCGGCTGTTCCCGCCACAGCCAGAACCAAAACCAGTTAAACAGCCCGTACCATAATGTCCCCAGGGCGTAGATCAGCAGCGGCTCCCACACCGGCATATTCCCGGCGAGGCTCAGCGTGAAAATGGCCGCAATCAGCGAAGCGGGAAGCAGGCGGGCGTGCAGCGAACTGATTTCCGCCGTCACGCCGAGGGTCATGGCCAGTACGGTCAGGATCAGCGGCAGCGGGATATCCCGAGCCAGTAAAAGCTGTACGGCGAGGCTGCAGCCAGCAAACAGGCAGCCACCGATAATCAGGCGTTTAAAAAAGCGCTTATGCGGCGTGTCAAGACCGGCGATGTTGCAGCAGGCGGGCACGAGGGAAAACAGCAGGCCTTGCTGGAGGTGTCCGAGGATCAGACCTATGGCCACAGGAAGGCACAACACCAGCGTTTGCCGCAGTGCGTAGTTAACTTCCGGGTGATAGATCAGCCTGCGCCACATGGGGAGTAGAGACAAAAACGGCGTGACACCTTGCGATGGCACGCCGTTTAAGCGGAATTAACGCGTTCCGTAGACCACGATGGTTTTACCGTGGGCGGAGATCAGGTTTTGATCTTCCAGCATTTTCAGGATACGGCCCACTGTTTCACGGGAGCAACCGACGATCTGACCAATTTCCTGACGGGTAATTTTAATTTGCATGCCGTCCGGGTGGGTCATGGCGTCTGGCTGTTTCGCCAGGTTCAGCAGGGTCTGCGCGATACGGCCTGTCACGTCCAGGAAGGCGAGGTTACCCACTTTTTCTGACGTGACCTGCAGACGGCGCGCCATCTGGGAAGAAAGACGCATCAGGATGTCAGGGTTAACCTGAATCAGCTGACGGAACTTCTTGTAAGAAATTTCAGCCACTTCACATGCTGTCTTTGCACGAACCCAGGCGCTACGTTCCTGGCCCTCTTCAAACAGGCCCAGTTCACCGATGAAATCGCCCTGGTTCAGATAAGAAAGGATCATCTCTTTCCCTTCTTCATCTTTGATCAGCACTGCCACCGAGCCTTTAACGATGTAATACAACGTTTCCGCTTTTTCACCCTGGTGAATCAGCGTGCTCTTTGATGGGTACTTATGAATGTGGCAATGAGACAAGAACCATTCGAGAGTCGGGTCTGTTTGCGGTTTGCCAAGCACCATGCGCTGTTATCCTCTGTTATAAGCTGTCACCAGAGTCATCAGATGCATCCGGACTCTGGGGTTGCAATCGAATTCTTACCCATACCCTGGGAAGTCGGCTACCGTAACGTTTCGCAGCCAGTAAAGTTTGATGTCCTCTGCATACATGTGTAACGTCAATGTATTACTGTAGCATCCAGAGTGTTTTAGCATAGCTTTCGCCGCGTGTCTCCTGGTGTCTCGCTTCAGCATGATGCAGGTCGCCTTCCATTGCGAGAAATGTAACGCACGCGTAATCTGTCACCAAAAATGCAACGTTGGAGTTTAAGAATATGCAAGCGCGCGTGAAATGGGTTGAAGGTTTAACGTTCCTGGGCGAGTCCGCTTCAGGACACCAGATTTTGATGGACGGTAACTCCGGCGATAAAGCACCAAGCCCAATGGAAATGGTGCTAATGGCGGCAGGGGGATGCAGCGCAATTGACGTGGTGTCGATCCTGCAAAAAGGTCGTCATGACGTGACGGATTGTGAAGTCAAACTCACGTCAGAACGTCGCGAAGAGGCGCCACGCCTGTTCACCCATATTAACCTGCACTTTGTGGTCACCGGTAAAGAGCTGAAAGACGCGGCGGTCTCGCGTGCGGTGGACCTGTCTGCGGAGAAGTACTGCTCTGTGGCGTTAATGCTGGAGAAAGCGGTAAAAATCACGCATTCGTATGAAGTGATCGAGGCTTAAAAAACAAAGCCCGGTGGCGCTGCGCTTACCGGGCCTACAACTGCACGAACGTAGGCCGGATAAGCGAAGCGCCATCCGGCAACAGGCGTCACGCAATCTGCTTCCCTTCCATCAGTCGCTCCACCAGCGGCGTCATGATGAGCTCCATCGCCAGCCCCATTTTTCCGCCCGGCACCACTAACGTATTCATGTGCGAAATAAACGAGCCCTGCAGCATGGCCAGCAGCCAGGGGTAATCAATGCCGTCGAGGTTGCGGAAATGGATCACCACGAAGCTCTCATCCAGGGACGGGATACTTTTGGCGGCAAAGGGGTTGGAGGTGTCCACCGTCGGCACGCGCTGGAAGTTGATATGGGTGCGGGAAAACTGCGGCGTCAGGAAGTTAATATAATCCTCCATGGAGCGCACCACGGAGTCCATCACCGCTTCGCGAGAATGGCCGCGCTCGCTCATGTCACGCGTCAGCTTCTGGATCCACTCCAGGTTAACGATAGGGACCACGCCGACCAGCAGATCCACGTGGCGCGCCACGTCGTGTTGAGGGGTGACCACGCCGCCGTGCAATCCTTCGTAAAACAGGACGTCGGTGGGTTCCGGCAGCGGCTGCCACGGGGTAAAGGTTCCCGGCACCTGATTCCAGGGAACGGCTTCATCATAGGTATGCAGATATTTGCGGGACTGCCCTTTACCGCTCTGACCGTACTCGATAAAGGTTTGTTCCAGCAGGCCGAAGTCATTGGCCTCCGGGCCGAAGTAGCTGATGTGTTTACCCAGATCGCGCGCCTTACGGATGGCCATGTCCATCTCCGGACGCGTGTAGCGGTGAAAGCTGTCGCCTTCGACCTCCGCCGCACGGAGATTCAGCTGGGCGAAAATCTTGCGAAATGCGAGGCTGGTGGTAGTGGTTCCCGCACCACTCGACCCCGTAACGGCAATAACCGGATGTCTGGCAGACATAGCAACTCCCTGACTGAAAAGGGTGGAAGATCAGCCGTGAAACGCGTTGCGGGGCATGATATTGACCGTCTCATGCAGTTCTGACCACACCAGCACCACGTCGCCGCTTTTTAGCTGGCGCTTTACATCGTTGACCTTTTGCTCAAGCGAGCGTTCCTGTTCACCATAATCGGTGCCTTCACGTAATACAAAGCTTTCAATCAGATTATCGAGCGTTTCGGGAGCCAGATCCTGCCAGGGAATAATCATTTTGCACCCTCCAGATAAGGAGTCAGCCAGTCAGGAATGCGCGCCTCAAGCCACATTTTCGGGCGGCGCAGCGTGCCGCCGATAAACCCGACGTGGCCGCCGTGCTCGGTCAACTGATAGTGAACGTTGTCGGGCAGGAATTCCTGAGAGGGGATAGAGTGATGATCCATAAACGGGTCATCTTTGGCATGAATAATCAGCGTCGGCTGCGTGATCTTGCTGAGCAGCGGCATGGCGCTGCACTGACGATAATAGTCAATCGCATCGGCGAAGCCGTGGATTTTCGCGGTGATCAGGTCGTCGAACTCGCGAATACGGCGCACCTTTTTCAGCTGGCGCAGGCTGACTGGCAGGGTATCCGGGTAGGCCTTCAGCTTACGCGCCGCGTTGGCCTTCAGCAGGTTGAGCAGGTAGCGCTGATAGACGCGGGAAAAGCCTTTATCCATGTGGTAGCTGCACTGCTCCAGCATAAACGGCGCGGAGACAATGACGGCGGCATCCAGCGGGACGCTTTCACCCTCCTTGGCCAGCAGACAGGCCAGCATATTTCCGCCCAGCGAGTAGCCCACCGCGGCGGTGGGCACGGTGCCAAAGTTGTCCCGCAGCCAGTGTAAAAACCACGTCCCGTCTTCGGTTTCACCCGAGTGATAAATGCGTTTCTGACGATTCGGTTCGCCGCTGCAGCCGCGAAAATGCATCACCACGCCGAGCCAGCCGCGCGCTTTTGCCGCCTCAATTAATCCATGCGCATACGGGCTGTGCAGGCTGCCTTCCAGACCGTGAAAGACCACCAGACGCGGCTTATGGCGGGCCTGTTCCGGCGCTTCGCTCCAGGCGAGATCCAGAAAATCACCGTCTGGCAGGTCAAGCCGTTGCCAGTGTGGGGTGAACTGAACCTTGCGGCGGATCAGTCGCGGCAGCATGGTCTGCAGGTGGGGGTTAGCCACGCCGCGCATGGGCACGAACTCAGTGCTGTCTTCGGCCGCAATGTCGAAGCCTGATGGAATGATTTGGGTCATAAGGGCGATGCTGATTCTTGTCAGAAATTTACGGTACTTTCCGAATTGTACCCCGTTTAGCCTGGTTTTCCGAAACATGAACTGATCCCGATCACAAATCTTTACCTTGATTATTACTCTCAGGCTAATGATTCCGCTCTACGCTTAATTGATGCCTTTCTCACCAGAGCGCACACTTTACTCAACGTTAAGCAAATCAAAATGATTAGCTGAATCAGGAGGTTAATAATGTTATCTGGGCAAACACCCACCCGGCAATGGAACACGCGACGTAGCGAAAAAGCGCGTCGTCTGGCCTCCGTACCGGTGCAGGGCAAGGTACTGCCAACCGGCGATCTTGTCGCCATGCTGGAAAAATTAATCGCGCCTGGCGACAAGGTCGTTCTGGAAGGTAACAACCAGAAGCAGGCGGATTTCCTTTCCCGCTCGCTGGCCGAAGTGAACCCGCAAATTGTCCACGACCTGCATATGATCATGCCGAGCGTCGGCCGCAGCGAGCATCTGGATATCTTCGAGAAAGGCATTGCCCGCAAGCTGGACTTCTCCTTCTCCGGGACGCAAAGCCTGCGTATTTCGCAGCTGCTGGAAGACGGTCAGCTCGAAATCGGTGCGATTCACACCTACATCGAACTTTACTCACGCCTCTACGTCGACCTTTCGCCAAACGTGGCGCTGATTGCCGGTTTTAAAGCCGACCGCAAAGGCAACCTCTACACCGGGGCGAGTACCGAAGATACCCCGGCGCTGGTGGAAGCCGCCGCGTTCCACGACGGCATCGTCATCGCGCAGGTGAACGAGCTGGTGGACGACGAGTGCGATCTGCCGCGCGTGGATATTCCGGGCTCCTGGATCGACTACGTGGTTGTTGCGGACAAACCGTTCTTTATCGAACCGCTGTTCACCCGCGACCCGCGCCTGATCAAACAGGAACATATCCTGATGGCGATGATGGCGATCAAAGGCATCTACGCGGAACACCAGGTGCAGTCCCTGAACCACGGGATCGGCTTTAACACCGCTGCGATTGAGCTGCTGCTGCCCACCTACGGCGAACAGCTTGGCCTGAAGGGCAAAATCTGTAAGCACTGGACGCTGAACCCGCATCCGACGCTGATCCCTGCCATTGAAAGCGGCTGGGTGGAAAGCGTGCACTGCTTCGGCGGCGAGCTGGGGATGGAAGAGTACATCCGCGCCCGTCCGGACGTCTTCTTTACCGGTGCCGACGGCTCGATGCGTTCCAACCGCGCCTTCTGCCAGCTGGCAGGCCAGTACGCGGTGGATATGTTCATCGGCTCTACGCTGCAGGTTGACGGTTACGCCAACTCCTCAACCGTGACCCGCGGTCGTCTTTCCGGCTTCGGCGGTGCGCCAAACATGGGCCATGACCCGCACGGTCGTCGCCACGCCACCCCGGCCTGGCTGAACATGATCACCGAGCCGGACCCAATGCAGCGCGGTAAAAAACTCGTCGTGCAGATGGTGGAAACCTTCCAGGCGGGCGTGAAGCCAACCTTCGTGGAAAAACTTGATGCCGTTGACGTGGCGAAAGCCTCCGGCATGCCGCTGGCACCGGTGATGATTTACGGCGATGACGTGACCCACGTGCTGACGGAAGAGGGGATTGCTTACCTCTATCGCGCCAAAGATCTGGAAGAGCGTCGTGCCATGGTCGCCGCCGTCGCCGGTATCACCGACATCGGTCTGGGCGTTGATGCGAAGCGCGTGGCGGAACTGCGTCAGAGCGGCAAAGTGGTCTACCCGGAAGATATGGGGATCCGCCGCACCGACGCCACCCGCTCTCTGTTGGCAGCGGGCAGCGTGTCTGACCTCGTCGAGTGGTCCGGCGGTCTGTATAACCCACCTGCGAAATTCCGGAGCTGGTAATGAAACTTCTGCCCCAGATTCAGGTTGAAGGCGGTGCCGAATGGCTGGCGCGAACCGCCACGCAGTGTCTGATTGACGAAGCACGTTTAAGCCCGAAACCCGGTCTGGTGGACAGTCGGGGGAACGGCGCGCACCACGATTTATCCCTTGCGCTGATGGAGCGCTCCGCGCACAGCCTGACCCCCACGTTTCAGGCGCTGGCGCAGCAGAGCTGGCAGCGGCCGGCAGACATTGCGCTTCGGCAAACCGTTGGCCGTCTTGGCCGCGAAGGCGAGCAGCAGATGATGGCCGCTACCGACGGGGTGAATACCCATCGTGGCGCGATCTGGGCGCTGGGATTGCTGGTCAGCGCGGTAGCGATGCTGGGCGGTGATGCCAGGGCGCAAGACGTCGCCCGCACCGCCGCGCAGCTGGCAAAACTGCCGGACGATGCGGCGCCGAAGGTATTCAGTAAAGGCCTGCGCGCCACGCACCGCTACCGCGTGCCGGGTGCCAGAGAAGAAGCCCAGCAGGCGTTTCCGCACGTTATGCAGCGCGCGCTGCCGCAGCTTCGTCTCAGCCGGCTAAACGGCAGCAGCGAAACGCAGGCCCGGCTCGACGCGCTGATGGCGATCATGACCTCGCTCACCGATACCTGCGTGCTGTCGCGCGCCGGCATGGAGGGGCTGGACGCCATGCAGAGCGGTGCCCGTGCGGTACTGAACGCCGGAGGCTGTGCAACGGCTGCGGGCCAGCAGGCGCTGGCGAACTTAGACCGTCAGATGCTGGCGCTTAACGCGTCACCGGGCGGCGCCGCCGATCTGCTTGCCGCCACGCTGTTTCTTGACCGCGTCGAATCGCCTTATTCAAAGCATTAAGAGGAAGTTATGGAAAAAATCACATTGACCGTGCCAGCCAGCCGCGCGTTAAGCGGCAGGACGCTGGCGGGCGTCGTCGGCTCCGGGGATATGGAGGTGCTCTTCACCGCGGAACCGGGCCAGACGTTAACCATTGATATCACCACCTCAGTCGACAACAGCCGTAGCCGCTGGGAGGCGCTGTTCAACCGCCTGCAGACGGTCAGCAGCCTGCCGGCAGGCAAACTGACCATTCATGATTTCGGCGCGACGCCGGGCGTGGCCCGCATTCGCATCGAACAGGTTTTTGAGGGGGTGAGCCATGCGTGATGACAGCAGCTTTATCGAACTAAAAGCGCGCCAGCGCGCGCAGGCCCTGCTGGATGACGGCAGCTACCGCGAACTGCTGGATCCGTTTGAAGGCATTATCTCTCCGTGGCTTGGGCCGCAGGGCATTGTCCCGCAGGCCGATGACGGCATGGTCGTCGCAAAAGGCACCATCAACGGTCAGCCTGCGGTCGTCGTCGCGATTGAAGGTGCGTTCCAGGGCGGCAGCATGGGTGAGGTGTCCGGAGCCAAAATGGCGGCGGCGCTGGAGCTGGCGGCGGAAGATAACCGCAACGGCATTCCGACTCAGGCGGTGCTGTGCCTCGAAACCGGCGGCGTGCGCCTGCAGGAGGCGAACCTCGGCCTGGCGGCGATTGCCGATATCCACGCTGCGATTGTAGACCTGCGTCGCTACACGCCCGTCATCGGGATTGTGGCCGGGACCGTGGGCTGCTTCGGCGGGATGTCCATCGCTGCGGCGCTCTGCAGCTACCTGATCGTGACCCGCGAAGCGCGTCTTGGCCTTAACGGCCCGCAGGTTATCGAGCAGGAAGCGGGCATCGAAGAGTACGACTCCCGCGATCGTCCATTTATCTGGAGCATGACCGGCGGCGAAGTGCGCTATCAAAGCGGGCTGGTGGATGCGCTCGTCGGCGACGGTATCAACGCGGTGAAACAGGCGATGAACGACGCGATTGCGAAAGGCGTTCCCGCGAAACATCGTACCGACAACTACGACGATTACCTGAACCGTTTAACGAATTTCGACACCCGCAAACAGGCCGATGCCGAACAGATTAACGCGCTTTTTGCCCGGGAGGTGAAATGATGAGTAATTCAAAAAGCCGTGGCGAGCTCTGGCTGGAAACCCTCGCCCCGAATGCCAAACGTATCGAAGGGCTGTGCCCGTCCGTGCAGGCGGCAGACGGCGAGCTGAACGGTGAAGCGGTGCGCTTTGTCGCCGTGGTGCCGGATGCCAACAACCACTTCCCGCGCGCGGCGAAAGGTGAGGTCGGCCTGCTGGAAGGCTGGACGCTGGCGAAAGTGGTCAGCGAAACCATCGCCGCTGACGCAGATAAGCCGGTCAAACGCCCGATTGTGGCGGTGATTGACGTCCCAAGTCAGGCCTATGGCCGTCGCGAAGAGGCGTTCGGTATCCATCAGGCGCTGGCAGGAGCCGCTGCTGCCTATGCGAACGCGCGGCTGGCCGGTCATCCGGTGATTGGCCTGATCGTCGGCAAGGCGATGTCCGGCGCGTTCCTGGCGCACGGCTACCAGGCCAACCGCCTGATCGCCTTTAACGACAAAGGCGTGCTGATCCACGCGATGGGCAAAGAGTCTGCGGCGCGCATTACGCTGCGTACCGTCGAGGCGCTGGAAAAGCTGGCGGCGACCATTCCGCCAATGGCGTATGACATCAGCAACTATGCGACGCTGGGGCTGCTCGCCAGCCTGCTGGACATCAGCAACCCGGATGCCCCATCCGATCACGATCTGGCGCAGGTGAAAACCACTCTGCAACAGGCCATCAGCGATGCTCGTCAGGACACCACGCTGAAAAACCGTCTGGGTGCTGACAACCGCCGCAGCTCGGCGCTCGTACGCGAACGTATGCGAGCCAGCTGGTAAGTAAAAAAAAGACCTGCCAGAGATGCAAACCCCCGTGGGCGCGCCCGCTGCGCCCGCGTGGAAGCCTGCATCCTGAAAAATAATAAACATCGCACCAGTGCTAAAACTTTTTTTACTACAGGTGATTTATGACTTACGTAATTGTTCATGCTCTTGCACCGATTTTCGTCATCATGCTGCTGGGATTCTGGGCCGGTAAGGCAAAGATGGTCGATAACAAAAACGTTTCCCTGCTCAATATCTTCGTGATGGATTTTGCACTCCCTGCCGCGCTGTTTAGCGCCACCGTGCAAACGCCGTGGACCGGCATCGTGGCGCAGTCACCGCTGATTCTGGTGCTGACGCTGGCAATGTGGATCACCTATGCGGTCATCTACTTCCTCGCGACTAAAGTCTTTAAGAAATCCCCGCAGGACGCGGCCGTGCTGACCCTGACGGTAGCCTTACCGAACTACGCGGCGCTGGGCCTGCCGATTCTGGGCAGCGTGCTGGGTGAGGGATCGTCCACGTCGCTTTCCGTTGCGGTCTCTATTGCCTGCGGTTCGGTGCTGATGACCCCGTTCTGCCTGCTGATTCTGGAGCGTGAGAAAGCGCGCGCTGAGGGGAATAATTCCGGCTCAACGCTCTCCATGCTGCCGGTGCTGATGTGGCGTTCCATTAAAAAACCGATCGTGATGGGCCCGCTGCTGGGCGTGATTCTTTCTGCCATCGGGATCAAAATGCCGGAGCTGGTGCTTGCGGCGATTAAACCGCTGGGGCTGTCGGCGACCGCTGCGGCGCTGTTCCTGACCGGGGTGATCCTCTCTGCCCGTAAGCTGCAGATCAACACCATGGTGATCACCTCAACCATCGCCAAGCTGCTGATTCAGCCAGCGATTGCCTGGGGTATCGTGCTGATCTTCGGTCTGCACGGCTCCGTGGCGATCACCGCTATCCTGATGATTGCGCTCTCCGCGGGCTTCTTCGGCGTGGTGTTCGGTAACCGCTTTGGCGTGCAGTCGCCGGATGCTGAAGCCGTGCTGCTCTTAAGCTCCGTACTGTGTATCCTGTCGCTGCCGCTGTTTATCTCGCTGACTTCAGGAATGTAATCATGAGCACAACATTACGCCCGCACGACCTCATCTGGCTTACCGCGCGCGACGTGCTGGAAGGCATCACCGAATCCTGGGTGGAGGCGGCATGGCATATCGGCCTGCCGGTGGTGGTGCGGCGTGATGTTGATAATGAAGGCCGTATTCCCGTTGGCGTGCGCGGATTGCGCCGCGACCAGCGGGCGGCCGGATGGGTGAAGCCGGAAAGCGTGAAGCGCGTGGTGTCGCCTGAAGAGCTGTGCGCCACCGCCGATCTGCTGCGCTCACCGTTTGTGACCCAGCCGCCGGTTCAGGTGGCGCTGCAGCTGGCGCAGCAGGCGTGGCCGTGGACGTGGGGCATTACCGGCAGCACCGGCTATGCCCTGGCGACCGGCATTCCGGTGATCCATGCCGACAGCGATCTCGATCTGCTGATCCGCGCCCCTGAGCCGATTTCCCCCGATGCTTTTACCGCATGGCAGTCGCAGCTGAGCCGCGCACTGTGCCGGGCGGATACGCAGGTGGATACCCCCGAGGGCGGCTTTGCGCTGGCGGAGTGGCTGCGCGACGGCAAAACGTTGCTGAAAACCCGCCGCGGACCGCGCCTGGTGGCGGATCCGTGGCGCAGGGAGGAGTGATGAAAATACTGTTTACCTTTCCGGGACAGGGCACGCAGCATGAAGGCATGCTGCAAAACCTGCCGGGATCGGAACTGGCTCAGGCGCGTGAGGTGCTGGGCACCGAAGTGGATACGCTGGACGGCGCCGACGCGTTAACCCATACCCGCGCGGTTCAGCTTTCGCTGCTGATTGCTGGTGTGGCCTGGGGGCGCGAGCTTGAGCGTCGCGGCGTGACGCCGGATATCGTCAGCGGGCTGTCCATCGGCGCTTATCCGGCGGCGGTTATCGCAGGCGCGCTGGACTTTTCGGACGCGCTGAGGCTGGTGGCACTTCGCGGCGATCTGATGGAGCAAGCGTACCCGCACGGCTACGGCCTGACCGCGATTATGGGCTTAACTCTGCCGCAGGTGGAAACGCTGATTGAAGGCACCGGAACCTATATTGCCAACCTGAACGCTGAAACGCAGATCGTGATTGCCGGAAGCGATGACGGGATGGCGCAGGTGGCGGCACGCGCGCTGGCAAAAGGGGCGAACAAGGCCAGGCGGCTGGCGGTCAGCGTGCCGTCCCACTGCGAACTGCTGGCGGAACCGGCACAAAAGCTGGCGGCGGCATTTGAGTCCGTCACGCTGGCTCGTCCACGCTGCGCGTACCTTAGCGGCAGTACCGGCCGCGTGCTCTGGCAGCCGGAGAAAATCGCTGACGATCTCGCAATGAATATGGCGCGAACCGTGCGCTGGCAGGAAGCGGTGATTTCCGCTAACGAGCGTGAAGCCCGGCTGGCGATTGAAATGCCGCCCGGCGGCGTACTGACCTGTCTGACGCGACAGGCTTTGTGGGAAGGAGAGACCCTTTCGCTGGAGCGCAGCGGGGTGGACGTGGCGGTGCATCTGGCGGGTCGGCTTCGCGCGTGAGTTTTTTGCCCGATGGCGCTGCGCTTACCGGGCCTACGGGTTCTGTTGTCTTGTTTTGTATCACGCACTTTCCTGCAGGCTGCGCGCATACATTCGCCCTTCGGCGGCTAATGCCCGCAGGCTCGGATCCTGCTCGCGGTTGCGGGCAAAGACAATCGCGATCAGCTGCTGCATCTGGTACGGCTCCGCCAGCTTTAACAGCTGCACCGAATTCTCGTAGACCTTCTTCATCCTTCCCGGCATCAGCGTAAAGCCGACGCCCGCCTGCACCAGGCTGAGCATTGAGAAAATGTCGTTCACCCGGGTAACAATCTCTGGTTCAAACCCGGCGATATGGAACGCTTCCTGGAACCCGGCGTAGGTCGCAAAGCCTTCTGCAAGCGCGACAAATTTCTCATCTTTGTAATCGCGGAGATCCGCTGGCCCGTGGGTATTTAGCGTGGCGGAAGCCGGTGCGGCAAGGAAGATATCGTCATGGAACAGCGGCAGAACCTCAAGGCTGTTGCGATCGATATCGCTTTCGGAGATGGAGATAAGAATCGCGTCCAGCGAGCCTTCATCCAGCATGTGCAGCAGGGTGTCGTTGGAGCCCATCGTCAGATCCATCTCCAGATCCGGACGGCGCAGCTTCATGCCCATAATCAGGCGCGGCACGGTTTCCAGTGTCAGGGAGTAGAGCGTGCCCACGCGCAGCCGCCCCTGGCCGATTCCGGCAATTTTGCGGGATTCTTCCAGCCCGCGCTCCATCACCTGCATCACCTCCTGGCAATATTCCAGCAGCGTCCAGGCGGAAGGCAGGGCTATCAGGTTGCGCCCCTTGTGGGTAAAGAGCGGGCAGCGCACGTTCTCTTCCAGCGTGTGTAGCGCACGGTGAACGCTCACGCCGCTCAGGCCCAGAGTTTCGGCGGTACGCGCGATATTCCCTTTCTCCATAAACGTCATGAAGATGCTGAGCTTGCGGAACGTAATCTCGCTCGTGATATCGAAACGCATAACCCTCCCGGCGTGTTAGTCGGCCTGCAGCATCGCTTCCAGCTGTTCCTGCGCGTCGAGCCATGCCATCTCGCACTCTTCGAGGCTGGACTTGGTTTTCGCCTGCGTTTGCAGGCAGTCCGTCAGCTCAGCCTTGCGGCTCTGGTCATACAGGCCGCTGTCGCCGAGCTTCTCTTCAACGATAGCCAGCGTGGCGTTGAGCTTTTCCATCTCTTTTTCGAGACGGGCAATTTCTTTACGCAGCGGCTGCGTCTGGGTGCGTAGTTCCGCTTCACGTCGCTTCTGGTCTTTACGCGCCTGCGCGCTGTTGGCGTTATCTTTCGCGGACTCTTCCGGCTGGTTTTCCTGCTTCTGCACGTCCGTCAGCCACTGCTGGTAGTCCTCCAGATCGCCGTCGAACGGTTCGACTTTGCCGTCGTGAACTAAGTAGAGATCGTCCGTGGTGGAGCGGATCAGGTGACGGTCGTGCGAAACCACAACCAGCGCGCCTTCAAACTCAATCAGCGCTTCGGTCAGCGCCTGACGCATGTCGAGATCCAGGTGGTTGGTCGGTTCATCGAGCAGCAGCAGGTTCGGACGCTGCCAGACGATCAGCGCCAGCACCAGACGGGCTTTTTCACCGCCGGAGAAACGCTCGGTGTTTTCAGTGACCTTATCGCCCTGGAAGCCGAAGCCGCCGAGGTAGTCGCGCAACTTTTGCTCCATCTCCTGCGGCGCCAGACGCGCGAGGTGCTGAATCGGCGATTCATCCGCGCGTAAAAATTCCAGCTGATGCTGGGCGAAGTAGCCCAGCTTGATGCCCTTCGCCAGGCCGATTTCACCGCTGACCGGGTTAAGCTCGCCCGCCAGCAGTTTGATCAGCGTCGATTTACCGGCACCGTTGCGTCCCAGCAGGCCGATACGTGAACCCGGGACCAGGTTGAGCTTGATGGAGTCGAGAATAATGCGGTCGGCATAGCCCGCGCTCACTTTTTCCATCTTCAGGAGCGGGTTTGGCAGGCTCTCCGGCTCGCGGAAGCTGAAGTGGAACGGGTTATCCACGTGCGCCGGGGCGATCATCTCCATGCGTTCCAGCATCTTGATGCGGCTCTGGGCCTGCTTGGCTTTTGACGCTTTAGCCTTAAAGCGATCCACGAAGCTCTGCAGGTGCGCCACGCGCTGCTGCTGGCTTTCGTACATGGACTGCTGCTGGGCAAGACGCGTCGCGCGCTGGCGCTCGAAGGAGCTGTAGTTGCCGGTGTACTCGAACATCGTTTGCTGTTCGATATGAATGATTTTATCCACCACCGGGTCAAGGAAGTCGCGGTCGTGGGAAATCAGAATCAGAGTGCCCTGATAGCTCTTGAGCCACTTCTCCAGCCAAATAACGGCATCAAGATCGAGGTGGTTGGTCGGTTCATCGAGCAGCAGCAGGTCAGAGCGGCAGATCAGCGCCTGCGCCAGGTTGAGGCGCATACGCCAGCCGCCGGAGAAGTCGCTGACCGGGCGTTCCAGCTGTTCATTGCTGAAGCCCAGGCCGTGCAGCAGGCTGGAGGCGCGGGAGCGAATGGTCCAGGCGTCGATGGCGTCCAGCTTGCCGTGAACGGTGGCGATGGCGTGACCGTCGTTGCGCTCGTTCGCGGCGTTGAGTTCTGCCTCGAGCTTGCGGTATTCACGGTCGCCGTCGATAACATAGTCGAGCGCCGGCTCACTCAGCGCAGGCGTCTCCTGGTTTACCCAGGCGAGCTGCCAGTTTCCCGGGAAGGTAAAGTTACCGCCATCCGCGCTAATCTCGTTTTTCAGCAGCGCCAGCAGGGTGGATTTACCGCAGCCGTTTTTGCCGACCAGGCCCACTTTTTGGCCCGGGTTGATGGTAGCAGTGGCGTTATCCAGCAGGACGCGCACGCCGCGACGAATTTGTAACGAGGAGAAAACAATCATAGAAGCGCCGTATGTTCCGACTATGTTAATTTGTCATTATGATAATGTAAGGTGTGGGCCATTTTCCGCACCGGGCCGCCATGGTAGCCCAAAACAACAACGATACACAAAAACAGAAACAAGACCGGGAGGGGAATGATGTCTCAGACAGCAAAAGTGCTGCTGCTGTATGCCCATCCGGAATCTCAGGACTCGGTGGCAAACCGGGTGCTGCTTAAGCCGGCTACACAGCTCAGCAACGTGACGGTGCACGATCTCTATGCGCACTATCCTGATTTCTTTATTGATATCCCTTACGAGCAGGAGCTGCTGCGTCAGCACGACGTGATTGTGTTCCAGCATCCGCTTTATACCTACAGCTGTCCGGCGCTGCTCAAAGAGTGGCTGGACCGCGTGCTGAGCCGGGGCTTCTCCAGCGGGGTGGGGGGAAACCAGCTGGCGGGAAAGTACTGGCGTAGTGTGATCACCACCGGTGAACCCGAAAGCGCTTATCGCCACGACGGGCTGAACCGCTATCCGATGAGCGACATTCTGCGGCCCTTCGAGCTGACGGCGGCGATGTGCCGTATGCACTGGATGAGCCCGATTATTGTCTACTGGGCGCGGCGACAGGATCCGAAAGAGCTGGCAAGCCACGCCAGAGCCTACGGTGAATGGCTGGCGTCACCGATTCCGGCAGGAGGTCGTTAATGGAAGGATCGAATTTGCTCCTCGCCGGGGTGCTGTTTTTATTTGCGGCCGTCGTCGCGGTGCCGCTTGCTGCACGGATTGGTATCGGCGCGGTGCTGGGGTATCTGCTTGCGGGGATCGCGATTGGCCCCTGGGGGCTGGGATTCATCAGCGATGTCGATGAGATTCTCCATTTCTCCGAGCTGGGCGTGGTGTTCCTGATGTTCATCATCGGCCTGGAGCTGAATCCTTCGAAATTGTGGCAGCTCCGACGCTCTATCTTTGGCGTGGGCGCCGCGCAGGTGCTGTTTAGCGCCGCGATTCTGGGCGGGCTGCTCATGTTGACGCAGTTTTCCTGGCAGGCGGCGGTGATTGGCGGGATAGGCCTCGCGATGTCCTCCACGGCGATGGCGCTGCAGCTGATGCGCGACAAAGGGATGAACCGTAACGAAGCCGGTCAGCTGGGCTTTTCGGTACTGCTGTTCCAGGATTTGGCAGTGATCCCGGCGCTGGCGCTGGTGCCGCTGCTGGCGGGCTCCGGGGACGATCATTTCGACTGGGCTAAAATCGCCATGAAGGTGCTGGCCTTCGCGGGCATGCTGATTGGCGGACGTTTCCTGTTACGTCCCGTGTTCCGCTTTATCGCCGCGTCGGGCGTTCGCGAGGTGTTTACCGCCGCGACGCTGCTACTGGTGCTGGGATCGGCGTTATTTATGGACGCCCTGGGGCTGTCAATGGCGCTCGGGACCTTCATCGCCGGGGTGCTGCTGGCGGAGAGTGAGTATCGTCACGAGCTGGAAATTGCCATCGATCCCTTCAAAGGGCTGCTGTTAGGCCTGTTCTTTATTTCGGTGGGGATGGCGCTCAACCTTGGCGTGCTCTATACCCATCTGCTGTGGGTGGTCGTGAGCGTCGCCATCCTGGTGGCGGTGAAGATGCTGGTGCTGTACGTCATGTCACGTATCTACGGGCTGCGCAGTTCGGAACGCATGCAGTTTGCCAGCGTGTTAAGCCAGGGGGGCGAGTTCGCGTTTGTGCTGTTCTCGACCGCCTCCTCCCAGAAGCTGTTTAAAGACGATCAGATGGCGCTTTTGCTGGTGACGGTCACGCTGTCTATGATGACCACGCCGCTGCTGATGAAGCTGGTGGATAAACTGCTGTCGCGTCGCCTGAATCCAGCTGACGATGAAGACGAAGCGCCGTGGGTGGAAGACGACAAGCCGCAGGTGATTGTGGTGGGCTTTGGCCGCTTCGGACAGGTGATTGGACGCCTGTTGATGGCGAACAAAATGCGCATTACGGTGCTGGAGCGTGACATCAGCGCGGTCAACCTGATGCGCAAATATGGCTATAAGGTTTACTTCGGCGACGCGACCCAGCTCGAGCTGTTGCGCTCGGCGGGGGCGGAAGCGGCAGAGTCCATCGTGATTACCTGTAACGATCCGGAAGACACGATGAAGCTGGTGGAACTGTGCCAGCAGCATTTCCCGCATCTGCATATTCTGGCGCGTGCGCGGGGACGTGTTGAAGCTCACGAATTGTTGCAGGCGGGTGTGAAACACTTCTCCCGTGAGACGTTCTCCAGTGCGCTGGAGCTGGGCCGCAAGGCGCTGATCTCGCTCGGCATGCATCCGCATCAGGCGCAGCGCGCCCAAATGCACTTCCGCCGGCTGGATATGCGGATGTTGCGCGAGCTGATGCCGGTTCATACCGATACGGCGCAGATCTCCCGCGTGCGGGAAGCGCGTCGCGAGCTGGAGGAGATCTTCCAGCGAGAGATGCAGCAGGAACGACGCCAGCTTGATGGCTGGGATGAATTTGAATAAAGGGTAACGAAAGATGGCTGTACGTAAACGCTTTATCGCGGGTGCAAAATGCCCGACCTGCCAGGCGCAAGATACCCTGGCGATGTGGCGGGAAAATAATATTGATGTTGTTGAGTGTGTTAAGTGCGGTCACCAGATGCGTGAGGCCGATAAAGAGGCCCGCGATCACGTTCGCAAAGAAGAGCAAGTTATCGGGATTTTTCATCCGGACTAGCGATATGCCCTGAGTTTTTTTAAGCTAAAGGGTACACGGGTGCAGATTTCCGCTACAATCTGCGCCAGCAATTTTCCCACGCTCAGGAGATATCATGAAAGTAGCAAAAGACCTGGTGGTCAGCCTGGCCTATCAGGTACGTACAGAAGACGGTGTGTTGGTTGATGAGTCTCCGGTGAGTGCGCCGCTTGACTACCTGCATGGTCACGGCTCCCTGATTTCTGGCCTGGAAACCGCGCTGGAAGGTCATGAAGTTGGCGACAAATTTGACGTTGCTGTAGGCGCGAACGACGCTTACGGTCAGTATGACGACAACCTGGTTCAGCGCGTGCCTAAAGACGTATTCATGGGCGTTGACGAACTGCAGGTTGGCATGCGCTTCCTGGCTGAAACTGACCAGGGTCCGGTTCCTGTTGAAATCACCGAAGTGGAAGATGACCACGTGGTGGTTGACGGCAACCACATGCTGGCTGGCCAGAACCTGAAGTTCAACGTAGAAGTTGTTGCGATCCGTGAAGCGACCGAAGAAGAGCTGGCTCATGGCCACGTTCACGGTGCGCACGGCCACGACCATGACCACGATCACGGCCACGACGGCTGCTGCGGTGGTCACGGCCACGATCACGACCATGGTCACGACCACGGTAAAGGTGGTTGCGGTAACGGCGGCTGCGGCTGCCACTAATTCCGTCATGCGGAAAATAAAAAAGCGGGATAATCCCGCTTTTTTTACGCCTCAATAATGAGGAGGTGGCGTCTCTTCTGACTGAGAGGCAATGTTCGACGGCTGTGTGGCCTTCAGCTTTTCCGTCAGCAAGCGCATATGATCCCGCAGTTTTGCCATTTCAAGCTCATGTGCGGTCACGGTCTGGTTTAGCTCTTCGATGGTGATGTCCTGAAAAGCCAGGCGGCTTTCCAGTTCAGCCATTCTCGCTTCTATCGCTGTATCCTTCATCATTCACCTCGTTTATTTCAGATTCGCCATAATGGCCCTGCGGCGGCGCAGTTTAACTGAGTTTATCCTTAAGTACAGTTCGCATCCCCTTGGCAAGAAACTTATTTAAACAAAAATAGTCTGAAAAGAGGCGAGAATTGGACGTGTCTGTCTGTAGATTTCTTCTGCAACGTTTTATAGTACGTCACTCATTTACGTTTAACGCTGGGGTGAGAGTCCCCAGGCCCTGGAGATATGGATGAAATCACTGTTTAAAGTAACGCTGCTGGCGACCACGATGGCTGTTGCGCTGAACGCGCCGCTGTCATTCGCTGCTGATACTGCTGCGAAGCCTGCTGCTACTGCAGACAGCAAAGCGGCGTTCAAAAATGACGACCAGAAATCCGCCTACGCACTGGGCGCATCTCTGGGTCGTTACATGGAAAACTCTCTGAAAGAACAAGAGAAACTGGGCATCAAACTGGATAAAGCTCAGCTGATCGCGGGCGTTCAGGACGCATTTGCAGATAAGAGCAAGCTGTCTGACCAGGAAATTGAACAGACTCTGCAGGCGTTTGAAGCGCGCGTGAAGGGTGCCGCGCAGACTAAGATGGACGCGGACGCTAAAGACAACGAAGCGAAAGGCAAAGCCTACCGCGACACCTTTGCTAAAGAGAAGGGCGTGAAAACCTCTTCTACTGGCCTGGTGTACAAAGTTGAGAAAGAAGGCACCGGCGATGCGCCTAAAGACAGCGACACCGTTGTTGTTAACTACAAAGGTACGCTGATCGACGGTAAAGAGTTCGACAACTCTTACACCCGCGGTGAGCCGCTCTCTTTCCGTCTGGATGGTGTGATCCCTGGCTGGACTGAAGGCCTGAAAAACATTAAGAAAGGCGGCAAGATCAAGATGGTTATCCCACCGGATCTGGCCTATGGCAAAACCGGCGTTCCGGGTATCCCTGCTAACTCTACGCTGGTCTTTGACGTAGAACTGCTGGATATCAAACCAGCACCAAAAGCGGATGCCAAGGCAGACGCACCGGCTGACGATAAAGCCGCTGCCGCTAAGAAGTAATGCTGAAAAAAAACCGCCGCCTTTAAGGCGGCGGTTTTTTATTGTGGGGCAGATATAATTAACACTGGAAAGCGTTAGGCACGCTGTATTAATTTAGTTGTCCGTGTAGATAATGAGCCTGCCCTGAAAACCTAACGACAGGCTCCTGAAAAGGAGTGTTTTTTTCATGTCCAGGTCGCTTTTAACCAACGAAACCAGTGAACTTGATTTGCTGGATCAACGTCCTTTCGATCAGACCGACTTCGATATCCTGAAATCCTATGAAGCGGTAGTGGACGGGTTAGCGATGCTCATTGGCTCCCACTGCGAAATCGTATTGCACTCCCTGCAAGATCTGAAGTGTTCCGCTATCCGCATTGCGAATGGTGAGCATACTGGCCGTAAAATTGGTTCGCCAATTACCGACCTTGCATTGCGTATGTTGCATGACATGACCGGCGCGGACAGCAGCGTCTCCAAATGCTATTTCACCCGCGCCAAAAGCGGCGTGCTGATGAAATCAGAAACCATCGCGATTCGAAACCGCGACCATCGTGTTATTGGGCTGCTGTGCATCAACATGAACCTTGATGTGCCATTCTCGCAGATCATGAGCACCTTTATTCCACCAGAAACGCCGGATGTGGGCTCTTCTGTTAACTTTGCCTCCTCCGTTGAAGATCTGGTGACGCAGACGCTTGAGTTTACGATTGAAGAGGTGAATGCCGATCGCAACGTCTCGAACAACGCCAAGAATCGTCAGATCGTGCTCAATCTTTATGAAAAAGGGATTTTTGATATTAAAGACGCCATCAACCAGGTGGCCGATCGTCTGAACATCTCCAAGCACACGGTCTACCTCTACATTCGCCAGTTCAAAAGCGGCGATTTCCTGGGACAAGACAAGTAATGCGTTTTGCGTTAATGGTGACAGGCCCGGCGTACGGTACTCAGCAGGCCAGCAGCGCGCTGCAGTTTGCGCATGCGCTACTGGCGGCCGGACATGAGCTGGCGAGCGTCTTCTTCTATCGGGAAGGGGTGTATAACGCGAATCAGTTTACGTCACCGGCGAGTGACGAGTTCGACCTGGTGGGTGCCTGGCAGGCATTAAACGAAAAGCAGGGCGTAGAACTGCACATCTGCGTGGCGGCGGCACTGCGCCGCGGCGTGACCGATACAACCGAAGCCGCGCGTCTTGGTTTATCGGGTTCTAACCTGCAGCCCGGTTTTTCGTTGAGTGGTCTGGGTGCATTGGCACAGGCGGCATTAACCTGCGACAGAGTGGTGCAATTCTGATGAAGCGCGTGGCATTTGTTTTTACCTCTGCGCCGCACGGCAGCGCTTCTGGCCGCGAAGGATTGGATGCGTTACTTGCGACTTCCGCGCTGACCGAAGATATCGGTGTTTTCTTTTTGGGAGACGGGGTGTTCCAGCTTCTGGCGGGGCAACAGCCTCAGGCCATTCTGGCGCGTGATTACATCGCGACGTTCAAAGTGTTACCGCTTTACGATATCGAAACCTTCTATGTTTGTGCTGACTCTTTGGCCGCGCGCGGTTTAAACGAGATAACGCCATTCGTGCTGGATGTGACAGTCCTGTCTTCTGCTGCATTGCGCGAACACCTTTCCCACTACGACACCGTTCTGACTTTCTGAGGCCACCATGCTCCATACTCTGAGCCATTCACCGTGGCAATGTGATATCGACGCGTTACTGAGTATGCTGCGCGAAGGTGATGACCTGCTGCTGATTCAGGATGGCGTGCTTGCCGCACTGGAAGGCAGTCGTTTCGTTGAAATTCTCACGAATGCCCCCATAACAGTCTCTGCGCTGAAAGACGATCTGGATGCGCGGGGTCTTTCTGGTCAAATTTCAGCCAAAATTGACGTGGTTGGCTATACTGATTTCGTCAATCTTACTGTGGCGCACGCCAGTCAAATGAACTGGTGATCTGAGAACGCTGTATATTTCTTGACACCTTTTCGACGTAGCCCTAAAATTTCGCGTCCTCATATTGTATGAGGTCGATTTATTACGTGTTTACGAAGCAAAAGCTAAAACCAGGAGCTATTTAATGGCAACAGTTAACCAGCTGGTACGCAAACCACGCGCACGCAAAGTTGCAAAGAGCAACGTGCCTGCGCTGGAAGCCTGCCCGCAGAAACGTGGTGTATGTACTCGTGTATATACCACCACTCCTAAAAAACCAAACTCCGCACTGCGTAAAGTATGCCGTGTGCGTTTGACTAACGGTTTCGAAGTGACTTCCTACATCGGTGGTGAAGGTCACAACCTGCAGGAACACTCCGTGATCCTGATCCGTGGCGGTCGTGTTAAAGACCTTCCGGGTGTTCGTTACCACACCGTTCGTGGTGCGCTCGACTGCTCAGGTGTTAAAGACCGTAAGCAGGCTCGCTCCAAGTACGGCGTGAAGCGTCCTAAGGCTTAATGGTTCTCCGTTAAGTAAGGCCAAACTGATTTATCTTAATGTCAAACTAAACTCTTTGAGTTTTGGACAATCCTGAATTAACAACGGAGTATTCCCATGCCACGTCGTCGCGTCATTGGTCAGCGTAAAATTCTTCCAGATCCGAAATTCGGATCAGAACTGCTGGCAAAATTTGTAAATATCCTGATGGTAGATGGTAAAAAATCTACTGCAGAAGCAATCGTATACAGCGCGCTTGAGACCCTGGCTCAGCGTTCTGGTAAAAATGAACTGGAAGCTTTCGAAGTCGCTCTCGACAACGTTCGCCCAACTGTAGAAGTTAAGTCCCGCCGCGTTGGTGGTTCTACTTATCAGGTTCCAGTTGAAGTTCGTCCGGTTCGTCGTAATGCTCTGGCAATGCGTTGGATCGTTGAAGCTGCTCGTAAACGCGGTGATAAATCCATGGCTCTGCGTCTGGCGAACGAACTTTCTGATGCTGCAGACAACAAAGGTACTGCAGTTAAGAAACGTGAAGACGTTCACCGTATGGCAGAAGCCAACAAGGCGTTCGCACACTACCGTTGGTAATCCCTTCGGAGTATTAGTCACCAGGCGGGCGCTTCAGAGAAGCCGCCCGCTCTGGGTAACTTAACTGAACGCCTAAAGATATAAACGAGGAATCAAATGGCTCGTACAACACCCATCGCACGCTACCGTAACATCGGTATCAGTGCGCACATCGACGCCGGTAAAACCACTACTACCGAACGTATTCTGTTCTACACCGGTGTAAACCACAAAATCGGTGAAGTTCATGACGGCGCAGCCACCATGGACTGGATGGAACAGGAGCAGGAGCGTGGTATTACTATCACCTCCGCAGCGACTACTGCATTCTGGTCAGGTATGGCTAAGCAGTACGAACCGCATCGCGTAAACATCATCGACACCCCAGGGCACGTTGACTTCACCATCGAAGTAGAACGTTCCATGCGTGTTCTTGACGGCGCGGTAATGGTTTATTGCGCAGTTGGTGGTGTTCAGCCACAGTCTGAAACCGTATGGCGTCAGGCGAACAAATATAAAGTTCCACGCATCGCGTTCGTTAACAAAATGGACCGTATGGGTGCTAACTTCCTGAAAGTTGTTGGTCAGATCAAATCCCGTCTGGGCGCGAACCCTGTTCCGCTGCAGCTGGCAATTGGTGCTGAAGAAGGCTTCACCGGTGTTATCGACCTGGTGAAAATGAAAGCCATCAACTGGAACGATGCAGACCAGGGCGTTACCTTCGAATACGAAGATATCCCAGCTGCAATGCAGGACCTGGCTGACGAATGGCACCAGAACCTGATCGAATCCGCTGCTGAAGCTTCTGAAGAGCTGATGGAGAAATACCTGGGTGGTGAAGAACTGACTGAAGAAGAGATCAAAAAAGCTCTGCGTCAGCGCGTTCTGAACAACGAAATCATCCTGGTAACCTGTGGTTCTGCGTTCAAGAACAAAGGTGTTCAGGCGATGCTGGATGCGGTAGTTGACTACCTGCCATCCCCGGTTGACGTTCCTGCGATCAACGGCATCCTGGACGACGGTAAAGATACTCCGGCTGAGCGTCACGCAAGCGACGAAGAGCCATTCTCTGCACTGGCGTTCAAAATTGCTACCGACCCATTCGTGGGTAACCTGACCTTCTTCCGCGTTTACTCTGGTGTGGTTAACTCCGGTGACACCATCCTGAACTCCGTGAAAGCGGCGCGTGAACGTTTTGGCCGTATCGTACAGATGCACGCTAACAAACGTGAAGAGATCAAAGAAGTTCGTGCGGGCGACATCGCTGCAGCTATCGGTCTGAAAGACGTGACCACTGGTGACACCCTGTGTGACCCGGATCACCCGATCATTCTGGAGCGTATGGAATTCCCTGAGCCGGTAATCTCCATCGCAGTTGAACCAAAAACCAAAGCTGACCAGGAAAAAATGGGTCTGGCTCTGGGCCGTCTGGCGAAAGAAGACCCATCATTCCGCGTATGGACTGATGAAGAATCTAACCAGACCATCATCGCTGGTATGGGTGAACTGCACCTGGACATCATCGTTGACCGTATGAAGCGTGAATTCAACGTTGAAGCGAACGTGGGTAAACCTCAGGTTGCTTACCGCGAAGCGATTCGCGCGAAAGTTACCGATGTTGAAGGTAAACACGCTAAGCAGTCTGGTGGTCGCGGTCAGTACGGTCACGTTGTGATCGACATGTACCCACTGGAGCCGGGCTCTAACCCGAAAGGTTACGAGTTCATCAACGACATCAAAGGTGGTGTAATTCCTGGCGAATACATCCCAGCCGTTGATAAAGGCATTCAGGAACAGCTGAAAGCGGGCCCTCTGGCTGGCTATCCGGTTGTTGACATGGGTGTTCGTCTGCACTTCGGTTCTTACCACGACGTTGACTCCTCTGAACTGGCGTTTAAACTGGCTGCGTCTATTGCCTTTAAAGAAGGCTTTAAGAAAGCGAAACCAGTTCTGCTTGAGCCAATCATGAAGGTTGAAGTAGAAACTCCTGAAGAGAACACCGGTGACGTTATCGGTGACTTGAGCCGTCGTCGCGGTATGCTGCGTGGTCAGGAATCCGAAGTAACTGGCGTTAAGATCCACGCTGAAGTTCCGCTGTCTGAAATGTTCGGATATGCAACTCAGCTGCGTTCTCTGACCAAAGGTCGTGCATCATACACCATGGAATTCCTGAAGTATGATGATGCGCCTAACAACGTTGCTCAGGCCGTTATTGAAGCCCGTGGTAAGTAATCCACAGGATTAAAACCTAAGTCCCGTGCTCTCTCCATAGGGGAGAGCACTATAGTAAGGAATATAGCCGTGTCTAAAGAAAAATTTGAACGTACAAAACCGCACGTCAACGTTGGTACTATCGGCCACGTTGACCATGGTAAAACTACCCTGACTGCTGCAATCACTACCGTTCTGGCAAAAACCTACGGTGGTTCTGCTCGTGCATTCGACCAGATCGATAACGCACCAGAAGAAAAAGCTCGTGGTATCACCATCAACACCTCTCACGTTGAATATGACACCCCGACTCGCCACTACGCACACGTAGACTGCCCAGGCCACGCCGACTATGTTAAAAACATGATCACCGGTGCTGCGCAGATGGACGGCGCGATCCTGGTTGTTGCTGCGACTGACGGCCCAATGCCTCAGACTCGTGAGCACATCCTGCTGGGTCGTCAGGTAGGCGTTCCTTTCATCATCGTGTTCCTGAACAAATGTGACATGGTTGATGACGAAGAGCTGCTGGAACTGGTAGAGATGGAAGTTCGTGAACTGCTGTCTCAGTACGATTTCCCAGGCGACGATACCCCAATCGTTCGTGGTTCTGCTCTGAAAGCGCTGGAAGGCGAAGCAGAGTGGGAAGCGAAAATCATCGAACTGGCTGGCTTCCTGGATTCTTACATCCCAGAACCAGAGCGTGCGATTGACAAGCCATTCCTGCTGCCAATCGAAGACGTATTCTCCATCTCCGGTCGTGGTACCGTTGTTACCGGTCGTGTAGAGCGCGGTATCATCAAAGTTGGCGAAGAAGTTGAAATCGTTGGTATCAAAGAGACTGCGAAGTCTACCTGTACTGGCGTTGAAATGTTCCGCAAACTGCTGGACGAAGGCCGTGCTGGTGAGAACGTTGGTGTTCTGCTGCGTGGTATCAAACGTGAAGAAATCGAACGTGGTCAGGTTCTGGCGAAGCCAGGCTCAATCAAGCCACACACCAAGTTCGAATCTGAAGTGTACATTCTGTCCAAAGACGAAGGCGGCCGTCATACTCCGTTCTTCAAAGGCTACCGTCCACAGTTCTACTTCCGTACAACTGACGTGACCGGTACCATCGAACTGCCAGAAGGCGTTGAGATGGTAATGCCAGGCGACAACATCAAGATGGTTGTGACGCTGATCCACCCAATCGCGATGGACGACGGTCTGCGTTTCGCAATCCGTGAAGGCGGCCGTACCGTTGGCGCGGGCGTTGTTGCTAAAGTTCTGGGCTAATTAATTAGCCCCGAATAAAAAAAGGACGCTTCGGCGTCCTTTTTTGTTTTCTGCCGTTCAGGCATTGTCACAAAATTTCGCATTTTTTGCCTGCTCCCGCCCCGTATTGTGGCGCTTGTGCTATTGTAATCATAACCATTCTCACTTACACTTTGCGCATAATTTGAACGGGAGTCTCTATGTACGTTTGTTTATGTAATGGTGTAAGCGACAAGAAAATACGTCAGGCCGTTCGCCAGTTTCAGCCACAGTCTTTCCAGCAGCTTCGCAAGTTTGTTCCGGTGGGAAATCAATGCGGTAAATGCGTTCGCGCAGCGCGTGAGATTATGCAGGACGAATTGATGCAGATCCCGGAATTCAAAGAGATCGCGTAAGCGCCTATCTTTTTTTTGACATCCCTGTAGCCCGATCTACGCTTCAATGAGTGGAAGCGGAGGGACTATATAATGAAAGGTGATGTTAAAATCATAAGTTATCTCAATAAATTATTGGGAAATGAGCTTGTCGCAATCAATCAGTACTTTCTCCATGCAAGAATGTTCAAAAACTGGGGGCTTAAACGTCTGAACGACGTTGAGTACCATGAATCGATCGATGAAATGAAGCACGCCGATAAATATATCGAGCGTATTTTATTCCTTGAAGGCATTCCAAACCTGCAGGATCTCGGAAAGCTGGGCATCGGAGAAGATGTCGAAGAGATGCTGCGTTCCGACCTCAGGCTGGAACTTGAAGGCGCCAAAGATCTCCGTGAAGCCATAGCCTACGCAGACAGCGTACATGACTACGTCAGTCGCGATATGATGATCCAGATCCTGGCCGATGAAGAAGGCCACATTGACTGGCTGGAAACGGAGCTGGACCTGATTGCTAAAATCGGCCTGCAGAACTACCTTCAGTCGCAGATTAAAGTGGAAGAGTAACCACCGTCTTCCAACCTACGCATAAACCCGCTGCTGCCAGAAATGGCCCAAAAGGCAGCGGGTTTTTTAATGCCCCTTTATCAGTGCGGATTAACGAAAAAACAAGAATGCAAAGAAGCGCCATCAGCGCCGCGAGTAACGCCAGCGTAGGCAGTACGCACCAGCCATGCCATGCACCAAGCGCCGCCAGGTATTTTATATCGCCATATCCCATCCCTTCACGCCGGCAGATAAACCGATATCCCCAGTAAATAACGGCAAAGCCAATATATCCAATCATCGCACCCGCCACCGCACTCGGCAGAAAATCAGGTTGGATACAGAGCTGAAAGAGCAGTCCCGCCCATAGTAGCGGGCAGAGAAATTTATCGGGAAGCAGACCGTAGCGAATATCGTCATGTACAAGTAAGGCAGTCAGTGAAAGATAGATCAGCAGAAAGGGCAGGGTGGTTAGCATGGAAATGGCCTCAAACGGATTTGAGCGCATACTCGCTATAATCGGCCTGGCCGGCAATGCACAAAAAACGTAGATGCGTAGCGACTCGAAAGAAAGAATCGACGCAGGATACATTGCATAAAATGTTGCGCGCTCTTACGCATCCAGCCCCTTTGGCGCTTAATTTCTAAACGGCACTTGCGTCTTGCCCAGATTTACGTATAATGCGCGGGCTTGTCGTAATTGACGGCGGGTTCAATCAGAACCAGAGTAGCTCATTTTGTTACTCAACAATGCTCCCAATTGGGGAGCTACGTAAGAACGGTTACACTCTCCCATCAATCGTAATGGGTTTGAGGAGTAATCATTTTCGTTTATAAAATAATTGGAGCTCTGGTCTCATGCAGAACCAAAGAATCCGTATCCGCCTTAAAGCGTTTGATCATCGTCTGATCGATCAATCAACCGCGGAAATCGTCGAGACTGCTAAGCGCACTGGTGCGCAAGTCCGTGGTCCGATCCCGCTGCCGACCCGCAAAGAGCGCTTCACCGTTCTGATCTCCCCGCACGTTAACAAAGACGCGCGCGATCAGTACGAAATCCGCACTCACAAGCGTCTGGTTGACATCGTTGAGCCAACTGAGAAAACCGTTGATGCTCTGATGCGTCTGGATCTGGCTGCCGGTGTAGACGTGCAGATCAGCCTGGGTTAATCAGGTCATCGAGCGATTGAGAGGTTGATACAATGATTGGTTTAGTCGGTAAAAAAGTGGGCATGACCCGCATCTTCACTGAAGATGGCGTTTCAATCCCAGTAACCGTAATCGAAGTTGAAGCAAACCGCGTTACCCAGGTTAAAGATCTGGCTAACGATGGCTACCGCGCTGTTCAGGTGACCACTGGTGCTAAAAAAGCTAACCGTGTAACCAAACCAGAAGCGGGTCACTTCGCTAAAGCTGGCGTAGAAGCTGGCCGTGGTCTGTGGGAATTCCGTCTTGCTGAAGGCGAAGAGTTCACCGTAGGTCAGGACATTAGCGTTGAGCTGTTTGCTGACGTTAAAAAAGTTGACGTAACCGGTACCTCTAAAGGTAAAGGTTTTGCTGGTACCGTTAAGCGCTGGAACTTCCGTACCCAGGACGCTACCCACGGTAACTCCTTGTCTCACCGCGTTCCGGGTTCTATCGGTCAGAACCAGACTCCGGGCAAAGTGTTCAAAGGCAAGAAAATGGCAGGTCAGCTGGGTAACGAACGTGTAACCGTTCAGAGCCTGGACGTAGTACGTGTTGACGCTGAGCGCAACCTGCTGCTGGTTAAAGGTGCAGTTCCGGGTGCAACCGGTAGCGACCTGATCGTTAAACCAGCTGTGAAGGCGTAAGGGGATAGCAATGGAATTAGTATTGAAAGACGCGCAGAGCGCGCTGACTGTTTCCGAAACTACCTTCGGTCGTGATTTCAACGAAGCGCTGGTTCACCAGGTTGTTGTTGCTTATGCAGCTGGTGCTCGTCAGGGTACTCGTGCTCAGAAGACTCGTGCTGAAGTAACTGGTTCTGGCAAAAAGCCATGGCGCCAGAAAGGTACCGGCCGTGCGCGTTCAGGTTCTATCAAGAGCCCGATCTGGCGTTCAGGTGGCGTGACCTTCGCTGCGCGTCCACAGGACCACAGTCAAAAAGTTAACAAAAAGATGTACCGCGGCGCGCTGAAAAGCATCCTGTCCGAACTGGTACGTCAGGATCGTCTGATCGTTGTCGAGAAGTTCTCTGTTGAAGCGCCTAAAACTAAGCTGCTGGCACAGAAACTGAAAGACATGGCTCTGGAAGATGTGCTGATCATCACCGGTGAGCTGGACGAGAACCTGTTCCTGGCCGCACGTAACCTGCACAAGGTTGACGTACGCGATGCGACTGGTATCGACCCGGTTAGCCTGATCGCCTTCGACAAAGTCGTAATGACTGCTGATGCTGTTAAGCAAGTTGAGGAGATGCTGGCATGATTCGTGAAGAACGTCTGCTGAAGGTGCTTCGCGCACCGCACGTTTCTGAAAAAGCGTCTACTGCGATGGAAAAAACAAACACCATCGTTCTCAAAGTTGCTAAAGACGCGACCAAAGCAGAGATCAAAGCTGCTGTGCAGAAACTGTTTGAAGTCGAAGTCGAAGTCGTTAACACCCTGGTAGTTAAAGGGAAAGTTAAACGTCACGGACAGCGTATCGGTCGTCGTAGCGACTGGAAAAAAGCTTACGTCACCCTGAAAGAAGGCCAGAATCTGGACTTCGTTGGCGGCGCTGAGTAAGTCGGAGGAGTAATACAATGGCAGTTGTTAAATGTAAACCGACATCTCCGGGTCGTCGCCACGTAGTTAAAGTGGTTAACCCTGAGCTGCACAAGGGCAAACCTTTTGCTCCGTTGCTGGAAAAAAACAGCAAATCCGGTGGTCGTAACAACAATGGCCGTATCACCACTCGTCACATCGGTGGTGGCCACAAGCAGGCTTATCGTATTGTTGACTTCAAACGCAACAAAGACGGTATCCCAGCAGTTGTTGAACGTCTTGAGTACGATCCGAACCGTTCCGCGAACATCGCGCTGGTTCTGTACAAAGACGGCGAACGCCGTTACATCCTGGCCCCTAAAGGCCTGAAAGCTGGCGACCAGATTCAGTCTGGCGTTGATGCTGCAATCAAAGCAGGCAACACCCTGCCGATGCGCAATATCCCGGTTGGTTCTACCGTTCATAACGTAGAAATGAAACCAGGTAAAGGCGGTCAGCTGGCACGTTCCGCTGGTACTTACGTTCAGATCGTTGCGCGTGACGGTGCTTATGTCACCCTGCGTCTGCGTTCTGGTGAAATGCGTAAAGTCGAAGCAGACTGCCGCGCTACTCTGGGCGAAGTTGGCAATGCTGAGCATATGCTGCGCGTTCTGGGTAAAGCAGGTGCTGCACGCTGGCGTGGTGTTCGTCCTACCGTTCGCGGTACTGCGATGAACCCAGTCGATCACCCACATGGTGGTGGTGAAGGTCGTAACTTTGGTAAGCACCCGGTAACTCCGTGGGGCGTTCAGACCAAAGGTAAGAAGACCCGCAGCAACAAGCGTACTGATAAATTTATCGTACGTCGCCGTAGCAAATAATTTTAGAGGATAAGCCATGCCACGTTCTCTCAAGAAAGGTCCTTTTATTGACCTGCACTTGCTGAAGAAGGTAGAGAAAGCGGTGGAAAGCGGAGACAAGAAGCCCCTGCGCACTTGGTCCCGTCGTTCAACGATCTTTCCTAACATGATCGGTTTGACCATCGCTGTCCATAATGGTCGTCAGCACGTTCCAGTCTTTGTTACCGACGAAATGGTTGGTCACAAACTGGGTGAATTCGCACCGACTCGTACTTATCGCGGCCACGCTGCTGATAAAAAAGCGAAGAAGAAATAAGGTAGGAGGAAGAGATGGAAACTTTAGCTCAACATCGCCATGCTCGTTCTTCTGCTCAGAAGGTTCGCCTTGTTGCTGACCTGATTCGCGGTAAGAAAGTGTCGCAGGCCCTGGACATCCTGACCTATACCAACAAGAAAGCTGCGGTATTGGTCAAGAAAGTACTGGAATCTGCCATTGCTAACGCTGAACACAACGATGGCGCTGACATCGACGATCTGAAAGTCGCGAAAATTTTCGTAGATGAAGGCCCAAGCATGAAGCGCATTATGCCGCGTGCGAAAGGTCGTGCAGATCGCATCCTGAAGCGCACCAGCCACATTACTGTGGTTGTGTCCGATCGCTGAGACTCTGGAGACTAGCAATGGGTCAGAAAGTACATCCTAATGGTATTCGCCTGGGTATTGTAAAACCATGGAACTCTACCTGGTTTGCGAACACCAAAGAATTCGCTGACAACCTGGACAGCGATTTTAAAGTACGTCAGTACCTGACTAAGGAACTGGCTAAAGCGTCTGTATCTCGTATCGTTATCGAGCGTCCAGCGAAGAGCATCCGTGTGACTATTCACACTGCTCGTCCTGGCATCGTTATCGGTAAGAAAGGCGAAGACGTAGAAAAACTGCGCAAGGTCGTAGCGGATATCGCTGGCGTTCCTGCACAGATCAATATCGCTGAAGTTCGTAAGCCTGAACTGGACGCTAAATTGGTTGCTGACAGCATCACTTCACAGCTGGAACGTCGTGTTATGTTCCGTCGTGCTATGAAGCGTGCTGTACAGAACGCAATGCGTCTGGGCGCTAAAGGTATTAAAGTTGAAGTTAGCGGCCGTCTGGGCGGCGCGGAAATCGCACGTACCGAATGGTACCGTGAAGGTCGCGTACCGCTGCACACTCTGCGTGCTGACATCGACTACAACACCTCTGAAGCGCACACCACTTACGGTGTAATCGGCGTTAAGGTATGGATCTTCAAAGGTGAGATCCTGGGTGGTATGGCTGCTGTTGAACAACCGGAAAAACCGGCTGCTCAACCTAAAAAGCAGCAGCGTAAAGGCCGTAAATAAGGAGCGTCGCTGATGTTACAACCAAAGCGTACAAAATTCCGTAAAGTGCACAAAGGCCGCAACCGTGGTCTGGCGCAGGGTACGGATGTTAGCTTCGGCACTTTCGGTCTGAAAGCTGTTGGCCGTGGTCGTCTGACTGCACGTCAGATCGAAGCAGCACGTCGTGCAATGACCCGTGCAGTTAAGCGTCAAGGTAAGATCTGGATCCGTGTATTCCCGGACAAACCGATCACCGAGAAGCCGCTGGAAGTTCGTATGGGTAAAGGTAAAGGTAACGTGGAGTACTGGGTTGCCTTGATCCAACCGGGCAAAGTCCTTTATGAAATGGACGGTGTTCCGGAAGAGCTGGCCCGTGAAGCCTTCGGCCTGGCAGCAGCGAAACTGCCTATCAAAACCACCTTTGTAACTAAGACGGTGATGTAATGAAAGCAAAAGAGCTGCGTGAAAAAAGCGTTGAAGAGCTGAACGCTGAGCTGCTGAACCTGCTGCGTGAGCAGTTCAACCTGCGTATGCAGGCTGCAAGTGGCCAGCTGCAACAGACTCACCTGCTGAAGCAAGTGCGTCGCAATGTTGCACGCGTTAAGACTTTACTGACTCAGAAGGCGGGTGCGTAATGACCGATAAAATCCGTACTCTGCAAGGTCGTGTTGTTAGCGACAAAATGGAGAAATCCATTGTTGTAGCTATCGAACGTATTGTGAAACACCCGATCTACGGTAAATTCATCAAGCGTACGACCAAACTGCACGTACATGACGAGAACAACGAATGTGGTATCGGCGACAAGGTTGAAATCCGTGAATGCCGTCCACTGTCCAAGACTAAGTCCTGGACGCTGGTTCGCGTTGTAGAGAAAGCGGTTCTGTAATACAGTACGCCTTCTCAATACGAATAAACGGCTCAGCGATGAGCCGTTTATTTTTTCTACCCATATTGCAGAAGCGGTGTTATAATGCCGCGCCCTCGATATGGGGCTTTTTAACGGCTCTGATTTTAGAGTCTCAGGTAGTAGTTGACATTAGCGGAGCACTAAAATGATCCAAGAACAGACTATGCTGAACGTCGCCGACAACTCCGGTGCACGTCGCGTAATGTGTATCAAGGTTCTGGGTGGCTCGCACCGTCGCTACGCAGGCGTAGGCGACATCATCAAGATCACCATCAAGGAAGCAATTCCACGTGGTAAGGTCAAAAAAGGTGATGTGCTGAAGGCGGTAGTGGTGCGCACCAAGAAGGGTGTTCGTCGCCCTGACGGTTCTGTCATTCGCTTCGATGGTAATGCATGCGTTATTTTAAACAATAACAGCGAGCAGCCTATCGGCACGCGTATCTTTGGGCCGGTAACTCGTGAACTTCGTACTGAGAAGTTCATGAAAATTATCTCTCTGGCACCAGAAGTACTCTAAGGAGCGAATCATGGCAGCGAAAATCCGTCGTGATGACGAAGTTATCGTGTTAACCGGTAAAGATAAAGGTAAACGCGGTAAAGTAAAAAATGTTCTGTCTTCCGGCAAACTTGTCGTTGAAGGTATCAACCTGGTTAAGAAACATCAGAAGCCGGTTCCGGCCCTGAACCAACCAGGTGGCATCGTTGAAAAAGAAGCTGCTATTCAGGTTTCTAACGTTGCAATCTTCAATGCGGCTACCGGCAAGGCTGACCGTGTAGGCTTTAGATTCGAAGACGGCAAAAAAGTCCGTTTCTTCAAGTCTAACAGCGAAACTATCAAGTAATTTGGAGTAGTACGATGGCGAAACTGCATGATTACTACAAAGACGAAGTAGTTAACAAACTCATGACTGAGTTTAACTACAATTCTGTCATGCAAGTCCCTCGGGTCGAGAAGATCACCCTGAACATGGGTGTTGGTGAAGCGATCGCTGACAAGAAACTGCTGGATAACGCAGCAGCTGACCTGACAGCAATCTCCGGTCAAAAACCGCTGATCACCAAAGCACGCAAATCTGTTGCAGGCTTCAAAATCCGTCAGGGCTATCCGATCGGCTGTAAAGTAACTCTGCGTGGCGAACGCATGTGGGAGTTCTTTGAGCGCCTGATCACTATTGCTGTTCCACGTATCCGTGACTTCCGTGGCTTGTCCGCTAAGTCTTTCGACGGTCGTGGTAACTACAGCATGGGTGTCCGTGAGCAGATCATCTTCCCAGAAATCGACTACGATAAAGTCGACCGCGTGCGTGGTTTGGATATTACCATTACCACTACTGCGAAATCTGACGAAGAAGGCCGTGCTCTGCTGGCTGCCTTTGACTTCCCGTTCCGCAAGTAAGGTAGGGTTACTGAATGGCTAAGCAATCAATGAAAGCACGCGAAGTAAAGCGCGTAGCTTTAGCTGATAAATTCTTCGCTAAACGCGCTGAACTGAAAGCGATCATTTCTGATGTGAACGCTTCCGACGAAGATCGTTGGAATGCGGTTCTCAAGCTGCAGTCTCTGCCGCGTGATTCCAGCCCGTCTCGTCAGCGTAACCGCTGTCGTCAAACAGGTCGTCCACATGGTTATGTGGGCAAGTTTGGGTTGAGCCGTATCAAACTGCGTGAAGCCGCTATGCGCGGTGAAGTGCCAGGCTTGAAAAAGGCTAGCTGGTAATTACCAATTGAATCACGGGAGTAAAGACAGATGAGCATGCAAGATCCGATCGCGGATATGCTGACCCGTATCCGTAACGGTCAGGCCGCGAACAAAGTTGCGGTCACCATGCCTTCCGCCAAGCTGAAAGTGGCAATTGCCAACGTGCTGAAGGAAGAAGGTTTTATCGAAGATTTTAAAGTTGAAGGCGACACCAAGCCGGAACTGGAACTTACTCTCAAGTATTTCCAGGGTAAAGCTGTTGTAGAAAGCATTCAGCGTGTCAGCCGCCCAGGCCTGCGCATCTATAAGAAAAAAGATGAGCTGCCAAAAGTTATGGCTGGTCTTGGTATCGCAGTTGTTTCTACCTCTAAAGGTGTTATGACTGATCGTGCAGCGCGCCAGGCTGGTCTTGGTGGCGAAATTATCTGCTACGTAGCCTAATCGGAGGAAAGAATGTCTCGTGTTGCTAAAGCACCGGTCGTTATTCCTGCCGGCGTTGATGTAAAAATCGACGGTCAGGTTATTACGATCAAAGGTAAAAACGGCGAGCTGACTCGTACCCTCAACAAAGCTGTTGAAGTTAAACATGCAGATAACGCTCTGACCTTCGGTCCACGTGATGGTTTCGTGGATGGATGGGCTCAGGCTGGTACCGCGCGTGCCCTGCTGAACTCAATGGTTGTTGGTGTTACCGAAGGCTTCACTAAAAAGCTTCAGCTGGTTGGTGTAGGTTATCGTGCAGCTATCAAAGGGAATGCAGTAGGCCTGTCTCTGGGCTTCTCACACCCTGTTGAGCATCCGCTGCCGGCCGGTATCACTGCAGAATGTCCGACTCAAACTGAAATCGTGCTGAAAGGCGCTGATAAACAGCTGATCGGTCAGGTTGCAGCAGATCTGCGCGCCTACCGTCGTCCTGAGCCTTATAAAGGCAAGGGTGTTCGTTACGCCGACGAAGTCGTGCGTACCAAAGAGGCTAAGAAGAAGTAAGGTAACACTATGGATAAGAAATCTGCTCGTATCCGTCGTGCGACCCGCGCACGCCGCAAGCTCAAAGAGCTGGGTGCAACTCGCCTGGTGGTACATCGTACCCCGCGTCATATTTACGCACAGGTAATTGCACCGAACGGTTCTGAAGTTCTGGTAGCTGCTTCTACTGTAGAAAAAGCTATCTCAGAACAATTGAAGTACACCGGTAACAAAGACGCCGCTGCAGCTGTAGGTAAAGCTGTTGCTGAACGCGCTCTGGAAAAAGGCATCAGCAATGTTTCCTTTGACCGTTCCGGGTTCCAATATCATGGTCGTGTCCAGGCACTGGCAGATGCTGCCCGTGAAGCTGGCCTTCAGTTCTAAGGTAGAGGTGTAAGATGGCTCACATCGAAAAACAGGCTGGCGAACTGCAGGAAAAGCTGATCGCGGTAAACCGCGTATCTAAAACCGTTAAAGGTGGTCGTATTTTCTCCTTCACAGCTCTGACTGTTGTAGGCGATGGTAACGGTCGCGTTGGTTTTGGTTACGGTAAAGCGCGTGAAGTTCCAGCAGCGATCCAGAAAGCGATGGAAAAAGCCCGTCGCAATATGATTAACGTCGCGCTGAACAACGGCACCCTGCAGCACCCAGTTAAAGGTGTTCACACGGGTTCTCGTGTATTCATGCAGCCAGCTTCAGAAGGTACCGGTATCATCGCCGGTGGTGCAATGCGCGCCGTTCTGGAAGTTGCTGGGGTTCATAACGTTCTGGCCAAAGCATATGGTTCCACCAACCCGATCAACGTGGTTCGTGCAACTATTGATGGCCTGGAAAATATGAATTCTCCAGAAATGGTCGCTGCCAAGCGTGGTAAATCCGTTGAAGAAATTCTGGGGTAATTGACCATGGCAAAGACTATTAAAATCACTCAAACCCGCAGTGCAATCGGTCGTCTGCCGAAACACAAGGCAACGCTGCTTGGCCTGGGTCTGCGTCGTATTGGTCATACCGTTGAGCGCGAGGATACTCCTGCTGTTCGTGGTATGGTCAACGCGGTTTACTTCATGGTTAAAGTTGAGGAGTAAGAGATGCGTTTAAATACTCTGTCTCCGGCCGAAGGCTCTAAAAAGGCGGGTAAACGCCTGGGTCGTGGTATCGGTTCTGGCCTCGGCAAAACCGGTGGTCGTGGTCACAAAGGTCAGAACTCTCGTTCTGGCGGTGGCGTACGTCGCGGTTTCGAGGGTGGCCAGATGCCACTGTACCGTCGTCTGCCGAAGTTCGGCTTCACCTCTCGCAAAGCAGCGATCACAGCGGAAATCCGTCTGTCTGACCTGGCGAAAGTTGAAGGCGGCGTTGTAGACCTGAACACGCTGAAAGCAGCAAACATTATCGGTATCCAGATCGAGTTCGCGAAAGTGATCCTGGCTGGTGAAGTTTCTACTCCGGTAACTGTTCGTGGCCTGCGTGTTACTAAAGGTGCTCGTGCTGCTATCGAAGCTGCTGGCGGTAAAATTGAGGAATAAGTAGCAGATGGCTAAGCAACCGGGATTAGATTTTCAAAGTGCCAAAGGTGGATTTGGCGAGCTGAAACGCAGACTGCTGTTTGTTATCGGCGCGCTGATTGTGTTCCGTATTGGCTCTTTTATTCCGATCCCTGGTATCGATGCCGCTGTACTTGCCAAACTGCTTGAGCAACAGCGAGGCACCATCATTGAAATGTTCAACATGTTCTCTGGTGGTGCTCTCAGCCGTGCTTCTATCTTCGCATTGGGTATTATGCCGTACATTTCGGCATCTATTATTATCCAGCTGCTGACGGTCGTTCATCCGGCCCTGGCAGAGTTGAAGAAAGAAGGGGAGTCTGGACGTCGTAAGATTAGTCAGTACACCCGTTACGGTACTCTGGTGCTGGCAATATTCCAGTCGATCGGTATTGCTACCGGTCTGCCGAATATGCCTGGTATGCAGGGCCTGGTGTTAAACCCGGGCTTTGCATTCTACTTCACCGCTGTTGTAAGTCTGGTCACAGGGACGATGTTCCTGATGTGGCTCGGCGAACAGATTACTGAGCGTGGTATCGGTAACGGTATCTCAATCATTATCTTCGCCGGTATTGTTGCGGGCCTCCCGCCAGCCATCGCCCATACTATCGAGCAAGCGCGTCAAGGCGACCTGCACTTCCTCCTGTTGCTGTTGGTTGCAGTATTAGTATTTGCAGTGACGTTCTTTGTTGTCTTCGTTGAACGTGGTCAACGCCGCATTGTGGTGAACTACGCTAAACGTCAGCAGGGTCGTCGTGTCTATGCTGCACAGAGCACACATTTACCGCTGAAAGTGAACATGGCGGGGGTTATCCCGGCTATCTTCGCTTCCAGTATTATTCTGTTCCCGGCAACCATCGCGTCATGGTTCGGGGGCGGTACTGGTTGGAACTGGCTGACAACAATTTCGCTGTATTTGCAGCCTGGGCAACCACTTTATGTGTTACTCTATGCGTCTGCGATCATCTTCTTCTGTTTCTTCTACACGGCGTTGGTCTTCAACCCGCGTGAAACAGCAGATAACCTGAAGAAGTCCGGTGCATTTGTACCAGGAATTCGTCCGGGAGAGCAAACGGCGAAGTATATCGATAAAGTAATGACTCGCCTGACTTTGGTTGGTGCGCTTTATATTACTTTTATCTGCCTGATCCCGGAGTTCATGCGTGATGCAATGAAAGTACCGTTCTACTTCGGTGGGACCTCACTGCTTATCGTTGTTGTCGTGATTATGGACTTTATGGCTCAAGTGCAAACTCTGATGATGTCCAGTCAGTACGAGTCTGCATTGAAGAAGGCGAACCTGAAAGGCTACGGCCGCTAAATGGTCGCCTGAGAAGTTACGGAGAGTAAAAATGAAAGTTCGTGCTTCCGTCAAGAAATTATGCCGTAACTGCAAAATCGTTAAGCGTGATGGTGTCATCCGTGTGATTTGCAGTGCCGAGCCGAAGCATAAACAGCGCCAAGGCTGATTATTTCGCATATTTTTCTTGCAAAGTTGGGTTGAGCTGGCTAGATTAGCCAGCCAATCTTTTGTATGTCTGTACGTTTCCATTTGAGTATCCTGAAAACGGGCTTTTCAGCATGGTGCGTACATATTAAATAGTAGGAGTGCATAGTGGCCCGTATAGCAGGCATTAACATTCCTGATCAGAAACATGCTGTGATCGCATTAACTTCGATCTACGGCGTCGGCAAGACCCGTTCTAAAGCCATTCTGGCTGCAGCGGGTATCGCTGAAGATGTTAAGATCAGTGAGCTGTCTGAAGAACAAATCGACACGCTGCGTGACGAAGTTGCCAAATTTGTCGTTGAAGGTGATCTGCGCCGTGAAATCAGCATGAGCATCAAGCGCCTGATGGATCTTGGTTGCTATCGCGGTTTGCGTCATCGTCGTGGTCTGCCAGTGCGCGGTCAGCGTACTAAGACCAACGCACGTACCCGTAAGGGTCCGCGCAAACCGATCAAGAAATAATCGGGGTGATTGAATAATGGCAAAGGCACCAGTTCGTGCACGTAAACGTGTAAGAAAACAAGTCTCTGACGGCGTGGCTCATATCCATGCTTCTTTCAACAACACCATCGTTACTATTACTGATCGTCAGGGTAACGCATTGGGTTGGGCAACAGCCGGTGGTTCCGGTTTCCGTGGTTCTCGCAAATCCACTCCGTTTGCAGCTCAGGTTGCAGCAGAGCGTTGCGCAGAAGCCGTAAAAGAATACGGCATCAAGAATCTGGAAGTTATGGTTAAAGGTCCGGGTCCGGGTCGTGAATCTACTGTTCGCGCTCTGAACGCCGCTGGTTTCCGCATCACGAATATTACTGATGTGACTCCGATCCCTCATAACGGTTGTCGTCCGCCGAAAAAACGTCGCGTATAACGCTCCGTTTTTTAGGTTAGTTGGAGATAGAAAATGGCAAGATATTTGGGTCCTAAGCTCAAGCTGAGCCGTCGTGAGGGCACCGACTTATTCCTTAAGTCTGGCGTTCGCGCGATCGATACCAAGTGTAAAATTGAACAAGCTCCTGGCCAGCACGGTGCGCGTAAACCGCGTCTGTCTGACTATGGTGTGCAGTTGCGTGAAAAGCAAAAAGTTCGCCGTATGTACGGTGTGCTGGAGCGTCAGTTCCGTAACTACTATAAAGAAGCAGCACGTCTGAAAGGCAACACAGGTGAAAACCTGCTGGCCCTGCTGGAAGGTCGTCTGGACAACGTTGTATACCGTATGGGCTTCGGCGCTACTCGTGCTGAATCACGTCAGCTGGTTAGCCACAAAGCAATCATGGTAAACGGTCGTGTTGTTAACATCGCTTCTTATCAGGTTAAAGCGAATGACGTTGTTAGCATTCGTGAGAAAGCGAAAAAGCAATCTCGCGTGAAGGCCGCTCTGGAGCTGGCTGAGCAGCGTGAAAAGCCAACCTGGCTGGAAGTTGATGCTGGCAAGATGGAAGGTACGTTCAAGCGTCAGCCAGAACGTTCTGATCTGTCTGCGGACATTAACGAACACCTGATCGTCGAGCTTTACTCCAAGTAAAGCTTAGTACCAAAGAGAGGACACAATGCAGGGTTCTGTGACAGAGTTTCTAAAACCGCGCCTGGTAGATATCGAGCAAGTGAGTTCGACGCACGCCAAGGTGACCCTTGAGCCTTTAGAGCGTGGCTTTGGCCATACTCTGGGTAACGCACTGCGCCGTATTCTGCTCTCATCGATGCCGGGTTGCGCGGTGACCGAGGTTGAGATTGATGGTGTACTTCATGAGTACAGCACCAAAGAAGGCGTTCAGGAAGATATCCTTGAAATCCTGCTCAACCTGAAAGGGCTGGCGGTGAGAGTTCAGGGTAAAGATGAAGTTATTCTTACTCTGAATAAATCTGGCATTGGCCCTGTGACTGCAGCCGACATCACCCACGACGGTGATGTTGAAATCGTCAAGCCGCAGCACGTGATCTGCCACCTGACCGATGAGAACGCAGCGATTAGCATGCGTATCAAAGTTCAGCGCGGTCGTGGTTATGTGCCGGCTTCTGCCCGAATTCATTCGGAAGAAGATGAGCGCCCAATCGGCCGTCTGCTGGTCGACGCATGCTACAGCCCTGTAGAGCGTATTGCCTACAATGTTGAAGCAGCGCGTGTAGAACAGCGTACCGACCTGGACAAGCTGGTCATCGAAATGGAAACCAATGGCACAATCGATCCTGAAGAGGCGATTCGTCGTGCGGCAACCATCCTGGCAGAACAACTGGAAGCTTTCGTTGACTTACGTGATGTACGTCAGCCGGAAGTGAAAGAAGAGAAACCAGAATTCGATCCGATCCTGCTGCGCCCTGTTGACGATCTCGAATTGACTGTCCGCTCTGCTAACTGCCTCAAGGCAGAAGCTATCCACTATATCGGTGATCTGGTACAGCGTACCGAGGTTGAGTTGCTGAAAACGCCGAACCTGGGTAAAAAATCTCTTACTGAGATTAAAGACGTGCTGGCTTCACGTGGTCTGTCTCTGGGCATGCGCCTGGAAAACTGGCCACCGGCAAGCATTGCTGACGAGTAACCGGATCACAGGTTAAGGTTTTACTGAGAAGGATAAGGTCATGCGCCATCGTAAGAGTGGTCGTCAACTGAACCGCAACAGCAGCCATCGCCAGGCTATGTTCCGCAACATGGCAGGTTCACTGGTTCGTCATGAGATCATCAAGACGACCCTGCCTAAAGCGAAAGAGCTGCGTCGCGTAGTTGAGCCGCTGATTACTCTTGCCAAGACTGACAGCGTTGCTAATCGTCGTCTGGCATTCGCCCGTACTCGTGATAACGAGATCGTGGCAAAACTGTTTAACGAACTGGGCCCGCGTTTCGCGAGCCGTGCCGGTGGTTACACTCGCATTCTGAAGTGTGGTTTCCGTGCAGGCGACAACGCGCCGATGGCTTACATCGAGCTGGTTGATCGTTCAGAGAAAGCAGAAGCTGCTGCAGAGTAATCTGCAGTAACGTAAAAAAACCCGCTCCGGCGGGTTTTTTTATATCCGCGATATCCCCACTTCTCTACAATGCCTGTATCAATTCTGTTCATTCCCAGGAGCCGGTAATGTGGTTGCTCGACCAGTGGGCAGAACGCCATATTCGTGATGCCCAAAAAAAAGGCGAATTCGACGATCTTCCGGGCAGCGGCGAACCCCTTGTGCTTGACGATGATTCGCACATCGCACCGGAATTACGGGCTGGATACCGTTTACTGAAAAATGCTGGATGTCTCCCTCCGGAACTCGAACAGCGAAGAGAGGCTGTCGAACTGGCCGATCTTCTCAATGGGATCCGCCATGACGATCCACGACATTCTGAACTTAGCCGCCGCCTCGCCCTCCTTGAACTCAAGTTGCGCCAGGCAGGAATGAACACTGAGTTTCTGCACGGTGAGTACGGTGGAAGATTGATGCAGAAAATAAACGAGGAGTAGCTATGTACCGTATCGGTGAACTTGCGAAACTTGCGAACGTCACGCCGGATACCATCCGGTATTACGAAAAGCAGCAGATGATCGATCATGAAGTTCGCACTGAAGGCGGTTTTCGCCTTTATACCGATAACGATCTGCAGCGCCTGCGGTTTATTCGTTATGCGCGTCAGCTTGGTTTCACGCTGGACTCGATCCGCGAGTTACTATCGATCCGCATCGATCCGGAGCATCACACCTGCCAGGAATCTAAAAGCATTGTGCAGGCCCGCCTGGATGAAGTTGAAGCGCGTATACAGGAACTACAAACCATGCAGCGCTCTCTGCAAAGGCTGAATGATGCCTGCTGCGGTACGGCACACAGCAGCATTTATTGTTCAATCCTCGAAGCCCTTGAGCAGGGAGCGAGTGGTGAAAAGCAGGGCTGTTGATTTTTAGTTCATCCGGGTCTAGACTCCCGTCGTCATAAACCCTGCTCTGGAGACATTATGAGCCGCTATCAGCACACGAAAGGACAAATTAAGGACAATGCCATTGAGGCGTTACTTCACGACCCGTTATTCAGGCAGCGCGTTGAGAAGAATAAAAAAGGGAAAGGAAGTTATCTGCGTAAAGACAAACATGAAAAACGGGGTAACTGGGAGGCCAGTGGCAAGCAAGCGAATCGCTTATTTACCACTGGCCTTCCTGCTTTTATCTGTTGATTATACGCGGTTATTCTGCTCTTTTAACAGATCGCGGATCTCACTCAGCAGCACTTCTTCTTTCGTTGGTGCAGGTGCAGCAGCCGGCTCTTCTTTTTTACGGTTGAGCCTGTTGATCAGCTTGATAGCCATAAAAATGGCAAACGCGACAATCACAAAATCAAATACGTTCTGAATAAATACGCCGTAGTGCATTACTACTGCCGGAACGTCACCCTGCGCTTCACGCAGCGTGAAAGCGAATTGTTTGAAATCAATGCCCCCGATTAACAGCCCTAAAGGTGGCATGATAATGTCGGCCACTAATGATGAAACAATCTTGCCGAATGCTGCACCAATAATGACACCCACCGCCAAATCCACCACGTTCCCGCGCATCGCAAATTCGCGAAATTCTTTAATAAAACTCATTGTTCTCTCCTTGTGCCAGCTGACGAGTATAAGTTTAACAAATGATTAGCCAATTGCCATTCGGGATAATTAAACGTTATGAAAAATAAAAGGCACAGAAATGAAAAGGATAAAGTACGGGTGCTCTTGTCGAGCACCCAACTCTTTAAAGGAAGAATGGACTTGGCTGGAATAAACGTTCGACGTCGGTAATAAACTTTTTATCGGTAAGGAACATAATAACGTGATCGCCTTGCTCAATACGTAAATTGTCATTTGCAATCATGACGTCATTCCCGCGCACAACGGCGCCGATAATCGTGCCTGGTGGCAGCTTAATTTCGTCGATTGACCGGCCCACGACGCGTGACGTGGTTTCATCTCCGTGAGCAACAGCCTCAATAGCTTCCGCCACGCCGCGGCGGAGCGATGACACACCAACAATATCCGCTTTACGGACATGGCTCAGGAGCGCGGATATTGTAGCCTGCTGCGGCGAAATGGCGATATCAATGACGCTGCCCTGAACCAGATCGACATACGCCTTGCGCTGGATAAGCACCATAACTTTTTTAGCCCCCATGCGCTTCGCGAGCATGGCGGACATTATATTCGCCTCGTCGTCGTTGGTGACGGCAATAAACAGATCAACTTGATCAATATGCTCTTCAGCCAGCAACTCCTGATCTGACGCATCGCCATAAAATACGATCGTATTTTGCAGTTTTTCCGCCAGCTCAGCAGCACGCTGTTGATCGCGCTCGATCAACTTAACGCTGTAATCTTTTTCTAACCGATGTGCCAGACCTGCACCGATATTGCCGCCGCCAACCAGCATAATGCGTTTATAAGGTTTTTCGAGACGCTGAAGTTCACTCATCACCGCACGAATATGCTGTGAGGCTGCAATAAAGAAGACCTCATCACCTGCTTCGACGATCGTGGAGCCTTGCGGGCGGATTGGCCTGTCGTGACGGAAAATGGCTGCGACGCGCGTATCGATATGCGGCATGTGCTCGCGCATGGTGGAAAGCGCATTGCCGATCAATGGTCCACCGTAGTAGGCCTTAACCACTGCCAGGCTCACTTTACCCTCGGCAAAGTTCACCACCTGCAGGGCGCCCGGATATTCGATCAGGCGATAGATATTATCGATAACCAACTGTTCCGGCGCGATGAGATGGTCAATAGGAACCGCTTCGGAATTAAACAGTTTTTCAGCATCGCGAACATAGTCCGGAGAGCGAATGCGCGCAATTCGGTTTGGCGTGTTGAAAAGCGAGTAGGCCACCTGGCAGGCCACCATGTTGGTTTCGTCAGAACTGGTTACCGCAACCAGCATGTCGGCATCGTCGGCACCCGCCTCACGAAGAACGCGTGGGTGCGAACCATGGCCCTGCACCACGCGCAGGTCAAACTTGTCCTGTAAGACACGCAGACGATCGCCGTTGGTATCAACAATTGTGATGTCGTTATTTTCGCCAACCAGGTTTTCCGCTAGCGTTCCGCCCACCTGTCCTGCACCCAGAATGATAATCTTCATATCTCGTGACCTGTTCTCAACATCACTCTTTGATTAGCTTAGCGTAAAAGAAGCCATCACCCTCTTCAGCACCCGGCAGGTTCTGCAGACCCGGGGATTCAGGTGTTCCCGTATCGCGCAGCGCGGCGTCCGGGGTACGTTTAAGGAAGGCCGCGATTTGCTGGCTGTTTTCTTCCGGCAGTACGGAGCAGGTTGCATAGACCAGCGTTCCGCCAGGTTTAAGATGTGGCCAAATGGCGTCGAGAATGTCGGATTGCAGTTGGGCAAGTTCCTGAATATCTCGATCGCGGCGTAGCCACTTGATGTCCGGATGACGACGAATAACACCGGTTGCAGAGCAGGGGGCGTCCAGCAAAATGCGATCGAACTGGGTTTCACCACACCATTCTGCGGGTTTGCGTCCATCGCCTTGCTTAACCTGAGCCTTCATGCCCAGACGCTTGAGGTTGTCGTAGACGCGTGAAAGACGCTGTTCATCGACATCCACTGCCATCACGCTGGCCTGCGGAGCCACTTCAAGAATATGCGTCGTTTTGCCCCCAGGCGCGGCGCACAGATCGAGGATCTGCTCACCATTTTGGGGTTCAAGCCAGGTCATGCAACCCTGAGCCGAGGCATCCTGCACGGTTACCCAGCCTTCATCAAAACCGGGTAATGCATGTACCGGTGCCGGTGAGGCTAAGCGTACAGCATCCGGATAGGATTCATGCGGGAATCCACTCATTCCGGCTTCTTCAAGTAATGCCAGCCATGCGTCACGGGTGTGGTGATTTCGATTCACGCGTAACCACATTGGCGGACGCTGGGTGTTGGCATCGGCAATGTCCTGCCACTTCTGCGGATAGGCTTTTTTCAGGCGCTTCAACAGCCAGTCAGGGTGCAGGAAGCGTGCTTCGCTTTGGGCAAATTCAGCCAGAAGATCTTCCTGCTGTCTCTGGAACTGACGCAGTACGCCGTTGATCAGCCCTTTCAGCTGGGGGCGTTTAATCGCAACGGCACCTTCTACCGTCTCAGCCAGCGCGGCATGAGGTGGGATGCGGGTATGAAGAAGCTGATAAAAGCCTACCATAATCAAATAGTGTACGGTGCGCTGCTTGCCTGTCATTGGGCGTGACATCAGCTTGTTAATCAACCACTCAAGCTGTGAAAGCGTGCGCAGAACGCCAAAACAGAGCTCCTGAAGCAGGGCTTTGTCTTTATCAGAGACTTTTTGTTGCAGAGGAGGCAGGACGTTACTTAATGACTGGCCCTGCTCGATAACCTGCTCAACGGCCTGAGCCGCCATACTGCGTAGATTTTGTTTTTTCATAACCGTAAAAATAAAAATGCCCGGAAACACCGGGCCTTAAGGATAAATTTGCTTAGGCAAGACGATTGCCCGGAATAAACCATTCGCGGCGGGAATTTAACAGATCCTGAGCGCTCATGGCCTTCTTGCCGGCCGGTTGTAGCGATTCAAGATTCAGGATCCCTTGCGCAGTCGCCACCTGGATCCCGTTCTTGTTGGCGTCAACAATCGTGCCGGGTTCAGCCGTGGTAGTACCGCTAATGACGGAGGCTTTCCAGACTTTCACCGGCTGCTCATCAATCTCCATCCAGCTCATCGGCCACGGATTAAAAGCGCGGATGCAGCGTTCAAGTTGCGCGGCTGACAGGGACCAGTCGATACGCGCTTCTTCTTTGCTCAGTTTTTCGGCATACGTCACCAGCGCGTCATCCTGAACTTCCGGTTTCGCCGTATTGTCAGCAAGCTGCTGGAGCGTCTCGATAAGCCCTTGTGGACCAAGGTCTGCCAGTTTGTCATACAGCGTAGCGCTGGTATCGTCTGACGTTATGGGGCACGCCAGTTTATACAGCATATCGCCGGTGTCTAAACCTACGTCCATCTTCATGATGGTAACGCCCGTTTCGGCATCACCCGCCCACAGCGAGCGCTGGATAGGTGCAGCTCCACGCCAGCGCGGGAGCAGAGACCCATGCACGTTGATACACCCCAGGCGAGGCATATCGAGCACAGCTTTTGGCAGAATTAAACCGTAAGCCACCACCACCATTACGTCGGCATTCAGGTCAGCAACCAGCTGCTGATTTTCCTGTGGTCGTAACGATGCGGGCTGGAAAACGGGTAGCCCATGCTCTTCTGCCAGCACCTTAACCGGGCTCGGCATCAGTTTTTTACCGCGACCTGCCGGACGGTCAGGCTGGGTAAAGACGCCAACAACCTGGTGACCAGAAGATAACAGCGCGTCAAGATGACGCGCTGCAAAATCAGGGGTTCCCGCGAAGATAATTCGTAGTGTTTTAGACACGATGATCCTTGTATCCGGGGGGACGTTATGCGCGAGAACGCAAACGATCCAGTTTTTCTACTTTCTGACGAATACGCTGCTGTTTCAGCGGCGAGAGATAATCGATAAACAGTTTACCGACCAGGTGATCCATCTCATGCTGAATACAAATCGCCAGCAGGTCGTCGGCTTCCAGTTCGAACGGATTACCGTCACGATCCAGGGCGCGAATTTTCACTTTTTCGGCACGCGGCACTAAAGCACGCTGTTCAGGAATGGACAGACAGCCTTCCTCAATACCGGTTTCGCCACTCTTTTCGAGCAGCTCAGGGTTGATCAGCACCAGACGGCCATCGCGATTTTCAGAAACATCAATCACGATAATACGCTTGTGAATGTCCACCTGCGTCGCCGCCAGGCCAATGCCCTCTTCGGCGTACATGGTATCGAACATATCATCAACGATACGCTGGATTTCTGCATTCACTTCTTTGACCGGTTCAGCGACGATGCGAAGGCGCTCGTCCGGAATATGTAACACTTGCAAAACTGCCATAAATTTCCAGAGTCGTGTTCAGGAGTTGATAAGAATACTCTCTCTATTCTAGACAAATCCCCCATCGATTGACAGCATCAGTGACCAATCGCAATGATTGCGGAGGCCGCTTATGGCAGGGGAAAGGATGACGTCTACCGAGATATGGCTACGGCTAATACACACAGGGTCTCTGTGTGGTGATGTAATGCTGGAAGCGGCTGCGCGACTGCAGACGCAGGAACACATTGATGCACTCGTTGCCAGAAACGCCGGGCTGACAGCAAAGCAGGTTGAACGGTTCTTTGCGCCAGACGAGAGCGAGCTGGAACGTAACCTGATGTGGCTTGAGCAGCCGGGAAATCACTTATTGACGGCCAACCATCCGCTTTATCCCCCTTTACTCCGAACGATTCCTGATTATCCCGGGGCATTATTCGTAAAAGGTAATCCTGAGGCGCTTAATACGGTTCAACTGGCGGTGGTAGGTAGTCGTGCGCCGTCATGGTACGGCGAGCGATGGGGGAAGATCCTTTGCGAACAACTTTCACAAAGCGGTTTCACTATCACCAGCGGGCTGGCCTGCGGTATTGACGGCGTTGCCCACGGCGCGGCGCTGTCAGTTAAAGGACGAAGTGTAGCGGTGCTGGGGAACGGTCTTTTTAGCATCTATCCACGCCGACATCAGGCACTGGCGATGCGGCTTATTGAATCTGACGGTGCGATAGTGTCTGAGTTTCCGCTTTCCGCGCAGCCCCGGCCAGCAAACTTTCCGCGTCGTAATCGCATTATCAGCGGGCTTAGCAAAGGCGTGCTGGTCGTTGAAGCGGCGCGGAGAAGCGGTTCGCTGGTCACGGCGCGATGCGCGCTCGAACAGGGGCGAGAAGTCTTCGCCTTGCCTGGTCCGATAGGCAACCCCGGATGTGAGGGGCCCCACTGGCTGATTAAGCAAGGGGCAACACCGGTAACGGAAGTAGGGGATATTCTTGAAAATTTGCAATATGGGTTGCAATGGCTGCAGGAAGATCCCGAAAAGCGACAATATTCATCAGATCAGGGAAAGGTGGCATTGCCATTTCCCAAGCTCCTGGCTAACGTAGGAGATGAGGTAACACCTGTTGACGTTGTCGCTGAACGTGCCGGCCAACCTGTGCCAGTAACGGTAGCACAGCTACTCGAACTGGAGTTAGCAGGGTGGATCGCAGCTGTACCCGGCGGCTATGTCCGATTAAGGAGGGCATGCCATGTTCGACGTACTGATGTATTTGTTTGAGACTTACATCCATAACGAAGCAGAAATGCGAGTGGATCAGGACAAATTGACACAGGATCTTACCGATGCGGGGTTTGAGCGGGAAGATATCTATAATGCGTTGATGTGGCTGGAAAAACTGGCTGATTATCAGGAAGGCCTTGCCGAACCGATGCAGCTTGCTTCTGACCCATTGTCAGTACGCATTTATACCGCAGAAGAGTGTGAAAGGCTGGACGCCAGCTGCCGGGGGTTCATCTTATTCCTTGAGCAGATTCAGGTGTTGAACCTCGAAACGAGAGAAATGGTGATAGAGCGCGTCATGGCGCTGGATACAGCAGAATTTGAACTGGAAGATCTCAAGTGGGTGATCCTGATGGTTCTGTTTAATATCCCGGGCTGTGAAAACGCCTATCAGCAAATGGAAGAATTACTCTTTGAAGTGAATGAAGGTATGCTGCACTAATTCAATGTGCAGCACCAAGAGTTGTTATGGCCAAATCAGCACTATTCACGGTGCATAAAAACGAGCCCTGCCCGCAGTGCGGGGCTGAACTTGTTATTCGGTCCGGGAAACACGGCCCGTTTCTCGGTTGTTCACACTATCCGGAATGTGATTATGTCCGTCCCCTGAAAAGCCAGGCGGATGGACATATCGTTAAAATTCTGGAGGGGCAGTTTTGTCCACTTTGCGGTGGTGAATTAGCCCTGCGGCAGGGGCGTTTCGGCATGTTCATTGGATGTAGCCGCTACCCGGAATGTGAGCATACGGAACAAATTGATAAGCCTGATGAAACGGCAATTGCGTGCCCTCAGTGTCAGCGCGGTCAATTGGTACAGCGCCGCTCCCGTTATGGTAAGACCTTCCATTCGTGCGATCGCTATCCTGAATGCCAGTTCGTTATCAATTTTAAACCGGTAGCGGGAACCTGCCCTTATTGCAATTATCCGCTACTCATAGAGAAGAAAACCGCGCAAGGAATGAAACGCTTCTGCGCCAGTAAACAATGTGGAAAGCCGGTTACGGCGGATCAAAATAGTGAATAATAACCTGCCATCAGGCGCCATTGCGCATGCAGTGGGCGTACTGAAAAATGAAGAAGTCATCGCCTATCCAACTGAAGCTGTTTTTGGGGTCGGTTGCGATCCTGACAGCGAGACGGCTGTCAGCCGTCTGCTTGCCTTAAAACAAAGACCCGTCGAGAAAGGGCTGATTTTGATCGCTGCGAATTACGAGCAGCTTAAACCCTATATCGATGACTCCATGCTGACACCGGCGCAGCGCGAGACTATCTTCTCCGCGTGGCCTGGACCGGTGACCTTCGTCTTCCCGGCTCAGCCGACAACGCCGCGCTGGTTAACCGGACGTTTTGATTCCCTCGCCGTTCGCGTAACTGACCATCCGCTGGTGGTTGAGCTTTGTCTGGCATTTGGTAAACCGCTGGTCTCAACCAGCGCCAACCTGACCGGATTGCCTCCTTGTCGGACAACCGAAGAAGTGCTGGCCCAGTTCGGGAACGACTTCCCTGTCGTTGTCGGTGAAACGGGAGGGCGCCTGAATCCGTCTGAAATTCGCGACGCTTTGACCGGCGAACGTTTTCGCCAGGGGTAATCTCATGGAAACCTATGCTGTTTTTGGTAATCCGATTGCACACAGCAAGTCACCGTTGATCCATCAGCAATTTGCGAAGCAGCTGCAGATAAATCATCCCTATGGTCGCGTACTGGCACCGGTGGATGCATTTATTCCAACGCTGGAGGCTTTTTTCGCCGCGGGCGGTAAAGGCGCGAATGTGACGGTCCCTTTTAAAGAAGAAGCCTTCGAACGTGCGGATGAGCTGACCGAGCGCGCTTCACTGGCAGGTGCAGTCAATACACTAAAACGGCTTGAGGATGGACGCCTTTTGGGTGACAACACCGACGGAATTGGTTTACTTAGCGATTTGGAACGGTTGTCGTTTATTAAGCCCGGCTTCCGGGTCCTGCTGATTGGTGCGGGTGGCGCATCGCGGGGAGTACTGTTGCCTCTGCTTTCACTGGACTGTGCGGTGACCATTACCAACAGAACCTTTTCCCGCGCAGAAGCGCTGGCGGCGTTGTTTGCGCATACCGGCAGCGTGAGCGCGGTAGCGCTTGACGATCTTGCCGATCGTGAGTTCGATCTTGTCATCAATGCCACGTCCAGCGGCATCAATGGCGAGATCCCGGCAATTCCCGCTTCTCTGGTTAGCGCGCATATGTACTTCTATGACATGTTTTATCAGAAAGGGAAAACGCCTTTTCTTAACTGGTGCGAACAACACGGCGCGAAACAGTTAGCCGATGGACTAGGAATGCTGGTGGGTCAGGCCGCGCATGCGGTGCTGCTCTGGCATGGCGTGCTGCCTGCGGTCGAACCTGTCATTGAAAAGTTAAAGCAGGAGCTTTCTGCGTGAACCAGGCTATTCATTTCCCGGACAGAGAGAACTGGGATGAGAGTAAACAGGCGGTCTGTTTTCCGGTGCTGGTGCAGGGGATGCAGCTTAACTGTGCCATTCATGGGGAAACGCTGTTGCGTCGTTTTGGCGGTTCAGACCCGATAGCGGTATTTTGCGAAAATCGCTGGGATCTGGAAGAGGAAGCCAGCGATTTAATCCGCGAACAGCAGGAAGACGATCAGGGCTGGGTTTGGTTGTCCTGATCCAAATAATCATTCTTCCAGTTAACGTAGTTGTTCGCCGAGTATTTTAATCCTTCGATCTCTGCCTCCTTCAGGGGGCGGATTTGTTTTACCGGGCTTCCCAGATAGAGATAGCCACTCTCCAGCCGTTTGTTCTGCGGGACCAGGCTACCGGCACCAATCATTACGTCATCTTCTACTATGACGCCATCCAGCAAAATCGACCCCATGCCAACAAGTACGCGATTTCCGATAGTGCAGCCGTGTAGCATCACTTTATGGCCGACGGTAACCTCTTCTCCAATGATGAGAGGATTGCCCTCCGGGTTATAGGAGGATTTGTGCGTGACATGCAGAACGCTACCGTCCTGAATATTGGTACGTACACCAATCGACACGTAGTTAACATCACCCCTGATGGCGACGAGGGGCCAGATGCTGACGTCGTCGGCCATTCGGACATCACCAATCACCACACTGCTGGCATCGATCATCACGCGATCGCCTTTTTGGGGGAACAGATCTTTATAAGGACGTAATACTGCGGGCATATCTACCTCTAACAATGAGCGCTATACAGAAGACTTTGATCATAGTAATGGATCGAGGCAAGGCAAAATACGTCAATATTTAAGCAGATCGGGCGGGATTTCAGCGAAAAGCGCGGAAAATCAGCAGTCGGAAAAAAAGATCTAAAAAATACTTGTGCTAAAAAATGGGATCCCTATAATGCGCCTCCATCGACACGGCGGATGTGAATCACTTCACAAACAACCCGGTCGGTTGAAGAGAAAAAATCCTGAAATAACGGGTTGACTCTGAAAGAGGAAAGCGTAATATACGCCACCTCGCAACGGTGAGCGAAAGCCGCGTTGCACTGTTCTTTAACAATTTATCAGACAATCTGTGTGGGCACTCAAAGTGACATGGATTCTTAACGTCGCAAGACGAAAAATGAATACCAAGTCTCTGAGTGAACATACGTAATTCATTACGAAGTTTAATTCACGAGCATCAAACTTAAATTGAAGAGTTTGATCATGGCTCAGATTGAACGCTGGCGGCAGGCCTAACACATGCAAGTCGAGCGGTAGCACAGGGAGCTTGCTCCTGGGTGACGAGCGGCGGACGGGTGAGTAATGTCTGGGAAACTGCCTGATGGAGGGGGATAACTACTGGAAACGGTAGCTAATACCGCATAACGTCGCAAGACCAAAGAGGGGGACCTTCGGGCCTCTTGCCATCAGATGTGCCCAGATGGGATTAGCTAGTAGGTGGGGTAACGGCTCACCTAGGCGACGATCCCTAGCTGGTCTGAGAGGATGACCAGCCACACTGGAACTGAGACACGGTCCAGACTCCTACGGGAGGCAGCAGTGGGGAATATTGCACAATGGGCGCAAGCCTGATGCAGCCATGCCGCGTGTATGAAGAAGGCCTTCGGGTTGTAAAGTACTTTCAGCGGGGAGGAAGGTGCTGAGGTTAATAACCTCAGCAATTGACGTTACCCGCAGAAGAAGCACCGGCTAACTCCGTGCCAGCAGCCGCGGTAATACGGAGGGTGCAAGCGTTAATCGGAATTACTGGGCGTAAAGCGCACGCAGGCGGTCTGTCAAGTCGGATGTGAAATCCCCGGGCTCAACCTGGGAACTGCATTCGAAACTGGCAGGCTAGAGTCTTGTAGAGGGGGGTAGAATTCCAGGTGTAGCGGTGAAATGCGTAGAGATCTGGAGGAATACCGGTGGCGAAGGCGGCCCCCTGGACAAAGACTGACGCTCAGGTGCGAAAGCGTGGGGAGCAAACAGGATTAGATACCCTGGTAGTCCACGCCGTAAACGATGTCGACTTGGAGGTTGTGCCCTTGAGGCGTGGCTTCCGGAGCTAACGCGTTAAGTCGACCGCCTGGGGAGTACGGCCGCAAGGTTAAAACTCAAATGAATTGACGGGGGCCCGCACAAGCGGTGGAGCATGTGGTTTAATTCGATGCAACGCGAAGAACCTTACCTACTCTTGACATCCAGAGAACTTTCCAGAGATGGATTGGTGCCTTCGGGAACTCTGAGACAGGTGCTGCATGGCTGTCGTCAGCTCGTGTTGTGAAATGTTGGGTTAAGTCCCGCAACGAGCGCAACCCTTATCCTTTGTTGCCAGCGGTTAGGCCGGGAACTCAAAGGAGACTGCCAGTGATAAACTGGAGGAAGGTGGGGATGACGTCAAGTCATCATGGCCCTTACGAGTAGGGCTACACACGTGCTACAATGGCGCATACAAAGAGAAGCGACCTCGCGAGAGCAAGCGGACCTCATAAAGTGCGTCGTAGTCCGGATTGGAGTCTGCAACTCGACTCCATGAAGTCGGAATCGCTAGTAATCGTAGATCAGAATGCTACGGTGAATACGTTCCCGGGCCTTGTACACACCGCCCGTCACACCATGGGAGTGGGTTGCAAAAGAAGTAGGTAGCTTAACCTTCGGGAGGGCGCTTACCACTTTGTGATTCATGACTGGGGTGAAGTCGTAACAAGGTAACCGTAGGGGAACCTGCGGTTGGATCACCTCCTTACCTTAAAGAACCTGCCTTTGTAGTGCTCACACAGATTGTCTGATGAAAAGTAAATAGCAAGGCGTCTTGCGATTGAGACTTACACGTCCCCTTCGTCTAGAGGCCCAGGACACCGCCCTTTCACGGCGGTAACAGGGGTTCGAATCCCCTAGGGGACGCCACTTGCTGGTTCGTGAGTGAAAGTCACCTGCCGTCATATCTCAAAACTCATCTTCGGGTGACGTTTGAGATATTTGCTCTTTAAAAATCTGGATCAAGCTGAAAATTGAAACGACACACAGTTAATGTGTGTTCGAGTCTCTCAAATTTTCGCAAGTCGATGGTGAATCGAAAGAAACATCTTCGGGTTGTGAGGTTAAGCGACTAAGCGTACACGGTGGATGCCCTGGCAGTCAGAGGCGATGAAGGACGTGCTAATCTGCGAAAAGCGCCGGCGAGGTGATATGAACCTTTGACCCGGCGATGTCCGAATGGGGAAACCCAGTGTGATTCGTCACACTATCGTTAACTGAATACATAGGTTAACGAGGCGAACCGGGGGAACTGAAACATCTAAGTACCCCGAGGAAAAGAAATCAACCGAGATTCCCCCAGTAGCGGCGAGCGAACGGGGAGCAGCCCAGAGTCTGAATCAGCTTGTGTGTTAGTGGAAGCGTCTGGAAAGTCGCACGGTACAGGGTGACAGTCCCGTACACGAAAGCACACAGGTTGTGAACTCGAAGAGTAGGGCGGGACACGTGGTATCCTGTCTGAATATGGGGGGACCATCCTCCAAGGCTAAATACTCCTGACTGACCGATAGTGAACCAGTACCGTGAGGGAAAGGCGAAAAGAACCCCGGCGAGGGGAGTGAAAAAGAACCTGAAACCGTGTACGTACAAGCAGTGGGAGCACCTTCGTGGTGTGACTGCGTACCTTTTGTATAATGGGTCAGCGACTTATATTCTGTAGCAAGGTTAACCGTATAGGGGAGCCGAAGGGAAACCGAGTCTTAACTGGGCGTTAAGTTGCAGGGTATAGACCCGAAACCCGGTGATCTAGCCATGGGCAGGTTGAAGGTTGGGTAACACTAACTGGAGGACCGAACCGACTAATGTTGAAAAATTAGCGGATGACTTGTGGCTGGGGGTGAAAGGCCAATCAAACCGGGAGATAGCTGGTTCTCCCCGAAAGCTATTTAGGTAGCGCCTCGTGAACTCATCTTCGGGGGTAGAGCACTGTTTCGGCTAGGGGGCCATCCCGGCTTACCAACCCGATGCAAACTACGAATACCGAAGAATGTTATCACGGGAGACACACGGCGGGTGCTAACGTCCGTCGTGAAGAGGGAAACAACCCAGACCGCCAGCTAAGGTCCCAAAGTCATGGTTAAGTGGGAAACGATGTGGGAAGGCACAGACAGCCAGGATGTTGGCTTAGAAGCAGCCATCATTTAAAGAAAGCGTAATAGCTCACTGGTCGAGTCGGCCTGCGCGGAAGATGTAACGGGGCTAAACCATGCACCGAAGCTGCGGCAGCGACACTTAGGTGTTGTTGGGTAGGGGAGCGTTCTGTAAGCCGTTGAAGGTGTCCTGTGAGGGGTGCTGGAGGTATCAGAAGTGCGAATGCTGACATAAGTAACGATAAAGCGGGTGAAAAGCCCGCTCGCCGGAAGACCAAGGGTTCCTGTCCAACGTTAATCGGGGCAGGGTGAGTCGACCCCTAAGGCGAGGCCGAAAGGCGTAGTCGATGGGAAACAGGTTAATATTCCTGTACTTGGTGTTACTGCGAAGGGGGGACGGAGAAGGCTATGTTAGCCGGGCGACGGTTGTCCCGGTTTAAGCATGTAGGCGGAGGTTCCAGGTAAATCCGGTCGTTTATTAACGCTGAGGTGTGATGACGAGGCACTACGGTGCTGAAGTAACAAATGCCCTGCTTCCAGGAAAAGCCTCTAAGCATCAGGTAACACGAAATCGTACCCCAAACCGACACAGGTGGTCAGGTAGAGAATACCAAGGCGCTTGAGAGAACTCGGGTGAAGGAACTAGGCAAAATGGTGCCGTAACTTCGGGAGAAGGCACGCTGATATGTAGGTGAAGCCCCTGCGGGTGGAGCTGAAATCAGTCGAAGATACCAGCTGGCTGCAACTGTTTATTAAAAACACAGCACTGTGCAAACACGAAAGTGGACGTATACGGTGTGACGCCTGCCCGGTGCCGGAAGGTTAATTGATGGGGTTAGCGGCAACGCGAAGCTCTTGATCGAAGCCCCGGTAAACGGCGGCCGTAACTATAACGGTCCTAAGGTAGCGAAATTCCTTGTCGGGTAAGTTCCGACCTGCACGAATGGCGTAATGATGGCCAGGCTGTCTCCACCCGAGACTCAGTGAAATTGAACTCGCTGTGAAGATGCAGTGTACCCGCGGCAAGACGGAAAGACCCCGTGAACCTTTACTATAGCTTGACACTGAACACTGGTCCTTGATGTGTAGGATAGGTGGGAGGCTTTGAAGCGTGGACGCCAGTCTGCGTGGAGCCGCCCTTGAAATACCACCCTTTAATGGCTGGTGTTCTAACGTAGACCCGTTACCCGGGTTGCGGACAGTGTCTGGTGGGTAGTTTGACTGGGGCGGTCTCCTCCCAAAGAGTAACGGAGGAGCACGAAGGTTAGCTAATCCTGGTCGGACATCAGGAGGTTAGTGCAATGGCATAAGCTAGCTTGACTGCGAGAGTGACGGCTCGAGCAGGTGCGAAAGCAGGTCATAGTGATCCGGTGGTTCTGAATGGAAGGGCCATCGCTCAACGGATAAAAGGTACTCCGGGGATAACAGGCTGATACCGCCCAAGAGTTCATATCGACGGCGGTGTTTGGCACCTCGATGTCGGCTCATCACATCCTGGGGCTGAAGTAGGTCCCAAGGGTATGGCTGTTCGCCATTTAAAGTGGTACGCGAGCTGGGTTTAGAACGTCGTGAGACAGTTCGGTCCCTATCTGCCGTGGGCGCTGGAGAATTGAGGGGGGCTGCTCCTAGTACGAGAGGACCGGAGTGGACGCATCACTGGTGTTCGGGTTGTCATGCCAATGGCATTGCCCGGTAGCTAAATGCGGAAAAGATAAGTGCTGAAAGCATCTAAGCACGAAACTTGCCCCGAGATGAGTTCTCCCTGAGACTTTAAGTCTCCTGAAGGAACGTTGAAGACTACGACGTTGATAGGTCGGGTGTGTAAGCGCAGCGATGCGTTGAGCTAACCGATACTAATGAACCGTGAGGCTTAACCTTACAACGCCGAAGCTGTTTCGGCGGATGAGACAGACACGATATTTTCAGCTTTGATACAGATTTAACAGAATTTGCCTGGCGGCTTTAGCGCGGTGGTCCCACCTGACCCCATGCCGAACTCAGAAGTGAAACGCCGTAGCGCCGATGGTAGTGTGGGGTCTCCCCATGTGAGAGTAGGGAACTGCCAGACATCAAATAAGTGAGAAGGCCATCCGAAAGGATGGCCTTTTTGCGTTTATGCGCCGAAAAAACGGTAGGCCGGGTGAGGCGAAGCCGCCACCCGGCAGAGCAAACGACTAATGAATTACCTGCGACAGGAATGCTCGCGTACGTTCTGACTTCGGATGCGCAAAAAACTCATCCGGCGGTGCCTGCTCAACAATCTCCCCGCGATCCATAAAGATCACCCGGTCGGCCACGGTTCGCGCAAACCCCATCTCATGCGTCACGCACAGCATGGTCA
>NZ_KI535657.1:30368-977826 GCF_000493015.1 Enterobacter sp. MGH 24 | reverse complement strand
CGATGGTAGTGTGGGGTCTCCCCATGTGAGAGTAGGGAACTGCCAGGCATCAAATTTAGCGTGCTGATATGGCTCAGTTGGTAGAGCGCACCCTTGGTAAGGGTGAGGTCCCCAGTTCGACTCTGGGTATCAGCACCACTTTATACTTAGGTTAAAGTTCGGCAAGAAGTAAAAGAATTTGTCTGGCGGCTTTAGCGCGGTGGTCCCACCTGACCCCATGCCGAACTCAGAAGTGAAACGCCGTAGCGCCGATGGTAGTGTGGGGTCTCCCCATGTGAGAGTAGGGAACTGCCAGGCATCAAATTTAGCGTGCTGATATGGCTCAGTTGGTAGAGCGCACCCTTGGTAAGGGTGAGGTCCCCAGTTCGACTCTGGGTATCAGCACCACTTTATACTTAGGTTAAAGTTCGGCAAGAAGTAAAAGAATTTGTCTGGCGGCTTTAGCGCGGTGGTCCCACCTGACCCCATGCCGAACTCAGAAGTGAAACGCCGTAGCGCCGATGGTAGTGTGGGGTCTCCCCATGTGAGAGTAGGGAACTGCCAGACATCAAATAAGTGAGAAGGCCATCCGAAAGGATGGCCTTTTTGCGTTTATGCGCCGAAAAAACGGTAGGCCGGGTGAGGCGAAGCCGCCACCCGGCAGAGCAAACGACTAATGAATTACCTGCGACAGGAATGCTCGCGTACGTTCTGACTTCGGATGCGCAAAAAACTCATCCGGCGGTGCCTGCTCAACAATCTCCCCGCGATCCATAAAGATCACCCGGTCGGCCACGGTTCGCGCAAACCCCATCTCATGCGTCACGCACAGCATGGTCATACCGGATTGAGCCAGCCCAATCATGGTGTCCAGAACCTCTTTCACCATTTCCGGATCCAGGGCAGATGTCGGTTCATCGAACAGCATAATTTTCGGTTTCATACACAGCGATCGCGCGATAGCCACACGCTGCTGTTGGCCACCCGATATCTGGCCTGGAAACTTATTGGCATGCTCTGCGATACGTACACGCTCCAGGTAGTGCATGGCTAATGCCTCCGCTTCCTTTTTCGGCATCTTTCGTACCCAAATCGGCGCAAGCGTACAGTTCTGCAGAACGGTCAGGTGCGGAAACAGATTAAAGTGCTGAAATACCATTCCAACTTCCTGACGTACGCGTTCAATATTGCGAATATCTTCATTCAGCTCGATACCATCAACCACAATGCGTCCTTGCTGGTGTTCTTCAAGATGATTAATACAGCGAATGGTTGTGGATTTTCCGGAGCCCGAAGGGCCGCAAAGGACGATGCGTTCTCCCTGCTTTACCTTAAGATTAATGTCCTTCAGGACATGAAATTGTCCGTACCATTTATTCACATTTTCCAGCGTAATCATCGCGTCGGCGGGTGTCATAGTTATTTGGCTCATAATTTCCTCAGTGCGGTGTACGCCCGGTGTTAAAGCGCTTTTCCAGGTGCTGGCTGTAGCGCGACATGCTAAAACAAAAGATCCAGTAGATCAGAGCTGCAAAGACATATCCCTCGGTGGACATACCCAGCCAGACAGGGTCAACGGTTGCCTGTTGCACGCTGCTAAAGAGATCGAACAATCCAATGATGATCACCAGGCTGGTATCCTTGAAGAGGGCAATGATCGTATTGACCAGGCCCGGGATGACCAGCTTGAGTGCCTGGGGAAGAATGACCAGCCCCTGCGTTTTCCAGTAACCGAGAGCCAGTGATTCCGCCGCTTCGTACTGGCCTTTAGGTAACGCCTGCAAACCACCTCGCACAACTTCAGCGACATAGGCGGACTGGAAGAGAATCACCCCCACCAAAGCACGGATCAGCTTGTCGATGGTGGTACCTTCTGCCATAAACAGCGGCAGCATGACCGACGACATAAACAGAACGGTGATAAGCGGTACGCCGCGCCAGAACTCAATGAAGATAACGGAGAGCACGCGGACGATAGGCATTTTTGAACGCCGTCCCAGCGCCAGTAAAATCCCCCACGGTAGCGCACCGGCTATCCCCACTGAAGCGATAATCAGCGTCAGCGTCAGCCCGCCCCACTGGCGTGTTTCAACGCGTTCCAGTCCCAGGAAACCGCCATACAACAGTACCCAGACAATAATCGGATAAACCACAGCCCAGCCGGCAATATAACGTCCACGATGCGGCAGCTTTTTCCAGAACATGGCCGCGATAGAAAGCAGGCCGATAACCAGCGCCAGATTAATCCGCCAGCGCTGTTCATGAGGATATAATCCATACATAAACTGGCCGAAGCGCTCATGAATAAACACCCAGCAGGCGCCGGCTTTTGTGCAGTCTGCTCGGGTTGAACCGACCCAGTTGGCCTGTAAAAATGCCCAGTTCAGCAGGGGAGGAATCAATTCCCACATGAGCCACAGGCAGACAATCGTCAGCAGGCTGTTGCTCCAGCTGGAGAAGAGATTCTTACGCGCCCAGAGAATGAAACGTCCACCTGTCGAGTTGGCAGGGCGCGAGGAGTGCGACAGTATCGCTTTTGTCATCATAGATCCTTAGCGCTCGACCAGTGCTATACGACGGTTATAAAGGTTCATCAGCAGTGAAATCACCAGGCTGATGATCAGGTAGACAGACATCGTGATGGCGATGGTTTCGATGGCTTGTCCGGTCTGGTTAAGCACGGTTCCGGCGAAGAGTGACACCATATCCGGGTAGCCAATGGCAGCGGCAAGAGACGAGTTTTTGACAATATTGAGATACTGGCTGGTCAGGGGCGGAATGATGACCCGTAAAGCCTGCGGAATGATGACCTGACGAAGCGTTACGGTATGGGGTAATCCCAGCGAACGTGCCGCCTCGTGCTGCCCATAAGGAACGGCCTGGATCCCCGCACGGATAATCTCGGCAATAAACGCGGACGTATAAATCGACAGCGCCAGCGTCAGGGCTGCCAGCTCGGGAATTAATACCATTCCACCCTGAAAGTTAAAGCCCCGCAGATATGGAATGTCCCAGTGCAGCGCCGCCCCAAATAGCCAGTGCGCGATTAGCGGAAGGCTAACGATCAGGACAGCTGCCGTGGGCCAGGTTCTACGAAGCTGACCGGTTTTGATCTGATGCTTGCGGTTAAAACGGAATACCCCAGCAGAGAGAGCAAGCGCTATCACGATCGCGCCAATGAAAGCATACAGTCCTTCACCCGGCTGAGGAGAAGGAATGGATAACCCTCGGTTACTGAGGAAAAACAGCTCAAACGCGTCGACGGCCTGACGGGGACCGGGAAGGTTACGCAGTACGGCGAAATACCAGAAGAAGATCTGCAGGAGCGGGGGGATATTACGGAACGTCTCGATATAAACAGTCGACAGTTTCCGCAGGAGCCAGTTTTCAGAAAGACGCGCCAGGCCAATAAAGAAGCCCAGTATCGACGCGAAGACGATACAAAGCGCCGAGACCAACAGCGTATTCAGTAAACCGACCACGAACACGCGTCCGTACGTGTCACCTTCCTGGTAATCAATAAGGTGCTGAACAATACCAAACCCCGCGCTGCGGTCTAAAAACGCGAAACCGGAGGTAATGCCGCGGTTATTCAGGTTGGTGATGGTGTTATGGATGAGATACACGGCGATGAGAACAACCGCAACAATAGCAATAATCTGGAATAGCCAGGCGCGGACCGCGGGATGAGAAAAGGATAGCGATCCTTTTACGGCTGAGCGGCGATGGGACATAAAGAAACCTCAGTAACCATGACTCTGGAGTGGGCACTACCGGAGCAGTGCCCGTTACAGCTATGACTTAACGTACTGGTGGCGCGTACTGAATACCGCCGTTGTTCCAGAGATTGTTCTGGCCGCGTTTGATCTTCAGCGGGCTTTCCGATCCCACGTTGCGCTCAAAGATCTCAGAGTAGTTGCCCACCTGTTTGATGATGTTGTAAGCCCACTTGTTATCCAGCTTCAAATCTTTGCCGAAATCACCTTCTTTACCGAGCAGATGTGCCATATCCGGGTTAGATGGCTTAGCCGCTTTCTCATCAACGTTTTTAGAGTTGATGCCCATCTCTTCTGCGTTCAGCATGGCAAACAGCGTCCAGCGAACAATGGAGAACCAGTCTTCATCACCACGACGAACGACGGGGCCGAGAGGTTCTTTGGAGATCACTTCAGGCAGGACAATCCACTCTGCCGGATTGCTCAGCTTAATGCGTAAGGCATACAGCTGTGACTGGTCAGAGGCCAGCGTGTCGCAACGGCCGGATTCCAGCGCTTTAGCCGACTCATCCGAGCGGTCGAATGTCACTGGCGTGTATTTCATGTTATTTGCTTTGAAATAATCGGCGACGTTCAGCTCGGTATCGGTGCCCGCCTGAATACAAACGGTGGCACCATCCAGCTCTTTGGCGCTTTTCAGGCCTGCTTTATTGTGGGTCAGGAAACCGATGCCGTCATAATAGGTCACGCCCGTAAATGACATCCCCATGCCAGCATCACGGGAGGAAGTCCAGGTGGTATTACGGGAGAGCATGTCGACCTCGCCGGACTGCAGCGCCGTAAAGCGTTCTTTCGCCGTCAGCGGGGTGTATTTTACTTTGCTGTCATCACCAAAAACGGCGGCTGCAACGCCACGGCAGACATCCACATCAATACCGGTAAATTTGCCGTTCGCATCGGCATAAGAGAAGCCAGGCAAACCGTCACTGATACCACATTGAACAAAACCTTTCTTTTTAACGGCATCCAGTGTCGTTCCCGCATGGGCTTGACCGGCTACGGCAAACAACATGCCTGCAGCGGCCAGGCTGGCTATCATCGTCTTTTTCATAATGCATCCTGTGTGGCGAAATTTATCGTTATAGAGGCGTTTTTTAAACGCTTAACCTGTCTGTGGCTTTGGCCAACGTTTATAAAGCAAACGTAATGCCAGTTTTGCGTTCGACAAAATAAGAGACGAGTGAACGCTTAATGCTGAGTGTAGACAGGCTTAAATAAAACGAGCGCCCCGAAACGGTGCGAAATTACAACCTGTGCCACAAATCGGAGCAAAAGTTTTGAGTCGGGTCAGGAAAAAGAGGAGATAGTTTCCAGGGTGAATATTGGCAGGGTATTCAATAATATTAATGTGTGAAAATCATCACGATAGAATAAGTAATTTGAATGAATATGCGAAAAAGTTGTGACGGATTTAAGGCTTGGTTTAATTACATGAATAAATACGGGGCTATTTTTTTACTTATTTGAAAATACTGCACTCATTAAAAGCAAAAGCGCGGCTAAAGCCGCGCTTTCTCAACAGATGTTACTTCGTCAGGGCAACAATACCCAGCGTCAAACCCGCTACTGCGGCAGCACCGCCGGCGATAGCACCCGCAGTTTCCCAGTTGTCCTGAGTAGTACCTTTCATGCAGGTATTGGTATGAACCAGTCGGCCCTGGTCGTCGTAAACCGGTACACATGGAGAGTCGTGCGCGCAACCAGCAAGCAGCGCAGCGAGAAGTGCAACGGAAATGAATCTTTTCATGATGTTACCTCAGTATTATTTCTCGTTCGCTATATAGCCAGGAGGGCTTTTAACGAACTGGAGGTTATTTTACCACCGGGGTAAGTCCTCGTTACACGAGGAATAATCTCAAATTATGTAGTTTGTAAAAATCGTGGAGAAAAGTTGGGCTCAGGAGGAATTAATGGAGACATTATGAAGATGCAAGAGACTGTTTTTACTTAATGCAAATCATCCTATTTTTAATGCTGCCTTGATGTAAATCCTAATTTATTGTTTATGTTAAAAAAATAAAAAGGCACCAGAGGTGCCTTTTCAGGAGAACATTACTCTTTATGATGAGTAAATCGTCGCCGAACAACCACAAAGAAGACGGGCACGAAGAAAATCGCCAGAAGCGTTGCGGAAAGCATCCCTCCCATAACGCCCGTACCGACGGCGTTTTGCGCGCCGCTCCCGGCCCCGGTGCTGATCACCAGCGGCATGACGCCAAGGATAAAGGCCAGAGACGTCATCAGGATCGGTCGAAGGCGCATTCTGGAAGCTTCCAGCGTGGCCTCAATGATGCCTTTACCTTCTTTATCCATCAGGTCCTTAGCAAATTCGACGATCAGGATGGCGTTTTTCGCGGATAAACCAATCGTTGTCAGCAGGCCGACCTGGAAATAAACGTCATTGTTTAACCCCCGCAATGATGCAGCGAGAAGCGCCCCAATGACCCCCAGCGGTACAACCAGCATAACGGAGAACGGAATGGACCAGCTTTCATACAGCGCTGCCAGACACAGGAACACTACGATCAGGGAAATGGCGTACAGTGCAGGCGCCTGGTTACCTGAGAGCCGCTCCTGATAAGACATTCCCGTCCAGTCATAGCCGATGCCGGAAGGCAGTTTTGCCGCGAGACTTTCCATCATAACCATGGCCTCACCGGTACTTTTACCCGGAGCGGATTCACCCAGGATCTCCATAGAGGGCATCCCGTTATAGCGCTCCAGGCGAGGTGAACCATAGACCCAGTGAGCGTTGCTAAAGGCGGAGAACGGGACCATTTCTCCATTCGCGCTGCGCACGTAAAGGTTGTTAATATCGCCTGGCAACATACGGAATTTGGCGTCGGCCTGTACGTAGACCTTTTTCACGCGCCCATGATCGATAAAGTCGTTCACATAGGTGCCACCTAAGGCCGTCGAAATCGTCTGGTTGACGTCAGAAAGACTGACGCCCAGCGCCTGCACTTTCTCCTGATCGACATCCAGCTTGAACTGAGGCGTATCTTCAAGACCGTTAGGGCGCACGCGAACCAGCAGGTCAGGGTGCTCTTTCACCATGCTAAGCAGTTGGTTACGCGCCTGCGTCAGCTGGGTATGCCCCAGGTTAGCCTGATCGATCAATTCAAAGTCGAAGCCCGTGGCGGTACCCAGCTCAATAATTGCAGGCAGGTTAAACGGGAACACAAGGCCATCTTTAATCTGACTGAAGGCTTTCGTCGCGCGACCCACAATGGCTTCGACGCCATTTTCCGATCCCGGGCGCTCCTCCCAGGGCTTCAGGCTGACGAATGCAATACCGGAGTTCTGACCCTGGCCGCTAAAGCTAAAGCCGTTTACGGTAAAGACAGATGCAACGTTCGCCTTCTCTTTGTTCAGATAGTAATCCTGAACCTGGTCGAGAACCTGCTGAGTACGCGTCTGGGTTGCACCTGCCGGGAGTTGAACCATCGTCATAAACACCCCCTGATCCTCTTCGGGCAGGAAGGAGGTGGGCAAGCGCAGGAAGAGCACCGCCATCCCACCGACAATAATGACGTACACCACCAGATAGCGCCCTGTCTTACGCAAAATACCGCTCACGCTGTTGCTGTAGTGCTCCACGCTTTTATCAAAGAGCGCATTAAACCAGCCGAAGAAGCCACCTTTTTTCTCATGATGATCGCCGGATACGGGCTTAAGCAACGTTGCACAGAGGGCGGGCGTCAGGATGAGCGCAACCAGAACGGACAGCGCCATAGCGGAAACGATAGTCAGCGAGAACTGGCGATAGATTGCCCCCGTTGAGCCGCCGAAAAAGGCCATCGGAATAAAGACCGCCGAGAGCACCATGGCGATCCCCACCAGTGCGCCCTGGATCTGCTCCATCGACTTCTGCGTGGCCTCTTTCGGCGGCAGCTTGTCCTCGACCATGACACGTTCAACGTTCTCAACGACCACGATAGCGTCATCAACCAGCAGACCTATCGCCAACACCATGCCGAACATCGTCAGGGTATTGATGGAGAAACCAAACGCCGCCAGAACCGCGAAGGTACCCAGCAGAACGACCGGCACCGCGATAGTCGGGATGAGGGTCGCACGCAGGTTTTGCAGGAACAGGTACATGACCAGGAAGACGAGAATGATCGCTTCAAACAGCGTCTTCACCACTTCGTGGATGGAGATTTTTACAAAAGGCGTGGTGTCATAGGGATAGACAACCTTCAGCCCCTGTGGGAAGAACTGCTGCAGTTGCGCCAGCTTGCTCTTAATGGCGGCTGCGGTGTCCAGCGCATTTGCCCCGGTTGCCAGCTTAATCCCCAGACCGGTTGCCGCCTGTCCGTTGATTTTAGTGACCATGTTATAGTTTTCGCCACCCAGCTCAATACGAGCCACGTCTTTCAGATGAACCATCGAGCCGTCCTGGTTCACCTTGAGCGTCACGCGGCCAAACTCCTCCGGTGATTTCAAGCGGGTTTGCGCAATGATCGAGGCATTCAGCTGCTGCCCTGGAATGGACGGCGTTCCGCCCAGTTGGCCTGCCGCTATCTGATCGTTCTGGGTTTTCAGCTGGTTGATAATATCCAGCGGCGTTAGCTGGTATTTGTTCATCGCGTTGCTGTCGAGCCAGATGCGCATCGCATACTGAGCGCCAAACAGCTGAACGTCACCGACACCAGACGTTCGGCTGATGGCATCTTTGACGTTTGAGGCGACATAGTCAGAGATGTCATCCTGCGTGAGGCTTTTGTTGTCTGAAACAAAACCGGCGACCAGCAGGAAGCTGCTGCTGGATTTCTCCACGCCAATCCCTTGCTGCTGAACCTCTTGCGGCAGCAGCGGCATAGCAAGCTGCAGCTTGTTCTGCACCTGCACCTGAGCGATGTCCGGATCGGTTCCTGACTCGAAGGTCAGGGTGATGGTAACGTTACCCGCTGAATCGCTGGTGGAGGACATATACATCAGGTTATCGATACCGTTCATGTTCTGTTCGATAACCTGGGTCACGGTATCCTGCACCGTTTGAGCGTCCGCTCCCGGGTAGGTCGCAGAAATCGCCACGGCGGGAGGGGCAATGGTTGGATACTGTGCGACGGGGAGTTTGAGAATGGCCAGCCCGCCTGCAATCATTAAAATGATGGCAAGTACCCAGGCGAAAACCGGTCTCTGAATAAAGAAATTAGCCATGTCGTCGTCCCTTAGCCGGCTGGCGTCGTGGTGGTATCCGGCGTGGCGACGACGGTTACCCCTGGTCTGACTTTCTGTAGCCCACTGACAATCACGCGGTCACCGTTTTTCAGCCCTTCAGTCACCAGCCAGCGATCGCCAATTGCCTGAGGGGCCACGACGGTTCGCGGCTCAACCTGGTTTTTATCGTTCACCACCAGGACGGTTGCATCGCCTCGCGGTGTACGGGTCACACCTTGCTGCGGAACCAGAATCGCGTCCGGCTGGGTGCCTTCATCAATGCGGGCGCGAACAAACATGCCGGGTAATAACAGATGCTGAGGGTTCGGGAATATGGCGCGCAGTGTAATCGAGCCGGTACTTTCATCGACCGTGACGTCAGAGAACTGCAATGTGCCTTTCAGCGGATAGGGCTGTCCGTTCTCCATCAGCAGTTCAACGCTGCTGGCGGTATCGCCTTTTTGCAGGCTTGTCTGTTTCAGGCGCATAAAATCATTACTGGACTGGGTGACATCGACATAAATCGGATCGAGCTGTTGGACCGTTGCCAGCGCTGCGGCTTGCCCGTTCGTCACCAGCGCCCCTTCGGTCACGCTGGATTTCCCGATACGGCCATCAACAGGGGAGGTCACTTTGGTGTAGGCAAGGTTGATACGTGCGCTTTCAACGCCGGCTTTTGCAGCAACAACGCTGGCATCTGCCTGTTGAGCGGTCGCCACGGCCTGGTCATACTCCTGCTTACTGACATATTGGGTGCCTACCAGCGGGAGATAACGTTTTACCGTCAGGTGCGCAATATTTGCTGCTGCCTGAGCCTTCGCCAGTTCGCCTTTCGCGCTGTCATAGGCTGCCTGATAGGTCGCAGGATCAATCTGGTAAAGTGAATCACCCGCTTTGACATCGCTACCTTCCGCGAAGTTGCGGCGAAGGATGATGCCGCTCACCTGAGGACGAACCTCCGCAACGCGAAATGCATCTGTTCTGCCCGGGAGTTCAGTGGTGACAGCCAGAGGCGCACTTTTCACAATATGCACGCTGACCTGTGGCGCCTGCAGGTGTTGTTGTTGATTTTCCTGACCATCGCATCCAGTGAGCAGTACCGCGCAGACAATGAAACCGGATAAAGGCAAGCGTCTGAAATGATTCGTCATTACTGTTCCTTTAAATACCCATTAACCGATATATGCCGTGAATCGGTAGCTGGGGCAGAGGGATAAAAATAAAATGTAGCTGCGTATAATAATGAGGGTATTTAATGTTTTTTAATTTATAAGTGCGAATGACCATGCTTGTAGAAAAAAATCAGAATCAGACCTGGTCTATTCGAGGATATACTTCAGGTATGTTAATCAGGTAAATGCGTTTAATGTTGTCTAATTATTCATTTCATGAATTTAATTGATTTGATGTATTTGTCTTAATTATAAATTAAGCGAATTGACTTTTTTTGTGCAAAATTAAAACGGATTTTAGTGAATACTTAGATTTACATGAACGCAATATTACCTTTCAACCTTGTGAGTAACGAGTAGTTGCCTATGGCGCGTAAAAAGAAAGAAGAGGCTCAACAAACCCGGCAGCAGTTGATTGAGGCGGCTATCGGGCAGTTTGCGACGCGTGGCGTAGCCAGCACGACGCTGACGGATATCGCTGATGCTGCAAAGGTGACGCGCGGCGCGATCTACTGGCACTTCACCAGTAAAGCTGAAATATTCAATGCCATCTGGGAACAGCAATTACCGCTTCGCGACATTATTCGCGACAGGCTTTCCCTTTCCGATAGTGACAACCCGTTGTTAAAGCTTCGTGAGCAATTTATTACCGCGCTGCAGTATATTGCCCGTGAGCCCCGGCAATGTGCGCTTTTACAAATTCTGTATCATAAGTGTGAATTTAGCAGCGATATGATTTCAGAGCGTGAAATCAGAAAGCGTATTGGATTCAATGATGACACGCTACGTGCCACGCTGGAGACCTGTATTTCGCGCAATATCATTTCGCCAAAGGTGAATATTGATCTCACCTTGATCGTATTTCACGGTTTTTTTAGCGGAATAATTAAAAACTGGTTAATGAATAACGACAGTTTTAATCTTTATCAGCAGGCACCCGCTCTGGTCGATAGCATACTGGCGACACTCCCTGTCATTCGCGTGTCGCCTGCTGATGATGTTTACAGCTCAGCGCCAGGTAACATTTCCCCTCGGGCACAAAGTGCTTCGATGGTCTGCGCGCTGGCGGGTTTACCTAACAGATAACCCTGAAGGGTGTTACAGCCCAGCTCGGTTAAAAAGGCTTGCTGTGCTTCGGTTTCCACACCTTCAGCCACAACTTTCAGGTTAAGTGTTTTAGCGAGGGCCACAATTGCTGAGACAATAGTGGCATCCTCGCTTTCGCCGCTGAGCTCTTTCACAAACGCCCTGTCGATTTTCAATTCACAGGCCGGTAAGCGCTTGAGGTACAGCAGGCTCGAATATCCGGTGCCAAAATCATCTATGGAGGCCTTCACCCCCGCATCCGTCAGCTCTGTCAGCACCCGAACACTCTCATCTGGGTTGCTCATCGCCGTGGTTTCCGTCACTTCTAAGATCAACATTTCCGGTGGAACACGGTGAAGTGCCAGGCAGTCGAGAACCGTTTTAACCAGTGAAGGTTGTTCAAACTGCAGTGTCGACAGGTTTACCGCCATTGACCAGCTTTGATGCCCCTGAAGATGCCATTCCCGCAGCTGGCGACAGGCTTCATTTATCACCCAGTTGCCAATGGGGATGATCAGCCCCGTTTTTTCCGCCAGCGGCAGAAAAAGGTCCGGCGTCAGTAACCCCTGCTTAGGATGCTGCCAGCGCAATAACGCCTCAAATCCGAGTATAGGACCCGCGGGAGCGTGAAATTTTGGCTGATACAGCAGGCGCAGCTCATTGCGATCGAGCGCCATCCACAGATCGTTCATTAACTGGAGATGGGTCTGCGCAAGGGTATTCATGGAGGGCTGGAAAAAGTGGTAACCGTTACGGCCCATATGCTTTGTGTGATACATCGCCGCGTCGGCGTTAAACATCAGCTCACGCTCGGTTTTGCCGTCATGAGGATAGAGCGCGATACCAATGCTGAGGGTCACCACCAGTTCATAGGGGTCGAGATTGAACGGGCTATCGATCGCACGCACCAGCGAGTTCGCCAGCGATGCCGCGTCGTCCGGACCTTCTCCTTCAGCCAGCAGAACAAATTCATCACCGCCGATACGTGCAAGGGTGAACTGGCCTTTCAGGAGAAGCAGCAGACGCTGCGTAACGGCGACCAGCAGCCTGTCACCGACATCATGGCCGTAGGCGTCATTGATGGCTTTAAAGCCGTCGAGATCCATGAACATCAGGGCAAAGTGGCTCCCTTCACGAGCGGCTTTGCTGATGGCCTGATCGAGTCTGTCTTCCAGCAGGATACGGTTGGGCAGACGCGTCAGGGTATCGTGCAGCGCCAGTTGAGCGAGTTCCCGGTTAGCTTCTGCCAGCGACGAGGCCAGAAGGGCGGTACGTGCCTGAAGGCGGGCATCCAGCATCGACACCAGCAGGGTGATCCCAAGAATAGAGAGCGCGACGACGCTGACCAGCACCGCCAGCCAGCTCCCGTTAATCCCCTCATGATGAACCATCGTGGACATGGGAAACTGCGCCGCTTTCATTCCGGCATAGTGCATACCGGCAATGGCAATCCCCATCGTGATGGCGGCCCCCATGCGCATCAGCACGACCTGCGCGGCTTCGCGACGCAGGCGGAAGGTCAGCCATAATGCCGCGAGCGAAGCGGCAAGCGCAATCGCGACCGAAATGGCCACCCAGACCTTGTCCCAGATAATCCCGGGCATCACTTCCAGCGCCGCCATGCCGGTGTAATGCATGGCAACAATACCGCTCCCCATCACCAGCGCGCCGGGCAGCAGCCGGCGCAAGCGTAATTGCTCGCAGCTCACGAGCCATAACGCAAACAGCGACGACCCCACGGCGATGACCATGGATAACACCGTCAGGGTGGCGTTGTAGCTCATGCTCATGGAGAGGTCCATCGCCAGCATGCCGATAAAATGCATGGCCCATACGCCAATGCCCATTGCAATACCGCCGCCAGCCAGCCAGACGCGGGCAGCGACGCCCTCACTCCCGGCGACGCGTGCAGCCATGTTCAGCGCGGTATACGCAGCAAGGATGGCAACAACAAAGGAGAGGACGACAAGGATATGGTTGTATTGGCTGACCAGCATGGACGGTTCTACTCGAGTGTGGGGTTACGCTAGAGCGGTTGAGAAGGGCGAGACATTATCACCGTCAGGTAATGGCTCAAAGGGATTTAAATCCCCGTTTTTAGTGGGTAATAACGGGGGGCTGGCGCAATCGGGCGGTTAGTCGAGCTCGGAGCAGTTCACGAGTTTCAGCGGATTGACGGAGTTCATATTGCGACACTTATCGGTTTCGGTGCTCATCAGTTCGATCCACTGCATCAGGAGTGCATCGAAAATGAGAACGGAGATTGCAAAGACAACCAGCCACCAGTATTTACGAATCATTGTGTCATTCCGCGGGAAGAACGCCAGTAAGGTGGGGGAAATATACACGAAAAACCGTGGTTGAAAAGCGGGATAAGCGAAGGTTTACAATGCGTTGACGGAGAGGCACAGGTAATAAAAAAGGCGCTTCCCCATGCCGAAGAGCGCCTTTTTAAACAAGCATTTAACTGATTAGTATCAGTTCATGCCGTATTTTTTCAGTTTCTTACGCAGAGTACCACGGTTGATACCCATCATCAGCGCAGCGCGGGTTTGGTTACCGCGGGTGTATTGCATCACCATGTCCAACAGTGGCTGTTCAACTTCAGCCAGTACCAGCTCATACAGGTCATTAACATCCTGACCGTTCAGTTGAGCAAAATAGTTCTTCAGTGCCTGTTTAACCGAGTCACGCAGGGGCTTTTGAGTTACCTGGTCCTGAGAGTTAACGGTAGAAACGGTCAGTACGTCAGAATTTACGCGTTGTTCGAACATAGTTCTGTCAGCTCTTTATTTCATTACGCAAGATTTTCGAAGTATGCCTCCAACGCCTCCAGCTGTACGCTGGCATCCTCTATGGCGTTGAATGTGCGCCGAAACTGGTCATCTGGAGCGTGCTCCTGGAGATACCAGGAGACGTGTTTACGCGCAATTCGGTACCCTTTTGCCTGGCCGTAGTGGTCATGCAGTTCCCGAACATGCGAACAAAGCAAGCGCTTAACCTCTGCCAGAGGCAGCGGGGCAAGCAGCTCCCCAGTGTCCAGATAATGCTGGATTTCCCGGAAGATCCAGGGTCTTCCCTGAGCTGCACGTCCTATCATCAGAGCATCAGCTCCCGTATAGTCGAGTACAGCTCTGGCTTTAAGCGGGTCAGTTATGTCGCCATTCGCGATAATCGGAATGGAAACTTTCTGCTTAACTGCCCGAATGCTGTCGTATTCAGCTTCACCGTTGAACAAACAGGCGCGAGTGCGTCCATGAATGGTCAGGGCCTGAATGCCACAGTCTTCGGCCAGTTGGGCAATCTCTACACAGTTACGGTGTTCCGGCGACCAACCCGTGCGAATCTTCAACGTAACAGGAACGTCCACTGCGCTGACAACCGCCGTCAGGATAGCTTTCACCTGGTCGGGGTATTGCAGAAGGGCTGAACCTGCAAGCTTGCGATTCACCTTTTTGGCCGGGCACCCCATATTGATATCAATAATCTGGGCACCACTTTCCACGTTAATCCGCGCGGCATCTGCCATCTCTTCAGGCACGCTTCCGGCAATTTGCACGGTGCGAATACCTGGTTCATCAACGTGCACCATCCGAAGGCGGGATTTATCGCTTTCCCAAACCTGCGGGTTAGACGACATCATCTCGGATACGGTTAAACCGGCTCCCATCTCATAGCACAGCGTCCTGAATGGCCGGTCTGTAATACCTGCCATAGGGGCTGCGATCAGGCGATTTCTAAGCTGGTGGTGTCCGATGCGCATGAGTTAAGAAATGACCATACTGTGACTGCAAGGCGGCGTATATTACGCATTTTTTGCACGAGATGAAAGGCCAAACTTTGAACAATCCACTGTTGTAGATCAAGGAATCGCCGCTCAATCATTCCATTCAAAATTAATCATCATTTAAATCATTATGTTATATGATAATGGTTATTTTATAGGCGCTTACAATTTCCCGTAACTTCTCATCATTTCTGAATAAATGCGTCGCTGAAGCGGGATAATCTGCTGTTTTTAGCAGCAGATTTTCCCACTTCTTTGCGATCTGCGTCGCATTTTAGAACATGATCGTCATGCGAAAAATGCGTCTTATTCGACCACAACGCGCCCATGCAGTGACTGTACCGGACGGTTATTATCGTGATGCATTGTATGGGTGAATCTATCAAGCTGTTCTGCAGAAACGGTCAGGGGCTGTTTAAGCACAATCCAGGTGACGCCTTCTGAACACGGAGGGGTGGTCAATGAACCGCTAAAGCGCCAGTACGTTTTATCTTTTGGCAGTAGTTTGTTCAGGTTAAGATCCTGTTTGATGGAGACATTTTGCTCGGCCTGCTGAGGCATAACGCGCCACAGTTTTTCAAGCTCCGGGTTTGCGGCTCCTTTATCAAACATGACCGCCACCACCGTCAGTTCCCCACTGGCATTTTTATGAACCAGGTGCATTTCCATTGCATATTTCTTGCCATGAACGGTGTTTTCGCTCGGCGCGTGGAAGTGGAACTGCTGTAACGTCCAGGTTTGCTTATCAAGGGAAAGGGTATCGCGGGTGTCAGCCTGTTCACTTGCCTGAATGGTATGGCCGTTGTTTGTCAGCGTAACAGGGCCATCAACGTAGTGGGTTTGTAGCGGGGAGAGATGGGCGTTTGCGGTCGAATCAATATTAATGGGAGACTGGTTCATTCCGCTTTGACAGGTCTTGTATGCCTCGTCCAGCTCGCCCCAGTGTTCCGGCGAACCTTCCCCTTCGTAGCTCCAGTGTGATGCGCATGCTGAAGCCGAGATCATGCTCAGCGCCAGCAGCGCTGCCTTGCCTGTAATGTGTTTCATCATATTCTTCCGGTGAATTTTTGTAATACAAATCAACATGATTTGTATGGTTATTTTACCGAAGAATAACCTGGGGAGAGAGGATTATCAGAGGAGGAAAGGCGTGGTCAGATGACCACGCCAAATGCTTATTTTTTACGGCCGGTGATGCGGCACCACTCTTCTTTTTCCACTACCGGGTCAAGAGCAAAGAGATCGGCGTAGGCTTCACACACGCTGACAGCCTGGCTTGCCAGAATACCGGAAAGCCCGAGCAGACCGCCCTCAACGGGCAGCACGCTGATTAACGGGGCCAGCTCGCGCAGTGGGCCCGCCAGAATGTTTGCGACCACCACATCGGCTTTCATGGCGTCTGGCTGAGCATCCGGCAGATACAGCTCCAGACGATCGGAGACGCCGTTACGCTCGGCATTATCGCGGCTGGCCTGAATCGCCTGCGGATCGATATCGATCCCGATGGCTTTTGCCGCGCCCAGCTTCAGGGTTGCAATCGCGAGGATCCCGGATCCACAGCCGAAATCGATCACTGTCTTACCGTCCAGATCCAGACCATCCAGCCACTGCAGGCACAGGGACGTGGTGGGGTGAGTACCGGTACCAAACGCCAGACCCGGGTCGAGCATCACGTTGACCGCATTCTCGTCCGGGACGTCGCGCCAGCTTGGGCAGATCCACAGACGTTTGCCGAACTGCATCGGGTGGAAATTATCCATCCATTCGCGTTCCCAGTCTTTGTCTTCCAGCTGTTCGATTTTGTGCACAAAGCCCGCGCCCAGCAGAGGATGATTCTCCAGAATCGCGACGACCTCTTTCATATCGGTTTCGGCATCAAACAGGCCAATAACGTCGGTATCACCCCACAGGCGGGTTTCGCCCGGCAGCGGCTCAAAGACCGGCGTGTCATGCGTGTCCTGGAAGGTGATAGAGACCGAGCCGGCCTCCATCAGCGCATCGCTCAGTTCCTCGGCGTTAGCGCCGGTTGTGTTCAGTTTTAGTTGGATCCACGGCATGGCAAAACTCTTTATTTATCAGTAGAAATCATAGCGGGTTGTGGCGCGGGCTGACCGAAACGGTTCCCCACTACAAACGCCAGTAAACTTAGCAGTAACGAAGGGACAATCGGATGGAAGCCCAGGTACTGAATCTTAAACGTTGCAAGGACGGCGTAAAGCACGCCGCCGACAATCATAGCGCTCAGCGCACCGGCGGCATTCGCGCGCTCCCAGTAGAGCCCTAACACCAGCGGCCACAGGAATACCGCTTCAAGCCCACCAAATGCCAGCAGGTTCAGCCAGATGATCATCTCCGGCGGTCGCCACGCGGCTAACAGCAGCAAAGCCCCTAACGCCAGGGTAATAACGGCCGACATGCGCTTCAGGCGCCGTTCATTCTCTGCCTGCTCAGGACGCAGGTTCAGGTAGAGATCTTTAATGATCGTAGCGGAACTTTGCAGCAGCTGAGCGTTGATGGTCGACATAATGGCGGCCATCGGTGCGGCGAGGAAGATCCCGGCTGCAAATGGCGGCAGCACTTTAACCATCAGGGTTGGGATGACCAGATCGGGTACGGTAAGGTCAGGAATAACTGCCCGACCTAAGGCGCCCGCCAGGTGCATACCAAACATCAGGATTGCGACGACGATAGTGCCGATAATGATACCTCTGTGCACGGCTTTGCTGTCTTTATAAGAGATACAGCGCACGGCGGTATGCGGCAGGCCAATGACCCCAAAGCACACCAACACCCAGAACGAGGTCATAAAGGTTGGCGAAAGAATGTCATCCGCGCCCTGCGGAGAGACCAGTTTCGGGTCGATGGCTTCCAGTGTTTCGACGGCGTGGCTCAGGCCACCTGCAGCATGCACAATGCCCACCAGCAGAACAAGGGTGCCAACAAGCATCACCAGGCCTTGCATCGTATCGTTCAGCACGCTGGCACGGAATCCGCCAAACGCGGTATACAGCGCAATGCTGACTCCGAAGATGATCAAGCCCGTCTCGTAGGGAATTCCCGCAGCCGTTTCCAGCAGGCGAGCTCCACCGATAAACTGTACCGTCATCGCGCCAATAAAGGCCACCAGCAGGCTTAAGCTGGCCAGCCAGACCAGTAAACGGCTCTGATAGCGGGCAAACAGCATATCGTTGAGCGTCACGGCATTATAACGGCGCGCCAGAATGGCAAATTTCTTTCCCAGTATACCCAGCGAGAGCCAGACGGCAGGCAGCTGAATCATCGCCAGCAGCACCCAGCCTAACCCGTATTTATAGGCTGCGCCCGGTCCACCGATAAACGAACTGGCGCTGATGTAGGTCGCGGTCAGCGTCATGGCCAGGACGACGCCGCCCATTGAGCGGCTGCCGAGGAAATACTCGTTCAGAAACGTGCCTGTTGTGCGTTTTCGCATGGCGTAAACGGATAAACCAAACACCACCAACAAGTAAGCGATAAGCGGCAGAATCACTTCAGGCTGCATCATCGTCCTCCAGCGGAATATCGCGATAGATGAATTTGACCATTGCCCAGCACAGCACGATAAACACCAGCGGTACCAGCAGGCAGGCCATTTCGAACCAGTGTGGCAGGCCGGTGATGCCCATAGCGGAGTCTGGTAAGTAAGCAGTCACTAACCATGCTGCGAGATAGAGAAGGGTCAGCCACAGCGCCCAGCGCGCTTCTTTATGGGCCTGAACAAAACGTTTGTCCATTTTTTGTCCCTTGTGGATGAAGAAAGCGGGGATTGTACATGATGAGGCTTTCCTGGCCCCAGAAATAAAAAAGGCCGGATAATCCGGCCTTTTCGCGTGAGAGCAGTCTTACTTCTCGTTAAGACCGAGTTTTTTCTCCAGGTAGTGGATGTTGGTTCCACCATTCTGGAAGTGCTCGTCGCTCATGATACGCATCTGCAGATCAACGTTGGTTTTGATACCGTCGATGATCAGCTCCTGCAGGGCATTCTTCATGCGGGCAATCGCCACGTCACGGTTTTCGCCGTAGCAGATAAGCTTGCCGATCATTGAGTCATAGTACGGCGGTACGGTGTAACCGGCGTAGATATGAGACTCCCAGCGCACACCAAAGCCACCCGGCGCGTGGAAACGCGTGATTTTACCCGGGCTTGGCAGGAAGGTGTTCGGGTCTTCGGCGTTAATACGGCACTCTACCGCATGGCCTTTCACCACAACTTCTTCCTGCTTGATGGACAGCGGCTGGCCTGCAGCGATACGCAGCTGTTCTTTGATCAGGTCAACGCCGGTGATCATTTCGGTAACAGGGTGTTCAACCTGAATACGGGTGTTCATTTCAATGAAATAGAACTCCCCGTTTTCGAACAGGAACTCAAAGGTACCTGCACCGCGATAGCCGATATCGACACACGCTTTGGAGCAACGCTCGCCGATGTAGCGACGCAGCTCTGGGGTAATGCCCGGTGCTGGTGCTTCTTCGACCACTTTCTGGTGACGACGCTGCATGGAGCAGTCACGTTCTGCCAGATAGATCGCGTTACCCTGACCGTCAGCCAGCACCTGAATTTCGATGTGGCGTGGGTTTTCCAGGTATTTTTCCATGTACACCATGTCATTGCTGAAAGCGGCTTTCGCTTCTGCTTTGGTCATGGAGATGGACTGCGCCAGTTCAGCATCGCTGCGCACAACGCGCATACCGCGACCGCCGCCGCCGCCGGACGCCTTGATGATAACCGGGTAGCCAATGCGTTTAGCATGAGCACGGTTAGCATCCATGTCGTCGGTCAGAGGGCCGTCAGAGCCTGGTACGGTTGGAACGCCGGCTTTTTTCATCGCGGTGATCGCCGACACTTTGTCGCCCATCAGGCGGATAGTGTCGGCTTTCGGGCCGATGAAGATGAAGCCAGAGCGTTCAACCTGCTCAGCAAAGTTGGCGTTCTCAGAGAGGAAGCCGTAACCCGGATGAATTGCCACCGCGCCGGTGATTTCAGCGGCGCTGATGATAGCCGGGATGTTCAGATAGCTTTTTACGGACGGAGCCGGGCCAATACAGACCGTCTCATCCGCCAGCAATACGTGTTTTAAATCGCGATCCGCGCTTGAGTGCACAGCGACGGTCTTGATGCCCAGTTCTTTACAGGCACGAAGAATACGCAGTGCGATCTCGCCGCGGTTGGCGATAACAATTTTATCCAGCATGTACGCCTCGTTACTCGATGACGACCAGCGGCTCGTCAAATTCAACCGGCTGACCACTTTCGACCAGAATCGCTTTCACAGTACCTGATTTGTCTGCTTCGATCTGGTTCATCATTTTCATCGCTTCAACGATGCACAGGGTATCGCCTACGTTGACTTTCTGACCCACTTCGATGAACGCCTTCGCGTCCGGGCTCGGGGTGCGGTAGAAAGTACCAACCATTGGGGAACGTACGATGTGACCACTGATTTCTGCTGCAGCGGCAGGTGCGGCTTCAGCTGCTGGCGCAACGGCTGCGGAGAGCGCAGGCTGCTGCACTGGCGCAGCATAAGCTTGCTGCATTACCGGGAAGCTAGCGGCTGGGGCTGCACGGCTGATGCGTACAGACTCTTCGCCTTCAGAAATTTCCAGTTCGGAGATGCCTGATTCTTCAACCAGCTCGATCAGTTTTTTAATCTTACGAATATCCATGAGTGGGTTCCGTACTCTTGTTTAGTGTGATTGTGACAAGCGTTTTACCGCTGTCTGTAAAGCGTATGAATAGCCGTCAGCGCCCAGTCCACATATAACGCCAGCAGCGATATCTGACAGATACGAGTGGTGGCGGAACGGCTCTCGGGCGTGCACGTTACTCAGGTGGATCTCGATAAACGGGATACTCACCGCGAGCAGTGCGTCGCGGATAGCAACACTGGTGTGCGTAAACGCGGCCGGATTGATCAGGATATAGTCCACATTGTCTTTAGCCTGATGAATACGGTCGATGAGTGCGTACTCCGCATTTGACTGAAAATGATCCAAATCCACATTCAGTGACGCTGCTTCCGTTCCCAGACGGTTAACAATTTCACCCAATGTTAGCGTGCCGTACTTCTCTGGCTCACGGGTGCCGAGCATGTTCAGGTTCGGTCCGTTCAAAACTAAGATATGGAATTTATCAGTCATTATGCCGCTATCTCCTGCGATTCTCTGGTAAAAAACAAAATATACCGTCGAAGCGCAAATGTCACCTTTTCAGAGGCTTAAAACCGCTGTCAGGCGAACCAAGGTCGCACATTATAACGATTTCGTAGCATTTAGCAGCTAAATACTGGTCTTATCAGGGAAGATAATCAACCGCTATCCGAAAAAGATTTGCGGTTGACGGGGAATCTGCGGGAAAACGCACAGTTTCGCGAACTATCGCCACCACTGGCGGAACTTCTTGTAACGCCATGCTAAAAGCGCCACGGCCGCCAGTGCATAAAGGACCGGCTGCGGGGAGAGGATCTTCACCGACCACAGGTAGTGAATGGGGGCGAGGATCGCGACAAGATAGACGAAGTTGTGCAGCAGTTGCCAGCGCCTGCCCAGTTTTCGTTGAGCATATTGAGTGGATGTGAGCGCTAACGCCAGTAAAACCACCCAGCTCACGATACCCAGCGTCAGATAAGGACGTGTCACCAGTTCGCGGCCAAGCAGCGCCAGATTGTTAATTCCCAGTTCCAGCAGGGCATAGCTGGTGAGATGCAGCGTCGCCCAGGCAAAACACCATAGCCCTAACAGCCGACGGGTGCGTATCAAGAAGGGCTGTTTAGCGTAGCGCGCCAGCGGCGAGACGAGCAAGGTGGCCAGCAAAAATTTCAGAGCCATCCGACCGGTAAAGTGCTGGATATCCTTTGCCGGATCTGCGCTAAAGAGCCCCTGGCTGGCGGCCCAGAACAGCCATATAAAAGGAAGCAGCCCGGCCAGGTGCAGCAGCACTTTCAGCCAGGTAATCTGTTTTGCCGTTAAACGCACTCAGAAGTTCTCCCGTAAATTGAGACCACGGTAAAGCGAGGCCACTTCATCCGCATAGCCGTTAAACAGCAGCGTCGGCTGACGCTTTACGTCCAGCGCTCCACCTGAACCGATAAACCGCTCGGTTGCCTGCGACCAGCGCGGATGATCCACATGCGGATTCACGTTGGCAAAGAAGCCGTATTCGTTCGGAGCCGCCAGATTCCACGTGGTTGGTGGACGTTCGCGGGTAAGCTTAATGCTGACGATAGATTTAATCCCTTTGAAACCATATTTCCACGGAACGGTTAAACGGATGGGGGCACCGTTCTGCGGCGGGAGCGCCTTACCGTAAACGCCGACGGTCAGCAGGGTAAGGGGATGCATGGCTTCGTCGAGGCGCAACCCTTCCACATACGGATACTCAAGCCCGCCGCCGATAAACCGATCTTTCTGCCCGGGCATTTCGTCCGGCGCATAGCGCGTCTGGAAAGCGACATATTTTGCGTTGCTGGTGGGTTCAACCATCGCCAGCAGTTTATGCAGCGGGAAGCCAACCCACGGTACCACCATCGACCAGGCCTCCACACAGCGCATGCGATAGATTCGCTCTTCGAGGGGAAAACGGGTGGTGAGATCGTGGTGGTCCAGCGTCAGGGGTTTTGCCACTTCGCCATCAATCTTCAGCGTCCACGGATCGGTTTTGAGGCTTCCCGCGTTCGCGGCAGGATCGGCCTTATCGAGCCCAAATTCGTAGAAGTTGTTGTAGCCGGTGACTTTATCTTCCGGCGTGAGCGTCAGTTTGTTTTGCCATTGGGCGGGTTTCGTAAAGGTGAGCGGGGCACCGGAAGGGGCCTTTGGCCGATCGTTGCCTTTAAACCAGTCGAGCAGGTCGGCGTGCGCCGCCGGAGAGAGCGTCAGGGCAGTGGCGCTGATGCCGAGCATTTTCAGGATCTGGCGGCGCTGTAACATAAAGACAGACTCAGACGTTACGTCGGCTTCCGTCAGTTTTCGGTTTTTCATGGCATCCTCCGTCATGCGTTTTCCTAAGCATGACGGAGGAGAGGGATTCGCGCGAATATGTCACGAAAATTTGAAGATTAGGCGATTTTCACCAGCGCGCGACCGTGGAACTGGTTGTCCATGATCTTACTGGCATATTCCGGTGCCTGGCTCAGGGTTATCTCCGTTGCGCTCTGGGTATAGAAAGATTCAGGCAGATCGCGCACCAGTCGTTCCCAGGCTTCATGGCGACGGGTCGGCGGGGTCATCACGGAATCCACACCCTGCAGTCGTACGTTACGCAGAATAAATGGCATCACGGTGGTTGGCAGGGCAAATCCGCCCGCCAGACCGCAGGCTGCCACGCAGCCGCCGTAGTTCATCTGCGCCAGGACTTTTGCCAGCACCTTATCACCGACGGTATCCACCGCCCCTGCCCAGACCTGTTTTTCCAGCGGACGGGTTTCGGCAAATTCGTCGCGGCTCAGAATGCGGCTGGCGCCGAGCTGGCGCAGATAGTCATGGGTACTTTCACGGCCGGAAACCGCAGCGACCTGATAACCCAGCTTGTGCAGCAGCGTGACCGCCGTGCTGCCCACGCCGCCGCTGGCGCCGGTGACGACAATTTCACCCGACTCAGGGCGGATACCTGCATCTTCCAGTGCCATTACGCACAGCATGGCAGTAAAACCTGCCGTGCCGACAATCATCGCCTTGCGGCCATCCATACCTTTCGGCATTGGCACTAGCCAGTCGCCCTTCACGCGCGCCTGCGTTGCCAGCCCGCCCCAGTGATTTTCACCTACGCCCCAGCCGGTAAGCAGCACTTCCTGGCCCGCATGGAAACGCGGATCTTCACTGGTATGAACCCGGCCAGCGAAATCAATACCTGGCACCATAGGGAAATTTCGGATGATTTTACCCTTACCGGTAATCGCCAGCGCATCTTTATAATTTAAACTGGACCAGTCGATGTCGACGGTTACTTCGCCTTCCGGCAGGCGACTCTCTTCTACCGCCTGCACTGAGGCAAGCGTTTTGCCATCCTGCTGTTCTAAGATCAAAGCCTGCATACGGGGTCCTCTCGACTCAGATGATTGGAAAATAATTTCTGAAGACTATACTCGCTCAGGGAAACGCAGTGCCGATTTAACGCAATAAATTGCCAGATACACCCGATTTGGTAGTATGCCGCATTTGAAATGCAAGTTAGCGCTTACTCGCTACCCCCATCAACCCACGGAGTAATCTCAAGGATGCGATTAACGACGAAGTTCTCGGCTTTTATCACCTTGCTGACGGGGCTGACCATTTTTGTCACGCTACTGGGCTGCTCGCTGAGCTTTTACAACGCCATTCAGGACAAGCTGGTCAACCGGGTACAGTCTGTCGCATCGGTGATTGATACGCGTCTGCTGACGACGCCGCTGCCGGCGCTGTCCCGCGAGCTCGATGAGTTGATGGTACCTGTTGATATTGTCCAGATCGACATTCAGCAGGGAAAGCATCGCGTTTTAAGCCATGAGCGTCAGGGAAGTTACCGGCCTGCGGGTGTGGTGAGCCAGTACCGGGAAGTGACGGTGCACTCCCTCAAAAATCCGGGGATGACTATACACATGGTCTACCTCGATCCGATGGCGAGCTACTTCCGTTCCATGATGACCACCGCGCCGCTCACCGTCGCCGTTGCGTTTATCGTCCTGCTGATCTTTCTCGCGGTTCGCTGGCTGCGCCGCCAGCTCTCCGGTCAGGAACTGCTGGAGATGCGCTCTGTGCGGATCCTTAACGGTGAACGCGGCCCGCAGGTCCGTGGTTCCGTCCACGAGTGGCCGTCACGCGCCAGCAGCGCGCTGGATACCCTGCTCTCCGAAATCCAGTTTGCCAGCGACCAGCGCAGCCGTATGGATACGCTTATCCGCTCTTATGCGGCGCAGGACAATAAAACCGGCCTTAACAACCGTCTTTTCTTTGATAATCAGCTCGCCACGCTGCTCGACGATTCAGAAAAAGTGGGGACACACGGGGTAGTGATGATGATTCGCCTGCCCGATTTCGATCTCCTGCGCGACACCTGGGGACAGCGGGTCGCGGAAGAAAACCTCTTTACGCTGATCAACCTGCTCTCCACCTTTATTATGCGCTACCCGGGCGCGCTGCTGGCCCGCTATCACCGCAGCGACTTTGCCGTATTGTTGCCGCATCGTACGCTGAAGGAATCGGAGAGCATCGCCAGCCAGCTGCTGAAGGCGGTGGATGCACTGCCGCAGAGCAAAATGCTCGACAGAGACGACATGGTCCACATGGGGATCTGCGCCTGGCGTGGCGGGCAATCCACGGAGCAGGTGATGGAGCATGCGGAAGCCGCTACCCGCAACGCCGTGTTGCAGGGGGCGAACGGGTGGGCGGTTTATGATGACTCGCTGCCGGAAAAAGGGCGCGGCAACGTGCGCTGGCGCACGCTGATTGAGCAAATGCTTAGCCGCGGCGGGCCACGTATTTATCAAAAACCCGCGGTGATGAAAAACGGCAACGTTCATCATCGTGAACTGATGTGTCGTATTTTTGACGGCACGGAAGAGGTTATCTCGGCGGAATATCTGCCGATGGTGCTGCAATTTGGCCTGTCCGAAGAGTATGACCGCCAGCAAATTACCCGGCTGATTCCGTTTTTATCCTTCTGGCCTGAAGAAAACCTGGCGTTACAGGTCACCGTGGAGTCGTTAATACGCCCACGTTTTCAGCGCTGGCTACGTGATACATTAATGCAATGCGAAAAATCGCAACGCAAACACATTATTTTTGAACTTGCTGAGGCCGACGTAGGTCAACACATCAGCCGGTTACGTCCTGTGGTACGTTTGATCAATGCGCTGGGTGCGCGTGTCGCGGTGACGCAGGCAGGTTTAACCCTGGTCAGTACCAACTGGATCAAGGAGCTGGATGTGGAGTTATTAAAGCTACATCCGGGGCTGGTAAGGAATATTGAGAAGCGGACGGAAAACCAGCTGCTGGTTCAGAGTCTGGTCGAAGCATGCAAGGGAACGCGAACACAAGTATTTGCCGCAGGCGTGCGCTCCAGAAGCGAATGGCAAATGTTAACAGAGCGTGGTGTGATGGGTGGTCAGGGGGATTTTTTTGCTGCCTCTCAACCGCTTGACACCAACGTGAAAAAATATTTGCAAAGATACTCTGTTTGACCTGCCGTTTACGCTGTTTTCACGTAGAATATCGCGCCTGTAGCTTTGAGTATGTCGAGCAAAAAGCCAGTGAACGACCTTTAACGGGTTACAAACGTCAGTGGGGAACGCTACTGTTTACTCAGCCCTGAGGGAGTCAGGGGATGATTTTGTAACATCAGGAAACGTACTGCACAAATTTTCACCGTTGCAGATGATTTTTGCGCCTTGTCGCTGCTGCGTGTGGTTGGTAAAGTAAGCGGATTTTGTTTTCCGCCCCAGCTTTCAGGATTATCCCTTAGTATGTTGAAAAAATTTCGTGGCATGTTTTCCAATGACCTGTCCATTGACCTGGGTACCGCGAATACCCTTATTTATGTAAAAGGACAAGGCATCGTATTGAATGAGCCTTCTGTTGTGGCCATTCGTCAGGATCGTGCAGGCTCGCCGAAAAGCGTGGCCGCAGTGGGTCATGACGCGAAGCAGATGCTGGGTCGTACCCCTGGCAACATCGCCGCCATTCGCCCAATGAAAGACGGCGTTATCGCCGACTTCTTCGTGACTGAAAAAATGCTTCAGCACTTCATCAAGCAGGTTCACAGCAACAGCTTCATGCGTCCAAGCCCGCGTGTTCTGGTGTGTGTGCCGGTTGGCGCAACCCAGGTAGAACGTCGCGCAATCCGTGAATCTGCCCAGGGTGCAGGTGCACGTGAAGTGTTCCTGATTGAAGAGCCAATGGCTGCGGCCATCGGTGCTGGCCTCCCTGTTTCCGAAGCTACCGGTTCTATGGTGGTGGATATCGGTGGTGGTACCACTGAAGTGGCCGTTATCTCTCTGAACGGCGTGGTGTACTCCTCTTCCGTACGTATCGGTGGTGACCGCTTCGATGAAGCCATCATTAATTATGTGCGCCGTAACTACGGCTCTCTGATCGGTGAAGCCACCGCAGAGCGTATCAAACACGAAATCGGCTCTGCGTATCCGGGCGATGAAGTGCGTGAGATCGAGGTTCGCGGTCGTAACCTGGCTGAAGGTGTTCCACGCGGTTTTACCCTGAACTCCAACGAAATTCTGGAAGCACTGCAGGAACCACTGACGGGCATCGTGAGCGCGGTAATGGTTGCGCTGGAACAGTGTCCACCAGAGCTGGCGTCCGATATCTCCGAGCGCGGTATGGTTCTGACCGGTGGTGGTGCGCTGCTGCGTAACCTCGACCGCCTGTTAATGGAAGAGACAGGTATTCCTGTCGTAGTTGCAGAAGATCCACTGACTTGCGTCGCCCGTGGTGGTGGCAAGGCGCTGGAAATGATCGACATGCACGGCGGCGATTTGTTCAGCGAAGAGTAGTCGAGTTTGAGAGGGTAGCAATTTGCTACCCTTTCTCTCTGACGCGAGAATACGCATAGCCTATGAAGCCAATTTTTAGCCGTGGCCCATCGCTACAGTTTCGCCTCATTCTGGCGGTTCTGGTTGCGCTTGGGGTCATTATTGCCGATAGCCGCCTCGGTACGTTCAGCCAGATCAGAACGTACATGGATACCGCCGTCAGTCCTTTCTACTTTGTTTCAAATGGTCCCCGTGAACTGCTCGACTCCGTTTCTCAAACGCTGTCTTCGCGCGACCAACTCGAACTCGAAAACCGGGCCTTACGTCAGGAACTGCTGCTGAAAAACAGCGAACTGCTGATGCTGGGGCAATACAAGCAGGAAAACGCGCGTCTGCGTGAACTGCTCGGCTCGCCGCTGCGTCAGGATGAGCAGAAAATGGTCACGCAGGTGATCTCCACCGTGAACGACCCCTACAGCGATCAGGTTGTGATCGACAAGGGGAGCGTGAACGGGGTGTATGAAGGTCAGCCTGTTATCAGTGATAAAGGCGTAGTGGGCCAGGTTGTTGCCGTGGCCAAACTGACCAGCCGCGTGCTGCTGATTTGCGATGCCACACATGCGCTGCCGATCCAGGTCCTGCGCAACGATATTCGCGTGATTGCGGCCGGTAACGGCTGTACGGACGACCTGCAGCTGGAACACCTGCCGGCTAACACGGATATTCGCGTGGGCGACGTGCTGGTGACGTCTGGCCTGGGTGGACGCTTCCCTGAAGGCTATCCGGTTGCGGTGGTCTCTTCAGTTAAGCTGGATACTCAGCGTGCCTATACTGTGATTCAGGCGCGTCCAACCGCCGGTTTGCAGCGTCTGCGCTATCTGCTGCTGCTGTGGGGCGCCGATCGTAACGGTGCTAATCCGATGACGCCTGAAGAGGTGCATCGCGTAGCAAACGAGCGCCTGATGCAGATGATGCCGCAGGTTCTCCCGCCTGCGGATTCCATGGGGCCGCCTGCGCCAGTACCGGCACCGGCAACAGGGTTAACGCAGCCGCTGCCGGATGCGCCGCCACCGCCTAAACTCTCTTCGGGAGGGCAGTAGTGGCAAGTTATCGTAGCCAGGGACGTTGGGTCATCTGGCTCTCGTTTCTCATCGCACTGTTACTGCAAGTGATGCCCTGGCCGGATGACATTCTCGTTTTCCGGCCAAACTGGGTATTGCTCATTTTACTTTACTGGATCCTTGCCCTGCCGCATCGCGTAAATGTCGGCACAGGTTTCGTGATGGGTGCCATACTGGATCTCATTAGTGGCTCTACGCTTGGCGTGCGCGCCTTGTCCATGAGCATAATTGCGTACCTCGTCGCACTCAAATTCCAGCTCTTTCGAAACCTTGCGCTCTGGCAACAGGCCCTGGTGGTGATGTTATTGTCGCTCGCGGCGGATATCGTTGTTTTCTGGGCAGAGTTTTTAGTGATCAACGTCTCTTTCCGACCGGAAGTGTTCTGGAGTAGTGTAGTAAACGGTGTGCTCTGGCCATGGTTATTCCTGCTGATGCGGAAGGTTCGCCAGCAGTTTGCTGTGCAATAAAAGGTTTCTATGACGTCTTTGTATCTCGCTTCCGGCTCCCCGCGCCGTCAGGAACTCCTGACGCAGCTAGGGGTCTCTTTTGAACGCATCGTGACCGGCATTGAAGAAAAACGTGCTGAGGGCGAAAGCGCTCAACAGTACGTGTCTCGCCTGGCACGCGAGAAAGCGCAGGCGGGCGTGGCCAGTGTGCCACGCGATCTCCCCGTGCTGGGAGCAGATACCATCGTTATTCTGAACGGTGAAGTGCTGGAGAAACCGCGCGACGCCGATCATGCGGCGCACATGCTGCGCAAAATGTCCGGACATACGCATCAGGTGATGACGGCCGTCGCGCTGGCTGACAGCCAGCACGTGCTGGATTGCCTGGTGGTGACAGAAGTGACGTTCAGAGTACTTACCGACGACGACATTGCCGCTTATATTGCCAGCGGTGAACCAATGGATAAAGCAGGTGCATACGGTATTCAGGGGCTGGGTGGCTGTTTTGTCAGGAAGATTAATGGCAGCTATCACGCCGTAGTCGGCTTACCGCTGGTGGAAACGTATGAGTTGCTGAGCAATTTTAACTCACTGCGTGAGGGAAGGGATAATTATGACGGCTGAATTGTTGGTAAACGTAACGCCATCGGAAACCCGTGTGGCCTATATTGATGGTGGCATTCTTCAGGAAATTCATATTGAGCGTGAAGCGCGGCGCGGAATAGTAGGCAATATCTACAAAGGTCGTGTCAGTCGTGTACTGCCGGGTATGCAGGCGGCTTTTGTAGATATTGGACTGGATAAGGCGGCGTTTTTACATGCCTCCGATATCATGCCGCACACCGAGTGCGTTGCGGGCGAAGAGCAAAAGCAGTTTGCCGTGCGCGATATTTCTGAACTGGTACGTCAGGGACAGGATCTGATGGTGCAGGTGGTGAAAGATCCCCTCGGTACCAAAGGCGCCCGTCTGACCACCGACATCACCTTACCTTCCCGCTATCTGGTCTTTATGCCCGGCGCGTCGCACGTGGGCGTTTCGCAGCGTATTGAGAGCGAAACCGAGCGCGAGCGTCTGAAGAAAGTGGTCAGCGCCTACTGCGATGAACAGGGCGGGTTTATCATCCGTACCGCTGCGGAAGGGATCAGCGAAGAAGACCTGGCGTCGGATGCGGCTTACCTGAAGCGCGTCTGGACCAAGGTGATGGAGCGTAAAAAACGCAACCAGACCCGCTACCAGCTTTACGGTGAACTGGCGCTTGCTCAGCGCGTTCTGCGTGACTTTGCCGATGCGCAGCTCGACCGCATTCGCGTGGACTCGCGCCTGACCTATGAAGCGCTACTGGAATTTACCGCCGAATATATCCCGGAGATGCCTGGCCTGCTGGAGCATTATTCAGGGCGTCAGCCGATTTTCGATCTCTATGATGTCGAAAACGAGATCCAGCGCGCGCTGGAGCGTAAGGTCGAGCTGAAGTCAGGCGGCTATCTGATCATCGATCAGACCGAAGCGATGACCACCGTCGATATTAACACCGGCGCGTTTGTCGGCCATCGCAACCTGGATGACACCATCTTCAACACCAACATCGAAGCCACGCAGGCGATTGCGCGCCAGCTTCGTCTGCGCAATCTGGGCGGCATTATCATCATCGACTTCATTGATATGAGCAATGAAGACCATCGTCGCCGCGTGCTGCACTCGCTTGAGCAGGCACTGAGTAAAGATCGCGTGAAAACCAGCATCAACGGCTTCTCACAGCTGGGGCTGGTGGAGATGACGCGTAAGCGTACCCGTGAAAGCGTTGAGCATGTGCTGTGTAATGAATGCCCAACCTGCCATGGACGCGGAACGGTAAAGACGGTTGAGACCGTCTGCTATGAAATCATGCGTGAAATCGTCCGTGTTCATCATGCCTACGACTCCGATCGTTTTCTGGTCTATGCTTCCCCTGCGGTGGCTGAAGCGCTGAAAGGCGAAGAGTCGCACGCGCTGGCGGAAGTGGAAATCTTTGTCGGCAAACAGGTAAAAGTACAAATTGAACCGCTCTATAACCAGGAGCAGTTTGACGTCGTGATGATGTAAGACGCAGTACGCTGCGTGACAAAAGCTGACAAGGAGAGATGCGTGAGGCGATTGCCGGGGATTTTATTGCTTACAGGGGCAACGCTGGTCGTGATTGTCGCGTTGCTCGTGAGCGGGCTACGCCTCGTATTACCGCATCTGGACAGCTGGCGTCCGCAGCTGCTGGCTAAAATCGAATCCACCACCGGCGTGCCGGTGAATGTAAGCCAGATTAGCGCTAACTGGCAGAATTTTGGCCCGACGCTCGATGTCCGGGATATCAACGCCAGCCTGAAAGATGGCGGCCATCTCAAAATCAAACGCGTGACTCTGGCGCTGGACGTCTGGCAAAGCCTGCTGCATCTTCGCTGGCAGTTTCGCGATCTCACCTTTTATCAACTCCAGTTTCTGACCAATACGCCGCTGTCTGGCGGCGATAGCGGTCAGGGTCTTGAGGCCAACCGCTTCAGCGATCTTTTCCTCCGCCAGTTCGATCATTTCGATCTGCGCGACAGCGAAGTGAGCTTTATTACCCTTTCCGGCCAGCGCGCCGAACTGGCGATCCCCCAGCTGACCTGGCTCAACGGCAAGGATCGGCACCGCGCCGAAGGGCAAGTCAATCTCTCAAGCCTGAACGGCCAGCACGGCGTGATGCAGGTGCGCATGGATCTGCGGGACGATGACGGCCTGCTAAACAACGGCAAAGTCTGGCTTCAGGCCGATGATGTGGACGTGAAGCCGTGGCTGGGCGACTGGATCCAGCAAAATATGCAGCTGGAGACAGCCCGTTTCAGCCTTGAAGGCTGGCTGACTCTGACCAAAGGCGAATTTGCCAGCGGCGATATCTGGCTCAAGCAGGGGGGCGCAAGCTGGAAAGGTGAAAAACAGCAGCATCAGCTTTCCGTCGATAACCTCACCGCGCACGTGACGCAGGAGAAAGAGGGCTGGCAGTTTGCCATTCCCGATACCCGCATCACCATGGACGACAAGCCGTGGCCGCGCGGTGCGCTAACGCTGGCCTGGATGCCGGAGCAGGATGTCGGCGGCACGGCCAGTAAACGCAGCGACGAGCTGCGCATCCGCGCCAGCAACCTCGATTTGGCTGCCATTGAAGGCCTGCGCTCGATGGCGGCAAAGATATCTCCGGACCTGGGCGAGATCTGGCTGGCAACGCAGCCGAGCGGGAAAATAGACGCCCTGGCGCTGGATATCCCGCTTCAGGCGACGGAAAAAACCCGTTTCCAGGCAACCTGGAAAGATCTTGCCTGGAAGCAGTGGAAGCTGCTGCCGGGGGCAGAGCACTTTAGCGGCAAGCTGGAAGGCAGCGTGGAAAACGGCAGGCTGACGGTTGATATGCACGATGCCAAAATGCCTTACGAGACGGTCTTCCGCGCGCCGCTGGAAATCGAACAGGGCAGCGCGGTGCTTAACTGGCTCCGTAACGACAAGGGTTTCCAGCTTGATGGCCGCCATATCGATGTGAAAGCTAAAGCGGTGCATGCGCGCGGTGATTTCCGCTATATGCAGCCTGAAGGTGATGAGCCGTGGCTCGGCATTCTGGCGGGGATCAGCACCGATGACGGCTCTCAGGCCTGGCGCTACTTCCCGGAAAACCTGATGGGAAAAGCGCTGGTGGACTATCTCAGCGGCGCGATTCAGGGCGGTCAGGCGGACAATGCCACGCTGGTCTACGGCGGTAATCCGCATCTTTTCCCGTACAAACATAATGAAGGCCAGTTCCAGGTGCTGGTGCCGCTGCATAACGCGACCTTTGCGTTCCAGCCCGGCTGGCCCGCGCTGAAAAACCTGGATATCGAACTCAACTTCCTCAATGACGGACTATGGATGAAGTCCGACAGCGTGGCGCTGGACGGCGTGACGGCCAGCAACCTGACGGCCAACATCCCGGACTACTCAAAAGAGAAGCTGCTGATTGATGCCGACATCAACGGTCCCGGCAAAGCGGTGGGACCGTACTTTGAAGAGACGCCGCTGAAAGAGTCGCTAGCGGCGACGCTTCAGCAGCTGCAGCTTGATGGCGATGTGAATGCTCGCTTACATCTTGATATCCCGCTGGACGGGGAGATGACCACCGCCAAAGGCGATGTCCACCTGAAGAACAACAGTCTGTTCATCAAACCCCTTGAGAGCACGCTGAAAAATCTCAGCGGGCAGTTCAGCTTTGAGAACGGTAACCTTAAGAGCGAGCCGCTTACGGCGAGCTGGTTTAATCAGCCCGTTAATATTGACTTCACGACTACCGAGGGTGAAAAGGCTTATCAGGTGGCCGTCAATCTGGATGGCAACTGGCAGCCAGCGCGTATGGACGTCCTGCCAAAGCCAATTGAGGCGTCAGTGGAGGGGGCGGTTACCTGGCAGGGTAAAGTGGCAATCGACCTGCCTTATCATGCGGGTGCCCGGTATAAGGTCGACATCACGGGCGATCTGAAAAACCTTCAGAGCCAGCTGCCTGCGCCGCTGGATAAACAGGCCGGACAGCCGCTGCCGGTAAAGCTGAACGTCGATGGCAACCTGAACAGCTTCGAGCTGACCGGCAGCGCGGGTGGGACAAACCACTTCAACAGCCGCTGGCTGCTTAATCACAAGCTCACCCTCGACAAAGCCATCTGGACAACGGATAGCCGCTCCACGCCGCCGCTGCCGGAGCAGCCGGGCATTGAGCTGAATCTCCCACCGATGGACGGTGCAGAGTGGCTGGCGCTTTTCCAGAAAGGCGTTGGGCAAAACGTTGATGAAACCGCCCAGTTCCCGCAAGCCATTACCGTACGTACGCCTTCTCTGATGCTGGGCGGACAGCAGTGGAACAACCTGAGCATTGTCTCGCAGCCTGGCGCTAACGGCACGAAGGTGGAGGCCCAGGGAAGGGAGATCAACGGCACGCTGACCATGCGCAATCACGCGCCGTGGCAGGCGGCGATCCGCTATCTCTACTACAACCCGGCAAGCGCGAGCGGAAAAGACCAGCCGGCAGGGACATCGCCGTTGAGTAAGACATCCCGCATCGATTTTAGCGGCTGGCCCGATCTCCAGCTGCGCTGTGCGGAGTGTTGGCTGTGGGGGCAGAAATATGGCCGTATTGACGGTGATTTTGCTATTCATGGAAACTCGCTAACGCTCACCGGTGGGCTGGTCGATACCGGTTTTGGCCGCATGACGGCCGCAGGAGAATGGGTGAATAACCCGGGCGAGCAGCGAACTTCCCTAAAGGGCGACATTAAAGGCAACAAGCTGGATGCGGCAGCCAATTTCTTTGGTATCAGCACGCCGCTGCGCGGCTCGTCATTTGACGTCGATTACGATCTTCACTGGCGTGACGCCCCATGGAGGCCGGATGAGGCCTCGCTGAACGGCATTCTGAAAACCCACTTTGGCAAAGGTGAAATTGCCGACGTGAGCACCGGGCGCGCCGGGCAGATCCTGCGCCTGCTGAGTTTTGATGCGCTGCTGCGCAAGCTGCGCTTCGATTTCAGCGATACCTTCAGCGAAGGTTTCTACTACGATTCCATCCGCAGTACGGCGTGGATCAAGGACGGCGTTCTGCACACGGACGACACGCTGGTGGATGGCCTGGAAGCGGATATCGCCATGAAAGGCTCCGTCAACCTCGTGCGCCGCGAGCTGGATATGGAAGCCGTGGTAGCGCCGGAAATTTCCGCAAGCGTGGGCGTTGCGGCGGCCTTTGTGGTGAACCCGATAGTCGGTGCGGCGGTGTTTGCCGCCAGTAAAGTGCTGGGTCCACTCTGGAGCAAGGTCTCCATTCTGCGCTACCGCATTACCGGTCCGGTGGATAAACCGCAGATTAACGAGGTGCTGCGCCAGCCGCGCAAAGATGCACAGCAATGATTTGACGTGGGCAGGTAATTGCCTCACTCTCAATAAATACGATTTTTATACCGCCACGGGCGGCAACGAACGAGTAGCAATACGATGAGTCTGAACCTGGTAAGTGAACATTTGCTCGCAGCGAACGGCCTGAGCCATCAGGACCTGTTCTCCATTCTTGGTCAACTGACCGAACGCCGTCTCGACTACGGCGATCTCTATTTCCAGTCGAGCTATCACGAATCCTGGGTTTTAGAAGACAGCATCATCAAAGATGGCTCCTACAACATCGACCAGGGCGTCGGCGTCCGCGCCATCAGCGGCGAGAAAACCGGTTTTGCCTATGCCGATCAGATAAGCCTCACCGCACTTGAGCAGAGCGCGCAGGCCGCACGGACCATTGTGCGTGATACCGGCGATGGCCGCGTGAAAACCCTGGGAGAAGTGCAGCACTCTGCGCTCTATACCAGCATCGATCCGCTGCAGAGCATGAGCCGTGAAGAGAAGCTGGATATCCTGCGTCGCGTGGACAAAGTTGCCCGCGCGGCGGACAAACGCGTGCAGGAAGTTTCTGCCAGCCTGAGCGGCGTGTATGAGTTGATTCTGGTTGCGGCAACGGACGGTACCCTGGCGGCAGATGTACGTCCGCTGGTGCGTCTCTCTATTAGCGTGCAGGTCGATGACGACGGCAAACGCGAGCGCGGCTCAAGCGGTGGCGGCGGTCGTTTCGGCTATGACTGGTTCCTGGGCGATGTTGACGGTGAAGCACGCGCTGACGCGTGGGCAAAAGAAGCCGTACGCATGGCGCTGGTGAATCTGAATGCCGTCGCGGCGCCGGCGGGTTCATTCCCGGTGGTGCTGGGCGCTGGCTGGCCGGGCGTGCTGTTGCACGAGGCGGTGGGCCACGGCCTGGAAGGCGACTTTAACCGTCGTGGGACCTCCGTGTTCAGCGGTCAGATCGGGCAGCTTGTCTCCTCGGAACTGTGCACCGTGGTGGATGACGGCACCATGCTCGATCGTCGCGGCTCGATTTCTATCGACGATGAAGGTACGCCAGGCCAGTACAATGTGCTGATCGAAAACGGCGTGCTGAAAGGTTATATGCAGGACAAACTCAACGCGCGCCTGATGGGCGTAGCGCCGACGGGCAACGGACGCCGTGAATCTTACGCGCACCTTCCGATGCCGCGCATGACCAACACTTACATGCTGCCGGGCAAATCCACGCCGCAGGAGATTATCGAATCCGTTGATTACGGTATCTTTGCACCAAACTTTGGCGGCGGCCAGGTGGACATCACCTCCGGTAAGTTTGTTTTCTCCACCTCAGAAGCGTATCTGATCGAGAAAGGCAAAGTGACCAAAGCGGTGAAAGGGGCGACGCTGATTGGCTCCGGTATTGAAGCCATGCAGCAGATCTCCATGGTCGGTAACGATCTGAAGCTGGATAACGGCGTAGGCGTCTGCGGTAAAGAGGGCCAGAGCCTGCCGGTTGGCGTGGGTCAGCCAACGCTGAAAGTGGACAACCTGACGGTGGGCGGTACAGCCTGACCTGACCCTGCATAAAAAAATGGCGCTACTGATGTAGCGCCTTTTTTTTAACGTAAGCTACCCAGCGGTATCTCAGGATCCGGCTCGTGAGTGATGCGGTTACGCAAGTCACGACGAATGATTTCGATCGACCAGAACCAGACCAGATGGCCCACGATCTCTGAAACGTGTTCATACCACGGTAGCTCAAACAGCGGTGGCGTCAGGCCCATCAGCGGGAAAGAGATCATATGCACAAAGAGTTGAGCCAACGCACCCGCGAGCAAACCCTGCCAGAGTTTAATTTTCGGGAAGACTTCAGCAACGACACAATAACCAACAGCGAAGACGATTGAGAAAATAATATGCGTCACGCCAACCCAGTTAAATATATGTCCGGCAAATGTATAAACCGCCGCGTTAGGATCGGCCACGCCCAGCCAGTCGCGTAAAAATACATAGGGAGGGTTTAAAAAATTACGAGAACAGTCAATCTGGCTAGCGGCTCTTAATAATTGCTCAGGCCCGCATGCGCCGGTGAATAAATCGGTGGGGCTGCGTGGCGGAAGCGGCACCTCGGCTCCCCATTTGACAAACGCGGAGACAATCCCTGCAATTAAACCAATGAACGCGGCGAGTCCATAGCGCCTGCGTGAAGGCGGAGTTTGTTCAAATAGATTCATTTCTTTTCCTTGTTTAACGTCATCCTGCGAAATACATTTTATTATTCAAATCAGCAACAAATTAATAACAGCCCGAAAGGCAGGCTTTTTATAAGGTAAAGGGCAGGCGGCAGCAGTGTCAATTAGCTATTCCTGATAGTGGCGAAGGAATATTCCAGAATGCAGAGGGGTTGCATCCCGGAAATATTCATCACTCATATACTTTCGGCGTTAAATCGATTATTCCTTTCTTCTTCCCCGCATCCCCTGAAACAGTTCCGCCACGTCCACAAAATACTCGGTCAGATAGTTAATACACACCTGTACCTTGAGCGGGAGCTTGTCTTTTTCGGTATACAGGGCGTACACCGGACGCGGATCGGACTGGTAGCGCGGGAAGAGGATCTCCAGCACGCCGCTGTTGATCTCGTTGATCACCCACATTAGCGGCACGTAGGCGATCCCGGCGCCGGCCACCAGCCAGCGCGAAATGGTCATCGGATCGTTAGTGACAAACCGTCCTTCCGGCAGCAGCCTGGTGGAGATCCCTTCCGGGGCAATCAGCTCGAATTCATTATCGGGCCGCACGCTGTACTCCAGCCATGAGTGGTTGGTGAGATCGGCGGGTTTCTCCGGAACGCCGTACTGCGCCAGATAGCTTTTCGATGCACAGACCACCATCGGCATGCTGCCCAGCCGTCGCGAGAACAGGCTGGAGTCCTGCAACGCGCCGACGCGGATCACCACGTCCAGCCCGTCGGCAATCAGGTCCGGTGCCGGGATACCCGTCACCAGATTGACGGTAAGCCCGGGATACTCTTTCAGCATATCCGCCGTCATGGCAGCGAGAACATTTTGTGCCATAGTTGAAGAACACCCGATGCGCAGCGTGCCGATGGGGGTGTTGTTGAAGGCATAGAGCTGTTCGTGAACATCCTGCACTTCAAGCAGCATGCGGCGACAGCCCTGATAGTAAATTTTGCCCGCTTCCGTCAGCCCAATGCTGCGGGTACTGCGGTTGAGCAGCTTGACCTGAAGCTCATCTTCCAGTTTGGACACCGTCTGGCTGATGGATGAGACGCTCATCTGAAGCTGGCGTGCAGCGGCGGTAAAAGAGCCCAGTTCAACCACTTTGGCGAAGACCGACATGCGTTTTAAACGTTCCATTGTTCACTCTGGCTTAAAAGTGATTTAGATCACATATTATAGATAACAGCATAACAGTTACGTTAATATATTATTAATTACATAACGGCTGCGCCATTCTCGCCCGGCGTTTCTTGCTCTCCTGCGGTGGCGTGCGCTTAAAAATTCTGAAGCCTGCACTCTCTCTTATCAAGGTCAACATGAGTCTGTTTCCCGTTATCGTGGTGTTCGGTCTGTCGTTCCCACCGATATTTTTCGAGCTTCTTTTATCACTGGCGATCTTCTGGCTGGTGCGCAAGGTGCTGGTCCCTACCGGGATCTACGATTTCGTCTGGCACCCTGCATTGTTCAATACCGCGCTGTATTGCTGCCTGTTTTACCTGATATCGCGCATGTTTGTCTGAGGTTGATGTGAAAACGCTAACAAGAAAAATCTCCCGCACTGCCATCACGATGGCGCTGGTTATCCTCGCCTTCATCGCTATTTTCCGCGCCTGGGTTTATTACACCGAATCACCGTGGACGCGTGATGCACGCTTCAGCGCCGATGTGGTGGCTATAGCCCCTGACGTGGCCGGTCTTATCACGGCGGTCAACGTCCACGATAACCAACTGGTGAAGAAAGATCAGGTCCTGTTCACCATCGACCAGCCTCGTTATCAGAAAGCGCTGGAAGAGGCGGAAGCGGACGTGGCCTATTACCAGGCGCTGGCTGCGGAGAAACGCCGCGAGGCAGGCCGTCGTAATCAACTGGGCGTTCAGGCAATGTCCCGCGAAGAGATTGACCAGTCCAACAACGTGCTGCAAACCGTGCTGCACCAGCTGGCGAAAGCGCAGGCAACGCGCGATCTGGCGAAGCTCGATCTCGAACGCACCGTGATCCGCGCGCCGTCCGATGGCTGGGTGACCAACCTGAACGTCTATGCCGGGGAATTCATTACCCGTGGTTCAACCGCCGTGGCGCTGGTTAAACAGAACTCTTTCTACGTGCTCGCCTATATGGAAGAGACCAAGCTGGAAGGTGTGCGTCCGGGTTTCCGGGCGGAAATTACGCCGCTGGGCAGCAACCGCGTCATTAAAGGTACCGTCGACAGTGTTGCCGCTGGGGTGACTAACTCCAGCAGTTCTAACGATGCCAAAGGGATGGCGACGGTAGACTCCAACCTGGAGTGGGTGCGTCTGGCCCAGCGCGTGCCGGTGCGCATCCATCTGGATGAACAGCAGGGAAATCTGTGGCCTGCGGGTACCACGGCGACGGTGGTCATCACCGGTGAAAAGGACCGGGATGCCAGCCAGGACTCGTTCTTCCGTAAAATTGCCCACCGCCTGCGCGAGTTTGGTTAATCGCCATGGGTATCTTTTCCATCGCCAGCCAGCACATTCGCTTCGCCGTGAAGCTGGCGTGCGCCATTGTGCTGGCGCTGTTTGTCGGCTTCCACTTCCAGCTTGAAACCCCTCGCTGGGCGGTGTTAACGGCCGCCATTGTCGCGGCGGGGCCTGCCTTCGCTGCGGGCGGGGAGCCCTATTCTGGCGCGATCCGCTATCGCGGGATGCTGCGTATCATCGGGACGTTTATCGGCTGTTTCGCGGCGCTGACCATTATTATTTTGATGATCCGCACCCCGCTGCTGATGCTGATGGTCTGCTGCATCTGGGCGGGTTTCTGCACCTGGATCTCGTCTCTGGTGAAAGTGGAGAACTCCTACGCCTGGGGGCTGGCGGGCTATACCGCGCTAATTATTATCATCACCATTCAGTCTGAACCGCTGCTCGCCCCGCAGTTTGCGGTGGAGCGCTGCAGCGAAATTGTGATTGGTATTGTCAGTGCGATTGTCGCTGACCTGCTTTTCTCCCCGCGCTCCATCAAGCAGGAGGTTGACCGTGAGCTTGATGCGCTGATTGTTGCCCAGTATCAGCTGATGCAGCTGTGTATTAAGCACGGTGACAGCGAAGAGGTGGATAAAGCCTGGAGCGGGCTGGTACGTCGTACGCAGGCGCTGGAAGGGATGCGCAGCAACCTTAATATGGAGTCCTCGCGCTGGGCTCGCGCGAATCGTCGCCTGAAAGCCCTCAACACCGTCTCTCTGACGCTGATTACCCAGGCATGTGAAACCTATCTGATTCAGAACACCCGCCCGGAAGTGGTCACCGATACGTTCCGCGAGCTGTTCGCAGAGCCGGTAGAAACGGTGCAGGACGTGCACAAGCAGCTGAAGCGTATGCGCAGGGTTATCGCCTGGACCGGGGAGCGCGACACGCCGGTAACTATCTACACCTGGGTCGGCGCCGCGACGCGCTACCTGCTGCTGAAGCGCGGCGTGATCGGGAATACCAAAATCAGCGCGGCGGAAGAAGAAGTGTTGCAGGGCGAAGTGGTGATCAAGGCGGAGTCCGCCGAGCGCCATCACGCCATGGTTAACTTCTGGCGTACGACGCTTGCCTGCATGCTCGGCACGTTGTTCTGGCTGTGGACGGGCTGGACGTCCGGCAGCGGCGCAATGGTGATGATTGCCGTCGTGACCGCACTGGCGATGCGTCTGCCTAACCCGCGTATGGTCGCCATTGATTTCCTCTACGGCACCATTGCCGCTCTGCCGATAGGGGCACTTTATTTCCTGGTCATCATCCCGTCGACGCAACAGAGCATGCTGCTGCTCTGTATTAGCCTCGCGGTAATGGCGTTCTTTATCGGCATTGAAGTGCAAAAGCGGCGCCTGGGATCGCTGGGGGCGCTGGCGAGTACGATTAACATCATCGTGCTTGATAACCCAATGACCTTCCATTTCAGCCAGTTTCTCGACAGCGCGTTAGGTCAGCTGGTGGGCTGTTTCCTGGCCATGATGGTGATACTGCTGGTTCGGGATAACTCGCAGGCAAGAACGGGCCGCGTGCTGCTGAACCAGTTCGTGTCGGCTGCCGTGTCGTCGATGACAACCAACACCGCGCGCCGTAAAGAGAACCACCTGCCCGCGCTTTACCAGCAGCTGTTTTTGCTGCTGAACAAGTTCCCGGGCGATATCGCGAAGTTCCGCCTGGCGTTAACCATGATCATCGCGCACCAGCGTCTGCGTAACGCCCCCGTGCCGATCAACGACGATCTGTCGGCCTGGCACCGCCAGCTGCGTCTTACCGCCGATCACGTGCTTTCCGCCAGCAGCGATGATAAACGGCGTCGTTACTTTACGCAGCTGCTTGAAGAGCTCGATATATACCAGGAGAAGCTCAAGCACTGGGAGGCACCGCCTCAGGTGACCGAGCCGGTAGGTCGGCTGGTGTTTATGCTGCATCGCTACCAGAATGCCCTCACGGATAACTGACAGAAGTAAAAAAACCGACGCCAAAAGCGTCGGTTTTTTTGTGGCTATACTTATTCCAGCACGTTCTTACATTTCAGAAAGGGAGAACACATGACGACCCAGGCGCTTCAGGACCACATCCTTTTTCAGACCGGTTATCTGGTCAACGGAATCTGGAAAACGCTGGATACAACCTTTGATGTGCTGAATCCCGCGACCGGTGAGGTAATCGCGAAAGTTGCGAAAGCGGGTAAAGCGCAAACTGAAGAAGCGATCGCAGCTGCAACCAAAGCCTTCCCGGCATGGCGTGCCAAAACCGCGAAGGAACGCTCGGCCATTCTCTACCGCTGGTACGAACTGATTATTGAGAATAAAAGCTGGCTCGGGCGGTTAATGACCACCGAACAGGGTAAACCCCTGAAAGAGGCGGAGGGAGAAGTCGAGTACGCTGCCAGCTTTATCCAGTGGTTTGCCGAAGAGGCCAAACGCGCGAACGGTGAAATTATTCCGCCGATCAAACCCGGCTCACGCATACTGGCGACCCGTGAACCCATTGGCGTGGTCGCGGCGATTACGCCGTGGAACTTCCCGATGGCCATGCTCACCCGCAAGTTAGGCCCGGCGCTGGCAGCAGGATGCACCGGTGTGATCAAACCGGCCAATAACACGCCGCTCAGCGCCTTTGCGCTGCTTACGCTGGCGAAACAGGCCGGAGTGCCCGACGGTGTTCTCAATGCCGTGGCCGGGAATACGCATGAAATCAGCGATGCAATCATGGCAAGCCGCGACGTGCGTAAAATCTCCTTTACCGGCTCAACCTCCGTCGGCAAAACGCTGGTGCGTAACGCCGCAGAAACCATGAAAAAAGTCTCGATGGAGCTGGGGGGAAATGCCCCGTATATCGTTTTTGAAGATGCGGACATCGACGCAGCGGTTAAGGGAGCGATCGCCAACAAGTTCCGCAATGCCGGGCAGGTCTGCGTCAGCGTGAACCGTTTTTATATTCAGGAAACCGTCTACGACAAATTTGTGAATAAGCTCGCCGATGCGGTGAATGCCCTGAAGGTGGGTAATGGTCTTGAGGAGGGGGTGGTCGTCGGGCCGCTGATTGAACCTTCTGCGGTCAACAAGGTGCGTGAGCATGTCGACGATGCCGTTGCCCGGGGCGCAACCGTACTGGCTGGCGGTAAGCCCCATCCGCTTGGCGGGAATTTCTGGATGCCAACCGTACTGGGCGACTGCCATGAAGGCATGAAGCTGGCAGAAGAAGAGACGTTTGGCCCGGTGGCGGCGTGCTTCCGTTTCACCTCGGAAGACGAAGTCATCCAGCGCGCCAACAATACGCCGTATGGGCTGGCGGCTTACTTCTACACCCAGAACCTCTCACGGGTCTTCCGCGTTTCACAGGCCATCGAGAGCGGGATGATCGGCATTAACGAGTGCGCCGTCTCCACGGAGCTCGGTCCCTTTGGCGGCGTGAAAGAGTCAGGCCTTGGACGAGAGGGCTCCGTACTGGGGCTGGAAGAGTATCTGGAAGTTAAAACCCTGCATATTGGGGGATTATAATAGACAGGGCGGCATCTGCCGCTCGCCTGGACTGGGTGGCTGGCAATGAAAACCTATACGTTTGATTTTGACGAGATCGACAGTCAGGAAGACTTCTACCGTGAATTTATCCGGGTGTTTGATCTTGAACGGGAAAGCGTGACGAATCTGGATACGCTGTGGGACGTGGTCACCGGCAGTCAGTTGCCGCTACCGCTGGAAGTTGAGTTCATCCATTTGCCCGACAAGCTTCGCAGACGTTTTGGCGCGCTGATATTGCTGTTTGATGAAGCGGAAGAAGAGCTTGAAGGGCAGCTGCGCTTTAACGCGCGGCATTGAATGAAAAAAGCCCCTGACCATGAGGCCAGGGGCAAGTCGTATGATGAGATACGACGAGGGTTTATTTATACAGCTCTGCCGTTGCATGCCAGTGGTCACCCTGATTCAGTTCGGTGACGCGATAGCTGCTGGCGCCTGCTTTTTCAGCTTTGGCGGCAAGTTCGTGACGGATATCCATCGGTGAACCGGTGACAGACGTTACGGAGATGCTGCCCATACGCTGTAGATTTTGTGCCTGGTCGGCATTCACCTGCTGTACGGCTGCGCTTGCGCCGAAAGAGAGAACAGATGCCAGACCGAGGGTTGCGATGATCAATTTGGTTTTCATAGTCTTTACTCCTGAATAGGGTTTTTTACTCAACGGCGAGAAGGGTTGAACCGCTATTTTTATGCCTGGTGCCGTTGAGTGGAGATTTACGTTTTCAGTTATTACTAAAACTTATTTGTACAGCTCAGCGGTGGCGTGCCAGTGGTCACCAGAACGCGCTTCGATGATGCGATAGGATGATGCACCCTGTTCTTCCGCTTTTTTGTTCAGCATCTCATGCATGTCCATTGGCGATGTGCCGACCGCGCCGACAGAAACCGTACCGATGGCCTGGCGGGATTGCGCCTGATCAGCATTGATAGCGTCAGCCGCGAAAGCACCGAATGACAGGACAGACAGGACGCTCAGCGCCGCTACAGTTGATTTGATTTTCATGATTCTTACCTCGTCGAATTTTTTAGTGGGGTCTTGTTTCGTGACCCTCATCACAAAATCAAGTATACACTAATAACGGTAAAAATTAATACCAGACTAATGGTTTCCATTGTTATTACGTGTTAACCAGTCTGTTTTTTATAACCAAATTGCATAATATTGAGCGTTTTTTGTTCGTGATTGATGGTTATATCTAATTAAATCATATGGATATGAGCTTTTGATTTTTTGTGCGTTTTTTTGATTTAGCATTCACCAGATGAATGCTAATAGGTGGTAAAAAGCACTATTTGTCAAAGTGAAGGGCAGTGGAAAAGAGGGGGAAACGCAGCGGAAGCAGAACGATCCCCGCAGCGGCGCTACGGGGAGAGGGGATTAGAGTTCCTGTTCGAACAGAACCAGAATCGCTTCGTGGAGATCTTTCACGGAGAAACCGCTAGCCGGTGTGGTAAAGATGGTGTCATCGCCAGCGATAGTCCCGAGGATACCCTCCGTTTTACCCAGCGAGTCCAGCATGCGGGCAATCAGCTGTGCGGCACCAGGGCTTGTGTGGATCACCACGACGGCATCGTTATGATCGATATCCAGAACCAGATTCTTGAGCGGGCTGGAGGTGGTCGGCACGCCAAGTTCTGCCGGCAGGCAATAGACCATCTCCATCTTGGCGTTACGGGTACGCACCGCGCCAAATTTCGTTAACATGCGGGAGACTTTCGACTGATTGATGTTATCGAAGCCTTGTTCCTGCAGCGCCTGAACAATTTCTCCCTGAGAACTGAATTTCTCTTCTTTAAGTAGCGCTTTAAACGCCTTTACTAATTCTTCTTGCTTAGACGAGCTTCGCATAAGTCACCCGGAATATGACGATAGAAACAACATTATTATGCATGTGGATGAATTTTTATGCAAATTATCTACTCAGCGCCAGGCTGAAATAATGTTATGAAAGGGAGTGATTTTATCAGATTTCGTTATCAGAAAACATGCCTGGGTCACGCCGCGCAAATAAGCTTAAAAGTAAATTAAATGTTATCAAAATGATGTTGTTTTGGTGGCGGGGCAGGGTGTATTGTAACCACCTCTTAATGCGTTGCCCTCTGTCGTCAGATAGTCTTCTGGTGAGAGATAAAGTCGCGTGACCTCAAATTCTTTAGCTACGAAAATTGTAATTATTTACTTGCTGAATTATGGTCGCCGCAACGGATTTACAGATACTTAAGTTAACCATAATAAGGAGTTTAGGATGAAAGTCGCAGTCCTCGGCGCTGCTGGTGGTATCGGCCAGGCGCTTGCCCTACTACTGAAAACCCAACTGCCTTCAGGCTCAGAACTCTCCCTGTACGATATTGCTCCGGTAACCCCAGGTGTGGCGGTTGACCTGAGCCACATCCCGACCGCTGTAAAAATCAAAGGCTTCTCCGGTGAAGATGCACGTCCTGCACTTCAGGGTGCCGACGTGGTGCTGATTTCTGCAGGCGTGGCGCGTAAGCCAGGCATGGATCGTTCAGACCTGTTCAACGTCAACGCGGGCATCGTGAAAAACCTGGTGCAGCAGATTGCAGAAATCTGCCCGAAAGCATGCATCGGTATCATCACTAACCCGGTGAACACCACCGTCGCTATCGCGGCAGAAGTGCTGAAGAAAGCGGGTGTTTACGACAAAAACAAACTGTTCGGCGTGACCACGCTGGATATCATCCGTTCCAACACCTTCGTTGCTGAGCTAAAAGGCAAGCAGCCAACAGAAGTGGAAGTTCCGGTAATCGGCGGTCACTCTGGCGTCACCATCCTGCCTCTGCTGTCCCAGATCCCTGGCGTAAGCTTCACCGAGCAGGAAGTGGCTGACCTGACCAAACGCATCCAGAACGCGGGTACCGAAGTGGTAGAAGCGAAGGCGGGTGGCGGTTCTGCAACCCTGTCTATGGGCCAGGCGGCTGCGCGTTTTGGTCTGTCACTGGTTCGTGCTCTGCAGGGCGAGAAAGGCGTTGTTGAATGCGCTTACGTTGAAGGCGATGGCGAACACGCTCGCTTCTTCTCTCAGCCGCTGCTGCTGGGTAAAAACGGTATCGAAGAGCGTAAATCTATTGGTACCCTGAGCGCGTTTGAAAAACACGCGATGGAAGGCATGCTGGATACGCTGAAGAAAGATATCACCCTGGGCGAAGAGTTCGTTAACAAGTAAAACGACCCGTCTCCCGGTAAAAAAAACGGAGCGTATCGCTCCGTTTTTTTATGCCTGTCAGTTCGTGGCCGGGTATTCCTGAATGGTTACGTGGAGCGTTAGTTTCTTATCGTTGCGCATGACTTCGACAGGAATAATAGAGCCCGGGCGAATTTCAGCCACCTGATCCATCGTCTCCAGCGCAGAGACCGCTGGCGTGCCGTTGACCGACACGATGACATCATTGACCTGAATCCCCGCGTTGGCCGCCGGACCACCCGGCGCCACCTCGTTAACCACGATGCCCTGAATCTGATCGATACCGCCGCCCTGGGTATGCATCGGTGCTATCTCGCGCCCGCCAATACCGATATAGCCGCGGATCACGCGGCCATCGCGGATCAGCTTATCCATAATTTTGGTCGCCAGCTGGAACGGAATGGCAAAGCCGATCCCTTCCGGTGTCTCACCGTCGTTACTCTTATCGAACGAGAGGGTGTTGATGCCCATCAGTTCGCCCAGCGAGTTGACCAGCGCCCCACCGGAGTTACCGTGGTTGATTGAGGCATCGGTTTGCAGGAAGTTCTGTCGCCCGGAGGGGTTCAGACCAATACGACCGGTCGCGCTGATAATCCCCTGAGTGATGGTCTGGCCGAGGTTGTAAGGGTTGCCGATAGCCATTACGACGTCACCAATATGCGGGGTACGCTTACGGTTTATCGGTATAACCGGCAAACCGCCCGTCGCGTTAATTTTAAGGACGGCCAGGTCGGTAAGGCTGTCAGACCCAACGAGTAACGCCTCAAACACGCGGCCATCCTGCAGAGCGACGATAATCTGGTCGGCATCGTTAATCACGTGCTTGTTGGTAATAATGTAGCCGCGCTCGTCCATGATCACGCCAGAGCCGAGGGTACGGATCTCCAGCTGGTTGTGGGCTGAGGTATTCAGACCACGGTTATAGACATTAACCACGGCAGGTGCGGCACGGCGGACGGCCCCGTTATAGGTGGCCGGCGTTTCATCCGTGCTATCGAACTGGGGAGCCGACAGTTTATTGAACTGACGTAAAGACGGCAGCGCCAGCAGCAGTAGGCCAGCGACAATCAAACCGATGACAATAGAACGTAAGAGCTTTAAAAGCATGATGCGCGTGTCGTTAAAAAAGGAACGATTTGCAGCATAACATGAGTTATCCGGACATCACACGCAGCGGTGATGTCCGGGTCGCAAATGCTTAGCGCAACAGAATATAGATGGACTCATTGCCACGCATGACCTGCAGGGCAATCACCGCCGGTTTACTTTCCAGCACCTTGCGCAGTTCGGCAATGGACTGCACGCGATTGCGGTTTACACCGATGATCACGTCATCCTGATGCAATCCAGCCTGTGCGGCGGGGCTGCTCTTCTCGACGGTGTCGATGCTAATGCCTTTCGTACCGTCTTTCAGCTGCCCGTCGCTCAACGTAGCCCCTTGCAGCGCCGGGGCGATAAGCTCCGCACTGGCCGAGGAAGAGGTGCTCTTATCCAGCGTCACTTCAACGTCAAGCGGCTTACCGTCACGTATCAGGCCCAGCTTCACTTTGGCGCCAGGTTCCGTTGTGGCAATTCGTGAACGCAGTTCTGCAAAGCTGCTCAGCGGTTTGTCGTTCAGGCTGACGATCACATCACCCGACTTCACGCCCGCTTTTGCCGAGCCGGAGTTTGGCAGCACTTCACTGACAAACGCCCCGCGCTGTACGTTGATGTTGAACGCTTTTGCGATATCCGCGCTCATCTCCATCCCTTTTATACCCAGCAGCCCGCGTTTGATTTCACCGAACTGGATGAGCTGCTGCGCCAGCGTTTTGGCCATATTGCTGGGGATGGCAAAACCGATCCCGATGCTGCCGCCGCCCGGTGCCAGAATCGCCGTGTTGATCCCAATCAGCTCGCCGTTAAGGTTAAGCAATGCTCCACCGGAGTTCCCACGGTTGATTGAGGCATCGGTCTGGATAAAGTTTTCCAGCCCTTCGAGATTGAGGCCGCTGCGCCCGAGCGCAGAGACAATCCCGGAGGTGGCGGTTTGCCCTAAGCCAAAGGGGTTGCCCACGGCGACGGCAAAATCGCCGACCCGCAGTTTGTCGGAATCCGCGATGGCAATCTGGGTCAGGTTGCTTGGGTTTTGAACCTGCAATAGCGCGATGTCGCTCTGGTCATCGCCGCCAATCATTTTGGCATCAAATTCACGGCCATCGTTCAGCTGGACGCTGATTTTATCGGCCTGGCTGATGACGTGATTGTTGGTCAGAATATAACCTTTTGCTGCATCAATAATGACGCCTGAGCCCAGGCCTTCAAAAGGCTGAGCCTGCTGGTCAGGAGCCTCATCGCCAAAATATTTTTTCAGTTCTTCAGGGACGCGTTGGCTTTGTACTGCGGTGCCCTCGACCTGAACGCTGACGACCGCAGGCAACACTTTTTCCAGCATTGGCGCGAGGCTTGGAATGGCCGCCTGACCAGGCACCTGGGAGGGAATGGCGGCGAATACAGGGACGGACGCCGAGAGAGATAACCCGACACTTAACGCGATAGCGCTCAACAGCTGGTTTTTTTTCTTCATCGATGTTGACTCTCGTAACCTGGAATAAAGGAAAAACGGCCCCAAAAACACGTTGATGTTATTGAATTTTAAACCGCTGAACAATGAGGTGTTTAACTAAATGATAGCTGGGGTCATCAAGAAAGGACGGGCGCAATCGCTGCGCCCGTAAAATAAATTCAGGTTGTGCGATTAATCGCGTTTTACACCGCCGCGCAGCAGGCCGGACGCGCCATCGGAATAGTCGCGAGGCATCTGAACGGGCGCCTGATCGTTACCGGCTTCAGAGTCAGCCAGACGGTTCCGGAACGGGTTGGTTTCCGCGGTCATTTCCGGCAGCAGGCTGCTGGAGCTTTTTGCCATATGTTGATACAGCTGACGATAGTCGGTCGCCATATTGTCCAGCAGCTCGGCGCTACGGGCAAAATGGCTGACCAGCTCTTCACGATACTCTTCCAGCTCGGCTTTGTTCTTTTCCAGTTCGTACTGCAGTGACTGCTGCTGACGCAATTTGCGATTACCGAAACGCATGGCCACAGCACCGATGACGATGCCGACGACTAAACCGATTAGCGCATATTCCCAGGTCATGAACTTCTCCCGTTGTCTTGTTGTTCCGTAGGGTGTTGGCTCGGCTCCTGCCTGTGCCTGATAATGCCACTATAACCGCTATTTCTGCAGAAGTGGAATCCTGACGTATCATCGCGTAGTGTAGAACGGCCTTTTTTTCATCAGTCACGTCTGCTGGTGTGCGTTAATTGAAGGAATAACAATAAGATTATGCAAAACCTGTCCCCTGCATCGCGATATCAACTGGCCCTTAACGAGGGCACTCATCAGCCTGATGACGTCCAACGTGAGGCGGTAAACCGTCTGGAGATGATTTATCAGGAGCTCACGGCAAAACCCGCTGAAGTTGAACAGAACGGTGGGCTAAAGGCGGCATTTGGGCGGTTGCTCGGTAAAAAAGCGCCACAGGCTTATGCGCCGGTTCGCGGTCTCTATATGTGGGGCGGGGTCGGACGTGGTAAAACCTGGCTGATGGACATGTTCTACCAGAGCCTGCCTGGCGCACGTAAACAGCGTCTGCACTTCCATCGTTTTATGCTGCGGGTGCATGAAGAGCTGACCGCACTGCAGGGCAAGAGCGATCCGCTGGAGATTGTGGCCGACAGGTTCAAGGCGGAAACGGACGTGCTCTGTTTCGATGAGTTTTTTGTGTCTGACATCACCGATGCCATGCTGTTAGGCGGCCTGATGAAAGCGTTATTTGCCCGCGGTATCACGCTGGTGGCCACGTCGAATATCCCGCCGGATGAGCTCTATCGTAACGGCTTGCAGCGGGCACGCTTCCTGCCCGCCATCGATGCTATCAAACAGCATTGTGACATCATGAACGTCGATGCCGGCGTCGATTATCGTCTGCGCACGCTGACCCAGGCGCACCTGTGGCTTTCGCCATTAAATGCAGAGACCAACCGCGAGATGGATGCACTTTGGCTGGCGCTGGCGGGAACAAAACGCGAGCACGCCCCGGAACTCGAGATTAACCATCGCCCGCTGCCCACCCTCGGTGTCGAAAACCAAACGCTGGCGGTCTCCTTTACGACGCTTTGCGTGGATGCCCGCAGCCAGCACGACTACATTGCGCTTTCGCGACTGTTCCACACCGTGATGGTGCTGGATGTACCGGTAATGACGCGGCTGATGGAGAGTGAAGCACGGCGCTTTATTGCGCTGGTGGACGAGTTTTATGAGCGCCACGTCAAGCTGGTGGTCAGCGCCGAGGTACCTTTATATGAGATTTACCAGGGCGAGCGGCTGAAGTTTGAGTTCCAGCGCTGCCTGTCGCGCCTGCAGGAGATGCAGAGCGAGGAATACCTGAAGCTGGAGCATATGCCGTAAAAAATGCTACCCTGTCCCTGAGAAGGGAACCTTGTAGGCCGGGTAAGGCGAAGCCGCCACCCGGCATTTGCCACACCCTCGAAAAACCCATTCCAAATCACATTTAAGGGTCGATCTTTGACCTCAACTTCTCTATAATCTTGCGACCCCACGTTACGAGAAGGTTTTTTTCCCGAAACTTTCTATGTGTCGGCATTAGCTATTCGAAGGGGTAGGTTTGCCGGACTTTGTCGTGTGAACCTCAACTGACTAAACGTTTGGGTGTTCACCAACGTGTAACTTATTATTTGGGTAAGCTTTTAATGAAAACTTTTACAGCTAAACCAGAAACCGTACAGCGCGACTGGTATGTTGTTGACGCGACCGGTAAAACTCTGGGCCGTCTGGCTACTGAACTGGCTCGTCGCCTGCGCGGTAAGCATAAAGCGGAATACACTCCGCACGTTGATACCGGTGATTACATCATCGTTCTGAACGCTGATAAAGTTGCTGTTACCGGCAACAAGCGTACTGACAAAGTGTACTATCACCACACCGGCCACATCGGTGGTATCAAAGAAGCGACCTTTGAAGAGATGATTGCTCGCCGTCCTGAGCGTGTGATTGAAATCGCGGTTAAAGGCATGCTGCCAAAAGGCCCGCTGGGTCGTGCTATGTTCCGTAAACTGAAAGTTTACGCAGGCAACGAGCACAACCACGCGGCACAGCAACCGCAAGTTCTTGACATCTAATCGGGATTATAGGCAATGGCTGAAAATCAATACTACGGCACTGGTCGCCGCAAAAGTTCCGCAGCTCGCGTTTTCATCAAACCGGGCAGTGGTAAAATCGTAATCAACCAGCGTTCTCTGGAACAATACTTCGGTCGCGAAACTGCCCGCATGGTAGTTCGCCAGCCGCTGGAACTGGTTGACATGGTAGAAAAACTGGATCTGTACATCACCGTTAAAGGTGGTGGTATCTCCGGTCAGGCAGGTGCGATCCGTCACGGTATCACCCGCGCTCTGATGGAGTACGACGAATCCCTGCGTTCTGAACTGCGTAAAGCTGGCTTCGTTACTCGTGACGCGCGTCAGGTTGAACGTAAGAAAGTGGGTCTGCGTAAAGCACGTCGTCGTCCACAGTTCTCCAAACGTTAATCCATTCTGCTTACGCAGAACGATTGGCGAAAAACCCGCTTCGGCGGGTTTTTTTATGGATAATGCGCAGGTTATCCACAATCTCCATGCATATATCTTCTCTTTTTCCACATTTCCAGAATCCCCTCACCACAAAGCCATCAAAATCTGGTAAACTATCATCCAATTTTCTGCCCAAATATCGGTGAATACTCGATTTTTGTTCGTTTCTTGAACAATGTGTTTTCTCTGGGATGGGCGATACAACATCTGGCTGGCCCCTGTTGGGCTGGTAGCAGTAAAAATTCTGAATATACCTGGAGGTTTTCATGGCTGTCGCTGCCAACAAACGTTCGGTAATGACGCTGTTTTCTGGTCCTACTGACATTTATAGCCATCAGGTTCGTATCGTGCTGGCCGAGAAGGGTGTCAGTTTTGAGATCGAGCATGTGGAAAAGGATAACCCGCCTCAGGATCTGATCGATCTCAACCCGAGCCAAAGCGTACCGACGCTGGTGGATCGCGAGCTGACCCTGTGGGAATCCCGTATCATTATGGAATATCTGGATGAGCGTTTCCCGCATCCGCCACTGATGCCTGTTTACCCTGTCGCGCGTGGTGAAAGCCGCCTGTACATGCAGCGTATCGAAAAAGACTGGTACTCTCTGATGAACGTTATCGTCAGCGGTTCCGCTTCTGAGGCCGACGCTGCGCGTAAGCAACTGCGTGAAGAGCTGCTGGCAATCGCCCCTGTGTTTGGTCAGAAACCGTTCTTCCTGAGCGACGAGTTCAGCCTGGTGGATTGCTACCTGGCTCCGCTGCTGTGGCGTCTGCCTACGCTGGGCGTTGAGTTCAGCGGCCCTGGCGCGAAAGAGCTGAAGGGCTACATGACTCGCGTATTTGAACGCGACTCTTTCCTGGCATCTTTAACTGAACCGGAACGTGAAATGCGTCTCGGCCGAGGCTAATGACTGTGGAAATGTCACAACTTACCCCACGCCGTCCGTATCTGCTGCGCGCCTTCTATGAATGGCTGCTGGATAACCAGCTCACGCCGCACCTGGTTGTGGATGTGACGTTGCCGGGCGTGCAGGTTCCTATGGAATACGCGCGTGACGGGCAAATCGTACTGAACATAGCCCCGCGCGCGGTGGGTAACCTGGAGCTGGCAAACGACGAAGTGCGCTTTAATGCGCGTTTCGGCGGCGTGCCGCGCGTGGTCTCCGTACCGCTGGCAGCGGTGCTGGCTATCTATGCGCGTGAAAACGGTGCAGGTACCATGTTCGAGCCGGAAGCGGCGTATGATGAAGATGTTGCCAGCCTGAATGATGACAACGCATCCGATGAGCGCGAAAGCGACACGGTGATGTCACTTATTGATGGCGATAAACCCGATCGTCACGACGACAATGACCCTGATGACGATCCGCCTCCGCGCGGTGGTCGTCCGGCTCTTCGCGTCGTGAAATAAAAAAACAGGCCCAATCGGGCCTGTTTTTTTACACTTCCAGGTAGTTCAGTATCCCGTCAGCCGCTTTACGCCCTTCGGCAATCGCCGTCACCACCAGGTCAGAACCGCGAACGATATCGCCGCCGGCGAAGATTTTCGGGTTACTGGTCTGGAACGCATTATCGCTGCCTTCTGGCGCGATTACGCGGCCCTGAGAATCCAGCTCGACGCTGTGCTTCGCCAGCCACTCCATGCTGTGAGGACGGAAACCGAACGCCATCACCACGGCATCGGCCGGGATCACGTGCTCAGAACCGGCGACGATCTCGGCGCGACGACGGCCTTTCGCATCCGGTGCCCCCATCTCAGTGCGCGCCATCTTCACGCCGCTCACTTTACCGTTAGCATTCACTTCAATACCCAGAGGCTGGATGTTGAACTGGAACTCCACGCCCTCTTCACGCGCGTTTTTCACTTCGCGTTTAGAGCCCGGCATGTTCTCTTCGTCACGACGGTAGGCGCAGATCACGTGTGCCGCGTTCTGACGAATAGACGTACGCACGCAGTCCATCGCGGTATCACCGCCGCCCAGCACCACTACGCGTTTGCCTTCCATGCTGACGAAAGGTTCTTCGGCGGTTTCGCCGTAGCCCATAATTTGCTTGGTGTTGGCAATCAGGAACGGCAGCGCGTCGTACACGCCTGGCGCATCTTCGTTCTCCAGACCGCCGCGCATGGACTGGTAGGTGCCCACGCCGAGGAACACGGCGTCGTAATCCTTCAGCAGGTCGTCGAGCTGCACGTCGCGGCCCACTTCCACGTTCAGTTTGAACTCAATGCCCATGCCGGTGAAGATTTCACGGCGACGGGTCATGACCTCTTTTTCCAGCTTGAAGGCCGGGATACCGAAGGTCAGCAGACCGCCGATTTCCGGATGACGGTCAAAGACCACCGCCTTCACGCCGTTGCGGGTCAGCACGTCCGCACAGGCCAGGCCCGCCGGGCCCGCACCGATGATGGCCACGCGCTTGTCGGTTTGCTTCACGCCGGTCATATCCGGACGCCAGCCCATCTCGAACGCTTTATCGTTGATATAGCGCTCAATGTTACCGATGGTTACCGCGCCAAACTCGTCGTTCAGCGTACAGGAGCCTTCGCACAGGCGGTCCTGAGGACACACGCGGCCGCACACTTCCGGCAGGGTGTTGGTCTGGTGAGACAGCTCGGCGGCTTCAAAAATACGTCCTTCATTGGCCAGCTTCAGCCAGTTCGGGATGTAGTTGTGTACCGGACATTTCCATTCGCAGTAAGGGTTACCGCAGGACAGGCAGCGGTCTGCCTGTGCTTTGGCCTGGCCTTCTGAAAACGGCTCGTAGATTTCAACAAATTCAATTTTACGGATCTTCAGCGGTTTCTTTGGCGGATCAACACGCTGCAGGTCGATAAACTGGTATACGTTCTGGCTCATCTGAATTCCTTACTGCGCCTGCACGCGCAGCTCTGCTGCGCTACGACTACGGTGACCCAACAGGGCTTTAACATCGCTGGACTTCGGCTTAACCAGCGCGAATTTCGCAGAGAACGCCGGCCAGTTCGCCAGGATCTCTTCGCCGCGCGAAGAACCGGTATGCTGCACGTGTTCGGTAATCAAACCGCGCAGGTGTTCTTCGTGAATAGCCAGGGTATCAACGTCCAGCACTTCCACCAGCTCCGGGTTCACGCGTTTGCGGAACTCACCGTCTTCATCCAGGACGTACGCAAAACCGCCCGTCATGCCTGCGCCGAAGTTCACGCCGGTTTTACCCAGAACGCAAACAATCCCGCCCGTCATGTATTCACAACCGTTATCGCCAATGCCTTCCACCACGGTAATAGCACCGGAGTTACGCACCGCGAAACGCTCGCCCGCACGGCCCGCGGCAAACAGACGACCGCCGGTCGCGCCGTACAGGCAGGTGTTACCGATGATGCTGGCTTCATGGCTGCGGAAGGCTGAGCCTACCGGAGGACGCACCGCCAGCAGACCGCCCGCCATGCCTTTGCCGACGTAGTCGTTGGCATCGCCGGTCAGATACAGCTCAACGCCGCCTGCGTTCCACACGCCGAAGCTCTGACCCGCGGTCCCGCTGAAGTGTGCAGTAATCGGATCCGCCGCCAGCCCCTGGTCACCGTGCGTTTGCGCGATGTAGCCGGAGAGCGACGCACCCACCGAGCGGTCGGTGTTGCGGATATCAAACCAGAACGTTTTGCTCTGCTTGTCGTCCACGTACGGTTTCGCCTGCTGCAACAGCTGCGCGTTCAGCACGCCGTTATCGAACGGCGGGTTGTTCTCGGTGCAGTAGACCGCTTTGCCAGGGTGCGGCTGCGCGGTTTCCAGCAGCTTAGACAGCTCAAGCTTCTGCTGCTTAGCGGTGAAACCGTCCAGCTCATTCAGCAGGTCGGTACGGCCAATCAGGTCCACCAGACGCTTCACGCCCAGCTGCGCCATCAGCTCGCGGGTTTCGCGGGCGATGAAGTCAAAGTAGTTGGTCACTTTGAACGGCAGGCCGTGGTAGTGATTCTTACGCAGCTTCTCGTCCTGGGTCGCAACGCCCGTTGCGCAGTTGTTCAGGTGGCAAATACGCAGGTATTTACAGCCGAGCGCAACCATCGGGCCGGTGCCGAAGCCGAAGCTTTCCGCGCCCAGAATCGCCGCTTTGATGATGTCGAGGCCGGTTTTCAGGCCACCGTCCACCTGCAGACGGATCTTGTGACGCAGACCGTTAGCCACCAGCGCCTGCTGGGTTTCCACCAGGCCAAGCTCCCAAGGACAGCCCGCATATTTCACGGAGGAGAGCGGGCTTGCGCCAGTACCGCCGTCGTAGCCAGCGATGGTGATGAGATCCGCATAGGCTTTCGCCACGCCGGTAGCGATGGTACCCACGCCCGGTTCGGAAACCAGCTTCACGGAGATCATCGCCTTCGGGTTGACCTGCTTCAGGTCGAAAATCAGCTGCGCTAAGTCCTCGATAGAGTAGATATCGTGGTGCGGCGGCGGGGAGATCAGCGTCACGCCCGGCACGGAATAGCGCAGTTTGGCGATGTACGGGGTAACTTTATCACCCGGCAGCTGACCGCCTTCGCCCGGTTTAGCGCCCTGAGCGACTTTAATCTGAATCACGTCGGCGTTGACCAGGTACGCAGGCGTTACGCCAAAACGACCGGATGCCACCTGCTTGATACGGGAGACTTTGTTAGTACCGTAACGTGCAGGGTCTTCACCGCCCTCGCCGGAGTTGGAGTTGCCGCCGATGCTGTTCATGGCTTCCGCTAGCGCTTCGTGGGCTTCCGGGCTAAGCGCGCCGATGGACATCGCCGCGGTATCGAAGCGTTTGAACAGTTCGGATGCAGGCTCAACCTCGTCAATGCTGACCGCTTCATCACCCGGGTTCAGAGCAATGAGATCGCGCAGCGTTGCCGCCGGACGGTTATTTACCAGCTCAGCGTACTGCTGGTAATCACTGTATTCGCCGCTCTGAACCGCCTGCTGCAGCGTGCGCACCACGTCCGGGTTGTAGGCGTGGTATTCGCCACCGTGAACGTATTTCAGCAGACCGCCCTGATCCAGCGGCTTACGTGCCAGCCAGGCGCGTTTGGACAGGTTCACCAGATCCTGCTGGAAGTCAGCAAAACCAGCGCCGCCGATGCGGCTGACCACGCCCTGGAAGCAGAGGTTGGCGACCTCGTCATGCAGGCCGACCGCTTCAAACAGCTTCGAACAGCGGTAGGAGGCAATGGTCGAGATGCCCATTTTGGACATGATCTTGTACAGACCTTTGTTGATGCCGTTACGGTAGTTCAGCATCACCGCGCGGTAATCTTTGTCGATCGCGCGGGTATCCACCAGGCGGGCCAGCGTTTCGTAGGCCAGGTATGGGTAGATCGCCGTCGCACCGAAGCCTAACAGCACGGCAAAGTGGTGCGGGTCGCGGGCGCTGGCGGTTTCCACAATGATGTTGGCGTCGCAGCGCAGGCTCTTGTCGACCAGACGCGTCTGGATAGCGCCGACCGCCATCGGGGCAGGCACCGGCAGACGGTTTTTCGCGATATTACGGTCGGACAGCACCAGCAGAACGGTACCGTTACGCACCATCTGTTCGGCCTTATCACACAGCGCATTCACCGTCTCTTCGAGGCTCGCGTCGTTCACGTCGAAAGTAATATCGAGCGTGTCGGCGCGGTAGTGCTCCTCTTTCATGGTGGTGAGCTGTTTGAAATCGGAGTACAGCAGGATCGGCGATTTAAAGGTCAGACGGTGCGCCTGGCCTTCTGCTTCGCAGAAGACGTTCATCTCGCGACCGATGCTGGTCGCCAGCGACATCACGTGCGCTTCACGCAGCGGGTCGATCGGCGGGTTGGTGACCTGCGCGAACTGCTGACGGAAGTAATCGTAAATGATGCGCGGCTGGCTGGAGAGCACGGCAAACGGGGTATCGTCACCCATAGAGCCGACCGCTTCCTGGCCGTTTTCACCCAGGACGCGAATAACAGAGTCCAGCTCTTCCGCGCTGTAGTTAAACTGTTTCTGGAAGCTCGCAAGCGCATCGTCGTCCAGTTCGCGACGACCCACTTCTTCATCCGATAAATCTTCGAACGGCACGAGGCGACGCACGTTCTTTTCCATCCACTCTTTGTACGGATGGCGGCTTTTCAGATCGTGATCGGTTTCGGCTGAGTGCAGAATGCGCCCGCCGCGGGTGTCGATAACCATCAGCTCACCCGGACCGACGCGGCCTTTCTCGACCACTTCGTCAGGCTGGTAATCCCAGATACCAACTTCAGAGGCGCAGGTGATGAGCTTGTCTTTGGTGATGACGTAGCGCGCCGGACGCAGACCGTTACGGTCCAGGTTACAGGCAGCGAAACGTCCGTCGGACATGACGATGCCCGCCGGGCCGTCCCACGGCTCCATGTGCATGGAGTTAAAGTCGAAGAAGGCGCGCAGCTCAGGGTCCATATCCGGGTTGTTCTGCCATGCCGGCGGCACAAGCAGACGCATGGCGCGCACGATGTCCATCCCGCCGGCCAGCAGCAGTTCAAGCATGTTATCCATTGAGCTGGAGTCAGAGCCGGTTTCGTTCACGAACGGCGCGGCATCGTGCAGGTCAGGGATCAGTGGCGTCTGGAACTTATAGGTACGAGCGCGGGCCCACTGGCGGTTACCAGTGATGGTGTTGATCTCGCCGTTGTGCGCCAGGTAGCGGAACGGCTGAGCCAGCGGCCAGCGAGGAACGGTGTTGGTGGAGAAGCGCTGGTGGAACAGGCAAATGGCCGATTCCAGACGCAGGTCCGCCAGGTCCAGGTAGAAGCGCGGCAGGTCAGCCGGCATACACAGACCTTTATAGATGTTCACCAGGTTAGAGAGACTACAAACGTAGAACTCTTTATCGTCCTGGAGACGTTTTTCAATGCGGCGGCGGGCGATAAACAGACGGCGTTCCATATCACGTGGACGCCAGCCCGCAGGCGCGTTAACGAAAATCTGTTCAATACGAGGCAGCGAGGAGAGGGCGATTTCACCGAGTACCCCTTCGTTGGTTGGCACATTGCGCCAGCCGACAATCGACAGGGTTTCACGCTGAAGTTCTTCTTCGACGATGCGGCGTGAGGCGGCAGCCTTTTCAGGATCCTGATTCAGGAACAGCATGCCGACAGCGTAGTTTTTGGCTAAACGCCAGCCGCGCTCTTCCGCCACGATGCGGAAGAAACGATCCGGTTTTTGCAGCAGCAGGCCGCAACCGTCGCCGGTTTTACCATCGGCAAGAATCGCGCCACGGTGCTGCATTCGGGCCAGTGCGTGAATAGCAGTACGCACTACCTTGTGGCTAGGTTCGCCTTCTATGTGGGCGATCAGGCCGAAACCACAGTTATCCTTCTCAAGGGATTTATCGTACAACATATCAGTGAACCTCCCCAGGCTCGTCGGGCTTCCCACTGAACTTAACCGTGGCGCACAGGCACAGAAAGAGCATGGCGACGGGGTTTGCGTATCATACGCGTACCTCGCATTCGCCCTCTTTTTCATCCTTTCGCGCAGGTAAACAAGTTTGAGGACTTGCTTCAGAGGGAATCTCAATTACTGCATAAATATGATGAGCAGGCCGCTCATCCAGAAAGCTTCCAGCGGATTTCCAACTTATCGGGAATTGGTACACAGGTCAAATGGCAATCTTATTTATACAAAAATGTGCTAAAGAGAGTTTATGCTATTGTAATTAAAGGTTATTTAACTATTTTTACATTGATTGCATGCCCTGACAGGACGCGGCGGAGTGTGATCTGACTCACTATATGAAAGCGGTATTATCAATGTAGCGTGCTGAATAGCAGTTTTATAGCAGAATAATAATCTGGCATTGGCTGCAAACCCGCATAAAGCCACTGTTTTTCAGTGGTGGCGCTATAAATGAAAAAAACAATCAGAACATAAGGAAAAGTAATCACGGGAGGTGTGAATGAAATTGCAGTAATCCTGAGTATTTATTCATATAGATAAAGGCCGTCCGGGGCGATTGATCCAGGTCATCGCCGACAGAGGCTAAAAGTGGCAGGCTTGTCCCCTTTCTCCGGGACGGTCTATCAGATTATGCAGTTACAGAAATTAGTCAATATGTTTGGTGGGGATCTTTTGCAGCGGTACGGGCAAAAGGTTCATAAGCTGACGCTGCACGGCGGGTTTAGCTGCCCGAATCGCGATGGCACCATCGGGCGCGGCGGCTGCACCTTCTGTAACGTTGCGTCCTTTGCTGATGAAGCCCAGCAGCATAAATCTATCGCCGAACAGCTTGCCCATCAAGCGAGCCTGGTGAACCGCGCGAAGCAGTATCTGGCCTATTTCCAGGCCTACACCAGCACGTGGGCGGAGGTCCAGGTGCTGCGCTCGATGTACCAGCAGGCCGTCAGCCAGGCTAACATCGTTGGGCTATGCGTGGGCACGCGCCCGGACTGCGTGCCGGAGGCGGTGCTGGACCTGCTCAGCGAGTACAAAGAGCAAGGCTACGAGATTTGGCTGGAGCTGGGCCTGCAGACCGCGCACGACAAAACGCTGCACCGTATCAATCGCGGCCATGATTTCGCCTGCTACCAGCGTACAACGCGGCTTGCCCGCGAGCGGGGGCTGAGGGTCTGTTCGCACCTGATTGTTGGGTTGCCCGGCGAAGGTCAACAGCATGGCCTTGAAACGCTGGAAAAGGTGGTTGAGACCGGCGTGGACGGCATTAAGCTGCACCCGCTGCATGTCGTTACGGGAAGCATTATGGCGAAAGCCTGGGAAGCGGGGCGGTTAAGCGGTATTGCGCTAGAGGACTATACGGTGACGGCGGGGGAGATGATTCGCCACACGCCGCCTGAAATTGTCTACCACCGCATCTCGGCCAGCGCCCGCCGTCCAACGCTTCTGGCACCGCTATGGTGTGAGAACCGCTGGACGGGGATGCTGGAAATCGACCGCTATCTGCAGGAGAACGGCGTACAGGGGTCGGCGCTTGGCCGCCCGTGGGTTCCTCGATTACCGGCGACGGCCGCCTAACAAACTTCCCAGCATGCCGCGCACTATCTGATTGGTGACCTGTCGCGCTGCGCTTTTCGCCATGGTTTGTACCACGCCGTCGCGCTTGCCGCCGCGCGGCCCGGTGCTGCCGAACAGGATGTCTTTCAGCCCGCCCAGAATGCCGTCATCTACCGCGACGGACTGCCCTTTAGCGGCAGGCGCATCCTGCGATTCGGTTGTCGCCTGCACCCCTTTTTGCAGCATTTCGAACGCGGACTCGCGATCAATCTCGTCTTCGTACTTCCCGTAAACCGGAGAGTGGTTAATCAGGCCGTTACGTTCATCGTCGGTAACCGGCCCCATGCGCGAGCATGGCGCGATTACCATGGCTCGCTCCACTACGGACGGGCTGCCCTTCGCATCAAGGAATGAGATCAGTGCTTCACCGGTGCCCAACGCCTGAATCGCCGCTTCGGTATCAAAGGCAGGATTGGCGCGCATGGTTTGCGCGGCGGCTTTCACCGCTTTCTGATCTTTCGGCGTAAAGGCGCGCAGGGCGTGCTGCACGCGGTTACCAAGCTGGCCGAGCACGTTATCCGGGATATCCGACGGGTTTTGCGAGACAAACCAGACGCCAACGCCTTTGGAGCGGATCAGGCGGATGACCTGTTCAATTTTATCCAGCAGGACCTGCGGTGCGTCGTTGAACAGCAGGTGCGCTTCGTCGAAGAAGAAGACCAGCTTCGGTTTATCCAGATCGCCTGCTTCGGGTAACTGCTCGTAAAGCTCAGAGAGCATCCACAGCAGGCTGGCGGCGTAGAGCTTTGGCATCTGGTAAAGTTTTTCCGAACTCAGAATGTTGATGATGCCTTTGCCGCTGCTGTCGGTGCGCATCCAGTCTTTGATATCCAGCATCGGCTCGCCGAAGAAGTGCTCGGCACCCTGCTGCTCCAGGGTCAGCAACCCACGCTGAATGGCGCCCACCGAGGCGCTGCTGATATTGCCGTACTGGTTCTGGAAGGATTTGGCGTTATCGCCGATGTACTGGGTAATGGCGCGCAGATCTTTGAAATCAAGCAGCAGCAGTCCCTGATCGTCAGCAATGCGGAAGATGATATTCAGCACGCCGGACTGCACGTCGTTGAGGTTAAGCAGACGGGCCAGCAGCAGCGGGCCGAGATCGGAGACGGTGGCGCGCACCGGGTGGCCTTTCTCACCAAAGATATCCCACACCACCACCGGATTGTTATGCGGCGTCCAGTCCGTGATGCCAATATTCTTCAGCCGTTCGAGCAGTTTTTCAGAGGCCGTCCCTTCCTGAGCCACACCGGTTAAATCGCCTTTCACGTCAGCCATAAAGACCGGAACGCCAATCTCCGAAAGCGACTCCGCCAGCTTTTGCAGGGTGACGGTTTTCCCCGTTCCGGTCGCTCCGGTGATCAGACCGTGGCGGTTCGCCATCGCGGGCAATAAATACAGCTCTTTTTCCAGCGTCCGGGCAATTAACAATGGTGTACTCATGATGCGCTTCCTCTCTTAGTCCTGGGTGGAGTATAGGCAACCTGAAAGCAATTTGGTTGAGTAAATTCCTGACTTTGCGGCGCATTATCCAGCGCGGACTATGCTTTTGCATACGGTTCACAAAATAGTGGGAAACTATGTCCAGATTCTTCTTTAACGATCGCAAACAGCTGGTCAACGATGCCATTGAAGGCATACTGCTTTCTGCGCCACACGCAAATCTCGTCAAACTTGATATCGATCCGGCCATCAGGATCGTCGCACGCGGCGACTGGGACAAAAGCCGCGTGGCGGTGATCTCCGGTGGCGGCTCCGGCCATGAACCGGCACATGCCGGGTTTGTCGGCAAAGGGATGCTGACGGCGGCAGTGTGTGGCGATCTGTTTGCCTCGCCGAGCGTGGATGCGGTGCTGAATGCCATTGTGGCGGTCACGGGCGATCGCGGCTGCCTGCTGATCGTCAAAAACTACACCGGCGATCGCCTGAACTTTGGTCTGGCGGCTGAAAAGGCCAAACGCTATGGCCTCAAGGTGGAGATGGCGATCGTGGCGGACGATATCGCGCTGCCGGATAACAAACAGCCGCGCGGTATTGCCGGTACGGCACTGGTGCATAAGATTGCGGGCTATGCGGCGGAGCAAGGGAAATCGTTGAGTGAGGTGCGGGATATTGCGCAGCAGGCCTGCGACAACCTCTGGAGTCTGGGCGTTGCGATGCAAACGTGCAACCTGCCGGGCAGCGACGATGAAGAGGGACGCATTAAGCAAGGCCATGTCGAGCTGGGTCTGGGCATTCACGGTGAGCCGGGTGCTTCCGTCGTGGATACGCAGAACAGCAAAGCCATTATCGACACGCTGGTGGCGCCGTTACGCGCGCAGGCGGGTGAGGGGCGGTTTGCGGTATTGATTAACAACCTCGGCGGCGTATCGGCGCTGGAGATGGCGCTGCTGACCAAAGAGCTGGCGCATTCGGCGCTGAAAGAGGAGATCGCGTACCTGATAGGCCCCGCGCCGCTGGTGAGCGCGCTGGACATGAAGGGCTTTTCGCTCACGCTGCTGAAGCTCAACGATTTCTTTGAAAAGGCGATTCACGCCGAGGTCGAAACGCTGGGCTGGCAGAAGCCTGTTGCGTTTGCGCCACTGCGCACCGTGGCGCATACCGCCATTCACGATCGCGTGGAATACACTCCGTCGGACAATCTGCGGGTGGGCGAGTATGTTTCCTCGGTGACGAAAACGCTGCTCCAGCTGGAAAACCGACTGAACGCGCTGGATGCCAAAGTGGGCGACGGTGATACCGGCTCTACCTTTGCGCAAGGTGCGCGGGATATTGCGCAGCGTCTGGAGGATCGCAAGCTCCCGCTTGATAACCTATCGACGCTGCTGCTTCTGGTGGGCGAGCGGCTGGCCACGGTGATGGGCGGATCGAGCGGGGTGCTGATGTCGATCTTCTTTACCGCGGCCGGTCAAAAGCTTCACGATGGCCAGCCGCTGCCCGAGGCATTGCTCAGCGGGCTGGCGCAGATGAAGCAATACGGTGGCGCAGATCTCGGCGATCGTACCCTGATCGACGCGCTGCAGCCGGCGCTGGAGGCGTTGCGGAAAGGCGATATCGAGTCAGCGGCGAAGGCCGCACAGCAGGGGGCTGAAGCGACTGCGAAGATGATGAAAGCGGGCGCGGGGCGCTCGTCGTATGTGAATAAAGAGAACCTGGACGGGGTAATGGACCCGGGGGCGGTCGCGGTGGCAGAGGTGTTTTCTGCGCTGGTGCGATAGGTGAGAATAGCCCGGTAGCGCTGCGCTTACCGGGCCTACAAAATCAGATCCAGACCGGGTAAGGCGAAGCCGCCACCCGGCACTGTCACATCAGAAATCCGCTTTCAACACCACGCGGTAGCGGGCTTTGCCGTCACGCACGTGCTGGATTGCTTCGTTGATTTTCGACATCGGATACAGTTCGGTGGTCGGGGCCACTTTGGTGCGTCCGGCAAACTTCATCAGCTTGCGCAACTCAAACGGCGTACCGGTCGCGGAGCCTGACACGCTGCGATCGCCGCCGATCAGGGTAAACGCCGGAACCGGCAGCGGCTTCATCACGGCACCTACGGTGTGGAAGTTACCGCCGTAGGCCAGTGCTTCAAAGTACGGCTGCCAGTCGAGATCGACGTTTACGGTATTGATGATCAGATCAAACTGCCCAGCCAGCGCGTTCAGCGCTTCCGGATCGCGGCTGTTCACAACTTTATCCGCACCCATCGCCAGCACTTCTTTCTCTTTCGCCGGGTTCGAGCTGAACGCCGTGACTTCACAGCCCATCGCGTGCAGCAGCTTGATGGCGATATGCCCCAGGCCGCCAATACCGATCACGCCCACGCGGCTGGTGGCGGTGATATGATGCATCAGCAGCGGTTTGAAGACGGTGATACCGCCGCACAGCAGCGGACCAGCGGATTCGATATCAATGCTGTCCGGCAGCGGGATCACCCATTGCCAGTCGGCGCGAAGCTTGTCGGCAAAACCGCCTTTGTTCAGGATAGTGGGAACGGCGCCTTCGAGGCAGTTGATCTGGTTGCCGCTGATACAGGCGTCGCAGTGGCCGCAGCTGCGTGCCGTCCAGCCAATGCCCACGCGCTGGCCCACTTTCAGCCCTTTGTCCTGCGCGGCGCTACCGAGCGCCACGACGCGACCAATGACTTCGTGCCCGGCAACCAGCGGATAGCTCGAGAAGCCCCATTCGTTGTCGATCATCGAGAGATCCGAGTGGCAGATCCCGCAGTAATCAACCTGTACTTCGACGTCTTCTGCTTTTAGAACGCCTGCATCGTATTCATACAGCTCAAGTTCTGCACCCGCCTGCGGTGCGGCGTAGCTTTTTATCTTCGACATCGTGTTTCCCCCGTTATGGTGTGAACTGTGAGTGTAGAGCATTCAGTTTACAGCCGCTTAACAGAAGAGGGCAGGAACGAAAGTTACAGGCTTTTCAGCATTCTGACTTCGCAATCAACGTGGCCGGTACAGCCCAGCGGCGCATCGATATGCTCAAAGCCCAGATGTTCATACAGGCCGATGGCCTCTTTGAGGAAAGCAGTGGTTTCAAGGTAGCAGCGGGTAAACCCCTGCTCGCGCGCGTGGTCCAGCGCCATCAGCGCCAGCTTTTTCGCCAGCCCTTGCCCGCGCGCCGTTGGCAGGAAATACATTTTCTGTAGTTCACAGATATCCGGCTCGCTGCAGCTGAGGGGCGCCACGCCGCCGCCGCCCACCACCAGGCCGTTCTGCTCGATTACCCAGTAGGCATGCCCTGGCTGGCTGTAGAGCTGGTAAAGCTCGTCCAGGTTCGGGTCAGCAACCGTGTAGCCTTTGTCAGCCGTCAGGCCATATTCGGCAGAAACGGTGCGGATAACGGCGGCGATAGCCGAATTATCCTGCTCAGTGATCCGACGCATCGTCGTCGCGACGGGGGTAATCACGCTCATAGCATTACTCATAACAAAAATTGACACATAACTGCTGTTAATAGCACCGCAGAAAGGGGAGTGCAAGCGAGGAGTTTTCAGGAAGGATACCCCTTACGCCCTGAAGCGTAAGGGGTAAAAGCATTACAGTGCGGCAATAACCGCCTGCTGCTCAATCAGTTTGGTCTTCGCATCGGCGAAAGCAACCAGACGCTCACGCTCTTTGGCGATGACCGCTTCCGGCGCGCGGGCCACAAAGCCTTCATTCGCCAGCTTGCTTTCGATTTTGCCAATTTCCACGTCGACTTTCGCCACTTCTTTCGCCAGACGCGCCAGCTCGGCATCTTTGTCGATCAGGCCCGCCATCGGGATCAGCAGCTCGGCGCCGTCGATGATTTTGGTCACGGAAACCGGACCTTTGTCATCGGCAGGCAGCACGGTGATGCTTTCCAGACGCGCCATGGTCTTGAGGAAGGTGTTGTTCTCGGTGACGCGACGAACGGCAGCCTCGCTGCAGCCACGAAGCAGCAGCTCCAGCGGTTTGCCAGGGGCGATGTTCATTTCAGCACGGATGTTACGTACCGCAACGATCGCCTGTTTCAGCCACTCGGTGTCCGCGGACGCCGCTTCATCAACCTTGGCCGAATCGAATTCCGGGAACGGCTGCAGCATGATGGTATCGGCGTTGATGCCTGCAATCACCTTCACGCGCTGCCAGATAGTTTCGGTGATAAATGGAATGACCGGATGCGCCAGGCGCAGCAGACCTTCCAGAACGGTAATCAGCGTGTTGCGCGTGCCGCGCAGTTCCGCCTCAGTACCGCCGTTCATCACCGGCTTCGCCAGCTCCAGATACCAGTCACAGAACTGGTTCCAGGTGAATTCATACAGGATGCCCGCCGCGATATCGAAGCGGTAGCTGTCCAGCGCCTCGCGGAAGGCTTTCACCGTCTGGTTGAATTCCGCCAGGATCCAGCGGTCCGCCAGAGACAGGGTCATTTCGCCGCCGTTGAAGCCGCAATCCTGATCTTCGGTGTTCATCAGCACGAAGCGGCTGGCGTTCCACAGCTTGTTACAGAAGTTACGGTAACCTTCCAGACGCTTCATGTCCCAGTTGATGTCACGACCGGTTGAGGCCAGTGCCGCCAGGGTGAAGCGCAGGGCGTCGGTACCGTGAGACTCGATCCCGTTCGGGAACTGCTTCTCGGTGCGCTTGCGGATTTTCTCGGCCAGCTGCGGCTGCATCATGTTGCCGGTACGTTTTTCCAGCAGGTCTTCCAGAGAAATACCGTCAACCATATCCAGCGGGTCAATCACGTTCCCCTTCGACTTGGACATCTTCTGGCCTTCGTCGTCGCGGATCAGACCGGTCATGTAGACGGTATGGAACGGAACCTGCGGCTTACCGTCTTCGTCTTTGATGAAGTGCATGGTCATCATGATCATGCGGGCAATCCAGAAGAAGATAATGTCGAAGCCGGAGACCATCACGCTGGTTGGGTGGAACTGACGCAGCGCGTCGGTGTTTTCCGGCCAGCCGAGGGTGGAGAAGGTCCAGAGCGCGGAGGAGAACCAGGTGTCCAGCACGTCTTCGTCCTGACGCAGCGCAACGTCTGCGCTCAGGTTGTTTTCCTGACGCACTTCGTCTTCGCTACGGCCAACGTAAACGTTGCCTTCGTTGTCGTACCACGCCGGAATACGGTGACCCCACCACAGCTGACGGGAGATACACCAGTCCTGAATGTCACGCATCCAGGAGAAGTACATGTTTTCGTACTGCTTCGGCACGAACTGAATGCTGCCGTTTTCAACCGCTTCGACAGCCGGTTTCGCCAGCACGTTGGCACGCACGTACCACTGGTCGGTCAGCATTGGCTCGATCACCACGCCGCCACGGTCGCCGTACGGTACGGTCAGATCGTGAGGTTTGATCTCTTCCAGCAGGCCGAGTGCGTCGACGGCAGCCACAATCGCTTTACGCGCGGCAAAGCGTTCCAGCTTCTGGAACTCAGCCGGGATGTCGCTGGAATAAACGTCGGATTCGTTGCCTTTGGTGTCATACACTTCTGCGCTTTCGCGGATATCGCCGTCGAAGGTCAGAATGTTGATCATCGGCAGGGCGTGACGACGACCGACTTCATAGTCGTTGAAATCGTGCGCCGGGGTGATTTTTACGCAGCCGGTGCCTTTTTCCATGTCGGCGTGTTCGTCGCCCACAATCGGAATACGGCGGTTTACCAGCGGCAGCACCACGAATTTGCCGATCAGATCTTTATAACGCGGATCTTCCGGGTTAACGGCCACGCCGGTATCGCCCAGCAGGGTTTCCGGACGGGTAGTGGCAACCACCAGGTAATCTTTACCGTCGGCGGTTTTTGCGCCATCGGCCAGCGGATAGCGGATATGCCACATGGAGCCTTTAGACTCGCGGTTTTCCACTTCCAGGTCAGAGATGGCGGTACGCAGTTTTGGATCCCAGTTTACCAGGCGTTTGCCACGGTAAATCAGGTCTTCTTTGTACAGGCGGACAAAGACTTCTTTAACGGCGTTGGACAGGCCTTCATCCATGGTGAAGCGCTCGCGCTCCCAGTCCACCGAGTTGCCGAGACGGCGCATCTGACGGGTAATGGTGCCGCCGGATTCTGCCTTCCACTGCCAGATTTTGTCGATGAACGCGTCGCGACCGTAGTCGTGGCGGGTTTTTCCTTCTTCAGCGGCAATTTTACGCTCAACCACCATCTGGGTCGCGATACCCGCGTGGTCAGTCCCCGCCTGCCACAGGGTGTTTTTACCCTGCATGCGCTGGTAGCGGATCATGGTGTCCATGATGGTCTGCTGGAAAGCATGACCCATATGCAAACTGCCGGTGACGTTCGGCGGCGGGATCATGATGCAGAAGGACTCTTTGCTTTCGTCGCCGTTAGGCTTGAAATAGCCCTGCTGTTCCCAGTGCTCGTAAAGCGGCTGTTCGATATCGCGTGGGTTATATGTCTTTTCCATTATTTCCAGGTTGCCGTATTCAGGTTAAAACCAGCCAGGCGGTACGCTTTATAGCGTTCGCGCGCCAGTTGTTTCAAAGATTCTTCGTAAGGGACAAAGTCTACCACTTCTGTGAAAGCGGTGGCAAAATCTGCAAAATCTATCCGCAGGCTAATCAGAATATCGCGCGCGCTGCTGTTGCGCTTTTGCGGCCAGGCAATTTCAACCGGTGCTCCACCGCGCGGGCCTTCGCCCGACAGGTTATGCGGGACAAAACTCTCCGGCGGGCGCGCCCACAGCGCTTCATCCAGGCGAATGGCCTGCTGTTCATCTTCACAGGCAATCAGAACGCGTTTACCTGCGCGCCAACGTTCTGCGGCAATTTCACACACCAGCTGTTCGACGGCGCTGAGGCCATCCTGATGGGTGTCGTTGTCCAGAAGGTAGAACGTTGCATTCTTCATATATGGGGCTTCTTGTCGTGGATTTAAATGCAAAGCCGGGTGGCGCTACGCTTACCCGGCCTACGGTTGAGTGATGCTGTAGGCCGGGTAAGGCGAAGCCGCCACCCGGCGTTATGCATCACTCGTCGCCGTTAAAACCCGCACGATTGAGCAGGAACTGCGACAGCAGCGCCACTGGACGACCGGTGGCGCCTTTGGCTTTACCGGAGCGCCATGCGGTGCCCGCGATATCCAGGTGTGCCCAGTTGTACTTGCGGGTGAAGCGTGCCAGGAAGCAGCCCGCGGTGATCGCACCGCCAGGACGTCCGCCAATGTTCGCCATATCCGCAAAGTTAGACTCCAACTGATCCTGATATTCATCGCCCAGCGGCAGACGCCATGCGCGGTCTCCGGCCTGCTCTGAGGCACCAATAAGCTCGTGCGCCAGCGGATTGTGGTTCGACATCAGGCCGGTGATGTGGTGACCCAGCGCAATCACACAGGCACCGGTGAGGGTGGCGACGTCAATCACCGCTTCCGGCTCAAAGCGTTCCACATAGGTCAGCACGTCACAGAGTACCAGACGGCCTTCGGCGTCGGTGTTCAGTACTTCAACCGTCTGCCCGGACATGGTGGTCAGGACGTCACCCGGACGATAGGCGCGACCGCCAGGCATGTTTTCGCAGCCTGCCAGCACGCCAATCACGTTAATCGGCAGCTGAAGCTCCGCCACCATGCGCATCACGCCGTAAACTGCCGCCGCGCCGCACATGTCGTACTTCATCTCGTCCATGCCTTCGGCAGGCTTGATGGAGATACCGCCGGAGTCGAAGGTCAGGCCTTTACCGACAAGCACGATAGGGCGTGCGTCTTCGGACGGATTGCCTTTGTACTCAATGACGGACATCAGGGATTCGTTCTGAGAGCCGTTACCGACCGCCAGATAAGAGTGCATCCCCAGCTCTTTCATCTGCTGTTCGCCGATGACGCGGGTAATGACATTCTTGCTGTAGGCGTCGGCCAACTGACGCGCCTGCGAGGCCAGGTACGCGGCGTTACAGATGTTAGGCGGCATGTTGCCGAGATCTTTGGCGGCTTTAATGCCGGCCGCGATCGCCAAACCGTGCTGGATGGCGCGCTCGCCGCTGGTCAGCTCGCGACGGGTTGGCACGTTAAAGACCATTTTACGCAGTGGACGACGCGGCTCGCTTTTATTGGTCTTCAGCTGATCGAAGCTGTACAGGCTCTCTTTTGCCGTTTCGACCGCCTGGCGCACTTTCCAGTAGGTGTTACGCCCCTTAACGTGCAGCTCTGTCAGGAAGCAGACGGCTTCCATTGAACCGGTGTCATTCAGCGTATTAATCGTTTTCTGAATCACCTGTTTATACTGACGTTCATCCAGTTCGCGTTCTTTGCCGCAGCCAATCAGCAGAATACGTTCTGACAGTACGTTCGGAACATGGTGCAGTAACAGCGTCTGCCCAGGTTTGCCTTCCAGTTCGCCACGGCGCAGCAGGGCGCTAATATAGCCGTCACTGATTTTATCGAGTTGCTCGGCGATCGGGGAGAGTCGACGCGGTTCAAAGACGCCCACAACGATGCAGGCACTCCGCTGTTTCTCCGGGCTACCGCTTTTTACACTGAACTCCATGCACTACGCTCCTGAATCTTAAAGACAACGGCGGCTGCTACGGATAGAATTGAAACCTTTCGTAACTCATGTCCGCTGTTGTGGTGACTTCGTGTTAATCTTACGTTACTACGGTTTCGACACGTCAGAAAAAGTCCTGAAGCGTGAATCCGCTGGATGTTTTAATCTTAGCGATGATTTCGACGACTCAAGAGAATAAATGACGTTTAAGCCATGAAACAAGCGAAATTCCTGCAAAGAGACGGGTTTTTACGGGCGTATTTAAAGTGATAATCATAAGATATCTGGTGCGGGAGACGCTCAAGAGCCAACTGGCGATCCTCTTCATCCTGCTGCTGATTTTTTTCTGTCAGAAGCTGGTTAAGATCCTCGGTGCGGCTGTTGACGGCGAAATTCCAACAAATCTGGTGCTTTCCCTGCTTGGTTTAGGGATCCCGGAAATGGCGCAGCTCATCCTGCCGCTAAGTCTTTTCCTTGGCCTGCTCATGACGCTTGGGAAACTCTACACCGAGAGTGAAATCACGGTGATGCATGCCTGTGGCCTTAGCAAAGCGGTACTGGTGAAAGCGGCCATGATACTGGCGCTGTTCACGGGTATTGTTGCTGCGGTGAATGTGATGTGGGCGGGCCCCATGTCTTCCCGTCATCAGGACGAAGTGCTGGCCGAAGCGAAAGCCAACCCCGGCATGGCGGCGTTAGCCCAGGGGCAGTTCCAGCAGGCGACCGACGGCAACTCCGTGCTGTTTATTGAGAGCGTTGACGGCAGTAAATTCAACGACGTATTCCTGGCGCAGTTACGTCCCAAAGGTAACGCGCGTCCATCAGTGGTGGTTGCAGACTCCGGTCAGCTTGCTCAGCGCAAAGATGGTTCGCAGATCGTGACGCTGAACAAAGGCACCCGTTTCGAAGGCACCGCGATGCTGCGCGACTTCCGTATTACGGATTTCCAGAACTATCAGGCTATTATCGGCCATCAGGCGGTGGCGCTCGATCCAACGGATACCGAGCAAATGGACATGCGCACGCTGTGGAACACCGATACCGACAGAGCGCGCGCTGAGTTCCACTGGCGTATTACGCTTGTCTTCACCGTGTTTATGATGGCGCTGATTGTCGTGCCGCTGAGCGTGGTGAACCCGCGTCAGGGCCGCGTGCTCTCTATGCTGCCGGCGATGCTGCTGTACCTGATCTATTTCCTGCTGCAAACCTCGATTCGTTCTAACGGCGCGAAGGGTAAGCTGGACCCTATGGTCTGGACATGGTTCGTCAACAGCCTGTACATCTTACTGGCGCTGGGATTAAACCTGTGGGATACGGTGCCTGTGCGCCGCATACGTGCCCGATTCTCGCGTAAAGGAGCCATCTAATGCAGGCGTTTGGCGTTCTTGATCGCTATATCGGTAAAACCATTTTTACCACCATCATGATGACGTTGTTCATGCTGGTGTCGCTCTCCGGCATTATCAAATTTGTCGACCAGCTGAAAAAAGCCGGGCAGGGGAGCTATGACGCGCTGGGCGCGGGGATGTATACCCTGCTCAGCGTGCCGAAAGATGTGCAAATCTTCTTCCCGATGGCGGCCCTGCTGGGCGCACTGCTGGGGCTGGGGATGCTGGCGCAGCGCAGTGAGCTTGTCGTTATGCAGGCCTCGGGTTTTACCCGCATGCAGGTTGCGCTGTCGGTAATGAAAACCGCGATCCCACTGGTGCTGTTGACCATGGCGATTGGCGAGTGGGTCGCGCCGCAGGGCGAACAGATGGCGCGTAACTACCGTGCCCAGGCCATGTACGGCGGCTCACTGCTCTCGACTCAGCAAGGTTTATGGGCGAAAGACGGTAAAAACTTCGTCTACATCGAACGGGTCAATGGCAATGATGAACTGGGTGGGGTGAGCATCTACGCTTTTGATGACCAGCGCCGTCTGGAATCAGTCCGCCACGCCTCTTCGGCGAAATTTGACGCTGAAAAAAAACAGTGGCGCTTGTCCCAGGTCGATGAGTCTGACCTGACCGATCCGAAACAGATCGCCGGTTCTCAGACGGTGACCGGCACGTGGAAGACCAATCTGACTCCCGATAAGCTCGGAGTTGTAGCGCTGGATCCTGACGCGCTCTCCATCAGCGGTTTACACAACTATGTGAAATACCTGAAGTCGAGCGGGCAGGATGCAGGACGGTATCAGCTCAACATGTGGAGCAAGATCTTCCAGCCGATGTCCGTGGCGGTGATGATGCTGATGGCGCTGTCGTTTATCTTCGGCCCGTTGCGTAGCGTGCCGATGGGCGTGCGCGTTGTGACCGGTATCAGCTTCGGCTTTGTATTCTACGTGCTCGACCAGATCTTCGGTCCGCTGACGCTGGTTTATGGTATTCCGCCGATGATTGGTGCGCTGCTGCCAAGCGCCAGTTTCCTCCTGATCAGCCTCTGGCTGCTGTTGAAACGCTCCTGATTGACCTCTCCTCGCTTCCGGTTAACCGGGAGCGAGGCTAATCTCCTGTTTCACTCCGCACTTTTTCTCACAACCTTCAACGCCTCGCCCTGAATTTGAGTATTATTGAGCGATAAAGTCGTGAAGGGATCCTCTATGAAGCAAATTCGAATGCTTGCCCAGTATTACGTCGACCTGATGATGAAGCTTGGGCTGGTGCGTTTCTCCATGCTGCTTGCGCTGGCGCTGGTCGTTCTGGCCATTGTCGTGCAAATGGCCGTCACCATGGTTCTGCATGGTCAGGTCGAGAGTATCGACGTCATCCGCTCCATCTTCTTTGGCTTGCTCATTACGCCCTGGGCGGTCTATTTCCTTTCCGTGGTGGTTGAACAGCTGGAAGAGTCCCGTCAGCGTTTGTCAAAACTGGTCGATAAACTGGAAGAGATGCGCGAGCGCGACCTGAAGCTCAACGTCCAGCTCAAAGACAACATCGCGCAGCTGAACCAGGAGATTTCAGATCGTGAGAAGGCGGAAGCCGAGCGTCAGGCCACGCTGGAGCAGCTGAAAATCGAAATGAAAGAGCGCGAGGTCACGCAGATCCAGCTTGAGCAGCAGTCCTCTTTCCTGCGGTCATTTCTTGATGCTTCACCGGATCTGGTGTTCTACCGTAATGAAGATAAAGAGTTTTCCGGCTGTAACCGTGCGATGGAGCTGCTCACCGGAAAAAGCGAGAAGCAGCTGATTCACCTGAAGCCGCAGGACGTTTACTCTGAAGAGGCGGCGGCCAAGGTTATGGAGACGGACGAAAAAGTCTTCCGCCATAACGTCTCGCTGACCTATGAACAGTGGCTGGATTACCCGGACGGACGCAAAGCCTGCTTTGAGATCCGTAAGGTGCCTTACTATGACCGCGTCGGGAAACGCCACGGCCTGATGGGCTTTGGCCGCGATATCACCGAGCGTAAGCGCTATCAGGACGCCCTGGAGCGCGCCAGCCGCGACAAGACTACCTTTATCTCCACCATCAGCCACGAGCTGCGTACGCCGCTTAACGGCATTGTCGGGCTGAGCCGAATTCTGCTGGATACCGACCTGACCGCAGAACAGGAAAAATACCTCAAGACTATCCATGTCTCAGCGGTCACGCTGGGTAATATCTTCAACGATATTATTGATATGGATAAGATGGAGCGCCGTAAAGTTCAGCTTGATAACCAGCCTGTTGATTTCACCAGCTTCCTTGCCGATCTCGAAAACCTGTCCGGCTTACAGGCGCAGCAGAAGGGGCTGAGTTTTGTCATGGAGCCAACCCTACCGCTGCCGCATAAAGTGGTGACTGACGGCACGCGTCTGCGCCAGATCCTGTGGAACCTTATCAGCAACGCGGTGAAATTTACCCAGAAGGGGCAGGTGGCAGTACGCATCCGCTTTGACGACGGCGATATGCTGCACTTCGAGGTGGAGGACTCCGGGATTGGTATTCCGCAGGAGGAGCAGGACAAAATTTTCGCGATGTACTACCAGGTGAAGGACAGCAACGGCGGGAAGCCTGCTACCGGAACGGGCATTGGTCTGGCGGTCTCTAAACGGCTGGCAAAGAGTATGGGGGGCGATATCACCGTTGCCAGCCAGCCGGGGAAAGGGTCAACCTTCACGCTGACGGTCCATGCACCGGCGGTGGCGGAGGAGGTTGAGGATACCTTTGAAAACGACGACATGCCGCTGCCTGCGCTGCACGTTCTGCTGGTGGAAGATATTGAGCTGAACGTTATTGTGGCGCGCTCCGTGCTGGAAAAGCTGGGCAATAGCGTGGATGTCGCGATGACCGGTAAAGCCGCACTCGAGATGTTTAAACCGGGCGAATACGATCTTGTCCTGCTGGATATCCAGTTACCGGACATGACAGGGCTGGATATCTCGCGTGAGCTGACGCGTCAGTACGCGGCCGACGAACTGCCGCCGCTGGTGGCGCTGACGGCGAACGTACTGAAAGATAAAAAAGAGTATCTCGATGCCGGTATGGACGATGTACTCAGCAAGCCGCTGGCGGTGCCTGCTCTGACCGCCATGATTAAGAAGTTCTGGGATACCCGTGATGAAGAGGAGAGCACCATGACGTCTGTTGATAGCGCAAAAGCCCAAACGATACTCGATACCGCGATGCTGGAGCAGTACATCGATCTGGTCGGCCCGAAACTGATTACCGACGGTCTGGCGGTATTCGAAAAAATGATGCCGGGCTATCTGAGCGTGCTGGAATCAAACCTGACGGCTCGTGACCAGAAGGGCATCGTGGAAGAAGGACATAAAATTAAAGGTGCCGCCGGCTCGGTTGGCTTACGCCACCTGCAGCAGCTGGGTCAACAGATTCAGTCCCCTGATTTACCTGCATGGGAAGATAACGTGGGTGATTGGGTTGAAGAGATGAAACAAGAGTGGCAAAACGATGTTGCGGTGCTGAAGGCCTGGGTTGACGCCAGAAAAAAATGACCCCGGCTTAACCGGGGTGCGCGAATACTGCGCCAACACCAGGGAAATCGTGGCTGCGCCTGTTTTTTAAAGTTATTTTCGAAAGGGCGCCGCCTGAAAAAATTTAGGCCGCACGCAGATAAGATAGCAAATCTTAAATGGTTTGTTACATGAATCAGTGAAATGTGTGAAGCATAGCGTTTTAATCAAAATTATTAATGTGCTTCAGCAAGTTGCAGAAAAGGATTGTCATGATGAAAAAGATTGGTGTCGTGCTGAGCGGATGCGGTGTTTACGATGGTTCTGAGATACATGAAGCCGTCATTACGCTGTTGGCCCTGGCTAAGCACGGAGCAGAAGTTATTTGCTTTGCGCCAGACAAAAATCAGGCGGATGTGATTAATCATCTGACCGGTGAGCCGATGGCGGAAACCCGTAATGTACTGATTGAGGCCGCGCGTATCGTGCGAGGTGATATCCATCCTCTTATTCAGGCAGATCCTACAGAGCTTGATGCGCTGATTGTACCGGGTGGGTTTGGCGCGGCCAAAAATCTCAGTACCTTCGCTGCGCAGGGCGCGGAGTGTCAGATCGATCCTCATCTGAAAGCGCTGTCGCAGGCCATGCATGCGGCAGGAAAACCGCTGGGCTTTATCTGCATCGCGCCGGCCATGCTGCCCAGGATTTTCGATTTCCCGCTGCGCCTGACTATCGGGACGGATATTGATACCGCAGAGATCGTCGAGGAAATGGGGGGCGAACACGTTCCCTGCCCGGTTGATGACATTGTGGTTGATGAAGATAACAAAGTTGTCACCACGCCGGCGTATATGTTGGCGAACAATATCGCTGAGGCGGCCTCAGGTATTGAAAAGCTGGTGGCTCGCGTGCTGGTGCTGACTGAATGAGGCGTAAATTTGCCGCAGGCGCAGGGGTGAAACGCATCCTTTTGCGTATTGTTCTTGTACTGGCGGTATTCTGGGGAGGCGGGCTGGCTTTATTCAGCATTATGCCGGTTCCGTTCTCTGCCGTTATGGTTGAGCGCCAGCTTAGCGCGTGGTTCAGCGGTGATTTCGGCTATGTTGCCCACTCTGACTGGGTGAGCATGGACGAGATTTCACCGTTCATGGGGCTGGCGGTCATCGCGGCGGAGGACCAGAAATTCCCGGAGCACTGGGGGTTCGACGTGGCGGCAATTGAGAAGGCGCTAGCCCATAACGAACGCCATGAAAACCGCGTGCGCGGCGCGTCAACCTTGTCGCAGCAGACGGCCAAAAATCTGTTTCTGTGGGATGGCCGAAGCTGGGTGCGAAAAGGGCTGGAAGCGGGGCTCACCCTTGGGATGGAAACGGTCTGGAGCAAAAAACGCATTCTGACCGTCTATCTCAACGTCGCTGAGTTTGGCGACGGCATATTTGGCGTGGAAGCTGCCGCGCAACGGTATTTCAATAAGCCAGCCAGCCGTCTGAGCATGTCAGAAGCAGCGCTATTGGCCGCTGTTTTACCGAATCCCATCCGCTTTAAAGCCAGCGCCCCATCAGGGTACGTGCGAAGTCGTCAGGCGTGGATCATGCGTCAAATGCGTCAGTTGGGAGGAGAAGGATTTATGGAGAGCAATAAATTAATGTAGGGCGGGTAAGCGCAGCGCCACCCGCCTGACTGGCAGACCTTAATCTTCGTCGAACCCTGCGTTGAACAGCGCAATCACTGCCGCCAGCGCTTCCTCTTCCTGAGGTCCGGTGGCCTCGACTTCAATCTGGCGCCCTTTGGCGGAGTCCAGCATCAGCAGGGCGATCACGCTGTTCGCTTCCGCTTCGGTGCCTTCGTCATTCCGCAGCAGAACCTCTGCATCGAACCCCTGCATCAGCTCAAACAGTTTCATCGCCGGGCGTGCATGCATGCCCAGCTTATTGGTGATCTCAACGGTTTGTTTTACGGTCATGTTTTACGTTTTTCCAGCGTGCGATGACGGGACTGAACGTTCTTCCCGCGCGAGCGGAAATAGTCGGCCAGCTGTTCGGCGATGTAAACCGAACGATGTTTACCGCCGGTACAGCCAATCGCCACCGTGAGGTAGCTACGATTGTTTGTCTCCAGCATAGGTAACCATAGCTCAAGGTAGCTTCGCGTCTGGTAGATAAAATTGTGAACTTCTGTGTGCCGGTCGAGGAAGGCCGCGACGGGTTTATCCAGACCGGTCATTGGACGCAGCTTTGGATCCCAGTGCGGGTTCGGCAGGAAGCGCACGTCAAAAACGTAATCCGCATCAATCGGAATACCGTGCTTAAAGCCGAAGGATTCGAACACCATCGTCAGTTCACGCTCGCGCTTACCCAACAACCGGGTACGCAGCATTTCCGCCAGCTCGTGAACGGACATCTCAGAGGTGTCGACAATCAGGTCGGCACGAGAACGCAGCGGCTCCAGCAGGTCACTCTCTTCATCGATAGCGCTCTCCAGAGAGAGGTTCTTACTGGAAAGCGGGTGCAAACGACGGGTATCGCTGTAGCGGCGGATCAGCGTATTGCGGTCTGCATCAAGGAACAGCAGCTGTGGCGAGAATGTATCAGGCAGGTTGCTCATGGCCTGTTCGAAGATCTCGGGCGATTCCGGCATGTTACGGACGTCGATACTGACGGCGGCAGAGGTTTGTCTCTCCGCAAGCGTGCGGGCCAGGTCGGGCAACAACACGACCGGCAGGTTATCGACGCAGTAAAAACCCATGTCTTCCAGCGCGCGCAGAGCAACGGATTTCCCCGACCCTGAACGGCCACTGACAATCATCAGCACCATGTTCCGTTTCTCCTCAGGACAACAGATGTGAAGGCCATCTCCTGATTATGCATCATCCTGATTGCCTTCTGCTTCAGTGATAATTTGATAGAGCTCTTCATCACTTTGGGCCGAGCGCAGTCGACGGCATATGGTTTTATCGGCCAGACGTTTTGCGACCAGCGACAGCGTATGCAAATGGGTTTTCGTCTGGTCGGCAGGCACCAGCAGCGCGAAGAGGAGATCGACGGGCTGGTTATCAATAGCATCGAAGGCGATAGGTGTTTCAAGCTGCACAAACACACCAACGGCACGCAGGGTATCCTCTTCCAGTTTGCCGTGCGGGATCGCGATGCCGTTGCCGATACCGGTACTGCCCATTTTTTCACGGGTCAGAATCGCTTCGAACACCACCTGTGGCGGCAGGCCCAGCTGTTTGGCAGCCAGTTCACTGATGATCTCCAGCGCACGTTTTTTGCTCTGGCAGTGAACCGCACTGCGGGTACATTCCTGGTTAAGGACATTGCTCAGTTGAAGAGCGGAATCGTTGTTCATCATAATTTCACCTAAGCGCTAACTGTACAAATGGCCTGTTGTGTTTCACAACAGGCCGTCCTGCACCCGTTAACTGCCCGGACAATTAGTGTTGTTTCAGTTTATCTTTATGTTTATTGAGCTGTCGTGCAAGCTTATCAATCAAGCCGTCGATAGCAGCGTACATGTCTTGCCCTTCCGCACTGGCATGCAGTTCACCCCCGTTAACATGCAGGGTGGCATCCGAGATATGAGTCACTTTCTCCACTTTCAACACAATATAGACCTGATTGATCCTTTCGAAATACTGTTCGAGTTTTGCAAACTTCGCGTTCACGAAGTCGCGTAAAGCCTCGGTAATTTCGACGTTTTGTCCAGTGATGTTGAGCTGCATAGTGTCTTCCTTATCGGTTGTGTCAGACCAGCTGTTTACGCTGGTTGGACGGCGGAATGGATAAAGACTCTCGATACTTCGCAACAGTACGACGTGCCACCATAATACCCTGATCGGACAGCATGGTGGTTAACTTACTGTCGCTTAGTGGCTTCGCGGGGTTCTCCGCGGCGATCAACTTCTTCACCAGAGCACGAATGGCCGTTGACGACGCTTCGCCGCCGCCCTCGGTATTCACATGGCTGGAGAAGAAATACTTAAGCTCAAAAATACCGCGTGGACTGTGCAGATACTTCTGCGTGGTGACACGGGAAATGGTTGATTCATGCATTTCGACGGCCTGGGCGATATCCGCCAGTACCATCGGTTTCATAAACTCTTCGCCCTGCTCAAAGAACGCCTGCTGCTGTTCCACAATACAGCGACTGACGCGCAGCAGCGTATCATTTCGGCTCTCAAGACTTTTGATCAGCCATCGTGCTTCCTGAAGATTGCTACGAATATATTGATTGTCGGAGTCGTTACGCGCGCTGGTGCACATGGAGGCGTACTGCTGGTTGATTTGCAGGCGAGGAATGCTGTCTGAATTCAGTTCAACGACCCAGCGGTCATTGTGTTTTCTGACCAGCACGTCCGGGATGACGTACTCGGGCTCGCTGGTCTGGATCGACTGACCCGGGCGCGGATCGAGCGACTGGATCAGATTCACCGCTTCTTTCAGCACCTCTTCCTTCAGGCGCGTGACGCGCATCAGGGAGCGGAAATCGTGGTTAGCCAACAGATCCAGATGATCGCTGATGATTAAGCGCGCCTCGTCGATCCATGGCGTCTCTTTGCTGAACTGGGAAAGCTGGATCAGCAGGCAATTGCGCAGATCTTTTGCAGCCACGCCTACCGGATCGAAACGCTGAATGCGCTTCAGAACGGCTTCGATCTCCTCAAGCTCAATCTCTTCATCGCCCATGCTTTCCAGAATATCGTCCAGCGTGACGGTCAAATAGCCGGTGTCGTCAACGGCATCGACAATTGAGGTGGCAATCGCGCGGTCGGTATCGGAGAAGGGGGTGAGTTCCACCTGCCACATCAGGTAATCCTGCAGCGACTGGGTGGTTTCTCCCTGATAGACCGGTAGCTCATCGTCCTGGTAGTCTGCACGCGTACCGGAAGGGGTTCCGGCGGTGTAGATTTCATCCCAGCTGGCATCCAGCGGAAGCTCGTCGGGCATCTCTTTTTGTTCGAGTGCATCCGCGGTGTCGAGCGCTTCTGTATCCTGCGATTGCTGGGTATCTACCTCGTCATGAAGATCGGTTTGTTCCAGCAGGGGGTTGCTGTCCAGCGCCTGCTGGAGCTCCTGCTGAAGTTCTAACGTGGACAGTTGCAACAGGCGAATTGCCTGCTGTAGCTGCGGCGTCATCGCCAGTTGTTGGCTGAGCCTTAATTGCAAACCTTGCTTCATGTTCAGAGCATTTTTCTCCGGTTCGGCGTTACGTTACCTCTACCCTATCAGAGTCTGAAGTCTTCCCCAAGATAGACGCGCTTAACATGATCGTCTTCGAGGATCTGCTGCGGCGTACCGTGGGCGATCAGATTGCCCTGGCTCACAATATACGCGCGTTCACACACGGCCAGCGTTTCACGGACGTTGTGGTCGGTGATCAGTACGCCCAGCCCGCTGTCACGCAGGTGTTCAATGATGCGTTTAATATCGATAACCGAGATCGGGTCAACGCCCGCAAACGGTTCATCCAGAAGGATAAATTTCGGGTTTGCGGCCAGCGCACGCGCAATCTCAACGCGGCGGCGTTCCCCCCCGGAGAGCGCCTGACCGAGACTGTCACGCAGATGCTCAATATGGAACTCTTCCATCAGCTCGTTGGCACGATCCTGACGCTGTTCGCTGGTCAGGTCGTTACGAATTTGCAGGACCGCCATCAGGTTATCGTAAACGCTAAGACGACGGAAAATGGAGGCTTCCTGCGGCAGGTAGCCGATCCCGCGACGCGCTCGCGCGTGCAGCGGCAGAAGACTGATGTCTTCATCGTCAATGATTATGTTGCCGGCATCGCGCGGCACAATGCCAACGACCATGTAGAAGGTGGTGGTTTTACCCGCACCGTTAGGGCCAAGCAGCCCTACAATTTCGCCGGAGTTGACGGTCAGACTGACATCTTCTACGACACGGCGGCCCTTATAGGCCTTCGCGAGATTTTTTGCAGTTAATGTTGCCATAACGAATTAGTTACTCTTCTTCTGTGCCGGGGCCTGGCCTTTGCCTTTGTCCTGCAGCTGCGACGGAACCAGTACGGTCGTGACGCGTTTGCCTTTCTCGCTGGAGGCCTGCATTTTTTGCTCTTTCACCAGATAGGTGATTCGGTCGCCGGTAATGTTGCTGTCCAGCTGTTCCAGATACGCGTTTCCGGTCAGGATGACCAGGTCCTTCGCCAGCTCGTAGTGCATATGCGAGGCGTGACCTTTCACCGGCTTGCCGTTGTCCTGCATTTGGTAGAAGGTGGCCGGGTTACCGTAACCATCAATGATCTCTTTGCCCTGCTCGCCACCCGGACGGGTCACGACCACTTTGTCGGCGTTGATTTTAATGGTGCCCTGAGTCATGACGACGTTACCCGTGAAGGTGACGACGTTACCCTGCATATCGAGAGACTGGGTATCGGACTCGATATGGATCGGTTGGTCGGTATCGCCCGTTACAGCAAGCGCGGGGAGACTGGTCGCCAGCATCGCGCTGGCGATAATTACTTTAAGGCTGAGTTTGTTTGTTTTGAATTTCATAGGAGGTTCTAACCTTTTCAATCAGCTCGGCGTTCTTGCTGCGTAAGTTCCCGCGCATTCTCAAACCGCTGGAATTAAATGTTGTGCCATACAGTGTGACCAGATCCTGCGAGGTCACGTCCTGGGTTACCAGGTTAATCTGGGCATTATCCGTCGTAATTTTTCGCAGTTGTGAGTCAGCGGTCAGGGCGTTGACTTCAACGTGGCCATACAGATAAAGCATACGGTCATTTGTCAGTTTTGCCCGATCTGACTTAATTGACCACGTCGGCACCTTGTCCTTATCAAACGTGGTCATGACAGGTCGGGTAAACCACGAAATACCGTCATCTGAAAAATATTCAACATGCTGGGCAATCAAACGATAGTTCAGCGCACCTTCCGGGCTGTAGACCACAGTGTCGCTGTGATCGCTTTTATAGGTTGGATCGTTATTGTTGACCACTTCCGTTTGCGTATCGTCGCGATCGGCAAGGTTCACGCCAATCAATACCAGTGCGACAAGTGACAGCAAAATGATAATCCAACGTCTGGTTTTACTCATATCGATTGCCCTTTGGCCTCATCAAGCTTGCCCTGCGCCAGCAAAAGCAGATCGCAGACTTCACGTACGGCACCACGGCCCCCGTTGATGTGGGTAACATAGTCAGCGCGCGGGATCAGCAGCGGATGCGCATCGGCAACAGCGATACTCAGACCGACTTCAGCCATCACGGGCCAGTCAATCAGATCGTCCCCGACGTAGGCCACGTTTTCCGGTGCGATAGCCAGTTTACCCAGTAAATCCTTAAACGCCGCCATTTTATCGGACTGACCCTGATACAGATGGGTAATGCCTAAGGTTTCACAGCGGTCTTCTACCAGTTTAGCTTTTCGCCCGGTGATGATAGCCACCTCAATACCAGAAGTGAGCGCACAGCGGATACCGTAGCCGTCGCGAACGTTAAAGGCTTTCAGCTCTTCGCCATTATTGCCCATGTAAATCAGGCCATCGGAGAGTACCCCATCCACATCCAGGATGAGCAGACGAATGTTTTCCGCCTTTGCCATCATCTGGGTACTAACCGGACCATAACAGGTTGCAAGGGATGCACCCGCATTACTCATTGTCTTATCCTTCATTACACTACGCCTGCGCGCAGCAGATCATGCATATGTACCACACCCAGCAACTGGTCGCCATCGGCAACCATAACGGAGGTGATATGACGGGACTGCATCAGATTCAGCACATCCACTGCCAGCGTACCCGGACGCACGCGGATACCGCCCGGCGTCATCACGTCGGCAATGCCGAGCGTGCGGACATCGACACCCATGTCGAACACGCGACGCAGGTCGCCATCGGTGAAGATCCCCTGAATTTTCATCAGATCGTCGCACACGACCGTCATACCCAGATTCTTGCGGGTGATTTCCAGTAGCGCATCACGCAGGGAGGCTTCTTTACTGACGTGAGGGATCTCATCCCCTGTGTGCATAATATCGTTTACCCGAAGCAGCAGTTTGCGCCCCAGCGCACCGCCCGGATGGGAAAGCGCGAAATCTTCCGGCGTAAAACCGCGGGCTTCGAGCAGCGCGACGGCGAGCGCATCGCCCATAACCAATGCTGCGGTTGTGCTGGACGTCGGTGCCAGGCCGAGCGGACAGGCCTCCTTGGGCACTTTCACGCACAGGTGAATATCAGCCGCGCGCGCCATGCTGCTTTCCGGACGGCTGGTCATGCAAATAAGCGGCACCTGCAGTCGCTTCAGTACCGGGATCAGCGCCAGGATCTCATTGGACTCACCGGAGTTGGACAGCGCGATGACGATATCCTGCGGCGTGACCATACCCAGGTCGCCGTGCGCGGCTTCCCCCGGATGTACAAAGAAGGAAGAGGTTCCGGTGCTGGCAAATGTTGCCGCCATTTTGCGTCCAATGTGGCCGGACTTGCCCATCCCCATCACCACGACTTTGCCGGCACAGTAGAACATCTTCTCACATGCCAGACTAAAATCCTGATTAATGTACTGATCTAACTGCGCCAGACCTTCACGTTCAATCTCCAGAACCTCTTTGCCTGCTTTCTGAAAGTCAAACCCCGGCTGCAATTCTATTTGCGACATAATGCGTTTCCGTTTACCCAGAGAGAAGAGGCGAGAGCCAGTACAGCATCGCCATCCATACGATAAATCCACCCGTCAGCAGCGCGCCAGCGCCTTTGCCGATCTGTCGTTGCCGCCGCCAGCAGAGCAGGGCAAATATCACGCTGACCAATAACATCACGCCATAGTCGCGTGAGAACGCCAGGGGATTAAAGGGGCCTGGCGTAATCAGTGCCGGCAGGCCCATCACAATGGCGATATTAAAAATGTTGGAACCGATGATATTACCAATGGCAATGTCGTCCTCACCTTTACGCGCCCCTGCAATAGCTGTGGCCAGCTCCGGCAGGCTGGTACCGATGGCAATCACCGTCAGACCAATGGTCAGTTCACTGATGGCGAAATAGTTCGCCAGCACCGTCGCGTTATCCACGACCATGCGCGTTGCCATCGGCATGATGATCAGCGCAACGCCAAGCCAGAGCAGAGCAACAGGCAGCGTGCCTTCTCGTGGAAGCTCGGCGACCTGCTCACGGGTCAGGCTATCCTGGCCCTGCTTCTCAGCCAGTCGGGCGATTTTAACACTATACAGCAGCCAAATGACGGCCAGCGCCAGCAAGAATATGCCGTCGCTGTAGCTCAGTACACCATCGTAAAATACGCAGCCTGCCAGCAGGCTTACGATTAACATTAGCGGCAATTCACGGCGCAGAACATCAGAATGCACGCGAAATGGATGGAGCAGGGCGGCAAGCCCTAATATCAAGAGTATATTGACGATGTTAGAGCCAATCGCGGTGCCGACTGCCAGGTCTAGCTGACCATGCAGCGACGCCGAGACAGAGACGATGATCTCAGGAAGTGACGTTCCAACACTGACAACGGTCATCCCGATGACGACAGGCGGTACGCCCGTCAGGCGACACAGGATAGATGCAGCAAACACTAAACGGTCAGCACTGTAGACCACCAATAGTAAACCAATTATTAACAGTGCTGTTGCTAAAAGCATCAAAAGTCCTTTCTTCAGGTATACTCGTTGGTCCATCGCGCGGGAATGGCTGGACTGCATACAGTCTGAGGCGTAACGAATTCCTAATTTTGACTTTATGCGCCGGAAAAGTAAAACAAATGCCAGCTTTCGCTAACCTCAACGGCTATTATTCTGTAAAAATGCGGAGTTGAGGGCTGATTCAGGCGGCATGCCTTAACGTGAGCAGGGTAATAAAGGAACCATAAATGAGCCAAACGATGGCGAATTTAGTCGATGTTCGCGGTGTGAGTTTTTCTCGCGCCAACAGATTGATATTTGATGATATTTCGTTGACCGTACCGCGTGGCAAGATCACTGCCATTATGGGGCCGTCCGGGATTGGTAAAACGACCCTGCTGCGCCTTATTGGTGGGCAGATCCCACCCGATCGCGGTGAAATCCTCTTTGATGGCGAAAACATCCCGGAGATGTCACGCTCGCGTCTGTATACTGTTCGCAAACGCATGAGCATGCTCTTTCAGTCTGGAGCCTTGTTCACCGACATGAATGTCTTTGATAACGTGGCCTATCCGCTGCGCGAGCATACCAGCCTGCCGCCGGAACTGCTGAAAAGCACGGTGATGATGAAGCTCGAAGCCGTCGGTTTGCGGGGCGCCGCGAAGCTGATGCCTTCAGAGCTCTCCGGGGGGATGGCGCGCCGTGCCGCGCTGGCGCGAGCCATTGCATTAGAACCTGATTTAATCATGTTCGACGAACCGTTTGTTGGACAGGATCCCATCACGATGGGCGTGCTGGTGAAGCTCATCTCTGAACTGAACAGCGCGCTTGGCGTCACCTGCATTGTGGTATCTCACGATGTGCCGGAAGTATTGAGCATTGCCGATTACGCCTATATCGTGGCGGACAAAAAGATCGTCGCACACGGTAGCGCCCAGGCGCTGCAGGAAAATTGCGATCCGCGCGTGCGGCAGTTCCTCGACGGTATTGCCGATGGCCCTGTGCCGTTCCGCTACCCGGCGGGCGACTATCGTGACGATTTACTGGGAATAGGGAGTTAAGCCACTCATGCTGTTAAATGCGTTGGCCGCTCTCGGACACCGTGGCATAAAAACCATCAGGACGTTCGGGCGTGCCGGATTGATGTTATTCAACGCGCTGGTCGGCAAGCCGGAATTCCGTAAGCATGCACCGCTGCTGGTGCGGCAGCTTTATAATGTCGCCGTGCTGTCGATGCTCATCATCATTGTTTCCGGTCTGTTTATCGGTATGGTGCTTGGGCTACAGGGCTATCTTGTGCTGACAACCTACAGCGCGGAAACCAGTCTCGGGATGCTGGTGGCGCTCTCGCTGCTGCGTGAACTGGGGCCGGTTGTGGCGGCGCTGTTGTTCGCCGGGCGTGCGGGGTCGGCATTAACGGCGGAAATTGGCCTGATGCGTGCGACCGAGCAGCTCTCCAGCATGGAGATGATGGCGGTCGATCCGCTGCGTCGCGTGATCTCGCCGCGTTTCTGGGCGGGGGTGATCTCTTTACCGCTGCTGACGATTCTGTTTGTCGCCGTGGGTATCTGGGGCGGTTCGCTGGTTGGCGTGCACTGGAAAGGCATTGACGCCGGTTTCTTCTGGTCCGCGATGCAGGACGCCATTGACCTGCGAATGGATCTGGTTAACTGCCTGATTAAAAGCGTGGTATTTGCCATTACGGTCACCTGGATTGCATTGTTCAATGGTTACGATGCCATCCCGACGTCGGCGGGCATTAGCCGTGCAACTACACGTACAGTCGTACATTCGTCGCTGGCCGTACTGGGTCTGGATTTTGTGCTCACCGCACTGATGTTTGGGAATTGAGTTCATGCAAACGAGAAAAAATGAAATTTGGGTCGGTGTATTCCTGCTGCTGGCGCTGCTGGCCGCGCTGTTTATCTGCCTGAGAGCGGCGGATATCACGTCTGTGCGCACCGAGCCGACGTATCGCATCTATGCCACCTTCGATAACATCGGCGGGCTGAAGGCGCGTTCACCGGTCCGTATCGGCGGCGTGGTGATCGGACGCGTATCTGACATTACGCTTGATGAGAAAACTTATCTGCCACGCGTCGCGATGGATATCGAAGAGCGCTACAACCATATCCCGGATACCAGTTCCCTTTCTATCCGTACTTCCGGCCTGCTGGGCGAACAATATCTGGCGCTTAACGTTGGCTTTGAAGACCCCGAACTGGGAACGACTATCCTTAAAGACGGTAGCGTCATTCAGGATACGAAATCCGCGATGGTGCTGGAGGATATGATTGGTCAGTTCCTTTACAGCAGTAAAGGGGATGAGAAAAAATCCGACGCTGCCCCAGCGCAGAGCGAAGATCATACCGACGTCGCACCGACGCCAGGTGCTGCGAATTAATATCAGGAGAAGTCATTCATGTTTAAACGACTGTTAATGGTTGCCATGCTGGTCATCGCCCCTCTTACCGCCGCTCACGCTGCGGATCAGAGTAACCCGTACAAACTGATGGACGAAGCGGCGAAGAAGACCTTCGACCGTCTTAAAAACGAACAGCCTAAAATTCGTGCTAATCCTGACTATCTGCGTGACGTCGTTGACCAGGAGCTGCTGCCGTATGTGCAGATTAAATATGCGGGTGCGCTGGTGCTGGGACGTTATTACAAAGACGCGACCCCTGCGCAGCGCGATGCCTACTTTGCCGCGTTCCGTGAATACCTGAAACAGGCTTATGGCCAGGCGCTGGCGATGTACCACGGCCAGACCTATCAGATTGCGCCTGAGCAGCCGCTGGGCGATGCAACTATCGTCCCTATCCGCGTGACGATCATCGATCCTAACGGTCGTCCGCCGGTTCGTCTGGATTTCCAGTGGCGTAAAAACAGCCAGACCGGTCACTGGCAGGCGTATGACATGATTGCCGAAGGGGTAAGCATGATCACCACCAAACAGAACGAATGGAGCGACCTGCTGCGCACCAAGGGCATCGATGGCCTGACCGCACAGCTGCAGTCTATCTCTCGCCAGAAAATTAGCCTGGATGAGAAGAAGTAATGTCACAGCAACTCAGCTGGTCGCGTGAAGGCGAGACATTAAAGCTGTCCGGTGAGCTGGATCAGGATCTGCTGAACCCACTGTGGGGCAAACGCCATGAAGCAATGCAGGGCGTGACGCTCATCGACTTAACCGACGTCACGCGGGTGGATACGGCGGGTGTTGCGCTGCTGGCCCATCTGGTTGCGGTAGGGAAAAAGCAGGGGGCTAGCGTCACGCTTCACGGCGCGAGCGATAATGTCGTGACCCTTGCGCAGCTCTACAATCTCCCTCAGGACGTACTGCCTCGTTAATATTTTCAGTGCGTTACTTCCGAAAGCCCTGACAGTTTCATCGTCGGGGCTTTTTGCTTGTTTAAGACAACGCCACTTTGCTCTAAGATGTTGGGCTTGTTTTCACTATCAGATGATTAAGAACCCATGGAAAATCATGAAATCCAGACAGTGCTGATGAATGCACTCTCCCTTCAGGAAGCCCACGTCTCTGGCGATGGCAGTCACTTCCAGGTTATTGCTGTGGGTGAGATGTTCGACGGTATGAGCCGTGTGAAGAAACAGCAGGCTGTGTACGCGCCGCTGATGGAATATATTGCGGATAACCGCATCCACGCCCTGTCGATTAAAGCGTTCACCCCGCAAGAATGGGCACGCGATCGCAAACTAAACGGTTTTTGAGCTGAGGGCGACAGGCCCGCAGCACGGTTGAATTTATAAGAGAGCACACAATGGATAAATTTCGTGTACAGGGGCCAACGCGTCTCCAGGGCGAAGTCACAATTTCTGGCGCGAAAAACGCCGCGCTGCCAATCCTCTTTGCTGCGCTGCTTGCGGAAGAGCCGGTAGAAATTCAGAACGTACCGAAGCTGAAAGATATCGATACCACCATGAAGTTGCTCACCCAGTTGGGCACGAAAGTCGAGCGTAACGGTTCCGTCTGGATCGACGCCAGCAAGGTGAATAACTTTTCAGCCCCATACGATCTGGTGAAAACCATGCGAGCATCCATCTGGGCGCTTGGCCCGCTGGTGGCGCGTTTTGGTCAGGGTCAGGTCTCTCTGCCGGGCGGCTGCGCCATCGGTGCGCGTCCGGTTGACCTGCACATCTTTGGTCTGGAGAAACTGGGCGCAGAGATCAAGCTGGAAGAAGGTTACGTTAAAGCGTCTGTTAATGGCCGTCTGAAAGGCGCGCACATTGTCATGGACAAAGTGAGCGTGGGCGCAACGGTCACCATTATGTCTGCAGCGACGCTGGCAGAAGGGACCACTGTTATCGAAAACGCCGCGCGCGAACCGGAAATTGTGGATACCGCCAACTTCCTCGTGGCGCTGGGGGCGAAGATCACCGGCCAGGGTACTGACCGTATCACCATCGAAGGCGTTGAGCGTCTGGGCGGTGGTGTCTATCGCGTACTGCCGGACCGTATCGAAACCGGTACCTTCCTGGTCGCTGCGGCGATCTCTGGCGGTAAGATTGTGTGTCGTAACGCGCAGCCTGATACCCTGGATGCGGTACTCGCGAAACTGCGCGATGCGGGTGCGGATATCGAAATCGGTGAAGACTGGATCAGTCTTGATATGCACGGTCAGCGTCCAAAAGCGGTCAATGTGCGTACGGCACCGCATCCGGCGTTCCCAACGGACATGCAGGCGCAGTTCACCTTGCTGAACCTGGTCGCAGAAGGGACTGGCTTCATCACTGAAACTATTTTCGAGAACCGCTTTATGCACGTACCGGAGCTGATCCGTATGGGTGCGCATGCTGAGATCGAAAGCAATACCGTGATTTGCCATGGCGTTGAGAAGCTGTCAGGTGCTCAGGTGATGGCAACCGATCTGCGTGCGTCTGCAAGCCTGGTGCTGGCGGGTTGTATCGCGGAAGGCACAACGATCGTGGATCGTATTTATCACATCGATCGTGGTTATGAGCGTATCGAGGATAAACTGCGCGCGCTGGGTGCCAATATCGAGCGTGTGAAGGGCGAGTAATCGTTCCGGCAGCCCCCTGCCAGCAATGACCGGGGGGTTGCTGTTCCCGTCAAAAAAACGTTATTCCTTTGGTTCTTTCTTTGCCTTTCTCTGGCGAATCATGCGCGTTCTGTCGATAAACTCATGGGTAATCGGATCGTGGTAACGCGAAGGCCAAATCACCCACGGATGCGTATCCAGCGCCGTCGCGATAATTAATTCTCCCTTGGGCCAGGGGCGGGTGAGGGCGTTTGCCAGTGTTGAAGAGCTCAGTCCATGGCGGCGGGACTCCGCTGCCAGCGAAGTGCCTCTTTTGCGCAGTGCGGCAATAATATCAGCCGTGTGCCAGTCGATAAATTTCGTATCCATAACGCTGTCCTTAAGTTCGGATTCACCTACGCCGTTTCCTCTGAAACGACGAGGTTACTATACCCATTTCAAACTCTTGTTCTAAAAAGTTCGCGTTACTTGAAGGGATATTCAGAATAAGACACGCCTTTATTCATGCGGTCTCTAAACCGATGAATTTACATGAACGCGGAATTTACAGGTGTGTACTGGAATCTCCCCGCTATGGTCGCGGGGAGACACAAAGGGATTAACGATCGCGCTGAACGGCGATGTGGGCAAGTCCAATCAGCGCCTCGCGCCATGGGCTGTCGGGAATGACCTGGAGAGCTTCGATGGCTTTGTCGGCTTCTTCTTCCGCACGCTGACGCGTCCATTCCAGCGAGCCGCAGATAGCCATGGTTTCCAGCACAGGTTCCAGAAGATGGCGGCCATTTCCCTGTTCGATCGCTTCACGGATCATTTTCGCCTGATCGGCCGTTCCGTTGCGCATGGCGTGAAGCAGCGGCAGGGTAGGTTTACCTTCGTTCAGGTCATCACCCACGTTTTTGCCGAGCGTCTCGCCGTCCGCACTGTAGTCCAGCAAATCATCAATCAGCTGGAATGCCGTACCCAGATAGCGGCCATAGTCCTGCAGGCCCTTTTCCTGTGCTTCGGTACAGCCAGCCAGAATGCCGGAACACTGGGCCGCCGCTTCAAACAGGCGCGCGGTTTTGCTGTAGATGACGCGCATATAGTTTTCTTCGGTGATGTCCGGGTCGTTGACGTTCATCAGCTGTAGCACTTCGCCTTCAGCAATAACGTTTACGGCTTCGGACATCACTTCCAGCACTTTCAGGGAGCCCAGGCTGGTCATCATCTGGAAGGCGCGGGTATAGATAAAATCCCCCACCAGTACGCTGGCTGCGTTCCCGAACGCGGCGTTTGCCGTGGCTTTGCCACGACGCATATCCGATTCATCCACCACATCGTCATGCAGAAGCGTCGCCGTGTGAATAAATTCGATGAGCGCTGCGATACTGATGTGAGCATTTCCCTGATAGCCAACGGCTCTGGCAGCCAGAATGGCGATCATCGGACGAATGCGTTTACCGCCGCCGCTAACGATGTAATAGCCCAACTGATTGATCAGCTGAACGTCAGAGTTGAGTTGCTCCAGGATTGCTGCATTCACACCCGCCATATCTTGCGCGGTTAACTCGTTGATTTTTTCTAAATTCATCGCAAAAGCCGGGCTTTTTATCCTGTTGATCCCATCTTCAATGGGGTAACGAAGGGTTTCGGTTTATCAATAGTAGTGCTGATTGTACTGAAAAAACGGCACAGATAAACGTTACCGTACGTGTTGTGTTTTTTTTCTTCATGTATTGACGGTAGCACTTGTCAAAGGCTCGCGTTTTGCGTAATATTCGCGCCCTATTGTGAATATTTATAGCGCACTCTGATTCATACGAGGACGTGCGCGGAAGCGGAGTTTATATGTACGCGGTTTTCCAAAGTGGTGGTAAACAACACCGAGTAAGCGAAGGTCAGACCGTTCGCCTGGAAAAGCTGGACATCGCAACTGGCGAATCTGTTGAGTTCGCAGAAGTTCTGATGATCGCAAACGGTGAAGAAGTCAAAATCGGCGTTCCTTTCGTTGATGGCGGCGTTATCAAAGCTGAAGTTGTTGCACACGGTCGTGGCGAGAAAGTTAAAATCGTTAAGTTTCGTCGTCGTAAGCACTACCGTAAGCAGCAGGGCCACCGTCAGTGGTTCACTGATGTGAAAATTACTGGCATCAGCGCCTAAGACCTGAGGAGAGATTTAAATGGCACATAAAAAGGCTGGCGGCTCCACACGTAACGGTCGCGATTCAGAAGCTAAACGCCTGGGCGTTAAGCGTTTCGGTGGCGAATCCGTTCTGGCGGGTAGCATCATCGTTCGTCAACGTGGTACCAAATTCCACGCTGGCAACAACGTAGGTTGCGGTCGTGACCACACTCTGTTTGCTAAAGCAGACGGTAAAGTGAAATTTGAAGTTAAAGGCCCGAACAACCGTAAATACATCAGCATCGTTGCTGAGTAAGGTTTTCTCGGTCCGGTAACGGATTAAAGCCCCGCAACGTGTTGCGGGGCTTTTTACATTGGAAACCCGGAAAATTTTCTGTAGGGAAAACGGGCATGAAGCAGCAGGCCGGCATGGGTATTCTCTTGGCGCTCACCACCGCAATGTGCTGGGGTGCGTTGCCAATTGCAATGAAGCAGGTACTGGAAGTGATGGAGCCGCCTACGGTGGTCTTTTATCGCTTTCTGATGGCAAGCATCGGCCTTGGGGCTATTCTGGCTATCAAAGGTAAGCTTCCTTCCTTGCGGCTCTTCCGTAAACCGCGCTGGCTGGTATTGCTGGCTATCGCGACGGGCGGTCTGTTCGGTAACTTCATCCTGTTCAGCTCTTCCCTGCAATATCTCAGCCCCACGGCGTCGCAGGTGATAGGTCAGCTTTCACCGGTGGGCATGATGGTCGCCAGCGTCTTTATCCTCAAGGAGAAGATGCGCGGTACGCAGATTATCGGGGCGAGTATGCTGTTGTGCGGTCTGGTGATGTTCTTCAACACCAGTCTGATAGAGATTTTTACCCGCCTGACGGATTACACATGGGGTGTCATTTTCGGTGTGGGGGCAGCAACGGTCTGGGTGAGCTATGGCGTCGCGCAAAAGGTGTTATTGCGTCGACTTGCCTCACAGCAGATCCTCTTTTTGCTGTACACTTTGTGTACAATAGCATTGCTGCCATTAGCAAAGCCGGGCGTGATTACCCAGCTTAGCGACTGGCAACTGGCGTGCCTCGTTTTTTGTGGGCTGAACACGCTGGTCGGTTATGGCGCGCTGGCCGAAGCGATGGCGCGCTGGCAGGCAGCACAGGTGAGCGCGTTAATTACGCTTACTCCGCTGTTTACGCTGTTATTTTCAGATTTGTTATCAATGGCCTGGCCCGATGTCTTCGTCAGACCGATGCTCAACCTGTTGGGTTATCTCGGTGCGTTTGTCGTGGTTGCGGGCGCGATGTATTCCGCCATTGGTCATCGTCTTTGGGGACGTTGGCGCAAAAATGAAGCGGTTGTAGTAGTCCCCCGCTCAGGCGAATGAGTTACGGAGAGTAAAATGAAGTTTGTTGATGAAGCGACGATCCTGGTCGTGGCTGGTGATGGCGGCAATGGTTGCGTGAGCTTCCGCCGTGAAAAGTATATCCCACGTGGCGGACCTGACGGCGGCGACGGTGGGGATGGTGGTGACGTGTGGCTGGAGGCGGATGAGAACCTCAACACGCTGATCGACTACCGTTTCGAAAAATCTTTCCGCGCTGAACGTGGTCAGAACGGCCAAAGCCGTGACTGTACCGGGAAACGCGGTAAGGACGTTACCATTAAGGTTCCGGTCGGTACCCGTGTAATTGACCAGGGGACCGGTGAAACCATGGGTGATATGACCAAACACGGTCAGCGCCTGATGGTGGCGAAAGGCGGCTGGCACGGTCTGGGTAACAGCCGTTTCAAATCTTCCGTTAACCGTACGCCGCGTCAGAAAACGATGGGTACGCCGGGCGATAAGCGCGATCTGCAGCTGGAGCTGATGCTTCTGGCAGACGTGGGCATGCTGGGTATGCCAAACGCCGGTAAATCGACGTTCATTCGCGCTGTTTCTGCGGCGAAACCAAAAGTGGCGGACTATCCGTTTACCACGCTGGTACCAAGCCTGGGCGTTGTCCGTATGGATAACGAGAAGAGCTTTGTGGTCGCCGATATTCCGGGTCTGATTGAAGGAGCTGCGGAAGGCGCGGGTCTGGGTATTCGTTTCTTGAAACACCTTGAGCGTTGCCGCGTGCTGCTGCACCTTATCGATATCGATCCTATCGACGGTTCCGATCCGGTTGAAAACGCCCGCATCATCATCGGTGAACTGGAAAAATACAGCGAAAAACTGGCGAATAAACCTCGCTGGCTGGTCTTCAACAAGATCGACCTGATGGACAAAGCCGAAGCGGAAGCAAAAGCGAAAGCCATTGCTGAAGCGATGGGTTGGGAAGATAAATACTACCTGATCTCTGCGGCAAGCCAGGTTGGCGTGAAAGATCTGTGCTGGGATGTAATGACCTTTATCATTGAGAACCCAATCGTTCAGGCGGAAGAAGCGAAACAGCCTGAAAAAGTCGAATTCATGTGGGATGACTACCACCGCCAGCAGCTTGAAGAGCTGGAAGCTGAAGAGGATGATGAAGACTGGGACGATGACTGGGATGAAGACGACGAAGAAGGCGTCGAGTTCATCTACAAGCACTAACATCTGTCCAAAGCCCCCATTATGGGGGCTTTTTTTATTCCAGCGTCGCAGGCAGCCAGCAGCTGGCGATTAAGCCGCCTTCAGCGCCATTCTCAAGCGTGAGCCTGCCGTGGTGGAGCTGGACGATGCGCTGCACGATGCTCAGGCCCAGACCGCTGCCTCCGTAGCGCTGGTCAAGACGGCGGAATGGCTCAGTAATTGACAGTCGGTGCGCTTCATCAATACCCGGACCTTGATCGATAACGCTGATCTGCGTTCCACCCTCGACCTCGGTTAATGTCACTGTAATCGTTGTCCCTGGTGGGCTGTAACGCCCGGCATTCTCAAGCAGGTTGCGCAGCATCAGGCGCAGGAGTACGGCATCTCCCTGTACCGTGAGTGCACTTTTAGCGGGCCAAATCACCTTATGCTCTTTGGCTTCATGTCCCAGGCCGAGAGGTTCAATGATATTTTCCGTCCAGCCCACGGTTTCGTAGTGGCCGCTCGCCATTGCCTGTCCGGCACGGGCCAGCATCAGCAGCTGTTCGACGGTATGCATGAGCTGATCGATACGGGTAATGAGCGTCGCGGCCTGTGGCGCGCCTGACTGCGCCATAAGCTCCAGATGGAGCCGAATACCGGCAAGAGGCGTTCGAAGCTCGTGTGCGGCGTCAGCGGTGAAGAGGCGCTCCTGCTGAATGGTATTGTCCAGCCGGGCGAGCAGCTGGTTCAGGGAGGTTGTCACCGCACCGATTTCTTCCATGTCGGAATACATGGGAAGCGGAGTTAAGTTATCCGCCGAACGGTTAGCCAGGCTGTCACGGAGTTTATTCAGCGGTCGGGTTATCCAGGTGACCGCCCAGAATGAAAACAGTAGCGTGAAACCGACCATCACCAGAGATGGGACCAGCAGCGAGGCAATCGCTTCGCGGATCTCTTTCTCAACGTGATTGTTGCGCGCTTTCGCCGACAGCGTTTCATTCACCAGAAAACCAATCTGCTCACGGCTTTCATGCCACAGCCAGATGACGCTTATCAGCTGGAAAAATAACAGAATGACCGCCAGCAGCACCATCAAACGCCGACGCATGCTGTTCATTTCTGGCTCTCCAGGCGATAGCCAACGCCACGGACGGTTTTGATTCTGTCCTTGCCGAGCTTGCGACGCAGGTTGTGAATGTGAACTTCGAGGGTATTCGACCCCGGATCGTCCTGCCAGGAGTAGATATCCTGCTGGAGCGTTTCTCTGTGCACCGTTTGCCCGCTGCGCATGATAAGACGCGTAAGCAAGGCGAACTCTTTTGGCGTCACCTCTACCGCCTGATCCTGGCGCAGTACCTGCTGGGTTTGCAGATTCAGCGTAATATCGCCGTCGGTCAGTAAGTTATCACTATGTCCCTGATAGCGGCGAATCAACGCTCGCACCCGAGCCTGCAGCTCCGCAAGCGCAAAAGGCTTCACCAGGTAATCATCTGCGCCTGCATCGAGGCCGGTTATGCGATCCTCAATGGCATCGCGAGCCGTCAGGATCAATACCGGGTTAGCGATACCGCGGCGTCGCCACTGGCTGAGCAGCGTGGCACCGTCTTTATCAGGTAAGCCCAAATCGAGGATCACCAGACTGTATTCGCCGCTCTGAATCAGGGAGTCCGCTTCCGCGGCGGTGCCGGCACAGTCGAGGGCATACCCTTCATTGGCCAGCCCCAGCGCCAGCCCTTCCTGCAATAACAGATCGTCTTCAACTATGAGTAGTTTCATCGCTAGTTATTCTGGTAGATGTCCTTATAAAGCCTGCTTTCGAAGCGAACAAGCGGAATACGACGATTGCGCTGGTCGGTCGGCTCGACGGCATAGCCGGAAAGATACTGCACGAATGCCATGCGTTGTCCGCTGGCGGTAGTGATAAAGCCTGCAAGGTTGTAAACCCCCTGCAGTGAGCCTGTTTTAGCGGATACTTTGCCATCCACGCCGGCAGCGTGAAGCCCGGCGCGGTACTGCAGCGAACCGTCATGCCCGGCCAGCGGCAGCATTGAAATAAAGTTTAGCTCAGTGTCGTGCTGTGCAATGTACTGAAGCACCTGCATCATCGTGGCTGGGGAGATCAAGTTATGTCGCGATAATCCGGAGCCATCGACGGCGATGGTATTACCCAGCTCGATCCCCGCCTGCTGGCGCAGGATCTGACGAACGGCGTCGGAACCCGCGCGCCAGGTTCCCGGCACGCCGAAACGCGCGTGGCCAATCATGCGAAAGACGGTGTCGGCAATCATGTTGTCAGACTTTTTCAACATGATTCGCAGTAGATCGTGCAGCGGCGGAGACTGTTTGCTGGCGATGACCGTGCCGGGCTGGTTGACCTGCGTCTGGCGAAGCAGCGTACCGGAGTAGGTGATTCCCGCTTGTTTCAGTTCATCTTTCAGAATGGCACCCGCATAGCTTGCACCATCCTGTATCGCAAAGGCCAGCGGCAGCGGATCGGCGCGCTGCGTCAGGCAGCCGGTAAGCGTGAAGCGGTTCAGATCGCCGGGCACGACGTCCAGCTCACAATATTGCGCATCCGGGGAACCTTTCGCCAGCGTGCGGACCTGGCTAAACATCGTGACCGGGTAGTAGGACGCTATGCGGATAAACGCTAAATCATCCGGCTTTGGCGCGCTGTAAAGCGAAACCGAGAAGCAGTTACGGTCGACAATCGCGGCGGCTGGCGGGGCGCTAAAGCACTGGGTCATGTCGTTCCACGGCCAGCCAGGCGCTTTATCGTGGCTGGCAAAGATGGAGGTGTCGATCAGCACATTGCCATCAATTTTCTGCACGCCAGATTTTTTCAGCACCGCAACCATATTGCGGATATCCTGACGCTTAAAGGTCGGATCGCCGCCAAAACGGGCGATAAGATCGCCTTTCAGTTCACCACCATCGACGTTACCCCTGGTCTCGAGTGTGGTCGTAAATCGGAAGTCCGGCCCGAGCTGGAGCAGGGCGGCGAGGGCAGTGATCACCTTTTGGGTACTGGCAGGCAGTGCCATCTGTTGACTATGATAGTCAATCTCGGGAGCCTGTGCGCCAACCTTCTGCACCATCAGGGCAAGGTTCGCGCCTGCGGGGAGCTGATTAATGTACTCATCAACATTCGCGGCCTGAGCCGTGAACGTTATACTGGTAGTCAATCCGATGATAAATCTGGAAAATCGCATAATCTCGCGCTAACAACCCGAAAACAAACCGTCATACTACGGTGCATGGCACTGCAAAGTAAACGATGACCCATAGTGAACTTCGCGGTAAAATGCATATCAAATTGAAAAATTGCTGCTGACCTGGGGCATTGCTCCCGGGTCCGTTTTCTTTTTGCTTCTTGTCCGCTTAGGGGGGCAGGAGCAGGGAACACTGCTCCCAACAGGAATGTTTAAGAGGTATAACAAATGCAAGCTATTCCGATGACCTTACGTGGTGCCGAAAAACTGCGCGAAGAGCTGGATTTCCTGAAATCCGTGCGTCGTCCTGAAATCATCGCCGCTATCGCGGATGCGCGCGAGCATGGCGACCTGAAAGAGAATGCTGAATACCACGCCGCGCGTGAACAGCAGGGCTTCTGTGAAGGGCGTATTAAAGATATCGAAGCAAAACTGTCCAATGCACAGGTTATCGATATCACCAAAATGCCTAACAACGGGCGTGTGATCTTTGGTTCTACGGTGACCGTACTGAACCTGGACAATGACGAAGAGCAGACCTATCGCATCGTGGGTGATGATGAAGCAGACTTCAAACAGAACCTGATTTCAGTGAATTCTCCGATTGCTCGCGGCCTGATTGGCAAAGAGCAGGACGATGTTGTCACCATCCGCACCCCTGGCGGTGAAGTGGAATACGAAATTATTAAGGTTGAATACCTGTAATTCGCTTCTCTACTAAGATGTTGATACATTGTAAAGAAAAGAAAAAGGCCGCATAGCGGCCTTTTATCAACTCAAGGAGCATGGCATTTTGCTCGCCTGCTGACAGAAATCCCTCGTTTCACACAGAAAATGTGTTTGATTCAGGATATCCTTAGCGTGGCAGCGAGATTTTACGCTCTTTAGATGGGCGGTAGAGCACCAGCGTTTTACCGATGACCTGTACATTACAGGCGCCGGTTTCGCGCACGATGGCTTCCACGATCAGGTTTTTAGTGTCTCTGTCTTCAGAGGCGATTTTCACCTTGATCAGCTCGTGGTGTTCCAGCGCTTGTTCAATCTCGGCGAGCACCCCTTCGGTCAAACCATTGTTGCCAAGCATCACTACAGGCTTGAGCGGATGTGCCAGACCTTTAAGGTGCTGTTTTTGTTTAGTACTCAGATTCATCGTATATTTTTGCTTACGTTGGGATTGAAAACGGTTCATTCTACCGCCATCTCCCTTATATCGCCAAATAGCTGCGTAGAAATTTACGTCAAAAGTAGGCAACGATGAACCCGGACGGAAAAGTTAAATGACAGGTAAAAAGCGTTCTGCCAGTTCCAGCCGCTGGCTTCAGGAACACTTTAGCGATAAATATGTTCAACAGGCACAGAAAAAGGGGTTGCGTTCCCGTGCCTGGTTTAAACTTGATGAAATACAGCAAAGTGACAAACTTTTTAAGCCGGGGATGACGGTTGTTGACCTCGGTGCGGCACCTGGCGGATGGTCTCAGTATGCGGTCACGCAGATCGGTGGAACGGGCCGAATCATCGCATGCGATCTTTTACCAATGGATCCCATCGTCGGTGTCGACTTCCTTCAGGGCGACTTTCGTGATGAATTAGTGCTGAAAGCGTTACTTGATCGTGTAGGTGACAGTAAGGTCCAGGTTGTCATGTCAGATATGGCACCAAATATGTGTGGAACACCGGCGGTGGATATCCCCCGCGCCATGTATCTGGTGGAGCTAGCGTTAGAAATGTGTCGTGATGTACTAGCGCCTGGTGGTAGTTTTGTTGTGAAGGTGTTTCAGGGCGAAGGTTTCGAGGAGTATCTTAAGGAAATTCGCTCCCTGTTTGCGAAGGTTAAAGTTCGTAAGCCGGACTCTTCCCGGGCCCGTTCCCGAGAAGTGTATATTGTAGCGACCGGGCGAAAATGATAACCGGTAGATTTCAGGCGAAAGTTTGAATGAAACTGGATATAGAGTATCCTGACGCTGTTTTTAACACAGTTGTAATGTGAGGTTAATCCCTTGAGTGACATGGCGAAAAACCTAATTCTCTGGCTGGTCATTGCCGTCGTGCTGATGTCAGTATTCCAGAGCTTTGGGCCCAGCGAGTCGAATGGCCGCAAGGTGGATTATTCTACCTTCCTGCAGGAGGTCAATCAGGACCAGGTTCGCGAAGCGCGTATCAACGGACGTGAGATCAACGTTACCAAGAAAGATAGTAACCGTTACACGACTTACATCCCGGTGAACGATCCTAAGCTGCTTGATAACCTTCTGACCAAAAACGTCAAGGTGGTTGGCGAGCCGCCAGAAGAACCAAGCCTGCTGGCTTCCATCTTCATTTCCTGGTTCCCGATGCTGCTTCTTATCGGCGTCTGGATCTTCTTTATGCGCCAGATGCAGGGCGGCGGTGGCAAAGGTGCCATGTCGTTCGGTAAGAGCAAGGCGCGTATGCTGACGGAAGACCAGATCAAGACCACGTTTGCTGACGTCGCCGGTTGTGACGAAGCGAAAGAAGAAGTGGGTGAACTGGTTGAATACCTGCGTGAACCGAGCCGTTTCCAGAAGCTGGGCGGTAAGATTCCGAAAGGCGTGCTGATGGTTGGCCCTCCGGGTACCGGTAAAACCCTGCTGGCGAAAGCCATCGCGGGTGAAGCGAAGGTACCGTTCTTTACTATTTCAGGTTCTGACTTCGTCGAAATGTTCGTGGGTGTCGGTGCATCTCGTGTGCGTGACATGTTCGAGCAGGCTAAGAAGGCAGCACCGTGCATTATCTTCATCGATGAAATCGACGCCGTAGGCCGCCAGCGTGGCGCAGGTCTGGGCGGTGGTCACGATGAACGTGAACAGACGCTGAACCAGATGCTGGTTGAGATGGACGGTTTCGAAGGTAACGAAGGTATCATCGTTATCGCGGCAACTAACCGTCCTGACGTACTGGACCCTGCGCTGCTGCGTCCAGGCCGTTTCGACCGTCAGGTTGTTGTGGGTCTGCCGGACGTTCGCGGTCGTGAACAGATTCTGAAAGTTCACATGCGTCGCGTACCGCTGGCGCCGGATATCGATGCGGCAATTATTGCGCGCGGTACCCCGGGCTTCTCCGGTGCGGACCTGGCGAACCTGGTCAACGAAGCTGCACTGTTTGCCGCTCGCGGTAACAAGCGCGTCGTATCAATGGTGGAGTTTGAGAAAGCGAAAGACAAAATCATGATGGGTGCGGAACGTCGCTCCATGGTGATGACGGAAGCGCAGAAAGAGTCCACGGCATACCACGAAGCGGGTCACGCGATTATCGGTCGCCTGGTGCCGGAACACGATCCGGTACATAAAGTGACGATTATTCCGCGCGGTCGTGCGCTGGGTGTGACCTTCTTCCTGCCTGAAGGCGACGCGATCAGCGCCAGCCGTCAGAAGCTGGAAAGTCAGATTTCTACCCTATACGGTGGTCGTCTGGCAGAAGAGATTATCTACGGTGTGGAACATGTTTCTACCGGTGCGTCTAACGACATCAAAGTCGCGACAAACCTGGCGCGTAACATGGTGACGCAGTGGGGCTTCTCCGACAAACTCGGTCCGCTGCTGTATGCAGAGGAAGAGGGGGAAGTCTTCCTGGGCCGTTCTGTGGCGAAAGCGAAGCATATGTCCGATGAGACGGCACGTATCATCGACCAGGAAGTAAAATCTCTGGTAGAGCGTAACTATGCTCGTGCTCGCCAGATCCTGAACGACAATATGGACATCCTGCATTCGATGAAAGATGCGCTCATGAAATATGAGACTATCGATGCACCGCAGATTGACGACCTTATGGCGCGCCGTGAAGTGCGTCCGCCAGCAGGCTGGGAAGACCCAGGCGCTTCCAATAATTCTGACAATAATGGCACCCCGCGTGCGCCGCGTCCGGTTGATGAACCGCGTACGCCAAACCCGGGTAATACCATGTCAGAACAGTTGGGCGATAAGTAAGTCACTGCTGTTGATGCGTTCGTTTTTACCTCAAACCCTGGAGCTTGCTCCGGGGTTTTTCATTTTTGTTTAATCAAATAGATATCAGGGATTTCGCCATGAAATTATTCGCTCAGGACACGCATCTCGATCTTTCACACCCCCATGTGATGGGGATCCTGAATGTTACCCCTGACTCCTTCTCTGACGGCGGCGCGCACAACACGCTTATCGAGGCGGTTAAGCACGCGAATTTAATGATTAATGCGGGTGCCACCATCATTGACGTTGGCGGCGAATCGACGCGTCCTGGTGCGGCGGACGTGTCTGTGGAAGAAGAGCTGGCGCGCGTGGTGCCGGTGGTTGAAGCTATCGCACAGCGGTTTGAAGTATGGATCTCCGTAGACACGTCCAAGCCTCAGGTGATTCGTGAAGTGGCGAGAGTGGGCGCTCACATTATTAATGATATTCGCTCACTCACTGAGCCTGGTGCACTTGAGGCCGCAGCAGAGACGGGGTTACCGGTATGCCTGATGCACATGCAGGGTCAGCCGAAAACCATGCAGGAAGCACCGAAGTACGACGATGTCTTTGCTGACGTGAATCGCTTCTTTATTGAGCATATCGCGCGCTGTGAACGTGCAGGTATCCCAAAAGAGAAATTGCTGCTCGACCCGGGGTTCGGTTTCGGTAAAAATCTCTCACATAATTATGCGTTACTTGCGCGCCTGTCGGAATTCCATCACTTTGGCCTGCCGCTGCTGGTGGGGATGTCGAGAAAGTCGATGATTGGGCAGTTGCTGAACGTGGGACCGAGCGAACGCCTGAGCGGTAGTCTGGCCTGCGCGGTGATTGCGGCGATGCAGGGCGCGCACATTATTCGTGTCCATGACGTAAAAGAAACAGTAGAAGCCATGCGTGTGGTGGAAGCCACACTGGCAGCGAAGGAAAACAAACGCTATGAGTAATCGTAAATATTTTGGTACCGACGGTATCCGTGGGCGCGTAGGCGATGCTCCCATCACCCCTGATTTTGTCCTGAAGCTCGGCTGGGCGGCTGGCAAGGTACTGGCGCGTCATGGCTCACGTAAAATTATCATCGGTAAAGACACCCGCATTTCCGGCTATATGCTGGAGTCTGCGCTGGAAGCGGGGCTGGCGGCTGCTGGACTTTCCGCTTCTTTTACTGGCCCAATGCCAACGCCTGCGGTTGCGTATCTGACGCGCACCTTCCGTGCGGAAGCGGGGATTGTCATCTCGGCTTCTCATAACCCGTTCTACGACAATGGCATTAAATTCTTCTCCATTGACGGCACCAAGCTGCCGGATGAGGTGGAAGAAGCCATTGAAGCTGAAATGGAAAAAGAGATCACCTGTGTTGATTCCGCAGAGCTGGGTAAAGCGAACCGTATCGTTGATGCGGCGGGTCGCTATATCGAATTCTGTAAAGGCACGTTCCCGAATGAGCTGAGCCTGGCTCACCTCAAAATTGTGGTGGACTGTGCTAATGGCGCGACCTATCACATCGCCCCGAATGTCTTCCGCGAGCTGGGTGCGAAAGTCATCACCATTGGCTGCGAGCCGGATGGTCTGAACATTAACGAGCAGGTGGGGGCAACTGACGTTCGTGCCCTGCAGGCGCGTGTTCTGGCAGAGAAAGCCGATCTGGGTATTGCGCTGGACGGCGACGGTGACCGCGTGATCATGGTCGACCACGAAGGTAACAAGGTCGACGGCGATCAGATCCTCTACATCATTGCACGTGAAGGTCTGCGTCAGGGCCAGCTGCGCGGTGGTGCGGTGGGTACGCTGATGAGTAACATGGGCCTGGAGCTGGCGCTGAAACAGCTCGGTATTCCGTTTGTCCGCGCGAAAGTGGGTGACCGCTATGTGCTGGAAAAACTGCAGGAGAAGGGCTGGCGTATCGGTGCGGAGAACTCAGGTCACGTGATCCTGCTCGATAAAACCACCACCGGTGACGGTATTGTGGCCGCGCTGCAGGTGGTTGCCGCGATGGCCCGCAACCATATGAGCCTGCACGATCTGTGCAGCGGGATGAAAATGTTCCCACAGATCCTGGTAAACGTACGTTTCACAGCCGGTAAAGGCGATCCGCTGGAAAATGAGAACGTGAAAGCGGTGATGGCTGACGTTGAAGCGGCGCTGGGTAATCGTGGACGCGTGCTGCTGCGTAAGTCCGGTACCGAACCGCTGATCCGCGTGATGGTGGAAGGTGAAGACGAAGCGCAGGTAACCGAGTTTGCGCACCGTATTGCGGATGCCGTGAAAGCTGCATAATCTTGCATGCTAAATGTTTAAAAAGGCGGCGTTTGCCGCCTTTGTTTTAAGCAATTAATGGCTTTTTGCTGTTTTTTTCCGCAGTTGATACAATGCGTCAAAAATGCCCTTGCGAAGGCCATTCGCTTTGGTTAGTATTCACACCCGCTTCAGTGGGAAACAAAAATCCTGCTAATTGGTCGAAGCATTGGTATGCGGCAAATCCGCAAGGAACAGGTTGATTATGTACGAAGCTCTTTTAGTTATTTTCCTTATTGTAGCCATCGCTCTCGTAGCGCTGATTATGCTGCAGCAAGGTAAAGGCGCTGATATGGGAGCCTCCTTCGGAGCAGGCGCTTCCGGTACGCTGTTTGGTTCAAGTGGTTCTGCGAACTTCATGACCCGTACAACGGCGATTCTGGCTACGCTGTTCTTCATCATCAGTCTGGTGCTTGGCAATATCAACAGCAACAAGACTAGCAAAGGAAGCGAGTGGGAAAATCTGAGCGCGCCAGCGAAAACTGAGCAGACTCAGCCAGCTGCACCGGCTAAGCCAACCAGCGATATCCCGCACTAAGTATTCTGTACCGAGGTGGTGGAATTGGTAGACACGCTACCTTGAGGTGGTAGTGCCCTAACGGGCTTGTGGGTTCGAGTCCCATCCTCGGTACCAATATTCCAGAAGAAAGACGTCGAAAGACGTCTTTTTTTCGTCTGTATATTGTGTGGTGGGCAAAATGGCGGGTGGCGCTGCGCTTACCCGTCCTACAAACACCAAACAAAAAAGGCGCCGGTAGGGCGCCTTTTGCATGACTTGCTGTCGATTATTTCTTATCGCTGTGTTCCAGGTTTTCAACCTGTGGCAGACCGTTACCGGAGTTCGCGGAGAGCAGGCCATTCTCAACATAGTTGAACAGCTTCTCGCGAGTATCGGTGATATCCAGGTTACGCATGGTCAGTTGGCCAATACGATCGTCCGGTGAGAACACGGATTCACCTTTCTCCATGGTCAGACGCTCTGCTTTATAGGTCAGGTTGTCCGACACGGTGTTCAGGATGGAGTAGTCGTTACCGCGACGCAGTTCCAGCGTCACTTCACCGGTGATCGCGCTTGCCACCCAACGCTGCAGCGCATCACGCAGCATCAGCGCCTGTGGATCGAACCAGCGGCCCTGATACAGCAGTTTACCCAGCTGACGGCCATGAGAGTGATACTGCTCAATGGTGTCTTCGTTGTGAATGCCGGTCAGCAGACGCTCGTAAGCGATGTGCAGCAGCGCCATACCCGGGGCTTCATAGATGCCACGGCTTTTCGCTTCGATGATACGGTTTTCAATCTGATCGCTCATGCCCAGACCGTGACGTCCGCCAATACGGTTAGCTTCCAGCATCAGCTCAACGTCGTCAGAGAAGGTTTTACCGTTCAGCGCAACCGGATGGCCGCGTTCGAAACGTACGGTCACTTCTTCAGCCTGGATTTTGACGTTCTCGTCCCAGAACTTCACGCCCATGATCGGGTTAACGATCTTCACGCTGGAGTTCAGGAACTCCAGATCTTTCGCTTCGTGCGTCGCACCCAGCATGTTGGAGTCGGTGGAGTAGGCTTTCTCAACGGACATCTTGTAGTCAAAACCGCAGGCAATCATAAACTCGGACATTTCATGACGGCCACCCAGCTCGTCGATGAAGTCGGTATCCAGCCACGGCTTATAGATCTGCAGTTCGGCATTGGTCAGCAGGCCATAACGATAGAAACGTTCGATATCGTTGCCTTTATAGGTACTGCCGTCACCCCAGATGTTGACGCCGTCTTCTTTCATCGCCGCAACCAGCATGGTGCCGGTGACCGCACGGCCCAGCGGGGTCGTGTTGAAATAGGTCAGGCCGCCGGTGGTGTTATGGAATGCACCACACTGAATAGCCGCGATACCTTCCGCGACCAGTTGCTTACGGCAGTCAATCAGGCGCGCGTTCTCAGCACCATACTCTTTAGCGCGACGAGGAATGGCATCATAGTCGTCCTCATCCGGCTGACCCAGGTTCGCAGTATAGGCATACGGAACCGCTCCCTTCTGGCGCATCCACAGCAGTGCAGCGCTGGTATCCAGGCCGCCTGAGAAAGCGATGCCAATACGTTGTCCTACCGGAAGATGCTTGAGAATCGTCGTCATAGAATAAAACCCTGCTTGATTGACTGATTAGAGACCGCTTTCGCTCTCTTGTGCATTTTTATGCAAAATAAGTGAGTATTCATTTAATCATCTTTTGGCGAAGACCGGAAGAGACTCGTGCGTTTTTTGTAAAAATTTTGGTCTGTTTGATCTGGCGGAAGTCGCCTTGACAGGTGGGGTCAACTATCAATATACTAAACGCCGATTTTACGTCCCGTCTTCGGTACCAAATCCCAGCATTATTTGCAAATTCTGTCCAAAACGCGTAGAATTTGCCACGTTTCAGGCGCGGGGTGGAGCAGCCTGGTAGCTCGTCGGGCTCATAACCCGAAGGTCGTCGGTTCAAATCCGGCCCCCGCAACCACTTTCCCATAAAGTTCTTTTTCAAATATACTGTGAAGACTTAGAGCCTTCGTAGCTGGATTTGAAAAAATTCTTTCGGAAAGTGCTCCAGGCCACAGTTGTGGCTATAGGGTTCAGTTATCTAAAGCCCCGATTTATCGGGGTTTTTTGTTATCTGACTACAGAATAACTGGGCTTTACGCCCTTTTTTTATGTCTTGGGGGTGGGCTTGTCCACATTAGAGCAAAAATTAACAGAGATGATTACTGCACCGGTCGAAGCACTGGGCTACGAACTGGTCGGCATCGAATTCGTTCGCGGCCGTACATCGACGCTGCGCATCTATATTGATAGTGAAGATGGCATCAATGTTGATGATTGTGCTGATGTCAGCCACCAGGTGAGTGCGGTTCTTGATGTTGAAGACCCGATTACCGTTGCGTACAACCTGGAAGTTTCCTCACCTGGCCTCGATCGCCCGATGTTCACGGCCGAGCACTATGTGCGCTTTACCGGTGAAGAAGTGGCTCTCGTTCTGCGTATGGCCGTACAGAACCGCCGTAAATGGCAGGGAATTATCAAAGCCGTTGATGGTGAAATGATCACGGTGACAGTCGACGGCAAAGATGAAGTGTTCGCGCTGAGTAATATCCAGAAGGCGAACCTGGTTCCCCACTTTTAACAGTCTGGATTGAGGTGAAAAGCCCGCGATGAACAAAGAAATTTTGGCTGTTGTTGAAGCCGTCTCCAATGAGAAATCACTGCCGCGTGAGAAGATTTTCGAAGCGCTGGAAAGTGCACTGGCTACAGCAACCAAGAAAAAATACGAACAAGAGATCGATGTTCGCGTAGAAATCGATCGTAAAAGCGGTGACTTCGATACATTCCGTCGTTGGGTAATCGTTGAAGAAGTGACCCAGCCGACCAAAGAGATCACGCTGGAAGCCGCCCGTTTTGAAGACGAAAGTCTGAACGTGGGCGATTACGTTGAAGATCAGATTGAATCTGTGACCTTCGACCGTATCACCACCCAGACCGCTAAACAGGTCATCGTGCAGAAAGTGCGCGAAGCCGAGCGCGCGCTGGTTGTCGATCAGTTCCGCGATCAGGAAGGCGAAATCATCACCGGCGTGGTGAAGAAAGTGAACCGCGACAACATCTCCCTGGAGATCAAATCCGAAGGGTTGCCGGGTAACGCTGAAGCCGTGATCCTGCGTGAAGATATGCTGCCGCGTGAAAACTTCCGTCCAGGCGACCGTATCCGCGGTGTTCTGTACGCCGTTCGCCCTGAAGCGCGCGGTGCGCAGCTGTTCGTGACCCGTTCTAAGCCAGAAATGCTGGTAGAACTGTTCCGTATCGAAGTACCGGAAATCGGTGAAGAAGTTATCGAGATTAAAGCGGCGGCTCGCGATCCGGGCTCCCGTGCGAAAATTGCGGTGAAAACCAACGACAAGCGTATCGACCCGGTCGGTGCTTGCGTCGGTATGCGCGGTGCGCGTGTCCAGGCAGTCTCTACTGAGCTGGGCGGCGAACGTATTGATATCGTTCTGTGGGATGACAACCCGGCGCAGTTCGTGATCAACGCAATGGCTCCAGCTGATGTGGCGTCTATCGTTGTTGACGAAGACAAACACACCATGGATATCGCTGTTGAAGCGGGCAACCTGGCGCAGGCAATCGGCCGTAACGGTCAGAACGTACGCCTGGCGTCACAGCTGAGCGGCTGGGAACTCAACGTTATGACCGTTGATGACCTGCAGGCTAAGCATCAGGCTGAAGCCCATGCGGCGATCGATACCTTCACTAAATACCTGGATATTGACGAAGACTTCGCCACTGTTCTGGTTGAAGAAGGTTTCTCTACGCTGGAAGAACTGGCCTATGTGCCAATGAAAGAGCTGCTGGAAATTGACGGTCTGGATGAACCAACCGTTGAAGCCCTGCGTGAACGCGCTAAAAACGCACTGACCACCCTGGCGCTGGCTCAGGAAGAAAGCCTTGGCGATAAGAAGCCGGCTGATGACCTGCTGAATCTGGAAGGTCTTGATCGTGCGATTGCGTTCAAGCTGGCTGCCCGTGGTGTTTGTACGCTGGAAGATCTCGCTGAGCAAGGCGTTGATGACCTGGCTGATATCGAAGGTTTAACCGACGAGAAAGCCGGCGAGCTCATCATGGCCGCACGTAATATTTGCTGGTTCGGCGACGAAGCGTAATAAACTGTAGCAGGAAGGAACAGCATGACTGATGTAACTGTAAAATCGCTGGCTGCTGAGATTCAGACCTCCGTGGACCGCCTGGTACAGCAATTTGCTGATGCAGGGATCCCGAAGTCCGCTGATGACTCGGTGACCGCGCAAGAAAAACAAACCTTGTTAACGCATTTGAACCGTGAACACGGTTCTACGCCTGACAAGTTAACGCTGCAGCGCAAAACGCGTAGCACGTTAAACATCCCTGGTACCGGTGGCAAAAGCAAATCGGTACAAATTGAAGTCCGCAAGACGCGCACCTTTGTAAAACGTGATCCGCAAGAGGCAGAACGCCTTGCCGCGGAAGAGCAGGCACAGCGTGAAGCGGAAGAACAAGCTCAGCGTGAGGCGGAAGCAACCGCCAAACGTGAAGCAGAATTAAAAGCTGAACGTGAGGCCGCAGAAAAAGCGAAACGCGACGCAAGTGATAAAGTGAAGCGTGACGCTGCGGAAAAAGACAAAGTGAGCAATCAACAGACAGACGAAATGACAAAAACCGCCCAGGCTGAAAAAGCCCGCCGTGAAAATGAAGCTGCCGAGCTGAAGCGTAAAGCGGAAGAAGAAGCCCGCCGTAAGCTGGAAGAAGAAGCTCGCCGCGTCGCAGAAGAAGCGCGCCGTATGGCAGAAGAAAACGAGAAGAACGGTGTGAATACCGCTGAACCGACTGAAGATACCAGCGATTATCACGTGACCACTTCTCAGCACGCGCGTCAGGCTGAAGACGACAACGACCGTGAAGTTGAAGGTGGTCGCGGCCGTACTCGCAGTACTAAAGCTGCGCGTCCAGCGAAAAAAGGCAATAAGCACGCTGAATCCAAAGCTGACCGTGAAGAAGCACGCGCTGCTGTTCGCGGCGGTAAAGGCGGTAAGCGTAAAGGTTCCGCTCTGCAGCAGGGCTTCCAGAAGCCGGCTCAGGCAGTTAACCGTGACGTCGTGATTGGCGAAACCATCACCGTTGGCGAACTGGCGAACAAGATGGCGGTTAAAGGCTCTCAGGTCATCAAAGCGATGATGAAGCTGGGCGCTATGGCAACCATCAACCAGGTCATCGATCAGGAAACCGCACAGCTGGTTGCTGAAGAGATGGGCCACAAAGTTATCCTGCGTCGTGAAAACGAGCTGGAAGAAGCAGTAATGAGCGACCGTGATACTGGCGCTGCGGCAGAACCGCGCGCACCAGTAGTGACCATCATGGGTCACGTTGACCATGGTAAAACCTCTCTGCTTGACTACATTCGCTCTACCAAGGTTGCCTCTGGTGAAGCGGGTGGCATTACCCAGCACATCGGTGCTTACCACGTAGAAACCGAAAACGGCATGATCACCTTCCTGGATACCCCAGGCCACGCAGCGTTTACCTCAATGCGTGCCCGTGGTGCTCAGGCGACGGATATCGTTGTCCTGGTTGTTGCTGCGGACGATGGCGTGATGCCTCAGACCATCGAAGCTATCCAGCACGCGAAAGCGGCGCAGGTGCCTCTGGTTGTTGCAGTCAACAAAATCGATAAGCCAGAAGCCGATCTGGACCGCGTGAAGAATGAACTGTCTCAGTACGGCGTTATGCCGGAAGAGTGGGGCGGTGAAGCGCAGTTCATCCCAGTATCTGCTAAAGCGGGTACCGGTATTGACGACCTGCTGAACGCGATCCTGCTGCAGGCTGAAGTACTGGAGCTGAAAGCGATCCGTAATGGTATGGCGAGCGGTGCGGTGATCGAATCCTTCCTGGATAAAGGACGTGGCCCGGTTGCTACCGTTCTGGTTCGTGAAGGTACGCTGCATAAAGGCGATATCGTTCTGTGTGGCTTCGAATACGGCCGCGTTCGTGCGATGCGTAACGAACTGGGTCAGGAAGTTCTGGAAGCGGGTCCGTCCATTCCAGTGGAAATCCTGGGTCTGTCCGGTGTTCCGGCTGCCGGTGACGAAGTGACCGTTGTGCGTGACGAGAAGAAAGCGCGTGAAGTGGCACTGTATCGTCAGGGCAAATTCCGTGAAGTTAAACTGGCTCGTCAGCAGAAATCTAAACTCGAGAACATGTTTGCCAACATGACCGAGGGCGAAGTTCACGAAGTGAACATCGTTCTGAAAGCTGACGTTCAGGGTTCTGTGGAAGCGATCTCCGACTCCTTGCTGAAACTGTCTACCGACGAAGTGAAAGTGAAGATCATCGGTTCTGGCGTAGGTGGTATCACCGAAACCGACGCGACCCTGGCTGCTGCGTCCAACGCTATCCTGGTCGGCTTCAACGTTCGTGCGGATGCATCTGCGCGTAAAGTGATTGAAGCTGAAAGCCTGGATCTGCGCTACTACTCCGTCATCTATAACCTGATCGACGAAGTGAAAGCAGCGATGAGCGGCATGCTGTCTCCTGAGCTGAAACAGCAGATCATCGGTCTGGCTGAAGTACGTGACGTGTTCAAATCACCGAAATTCGGTGCGATCGCGGGCTGTATGGTTACCGAAGGTAACATCAAGCGTCACAACCCAATCCGCGTACTGCGCGACAACGTGGTTATCTACGAAGGCGAGCTGGAATCCCTGCGCCGCTTCAAAGATGACGTTAACGAAGTTCGTAACGGCATGGAATGTGGTATCGGCGTGAAGAACTACAACGACGTTCGCGTTGGCGATATGATCGAAGTGTTCGAGATCATCGAAATTCAGCGTACCATCGCTTAATTACCGATTGTAAGCCGGGATCGCCTCGCGCCACCCGGCAATAATTTTAAAAGGGGCTTTTAGCCCCTTTTTTGTCTGGAGAATTTATTATGGCGAAAGAATTTGGTCGCCCTCAGCGCGTAGCGCAGGAAATGCAGAAAGAGATCGCACTCATTCTGCAACGTGAAATTAAAGACCCGCGTGTCGGCATGATGACCACCGTTTCCGGTGTCGAAATGTCCCGCGATTTGGCCTATGCAAAAGTGTTCGTCACTTTCCTGAACGATCAGGACGAAGCGGCAGTGAAAAACGGCATTAAAGCGCTGCAGGAAGCCTCAGGTTTCATCCGCTCTCTGCTTGGCAAAGCGATGCGCCTGCGTATCGTTCCTGAACTGACCTTCTTCTACGACAACTCGCTGGTCGAAGGTATGCGTATGTCCAACCTGGTGACCAGCGTGGTGAAACATGACGATGAGCGTCGTGTGAACCCAGCGGACGACAGCAAGGAGGACTGATGAGTCGTCCTCGTCGTCGTGGTCGCGACGTGCATGGTGTGCTGCTGCTGGATAAACCCCAGGGCGCATCCAGCAACGACGTGCTGCAAAAAGTTAAGCGTATTTATAACGCCAACCGTGCGGGCCATACGGGCGCGCTCGATCCGCTGGCAACCGGCATGCTGCCGGTCTGCCTGGGAGAGGCGACAAAGTTTTCCCAGTATCTGCTCGACTCCGATAAACGTTACCGCGTTATCGCTAAACTGGGCCAGCGCACGGATACCTCCGACGCGGATGGACAGGTGGTTGAAGAGCGCCCGGTGGCCTTCAGTGCAGAGCAGCTTGATGCGGCGCTGGAAAGCTTCCGTGGCGACACGATGCAGGTGCCGTCGATGTATTCGGCGCTGAAATATCAGGGCAAGAAGCTCTACGAATATGCGCGCCAGGGCATTGACGTCCCGCGTGAAGCCCGTCCGATAACCGTCTATGAGTTGCTGTTTATTCGCCATGAAGGCGATGAGCTGGAGCTGGAAGTGCACTGTTCGAAAGGGACCTATATTCGCACCATCATCGACGATCTCGGTGAAAAGCTGGGCTGCGGCGCGCATGTAATTTACCTGCGTCGTCTGGCGGTGAGCAAGTACCCGGTGGAGCGGATGGTAACCCTGGAACATCTGCGCGAGCTCGTAGAACAGGCGGAAGCACAGGGGATCGCGCCGGCAGATTTGTTGGATCCACTGCTGATGCCGATGGACAGTCCGGCAGCAGACTTCCCGGTTGTTAATCTTCCTTTAACATCGTCCGTTTACTTTAAGAACGGCAACCCGGTTCGTACGGCACAAGCGCCGCTGGAAGGACTGGTACGCGTGACCGAAGGTGACGAAGGGAAATTCATCGGTATGGGCGAAATGGATGGCGAAGGGCGCGTTGCGCCGCGTCGTCTGGTCGTCGAATATCCGGTCGACGCGTGACGGTGATAACGGCCCACCTTGCGATAAGCAGGGGAGACGAGTAGAATATCGCCGCTTAACGCCTGGTAAATTGTTTAACAATCTGCGGGGCGTACATGGGATTGCTGAATTAGAGATCGGCATCCTTACATTCTTTATACTTTGGAGTTTGAAAATGTCTCTAAGCGTTGAAGCTAAAGCTAAAATCGTTTCTGAGTTTGGTCGTGGTACTAACGACAGCGGTTCTACCGAAGTTCAGGTTGCACTGCTGACTGCACAGATTAACCACCTGCAGGGTCACTTTGCAGAGCACAAAAAAGATCACCACAGCCGTCGTGGTCTGCTGCGTATGGTTTCTCAGCGTCGTAAACTGCTCGACTACCTGAAACGTAAAGATGTTGCACGCTACACCGCGCTGATCGAGCGTCTGGGTCTGCGTCGCTAAGTCTTGCGAGTTTCAGAAAAGGGGGCCTGATGGCCCCTTTTTTCAACCAGACGGCAGCAATTCACTGGAAACTATTGTATTGTTGCTATAAATGATCTTCATTGCAGAGGTTCGCGCGGCTAATGAGAGGCTTCACCCATGGGGGTGTTGGTTGTCATTAGTCGCGAGGATGCGAAGAAGGTCGGGTTAAATCGACAGCACACCGGTGGTGTGCTGTCAAACATTTAAGAAAGGACAGAACTTTGCTGAATCCGATCGTTCGTAAATTCCAGTACGGTCAACATACCGTCACGCTGGAAACCGGCATGATGGCACGTCAGGCTACTGCTGCCGTTATGGTAAGCATGGATGACACTGCGGTATTCGTTACCGTTGTTGGCCAGAAAAAAGCTAAACCAGGTCAGGACTTCTTCCCGCTGACCGTTAACTACCAGGAGCGTACCTACGCTGCCGGTAAAATCCCGGGTGGTTTCTTCCGTCGTGAAGGCCGTCCAAGCGAAGGCGAAACCCTGATTGCGCGTCTGATTGACCGCCCGGTTCGTCCGCTGTTCCCGGAAGGCTTCGTTAACGAAGTACAGGTTATCGCGACCGTTGTTTCCGTTAACCCACAGGTTAACCCGGACATCGTTGCGATGATCGGCGCATCCGCTGCCCTGTCACTGTCTGGTATTCCATTCAATGGCCCAATCGGTGCCGCGCGCGTTGGCTACATCAACGACCAGTACGTGCTGAACCCAACTCAGGAAGAGCTGAAAGAAAGTAAGCTGGACCTGGTTGTAGCGGGTACTGAAGCCGCTGTGCTGATGGTTGAATCCGAAGCTGAACTGCTGAGCGAAGACCAGATGCTGGGCGCTGTGGTATTTGGCCACGACCAGCAGCAGATCGTTATCCAGAACATCAACGACCTGGTGAAAGAAGCCGGTAAACCACGTTGGGACTGGCAGCCAGAAGCGGCAAACGACGCGCTGAACGCACGCGTTGCAGCCCTGGCAGAATCTCGTCTGAGCGATGCATACCGCATCACTGACAAACAGGAGCGTTACGCTCAGGTTGACGTGATCAAGTCTGAAACTATCGCGACGCTGGTTGCTGAAGACGAAGCGCTGGACGCTAACGAACTGAGCGACATCCTGCACGCTATCGAGAAAAACGTTGTTCGTAGCCGCGTACTGGCAGGCGAGCCGCGTATTGATGGCCGTGAAAAAGACATGATCCGTGGTCTGGATGTGCGTACTGGCGTTCTGCCACGTACTCACGGTTCCGCGCTGTTCACCCGTGGCGAAACGCAGGCGCTGGTTACCGCGACCCTGGGTACGGCACGTGACGCACAGATCATCGACGAACTGATGGGCGAGCGCACCGACAGCTTCCTGTTCCACTACAACTTCCCTCCGTACTCCGTAGGCGAAACCGGTATGGTTGGCTCGCCGAAGCGTCGTGAAATTGGTCACGGTCGTCTGGCGAAGCGCGGCGTGCTGGCAGTCATGCCAGAAGCAGACAAATTCCCGTACACCGTACGTGTGGTGTCTGAAATCACCGAATCCAACGGTTCTTCTTCCATGGCTTCCGTGTGTGGTGCCTCTCTGGCGCTGATGGATGCAGGCGTGCCAATCAAAGCCGCCGTTGCGGGTATCGCAATGGGTCTGGTGAAAGAAGGCGACAACTTCGTTGTTCTGTCTGACATTCTGGGTGACGAAGACCACCTGGGCGATATGGACTTCAAAGTAGCGGGTTCCCGCGAAGGTATCTCTGCGCTGCAGATGGATATCAAAATTGAAGGTATCACCAAAGAGATCATGCAGGTTGCCCTGAACCAGGCTAAAGGTGCGCGTCTGCACATCCTGGGCGTGATGGAACAGGCGATTAACGCGCCGCGTGGCGACATTTCTCAGTTCGCTCCGCGTATCCACACCATCAAGATCAATCCAGACAAGATCAAAGATGTTATCGGTAAGGGCGGTTCCGTAATCCGTGCGCTGACCGAAGAGACTGGCACCACGATCGAAATCGAAGATGACGGTACTGTGAAGATCGCAGCAACCGACGGCGAGAAAGCGAAATTCGCGATCCGCCGCATCGAAGAAATCACTGCAGAGATCGAAGTGGGCCGCGTCTACGCAGGTAAAGTGACCCGTATCGTTGACTTTGGCGCGTTCGTTGCCATCGGTGGCGGTAAAGAAGGTCTGGTTCACATCTCTCAGATCGCTGACAAGCGCGTTGAGAAAGTGACCGATTACCTGCAGATGGGTCAGGAAGTACCGGTTAAAGTTCTGGAAGTTGATCGCCAGGGCCGTATCCGTCTGAGCATTAAAGAAGCAACCGAGCAGTCTCAGCCAGCTGCTGCGCCAGAAGCACAGGCAGCAGAACAGCAAGGCGAGTAAGTTGCCATTTGCCCTCCGCTTTGCGGAGGGCCTATTATCAGGCAGGACGCCTTGTTAAGCCGCCGGGGGACAGGACGTTCATCCAATAGTTGTCTTCGGGAGTGGGAAATGAAGCCTTTTTTGCGCTGGTGTTTCGTTGCGACAGCTTTAACGCTGGCAGGATGCAGCAACTCTGCCTGGCGTAAGAGCGAAGTCCTCGCAGTGCCATTGCAACCGACTTTGCAGCAGGAAGTGATTCTGGCACGCATGGAACAAATACTTGCCAGTCGGGCTTTAACCGATGAAGAACGCGCACAGCTTTTATATGAGCGCGGAGTGTTGTATGATAGTCTCGGTCTGAGGGCATTGGCGCGAAATGATTTTTCACAAGCGCTGGCTATCCGACCTGATATGCCTGAAGTATTCAATTACTTAGGCATTTATTTAACGCAGGCAGGCAATTTTGATGCTGCCTATGAAGCGTTTGATTCTGTACTTGAGCTTGATCCAACTTACAACTACGCGCACTTGAATCGCGGTATCGCATTGTATTACGGCGGTCGTGATAAGTTAGCGCAAGATGATCTGCTGGCGTTTTATCAAGACGATCCTAATGATCCTTTCCGTAGCCTGTGGCTTTACATCGTTGAGCGGAAGCTCGATGAGAAGCAGGCAAAAGAGGCACTAAAACAGCGCTTCGATAAATCGGACAAGGAACAGTGGGGATGGAACATTGTCGAGTTCTACCTGGGCAACATTAGCGAAGCAACGCTGATGGAACGCCTCAAGGCGGACGCAACGGATAACACCTCGCTCGCTGAGCATCTCAGTGAAACCAACTTCTATTTAGGTAAGTACTACCTAAGTCTGGGGGATATGGACAGCGCTACGGCACTGTTCAAATTAGCGGTTGCTAACAACGTACACAACTTCGTTGAGCACCGTTATGCATTGTTGGAATTATCGCTCTTGGGCCAGGAGCAAGACGACCTGGCAGAATCGGACCAGCAATAGCTGACGACATAAACATCAGCCCGTAATCTTTTGATTGCCATCACCTTCACTGGTGAGGGCGTTGTTGTTCGTCAATACACCTACTTTGAGCCGGTTCACACTTTTCAATGAAAATTGCTAATCATTTTCACGATGAGCTAAGTAGACTGGCCGCCATTAATATCGAGGCACTTGTACTACATGGCTGAATTCGAAACCACTTTTGCAGATCTGGGCCTGAAGGCTCCTATCCTTGAAGCCCTTAACGATCTGGGTTACGAAAAACCATCTCCGATCCAGGCTGAGTGTATCCCACACCTGCTCTCTGGTCGTGACGTGCTGGGCATGGCCCAGACTGGTAGCGGTAAAACTGCAGCATTCTCGCTGCCGCTGCTGAACAACATTGATCCGGACCTGCGTGCACCGCAGATCCTCGTCCTGGCTCCAACCCGTGAACTGGCTGTTCAGGTTGCAGAAGCCATGACGGAATTCTCTAAACATATGCGCGGCGTAAACGTGGTAGCCCTGTACGGCGGCCAGCGTTATGACGTGCAGTTACGCGCCCTGCGCCAGGGTCCACAGATTGTTGTCGGTACGCCGGGCCGTCTGCTGGATCACCTGAAGCGCGGTACTCTGGACCTCTCTAAACTGAGCGGTCTGGTACTGGATGAAGCAGATGAAATGCTGCGTATGGGCTTCATCGAAGACGTCGAAACCATCATGGCGCAGATCCCGGACGGTCACCAGACCGCGCTGTTCTCTGCCACCATGCCAGAAGCGATTCGTCGTATCACCAAACGCTTCATGAAAGATCCTCAGGAAGTGCGTATTCAGTCCAGCGTAACTACTCGCCCGGACATCAGCCAGAGCTACTGGTCTGTGTACGGCATGCGCAAAAACGAAGCGCTGGTACGTTTCCTGGAAGCGGAAGATTTTGATGCGGCGATTATCTTCGTTCGTACCAAAAACGCGACCCTGGAAGTGGCTGAAGCCCTGGAGCGTAGCGGCTACAACAGCGCAGCGCTGAACGGCGACATGAACCAGGCCCTGCGTGAGCAGACTCTGGAACGTCTGAAAGATGGTCGTCTGGATATCCTGATTGCAACCGACGTGGCAGCACGTGGTCTGGACGTTGAGCGTATCAGCCTGGTTGTGAACTACGACATCCCGATGGATTCCGAGTCTTACGTTCACCGTATCGGCCGTACCGGTCGTGCGGGCCGTGCTGGCCGCGCGCTGCTGTTCGTTGAGAACCGCGAGCGTCGTCTGCTGCGTAACATTGAACGCACCATGAAGCTGACCATTCCAGAAGCTGACCTGCCAAACGCAGATCTGCTGGGTAAACGCCGTCTGGAAAAATTCGCCGCGAAAGTACAGCAGCAGCTGGAAAGCAGCGATCTGGATCAGTACCGTGCGCTGCTGTCGCAGATTCAGCCTACCGCTGAAGGCGAAGAGCTGGACATGGAAACCCTGGCTGCAGCACTGCTGAAAATGGCTCAGGGCGAACGTAGCCTGATCGTGCCACCAGATGCACCGATGCGTCCTAAGCGTGAATTCCGTGACCGTGACGATCGCTTCGAACGTCGTGGCGACCGTAATGACCGTGGCCCACGTGGTGACCGTCCAGAGCGTGGTGGTGAAGACCGTCCACGTCGTGAACGTCGTGACGCGGGTGATATGGAACTGTACCGCATTGAAGTGGGCCGTGATGATGGCGTTGAAGTTCGTCACATCGTTGGCGCGATCGCTAACGAAGGCGACATCAGCAGCCGTTACATTGGTAACATCAAGCTGTTCGCATCCCACTCTACCATCGAGCTGCCAAAAGGCATGCCGGGCGAAGTGCTGCAGCACTTTACGCGTACCCGCATCCTGAACAAGCCGATGAACATGCAGCTGATGGGCGATGCACAGCCACGTCCTGACCGCGGTGGTGAACGTCGTGGCGGTGGTCGCAGCTTCGGTGGCGAACGTCGTGAAGGTGGTCGTAGCGAAGGTCGTGGTGAACCACGTCGTTTCTCCGGCGAGCGCCGTGAAAGCCGTGGCCCACGTCGTGACGAAGGCACCAGCCGTCGCCGTGACGCGTAAGCCTTACGCAACTGACGTAAAGTAAAATATACAGCCCCGATACACGCTATCGGGGCTTTTTTTATTTCTTTTGTACTCTTGTACTGGTACAGTGCGTCACATTAAAATGCAGAACCGCATGATTGACTGGAGAAAAGGCTGTATGGCGACACTAACCACCACCCAAACGTCACCTTCGCTGCTTGGCGGCGTGGTGATTATCGGCGGAACCATCATTGGTGCCGGGATGTTTTCCCTGCCAGTGGTCATGTCCGGTGCGTGGTTTTTCTGGTCGCTGGCCGCACTGGTTTTTACCTGGTTCTGTATGCTCCATTCCGGGCTGATGATCCTTGAGGCGAACCTGAACTACCGCATTGGCTCCAGCTTCGACACCATTACCAAAGATCTGCTGGGTAAAGGCTGGAACCTGGTGAACGGGCTATCCATCGCGTTTGTACTCTATATCCTGACCTACGCGTACATTTCAGCGAGTGGCTCGATTCTGCATCACACCTTCTCGGAGATGTCGCTGAACGTTCCGGCGCGTCTGGCGGGGCTGTGTTTTGCGCTGGCTGTGGCGTTTATCGTCTGGATGAGTACCAAAGCGGTGAGCCGCATGACGGCGATCGTATTAGGCGCTAAGGTCATCACTTTTTTCCTGACCTTTGGCAGCCTGCTGGGGCACGTGACGCCCGCCACGCTGTTTAACGTCGCCGAAGTGAATACCTCCTACACGCCGTACCTGCTGATGACGCTGCCGTTCTGTCTGGCGTCGTTCGGTTACCACGGTAACGTGCCGAGCCTGATGAAGTACTACGGCAAAGATCCCCGCACCATTGTAAAGTGTCTGGTCTACGGCACGCTGCTGGCGCTGGGTCTGTATGTGATTTGGCTGCTGGGGACGATGGGCAACATCCCGCGCCCGGAATTTATCGGCATTGCCCAGAAGGGCGGTAACATCGACGTGCTGGTGCAGGCGCTGAGCGGCGTGCTGAACAGCCGCAGCCTGGATCTGCTTCTGGTTATCTTCTCTAACTTTGCGGTGGCGAGCTCTTTCCTCGGCGTAACCCTGGGTCTGTTTGACTACCTGGCGGATCTGTTTGGCTTTGATGATTCTGCGATGGGGCGCTTCAAAACCGCGCTGCTGACCTTCCTGCCGCCGATTGTGGGCGGTCTGCTGTGGCCGAACGGCTTCCTGTACGCCATCGGCTATGCCGGCCTGGCGGCGACCATCTGGGCGGCAATTGTGCCGGCGCTGCTGGCACGTAAATCACGTAAACGCTTTGGCAGCCCGAAATTCCGCGTCTGGGGCGGCAAGCCGATGATTGTACTGATTCTGGTATTTGGTGCTGGCAATGCCCTGGTACACGTGCTGTCGAGTTTTAACCTGCTGCCTGTTTACCATTAAACCGTGCGGCCTGATCCCCTCACCCCGCCCCTCTCCCGAAGGGAGAGGGAGAAAACCGTAGGCCGGGCAAGGCGAAGCCGCCACCCGGCAAAAAGGCTACCCCACCAACTCTTCTTTCACCTGCATCGCCAAATCAAACGAATGCAAACGCGCCTGGTGATCGAAAATCTGGCCGTTAACCATAATCTCATCCGCCTGCGTTTCGCGCAGCACCGCCTCCAGCCCGTGACGCACTTTTGCCTTATCGCCTACCAGCGACATACTCAGCGCCTGCTGAACGCCATACTGTTCTGAGGCTGACCACAGCTGATGCATATTCTCCACCGGCGGCGGAAGCTGGCCCGTCTCACCGCGACGCAGCTTCACAAACGCCTGCTGCACGGAGGTAAACAGGAATTCCGCGTCGCGGTTGCTGTCGGCGGCAATGATGTTGATACATACCATCGCGTACGGCTTCTCCAGACGCTCGGACGGTTTGAAGTTCGTGCGGTAAAGATGCAGCGCCTGATGCAGCATATCCGGCGCGAAGTGCGAGGCGAACGCAAAGGGCAGCCCCAGCTGCGCGGCAAGCTGTGCGCTGTAGAGGCTTGAGCCCAGCAGCCAAACCGGGATCTTCTCACCGTAGCCCGGTACCGGGCGAACGTGCGGGTTCGGATCGCGCGCGTCGAACCAGTCCACCAGCTCGGCCACGTCGCGCGGGAAGTTGTCGATATCGCCGCTCATATGGCGACGCAGGGCACGCATCGTCGGCTGGTCGCTGCCCGGCGCACGACCAAGGCCCAAATCAATGCGCCCCGGATAGAGGGTATTCAGGGTGCCAAACTGCTCGGCAATCACCAGCGGGGCGTGGTTTGGCAGCATCACGCCGCCGGAGCCCAGGTGCAGGGTAGTGGTATTAGCTGCCAGATAGCCAATCAGTACCGAGGTGGCGGCGCTGGCGATGCCCACCATGTTGTGGTGCTCGGCCAGCCAGTAGCGGTGATAGCCACGCTTTTCGGCCAGCTTAGCCAGATCCAGCGAGTGCGAAAAGGCTTCTCTTGCCGAGGCGCCTTGTGGGATCGGCGCCAGATCCAGCACCGAAAACGGAATGGTTTTGTCAGTCATAACAGCTCACTTTGTCGACGGTGAATCTTTAATACTGCATTAAAAAATGATAACCGTTGTTAACAAAGTGAGCCTTTTTTACGCCTGCAACTCCAGCCCGGCGAGACGCTTCCAGTAGCCATTGCAGTCGCTGTTTGCCGTCAGCGGCAGCGGAGCGGCTCCGTTTTCGTTGGCGCGGAAGGCGTCCAGCATCGCGAACACGCCGGTATCGAGCGGCGACAGCCGAACCATATCTACCAGCCCCTCCATCGACGCCAGCTCGTTGCCGAGGTTATAGACATAGCCGCTCATGGTCTGAATGCCGTTGAGGACAAACACCTGCTGATTCTCCTGCGACAGCATGCTGCGCCCGTTCGGGTACTTAATGCAGCAGGTTTCACACTCGTCTTTCGGGCGGTCTTCCGAGCGCGCGGTAAAGCAGCGGGCGGAGTAGGCCAGCGGCAGATGGCCGTAGCTCAGTACTTCCACTTCAAACTGATTGCGTATGCCCAGCTCGTCGCACTGGTTAAGCAGGTTAGCCAGCCAGTCGCGGGAGAGTTCTACCGGCATGCACCAGCGCGTCATCCCCTGTTTGAGCAGCAGGCGCAAGGTCACGGCGTTATAGCAGTTCAGGGCATGGCCCGCGACAAACGGCAGCCTGCGTTCGGCGCACATGTTTACCACGCCGAGATCGCTCGCTTCCAGCAGGAATTCGCCGTTTTCGACGTAGCGCTTCAGCTCGCCCAGTTCGGAAGACGCCTGCACCAGCGCGAGCGTCGAGAGCACCACCTGCTTGCCGCTGCCGGCCAGGCTTTTCGCCATATCCAGCCAGTCGCCCACCTTGGTGGCGCGGCGCTTGCTGCACACCGCTTCACCGAGGTAAATCACATCGGCGCTGCTGGTGGCGGCCTGTTGGTAAAAATCTTCCAGCGTCTCTTTTGGCCAGTAGTAGAGCACCGGTCCTAATGAATATTTCATGATGATCTCACTGCCATTTACGGTGATACGCGCCAAGCGTGGTTTGCGTGCCTTCGGACATCGACCCGAGCGTCTCCATCCAGGCCTGCTGTGGAGCGTAGTTCTGCGGATCCGCCATGCAGCGGTCGATGGCCTGACGCCATACTTTCGCCACCTGGCTCACGTAGGCCGGGCTGCGTTGGCGACCCTCGATTTTCACCGAGGCAATATTGGCCGCCAGCAGTTCCGGCAGCAGTTCCAGCGTGTTGAGGCTGGTTGGCTCCTCCAGTGCGTGGTAGCGCTCGCCGTCGACCAGATAGCGGCCTTTACACAAGGTTGGATAACCGGCGTTTTCACCGTCCTTGTAGCGGTCAATCAGCACCTCATTCAGGCGAGACTCCAGCCCCTGCGGCGTTTGCTGCCAGCGAACAAAGCGGGCAGGGGAGCAGGCCCCGACGGTATTCGGCGATTCACCGGTTAAATAAGAGGAAAGATAGCAACGGCCTTCGGCCATGATGCACAGGCTGCCAAAGGCAAAAACCTCCAGCGGTACTGGCGTGACGCGCGCGAGTTGCTTAACCTGATGAATAGAGAGCACGCGCGGCAGCACCACGCGGGCCACGTCAAAGTGCTGATGGTAAAAACGCACGGCCTCTTCGTTGGTGGCAGATGCCTGAACAGAGACGTGGCGCTCAATATGGGGATAGCGTTCTGCCGCATACTCAAGCATGGCGAGGTCGGCCAGGATCAGCGCATCGGCACCCAGCTGTGCTGCCATATCCACCGCGCGCTGCCAGCGGGCATAGCCGTCAGGATGAGCAAAGGTATTGATGGCGATATGCAGCTTGCGGCGGTGCTGGTGAACGAAGTTAACGGCTTCCTGAAGCTTTTTCTCCGTAAAGTTGAGGCCAGCAAAATGGCGGGCGTTGGTGTCATCTTTCAGCCCGATATAGACCGCATCGGCCCCATTTTCGATGGCCGCCTTAAGCGCCGGAAGATTTCCGGCAGGGCAGAGCAGCTCCATAATTTATCCTGATGTAGTCGATCGCAAAATTGTTAACGAGCTGGGATTTTAATTAACCCATACGCGACAATTTTTGATTTAAGGCAGCTAATGGCGTATTGATGGCACCAATAATGAGGTACGGCTGACGACGGTTTGTTGATTTACGCCGCTATGTTGCGCTTCGGATATGGCAAAATAGCAGGACTATAGATATCAGGGAGTAAAGCTCGTGCTGGATAAACTGCGTTCACGTCTCGTACAATTTGGTCCATCAATGCTGAGCGTGCCGGTCAAGCTGGCGCCGTTCGCGCTTAAACGCCAGGTGCTGGAGCAGGTCCTGAGCTGGCAGTTCCGCCAGGCGCTGCAGGACGGCGAGCTGGAATTCCTCGAAGGCCGCTGGTTAAGCATTGAAGTGCGTGACATCGGGCTGCGCTGGTTTACCTCCGTTGAGAATGACCAGCTGATCGTACGCGAATCCGCCGAGGCGGATGTGAGTTTTAGCGCCAACGCCAGCGATCTGCTGATGATCGCCGCGCGCAAGCAGGATCCGGATACGCTCTTCTTCCAGCGCCGTCTGGTGATTGAAGGCGACACGGAGCTGGGCCTGTACGTTAAGAATTTAATGGATGCCATTGAGCTGGAGCAGATGCCGAAAGCGCTGCGCGTGATGTTAATGCAAATGGCAGATTTCGTTGAGGCCGGGCTGAAAACCCCGCCGGACGGTAAACACACTTCAGTAGGTGAGCCATGCTGATTCGAGTCGAAATTGGGATTGATGCGCCGGGGATCGATGCGTTGTTACGCCGCGCCTTTGCGAGCGATGCCGAAGCCCAACTGGTCCACGGCCTTCGCGAAGACGGCCTGATTACGCTGGGGCTGGTTGCCACCGATGACGAAGGTCAGGTGGTGGGCTATGTTGCCTTCAGTCCGGTCATCGTTCAGGGCGAAGAGCTGCAGTGGGTAGGCATGGCGCCGCTGGCGGTAGATGAAAGCTATCGCGGGCAAGGTCTGGCGCGCCAGCTGGTCTATGAAGGGCTGGATTCGCTCAATGAGTTTGGTTATGCGGCCGTTGTCACGCTGGGCGATCCGGCGTTCTATGGCCGATTGGGCTTTGAGCAGGCCGCGCATTACGATCTGCGCTGCCGCTGGCCGGGTACAGAATCCGCTTTCCAGGTCCATCGTCTGGCGGACGACGCGCTCAACGGCGTGCATGGCCTGGTCGAGTACCACGACCATTTCAATCGCTTTTAATCAGGCTCTCGCGTAGCGCCTCAAAGGAGCCGTCTCCGGTCACGAGGCGCTCTTTCTGGCGCTTCGTCAGCTGTTTGATGCGGTATTCCAGCCTGAGCGCCAGCGAACGGTCGCCGACGGGCGCTGAGAAGGCGAGCTGTAATTCCCCTTTCCCCCGCAGCGCCTTTGCCCCTTTTCCCGTTTGATGTTGTAAAAAACGCCGCGCTACATCGGTGGTGATCCCGGTGTAGAGGGCGTTATCAGAGGTTCGGACAAGATAGAGAAACCAGCACACGGTAAACGGATTCAGTATGTTAAGGTGAACGCACCATAGCATGAGAGAGAACGAAAATGGAAACACTGGCCGCCATTAACCGCTGGCTGGCGAAGCAGCATGTTGTCACCTGGTGCGTCTATGACGAGGGTGAGATGTGGTGCGCAAATGCGTTTTACTACTACGATCCTGAGCGCGTGGCTTTTTATGTCATGAGTGAAGACAAAACGCGTCACGCGCAGATGACCGGACAGCAGGCAAAGGTGGCGGGCACGGTAAACGGCCAGCCGAAAACGGTCGCGCTGATCCGCGGCGTGCAGTTCAAAGGGGAGATCCGTCGTCTGGATGGTGAAGAGAGCGACGCGCGCCGTAAGCTCTACACGCGCCGCTTTCCGGTAGCCGCTGCGCTAAAAGCCCCGGTGTGGGAAATCCGCCTCGATGAGCTGAAATTTACCGACAACACCCTGGGCTTTGGCAAGAAGCTTCACTGGTTACGCGCCGAGCAGGCGTAGCGCTTCGCGGTTAAACGCCGGGAGATCGTCCGGGGTTCGGCTGGTGATCAGCTGGTCTTTGTCGTTAACCACCTCCTGATCGTAAAACTCGGCCCCCGCATTTTTCAGATCGATGACGATCGGCTTCACGGCGGTAAGCTTACGCCCGCGGACCACTTCTGCGCTGATGAGCAGCTGCGGGCCGTGGCAGATGGCAAAGACCGGTTTGCCGGTGGAGACAAAATCCCGGGTGAAGGTCACGAAGCGCTCGTCCCCGCGCAGGGAATCCGGGGAATGGCCGCCGGGTAACAGCAGAGCGTCGAAATCTGAGGGGCTCACGTTATCAATGGTCTCGTCGATGGTCACGGTCGCCTCGCCCTTATGGCCTGTCACCGTTTTGCCCGCCTCTTTCTCAATGGTAATGACCTCATGTCCCGCTTTGCGGAACGCCTCTGCTGGAGAGGTGAATTCTGAATCTTCAAACTCGTCGGTAATCAAGACTGCGATTTTCTTGCCCATGCTTCCTCCGTTGTTTTGGCTTCAGACTGATTTTTCTCCGCTTGTGGTAAATACTTACCTGTAACAGACTTCTAAGTGTGGTCGACGACGCTGAGTTCGCAAACGGACAATTCTGTAAAGGGGATAAGATGAGTCAGGTATTGATTACGGGTGCTACCGGGTTAGTGGGCGATCATCTGCTGCGGCTGCTGATTCAGGATCGCCGCGTGAACTATATCGCTGCCCCGACGCGTCGACCGCTGGCAGATTTATCTGGCGTCTTTAATCCGCACGATCCTCAGCTGACGGACGCGCTGGCGCAGGTCCAGGATCCTATTGATATCGCCTTTTGCTGTCTGGGCACCACGCGGCGGGAGGCGGGCAGCAAAGAGGCATTTATCCACGCCGACTATACGCTGGTGGTGGATACCGCACTCACGGCGAAAAAGCGGGGGGCCAAACATTTTCTGGTGGTCAGCGCGCTGGGTGCCAGTGCCGGATCGCCTTTCTTCTACAACCAGGTGAAGGGCAAGATGGAGGATGCGCTGATTGCGCAGAAATGGGAGCAGCTGACGATTGTGCGCCCGTCGATGCTGATAGGCCACCGGGACGAACGCCGATTTAACGAGTCGATACTGGCCCCGCTGTTTCGCATTCTTCCCGGCAACTGGAAATCCATCGAGGCGCGGGACGTCGCCCGCGCGATGTTAAAAGAGGGGCTGGCCCCGTCGAAAGCGGGCGTTAACATTATCCCCTCGGCAAAACTGCGTGAAATCGCGCAGGGCGAGGCGTAAACTCCCCCGGCTAATAACCTAATACTCTCCGGGGAATGCTATGACTGGTCAGTCTTCATCTCAGGCGGCAACACCTGTTCAGTGGTGGAAGCCCGCACTCTTCTTTCTCGTGGTCATTGTTGGCCTCTGGTACGTGAAATGGCAGCCGTACTACGGCAAAGCCTTCACCGCCGCCGAAACGCACAGCATCGGTAAATCTATTCTCGCGCAGGCTGATTCCAGCCCGCTGCAGGCGGCGTGGGACTACGCCATGGTCTACTTCCTTGCCGTCTGGAAAGCCGCCGTCTTAGGTGTGATCCTGGGCTCGCTGATTCAGGTGCTTATCCCCCGCAACTGGCTGGTGAAAACCCTCGGGCAGCCGCGCTTTCAGGGCACGCTACTGGGAACGGTTTTCTCCCTGCCGGGCATGATGTGCTCCTGCTGTGCCGCGCCCGTGGCCGTAGGGATGCGCCGTCAGCGCGTGTCGATGGGCGGCGCGCTGGCGTTCTGGATGGGGAACCCGCTGCTTAACCCGGCAACGCTGGTGTTTATGGGCTTTGTGCTGGGCTGGTATTTCGCGTTTATCCGCCTGGTCGCCGGGCTGCTGACCGTGCTGGTGGTGGCGACGCTGGTGCAAAAACTGGTTAAGGATACTGCCGCAGAACCCGCAGCCGTTGAGCTGGACGTCAGCGAGCCGCAGGGTGGCTTCTTTGCGCGCTGGGGCAGGGCGCTATGGCAGCTTTTCTGGAGCACTATCCCGGTCTATATCCTGGCGGTACTGGTTCTGGGGGCGGCGCGCGTCTTGCTCTTCCCGCATGCGGATGGCGCTATCGATAACACGCTGATGTGGGTCATTGCGATGGCCGTTGCAGGCTGTCTGTTTGTGATCCCAACGGCGGCGGAGATCCCGATTGTTCAGACCATGATGCTGGCCGGCATGGGCACCGCGCCGGCGCTGGCGCTGCTGATTACGCTGCCGGCGATCAGCCTGCCGTCGCTGATTATGCTGCGTAAGTCATTCCCGGCGAAAGCGCTCTGGCTGACCGCGGGGCTGGTGGCGTTGAGCGGGGTGATGGTGGGAAGTATTGCGTTGATGTAAAAAAAGCCCGGTGGCGCTAGCGCTTACCGGGCCTACAGTCAGGTGTGGCTTACTTAATGTAAGTAAACGCGGTGGTGACGTGCTTCACGCCGCTCACCCGGCTGGCGATATCGGCCGCCGCTTTCCCTTCACGGTCGGTCACCAGGCCCAGCAGGAACACTTCGCCGTTTTCAGTCGTCACTTTCACGTTGGATGATTTCACCTGGTCCGAACCCAGCAGCTGGGAACGCACTTTGGTGGTGATCCAGGTATCGGAAGAGGCGTCACCCAGGCCAATTGGCTTGCCCTGACGTACTTCGTTAAACACCTCTGTGGTCCCTTCGACGCCCATCGCAATCTGTTTCGCGCGAGAGGCGAGCTCCATATTCGGCGCCTGGCCTGCCAGCAGCACTTTGCCCTGATAAGCCGTTACGTTGATACGCGCTTCTTTCTTGATTTGTTCGTCTTTCGACAGCGCACTGTTGACGCGCAGCTCCAGCGTACCGTCATCCACCTGTGTACCCACAGTGCGCGGATCGGTTGCCGCCTTGGTGCCTACCGCTGCGGTACCCACAACGGCCGCAGCGATACATCCCTGAAGCAGTAATGCAGACATAAGGACTGCGAGGGTCGATAAAGCCTTCATAAGAACTCCTTAATCATCCTGGTGAGGGAAAAGCGTGTTATCGATCAAATCACATAAGCAGTTCACCGTGAGCATATGCATTTCCTGAATACGTGCGCTCCGGTGAGAAGGAATGCGGATTTCCACATCCTGCGGCCCAAGCAGACCCGCCAGCTCACCCCCGTCATAGCCGGTTAAGGCCACGATGGTCATGTCGCGGGTGACGGCGGCTTCAACGGCTTTGACAATGTCCCGGCTATTCCCGCGCGTGGAGATGGCCAGCAGCACATCTCCGGCGTGACCCAGGGCTCGCACCTGCTTTGCGTAAATTTCGTCATGCAGACGATCGTTAGCAATCGCCGTTAAGACCACATTATCGGTATTAAGTGCAATGGCGGGTAAACTCGGGCGTTCTGTTTCAAAGCGATTGATCATGCTGGCAGCAAAATGCTGTGCGTTGGCGGCTGACGTGCCGTTGCCACAACAGAGGATTTTGTTGCCATTTAGCAGGGATTGCACCAGCGTCATTGCGGCACGCGAGATAGCATCCGGAAGGGCTTCCGCCGCGGCAATCTGAGTCTGGATGCTTTCTGTGAAGCACACTTTAATTCTTTCGAGCACGTTATCCCTTTTAAATCTTAATTATGCGTCTTCGCCAAAAGCGTTTTTAAGCCATTCGATCTCATTTCCGGTGAAGGCTATCACATCGAACCGGCAATCCACAGTATCAAAGCTCCCATTATGGCGGGCAAGCCACAAGTGGGCAGTCTGTAATAATTTATGTTGTTTGGCGAGCGTCACGCTGGCGGCAGCACCGCCAAAACGGGAGGACTGTCGAAAGCGGACTTCTACAAACACGATGACCTGACCGTCTTTCATGATCAGGTCGATTTCGCCGCCGCGCCCGCGGACGTTAGCGGCGATAAAGCGCAGTCCATTGCCTTCAAGCCAGCGACGCGCCTTTAACTCCCACGCATCGCCGGTCTCTTTACGGCTTAACTGGCCGGGACGATTTGCCCCTGCTGGTATTTGAGCCATGATAACTTCCTGTTGATCACGCAGTCCTGGGTTGCGGTCAGATCGCCGGTGTTGCCGTTAAGCTCAAAGCCCGGCACCTGACGCATCTGGGTAAAGTGGTTCGCCAGCGCCCATGCATCGACACCCATCGCATACAGACGCGCCAGCGAATAATCGTTACGTACGGTACTCAGCGCCTGCTGCATCAGCGCCGGGTTGCTGCCTGCCAGCATCGGGATTTCGCTGTACTGCAGACCGTCCATTTCCAGACGGAAATCCGGGCCTGCGGTGCCCTGCGCGCTGCGTGAGCTGGCGTAGAGCGTTGCGCCGCTCTGGCTGCCGTTACGCATCGCGATCATCGGTTTGATAAAGGCGATCTCCTGCGGTGTGGCAACGATATAGGCCGCATCCACTTTACCGCCACCGCTAATCTGCGCGTCGGTAGGCGGGGCAGGGATCGTCAGGCCGCCAATCGTCACGCTCTGCTGCTGTGGCAGGCTTGCGGTGACAGGGCTGCCGTTAAGCGCGATACCCGCTCCGCCGTTTACGCCCGCGCGCAGTTCAGAGACGGAACCGAATTTCTGCTGCAGCACCACGCCGCCGCCGAGCTTCTGCCACTCGTCGGCAAAGGCATTGGCCACGCGATCGCCCAGCGCGCTGCGCGGGATGAGCAGCAGCGGAGCCTGCTTACCCTGCTCGTGAATATGACGCGCCGCATCGCGGGCTTCATCTTCAGGGGAAAGCGCGAAATAGCAAATATTGGCCCGGTTCTGAACCTGCTCAGGCTGGTTGAGCGCCAGCACGTTCAGCGTGGTATTGCTCTTCATCAGCTCTTCCACATTGTTTTTCAGCAGCGGACCGACAACGATGCTCGCCCCGTCCTGCTGAACCTGCGCCAGAACCTGGTCAAGCGGCTGCGAGCTGGTGTCGTAGATTTTCAACTCAGCGCCCGGGTTGGCGCTGGTGGTTGCCACGGCCTGCGGCTGCGCAGCAGGTTGGGCTGCGGGTTGTGCAGGCTGCGGTTGAGGCTGTTCTGCTGTTGCGTCAGGCGCTGGCGCTGGCGCTGCTTGCGTCTCGGTCGGAGCCTGAGTAGCAGGTGCTGTAGTAGCCGGTGCTGGTGAAGCCGGAGGCGTCGTCGGCGCCGTCACCGGGTTTTGCATCGTACCCTGCGCCGGCGCTTGCGCCGTAGTCAGGTCGCTGGTCTCTGCGGCGGACGGGCTGACAACATCATTTACGTTAGCCGCCTGAGCCGCCTGGGCGGGAACCGCACTGCCGGTTACCGACGTCGTGCCGTTTTTCGCTGCTTCAAAGCCCTGCTGAATAGTTCGGCCAAACACCGCCGCCTGGCCGTTGAGCGGCAGAAGCAGGGCTATTTTGCTGGTGGACGCTGGCTTAAAGTTCTGCACGTTCACCAACTGGGTTGGCAGCATTTTCGCACCCGGGTTTTGCGGGTAGCGCGTCTGCCAGTCCGTAATACCGGCCTTCAGCATCTTTGGATCGCTGCGGTTGTTAAACCACATCTGCTGCAGATCCAGCCAGCCCTGCAGGACGTTTTCATCGGCGTTGATGACCAGCGCCTGCGCTTGTTCCTGGGTCATAGAGGCAAGCGCTTGCCAGGTGGCATCGATATTTTTCTGCTTATCGGCACCGCCAAGCAGCGGCTCTTGCGCGATGAGGGCGCGGAGCAGCGTCAGGGAAGGGCGCCCCTGCTCAGCGGTAATGCCCGCCTGCCAGAAGCGAGCCTGCTGATTTTTATCCAGCGCGCTCACGTCGATGTCACCGAGGATCTTCTTCGCGGAGGCGTAATCTTTCAGCGCGACTTTCAGCTCGGCAGAGAGAAGACTCTGCTCACGACGCTGGACATCGTTAAGATCTTTCGGCAACTGGTTAAACAGTTCGGCAGCCTGCGGGGTTTTACCCTCTTTCAGCAGTGCACGAATGGCGAGTAATTGCCAGTTGGTCTTGGTATCATTTGAACTCTGCGACATTTGTTGCAGATAAAAGCCAGAATCAGCCTGAGCAGAACCCTGAAGATGGGCGGTGCTCTGGTCAGGTGCCTGGGTGCCACAGCCTGCAAAGATCAGGGCTGCCAGCAGAAGCGGCACGCTGCGCGTGGCTTTTTTTCGAAGAAACGTTAACGGTACCATACTGTATCCAGTGATTTTTTTTACGCAATGCTCAATATTAAATCGGCAATACGGACGAAACAATGAAACAACACGAAACGGCAGATAATTCTCAAGGCCAGCTTTATATTGTACCTACTCCTATCGGGAATTTGTCTGATATTACCCAACGTGCGCTCACCGTACTGCAAGCTGTTGATTTAATTGCTGCTGAAGATACCCGCCACACCGGACTACTGCTGCAACATTTCGCGATTAACGCCCGTTTGTTTGCTCTGCACGATCACAATGAGCAACAAAAAGCCGAAACGCTGGTGGCGAAGCTGAAAGAGGGGCAGAACATTGCGCTGGTCTCCGATGCCGGTACGCCGCTGATCAACGATCCTGGCTATCACCTGGTGCGTACCTGTCGCGAAGCCGGTATTCGCGTTGTGCCACTGCCGGGGCCGTGCGCCGCAATTGCTGCGCTGAGCGCCGCGGGTCTGCCGTCGGACCGTTTCTGCTATGAAGGCTTCCTGCCAGCCAAATCCAAAGGTCGTCGCGACGTGTTAAAAGACCTGGAAGCGGAACCGCGCACCCTTATTTTTTACGAATCCACGCACCGCCTGCTGGAAAGCCTGGAAGACATGGCGACCGTCTGGGGAGAAGCCCGCTACGTGGTGCTGGCGCGCGAGCTGACCAAAACTTGGGAGACTATCCACGGCGCGCCGGTGGGTGAACTGCTGGCTTGGGTGAAAGAAGATGAAAACCGCCGCAAGGGCGAAATGGTGCTGATTGTCGAAGGGCATAAAGCGCAGGAAGACGCGCTGCCTGCCGACGCGCTGCGCACGCTGGCGCTGCTGCAGGCGGAACTGCCGCTGAAGAAAGCGGCGGCATTAGCGGCGGAGATCCACGGCGTGAAAAAAAATGCGCTGTATAAGCATGCGCTGGAGCAGCAGGGGGAGTAATCCAGATGAGCCGCTATCAGCCTCCGTTCACCATCACACCCTTTATCCTCAATCAGGTGGTTGAGATTGGTGAGCTATTGGGGCACTGGGCGGCACATTCAGGTAGAGCTTCGCCACTTCTCCGTAAAGAGAACCGTATTCGAACCATTCAGGCCTCGCTGGCCATTGAGCATAACTCGCTGACGACAGGGCAGGTGACGGCAATCATGGATGGCAAACGCGTGCTTGCACCTGAAAAAGATATTCAGGAAGTACGTAATGCTATCCTGGCATATGAAAAATTGCCCGAATGGAAGCCCTGGAAGCTCAATGACTTACTCAGCGCGCACCGATTATTGATGATGGGTCTGGTCGATCATCCCGGAAAGCTCAGAAATGGGGACGTAGGGGTGTACCGTGGAAACCAGTTAGTCCACATGGCTCCGCCTGCCTCGCAGATGAACCGCCTTATCGACGATCTTCTTTCCTGGCTTAAGCAAACCGATCTTCACCCGCTGATTGCCAGCTCGGTATTTCATTACGAGTTTGAGTTTATTCATCCCTTTTCGGATGGAAATGGCCGCATGGGGCGGCTGTGGCAAACGCTGATCTTAACCCAGTGGCGTGCAGAGCTTGCATGGCTGCCCGTTGAGACACTCATTCACTTCCAGCAAGCGCGCTATTACCAGATTTTAGGACAATGCGATCGGGCCAGTGATTGCACGGCATTCGTGGCGTTTATGCTGCAAAATTTGGCCGAAGCTTTGCGGGAAAGCATCGATATGACATCCATTATGTCGGAAAAAGTGTCGGAAGAAATGTCGGAAAAGGAAAACACTATCCTTGAGCTTCTTACCGTTCAACCGCAAATGACTGCGGTGATGTTGGCCTCTGTATTGGGCGTGACTTCCCGCACCGCGGAACGCTATCTCCATTCTTTGCAAACAAAAGGTAAATTAAAACGCCTGGGGGCAAGGAAAGGGGGAAGCTGGCAGGTTATGGCTTAACCTGCCAGCCGAACACTTTTTATTTTCCTGGCACCGCCTCAAACACCAGCGTTTCCAGCGGCTGCAGCGTAATCACCACCGCGTTTTTATACTCCTCCGGTACGGTTGAATTACTGCCGTACACCGCTTTCAGACTAAACTGCGCCGCGTTTCCCGTCGGGATTTCGAAATCTTTCGCCAAATCCAGGTAGTAGCTCTGCGGCTTATCCGACGGGTTACGCAAGCCGAGAATCGCTTTGTCCTTGCTCCAGGATGCCCAGCCGTAAACCTGCAGCGCGGTTGGATCGCCACCAATCCAGTGCGTATCTACCAGCACGCTGGCGTTATCCCGGGACCACTTCGCCGCCTGCGCAAGGGTATCCCACTTCGCCTTGTTCAGCATTGAAGGGGTGATATACAGCTCCTGCAGCTGCGTGCCGGTCGCGAAGTAGCTCCAGACCTGATCGGCAAAATCGCTGTCCGTTTGTACTTTCTCCAGTCCGTAATAGGCATTTTCCGCGCTGACGATCCCGTGGTACATCAGCGAGTTCAGCGGGAACAGCGGGCCTTTACGCACGATGGAGCGGTATGTTTCCGCATCGCGGTAGGTCATCCACTGCTGCACCGGCGTGCCGGGGCCGTACAGGTTGATGTCATCCCCCTGGCGCCAGATTGAATCAGCGTAGAATAGCCAGGACGGGCTGGCGTTGGTACCGGTCGTCAGGTTGATAAACAGATTCGGGTTGGCGCTGCGCATGTTATGCAGCAGAGCGATAGAGGCGTCAAAATCCGAGGCGAACGGGCTGCCTTTAATGTGTGAGTTGGCATTACCCATGCCGTCCAGCTTGAATGAGGTAATGTGTTCGTTTTTGATAAGCTTAACGATCTGCTCATTGAAGTTCTTAAAGTAGTTCGGCCCTGACAGCGCCAGCTTTCCATCGACGGTTTCGAACCCATACTCTTTTGCATGCGAGACGCGCACGTCGCGCGGTTTGTTATATCCGCCCCACGGCGAGAGCCACAGTCCGACCGAGCTGTGCAGGCTGTCGGCTTTTTCCCGTACCTTGCCAAAACCGTTGCTGAATGCCGGGCCAAACAGCCAGCGCCCGGTAAGGTCGTCCCAGCCGTCATCCAGCAGGAAGGCGTCCAGCGCCACGCCGCGCCCGGAAATAAACTCTTTATTCCACTCGTCCATCCGTCTCAGCACATCCTGCTCGGTGTACGGATTGAAAAAGCCGATATCCATCCAGCTGTTGTAGTGCAGGTAAGGCTTGTACGGCCGCGGACGCACGGCATCAATAAACTGGTTCACGCTGCGGCGCAGCTGGCTGATTTCCGGGAAGGTGCCGAACCAGGTGGTAAAGCTGACCGGCGACTCTGGCTGGATCGGCGTTTTCAGCTCTACGTTGAGATTGGTGGTCGCCTCATAGGCGTACGTGTTAACGATGGGCTTGTCCGGCAAAATAAAGAATGAATCAGCCACGATCGGCGAGCTATTGATCGCGCCGTCAACATAGGGCGCCTGAGACTGCTTTTTCGTCGGGAAGAAGGTAATTTTCGCCACCTCTCGCGGCTGGCCGACTGCGGCAACGGTGTAGTCGATGCTAGCGTATTTTCCCTTCACCAGGTTCAGCTTCACCGTCACGTTAAAGTCCGGATGGGTAAAGTCAATGACAATCACGTGGTCCTGCTTTTCGACGTGCTTAATGGTGAAATCCGCGGTGTGGATTTTTGTCTCGTCCGGCAGCGTCAGAAAAAACAGCTCCTGCGGCGTGAGTGGATGGTTTGCCTTATTGTCCTTAACCACTACCGTTGAGTTTGCATCATCAAACGACAGAGCGATATTGTCGTTATTGAGCGCGTAGTTGGCGGCCAGAGCACTATGAGAAACAGAGAGAGCCAGCAGCGAGAGAGTGAGCACTTTTTTCATCGGTTAAGATCCTAATCAGTAATGCTTCAGCATTCGGTTGATGGATTGTTCCAGCCAGTAGCGCTGGGTGCCGAAGTTAATCCGCAGGTAGTTTTCGCCGTTTTGCACGTAGTGGCTGCCGTCTTCAATCACGACACCGGCCTGTTGGGCGAAATGTTGGGTCAACTCTGTGGCGCTGCGGTCGTCGGCGCTTACGTCTATCCAGGCCAGATACGATGATTCCGGGTTCATCATCTTCCACGCCGGGAAGTGGGTCTGAATAGCGTCCGCAAGGTAGCGGGCGTTCCCTTGCAGATACCCGTTCAGCGCGTCGAGCCACGGCAGACCGTGCTGGTAGGCGAGAATAATCCCCCATACGCCGAACATATTGGGTGAGGTAATCGAGTTCTTTTCAAGCTGCTGGCGGAAGCGCTGGCGTAGCGAATCGTCCGGGATCATGGAGTAGGACGTTTTCAGCCCGCCCAGGTTGAAGGCTTTATTTGGCGACGTCAGCACGATCAGGTTGTCCAGTGCGGCACAGCCCGAGGTCAGACAGCTGACGAATGTGCCGTCCAGAATGTGCTCAGCGTGAACCTCATCGACAACCAGAATCGTGCCGTAGCGTTTACAGAGATCGGAGACCTGGCGTATCTCATCCGCGCGCCAGATCCTGCCCGAGGGGTTATGCGGCGAGCAGAAGAACCACAGTTTTGGACGGTGGGTTTTGAGCTGATCTTCAATCAGATTAAAATCCAGCTGATAGCGGTTATCCTTCACGCACAGCGGGTTGGCAAGCACCCGAACGCCCTGGCGCTGCGCCGCCATCGCAAACGGATCGTAGACCGGCGTGTTCATCATCACGCTGTCGCCAGGCGAGCAGAACGCCTGGACCGTGTAATGCAGCGTGGAGACGGTGCCGTAGGTCAGCGTGATCCACGACTTCTCCACCTCAACCTGATGACGCGTGCGCTGGAAGGTCATCACCGCGTCGTAAAATTCGTCGAAGCACCAGGTATAGCCAAAGGTGCCGTGCTCAACGATGCGCTGGAAGCCTTCAATAACCGCCGGCGGTGAGGTGAAGTCCATATCTGCGATCCACAGCGGGATAAACCCCTGCGGGACATCACCAAAGCGTGAGCAGACAAACGCATGATCCCATTTACGGCACTTATCGCTTTTACGCTCGATGATTTTGTCGAAATCAAACACAACAACCCCCTGTTAGATTAAGGCTTCAATGCCGGTTTTGACGCTCTGCACCTGCGGACCGATGATCACCTGAACGCTGTGAGCATCCAGCACCACCACCGACAGGGCGCCCGCCGCTTTCAGCGCCTGCTGATCGATAAGCCCCATCTCCTTCACGACCAGGCGCAAGCGGGTGATGCAGTTGTCGAGCGACTCGATGTTCTCTTTGCCGCCGAGCGCGCGCAGGATAAGCCCGTGATCGTATTTCGATTTCCCACGCGCGCGGGTGTTGGCTTCGACGGCCTGCTGCGCACCCTGCGCGTCCACTTCACGTCCCGGCGTCTTGATATCGTGTTTGAGGATGTACCAGCGGAAGACGAAGAAGTAGATGGCAAACCAGGCGATACCGACCGGGAACAGCAGATACCATTTGGTCGACATCCCCTGCATCACGCCGAAGATCAGCAGATCCAGGATCCCGCCGTCGGTGTTGCCGATGGTTACCCCCAGCAGCGCCATCACCATCAGCGCCAGGCCAGACATCACGATATGGAAGGCGTAAAGCGCGGGGGCAATAAACAGGAACAGAAACTCAATCGGTTCTGAAATACCGGTGACGACGGAAACCAGCACGCCGGAAAGCAGCAGCCCCTTAATCACCGGGCGGTTTTCCGGGCGCGCGGTGCGGTAGATGGCGTACGCCACGGCAGGCAGGCCAAAGATAAAGGTCGGCATAAAGCCTTGCGACAGAAACGCGGTAACGTGCGGGCTAAACGGCAGTCCGGCTTTCAGCTCGGCGTAGAAGATATTCAGCGCGCCGGCCACTTCATGACCGTTGACCATCTCAATGCCGCCTGCCGGCGTGAAGCGCACCATCGCCAGCAGAATATGGTGCAGACCAAAGGGTTTAAGCAGCAGCACGCCTACGCCGTACAGGAACGGTCCGAAAACGCTGGTGCTCTGGATGATATGGCCAATTCCGGCAATCCCCAGCGCGACGTATTCCCACAGCAGCGGGATAAACAGCCCGACCAGCGACAGCGTGAGGGCAGTAATGATGGGCACAAAACGAATGCCGCTAAAGAAGGCAAAGGCGTCATGCAGCACCGTGTCCTGAAAACGCTCGTGCAGAAAGTAAGTGATCACCCCTACCACGATGCCGCCCAGCACGCCCATCTCCAGGGTCTGGATCCCCAGCACGATCGATTGTCCTACCTGTCTCATGGTGGCGGCGTCGGCAAGCTGGTGGGTGGCGGTCAGGTAGTAGTTGATGCTCATGTTCATCAGCATATAGCCAACAAACCCGGCAAAGGCGCCCACGGCCTTGTTGCGTTTGGCAAGACCCATCGGGATCGCCATGGCAAACATCAGCGGCAGATAGGTAAAGGCGAACCCGCCCACCATGGCGATAAAGCCAAAGGTCAGCTGCGTTAACTCACCGCCCAGAAAGGGAAAGCTTTTAATAGTAGAAGGGCTGGTGACGGAGCTACCGATACCCAGCAGCAACCCCATAAAGGCCAGCAGAGAGACCGGGAACATAAACGTCTTTCCCAGGCTTTGGAAAAATTCCCACGCTTTCGATTTAAACGACTTTTCCTGTGTCATGTAGGGACTCCTCGGATTTTTAGGATAATGGAAGGCGCTGTCCGGCTTAAGGACGCGCCTTCATATTTGCGAGGCTTATAGTTATTTTTTAGGTATTGACGTAATGCGCGATGGGATCAGGCTTCGGCAGGAAGCAGGAGCCGGTTTGCCGAGCCGCAAACGGCGATCTTGCTTCTGACCACCTCTTTCATGGCGTCCATGCCGACCCGCATGTAGAAGCGCGGATCGTTGCCCTGCGGGTTTTCGGCAAACCAGGCTTTAACCGCGTCAGAGAAGGCGATTTTCAGCTCGGTGGCCACGTTGACTTTGCACACGCCCAGCTCGATGGTGCGGCGAACAAACTCATCCGGCACATCGCTCGCGCCGTGCAGCACCAGCGGCACGGTGACCACTTCGCGGATTTCCGCCAGCCGCTGGAAGTCAATTTTCGGGCGTTTGGTATACAGGCCGTGCGCGGTGCCGACGGCGACGGCAAGGCTATCGACGCCGGTCAGTTCGACGAAGCGTTTCGCCTCCTGCGGATCGGTGAGGAACGCGCTTTCGGCGTCCACGCTCATGTCATCTTCCACGCCGCCCAGGCGGCCCAGCTCGGCTTCGACGCTGCAGTCGTTGAGGTGGCAGAAATCGACCACCGACTTCACCAGCTTCACGTTTTGTTCAAACGGATAGTGGCTGCCGTCGATCATCGCGCTGCGCACGCCCGCGTTCACCTTGCGGCGAATATCGTCCAGCGATTCGTGGTGATCGAGGTGCAGCGCCAGCGGCATGTCGTAGGTGTGGGAGTATGCGCTGCACAGGGCGTAGATCTCTTCCAGCGCAATATGCTTAAAGGTGCCCGGCGTGCCCGCGAGGATCACCGGCGATCGCATTTCGCTGCACGCTTCGAGGATCGCCTGGATCGTCTCCGCGTTGTGGATGTTGAACGCCGGCACCGCGTAGCCTTTTGCCTGCGCGTCCTGCAGAAGATATTTCGTTGAGATAATACTCATATTAAGATCCTCTTAAGCCTGCCACGGATGAATAACAACGCCCTGCACCACGCGGTTGACCGTCCCGCTGGCGGATGGCGTATCGGGCGTATTGCCCACGCTGAGGGACTGGGACAGCGCAAAGACCTGGGCATACATCAGGAAGCAGAACGCCTGTTCCATATCGATAAACGGGCGGGAAGGCGGCAGCAGGATGTGCGGACCCGCTTCAATAACCGGATCGTTCTCAGCGGCGATGGCGACGACGCGCAGGGCCTGGCGATCGCGGCGCAGCTCGGCCAGCAGATCCAGATCGTACTGACGCGTATACGGATGGCTGGAGATAAACACCACCACCAGCGTTTCGCTATCAACCAGAGACTTAGGTCCGTGACGGAAGCCCGTCGGGGAATCGTAAAACGCCGCCAGCTTGCCCGCCGTCAGCTCCAGCACCTTCAGCGCCGATTCGCGCGCCGCGCCCTGCAGGCCGCCGCTTCCCAGATACACGATCCGTTTCCATGGCTCGCTGCCAAAGACGCCGTGGCTGAAATCACCGAGCGTAGTGAGGATCGCCTGACAGCGATCTGCCACGTCGCGGAAGGTGTGGCTATTGATCGTTTCCGGCGCGAACACCGCCAGACAGCTTGCCATCATGGTGGTAATGCTGCTGGTCATCGCGAACCCGCGATCGTGCGTTTCGGCAGGCATCAGCAGGGCACAGGCGTTATCGCTGTCGACGGCGTTCTGGTACAGGCTCCCCGCCTCGTTACAGGTAATCGACAGGTGGTAGCACTCCGGCACGAACTGGTTTGCCAGCTCGACGGCCGCGACGCTTTCCGGGCTGTTGCCGGAGCGGGCAAACGAAATCAGCAGCAGCGGATGCGCAGGGCTGAAGTAGTCCATCGGGTTTGTGACCAGATCGGTTGTCGGGACGGCAGTGAAGTTTTTTCCGGTGTAGCTCGAAAGCCATGGCGCAATGATATCGCCGATAAAGGCGGACGTGCCCGCGCCGGTCAGGACGATCCGCAGATCGTCCTTGCGCAGCAGCGGCGTCAGGAAACTGTCGATCGAAGCACGCAGGTTATCAATATTGTTGAGCGAGCGGATCCAGCTGGCAGGCTGCTGGCGGATCTCTTCCTCGGTCCAGGTGCCGGTTGTGGCGGCGGTAGTGGTTTGTGGCATAACTCAGTCCTTAGTCGTGTGAATTCCACATCAGACGCTGGCAATCGTGTCGCTATCTTTCGTTTCGTTTCACTTGTTCTCTTAAGCAGTTAAATAAAATCTATAGAAAAGAAATCGAAACTTCAATGGGAGAAAAGAAATAAAACGAAAAGTGTGATCGTGAAAGGAAAGGGAAAATTTAAGGAAAGGAAAAGAAAGGCCTTACGATCGGGTGCCGTAAGGCCAACAGGAGACACAATGAAAGGGCTAAAGGGGGAGAACCTGGCCCTGAATCCAGATCTGCTGGAGGTGTAAACCCCCGTCCAGCGCAATGATATTGGCGCGTTTACCCCGGGCTAAGGATCCGAGCTGACCGTCAATGCCCAGCAGCCGGGCAGGGTGCAGCGAGGCCATATGGATAGCGTCTTCGGCGGTTACGCCCGCATGCTCCACCATATTCCTGACCGCGGCATCCAGCGACAGCGTGCTGCCCGCCAGCCCGCCGGAGCCGGTTCGAACCACGCCGTTTTGCATTGAGACCTCTTCACCACAGAGCGTATACCGTCCGTCCGGCATACCTGCCGCCTGCATGGCATCGGTAATCAGCACCACGCGATCCTTCGCACAGCAGCAGCATAAGCGCATCGCTCCCGGATGGACGTGGTGCCCGTCGGCAATCAGCTCCAGCCACGCCCGTTTGTCCGTCAGCCCTGCGCCGACCATGCCGGGCTCTCTGTGATGCAGCCCCGTCATGCCGTTGTAGCAGTGAACCAGCCCATCGGCACCCGCATCAAACGCGGCGAGAGTTTGCCGGTACGTGGCAGCGCTGTGGCCCAGCATCACGCGTATACCGCGCTGTTTAAGATGGTGAATCGCCTGCAGCGCGCCGGGCTTTTCTGGCGCGAGCGCCACTACCCGCAGCGTGCTCTGTGAAACGTCAACCAGCCTGTCCAGCTCGGCGATATCCAGCTCCCGGAACAGCTCCGGCGGATGCGCCCCTTTGTTCTGCGGCGTAAAGTACGGTCCTTCCAGATAACTGCCCAGGACCTGCGCGCCGGGTCCGCCGGACTGACTGCGCCGGGCGATACGCATCAGCGCGGCGTAAATACTTTCCAGCGGCGCGGTCACGGTGGTGGGCAGAAATGCGCCCACGCCTTCGCGGGCTTTATGCATCGCCAGAGTGTCCAGCACGCCGGGCGCATCATCCATGACGTCCACGCCCGCACCGCCGTGGACGTGCGTATCGATATAGGCCGGGCAAAGCAGCTCCGCATCGCGCGTCGTAACGCCCGCCGGGATGGGTTCAATCGCTGCAACCGCGCCGTTTTCAATGCGTAGCTGGTGGTCGTCCAGCCAGCCCTGTTCGGTAAGGATCCGTCGTGCGCGCAGCACCTGGCTCATATCCCTTCCTCGGCAGGGGCTTCCTCGCGACAGCGCCCCAGCTCGTCCACCAGGCTCGTCAGGCCGCGGTGTCCGCACTCCAGCGCCTGCAGACGAAACGCTTCGCTGCTTAATCCGTCGCGCTCCAGCACCATCTCCAGCAGCAGCTGCAGGTTGGTGCCGGTGATCACTTCGCTGCCCGGCCTTTGCATCGCGAGCGTTGACGCCACGCGAAACGGCGTGCCGCCGAGCAGGTCGGTGAGAAACACAATATCGTGCTGCGCATCAAGTTCGCTCACCGCCTGCTCAAGCTGAGCGGTCAGCCGCGCGGTGGTGGAGGTTTCCGGGAAATCGATGGCGATAAACTGCGGCTGCTCGCCGAGGATCTGCTTCATCGCCTGCTCAAGCCCGCTGGCAAACCCGCCGTGACCCGTCAAAATAATGCCTAACATCGCAACCTCTTTGCTTTTACAGGAAGTGACAGAATTTACCGACAACGCCCAGCAGCACGGTGATACCGATTAGCCGCAGCGGGCTCCAGCCGCGGCGAACCAGCCAGAACATCGTCAGGGTGTAGACCAGCGGCAGGAACGCGGGCATCAGCTTGTCGATGACGTCGGCCTGCAGTTTGACGACCGCATCACCCGCCTTGATTTCCAGCGTGGTATTGAGGCGGACGTAGGTTGCCACCAGCGCGCCGATCACCGTCATCCCGACGATAGACGCCGCGTGGCCGACCTTTTTGGTGTTGGCTTTAATCAGCGGAATGGCCGCGACGCCCATCCGGTAAGCGTAGTGTGCCAGGCCAAAACGCAGGCCGAGGTGTACCACGTTAAACAGCACGATAAAGACCACCGCGCCCAGAATCGAACCCTGCAGCGCCAGGCTGGCACCAATACCGCCGCAGATGGGCAGCAGGGTCAGCCAGAACATGGCGTCGCCAATACCGCCAAGCGGCGCGCCGACGGCAATTTTAGTGCTCTGGATGCTGTTCACATCCTGCTTGGATCGCTCCATCGCCAGAATGATGCCGATAACAAAGGTCACCAGGAACGGGTGGGTGTTAAAGAAGCCCATATGGCCTTTCATCGCCCGCGCCAGGTCCCGCTTGTTGGTGTGGATCTTTTTCAACGCGGGCAGCAGCCCGTACAGCCAGCCGGAGGCCTGCATACGTTCGTAGTTAAACGAGGCCTGCAGCAGCATGGAACGCCAGGCCACGTGGTTGATATCCTTTTTCGTCAGCTCGGCACCGATGTTCTGGTCTTCGTAGACGTTTTCATTCACGCCGGTCAGCAGCGTCTCTTCGCTTTCAGACACGCCCGGCAGGGTGGTGTGGTTAGATGCCATCTTCGAATTCCTCTTTCTGAGCGGCGGGAGCCGTCGGTTCAGGTGATTTACGCATCAGGTCGATCAGCGCCATGGCCAGCGCGGCTGCCGCAATCGCCAGCACCGGAAGCTTGAGCCAGGCGGCGGCGACAAAGCCAATAATGAAGTAAGGGATGTAGACGTTTTTCATCATGATCTTCAGCAGCACGGCGAAGCCGATGGCTGGCATGATGCCGCCCGCGACGCCGAGGCCGTCAATCAGACGCGCTGGCAGAACGTCAATGGCGGTTTTCGCATGTTCCGCACCGAAGTAGATCGGCAGGAACGCGCACAGAAAATAGAAGATGCCGAGCGCCAGCAATGCCAGATAGTTAACCCGTTCAATACCGTTTGTATCTGCATTGGCCGCCATGCGATCGCAGCGTGACATGACGCCGGACATCACCGAGAAGAGGAACGTAATCCCCATCTGAACCGCAACGGCAAACGGCACGGCGACGCCAACCGCAACTTCTGGCTTCACGCCGGTGCTGATGGCAAATGCGGTACCCACGATGGTGCCGATAATGACGTTCGGCGGCTGGGCACCGGCGAGCGGGGCCAGCCCCATCCAGACCAGCTCTAACGTACCGCCGGTCAAAATGCCGGTGTGCAGATCGCCCAGAATCAGGCCGACCAGCGGCCCGAGGACCACCGGGCGGTGCATGTGCGTTAACCCGTTAAACATATCCAGACCGGCGATAAAGGCGAGTATGCCCAACCCCAGCGCCTGCAACAGACTGATTTCCATTGTGAATCCCTCAGAGCAGTTTAAAGAGATCCAAAGCAGTTTCTGTCGGAACGCCCTGAACGAAGCATTCCACTCCGGCCGCTTTCAGGCCGTTGAACGCGGCGATATCGTTCGCGTCGACAGAGACCGTTTTGGCAATTTGTTGTTTGCCACTGGCGTAGTGCATGTTTCCGACGTTAATACGGGTGATGGGCACGCCGCCCTCAACCAGCTTCAAAAAATCGGCGGGTGATTTGCAGACCAGCAGGATTTTCTGGCGGTCAGCGGCGCGGTGAATGTTGTCGATCACTTTTTGCAGCGACCAGAAGCGCACGGCGATCCCTTCCGCGAGCACCATTTCCATCAGGTTCTGTTGAACCGGATCCTCTGCGACCTCATCGTTAGCGACCAGCACCAGGTTTGCCCCCGCAAACCCCACCCACTGTACGCCCACCTGACCGTGGATCAGGCGTTCGTCGATGCGGCATAAAACAATGTTTGGCATAGCGTTTTCCTCATTTTTTAATTATGCGTTTTGAGTCGTTACGCCTTCGCAGGCGGCGTGGTACTGCTGGAGTATGTCCTGAATGTGGTCGATGATGAGTTCCCGTGGCGTTGACTTGAGAGCGCCCTCGCGAACTTTGCCGTACTGCAACGGCAGGTACTGGCTGATCAGCGGCAGAGGAATAGGCTCGTCTGCCAGGTTACGCACCAGCCGTTCAAAGGCGTTGTCGATCTGGCTGTCCGGCCAGTAGTAGCGCACGCGGTCAGAGTAGCTGTAGCCGCGCGCCAGGCGACGCGCGTTGCCGTCACCGTGGTAATGGCTTTGCCAGTATTCCGGGCGATCGAGCATGACGTTTTCCAGCACGTGACGCAGGCCCGAGCTGGCTTTTGCCGGCAGCAGTTCCTCTTCTATGGCGGCCAGCGAGAACAGCGCTTCGCGCAGGGCGAAGGTCAGGGCGGGGCCAACTTTCAGAATCGCAAAGTGATCGTTGACCAGCTGACGCAGCGCCTGCGGCGTCTGGTAGTCGGTGGAGTGGGCTTCAAACACCAGCGTATCGTAGGCTTCAACCATTTTGCTCAGGGCAACGGCTTTCTGCGGCTGATAGTCGCAGACGTGCGCGTGGTCGAACTCCACGCCAGGCTGGACCACCAGACCAATAATGCGCGGCCAGATGTCGCTTAATCCTTCCTTTTCGAACGCGTGACGATGCGCTTCAAGCGTCGCGCGCGTCGCGTCTGGCGTGGTGACCTCAAGCTCGGTGAGCGTGTCGTGCGCGCCACCCGGCACCGGAACCTCCGTGCCGATAACGTAGACCAGATCGGATTCACCAAACTGCTCGCGACAGGTCGCTTCGGCGATCTTCGCCAGGTGTGCGGCGCGTGCGGCAACGATCGCATCGTTCAGGGGAACGGGGTCGTCCTCGCAGGACATGCTGCAGTCGAGGTGGATCTTTTTGAATCCGGCAGAGACATAACTTTTGATCAGATCGTCTGCATTGGCCATCGCCTGTTCCGCAGGGAGATTTTGCCAGCGGTTGGGGCCTAAATGATCGCCGCCGAGGATCAGCTGTGACGTCGGGAAGCCGAGCGACTCGGCCAGCTGGCAGACAAATCCGTGAAAATCCGCAGGCGTCATGCCGGTATAGCCGCCAAACTGATCCACCTGGTTGGAGGTGGCCTCGATCAGCAGCGGCGACTGATGCGAATGCGCGTAACGAATGGCAGCTTCAAGTACCAGCGGATGTGCGGAACAGACGGCATAGATCCCGTTTGCATTCCCTCGTTTATGGTGTTCCACCATTTCTGTCAGATGTTTCACTTTCCTCTCCATTTCGGATGGTAATGACACTTTTCTTTCGTTTTGTTTCATTTAATCCTGCATCATGGTGATATAAAAATAAAACGAAAGATAATGGTTTTCCGATCTGTTTCACAAAAGAAACATAATGAAAGGTTTCAGCGCAGGTTAAGCGAATGTCCGGCGGGCTTTCAGGGCTTGCATTCCCCCAAAAGAAAGGCGTTAATAGGCAAAACGAAATAAAACGAAAGTGTTTTTACTAAGGAGCTCGCATGGGCAGCACCGATCCATCCGCAGAAAAGCGCATCACCGGCACCAGTGAAAGGCGAGAGCAGATCATTCAGCGGTTGCGGGCGCAGGGAAGCGTGCAGGTTAACGATCTGTCTCATCTGTACGGCGTATCGACGGTGACGATCCGCAACGACCTGGCGTTCCTGGAGAAGCAGGGCATTGCCGTTCGCGCTTACGGTGGGGCATTGATTTGCGAAGGCACCATGCCGGGCGCTGAGCCTTCCGTGGAGGATAAAAGCTCGCTGAATACGGCGGTGAAGCGCAGCATCGCGCAGGCCGCTGCTGCGCTGGTCAAACCCGGGCACCGTATTATTCTGGACTCCGGCACCACAACGTTTGAAATCGCCCGTATGCTGCGACAGCATACGGATGTCATTGCCATGACCAATGGGATGAACGTGGCGAATGCGCTGCTGGAGGCGGAAGGCGTTGAGCTGCTGATGACCGGCGGGCACCTGCGCCGCCAGTCGCAATCCTTCTACGGCGACCAGGCGGAGCAGTCCTTACAGAATTATCACTTCGATCTGCTGTTCCTGGGCGTTGACGCCATCGATCTCGATCGCGGTGTGAGCACGCATAACGAAGACGAGGCCCGCCTGAACCGCCGGATGTGTGAAGTTGCAGAGCGTATTATCGTCGTGACCGACTCCAGCAAGTTTGACCGCTCCAGCCTGCATAAAATCATTGATACGCAGCGGATTGATATGATTATCGTCGACGAGGGGATCCCGACGGAGAGTCTGGACGGGTTGCGTAAAAGCGGGATCGAAGTGGTGTTGGTGAAGGGGTAGTTTCTCTCCTCACCCTAACCCTCTCCCCTATGGGGAGAGGAAAGGGTTAGGGGCAATCACGTCACCGGTGCCGGGTTGAACACCGCAAGCTGGTTATGCAGCCCCCATTGGTCAGAAAAGGTTTTCTTCCGCCCGCTCGCCACGTCCAGAATGAAGTGGAACAGTTTCCAGCCCACGTCCTCAATGCTCTCTTCCCCGGTGGCGATGGTGCCCGCGTTGATGTCCATTAAGTCATACCAGCGGTTTGCCAGCTCGGTGCGGGTCGCCATCTTGATCACCGGCACCGCCATCAGGCCGTACGGCGTGCCGCGCCCGGTGGTGAAGACCTGTACCGTAATGCCGGATGCCACCTGCTGCGTGCCGCAGACGAAGTCGCTGGCCGGCGTTGCCGCGTAAATCAGGCCGCGCTTCGTCGGGCGCTGGCCTGGAGAGAGCACTTCTGCAATGGCGCTCTGGCCGGATTTCGCAATAGAGCCAAGGGCTTTTTCCACCACGTTTGCCAGGCCGCCTTTTTTGTTGCCCGGAGACGGGTTGGCGCTGCGGTCGGTTTTGCCCATATCAAGATAGCTATCGTACCAGGCCATCTCCTCAAGCAGGCGCTTGCCGACATCTTCATTAACGGCGCGTGGCGTAAGCAGATGGATGGCGTCACGCACTTCGGTCACCTCGGAGAACATCACCGTGGCGCCGCAGCGAACAAGCAGGTCGGACGCAAAACCCACCGCCGGGTTGGCCGTCACGCCGGAGAAGGCATCGCTGCCGCCGCACTGGGTGCCCACGACCAGATCCGAGGCCGGGCACGTTTCGCGCTGGCGGCGGTTGAGTTTGTCGAGATGGCGCTCTGCCACCTGCAGAATATCGTCGACCATTGAGCGGAACCCAACGTGGCGTTCGTCCTGCAGGCGCACGATGCTGGCCTCGTCTGCCGGAATGGCTTTCATATCTTCGGTGCCCTGCAGCAGGCGCTCGGGCTGCAATTTTTCACACCCCAGACCGATGACCATCACCTCGCCGCCAAAATTCGGGTTCAGGGCGATGTTGTGAATGGTACGGATCGGCACTACGGCAGCGGGTGCATTAATCGCCACGCCGCAGCCGTAGAGGTGGTTCAGACCCACTACGCCATCCACGTTCGGGTATTTTGGCAGCAGATCGCGCTCGATGATTTTCACCACATAATCCACTACGCCCGCCACGCAGTGCACGCTGGTGGTAATGCCGAGTAGATTTTTGGTGCCAACGCTGCCGTCCGCGTTGCGGTAGCCTTCGAAGGTATAGCCCTCCAGCGGAGGAAGCGGTTCCGGCACGCGGGTCGCCAGCGGAAGCGTATTCAGCGGCGGCGCTTTTGGCAGTTCAACCAGCGACTCTTCAATCCAGCTTCCCTGCGGGATAGCGCGGACGGCATAGCCAATAATTTCACCATAGCGCACGATTTCGCTATTAGCAGGGATATCCACCAGCGCCACCTTATGCCCCTGCGGAATATGCTCAATCAATTCCAGCCCGTCCGGGAAGCGGGTTCCCGCTTTTAAGCCGTTGTCGTTGACAATAATCGCCACGTTATCGGTGTCATGTACTTTTATATAAAACGCCGTCGGCGATGCCTGTCGAATTTCAATGTCGGCCATTGTTCACTATTCTCCAGCAAAGTGTCTGATAATAAATTCAGCCAATTTTCTAATGGTAGAAATAAATACGCGGCTTTCAGAAATAAAGCATGGCAGCATAGGGGATATGAAAATGTGATCGCGATCGCTCCCGAACCGGCAATCCCTGATTCTGTGCATTAGCGCCCAGTGCCTTGTGCATATGCAAAAGATTTTATCAAAATGTACCGCAATGCTTGAGCATTACAACAATGTGTAGTCGTGGATTGCGTCTTATACTGAATGACGATTTTATAACGCCAAAATACGTCAGAATAATAAATATAATGCTGGCGCGGTGTCTGAATAAATAAAATGATACTGAAAAAGGCTGCGGAATAAAAAAGGTAAATACGATGAGTAACGATATCTTCCCGAATAAATTTAAAGCGGCTCTCGCGGCGCACCAGATTCAGATTGGCTGTTGGTCCGCGCTGGCAAACCCGATCAGCACCGAAGTGCTGGGTCTGGCCGGTTTCGACTGGCTGGTGCTGGACGGCGAACATGCGCCGAACGATATCAGCACGTTCATTCCGCAGCTGATGGCGTTAAAAGGCAGCCCCAGCGCCCCGGTGGTGCGCGTACCCACCAACGAGCCGGTGATTATCAAGCGTCTGCTGGATATCGGTTTCTACAACTTCCTGATCCCGTTTGTGGAGACGGAAGAACAAGCGGCACTGGCCGTTGCGTCAACGCGCTATCCGCCAGAAGGGATCCGCGGCGTTTCGGTTTCGCATCGCGCCAATATGTTTGGCACCGTGCCGGACTACTTCGCGCAGGCCAATAGCAACATCACCATTCTGGTTCAGATCGAGAGCCAGCAGGGCGTTGATAACGTTGACGCGATTGCAGCCACAAACGGCGTGGACGGTATCTTCGTCGGCCCAAGCGATCTGGCTGCTGCCTTTGGCCATCTGGGTAACGCCAGCCACCCTGACGTGCAGCGCGCGATCCAGCACATCTTTGCCCGCGCCAAAGCACACGGCAAACCGTGCGGGATTCTGGCGCCGGTTGAGGCTGACGCTCGTCGCTATCTGGAATGGGGAGCCACGTTTGTTGCCGTCGGCAGCGACCTCGGCGTATTCCGCTCGGCCACGCAGAAATTAGCGGACGCTTTTAAAAAATGACCATCATTGAGGAAAAAACTATGACGCTGAAAGTGGGTTTTATTGGCCTGGGGATCATGGGTAAACCAATGAGTAAGAACCTCATTAAAGCGGGTTACTCACTGGTGGTATCCGATCATAATTCGCAGGCCGTGGCGGAGGTGATGGCGGCGGGTGCAGAAACGGCCACCACCGCTAAAGCCATTGCCGAGCAGTGCGATGTTATCATCACCATGCTGCCAAACTCCCCGCATGTTAAAGAGGTTGCGCTGGGTGAAAACGGCATTATCGACGGTGCGAAGCCGGGCCTGGTACTGATCGATATGAGCTCTATTGCGCCGCTCGCAAGCCGTGAAATCAGCGAGGCGTTAAAAGCGAAGGGCGTCGATATGCTGGATGCGCCGGTCAGCGGCGGTGAGCCGAAAGCGATCGACGGCACGCTGTCGGTGATGGTCGGCGGTGATAAAGCCGTTTTCGATAGATTTTACGACCTGATGAAAGCCATGGCGGGCTCCGTGGTGCATACCGGGGGCATCGGGGCGGGTAACGTGACCAAGCTGGCCAACCAGGTGATTGTGGCGCTGAACATTGCCGCCATGTCCGAAGCGCTGACGCTGGCAACCAAAGCGGGCGTCAATCCGGATCTGGTCTATCAGGCCATTCGCGGTGGTCTGGCGGGCAGCACCGTGCTGGATGCCAAAGCGCCGATGGTCATGGATCGTAATTTCAAACCCGGTTTCCGCATCGACCTGCATATCAAAGATCTGGCGAACGCGCTGGATACGTCACACGGCGTGGGCGCACAGCTGCCGCTGACCGCGGCGGTCATGGAGATGATGCAGGCGCTGCGTGCCGATGGTCTGGGCACGGCCGATCACAGCGCGATTGCATGCTACTACGAGAAACTGGCGAAGGTGGAAGTGGCGCGTTAATCACGCCTTGCCCACACCTTAGGGTGACAGCGGCGCGCAAACCCTCTATACTGCGCGCCGAAGCTGACCAGACAGTCGCCGCTTCGTCGTCGTCCCTTTCGGGGGAGACGGGCGGAGGGGAGGAAAGTCCGGGCTCCATAGGGCAGGGTGCCAGGTAACGCCTGGGGGGGAAACCCACGACCAGTGCAACAGAGAGCAAACCGCCGATGGCCCGCGCAAGCGGGATCAGGTAAGGGTGAAAGGGTGCGGTAAGAGCGCACCGCGCGGCTGGTAACAGTCCGTGGCACGGTAAACTCCACCCGGAGCAAGGCCAAATAGGGGTTCACATGGTACGGCCCGTACTGAACCCGGGTAGGCTGCTTGAGCCAGTGAGCGATTGCTGGCCTAGATGAATGACTGTCCACGACAGAACCCGGCTTATCGGTCAGCTTCAACTTCTTCCAAAACAATACGTTGGTGTGTCTCGGGCCTTCACAGGCGAAAATGTGACACATACTGTGATACAAACGAGGCACACCAACGGCTGTTCCATAACCCAATATCCTAAAGCATGGCAATCGCTACAGCCTTCATTTCAGCCCCCCGTCAGGCGGCCTTTTTCGTGCATCTCTGGGCTGCGATTCAGCCAGTAGAGCAAGATTTATATCTTCCCGTCTCCCTATGTTCATTTCATTTGTAAAATCGTCCAGGCTTGAGCCAGCCCTACTATTGGATATTGTTCAGAAAAGGAGGAAATTCGAACAAAAATACATCGATGATTATTTACTCAGCATTCAGACCGCCTTCTATGCCGCAGCAAAAAATCCCCTCAAACGTGCGTAGTACCTTGCGAAAGTCAGGTTCGCTAGCTGATGAAAAATATAATGTGTTTGAATTTGGGTACCTGCGTCATCAGGTCGAAACATTGTCCATACAGCAAAAGCTTCAATATTTCACAATCCGAATGAAATAACAGAAAATATTCGCCGAGTGAATTATTTAAAACGGTATTTCAATTTGTGTGGAAACCGCTTTCGGGGGCATGGGGGTTATTTGTACAATGAATGCTGGATACAGCCAAATTCACAGCAAGCAGAGGGATTTATGCAGCAGTATACCAATGAACTTACTCCAGAGATTCTGGCTTTTTTTGATAAACCAGCTTTCAGTAATGAGCAACTTTCCGGAATGACGGAGGAATGGCAGGAGTTACTTGCTAAACAGCAAGCAGACTTGAAACAGCATCCAGTTATTGAGTTCTACCGCATCGCGGTTGAAGGAAGCCTGACTCGTGACGGCGGCATACTCAAAACCGCAACTGCTACTACGGAAGTGGAGATCAGCAACGGTCAAAAACTGCGAGTAGCTCAAACTCTGGATACTGTTGTTTATCCCGATGGCACAGAAGCGGCAATAATCAGTGGCGCAGGAGACGCTGGGCATAATGGCAGTGGTCAAAGCGTTGCGCTTGTTGGCAGTCGCCTCAGCAATGGTGATGAAATAATAAGCACGCCACAAGGCACAACAATACTGGTGCTTCGCCTTGGCATCCCAGCAGCTAAAGGATTTCTTGTTGAGCATTTCGAAGTAGAAAAAGTATCTGAAACAGAGCTGACTCATTGAGGGATTGCTCATGGTTACGCAAAGAACGCTTGCAAAGCTGGGTAATAAAACGAGGTACGGGCACATTGTTTCCGCCTCATCAACTATTTTTGATGAAGACCACAATCCATTGGTGAGGGCTGGTGATAAAGCATGGTGTGATGTTTGCAAAGGTGCTTTTGAAATCAATGCAACCTATACCGGCCTCCTCGAAGATGGTCTTATCGCGGGTGATGGTGATCTGGTTTTATGCCACTGCAAAGATAACTTTGTGATCGCTGTATCTGGTTTTACAGGTGAACGTCATCCGGGAATAATGACCGCTAAACCAACAACCTTTGGAATAGCCCCGGAACAACAAACTCAGCAAGAGCCAGAACAACATGCCCAGACAGCTAAAAAGAAACGCACTGGTGTAGATGCTGGTTTTTGCGTAGTCCCTAGACATTCGACAACCGAAACTTTCGAAAGCATCCTGTTTGCTGGCGGTCAGCCAGAAGGAACCCGAGAACTTTACCGATCACTTAACGGCGCGGGTAAGGAATACAAAGCAGGATCTATTCTGCTGGTGGTTGACCCTGATAAACAGGACAGCGAACAAATTGCACATATGCAAGCCGCGAAAGCGCGAGTGGATGCAGCGTTAGCTCCTCTTTCCATTCAGCAAGCCAACTTTCTCTACAAGCACAAAGACACCATTGAGATGTTCGCTGCTGCTGCCAGTACGGCGAGCGATACTTATGGATACTCAGGACAAGCAACCGAAGCCGCGAAAGGGTATTTCGAACAGGTAGAAATAATCCTTGTCGAGATCGAGAAAACCTACAAGAACCAGTACATCACCAGCGGCACACTGATCGGTGAACAATTCTTTGTTGAGCGCAGTCGCCTGTTCGGGCAACTCGATAGCGTGCTGAAGATGTTCATGAAGCATCGTTTCATGTTCAATGAATACACCGACCTCAAAAGCGCCCTCGGCCTTTCCAGCCGTTCAATCACCCACCGCTGGAATGAAACAGGCATTAGCGATATAGAGGGTTACGCCACCCATATCGAGAAGCTGGCGAAGTACGTCAAGTGGATGGAAACAGCCGGGAAGATCGGCATTGGTCTGTCTGCCTTTGATACTGCCGCAAAGATCACCGAAGCCTGCACTGTAGGCCGAGATTGTGCGAAAACGTCGTTTACCTCCATTGGGGAATTTGCAGGTAGCTTAGCTGGGGGGGCTTTGGCAAGTAGAATTCTCCAGGGAAGCGCAGCAAGTTCAATCTGTGCAGTAGTGCTGGGTGCTGCAACCATTGAAGCTGCTGGTGCTGGAGCACTACTTTGTACGATTGGGGTTAGTGGGGGGATAGCATACGGAACTGATAAAGCTCTAAGCGAATTGTCCGGTGCTACTGGCGAGTTCATTGGGGAAAAACTAGGCCTTTATGAGGTAACCAGCAATGATTGATATAAAAATGATTTTTATAATAATTATGCTTATAGGCTTATTATTCTTGGCAGCCAGCGTCATAGCCTCACTTCTGAACAGGAAGAGATTTAAGGAGATCTGCCTGCTATACAAAGAGAAATTCGGCAGCCTTCCCGATGCGGTACTACTGTTCGAGAACGTTAACTCACTTTACTTCAAGGGCGCATACGGCATAAAAACGCAGTTTATAATCATGCCGCTATTGTGGAATAAAAGCTCAATACTGACCAAAAATGATGATAAAGACTTCATCCGGGGATTACCAAAAAGGATTATCAGACCTTTCTATGTAGAAGCATTTCTTGGTCTGATTAGTATAGTATTTTTTGTTATTGCTGGGATTTTGATGCTGGCAATAAAACACGGTTGGGTGTGAAAGGCGCGTCCATTGTAGAGCTTTACTCTGTCACACGGAGTGAGATACAGTCTGCGGCACAAGGCAACCCCAGCGCCGCAGATGCCTGACGTATGGTTGAACGAAGCCGCCTTATCGGTCAGCTTCAACTTCTTAGAAAACCCCGCTTCGGCGGGGTTTTTGCTCTCTGGGGTTGTAGACCAGGTTAAGCGCAGCGCCATCCAGCATCGGACAAACGACATCAATTCTCATATTTGCGACATTAAGCACATTTCACTATTTTTATCCCCGCAGTATCGCTCCTGTATCTGTAGACGATCGCCATCACAAAATTTCACGCTAAAAAACACACGATTTTTAGTATTGATAATTTGTTGTGAATGTTACCGTTATGATCGCAAAACTTTTCTCGTTTGATATGCAAATATTGAAATCTAATACATTTCGTCCGTGAATATGTGACGTATTCCACTCTTTCCCGCAAGCCTTAAAATTCACGTCGTAAAAAATTGATAATTTGAAAGGATGTTTCAAACAAATAGCGGTTATTTATTGGCCTTTAATTGCCTGAAATATCGTCTTTATTGATTTTTTCCGGACGGTAAAATTTATCCGGGTTATCGCCATAAAATAAATTTATTACCGCTATTTTTGTTGATCAATATCAGCGTAGTAGCATATTTATACTGTGGTATATATTTGATAAATATAGGTTTTATTGGGTTTTTGATGTATGGATTAAGGGGCCTGGAAAGCAAATTGTGAGTAACAGCACATACCCCTTCAAACATTATTGAGTAGAATTCACCCCGTCATCGGGAAATAAGCGCAGAATATTATGAACACTATTATTCTACCGAAAACACAGCACCTCGTGGTATTTCAGGAAGTCATTAAAAGTGGCTCCATAGGTTCTGCAGCAAGACAGCTGGGCCTGACGCAGCCCGCCGTCAGCAAAATCATCAGCGATATCGAATCCTACTTCGGCGTGGAAGTGATGGTGCGTAAAAACACCGGCGTAAAACTCACTGCCGCGGGCCAGGTTCTGCTCTCGTACTCTGAGTCGATCACCCGCGAAATGAAAAACATGGTGAGTGAGATTAATAGCCTGAGTTTCAGTACCGTTATGGACGTCTCCTTTGGTTACCCGTCGCTGATCGGCTTTACCTTCCTGTCTGAGATGATCAAAAAATTTAAGGAAGTGTTCCCGAAAGCGCGCGTCTCGATGTATGAAGCCCAGCTCTCTTCTTTCCTTCCGGCCATCCGCGACGGTCGTCTGGATTTCGCTATCGGCACGCTGAGTGATGAAATGCTGCTGCAGGATCTGCACGTCGAACCGCTGTTTGAGTCCGAGTTTGTGCTGGTCGCCAGCAAAACGCGAACGTGCACCGGCCCGACGACACTGGCATCGCTCACGCACGAGCAGTGGGTGATGCCGCAAACCGATATGGGCTACTACAAAGAACTTCTGACCACCCTGCAAGACAACCACATCAGTATCGAAAACATCGTCCAGACCGATTCCGTCGTCACCATTTATAACCTTGTCCTGAATGCCGATTATCTGACGGTCATTCCCCGCGACATGATTGCACCGTTCGGTTCTGACCAGTTTATTGTGCTGCCAGTGGAAGATGAATTACCCGTGGCGCGTTATGCCGCCGTGTGGTCAAAAAATTACAGGATTAAAAAATCGGCGTCAGTATTAGTTGAGCTGGCAAAACAATATTCGTCGATGAATATCGAAAGACGACGATGAATAATTAGCACCCATTTTAAAAACACCCAGAGCGTTAACATGTTAACGCGCTGATACCCTGACTTTGCCTGAAAAGAATGAATTATTATAACGAGGATATTATGCATATTACCTACGATCTCCCGGTAACGATTGAAGATATTCAGGACGCCAGAAAACGACTGGCAGGAAAAATATATAAAACCGGCATGCCACGCTCGAATTATCTCAGCGAACGCTGTAAGGGCGAAATATTCCTGAAGTTTGAGAATATGCAGCGTACCGGCTCGTTTAAGATCCGCGGCGCGTTTAACAAGTTAAGCTCGCTGACCGACGCTGAAAAACGCAAGGGCGTTGTCGCCTGCTCCGCGGGGAACCACGCGCAGGGGGTGTCCCTCTCCTGCGCCATGCTCGGCATCGACGGCAAAGTGGTGATGCCGATGGGCGCGCCGAAATCCAAGGTTGCCGCCACGCGCGACTACTCCGCCGAAGTGGTGCTGCACGGCGAGAACTTCAACGACACCATCGCTAAGGTCAGCGAAATCGTCGAGATGGAAGGGCGTATTTTTATTCCCCCTTACGACGATGCCAAAGTCATTGCTGGGCAGGGCACCATCGGCCTGGAAATTCTTGAAGATTTATACGACGTGGATAACGTCATTGTGCCTATCGGCGGCGGCGGATTAATTGCCGGGATTGCCACGGCGATTAAATCCATCAATCCGACCATTAATATTATCGGCGTGCAGTCAGAGAATGTTCACGGCATGGCGGCGTCTTATCAGGCCGGAGAAATAATGAGCCATCGCGTTACCGGCACGCTGGCCGACGGCTGTGACGTTTCTCGCCCCGGTAATTTACCGTTCGAAATTGTTCGCGAGCTGGTTGATGACATTGTGCTGGTCAGCGAAGACAACATTCGCGGCAGCATGATCGCGCTTATTCAGCGAAATAAAGTGGTGACGGAAGGCGCGGGTGCGCTGGCCTGTGCCGCGTTATTAAGCGGCAAGCTCGACCACTATATTCAGGGTCGTAAAACCGTCTGCATTATTTCCGGCGGCAATATCGACCTCTCTCGTGTTTCCCAAATTACCGGCTTCGTTGACGCATAAAGGTGACCTATGAGCAACACAGAAAGCATTATCGTTGGCCAGACAAAAACGTCCTCCTGGCGTAAGTCTGATACCACCTGGACGCTTGGCCTGTTTGGTACCGCCATTGGCGCAGGCGTCCTGTTCTTCCCCATCCGCGCAGGCTTTGGTGGATTGATCCCTATCCTGCTGATGCTGGTTCTCGCGTTCCCGATTGCGTTTTACTGCCACCGCGCGCTGGCGCGTTTGTGCCTGTCCGGCAGCAACGTTTCCGGCAACATCACCGAAACGGTGGAAGAGCACTTTGGTAAGACCGGCGGAGTGGTGATCACGTTCCTCTACTTCTTCGCCATTTGCCCGCTGCTGTGGATTTACGGCGTCACCATTACCAACACCTTTATGACCTTCTGGGAAAACCAGCTCCAGCTGCCCGCGCTGAACCGCGGCGTGGTGGCGCTGTTCCTGCTGCTGCTGATGGCCTTTGTTATCTGGTTTGGTAAAGACCTGATGGTGAAGGTCATGAGCTTCCTGGTGTTCCCGTTTATCGCCAGCCTGGTGCTGATTTCCCTGTCGCTGATCCCTTACTGGAACTCGGCGGTGATCGACCAGGTCAACCTGAGCGATATCGCCTTCACCGGTCATGACGGCATTCTGGTCACGGTGTGGCTGGGTATCTCCATCATGGTCTTCTCCTTCAACTTCTCGCCTATCGTCTCCTCGTTTGTGGTCTCCAAGCGCGAAGAGTATGAGCCAGAGTTCGGTAAAGAATTTACCGAGCAGAAATGTTCCAAAATCATCGGTCGCGCCAGCCTGCTGATGGTGGCCGTGGTGATGTTCTTCGCCTTTAGCTGCCTGTTTACGCTCTCTCCGCAGAACATGGCGGACGCCAAGGCGCAGAACATTCCGGTGCTCTCCTACCTGGCGAACCACTTTGCGTCAATGTCCGGAACCAAATCGACGTTCGCGACGGTACTGGAATACGGTGCCTCTATCATCGCGCTGGTGGCTATCTTCAAATCTTTCTTCGGGCACTACCTCGGCACGCTGGAAGGGCTGAACGGCCTGATCCTCAAGTTCGGCTACAAGGGCGATAAGAAGAAAGTCTCTGTCGGCAAGCTGAACACCATCAGCATGGTGTTCATCATGGGCTCCACCTGGGTTGTGGCCTACGCCAACCCGAACATTCTGGACCTTATTGAAGCCATGGGTGCGCCAATCATCGCCTCTCTGCTGTGCCTGCTGCCGATGTACGCCATCCGCAAGGCGCCTGCGCTGGCGAAATACAAAGGGCGTACCGAGAACATCTTCGTTACCGCGGTCGGCCTGCTGACCATTCTGAATATCGTTTACAAACTGTTCTAACCCATTGCTCAGGAAGAGCGGAGTCACATGATGATTGAGTTTCCGGTTGTACTGGTTATTAACTGCGGATCGTCCTCTGTTAAGTTTTCGGTGCTCGACGCCAGCAGCTGCGATCCCCTGATGACGGGCATTGCGGACGGCATCAACACCGAGAAGGCCTTTATTTCCGTGAACGGGGGTGAGCCGGCCAGACTGGCTCACCAGGACTACGAAGGGGCGCTGGCTGCCATCGCCCTGGAGCTGGAGAAACGTAACCTGATGAGCAGCGTGGCCTTAATTGGCCACCGCATTGCGCACGGTGGCGACCTCTTCAGCGAGTCGACCCTGATCACGGAAGAGGTGATTGCGCAGATCCGCCAGGTCTCCCCGCTGGCGCCGCTGCATAACTACGCCAACCTGAACGGCGTGGAAGCGGCAGAGCGTCTGTTCCCGGGCGTGCAGCAGGTGGCGGTATTTGATACCAGCTTCCACCAGACGCTGCCGCCGCACGCGTATCTGTACGGTCTGCCGTACCGCTATTTTGAAGCGCTGGGCGTGCGCCGCTACGGCTTCCACGGGACCTCTCACCGTTACGTTGCCGCGCAGGCGCATACGCTTCTCGGGCTGTCCCCCGATGACAGCGGCCTGGTGATTGCCCATCTCGGCAACGGGGCGTCCATCTGCGCGGTGCGCAACGGCGAAAGCGTCGATACCTCGATGGGGATGACGCCGCTGGAAGGGCTGGTGATGGGCACGCGCTGCGGCGACGTGGACTTCGGTGCGATGGCGTGGATTGCCCAGCAGACCGGGCAGTCGTTCGAGGATCTGGAGCGCGTGGTCAATAAAGAGTCCGGGCTGCTGGGGATCTCCGGCATCTCCTCCGATTTACGCACGCTGGAGAAAGCCTGGCACGAAGGCAATGAGCGGGCACAGCTGGCAATACACACCTTTGTTCACCGCATTGTGCGACATATCGCCGGACACGCGGCGTCGCTGCACCGCCTGGATGGGGTGGTCTTTACCGGCGGCATTGGCGAAAACTCGAAGCTTGTCCGCGCGCTGGTGGCGGAACGCCTGAAGGTGTTTGGCATCATCCTCGACGATGCCAAAAATGCCCTGCCGGGCAGCGCGGGTGAGCGCGTCATTAGCACCCAGTCGTCCCGCGTGGCCTGCGCGGTTATCCCTACCAACGAAGAAAAAATGATCGCGCTGGACGCCCTCCGTCTTGGGAAGGTTACTCCGGCCGCGGCTTACGCCTGATAAAGCGAGAAACACATGAAAGTAACAATCGATACGGGCGTCGCGCCCTACAGCGATGCATGGGCCGGGTTTCGCGGTGAAGAATGGAAAAACGCCGTCAACGTCCGCGATTTTATTCAGCATAACTACACCCCTTATGAAGGCGATGAAGCTTTCCTCGCGCAGGCGACGCCAGCAACGACGGCGCTGTGGCAGAAGGTAATGGTCGGCATTCGCCAGGAGAACGCCACCCACGCCCCGGTGGATTTTGACACTAACATTGCCACCACCATTACGGCCCACGGGCCGGGCTATATCGACCAGGATCTGGAGACGATCGTCGGTCTGCAAACCGATAAGCCGCTCAAGCGCGCCCTGCATCCGTACGGCGGGATCAACATGATCCGCAGCTCGTTCGAAGCCTATGGCCGGGAGATGGATCCGCAGTTCGAATACCTGTTTACCGACCTGCGCAAAACCCACAACCAGGGCGTATTTGACGTCTACTCCCCGGAGATGATGCGCTGCCGTAAATCCGGCGTGCTGACCGGTCTGCCGGACGGCTACGGGCGCGGGCGCATCATCGGCGACTATCGCCGCGTGGCGCTGTACGGCATCGCTTATCTGGTGCGCGAGCGTGAACTCCAGTTTACGGATCTGCAGGGCAGGCTGGAGCGCGGTGACGATCTGGAGGCCACGATCCGCCTGCGTGAAGAGCTGGCGGAGCACAAGCGCGCGCTGCTGCAGATCCAGCAGATGGCGGCGAACTATGGCTTTGATATCTCGCGCCCGGCGATGAACGCCCGGGAGGCGGTGCAGTGGGTCTATTTTGCCTACCTTGCCGCGGTGAAATCCCAGAACGGCGGGGCGATGTCGCTGGGGCGCACGGCCTCGTTCCTCGATATCTACATTGAACGCGACATGCAGGCGGGGCGCCTGAACGAAGTCCAGGCGCAGGAGCTGATCGACCACTTCATCATGAAGATCCGCATGGTGCGCTTCCTGCGGACGCCGGAATTCGACACGCTCTTCTCCGGCGATCCGATCTGGGCGACGGAAGTGATCGGCGGCATGGGGCTGGACGGGCGCACGCTGGTGACCAAAAACAGCTTCCGCTATCTGCACACGCTGCACACCATGGGGCCTGCGCCGGAGCCGAACCTGACGATCCTCTGGTCTGAACAGCTGCCGATCGCGTTCAAGAAATACGCCGCGCAGGTGTCGATCGTCACCTCTTCGTTGCAGTATGAGAACGACGATCTTATGCGTGCGGACTTCAACAGCGACGACTACGCCATTGCCTGCTGCGTCAGCCCGATGGTGATCGGCAAGCAGATGCAGTTCTTTGGCGCGCGCGCCAACCTCGCCAAAACGCTGCTGTACGCGATCAACGGCGGGGTGGACGAGAAGCTGAAGATCCAGGTCGGCCCGAAAACCGAGCTGCTGCTGGACGACGTGTTGGATTACGACACCGTGATGGCGAGCCTCGATCACTTTATGGACTGGCTGGCGGTGCAGTACATCAGCGCCCTGAATCTCATTCACTATATGCATGATAAGTACAGCTACGAAGCCTCTCTGATGGCGCTGCACGACCGGGACGTCTATCGCACCATGGCCTGCGGCATTGCCGGACTGTCGGTAGCCGCGGATTCCCTGTCGGCCATTAAATACGCCACGGTGAAGCCGGTGCGCGACCATACCGGACTGGCGGTCGATTTCGTGATTGAAGGGGACTATCCGCAGTACGGCAACAACGACGACCGCGTGGACAGCATCGCCTGCGACCTGGTGGAGCGCTTTATGAAGAAAATTCAGGCGTTGCCAACCTACCGCAACGCGGTGCCAACCCAGTCGATCCTGACCATCACCTCCAACGTGGTTTACGGGCAGAAGACCGGGAACACGCCGGACGGACGCCGCGGCGGCACGCCGTTTGCGCCAGGCGCGAACCCGATGCACGGTCGCGACAGAAAAGGGGCTGTGGCCTCGCTAACGTCGGTCGCCAAGCTGCCGTTCACCTATGCGAAAGACGGGATCTCCTACACCTTCTCCATCGTGCCGCAGGCGCTGGGCAAGGACGAGCTGGTACGCAAAACCAACCTGGTGGGGCTGCTGGACGGGTACTTCCATCACGAAGCGTCCATTGAGGGCGGGCAGCATCTGAACGTCAACGTCATGAACCGGGAAATGCTCCTCGATGCCATTGCGCATCCCGAGAATTACCCGAACCTGACGATCCGCGTTTCAGGCTATGCGGTGCGGTTTAACGCCCTGACGCGCGAGCAGCAGCAGGATGTGATTTCGCGAACGTTTACCCAATCTATCTAAAAGTGAGTTCTCATGCCCCCTCAACGCAGGGGGCATTTTTTTGCCCGCTAAACATACAAAATTGTTTATATAATTACTCACACATATTCATCCGCTCTTGAAAAACAATACGCCTGCTTTTCCCTATAACAGCATGTAAGGACAGTAAGATGATGAAAATGACCCGTATTGCGCTGGTCGCCGCCGCGCTGGCAGTGTGCAGTTTTACGGCACAGGCCGCGAACGTTGAGGCAGCTCCGTCTCCCTCGCAGGATCCGCTGGTACAGCACCTGAAGCTCAGCAATGAGCAGGTTAAGAAGATTGAAGATCTGCACAAGCAGCTGGAACAAAATGTCAGCAAGATCCCGATGACGGGCGTGAAGGACGGCGCGCTGATCGACATGTTCCAGGCGGGGAAATGGGATGAAAGCACGGTGAAAAGCCAGCTTGCAGCCTTCAGCAAAATTGAAGAGCAGACCCGTTATTACCGCGTGAAATATTACTTCGACGTCAGCCAGGTGTTAACACCGGAACAGCGCAAACAGATTAGAACGGATATGGCTAACGCGCTGGCTGAGTAATCCTGAAATCATTCATTAGAAATGAGACCTCACAGAATCGCTTTAAATAGATTCTGTGAGGAATGATCCTGACTTTCATGCTGATGCCCGTTCATTCCAGGCATCAGAGAATTGAATATTCCCGTCGCAATAGGTCCAGGTCGCTTTTTCGTAGCGCAATTGAATAGATTCAAGGTGGCCAGTACCAGGACAGTGACGAGTATCGTTAACAATTGGGGAGATAGAGACAACTTTCACACTGTCCAGCTCAGTTTTAAAATATTCTACCTCCAGACCTGCATCATTAATTCGGTAATATCTAATCTCAACTTTCTTAAGGTTTTGTCCTGTCGCTACCGCCTTATAAAGATAGGGAGATGAGCTATCAATTTCCTTCTCGAACAGGAAAGGCGCGTGTTTCCTCGTTCCGGTTAATCTTCCGGAGAGTGGATCGGTTGGAATAGTTAAATTATGGGTTAAACCTCTAATTTCAACACTACCTTCACGATCCTGAACATCACATGAACCTTTAATGAGTTAGCCACCGTCGTCATAGAACCAAATGTGAACAGGTACGGCCATTATAAAAACTCCTTCTATAAATCAATCGTGTATCCATTTACCTGCTTTTACCGCCTCGGCAAACATTCTTACCGTTAATGGCTTTGATATTTTCTTAACCGGTTCTTTAGTAAACCATTTTCTGAAAAACCAGGTTTGAGTCCAGGGGAAATAATTTTCAGTGTTAACTTCGATAAGATATTCTTTTTCGAATCTTTCAATCGCATATACGATATCATCCAGATCGGTGTAATCCTGTAAAACATCATCTATCTCAAGCGGGATTCGCTTGCCCGTAAATGTTCCTTGTTCTGGTAAATTGTCCATGAAGAATTTTAAAACATCAGTTTCATTGTTCATCTTCACCAAATCCGGTCTTTTGGGTGAGCAATCGTATTATAGCGTGAGAGCGTTTTGTAACTTATCACTGCAACATCTTCAGCAAGTAGGGTTATCCCTAGTGCAGGTATCCATCGGCCAATGAACGCACCTAAGTTTTTGGTATACATTGGTTTTCTGTATTTAAAGCTTGCAAGTGTAATTGTAGGTAGACGGTGTGGCAGCTGTACATTCAGTAGATCTCGCAGGTATTTAGATGCCACAGATGTGCCTATTGTAGCCGTTTCTGGCTTTGTTCTGGTTTCAAGTATCGGTAAACCAAGAATCATAGTGGCCATCATTACAACATCCTTTAATCCGCCGAACTGTTCATCGGTAGCATCCAGAAAAATCCAAAAAAATAACTCAGACGCAGAGATGTTACATACACCTTTATAAAAATAGGTTCCATTGAGCTCTTCAACGGTGTCCATAGTATAACCATAGTCTTTGCGTTGTTTGCTGAAATGTCATCCTATAAAAAACAAAGGGCTGAGAGTAGGGTATTCATCTTTATAAATTCTGAAATATTCTCGTTTTAATGATGAAATAATTTTTGATCTGCATCACTTTTAGGAAATATTATCTGTTTTTTATGGTTTTATAGAATTTATTACTCTTAACACAGAAAAGCCTTATAAAAGTTGTGACTTTTTTCTCCCTCGCTCCGGATATGATTTTCACACATCAACAATAACCACCTGCTGCTCTCTGAATCGCAATCGCTGGCGATCGGAAACCTATAAAAACAACTGTTTACCCTACAAAATAAGCGAGTGCCCAATGGATACGGCAACAAACAGCAGTGTGATTGTGAGTGATTCCCCTGCGGCAAGGCGGGCGGGAATGAGCGAAAGCGAGTGGCGAGAGGCGATTAAATTCGACAGCACCGACACGGGCTGGGTCATCATGAGTATTGGGATGGCTATCGGCGCGGGGATAGTTTTTCTCCCCGTGCAGGTCGGATTAATGGGGCTGTGGGTATTTTTGCTCTCATCAATAATCGGCTATCCGGCCATGTATTTATTCCAGCGTCTGTTTATTAATACGCTGGCGGAATCACCGGAGTGCAAAGATTACCCGAGCGTGATTAGCGGTTATCTGGGAAAGAACTGGGGCATCTTATTAGGCGCGCTCTATTTCGTGATGCTGGTGATCTGGATGTTTGTCTATTCCACGGCCATCACCAACGACAGCGCCTCGTATTTGCACACCTTCGGCGTGACCGACGGTTTGTTATCAGATAATCCGTTTTACGGTTTATGCCTGATCTGCATTCTGGTGGCCATTTCGTCGCGCGGTGAAAAGCTGCTGTTTAAAGTCTCCAGCCTAATGGTGCTGACCAAATTATTCGTGGTAGCCGCGCTGGGGCTGTCGATGATTGGGCTCTGGCATCTGGCCAACGTGGGCATGCTGCCGCCTGCGGGGTTGTTGATTAAAAACGCCATCATTACGCTGCCCTTTACCTTAACCTCCATTCTGTTTATTCAGACCTTAAGCCCGATGGTGATCTCATACCGTTCACGGGAAAAATCGGTGAAGGTGGCGCGTCACAAGGCGCTGCGGGCGATGAATATTGCCTTCGGCATCCTGTTTGTGACGGTCTTTTTCTACGCCGTCTCCTTCACGCTGGCGATGGGACACGACGAGGCGGTGAAAGCCTACGAGCAGAATATCTCTGCCCTGGCGATTGCGGCGCAGTTTATCAGCGGTGACGGTGCGGGCTGGGTCAAAATCGTCAGCGTGATCCTCAATATCTTCGCTGTGATGACCGCGTTCTTCGGCGTCTATCTCGGCTTTCGCGAGGCGACGCAGGGTATCGTCATGAACATCCTGCGCCGCAGAATGCCGGCTGAGAAAATCAGTGAAAACGCCGTCCAGCGCGGGATTATGCTGTTCGCTATCCTGCTGGCCTGGAGCGCGATCGTGTTAAACGCGCCGGTACTGAGCTTCACCTCCATTTGCAGCCCTATCTTCGGCATAGTGGGCTGCCTGATCCCAGCATGGCTGGTCTATAAGGTGCCGGCCTTGCATAAATATAAAGGCGTATCGCTGGTGATTATCGTCATCACCGGACTGCTGCTTTGTGTTTCTCCTTTCCTCGCATTCTCCTGAGGGCAATTAAGGTCGTAACGATGTTTAAGCAAACTCATCCTTTATGGAATCAATTTATTCGCGCGGTGCAGGAAGAAGTGAAGCCTGCCCTTGGGTGCACCGAACCCGTGTCTCTGGCGCTGGCCTGCGCGATGGCCGCAGACCTTCTGCCGGGGGAGGTCACGCAAATAGAGGCGTGGGTATCGCCGAACCTGATGAAAAACGGGCTGGGCGTAACGGTGCCGGGCACCGGCATGGTCGGGTTACCCATTGCGGCGGCGCTGGGTGCGATTGGCGGTAACGCCAACGCCGGACTGGAGGTGTTGAAAGATGTCACCGCCGATGCGCTGATACGCGCCAAAGCCCTGCTTGAGGCGGGGCTGGTGCAGGTCAAACTGCAGGCACCGTGCGATGAGATCCTTTACTCGCGCGCCCGCGTTCATGCCGGGGATCTCTCGGCAATGGTGACCATCTCTGGCGGACATACGCGGGTAGTGGAGGTGGTTTGTCAGGGCGAAACGCGCTTTACGCTTGACGATCATCAGTGCCAGACGAAAGACGATCCGCTGGCGGTACTCTCAACTACCACGCTGTCGCAAATCCTGGAATTTGTCGAGCAGGTGCCGTTTGAGGCGATCCGCTTTATCCTGCAGGCACGGCGGCTGAACGATGCGCTCTCCCGCGAAGGTTTGCGTGGCAACTGGGGGCTGCACATTGGCGCAACGCTCAGTAAGCAGCGCGCGCGCGGATGGATGGCGCGGGATCTGGGGTCAGATATTGTCATTCGTACCAGCGCAGCCTCAGATGCCCGGATGGGCGGTGCGACGCTGCCGGCGATGAGCAATTCGGGCTCTGGCAATCAGGGGATTGCCGCCACTATGCCGGTGGTGGTCGTGGCTGAACACGTTCAGGCTGACGACGAACGGCTGGCGCGGGCGCTGATGCTGTCACATCTTTCGGCTATCTATATCCACGTCCAGCTTCCGCGGCTGTCGGCGCTGTGTGCGGCGACAACGGCAGCGATGGGTGCTGCCGCGGGGATGGCGTGGCTGATGGGCGGTTCTTACCAGACCATTTCAATGGCGATAGGCAGTATGATCGGTGACGTCAGCGGGATGATCTGCGACGGGGCGTCTAACAGCTGCGCCCTGAAGGTCTCAACCAGCGTCAGTAGCGCCTGGAAAGCGGTGATGATGGCACTGGATGACTCTGCCGTAACGGGCAACGAGGGGATTGTGGCGCACGATGTGGAGCAGTCGATCGCAAACCTGTGCGCGCTGGCGTGCCGCTCAATGCAGGAAACGGACCGGCAGATTATTGAGATTATGGCGAGTAAGGTGTTGTGATTTAATCCAACCGGTTACCCCTCACCCTAACCCTCTCCCACAGGGAGAGGGAACCGATCGAGCGAGGGGGGCGTGTTTATCTTAAACCGGCAAATCAATCAGCAGCGCGCGCAGCGGCGTATCCGCCACCAGGGTGATATTCGCTTCATCACGAATAAACGCCCCGTCGCCGCAGGTGAGCGCTTCTTTCTCTTCCGTGTGCGTTACCGCATGCACCGTACCGTGAATAGACTGCAAATAGGCGCGCGGACCATGAAGCTGGAAGCTCGCCTGTTCACCTTTCTTCAGCTCGATATGGTGCAGCCACACCTGCTGACGCAGCTGCAGACTCTCTTTACTGCCGTCCGGCGATGCAATCAGCTGCTGCTTATCGCCCGTTAAATCTAACTTCTGTACCAGCGGATTTTCCCGCTCAGGGCAGGCGTCCAGCCACAGCTGCATGCGGGTCAGCGTTTTGTCTTTGCTGAGGTTATGCTCGCTGTAGCTGATGCCCGGCTGCGTGGAAATTAACAGCGCTTCGCCAGCCTTTGCCTGGACATGATTGCCCTCGCTATCGCGGTATTCTGCCTCGCCTTCCAGGATCAGGTTCAGGATATCGACTTTCGGGTACGTACGCGGCTGGAAGGAGGCGCCCGGGGCGAGCACTTCCTGGTTCAACACGCGCAGTGAAGCGTAACCGAGGAGTTTAGGGTCAAAGTAGTGTCCAAAGGAAAAGGTGTAGCGGGCCTGCAGCCAACCGAAATCGGCTTGTCCGCACTGTTTAGCTGTTCTTGTCGTAATCATAAACTTGACCTCTCTTTACACTAAAACAATGGTAAAGGTATGGACGCTGCATTGTTAGCCAGATATTCTGCCCGGTATGTTCAAATTTCCTGAATGAGAACGAGATGGCTAAAGAGAGAGCATTGACGCTTGAGGCGCTTCGCGTCATGGACGCGATTGACCGGCGCGGCAGTTTTGCGGCGGCGGCAGACGAGCTGGGGCGCGTTCCGTCTGCGCTAAGCTACACCATGCAGAAGCTGGAAGAAGAGCTGGACGTGGTGCTGTTTGACCGCTCCGGTCATCGAACAAAATTCACCAACGTCGGACGGATGCTGCTGGAGCGCGGCCGCGTGCTGCTGGAAGCGGCGGATAAGCTCACGACGGACGCCGAAGCGCTGGCGCGCGGCTGGGAAACCCATCTGACGTTAGTTACGGAAGCGCTGGTGCCGACTGAAGCGCTGTTCCCGCTGGTAGACCGCCTGGCGGCGAAGGCCAATACCCAGCTGTCGATTATTACCGAGGTGCTGGCAGGCGCGTGGGAACGTCTGGAGACGGGCAGGGCGGATATCGTCATTGCGCCGGACATGCACTTCCGTTCATCATCGGAAATCAACTCGCGCAAGCTTTACAGCGTGATGAACGTCTACGTTGCCGCACCCAATCACCCGATTCACCAGGAGCCGGAGCCGCTCTCTGAAGTGACGCGCGTGAAGTATCGCGGCGTGGCGGTAGCGGATACCGCGCGCGAGCGTCCGGTGCTGACGGTGCAGCTGCTGGATAAGCAGCCTCGTCTGACGGTGACCTCGCTGGAAGATAAACGGCAGGCGCTGCTGGCCGGTCTCGGCGTGGCAACGATGCCTTATCCGTTTGTGGAAAAAGACATTGCGGAAGGACGGCTGCGCGTTGTCAGCCCGGAATATAGCCACGAGGTGGATATCATTATGGCATGGCGTCGCGACAGCATGGGCGAAGCCAAATCGTGGTGTCTGCGCGAAATACCCAAACTCTTCGCCCACCACAATAAATAAACGAGTAGGCCCGGTAAGCGTAAGCGCCACCGGGCGTTATTTTATGCGCCGATTTTCGGATCCGGACCAAAGCGGTTTTCACCTGGGGTGCCGCTCTGACAGTTGAAGATCAAAATAACGATCCAGCCGACAATCGGGATCAACAGCAGCAGTAACCACCACGCCGAACGATCGGTGTCGTGCAGTCGACGGAACAGCACCGCCCATGATGGCAGCAGGACTAACAGGCCATAAATGGTGGTCAGCACGCCTTCACCGCCAGCCCGCTCCCAGCCAAGAATTTTATCCACAATACCCAGCACCATGATGAGGATGAAGTTCACCAGAACGAACATCCAGTACTCTTTACGGCGGGCACGGCCACCAAATCCAATGTAGTTGCGCAGTACTTTTAAATACCAGTCCATTTTCCTTGCCTCATTAGTCAGTCAATCACTTGTTTTCTAAGCGATCGAGGTAAGGATAGATGGAGATTGTGAATTAAAAAAGGGCATTTACCCGTCATACTTCAAGTTGCCTGGGCGTTGGCTTTCCTCGCTCACCCCAGTCACGTACTTATGTACGCTCCTGGGGATTCGCTGCGTCGCCGCCTTCATGCAACTTGAATTATTTAGGGTATTGATTGATGCCCTCAATATTTATCCAAAACGGACGTCGCGCCCGTGAGGTTCATCGAGATCCTGCCACGGCCCAATGGAGATAATGCCCGTCGGGTTGATGGTTTTGTGGCTGCGGAAATAGTGGGTGCGAATATGGTCGAAGTCGACCGTGTCGGCAATACCCGGCATCTGGTAGATGTCGCGCAGAAAACCGTGCAGGTTCAGGTAGTCGCTGATGCGGTGTTTGTCGCACTTGAAGTGGGTGACGTAAACCGGATCGAAGCGGATAAGCGTGGTCCACAGGCGGATATCCGCTTCCGTCAGGCGATCGCCCGTCAGATAGCGATGCTGGCCGAGGATCTGCTCCAGACGCTCCAGCGATTCAAACACCTTTCCAACCGCTTCGTCATACGCTTCCTGGCTGGTGGCGAAACCGGCCTTGTAGACGCCGTTGTTGACGTTGTCGTAAATCCAGCCGTTCAGCTCATCAATCTTATCGCGCAGCTCAACCGGGTAGTAATCCCCGGCGCGGGCGCCGTGCGCGTCAAACGCGGTATTGAACATGCGGATGATTTCCGCAGACTCATTGCTGACAATCGTCTGGTTTTTCTTGTCCCACAGCACCGGCACGGTAACGCGCCCGGTGTAGTGCGGATCGGCGCGCAGATAGAGCTGGTAAAGGAAATCGTGATGATACAGCTCATCACCCGTCGCGGCCGGGAAATTGCTGTCAAACGTCCAGCCGTTTTCGAGCATCAGCGGGTTGACCACCGAAACCGGAATTAACGATTCGAGACCTTTAAGTTTGCGCACAATCAGCGTGCGGTGCGCCCACGGACAGGCAAGCGAAACATAAAGATGATAACGGTCTTTCTCGGCTGCGAAGCCGCCTTCGCCACTCGGGCCGGGCGCACCGTCGGCGGTCAGCCAGTTGCGGAAGGCCGAAACTGAGCGCTTGAAGCGACCTCCGGTGGATTTGGTGTCATACCAGACATCCTGCCATACGCCGTCTACGAGTTGTCCCATTTTTTCTCCTCCGTCAGATAGCAAAAGCGAGGAGATGTCTCCTCGCTTTGTGTTCATTCAGTATAGCGTGCTTACCACTTCTTATTCAGAACGCGGTCGATGCTGTATGCGCCTGGGCCAGTGACGGCCAGCAGCAGGAAGCCACCCGCGATGGTCAGGTTTTTCATGAACATCAGGGAGTTCACGCCTTCCGCAAAGTTGCTGTGGAAGATAAACGCCGTCAGCAGGGTGAAGCCTGCGGTAAACAGCGCGGTAGTGCGGGTCAGGAAGCCGAACAGTACCGCCAGGCCGCCGCCGAACTCAAGAAGAATGGTCAGCGGCAGCAGGAACCCCGGAACGCCCATGGCTTCCATATACTGCTGGGTACCCGCATAACCGGTGATTTTTCCCCAACCTGCCACGATGAACAGAATTGGCATCAGAATACGCGCGACCAGTACACCAACATCTTCTAATTTTTTCATTTTACTCTCCAGGAAACCACATCAGCGGCTGAACATTATTTGTCTGCAATTCCGGGTAGATACCGCGTCGTTGCTGTCGATGGAGAGGATAATAAACGGGGCGGGTGACAATTGTTAGCAAGGAAAACTGTCAATCTTCTTCAAAGATATTGAGTAAGGAAGGGGGGCGACTTTGCCGGGTGGCGCTGCGCTTACCCGGCCTACGATTGCATGTAGGTCGGGTAAGGCGTAGCTAGCGTAATTGCTGCTGACGGATCGTGGCTTTTACCAGACGCCAGGCGCTCCAGGCGCCGAATCCACGACGAGCCCAGCGGATGAGCATATTCGGATGACGAACGGACCAGATTGCCATCACGCTGCTGCCGACCAGCGCCCACGAACGCAGGCTCAGGACGGTATTCCAGCCCCGGTCAAACCGTCGCGTCGCGTCAATCCAGTCGCGACGACTGGCAGACAGATCCAGCCGTTGCTGCTGGATCTGGCTTAACAGGTACGCTTTTCGCTTTTGACGTTCGGCTTTATCGCTCACGGCTAGTCATCCTCCAGCAGAGCGCGATCGTTCGCCAGCTCCTGACGCGTATGGCGCAGGAATGTGGACTTGCGCGCTTTACGCAGCGTCCAGATACCGCCTATCAACGCGGCGACCAGCAGAACGACGGTGGTGGCAATCATCGCGTTAAGACGATACTGCGGGTCAATGGCCCAGATGATTAACACCATCAGGCTCATCAGACCAAACGCGGCGAAAAGCATGGTCAGCCCAAGCATCAGCAGCATCTGGAAGAGGTTGGCTTTCTCCTCTTCCAGCTCGACCACTGCGAGCCGGACGCGCGTTTCGGCAATCCCGACCAGCGTCGTTAAAATACGCTGGCCGATGCCGAGGACGTTGTTAGCAGGCCCTTGTGCGTGACGAGGATCTTCCATATCAGCGACGCGTCAGAAGGACACCCAGTACCACACCCACTGCGGCACCAATTCCTACACCCGTCCATGGATTATCACGCACATATTCGTCCGCGCGGGCAGCCGCTTCGCGGGTCTGTTTCGCCAGTGCATCACCGGTTTCACCCAGGCGATAGCGGCTCTCTTTCAGCGCCTGCTCCGCCTTGCTGCGCAGTTTGCTGACCTCTTCTTTTGACTTGTCAGCAGAGGAGTTCAGCACCTCTTCAAGGGTATCGGCCAGGGATTTCAGTTCAGCGCGCAGATGTTCAGACGTCGTATCTTTTGACATGATTCTCTCTCCTGTTGAGATTTCCGTTAACTCAATAATCGCGAGCTTCCAGCGCTTTCAGATCATCCTGCGCTTCTTTCAACTTCTTCTCGCGCTTAGCAATTTTTTCCGCATCTCCTTTCTCTTTCGCTTCCTGCAGGTCGCGACGGCGCTCGGCTATCTCGTCCTTCTGTTCAGCGATTTTCTTCTGGTGGTCGGCACGAAGCTTGCTGTCTGAACAGTTCGCTTTCACTTCGCTCAGCGCTTTTTTAAGACCATCAACACGGTGCTGATTGTTATGCTTTTCGGCATAACCGATCTCACGCTGAATATCCTGTTCTTTCTCCTGACAGAGAGAGTTTGCGAAGGATGCTGTGCTTAAAGAAAAAAGGGCCAGAGCCAGAGTCATGCGGAATTTCATTATCGAAACCTTCCATTGTGTGGCGGCATAAGCCGCTATCCAAACTTATGCGGAGTACGTTGAGGGGTGCTCCGCGTACTTAAGCATAGTAAGTAAACGGGGGATTCACCAAAGTGAGTGAAAAGATTCGGAATCCTGGAAGTTATCCAAACCGATGCGACGTATCGCGAATCAATGACAGCCAGGCTGCAGGCTGGCTATCATCTTCCTGCTGGGCAATGATATACCCGTGCGGCAGCGTACGGTCGAGAACCACTTTCGCCGCGGCACTTTGCGCACGGGAATCAAACTTGATCAGTAAAACATCGTCCTGCGGGGTAATGCTCTTAAAGCGGATCCCGTTCGCATCCAGATGATGCCAGACAGAAAAACCGTCAGGCACGCTCGCACCCTGGTTTACCGGGCGGATGGCCAGCGTCGATTCCTGATGCGAAAGCGCGCTCCATGCCAGCAGCATGGCGCTGAGTACCACCAGCGTAACCACGGCAAAGGCAAAACGGCGCAGAGCGAGCGGTGAGATTGCCATCGTCAGCCTCTGGCTCCGTATTTCTTTTTCCACAGGACAACCAGTGAGCCAATCAGGCCGAAGACCAGCAGAACCACAGGCAGCAGCATCAGGCAAGACATCAGCTGGTCTTCATATTTCATAAAGACCGGCGTTTTGCCCAGCGCATAGCCGAGCGTCGTCAGAATAAGGACCCATAACAGGCCGCTCATCCAGTTAAAGAACTGGAAGCGGGCGCTGCTCAACCCTGACAGGCCGGCAATGGTCGGCAACAGGGTGCGGACGAAGGCGATAAAGCGGCCAATCAGCAGCGCGGAAAGCCCGTGCTTGTGGAAAAGGTGGTGCGCCCGCTGGTGATAATGGGCAGGCAGGTGCGAGAGCCAGTTCTGGACGATCCGGGTATTGCCCAGCCATCTTCCCTGGATGTAGCTCACCCAGCAGCCGAGGCTGGCCGCCACGGTCAGCAATAAAATGGTGTGTGGAAACGCCATCGCGCCTTTGGCACACAGCACGCCGACAAGCACCAGCAAACTGTCACCGGGCAGGAAGGCAGCAGGCAGCAAACCGTTCTCAAGGAACAGGATCATAAACAAGACGAAATAGAGCATGCCAATCATGGAGGGGTTGGCCAGCGTTTCAAAATCCTGCGCCCAAAGGGCATGCAGTAGTTGGGTCAAAAGTTCCATTCAGTGTTCCTGGAAATCGGTTAACGTCACGCCTGTTATCCGGGACAAACAGCACGGCGACATTGTTGTGATTTCATTATGGTCGCTCGCGGACACATTGCGGTGTGGCCAACACTGTTCCCTGTTAATTGGCTGGTTAGCAAGCACTAACTTACAAAATAAGGAATTGAATCCAATTGTAACAAAGCCCAACGTTCTGCGTCACAGAATTTGCAGGGGTGAGTTGATTTTGGCGTAAGCCCAGGAAGTGAGCGAGGGGATTTACAAAGGCTGACACTATATATGTTTTGCTTACCCATGTAAGCCGGAAGGCGCAACGTAGCGCCTGCCAGCAGAAAGGTCATCTATTTTACGGCACTGGATGCCGTATCGAGATGAACAACGGGATTATCGGCAAAAAGATAGCGGTCAGCGTTAAATTCGAAGTCATCGCTGGTTTCGTTGAACAGCATCTGCTTCGTGTTTTCCAGGTGTTGCCACATCGCCAGCTTAGCGGCATGCGGATCTTTACGAATCAGCGCCTTAAGAATTTGGTCGTGATCGTCACACCAGTTGTCGACGGTGCGGGAATCAATATGGTCGTGCAGTTTTTTCCAGTACGGGTTGTGAACGCGCTGAGTCCACATTTTTTCAACGATTGCCGCCAGGGCCGTATTTTGGGTTGCCAGGGCGACCTGAACGTGGAACTGCAGGTCCCACTCTGAATCGCGGAAACATTTTTCCTTACGGGCATTCTCCTGGATCTCCATCAGCTTCATGATGTCCTGCTTGGTCACCTGCGTCGCCGCAAACTCAGCAATATTGCTTTCGATCAGCTGGCGGGCCTGGAGCAGCTCAAACGGACCATAGCTGGCGAATTCCAGACTTTCGTCGGCGACGGGAGAGTGTTTCGGCAGATTAGAAATCACGTGAATGCCGGAGCCTTTGCGTACCTCAACGTAGCCTTCCACTTCCAGCATGATGATCGCTTCACGCACCACGGTGCGGCTGACGCTTTTTTCATCCGCGATAAAGCGCTCGGCGGGAAGTTTATCACCGACAAGATAGACCCCTTGCTCGATGCGATCTTTCAGCTCCGCAGCAAGTTGTTGATATAAACGACGTGGTTCGGTGATTTCCATATGCGCTCCAGGCAGGGTACGGCAGATGATTTGTTATACCACTTTTGCGTGCCACTCTCCAGATTTTGCCATTAAAAAAGCCGCCCGGAGGCGGCTTTTGAGAAGATGTTGCCGGGTGGCGCTGCGCTTACCCGGCCTACGATTTTATTGGGTTTTGTAGGCCGGGTCAGGCGAAGCCGCCACCCGGCTCCCGGCACAACAATGCTAACTCTGCGTGGCCGGTTTCCCGAGGGACTCTTTCGCCAGCTCCTCTGCCGATTTGCTTTTCAGCACCGTCCAGATAACCACCGCACCCATCAGGTCGAAGATCGCCAGCACCGCGAACAGCGGGCTGAAGCCGATGGTATCCGCCAGCGCGCCGACCACCAGTGCGAACATCGTACTCGCGGTCCAGGCGGCCATGCCGGTCAGGCCGTTGGCGGTTGCCACTTCGTTACGACCAAAGACGTCAGACGAGAGCGTAATCAGCGCGCCGGACAGGGACTGGTGCGCAAAGCCACCGATGCACAGCAGGGCAATGGCGACGTACGGGCTGGTGAACAGGCCGATCATACCTGGGCCGATCATCAGCAGTGCGCCCATGGTGACGACCATCTTACGGGAAACAATCAGGTTCACCCCAAACCAGCGCTGGAACAGCGGTGGCAGGTAGCCGCCCACGATACAGCCCAGGTCAGCGAACAGCATTGGCATCCAGGCGAACATCGCGATCTCTTTCAGGTTAAAGCCGTAGACTTTAAACATGAACAGGGGGATCCACGCGTTAAAGGTACCCCAGGCCGGTTCAGCCAGGAAACGCGGCAGGGCGATCCCCCAGAACTGACGGGTGCCGAGAATCTGCCAGACGGTCATTTTTTTGCCGTTGTTGGTCTGATGCTGCGCTTCCTGTCCGCCAATGATGTATTCGCGTTCTTCTTCGGAGAGCTTTTTCTGATCGCGCGGGTGTTTGTAGAAAATCAGCCACGCCATCGCCCAGGCAAAGCTCAGCACGCCCGAGATGATGAACGCCATCTGCCAGCTGTGCATCACGATAGCCCACACCACCAGCGGCGGTGCAATCATTGCCCCGATGGACGAGCCCACGTTGAAGTAGCCAACCGCAATGGAGCGCTCTTTTGCCGGGAACCACTCGGAGCTGGCCTTCAGGCCCGCGGGGATCATCGCGGCTTCAGCCGCACCGACCGCACCACGCGCAAGCGCCAGTCCACCCCAGCTGCCTGCCAGCGCGGTTGCGCCGCAGAACACCGCCCAGGCGATGGCGAAGAAGGCATAACCGATTTTGGTACCGAGAATATCCAGCACATAGCCAGCAACAGGCTGCATGATGGTATACGCCGCGGAATAGGCGGCAATGATGTAGGAGTATTGCTGCGTGGAGATATGCAGCTCTTCCATCAACGTTGGCGCAGCTGCTGCCACGGTGTTACGCGTCAGGTAGCCCAGCACGGTGCCTAACGTCACCAGTGCGATCATATACCAACGTAACCCTTTAATTTTACGCATCTAAAACCTCATCGTTATGTTATTTCCGCGCCAGAGCACGGCAACCTCTCAACCGTTTCCGGGAGCAGTTGTGTAACGGGAGGGGCGTAGCCGGGAGCATGTCCCGGAACGGCCCGAACCTTGCCATAAGTAAGCGTGCATAAGTCGGTATCCGTACCGTTAAACCCGATGTCTCTCTCACCGGTAATGCATTCCGTCGGCTTATAGTTTGCGACGGCGAAAAGATAACTTGTCATACAACTTCAAAAGGTGAGTGACATCACAAATGTATGATTCTTTGTGGGGACATTAATCGTCGCGCGTAAAGCCAGTACTGGCGCGGGTTGCAGGAGGGTTTACGCCATCGAGGGTAATTTATTTGTTGGCGTTTATTGATCTCACTCACGAAAAAAGCTTCGGTTGGTGGAAATTGGTGTGATAACTTTGCAGCATATGAGCATACGCTTTCTGCGCTCCCGTAATGAGGAAGACGATAATGACGCCGTTTATGACCGAAGATTTTTTGTTAGATACCGAATTTGCTCGCCGCCTGTATCACGACTACGCAAAAGACCAGCCGATTTTCGACTACCACTGCCATTTACCGCCGCAGCAGGTTGCCGAAAATTATCGCTTCAAAAACCTGTATGACATCTGGCTGAAGGGTGACCACTACAAATGGCGTGCCATGCGCACTAACGGCGTCGCCGAGCGCCTGTGTACCGGCGATGCGACCGACCGCGAGAAGTTTGACGCCTGGGCGGCGACCGTTCCGCACACCATCGGCAACCCGCTCTACCACTGGACGCATCTTGAGCTTCGCCGCCCGTTTGGCATCACCGGCAAACTGCTCTCCCCAACGACCGGCGATGAAATCTGGGAACGCTGTAATGCGCTGCTGGCGCAGGATAACTTCTCCGCGCGCGGCATCATGAAGCAGATGAACGTGAAGATGGTCGGCACCACCGACGATCCTGTCGATTCGCTCGAGCATCACGCCGTCGTTGCGAAAGACACCTCTTTCGACATTAAAGTGCTGCCAAGCTGGCGCCCGGATAAAGCCTTCAACATTGAGCAGGCCACCTTCACCGACTACATGGCGAAGCTGGCAGAAGTGTCGGATACCGACATCCGTCGTTTCGCTGACCTGCAAACCGCGCTGACCAAACGCCTGGATCACTTCGCGGCGCACGGCTGTAAAGTGTCTGACCACGCGCTGGACGTGGTGCTGTTTGCGGAGTCAAACGAAGCCGAGCTGGACAGCATTCTGGCGCGTCGTCTCTCCGGCGAAGGCTTGAGCGAGCACGACGTGGCGCAGTTTAAAACGGCGGTGCTGGTGTTCCTCGGCGCGGAATACGCGCGTCGCGGCTGGGTACAGCAGTACCATATCGGCGCGCTGCGCAATAACAACCAGCGTCAGTTCAAACTGATCGGTGCGGATGTGGGCTTTGACTCCATCAACGACCGTCCGCTGGCGGAAGAGCTGTCTAAGCTGCTGAGCAAACAGAACGAACAAAACCTGCTGCCCAAAACCATCCTGTACTGCCTGAACCCGCGCGATAACGAAGTGCTGGGTACCATGGTCGGCAACTTCCAGGGCGAAGGGATGCCGGGCAAGATGCAGTTCGGTTCCGGCTGGTGGTTTAACGATCAGAAAGACGGCATGGAGCGTCAAATGACGCAGCTGGCGCAGCTGGGTCTGCTGAGCCGCTTTGTCGGCATGCTGACGGACAGCCGCAGCTTCCTGTCCTATACCCGTCATGAATATTTCCGCCGCATTCTGTGCCAGATGATTGGCCGCTGGGTACACGCAGGCGAAGCGCCAGCGGATATCCAGCTGCTGGGCGAAATGGTGAAAAACATCTGCTTTAACAATGCGCGTGACTACTTCGCCATTGAACTGAACTAAGGCCGTTTGAGGTTGATATGCAATACATCAAAATCCATTCGCTGGATAACGTGGCCGTCGCGCTGGCTGATTTGACCGAAGGAATGAACGTCACGTTCGACGGCCAGTCGGTCACGTTGCGCCAGGCTATTGGGCGTGGACACAAATTTGCCCTGATCCCCATTGCGAAAGGGGAGAACGTGGTGAAGTACGGTTTGCCCATCGGCCATGCGCTGGCGGATATTGCGCCGGGTGAATACATTCACTCACACAATACCCGCACCAATCTGAGCGATCTGGACGAGTACAGCTATCAACCTGATTTACCTGCGGAAGCGATGCAGGCGGCGGATCGTGAGGTGCAGATTTACCGTCGCGCCAGCGGCGAGGTGGGGATCCGCAACGAGCTGTGGATCCTCCCGACCGTCGGCTGCGTGAACGGGATTGCGCGCCAGATTCAGACGCGCTTCCTGAAAGAGACTAATGATGCCGAAGGTACGGACGGCGTGCATTTGTTCAGCCACACCTACGGCTGCTCCCAGCTGGGTGACGACCACATTAACACCCGCACCATGCTGCAAAACATGGTGCGTCACCCAAACGCGGGGGCGGTGCTGGTGATCGGCCTGGGCTGCGAGAATAATCAGGTGGACGCCTTCCGCGAGACGCTGGGTGAGTTTGACCCTGAGCGCGTGCATTTTATGGTGTGTCAGCATCAGGACGACGAAGTGGAAGCGGGCATTGAACAGCTTCATCAGTTGTACGACGTGATGCGCCACGACCGGCGCGAGCCGGGCAAGCTGAGCGAGCTGAAGTTTGGGCTGGAGTGCGGCGGGTCTGATGGCCTGTCCGGCATTACCGCCAACCCAATGCTGGGCCGCTTCTCGGACTACGTGATCGCCAACGGTGGCACGACGGTGCTGACCGAAGTGCCGGAAATGTTCGGCGCGGAACGTATTCTGATGAGCCACTGCCGCGACGAAGAGACGTTTGAGAAGACCGTCACCATGGTGAACGACTTCAAACAGTACTTCATCGCCCACAACCAGCCGATTTATGAGAACCCGTCGCCGGGCAACAAAGCGGGCGGGATCACCACGCTGGAAGAGAAATCTCTCGGCTGCACCCAGAAAGCAGGCGCGAGCCAGGTGGTCGATGTGCTGCGCTACGGCGAGCGCCTGAAAACCCACGGTTTGAACCTGCTGAGCGCACCGGGCAACGATGCGGTCGCCACCAGCGCGCTGGCGGGTGCCGGCTGCCATATGGTGCTGTTCAGCACCGGTCGCGGCACGCCGTACGGCGGTTTTGTGCCGACGGTAAAAATCGCCACCAACAGCGAGCTGGCGGCAAAGAAAAAGCACTGGATCGATTTTGATGCGGGTCAGCTGATACACGGCAAAGGGATGCCTGAATTGCTGATGGAGTTTGTGGACACTATCGTGGAATTTGCCAACGGTAAGCAGACCTGCAACGAGAAGAACGACTTCCGCGAGCTGGCGATTTTTAAGAGTGGTGTGACGCTGTAAGTTTTTTGTCGGGTGGCGCTGCGCTTACCCGACCTACTAAACCCTGTAGGCCCGGTAAGGCGTAGCCGCCACCGGGCTTTTCTTTTTAACCTCGCAGGGCGTTCTTCGCTAAACGCGCGTCTTCCGCCTGACAGGCCGCTGCGGTAAACAGCACGTCGGTAGAGGAGTTCAGTGCGGTCTCGCAGGAGTCCTGCAGCACGCCGATGATAAAGCCGACGGCCACCACCTGCATCGCGATCTCGTTCGGGATACCAAACATATTACACGCCAGCGGGATCAGCAGCAGAGAACCGCCCGCCACGCCGGATGCGCCACAGGCACACAGCGACGCCACCACGCTCAACAGCAATGCGGTTGGCAGATCCACCGGAATACCCAGCGTATGTACCGCCGCCAGGGTCAGCACGGTGATGGTGATCGCCGCGCCCGCCATGTTCACGGTTGCACCCAGCGGGATCGACACGGAGTAGGTATCGCGGTCCAGGTTCAGCTTCTCTGCCAGCGCCATGTTCACCGGAATGTTCGCCGCCGAGCTGCGGGTGAAGAAGGCATAAACGCCGCTTTCACGCAGGCAGGTCAGCACCAGCGGATACGGGTTGCGGCGGATCTGCCAGAACACCAGCAGCGGGTTGATCACCAGCGCCACCAGCAGCATACAGCCGACCAGCACAACCAGCAGCTGCGCGTAGCCCCACAGCGCGTCGAAACCGGTGGTTGCCAGCGTAGAAGAAACCAGACCAAAGATCCCGATTGGTGCAAAGCGAATCACCAGCTTCACCATAAAGGTCACAGCGTTGGACACATCGTTGACCAGGTTTTTCGTGGTGTCGTTACCGTGACGCAGCGCGAAGCCCAGACCAATCGCCCATACCAGGATGCCGATGTAGTTCGCGTTCATCAGCGCGGTGATGGGGTTAGAGACCATGCTCATCAGCAGGCCGCGCAGCACTTCGACAATGCCGGACGGCGGGGTGATATCACCGGCCGCGCTGGTCAGGTGCAGCGTGGACGGGAACAGGAAGCTAAACACCACAGCCGTTAAGGCAGCCGAGAAGGTTCCCAGCAGATACAGGAACAGAATAGGGCGAATGTTGGTTTTTTGTCCGTGCTGGTGGTTGGAAATCGACGCCATGACCAGCATCAGAACCAGTACCGGTGCGACGGCCTTCAGCGCGCCAACGAAAAGGGTGCCGAGAAGCCCTGTCGCTTCCGCTGCAGGTTTTGACACCATCGCCAGCAGAATACCCAGAACCAGCCCGACCAGAATTTGTTTTACGAGGCTGCCCTGCGCCAGGCGCGCGAACAGACCGCTTGATTGTGTGCTCATACGTTATTCCTGAGTGAAATTGCGTTCCATCCTGGATGTGCTCTTAGTCACATTTATGTCCGGATGTAAGTATTTGTTTGCCTGGTTGAGTATCAGGGAAAGCAGCGAAAGGCGGAAGCGTAAAATGCTGGATTTTACGTGGTGCATCATGTTTTTTAACTATTGCTTAACGAAAATGCCCGGTAGCGCAGCGCCGCCGGGCAAAACGCATTAAGCCTGCTGCTTCTTATCGTGCTGGCGGTTAACCCAGGTATTGATAATCAGCGTCACGATCAGAATGCCAAACACCACGCCGAGCGAAATGGCGATCGGGATATGGTAGAAATCAACGATCAGCATCTTGATACCGATAAACACCAGAATGACCGACAGACCGTACTTCAGCATCGAGAAGCGCTCCGCCGCGCCCGCCAGCAGGAAGTACATCGCACGCAGGCCGAGGATGGCGAACAGGTTAGACGTCAGAACGATGAACGGGTCGGTGGTCACCGCGAAGATCGCCGGAATGCTGTCCACCGCGAAAATCACGTCGCTCAGCTCAACCAGAATCAGCACCAGCAGCAGCGGAGTGGCAAACAGCAGGCCGTTCTTGCGCACGAAGAAGTGCTCGCTCTCAATCTTGTCGGTCATGCGCAGATGGCCGCGGATCCACTTCACCAGAGGGCGATCGCCAATCGCGGAGCCGTCCTCTTTCGCCAGCGCCATTTTGACCCCGGTGAACAGCAGGAACGCGCCGAATACATACAGCAGCCATTCGAACTGGGTGATTAGCCAGCTGCCGGCGAAGATCATAATGGTACGCAGAACAATGGCACCCAGCACGCCGTAAACCAGCACGCGGCGCTGCAGGGCAGCAGGCACGGCAAAGTAGCTGAACAGCATCAGCCAGACGAAGACGTTATCGACCGCCAGGGCCTTTTCAATCAGATAACCGGTGAGGAAGGCGAGCGCCTGAGGATCGGCCACCGCGCGGCCTTCGGTCGAGGCCAGATACCACCAGAAGGCGGCACAGAACAGCAGGGAGAGGGTGACCCACACCAGAGACCAGGCCGCAGCCTGTTTGATGCTCATACCGTGTGCGCCGCGACGCCCCTGCAAAAAGAGGTCGATCGCCAGCATGATGAGCACGACAACCGCGAATCCGCCCCACAACATTGGAGTGCCGACAGAATGCATACTATTTTCCTTACACATAAAAAACAAAAACGGCCATGGTCAGAAGACGATAGCCGTTAGCTTTTTATGCATAGACCTCGCCTTCCGGCAAGGTCTCACTTACAACCACGAAGGTTGCCCGGCGACCGGATGCGGTATTGCACGCATCGTAATGACGATCCACCGACGAAGAAGTTACTCCCCTTTGCAGGTAACAAAATATGTCAGACCATCAGTTTCGTCAATGGTCTGCGCCGTTTCATTACACAGCTTTACGCGATCGCTTCCGCACTGACGTCGTCTGCCGGGAACACCACGCCGGTCTGGCGGCGGATCTCCGTTTGCAGCTTCGCCGTGGTGCGGCTCACCGCGAGGCCAGGGTGATTCACTTCGTTGTCTTCCACCAGGCGGGCGAAGACCTCTGCCTCATAGAGCATAGTGTTAATATGCTGAGGCTGCGTCAGCTCCTGCGCTTTGCCGCCGCGCGGCACAAAGCTCACCTTCTGGCATTCCGAGATCTTCTCGATAACCAGCGAGCCCGCTTCGCCCTGAATTTCGCTCGGCAGCACGGAATCGCTCACCTTGGAGTGCTGCAGCGTAACGCTGAAATCACCGTAGTCCAGCACCACCAGGCCGTGCGCATCCACGCCGCTCTCCAGCAGGCTGGCGGTGGCCGTTACGCCGTGCGGTTCGCCCCATAGCGCCACGGCGGAGGCCAGGCAGTAGAAGCCGATATCCATAATCGAGCCGTTCGAGAAGGCCGGGTTAAAGGTGTTCGGGTTCTCGCCGTCCAGGTAGCGCTGGTAGCGCGACGAGTACTGGCAGTAGTTGATAAAGGCTTTACGCACTTTGCCAATTTTCGGCAGGGACTGCTGTAGCAGCAGGAAATTCGGCAGGCTGGCGGTTTTGAACGCCTCGAACAGCACCACCTGATTTTCGCGGGCAAGCGCAATGGCCGCTTCCACTTCCTGGATGTTTGACGCCAGCGGCTTCTCGCAAATCACATGCTTTTTGTGGCTGAGGAACAGCTTCGTTTGCGGGAAGTGCAGGGAGTTCGGGCTGGCAATATACACCGCGTCTATGGCGTCGCTTTGCGCCATCTCATCAAGAGAAGTGAAGAGGTGCTCAACGAGGTAGTCGTTAGCAAAACTCTGCGCCTGCTCAAGGCTGCGGGAATAGACTGAGGTAAGTTTAAGTTTGCCGGTTTCGTGGGCGGCGTCGACGAACTGGCGTGTGATCCAGTTCGTACCAATGACTGCGAAACGTATCATAAACGTTTACGTACTCCGTAGCGGGGAACCTTTAGCCACTGTAGCACGTCATCATGACAATTCGCGTGCGCTATTCCGCATTACCATTTAACGATAAATGCGTAAGCCACAGGCGGGTATCAAACTCCAGCTGGTGGTACTGCGGCTCCATGTGGCAGCACAGGGAGTAGAACGCTTTGTCGTGCTCTTTCTCTTTCAGGTGCGCCAGCTCATGCACCACGATCATCCGCAGAAAGGCTTCCGGCGCGTTACGGAACACCGTCGCGACGCGGATTTCGGCCTTCGCTTTTAGCTTGCCGCCCTGCACGCGGGAGATGGCGGTGTGCAGGCCGAGCGCGTTTTTCAGCACGTGGATCTTGTTGTCGTACATCACCTTGTTGATCGGCGGCGCGCTCTTCAGATACCGGCTTTTCAGATCCTGCGTATACTGCCAGAGGGCCTTATCGGTCGCGAAATCGTGCGTGCCGGGATAGCGTTTTTCCAGCACTGCGCCGAGCTTCTGCTCGGCAATCAGGCTGCGAACCTGAGTCAGTAAATGCTCCGGATAACCCTGGAGATAAGTAAGTTGGTTCATCAAAAGCCCAAATTTATGCGAAAACGGGTATACTCACGCACCCTTTTCAGGGATACGCCAAATTTTACCATTCAGGAGGGCCGATGAGCCACTTAGACAACGGTTTCCGTTCACTCAACCTTAAACGTTTCCCGGAAACGGACGACGTTAACCCGCTCATGGCGTGGGAAGCGGCGGATGAATATCTGCTGCAGCAGTTGGATGAGACTGAAATCCGCGGCCCGGTTTTGATCCTGAATGACGCGTTTGGCGCGCTGGGCTGCGCCCTGGCGGAGCACACGCCTTACAGCATCGGCGATTCCTACCTGAGCGAGCTGGCGACGCGTGAAAACCTGCGCCATAACGACATCGAAGAGTCCAGCGTGAAGTTCCTCGACAGCACTGCGGACTACCCGCAGGCGCCGGGCGTGGTGCTGATTAAAGTGCCAAAAACCATGGCGCTGCTGGAGCAGCAGCTTCGCGCACTGCGTAAGGTCGTGACGCCTGAAACGCGCATTATCGCGGGTGCCAAAGCGCGCGATATTCACACCTCGACGCTGGAGCTGTTCGAGAAAGTCCTCGGCCCGACCACCACGACGCTGGCCTGGAAAAAAGCGCGCCTGATCAACTGCACCTTCAGCGCGCCGGAGCTGGCCGACGCGCCAGAAACGCTGAGCTGGAAGCTGGAAGGGACCGACTGGACCATCCACAACCATGCGAACGTCTTCTCCCGCACCGGGCTGGATATCGGGGCGCGTTTCTTCATGGAACATCTGCCGGAAAATCTGGAAGGTGAGATTGTCGATCTGGGCTGCGGTAACGGGGTGATTGGCCTGACGCTGCTGGCGAAGAACCCGGACGCCAGCGTGGTGTTCAGCGACGAATCGCCAATGGCGGTGGCCTCCAGCCGTCTGAACGTGGAAACCAACATGCCGGAAGCGCTGGACCGCTGCGAGTTTATGATCAACAACGCGCTGTCTGGCGTTGAGCCGTTCCGCTTTAACGCCGTGTTCTGCAACCCGCCGTTCCACCAGAAGCACGCCCTGACGGATAACGTCGCGTGGGAGATGTTCCACCACGCGCGCCGCTGCCTGAAAATCAACGGCGAGCTGTACATCGTGGCGAACCGCCACCTGGACTACTTCCACAAGCTGAAGAAGATTTTCGGCAACTGCGTCACCATTGCGACCAACAATAAGTTTGTGGTGCTGAAAGCGGTGAAGCTGGGTCGTCGTCGTTAAGATTGTTTTGCATGGCGGCGCTTCGCTTGCAAAGGCCTACCTAGTGTGCGGTCTGATGCCCGGTGGCGCTGCGCTTACCGGGCCTACAACGGCCTCGAACCCGTAGGCCCGGTAAGCGCAGCGCCACCGGGCAATGTTCTAGATCTCCAGAGCTAATTTTGTCCCCTGCGCAATTGCCCGCCGCGCGTCCAGCTCCATCGCCACGTCGCATCCGCCAATCAAATGCACCGTTTTACCGGCTTCGCGCAGCGGATCCGCCAGATCGCGCTTCGGCTCCTGCCCGGCACATAAAATGACATGATCCACGCGCAGCAGCTGCTGTTCGCCGCCGATCGTGACTTGCAGCCCCTCGTCGTCGATCTTCTGGTAGCTGACCGCCGGGATCATCTTCACCCCGCGTGAGAGCAGGGTGGCGCGGTGGATCCAGCCCGTGGTTTTGCCCAGCCCTTCGCCCGGCTTGCTGGCCTTACGCTGGAGCATCACGATCTGGCGCGGGCTTTTCGGCAGTTGCGGCCCCTCCGGGCGTAGCCCGCCGGACTGGCTCAGGCTGGTGTCGATACCCCATTCCACGCAAAACTCGGCGATGTTCTGGCTGGTGGCTTCGCCCGGCTGGCTTAAGTACATCGCGGTATCAAAACCGATCCCGCCGCAGCCGATAATCGCCACCTTCTCGCCGACCGGCGCTTTGTCGCGCAAAACGTCCAGATAGCTCAACACCTTCGGATTATCGATACCCTCGATAGCAGGCAGGCGCGGTACGATCCCGCTCGCGAGGATCACCTCGTCGAAATCGATCAGATCCGCCGCGCTGACAAACTGGTTAAGCCGCAGATCGACGCCTGTAAGATCGATCATCCGGCGGTAATAGCGCAGCGTTTCATAGAACTCCTCTTTGCCGGGGATCTGCTTGGCGATATTAAACTGCCCGCCAATCTCCGCCAGCGCATCAAACAGCGTTACGCTGTGCCCGCGCGAGGCGGCATTCACCGCAAACGCCAGCCCCGCCGGGCCAGCGCCCACCACGGCCAGGCGTTTTTTATTGACCGCCGGAACGACCGGCATTTTGGTTTCATGGCAGGCGCGCGGATTCACGAGACAGGAGGTGACCTTGCCGACGAAGATCTGATCCAGACAGGCCTGGTTACAGCCGATGCAGGTGTTGATCTCATCCGCACGGCCGCTTTGCGCTTTGGAGAGCAGTTCGGCATCCGCGAGGAACGGACGCGCCATCGACACCATATCGGCATCGCCGCGTGAAATCACATCGTCCGCCACCTGCGGGTCGTTAATGCGGTTAGTGGTCACCAGCGGAACAGACACTTTGCCCTTCAGCCTGCGCGTTACCCAACTGAACGCCGCGCGCGGCACCGGCGTGGCGATGGTCGGGATGCGCGCCTCGTGCCAGCCAATTCCGGTGTTGATAATCGTGGCGCCTGCGGCTTCAATCGCCTGCGCCAGCTGCACGGTTTCGTCGAACGTGCCGCCGCCCTCCACCAGGTCGAGCATCGACAGGCGGAAGACGATAATAAAGTCCGCGCCCGCACGTTCGCGCACCGCGCGCACCACCTCCACGGCAAAGCGCATCCGGCGGGCATAGTCGCCGCCCCATTCGTCGTCGCGCTGGTTGGTGCGGGCGGCGAGGAATTCGTTGATCAGGTAGCCTTCCGAGCCCATTACCTCAACGCCGTCGTAGCCCGCCTCGCGCGCCAGCGCCGCGCAGCGGGCGAAGTCGTCAATCAGCGCCAGGATCTCGTCGTGGGTGAGGGCGTGAGGTTTAAAGCGGTTAATCGGCGCCTGTAGAGCCGACGGCGCGACCAGGTTCGGCTGATAGCTGTAGCGTCCGGTGTGCAGGATTTGCAGGGCGATTTTGCCGCCCTCGCGGTGGACCGCATCGGTCACAATGCGGTGGTGCGGCAGCTGTGACGCATCGTTCAGGACCGCGCCGCCCTCCATGCCTACGCCGGAAGGCGCTGGGGCCACGCCGCCGGTGACAATCAGTGCCACCCCATGGCGGGCGCGCTCGGCATAGAAAGCTGCCAGACGCTCGGCCCCGTCCTGATGCTCCTCCAGCCCGGTGTGCATCGAGCCCATCAACACGCGGTTTTTGAGTGTGGTGAACCCCAGATCGATAGGGGCGAATAACGACGGGTAGCGGCTCATAGTCTCTTCCAGTGTAAAATTATTGTTATGTGGTCGGATGAGTTACTAATTTAGCCAGCGGCAGCGGAAAGGTAAAAGCGGGATCGAATGATTGTGATAGATCTCAAAGAACTTCCCCGGTGGCGCTGCGCTTACCGGGGCTACAAAACCGTAGGCCGGATAAGCGCAGCGCCATCCGGCGTTATTTACGGCGCCGCTGCCCGTACTAACCCCGGGGCCTGCCACATCGACGTCGTCAGCCCGCTGTCCACCAGCCCAAGCTGGTCGGCGTACACCGCCTGCCATTTCTGCATCATGCCGTCGTACAGCTCGCGGTGCTGCGGGTTCGGCGTGAACTCGCGGCTCCACTTCACCAGCCTCTCGCCCGTCGAGGCCATATCCGCGAACAGCCCCGCGCCAGCACCTGCCGCAATGGCGCAGCCGAGCGCGGTCGCCTCTTTCACTTCGGGCACGCGCACCGGCAGCCCGGTGACGTCGCTTAATATCTGGCTCCAGAGGGCGCCTTTGGCCCCGCCGCCCGCAAACACCAGGCTCTCAAACGTCACGCCGGAGAAACGCGAAATCTGCGCCAGGTTGCAGGCCGAGACGATCGCGGCGTTCTCCTCCAGGGCGCGGAACAGCGTCGCTTTGTTGCACTTTTCCGGGTCGATGGTGAGGTTAATAAACGACGGCGCGGCGTGGTACCACTGCTTAAAATGCATCGCGTCGGAGAAGATCGGCATCACGCCGTGGGAGCCCGCCGGGACGCGGCTCGCCATCTCTTCCAGCAGGGAATAGGTGTCCATCCCCATCCGCTCGGCAATCAGCTTTTCCTCGGCGCAGAAGGCGTCGCGGAACCAGCGCATGGTCAGCCCGGTAAAGAAGCTGATCGACTCCGCCTGCGCCATGCCGGGAATAACGTGCGGGTTCACGCGGATGTTCATGTCGGGGTCGGTGCGCACCTGCGGCAGGTTCACCACCTGCTGCCAAAAGGTACCGCCCAGCACCGCCGTTTGCCCGGCGCGCACCACGCCCAGCCCCAGGCAGCCCAGCTGCACGTCGCCGCCGCCCATCACCACCGGCGTGCCTTCGCGCAGGCCGCTCTGCTGCGCGGCCTGTCTGGTAATCGCCCCCAGCACGGTGCCGGTCTCTTTCACCGGGGAGAGGATATCGGCGCGCAGCCCGGCCATGTCGAGCAGCGCCGGACGCCAGTCGCGGGAGAAGAGATCCAGCATGCCGGTGGTGCCCGCGTTAGACGGATCAACCGCCAGCTCGCCCGAGAGCTTCGCCGCCAGCCAGTCGCTGATCATGGTGATGGTGGCGGCCTTGCGGTAAATATCCGGGCGATGGTGCGCCAGCCACAGCAGGCGCGGCATGGCGCTCAGCGCTAGCGTCTGGCCGGAAACGTCATACACTTCGGATTCAAAACGGTCGTCGTGGATCTCTTTGAGTTCGGCCACCTCGCGGCTGGCGCGGGCGTCGACGTTGGCGCAGGCCCAGATGGCCTCGCCGTTGCGGTCATACAGCACGATCCCTTCGCGCATGGAGCAGCAGGCGACGGACTGAATATCCGCCGCGCTCAGGCGCGCGCGCTCCAGCGCCTGATAAATACACCGGCAGGCCAGCCGCCAGTTGGTCTCGAGGTCGAACTCCATCGACCCCGGCACGTTCTCCACGCTCAGGTGCTTCCACTCGGCCTGGCCGACGGCAATCTGGTTGCCCTGTAAATCGAAAATCACGGCGCGAACGCTGCCTGTCCCTGCATCTAACGCTAAAAGGTAACTCATGAGCTTGCCTCATTGTTAGCGCAGGGCAGACTCTTATCCGGCCAGAGCCAGCACCGCGCGGGCTGTCGTCTCCTCCGTCACCAGGCCATTGATACGGCGACCTTTCAGTGCGGCATAAATCGCATCGGCTTTCTCTTCCCCTCCGGCCACGCCAACGATGGTGGGCAGCTGCGCCAGTTCATCGAGCGTGACGCCCAGTAATTCTTTGTGGATCTCCAGCTCCGCGACGCATTCGCCCTCTGCATTGAGGAAATAGCCGAGAATGTCGCCGACCGCCCCTTTGCGGGCGTACATCAGCTGTTCACCTTCGCTGATATAGCCGGAGCGCAGTATCGTGGCGTCACGGCGCTGGTTCACCGAACCAATGCCGACTACCGCCACGTCGGCAGCGGTGGCGGCGAGGATCACGTCCCGCACGCTGGTTTCACGTTTTAAGATCCCGGCCACCTCGGCGGATGACACGCGAAGCGGGGCGGGGATCATGCTCACGCTGCAGGCCGCGTCCAGCTGGCCGATACCGGTCATGTACGGTCCGACGCCGCCGGAGAGCGTCACCAGGCGGATCTGCTGCGAGCTGATAAAGCCGCTCAGGTGCTGCAGGCTGCTCATGGTGGTTTCACCAAACCCCACCGCCAGCAGCTGGCCGGGCTCCAGTACGCCCATCAGCGACTGCGCCGCGCCAATGCCGAGCCGCACGTTCATCGGCGGCGTATTTAACGCGGGCATCACGCGCACCAGCTTCAGGCCAAAGCGCTGCTGGAGCTCGGTCTCCAGCGCCAGGCAGCCCTCGTAGCGGGAGTTGATCTGCACGCGGATCACCCCGGACTGACGGCCCTTCTCCAGCAGGCGAGAAATCTTCAGGCGCGGCAGCCCGAGCCGCTCGCCGATGTCGTTCTGGGTTAATCCGTCGTGGTAATAGCACCAGGCCACGCGCGCCACGAGTTCCTCTTCCGCCAGTGCCAGCCCGGCAAACCGTCCTTCTTCCGCAGTGCGTTTATCGCTCATAGTTGAACTCTTATAAAAATTTAGATCATATGTTCGTGATGGCGCGAAGGGAAAGTGTGAGCCACGCGACAAAACGGATCTTTTCGATCGTTTCTGGTTTATCTGAATCTCAATCGATAAAACTGTGATCCCTGCACGGTTGTAAATATAGTTCACCGTCTACGCTTTTGAACATTATTAAATCTAAAAATCATTTGTTCAATAGCGGAGCGATGATGACACCACTTCTCGACGCGCGAAATATCAGCAAGCAGTTCTCAGGCGTGCCGGTTCTGAAAGGCATTGATTTCACGCTGCTTGCGGGCCAGGTGCACGCGCTGATGGGCGGAAACGGCGCGGGAAAATCGACGCTAATGAAGATCATCGCCGGGGTGGAAACGCCGGACAGCGGTGAACTTTCCGTCGAGGGGCAGTCATATGCGCGGCTCACGCCCGTGCAGGCGCACAGGCTAGGCATTTACCTGGTGCCGCAGGAGCCGCTGCTGTTCCCCAACCTGACGGTGCGGGAAAACATCCTGTTCCGCCTGCCGCGCGAGCGCGATCGGGAAAAGCGCCTGGCGGAGAAGCTCCAGCAGCTCCAGTGCCAGCTTAACCTCGACGCCACCGCCAGCACCCTGGAGGTGGCGGACCAGCAGATGGTGGAGATCCTGCGTGGATTAATGCGCAACGCCAGGATCCTGATCCTCGACGAACCCACGGCCTCCCTCACGCCGGGCGAAACCGAGCGGCTGTTTCGCCAGATCCGCGCCCTGCAGGCGCTCGGCGTCGGGATTGTCTTTATCTCGCACAAGCTGCCGGAAATTCGCCAGCTGTCGAGCCACGTCTCGGTGATGCGCGACGGCGCGGTGGTGCTGAGCGGCGAAACCGCGCAGTTTGACGATAATGCCCTAATTGCTGCCATGACGCCGGTGAGCCGGGAGAAATCCCTCAGCGATACGCAAAAGCTGTGGCTGGCGCTGCCGGGCAACCGCCGCACCCAGGCCCAGGATTTCCCGGTGCTGCGGGTGGACGATCTCACCGGGGAGGGGTTTATCGATCTCAGCCTTGAGATCTACGCCGGGGAGATCGTCGGCCTGGCCGGGCTGGTGGGATCCGGGCGCACTGAGTTTGCGGAAACGCTCTACGGCCTGCGGCCTGTGCGCGGCGGGCGGATCTGGCTGGAAAACCAGGAGATCACCGCAGATCCGGTCAGTTCACGTCTGGACAAAGGGCTGGTCTACCTGCCGGAAGACAGGCAGGTTTCCGGCCTGTTCCTCGACGCGCCGATCCGCTGGAACACCGTGGCACTGAACGAGCCTTCAATTTGGCAGCAGCGCAAGCGGGAGTCTGCGGTGGTGGAGCGCTATCACCGGGCGCTGGGGATCAAGCTCAACCATGCGGATCAAACCGTGCGCACGCTCTCCGGCGGCAACCAGCAGAAGGTGCTGCTGGCGCGCTGCCTGGAGGCCAACCCTTTACTGCTGATCGTCGATGAACCGACGCGCGGGGTGGACGTCTCGGCGCGCGCGGATATCTACCAGCTGATAAAAAGCGTGGCGGCACAGAACGTGGCGGTGCTGATGATCTCAAGCGATCTCGACGAGTTTCCCGGCCTTGCGGACCGGGTGCTGGTGATGCATCAGGGCGTGCTCAGCGGCGAGCTGCCGCGCCACGCCGTCAGCCTCGACAAGATGATGGCGCTGGCGTTCGGAGGGCAATCATGAAGACCTTACTCAAAAACCGCGAGCTGAGCGCGTTTCTCGCCATTCTGGCGCTGTTCGCCGTGCTGGTGGCGCTGAATCCGTCCTACCTGAGTTTACAGACGCTGGGGATGATCTTCTCCAGCGCGCAGATCCTGATCCTGCTGGCCATCGGCGCAGCGCTGGTAATGCTGACCCGCAATATTGACGTGTCCGTTGGCTCCATCGTCGGGCTGTCCGCCATCGCCGTCGGTGTGGCGCTTAATAGCGGCTACAGCCTGCCCGTTTCCATTCTCTTCGCGCTGTCTATTGGCGCGCTGGCCGGGGCGTTCAACGGGTTTCTGGTGGTGGGGCTGCGCATTCCGGCGATTGTCGCCACCCTCGGCACGCTGGGGCTGTACCGCGGGGCGATGCTGCTCTGGACGGGCGGGAAGTGGATTGAAGGACTGCCGCCAGCGCTGAAATCTCTCTCTGAGCCTGCCGCCGTCGGCATATCGCCGCTCGGCATGCTGGTATTAATTATCGCCGTCGTTGGCGCATGGACGCTGTCGCGTACCGCTTTCGGGCGTGATTTCTACGCGGTGGGGGATAACCTCGCCGCCGCGCGCCAGCTGGGCGTGGCGGTGAACCGCACGCGAATGCTCGCCTTTACCCTGAACGGCATGCTGGCGGCCTGCGCCGGGATCGTCTTTGCCGCGCAGATTGGCTTTGTGCCCAACCAGACCGGCAGCGGGCTGGAGATGAAGGCCATCGCCGCCTGCGTGCTCGGCGGCATTTCGCTGCTGGGCGGCACGGGCACGCTGGTTGGCGCGCTGCTCGGGGCCTTCTTCCTGACGCAAATCGATACCGTGCTGGTGCTGTTCAGGCTCCCGGCGTGGTGGAACGACTTTATCGCCGGGCTGGTGCTGCTGGGCGTGCTGGTACTCGACGGACGTCTGCGCCAGGCGCTGGCGCGCCACCAGCGGGCGCTAAAGTACGGCCGCTTCCAGCCGGGCAACAGAGGGGGAAAGCACGTCACCCCTTTTCCAAAACGCAAAAAAGAGGTGGCGTAAATGAGGCTTAACTGGGAAAGCGCGCTGCTCATTTTACTGGTGCTGGAGATCCTGCTCTTTGGCGCCATCAACCCGCGCATGCTCGATATCAATATGCTGCTGTTCAGCACCAGCGACTTCATCTGCATCGGCATTGTGGCGCTGCCGCTCACGCTGGTCATCATCAGCGGCGGAATCGATATCTCTCTCGGCTCGACCATCGGCCTGTGCGCCATCGCGCTGGGCGTGATGATGCAGGCGGGGTGGCCGATGGCGGTCGCCGTTCCATTGACGCTGCTGCTCGGCCTGCTGTGCGGATTATTTAATGCCGCGCTTATTCACTACACCGGCATCAGCCCGTTGGTGATCACCCTTGGCACGCTCTACCTCTACGGCGGCGGCGCGCTGCTGCTCTCCGGCATGGCGGGCGCGACGGGCTACGAGGGGATCGGCGGCTTCCCGGACAGCTTCACGGCGTTCGCTAACCTCACGGTGTTTGGCCTGCCGATCCCATTGGTCCTGTTCGCGGTAATCACCGTCTTCTTCTGGCTGATTACCCATCGCGGGCGCTTTGGTCGTCACCTGTTTTTAATCGGCCAGAATCCTCGCGCGGCGCGCTATGCGGCGCTGTCGGTGAACGGCATGCCCTACGCGCTGTACGGCCTGGTGGGCGTAGCCTCGGCGGTTGCCGCGCTGGTGATGGTCTCCTATTTCGGCTCGGCGCGTTCGGATTTGGGGCGCGATCTGCTGATGCCCGCGCTCACCGCCGCCGTGCTCGGCGGCGCCAATATCTACGGCGGGTCAGGTTCGGTTGTCGGTACGGCGCTGGCAGCGCTGCTGGTGGGCTACCTGCAGCAGGGTTTACAGATGGTCGGCATCCCTAACCAGGTGTCGAGCGCGCTGTCAGGGGCGCTGCTGGTTGTGGTGGTGATGGGACGTTCGCTGAGTCTGCACCGCGAGTGGGTGCGTTCTCTCTTTAGAAAACTATCCGGAGCGTAAGATGAAAACAAAACTGTTCGTCCTGGCAATGGCCCTCAGCTTCGCCTCGGCGCAGGCGGCGGACCGCATTGCCTTTATCCCGAAACTGGTAGGCGTGGGCTTCTTCACCAGCGGCGGCAACGGCGCGAAAGAGGCGGGGAAAGATCTCGGCGTGGACGTGACCTACGACGGCCCGACCGAGCCGAGCGTCTCCGGCCAGGTGCAGCTGATCAATAACTTCGTCAACCAGGGCTATAACGCCATCATCGTCTCCGCCGTGTCACCGGACGGCCTCTGCCCGGCGCTGAAGCGCGCGATGCAGCGCGGCGTCAAGGTCCTGACCTGGGATTCCGACACCAAGCCGGAGTGCCGCAGCATCTACATCAACCAGGGTACGCCGGAACAGCTGGGCGGTCTGCTGGTGGAGATGGCGGGCAAACAGGTCACCAAACCGAATGCGAAGGTAGCGTTCTTCTACTCCAGCCCGACCGTCACCGACCAGAACCAGTGGGTGAAAGAGGCGAAGGCCAAAATCGAGAAAGACCATCCTCAGTGGCAGGTCGTCACCACGCAGTTTGGCTATAACGATGCCACCAAATCCCTGCAAACCGCCGAAGGGATCTTAAAAGCGTATCCGGATCTGGATGCCATCATCGCGCCGGACGCCAACGCGCTTCCAGCCGCCGCGCAGGCGGCAGAAAACCTGAAGCGGGAAGGGGTGGCGATTGTCGGCTTCAGCACGCCGAACGTGATGCGCCCGTACGTTGAGCGGGGCACGGTGAAGGCCTTTGGCCTGTGGGATGTCGTACAACAGGGCAAAATTGCGGTCAATGTCGCCGATCGCCTGCTGAAAAAAGGCGATCTTAACGTGGGCGACAGCGTGGACGTAAAAAACATCGGGGCGCTGAAGGTCGAGCCGAACAGCGTGCAGGGCTACCAGTATGAGGCGAAGGGCAACGGCATCGTGCTGCTGCCGGAGCGCGTGGTGTTCACCAAAGAGAACATCAGCAAATACGATTTCTGACGGGGGAGCAAATGGCTGATTTAGACGACATCAAAGACGGTAAGGATTTTGGCATCGGCACGCCGCAGCAGAATGTGCCTTACACCCTGAAGGGCTGCGGCTCGCTGGACTGGGGCATGCAGTCCAGGCTTTCGCGCATCTTCAACCCGCAGAGCAACCGCACGGTGATGCTGGCCTTTGACCACGGCTACTTTCAGGGGCCGACCACCGGCCTTGAGCGTATCGATCTCTCTATCGCGCCGCTGTTTGGTGAAACCGACGTGCTGATGTGCACCCGCGGCATCCTCAGGAGCCAGGTGCCAGCCGCGACGAACAAACCGGTGGTGCTGCGCGCCTCCGGCGGTAACTCGATTCTGGGCGAGCTGTCGAACGAGTGCGTGGCGGTGGCGATGGAGGACGCGCTGCGCCTGAACGTCTGCGCGGTGGCGGCGCAGGTGTACATTGGCAGCGAGTTCGAGCACCAGTCGATCAACAACATCATCAAGCTTGTCGATGCGGGCGCGCGCTACGGCATGCCGACGCTGGCGGTGACGGGCGTCGGCAAGGAGATGGCGCGCGATGCGCGCTATTTCTCGCTGGCAAGCCGCATCGCCGCCGAAATGGGGGCGCAGTTCGTCAAAACCTACTACGTGGACGAGGGCTTTGAAAAAGTGACCGCCAGCTGCCCGGTGCCGATCGTCATCGCCGGGGGCAAAAAGCTGCCGGAGCACGAGGCGCTGGAGATGTGCTGGCGCGCGATCGACCAGGGCGCGTCCGGCGTGGACATGGGGCGCAATATCTTCCAGTCCAGCGCGCCGCTCGCCATGCTGAAGGCGGTGAAAAAAGTGGTTCACGAGAACTGGAACGCCCGCGATGCGTTCCAGTTCTGGCAGGAAGAGAAACAGGGAGAAGCAAAATGAACGTGACGCTGGTTGAAATCAACATCAAGCCCGAGCGGGTGGACGAGTTTCTGGAGGTGTTTCGCGCCAACCACGAGGGGGCAATCAAGGAGCCGGGAAACCTGCGCTTTGACGTATTGCAGGACCCGCGCGTGAAAACCCGGTTCTTTATCTACGAGGCCTATAAAGACGAGGAGGCGGTGCTGGCGCATAAGCAAACCCCGCACTACCTGGCGTGCGTGGATAGGCTTGAAGAGCTGATGTCGGAGCCGCGCAAGAAACGCAGTTTTGTGGGATTGTTGCCGGAATAGCGGATTTGCCCGGTGGCGCTGCGCTTACCGGGCCTACGGGTGGCGGGACGGTGCGGTAGGCCGGGTAAGCGCTAGCGCCACCCGGCGTTGTTCAGGCCAGCACCAGATCCGCAAGTATCGCAGCAAGCGCTTCGCGCGGCTCACCCTTAAGAGCCTGAAGCGGGAAGGGGAGCGCGGGTGTTTCAACTTTCCCCAGCATCTCTGCCGCTGCCGCTACCACCCGTAAGCTGCCGTATCGACGGAACAATTCCCATAGCGGCTCCAGCCGCTCGGATTGTACCGCCTCTTTTGAACGGGCAATCGCCAGCGCTGCTTGCGGAAACAGCCCGCCAACCACCGAGTACCAGACGTCAAACCCGGCCTGCAGGGCGGAGGCCGCTCGCCAGTCACCGGCGATGCCCAGCGTGACGGTATCAGGAAGACGAGCGCGTACCTGCGACAGGTCCTCCGGCACGCGGCCAAGCTTTATGGACCCTATATTCGGCAAGGCCGCGGCGGCAAATAACAGTTCATCGCTAAACGAAAAACCAGTCGTGGCGGGATTATCGTAAATGCACAGCGGTACGGAGAGCTGGCGGGTCACCGTTTCATAGAGATGAAACACTTCGTCTTCCGTTAATCGCTGGTACGACACGGGTGCCAGCAGCACGCCGGAGACTCCTGCCGATTGCGCGTCGTCAGCCAGACGTAGAATATCGTCCAGCCGTAATGCGCCGATGCTGACGATGACCGGAATGTCATCAGCATGCGCCACCGCGCAGCGTGCGATCCGGCCGCGTTCTTCAACGGTCAAATAGGCATAGCTTCCCGTTGAGCCCAAAATGCCCAGTGAATCCACGCCAGCGTCGACAGCGGGGCGCAGAAGATTGATGAATGCGTGCTCGTCAAACGTCCCCTCTCTCAGGGGCGTTAACGGAAACGCGCTTAACCCGTGAAACATCGTGTTGTCCTTCTTTGAAAGTATCAAACGGCTCACTGCCGTCGGCCAGCGAGCCAGAATAAGCAGCGAGATTTCACCGCCAACCAGAATGACGTATCGAAGACTCATCGCGCGGAAATATCCACCACCGGATTCAGGGGAGCCGTTCACTTCGCCAGGACACGGGAATGGGACAATCAAGTTATTGCATGTGAACGAGGGCTTATCAACTCTGACGGTCGATGAGACGATGGCAGAGTTTCACCGGTAACAACCGCCCGGTGGCGTGTAGCGTCCGGGCCTACAAAAACACAGCCTGGGCTCCGCTTTTTTAATTTATTACGCCCGCGATCCTATCCATCAGGTAGGGAAAGAAGGGATTTGACGTGATACGCATTAAGGAGTCCATATCCGCGAGCAAAACAGCACGCTCGCCTCTTACTCTTAAAATTCCAAGGCTGAGCCCATAGCGATTCGGTTCATACGGTTCACTTCCATATAAGGAATCATGTACAGGAAAAGGGAGAGCAACATGTGATAAAGAAAAAACATCTCGCGGATACAGCAGGTTAAGTGGCTGAACGTCTGCTGTTGTTGTGTGTGCTAAGTGTGTCGAAGCCACCATCTTCATGCTCTCTGAAGAGGCGTTTTTGACAATAGTCGTCGTAAAGGTACGCTCTGGCGTTGCCAGCAAATGCGATAGCGCACGATCGGAAGAGTGACGAAAGAGTGCACGAAAATTGACCGCGCGATTAATATCAAATAAAACCAGTTCGCTACCGTTATCCGGTAGGTTTTGATGAAGAACATCCAATACTGCTCTGGTGCTGACCGTGGAATCCAGAACGGATTGAAACGTTAGTACGTGAGGAAATTCTTTCCAGCGCGAACTTGAATTGCGCCGGTTAAGCTCGCGTTTTAATGACTCGGTAAGTAGATAAGCCTGGCGTGCGCCATTCACGGGAAAAGAATTATATTTAAAAGGATTAAATTCGGGGACCAGACCTAACCATGCCGCACGAGAAAAGGCCGGGAGAAAGGCCGTCCATTCGGCCATTCCCGAAAAGCGAGCAAAGCGACTTACCCCTATCATGGGGGAAATAAGGACTATTTGTTGTGGCTTCCTCAAACTACTGTCGTCAAGGGCGTCGAGGGCATATTTCATGGCCAGTGCCCCACCATTGGAAAAGCCAACAATATGCAGAGGCGTACCGGCATTTGTCATTTTCGTCGCCTCGCGTACGGCAAGGCGTGTTGCAGCCAGCCAGTCCTGCCATTTAACATCCGTTAAAGCCCCTGGTACGGTGCCATGGGCAGGTAAACGGATCCCGATTGCGACAAATCCTGCTTGTTGATACAGCCGGGCAATATGCTGCAAACTGTATGGGGAGTCCGTTAGCCCGTGCAATAACACGACTGCACCTCTCGGTTCCGTCTTTGTCCGCATGATGTAGGATCGATTCCAGTCCGTGGGAAGATTATCTGGATACACCGGGCTTAACGAGTTATAACGATTTAAACTCGTTGTATCATGATCGGCTTGCTTCATGACGACATGCTTATGGACCTCCATAAAGAGGGTGTTTTCGGCATTGATATAATCATCCCAGTCGGCTCGATCGATATCTTTTTCACGCAATTCATTCGGGACATACGTATGCCATGGCTGGAGTTCACCGCTACGCTGAACCCAATAAAACAGGCCTATCATTACGCAAATCATGACGCCAACCAAAATAAATATAAAACGCTTTATTAGAATTAAAGTTTTCTTGCGCATGATTTCTCTAAGCTATGGATAGTATGCAATATGGTTATAACTAAACCAGATACCTGCCGTCATTTTTTAAGAGACAGCATGGTTAACTTTGGGTGCATATTACAGTGTTTGGCGTTGCATCATTTATGCTTTTATCCATTGTACAATCAGTAATGAGTTAATGGCGAAATTGATATGGGCGACTATTGATAACATAATAAGAAGTGCGGCTAAAAATAACACTTTTAAATTGAGTGTGCGTCTTTTTTTTAAGTTTTCATCTAGCCATACCATATTTCTTATTTTGTTTTTTTGATATAAGTACATTACTCCCATAGATAAATATAAAACAGGTATGATAATGCTTGCAGAATTTATCTGCAACAAAAGTAATTCACTGCCAATTAATGCAAAAAGCCATGAGATAAATAGTAGCATGATTTCCTCCCCTCAGCTTTTTTTGTTGCTAATATAAAACCAAATCATAAACAGGACATCTAAAAACAACCAAACCCCACCCAGCAGCAAAACGTGCGTGACGGCTCCGGGCCAGAATAAGACTCCAGTTGGTGATACTGAAAATAAATCTTGTCCCCACAATGTGCGTGCCACAACCATGAATAGTGGCAGTAATAACAGATTGAACAGAAAAAGATATCGGATAAAGCTTGGATTTTTTTGGCGTTGGATATTCTCTGCCGGAAACATGCTTCCCTCTCTGGTTTCATTGAAAATAAGGACGTATTCTATTCTGGGAAGATAGATGGATTCTAAACGTACTTCATTTTTATAGAGTACACCCAAGACCAAAAGGTTATTGATGAATGGCAACCCAGCAGATTGGTATCTCTTCTTTGTTTGAACTTCATATAACATCTTCACCTAAAGTAAGTCACCAGTAGGCCCCTGAGAAAGGCTCTGACTTCCATTTTTTAATGTAGATTAGGTGATAATTGATGTTTAAAAAAACACTTACGGTAGTGGCAATTCTTTCAACTCTTTCTGTCAGCGCTAATGCTGCTGAAATTGGTGCCCAGTTAGGTACACAGCATACGGAGTTAAATGCACTGATAGCGCCAGAGCAGACCGGCATTTTTTATACTGCGAACTGGGCGAATAACTATAATGATGGCCGTAATTCAGGCGGTGTTGGCCTGGGCTATCAGGTATCTTTGGGGAAAGCCGATCTTTACGCTGGCGCCAAAGCCATCTATCTGGCGCCTAAAAAAGGCGATAACGGGTTTGCGGCACCTATTGGTGGCGGCTTACGTCTGCATTTTAGCAATGAACTTTATGCATACGGTGAAGGTTACACGGCGCCGCGCGGCCTGAACAATGCCGTAGAAAATTATGTTGAGGTTGATACAGGATTGGCCTGGCAGGTACAAGATTCAGTGAAACTCAAAGCAGGTTACCGTCATATTAGCGTCCATGGTAAATCCAGCACACCGAATCACACTTTGCTTGATGGCGCTTACCTGGGGGCCTCACTTAAATTCTAAAAAAGACTCACCGCGAGCGATAGGCTCGCGGTGAGTTATTGCATTTTCCACCTTCAGAAACGTGAATCCCTCTCAATTAGCACCTGTGAGTACGCATTTACAGGTTATAGCGTAACCATCCGAAAAGTACATTTCCATTATTATACGTGCCTGGAATATAGGTGAACTGAAAATTCACTTTTTTATAACTTACCGAAAAAAGCGGGAATACCATAGGCAAAGGGATATAGTTACCCATATCTTTACGCGCCGTTATCCCGGCGGTAACCCCTAACCCAAACCTGAACTCTTTTTGTTGGTCTGGATACCATCCCTTCTCCCATGCATAACCTGTCACCGGTTGCCATTCATTATGTGAGTCTTTAAATACCATCCCATAGATTGCACTCCAGTTGCCCTCGCTATGGTGACGAGAAATACCAACCCCAGCGCCCCAGGGCATTTCGTTATAGCGGTCTGTTTTTTCTTTATCGTACATGAAACGGTTATGCCAGCTAATAAAAGGAAGATAGATATCGTGACTGTCATAATCTGTCCACGTTAGCGTGATGTCGGAAACGATTTTGCTTCTCCAGTTCGCTGCATTATCATTTAAATGAGTCTGGCTATACGCTCGCGAGGCAAAAAAAAGCAGCCCACACCATAGTGCAACTGAGCAAGTTATCAAAAATAAATGATAAATCCCGCCAATAAAATAGATTTTTTCCTTATAATGTTTCCAGGGTGAGGCGCTTTTCATCGCGAACGCTCCAGTTGATATGGTTAAGTAAAAACTAATTGTTTAAATGATGGTTAAGCTGAGCTATTTAATAAACCTTTGAAATAGGTGTTAGCTGCTTTAGAGATGGTTAATTGACTAAAAACAACTGACTAAGGCAGATTTTTACTCCCCTTAGCCAGTTCAATTTAATTAATGGCTTTTTTCTTAAGGGTTTCGAATTCCTCTTGATTAATAACTCCTTGCTCCAGCAGTTTTTTTGCATCCCATATTTGCTCCGCTGGTGATTTACATAAAGTTGCAGCATTGGTATCCAGTCGGTAAGCACGTTGTCTTTTTGCCATTCCTTTTCCTCTCAGAATGAGATAAAAAATTGAGGTGATTAGGGGAATGAAAAGCAAAAGTATTATCCATAATGACTTAAAAAAGCCATTCAATGTATTATCACGAAATAAATCAGTAACTATCTGGAAAATAACAAACAAATAAGCAACGAAAAAGAATAATGAAAAAACAGTTGCTGCCATATTCCAGAATTGCAATAAATGAGTGGTCATGATGTGCCCTTTAAAAATTATACATGGTCATGAGGTAAAAAAGATTGATAAGATATTGATAAAAACCTAAAAAAACCTGCCGCAAAATATATTCATGCTGAGTTAAAGTACATTAATCCTGTTGTGGCAGGTCTGATAAAGTGATTTAGCGAGCTGGAGAAATAGTTACCTGACCGCGATGGGAGGTGATATTCACACGTTGCCCTACGACAAATTCTCCTTCACGGGCTGGCTGTACTGTGACGAATTCTGGACCATTATCAGGACGAATAAAGAGTTCCACAGCATTATTTCGCGCCATTCCACGTTGTATTGACTGTCCTGCCATCGCACCCGCAACGGTACCACCCGCTGTCGCTAACAGACGGCCGCTTCCGCCGCCAATAGCATTACCAGCAGCACCGCCAATCAAAGCCCCCCCGACCGTACCGGCAGCGCTGTTTCCAGTGTCGCTTTGGATGGTAATATTTCTGACTCCTGTTATTGTGCCATGTGAAAGCGCCATAACCTGACCGGAAAGCGCAGCACTCGCATGATTGGCAGAACCTACGGGCTTTTCCGCACAGCCAACCAATGTAAACAATCCGACGAAAATAAAAACACAGCGTTTAAACATCTTTATTCCTTATTAATAATCAACAGCATCACGAATTAATGGACAAGTCATACAGTGGCCGCCGCCGCGTCCACGGCCTAATTCACTACCAACGATTTCGATGACCTCAACGCCTTCTTTACGCAAACGATCGTTTGTTTTCGTATTACGGTCATAGGCGATAACGACTCCGGGAGACATGGCGACCACATTATTACCGCTATCCCATTGCTGACGTTCGGTGTCGTAAACATTACCTTCAGTTTCAACAACCCTAAGTTTTCCTAAATTAAGTGCTCCGGCAACCACGTCAGTTAACGGTTCTGAATAATGCTCCAGACGCATCCCGCCGGGGGAATCGTCTTTTATCAGTGCAAAGACTTCGATTTGATCAACAATGGCTGGATAGAGCGTCACTAAATCCCGGTCACAAAATGTGAATACCGTATCCAGATGCATCGCCGCTCGGAGTTTCGGCATCGCTGCAATGATTACGCGCTCGACATCGCTAAGCGGGTTTGAAAACAGGGCTGATGCGAGCTGTGCAATCGCTTGATATGACGTACGTTCGCTCATGCCAATTAAAACGGCCTTATTGCCGATAGGCATAACATCACCGCCCTCGAGGGTGGCTGAACCGTGATAACGTGTCGGATCCCCCCACCATGTATTAATCGTCTGACGGGTGAAATCAGGATGGAACTTATAAATAGCGGTAGTCAGTAGCGTTTCTTCACGACGCGCCTGCCAGTAAAGTGGATTAAGCGTAACCCCGTTGTAAATCCAGCTGGTTGTATCTCGCGTATAAAGCGTATTGGGTAACGGCGGAAGTAAGTATTCACGAAGCCCTGTCGCTCTTCCGACGAGTTCAAGCTCTTCTTTATCTCCCCTCCGTCTATTCAGCAAATCATTTGTTGAAAGCCCACCAATCATAAACTCTGCCAGATGATTTGCTGACAACGAATCCAGGAACGAACGTGTTTCATTAAGTAAACCTAATGGGATTTCATCGGCAGTGATCTGCTGTTCTGTAAGCCAGTTTCGGGCCTGGCGGTTAGCCAGCGTTTCTGCGAGCAGATCATGCATTTCTACAACTTCAACACCACATCCACGCATTTTATTAATAAAGTCGAGGTGATCGTGCCGGGCACGCTCTACCCACATGACATCATCAAATAAAAGTCTGTCGCAATTGCCTGGTGTAAGACGGCTATGCGCTAACCCAGGGGCGCACACCATTACTTTGCGTAATTGGCCGACCTCAGAGTGAACACCGAATGGTACCTCTTGCATATAGACTCCTTAAGGGATTAATTAAATGGTAATACTTCCAGTTACAATTCCATAAATACAGGCCACAGCAGCCAGTGCGATGACGGTAAATAATGTTTTCTCAGTTCCAGAGAATATTTTTTTGCCTTGCTCACGCTTGGCTATGTAATAAAGAAGCGTGCCGGGAGCATAAATGACAGCGGAGAGCAGAACATAAGTTAATCCTCCGGCATAAATCATCAAGGATGCATAGAGGGTGGCAATTAACGAGATCACCAGATCTTTATAATATCCTTTAGAAGAATGCTCATATGTTTCACGTGTAATCACCAGCTTCAGGCTATAAGCTGCAACCAGGAGGTAGGGGATCAGCGTCATTGCGCTGGTAAGTTCAAGCGCTAACTGGAATGCATAGTCGCTGAAAAAGGTGATGATTAAAAAAAGCTGTATGGCAATATTGGTCAACCATACGGCTGAAGAAGGAACAAACCAACGGTTCTCACGGGCAAACACCGAAGGCATACTCTTTTTTAATGCTGCAGAATAAATTACCTCTGCGGCAAGTAATGACCAGGAAAGATATGCCCCGAGTACAGAGATAATTAACCCCACGCTGATGAAAATCACACCCCAGCGACCCACTATGCTTTCGAGGACGCCGGCCATAGAGGGTTGCCGTAAAGCTCCCAGTTCGGCTTGAGGCATAACGCCATAAGAAAGCATGGTGACTAACATCAATAAGCACAGAACCCCGATGAAACCGAATACGGTGGCCAGGCCGACGTCTTTTCTGTTAGTCGCATAACGTGAGTAAATACTTGCGCCTTCGATCCCAAGGAATACAAATACAGTCACCAGCATGGTGCTTCTGACCTGGGAAAAGACCGATCTGAGGAGAGGAGGCTCTCCGGCGGCTCCGCCCCAGAAATTAAGCATAAACATATCTTTTTTGAACGCCATTATCAGGATGGCGATAAACACAAAAATAGGGATAATTTTGGCACACGTCGCCAGGGTATTAATGAAAGCAGCTTCTTTAATGCCCCGTAAAACAAGGAGATGGAATGACCATAAAACAATCGATGATACGGCGATCGCAAGCCAGGTGTTCCCTTCACCAAATGAAGGGAAAAAGGCGCCTAATGTGGATTTAATTAAAATAAAATAGGATACGTTACCGATACATGTACCAGCCCAAAAGCCCAGGGCGGAAATGAAGCCGGGATATTCGCCAAAACCGGCCTTGGCATAGCTGAAAACGCCAGCATTGAGTTCAGGTTTCCTTTCCGCAAGGTTCTGAAATACGAATGCCAGCATCAGCATACCGCCGCCAGCTATCACCCAGGCAATCATTGCGCCCAGCCCACCGGTTGCGCGTCCGAATGTCGCAGGTAATGAAAATATACCCGCCCCGATCATTGCTCCAACAACAAGGGTCGTTAAAGACCAAAGCGATAGCGTATTGTTCGCAGTTTTGCTCATAAAGTTTTCTTAAAAATGAAGCTGTAATTGATGAAATGAAAGCTTAGAGGCTGTTAATATACCGTTCCTAAATGAAGCTAACGTTTATGTCATAAAAGACAGCACAGTGTCTGACACCTATTCAGATGGCGCCATTTAGATCGTAGTAATAACCTTCTTCTCGCTGATGTCGGATTTGTCCGCTGTTATAAGGTGCAAGCTTCTTTCTTAAGCGACCAATAAGAACCTCGACAGTATTGTTTTCTTTCCCAATCCAGTCGTGATACAGATGTTTCATTATTTTACGTTTGCTCAAGGCCTGACCTTTGTTCTTCATCAAAAGTTTCATAATCTCGAATTCAAAACCAGTTAGCCTAATTTTTTCTTTATTAATGAAAAGTATTTTACTGTTCAAGTCGAGTTCTAAATTACCAGCAGAAATACGTTTGGAAGGGGTAAGGTAATTTCTGCGTACCAAAACCCAAATTCTAATGATAATTTCTTCAATATGACATGTTCTTACTACATAATCATCCGCACCGCTTTCAAGCGCTTTCACTTTGTGTTCAATATCGTTACTGCTGTTTAGGATCATAATGCGGATATTACGTCCTTCGCGTCGCCACTTACGAATCGCCTGTAACTCGGTCGTTGAAAGAGTCTCGCATGACATAATTAGCAATTCAGCTTTATTTGAAAACATAAATAGCTCCACTTCCTTAATGCTTGAAGACACATCAGTTAATATGCCTGCTTCCTCAATTTGTGTTTTCAAAAAATGCTGATGTACAATGTTAGGATCTAATATTAGAACACGCATATCTTCCTCTTATCTCATATGCAATATGATAACCTTGTTACATAATTACCGAGTAAAGACGCTTATAGGCCTTTGATAGATCTGATGCGTTTATTATGAATTCAAAAAGATCTTTATCTATAAAGGCTATTAACACCGCCTCTGTAATCAGGGCGATACATAATGCGTATAATAGATAAATAACCATGTTTCACCCCTCGTTTTAGTTGCGTCATTTATTGCGGTTACTGATGTTTAATGAAATAGATTTCTATGCTTATCAGGTATAAGCATCATCATCTAACGTTCGCTAAATAGTACTTTCTAAAAAAATCGAGGCAATTCTTTTAAGAGGTGAGCAGTAAATACAAAATAATAAATGCCAAAATAAAAGAAGTGCAGGGGAGATGGTGTGAAAAGCAGATGAAGTAGAATTAAATCACATTTAGTCAGGTTTAATAAGGTTTTTATTCTTTAATTCTGTAAGTGGGTGCTCATGTATAGATGAATATATGGTTTATTTGTTTGCTCTATAGTTTGTCTTTTGTTAAAGAGTAAACGTAGAAAGCGCTCTTGCTTTAACAATTAGTACATCGATAATGCATTTGTAATATTATTATAACGTGCTATGTACTTACGCAGCTGACTCATTTGCGGCAAATAAATATAGAACGCTGTAAATCGCTTATTCGCCAGGTTTCGGTGCCAAGCTTATCTATCTTGTAATGCAAAACAGGTTGGCTTGAGGTGAGTTTTTCAGTCAACTCAGAAGGCGCATTATGCTGAAGATTGGAAACAAATTTACCTTTTGTAACTTTATGGAAGCCGTTTTGAACATCTTTGTCCATCATCATATTCCCAGTGCGATCGACAAGGTACTCTTTACCAAGATAATTCAAGGTGCCGTACTCACTCACCGTTACGAGACCTTCATTTGTAATATGAAAAACTATTTTGATATTGCCGTTTATGCCTTCCCGGGCATTTTTCTCATCTGCACGGTTGATATGTACGGTTGACATACAGTTCATAGGTAAGTAGCTATAAATGCCAACAAGCTTGTGTATGCCCACCACAAGCAATGGGAGTAACAGCAGACTAAGGACAATATTAATTATTGTTAATATTGACGTAGTTTTCGCATTCATGACCTTTCCCTGTATTTACTTTGCCGCATACGGCAATGTGAGTGGAGTATACCTTGCTTTTTAAAGGGGCTCTGTTGTCATCAAAATATATTATGCTGGTTTTTTTGGTGCACTGTATGGCGATTTTCTGACCTAGCGTTGTGTTAAAAAATGCGTCGATATTTTCTTGTTTTATTACATTTACATCACTAAAAACATCGCATAATCCCACGGATTTATATTTGTGCAAATTGCTATTGTTTGCGTGGTTTAAATAAAATGTACCGAATGTAGACAGGATCAGGAATGTTAAAATTATTGTGCTGATGTGAAAACTTTTGTTCGAAGAGTATATATTCTTTAGTTTTTCGCGAGTATTGCTGCTGATAGGATTAACAGGAGTGCATTTACAGTGAAGTACAAAACCTTGCTTCGGTATTGTTTCGATTTTGTCTTCAAGTGAAAATTCAAGAAATGCTTTCCGCAATAGCGATATGTTTCGGTTTAAATTATTATCTGATGCAACCAGTCCATGCTCTTCCCACACTTTTTCAAGTAGTTCAGTACGACTTATTTGCCTGTTATTTGCATCAATGAGTGCATTTAATAATCGCGAAGTGGCCAGTGATAGCTCAACTGTATGTTTATTATCGGTTAAAGTGCGTAAGTCATTATTATAATGCACAATACCGTCAAGTAGGTACTCCATCGCCTAAACGCCCTCATAGATGAATATAAGCATTATAATTTGAGCGCTAATCTTATGCAACATTATGATTTTTGTCTGGAAAGATTGATTTTTATGGATGTAAACGCTGATGTTAAACATCAGAGGTTTATTTTTACAATGTAGCCTAAAGGTTGCATTTTTTCCCGCATTATTACGCGTTGACAGGAATATAGATAGCAGGAAACGAAGACTGTCGATTCAGGTAAAATATTTCCCCTCGGTAGAGGGGAAATATTCATTACGCATCCACACTTATTCGCAGCGCTGCCAGCGCTTTACGCGCCGCTTTAAGCACCTGCTCACACTGCTCAATCGTCAGCGTCAGCGGCGGTTCAATGCGGATGGTTTTCGAGTTGTTGAGCGTTCCGGCGACCAGTACCCGCTGGCGGAACATCTCGCTCGCGAAGCTATAGCCGGTTTCGTTATCGACAAACTCAATCGCCATCAGCATTCCTTTCCCACGCGCGTCCTGCACCAGGTCCGGATACTCCCGGCCTAACTGACGGAAACCGTCCAGCAGCATGTCGCCTTTCTGCTCCGCCTGCGCGGGCAGGTTTTGCTCCAGCAGCACGTTGATGGTTGCCAGCGCGGCCGCACAGGCCAGCGGGTTACCGCCAAAGGTGGTGGTATGCAGGAACGGGTTGTCGAACAGCACCGAGAACACCTCTTCAGTCGCAACCGTCGCACCAATCGGCATCACGCCGCCACCGAGCGCCTTCGCCAGGCACAGGATGTCCGGCTGAACGTTTTCATGCTCGCAGGCAAACATCTTGCCGGTGCGCCCCATCCCGGTCTGGACTTCGTCGAGGATCAGCAGCGCGCCAAACTCATCGCACAGCTGACGCACGGCAGGCAGATAGCCCTGCGGAGGGAGGATCACGCCGCCTTCACCCTGAATCGGCTCCAGGATCACTGCCGCCACGTCATCGCCGGTTTTACGGCATTCGCTCAGCACGGTGCGCATGGCGTTGATGTCGCCAAACTGCACGTGGCGGAAGCCCGGCAGCAGCGGCATAAACGGTTTGCGGAAGGTGGATTTGGCGGTAGCAGACAGTGCGCCCAGGGATTTCCCGTGGAACGCGCCGCTGGTGGCGATAAAGGTGAATTTCCCGCGCGGCGACTGGTACGCTTTGGCGAGTTTAATCGCCGCTTCGACCGATTCCGTGCCGCTGTTGCTAAAGAAGCTGTACTTCAGTTTGCCGGGCGTTAAGGCCGCCAGCGTTTTCGCGAGCATGGCGCGAAGCGGGTCGAGCAGTTCCTGGCTATGGAGAGGTTGTTTCGCAAGTTGATTCTGTACGGCGGAAACCACAACTGGATTACGGTGCCCCACGTTGAAGATACCAAAACCACCCAGGCAATCGATAAACTCCTGTCCCTGGGTGTCGACAAGCGTGTTAAGACTCCCCGCTTGCCACTCTACGGCTCCGTAATCCCCGCCGGCGGTAACAGATTTGCGATACTCCAGAAAACCTGGATTGACGTGCTCTTTAAAGTAATCGATGACCTCTCGGTTAAGTTGTTTCATCTCCTCATGATCGAGCGTTTGCTTCTCAATGAGATTCAGTGCGTGCGCGGTACAGGCAAGAGCCGAGGCGCTGGAAGGTAACCTGTTCAAAATGTGCTCCCGGGGATCGCGTATCACATGATACTGGTTTAAGTATTGCAGGGATTACGCCACTTCAGATGACTTAACGAAAATCGGGATAAACGCCAGGTTAAAATAATGTTGCACAATATTTAATCATGCCGAAGCAACCGAAACGGGATTTAGCGGTCCAGGACAGAGAGGACAAATGAGGGCGAAAAAGCGCAATTGCACTAAAGAAGTGCATTCGCTGCTACTTAAGTGGGCATTAACTGGTCATGCTTTACAGGTAATTTCTTATCGAAAGTATTTGAAATCAATGAATTATAAAATCGTACAAAAAGTATGGTTTAAGTCAAATCTGCGATCTTCATCAAGTTTCACAACTAAAGATAAATTGTTTACCGCCGAAAAAACATTGACCCACAAAATTAACATTCAAATAACCTGCAAGGGATGCCCACGATGTCCTCTCCAACTTATGTCACCCAGAATGAATATCCTCTGGAGGATGACACCACCTTAATGTCTACCACAGACCTCCACAGCTACATTACCCACGCCAACGACACCTTTGTGAAGGTGAGCGGCTACCAGCTCGATGAGCTGACGGGCCAGCCGCACAATATGGTGCGCCACCCCGATATGCCAAAAGCCGCGTTTGCCGATATGTGGTACACGCTGCAGCAGGGCGAGCCGTGGAGCGGGATTGTCAAAAACCGGCGCAAAAACGGCGACCACTACTGGGTGCGTGCGAATGCGGTGCCGATGGTGCGCGGCGGGCAGGTGACGGGCTATATGTCCATTCGCACCAAAGCCACAGCGGAAGAGATTGCCGCCGTGGAGCCGCTCTACCGGGCGCTGAACGACGGAAGCTGTAAGAAACGTGTGCACAAGGGGCTGGTGGTTGGAAAGGGCTGGCTGGGCAAACTGCCGTCAATGCCGCTGCGCTGGCGCGTGCGCAGCGTGATGGCGGGGCTTTTTGCCGTGCTCGCCGCCACGCTGGTCGCGACCTCCGCCGGGTGGATGCCGCTCGCCGCAGCCGGGCTAGTGATGCTGCTGGGGACACTGCTGTTTGAGCAACAGATTGTCCGCCCGGTAGAGAATGTGGCGCGACAGGCCCTGAAGGTCGCAACCGGTGAGCGCAACAGCGTGCAGCATCTGAGCCGCAGCGACGAGCTGGGGCTGACGCTGCGCGCGGTCGGGCAGCTGGGCCTGATGTGCCGCTGGTTAATCAATGACGTGTCGAGCCAGGTGGTGAGCGTCCGTGACGGCAGCGACAGGCTGGCGCAGGGAAATGAAGACCTGAACGATCGTACGCGTCAGACCGTGGCGAACGTGCAGCAGACCGTCGCAACAATGAACCAGATGGCCGCGTCCGTTCAGAGTAACTCTGAAACCGCCGCCGAGGTGGATAAACTCTCCGTGGCCGCGAGCAGCGCGGCCACGAAAGGGGGCAACGCGATGCAGACCGTGGTTAAAACCATGGACGACATTGCCGACAGTACGCAGCGAATTGGCTCGATTACCTCTCTAATTAACGATATCGCTTTCCAGACCAATATTCTGGCGCTGAACGCGGCGGTTGAAGCAGCAAGGGCAGGGGAGCAGGGCAAAGGTTTTGCCGTGGTCGCGGGCGAAGTTCGCCACCTTGCCAGCCGCAGCGCCAACGCAGCGAATGATATTCGCAAACTCATTGATGCCAGCGCCAGCAAGGTGCAGTCCGGCTCTGAGCAGGTGCACGCCGCAGGCCGCACGATGGATGATATCGTTGTGCAGGTGAAAAACGTGACGCAGCTTATCGCCCAGATCAGCCACGCGACCTCCGAGCAGGCAACCGGGCTGTCAGAGTTGACGCGCGCGGTGGCCGAACTCGACAGCATCACGCAGAAAAACGCCGACCTGGTCGAGGAGAGCGCCCACATTTCTGCAATGGTGAAGCACCGCGCCGGACGCCTTAAGGATGCGGTGACCGTGCTCCATTGAGTCAATAATGTTCCGGAAAAGCCGTTTATTTCGTAAGGAATAAACGGCTTTTTATTTTCTGGTTGTAACTATTAATGTATTTTATTGTTAATTTAACATTAAATAACTAAAGAAAGTGCCTCAGTTATTTATCCCTGCCTAAGTCAGTTATCCAGAACGCTATTTTGAAAAATCCACTTCTGGTGGTCTGGTAACGATCAATGGAGCAATATTAATAGCCTCTACCTATCCATTAAGTGAGTTATGAAATAAAAAAACGATCAAACTCATAAAGTTAGCAAAATCGTTACCGATAACAGCGATCGTCTGAGAAATAATCACATCGATGGAGAAAATATGTTCTTACATGACGTAAAGATCGGCACGAAATTATTTCTGGCGTTTGGATTCTTTATTGTCCTGATGGCGATCAGCGCGAGCCTGTCTCTGCTGAGCCTGAACCGGGCTAATAACGGGATGCAATCCATTATTACCAGTGATTATCCGACCACGGTAAAAGCGAACCAGTTAATCGATAACTTCCAGGAATTTATTAGCACTCAACAGCTGATGCTGCTGGACGAGCAGGGCACTTACACGGGGCAATCTCAGCAGCGCCTGAAGGAGATCAGTGAGCACATCACGGTGATCCTGGGCGAGCTGAACAACGCGCTGCAGGATCAAAAGTCTCAGCAGGTGCTGGCGGAAATCCGCAGCGTGCGCCAGCAGTATCTGGACTCGCGCTACCGCATTTTGCAGGCGGTGCAGAACAACAATCGTGCGGGCGCTATCCAGGAGATGATGACCACTACCCTCGCCGTGCAGCAGGCTTATAAAGCGAAGGTGAAGGAGCTGATTACCATTCAAAACAGCGAGATGCAGAGTGCCGGCGCGCAGGTGGAAGGGGATTTCAGGTCTAACCGTCTGCTGCTGATCCTGCTTACGCTCTTTAGCGTCGCGGCAGGCAGCCTGATTGGCTGGTTTATCGTGCGCGCTATCACGCGTCCGCTCGGCGAGGCGGTGCATTTTGCGAAAGCCATTTCAGAGGGCGACCTGACGGGCAGCATCACGCCACACGGCAAAGACGAAACGGGTCTGCTGCTGCATGCGCTGATGGAGATGAAAACGCGACTGCTGGACATTGTGCAGCAGGTGCAAACCGGCTCGGAGAATATCTCCAGCGCAGCCGCGCAGATTGTCGCCGGGAACCAGGATCTGGCCGCGCGCACGGAAGAGCAGGCAAGTTCTGTCGAACAGACCGCCGCCTCGATGGAGCAGATCACCGCGACGGTGAAAAATACCGCCTCGCATACCGGGGAAGCAACCAACCTCTCGGCGGATGCCGCCACGGTGGTCAAAAACAACGGTGAGATGATGAAGCAGGTGACCAGCAAAATGCGCCTGATTAACGAGACGTCGAACCGAATGTCCGACATTATCGACCTGATCGACGCCATTGCTTTCCAGACCAACATTCTGGCGCTGAACGCAGCGGTGGAGGCGGCGCGCGCCGGCGAGCACGGTCGTGGTTTTGCGGTGGTAGCGGGTGAAGTTCGCCAGCTTGCCCAGAAGAGCGCGTCGTCTGCCAGCGAAATCCGCGAGCTGATTGAAAGCTCAACCAGCCAGACTCAGGACGGGATGAACCTGGTCGAGAAAGCGAGCGCGCTGATCAACGGGATGGTAGGCAACGTAGAAGAGATGGATGTGATCCTGCGCGAGATCCGCCAGGCCAGCCATGAGCAGACGGAGGGGATCTCCCAGATCAACAGCGCGATTGGCCTGATTGATGCCACCACCCAGCAAAACTCCGCGCTGGTGGAGGAGTCCGTCGCGGCGGCGGCATCGCTTAACGAACAGGCGATGCACCTGAAGGAGCTGGTACGCGTCTTCCGCGTGAGCGAGCACGCTCCGGCTTAGTCCAGCTGGGAGATCTCGAGCGCCGCGCGGTCGATTACGCCGATAATCTGCTTAAGCTGCGCGTCGCTGAGCTCTCCCTGATTCACCTTCAGGTCTAACACCGCTTTGAAGTTATCCAGCGCCCGCTTCATCTGCGGGTTTTTGCGCAGCTGAAAACCGACGGAACGCGCTTTGATACGCACCTGGATCTGTTCCAGCTGTTCCCGGTTTTCGTCCAGCCAGCGTTGTCCTTCAGCGGTAATCGCAATCTTCTTACGACCGCTCTCTTCTTCCGTAATGGTGATAAAAGTCTGATCCTGAAGATAATCCAGGGTCGGATAGATCACTCCTGGGCTCGGGGTGTAGTTCCCCTGAGTCAGATTCTCGATCTCTTTGATCAGCTCATAGCCGTGGCTCGCGCTGCGGGTCAGGATATCCAGAATCACCAGCCGCAGATCGCCGTGGCCGAAAAAGCGCGGTCGGCGCCCGCCGCTGTCGTGTTCGTGTCGCATAAAAGGTCCTTCAATTTGATATATCTAAACTATATCTAAGATATATTCAGATGCAATCTAAAAGATCTTGCATTTTTACTGACTAGTAATCATTATCATTTGAAAATTAATTTAGATATATCGTATTCACCAGAGAAGGGGCTACAAATGGCATCTACCCGTTACCCACAGCGTGTTCGTAACGATCTGCGCTTTCGCGAGCTGACGGTGCTCCGCGTTGAGCGCGCCAGCGCGGGTTTCCAGCGTATTGTTTTAGGCGGCGAGCAGCTGGAGGGCTTTAGCTCCCGCGGTTTCGACGACCATACCAAAGTCTTTTTCCCGGCGCCCGGGGCAACGTTTGTGCCGCCGGTGGTTACCGATGAAGGCATCGAGTGGGGCGACGGCGTACGGCCGCAGGCGCGCGACTATACGCCGCTGTACGATGAGGCAACTCATGAGCTGGTGCTCGATTTCTTCATTCACGACGGCGGTATTGCCAGCGGATGGGCAGTACAGGCGAAGGTGGGAGATAAACTGACCATCGGCGGCCCGCGCGGTTCACTGGTGGTGCCTGAGGATTACGCCTGGCAGCTGTACGTGTGCGACGAGTCCGGCATGCCCGCGCTGCGTCGACGCTTAGAGAGCATTGCTAAACTGCCGGTTCGCCCGCAGGTTCATGCGGTAGTGACGGTTGGGGACGACTCTTATAAGGACTATCTGGCGCACCTGAGCGAATTCAACATTACCTGGGTTGTAGGCCACAACGCGCAGGCGGTAGCGGACCATCTGGCGGCACTGACCGTTCCGGTGGAAGATTACTTTATCTGGCTGACCGGGGAAGGGAAGGTGGTGAAGACGCTGAGCCGCCAGTATGAAACCGACGCGATTGACCAGCAACTGGTGCGTGCCAGCGCATACTGGCACGCCAAATAGTCAGGCGGCGGAATCCAGCTGCGCTTCGTTCACCTGATGTTCGAGCGAGGCGCGGACCTCGTGCAGCGCTTTCTCCTGCTGAGCGAAGTACGCTTCCATATTGTTGAGCGATGAGACCAGCAGCCAGGACTCCTCTTTCTCCAGCTCCGCCAGCTCGTTCACTAAAATGTCGATCTGCTCGCGGACCTGCGCCATTTTTTTGCGGATACGTTCCAGATCGTTCAGCCTGTCGCTTGCCATCAACGGCTCAAAGCCCTGCTGCAGACGGGCCACCAGTGAGCGAATGGTTTTAACGTCGCCACGCTGCTTCGCCTGGTTGAGCTGGACCATCATCGCGTTAGCTTCCTCTTTCAGGTCGTCCGCCACCAGGTCAGGGTGGCAGAGCTTGCTCGCCTGACGCCAGAGGCGTTTCAGCTCGTTCCGATCCTCTTCCGAAAGATCCTTGCCCTTGCGCAGCCGCACTTCGGCATCGTGATGCTGCTCGCGATACTTCTCGTACTCTTCGTTAGCGTCGTCGCGCGCCCGACGCGCAGGCTCCTCTTCGCGCGTTAAGCCGCTCTCCAGCTCCAGCGCTTCGGCCAGCAGGTTAGCAATCAGATTGCTTTGCTGCTCCAGATGCTTACGCGCCTCAGCGGCCTGGACGGAGTCGGCCGGGAGATCGCGCCAGCGCTGGGTGAGCGTCGCCAGCACCTCCACCGCCTGCGCCATATAGCGCTGGCAGCGACGGTAATCTTCCTCGCGACGACGCGCTTCCGCCTGCTGACGACGCAGGTTGAGCTCTGCCAGCGTTTTACGCAGGGCGAGGATCTGCTGCATCAGCGGGCCGAGACGGGAGAAATAGAGATCGTTGAACTCATCGAGCTGCTGCACCCGGGCGTTGCGGCGATCAATCAGATCGCGCAGACGCTCTTCCAGCGCTTTCAGCTCCAGCTTGCTGGCAGCCACCTGCGGATCGCGCCACTGGGTCACAGCGCGCTGGCCCTGCAGCCAGGCGGTAATTGCCGCCATCGCAGAGGTGTAGTTCTTCTCCTCAAGCGCCACGACGATTGCCTGTAGCTCATCGTCAAACGCTTCATTTTTCAGGCGTGTCAGCTGGCTCTGGATGATGTCGTCATCTTCCAGTTCAATGGCATTTTTAATGATTTCTAGCCGTTTGATCGGTGTGCTCATGATGCCTTTCGCTTTGGCGCTTAAGTATTTGAGTTAAGGTTAGTTGTTGTAAAAGCTACAGGAAATAATACACACGGATGATGATCGGCGCGATGGGGGATTTCTTTAATCTTGCTTCAGATATACCCCTGCAAAAATCTGAAAATGCACCAGAAATATCCTTATTCTCTTTGCTGATATTTACACTATTTACTTTTTGAAATAAGTTGCTCGTTTTTTAACAGTCAAGTTTGAAAATGGACTTTAGGCGGAGAGTAAAGAGTGTTAGGGAAAACATCAGCATACGCGCTGTTGGCGGCCATCCTGTTACTGGCACCAGGGATCGCACTCGCCGCCCTGTTATCACCGGCCGACCGTAATACCATCCAGCAGCAACAGCAGCAGTTGCTGGATGAGAGCCAGCGTCAGCGTGAATCGCTGGAGCGCAGCGTGGTGGTACCGCGTCCCGTTCAGCCCGACAGTACCGCGACTCCACAAGGCCCCTGTTTTGCTATCTCGCGCATCGAACTGACGGGTGCCAACCTTCTGTCTCCGTTAGCTAAAGAACGGCTGGTTGCGCCGTGGCTGAACCAGTGCCTTGATATTGCTGGCTTAAATACCCTGACTAACACCGTTTCCGACTGGTACATCAGCCGGGGTTATATCACCAGCCGCGCGTTTTTAACCGAGCAGGATCTCTCCGGCGGCGTACTCCATCTTGCCGTGCTGGAAGGAAAGCTTCAGCACATTCGCCTCGAAGGTGTGCCGGACCGCACATTGAACATGACCTTCCCCGGGCTTGAGGGGAAGATCCTTAATCTGCGCGATATCGAACAGGGCATGGAACAGCTCAACCGGGTACGTCAGCGGCCCGTTGAGATTGAAATTTTGCCTGGTGACAGGCAGGGCTATTCGGTGGTTAATCTGACCGCCACGCCAGAGTTCCCCCTTAGCGGCTCCGTCAGTTTTGATAACAGCGGGCAAAAGAGCACCGGGACCGGGCAGCTTACTGGCGCGTTGTACGGAAATAACCTGCTGGGTCTGGCGGATAAGTGGTTTATCAGCGGCGGGCGCAGCAGTGATTTTTCCAACAGCAAGGATGCTCAAAATTTTGCAGCAGGCGTCAGCATCCCTTACGGCTACGGACTGCTGGACTACAGCTACAGCTGGAGCAACTACCTCAGCACTATTGATAACAATGGTTACCTCTGGCGGTCGACGGGAGATACCGAAACGCACCGTCTGACGGGCTCCTGGGTATTGTTCCGCAATGGCGATATCAAAACCGGCCTGTCGGCAGGCATCACTCACCGCATCAACCGGAACTATCTCGATGATGTATTGCTGGCCACAAGCAGCCGCAAACTCTCCAGTGTTTCATTGGGCATTAACCACACGCAAAAAATCGCCTCGGGCGTGGCGACCCTGAACCCAACCTTTACGCAGGGTGTGCCGTGGTTGGGTGCGGAAGACGATAACGACAAGCAGGGTGATGTGCCAAAAGCCGAATTCCGCAAATGGAGCCTGAACGGCAGCTTTCAGCGTCCCGTTGCGGACAAACTCTGGTGGCTCACCAGCGTCTATTTTCAGTGGTCGCCGGACAGGTTGTACGGCAGCGAGCGTCTGACGTTGGGCGGCGAAACGTCCGTTCGGGGCTTTAAGGAGCAGTATATCTCCGGGGATAACGGCGGCTACTGGCGAAACGAGCTGAACTGGTCGCTGTTTACGCTGCCGTGGGTCGGCGATGTTGGCGTGCTTGCCGCAATTGACGGCGGCTGGCTGAAGAAGGACGGCCAGGATCGTTACGCCTCCGGCACGCTGTGGGGAACCGCGTTGGGGCTTACTGCGACGAATCGCGGGTACTCCAGCCAGTTTACCGTCGGCACACCGGTGGACTATCCGGACTGGCTGGCACCGGATCACCTCGTGATCTATTACCGTTTTTCAGTGGCTTTTTAAGGGACAGGGATGATGGAAAAGGATCAGGTTCGTTTTTCACAGCGTGCGCTTAGCGTGTTACTGAGCGTATTACTGGCAACCCAGCCGCTGCTGCCTGCGGTAGCCGCCACGATCGCCCCGTCCGGAAATACGCAGATGGATAAGGCGGCCAACGGTGTTCCGGTCGTGAACATTGCCACGCCGAATCAGTCCGGTATTTCCCATAATAAATACCACGATTACAACGTCGGCAAAGAAGGGCTGATCCTGAATAATGCCACGGGACAGCTGAACCAGACCCAGCTTGGCGGGATTATCCAAAACAACCCCAACCTGAAAGCCGGGCAGGAAGCCAAAGGGATCATCAACGAAGTCACCGGCACGAACCGCTCGCATCTGCAGGGGTACACCGAAGTGGCGGGCAAGGCGGCAAACGTTATTGTGGCGAACCCCTACGGTATCACCTGTAACGGCTGCGGATTTATTAATACGCCGAATGCGACGCTCACCACGGGGAAACCGGTGCTCGACGCCAGCGGTAAGCTGCAATCGCTTGATGTGACGAAAGGTGCGGTCGCCATTGAAGGCGCCGGGCTGGATGGCAGCCAGAGCGATGCCGTATCGATTATTTCCCGCGCGACCGAGATCAATGCTCAGCTGCATGCGAAAGAGGTACGCGTGGTCGCCGGGGCGAACCGCGTCGCGGCGGACGGCAGCGTCAGCGCGTTGAAAGGGGAAGGTGACGCGCCGAAGGTAGCGGTAGACACGGGTGCGCTGGGCGGGATGTACGCCAACCGTATTCGTCTGGTGTCCAGCGAAACAGGGCTGGGGGTAAACCTGGGGGATCTTAACGCGCGTCAGGGCGATATTACGCTCAGCAGCGCGGGGAAAGTGGTGCTGAAAAACACGCTTGCCAGCGGCAGCACCCGCGTTACTGCGAAAGAGGTGACGTTAACCGGCGACCATAAAGCAGGCGGGAACCTCACTGTCTCCGGGCAGAGCGCCCTGACGCTCGACCAGGCCCATATCGCCGCCGAGAACAATCTTCAGTTAGCGACCAACGGTACCCTCACGCAAAACGGCGGCGCGTTCACTGCGGGAACCGACACCACGTTGACGGCAAACGCCCTCACCCAGAGTGCGGATGCCCAGGCCGGAGCCGGTCGTAACCTTGCCGTGAACGCGGCAGAAAACGCGGCGCTTAAGGGGAAAAACATCGCCGGGCAGGATGCCACGGTTAACACGAAAACGCTGGAGACCGGGACGCAGCTGACCGCATCACGCCATATTACGCTGGAGGCGTCGCAGCGTGCCGCGCTTAACGGCTCTGTCGTCGCGGGTCAGCAACTGTCGGTGAAAGGCGGTGAGCTGACGCAGCGCGGAAGCGTAAGCGCCTCAGATATCTCGCTCAGCGGTCAGGCGCTGACTCAGGAGAGCAGCAGCAGAACCAGTGCCAGCGGGAATATCGCGCTCTCCACGTCAGGGAACACCCTGCTGAAAGGCAGTACCATTGCCGGAAAATCTCTTGCTATAAACACGACGAACCTGATCCACAGCGGGACGCTGTCCGCGGGGACGGATGCCTCGTTGAAGACCGGGACATTCAGCAATACCGGCACCGTTCAGGGCAACAGCCTGGACGTTTCAGGAACCGACATCACCAGTTCCGGCACCCTGAAAAGTGCCTCCACGCTGAGTATCAACGCTCGCAACGCCACGCTGTCTGGTGATACCGGCGCGAAAGGTAAAACGACCGTTATCGCGAGCGGTAAGCTGGATAACAGCGGCGCGCTCGTCAGCAATGACACGCTGACGCTGAAGGCTGCACAGGTGACAAACAGCGGCACGCTTTCCGGTGCCAGAGGGCTTGCTGGCTCAGCAGACGCGTTCATCACCACCGAAAAGTCAGTGACCCACAGCGATGGTGATCTGGCGCTGAACAATACGGCTACCACCCTTGCTGGCGAAACCAGCGCGGGCGGCTCCGTGAGCATTCGGGGTCAAAGCCTGACGACCACGGCAACGGCACAGACGCAGGGTAACAGCGTCAGCGTGGACGTACAGAATGCGCAGCTTGATGGGACGCAGGCTGCGAAAGGTGGGCTTATCCTGACAGCCACTGACGCTCTCAGTCACGGGGGAAAATCTTCAGCGTCAGCCCTGAAGATTGAAACCACGAATCTCAATAACAGGGGGACGCTGACGGCATCTTCGCTCGTCATCAGCAGTCCTGCAGTCATTAACAGTGGTTTGATCCACGCGGGGCAGACGCTGTCACTGGTTACCCGTCTGCTGGATAACCGCAGCAGCGGCGTGCTGTACAGTCCGGCGGCACTCACCCTTTCAGTTACTGACGTGAAAAACAGCGGTATTATCACCAGCGATGCCGGGCTGTCCCTTTCCGGTTCGCGCCTGTCCAACAGCGGTGAGCTGAGTGGGGCGTCACTCCTTGTTGATTACGGCACGCTCAATAACAGTGCGGAGGGCCTGCTGCTGGCGCAGGGGGAAAACCGCATCACGGCACAATCGGTGTCCAGTGCAGGCAGTATCGTGGGGAACACGCTGACGCTGAATGCCGATCGCCTCGACAGTCGCGGTCTCTTGCAGGGGGATACCGCGTTATCCGTAACCGCCGGGGTGCTGGATTTAGCGGCAGGCTCGCGCGCGCTTACGGGCGGGAACCTCACCTTTTCAGGTACCACGCTGATCACCGCAGGCCAGCTACAGGGGCAGAATGTCAGTCTCCGCGGCCACGACTGGAATAACAGCGGAAGCTCGCTGGCGACCGGCTCCCTTGATGCCTCCGCCACCGGGACATTCAGCAATTCCGGTGAACTGATGAGCCAGGGCGACATCATGCTGAATGCGGGCAATACCGTTAACAACGGCAATCTGTTATCGGCTGGCACGCTCTCGCTCACGGGGAATACGCTGCGCAACAGCGGAACGGTTCAGGGGAACCGTGTCACCGCGCATCAGGACAGTATCACGAACAGCGGCACGCTCACCGGGATCGCCGCGCTGACGCTGGCTGCTCGTCTGGAGATGGCTGCACCGCTCCTCTCGCTGGTGAATGAAGCATCGGGATCGCTGCTGACGGCGGGTGAGTTGACGGTGACGGCCGGTGACCTCAGTAACGCCGGGCAATGGCAGGGTAAACGGGTACTTATTCATGCGCAGGTGCTTACGAACGGCGGTGCGATCCAGGCGGCAGATGTACTGGATGCGCAGATCGTCAGCAATCTTATCAGTACGACGGGCAGCAAAATCACCTCAAACGGAGAACTGGCGCTCTCAGCACTGACGCTTGCAAACAGCGGGCAGTGGATAGCGAAGGATCTGACGCTGAAGGCGAATACGCTGACGAACAGCGGTGAAATCACCGGGGTTGATGCGCTTTCCGTCGCGCTGAACCAGACGCTGACCAACCAGGCAGGCGGGAAATTACTCACGGCTGGCGTCCTGTCGATGAATGCCGGTATTGCGACGAACGCCGGACAGATTCAGGGTAAAACGACCGCTATCGCTGCCGGGCAACTGATCAACAGCGGACGGCTTCAGGGTGAAGCGCTGACGCTGGATGTTTCCGGGGTGCTGAACAACACCGCTGGTGGCGTTCTGTTGAGCCAGAACGCGCTGAAGGCGTCGTCCGCCACGCTGAATAACCAGGGAACGGTGCAGGGCGGCGGTGAATCCACGGTGAACGCCACCACCCGTTTACAGAATGACGGCAAAATTCTCTCCGGTGGAAAGCTCACGCTGGCCACGCCAGAGCTGGCAAACGGTAGCGGCGGGCTGGTTCAGGCCGTCACGCTGCTGCTGGATGTGGTGAACGCCGTGAATGGCGGAAATGTCCTGGCGACGGGCAGCGCTGAGCTGCGTGGCAGCTCGCTCGATAACCGCGGCACGCTTCAGGGTGCGGATTTGGGGGTGAAATACCGGAACATCACCAACAGCGGCACGGTGCTGGGTACTGCCTCGCTGACGGTAGCGGGTGACGCTCTCACCGATACCGTCAGCGGTAAACTCTACAGCGGGGGCAACCTGCTGCTCGATGTCGCCAACTTCAGCGGTCATGGTCAGGTGGTTTCCCTGGGCGACGCGACGCTGAAGCTGGTCAATGCGCTCGTGAACACCGGTACGCTGGCCGCAGGTAAAACGCTGTCGGTCTCCTCGCAAAACGCCATCACCAACAGCGGCGTGATCCAGGGCAATTCCATCGCCCTCAGCGCGGGCGGAGCATTCACCAACAGCGGTACGCTCACCACCGGTAACGGCAGCAGCACGTTCAGCGCGCAGAATATTCTGCTCAACGCTACAGGTAGTCTCTCAGCAGGCGGTGACGTGGTCTTTAGCAGCCTGAGCGACATCACTGTTAATGGGTTTACCGGTACGGCAGGCAGCCTGACGATGAATGCTGTAGGCACCTTGCTCAATACCGCACTGATTTATGCTGCGCATAATATGCAGCTTTTCGCTGACCGTATCCATAACGTCTACGGCGATATTCTGGCAGGGAATAGCCTGTGGATGCAGAAAAATGCGGCGGGGGCGGCGAACAGTGAAGTGGTGAATACGTCCGGAAATATTGAGACGCAGAAAGGTGATATTACGATTAGGACCGCGCATTTATTGAATGAGCGGGATGGAAGCAATTCAAATACTCAGATAGTTGATTTGGAAAACCCTTCCTGGGTGGGGGAATCATCCTTTGTTGTAAGCCTTGATGATATGGATGAGGGGAGCTATTCCATAATAAAAAATCGCACGGATGTCTGGGTTGGAAGCTGTATGAGTTTTCCGACCTATCCAGGTGCGTGCAGCATGGATGAGCCTTTCTTTACCACCTCTTACCGGATTAATGATTCGGGTCAAACCAAACGTTTTGCTATTAAACGAACTGAGGTTGATGTAAGCAGTACTGGCCAGGCAGCGCGCATAGCATCAGCTAATAATCTAAATATCATTGCAAATTATCTCGACAATAGCGGTAGCAATATACTTGCTAATCGCGACATTAGCCTAAAAGGTGCGCAACTCAACAACCAAAGCTATCAGGCCAGTTCTGAGACTGAGTATCTTGTCTACACGGCATCAGCCATTAATGCCGGTGGTATAACCTATACACTGAGTGGACGTGAGGTCGAATCAGAAAATACCGCTAACGTTGTTAGGGCAGTAATACAGGCTGGCGGCAATGTCTCTGCTACCTTCACTGACGACATCAGCAACACGCTCGTCACGGCGAACACGGACGGCTTTAGCAATACGATTGCCGCCCCTACGCTGACCCCGCTCAGCAACCAGTCCATCGCCAACGGCGAGCAGGCGCAGTCTCTTGTCGAAGCAGATGCGCAGGACATCACCACGCCGCAATGGGGTGATGCGTTGAGCGACGCCCTGAAAGACATCGCCGACGGTTCATCCCTTTCCGATCGGAACGGCAGCAGCGGTAACTATCCGCTGCCGTCCGGTGATAACGGTTACTTCGTGCCATCTACCGACCCCGATAGCCCGTATCTGATAACGGTGAACCCCAAGCTTGATGGCCTCGGGAAGGTGGACAACAGCCTGTTTGATGGACTCTATGGCATGCTCGGCATCAAGCCTGGTGATGCACCGCGTGAGACCAACAGTGCCTACACCGATCGGAACCAGTTCCTTGGCTCGGCGTATTTCCTCGACCGTCTGGGGTTGAACCCGGATCGCGATTACCGTTTCCTCGGCGACGCGGCATTCGATACCCGTTACGTCAGCAACGCCATTCTGAACCAGACCGGCAGCCGGTATATCAACGGCATCGGTTCCGATCTCGACCAGATGCGCTATCTGATGGACAGCGCAGCCACGCAGCAGCAGGCGCTGGGCCTGAAATTTGGCGTGGCGCTGACGGCAGCGCAGGTTGCCGCGCTTGACCACAGCCTGCTGTGGTGGGAAGCGGCGAGCATTAACGGCCAGACGGTGATGGTCCCGAAAGTCTACCTTTCACCGAAGGATGTCACCGTTCACAGCGGCAGCGTGATTAGCGGTAATAACGTGCAGCTGGCGGGCGGCAACGTCACCAACAGCGGCAGCACCATCACGGCGCAGAATGCCCTGTCCATCGACAGCAGCAACAGCATCAGCAACCTCAACGCCGGGCTCATCAGCGCGGGCGGCGGGCTGAACCTGAGCGCGCTGGGGGATATCAACAACATCGGCTCCACCATCAGCAGTAAAACCGTCGGGCTTGAGAGCGTTTCCGGCAGTATCAACAACATCACCCGCACCCGGAAGTGGAATGTTGACGCGGGGAACGTGCATTTTGGCGGTACGGATGTGGGCAAAACGGCATCCATCACCGCGACAGACGGGCTGGTGATGCGTGCCGGACAGGATATCAACATCACTGGCGCAAACGTGTCGGCGGGCGGCAGTCTGGGCATGGCGGCGGGGAACGACATCAACCTCACCGCCAACGAGATGGCGACGAGCGAGGGACGTTCCGGGCGCAACCGCGCGACAACGGAGACGGCGTCCGTCACGCATCAGGGCAGTACGGTGACCGCAGGCGGCGACCTCACCCTGCAGGCGGGTAACGACTTGAATGCCCGTGCGGCGGCGATGGCCGCAGAGGGTGATGTGGGGATTCAGGCCGGACGCGACGTGAACCTGCTGGCGGAAGCCACCACCACGCGCAGCAGCAGCCAGGGCGGTAAGAAAACCGTTATCGATGAGTCCGTACGCCAGAAGGGCACGGCAATCGCCAGCGGCGGTAACACGGTCATTCTTGCCGGGCGGGACGTGACCGCACAGGCGGCAGAGGTGACAGCGCAGGGTGATATCGGCGTGGCGGCAGGTCGCGACGTGAACCTGAGCACGGCGACGGAGAGCGATTATCACTTCCAGGAACAGACCAAAACCAAAAAAGGGTTCCTCAGCAAGAAGACCACCCACACCATTGAGGAAGACAGCGCGACGCGGGAGAAGGGCTCGCTGCTGAGCGGCGACAACGTGACGGTGTTGGCAGGGAACAACCTGCGGGTGTTAGGTTCTGCGGTTGCCGGAGACGGCGACGTGGCCCTGTCCGCAGGCAATAACGTGGACATCGTGGCGGCGACCAACACCGACACCTCATGGCGCTTCAAGGAGACCAAAAAGTCCGGCCTGATGGGCACGGGCGGCATTGGCTTCACCATCGGCAGCAGCAAAACCACCCACGACCTGCGCGAGCAGGGCACGACCCAGAGCGAGAGCTTCAGCACGGTCGGCTCGACGGGCGGCAGTGTCAGCATCACGGCGGGCAAACAGGCGCATATCGGCGGGGCGGATATCATCGCGCAGAAGGATATCCGCTTGACCGGCGACAGCGTGGTGATTGAGCCGGGGCATGACAAACGCACCCGCGATGAGAGGTTCGAGCAGAAGAGCAGCGGGCTGACGGTGGCGCTGTCGGGGGCGGCGGGGAGCGCGGTGAATAACGCGGTCACCACGGCGCAGAGCGCGAAGCAGAGCAGCGACTCGCGCCTTGCCGCACTTCAGGGCACGCAGGCGGCGCTGTCCGGCGTGCAGGCGGGTCAGGCCGTGGCGCTGGACCAGGCGAAGGGCAGCTCGGACAAACGCAATAACAACACCATCGGCGTCAGCGCGTCGGTGGGAACGCAGTCGTCGATATCCTCATCCCATATGCAGAGTGAAACGACGACGGGCAGCACCCTGAGCGCGGGCAATAACGTCACGATAAAAGCCACCGGAAGCGACATCACCGTGGCGGGGAGCCAGATTAAGGCCGGGAAGGACGTGACGCTGGATGCGGCCCGGGACGTGAACCTGATTGCCTCGCAGGACACGCAGCAGACAACGGGTAAAAACAGCAGCAGCGGCGGCAGCCTTGGTGTCGGCGTGGATGTCGGCTCCGGTGGGGCGGGCATCAGCATCTCGGCGAACGCCAACAGCAGCAAGGGGCATGAGAAGGGCAACGGCACCTGGCAGAACGAGACCACGGTGGATGCGGGTAACCGCGTGACCATCACCACCGGGCGCGACGCGACGATTGCCGGGGCGCAGGTGAGCGGCGAGGCCGTGGTAGCGGATATCGGGCGTGACCTGACGATAGCCAGCACGCAGGACAGCGACCACTACAACAGCAAGCAGAACAGCGTCAGTGGCGGCGTTGGTTACACCTTTGGTGCCGGCACGGCTTCGGGCAGCATCAACGTCAGTCGCGATAAAATGACCAGCGACTACGACTCGGTGCAGGAGCAGAGCGGGATGTTCGCCGGCAGCGGCGGGTTTGACGTGACGGTGGGCAACCACACGCAGCTCGACGGCGGGGTGATTGCCTCGACGGCGACGGCGGATAAAAACAGACTTGATACGGGCACGCTGGGCTTCAGCGATATCAATAACAAGGCGGACTTTAAGACCGAACACCAGGGCGCGGGTATCAGCACCGGCGGCAGCATCGGCGGGCAGTTTGCCGGGAATATGGCGAATGCCCTGCTGGCCGGGGGCGGTAACAGCGGTCACGCGGAAGGCACGACGCAGGCTGCGGTGAGCGAGGGCAGCCTCATCATCCGCGATAAGGAGAACCAGAAGCAGGATGTGGCTGACCTGAGCCGCGATGCGGAGCACGCGAACGGCAGCATCAGCCCGATATTTGACAAGGAGAAGGAGCAGCAGCGCCTGCAGGAAGTGCAGCTGATAGGGGAGATTGGTTCGCAGGCGGCGGATGTTGCGAACACTTATGGAGAGACGGAAGGGCTGAAGGCGGCGCGGGATGCGCTGGCGAAAGAGGGCGTGACTGAGCCGGGAGCGGATGCCAGCGACGCACTGAAAAAGGTCTATCAGGATGCCCTGCGCGGGAGTGATGCGTACAAAACCACGACGGCGAAATACGGCACGGGCAGCGACCTTCAGCGGGGTATTCAGGCGGCGACGGCGGCGCTTCAGGGGCTGGCAGGTAGCGACCTGACGGCAGTACTGGCGGGGGCCTCGGCACCGGAGCTGGCGTATCGTATTGGTCACGGCATGGGGATCGATGAGAATACGGCAGCGAAAACCATCGCGCATGCCATCCTGGGCGGTGCGGTGGCGGCGCTGCAGGGGAACAGTGCCGCAGCGGGTGCTGCAGGGGCGGCGACCAGTGAACTTGCGGCGAAGGCGATAGCGGGTATGCTTTACCCTGACGTCAAAGATTTGTCGAAGCTGAGCGAGGAGCAGAAGCAGACGGTCAGTGCGCTGGCAACGATATCGGCCGGGATGGCTGGCGGGCTTGCTGGAGACAGTACGGGTTCGGCGGTGGCCGGGGGGCAGGCCGGGAAGAATGCGGTTGAGAATAATGCGCTGGGTGATAAGGATAAGAAGCTTCCGATAATAGATATCCGTCCGGGCTGGCTGAAACCGGGGGTTCTGGATGGGGATGGAGAGCCTCTTGGCGCAGGTGGTGGGATAGCTAAAGGTGGAAACCGTGCTGTTAGTTCCCTGGAAGGGGCGAAACTAAAAGAATACTATCGACAGGCTGAGAAATATGGGCAGGCTGGAGTTAAGGAGTTGGAGAATGGAAATTATCGCTTTTATGGTGATATGACGCCTTCCAGAACAACTGGAGAAATGGCAGGGGCCAGACTGGTTAGAGAGTGGGATCCAAAAACAGGCCAAACCAGAACCTGGTATGAAACACTCGATCATGCTGGAAATATTCGTAGTGTGGCTCCGAAACCTGTTACCAATGATAAGAACCACCATATTTTTGATGCTGATGGTAATTATCAAGGAAGGAGATAAGTATGAACGTATTTCCATCGCGTTATGAAATTGCTAGCGTAATTAATAAGTTAAAATCGGGTGCGCTAGACAGAACCAATGTTGCTCAATGGGCTTTTTCAATTATTGATGCGGATGATATTCGAATCACAGATCAAGTTGCCTGGAAAGTGATTCAAAGCTTAGGTGCTGTCGATCTTCCTTCCTCAGATCGAGATTACTTGTATGGTATTGATGATTTTGATGATTGGTTGCGATTATTAGAATCATGATGTTAGAGATTCCGGCCACCGAGCCGGGATCTTGTTTTTAATCGTCAGGCTTACCAACAATGTCCGTTCCCGTGCTTAATTATTGGCAGATAGCCGGTGTTGTTAAGTGCTCCCGGAAATCATCCTGCTACAGGTGTCAATGGTACACATGGTGAAACATATGTACCACCAGAGCAGACTCTATGCTGCCAAAAAGGTAAGAGCAAAATGATTACTGATGTTGAGCTTCATGAATTTGAACAATCCATATTTACCGGGGTAACGGTGGGTGTGGGATCTTTAGTTTTGCTGTTTTCATCAGGCGCTAGAGTAATGATCCAGTGCCCATTTCAGTGTTGGGAAAAAGATCGTTTACTTACAGGGCATGGTGAGGACTTATCAACCAGTAAGTTTTTATTTCCCTTGCTTAACCAGGTAGTCAGGAGGTGTTCTGTTCTTGATGGTGAAATATTGAGTCTATTCATTCGATAATGAAAAATATATAAATTTCTATCCTGAAAATAACGGATTTGAGTCTTATGTTATTACTACCAGTCACGGAGATTATCCGGTAATTATTTACTGATAGTGATCCCGGTACTTACGCCGGGATCTTCTTTTAAACGTCACTTACTCTCGCTTAATCACCGGCACATCACCCAAATCATTCAGCGCTCCAGGAAATGTCTTCAACCACTGCGCCACTTTCTTTTTATTGATATTCACCACACTCATGCCTTCAAGGCATCCCCATAACTCACGCGTATGTTGCGGCGTAATAACAATACAATCCTTCATCACCCGAATTTTGACAGGCATGCCTTTGATAAAACCTGCATTTGCGAGCCATTTTCCACTAAGGGGAAGGTATCGACAGTCTACCCGTGAATAAAGCTCACAACAGGCAGAACTGTCTTCCTGCGTTTCCGCTCGGGGGTGAACGGGGGCAGCATCAATTCGGTTGCCATGCGAACGGCAGATATCATTTTTGCGTATCAGATCGCGGACTAAATAAAATTCAGTAGATGATAAAAAGTTAATTATGGAGAATTCGAGGCAGCTTCAGGAAATTTAATTGTCTACCATCGCCTTACTCGGTAAATATCAATAACACCCATTTCGTACTGTCCATCTATCCTTGTAGTGCTTCCTAATCACCGTTAACATAAGCCGGTAACTGATTGAAATAGCGATGAATAGAGCAAAAATCCAGACAAATCCCTACGTAAAATTACCAGGTAAAACGCGCATTCATCCTAATAGTTTGCTCTTTCGGGACTGCATATGATTCATCTCACTGACTGTGTTTTCCTGGCATCGGCGAACGAGGGTTCGACGAGCGGAATAATTTTTCAACGGAGTGTAGATGAAGATGAAAGCTATTGCAGTCGCCCTGCCGATCGCGATAATCCCGATGACCGTTCTGGCGGCAAATACCGAGGAAGGGTATTATGGTTCGGCAAAATACCTGCAAATTGAACAGCGTGCGAAAGAGATGGATACCAGCGCTCGCCCGGGTGTAGGGCAGTTCACCGGCGGTAAAGAAAAAGAGCATTTTGGCGGAGCGGCGATTGCTGCGGGCTATCAGTTTGGTAACGGCTGGCGTACCGAAGGTGAATATACCTTTAAGCAGAAAACCGAATACACCAGCGGCTCCAGCACATTCGCTAATAGCTATAACCATCTCCAGACCGAAACTGAGCGTCTGATGGTGAATGTCTACCGTGATTATGAATTGGGCTACGGCGTGTCCGTATACGGTACCGCAGGGCTCGGCGTGAGTAAGATCAAAGCTGGCGGCTGGCAGGGCAACGCCGGACGTGTATACGCCTCAATGACACAACGCAACCTGACCTACGCGTTAGGCGCGGGCGTCAGCTATATGCCGGTTGAGCATCTGTATGTTGATTTGAGCTACCGTTATATCGATATGGGTAAGATCGAAAGCGGATATAACAACTTTACCAATGCGCGTGGCTTAAAAGATGAGCAAATGAAAGCGCACATTGTCTCTAATGAATTTACCCTTGGCATACGTTATGTCTTTTAACCTGTTGATATTGTCACTGCTTTAAAAACAGGGTCAACGCCGCGTTGATGCGGGGTTGGCTTTTTTGTTCTTTGTTGGCGTCTCCACGTTATCTTATCGCCACGCCAAAATTGTTAAACAAAAAAGCCACTCGTTAGAGTGGCTTAATTATATGATTTTACAGCTAAAATTTGGTGGCCCCTGCTGGACTTGAACCAGCGACCAAGCGATTATGAGTTCCTAGCAGAACAAACGAAAATCAATAATTTGCGTTATTTATCATTTGCATAGATTGCCATTGTTTGCCAGTGATTACCCATTATCCGCCATTTCTACCGCCACTTTATCGCCACTTAGCTCTTCAGTATGGGGCTCATCCCCAATAGGATAAATTTTCCCTGTATAAACCTCTTGAACGAAGCTATGTAATGGGATGAGTTCTGGGTCATCCATTTCCCTCTCAGATAAAAATTTAGTGACAAAGGCTGGGCCATGAAGCCCGGTCTCGGGACTGAAATTTTCAACTTCACCAACAGGGACCAAGTAAATTCCTAAGTTTTTTAATTCTTGGTTTAGTTCCTTAAAAACAGATCTTATATTACCATTCGGTAAACCTCCAACTCCGTGTTTTTTTACTTCGCTCCAAGGTTTTTTTTGCTTGAAAATTTCTTCAAGCATTCCTTTTGATATTTTTTTTGCATCGGTTTCTGTAATGGTTGTTAATAGTAACTCTTTAATTTCTGTATCATTCTTTTGTTTTATTTTTTGAGTGACTTCAGCATTTATTTGCTTCCAAAGGTTAACGATACTATCTTTTTTTTCTTTATTACATCCAAATGCTTCTAAAGCTACCTCGAATGTGTTTTTTTCTGATAATAGGTCAAAATCATAAATGGCTTTTACAGGGACGCCTGTTAATCTAAGAATTTTTGCAATACCAGAAATAGCGTGTTTCCCCCCCGACGGGACGAATGATGTGTCAGGGAATATAACGTTGTTTTTTTCCGTAAGATAATCGGCCACGAAATTTACTAAACGGCAATCACTATCATCTTCACATATGATAACTTGTTCGTGGAAAACGCTATCAAGAGCATTGGAATATTTAAGATTTGGTTTTAACCAAAGTTCTTTAATAGCCTCTTGATTAACCTCGTGAATTATATTTTTGTCTCCTTCTCTATGGATTCTTATAATCTTAAGATCGCCTTTTGTCCCCTCAAGAAACCCACGCATAATATCACTACTATGAGTAGCGACTATAAGTTGCCCCTTGACTTCCTCCGAAAGTGTTTGACCTAATCGGCGCATCTGAGGTGGATGAAGGAATGCTTCTGGCTCATCAATCATACATATATCATAATTAAAGGCAATGGCTTCAAAAAGAATACCAGCGTAGCCTTTTATACCATCACCTTGTTTATCTAGGAGAGGGTAGCTTCTCAATTTATCAATGTATTCATTATCTACGCGGTCATGGAATTCAGTAAATTCATTTCTGTCAATTAAATGAATTGGGAGCTTACTACCACCACGATAATCAAAGGCTAGATCTTTGTTGAACGCTTTTCTAAAAGTATTACTAATTTTTTCCATTAGCATACTATCATCATAAAGGATATGTTGTGGCTTGGTCTTTGGTTCCCCCAAAGCGATGCTGTTTTGTTGCTCGCAAATATTTAGCCGATCTTTTGCAGTGATGTTTTTAATAAACATGGATGCTAAACTATATATGGCGTTGCTACTTTCCCACGAACCGACTTGACCCTTGTGCACTTGGGCAGGACCAATATGATAAGTGTAATTTTGGAAGTGACTATTTTCATCTAAATAACTTATTAGATCTTCGAAAGAACCTGTTTTTTCAAAAACAACATCACTTAAAACTCTTTTTTCAGGAGTATCAAGTTCTAGTTTTGAAATTATTTCTCGTAACGTTTGTGATTTCCCACTATTGTTAGGGCCAACAATCAATATTTTGTCACTTTCATGAATGCTTAACTTCTGACCTCCTGAAAAAACCAATTCTTTAATTTTTAACTTTGGCTTAAATGACATAAATTGATCCTTATATTCATTGCATATTCAATGGGTTCAGTTTTACTGCATCATCAAGATGCTCCGGTGCGAAGTGGGCATAACGCATAGTCATTTTAATATCGGTATGGCCAAGTATTCGCTGAAGTACAAGTATATTTCCACCATTCATCATAAAGTGGCTGGCGAAGGTGTGGCGCAAAACGTGGGTAAGCTGTCCTGTTGGTAATTCGATGTCTGTTCTTTCCAGTGCTGACCTGAATGCGCCATAACAATCACTAAAGAGCCGACCTTTTTTATCATCAGGTAGCGAGTCATACAACTTTTCGCTGACAGGAATGGTTCTATTCTTTCTGCCCTTTGTGTTGGTATAGGTGATTTTATATTTCGCGAGCTGGCTTTTTCTCAGGCTTTCGGCCTCAGACCAACGTGCGCCAGTAGCGAGACATATTCTTACCACTGTTTCTAAATCTGGATGCTCATGGCGTTTGCACTCTGCGAGCAGTAACGCAATCTGGTCGTGAGTTAGCCAGGCCATTTCCATTTCTTCAGTGCGGAATGGGCGCATATTTTTCAGTGGGTTTTCACCCTTCCATTCTCCGAGGCGATTTAGCTCATTGAACACAGCCCGGAAGTAGGCCAGCTCAAGATTAAGCGTGCGAGGCGATACCTCTTTCACTCTGTTTGAACGGGCATACTCACCTTTTAACCGTTTTTCTCGGTAGCGGGAAAACATCTGCGCATCGAAATCGCGTGCGAGTGGTTCGCCCATACACTCAAAAGCATGGTGCATCGCTAACTGGCGTTTCAAGCCGTCTTTTAGTGTGATGCCATGAGCGCTATACCATGAATCAACCAGCTCTTTTAACGTGCGCCTGTCTTCCTTTTCTTCCTGCCACGGGTTTTGTACGGTGTACTGCTCAAACGCCAGAGCCTCGCCCTTAGTGGCGAATTTCTTTCTGATACGTTTGCCTTTTGCACCGTTTGGGTAGAGCTCACAAATCCAACCGCCAGCCGGATTTTTACGGACAGTCATCAATTAACCTCGCTGTATACACCCACTACACGGCCAATCGTTTTTATCTCATCTATCCCGCACTCAAATGGTACTTTGCCGCCAGCAACGTGTAACTTTTTACCGGGTAGGAGCGTCAATTCTCTGATGCTGGTAGCCCCCTCAATATCAACCAACCAAAGGCCATCAGAAAGTGAGGCATCTTGTTCTATGAAGTGCAGCTTTCCATCGGCGCGAACAATAATACCTTTCGACATTTGCTTGCTAAAAAAACCAGTATCAATACTCAATGGTGAATTTTCTTCAAGCTTTCCATCACTTAGAGTGAAGGAGTCTATCGTTTTCGGATCCGATGGAGACGGTTTGCCGTCATATTGTGAGCCTTGCCCCGTAAGAAGCCATAGTAGGCTTGCTCCGGTTTCTAGTGCGCACTGTACGGCGAAATCATAAGAAACAGTGCCTCGCGTGTAGCGGTTTTGTAGGGAACTGGCGGCAATATTGAAGTGCCGGGCTAGCTGGATTTTTTGAGTAAAACCATATACTTGACAGATTCTATCCAGTAATTCGTCGTTATTCACCTGAGTATCAAGTATCAAAATTTATTCCTTTGGGTATTTACTAATACTCAATCGAGCATTAATATCGTTGCTAATTCGGGCAATTAGTGGCAGAAGTTGGCAAACAGAGGCCATTGATTGCAAACATTGTCAAAATGGGAATCATGCAACATGGCGTCTGAAATCGCAATCATCAAAGTGCCTGCACCTATCGTTACTCTGCAACAATTCGCAGAGCTTGAGGGTGTTTCTGAACGTACCGCTTACCGCTGGACAACCGGCGACAACCCTTGTGTACCAATCGAACCCCGCACCATCCGTAAGGGCTGCAAGAAAGCAGGTGGCCCGATTCGTATTTATTACGCCCGCTGGAAAGAAGAGCAGTTGCGAAAGGCGTTGGGTCATTCCCGTTTTCAACTCGTCATCGGCGCTTAATTCACTTTATGTGAATTGTAAGGATGCAACATGTTTGATTTTCAGGTTTCCAAACATCCCCACTATGACGAAGCATGCCGCGCTTTTGCGCAGCGTCATAATATGGCGAAGCTGGCCGAGCGTGCGGGTATGAATGTTCAGACGTTACGTAACAAGCTCAACCCGGAACAGCCTCACCAGTTCACGCCGCCTGAATTGTGGTTGCTGACTGACCTGACCGAAGACTCAACCCTCGTTGATGGTTTTCTGGCGCAGATTCATTGCCTGCCATGCGTGCCGGTTAATGAGCTGGCTAAAGACAAATTGCAGTCCTACGTCATGCGCGCAATGCGTGAACTCGGCGAACTGGCGAGCGGTGCGGTATCTGATGAACGTCTGACCTCTGCCCGTAAGCACAACATGATTGAAAGCGTTAACGCTGGCATTCGCATGTTGTCGTTGTCGGCGCTGGCGCTGCATGCGCGTCTGCAGACTAATCCCGCTATGTCGAGCGTGGTCGATACCATGAGCGGTATTGGCGCATCGTTCGGACTGATTTGAGGTGCGTATGCTGAAAAGTGAACCGTCATTCGCGTCTCTGCTCGTTAAGCAAGGCCCCGGCATGCACTACGGCCACGGCTGGATCGCAGGTAAGGACGGCAAGCGCTGGCACCCGAGCCGCTCACAGGCTGATTTACTGGCTGGCCTCTCTACTCAAAAGCAGGGGGAATCATGGCTATCGAAGCTGTTTCCGCGACTGTTCCGCTGAAAGCGGGTGAACGTCTGGCCGGTCTCAATCATGTGGCTGAATTGCGCGCGAAATATTGGGGCGATAGCTGGAAAGAGGTTGAGCGTTTTGTCGATGATATGCGCGATAAACGTGACCCACAATTTGAAGAAAATAATCGGGCGCTGGCCGCTATTTTCTTTCTGGCAAAAATACCGGCGGCTCGTCATGAGCTCGAATTAAGTGAACTGACTACTGACGAGAAAAAAGCGCTTATTACAGCGATGAATCATTTTCGTGCAGTAGTGAGCTTATTTCCCAAACGGCTAACCATGCCGAATTAATCCAATCAGAAATTTAATGGCGTAAACCCGCCGGGTTTCTTATTGCCCGAAATCAGGAGAGTCAATTATGCGTAATACCGTAACCCGTAGTTTTAACACTGATAGCGATGCGCTGGCCGTATTGCTGACCGATGCCAAAAAAGAAGAGCGTAAAGACCGCGCGCTCGCTGTTTCAATCCGTCTTGAGGCGCTGGCTATCCATATCACTAAAGAGGGGATGAGCGGTACCGAAGCTGCTGAACTGCTGCGCCGTGAAGCAACCCGCTTTGAGAATGAATCACAGGAGTTGCACTAATGGCCGACGCAATGGATTTGGCACAACTGCGCGAGCAGGAAGACCGCGGACGCCACATCAGCAATGCCCGCAGCCGTATCGCTGCGCCTTCTCATTTCCTCTGCGAGGAATGTGACGCACCAATCCCGGAAGCTCGCCGCATTGCGATTCCGGGTGTGGCCTTTTGCGTGACCTGCCAGCAAGTCGCCGAGCTCAAACTAAAACACTATCGAGGGGTATGAATTGGCTGTTCAATTCGCTTTTCCGTGGAATGCCCCACGGTCGGCAATAGCCAGCCCATATCTTACCTATGACCAACAGTATCGCCGCGACCGTATGTTCGCGGCTTTGCTGCATGCGAGAAAGGTGCTTTCTCTCCAGCCAGAATGCGTGCGTTTTGACGTTTATCGAACCGCTGCTGTGCTGGAGCAAAATCAGGGCAGCCAACGAGCCAATGCCTTTTTAATCAGCTTCTGCAAAAAGGCATTGCCACGTCTTGAACTGGTCGCAAAAAAATACGAGTGCGCGGGTATCAACAGCAATGTATCAACCGCTGTTTTTGGTGGTCATTTTGATACCCAGCTTATGCAATATCTGGCGTCACGCATGGTTAATATGGTCGCCAGATATAACCGCCTCCCTGATATGTCGCGTGCCGATATTGACCTGCTGGCCGCTGATATCGCCAATTTCATTCGCGCTGAACTGGCTGACATTGATGACACCGGATTTAGCGAGCTTAAAACGCTGTACACCTGGTACATGCGAGCCGGTTTCATTTCCCTGCAATTCAACGTTACCCCGCCGCATTGGGAGCGGGTGACAAAGAAATATGTAGGTGAGGATGAAATTGCCCCGGCCATCACCCGCATGTTTAATGAAGTTTGGTGGCGTGGCCGCTTGCGTCGCATTGCGGCTGCATGGCGCGAACATCTGCACATTGCCGCTGGCAACGTCAGCAAGAAAAGACATGTCTACGCGAGTAAAAACTGCGTGACCGACTGGCGCGAGCAGAAGCGCCGCACGCGTGAATTTCTCAAGGGGCTGGATCTCGAAGACGAAGACGGCAACCGCATCAGCCTGATTGAAAAATATGATGGCTCGGTCGCTAACCCTGCGATACGTCGCTGCGAGCTGATGACCCGCATCCGTGGGTTTGAAAATATCTGCAATGAGCTCGGTTATGTCGGTGAGTTTTATACCCTGACCGCGCCGTCAAAATATCACGCCACAACTAAGGCGGGATACCGTAACACCAAATGGAAAGGAGCCAGCCCGTCAGATACGCAGAATTATCTCACCGGCATTTGGGCGCGCATTCGTGCCAAGCTGTACCGGGAAGAAATCCGCATTTTTGGTATCCGTGTTGCTGAACCTCATCACGACGGGACGCCTCACTGGCACATGCTTATGTTTATGCTGCCGAAAGACGTTGAGCGCGTGCGCCTCATCATTCGCGATTACGCGTGGGAGGAAGACCACCACGAGTTGAGAAGCGACAAAGCCAAAAAGGCGCGTTTTCATGCCGAGGCCATTGACCCGGAAAAGGGCTGTGCTACCGGCTATGTGGCTAAATACATTTCAAAAAATATTGACGGTTATGCTCTGGATGGTGAAACCGATGATGAAAGCGGTGAACAGCTAAAAGAGACCGCTCCAGCCGTATCAGCATGGGCGGCGCGCTGGCACATCCGTCAATTCCAGTTTATCGGCGGTGCGCCGGTGACGGTCTACCGTGAGTTGCGCCGCCTCGCTGATACAGAGACCGCAAACGGCCTGAGCGTTGAGTTTGCAGCCGTCCATGATGCCGCTGACGCCGGTGACTGGGCTGGTTACGTTAATGCGCAGGGTGGTCCGTTCGTCCGTCGCGATGATTTGCAGGTGCGCACGCTGTATGAACCGCGCGCCGAGTTTAACCAGTATGGCGAGGAAACCGTCTGCATCCGTGGCGTGTATGATTCCGCTATTGGTGCTGGCACCCCTATTTTAACCCGTCTCACGCAATGGAAAATTGTGCCGAAGCGTGCCGTTGATTTGGCCGTTGACCTTAAGGGCGCTCCTGCGCCCTCTCGGAGTTCTGTCAATAACTGTACGGGAAGCGAAAGCGATCCACCGATACTGGATTTATCGAAACCACTCTGTAGGCGTGAAAGACGAGAGCTGACGAACCGACTCAGAAAGCAAAAGCCAGCAATACGGCGAAAATTCATTCACGGAACTGATGAGCAATATGCAGCTATAGCAAAAACCATCGACGAGATACACCTGACAACCGGGACTATCATCAGCCGGGGTGAAGCCCTGCACCTGATGTCAGGTGGTAAAAGTTGCTTTAACGGAAAATGGTTGCATGGAACGGTCAATGGAGAGGTGTTTTCCGCACCCCCTTCACATCAGGCGCAAGCCCGTAAAATCCTCAGGCGCGTTGCGGCTTTAGCTGAAATGACAACGAAAGTTTAACCGATAATACTCATCCGTATCATGTACATACAGTGTGTTTGGTTGCGATTTTTACTTCCCAAATTTTGCCAATACGTGCTACTGTATGTATATACAGTATCTCGTAGGGGAGGTTGTGTGGATAGAAAACTAAACGAGCACGTTATGATTGAGCGGGTCGAAATGATTGCGCGCCTGACGGCTGAGGGTGCATGTCAGGAAAGAGATCGTGAAATTGCTTTGAATCTAATTGCGGAAATAGCAAGAGGCAACCTAATGAAAAATAATAATTTTTCTGTTGTTTTTTCCGAGCCGCCTGTTGATGAGATCGTTGCAAAAGAGGGCAAAGTGAAAGTAAATATCACGTTGGATAAAGACCAAAAAATAGGCCAGCCGGTAATTGAGGCTTTTCAGTGCGAATTGACCAGACGAATACAGTCTGTTTTCCCGTCAACGCGCGTTACGGTTAAAAAGGAATCCATGACCGGTGTCGAGATTATGGGGTTCGATAAGGATTCAGACAGCGAAGCGCTGGATGGTATCCTTCAGGAAGTATGGGAAGATGGGAGCTGGAGTTAGTATGAGCAAAATGTGTAATCTGACGAGCCATCGAACATGAATGGAATGACTATCTGTAGCAAAAAGCTAAAGTAATGGTAGAATACAGGATCTTTAATTGGATTAGTAAGCATGGTTATCTTAATATGAATGTAGTTGATTTATTCTCAGGGGTAGGCGGTTTAAGCTTGGGAGCTGCACGTGCGGGCTTTAACTTAGCTGGAGCCGTTGAAATAGATAAACATGCGATTTTTTCTCATCAATTAAATTTTCCAAACGCTGCACACCTCAAAAAGGATGTGAGTAAACTTTCTGCACAAGATATATTAGCGGCATGTAATGTCAAAGAAATAGACTGTATCATTGGTGGACCACCATGCCAAGGATTCAGTTCTATAGGTAAAGGAAATGCTGATGATACAAGAAACGAGTTATATATTCATTTCTTTCGTCTTGTAAATGAGCTATCGCCAATTTGTTTTTTAGCGGAAAATGTACCGGGTATTATGAATGAAAAATATGATCCCGTAAGAGAAAAAGCATTCTCGTTAGTGAGCGATCGATATTGTTTATTACAACCGATTAAAGTCAACGCTTCAAATTATGGAGCGCCAACAACGAGAACGCGTATATTTTTTATTGGTTTTAGAAAGGACTACGCAATCCAATTAAAGGAATCCGATTTCTTTCCAAAAAATATAATTGAGCAAGTGTTTGTTAAAGATGCTTTATATGGTCTGCCAAGAATAATAAAGAAAGAATGGCAGAATGAATCACAAGGTTGGAGAAAAGTCAAAATGGACAGGGAGGGTGAATTCTATAAAAGGCTTTGGGGACATATTCCTAGCAATGTAGGAGATGCTGAATCATTAAAAAACTTAAAGAATGGGCTAGTATCCGGTTTTTTGGGCACTGTACACACAGACGAAATAATTAAAAGATATGGAAATCTTTCCTTTGGGGAAACAGATAAGATCTCAAGATCCCAACGCCTTAATCCAAATGGATTTTGCCCAACATTGAGAGCAGGAACTGGAAGCGATAAAGGTAGCTACCAAGCTGTACGCCCTATTCATCCTACTCAGGCTCGTGTTATTACGCCCCGAGAGGCTGCTAGGCTACAAGGGTTCCCTGATTGGTTCCGATTTCATCCTACGAAATGGCATAGCTTTAGACAGATAGGTAATAGCGTTAGCCCGTTAGTTGCTGAAGCTATGCTATTACCTATATATCAGTATTGCTTGAATGTTAAAAAAGAACTTTTGAATACCACGGCACGACCTTGTAGTATTCAATAAAATTATTGAGATCTATATCGGCTCCTGCTGCATTGGAGCCTATATAGAAGCCTAAGTCTTCACAGATACTTTCTACTGTAGCCTCAGGTAATAAAGACTCAATATGAATTCTTTCTTTTAAAGACATTGCAGGAACGTTAATATCTTTTGGTTTACGCCACTCTCCTGCATAAAATGGCCAATTTCTTATTCTCGACGAATCAATAAATTTTGCTTCCTCTTCATCTGAATTATCTAAAACAATAGCCGTTAAAGTGACCATCTGTTGCCCATCTTTATACACGAAAGATGTTAGAGGATGGATTCTTATATCATTACGTCCTCTTAACCCGTTCCCAACAGCTCGTTTCAATGCGTTAATAAGTAATGTTGGATATCTCTTAAGTCCAACATCTTCCTCAGTTGAGTCTATAGGCATGAAACTTTCCGTTAAAATTTCATTTATCTTCCTAAATCTGTAGGGCCTTGGATCTCTTTCGTTTGGATCTTTTCCTAATGTTTCAGGATGTGCATTCAATGTAATCTTGAATATATCTTTTGGTTTTAATTTGGTAATTAAATTAACGACTTCATTTAACTGAGAATTAAGGCCTGATGGCATTGCATAATCTAACCAAATTATAGTTTTTTCATCGAAATCATAGCGATTAATAAAGTCGCCACTCATTTCAGGCTCTTCACCTAAGTTAATACAAGATAATGGTTTATTAAACTGTTGACGGCGATGAACATTTTCATCACCTTCAATAGATATCATCTTATTCACTTTTAAAAGGTTATGAACTTGTTTAAAATCTTCGAGGAATGGTCCTCCAAACCCAATATAAATATATTCGGATATGTTGGTATAATTATTCAGTCTTCTCAAGGTCTCTATAAATAGATTCCTTTCAATGGCTTTATTTTGCCTTAAATGATATGGGATACTTCCACCAGTACTCATTGTTTAGCCTTTTTTAAAAATTCATCAAAGCAGAACTGACCAACTTCAGTTGGTGGCTGAGTCGCATCTTCAAAGATAAATTCTGAGACCAGTTTTATTTCACTATGTCGACGACTAAATTTTATCTGGCGTAAAGGATCTGTTTCTCGTGGCATAGGAAGTTTAGGTTTGAAAACTTGACCTCCGATAGAACGACGTACTGTAGACCATTTTTCCTGCGGAATTGATTTTGTGAAATCAGTTTCAGTTGTTGAAACTAGGCTTGAAGCAGTACTTATAATCTGCTTTCTTTCTTCATTATTAGTTTTCCATTTGTAGGTGAAATCTGTAAAGAATTTAAGTCCTTCTCTCATAAAATCTTTTGTAGATAAATATAATTCTGAATTGCCATCAACACCACGTTTAGTTGTCGTTATAGGTAACAACTCAGCATTTGATGATGTAAATATAACAACACCAGAAATACCAATGAACTGGGTGTGATATTGAGGCACTCCTGCCTCCCCCCATCCAGTCAGTTTTGATTTGTCTGCATGAAGAACTACGCGATCATTGCAGATTATCGTCCAGCCTGCTTTTTCTGTAGTTGAACGGCCTGACAATAAATTATCTTCTTCCTCATCACTCGGTAAATTACGATAAAAGCCAACTGCAACTTTTATTGATACACCATTGGATTCATTTTTGTATATATATGGTGCGATGCCGTCAGTATTATCTTTAATCGAGCTTTCATCAAAAATTAGCGTTGTGCTATTGGGTTTGACAATTTTATCGTTTATTTTAACTTCGAAGCCTTTCTTTATTATAAGACTGTAATGATTTGCTATAATGTTTATTAAATCGCTTTCAAAATCACGATCTTTTGATAATGATGCTTTAATATCGTTTCTTAAGTTATTTATGGTTATGCTAACACCTGTTTCTTTTAAATCGACATCATTTCTCTCTAGCTCTAATGACCAATCATTGTCATCAGTCATCCAATCTGGTGTTATATTGACAGAAAATTGTTCCGCATCTGTTTTGCTTAAAATTTGAGCGGATGTTCCCATCTTGAATATGGCACGTTTCATACCTATACCATATACGCCGATAGTTGGAAGGTCTTCTGCTTCCCTTTCTGAAGGTCTCCCTAGTCTAAACGCATAATTTTCTGCAAGATTACCAGGGATCCCCCCACAGTTATCAACTATTTTAAAACAATTTTCATCAAACTCGATGTGTGCATGGTAACCTTTGTATACATCTGATTTTCCGAAAGTTTGTTCTGGAGTGAAGTTGTTCTTACGTAAAACCCCATCCAAACAGTTATCAAGTAAATCCAATATAGAGTCAGATAATTCAATATCTCGAGTAAGCATTTCCACAAAAAATCTTTTGGCTGGAAAAGCTGTGATTTTAACATTTGACGAAACCATAATTTATCCCTTCTACACTCATGCCCAAGTGTTGGGCACAATGGCTATGTGTCACTACAGAAGTATTAATAAAACTTAATAACTCATGAGTGATTTTGCATCAAAATGCATGCAAAAAAAAGTTGTCTGTTCACAGTCTAAGGCGAGTAGCTAATTGGGTTTTCGGACCAAATGCACCTGCATGAAAAACGCCCTATTAAGCGAGCAGGCGAGGCGGGGATAGCATTGCGCGCTGAGGCGGGTGTTTAATTTATTTTTCTCGCGTCTCAGCGACTCGCTGTTGCGTTGTAATTGTATCGGGTGACATTGGGTGGTTGTCGGTTGCGGTGGCGTGTTGTCGCTCTGAGGGCGCGTGAATGCGGATGTAAAAAAGCCGCCTGTCCGGGCGGCTGATTATGGTTAGTCGTTGTCTTCGAGTGAGTATTTATCGAAGCGGATAATCTCCTGACCTGCCCACTCGTTCAACTCCATAAATCGCGCCTGAAGCGGGATGAGCTCATTGCGAACAAAGACCTTTGCTACCTTCTCAACATCACCCACTGACCCGACGTTTTCAGGCTTGCCTCCCATTAACTGAAACGGGATGCGGTGAGCGTCAAGCAGGTCAGCGGCGCTGACTTTTTTAATGTTAAAAAAATCATCCTTCGTGGCGACCTCGCTCAGCGGCACAATTTTAATGCCGTCGGCCTTTCCGTTTGGCGCGTAAAAAAACAGATTCTTAAAGTTGCCGAGCCCTTTCGAGTCACGCATCGCCTTGCGGAGCGCCTCGACGTCGGTGCTACTCTGAGCGGCGTCAGTCACATACATGATGTAACCGGCGTGCGCCCCGTTCTGGTAATACTTACGGCGAAACAACGTGGCGGATTCATTCAGCCAAGCGGAATTGAGTGCGCTCAGGTATTCCGGCATACCGTAGAGCTCCTGATTGATATCGGGCTCAAGCAGGTGAAAGACTGAGCCTGTCGCGTACTGGTGCGGTTGCGTGTAGCTTTGAATGTACCAGTAAGTGTCATCCTCCACCCCACGACGTGTGTATTTGGCCGGGGAGGTTTCGCATTTTATCGGTTTGCCGGTGATGCTTCGACGCTCTTCCAAAAAGGCATTACCAAATACCAGATAATCGAGTGCGAACCGGCTGAAGTCCTGACGGGATAACAGCGGGTGGGGAATATAGGTCGACACCAGAATATTACGCTTAACGTAAATCGGTGAGCTGTGGTGAACAGCGGCGCGCATACTTTTTGCAAGCCCGGAGAAACTCACCGGCGGCTCGTACCACTGACCGTTATCGATGCATTCGACATAATCGAGAATGTCACGGCGGTCGAGTACCGGCGTCGGCTCGCCAAAGGTGAATGCCTCCATGCTCTGAGCAGGCTCTGCGGTATGTTTGCGGGTAAGCTGTTGCTGCTGGCGCGTGTTGCGTTTCTTACTCATTAATTCCACTCCATAATGCTGGATGATGCCTGGCCGCTGGCGGCGGTTAATGGTTCGTTGATTAATACGTGCATGGTCGCCCATGCGAGGTCAGCGTGACTCGCTTCTTCGGTGCGGCTGGCTTCATAAGTCGAACTGCGCCCGCTGCTGGTCATTGTTTTGCGAATCGACATAAACGACTGCGTGAGGTCGGTCGCGCTGACGTCGTACTCAAGGCATCCACGACCGATGGTGTCCTTCGCTTTGAGCACCATTGCGGTTTTAATTTCTGGCGTGTAGCGAATTTCTCGCGCTGCCGGGTAGAACGAGCGCACAAGCTGGAAAACGCCCTGGCCGAGGCCGGTCGCATCGATGCCGATATACTCGACGTTATATTTCTGTGTGAGCTCGCGAATGGATTCGGCCTGCTGGGCGAAGTCCATGCCTTTCCACTGGTGACGTTCAAGGATGCGGAATTTACCCCCGGCGACGACCGGTGGCGCTATCACCACGCAACCGGCACTATCACCGCGTAATGACGGGTCATAGCCGATCCACACAGGGCGATGCTCAAATGGCCGGTCAGAGAATGGTGTGTAGTCGTCCCACGCTTCGAGACTGTCGACCATGCAGCGCTGTAATTCTTCGAACGGGAATACCGACGCTTTATCGTCAACAAATTCGCACATAAACAGATTGCGGAACTCATCGACGCTGTTTTCACGCTTCAGCGTATCGATGTTAAACAGGGTGCACCCTTTGGCGAGCGCGTCCTCAATAGTGACAATTTGCCGCCACTGGCCGTCCGGGCAGGCGACACCCCTCGCGAGCGCAGCGTGGGTTATATCAATATCAACGCGCTCGCTGGTGTCTGAGCGTCCCCGGTTGAACTGCTCACCCGACCAGAACGGATAGGCGCCATGTGCCAGCGACGAGGGGGTCGAAAAGTAGGTCGTGCGTAAATGTTCCTGCGACGACATCCCGCCTGCGACCCGCTTCAGCTTCTGAAAGTTGGGTATCCAGAAAATTTCATCGACGTACAAATCGCCGTTATGACTCTGCGCCGTGTTGGCGTTGGTACCGAGAAACATCAGTTCGGCACCGTTATTGCCGAGCACAATCGGATCGCCGGTGAGCTCGACGTCAACCTGTCGGGCAAAGGCGATGATGTATTTACGGAATACATATGCCTGCGTTTTACTGGCCGACAGGAAAATCTGGTTATGGCCGGTTTTGAGCGCCTGAAGTAGCGCTTCACGCGCAAAGTAAAATGTTGCGCCAATCTGGCGGGATTTGAGAATGTGCCGGATGCGGTGAGCCAGTCCGGCGCGCCACCATTCGAGCTGATAATCGAAAGACTGGTCGAGGAAAATCTCTTCGAGTTTCTCGATGGCCTCTTCGCTGAAAAAATTCTTTTTCGGCTTCTTCTTTTCCCCTTTGTTTCGGTTGGCAACATTCGGGTTTAAATCCACTTCGTTGCCGGTCTGGCCGTAGCGATTCACTCGCGCGAGTCGCTCCATCTGGCGCGCCAGAAAATCTGCGACCTTAAAGTCATGAGCTGTCAGGTCAGGCTTTGCGTAAAGCTGAATTAATCGCGCTTCAAGTGTGAACTCAACCCGATTTAATGGGGCGGTTTCTTCCCATTTGTCGCGCATCTTCCAGCTCTGCACGGTTGGCCGCTTGACCTGCAACTGCTCCGCGATTTGTGGCACGGAATATCCCTGCCAGAAAAGCAATGCGGCCTGTCGTCGTGGGTCATTAACCAGTGATGTATCTGTGGTTTGAGTCATTTCAACCTCGCCGTTATGAGTACACGGCAAGGCTAAAGATTCAGAGACGATGAATCGCTAAACCCCTGTTGTGTCAGGGGTTGCACTTCTGTAACCGGTGGCTGGTCGGGCGCGGAGTCGGGAAACTACATCCGACCCGATAACCCAACTCAGGACACCTGACTAATGGCAAAAAAAATCTCTAAATGGTTTCGCATCGGCGTCGAGGGTGACACCTGCGACGGTCGCGATATCAGCGCGCAAGATATTCAGGAAATGGCCGACGGCTTTGACCCGCGCGTCTACGGTTGTCGCATCAATCTGGAGCACATCCGTAGCGTTGTTCCCGACACACCATTCTGTCGCTATGGCGATGTGATCGAGCTGAAAGCCGAAGTGATTGAAGATGGCTCAGCACTCAACGGCAAGCTGGCGCTATTCGGCAAAATTGCACCGCTAGACAACCTGCTCGCCATGCTGGCGAAAGGCCAGAAAGTTTATACCTCCATGGAAATTCGCCCGAATTTTGCCAATACCGGCAAATGCCACCTCATCGGCTTGGCCGTGACGGATGACCCGGCAAGTCTCGGGACTGAATACCTGCAATTCTGTGCCGCCGGTAAAAAAGAACAGGCGGATGACTTGTTTAGCGTGGCGACGCTCGCCGAGCTGGAATTCGAAGACCAGCCGGAAACGCTACTTACCAAAGTCACGGACACCGTCAAAAGCATTTTCAGCCGTAAACAGTCCAGCGATGACGCCCGATTCAATGACGTGCGTGAAGCTGTGACGACCATTGCCGAACGAGTGCAGACCAGCGACGAAAATGCTGAGACCCGATTCAGCCAGATTGAGTCCGAGCTCGCTGACGTCAGAAAATCGCTGACCGAGCAGGCCACCACCACCACGCAGCAACTCAGCACCATCAAAACCACGCTGGATAAAACCGAAAACATCACGCAACCGCGCCGCAAGCTGAGCACCGGCGGCGATGTTGCGACGACCACGCTGACCGACTGCTAATTAATCCGACACCCTGAAGGAAAACAAAAACAATGCGTAAAGAAACCCGCTTTAAGTTCAATCAGTACATGAGCCGTATCGCCGAACTGAACGGCGTCGAGGTGGCTGACCTGAACAAGAAATTCAACGTTGAGCCGTCTGTCACTCAAACCCTGTTTGATAAAATTCAGCAGTCGTCCTCTTTCCTGAAACTCATCAACATGGTGACGGTGGCCGAGCTGACCGAAGAGAAAGTCGGTATCGATGTTACTGGCACCATTGCCAGTAATGCTGACACCGCGAACGGCGTTGAGCGTCAGACCGCTGATTTCTCGAAACTGGATGCATACCGTTATTTCTGTAATCCGGTCAACTTTGACTATCACCTTACCTATAACAAGCTCGACCTGTGGGCGCGTTATCAGGATTTCCAGATTCGTATCCGTAACGCCATCATCAAACGTCAGGCGCTGGACTACATCACCATTGGTTTTAATGGTGTGAGCCGTGCGGCGACGTCCGATCGTAAACAAAATCCGCTGCTTCAGGATGTGGCTGTGGGCTGGTTGCAGAAATACCGCAACGATGCGCCTGAGCGCGTCATGTCCAGCGTCACCGACGCTGAAGGCAACGTGATTTCAAACTCCATCAAAATCGGCAAAGGCGGTCACTACGCGAACCTTGACGCGCTGGTGATGGACGCATTCGAGTCGCTTGTCGAAGAAATTCACCGCGAAAACCCGGAAATGGTTGTCATCTGTGGCCGTCGCATCCTGACCGACAAATACTTCCCGATGATTAACAAATTCCAGGCGAACACGGAACAGCTCGCCGGTGAGCTGATTATCAGCCAGAAAACCATCGGTCAGCTGCAGGCGGTGCGCGCGCCGTTCTTCCCGGCAAACAGTATTTTCATCACCACGCTGGATAACATCTCCATCTATCTGTATGAGGACGGCCACCGCCGCCACATCATCGAAAACCCTAAACTCGACCGAGTGGAGAACTACGAACAGGTCAAAGTCGACTTTGTTATCGAAGACTACGAGGCTGGTTGCCTGATTGAAAATATCGAGATTCTGGAGCCCGAAGAGGACGCGACTAGCGAGCCAGCCAGCGCGGACGCATTCGCTGCCGCCATTGTGAAAGCGGTACAGGCGATGGGCGCTGCTGCCCCTGTTGCTCAGTCTGAAACGGCTGAAGTGCCTGAATCTGCTGAAAACGGGGAGGCATAATTTATGGCGAGCCCCGCTCAGCGTCACGCGATGCGGGTCTCGGCCATGAAAGCATCGCAGCGGGATAACGCCCCGCTGCGTCATGCTTCCGCTTACGAGCAAATGCTCGTCAAGCTGGCCGCAGACCGCCGGACGTTAAAAACAATCCATTCGAAAGAGCGCAAAGCCGAGAAGAAACGCGAGCTGCTGCCGCTGTATCTGCCGTGGGTCGCTGGCGTGCTGGAAAATGGTAAGGGCGCACAGGATGACATCCTGATGACGGTCATGCTCTGGCGTCTCGATGCTGGAGATATCACCGGCGCGATTGAAATTGCCCGTTATGCGCTGCGCTACAACCTGTCAATGCCGGGTCATGCCCGCTCAGTGCCTTACATGCTGGCGGAAGAGGTTGCGCTTGCAGCCCTGCGCGCCCGCGCCGCAGGTGAGCCGGTCAATGTAACCGAACTATTGAGCGTTATTGAGCTGACGCTTTCCGCTGACATGCCTGACGAGGTACGCGCCCGTCTGCATAAAGTCACCGGTCTGACCCTGCGAGACGATGGTCAGCTCAATGAGGCGCTGACACACCTGAAACGGGCGTTACAGCTCGATACGCATGTCGGCGTGCGTAAAGACATTGAGACCCTTAACCGTGAACTGACCCCGAAGCCTGTTGCTGTCGAAAAGACCACGCCCAAAGCGCCGAAAAAGACATCGGCTAAAAACACGAATTCACCGGCGAGACGAGGGCGCGGACGCCCGAAGAAAGTCGCCAGTTAACCAAATGCTCCCCGAGCCGGGCGGCACGCCGGTCAACGCGGGTATCAATTGCCCTGACTGCGACCGGCGTCCACCGCCCACCTATTACCCGAGGTTGTCATGACGACGCTGATTATTGAGCAAAACAAAGAGCCGCAGGATGTGCCGGGCGTGGTGATACCGCCGCCGGGTGTGAGCGAGCCGGTAATCAAAAACACCCCGTTTTACCCTGATGTTGACCCGAAGCGCGTGCGCGAAGAAATGCGACTTGAGCAGACCGTTTCCCCTGTGCGCCTGCGCCGGGCGATTAAAACCGCCATCGCGGAGACTAACGCGGAGCTGGGCGAGTGGCGCGAGTACCAGCAGGACACCGGTTATGCCCGGCTGGAAGATGTACCGGCCGACCAGATCGACGGCGAGAGCGTGCGCGTTTTCCACTACTTCAACGCCGTGTGCTCGATGACGACCGCCACGCTGTATGAGCGTTTTCGCGGCGTAGATGCGACCGTCAAAGGCGATAAAAAGGCCGACAGTATCGACAGCACTATCGATGAGATGTGGCGGGATATGCGCTGGTCAGTCGCGCGCATCCAGGACAAGGCGCGCTGCATTGTGGGGCAAATCTGATGAAAGCGTATGCGCTGCAGGGCGACACCCTCGACGCGATTTGCGCGCGGTACTACGGGCGCACTGAGGGTGTGCTCGAAACCGTGCTGGAAGCGAATCCCGGCCTGCCTGAGCTCGGCGTGATCCTGCCGCATGGTACGGCGGTTGAACTGCCCGAGGCCGACAGCGCGGCCAGAACTGAAACGGTGAATCTATGGGACTGAGTATGGAGAAAATCACCACGTTTATCGCCTACTGGCTGGCCGTGGGGTTGGCATATGTCGGGGCAATGTCACCCGAAAAGATGGCGCTTTACGTGGGCGGCGGATGCGCCATTTTTACCGCGCTGACGAACTACTGGTTTAAGCGCAAAACCTATCTCTATCTGACATCACTCGGACTCGATAAGGGGGCAATTCGTGGGCTCAATCATTAAACGATGCAGTGTGGCCGCAGTGCTGGCGCTGGCGGTGCTGATGCCTGACTTTCGTCTGCTTAACACCTCGCCCGAGGGGCTGGCGCTGATTGCCGACCTCGAAGGATGTCGCCTGACGCCTTACCAGTGCAGCGCGGGAGTGTGGACGTCAGGCATCGGCCACACTGCAGGCGTCGTCCCGAAAGGGGAAATCACCGAGCGTCAGGCGGCGGCGAATCTGGTCGCGGATGTGTTGAACGTGGAAAAGCGTCTGGCGGTCTGCGTGCCGGTGGAAATGCCGCAGCGCATTTACGACGCGCTGGTCAGTTTCTCATTCAACGTGGGAACAGGTGCGGCCTGCCGGTCGACGCTGGTCTCGTATATCAAACGCCAGCAATGGTGGCAGGCGTGCGACCAGCTCACCCGATGGGTTTATGTGAACGGCTCTGTTAACAAAGGGCTGGAAAACCGACGCGCGCGTGAGCGTGCTTACTGCATCAGGGGCATTCCATGAAAGTGACGTTGTTTTTAGTGGCCGCACTGATTGCGGTTGTGCTGTGGCAACGCCACGAGAACGGCAACCTGACGCGCTCTTTTGAACGGGCGAACAAGGTCGCCACCGAACAAAAAACCGCGATCGGAATGCTGAAAAATCAGCTTTCCGTGTCGCAGGGAATTGCCAGGCGAAATGAAACCGCGCAGGTCAGTTTACGCGGGGAACTGATTGCCGCCGGTGCGATGGCCGTGCGGCGTGAAGAAACCATTACGAGGCTGATAAATGAGAATGAAACGTTACGTCGCTGGTATAGCGCTGAGTTGCCTGATGTTGTGCGCAGGCTGCACACCCGCGCCGGTTGCGCCTCCGCCGGTCATTGTTTACAGCGCGTGTCCGAAGGTGAGCTATTGCCCGATGCCGGGAAGCGAACCGGCCACTAATGGCGACCTGAGCGCAGACATCCGCAGGCTTGAGCACGCGCTCACCGCCTGCGCGCTGCAGGTTGAAACCGTCAAAGACTGTCAGGATAAACTCGATGAAGAAAGCTCACAGCCTGCGCGAAGCCTTAATTAACGCCGTCCCGCAGTTAAAAACCAATCCCGAAATGATGCGCATCTTTGCCGATGAGGGGAATATCGACGCGCGTCTCGCGGCCTCGCTGTCACACGAAAAGATTTACACCCTGAATGTGATCGTGTGTGATTTTGTGGGCGACCCGGATTTGATATTCGTGCCGGTGGCCGCATGGCTCAGGGAAAACCAGCCGGATATCTGCACGCTCGATGACGGACGAAAGAAGGGCTACCGTTTCCAGATGGATTTAAACGACGGGGACAGTGTCGACATCAGTATCAGCCTGCAGCTCACAGAGCGCACCCTCATCAAAGAGGAAAACGGCGCGCTGCATGTGAGCTATGCCCCTGAGCCGCCATTGCCTGAGCCTGTTACCCGACCAAAAGAGCTCTATATCAACGGCGAACTGGTGAGCAAGTGGGATGAGTGACTTTAAGCCCTTTGACGACCAGCTCGCCGGGCTGATTGCTGCCCTGTCACCTGCAGGGCGACGACGGCTTGCCGGTGAGATTGCAAAGGAGCTGCGCAAGTCGCAACAGCAACGTATCAAACAGCAAAAAGCCCCGGACGGCTCACCGTATCAGGCGCGAAAACGCCAGCCGCTCAGGGCAAAGACCGGGCGAATCAAAAAGGCGATGTTTCAGAAGCTCCGCACAAGCCGGTACATGAAAGCCAGTGGCCGTGAAAATAGCGCGGTGGTGGAGTTCACCGGCAAAGTGGAGCGCATCGCGCGTGTCCATCAGTACGGTCTCAAAGACCGGCCAAACGTGCACGCTCAGGATGTGCAGTATGCAGAACGCCAGTTACTCGGATTTAGCCGGGAAGATAAACAGCTCGTCGAGACGCTGATAATTAAATACCTCAGTCACTGATTGTTGTTTCATCCCTCATCAAACCCGCCTCAATTGCCGCCGGTCTTGCCCGGCGGCATCCTTTCCCCATGAATAATTTAAATTCTCTGCAGGACATCGCACGCGCGATCCGCAACCTCATCCGCACCGGCATTGTGACCGATATCGACCTCGACGAGGGGCTTTGTCGTGTCCAGACGGGCGGGATGAAAACCACCTGGCTGAACTGGCTCACCTGTCGCGCCGGTCGCTCGCGTGTGTGGTGGGCTCCCTCGGTCGGTGAGCAGGTGCTAATCCTTGCTATCGCTGGCGAGCTCGACACGGCCTTTGTGTTACCGGGCATTTTCTCTGATGACCATCCCGCACCGTCTGCCTCCCCTGATGCGCTTCATGTGTCTTTTCCTGACGGGGCGGTTATCGAGTACGAGCCCGAAAGCGGGGCGCTCACCGTTTCAGGTATCAAAACCGCCGACGTGACCGCGTCAGATTCCATTACGGCCACTGTGCCGCTGGTACTGGTGAAAGCGGAAACCCGTATCACGCTCGACACACCCGAGGTGGTGTGCACTAACAAGCTGACGACCGGCACGCTCGAAGTGAAGAAAGGCGGGAAGATGACCGGCGACATCGAGCATACCGGCGGGAAACTGACCTCGAACGGTGTGCAGGTGGATGACCACGACCACGGCGGTGTTAAGCGCGGCGAAGACAGAACGGTGGGGACGAAATGACGGTGCGTTATCTGGGAATGAACAGCCAGACCGGGCTCAGTATCTCTGAGGTCGAGCATATCAGGCAAAGCGTGCGCGACATTCTGGTCACGCCGGTTGGCTCGCGCGTCATGCGCCGTGAATACGGCTCGCTGTTATCGGCGCTGATTGACCAGCCGCAGACCCCGGCACTGCGCCTGCAGATTATGGCCGCGTGTTATTCCGCGATCCAGAAGTGGGAGCCGCGTGTAAGCCTGACAACCATCACCTTTGAACGGTCGGACACCGACGGCGGGTTGTATGTCGATATCACCGGCACGCACTCGACATCGAGCCAGCCGTTTTCCCTCACCATTCCACTGAGTTAAACGCTATGGCAATTGTTGACCTGAGCCAGCTCGCCGCGCCGGATGTCGTGGAAGATCTGGACTATGAAACCATCCTGAGCGAACGAAAGGCGACTCTCGTCTCGCTTTACCCCGAAGACCAGCAGGAGGCGGTCGCGCGCACGCTGACGCTTGAATCTGAGCCGATTGTGAAGCTGTTGCAGGAAAACGCCTATCGGGAAGTTATCTGGCGACAACGCGTCAACGAGGCCGCGCGTGCGGTCATGCTGGCCTACGCCACCGGCGCTGACCTCGACCAGATAGGGGCTAATTCCAGCGTTGAGCGCCTTGTGATTACCCCTGCTGATGACACCACGTTACCCCCGACGCCTGCCGAAATGGAATCGGACACTGACTACCGTCTGCGCATCCAGCAAGCCCCGGAGGGACTGAGCACCGCAGGCTCAACCGGTGCATATCAGTTTCATGGCCGCAGCGCCGACGGGCGGGTCGCGGATATTTCCGTCATCAGTCCCCAGCCTGCGTGCGTGACGGTCTCGGTGCTGTCCCGCGAAAATAACGGCGTGGCCTCTGACGAGCTGCTCGCCATCGTGCGTACTGCCCTTAACGATGAGGACGTGAGGCCGGTCGCTGACCGCGTGACCGTGCAGTCGGCAAGCATTGTCGACTATAAAATCACCGCATCGCTTTACCTTTACCCTGGCCCCGAAAGTGAGCCGGTGCTCAGTGCCGCGAAAACAAAGCTGCAGGCATACATCACCGCACAGCACCGGCTCGGGCGTGATATCCGTAAATCAGCCATCTATGCCGCGCTCCATGTCGAGGGCGTGCAGCGTGTCGAACTGGCCGAACCGGTAGCTGACATCGTGCTCGATGATACGCAGGCGTCATGGTGCAGTGAGTACAGCGTCACCATCGGGGGTAACGATGAATGATACCCGCCTGTTGCCGGTGGGCTCGTCGCCGCTTGAGGTGGCGGCGGCGCGTGCCTGCGCTGACATTGAAAAAACGCCAATCCCGCTGCGCCGACTCTGGAGCGCTGACGACTGCCCGACAAATCTGCTGCCGTGGCTGGCGTGGGCGTTTTCTGTTGACCGGTGGGATGAGAACTGGCCGGAAGCCACCAAACGGGAGGTGATCCGCGCGGCGCGATTTATCCATGAGCACAAAGGGACGATTGGGGCGGTGCGCCGTGTGGTGGAGCCGCTCGGCTACCTGATTAACGTCACTGAGTGGTGGGAAGCTAACGACCCGCCCGGCACGTTTCGGCTTGATATCGGGGTGCTGGAAACCGGCATCACCGAGGAAATGTATTACGAAATGGAGCGGCTTATTGCGGATGCAAAGCCAGCCAGCCGCCATCTTATCGGCCTGACCATTATTCAGGATATTCCGGGCTATCTGTACACCGGAGCCCTGACCTATGACGGCGACATCATCACGGTTTACCCCGGATAAGTGAGCATAAAAATGACAGTGAAATATAAAACGGTCATCACCAAAGCCGGTGCGGAAAAACTGGCTGCAGCAACCGTCCCGAACGGGAAAAAGGTGAATTTTACAGCGATGGCCGTCGGTGACGGTGGCGGCACGCTGCCGACCCCGAACGCCAGCCAGACAAAACTGGTGCGTGAGGTCTGGCGCCATACCCTGAACAAAATCAGCCAGGACAATAAAAACAAAAATTACGTTGTTGCTGAGCTGGTCATTCCCCCGGAAACCGGCGGTTTCTGGCTGCGGGAAATGGGGCTTTATGATGACACCGGCACGCTGATTGCGGTCGGCAATATGGCCGAAAGCTACAAGCCAGAACTGGCGGAAGGGTCAGGGCGTGCGCAGACCCTGCGAATGGTCATCATGGTAAGTGATATCGAGTCGGTCGAACTGGCCATTGATACCACACTGGTGATGGCCACGCAGGACTATGTCGATGATAAGCTCGCGGAGCATGAGCAGTCACGCCGCCACCCCGACGCCTCGCTCACCGCAAAAGGTTTCACTCAGTTAAGCAATGCGATCGACAGCACGTCTGAGGTGCTCGCAGCGACGCCGAAAGCGGTTAAGGTGGCATATGACCTTGCAAAAGCGAAATATACGGCTCAGGACGCCACCACGGCGCAGAAAGGCATTATTCAGCTCAGTAGCGCGACCGACAGCACGTCTGAGGTACTGGCAGCGACACCAAAAGCCGTAAAAACTGCCAACGATAACGCGAAAGCGGCCAATGACAATGCGAATACCCGTTTACCGCTAGCTGGCGGTTGGCTGACGGGCGGGTTTGGAATTAAAACCACGATTGGCAACGTGTCGTTTGGGGTGGGCAACTCTGATGTTTATATCGCTAACGGTACGTCGAATAAGTTTCTGCAACTGAAGCATACAGGTGAGCTGAAGTATGACGACAAGGCTGTTTACCATGAGGGATATAAGCCCACGGCTGACGATGTGGGGGCGCTGCCAGTAAAGGGTACTGCCGAAGCGGCTAAGAAGATTGCCACGGCGCGGAAAATTGCCGGAGTGGCTTTTGATGGTACATCCGATATCACCCTGAAAACTTCGAATCTGGATGATGCGGGTACAGCGGCCACAAAAGATGTGACCACCTCCAGCACCGATACCACCTCCGGGCGAGTTTTGCGGGTAGGTGATTTTGGTCTCGGTGCTATTGCCGGCGTTAACGTGTCAGATGCCAATAACGTCAACTATAACGGCTTTTTTAATATGAGCGCTGAGGGCATTCATGGCCCTGTCGCTAATAATGTGAATGAGTTTATCCATATCCAGTACAACCAAAACACTGGTCGGCAAATTGGCTGGCGTGCAGGGCGTCCCGATGAGCCGATTCGCCACAGGACTAAAGTCAATGGAGGCTGGCAATCCGACTGGATAAAAATCTACGATTCAAATAACCCGCCAGCAGCTGATGAAGTCGATGCAGTGTCAGCGTCAAAAGGGGGCACTTTCCAGAAAGAGGTTATGTTCTCGGAAGGCGTAAAAATCAGGAACGGAACCGGGATTTATCAGGGCGAGGATAACGCAGGTTTTTCCAGTAATAACCTGATGCTGAAATCATGGAACGGGATTGGGTTTTATTGCACCCTCACAGGGAGTGACGGAGTCACGGTCTTTGTTGATACCCGTGGCGGGCATGTGGAGGCGAGAGGCCAGATTAAGCCGGGCAGCTATGAAAATTTCGATAACCGGTTTTATACCAAGACGATTGCTAACAGCACCTTCCAGAAGGTCAACACCGCATCCAAAGGTTCGCGAGGATGGTTCAAAGATTCAAACACGGGAATGATTTTTCAGTGGGGGATTGAGAGTGTTTCCGGGGCGACCACGCGGACATTCAGTTTCCCGGTTTCGTTTCCTGTTGGCTGCGCATCGCTGACGGTATCAAACAACATAGAGCGAACCGCTGGCGAAAACTCGATGACGGGATTTATTAAATCGGCTTCACAATATTCCCTGTCAAATACTGCCGCAACAGACCGCCAGTTATGCTGGTTTGCAGTTGGCTATTAGGACGATAAAACGATGAACTATTATTTTTCGAAAGCGGAGCTGGGGTTCTATTGCGATGAGGTTAACGAATCCATTCCGGCTGATGCAGTGGAAATCAGCGAAGAATTTTATTTTTCTCTGCTGGAGGGGCAATCCACGGGAAAAGTGATCGGCTCAAATGTGGAGGGCATCCCGTTCTTAACTGACCCACCGGAGCCCACCACCGAAGAGTTAGTTGCGCTGGCGGAAGAAAAACGAACGGTGCTGATGAAGGAAGCTAACGCGAGAATAACCCCCCTGCAGGATGCTTTCGATTTGGGGCTGGATACCGATGAAGAAAAGCAATTGTTGATCGCGTGGAAAAAATATCGGGTGTTGTTAAGCCGGATAGATACGTCGACCCCCCATGAAATTGTATGGCCTGAATTACCCGCCTGACGTGAGCCCTCCACCCGGAGGGCTTTTTGTTTGTTGTGTTATTCCTCCACCAACGGCATTGAATCGCTCCCAGACTGCACACAACAGAAAATAGTTGCTCCACTTCACCACGGAGTTTTACTGATGGGCGACTATCATCACGGCGTCGAGGTCATCGAGATTAACGATGGCACGCGCACCATTTCCACCGTCTCGACGGCCATCATCGGCATGGTCTGCACGGCCAGCGATGCTGACGCAAAGACATTCCCGCTTAATGAGCCGGTGCTGATTACCAGTGTACAAACTGCGATCGGGAAAGCCGGTACAAAAGGCACGCTGGCAAAATCCCTGCAGGCCATCGCTGACCAGTGCAAACCGGTCATTGTGGTGGTGCGCGTTCCCGAAGGTGTCGAAGACCCGGAAGACCCGGAGGCGGCGCAAAAACAAACCATTTCCAACATCATCGGCACGACCGACGAAAACGGCAAATATACCGGGCTGAAAGCGCTGTTAACCGCAAAAACCGTCACCGGCGTTAAGCCGCGCATTCTCGGTGTGCCGGGGCTGGATTCTCAGGAAGTGGCGACCGCGCTCGCGTCGACCTGCCAGAGCCTGCGCGCATTTGGCTATATCAGCGCGTGGGACTGCAAGACCATTTCAGAAGCGATGGCCTATCGAGAGAATTTCAGTCAGCGCGAGCTGATGGTCATTCACCCTGATTTTCTGGCGTGGGACACCACGGCGAATGAAACCGATATTGCATGGGCGACTGCCCGCGCGCTCGGTCTGCGCGCCAAAATCGACCAGACAATCGGCTGGCACAAAACGCTGTCCAACGTCGGCGTGAATGGCGTCACCGGCGTCAGTGCCTCGGTCTCATGGGATTTGCAGGAACAGGCCACCGACGCGAACCTGCTCAATCAGGCCGGTGTGACAACACTCATCCGTAATGACGGCTTTAAGTTCTGGGGCAACCGCACCTGCTCAGACGATCCGTTATTCGTGTTTGAGAACTACACCCGCACCGCGCAGGTGCTGGCCGACACGATGGCGGAAGCGCACGCGTGGGCGATGGATAAACCCGTCACCGCAACGCTTATCCGCGACATCGTCGCCGGTATCAATGCCAAATTCCGCGAGCTGAAAAACAACGGCTATATCGTTGACGGCACGTGCTGGTACGACCCGGAATCAAACAGCGTGGAAACGCTGAAAGTGGGGAAACTGTATATCGATTACGACTATACCCCCGTCCCGCCGCTGGAAAACCTGACCCTGCGCCAGCGCATCACCGATACCTATCTGGCGAACCTGTCAGAGTCGGTTAACAGCTAAGGAGCCGGAACATGGCACTGCCACGCAAACTGAAATACCTGAATATGTTTAACGACGGCCTCAGCTACATGGGCGTTGTTGAATCCGTCACCCTGCCAAAGCTGACCCGTAAGCTCGAAAAATACCGCGGCGGCGGGATGCCGGGCTCGGTGTCGATTGACCTCGGTCTCGATGACGATGCGCTGTCGCTGGAATGGACGCTCGGCGGTCTGCCTGATGTCGAGTTGTGGGCGCAGTACGCGTCACCGGGCGCGGCCAGCGTGCCGCTGCGTTTCACCGGCTCTTATCAGCGCGATGACACCGGCGCGATTTCCGCCGTTGAGGTGGTCATGCGTGGCCGTCACAAAGAGTACGACGGCGGCGAAAACAAGCAGGGGGAAAGCGGCACGACCAAGATGTCGACCGAGTGTGCTTACTACCAGCTCACGATTGACGGCAAAGAAGTCATCGAGATTGACGTCATCAACATGGTGCTGAAAGTCGACGGCGTCGACCGTCTGGCAGAACACCGTAAGGCCATCGGCCTGTAACCTCTTAACCGGTCAGCCAGGCTGGCCGGTCATCCAACGTTGAAGAGAGCAATATCATGAAAAAAAACACCGAAACCGCCATCACCGAAACTGAAATCGAAACCAAAAACCCGAACATTGTGATCCTCGATAATCCCGTCATGCGTGGTGAGCAAAAAATCGAACAGGTGACCGTGTTTAAACCCAATGCGGGAACCCTGCGCGGTGTGAGTCTTGCCGCACTGGCAAACTCTGACGTCGATGCGCTGATTAAGGTGCTGCCGCGCATGACTTACCCGGCACTCACCGAGCATGAGGTCACACGTCTGGAAGCATCAGACCTGATTTTGTTTGCTGGTCAGGTGGTCGGTTTTTTGTCGCCATCTTCGGCTCGCTGAAATTTCCCGACAACCTGTCGGTCGATGACCTGATGGCGGATATCGCAGTGATTTTTCACTGGCCGCCATCAGAGCTGTATTCCCTGAGCGTGACCGAGCTCATCACATGGCGCGATAAGGCGCTGCAGCGAAGCGGAAACCACCATGAGCAAAAACGTCAGACTTGAGGTGCTGCTTAACGCAGTAGACCGGGCAAGCCGACCGCTTAAAGCTATCCAGACCGCCAGCAAATCCCTTGCTGGCGACATCCGCACTTCACAAACCAGCCTGCGTGACCTCAATGCGCAGGCGTCCCGAATTGACGGATTCAGGAAAGCGAGCGCACAGCTTGCCGTGACCGGTCAGTCGCTTAACAAAGCGAAACAGGAGGCCGCTGCGCTGGCCGTCCAGTTTAAAAACACGGAAAACCCCACGAATGCGCAGGCGCGCGCGATGGAGGCGGCAAAGAAATCCGCTGCTGACCTGCAGCTCAAATATAACGGGCTCAGGCAGTCGGTACAGCGCCAGCGAACCGAGCTTGCGCAGGCCGGGATAAATACCCGCACGCTGTCGGCGGATGAGCGCCGTCTGAAATCCAGCATCAGCGAGACGACCGCGCAGCTTAACCGGCAACGTGATGCGCTGGCGCGCGTCAGCCAGCAACAGGCCAGACTCAGCGCGGTTAAACGTCGCTATGAATCCGGGCAACAGCTCGCCGCCGGTGCGCGTAATGCCGGGATGGTGGGCGTCGGGGTGGCGACCGCCGGGCTGTATGGTGCATCGCGCTTTATTGCACCGGGCATCGGTTTTGACAAACAGATGTCAGGCACGCAGGCGATCCTCAGTCTCGATAAGGGGGATGACAAGCTCGCGGCCATTCGTCAGCAGGCGCGCGATATCGGCGCGACAACCGCCTTTTCACCGGGTGACGTGGCGCGCACGCAGACCACGCTCGCACGCTCGGGCTATAACGCCGATGACGTGCTGGCCGCAACCGGGTCAACCGTCAATCTGAGCCTCGCGGCTGACGTGGATATCGCCGAAGCTGCAGACATTATCACCAATATGCAGTCGGCCTTTAATCTGCCGACCACGGAGATTGAGCGCGTCGCGGATGTGATGACTAAAGGTTTTACGTCATCCAATACCGGCCTTGTCGAGCTGGGCGAGGCGATGAAGTATGTCGCGCCTATCGCGGAAGCTGCAGGGGCGAGCATTGAAGACACGACCGCCATGCTCGGCATTCTGGCTGATAACGGGATTAAGGGCTCGATGGCCGGTACAGGCGCGAGTGCCATTTTCAACCGCCTGCAGGCTCCAATGGGAAAAGCCGTGGACGCCATTGCAGAGCTGGGCGTGAAAACCCGCGACAGCAAAGGGAACATGCTGCCGGTCGAGAAAATCCTCAAAGATATTAATAAGTCCTTCGTGAAAAATAAGCTCGGTACGGCTGAGCAGGGCGAATATCTGAAAGTGATTTTCGGCGAGGAAGCCATGAAGGGCGCGATTAAGCTGGTCGCCGCTGCCGGTGATGGCTCGCTCGACAATAAACGCCAGCAAATCCGTGACTCAAAAGGCACGACTGAACGTATTGCGAAAATCCAGACCGATAACCTCGACGGCGATCTGAAAAACCTGCAGTCAGCATGGGAAGACCTGCAGATTGAGGTTTTCGAAAAAGAGGATTCAGCGCTGCGCCGCCTGACGGTTTCCGCAACCGATATGCTCGGGAAGGTTGCCGCCTGGGCGAAAGCAAACCCTGAGCTTACGCAAACCCTGTTTAACCTTGTCGCCGGTGGGATGGCGCTGATTGGGGTGCTCGGGGGTATTGGTCTGATAGCGTGGCCGGTAGTAACGGGTATCAACATGATTATCGCCGCTGCCGGTGTTCTTGGAACAAATCTGGCCGCAATGGGCACGGCCATTGTATCTGTCCTCGGTGCTATCACCTGGCCGGTTGTGGCCGTGGTTGCGGCATTTGTGGCCGGGGCGCTGCTGATTCGTAAATACTGGGAGCCTATCAGCGCATTCTTTTCGGGCGTGGTGGAGGGGCTTAAAGCGGCCTTTGCACCGGTGGCGGATATCTTTGCCCCGCTCGCGCCGGTGTTTGATTCCGTCATCGAAAAATTGCGCGGTGTCTGGCAGTGGTTCACTGACCTGATTGCGCCGGTTAAGGCAACGCAGGAAACGCTCGACCGCTGCAAAAATGTCGGGGTGGCGTTCGGTCAGGCGCTGGCTGATGCCCTGATGGCTCCACTCAATATCTTTAACAGCCTGAGCAGTAAGGTCGGCTGGCTGCTGGAGAAACTCGGGGTTATCAAAAAAGAGTCGGGCGACCTCGACCAGACTGCAGCGAAAGCCAGTGCAGCAGCCGGTGCACAAAACGGGTCTTATATCCCGGCAACGTCTGCGTATGGAGGTTATCAGGCCTATCAGCCAGTAACTGCGCCTGCTGGCCGGTCTTATGTCGACCAGAGCAAAAGCGAGTATCACATCACCCTGCAGGGTGGGGTTGCGCCGGGTAGCGACCTTGAGCGACAGCTAAGTGACGCCGTCGAGACATTAGACCGGAAAAAAAGGGCGCGTCAGCGCTCAAGTATGCGCCACGACGAATGAGGGCTAAAGCATGTTAATGGTATTGGGTTTATTCGTGTTTGAGCGCCGCACGCTGCCGCATCAGTCGATGCAGTATTCGAAGGATTACCGCTGGGCGTCAAACGACCGCGTCGGCAAACCCCCGGCTTATCAGTATCTCGGGGAGGGGGAAACCTCACGCACGCTGTCGGGCGTGCTTTACCCTGAAATCACCGGCGGTCGCCTGTCGCTGACGGCTATCGAGCTGATGGCCGACGAAGGCAGGGCGTGGCCGCTGATTGACGGAACGGGCATGATCCACGGCATGTATGTCATCGACAAAGTGACCCACACGCACAGCGAATTATTCAGCGATGGCGCGGCCAGAAAAATCGAGTTTAGTCTGTCACTGAAGCGGGTCGATGAGTCGCTGGCGGCTATCTACGGCGACCTGAAAACGCAGGCCGACAGTCTGGTGACGTCTGCCGGTAACTGGATTGGAGAGCTGGCAGGATGATTACCGGAATGAAAGTACAGGCAGGGGCGCTCATTGCCCCGGCGTTTATGCTCAAGCAGGATAACGAAGATATTACGCAGGATTTTAGCGACCGGCTTATTAGTCTGACCATGACGGACAATCGCGGATTTGAGGCTGACCAGCTCGACATCGAACTTGATGACAGCGATGGGCAAATCGCACTGCCACCACGCGGCGCTACGTTGACGCTGTGGCTGGGCTGGCAGGGCTCCGCGCTTTTTAAGAAAGGGAGTTTCACGGTTGATGAAATCGAGCACCGGGGCGCACCGGATACGCTGACCATCCGGGGACGTAGCGCTGATTTTCGCGGGACGCTGAACTCACGCCGGGAACAGTCATGGCATGACACCACGCTCGGGGTCATCGTGGAGACCATCGCGGCGCGCAACAAACTGACCGCCAGCGTGGCCGACACACTGAAAGCGATCCCCGTGCCTCACATCGACCAGGCTCAGGAGTCCGATGCGGTGTTTCTGTCCCGTCTGGCTGACCGCAACGGCGCAACGGTTTCGGTAAAGGCCGGGAAACTGTTATTCCTCAAAGCCGGTAACGCTGTGTTGGCCAGCGGTAAACCTATCCCGCAAATGACACTTGAGCGCGGAGACGGCGACCGGCATCAGTTTGCCATCGCCGACCGGGAAGCCTACACCGGCGTGACGGCAAAATGGCTGCACACCAAAGACCCTAAGCCGCAAAAGCAAAAAGTGAAACTGCAGCGTAAGCCGAAGGTGCAGCACCTGCGCGCGCTGCAGCACCCAAAAGCGGCCAAAACCACGGCAAAGACCAAAGCCAAAAAAGAGCCGGAAGCACGCGAGGGCGAATATATGACCGGTGAGTCTGACAACGTGCTGGAGCTAACGACCATCTATGCGACAAAAGCACAGGCCATGCGTGCCGCTCAGGCGAAGTGGGACAAAATACAGCGCGGTGTCGCGGAGTTTTCAATCTCGCTGGCGTTTGGCCGTGCGGATTTATTTCCCGAAACGCCGGTTGCGGTGAAAGGCTTTAAGCGCGTCATAGACGAGCAGGCGTGGATAATCAGTCGGGTGGTGCATAACCTCAACGGGAACGGCTACACGACGGGCCTGGAGCTTGAGGTTAAGGTTTCGGATGTAGAATACTCGTTGGAGGAGGGTGTGGATTAAGGCATTCTCATTTGGTGAGTTATGAGGTATTATTTATTCACATTTTGTGAATTTAGGGTGTTTTATGTTCCATTGTCCGAAGTGTAAGAACGCGGCACATGCGCGCACTAGTCGCTATCTAAGTGAAAACACCAAAGAGCGTTATCATCAATGCACGAACATCAATTGCAGTTGTACGTTCGTGACAATGGAATCAGTGGAGAGATTTATTGTTACTCCGGGCACTGTAAATCCTGCCCCACCTCATCCATTGCCAACTGGACAGCGTCAATTGTGGATGTGACAGAGCCCGCTTTGAGCGGGCTTTATCGTAATAGGCCCTGAGTTAGTTCGTTTCCTGTGCAGAATTGATAAAGAGCTTTTAGGTCTTTATCAATGGTTTCAAGTTCTTCAAGGGCGTAACTGGAAAAGCCTAACATCATGTTATCGTTGTTCATGAGTTGCTGTGTTTGCTCAAGGTCTATGAGTGAGTCATATAGATGCTTCAGTTCAATCACAGCTTCATATGCAGGAACCAGGAGATCGTAAAAATCTGGCTCCAGTTTGGCAATGTCGTAAATATACTTCTGAAAATTCTCTAGATATGGTTTTGTGAGCACGCCAGCGGTTGATTTTTTTCCATCTACATAAATCTCATATCGGGTCTTACCCGAGGGTGAATCGACAAAGCTTAAAGAGTATGGACATTCATTTGAGGGTAGTTTTTCAAAGGGTTCAAACTTTGAGCATAAGCTTTTTACTTGGGTGCGAAGGTTCCAGTTTAGCTGGCATTCGCGTGCAAATATTTTTTTTAGAGCGTTTATATCGTTCAGCTTGGCTATCTTTTTGCGTTTAGATTCAAGATGTTCTTTAGAAAAAAATAGAACTATAGCTACTACCGCAGACGCGGGGATCAGGTTTGTGTGTGTAAATAAATCTGAAAGCGAACTCAAAACCTCATTAACGATATGCATTGGTCACCGCCATTTCATCGCCACTTAAAATCAACTCAACAAAAAAGCCACTCTATCGAGTGGCTTAATTATATGATTTTAAAACTAAAATTTGGTGGCCCCTGCTGGACTTGAACCAGCGACCAAGCGATTATGAGTCGCCTGCTCTAACCACTGAGCTAAGGGGCCGTGGCGATGAATTATAAAGTAACTCCCCGCAGCAATCCAGCCATTCACACCTGCCTGCTGTTTTTATAAACAACGCATAATCAATCCTTTATACTTCCCTGACGACGTATCAAGCGGGAGTAGAGATGATCAACGATATTCTGGCCCCAGGCCTGCGGGTGGTGTTCTGCGGAATCAACCCGGGTAAGTCCTCGGCGCACACCGGTTTTCACTTCGCCCATCCGGGGAATCGCTTCTGGAAGGTGATCTACCAGGCCGGGTTTACCGACAGGCTACTCAAGCCCGAAGAGGAGCAGCATCTGCTGGATACGCGCTGCGGGATCACCATGCTGGTCGAGCGGCCAACCGTGCAGGCGAGCGAGGTCAACCTGCATGAGCTGCGCAGCGGCGGGCGAGAGCTGGTCAAGAAGATCGAAGACTACCAGCCGGCCGCGCTGGCGATCCTCGGCAAGCAGGCCTACGAGCAGGCGTTCAGCCAGCGCGGGGCTAAGTGGGGTAAGCAGAGCATCACTATCGGCGTGACGCAGGTGTGGGTGCTGCCAAATCCGAGTGGGCTCAACAGAGCAACGCTGGATAAGCTGGTAGAGGCGTATCGGGAGCTGGATGAGGCGCTGATGGTGCGGGGGCTGTAATCCTCTGCGGCCTGATGCCCTCACCCTGGCCCTGTCCCACAGGGGGAGGGAATAAAAAAAAGCTCCCGATTGGGAGCTTTTTCACTGTCAGGACCGATTAATCGTCCAGGAAGCTACGCAGCACTTCAGAGCGGCTTGGATGACGCAGCTTGCGCAGTGCCTTCGCTTCGATCTGACGGATACGTTCGCGGGTAACGTCGAACTGTTTACCCACTTCTTCCAGCGTGTGGTCGGTGTTCATATCGATACCGAAACGCATACGCAGGACTTTCGCTTCACGAGCGGTCAGGCCGGCCAGTACGTCGTGCGTCGCAGCACGCAGGCTCTCGGTGGTCGCAGAGTCCAGCGGCAGCTCGAGGGTGGTATCCTCGATGAAATCACCCAGATGCGAATCTTCATCATCACCGATTGGTGTTTCCATGGAGATTGGCTCTTTGGCGATCTTCAGCACTTTACGGATCTTGTCTTCCGGCATCAGCATGCGCTCGGCCAGCTCTTCCGGCGTCGGCTCGCGGCCCATCTCCTGCAGCATCTGGCGGGAGATACGGTTGAGCTTGTTGATGGTCTCAATCATATGCACCGGAATACGGATGGTGCGCGCCTGATCCGCGATAGAGCGGGTGATAGCCTGACGGATCCACCAGGTTGCGTAGGTGGAGAATTTGTAACCACGACGGTATTCAAACTTATCTACCGCTTTCATCAGACCGATGTTGCCTTCCTGAATCAGATCCAGGAACTGCAGACCACGGTTGGTGTATTTCTTGGCGATAGAGATAACCAGACGCAAGTTCGCTTCAACCATCTCTTTCTTCGCACGGCGGGCTTTCGCTTCACCGATGGACATACGACGGTTGATGTCTTTAACCTGCTCGATGGTCAGGCCGGTCTCTTCTTCGATCTGCTGCAGCTTCTGCAGACCGCGATAGACATCGTCCTTCACGTCGTGCAGTTTTTCAGACCACGGCTTGTTCATCGCGATAGCCGCGTTGAACCAGGTTTCGCTGGTTTCGTTGCCGGTGAAGAGGGTGATGAAGTTCTTCTTCGGCATTTTGCACTGCTCAACGCACAGCTTCATGATGATACGTTCCTGGGTGCGCACGCGATCCATCATCACGCGCATGCTGTTTACCAGGTAATCGAACTGTTTTGGCACCAGGCGGAACTGTTTGAATACTTCAGACAGTTTCAGGATCTCTTCCTGAGCGGCGGCATGGCTGCGGCCTTTCGCTTTGATGGTGTCACGCGTGACTTCGTACTGGGTACGCAGCTCGGCAAACTTCTCGCGCGCCAGCTCCGGGTCGATGCTGTTGTCATCGTCCGCGGTGTCGTCGTCGCTCTCTTCCTCATCTTCGTCTTCGTCATCATCCATCTCTTCCTGAGACAGTTCAGAACCGACGTGAGTGGCGGTAGGCGCCATATCTTCTTCAGCGTTCGGGTCGACAAAACCGGTGATCAGGTCAGACAGGCGCGCTTCTTCCGCTTCAACGCGATCGTACTGCTCCAGCAGATAGGTGATCGCTTCCGGGTACTCGGCAACGGAGCACTGAACCTGGTTGATCCCGTCTTCGATGCGTTTTGCGATGTCAATTTCGCCTTCGCGGGTCAACAGTTCAACGGTACCCATTTCGCGCATGTACATGCGGACCGGGTCAGTGGTACGCCCGATTTCAGATTCCACGCTGGACAGTACCTGTGCAGCAGCTTCTTCCGCATCTTCGTCAGTGTTGTTGGAGGTTTCAGCCAGCAACAGATCATCGGCATCCGGTGCTTCTTCCATCACCTGAATGCCCATGTCATTGATCATTTGGATGATATCTTCGATCTGATCTGAATCGACGATATCTTCCGGCAGATGGTCATTGACCTCGGCATAGGTCAGATAGCCTTGCTCCTTACCGCGTTGGACAAGAAGTTTCAGCTGTGACTGCGGGTTTTGCTCCATAAGACGGTATCCACACTTAATTCGTTTGATTGGTGTCGGCGATGGGGCTGCCAACCTTTAAAGCGAGGGCGTACTTATATTTTTGCCGCTGCCTCTCAGTGCGGCTGCCGGGGGCTTCCCGATCGATATTCGGCACTTAAGCCGTTAAATTTTTTATTTCTTCGCCAGTTCCTGGTTAATCATCCAGAGCTCCCGGCGTTCTTCGCTGCTTAAGCCGTGCGTCCGCTCGCGAGCTATCAACTCTTCCTGGCGCAACTCAAGCATCGAATCAAACATATGGTTGAGCGAGTCGGTGAACGTTTTTTCTGCAATGTCCTTATCTGCTATATCGTCCCACATCGACAATTTTTCAAGGGTAGCGGCCTCTTTTGTGCCGCGATAATGCTCTAAAAGTTGTCCGGTGGTCAGACCTGGCTGAGACAAACACGTGTTGACCAGTTCTGAAAATAAGCCAAGTCCGGGCAATTTTTCGTGGTTCAAACCCGCCAGCGACGGCACCTGCGGTGCGAGCTCGGGGTTTTGGACCAGCAACCCTATCAGTATACGCATGGTTGTGCGTTTTAGCTGAGGCGCGGGGCGAACCGCGCCGTTTTCAGCCTGTTTAGGCATTAAACGTTCAAGCTGGCTGTCATCCAGAATGCCAAGCTTGTTGCCTAACTCCTGACGCAGATAGATGCGCAGCGTTTCGCCGGGCACCTGGCTGATTAACGGCAGCGCCAGCGTACTGAGCTGCGCGCGCCCGTCAGGGGTACTCAAATCGACCTGCGGCATCAGGCTGTTAAACAAAAACGTGGAGAGCGGCTGAGCCTGCTCCATCCGCGCTTCAAACGCCGCTTTGCCCTCTTTACGCACCAGAGTATCCGGGTCTTCACCGTCGGGCAGAAACATAAAGCGTAGCTGACGGCCGTCGGTCATGTACGGGAGCGCGGTTTCCAGCGCACGCCAGGCGGCGTCGCGTCCTGCGCGGTCACCGTCGTAACAGCAGATGACGTTGTTGGTCACCCTGAACAGCAGTTGAATATGATCGGCGGTGGTGGACGTACCCAACGACGCAACCGCGTAGTTGATGTCGTACTGCGCCAGTGCCACGACGTCCATATAGCCTTCGACGACCAGAAGACGCGGAGGTTCCGCATTATTCTGCTGCGCCTCATAAAGACCGTACAGCTGGCGGCCCTTATGGAAAATATCGGTTTCCGGGGAGTTGAGGTATTTCGGCAGGGCATCACCCAGCACGCGACCACCAAAACCTATCACCCGGCCACGCTTGTCGCGGATCGGGAACATCACCCGTTCGCGGAAGCGGTCGTAGCTTCGTCCCTGGTCGTTAGTGACCAGCATGCCTGCATCGATGAGAGACTTACGATCTTCGCTATTGCCGCCAAAACGCTTTAACACGTTGTCCCAGCCGGGCGGGGCGTAACCAATAGCGAAACGCGCAATGACATCGTCGCTCAGTCCGCGCTTGTTCAGATACTGACGCGCAGGCTCAGCCGCAGAGTGCTTAAGAGACTGTTGGTAAAACGAATTCAGGCCATCCATCAGTTGATACAGCGTTTGCCGTTGATGGCGCTCGATCTGACTTGGGCCACTGCCTGCTTCATACGGCACTTCAAGGTTATGCATCGCCGCCAGCTCTTCGACGGTTTCAACGAACTCGAGCTTGTCGTAGTTCATTAAAAAATCAACGGCATTACCGTGTGCGCCACAGCCGAAGCAATGGTAGAACTGCTTTTCACCGTTTACGGTGAAGGAGGGGGTTTTTTCGTTATGGAACGGACAGCACGCATGGTAGTTCTTGCCCTGCTTTTTTAGCTTTACCCGCGCGTCGATGAGATCGACGATGTCGGTTCTGGCAAGCAGGTCATTGATGAAAACGCGTGGGATTCTTCCGGCCATATGCCCCGTTATTTTTAGTGACTCATAAACGAAAACAAGCCGCGCATTCCTTCCGGAAGCACGGCCTTACGACTATTACTCTGTCTGTCAATTGAGGGCTGAGGCCCTCAACCAATTAGTACAGACGAGTACGGCGTGCGTTTTCGCGAGCCAGTTTCTTCGCGTGACGTTTCACAGCGGAAGCTTTAGCGCGCTTACGTTCGGTCGTTGGTTTTTCATAAAACTCACGACGACGAACTTCAGCCAGAACACCTGCTTTCTCGCATGAACGTTTGAAGCGACGCAGTGCTACGTCGAACGGCTCGTTTTCACGTACTTTAATTACCGGCATGTAACTCTCACCTTTAATAAATTCGGTTTGCCGCTGGCATCAACGCCAGCTTATTTCAAAATGGTGCGGAATTTTACTGCAAATGCTGCTGCTTTGTAAAGCACCGATGCGATTTTGAAAGGGACTTTAATAAGGGTGAGGAGTATACACGAGCCTTCTTCCTGGGGCGAACAAAGTTTTACATCAACCCGCCCAGGCTCTACACTGCGCGGTATTGAAACGAGGTAAAACAAGTCATGCGTGTACTGGGTATTGAAACATCCTGCGATGAAACCGGCATCGCCATTTACGACGACGAAAAAGGGCTTCTGGCCAACCAGCTGTATAGTCAGGTGAAATTGCACGCTGACTACGGCGGCGTCGTACCTGAACTGGCCTCTCGTGACCACGTGCGTAAAACAGTTCCCCTGATTCAGGCGGCGCTGAAAGAAGCGGGATTAACGGCAAAAGAGATTGATGCAGTGGCGTATACCGCAGGCCCGGGCCTGGTTGGCGCGCTGCTGGTTGGCGCGACGGTAGGGCGTTCGCTGGCCTTCGCGTGGGATGTGCCGGCGATCCCGGTTCACCATATGGAAGGGCACCTTCTGGCGCCGATGCTGGAAGAGAATCCGCCTGAGTTCCCGTTTGTGGCGCTGCTGGTTTCCGGCGGCCATACGCAGCTGATTAGCGTAACGGGCATTGGCAAATACGCGCTGCTGGGCGAGTCGATCGACGACGCCGCCGGTGAAGCGTTCGATAAAACCGCCAAGCTGCTGGGGCTGGATTACCCGGGCGGCCCGATGCTGTCGAAAATGGCGTCGCAGGGAACGGAAGGGCGCTTTGTCTTCCCGCGCCCGATGACCGACCGTCCTGGGCTGGATTTTAGCTTCTCTGGTCTGAAAACCTTCGCGGCGAATACGATCCGTAATAACGATGACAGCGAGCAGACCCGCGCCGATATCGCCCGCGCGTTCGAAGATGCGGTGGTGGATACGCTGATGATCAAGTGCAAGCGCGCGCTGGATCAGACCGGCTTTAAGCGTCTGGTGATGGCGGGCGGCGTGAGCGCTAACCGCACGCTGCGCGCGAAGCTCGCCGAGATGATGCAAAAGCGTCGCGGGGAAGTGTTCTATGCCCGTCCGGAATTCTGTACCGATAACGGCGCGATGATCGCTTACGCCGGAATGGTGCGCCTGAATGCGGGCGCGACGTCCGACCTGAGCGTGTCCGTGCGTCCGCGCTGGCCGCTGGCGGAACTGCCGGAGGCGTGAGTTTCTTTGCCCGGTGGCGCTGCGCTTACCGGGCCTACAACACCCACGTGTGCTAACGTGCAATAAACCACCCTACACCCGCAACATTCCTTTCTCTTCCAGAAACGCAATAATCGTCGCTAAGCCGTCACCCGCCTTCAGGTTGGTAAACGTCCACGGACGATCGCCGCGCATGCGGTTGGTGTCGCGCTCCATCACCTCCAGCGACGCACCGACGTACGGCGCGAGATCGGTTTTGTTGATCACCAGAAAATCGGATTTAGTGATCCCCGGCCCGCCCTTGCGCGGAATTTTTTCCCCTTCGGCTACGTCGATCACGTAGATGGTGAGATCCGCCAGCTCCGGGCTAAACGTCGCGCTCAGGTTGTCGCCGCCGCTTTCAACGAAGATCAGATCCAAATTGCCGAACTTCTCGCTTAGCGCCTCTACCGCCGCCAGGTTCATCGAGGCGTCTTCGCGGATGGCGGTATGCGGGCAGCCGCCGGTCTCCACGCCCACTATGCGCTCCGGCTCCAGCGCGCCCGCCTCGGTCAGGATGCGCTGATCCTCTTTGGTGTAGATATCGTTGGTCACCACCGCGAGATGGTAGGTATCGCGCATCGCCTTGCAGAGCGCTTCCAGCAGTGCCGTTTTGCCCGACCCTACTGGGCCGCCCACGCCCACGCGCAGGGGATGTTTGTAATCAGCCATAATGACTCCTCAGGAACGGAATAGTCGTGAATATTGGGTTTCGTGGCGCGCGGAGGCGATGGCGGACAGCGGCGTTGCTGCCCCCAGCGCGTCGTCGCGACGTAAAAATGCCTGTTCAAAACCAGCGGCGTAGTGATCGCTCAGTTCGATAATCAGCTGCTGCGCGGCCTGTTGCCCAAACGGCACCAGCTTGACGCCCGCCATCACCGCGCTCTCTATCCAGCTGTAGCCAATGCTCAGCGCCAGCTCGCGCACGCCAATGCCCCAGCGCACGCCGAGCCAGGCCATGCCGCCGAGCTGGCTTTGCATAAACAGCGGCAGCCATTCCGGCGGACAGTCAGGTTCCCAGCTCTTAATCAGCCGCGTAAACGCCGCTCCGCGGTTGCGCTCCTCTTCGCGCAGCTCGCGCGTTTCCCGGCAGGCGAGCAGGTATGCCGTCCAGCGTTTTGCAAGTGTAAGATCGCGTTGCCCACAGGCCTGATAAAGACGGATAAACAGCGGCAGATCGACGCAGAAAAAACTCTGCTCCATCTGCTGGATTTGCCAGCGTTTAAAGGCCCCGGCATCCGTGACCCAGCCCGCCTCAACGGCCCATTCCAGCCCCTGCGACCAGGTAAACGACCCGACCGGCAGGCTGCTGCTGGAGAGCTGCATCAGGCGCAGCCTCTGGCGGGCGTGCTCCATCAGCTTATCAGCGCCAGCAGGGCGGAGACGATCAGCCCGCCGCCGAAGGTTTTACGCAGGCCGTCGTGACGGCGCAGCAGCAGCCCTGCGGCAAAGCTGGCGCACAGCACCGTGGCGCTGGCGAGCATGAAGCCGCTGGTGAAGAGCCAGAAGCTGTGGCCGGACATCTCCACGCCGTGCGCCCAGCCGTGGAACATCGCCAGAGCCGGTACCGCCAGCAGCAGGCGGTTTTCGGTTTTAAACATCATCACGCCGGATACCGCCAGCGAGGCGATAATCAGCATCTCCATGCCGCTAAAGCCGCCGAGCAGGCTGCCCGCAATGGCGCCGACAAGCATCATCCCGAGGGTGGCTAACGGCAGCAGGAGTTTGCGACCGCTCAGCGCCGAGAGCACGCCCGCGCCGGTCAGCATCAGCAGATGATCGAGCCCGGTCAGCGGGTGGAAGAAACCGGCCTGAAAGCTGTCGGCGCCGTGGCCGGGATGCGCGAGCGCCGGAACGGAAAAAGCCAGCAGTAACAGCGGTAAATACTTGCGCATGATTAATCCTTAATGTGAATGAGCGTGAGAATGGCTGTGGGCATCGCTGGTGTAAGCGCCCGCTTCCGGTTCAAACGGCAGGCTGGCGTAGGTCACGTCCAGCCCGAACTGGCGCAGCATGTCGTCGAGAACGTGGTCGTGGTGATAGCGCAGCTCGCCGGGCATGATCTGCAGCGGCACGTGGCGGTTGCCCAAGTGGTAGCAGGCGCGGGCGAGCAGGAACGGATCGGCGCAGCGCACCACGGACACCGACTCCGGCGCGGCGATCACTTCGATCACCTCGCTGCCGTCGTCGGTAGTCAGCAGGTCGCCCCCGCGCAGCAGCAGGCCGCGCGGCAGCATCAGCCCGGCTTCGCGGCCGTCGTTCAGCGCCACGCGGGCGCGGCTTTTCACCCGCACGTCAATCGGCAGCGTGACGCTGGCGGTAATCGGGTGCGCATGGTCCAGGCGTTGGGTTAAATAGATCATCATCACTCCTCAAAACAGGAAATAGCGTTGCGCCATCGGCAGAACGTCAGCCGGTTCGCTGGTTATCAGTTCACCGTCGACGCGCACCTCGTAGGTTTGCGAGTCGACGGTGATATTCGGCTGCAGGCCGTTGTGGATCATGTCCGCCTTTTTCACCGTCCGGCAGCCTTTCACCACCGCCGTGGCGCTCTGCAGATTGAGCTGCTGCGGGATGCCGTTCGCACTGGCGGCCTGCGAGATAAACGTCAGCCGGGTGGCGTGGCGCGCGGCGCCCAGCGATCCAAACATCGGGCGGTAGTGCACCGGCTGCGGCGTGGGGATCGAGGCGTTGATATCGCCCATCGGCGCGCAGGCGATCATTCCACCTTTGACGATGGTGGCGGGCTTGACGCCGAAGAACGCCGGGGACCAGACCACCAGATCCGCCAGCTTGCCCGCCTCAATCGATCCCACTTCGTGGGCGATGCCGTGGGTGAGCGCCGGGTTAATGGTGTATTTGGCGACATAGCGCTTCACGCGGAAGTTATCGTTATCGCCGGTCTCTTCCGGCAGCGCGCCGCGCTGGACCTTCATGCGGTGCGCGACCTGCCAGGTGCGGATAATCACTTCCCCGACGCGGCCCATCGCCTGCGAATCTGACGAAGTAAGCGAGAACGCGCCGATATCGTGCAGCACGTCTTCCGCGGCGATGGTCTCCCGACGAATGCGGGATTCGGCGAACGCTACGTCCTCGGCGATATCCGGATCGAGGTGATGGCAAACCATCAGCATGTCGAGATGCTCGTCGATGGTGTTCACCGTGTAGGGTAAGGTCGGGTTGGTGGAAGAGGGCAGAATATTCGGGTGCGCGCAGGCGGTGATGATATCCGGCGCGTGGCCGCCGCCCGCGCCTTCGGTGTGGAAGGTGTGGATGGTGCGCCCGGCGATAGCTGCCAGCGTGTCTTCGACAAAACCGGACTCGTTCAGCGTGTCGCTGTGCAGCGCCACCTGAATATCCATTTCTTCCGCGACTTCCAGCGAGCAGTTGATCGCCGCAGGCGTCGCGCCCCAGTCTTCGTGGATCTTCAGCCCGACAGCGCCGGCGGCAATCTGCTCGCGCAGGGCATCCGGGTTGGAGCCGTTACCTTTGCCGAGCAGGCCGATATTCACCGGCAGCGTATCGGCAGCCTGCAGCATGCGGGCGATATACCACGGCCCCGGCGTGCAGGTGGTGGCGTTGGTGCCCGCCGCCGGTCCGGTACCACCGCCAATCATCGTCGTGACGCCGGAGACCAGCGCCTCTTCCGCCTGCTGCGGGCAGATCCAGTGGATGTGGGTGTCGATCCCACCGGCGGTGACGATCTTCCCTTCGGCGGCGATCACTTCCGTCGCGGCGCCAATCGGGATCGTCACGCCGGGCTGAATGTCCGGATTACCGGCTTTGCCGACGGCGAAGATCCGCCCGTTCTTGACGCCGATATCGGCTTTCACGATCCCCCAGTGATCGACGATCAGCGCGTTGGTGAGAACCAGATCCACGCAGCCGTCTGCGGTCATCTGCCCCTGACCCATACCGTCGCGGATCACCTTTCCGCCGCCGAACTTAACCTCTTCGCCGTAGACCGTGAGATCGTCTTCCACTTCGATCCACAGCTCGCTGTCGGCCAGCCGCACCTTATCCCCGGTGGTGGGGCCGAACATATCGGCATACGCCCGGCGTGAAATCTCAGCCATGTTTCACCTCTCCCATCACCTCGCCGCGAAAGCCAAAAATGCGCTGCGCTCCGGTGACCTGAACCAGCGTCACTTCCCGCTTCTGGCCGGGCTCGAAGCGCACGGCGGTACCCGCCGGGATGTTCAGCCGGTAGCCTCTGGTGGCTTCCCGATCGAACTTCAGCGCCGGGTTGACCTCGTAAAAGTGGTAGTGCGATCCGACCTGGATCGGCCTGTCACCGTGGTTTTCGACAACCACGCGTTGGGTTTCACGCCCGACGTTGAGGGCAATGTTTCCGGGCTGGATCTGATATTCACCTGGGATCATCACGCGCTCCTTAGACGATCGGGTTATGGACGGTGACGAGCTTGGAACCGTCCGGGAAGGTGGCTTCGACCTGAATATCCGGGATCATCTCCGGGACGCCCTCCATGACCTGGTCGCGCCTCAGGACGTGGCGGCCCGCCTCCATCAGCGAGGCGACGGTTTCGCCATCGCGCGCGCCTTCCATAATGAAGGCGCTGATCAGCGCAACCGATTCCGGGTAATTGAGTTTTACACCGCGCGCAAGGCGGCGTTCGGCAACCAGCGCGGCGGTGAACAGCAACAGCTTGTCTTTTTCTCTGGGGGTCAGTTCCATAACGTTTCTCTTATGTCTGCCAGATACGCGGCGAACAGGCGGTTTTGGTGGTGAGAAGCGGGCGAAGCGACTGCCAGATATCGCGCATCACCCGCTGGCAAATCAGGTTGTCGTGGGAGAGAAAACGCACCGACAGCAGGTCATCGGTGAGCGTTGCACCCGCATAATTTTCCAGCGGTGCGAGCCGTTCGCGTACCGCGTCGAGATGTTCTTCCCGGGCTGGGTAGAACAGCAGCGTGCCGAACCACGGATGCCCGGCGACGGGCGTGAGATCGCCGTCGCTAAGATGCTGGCGCTCAATCAGGCGCGGCTCATCATCTACCCATACCTCCAGGCGGCTCTCCAGGGTGCCGTGGCTGAAGGTCTCACCGATCACCGGGCGACCCAGGCAGTACAGCTCCCACGCCAGCAGCGTGCTGGAGGCCTTCAGGTGGAAGACGGAGTGCAGCGCGGCATTCGCACCGGGAAAAATAATCGTGTCCTGCGGCAGCCACTCCAGGGTGGAATCTTCATCGAGATAAAAATGCTGGCTCAGACGAGCCTGCGGGCCGCTGCTGCGATAGAACTTGCTGGAACCGGGCATGGTGATAAGCACATGACTTTTGGCGTCCAGCCGAACGGAAATGTCCAGCATATCGCCGCCCACAATCCCGCCGGGCGGGTGCAGCAGGTAAAGGTGGCAGGTTTCCCCTTCGGGGTAAAACGGCCGCTGAACGGTGAGCGGCCCGACGTGGTGGGCGGAGTGCAGGAGGGTTTTCTCAGGGGTGTGACAAAACTGCAGGGCAAGCGACGCCTGCCAGCCTTTATACGTATTATCAGTGACCTGAGCTGCTAACATGCTGCATCCATTTCCACACCGTCGGGGTCGTTTCAGTATGCCCTGGCGGAAATGAAGCCTGTCATATGAGTCGCTTATGGATGGCCTGTAATGTAGGCCGGGTAAGCGCAGCGCCACCCGGCAAGAAAGGCGATGACATTATTAATAACGGGGTTTGCGGGATTACCGATAATCCTCCGCGTCCACATCATACCCGGACGGCTCCCAGCGGATCGCCAGCAGCGAGGCCAGGCCGATAAACGGCGCCAGGGCAATCACCCAGAACACGGCGGTGTCGAGAGACGCAACAAGCAGCGGGAACAAGAACAGCGACAGCGTGGAACTGCTGCGCATCAGCGTCTGGTTGAGACCCACGCCGACGCCGCGCAGCGAGGTTGGGTAGCTCAGCGAGGCAAACGTCATGGTATGCGCGCCCGGGCCAAAGCCCTGACCGAACAGGAAAAGCGCCAGCATCGAAACAGCAAGCACGCCTTCAGAGGCACCTTCCGGTCGACCAATCAGCGCCAGGCCAAGCAATGCGACAAGCTGGCAGGCGTAACCCGCAAGCGACATCCGCCAGGCACCGAAGCGCGGCACGTAGCGGACCGCCAGCAGTCCGCCGACAAAGGCAAACAGCAGGTTAAGCACCAGAGAAATGAGAATGGTGGTGAGCATCGACTGGACAAAGAAGCTGGAGATGATCACCGGCAGACCAAACGCCACGGCGTTATAGGCAAACGATGAGACGACGGACAGCAGCGTGGCGAGCGTCGTGCGCCGCAGATAGATGCCGCGGAACAGGTTCAGATAGTTTGACCATTTCGCTTTATTCACGACGGGGGCTGGCTGGCCGAGCGCGTCCTGCGGCACGTGGGCATTGATGTTATACGACTGGCGTAAAATCGACGCCGCCTCTTTCAGGTTGCCCTGATTCGCCGCCCAGACCGGCGATTCGCTCATATAACGGCTGCGGATGGCGATAATCACCAGCGCGGGCACTGCACCAAAGCCGAGAATCAAACGCCACAGCCAGTCGCTGTGGCTCTCCGGCAGCACGGCGTAGAAGAAAAGCACCAGGAGATACGAGATGCTGATGGCGGCATACCAGGTGGGGCACCACATCGCGACGCTGGAAGCTTTGTTTCCCGGACCTTTCAGCCTGGCGAACTCGCTTAAAAACGCCATCGCCACGGGAAGGTCGATCCCGACCCCAAGCCCCATCACAAAGCGGGCGCCCGCGAGCACATATTCGTTCGGGGCCAGCGCACAGGCGATGGCTGCCACCACGAAGAACACCATATCAGCCATAAAAACGCGGTAGCGCCCGATTTTATCCGTGAGATAGCCGCCGAGCAGCGCTCCGACAATCGCGCCAAAGGTAATCGCCGAGGCCACCATACCGGTACCGGCGGGCGTCAGGTTAAATTCGCGGGTGATGTCTTTAATGCCGAACGCCAGCGCGCCCAGATCGTAGGCATCGAGGAAAATTCCGCCCAGCGCGATACCGACCACGATACGGGCGTTTGTCCGGCCCTGAGAACCGTCATTAACGAGGCGTGATACATCCGATGCGCTGCGCACCCACTGGATGTCGCCATCAGGAGGATTACCTGCCGTTGAAAGGGGAGGGGTGTCTGTGATTTCAGCCATTTTCTTCTTATGTGGTTGTGTTGTGTCCCTAACAGTTACCACAGGCAGAAGGTGACCAAAATCACATTTGGCTATAAGGCATAACTAACTCTTCGGCGCGTCTTTTTTCTTTCTCTTGAGCTTCGTCCAGATTTTGGTCTCCTGCCGCCGCCACAGGCGCTGGATATTGTCGTGATGACGCAGCAGGATAAGACAGGAGAGCATCGACACCGGGAAGGTGAACTGGGGTTTGAACCACCAGACGTAGAACGGGGCGATCAGCGCGCTGACGATAGCGCCCAGCGACGAATAGCCGCTCAGAAGAATGGTCAGAAGCCAGGTTCCGGCCATGACGCCGGTTAAGTCCCAGCCGATGGGCGCAATGGCACCAAAGGCGGTCGCCACGCCTTTACCGCCTTTAAAGCCGAAGAATACGGGCCAGATGTGGCCGACGCAGGCCGCAATCGCAATGAGCCCCAGCCAGAACGGCGTGACGCCCAGCGCATACGCGCCCCAGACGGGTAGCATCCCTTTCAGAACATCAAAAATCAAAACCGCTACGGCTGCTCCCTTGCCGCCAATTCGTAGTACGTTGGTCGCCCCCGGATTCCCGGAACCATTTTCACGCGGGTCAGGTAACCCGGCAATGCGGCAGACCAGAATGGCGCTGGAGATTGAGCCGCAAAGGTAGGCGAGGAGGATCATTCCAGGCGCGATTGCACTCATAACGCTGTTCCGTTTTGAAAATGTATCTGTATTCTCAGCATCTGTGGATAATACGCATAATTCGCCGGAAGTGGTATCCGGTTTAGCCAAAAAGCAGGCAGGTCGTGATGGATATTGTATTTATAGAGCAACTTTCGGTAATCACCACAATTGGTGTTTACGACTGGGAACAGACCATCGAGCAGAAGCTGGTGTTCGATATCGAAATGGGCTGGGATAACCGCAAATCGGCAAAAAGCGATGACGTGAATGACTGTCTGAGCTATGCCGATATCAGTGAAACGGTCATCGCACACGTTGAAGGGCAACGTTTTGCGCTCGTCGAACGGGTGGCTGAAGAAGTGGCAGAATTGCTGCTGAAAAAATTCAACTCACCGTGGGTGCGCATCAAGCTGAGCAAACCGGGCGCGGTGGCGCGCGCCGCCAATGTGGGCGTCATCATTGAGCGTGGCACAAATCTGAAAGGCAAGAATTAACGTCATAATTGCTAAACCAATTTAGGTTATACCGGTCTTAAAGCTGTATCTTTCACGGTAGCCGTTGGGGCGACCGTTTTTTTATATCTTTTTTAGGGGTTTATAGATGAGCGATATGCACTCGCTGCTGGTGGCGGCAATACTGGGTGTGGTCGAAGGATTGACGGAGTTTTTGCCGGTTTCCAGTACGGGCCATATGATTATCGTTGGCCATCTGCTGGGCTTTGAAGGCGATACCGCAAAAACGTTTGAAGTGGTGATCCAACTGGGGTCTATTCTGGCGGTGGTCGTGATGTTCTGGCGTCGCCTGTTTGGCCTGATCGGCATCCATTTTGGCCGTCCGCCTCAGCACGAGGGGGCCGGTAAAGGTCGTCTGTCACTGATCCATATCCTGCTCGGGATGATCCCTGCGGTGGTGCTGGGCCTGGTTTTCCACGACGCCATCAAATCTCTGTTTAACCCGATTAACGTCATGTACGCGCTGGTGGTGGGGGGCTTCCTGCTGATCGCCGCGGAAGTGCTGAAGCCAAAAACGCCGCGCGCGGAAGGTCTGGACGATATGACGTATCGTCAGGCGTTTATCATTGGCTGCTTCCAGTGTCTGGCGCTGTGGCCGGGCTTCTCGCGCTCAGGCGCAACGATTTCTGGCGGGATGCTGATGGGCGTGAGCCGTTACGCCGCGTCAGAGTTCTCGTTCCTGCTGGCGGTGCCGATGATGATGGGGGCTACGGTTCTCGACGTCTATAAGAGCTATCACTTCCTGACGGCTGGCGACATTCCGATGTTCGCCGTTGGCTTCATCACCGCCTTTATCGTGGCGCTGATTGCCATCAAAACCTTCCTGCAGCTGATTAAGCGTATCTCGTTTATTCCGTTCGCAATCTATCGCTTTATCGTGGCGGCTGCGGTGTACGTGGTCTTCTTCTGACCGATGGCCCTCAGTCTTTCGGCTGAGGGCAATGCTTTTCCTTCCAGTCCGACACCGCCTGAATTCGCCGTTTCGTGAGCTCTTCGCGAATTTCCGGTCCTTTGAATCCTGCTTCGACAACGTCCTTTGTGGGCACCGCTTTCGCGACGTCCCAGGCTTTACGCAGTAAACGTCCCTGCGGGTAATCGCACGCTTCAAACCCGGTACGGCCGCGCACGTCCGCTTCGCTGGTGAGCGCGATTTGCTCTACGCGCTGGGGTTTGCGCCAGGCGTCGATGTTATCGAAAAGCTTAACGATGGTGGCTGGTTTCAGGATCGGGAAGGTGTGGATCAGGTCGTGGAACTCGGCCACCAGTTTCGCCAGATCGCGGATCTCGTTCGGCACGCGCAGACGCTGGCACAGCCCCTCGACCAGCTTCACCCCAGCCGGGCCGTGCCCGTGGTGGCGAGGCCAGAATTCCTTTGGCGTTAAGCCTTTGCCGAGATCGTGACACAGGGTGGAAAAGCGGACGTCCACGTCAGGGCTGAGCATGGCCGCCATGCTCAGGGTCATCAGCGTGTGTACGCCGGTATCAATTTCCGGGTGCCATTTTGCCGGGGCAGGTACGCCAAACAGCGCGTCTATTTCCGGGAACAGCGCCTTCAGCGCGCCGCAGTCGCGCAGGACCTGGAAAAAGACCTGCGGGTTGCGCGTGGTGAGCGCATTTTCCGTCTCTTTCCAGACGCGCTCTGGCGTCAGGTGTTCAAGCTCGCCCGCCTCGGTCATGGCGGTCATCAGCGCCATTGTCTCATCGGCAATACGGAAACTGAGATGGGCGTAACGCGCGGCAAAGCGCGCCACGCGCAGCACGCGGAGCGGATCTTCAGAAAACGCCGGGGAAACGTGGCGTAAAAGACGGTTGCGCAGATCGTCCTGACCGCCATAGGCGTCAACGATCTGCCCGTGCTCGTCCTGCGCCAGCGCGTTGATGGTGAGATCGCGGCGCAGGAGATCTTGCTCCAGCGTCACGTCCGGCGCGGCATAGCAGGTGAAGCCCGTATAGCCCGAGCCCGATTTCCGCTCGGTACGCGCCAGGGCATACTCTTCACGGCTTTTCGGGTGCAGGAACACGGGAAAATCGCGGCCTACCTGCTGGTAGCCCGCGTCGAGCATCTCTTCAGGGGTGGCGCCCACCACCACCCAGTCTTTATCTTTGACCGGCAGACCTAACAACGCATCACGTACCGCACCACCGACCAGATAACTCTTCACGCCTGACACTCCCGTTTTCTCTTTTCCAGAATGATACGTAAGTCTGGCAGAGAAGACGAATTAGTTCATCCAGCGGTCTTTACGCTTACGGCTTGGGATCAGATGCGGCAGGACCAGACCCAGCACCAGACCCACGCCCAGCACGCCGCCGCCATACATAAACCACTGCATAATGATGGTGCGCTGTTTGTCGTCGAGCTGCAGATTCGCGGCATTCACCTTCTTCTGCGCGACAATCAGCTCGTTTTTCAGCTTCTGGTTCTCTTCTTTCAGACCGTTAATGACACCGTCGCTTTGCGCCACTTTCTGCTGCATTTCAGCGGTGCGCTGGTTCCAGGTACCGTCGATGTTGTTCAGCTTGTCGGTCAGGGTCTTCACCTGGTTTTCCAGATCCGGAACGCGCGTGCGCAGGCTTGGCACGGTGCTCAGCTCTTTCAGCGGGATCCAGGAAGTACGACCGGTACTGTCGCGAACCTGACCATAGTTGGTGTCCGCGTTGGTCTGTAACAGGGTGACTTCCTCGCCGGCATTCACCGTGCCCACGAGGCGATAATTATCTCCGGGGCCGCTGCGTACCCAGGTGTTCAGTTCGTCAGAAACGTAACGCTTCTCTTCAGCGTGCACTGCGGTTGCGGCGCTAAAAGCGAGTAAAGTAAGTCCAATCAGGCGTAATTTAAGCATCATTAGTCGTTATTTTCATAAATAGTGGAACGATAGTAGTGGCAACAGTGTCTCTACGCAAAGCATTCGTCAGCAATCAGAATCATCTGTGTCACGACTCTACAGATTTACGCCCGACAAATTGCTCATTGCATGGCAATTTGGCGCAAAATACTATGTACTGACAAACAAATGGCGAGGAAGTTCGCCCTCATTGACGCGTCTGTGACGCACGCAAAAGTACAAGGCTATGGCACAAGAAATCGAATTAAAGTTTATCGTCGAAAAAGACAGCGTTGACGCACTCCGCCAGCATCTGCATACGCTTTCCGGCGAACACCATGCACCGGTACAACTGCTTAATATCTATTACGAAACGCCAGACAACTGGCTTCGCCGCCACGATATGGGGCTGCGCATCCGCGGCGCGAGCGGGCGCTACGAGATGACGATGAAAATTGCCGGCCGCGTGGTCGGTGGTTTACACCAGCGCCCGGAATACAATATCGACATCAGTAAGCCAGAACTTGAGCTGGAACGCTTCCCGGCGGAAGTCTGGCCGGAAGGCGAGCTGCCTTCCACGCTGGCGGAACAGGTTCAGCCGCTGTTCAGCACCGATTTCTGGCGCGAGAAATGGCTGGTGACGGAAGGCAAAAGCCGCATCGAAATCGCCCTCGATCTGGGTGACGTGAAGGCGGGTGAGTTCCAGGAGCCGATTTGTGAACTGGAGCTTGAGCTGCTGGAAGGGGACGCGAATGACGTGCTGAAGCTGGCGCGCAGGCTGGTAAACCAGTCCGGATTACGTCAGGGAAGCCTGAGTAAAGCCGCACGGGGTTACCATCTGGCCGCCGGAAATGCGCCGCGCGTGCTGAAAGAAACGACCATCCTGCACGTTGCGCCGAAAGCCAGCGTTGAACAGGGTCTGGAAGCCGCGCTGGAGCTGGCGCTTTCTCAGTGGCAGTACCATGAAGAGCTGTGGGTGCGAAATGTGAAAAACGCGAAATCCCACGTGCTGGCGGCGATTGCCCTGGTGCGCCATACCCTGACGCTGTTCGGCGGTATTGTTCCTCGCAAAGCGAGCGCTCACTTACGTGACCTGCTGACGCAAACCGAAACGCTGATGCTCTCTGACGTATCGGCGCAAACGGCGATCTACAGCCCGCAATCCGCTTCGGCAAAACTGGCGTTGACCGAGTTTCTGGTGACGCGCGGCTGGCGCGCCTTCCTGGATGCGAAAGCGGAGACCAAAATCGCGGAAAACTTTAAGCGTTTCGCGGATATTCATCTTTCCCGTCATGCGGCCGAACTGAAGAGCACCTTTGCGTATCCGCTTGGCGATCAGTACGGCGATCAGCTTCCCCGTCTGTCGCGCAATATCGACAGCATGCTGCTCCTTTCCGGTGCCTACGATGGTCCAAAGGCGCAGGCGTGGCTGGAAAACTGGCAGGGGCTGAAGCATGCCATTGAAACCCGCCAGCATATTGAGATTGAGCATTTCCGTAACGAGGCCATTTCGCAGGAGCCGTTCTGGCTGCACAGCGGAAAACGTTAACTCTGGCAAGGAACCCCAATAATGCCGCTTTCTTCAGCGTTACAGCAGCAGTGGCAGACCGTTTGCGAACGTCTGCCTGAGTCATTACCGGCGTCATCGTTAAGCGAGCAGGCAAAGAGCGTGCTCGTATTCAGTGATTTTGTGCAGGAAAGTATCGCCGCCAACCCGGACTGGCTGGCGGAGCTTGAGAACGCACCGCCGCAGGCGGACGAGTGGCGGCATTATGCTGGCTGGCTGCAAACCGCACTTGAAGACGTGGCGGATGAGGCCACGCTGATGCGCGTCCTGCGCCAGTTCCGCCGTCGGGTGATGGTGCGCATCGCCTGGGCGCAGGCGCTGGAGCGGGTGAGCGAAGAGAGCACGCTGCAGCAGTTAAGCGAGCTGGCGCAAACGCTGATTGTCGCCGCGCGCGACTGGCTCTACGCCGCCTGCTGTAAAGAGTGGGGCACGCCGTGCAGTGAGGAAGGGGTTCCTCAGCCGCTGTTGATTCTGGGGATGGGCAAGCTGGGCGGCTGCGAGCTGAACTTCTCCTCCGACATCGACCTGATTTTTGCCTGGCCCGAGAACGGCTCCACGCGCGGCGGCCGTCGCGAGCTGGACAACGCCCAGTTCTTTACCCGCCTCGGTCAGCGTCTGATTAAGGCGCTGGATCAGCCCACGCAGGACGGTTTTGTCTACCGCGTGGATATGCGCCTGCGTCCGTTTGGCGACAGCGGCCCGCTGGTGCTGAGCTTTGCCGCGCTGGAAGATTATTACCAGGAGCAGGGGCGCGACTGGGAGCGTTATGCGATGGTCAAAGCGCGGATCATGGGCGACAGCGACGACGCTTACGCCAACGAGCTGCGCGCCATGCTGCGCCCGTTCGTGTTCCGTCGCTATATCGACTTCAGCGTGATCCAGTCCCTGCGTAATATGAAAGGAATGATCGCCCGCGAGGTGCGCCGCCGCGGGCTGAAGGACAACATCAAGCTCGGCGCGGGCGGCATTCGCGAAATCGAATTTATCGTTCAGGTCTTCCAGCTTATTCGCGGCGGCCGTGAGCCGTCCCTGCAGTCCCGCTCGCTGCTGCCGACCCTGAGCGCCATCGAGCAGCTGCACCTGCTGCCGGACGGCGACGCGCAAACCCTGCGCGAGGCCTATCTGTTCCTGCGCCGTCTGGAAAACCTGCTGCAAAGCATCAACGACGAACAGACCCAGACCCTGCCGGGCGATGACATGAACCGGGCGCGTCTGGCCTGGGGCATGCGCGTGGAGGACTGGTCAGCGTTGACCGAACGGCTCGATGCCCATATGGCAGGCGTACGCCGCATCTTTAACGAGCTGATCGGTGATGACGAAAGTGAATCGCAGGACGATGTGCTTTCCGAGCACTGGCGCGAGCTGTGGCAGGACGCGCTCCAGGAAGATGACACCACGCCGGTGCTGACGCACTTAACCGACGACGCGCGCCATCGCGTGGTGGCGCTGATCGCGGATTTCCGTCTTGAGCTGAACAAACGCGCCATCGGCCCGCGCGGTCGTCAGGTACTCGATCACCTGATGCCGCACCTGCTGAGCGAGGTCTGCTCGCGGGCGGATGCGCCGGTACCGCTGTCGCGGATGATGCCGCTGCTGAGCGGGATTATCACGCGTACCACCTACCTTGAACTCCTGAGCGAGTTCCCTGGCGCGCTGAAGCACCTGATTACGCTCTGCGCCGCGTCGCCGATGGTGGCCAACAAGCTGGCGCGCTACCCGCTGCTGCTGGATGAGCTGCTCGATCCAAATACCCTTTATCAGCCGACGGCGACCGACGCCTACCGTGACGAGCTGCGTCAGTATCTGCTGCGCGTGCCGGAAGAGGACGAAGAGCAACAGCTTGAAGCGCTCCGTCAGTTTAAGCAGGCTCAGATGCTGCGCGTGGCGGCCGCGGATATTGCCGGAACGCTGCCGGTAATGAAAGTGAGCGATCACTTAACCTGGCTCGCGGAAGCGATCATCGACGCGGTGGTCCATCAGGCGTGGGTGCAGATGGTGGCGCGCTACGGCCAGCCGAAACACCTGGCCGAACGTGAGGGACGCGGCTTCGCGGTCGTGGGGTACGGCAAGCTTGGCGGCTGGGAGCTGGGCTACAGCTCCGATCTGGATTTAATCTTCCTGCACGACTGCCCGGTTGACGTGATGACCGACGGCGAGCGTGAGATTGACGGGCGCCAGTTCTATCTGCGCCTGGCGCAGCGCATCATGCACCTGTTCAGCACCCGCACCTCGTCGGGCATTTTGTACGAAGTGGATGCCCGTCTGCGTCCGTCCGGCGCGGCGGGGATGCTGGTCACCTCGACGGACTCTTTCGCCGATTACCAGAAGAATGAAGCCTGGACGTGGGAGCATCAGGCGCTGGTGCGCGCTCGCGTGGTGTATGGCGATCCGCAGCTCAAAACGCAGTTTGACGTCATCCGTAAGGAGGTTATGACCACCCTGCGTGATGGCAGCACGCTGCAAACGGAAGTGCGCGAAATGCGCGAGAAAATGCGCGCGCATCTCGGCAATAAACATCGCGATCGCTTTGATATTAAAGCCGACGAGGGCGGGATTACCGATATTGAGTTCATTACCCAGTATCTGGTGCTGCTGCACGCCCACGACAAGCCGAAGCTAACGCGCTGGTCCGATAACGTGCGCATTCTGGAGCTGCTGGCGCAAAACGACATTATGGACGAGCAGGAGGCGCAGGCCTTAACCCGCGCCTACACGACGCTGCGCGATGAGCTTCATCACCTGGCGCTGCAGGAGGAACCGGGGCACGTGGCGCTGGACAGTTTTGCTCATGAACGTGCTCAGGTAACGGCCAGCTGGCAGAAGTGGCTGGTGGAACCGTGCGTAACAAATCAAGTGTGATATTATCGCGCGCAAATTGTGAATCTTTCTGGAGTCAGGAATGAAAGTAACACTGCCAGAGTTTGAACGTGCTGGGGTAATGGTTGTTGGGGATGTGATGCTGGATCGCTACTGGTATGGTCCTACCAGCCGCATCTCTCCGGAAGCACCGGTACCGGTGGTTAAGGTCGACACCATTGAAGAGCGTCCCGGCGGCGCGGCAAACGTGGCGATGAACATTGCTTCTCTGGGCGCGCAGTCGCGTCTGGTGGGCTTGACCGGCATCGACGATGCGGCGCGCGCGCTGAGCAAGTCGCTGGCGGACGTGAACGTGAAGTGCGACTTCGTTTCTGTTCCGACCCACCCGACGATCACCAAGCTGCGCGTGCTGTCGCGTAACCAGCAGCTGATCCGCCTCGACTTTGAAGAAGGTTTCGAGGGCGTTGATCCTGAGCCGCTGCACGAGCGTATCAATCAGGCGCTGGGCAATATCGGCGCGCTGGTGCTGTCCGACTACGCCAAAGGCGCGCTGGCGAGCGTGCAGACGATGATTCAGCTGGCGCGTAAAGCCAGCGTCCCGGTGCTGATCGACCCGAAAGGGACCGATTTTGAGCGCTATCGCGGCGCGACGCTGCTGACGCCAAACCTCTCCGAGTTTGAGGCGGTGGCGGGCAAGTGCAAAACCGAGGACGAACTGGTTGAGCGCGGCATGAAGATCATTGCTGATTTCGAGCTGTCTGCTTTGCTCGTCACCCGCTCCGAGCAGGGGATGACGCTGCTGCAGCCGGGCAAACAGCCGCTGCATATGCCAACCCAGGCGCAGGAAGTGTACGACGTGACCGGTGCTGGTGATACGGTGATCGGCGTGCTGGCGGCGACGCTGGCGGCAGGAAACTCCCTGGAAGAGGCGTGCTACTTTGCCAACGCCGCGGCGGGCGTGGTAGTCGGTAAACTCGGGACGTCTACCGTTTCGCCAATCGAGCTGGAAAACGCGGTGCGCGGTCGTGCCGATACCGGTTTTGGCGTGATGACCGAAGACGAGCTTAAAGTGGCCGTCGCCGCCGCGCGCAAGCGTGGTGAAAAAGTGGTGATGACCAACGGCGTGTTCGACATCCTGCACGCGGGACACGTTTCGTATCTGGCGAATGCTCGCAAGCTGGGCGATCGCCTGATTGTGGCGGTTAACAGCGATGCATCGACGAAACGCCTGAAGGGTGAAACGCGTCCGGTGAATCCGCTCGAGCAGCGCATGATTGTGCTCGGCGCGCTGGAAGCGGTGGACTGGGTGGTGTCGTTTGAAGAAGACACGCCGCAGCGCCTGATTGCCGGTATTCTGCCGGATCTGCTGGTGAAGGGCGGCGATTATAAGCCGGAGCAAATCGCGGGTAGCGAGGAGGTCTGGGCCAACGGCGGTGAAGTGATGGTGCTCAACTTTGAGGACGGGTGCTCAACCACCAACATCATCAAGAAGATCCAGAAAGACAGTCAGTAAAAAACGGGCCATCTGGCCCGTTTTTTTATGTCGGGTGGCGGCTGCGCCTTACCCGACCTGCGCGTTCATGTTGGCCCGGTAAGGCGTAGCCGCCACCGGGCACAACAGGCCGCACTTACGCCTGGTCATCCACCGGTGGAATAGCCGGTGCTGGCTTCACTTCTTCCGGCGCATTGCGATTTTCCAGCTCGGTCAGACGCTGTTCCAGCAGTGCCAGCTTCTCGCGGGTGCGCAGCAGAACCTGGGTCTGTACGTCAAACTCCTCGCGGCTGACTAAATCAAGGCGAACCAACTGCGCCTGCAGCGTCTGGCGGATTTTCTTCTCAACGTCATCACCAAATTCACGAATACCTTTTGGCATAGATTCATGAACCTGACGCGCAATTTGCTCAATTTTCTTCGGGTCAATCATTGTCGTTTCCCTTGATGGAAAGGTGTCAGTGTCCATTGTAGCGCGTCATGCCCGGGGTAAACAAAATTGTTTGATGCTTATGCATTGCCCAGGATAATCAATAGCGTTATAGTTATCTCGCTTATTCTCAGGGCGGGGCGAAATTCCCCACCGGCGGTAAATCAGCGTCATGCTGAAAGCCCGCGAGCGCTTTGGGTGAAAACTCAAAGGTCAGCAGATCCGGTGTAATTCCGGGGCCGACGGTTAGAGTCCGGATGGGAGAGAGTAACGATCCAGTCGGGCATGGGCCCGCTCACGTTATCTTTTTGCCGCTTATACGGCGCTCCTAAGACTGCCCTGATTCTGGTAACCATAATGTTAATGAGGTTTTTTTACCATGAATCAGACGCTACTTTCCTCTTTTGGCACTTCAACTCAACGTGTTGAACATGCACTGGATGCACTGCGCGAAGGCCGCGGTGTGATGGTGCTTGACGATGAAAACCGTGAAAACGAAGGCGATATGATTTTCGCCGCCGAAAACATGACCGTTGAGCAGATGGCGCTGACCATCCGTCACGGCAGCGGCATCGTATGCCTGTGTATTACCGAAGATCGTCGTAAGCAGCTTGAACTGCCGATGATGGTCGAAAACAACACCAGCGCCTTTGGTACCGGTTTTACCGTGACCATCGAAGCGGCGCATGGCGTGACCACCGGTGTCTCTGCGGCTGACCGTCTGACCACCGTACGTGCCGCGATTGCAGACGGTGCGAAGCCATCCGACCTGCATCGTCCTGGCCATGTCTTCCCACTGCGTGCGCAGGCGGGCGGCGTGCTGACCCGCGGCGGCCACACCGAAGCGACCATCGACCTGGTAACGCTGGCAGGCTTCAAACCTGCAGGCGTGCTGTGTGAACTGACCAACGATGATGGCACCATGGCGCGCGCGCCGGAGTGCATCACCTTTGCGCGTCTGCACAACATGCCGGTCGTGACGATCGAAGATCTGGTTGAGTATCGCCAGGCGCACGAGCGCAAAGCCAGCTGAAATGGCTGATGTGAAAAAGCCGGGGAAACCCGGCTTTTTTGTGTCTAGTGATAGTTAATTTTGAACAGCACTACCGTTTCGAACGGGCCGGACTGAATGGCTTGACCCTCCACGCGCGATAGCTCTGCCGTGTAGGTTTGCTCATATTGCAACGTGCTGCCCGTAAAATCAGCATACTCTTCATAGTGGTTGAAGGTGTAGGGCTGCTGCGTTTCGTTAAGGATCCGCAGCTTTAAGCCGTTCCCTATCAATAACGCCGTATCGTCGGTGCTGAGTGACTCTGTGGTATAGAACGACGAATCCATTTTGAACCCATCTGAACATTGCGCATCCTGCACTTTGGTTGTTCGTACCGAAAATGTGCGAGTGCGCGTCTGCTGATTCACAATATCGCGCGCGCTAAACGTGCCGAAATCAATCTCCTGGTTCTCAGGGTAAATACTGAACGTCGCCCCGCAGTCCAGAACGGTAATATTTTGCAGACCGTTAATATGATATTTGAGGTTTTTCGCGTCCACCATCTGGTTAACCCCACCTTTTCCGTCAAACTGCACGACGATGTAATCCCCCAGCGAGCTGACGTAACCGTGGGGCGGCATGGTCTTAATTTTCACGAACAGGCGCAATCGTGCGATGAACGTCCGCGAAATATGGATATCGTCGGGATTGCCGGAGCAAATCCGATTCTCCCAGCCCATTTGCCGGATTTGATCCGGGGTGTAAATGGTGATGTTGTTGTTATCCAGACACTGGCGGGTATCCACGCCGTTCGGCTGGCCGGTGGCATCGTAATCTATCCCTTCATAGGTAACACCGAGCTCATAGTAGGGATCGGAGGATGACGGGTAGGGGTTTACCCAGGCATAAATGTCTTCGGGTTCAAAGTTACTGGTTACGTTGTGATCGCACGTGACTGGAATTTTAATGTCGTCTGATTCCCAGATTTTTTGCCCTGGCTGAGCGTTACTGGGGATCGAAAAAGGCGAAATGGTCTGCGTCTCTTCAACGGGTCCACCGGAGCCGCCAAGGTAACAGTTAAGCGCCAGGGCTTCTTTGACGGGTAGCAGCGCCAACAGCAGTAAAAACAGAAGGCTAGTGAGCTTTCGCATCTTTATCTACCTTCCGTTCAGTGAGCGTACAGGGGGCTGTCCCTGCGCATTGCACATCGACTTTTCGTAGTGCACCGTAATCGTCGATATAGCCGATGCTGTAGTAGCTGCCGTGATAATCGCCGGTGGATGTTGATGCCGTCGAAAAGGGGGCAATCATCAGGCTGTCAAAGCCAGGCAGCATGGTTTTCGCATTTTTGCTGAGCCACGCCAGGGTGATGTAATACGGGGTAGGGTTATGCACGGTCAGTCCTTTCGCAGTGGCTGAGATCTCCATGCGCATTTCAGCCCGTTCTCCAGGCTTTTTGGTAATGGCTTTTGGGCGCCAGAACAGCTTAATACGACTTTGCATGGCCACCTGCATGACGCTGTGTTCATCGCTTGCGCTGGTGCTTTTGGGCGGCACTTCGCGCAGGTTGAAGTAAAACAGAGACTCTCTGTCTGGCGGCAGCTGGCTGGTTGCGGCCTGTTTAACAATCCTGATCTGCGATGCAGAGCCTGCTTCGATACGTTGAATCGGAGGAAGCGCCATAAAATGCGAGTCTTCTTTACGTCCGTTTTCGTCTTCAATCCAGGAGAGTGCCAGATAGGGTAACGCCTTACTCTGGTTGTCGACCTTCAGGCTGCTGGCCTTGTCGCTTTGCGGAAAGACAATGCGCGTCCGGTCAAGGTTTACGGCGGCATGAGTGGTAAATGCTGCACTGACAATCATCAGGCACAGGCTTTTAAGTACGGGTGATTTCATTATGGTTTCTTACTGGCATGGCAGCATCAATTGCATACCGTTTTTAAGGTGCGAAGGTAGCGAGAAGCGACACTGCTGATTGTCACCCCACGTTACCCGAAACTGTTGTTCTGGCTGTACCGCTCCCAGCCAGACGTGACCGTCATCGGCAACCATACCGACCTGCTGGTCAGTATTTTGCAGGCTTACAAGGGCACCGAGCGGCGGTGTTCCTGAAGACGTACGCAGAATGCCGGCGATATCGTTGCCCGCACGGCTGGCAATCTGGCGATACCCAATTGCTCCTTCTGTCCAGGTCGAGGTGACAACGCGAGTGTCGACATCAACGCCATCGGGCAGATTGTTCATATTGACCTGCAGGCTGGAGGGCGAGTAGCTGGAAAAAGAGGGTAAAACGCCGATGCCAAAGCGGTTCGTCTCATCGCGTGACATATTCAGCGGGATATTACCCACGCCGTCGGTACTGACCATGACCCGGGGTTCGTTGCCGTAACTGCGGCGGTGCAGCGCTGCTCCACGGGCTGTCGAGGTGAACGAACCGTTCCAGCTGGCGCTCAGAGAGTTGTATTCATTCGCCTTATAACTGCCGGAAAGATTGAGATCGCCAAACGGGGAATAATGTTGATAGTTACCGCTAACCTGCGCTCCCGCATCCGTTTTTTCACTTTCCGTGCCAGCAGAAATACCCCAGGTATTATTACGGTCTGAAGTGTCGTACCAGGAGACGCTCTGGCTCAGGGTATCGCTGTTGTGCAGGTCGTAGTTAAGACGGTGGTCTGGATCAAGCGGTACGCTCAATGACAGGTAAAACTGCGTATCGTCATCTTCGTCTTCATAATGTGTTTTGCTCCAGGACAGGGTTACGCCCAGGTTTTTCCAGCGGCCAAGATCGAAGTTGTAACCCGCAGTGACGCTGCCGGTTGTGGACGGGGAATCATCCCACCAGGTCTGGCGTAACATACTCAGGTAAAGATTAAGCGACAGGGCCGGAATATACTGGCTTGCCGTGACGCTTAGCGTCTGTTTTTCGGTCTGCGGGTTATTTTCGTCATAATCCAAAAAACGCGCATAGCTCAGGAATTCCCGGTCAGAATAGCGGTAGCTGGCGAGCGTAAGCTGGCTGCCGGTGGTATCAAAACGCTTGCTGTAGTTGAAACGATAGCTATAGCCTGTGCGCGAGTTCTGACCGGGCAACTGGCTGGTCGCCTGGGTGACGTCAAAGGAGAGCGCACCCAGAATCGCCATATTCTGGCCAAGCCCGGCGGCGATGGAGCGGTAACGATCGCTGTCAGCGAGCGTTCCGCCATAGAGCGACGTCTGCGACAACATCCCCCAGGAAAACTCACCGCTCATGAATGCATTGTCTTCAACATCATGGGATGCGTCTTTACGCGCTTTGCCGGTCGCGAGTTTATAGCGGACCTGTCCTTTACGCGTCAAAAAGGGGACTGATTCTGCGGAAACCTGAAAGGTGCTTACCCGCCCGTCTTCTTCCGTTACTTTGACGTCCAGCGTGCCCTGTACGGACTGATTAAGATCCTGAATAACAAACGGACCTGGCGGCACCTTGCTTTGATAAATAACGCGATCGGCAAGGCTCACCGTCACCGTGGCATTGGTTTGCGCGATGCCGGATATTTGCGGCGCGTAGCCACGTAAGGACCAGGGCAGCATGCGTTCATCGCTAATCAGCGATGCGCCGGTATAGGTAAATGCATCAAAAATAGCCGACTGAAAATCCGTCTCGCCGAGCGTGAGTTTAGCCCCCAGCGAAGGGAGAGGGCGGAACATATAGACGCGCGAGAAACGACCGTCATGCTCAGAGCCGCCATCGGTATGCGTTTGCGCGTACTGATAATCACTGCGCAGTCGCCATGCACCCATATTCGCCCCTGCGGTGCCGTAGGTGTTGGCATTGTCATTGGTACTGCCACTGTTGGGCTGATAATGGCTGGCAAAAAGATTGTAATCCAGCAGGACACCGGGCACGCCGTTATCCCATGTAGAGGGCGGCATCCAGTCAGCGGCACGGTACTGTAACCACGCCTGAGGGATAGTGACCTTTAGCGTTTGGCTGGCTTGTTCGAAGCTAAATGTGATATCGGGTCTCAGGGAGAAATCAACGCATCCCTCTTTTTCAGGCAAGGCATTGCGAACGTCATCCTTTAAGGCAAACGTATCGGCCAGTTCTGGGGGAATGCAGACCTGTACGGTATTGTTTATTTTTTTCCATTCGAGTTGCCAGCCATTTGCCAGCGGAATATCGTTAATGGAAACGGTAACGAAATAATGTCCCGGCGTAACGGAAATGCGATCTTTGAAAAGTGATAAATCGACGCTGGTGCGCTGATCTTTATCGATAGCGTTGATATTAAACTCGGTTGCACAGGTCATTTTCGTCATTAACAGGGAGGTAATGATGATTATCGAATGTAATTTATATGTCATCATCCTGTTACTCAAAAAATAAAGAATGCCGACTGGCAAAAAATACCAGTCGGTTTGTACCGTGGTGCGTTTTCTTATTTGTACATCAGGATATAGTTAGCGGTGGCTTCAACCTGACCTGCCGTTGCCGTTTTACCCGCCGGAACTTCCATCAGCGCTTTGAAGTGCAGCGTCTGGGTGGTTGAACCTGGCAGCAGATCAACTTCATTTGCTGCGCCCAGCGTGATGTTGGCCTCGGCGTTATCCAGCAGACGAACGCCGACATTTTGAGCACCACTTGCATAGGTGTTGCTCATGAGGCTGGTATCCGACGCGTCTGTTGCGGCGCTGGTGAAGGTAACATCCACTTTGGTGATAGGGGTGTCTGTCTCATCACCAGGATCGTCCAGCTGGCAGTTTTCCAGGTTAATATCGACAGCCACAGGAGTGGACTTTTTGTTCGCATTAATAACCGCAGTGGTCACCTGGCCGAGATCAACTTCTTTATCAACGCTGTCTGGCGCAATGCTGCACGGAGCGTCGATCACCACGCCTTTAAATTTAATCTTGCCAGAACCCTGATCGTCAGCAAATGCAGAGCCCGAGATAATGGCCGCCATAGCAACGATTAACAGTGTTTTTTTGCCTGTATGCATGAAAATATCCTTTTTCAAATGAATTCATATTCTGAATGTTATTTTCCAGAATATTTCTCAGGCAGTATAACGATCCGCTTTCATAAAATACGATTACTCATGCTGAAAATTGAATGTAGAAAAAATTAAATATAACGGAAGTTAATCGTTAATATTGATTTCTAACGTGAAAGTAATGTCTCTACAACGAGGGGAGGATGAAAAAGAATAGACCGTATTTCTCCAGAGTATTGCTTGATTAGGTATGGGATTTTCGCTAATGCCTATAGCATGCCATTAATTGCACAATAAAAATACTACCCAACAAAGACCGGAGGAGCCCCGGTCTTTGCTGGGCGTTACTGATAGTTTATCTTCAGCACTACATCTTTACTGAATGGGCCAACGTCAATTTCCCGGTTGGGATTTTTGGTTAGCTTAGCCATGTAATTATGGGTAACCGTCGAGACTCCCCCGTTCGGGTAATACGTTGCAAAGGGGTAATAGGTGTTCATTAACAGATCTTCCCCTAACGTTTCATCGCGGATCTGCATGAGCAACCCGTTTCCCATATCGACATGGCTGGTGTCGTACAGGTCGTCAGTGTTAAAACTCATGGTGACGTCAAACTGCTGTGAACATGCCGCCGTGGCATCGCGTATCGTCGACACGCTAAAGGGCGCTTTTTGTGTCATAACGTCGATGTTATTGACCTGGCCAAAATCTACCGTCTGGTTTTCCGGGAATATTTGTATGTCCACGCCGCAGTCCAGGAAATGAACGTGGTCGAGACCGTCGATATTGTAACGCAAGTTTTTTGCATTTTTGGCAAGGTTGGCCCCGCCCTGACCATCAAATTGCAGGACGTTGATACTGCCGAAATCATAAACGGTATCAGGATCGGTCGGGAAAGCTTTGAGTTTGACATATAAACGAAAGCGGGATGGGAACGTGATGTCTTTCTGTAAGGTTGAACCATTACAGACCGGGTTGTGCCAGATGCCATCGTAATATTGTTCGAATTTATCCAGACAGGCGCCGGTATCAATCCCTTCATCGGTCATCTCATGGTCCACACCATTATAGGTTACGCCGAAGGTAAAATAGGGGTTATTTAACACGTCAGCGTTATTGACGGCCGAGAGTTTTATCCAGGCGAAAACATCTTCTGTTTGATTCGTTTTGGTCCAGCCCGCTGCATTATCACAATAAACCGTAATATTGACGTCAGAACTTTCCCATATTTTACTTCCAATTACCGCATTTGACGGAACCGTAAAGCTGGGTAAGTTGGCGGTGTAAGATAATGCACCACCTTTAGTATTTTGATAACAGTCTACCGCCCAGGAGGAAAATGAGCATAACAGCAGCAATAAGCATGATAGCGAAACAATATTTTTCATGATGATCCCTTCTTCACTGATTCGCTATGGCACACTGGCTGTACCGAGGTACAGCTGATCCTGAAGTTGTTTAAACCCCCGTAATCGCCGATGTAGCCAATCTGGAACGTCCCAGGGAGGTTTTTTATCTCTGACTGGGTTTGAGAAAAGGGATCAACCATAAATCCTTTTGCGCCCTGCAATAACGTTTTACCGTCAATACCAATGTAACCAATGGTGATGTGATACGGGGTACCATTTTTTATCATCACGCCCGTCGCAGTGCGAGAAACCTCCACCTTATCCATTGGAACGGCCTGGCCCTCTTTTAGCACGATAGCTTTAGGACGCCAGAACACCTTGAGGCGGCTTTGCATGGCAATTTGCATGATATTTTTTTGCGTGGAGCGCGGCGGGATCTCCCGCATGTTGTAATAGAAAAGTGATTCTCTGTCCGCCGGCAGCCGGGCAAGGTTTTGCTGGCCCATCAGGCGAATTTGGCTTTGTTCCTCTGCATCGAGACGGATTAAAGGGGGAAGGGGCGTCATATATTCGCGCGTTTTACGGCCCTCTTTATCTTCGATCCAGGACTGAGCCAGATAAGGCGTCGTTTTACTTTGGTTCGTCAATTTTATCGACACGCTCTTATCCGTTTCGTTAAAGATAATACGCGTTCTGTCCGGGGATACTGTTGCATGGGCTACCGAGCACGCGCCGAGAAGAGCGACAATCCCTTTTAATAACAACGTTGGTTTCATTTTATTCATCCTGAATTAATGTGCTGTTTCACATGGCAAAATAATGGATTTACTGTCGGCATTACTTTGGTTCGGCGGTGATATCTCACAGCTATATTTGTCCCAGGTCAGACGTAGTTTGCTGTTTTCCTGAAGACCGCTGAGATAGACATACCCGTCTTCAGCCACTAAACCCACGTTTCTTCCGCTGGCGATATCAATGACATTGACACCTAAGGGAGGAGAGCGGCCATCAGCCAGTCGGATAACGGCCAGGATCTGATATCCTTTCGTTGCATTCAGCCTGGCGTAACCAATGGCCCCTTCCGTCAGGGTGGTATTCACGACGGAATTATTAATGTCGACGCCATCGGGCAATTTATTGCTTTCTACGCGCACCGTAGACGTTGTGTAGTCGCTCACCGAATTGGTGACGGCAATTCCCATGGCATTCGTTACCGTCCTGTTATCGCTAAGGGGAACGCCCGAGATGCCCTCGGCATCCACCATCATGCGTGAGTTATTGCCGCTGCTGTAATCGTGCAGCGCCATACCGTAGCGTGTGGCCGTGAATGACCCGTTCCAGCCAGCGGTCACGGAGTTATAGGCATTAGGCTGAACGCTACCGTTAATGTTCAGGCGGCCATAAGGCGAGTAGTGCTGATAGTTCCCGCGTATTGCAGGTTCAGCCTTGCGGAAGTCGCTTTCATCACCCGACGCAGAAATATTCCAGGTGTTGTTTCGGTCAGAGGAGTCATAGTAAGACAACGTTTGTGACATGCTATCACTGCCGTTTTTCTGCATGCTGTAGGAGAGGCTGCGGCTTTGTTCCAGCGGGACGGTGAATGAGAGATAGTATTGCGTTTCGTCTTGATCGTCCCACTGGGTTTTACCTACCGATAATGAGGCCGAAATGCCTTTGAAATTCCCAATATCAATGTTTCGACTCAGCGAAAAGGTGTAATTGGTGCTGGCACTGTCGTCCCAGTAGGTATTGCGTGTCAGGTTGATATACGCATTCAGCGCCAGTGAATCAAGATACTGGTTGAAGGAGAGGACGTAGCTCTCTTTCTCGTTACTGGTTGAGTCATCCCCGCTGCGGGCCGTCAGATATTCACTCATGGTGACGTATTCTTTATCTGAGAAACGATAACCCGCGAACGTTACCTGGCTCCCCGTTGATTCAAAACGCTTGGCATAGTTAACACGGTAGCTATAGCCGCTCTGCTTTTCATTTTTGTCTTCATTGTGCAGCGTTGCATCTGCGCGCGTCACGTCAAAGGAAAGCGAACCAAAACTGTTCATGTTAAAGCCCAGGCCGGTCGTAGCCGCCTGATAATCGTCGGCAGTGAGTAAAGCCCCGCCATACAGGGAGGTATTCCCCGTCCAGCCGAATGAGAACTCACCCGTCCAGAACAGGGGGTTATTCACATCCGTGTGACCCACAGACGTGGGTTTCCCGGTGGACGTTTTGTAGCGTAATTGCCCTTTACGCGTGAGAAAAGGAATAGATGAGGCGCCTACCTGAAAGGTACTTTTACGCCCGTCTTCTTCTTCCACCGTGACATCCAGTTGACCCTGGAAGGTGTCGCCAATATCCGTAATATTGAAAGGCCCTGGCGCGACGGTGGTTTGATAGACCATGCGCCCGTTTTGAGTGACGGTCACTTTTGCGTTGGTTTGCGCAATGCCGGTTATTTGCGGCGCATAACCCTGTAAATCCGGCGGCAACATATTGTCGTCACTTTCCAGAGACGCCCCGGTAAAGTGAAACGTATCAAAAATATCGGAATTCAGATCGTACTGCCCTACGATGAGTTTTGATGAGAGTGAGGGGATCGGCCTGAAAAGATAAGTACGGTCCATGCTGCTGTTGCTTCCCATAGACTTACCGTCTTCGTAAGCGCGATCGTACTGATAATCTGAACGTAAACGCCATGCGCCGAGGTTAAAACCCAGCGTGCCGTAAGAGCTGATATCCTGACTTTTTTCGCCGCTGTCGGGATCGTACTGGCTGGCGTAGACGTTGTAATCGAAAATGAAACCGGCGACCCCGTTGTCCCAGAATTCGGGAGGTGTCCAGTTTTTTGCCTGGTATTTCATCCACGCCTGCGGTGCGGTAATAGAGACCACCATCTCAGCTCTGTCGAGGTGAATGACCAGTTCAGGTTTGTCGGAGAGCGCAAGACAGCCCTGCTGATTAATAGTATGCAGTTGCTGGATAAACTCGTCGGCGAAACCAAACGCCGTTAAGTCCTCTTTCGTCAGGCAAACTTCAGAGCCGCTTTCGTTATCCGCTTTGATCCATTCAAAGGACCAGCTGTCAGGTAATTTGTTTTTATTGATTTCGACGCGCGCGATATATTGCCCTACGGGAATGAAACCCTTCTTTTCAAACTGGGTGAGGTCGACATTGTTTTTATCTTCTGCATCGATCATGTCGGTGTTAAATTGAACCGCATGGACCGGGGAGACGACCATTGCGGTGAACAGAATCGGGGACAGCGTTTTTTTAATGAAAAGGGATAATTTATTGAAATGAGATCTTTGAATGTTACGCATACAATCCCTTTTTTTAATAAAAATTCAAAAGCCGATGATTCCCTCATCGGCTTGAACCATTTAAATATCACTATCTAATCGATTACTCGTAGTCCAGCACGTAGTTAACATCCGTGGTGACGTTACCGGCGGTTGCTGTCATGGTTGGAGATTCCATGCGTGCTTTGAAATTCAGCACCTGATAAGAATTATCCGCCACCAGATCAACCGGCTGTTTAACACCCATGACCACGTTTTCGCGGCCTTCAGTCAGCAGACGGACACCCACGTTCGTGGCGCCGCCGTAGTTACCTTCCGCGGTGTTTTTCAGCAGGTTAGTGGTTGCATCTGCGTTGGCAGAGGTGAACGTCACGTTGGCTTTTGTGATGGTGTTCGTGCCATCTGTCAGGGTGCAATCCTGCAGGTGGATCTGCACATCTACCGGCAGTGAGGTTTTACCACCGTTCAGTGCGGAATCAGCCACTTCACCGAGATTGACGGTCTGGTTTTCATCGCCCGGAGCGATAGAGCATGGCGCGGTGATAACAATGCCTTCAAACGCAATTTTACCGTGGCCAGCATCAGCAGCAGAGGCGTTGAACGCGGCGCCAGACATCAGAGCGGTAGTGACAACAGCTAACAGTGTTTTATTCAACATGAAATATAATCCTTTACGATATTAAAAAATTTGCTTGCCAGAATCATCACGCAGGCTGGTTAGTCGCGCGATATGAGAAGATCACTCTTCGTCAATATGTATTGCGAAAAGAACGTTATCATGCAGAACAAACGAAGTTCCTTTTAGTTATACTAAAGGGCATTTTTATTAAAATTTTTGTTATTTATACAGGTGATGAATTAGGGTAGGGTGATGAAGAAATGAACGCGTGAAGTAAGTATTTTCTGAAAGTTGTTCGCTGGAATGTTTTTTCGCTGTTTGCCGTTTAAGGAAGGGTGTTATTATTTTTCTTCAGGGGAAAGTGACGGTAAATATAATTTTACTTATATGTAAGTGTATTTTACGGAGTAATAATTAAAATAATCAGTGCTGAATATTATTCGCTCCTATACAGGCATGATTCTTGACATAAAAACTTACACCTTTGAAGCATCGCCCCAAAGGTGTATATCCTGTCAGCCTATTCCCGCCGTCTGGAGTAACACCAGACTCAACCCCATGACCGACATTCCGCACAGCACGCCATAGCTGGGGTTGTTATTCGGATCGATCTCTTTCGCAAGCGGCATTAGCTCATCGACGGAGAGCGCAACCATGATCCCGGCAACCGCAGCCATAATGGCAGCCATCAAAACAGGGGAGACCAGACTTCCCAGGATTAACCACGCCAGCACGCCTCCAAGAATTTCGGCCATCCCGGAAATACCCGCCCAGAACACCGCGGTGCGTTTCGAGCCCGTGGCGGCATACACCGGTCCGGCAACGGCCAGTCCTTCAGGAATATTGTGTAAGGCGACCGCCAGCGCGATACCAAAACCCATCTCAAGATTGCTGCTGGCCGTTACGTAAGTCGCTACCCCCTCAGGGAAATTATGCAGGCTGATGCCAAGCGTCAACAGTATCGCCGTTCGCTTGATATTGCGCGGCATGGACGCCACGTTCTTCTGCATTAAATCCTGCGGATGCGCGTGTGGTAACATCCTGTCGAGGGCAAAATATCCCAGCAGGCCAAAGACAAACATGCCGTAACCCAGTAGCGGAGACATGCCTTCTGTGCCCAGTGCGGCAGGCAGCATCTCCATCAGGGAGATGAGCAGCATGATCCCGGCAGCAAAGCCCAGTGAGAAGGCCAGAACGCGGTTAGAGGGCTTTTGGCCGAGCACGCCGAGGAGTGCACCGATAAAGGTCGCGGCGCCCGCCAGTATGGTCAGGATCAAGGGGACTGACATGCATTGCTCCTTATGATAATGATTCTCATTAATATAAATGATTCATTTCTGGCAAAGCGAGGGGGGAACCCCGGCTTTACACATTCCTTACATTCAAATTTCCTGATGATGATCTTCACGCTTATCTGCGTTCATCTTTGCCACATTGCGCGTAATGTAGCACCATTAAATTGACACCTTCTGTAAGGATATCACCATGACTTCTTCCCGTATGCCAGCCCTGTTTTTAGGCCACGGTAGCCCAATGAACGTTCTGGAAGACAATGTCTATACCCGTGCCTGGCGTCAACTGGGCGAGACGTTGCCGCGCCCGAAAGCGATCGTGGTGGTGTCTGCGCACTGGTTTACCCGAGGGACGGGCGTGACCGCCATGGAAGCGCCTAAAACCATTCATGATTTTGGCGGCTTCCCGCAGGCGCTTTACGACACGCATTATCCGGCCCCCGGCTCGCCTGAGCTGGCACAAAAGCTGGTAGATTTGCTGGCACCTGTCCCTGTAACGCTGGATAAAGAAGCCTGGGGTTTTGACCATGGCTCGTGGGGCGTGCTGATTAAAATGTATCCTGATGCGGATATCCCAATGGTGCAGTTGAGCATCGACAGCACCAAACCGGCCGCCTGGCATCTGGAGATGGGCCGCAAGCTGGCAACCCTGCGTGATGAAGGCATCATGCTGGTGGCGAGCGGTAACGTGGTGCATAACCTGCGTACCGCACGCTGGCACGGTGAGAACACGCCATACCCGTGGGCGACCTCATTTAACGACTACGTCAAAGCCAACCTGACGTGGCAAGGTCCGGCTGAGGCGCATCCGCTGGTGAACTATCTGGATCATGAGGGTGGTTCGCTCTCTAACCCGACGCCGGAGCACTTTCTGCCGCTGCTGTACGTTCTCGGTGCGTGGGATGGTCAGGAGCCGGTGACGACCCCGGTCGACGGTATTGAGATGGGGAGTTTGAGTATGCTGTCGGTGCAGGTAGGGTGAAAACATGCCCGGTGGCGCTACGCTTACCAGGCCTACAAAACCGTAGGCCGGGTCAGGCGAAGCCGCCACCCGGCAGAACTTACTCCACGAAAATATGCGGATAAAACCGTGACAGATCCTGCGTTATCAGCGCGCGATCTTCGCGAATGCCAATCCCGGCCGGCCGATCGTTGATGAGCCAGCTGCCAATCAGGGTATAGCTGTCGCCAAACTTCGGCAGTTGCCAGAACGCCTGGACGATCATCCCTTCTTCACCGTACGGCCCTTCAACCGCTTCCAGCGTCTTACCGTTTTCGATAATCGAGACGTTTGCGCCTTCGCGGGAGAAGATCGGCTTAACGACGTACTTCTCCATTTGCGGGTAATTATCTTCCGCAAAATACGCTGGCAGCAGGTTCGGGTGGTTAGGGAACATCTCCCACAGCATCGGCAGCAGGGCTTTGTTAGAGATAATGCTCTTCCAGGCCGGCTCCAGCCAGCGCACGCCAGCATCTTCCAGCTTGGTGGAGAACATCTCGCGCAGCATGTATTCCCACGGGTAGAGCTTGAACAGGTTGCTGATCACCTGGTCCTGCATATCCGTAAACTGACCTTTTTCACCCAGGCCGATATCCTCGATATAGAGGAACTCGGTCGCCACTTCCGCTTCTGCAGCACAGTCCTGCAGATACTGAACCGTGCCACGGTCTTCTTCCGTGTCGCGGCAGCAGGCGAGATGCAGCAGGTTGAAGCCATGCTGTTCACGCAGCTCGGCAAAACGCTCAATCAGCTTTTCCTGCAGGCTGTTAAACTGGTCGCTGCCTTCCGGCAGGTTTCCGGCACTGGCCTGGTCTTCCAGCCAGATCCACTGGAAGAACGCCGCTTCGTACAGGGAGGTTGGCGTATCGGCGTTGTTTTCCAGAAGCTTCGGTTCACCTTTGCCGTCCCACGCCAGATCCAGGCGAGAGTAAAGCGAAGGCTGATTCGTTTTCCAAGACTGGCGCACAAAGCTCCAGGTGTGTTTTGGAATGCGGAACTTTGCCATCAGCTCGTCGCTGTCGATGACCTTTTCCACGACCTTCAGGCACATCTGGTGCAGCTCGGCCGTTACCTCTTCCAGTTTTTCCACCTGGGCCAGCGTAAGCTTGTAATAGGCGTCTTCACACCAGTACGGCTCGCCGTACATGGTGTGGAAGTTAAAACCGTACTCGGTGGCTTTTTCGCGCCAGTCCGGGCGCTCGGTGATACTGACTCGTTCCATGATCAGCCGCCCATTGAGCGAGTAGAGGAGGTGCCTGTCGCACTGCGCTGCATGCTGGTCTGCTTCGCCACAGATTCACCAAACCCGCCGCGGGTGATGGTGCTGGTCGTTGCTGGCTTTGGCGCCATCGCCGTTTTCGGAACGGTCACGGTGCGGCCAGGGGTTGCTGCGCCGTAGCCTTTGCCGCTGGCATCGGTATATTGACCGTAAGCCGGGCTGGCCGGGTTTTTCGAGCTAAACAGCGGCTGCTGCTGGTAGCCCGCACCGCCGCCCATCAGACGACCCATCATGTAGCCTGCCATCAGCGGCATCCAGAAGCTGCCGCTGGACTGCGCCTGCGCCTGATTTTCAGGTGCGGTGCCAGCCTGAGCCGGTGCCTGCTGGCACTGACCTTCACCAAACTCCGCCACGCAGTCTTCGCGTGAGGCATATTTCGGCGCGGTGCGTTCCGCTTCTTTCAGCGCGCTGGTGTAGGCCGTTTTACATTCGGCGGCTTTGCCGGTTGCGGCAGAGCAGTCGTCCGCGTTCTGATACAGCGAAACCGTTTCGTCATTTTTCTCACAGCCTGCCAGCATAAAGACAGCCGTAACCGCCAGCGCAACAGGGGTGAGGTGACGCGCGTTCCAGCTCTTGCGGAACGAAGCGTGATTTATAGATTTTGTCCGTTTCATCTTTGTCTTCCAGGACCCAGTGGTAATAACGCTCAGGATAGAGGATGAGTGGTTGAAAATGAAGCGAAGAGGGGCGGAATCAGGGGGATCTTTACGTTGGCTTACGTTCGGATGTGATTTTGCGCCGGGTGGCGCTGCGCTTACCCGGCCTACGATCAAGTAGGCCCGATAAGCGAAGCGCCATCGGGCAATGCTTAGTTACGGAACGGATTATTGCCTTTGCTGGCAGGCGCAGCGGTACGTGCGGCAGCAGGCTGTGCAGCAGGGGTGTTGCTGTCAGCGTTGAAGTTATCAACCGCGGCAACCTGCTGTGGGTTCTCCGGCGCGACGCTGTCTGGAGACGTCGAAACGGGTTTGCCCAGCGTGCTGTTCAGCATTTGCAGATCCTGCTCGTTAAGCGTACCCAGCGCCTGCTTGATATTCAGCTGGTTAATCAGGTACTGGTAACGCGCGCTGGAGAGCTGCTGTTTCGCGTTGTACAGCGTGGTGGTCGCGTCCAGAACGTCAACGATGGTACGAGTACCGACGGAGTAGCCCGCTTCGTTCGCATCCAGAGAGCTCTGGGCAGAGACAACGGCCTGTTTATACGCGTTGATGCTGCTGATCGAGGCGTTCACGTTGTTGAAGGAGGAACGCACGGTCTGCACCACGTTGCGGTGGGCGCTTTCCAGCTGCTCGCTCGCGCCAACAAAGTTGTACTGCGCCTGTTTCACCTGCGAGTTAACCTGACCGCCCTGGTACAGCGGCAGGGAGAAGCTCAGGCCCACTTTGTTCTGGCCCATATTGCTGTCGTCATACTGGGACGTATTGGTTTTAGAGCCGCTATAGCTGGTATCAGAGACACCGGTTGACGCGCTCAAGCTCAGGGTTGGCAGGTGGCCGTCCTGCGCCTGGCGAATTTGTTCGCGGGCCAGGTCCTGGCTCAGACGCGCCTGCAGCAACGTCAGGTTGCGGTTTTCCGCCTCTTTCAGCAGGGCGTTTACGGCCTGTGGTTTATCCGTTTTAAAGCTGTCCACGTTCAGGGACGCCAGCTCTGGATAGTAGTTACCGGTGACCTGACGCAGGGATTCCAGTGCGTTATCGAGGTTGTTACGCGCGGTCACCTCGTTAGCCAGCACGGTGTCGTACTGTGAACGGGCGTTCTGCACGTCAGTAATCGCGACCAGACCCACGTTAAAACGCTGGGTCGTTTGATCTAACTGACGGTAAACTGCCTGTTTCTGCGCTTCGGTATAGGAGAGTGCATCAATCGCGCTCAGCACGTTGAAGTACGCCGTGGCGGTGTTCAGGATCAGCGTCTGCTGGTCGGTCTGATAGGTCACATCCTGGATCCCCGCGCTCTTTTCCTGCAGGGTCAGGGCGCGCCATTTGGACATATCAAACAGGGTCTGTGTCAATTGCAGTGAGGCGCTGGTAGCATTGGAGTTAACGCCGTTAGCGTCGCGGAAACCGTTGCTGTAGGTGTAATCTGCACCTAAACCTAACTGCGGCAGCAAGGGGCTACGCGCTTCGTTAATCTTTTCAAACGCAGCATCACGATCGGCCGCTGATTTACGTAAATCAGGGTTGCCCAGACGTGCCTGCTGGTAAACCTGTAACAGGTTTTCCGCCTGGCTCATTGCACTGAAGCCCGTCAGGCTCAGGCCGATAAGGATGGGGAGCAATTTCTTCATTTGCATTCCTTGTTGTGAAGCAGTATTAGCGCTGATCTAATTAAAAAATAATTGCCGATTCTAACAGAATCTTCCATACCAAAAGGTTGGCGTTACGTGCCATCTGGCGGTAATTTGCACCAATCTACCATATAGCCTTACAAACGGCAGCCAAACAGCCTTGAAATTCACAATTTCATCACCATTGCTACCAGGACTCGACTCATGCAAAAACCAGAAAAGTTGCCCGTGACATTCGCCAAAAACGATGTAGAAATTATTGCACGAGAAACGCTTTATAGCGGTTTTTTTTCAATGGATCTTTACCGTTTCAGGCATCGCCTGTTTAACGGGGAAATGAGCGGCGAAATCAGGCGCGAAATTTTTGAGCGCGGGCATGCGGCAGTCTTGCTACCCTTTGACCCAGTGCGTGACGAAGTTGTACTGGTAGAGCAGATCCGCATCGCCGCTTATGACGTCAGTGAAAGCCCGTGGCTGCTGGAGATGGTGGCCGGGATGATCGAAGAAGGTGAGTCGGTTGAAGACGTCGCCCGGCGCGAGGCGCTGGAAGAGGCGGGGTTGGTGGTAGGCCGCACAAAACCGGTGCTGAGCTATCTGGCAAGCCCGGGCGGTACCAGCGAGCGCTTGTCCATTATGGTGGGCGAAGTGGACGCCACGACGGCGGAAGGGATCCACGGTCTGGCAGATGAAAACGAAGATATTCGGGTTCATGTGGTGAGTCGGGAACAGGCTTATCAGTGGGTAGAAGAGGGGAAAATCGACAACGCAGCGTCTGTCATCGCCCTGCAATGGCTACAGCTGCATTATCAGACATTACGAAACGAGTGGAAAAAATGAAGCGCTATACGCCTGACTTCCCAGAAATGATGCGCCTGTGCGAAACCAATTTCGCACAGTTGCGCCGCCTGCTGCCGCGAAACGACGCACCCGGCGAAACGGTAAGCTATCAGGTGAGCAACGCGCAGTATCGGTTAACGATAACAGAATCAACGCGCTACACTACGCTGGTTGAGATTGAGCAAACGGCACCCAGCATTAGCTACTGGAGCCTGCCGTCGATGACGGTTCGCCTCTATCACGACGCGATGGTCGCTGAAGTGTGTTCAAGCCAGCAGATCTTTCGCTTCAAGGCGCGGTATGATTACCCGAATAAAAAGTTGCATCAACGCGACGAAAAGCATCAAATTAACCAGTTTTTAGCCGACTGGCTAAGATATTGTTTAGCACATGGAGCAATGGCGATTCCGGTTTGTTAGCGTCATAAACCTACCTAAGGACACCATTTGGAAAGCCTGTTGAACCTGACTGTTGCTGGTGGGGCGCCAGTCAGGATATTACAAATCACCGATACCCACCTTTTTGCCGAAAAGCATGAAACGCTACTGGGGGTCAACACCTGGGAGAGTTATCAGGCGGTACTTAGCGCCATTCACGCTGAAAACCGTGCATGCGATCTGATTGTCGCAACGGGCGATCTGGCGCAGGATCAGTCCTCCGCGGCCTACCAGCATTTTGCTGAAGGCATCGCGAGCTTTAGCGTGCCTTGCGTCTGGCTGCCAGGAAACCATGACTTCCAGCCTGCCATGTTCAGTTCTCTTCAGGATGCGGGGATTTCTCCGGCGAAATGTGTTTTTGCGGGTGAACAGTGGCAGATCCTGCTGCTGGACAGCCAGGTATTTGGCGTCCCGCACGGTGAGTTAAGCGAGTTTCAGCTCGACTGGCTTGAGACTAAACTGGCTGCTGAACCTGAACGTCACACGTTGCTATTGCTTCATCATCATCCTCTGCCGGCGGGCTGCAGCTGGCTCGATCAGCACAGCCTGCGCAACTCCGCGGCGCTGGATCGCGTGCTGACGAAGTTCCCGCGGGTGAAAAATCTGCTGTGTGGACATATTCACCAGGAACAGGACCTCGACTGGAACGGACGCCGCATGCTGGCGACGCCGTCGACCTGCGTTCAGTTTAAGCCGCACTGCGCCAACTTTACGCTGGATACCATCGCGCCAGGCTGGCGCTGGCTGGAACTGCATTCCGATGGCACGCTGACCACGGAAGTCTGCCGTTTGACCGGTGCTAAATTCCGCCCGGATACCGCTTCAGAAGGCTATTGATGTCTACGCTCCTTTATCTGCACGGATTCAACAGCTCGCCGCGCTCCGCAAAAGCGACACAGTTTCGCCAGTGGCTGAGCGAGCATCACCCCGACGTTGAGATGATTATCCCGCAGCTGCCGCCTTACCCGGCGGAGGCGGCAGAAATGCTCGAATCGATCGTGCTTGAACACGGGGGTGAATCCTTTGGCGTGGTTGGCTCATCATTGGGCGGGTACTATGCCACCTGGCTCTCGCAATGCTTTATGCTGCCTGCCGTTGTGGTTAATCCGGCGGTTCGGCCATTTGAGCTGCTGAGGGACTTTCTTGGCGAAAACGAGAACCCCTACACCGGCCAGCAATATGTGCTAGAGTCACGCCATATTTACGATCTCAAAGTTATGCAGGTCGACCCGCTTGAGGCGCCGGATCTCATCTGGCTGCTGCAACAGACGGGTGATGAAGTGCTGGATTACCGCCAGGCAGTGGCGTATTACGCCTCCTGCCGCCAGACTATAGAAGAGGGCGGAAACCATGCTTTCACGGGCTTTGAGAATCATTTCACCCAGATTGTCGATTTTCTTGGACTGCACAGCCACTGACAATCAATGCGAATTGCTAGTTTAAATCATGACGCAAACCTATAACGCTGATGCCATTGAGGTCCTCACCGGGCTTGAGCCGGTTCGCCGCCGCCCGGGGATGTACACCGATACGACGCGCCCAAACCATCTGGGCCAGGAAGTTATTGATAACAGTGTGGACGAAGCGCTGGCGGGGCATGCCAAACGCGTTGACGTCATTCTGCACGCCGATCAGTCGCTGGAAGTCATCGACGACGGGCGCGGCATGCCGGTGGATATCCACCCGGAAGAGGGCGTGCCTGCCGTTGAGCTGATCCTCTGCCGTCTGCACGCGGGCGGAAAGTTCTCCAACAAGAACTACCAGTTCTCCGGTGGTCTGCACGGCGTGGGTATTTCCGTGGTGAACGCCCTGTCCAAACGCGTGGAAGTCAACGTCCGTCGCGACGGTCAGGTCTACAACATCGCGTTTGAAAATGGCGATAAGGTGCAGGATCTGCAGGTTGTCGGCACGTGCGGCAAACGCAACACCGGCACCAGCGTCCACTTCTGGCCTGACGAAAGCTTCTTCGACAGCCCACGCTTTTCCGTTTCTCGCCTGACGCACCTGCTGAAAGCCAAAGCGGTGCTGTGTCCGGGCGTGGAAATCACCTTTACCGATCACGTTAACAATACCGCACAAACCTGGTGCTACGCCGATGGCCTGAACGACTATCTGTGCGAAGCGGTAAACGGCCTGCCGACGCTGCCGGAAAAACCGTTCGTCGGTAATTTCACCGGCGACACCGAAGCGGTGGACTGGGCGCTGCTGTGGCTGCCGGAAGGCGGCGAGCTGCTGACGGAAAGCTACGTTAACCTGATCCCAACCATGCTCGGCGGTACCCACGTCAACGGCCTGCGTCAGGGGCTGCTGGACGCGATGCGTGAGTTCTGCGAATACCGCAATATCCTGCCGCGCGGCGTGAAGCTGTCGGCGGAAGATATCTGGGATCGCTGCGCCTACGTGCTCTCCGTGAAGATGCAGGATCCACAGTTTGCCGGTCAGACCAAAGAACGTCTGTCGTCACGCCAGTGCGCAGCGTTCGTTTCCGGGGTGGTGAAAGATGCGTTTACCCTGTGGCTGAACCAGAACGTCCAGGCGGCAGAAATGCTGGCTGAAATGGCCATTTCCAGCGCCCAGCGTCGTCTGCGCGCCGCGAAGAAAGTGGTGCGTAAAAAGCTGACCAGCGGCCCTGCGCTGCCGGGCAAGCTGGCAGACTGTACCGCGCAGGATCTCAACCGTACCGAGCTGTTCCTCGTGGAAGGGGACTCGGCGGGTGGATCGGCCAAGCAGGCGCGCGATCGTGAATATCAGGCGATCATGCCGCTCAAGGGGAAGATCCTGAACACCTGGGAGGTCTCTTCTGATGAAGTGCTGGCCTCGCAGGAAGTCCACGATATCTCGGTAGCGATCGGCATCGATCCAGACAGCGACGATCTGAGCCAGCTGCGCTACGGCAAGATCTGTATCCTTGCGGATGCGGACTCCGATGGCCTGCACATCGCCACGCTGCTGTGCGCGCTGTTTGTGAAACACTTCAAAACGCTGGTGAAAAACGGTCACGTCCACGTGGCGCTGCCGCCGCTCTACCGTATCGACCTCGGCAAAGAGGTTTACTACGCGCTGACGGAAGAAGAGAAAGCGGGCGTGCTGGAACAGCTGAAGCGCAAGAAGGGCAAACCGAACGTGCAGCGCTTTAAAGGACTGGGCGAGATGAACCCGATGCAGCTTCGCGAAACGACGCTGGATCCGAACACTCGCCGTCTGGTGCAGCTGACGATCAGCGACGAAGACGAACAGCAAACCAACGCCATGATGGATATGCTCCTTGCCAAGAAACGTTCGGAAGACCGACGTAACTGGCTGCAGGAGAAAGGCGATATGGCGGATATCGAGGCCTGATGCTGAAAAAGCCCTGCTATGCAGGGCTTTTTTTTGCCCGGTGGCGCTGCGCTTACCGGGCCTACGATCGATCCCCTCGCCCCTCTGGGGAGAGGGTTAGGGTGAGGGGAAAGCCTCGCACTGACATCAAAACTCCATCTTCACCGTAAACTGCACTTCGCGCGGATCGCCAATCTGGTTGCCCAGGTTGTTGGTCGCAATGGACGATGTGTAATAGGTCTTATCAAACAGGTTTTTCACGTTCACCTGCAGCGTCACCGGATACTGTAGCTTCATCTTGTACGCCGCAAACGCATCCGCCACGAAATAGCCCGGCAGATAATAATCCGCACCGTTAGTTGCGGAGCGACGGCTTACGCCATGCCCGCCGCCGCCCAGCGTCAGGGTGTTCCCGGCAAACGCATTGTGAATATCGTAGGTCAGGAACAGGGAGCCGGTATGGCGCGGCACGTTCGGCAGCGGCTTGCCCGCATAGTCCGGGTCTTCCAGCACCTTCGCGTCGGTATAGCCGTAGCTGGCGATAATGTTGGTGTTCTCGGTCAATGAGCCGGCAAGATCCACTTCCACGCCCTGAGAGCGCACGCGGCCCGCGGTTTTAGCGACAGTTTCATCACCGACGCTCTCGGTGTACAGCACGTTGCGCTTGTGGATATCAAACAGCGCGATGTTGGCGGTAATGCCGTCGAACAGGTCGAATTTAGCGCCGATTTCATACGCGTTCGACGTTTCCGGCGGCAGGTCGCCGATGTAGCTCGCAATGGACGACTGCGGCATAAACGTCTGGGAGTAGTTGGCAAACAGCGAGACCGCCGGGGTGAGCTTATAAACAAGACCCAGCTTTGGCGTCCACTGGTCGTCGCGGCTGTCAGTGTTCACGTTGAACGGACGGCCTTTGCCCGCGTATTGGGTGTAATACTGATAGCGCAGTCCGGCGACGGCGATCCACTTATCGGTCAGGTACAGCGCGTCCTGCGCGTAGGCGGAGTAGCTCTCCTGCTTAATGGTTTGATCGCTGTCGGATGCCGAGACGGTGGTGCACTTGCCGAGGCTGCCGTAGCTCGGGTTGTAAATATTGAAATCCTTAACGTTCTTACAGCGGATCATGTCCGTACGCAGCAGGTCGTAATTCTCATACGACACGCCGGTCAGGATCTCATTGTAAAAGCCCGCGATGTCCACGTTCCCCTGCAGATCCGCGCGCGTCGTGTGCATACGCTGGGTCGAGCCCTGGGTCGCATCCACGCGGCGGGTCAGGTTGCCGGTTTTTGAATCGTAGGCCATCACGCGGGCCTGGTTATCGCTGTATTTATCCTGGCTGTAGCTGTAGTCGAACTTCGCGGTCCACTGGCTGTTAAGGCGATACTCCGCGTTGAGCTGAGCGAGATCGGACTGGCCGTCGGTCACGTTGAACGGCTCGTCGAAGCGGGTTTTGCGATCGACGTCGACGGCTTTCTTGGTGTTGAGATCGAAGATCGTTCCGCGATCGAACGGCGTTTTATAGTCGCGATGCGAATAGAGCACGGTCACGGTGGCATCATCGCCAAACCAGGTGAGCGACGGGGCGATAAAGGTGCTGCGTTCGTTGCCAAAATTACGCCAGTAATCCTCGTCCTGATATTCGCCCGTCAGGCGATACGCCAGGCGCGTGCCGTCAATCGGGCCGGTAACATCGATCTGACCGGTGCCGCCGCCAAAGCTGGATGAGGTGGCAGAAATTGAACCGCCGAAGGTCTTCTCCGGGCGTTTGGTGACGACGTTAATCAGTCCGCCCGGATCGAGAATGCCATAGAGCGTCGAGGCCGGGCCTTTCAGCACCTCCACGCGCTCGGTTGCGGCATTAAAGCTGCGCGGCAGTACGGTGCGCAGGCCGTTGGTCATGATCGAACCGTCGCGGTTCGCACCAAACCCGCGGCGCACGAAGGCATCCTGCGTGCCGCCCAGAGTGTTGGTCTGCACCACGTTGCTGACGTTATAGAGTGCTTCATCCAGCGTGGTGGCGTGCTGATCCTCCAGCACTTTATCGCTGACGGTATTGACCACCTGCGGGATATCCAGCATCGGCATGTTGGTTAACGTCGCGGTGGAGGTATTCAACGGCTGATAGCCGTTCGTGGCCTCCGCCGTCGTATTTGGATCGGCGGTGACGGTAAGCGTTTCGCCGTCTTTAGCCGCGTTGGTATCAGCTGCCTGCACCAGCGGCGCCATAAACAGCAGTGAAAAGAGCGCGCGCCCTTTTACCCCAGAGAGTGAAGGTGTGAACGTAGCCATTACATCTGTTATCCCGAAATATCCCGCGAATGCGTTTCGCAGCAAAATGTGTGAGTCATTGCCCTTTACGGTCTGTCCGTTAGCCTGCGCTGGCATCAGACATGTAATTGAGAATCATTCAATCATGCGCGAATGTAGTAGTAAATGGAAAAAAGAAAAAAACGGCTACAGCATTTAATCATGTGTATAAGCGCAGCGGGACAATAATTAACGTGTTGATATTACTGTTTTTGTAATGCATGACGTGTTCATCTTCCCTCTGGCTTATCCCTGGTTTTTTCGGGGTGTTTCTTCTCTTGACTACTACATGGCGCAGCGTCAAACTCTCAAAAGAGAATGATTTTTATTTATATTTGTTGCGCTTTTTTATTACGTTGGCATTCACGTGGCTCACAACACAAAACAACCGGGACTGGTTCTGGAGAACCTCTCTGCGGGCTATCAGAAAAAAATCATCGTTGATGATATTTCCCTTGCCATCCCTCAGCAGAAAATGACGGTGCTGGTAGGGGCGAACGGCTGTGGGAAATCCACGCTGTTGAGCACTATCGCGCGGCTGCTCCAGCCGCTGGGTGGCGCCGCACTGCTGGACGGCAAAGCCATTCATGCGCAGCCGACCAAAGCGGTCGCCCGCCAGCTTGGCATTCTCCCGCAGTCTCCGCTGCTCCCGGAAGGATTAACCGTTTTTGAACTGGTCTCGCGCGGGCGTTTTCCCTGGCAGAATTTTATGCGTCAGTGGAGCGACGAGGACGAACTGGCGGTGGAGGAGGCTCTGCGCCTGACCGGCACGGCAGAGTTTGCCCATATGCCGGTGGAAAGCTTGTCCGGCGGCCAGCGTCAGCGCTGCTGGATCGCCATGGCGCTGGCGCAGCAAACGCCGTATATCCTGCTTGACGAGCCCACGACGTTTCTCGATCTCCGCTATCAGGTGGAGATCCTGGAACTGCTGCACGCCCTGACCCGCCAGCACGGGCGTACCGTGGTGGTGGTGCTGCACGATCTCAACTTTGCCGTGAACTACGGCGATTCGCTGGTCTTTTTACGCCAGGGGAAAGTTGAAGGCGTATTGCATGAAGGCGATGCCTGCACGCCGGAGCTGATCAAGGCGGTGTTTGATGTGGACGTGCATATGTCCATTAACCCCTTGACCGGCAAGCCGTTCTTTATGCCGTTTCGCCAGGGCACGGTTCAGCCATGATGCGCTCCTCTCTGGCCTTCCCGATCTTCGCATTGCTGCTGGTAATGGGGGCGATTCTGCACCTGGGCATCGGCGCGCGCTTTATCGCCCCGCAGACGGTGTTGGAGGCATTCTTCCATTTCGACCCGCGCAATTTCGACCACAGCGTCATTATCAAATTACGGCTGCTGCGCCTCTGCGCCGCGATGGTGACGGGCGCCGCGCTCGGCGTGGCGGGCGTGCTGTTGCAGTCCGTGATCCGCAATCCGCTCGGCGAGCCGCATATTCTGGGGCTCAACGCCGGGGCCGCGCTGGCGGTGGTGATTACCAGCGCGCTTGGGCTGTCTCTGCCGTTTGGTCGCCCGCTCGTTGCCGCCGCCGGTGCCGCCACGCTGTTTTTGCTGGTGCTGATGTTCTCCTCGTCCGGTCGCACCGGGCTTACGCCGATGAAGGTCACGCTGTGCGGCGTGGCGTTGTCGGCGTTTGCCTCGTCGATTACCGCCGCGGTGTTAATCCTCGATGAACAGACGCTGCTCGCCATGCGCACCTGGCTGGCTGGAGACCTGGCCGGGATCAGCGTGCAGACGCTCCAGAGCGCCCTGTGGGCTGCAGCAGCCGGTTTTGTTCTCGCTATTGGACTGTCGCCGTCGCTCAACATGCTGGCGCTGGGAGACCGGATGGCGCAGGGGCTCGGCGTGTCGCTGCTGAAAACCCGCCTGCTCGCCCTGCTGGCCATCGCGCTGCTCTGCGGTGCGGCCGTCTCTGTCGCCGGGCCGATTGGCTTTATCGGCCTGGTCGTGCCGCAGCTTATCCGCCGTCTGGTGTCGGTCGATTTACGCGTGATGGTGCCGCTGTCTGCCCTGTGTGGCGCGCTGGTTCTGCTGCTGGCGGATATCGCCGCCCGCACGCTGTTCACGCCCTGGGAGCTGGCAACCGGTATTATGACGGCTCTGGTCGGCGTGCCCGTGTTCATCTTTATGGCCTCGAGGATGTTCAAATGAACCGGGCCGGATTCCGCGCGATCCGTATTGGCCGTATATCGGCGCTGGTTCGCCCGAGGGCGATGGCGTGCCTGATGCTTTTAGCGCTGGTGGCGCTAAGCCTTGTGGGCTTTGGCCTGACGCACGGTTCTCTGCCCATTCCCACCTCCGCCATCGGGCGCGCGCTGTTTTCTCCTGAGAGTCTGACGGTGGAGACGCGCTACATCGTGATGGATATCCGCCTGCCGCGCCTGCTGATGGCGGTGCTGTGCGGCGCGATGCTCGGTATGGCGGGGGCGGCGATGCAGTCCATCACCCGCAATGGCCTGGCTGACCCCGGGCTTATCGGCGTGAAGGAGGGCTGTAGCGCGGCGGTATTGCTGCTGATTTTTCAGTTCCCGGCGCTGGGTCTGGCCTGGCGTCCGCTGGTCGGCATGGCCGGCGGGCTGCTTACCGCGCTGCTGGTCATCGTCCTGGCGCGCGATATCTCGCGCCCGCGATTCATCCTGATCGGCATCGGCGTGTCGTGGGCCTTTGCCGCGGCAATGGGCGTTTTTATCACCACCGCCGACGTGCGGGACGTGCAGACGGCGATGCTGTGGCTGGCGGGAAGCCTGCATGCGGCAAACTGGACGCTGGTGGGGTTAGCCGCGCTCTGGGTGGCCCCCGCGTTTGCGCTACTGCTGTTTACCGCGCGGGCAGCGGACGTGGCGTTGCTCGGCAATCAGGCCGCAGCGGGCCTTGGCGTGCGCATAACCCGGCTGGCGCTGCTGCGGGTTCTCGCCCCGGTGGTGCTGACGGCGGCCAGCGTCTCCTGCGTGGGCAGTATTGGTTTCGTGGGGCTGATTGCCCCGCATATGGCGCGCCTGCTGCTGCGCGGCGGGCAAACCGCGCTCCTGACGGGAAGCGCCGTGCTGGGCGCGCTGCTGGTGCTGCTGGCGGATAACGTCGGACGTCTGGCATTCCTCCCGCTGCAGCTGCCGGCGGGGATTGTGATTTCACTGATTGGCGGACCGTTTTTCCTGCTGCTGCTCTGGCAGCGTCGGGACAGATTTTAGGGGACTTAAATGCGCGTAGTGTTTTTGATGCTGTTGCTGGTGGGATTCGCGGTGAGTGCGGCGGAGCCGACGCAGACGTTTACTGACGATCTGAACCGAAAAGTGGTGGTGCCGGTTCATCCGAAGCGAATCGTCTCCTTACACGATCTGGATATCACCATTCCGCTGATTGAGCTTGGCGTGCCGCCCGTGGCAAGCCATGGCCGCACGCGGCCGGACGGCAGCCACTTTCTGCGCTCAAGCGGCATGTTGACCGGCGTCGACTTCGATAATTCCGACATTAAGTTTATCGGCACGGCCGATATCGACATTGAAGCCATCGCCGCCGCAAAGCCTGATCTCATTATTACCGAGCCGACCCGCAACACCCCGGTGGAACAGCTGGCGAAAATTGCCCCGACGGTGAGTATCGATCATCTCGACGGCGGCGCGCCGGAGATCTACCGCAAGCTGGCTCAGCTGACGGGAACGCAGGCGCGGCTCACGGTTCTGGAGCGCCGCTATAAGGAGCAAATCAAGGCGCTGAAGGCGACTATTGATACCCGCAAGGTGACCGTGTCCGTGATTCAGGCCAATCAGGGAAAAATCAACGCCATGCACAGCTACCACTCGCTGGGCCGCGTGCTGCGCGACGCGGGATTCAAATTCCCGCCGCTGATTGAGAGCATCCCGGACGGAGGGCGCATCGACGTCAGCGCCGAGCGCCTGCCGGAGCTGGATGCCGATTTCGTCTTCGCCACCTGGCGCGGGGATACGGGCGGTAAGCCGCAGGACGAGCTGGCGGCGATGGAGGCGGTCATGCCGGGCTGGTGTCAGTTCCTGAATGCTTGCCGAACCGGGCACTACGTGCTGATCTCGCGTGAAGAGGCCATCTCGAATTCGTTCGCGTCTTTAGGGCTGATGGCCGCGCAGGTGCAGTCGCAGATTGCCGGGCGTCCGCTGCCGGAGGCGACACGGTGATCCGCAAAGAGAAAGGGCGCGTGGATGTCTATGGCGACCGCTTTCGCGCGCGGGCGCATCAGCTGACGCCGCGTCTTCGGCAGGTTGCACGCTACATCCATGACAACCGCGAAGCGGTGATGGAGCAGACCGCAATGGAGATCGCGACGCAGTTGAAAACCTCGGATGCCACCGTCGTTCGCGCCATTCAGGCGCTGGGTTTCGCCGGGCTGCGCGATCTCAAGCAGACGCTGGAGCAGTGGTTTGGTCCGGTGGTTACCTCCAGCGAAAAGATGTCCACCACGGTGAATACGCTCGCCAGCGACGTCAACGCGAGCATTGATTTTGTGCTGGAGGGGCATCAACACACCTGCGAAGTGTTATCCGAGCCCCATAACCGCTACGCAATGGCGCAGGCGGTCTCTCTGCTGGCGCAGGCCAGGCAGGTCGCCATATTTGGTATTGGCGCCTCCGGCATTCTGGCCGAGTACACCGCCAGGCTGTTCAGTCGTATGGGGTTACCCGCCACGCCGCTTAACCGTACCGGCATAGGGCTTGCCGAGCAGCTGATTGCGCTTCAGCGCGGCGACGTGCTGGTGATGATGGCGCAGAAATCCGCGCACCGGGAGGGGCAAACCACGCTGCGTGAAGCAAAGCGTCTGGGCATTCCAACCATCCTGCTGACCAACGCCCTTGACTCACGTTTCAGCAAGGAGGCCAGCGTGGTGATCCACGTTCCGCGCGGCGGTGAAAAGGGCAAAATCCCGCTCCACGGCACGGTGCTGCTGTGTCTGGAGATGATCATTTTATCCGTGGCCTCCACCGAGCCGCAGCGCACCATTAAGTCGATGAAGCGCATCAACGAGTTACATCGTGGGTTAAAACCGGGGAAGAAAAACAGCTAAAACAAAGCCCGGTGGCGCTAGCGCTTACCGGGCCTACGGTTCAGGATTTGTAGGCCGGGTAAACGCAGTGCCACCCGGCAAATTCCACGAACTTAAACCCCTTGCTCCAGAATACGGATGTGCGTTTCCAGCACGTCACCCTTCACCGCGTCGCTCCACGCTTTCATGTGCGGGGTCTGCAGGTGCGCTTCAAGGTGCGCGACGGTTTCCCACAGCTCAACCATGATGATCGAGTCTGGCGCGGTCGCCTGGAAGCTGGCGTCAGTGGCGGCATCCACCATCGGCGCGTAGCCGTGGCAGCCTTCTTCTTTCAGTACGGTCGGGATGATTTTCGCGAACTGATCCAGCACCGCCTGGCGGTGATGTTGACCTGGACGAGTACGGATTTCTGCGATAACGGTAAGCATGTTTACTACTCCTTTAATTCCAGGCTACCAGTTAAGCAAAAATTTCCGCGAGATGCTTGCGATATTCTGCGATATAGCTCGGGACGTCAGGCATTTTAATCACGTCGTTGACGATAAACGTTGGCAGCGGATCCATGCCAAGGAACTGGTTAGCCTTGTGGAACGGCAGGTACGCACCGTCTACGCCCACGCCTTCGAAGAACTGATCTTTATCGGTGAAGGCTTCCAGCGGGGCGTTCCAGGTCAGCGAGAGCATATATTTTTTGCCCTGAATCAGGCCGCCTGAACCGTATTTTTTGGATGCGTCAGAGCGGGTGCGGCCATCGCTGGCATACAGCGAACCGTGACCTTCGGTGAACACGTCGTCCATGTATTTTTTTACGGTCCACGGCGCGCCCATCCACCAGCCTGGCATCTGCCAGATCACCACGTCAGCCCACAGGAAGTTCTGTACTTCTGCTTTCACGTCGTAGTTGCTGTCCGCGCGCACGACCTTAACATCATGCCCGGCGTCGCGCAGGAAACCGTCCGCGACCTCGGTCAGGGTGTCATTCAGCTGGCCTTTAGAGTGCGCAAATTCTTTTGCGCCATTGATAATCAGAATGTTGCTCATTATTTGTCCTCGATGATGAGAGTATGGCGAGTATTCTACGCGCGAGGACGGTGCGGTAAAATGAGCAAAATGTGCAAAGTCTTTTGCATTAAACGCAATAATCCCTTACCAGCTGACCTTCGCTTCAAAACCGCCTTCAGGGGCATTGCTCAGCGAAACGCGCATCCCGTGCAGGGCGGCGATGCGTTTTACGATAGATAATCCCAGCCCGCTGCCCGTCGCATCCTGACCCGGCGGACGATAAAAGCGCTCGCCGATGCGCGCCAGCGCGTCCGGTGAAATGCCGGGACCGTTGTCGCGCACGGTAAAGCTACGCGCGTCCAGCGTCACGTCCACCACGCTGCCGCGCGGACTGTAGCGAATCGCGTTATCCAGCAGGTTGCGTACCAGCAGGCTTAACAGCAGCGGCTGGCCCGGGCGTTTAACCTGCGGAGCCGCGTTGTTGAGGCGAATATCAATGCCCGCCTGCTGCGCGGGATGCCAGATATCCAGCACGGCCGACTGCAGTAAGTCGGCAAGCGTTATCGGTTCGATATCGTCCAGGTTATCCAGCGAGTCCAGACGCGACAGCGTGAGGAGCTGATCCACCAGCCGGGAAGCGCGGTCGATGCCCGCATGCAGCTGCATCAGCGCCTTTTCCCGCGCCTGCGGGTCGTCATGAGAGAGCTGCGCCACGTCAGTTTGTACCTTTAGCGCCGCCAGCGGGCTGCGTAATTCGTGGGCGGCGTCGGACGTAAAGCGGCGCTCGCGGGTCATCATCTCCTGCGTGCGCATAAACAGATGATTCAGCGCGTCGAGCAGGGGGCGCACCTCTGTGGGTACCCCTTCCGTCGGCAGTTTATCGGTGGCATCCGGCGAACGAGAACGCAACGTCTGCGCCAGCTTTTTCAGCGGCTTCAGCTCGCGGCTTAACAGAACGATTAGCAACAGCAGCATCACGGGCAGCGCCACCAGCCACGGCGTGAGCTGCGAGCTGACCACGTCCAGCGCCATATCCTGGCGGTACTCCCACTCCTGGCCGACCACCACGCGGTACTTCCCGTCGGGTGAGGTCAGCCATAAAAAACGCCACTCGTCGTTGTCGCCCTGCAGCTGACCGTTATCGAACCCGTCGCGGCGATAGTGGTACGGAATATCGCGTCCGTTTTCACCGTCGTTCAGGAGCATTTTGCCGTCGACGGCGTAAATGGCGAAAGCCAGCGCGTCGTCATCCAGACGACCGTGCTTCACTTTTTTTGGGATGTCACGCATCCGTTCGGGGGCGCGGATCTCGTCCAGATCCATCGTCAGCAGCCGTTTAGCAAACAGCATCTGCTGGGTATCGAACAGCTTGTCGAGCTTGTGGGTGGTCTGCTGCCACGCGACCAGGCTGGCGGTAAACCACGCCGTCAGAGAGAGCAGCAGGAAGAGAAGCGTCAGGCGAAGTTTCAGGCTCAGCTTCATGCGTCACCCAGGGTATAGCCGATGCCGTGCACGGTGCGGATAAACTCGCTGCCAAGCTTGCGGCGCAAATGATGGACGTGAACCTCTATGGCGTTGCTGGAGACGTCATCGTCCCAGGTATAGAGTTTTTCCTCGATAAGCTTTCGCGGCAGCACCCGGCCCGCGTTGCGCATCAGCAGCTCCAGCAGCGCGAACTCTTTCGGCTTGAGCGTCAGCGGCTCACCGTCCAGCGTGGCGACGAGACGGCTCGGATCGAGCGTGACCTTCCCGTGACGCAGTTCGCTACGCGCCTGGCCGTGGCTGCGGCGGACCAGCGCTTCGAGGCGGGCACCCACTTCAATCAGCGCGAACGGCTTACAGAGATAATCATCCGCGCCAAGACGCAGCCCTTCGACGCGCTGGTTAAGCGCATCCCGCGCCGTCAGAATTAATACCGGCTCGCTGCGCCCGCTCTCGCGCCACGCGCGCAGGATCTCCAGACCGTCAATTTCCGGCAGTGTCAGATCCAGCACCACGGCATCATAGGGCGCAGAAGAGAGCGCGGCCTGACCGGTTTTCCCGTCGGTAAACCAGTCCACGCTAAAGCCCATTTTGCTTAACCCCGCCTTGATACCGTCGCCGATTAACCTGTCGTCTTCTACCAGTAAAATGCGCATGTTCCCTCCTTGATGCCGTCAGTAAACCCTCTGCAAGCGCCTGCTGTACAGCAATAATAAATAAATTTTTCCCTTAAGAAGTTGTTAAGGATTACCCTGTTAAATGGATTGCGAAACGACATTAAAGGGAGAGATGAAGATGAAAAAATTCGCTGCAATTGCTGCCATCATGATGATGACCACCGCGCCGGTCTTTGCTGCTCAGGGCGGTTTTACTGGCCCATCGGCCACACAGACCCTGACGCAAACTCAGCAGGGCGGTTTTGTCGATAACAACGCCAACCTCACCACCGCGGCAAAAGTGAAAGACCTGAAGGACGATGCGTGGGTGAAGCTGCGCGGGAACATTACCGAGCGCCTGTCCGATGACCGCTACACCTTCCGCGATGAGTCCGGCACGGTGGTCGTTGAGATTGACCACAAGCGCTGGAACGGCGTGACCGTCACTCCGCAGGATAAAGTTGAACTGCAGGGTAAAGTCGATAAGGACTGGAACGAGTTTGAAATCGACGTGAAGCAGGTTATTAAGCTGAACAAATAACCCAAAAAGGGCCGCCTGTGCGGCCCTTTTTCTTTGTGACTCAATTCATCAGATGAGGTAGTATCTGCGGCAATATTGCCTGAAACCCTTCGGTTTCTGAGTTGAGGAATCACACGTAATGAGCGATATGGCAGAGCGCCTCGCGCTACATGAATTCACGGAAAACGCCTACCTGAACTACTCCATGTACGTCATCATGGACAGGGCGTTGCCGTTTATCGGGGATGGCCTGAAGCCCGTTCAGCGCCGCATCGTCTATGCGATGTCCGAACTGGGGCTGAACGCCACCGCCAAGTTCAAGAAATCCGCCCGAACCGTCGGTGACGTGCTGGGTAAATACCATCCGCACGGCGACAGCGCCTGTTATGAAGCGATGGTGCTGATGGCGCAGCCGTTCTCTTACCGCTACCCGCTGGTGGACGGGCAGGGGAACTGGGGGGCACCGGACGATCCGAAATCCTTCGCCGCAATGCGTTATACCGAATCCCGCCTGTCTAAATACGCCGAAGTGCTGCTGGGCGAGCTGGGTCAGGGGACCGTTGACTGGGTGCCAAACTTCGACGGTACGATGCAGGAGCCGAAGATGCTGCCTGCGCGTCTGCCGAACATCCTGCTGAACGGCACCACCGGTATCGCGGTCGGTATGGCGACGGACATTCCGCCGCACAACCTGCGTGAGGTGGCGAAAGCCGCCATCACCCTGATCGAGCAGCCGAAAACCTCGCTGGACGAGCTGCTGGATATCGTGCAGGGGCCGGACTACCCGACCGAAGCCGAAATCATCACCTCGCGCGCGGAAATCCGCAAAATCTACCAGAACGGTCGCGGCTCCGTGCGCATGCGCGCGGTGTGGAATAAAGAGGACGGCGCCGTGGTGATCACCGCGCTGCCGCATCAGGTTTCCGGCGCGAAAGTGCTGGAGCAAATCGCCTCCCAGATGCGCAATAAAAAGCTGCCGATGGTGGACGACCTGCGCGACGAATCCGACCACGAGAACCCGACCCGTCTGGTGATCGTGCCGCGTTCCAACCGCGTGGACATGGAGCAGGTGATGAACCACCTGTTCGCCACCACCGATCTGGAAAAAAGCTACCGCATCAACCTGAACATGATTGGCCTCGACGGACGCCCGGCGGTGAAAAATCTGCTGGAGATCCTTACCGAATGGCTGACCTTCCGCCGCGATACGGTACGTCGTCGTCTGAATTACCGTCTGGAGAAAGTGCTTAAGCGCCTGCATATCCTTGAAGGTTTGCTGGTGGCGTTCCTCAACATCGACGAAGTGATTGAGATCATCCGTACCGAGGACGAGCCGAAGCCGGCGCTGATGTCGCGCTTTGGCATCAGCGAAACCCAGGCCGAAGCGATCCTCGAACTGAAGCTGCGCCATCTCGCCAAACTGGAAGAGATGAAGATCCGCGGCGAGCAGAACGAGCTGGAAAAAGAGCGCGATCAGCTGCAGGCGATCCTCGCGTCCGAGCGCAAGATGAACACCCTGCTGAAGAAAGAGCTGCAGGCCGATGCTGACGCCTTTGGCGACGACCGTCGTTCTCCGCTGCACGAGCGCGAAGAAGCGAAGGCGATGAACGAGCACGACATGCAGCCGTCCGAGCCGGTGACCATTGTCCTGTCGCAGAGCGGCTGGGTGCGCAGCGCCAAAGGCCACGATATCGACGCGCCGGGGCTCAGCTACAAGGCGGGCGACAGCTTCAAAGCGGCGGTGAAAGGCAAGAGCAACCAGCCGGTGGCCTTTATTGATTCCACCGGCCGCAGCTACGCCATCGATCCGATCACGCTGCCTTCCGCGCGCGGGCAGGGCGAGCCGCTCACCGGCAAGCTGACGCTGCCGCCGGGCGCGACGGTCGACCATATGCTGATGGAGGCCGATGATCAGAAGCTGCTGCTGGCGTCCGATGCGGGCTACGGCTTTATCTGTACCTTTAACGACCTGGTCTCCCGTAACCGTGCCGGTAAGGCGCTGATTAGCCTGCCGGACAACGCCCACGTAATGGCGCCGCTGGTGATCGAGAATGAAAGCGACATGCTGCTGGCAATCACCACCGCCGGACGTATGCTGATGTTCCCGGTCAGCGATCTGCCGGAGCTGTCGAAAGGCAAGGGCAACAAGATCATCAACATCCCGTCGGCGGAAGCTGCGAAAGGCGAAGATGGCCTGGCGCACCTCTTCCTCCTGCCGCCGCAGAGCACGCTGACCATTCACGTCGGCAAGCGTAAGATCAAGCTGCGTCCGGAAGAGCTGCAGAAAGTGGTGGGTGAGCGCGGTCGCCGCGGCTCGCTGATGCGCGGCCTGCAGCGCATCGACCGCGTGGAGATTGACTCTCCTGCACGCAGCGCGGCGGGTGACAGCGAAGAGTAATGTCGTGATATCCCCCTCTGCCCGGAGGGGGAATTTCAATAAAATTTCCCGTAAAATCGTTGTTAATTCGTGCGTTGCGATTAACAATACGCGCTCGTAATAAAGTCCTTACCTGGCCACAGGTGAAGTATAATTGTCAGCTGTTGGGGCTTCAGAGGTCGCTATGCTATATATTGTTCGTCTTATTCTTACCGTTATCTACTGCATTCTGGTCTGTATTTTCGGCTGTATCTATTGCCTGTTCAGTCCGCGTAATCCGAAGCATGTTGCCACCTTTGGCCATATGTTCGGTCGCCTTGCGCCGCTTTTTGGCCTGAAGGTTGAAAAACGTCTGCCTGAAGGGGCGGAAAATTTCGGTAATGCCATCTATATCGCTAACCATCAGAACAATTACGATATGGTGACCGCCGCAAATATCGTTTTGCCGCCGACCGTGACGGTGGGGAAAAAAAGCCTGCTGTGGATCCCGTTTTTTGGCCAGCTGTACTGGCTGACCGGTAACCTGCTGATTGACCGTAACAACCGCGCAAAAGCGCACAGCACCATTGCGGAAGTGGTGAATCATTTTAAAAAGCGCAGGATCTCAATCTGGATGTTCCCGGAAGGAACGCGCAGCCGCGGTCGTGGCCTGCTGCCGTTTAAAACCGGTGCGTTTCATGCCGCAATTGCGGCAGGTGTTCCAATTATTCCTGTGTGCGTTTCCAATACTTCGAATAAGATTAATCTTAACCGCCTGAATAACGGGCTGGTGATTGTCGAAATGCTGCCACCCGTCGATACCAGCAAATACGGTAAAGACCAGGTGCGCGAGCTGGCAGCGCACTGCCGTGAGCTGATGGCTCAGCATATTGCGCAGCTCGACAAAGAAGTCGCAGAGAGAGAAGCCGCCGGTAAGATTTAATCCGGCGTTGAAGGGAAAACGAATTCCCGCGTTGTTAGTCGTTTCAGATGGAGCTTATATGTCACTCAGTCGGCGTCAGTTTATTCAGGCTTCCGGGATCGCCCTTTGTGCGGGTGCGATGCCGCTGACAGCCAGCGCCGCCGGGCAGCAACAGCCGCTGCCTATTCCGCCATTAATTGAATCTCGTCGCGGTCAGCCGCTTTTCCTGACGCTGCAGCGTAGCCACTGGTCCTTCACCCAGGGGACGCGTGCACCCGTCTGGGGCATTAACGGACGTTATCTTGGGCCGACCATACGCGTGTGGAATGGCGATGATGTAAAGCTCATCTACAGCAATCGAACCCCTGAAAATGTTGCCATGACCATCAGCGGCCTACAGGTACCTGGCCCGTTGATTGGCGGCGCGGCGCGAATGATGTCACCCAACGCCGACTGGGCGCCCGTTCTGCCAATCCGCCAGAGTGCGGCAACGCTGTGGTACCACGCCAACACGCCTAACCGCACGGCGCAACAGGTCTATAACGGCCTGGCCGGCATGTGGCTGGTGGAAGATGAGGTCAGCAAATCCCTGCCGATACCGAACCATTACGGCGTGGATGACTTCCCCATTATTATCCAGGATAAACGTCTGGATAATTTCGGTACGCCGGAATACAGCGAGCCGGGCAGCGGCGGCTTCGTCGGCGATACGCTGCTGGTCAACGGCGCGCAAAGCCCGTATGTCGAAGTCTCGCGCGGCTGGGTGCGCCTGCGCCTGCTCAACGCCTCCAACTCGCGCCGCTATCAGCTGCAAATGAGCGATGGCCGTCCGCTGCACGTGATCTCCGGCGACCAGGGCTTTTTACCGGCGCCGGTTTCCGTCAAACAGCTGGCGCTCTCGCCGGGTGAACGTCGCGAAATTCTCGTGGATATGACCAACGGGGATGAAGTGTCGCTGACCTGCGGTGAAGCGGCGAGCATTGTTGATCGTATTCGCGGGTTCTTTGAACCGTCGAGCATACTTGTCTCGACCCTGGTGCTGACCCTGCGTCCAACCGGTCTGCTGCCGCTGGTGACCGATAGCCTGCCAATGCGTCTGCTGCCGCAGGAGATCATGAGCGGCTCGCCGGTGCGCAGCCGTGATATCAGCCTGGGCGACGATCCCGGCATCAACGGCGCGCTGTGGGACGTCAACCGCATCGACATTACCGCGCAGCAGGGCACCTGGGAGCGCTGGACGGTCCGTTCAGATATGCCGCAGTCGTTCCATATTGAAGGGGTATCTTTCCTGATCCGCAACGTCAACGGCGCGATGCCGTTCCCGGAAGATCGCGGCTGGAAAGATACCGTCTGGGTGGACGGCCAGGTCGAACTGCTTGTCTACTATGGTCAGCCTTCGTGGCCACACTTCCCGTTCCTGTTCCACAGCCAGACGCTGGAGATGATGGACAGGGGATCCGTGGGGCAGATGCTGATCAATCCGGCACCGTAATCCTGACATTCCCGGTTCGCCGGGAATGTTTTATGCCCGCCAGAAAAAGCGCGAGAACAGAATCAGCACCGGGTAAATTTCCAGACGCCCTAGTATCATCGCCGCACACATCAGCAGTTTTGCCCCCTCTGTCAACGTGCCAAACGTTGACGCCGTTTCGCCAAACCCTAGCCCCATGTTGTTGATGCAGGCGGCAACCGTTGCGAATGAGGTAAACAGGTCGTAGCCCATCAGATTAAGCGCCCAGACAAAAAAGCCCGTAATCATGACGTAGAGGAAAAAGAAGCTCCATACCGAGCGCAGAACGCGTTCATTCACCACGCTTTTACCGACCTTGATACTCAGCAGCGCCCGTGGATGCGCCAGCTGGTTCATTTCCTGAATACTCTGTTTGAACATGATCAGAAAACGCAGCGCTTTGATCCCGCCACAGGTCGAGCCTACGCAGCCACCAAAAAAACTGGCACTCAACAGCAGGAAGATGGTGTGTGCGGGCCATTGGGCATAGTCAGCTGTTGAAAGGCCGTTATCGGTCATCATCGAACTGGCAAGGAAGAAGGCGTGCACCAGGCTGTCCGTGGCGTTGTACATCCCCGCATGCCAGACCTGCCAGGCGGTGATGGCGATAAGCACCGCGGCGGCGGTCAGAAAAAATCTCACCTCCGGGCTGCGGCGAATCGGTTTCAGGGTGCGTCTGACAATGGCGACGTACCAGAGGGTAAAGTTAAACGCGGAAAGCAGTGAAAACGCCCCGGCGACCAGCTCAATGGCATGGCTGTCATAAAAACCGATGCTCTCGCTGCGGGTGGAGAATCCGCCCAACGACACGGTCGACAGCCCGTGACAGAGGGCGTCAAAAAAGGACATGCCCGCCAGCCAGTAGGCCAGGGTGCAGGCCACGCCCAGCGCGAAGTAGGTCACCCACAGCGTGCGCGCGGTATCGGCAAGGCGGGGCGTCAGACGTTCCTCCTTGAACGGCCCCGGCATCTCTGACTGATAGAGCTTCATGCCACCGATACCCAGCAGCGGCAGGACCGCGACGGCCAGCACGATAACGCCTAAGCCGCCAATGAAATTCAGCTGAGCGCGGTAATAAAGGTACGACTTAGGCAGGGCGCTGACGTCCCCGATTACCGTTGCGCCGGTAGTGGTTATACCGGAAACCCCTTCAAAGAGCGCGTCAGCAAAGGAAAGATGCAGGCCATCGTCCATCCATAGCGGCATGGCGCTGATCAATGAAAACAGCAGCCAGAACAGCACGATAATCACAAACCCGTCGCGGGTACGCAGCTGAATACCGGCATGACGGGTTGCCCTCCACGTCAGTCCACCCAGGCTGAAAAAGGTTAAAAAGGTGGTTAAGAATGCAAAATAGGTCCGCTCTTTATTCAGCAGGGCGATAACCATCGGCGGCAGCATAGAAAGACTATAAAGAAGAACCAGGAAACCGCAGAGGTGAAGCACAACCCGGAGCTGGGACACATGTAATGAATCGTTGAACTTCACAGAGGTACTCCGCGCCATCGCACATTCCGGGAGGCTACTCACCGGAAGATATAGTGGATATTATGATCCAAAATTAACAGGGTGCTGTATTTTAACGACTTCCACGAATATCTGTCTGCTTGCTGCATCCTTTTCTTCAAATCTGGAGGATGAACAGCGTATAATCCCGCTCCTTTTGTCTATTTTTTCTTCGGAAGCATTATGAGCGCAATTTCCCTGATCCAGCCGGATCGTGACCTCTTCTCCTGGCCCCAGTACTGGGCGGCCTGTTTTGGACCGGCGCCGTTCCTGCCGATGTCCCGGGAAGAGATGGACCAACTGGGCTGGGACAGCTGCGATATCATTCTGGTCACGGGCGATGCCTACGTTGACCATCCGAGCTTCGGTATGGCCATCTGTGGCCGTATGCTTGAGGCGCAGGGCTTCCGCGTGGGGATCATCTCCCAGCCTGACTGGAACAGCAAAGACGACTTTATGCGTCTGGGTAAACCGAACCTGTTCTTCGGCGTCACCGCAGGCAACATGGACTCGATGATCAACCGCTACACCGCCGACCGTAAGCTGCGCCATGACGACGCCTACACGCCGGATAACGTGGCGGGTAAACGCCCCGACCGCGCGACCCTGGTCTATACCCAGCGCTGTAAAGAAGCCTGGAAAGACGTGCCGGTGATCCTGGGCGGCATCGAGGCGAGCCTGCGCCGTACCGCGCACTACGACTACTGGTCAGATACCGTTCGCCGCTCGGTGCTGGTGGATTCAAAAGCCGACATGCTGATTTACGGTAACGGCGAGCGTCCGCTGGTGGAAGTGGCGCACCGTCTGTCGCAGGGTGAACCGGTGAGCAGCATCCGCGACGTGCGCAATACCGCGATCATGGTGAAAGAGGCGCTGCCGGGCTGGAGCGGGGTGGATTCCCGCATCATTGATATGCCGGGCAAAATCGACCCGATCCCGCACCCGTACGGTGAAGATCTGCCGTGTGCCGATAACAAGCCGGTTGAGCCGAAAAAAGCGGAAGCGAAGGCTATCGTCGTGCAGCCGCCGCGCCCGAAGCCGTGGGAAAAGACCTACGTTCTGCTGCCGTCCTACGAGAAGGTGAAAGCCGACAAGGTGCTCTACGCGCACGCGTCTCGTATTCTGCACCATGAAACCAACCCGGGCTGCGCCCGCGCGCTGATGCAGAAGCACGGCGAGCGCTTTATCTGGATTAACCCGCCGGCGATCCCCCTCTCCACCGAAGAGATGGACAGCGTCTTTGCGCTGCCGTACAAGCGCGTGCCGCACCCGGCGTACGGCAACGCCCGTATCCCGGCGTATGAGATGATCCGTTTCTCGATCAACATCATGCGCGGCTGCTTCGGCGGCTGTTCCTTCTGCTCCATTACCGAACACGAAGGCCGTATTATCCAGAGCCGCTCTGAAGATTCGATCATCAATGAGATCGAAGCGATTCGCGACTCGGTGCCGGGCTTTACCGGCGTGATCTCTGATCTCGGCGGCCCAACCGCGAACATGTACATGCTGCGCTGCAAGTCGCCGCGCGCGGAGCAAACCTGCCGTCGCCTCTCCTGCGTCTATCCGAGCATTTGCGAGCACATGGACACCAACCACGAGCCGACGATCAACCTCTACCGCCGCGCGCGCGACCTGAAGGGCATCAAGAAGATCCTGATCGCCTCCGGGGTACGTTACGACATCGCCGTGGAAGATCCGCGCTATATCAAAGAGCTGGCGACGCACCACGTCGGCGGTTATCTGAAGATTGCGCCGGAGCATACCGAAGAAGGCCCGCTGTCGAAAATGATGAAGCCGGGCATGGGCAGCTACGATCGCTTTAAAGAGCTGTTCGATACCTATTCGAAGCAGGCGGGCAAAGAGCAGTATCTCATCCCATACTTCATTTCCGCCCACCCGGGCACGCGCGATGAGGACATGGTGAACCTGGCGCTGTGGCTGAAGCAGCGTCGCTTCCGTCTGGATCAGGTGCAGAACTTCTATCCATCACCGCTCGCCAACTCGACGACCATGTATTACACCGGCAAGAACCCGCTGAGTAAGATTGGTTATAAGAGTGAAGAGGTGGTGGTGCCGAAAGGGGATAAACAGCGTCGTCTGCATAAAGCGCTGCTGCGTTACCACGATCCGAAAAACTGGCCGCTGATCCGTCAGGCGCTGGAAGAGATGGGTAAAAAACACCTGATCGGCTCGCGCCGCGACTGTCTGGTACCGGCCCCGACGCTGGATGAGATGCGCGAAGCGCGTCGCCAGAACCGCAATACGCGCCCGGCGCTGACCAAGCACACGCCGATTGTGCATCAGCGTTCGAACGGTGGAGCGGGAACGAAGAAGAACGTAAAACGTAAGATCGGTTAAACCTGTAACAATGCCCAGTGGCGCTGCGCTTACCGGGCCTACAGGTCAGCGCGTAGGCCGGGTAAGGCGCAGCCGCCACCCGGCTTTTTTCTGCGACTACCCGCCAAACTGATCCGGATCCGGGCCTAAACGTTTACCCTTATCCAGCTTCGCAATCTCACCCAGCTCTTCTTTGTCCAGACGGAAATCCCAGACGTCGAAGTTCTCGGCGATGCGCGATGGCGTGACCGATTTCGGGATGACCACCAGGCCGTTGTCCAGATGCCAGCGAATGACGATTTGCGCCGGGGTTTTACCGTATTTATCCGCCAGCTCGCGGATAATCTTTTGATCAAACACCCCTTCGCCGCCCTGCGCCAGGGGGCTCCAGGACTCGGTCTGGATTTTATGCGTGGCGTTCCAGGCATGTAACTGGCGCTGCTGCATCAGCGGGTGCAGTTCGATCTGGTTAATCACCGGCGCGACGCCCGTCTCGTCAATCAGCCGCTGCAGGTGATGAACCTGGAAATTACAGACGCCGATGCTTTTCACCAGCCCCTCTTTCTGCAGTTCAATCATCCCTTTCCAGGCATCAACGTAGTGATCGATAGCCGGAACCGGCCAGTGCATCAGCCAGAGATCGACGAAGTCGAGCTGGAGCTTTTCCAGGCTCTCCTCCAGCGCTTCACGGGGGCGTTTTTGATCGTCGTTCCAGAGTTTCGTGGTGATGAATAACTCATCGCGGGGGACGCCAGCGCCGGCAAGTGCCTTACCCACGCCGTCCTCGTTTTTGTATGCGGCGGCGGTATCAATGGACCGATAGCCGACTTCCAGGGCTTTATGAATGGCGGAGACGACCTCGTCGTTACCGGCTTTCCATACACCTAGCCCCAGCTGGGGCATCACGTTGCCGTCCTGCAGCTTGATTACGGTTTGGTTTGCCATTTTTCCTCCTTCAGGTGCGCATCGCCGGAGGGTTCCTCCGGCGATGGGGTGTGCATTAAGTCTGGACGAAATGTCAAAAAACGAAAGTCGGGAGGGCAAAAACGCTTAGCGCGCCGCTTCGTAGATACGACGGCTCACGTCCAGCGTGATGTCGCCGTGCTCGCCCAGGTGGGTCATGCCGTGCTCTTCAAGTTTTGCCAGCAGGGCAGGAATGGAGCTGCCGTCCAGACCGTAGCCGGACAGACGCGTTGGCACGCCCAGACCTTCGAAGAAGCTGCGGGTTGCTTCGATGGCGGCATCAATCCGCGCATCGTCAGAACCCTCGGTGATGTTCCACACGCGCTCGGCGTACTGCAGCAGTTTGGCGCGTTTGGTGTCGCGTTTTTCGTTCCACAGCGCAGGCAGAACAACGGCCAGGGTCTGGGCGTGGTCCAGACCGTGCATTGCCGTCAGCTCGTGGCCCAGCATGTGGGTTGCCCAGTCCTGCGGCACGCCAGCACCGATCAGGCCGTTCAGCGCCTGCGTTGCGGCCCACATGACGTTGGCACGCACGTCATAGTTTTCCGGCTCTTTCAGCGCTTTCGGACCTTCTTCGACGAGCGTCAGCAGAATGCCTTCCGCGAAGCGATCCTGAATTTTGGCATTCACCGGATACGTTACGTACTGCTCAACGGTATGAACAAAGGCATCGACCACGCCGTTCGCCACCTGACGCGCAGGCAGGGTATAGGTGTAAACCGGATCCAGAATGGCGAACACAGGCTGAACGTGTTCATTCATGAAGGCCTGTTTGTCACCGGTGGTTTTACGGGAGATTACCGCGCCCTTGTTGGATTCAGAGCCGGTCGCTGGCAGGGTCAGCACGGAGCCCATCGGGATGGCGCTTTTAATCTCGCTGCCGCGGGTTTCCAGAATGTGCCACGGATCGATGCCGTCAGCGTAGTGGGCTGCCGCCGCGATGAACTTGGTGCCGTCCAGCACGGAACCGCCGCCGACGGCCAGCAGGAAGGTGATGTTTTCTTCGCGGGCGATTTTCACCGCGTTCATCAGCGTTTCGTAAGACGGGTTTGGCTCAATGCCGCCGAACTCACGCACGTCCAGACCGTCCAGCGCGCTATAAACCTGATCCAGCACGCCGGTTTTTTTCACGCTGCCGCCACCGTAGGTGATCAGTACGCGAGCGTCAGCAGGGATCTGCGCACGCAGATCGGCGATAGCGTCTTTACCAAACAGAATGCGGGTTGGGGTGTGAAGATTAAAGTTATTCATTGCTCGTTCCCTTTAGTGGGTGAAAAACCGTGGTGGCGCGGAGGGCTACCTGATGCTGCACATTGTGGCTTTCCAGGGCTACGTCCTCAATGCACATTCCTGCCGATGTCTTGCCCATTTCTACAGAGCGCTGGAGAAAGCGCGGAAAACGACGCACACTGTCAACGTCGAAAACCGTACCCGGAGTAACACAAGATGAACCGTGAGGCTATCTGCCAGCAGCTCACTGCGCAGATTAAGAGATTGATAGATAATGATAATTGTGCCAGCGAACTGCTGCCGGACATTCGCCTGCTCTATGGCACGCAGCCCGGGACGCGCACGCCGGTCATGTACCAGCCGGGCATCGTTTTTCTCTTCTCGGGCCATAAAATTGGCTATATCAACGAGCGCGTGTTCCGCTACGACACCAATGAATATCTGCTTCTGACAGTACCTTTACCCTTTGAATGTGAAACCTTCGCGACAGAGGCCGTTCCGCTGGCCGGTATTCGCGTCAACGTCGATATTCTTCAGCTGCAGGAGCTGCTGATGGAGATAGGTGAAGACGAACTCTTCCAGCCTTCGATGGCGTCGAGTGGGATTAACTCGGCGACGCTGTCGGAAGAGATCCTCTGCGCCATTGAGCGTCTGCTGGACGTGATGGAGAGGCCGCTGGACGCGCGCATTCTGGGCAAGCAGATTATCCGCGAAATTCTCTACCATGTGCTGCTGGGCCCGGGGGGCGGGGCGTTACTGGCTCTGGTGAGTCGACAGACCCACTTCAGCCTGATAAGCCGCGTGCTCAAGCGTATCGAAAGCCAGTACACGGAAAATCTCAGCGTCGACCAGCTGGCGGCGGAAGCGAACATGAGCGTCTCGGCGTTTCACCATAATTTTAAATCGGTGACCAGCACCTCGCCGCTGCAGTACCTCAAAACCTACCGGCTGCATAAGGCGCGGATGCTGATGATCCACGACGGCATGAAGGCCAGCGCGGCGGCAATGCGGGTGGGTTACGAAAGCGCGTCGCAGTTCAGTCGGGAGTTTAAGCGCTATTTCGGCGTCACGCCGGGGGAAGATGCATCACGCATCCGAACCATGCAGGGCACCTGACGGGAAACGTAGGCCGGGTAAGGCGTAGCCGCCACCCGGCTTTGTTGAATTATGCGCTGCAGTACTTCTTCTTAATCACTACCGCAATAGTCCCTACCAGTCCCGCGACCAGCAGGAACATCGGCAGCACCATCAGGAAGGTCATCACCTGGTCTTCGTGGTGTTTCACAAAGGGGATCATATTCAGCGCGTAGCCGAGCGTGGTGACCACCCCCACCCACAGCAGGGCGCTCAGCCAGTTAAAGAACTGGAAGCGGCGGTTCGACAGACCGGAAATGCCCGCCATCGTAGGCAGAAGCGTGCGAACGAACGCCAGGAAACGCCCGGCTAGCAGCGCCAGCAGGCCGTGTCGGTCAAACATGCAGGTCGCACGCTGATGATATTTATGCGGCAGCTGCGCCAGCCAGCCTTTCACGACGCGAGTATTGCCCAGCCAGCGGCCCTGCAGATAGCTCAGCCAGCAGCCCAGGCTGGCGGCGGAGGTGAGAATAACCATCGTGGGCGTGAAGTCCATAACGCCTTTGCCGATTAACGCCCCGGCCAGTAAAAGCAGGCTGTCACCGGGAAGAAATGAGGCTGGCAGTAATCCATTTTCCAGAAACAGCGTTGCGAACATCACGAGATAGACGATACCGACGACGTGAGGATCCGCCAGCGCGGCAAAGTCGTGTTGCCAGAGCGCCGCGATAATATCTTGAATAACAGCCATGGACTTTCCTGTGGAACAGCAGATATAGCGCTATTGTACTCCCTTATTCGTCCTTCGGGTTTGATCCCGGGCGCAACTCATGCAGACTTTTCTGCTTGCGGTGTCCACAAAAGCGTCCAGGGAGTACATTTTCAGCCAGCACTCTACACGATACGCTCGAACCCTGCTGCTAAATCGGCAATCAGATCGTCAACATTTTCTAAACCGATATGCAGTCGAATCAGGGTGCCGCTGAAGTCCACTTCACCGCCTGGGCGCAAAGCTGCAACCTGTTCCGGCTGGTTAGGCAGGATCAGGGATTCAAAACCGCCCCAGGAGTAGGCCATGCTGAAGAGGGTAAAATTATCCAGATAGCTCGCCAGCTCGTCGTTGTTCAGCCGTTTTTTCAGCACGAACGAGAACAGGCCGCTGCTGCCCGTAAAGTCACGTTGCCAGAATTCGTGGCCTTTACTGCCCGGTAGCGCGGGGTGATTAACGCGCTCAACCAGCGGATGCTGCGCCAGCCATTCGGCCACCTTCAGGCTGCTTTCATGGTGCTGACGCAGGCGAACGCCCAGCGTGCGAAGTCCGCGGCTGGTCATGTAGGCCGTATCTGCGTCCACCATCTGGCCCATCAGGTAGGCATTTTCTCGCAGCTGATCCCAGCAGCGCGCGTTGGAGACCGCGGTTCCAATCATGCCGTCAGAGTGGCCAATCAGGTATTTCGTCGCCGCCTGAATCGAGATATCAATATCGAACTCCAGGGCTTTAAACAGCACGCCTGCCGCCCAGGTGTTATCGATCATGATGATGGCATCCGGCGCTTTGCTGCGTACGGCCTTCACGATAGCCGGCACGTCGTGAACTTCCATGGTGAGCGACCCCGGAGATTCCAGGAACACGATGCGGGTGTTTGGCTGAATAAGTTCGGCAATGCCTTCACCAATCAGCGGGTCGAACCAGCCGGTCGTTACGCCGAGCTTGCTGAGAATTTTGGTGCAGAAGTCCTGGCTGGGCTCATAGGCGGTGTTGGTCATCAGGATATGATCGCCCTGTTCCACAAACGCCAGAATCGTGTTGGCGACCGCAGCCGCCCCGCACGGGAACAGCGCGCAGCCCGCGCCGCCTTCCAGCTCGCACATCGCTTCCTGCAAAGAAAAATGGGTTAGCGTGCCGCGACGGCCATAAAACAGCCCGCCTTTCGCGCGGTTGCGCGTGGCGATTTTTTTCTCCTCAACGGTATCAAACACCAGCGAGGAGGCGCGTTGAATCACGCTGTTGACCGATCCCTGAGTATATTTTTTGCTGCGTCCTGCCTGTACCAGCGTGGTATCAAGATGCTTCTTTGTCATGTTCGCTAACCCTGTCTTTATACGTCTGGACGTCCAGACTACCACGATTGGAAAAAACTGCACCCGGAGGCTTATCGAATAAGCAGAAAATATTAGCAAAAATTCGCATAAGAAATTTTTACTGCGTAAGCGCAAGGAAAGTGAGCGAAAATTACGGCACCATGCAAATACTAATGAGAACTACTATCAATTCGACGACGTTTTGATATTATTACGCTCAGATTTTGTGATTTGCGTCCTGGAGATACAGAGTGGGTAATAATTTGATGCAGACGGATCTCTCCGTTTGGGGCATGTATCAGCATGCTGACATCGTGGTTAAGATTGTGATGATCGGCCTGATTCTGGCGTCCGTTGTCACCTGGGCTATCTTCTTCAGCAAAAGCGCCGAGCTGCTTTCGCAGAAGCGTCGCCTTAAGCGGGAACAGCAGCAGCTGGCTGAAGCCCGCTCTCTGGATCAGGCTTCTGACATGACCTCATCCTTCCACGCGAAAAGCCTGACCACCCTGTTAGTGAATGAAGCTCAGAACGAGCTGGAACTCTCCGCTGGCAGTGAAGATAACGAAGGCATCAAAGAGCGTACCGGTTTCCGCCTGGAGCGTCGCGTTGCGGCCGTGGGCCGACACATGGGACGCGGCAACGGTTATCTGGCGACCATCGGTGCGATCTCGCCGTTTATCGGTCTTTTCGGTACGGTCTGGGGCATCATGAACAGCTTTATTGGTATCGCGCAGACCCAAACCACCAACCTGGCGGTTGTGGCGCCGGGTATCGCGGAAGCGCTGCTGGCAACGGCGATTGGTCTTGTTGCTGCGATCCCAGCGGTCGTAATCTACAACATTTTCGCGCGTATGATTGGCAGCTATAAAGCCACGCTGGGTGACGTTGCCGCGCAGGTTCTGCTGCTGCAAAGTCGCGATCTCGACCTGAATGCCAGCTCGGTTAAGCCGGTGCATGCGGCGTCCAAACTGCGCGCAGGTTAATGCTATGGCGATGCGTCTGAACGAAAATCTGGACGATAACGGCGAAATGCATGAAATTAACGTGACGCCGTTTATCGACGTTATGCTGGTTCTGCTGATTATCTTCATGGTGGCTGCGCCGCTGGCGACGGTGGATGTGAAGGTGAATTTGCCTGCCTCTTCCAGCCAGCCCCAGCCGCGCCCGGAGAAGCCTGTCTACCTGTCGGTGAAGGCGGATAAATCCATGTTCCTCGGGAACGACCCGGTGACGGCAGACTCAGTCATCCCGGCGCTGGAGCAGCTTACCGGCGGTAAGAAAGACACCACGGTCTTCTTCCGTGCGGATAAAACCGTTGATTATGAAACCATGATGAAGGTAATGGACACGCTGCATCAGGCGGGTTACCTGAAGATTGGGCTGGTCGGCGAAGAGAAAGCGGCCTCGAAATGATAAAGAAGCTGGCGAAAGCCGGCTTTTTTTATGCCTGTCGGTTTATGCGTTTTTACTCTCCGTCTGTGCGGTAGAGGGGGTGGCCAGCGCGTCCTCATCAAGCGCCACACAGGTGACGTTAGAAGTACGGTACTCGCCGTCTGACAGTTTACGCGTCAGGCGCAGGGTGGCGATTTCTCTGGCAAGCAGATACTGGTAATTGGCCTCAAGACGTCCGAGAAGCTTCTCTTTCAGTTCTGGCCGCTGTTCCATGATGGCGTTCATCACGGCACCGTAAATTTCTTCTTTGACCTGTAGCGGATAAATTTCACGGCGATTCTGCCATTTCAGACGAACCAGCGTCGCCGGGATCGATACCAGGTCTTGCGTAATACGCGTCATCTCGTCATTTTTAGTGTTTCTCAGCGCGTCGAGATTTTGCTTTAAGATAAATTGATCGCTTTTTTTATCATCTAAAGTCAAATAAACGTCGTTGTTTTTAACTTCTTTCACGTTAATCTTCCCCCAGGCTATAAAAAATAGGGTTGTTTTTTTCGCGCGTAATTAAATTAAGCCAAATTTCATTGCCCGCTTCATTAATTTCTTCGGTTTTCTCTGCCAATATTTGACTTAGTTTCTGGGCATCTATTTCGCCCTCGGCCTGCAGATCATTCAGCAGGTGGACAAAGGCTTCAATTTTTATGGCGCGAAATAAGCGGTCTTTTATATGGCGATCGTGCTCTTCCAGCAACATATTTCGGGATTTGCCAGTTCGGGAAACACCAATTAATATATCGGGCTCGAAATCGGAGAGCTTTCTTTTCCCCTGAGTGAAACTGGCCTCTTTTTCCGCTTCCGTCGGTTGCTGTTCCACAGGCGTAATGTGGTACTTAGCCGGGACGAGATAGTCGGGCAGCATTTTTAATTTCCTTTAATTTCAACAGGGTGGGGTTGGTAAAGGCGTGAGATTCGTTGACAATATCATGAGGCAAATTTAAAATCAAAAAAAATGGAGCCTACCCATGAACAGCATCTTTTTTACGGTCATCACATTACTATTACTGACCGCTGGTGTTCTTTTATTGATGCAGGAGTTCAATAAAACGAAAGTGTCGAAAGACGCCAGTGAACCCCCGCAACCTGAACTGATGACAAAAGAGGAAGGTGAAGACCATTTCTCTGTATTGATGAACTCCGTTACGCCTGTCTGGTACTGGCGGGTGAACCACGAATATATCGACTTTTTACACGCGACAATTAAACGCATGAAAATGTCGGAAATTAATGATACGCCCGGACTGTTTGAGGCGCAGCGTCGCTGCAGCGACCTGAATTCAGCAGTGTATAAATATTATGACAATATCAAAAAGCGCTGCCTAAACGGCGAGAAGGTATCTTATTCCGATCTGGACGTATTAAATTTGCGGCAGTGTTTTCGCGAGTTCAGCCTGGAAGCCTATCCTGAGCTGGTGGCGCTTGTCTGGCCGGAGTTCGCGCGTCCTGAGGTGAACCCGGACAACGTCTGAGTGAGGTACTGTTGAGTTATTGTAAACAGTCAGCGCCGTTGAGATATACTGGGCGCTGGTTTCTTTTGCAAACAGGACTTTATGGAACGCTTTTTTGAAAATGCCATGTACGCCTCTCGCTGGATACTGGCCCCCGTCTATTTTGGCCTTTCGCTGGCACTTGTCGCGCTGACGATTAAGTTCTTTCAGGAAATCCTGCACGTTCTGCCGAACATTTTTTCCATTGCCGAGGCGGATTTGATTCTGGTTCTGCTGTCGCTGGTGGATATGACCCTGGTGGGCGGGCTGCTGGTGATGGTGATGTTCTCCGGCTACGAGAATTTTGTCTCCCAGCTTGATATCGACGAGCGTAAAGAGAAGCTCAGCTGGCTGGGCAAAATGGATGCTTCGTCGCTGAAGAATAAAGTGGCCGCGTCGATTGTGGCGATCTCCTCAATCCACCTGCTGCGCGTGTTCATGGACGCGAAGAACGTGCCGGATAACAAACTGATGTGGTACGTCATCATCCACCTGACGTTTGTGCTGTCTGCGTTTGTGATGGGGTATCTGGATAAGATCAGTAAGAAGTAGAGTACACCTTACCCCTCACCCTAACCCTCTCCCCAAAGGGGCGAGGGGACCGCTCGGTACGGCCTTTCTCCCTCTCCCCTTTGGGGAGAGGGCGGGGTGAGGGGAGAGGGCATCAGACCGCACTATTTATCAGACGATGCCTGCCAAAGATTCAACTCCCCATCCGCAACATGCTGGTCAATCCGCTTGAGTTCGTCCTCCGTAAAGCGCAGGTTGTCCAGCGCCCGAACGTTCTCCTCAATTTGTTCCGGACGGCTTGCGCCAATCAGCACGGACGTCACGCGCGTATCTTTCAGCAGCCAGCTTAGCGCCATCTGTGCCATCGTCTGACCGCGAGCGTGCGCCATCTCATTCAGCAAACGCAGACTGCTCAGGTTGGCGTCGGTCAGCATCTTCTGCGTCAGGCCGCGCGCTTTATTCCCTTCGCGCTGCATGCGTGAACCTTCAGGAATACCGTTCAGGTATTTTCCGGTCAGCAGCCCCTGCGCCAGCGGGGTAAAGGCGATACATCCCGTGCCGTTTGCTTCCAGCGTATCCAGCAAGCCGGTCTTATCGACCCAGCGGTTAAGCAGGTTATAGGACGGCTGGTGGATCAGCAGCGGGATCTTCCACTCGCGCAGCAGCTCGGTCATTTTTTGGGTGCGCTCGGTCGAGTAGGAGGAAATGCCCACATACAGCGCTTTTCCGCTCTGCACGGCGTGGGCCAGCGCAGCGGCCGTCTCTTCCATCGGCGTGTTTTCATCCACGCGGTGGGAGTAGAAAATATCCACGTATTCGACGCCCAGACGCTTCAGGCTCTGGTCGAGGCTGGCGAGCAGATATTTGCGTGAACCGCCCGAACCGTAAGGCCCTGGCCACATGTCGTAACCCGCCTTGGTGGAGATAATTAGCTCGTCGCGGTGCGCGGCAAAATCCTCACGCAGCAGGCGGCCGAAATTCTCTTCCGCGCTACCCGGCGGTGGTCCGTAGTTATTGGCGAGATCGAAATGGGTGATGCCTAAGTCGAAGGCTTTTTGCAGCAGCGCGCGCTGGGCGTCAAGAGGCTGGACGTGGCCGAAGCTATGCCACAGCCCAAGCGACAGCGCGGGCAGGCGAAGGCCGCTCTTGCCACAGTGGCGGTACTGCATGTTCTCGTAGCGGTCAGGGGCAGGGTACCAGGACATGATGTCTCCTTTTCTTATCGATGAATTTTTGAAACGGCGTTTTCATTCTGTCCTTATCAAAACACAAATCCCGGGGAGAAGCGATGGCAGAACTCCCTGCCAGCCATTTTCCTCGGGATGCGTCAGACGTTGCGTTCCGCACTGCCCGGTACACGCTGGTCACCGGGCAATCAGACGACAATCAGAAGCTATAGCTCATACCCGCCTGCACGCTGGCATCGTTATCCACATCACCCGTACCGACATACACGCCGGTGGTCAGGGTAAAGTTATGGGCAATGGTGGCATTGATGCCTGCCCCAAAGATGCCCATGGAGTTGTTGTGACCAGAGGTATTGTGATAATCCGCCGCCTGAATGTCGGTGTTATCGCTGAACTCTTTCTGGAAGCGCGCGTCAATCCACGGCATCACCTTCACGTTCTTGTTCAAATCGCGAAGGGGGGTGGTGAGCCTCACGCCCGCGCCACTGTTCCAGGAAGAGACCTGGCTGTCGGCAAAGGTCACAGCACTATCAGAGAAGCCGTTTGCTTTGGTCTGATCCCAGCCTAACGTGGCGTAAGGCTGCAGCAGCGTTTCGCCCGGCAGCAGCACATTGACGCCGGTACGGGCTTGCGCCATATACAGGCTGCCATCGGTGGAGCCGTTCAGCGCTTCCGTCATGCCGCTGGTATCGCCCGTCACGTTGTTGGCAGACAGCGAATAACGCATATCGCCGTAGCTGAAGCTGCCGTCTGCAAACAGACCCCAGGTTCGGCCGTTCAGCGCCTGCTGCCAGCCGCCATACAGGCTGTAGTAGTTACCGTAAACACTGTCTTTGAAGCTATCCGCACCGTCGCTGGTGTCCTGCACGCGGCTGCGCGTCCACGCCAGCGCGATACCGCCGGTCACGCTGTCGCCGTTGTTCAGATGCGCCGTCCAGTCTACGCCGCCCTGCGCACCCTGAGTGATGCTTTTATAGTCGACATCGTTGCTGAAATTCCCGTTCTGATAAAGGAAATCTCCCCACACCTGCGCGCCGTCCTGCTGCTCACCCAGCAGGTTTGCCAGATGCACCTGGTTCATATGGTTGCTAATATCATCAGCCACCTGATGACCGGCTTGTTCAGCTGCATCCAGACCAGCAACCAGCCCCTGAACGTCGCTTGCGAGATTGCCTCTTTGGCTATTGAATTCAATATTCCAGTTCTGACTATCATCGGCTGCCAGCATCGTCTGCGGCGCGCCGTCGGCAGCAACAATATCCAGGCTATTGTCGTAGTTATAGGCTCCGCTGCGGCTCTCAACATTCTGCTGGCCGTTGGTAAAACTTGCTGCGGCATAATTTTCTGGGGCGCTGCTGCCTGAAGTGGTGAACGTACCCAGAATAACGTTACGTTGATTCAGTGCTGACGGGGTGATGCTATTCACAATGACTGCGTTATTGGCGCCGGTAATATTACCGAAATTCACATAGCTGTCGGTGCTCATGGTAACCAGCGCATTGCTGCCGGTGGTGGAGGCAGTCAGGGTTGAACCGTTTTGCAAACTCCAGCTGGTTGCATCGTTAATTTTATCAATGGCAATGCTGTTATCGCTGGTGGTATTCACCGTTTCAAACTGGCTTATTTGTCCGGAGACGGAACTGCCTGCATCCATTGAAAGGGTATCGCTACCGTCACCGCCGTTAACATTGCCATTTACATGTGAATCATTGGTCAGCACGACCGTATCATCACCTGCACCCGTTGTTATATCACCGTTGACGGTTGCATTGTTTTGCAGCGTGATGGTGCTGCTGCCCTTATTCTGGCTGGTATTTATCTCGCCATTCACGGTACTGTTATCCACCAGAACGGAATTTGCGGAATTGCCCTCGACGGTCACATTACCATTTACAACGCTGTTATTCGTCAGTGAGATATGGGTGGAGCCGTTTTCGTTAATGGCCCCAATGTCTCCGGCGATCGTGCTGTTATTCAGCGCCAGCGAATCGGCCTTCGTTCCGTACATCGCGATGGCGACATCGCCAAAGGCATCCAGGTTGATGTCGCTGAAGGGCTTGTATTCGCTCAGCTTTACCGCCAGCGTGTCGATGTTCTGCGCGATTTCGCTCAGCGAGGCATCCACGGAAGCGTTAGTCAGCGTAATATTGGTATCAGATTTATCGCTACCTGCGTAAATACCGCCTTTATCCATCGTGCTGTCGCTGATGGCAATATTTTGCGCACCGGCCCCCGCGCTGAGAATACTGCCGTGTAGTACGCTGCCGTTCTCAACGTTCACGGTGTGGTAGCCTTTATCCATCGGGTCGAGGTAAATGGCTGAACCCATCATATAGGCTTTCTTTCCCTCGTAGCTTCCGGCGTCATTTTCGCCATTCAGCGTGGAACCATCGATGGTCACCGTCGTATTGGTGGTTGCGCCAGTATTGCCCACTTCGATCATATCGGCGGTGGCGCCGTTATTCAGCGTAATATTAGCCGTGCCCCCGTTGCTGCCCTGAATATAATGGCCGGACATATCGGTGCCGGAAACGGTCAATGACTGGGTATCCCCTGATTCACGACTTCCATCCATAAATATATTATTTGCGGTGGTGTCGGCCATAATGGCATTAGTCACGCCGGGATCCTGATAGAAACTATTATCTTTGTACTTCGATAAACCGCAGGTCTGCGATGTCACGCCGGGCTGGCAGGGCGTGGCGGGCGTGGCGGGCGTGACGGCAGCCTGGGCACCAAATGAGGTTAAAGCTACTAAAACACATTGCGAAAGCAACGTACGATTCATTAATTTGCGCATTTGAAGTTCTCTGGATGAGTCGAAAATTGTCCGGCTCTTTTTAAATGAATTTATTTAAAATAAGAACTTTCTTAGTGGTTAGGGATGTAATGAAATCTAAGAATATATTCCGCGCAATAATTGATGTTTAAATAATTAAACCTGATTAATAAATTTTAATTAATTCATTCGGTAAATGTTTTGGAATGATTTGCATACAAATTAAAGGGTTTCTTGACTGTATGTGCGGTACTTTGACCGTCTCATTCACTGGGATATTAACCCTTTCGGGTTATGTGGTTAATTGATTGTTTGTCTGTTTTACATTTCGACGGCTGGTGAAATATTAAAACACGTATTGTGCAGAGAGATTTCCCCGCAGCGATTATCCTTTTCCAGCGATCGGTAGGGTAGTGAAGATTTTTATAAAATTACGCGCGAAAGATTATACCTTCGTCACTTCCTGCCGATAACGAGAGTAGTACTCGCCTCTGGGCGAACTCACCCTCACGGCAAGGAAGACTTATGAATATGCTCCGTAATTTCACGATCCGCTTCGTCATGCTGACGATTCTCGGGATCTTTTGTTTAATGTGGGCGGGTGTTGGCTTGTACAGCACCTGGTCCCTTTCTCGCGTTTCTGATGGCAACGACGTGGATCGCCAACTGGTTAAACAGATGACGGTGCTCAGCCAGGGCAACGATCAGTATTTCCGCTTTGTGACCCGTCTGAGCCGCGCCATGGAAGTTAAAGCCGCAGGCGGCACGCCGGATCTGGCCTCTGCCCAACAGGCGCTGGATAACATGGGCAAGAAACTGGCCGAGATGAAAGCGATCTCCCCAGGCCCGATGGATGAGCAGATCTCTTCCCGGGTGATCGGCACCTGGCAGGCGCTGCTTGAACAGGGCGTCACGCCGCAAATGCAGCAGGCAAAGCAGGGGGCTCTGGAGGGGTATCGCCAGCAGGCCAACAACGTTACGCCACCGCTGAGCCGCGCGTTCGGTGCGGCTGCCGAGGCGTTCAACAATGCCGCCGCGAAATCGCTCGATAGCACCCGCGTGGTGGTGGACGGCCTGACCAGCATGACCCGCACGGTGATAATCGTCGCCACGATTATCGGCCTGCTGATCCTGCTCTTCACCGACCGTTACCTGGTGGCGATGCTGGTCAAACCGCTGGACCGCATTCGTCAGCAGTTCCGCCAGATTGCCCAGGGCGATCTCAGCCAGCCCATTGAGCCGTTTGGCCGCAACTGCGTGGGACAGCTGGTGCCGCTGCTGAGCGCCATGCAGGACAGCCTGCGCGAAGCGGTCAGCACGATTCGCTCCGGCAGTGAAAATATCTGGCGCGGCGCGACGGAAATCTCCAGCGGTAACAACGATCTCTCTTCCCGTACCGAAGAGCAGGCGGCTGCGCTGGAAGAGACGGCAGCCAGCATGGAACAGCTGACCGCCACGGTGAAGCTGAACGCGGAAAGCGCGCGTCAGGCAAGCCAGCTGGCAGATGTGGCCTCAACCACCGCCAGCCGCGGCGGCTCGCTGGTGGAAGAGGTGGTGACCACCATGAGCGGAATTTCGGAAAGCTCGAAGAAAATTGCTGAAATCACTAACGTTATCAACAGCATTGCCTTCCAGACTAACATTCTGGCGCTTAACGCGGCGGTTGAAGCGGCGCGCGCGGGCGAACAGGGTCGTGGTTTCGCGGTAGTGGCAGGTGAAGTTCGCAACCTGGCAAGCCGCAGCGCCAACGCGGCCAAAGAGATTGAGGGGCTGATTACCGACTCCGTTTCCCGCGTAGAGCAGGGAGCGAAGCTGGTAGGCGACACCGGCACCACCATGGATGCGATTTTGCGCGACGTAACGGAAGTGACGACCATCATGAAGCAAATCGCTTCCGCCTCTGAGGAGCAAAGCAAGGGCATTTCGCAGGTCGGGATTGCCATTACGCAGATGGATGGCGTCACCCAGCAAAACGCCTCGCTGGTGGAGGAAGTTTCCGCGGCGGCGGCGGCGCTGGAGCGCCAGACGGAAGATCTTCAGCGCTCGGTGCAGAAGTTCCGCCTGACGGCATAACACAACGTTGCAAGGCCGCGTTTTGCGGCCTTGAATTATTAAAGCCTTCCCCCTTCAGCGCGCGCTGAAACTGCTATTCTTTTGCTAACCCTCCTGACGTTCTGGGCTCTCTTCTATGAGGTGTTGCTATGAACAGATCGTTATCAGTTATCCCTGTTCTCTCTTTCATTTTTCTGATGCTGTTCTCGGTTTTTGCCAGTGCGACCCAGCAGGCGCAGGAACGGCGCGTGGCGCGTGATGTCAGGCAGGAAACCCGCGACGCGTCACGGCAGGTGAAGCAGGCCTGCGTGGCGAACAATAACCAGAGTAATCACGACTGTCGTCAGGACAAGCGTCAGATGAAACAGTCCGGAAGACAAAAAGCGCGGGACATTAAGTATTAATCAGATTTGCGAGACGGCTTCCGGGAATGCACCTTGTCGCCTCGCGCTAATCGCAGTATCTTTTTGCCGCGCCTGCAAAATCAGGTGTCGGGATTGACCTCCTGGTATAAGTTACAGGTGACATGGATTACTATGTCGCGCGCACGGTTTCACCTCAATGGCGGACCGGGCGGGGGCGTCGAAAGACGCGCCGGTTTCCTGTAACTCCGGTAAGGTCAACCTCGTCTGGCTCCGCCACCCGTGAGATTGACCTCTCCGATGGCGGATATAAATACCGTTACAGGAGGCTGCCATCATGGCTACAACCCCAACCCAGACACACGCGTTATTTACCACGCCTTTTTCTCATACCACCGATTTCACCGAGCTGGCGGACAACTGCGAGCACTACGCTTATTCTCTGGTGGAGCGTGACGACATCACCGAGAAGCTGGCGTTATGCGGGCGTCTCTCCACCTGTCTGGCGCTGCTGCAATCCACGCTCCACGAACCTGTTCCGGCGCATTTGATCCCGCATTTTATCGTGAACGATCTTCCCGCACGGCTGCCTGCTTTCGAACCGGAGAGCGACCAACTCGGTCAATACTGCCAGGTTTTAACCCAGTTGCTGATCGGTCGCGCCCTGCCACAGGAGATGGCGCGCGTGATAGAGGATTTGCTGTGTGAACTGGTGGGATATTACGCCGATACGCTGAAAGCGCCGCGCTGGATAAATACGCCGGAAGGTCATATCGCGATTAATTAAGATTGTTTTATGTTGCCGGGCGGCGGCTGCGCCTTGCCCGGCCTGCGTTATTATTTTCATGTGTTAATGTAACAATATATTTGGCATTTTCTGCACCGTAAAAGCGATGGGCATTAATATAGTCTTAAGCTATTCCCGACATAATTAATTTTCTAATTTTACCGGAAATAATACAGTCTATGAAAAAGCTCTATATCGTATTGGCCGCAATGGCAGGCCTGGTTATGGTCAATTCCGCCATGGCGCAAAGCGTCACCGTGGATGTCCCAAGCGGTTATAAAGTGGTGATTGTCCCGTCATCCACCACGGTTCCGCAGGCGGTAACCGTCGCGCCAGCACCGTCACAAACTGTTTATGCCGCGCCAGCTCCGGTTTATCACCCGCGTGCGCGGCATGTGGCGAGCGTGGCTGAAGGGATGGTGATTGAGCATCAGTACGACGATCATCATTGATGCTTCGCCCGGGTAGCACATCCGGGCCTATTTTGAAGCACCTCTCACGCTGTTGCGTTTAATCCTGCTGTTGCAATTCGGGAAATCGGGTTTCCCGTTGCAGATGCCACTTCTGCGATACGCTTAAATGAGGGATTACCGTTTGGTGAAAGTGATTTGTAGAGTGATTCGCGGGAAATACCTGCACGTTTTGCGATGACGGTCATCCCGCCAGAGGCTTCAATGACATGCCGTAAAGCCAGCATGAACGCCTCATAGCCTCCGGGCTCGTCAATTTCAATAAAAGCCTGATGAAGATATACGGGCGCGAAATCCGGAGAATCTTTCAGGAGTTGTACCATTGCGTCATCATGAAGTACTGATTTAGCCATTGCGATTTCCTCTTATATTCTGCGCTTGTAGTCGTTGAGGTACTCAACGGCCCTTTCAATATCTGCATTTTGCTTTTTTTTCGTTCCAGTCAATAACACCAGACTCACTGCGCCATCTGCCGGATCGGAGACTTCGCTGAAATAGACACGGTAAACCGGCCCCTGGTTAATTCTGAGCTCTGAAACGCTCTCTCTGCATGGCTTGCAATCACCATAGTTACCCGTTGGCATTCTGGCGACACGCGTAGCAATCATGGCTTTTGCTATGGGATCTTTCACACTTCTCAGATATGCATCAAAAGGGTCGTACCCGTCAGCTGTGATGTAGTGTTTAACCTTAGTCATTATTGTAGCCTGTAGTTTACGATAAGCAAATATATTGTGATCTTCAGGCTACGACAGGCAACTGTTCACAGGGTTGTGACAGTGGGGAAGATGTGATTTCTGAAAGCGGATCGCAAAAATGAGAGGCCGCTGTGCCCGGCCTTTCTCAGCATCGCACTCAGCAATGCGGCAGCAGGCTAAGCGCTTGCTTAACCGCCGCCTGCAAACGAGATTCCGGAACACCGTCCCTGGCCTGCACCGACAAACCATGTAAAAAGACGGCAAAATAGTCTCCCAGACTCTCCGCATCGGTCGTATCCGGCAGTTCACCGTTATGCACTGCCTGATGGAGACGGTCGATAATCTGCTGTGTACGCTGCAGGCGATGCTGTGCCAGCCAGGTTTTGAGCGTTTCATTTTCCGCACTGACGCTGGCTGCAGAGGCCACCACCATACATCCTTGCGGCAAGTCCGGATGGCAGTACAGGTGAACCGCATCCATTAACAGCGTCTGGATGGTATCCCGCACGTTGCCCCCTGCGGATAAGGCCCGATCCGCAAAACCTCCTTCCTGTTTTTCGTAATCGGCGATAGCTTCCCGAAAGAGCTGCTCTTTTGAACCGAACGCCTTGTAAATCCGTGCCGATGCAATCCCCAGCTCTGCCACCAGATCAGACATTGAGGTTCCTTCATAACCCTGTCGCCAGAACAGGTTGCGCGCTTTGATAAGCGCCTGGTCACGATCGAACTGGCGCGGTCTGCCTGCCATTTTTTGCTCCGGTTGGTCCTGAATTCAGTGAGACAGGATCGCCTAAATCATCTGGATTACCAATGAATTTATAATTTTCGCTTGCGGTTATCCGGCTTTACTCCTATTGTTTGTCAATCGACAAACAATAGGAGTGTACGATGAAAACCCTCAAAGGTCCCTCTCTCCATCTGGCTCAGTTCAGCGATGATGCGGCCCCATTCAATAATTTGCCTGCGATAGCCCGCTGGGCGGCGGAAACGGGGTTTAGCGCTCTGCAAATCCCGGCATGGGATCGCCGTCTCTTCGACGTGGCAACGGCGGCAGAAAGCCAGACCTACTGCGACGATCTAACCGGTATGCTGGCGGAGCATGGCCTGGTGGTGAGTGAGCTGACCAGCCACATCTTCGGTCAACTGATGGCGGTACATCCTGCTTACGACAGCTTATGCGACAGCTTTGCGCCGCCGGAAGTCCACGGCGACCCACAGGCCCGTAGCGAATGGGCGCAGCAACAGCTGATGATGGCGGTCAAGGCCTCTGCCAGGCTTGGACTCAGCGATCTGGGTACCTTCTCTGGCTCGCTGGCGTGGCCCTATCTGTTCCCGTTCCCGCAGCGTCCGGAAGGGTTAATTGAAACCGCCTTTGACGAGCTGGCCAGGCGCTGGATGCCGGTGCTCAACGCCTGTGACGAGCAGGGTATTAACCTCTGCTATGAGATCCACCCGAGCGAAGATCTGCATGATGGGGTGACGTTTGAAATGTTTTATCAAAGGGTGAAAGAGCATCCCCGCTGCCGGATACTTTTCGACCCCAGCCACATGGTATTACAGCAGCTTAACTATCTGGATTTTATTGATATTTATAAGGATATGATCAACATGTTCCACGTCAAAGACGCTGAATTTAATCCGACCGGGCGTCAGGGTATTTATGGTGGCTATCAGTCCTGGGTCGATCGTGCAGGGCGTTTTCGCTCATTGGGTGACGGCCAGGTTGATTTCAGGGCTATTTTCTCGAAGCTGACCCAATACGATTACGCCGGCTGGGCAACCCTGGAGTGGGAGTGCTGTCTGAAAAACCCGCTGGATGGTGCCAGAGAAGGGGCCGCGTTCATCCGCGACCACATTATTCACATCACCGATAAAGTCTTCGATGATTTCGCCGGTGCGCCAGTTAACCCTCAGCAAATCAACGCATTACTCGGCATTCGCTAAGCCACGACATCACAGGGAGTCCCCATGGAACAACAATACGGTGAGATCGCGCACGCGGATCTCAGGGCAGAACACGTCTATACGAAAGTGAACGGACAGCGCATCCACTGCGTCGTGGCGGGAAAAGGACAACCGGTATTGCTGATACCGGGCTGGCCGCAGACCTGGTATACCTGGCGCTATGTCCTTCAGGCGCTGGCGGCGGCGGGTTTTCAGGCGATAGCGGTCGACCCTCCGGGCATTGGTGAGTCAGATAAGCCGCGCGACGGCTATGACACCGGACGTGTCGGTGCCATGTTGCATACCATGATGGCGCAGTTGGGTCATGCGCGTTATAGCATAGTAGGCCACGATATTGGCATGTGGGTTGGATACGCCATGGCGAGCGATTTTCCTCAGGCAATAGAACGACTTGTGCTGACAGAAGCGGTTATCCCTGGACTGGCCCCACCACCGCCGATTTTTGTCGCACCGGAAGAGAACATCTTTCTCTGGCACTTCATGTTCAATCAACTGGCGGATCTTCCCGAAACCCTGACCAGCGGGCGCGAATCACAGTATCTCAGCTATATTTTCGACCGCTGGTCTCATCGACGTGAACGGGTTGCCGCAGAGGTGTATATCGCCGCCTATTCAACACCCGGCGGGCTGCGTGCGGGCTTCGACTATTATCGCGCTATCCCGGAAACCATCCGGCAGAACCAGCGCCGTGCGCAAACGCCTTTAACCATGCCGGTGTTAACGGTGGGGGCCGAACATGCGACGCGCGATGCGCCGTTGATAACCCTACAGGGCAATGCCCTTGATTTGCGTGGCGAGACGGTGGCGGACTGCGGGCATTTTATTACCGAAGAGTGTCATGAGGCGTTTATTGGGCTAATCGTACCCTTTCTCTCAGAGGACACCAATCGTGCCGCTTGATAAACACATAGCTGACTTTCTGGCTGCGTCATCGGGCGCGCCGCAACCGGCGTCGTTAGCCGACCTTCGTACCGCCACCGAAGTGGATTTGCTGCGGCTACAGGGTGAGGAGGAAACAGGTGGAGGCATTCAACATTACGTTGTTATCGCTGATGATGGTTACGCTATCGGCCTTCGCGCGTATACGCCTGCTGCCTCAAACGCTGAAATTGCTCAGCCTGCAATGCTGTTTGCTCACGGCGGCGGATGGTGTCTGGGCTCGCTGTCGCTATACGATCGGCCCTGTCAGGCATTGGCCAATGCCACTGGCCGGAAAATACTCTCCGTTGATTACCGTCTGGCACCGGAGTTCCCCTTCCCAAGGCCGTTAGAAGATGTTTATCAGGCACTGTGCTGGGCCAGTGAACAGGCCGCGCTTTTGGGGATAGATGCGACCCGTCTGGCGGTGGGCGGCGACAGTGCTGGCGGCAATCTTGCTGCCGCGACAGCTCTGCTGGCCCGGGATCGCGGCGGACCTCACATTGAGCATCAGTTGCTGCTCTATCCGGCGTTAAGTCGCGAAATGTTGTCCCAAAGCTATTGTGAATTTGCTGAAGGTTATTATTTAACCCGTGATGCGATGGCGTTTTGCTGGGAAAACTATCTGGGAGAATGTCGTCATCCTTATGCCGAGCCGCTGCATATGGCCTCGCTGAGGGGGTTACCGCCAGCAACCATCCTGAGCTGTGAATATGATCCCCTGCGCGATGAGGCTGAAGAGTATGCGCTGCGGCTTGAGGAGGCGGGGGTGCCAGTACGCTGTGAACGGTTGCCGGGAATGGTGCATGCCTGCATTCATATGTCAGGGTTAACGCCAGCCGCGCGTCGGTTGTTCGAACGTGCGCGTTTCTGATTCAAAAACACAAAAAACCCAGCGCGATCGCTGGGTTTATTATTCATGCCTGTTCACAAGGTGGCACACTACCTCAGTGCGTCGCTTCACCAATCAGCGCGCCTGTACCTGCACCAACGGCCGCACCTTTCAGCACGCTCTTACCGGTAACCGCCGCTGCACCTGCGCCCACGGCAGCACCTACCGCACCCCCTTTACGCGCGGCTTTACCTTTCTCGCCGTTTTTGAACATGGCGCCGGTTCCTGCGCCCACGACGGCACCGCCAACGGTCGATTTCAGATCTTTGCCCGTGGCCGCGCCAATGGCAGCGCCTGCTACCGCGCCAGCGGCGGTTTTGTCGATGGCCATTCCCGAGGTGGAAAAAATGAGGGCGCTGATAACCAGCGTTGTTTTAATAAGTTTCATAACAGATCCTTTGTGACTGCTGTCGATTGAGACGCCATTTCTCACTCTCTGACGCGAGAAAAACGCCCAGATAGTGCCAGCAATACCGACTCAACCTTTAAGCTAATCATGCCCTGGATAAGGATCTCTGCTGCCGGGCGGCGAACCGCCCGGCGGAACATTACGCCTGACGCTTGTCTTCCGTATTCGTCTCGAAGTCGCTCGCCGCGTGGCGTTCGTGAAGCTGCTCGTTCAGCTCGCCGCTGGTACGGTTAACGATGCGTCCGCGCTTAACGGCATGGCGATTCGCCACGTCTTTCGCCCAGCGCTGTACGTTGGTGTACTTCTCTGCGTCGAGGAACTCGGCGGCGTTATAAACGCTACCCAGCGCCACGCAGCCGAACCATGGCCAGATGGCGATATCCGCGATGGTGTACTCCTCGCCCGCGACGTAACGACCTCGCGCCAGCTGTTTATCCAGCACGTCGAACAGGCGTTTGGCTTCCATGGTGAAGCGGTCAATCGCGTACTCAATTTTCACCGGGGCATAGTTGTAGAAGTGGCCAAAACCACCGCCGAGGAACGGCGCCGCGCCCTGCAGCCAGAACAGCCAGTTCAGCGTCTCGGTGCGTCCCGCCGGATCTTTCGGCAGGAAGTGACCGAACTTCTCTGCCAGGTAGAGCAGGATATTGCCGGATTCAAAGACGCGCGTTGGCGGGTTCGTGGAGTGGTCGCGAAGTGCCGGAATTTTCGAGTTCGGGTTGACGTCAACAAAGCCGCTGGAGAACTGGTCGCCCTCGCCGATGCGGATCAACCATGCGTCATACTCCGCGCCCGTCACGCCCAGCGCCAGCAGCTCTTCGAGCATGATCGTCACTTTCTGGCCGTTCGGCGTACCGAGAGAGTAAAGCTGCAGCGGGTGCGAACCGACGGGCAAATCTTTCTCATGCGTTGCGCCGGAGATCGGGCGGTTAATATTGGCGAACGCGCCGCCGCCATTCTTTTTCCATTCCCACACTTTCGGTGGCTGATACGTGTTGTCTGACATGTTGGTCTGCCTTTTGAGTGATGTGTTGAGGCAGTGTAGCAGGAGATTTGTGAAGCGTTTAACCAACTGAGCGTAATCGATCTGCCGCTATTCCTTCCGGCGCTTATATATATCAAATCCGGCATAAGCTTAATCGAAAATCGCATTTTCATAATTAATGCGTAAACCGATAAAGCTGAATATGATGCTTCAACATAAATAAAAGATGCAGTAATAAACACTTTATAAGGCAAGGAGTTAGTGAGATGCGCAAGCTTCTGTTATCGGCAGTGGTCGTTTCGCTCGCGTTAGGCCTGGCGGGCTGTGATGATGCGAAAAATAAAGAGACAAACAGTGTGGCTGCGGCAAAAAGCGACTCGCCAAAAGAGGGCGGTTCGCTGATTATCGGTATTACCTCCGGCGACCCGTTAGCCGTGAATCCGCTCTATGCCAGTGACCGTACGACGTTAACCATCATGCAGGCGCTTTATGCCCCGCTCTATAGCTTCAACAACGGTAAGATCGAGTGGGGCCTGGCGGAAAGCCTGACCCCCTCTGCCGACAACCTGAGTTATACCCTGACGTTAAAACCCAACCTCAAATGGCAGGACGGACAGCCGCTGACGGCGGATGACGTGGTCTTCACCTTCAATAAGCTGCTGGATGCCAAACAGCACAGCTTCTTCCGCAGCATGTTTACCTACGGCGGCAAGCCTGTTGAGGTGAGCAAGGTTGACGACCGCACCGTGAAGTTCACCCTACCGCAGGTCAGCGCGGCCTTTACCGGCACCCTGGTGCAGATCTACCCGATCCCGCAGCACGTGTTCGCCGGTGAAGGCGACCTGGAAAAGAGCACCAAAAACGATGCGCCGGTCGGCTCCGGGCCGTTCAAATTCAAAGAGTACCGCGCCGGGCAGTATTACGCCCTGACCCGTTTTGACGATTACTGGAACGGCAAAGCGAAGCTTGATTCGGTCACCTACCGTTTCGCCAAAGACAGCAACGCCGCCAACCTGGCGCTGCAAAACGGGGAAATCAACCTGAAGATGGTTGACCCGCAGGACGTGAACCGCCTGAAAAATACCGGGAAGTTTGACTTCGTGGTCTATCCGGAAGGCCGTCTGGCCTATATGACGTTCAACCAGAACGTGCCGGTGATGAAGAGTAAAGAACTGCGTCAGGCCATTGCTTACGCCATCAACAAGGACGAGCTGACCCAGACCGCGTTTACCTCGCTCGACTACGCCAAACCGGCGACCTCCTTCCTGACGCCAGATACGCTTTACAAGACGGATGACGTCGAGCAGTACAAATTCGATCTGCAAACAGCCAAAGACCTGCTGAAAACATCCGGCGCGCCGGACAACCTCAAGCTGCGCCTGGCGTATGTGAACACCAACAAAACCCAGGAGAGCATGGCGCTCTACATTCAGCAGGCGCTGAAGGGCATTGGGGTGAACGTGGAGCTGATGCCGCTGGACTCCAACGCCATGTCTCAGCGCAGTCTTGATATGAACAACACCGCGTGGGAGCTGAATCTGGGCGGCTACATCATGGGCTCAGAGCCGGACGGCTATAAATCGCTGTTCATGAGCAACGAGGCCTATAACTACGCGCACTACAAAAATCCGCAGTTCGATGCCCTGTGGGATAAAGGCGCAGTGGAAACCGACGCCGCGAAACGTGCCGATATCTACAAGCAAATTCAGCAGACCGTGGCGAACGACATGACGTACTACCCGATTGCCTACACCAATGCGACCGTCGCGGTGGACAAGCGCTTCGGCGGCACCCAGGAGGCAGAGCCGAAACCGGTCTATCTGTTCCAGGATCTGTCAAAAATCTATCAGAAATAAGTGATTGCCCCGGCCGTCAGGTCGGGGCTTTTGAAAGGGCACGTCGTGAACACACTCCTCACGCGTCGGCTGCTGCAGCTGCTGCCGATGCTGTTCTTTATTTCACTGGTGGCGTTTTTGCTGGTCAAGCTCGCGCCCGGCGATCCGGTGGCGGCGTACATCACGCCGCGTATGGCCCCGGAAGATATCGAACGTATTCGCCAGAGCCTGGGGCTGGATAAGCCGCTGGTCACGCAGTACGTCCTGTGGCTGAAAAACGTCCTGCAGGGCGATCTCGGCTATTCGCTGATTTACCACCGCCCGGTGCTGGAGATGATCGGCGAACGCATTCCGGCCACGCTGGGGCTGATGGGCGCGTCGCTGCTGATGGCGATCGTGCTGGCGATCCCGCTGGGCCTGCTGGCGGGGGCATTTAAGCACCGCTGGCTGGATCACCTCCTGAACCTGTTCGCCTATATTGGCATTTCGGTGCCGATATTCTGGTTTGGCATTTTGCTCATCACCGTGTTTGCCGTGCAGCTTAACTGGTTCCCCAGCATGGGGATGCGCACCATCGGCATGGAGGACAACGGCCTGGACCTGCTGCGTCACGGCGTGCTGCCGTGTATTGCACTTACGTTCTACAACCTCTCCAGCTACGTGCGCTACATTCGCTCCAACACCATCTCGCAGCTCTCGGCCGACTACGTACAGACCCAGCTTGCTTACGGCGCCACGCGTTCCAGCATTCTGTTCCGCCACGTGCTGAAAAACGTGCTGCTGCCGGTGATTACCCTGTTCGGCCTGTCGTTCGGAGAGCTGATTGTGGGGGCCTATGTGACGGAAAGCGTCTTCTCCTGGCCGGGGATGGGGCTGCTCGGGATCCAGTCGATCGCCTCGCTGGACTACCCGCTGATCATGGCGATCATCATGCTCTCGTCGATGATGCTGATCGTCGGTAACCTGATCGCCGATGTGCTTTATCGCTTCGCCGATCCCCGCATTCGTACGCTGAGGTAACCCGGATGAGCAGACGCTGGCAGCAGGTTCGTCACCAGCTGCGCCGCAACCGTCCGGCGCAGTTCTCTCTGTTTGTGCTTTTTATCTTCGTTGTCGCCGCGCTCTGTGCGGGCTTGAGTCCGTACGATCCGGATCGGATGGCGCTCGGCGCGCGCACGCTACCGCCGGATGCCGCGCACTGGTTCGGCACCGATGAATACGGGCGCGACTACTTCACCCGCGCGCTGTATGGCGGCCAGATCTCCCTGATGGTCGGTTTTCTCGCCATGCTTTTTTCTACGCTTATCGGCACGGTGGTGGGAACGGTAAGCGGCTATTTTGGCGGCTGGCTGGATAACCTGATGATGCGCGCCGTGGATATCCTGATGGCCATTCCGGCCTTCTTCCTGCTGCTGGTGGTGAATGCTTACCTCAAGCCGGGCGTGGATAACATCATTCTCATCATCAGCCTGCTGACGTGGATGAACATGTCGCGGCTGGTGCGTGCTGAAACCCTGTCGGTGAAAGAGCGCGAGTACGTGCTTTATGCCCGCGCGTCGGGGGAACATCCGCTGCGCATTATCGTGCGCCACATCATTCCCGGCGTGCTGCCGACCATTATCGTGGCGGCCACGCTCAATATCGCCTCGGCCATTCTGATGGAGTCAACGCTCAGCTTCTTAGGGCTCGGCGTGCAGGCGCCTGCGGCGTCGTGGGGAAGCATGCTTAACAACGCGCAGTCTTATATCGGCGAAGCGTCGTGGCTGGCGATGTTCCCCGGCATTCTGATCCTGCTGACGGTGTTCAGCTTTAACGTGCTGGGCGATGTGTTCCGTACCGCCTTTGAGCCGGGAGCGAATCGCGATGAGTAACTTATTAGCGCTTGAGAACCTGCAAACCACGTTCCGCACCCGCGAGGGCGAGGTTCACGCGGTGCGCGGCGTGAGCTTTCAGGTTCAGCCGGGCGAGCTCGTCGGTATCGTCGGCGAGTCGGGCTGCGGGAAAAGCGTCACCTGTAAGTCGATTATCCAGCTTCTGGGGAGCAACGGACGGATAACCGGCGGCAGCATTCGCTTCCAGAATGAGGATCTGGCGCAGAAAACCCCCGCGCAGATGCGTGCCATTCGCGGCAACGAGATCGCGATGATTTTTCAGGATCCGATGACCGCCCTGAACCCGGTGCTGACCATCGGCAAGCAGATGGCTGAGATCCTGATGCGCAACAAAGGGCTGAGCAAAAAAGCGGCCAAAGCGGCGGCGATCGCCATGCTGGAACAGGTAGGCATTGCCGAAGCGGAACGCCGATACGACCAGTATCCCCACGAGTTCAGCGGTGGGATGCGCCAGCGGGTAATGATCGCGATTGCGCTCTCCTGCGACCCGAAGCTTCTTATTGCCGATGAGCCGACCACCGCGCTGGACGTGACCATTCAGGCGCAGATCCTGCGCCTGCTGAAAAGCCTGCAACAGCAGACCCAAACCGCGATTTTGCTGATCACCCACGATCTCGGCGTGGTGGCGCAGGTCTGCAGCCGCGTGGTGGTGATGTACGGCGGGCTGGTGATGGAGGAGGGGAGCGTGGAGGACATTTTTTATCGCCCTGCGCATCCTTACACCAGGGGCTGCTGGCCTCGCTGCCGCGCCCGGATGAGGTCAATCAACGTTTATCGCCGATCGAAGGTTCGCCGCCTGGCCTGCTTAACCCGCCGCCGGGCTGTCCGTTCGCGGAACGCTGCCCGAAACGCATGCCCCAGTGTGAACGACAGCCCGCATTTTACACCGCCGGAGAGGACCATCGCGCTGCCTGCTGGCTATGGGCCGATAAGGAGATTCAGGCATGAGCAAACAACAGGCGCCATTAGTGAGCGTGCGCGATCTGCGCAAGCACTATCCGCTCAACGGCGGTTTGCTGCGTAAAGGCGTGGCCGTGAAAGCGGTTGACGGCGTGAGCTTTGATATTCAGCCGGGCGAGACGTTTGGCCTGGTGGGGGAGTCCGGCTGCGGGAAATCCACCCTCGGGCGCGCCATCCTGCGCCTGTTCGATATCACCTCGGGCGAGATCCTCTTCGCCGGGCAGTCTATCGCCCACGCCCGTGAAAAAGAGCTCAAGCCGCTGCGCAAGCGGATGCAGGCGATTTTTCAGGATCCTTATTCCTCGCTTAACCCCGGAATGACCGTGCGGCAGCTGGTGGCGGAGCCGATGCAGATCCACGGCTACAGCCGCGAAGAACAGCGGGAACGTACGGAAACGCTGCTCTACAAAGTGGGGCTGAAGCACGAACACCTAGAACGGTTCCCGCATGAATTCAGCGGCGGGCAGCGCCAGCGCATCAGTATTGCCCGCGCGTTGTCCGTGCATCCTGAATTTGTGCTGTGTGATGAACCGCTCTCGGCGCTGGACGTCTCGGTGCAGGCCCAAGTGGTGAATATTTTGCAGGATCTGCAGCAGGAGCTGGGGCTAACCTACCTGTTCATCGCCCACGATCTCTCCATGGTGCGCCATATCTCCAGCCGCATTGGGGTGATGTATCTCGGCAAACTGGTGGAGGTGGCCCCGGCGAATGAACTGTATCAGCGTCCGGCGCACCCTTACACCCGCGCGCTACTGGCGGCGGTTCCCCAGCCCGATCCGCGCATTCGCAATCTCGACGACGCCACCCTGCGCGGCGACATTCCAGGCCCCACGTCCGCGCTGCCGGGCTGTAAGTTCTGCAGCCGCTGCCCGCACGCCATGCCGGTTTGCCAGACGCAGGAGCCTGCCATGCGGGAGATTGCGCCAGGGCATTTCGCGGCGTGCTGGTTGTTTAAGGTTTGAGCCTTAAACGTGTCGGGTGGCGCTTCGCTTACCCGACCTACAGGGTTGTGTATTTCGTAGGCCGGGTAAGGCGAATAATTTGCCGCGCAGGTGTATGATAAATGTTCCTCTGTCAGGTTAATTACAACGTGCAGACGACGACAACCCTTAAAAAAATTGCCGCCTGCCTGTTTTAGGTTGGATACATGCGTAAAGGAAAGTTAAGCAGTGATGCGCCATTCGGGACGTTGTTAGGCTATGCGCCCGGAGGCGTGGCGATTTACTCTTCAAATTACGGCAGTCTGGACCCGCGCAACTACCCGCAAGACGCGGATTTTCGCAGCTATATCGGCAACGAATACATGGGCCACAAGTGGCAGTGCGTTGAGTTTGCCCGCCGTTTCCTGTTTCTCAACTATGGCTTCGTGTTTACCGACGTCGGCATGGCGTGGGAAATCTTCTCCCTGCGCTTTTTGCGTCAGGTGGTGAACGATAACATCCTGCCCCTCCAGGCCTTTGCCAACGGTTCAAAACGCGCGCCGCGCGCGGGAGCGCTGCTGATCTGGCAAAAGGGCGGCGAGTTTCACGAGACCGGCCACGTGGCGGTGATCACCCAGCTTCTGGACGATAAAGTGCGTATTGCGGAGCAGAACGTGATTCACTCCCCGCTGCCGCTCGGGCAGCAGTGGACGCGCGAGCTGCGTCTGAGCGTGGAGAACGGGTGTTACACCATCCACGACACCTTCAACGACACGGAGATTCTCGGCTGGATGATCCAGACCGACGACACGGAACACAGCATTCCCCAGCCGGAAATCGACGGCGAACTGCTGAAAATCAGCGGCGCGCGGCTGAAAAACAAACGTCAGTTCGACGGAAAATGGCTTAACGAAAATGACGCGCTGCAGCAGGCGTATATCCGCGCCAACGGCCATGTGATCAACAAAGATCCCTGCCAGTACTTCACCATTACCGAAAGCGCCGAGCAGGAGCTGATCAAGGCCACCAACGAACTGCACCTGATGTACCTGCACGCGACGGACAAGGTGCTGAAAGACGACAGCCTGCTGGCGCTTTTCGACATCCCGAAAATCCTCTGGCCGCGCCTGCGCCTCTCCTGGCAGTGGCGTCGCCACCATATGATCACCGGTCGTATGGATTTCTGCATGGATGAGCGCGGGATTAAGGTTTACGAGTACAACGCGGACTCCGCGTCCTGCCATACCGAGGGCGGGCTGATTCTCGAAGAGTGGGTGAAAAATGGCTATCGCGGCAACGGGCATAACCCGGCAGAAGGGCTGCTGGAAGAGCTGACCGGCGCCTGGAAGCACAGCCACGCGCGGCCGTTCGTCCACATCATGCAGGACAACGATGTCGAAGAGGACTATCACGCGCTCTTTATTCAGCGTTCGCTGATGCAGGCCGGGTTTGAAACTAAAATCTTGCACGGGCTTGGCGCCCTAAGCTGGGATACCGCCGGGCAGCTGATTGACGACGAAGGTCGCCACGTCAACTGCGTGTGGAAAACCTGGGCGTGGGAAACGGCGATAGAGCAGATCCGCGAGGTCAGCGAAACCGAATACGCCGCCGTGCCGATCCGCACCGGACATCCCGAGGGCGAGGTGCGCCTGATTGACGTCCTGCTGCGCCCGGAGGTGCTGGTCTTCGAACCGCTGTGGACCGTGATTCCCGGCAACAAGGCGATTCTCCCGGTGCTGTGGCAGCTGTTCCCGAACCATCGCTACCTGCTCGACACTGATTTTGAGGTTAACGATCTGCTCAAGCAGACCGGCTATGCCGTTAAGCCGATTGCCGGACGCTGCGGCAGCAATATCGATCTCATCAGCGCTCAGGACGAACTGCTGGATAAATCCAGCGGCAAGTTTGTCGACCGTAAAAACATCTACCAGCAGCTGTGGTGCCTGCCGAAGGTCGACGGCAAATACATACAGGTCTGTACCTTTACCGTGGGCGGGAACTACGGCGGAACCTGTCTGCGCGGCGATGACTCGCTGGTGGTGAAGAAAGAGAGCGATATCGAGCCGCTGATTGTGGTGAAGGACTCGCTATAAAATAATACCTGCACGGACGACCCCCTCTCCCTTGAGGGAGAGGGCTGGGGTGAGGGGGAACATACGGCTCTGGTGGTCATTCCGTTCACTTTATGTTCCTTGCTACTCTTTAACGACATGGCCTGTGAACGTGCCAGGGTGGCTCAGTTGCACTGAACCCCTAAACCTGGACACCAGATCATAGAATCTGGAGGTTCAGATGAGGTATCCCTTTCACATCCGTCTTGCGGCTGTTCAGCATTACATGACTGGCCAGTCGAGTATCAAAGAAACAGCCCGCCTGTTTTCTGTTGGTCGAACACCTCTCACCCGATGGATACGGACTTACAGGCGCCAGGGTAAGGCTGGGCTGGAGGATCGTCCTGCACGAACCTATACTTCTGCTTTCAGGCTCCGCGTAATCCGTTATGTGGCTGAACACGGATGCAGCTATGCGGAAGCTTCAGCGCGCTTTGCCATTCCAAATGAGTCGCTCATTCTTGACTGGACAAGACGTTACCGGAAAGGCGGCGCACAGGCGCTTAATACAGCCAAATCCGGGCCCGCTATGTCACAGAAAAAGTTTATACCTGACTCCAGACCGCTCAGTGAGATGACTCCCTCAGAACTTCTGAGAGAGCTGGAATACCTGCGGGCGGAAAACGCATATCTAAAAAAGCTCAAAGCCCTGAGGGAAGAAAAGGCTCTCAGGGAACAGCAGAAAAAACGCGAGTAATACAGGGTCTGCTCGCAGACCACCGGCTTGTTTACCTGCTCTGTGCCGCAGGGCTGGCACGCAGCACGTATTATTACCAGATATCCAGACCCGCAAATGAGCCGGTTCGGTATGCGGCGGCTGTCAGTGCTATGTTCACGATCAGCCAGAGAAATGCCCAACGTTATGGCTATCGAAGAATGACGGCGGCACTGCGTAATGAAGCCTTCACTCTGAACCATAAAACGGTTCGTATATTGATGAAAAAGCATGATCTGACATGCCGGTTGCGCCGAAGAAAATACCGCTCCTGTATGGCCGGCGGCGGCCCGGCTTCCGATAATATTCTTGCCCGTAACTTCAGAGCCGAATGCAGTGGGATAAAGTGGTGCACAGACGTGACAGAGTTCCGTGCCGGTGGTCAAAAACTGTTCCTGTCAGCCCTTCAGGATCTGTTCAATAATGAAATTGTGGCCTGGCAAACATCAACCAGTCAGTCACAACCTCTGGTCTGCAGGATGCTAAAAAAAGCGCTTAAAGCATGCAGAAACAAAGAAGGCGCGATGTTGCACAGTGATCAAGGCTGGGCTTACAGAACGCCTGTATGGCGCAGAATGCTGGCTGACGCAGGCATCACACAAAGTATGTCGCGTAAGGGTAACTGTCTGGATAATGCAGTAATGGAAAACTTCTTCAGTCATCTGAAGGTAGAGATGTATTACAGGAAAAAGTACAGTTCAGTGGAAGAGCTTGAAAGCGATATTGGCAGGTATATTCGCTATTACAACACCGAACGAATCAGTTTAAAAATGGGCGGGATGAGTCCGGTTGAATACCGAACTCTGACAGAACAATAAAGAAAGCAAGGTGTCCAGGTTTAGGGGTTCAGTGCAGTCGCCACCACCCTGGCGACCCGGGCATCCAGCGGGGTCTTTTCGTTACAGTTCTTCCTCTTCCTGCTGTTCGCTCACCTTCAAATCAATAATCCGGCCAATCTGGTCGTGGTATACCGTCAGCAGGTTGTACTGGCTCATCTCGGAGATGATCTGCGGTGAGACATTAAAGCTGCGGGCCAGCTCCTCCTGGTGAAAATAGCCCGGCTGACGCCGCCTCACGTGGGCGCGGCGGCGGTTGTACTGATACCACAAAATCAGCAGCCAGCCGTTAAGCGCGGCGAACAGCAGGTAGAGCAACACCGTATTAAAGGACGCGATAATCACGCCCCAGCGGTGGTCGCTCTCATCGGTGAGCTGCATCCAGAGCCGGGCATACAGGAAAAACAGAAATCCACCCCACGCCACCAGCGTTAATGCGGCATCGAAAAGACGTGGCAAGAGCCGATGCTCGGTCAAAATTAAGGTATTTTCGTTCATTGAAGGCTTCCTTTTCCCCGGTCCGGACTGATCCAGCGCGCGCGGGCGCGCTGACGTTTAAGCATGACTTTTGGAAATGCGACGAGGGTGGTAAACAGGCCGATCATCCAGTACACCATCGGGAACCAGATCACCCAGAAAAGCGAGCTGGCTACTTTTCGTTCGTACCGCCGCTCGATGTACAAGCTGACCAAGAACTGTAGCAGGCACATCACGCCCAGCAGCAGCCCGGTAAACTCCGGTGGAAAAAGGCTCTCCACGGTCAGCCTGGCGGGAACAGGCGCAACCTGGCTGAGGAGGAACAGCAGCACCGTCATCGCGTACGCGAAGGCCCACAGCGTTGACAGCGCGTACTCCATGAACAGCGGCCACATCCGGTGATGCTCCCAGCGCACAATCCTGCGCAGGTTGACCAGAAACACCTCCGCGCCGCCCTGGGCCCAGCGCAGGCGCTGTTTCCACAGGCCCTTCAGCGTCTCCGGCATCAGGATCCAGCACAGCGCCCGCGGCTCGAAAAAGATATCCCAGTGGCGCAGCTGGAGCTTCCAGCTGATGTCGATGTCTTCGGTGATCATGTCCGGGCTCCAGTACCCGACGTCCGCCAGCGCCTGTCGGCGAAAGGCGGCGATGACGCCGGAGACGGTAAAGACCCGGCCATAGATCCGCTGCGTCCGCTTGATAAGCCCAATGATGGAGGAGAACTCGCCCACCTGAATGCGGCCAATCAGCGTGGAGCGCGTGCGAATGCGCGGGTTCCCGGTCACCGCGCCGACGTGGGGGTACTGAATCAGCGGTGCCACCAGATAAGCGGCGGTATCGCGATCGAGCAGGGCGTCGCCGTCAATGCAGACCAGCAGATCGCCCCGGGCCGCCGCCGCCCCGGCCTTGAGCGCCAGCGCTTTCCCCTGGTTCTCTGCGAGGTTAATCACCCGCAGGCGCGGCTGTTCCTGCGCCAGCGCCTGCAAAACCTGCGCGGTGTTGTCAGACGAGCCGTCGTTGATGGCGATAACTTCTATATTTTCATACCGCTGATCCAGCGCGGCGCTGATGGTCTCCCGGGCATTTCGTCCCTCGTTGAAACAGGGGATAAGAATTGAGATGAGCGGCTCACCGGCGAGCGTCGGGGCAGGCGTGTCTTTATCCCACGACCAGTGGCGTTCAAGCTGATACCAGAAATAGAGGCCGCCGGTTATCCAGAGCACCGACATGAACAGCGGCCAGAAGAACACAAAATCCAGAATCAGTTCGCCGGTAAAGAGGGCGGCCACACCTAACGGCAACCCGAATACCAGACATAAAATAGAGAATGCAATAATGCGATCAGTCATTGTCAGGGTACCAGTACGAAGAAAATTCAGGCCTGATGCGTGAGATATCAGGTTGGTTGTTGAGGAAGTCGTCGGGGTAGTAACCGTAGTTTTTGACGCCGTTCAGCTGGAGCACGCGCATCCAGTGCGCAAGCTGGCTATCGGACACGGCGCGCTGCGGTTTCTGGTCCCAGTCCCTGGCCTGCAGCTCGAAAAGGGTTTTATCGAGCGCGCCGGGGCGCGTGGCGACCGCCTTAACCAGACGCGTCAGCCAGTCATCGCTCTCGTCTGCCGGGACGGACTCCATCAGCGGCATGGCCATCGGCACCGTCCAGTCATACTCCGCCAGAAAATCATCAAGATTCTGCGCAAACCACGCCTCGCTTTCGGGCTGCAGAATGGGTAAGGCGAACATATTGCGCGCGGTTTTTATCTGCGGGCCGCGGATATGCTTCACCGCCAGGCTCAGGGCGTGGGTAAACCCGATAAGCCGTTGGCTCTTCTGGCGAGTCGTGTCCTGTCCGGCATCGTCCACGTCCGTCAGCACCGCATCGTCATGGAACAAAATCCCATTGAAGCTGGCATAGCGGGCCAAGTCTTCATAGATGTTCGTCACCTGCTGGCGCACCTGCGGGTCCCACGGGGAGAGCCGGATATAGGGCTCGGTGGCTTCGCGCAGCTGGCCGGTTTGACGATCGCGGCGCTGCACGCGCGGCAGGGAAGGATCGAGATCGAACGAGAGCACCGGCATCCACGCGAAGACTTTTACCCCCGCGCGGGTTTGCAGCTGCCAGGAGACAAAATTAAAGAGATCGGCCCGAACCGGCAGCCGACGGTTGGGGAAATAGAGCGCCGTGATCCTGCCGTCGCCCTGCGGATCGGCAAACGCCTGCAGGAAAACGTGGCTGATTTTCATGTCATAGACCCGCTGGATCAGCCTGTTGATGTTTTGAGTCTGCTGAGCCGGATCGGGATCGTAAACGTAGTCGAGATCGACGTGCATGACGCGCACGGGATCGCGTTCCTGAATCTGGCTGACCGTACTGGCAAACGCCTTGAGCGAGGGATTTCCGGCGATCAGCAGGCGGGGGATGTTGCCCAGATCCTGCACATTCCCCAGCCCGTCCTCAAGGGTAAAGGCCAGCTGATAACCCTGCTGTCTGGCGATAGCGAGCGACGTCCCGTTGGCGGCGCCGTAGGGCCAGACCCAGGCGCGAGGCGCTTTGCCCGTCACCTGCGTGATTTTTTCAGTCACTTTGCGAACGTCATCGCCGATCCGCTGGCTGAACTGCTGGTCGGTTTCATAGCGGCCTGTGGCTTTATCATAAAAGCGATTGGCGATCGCCGGTTCCCGGCTGCCCTGCGGGTTAGCCGGAATGCCGTAATGCGAGGCCCAGGTATGCGATCCGATCTCAATCAGTGGGGACTGGCTGAGCTCGCGCACCATGTCCCACGTCGCAAAGCGATCCCGGGGCGTCATCAGGCCGCCAAAATTCACCTTTTGATTTTCCGGCGTATCCACCCAGCTGCCCACCGGCGCCCACAGCGCAGGCACGTTCCACGCCTGAAGCAGCGGCCAGACGCGGGTATAAAAGCTGCTGTAGCCGTCGTCAAAGCTGAGCAGAACGGCTTTCGGCGGCAGCGTTTTTTTTCCGTCATGGGCATCGAGAATGTCCTGCACGCTGATGGCGTGATAGCCGTTGTGCAGAAGCCAGCTTATCTGCTCGTTTAACGCGCTGGTGCGAACGGAGAGATAGCGCTGATCGGCGGCATCGTCTTCGACGTCGTGGTAGGCCAGGACCAGAAACTGGTTCTTCGGCCAGGGTTTACTTGCCTCCAGCTGCGGCCGATCTTTGGGCGCAATGAACGAGATCGCCTGCGCGCAGACGCTCGCGCTGAGGCAGAGCCAGCCGAGGAGTATCAGGCTCACGGAAAAACGTGTGTTCAGCATATTCATCCTTAAAAGCGTAAAGTCGCGTCAAACGTGACGGAGAGATTGCTCTCGCGTTTGCCGTCGTAAGGGCGCTTATCCCAGTTCAGCATCACGCCGGTATCGATAACGTTGTTCCACTGAACGCGCTGTCCGTAACCCAGCAGGGCGATCGCGCCAGCGGACTGATTTTTCTGCCAGTAGCTGCCGCCTCCCGCCACGAACTGCTGGCTCCAGAGGGTGTCGTAATGGCGATACATCTCATGGTCAACGGCCAGGGCAGCCGTCACGGACAGATCCCGCGCCGGGTTGTAATAGAGCGTGTCCCGCAGGCTGTTTTTACTGGCGGCAATCTCCGGTTCGAGATCCAGCGTCAGGGACGGGGTCTGCCAGAGACGCTCCTTGCCCGTGAGGCTGTATTCCTGGCGACGGTTGTGGTCGGAGAAGCGGCTGAGGGCGGCGCTGAACTGGTACTCACGCCGCTCGTTTTGGTACCAGCGCACCCCGCCTTCACCCCGGTTGGCGCTAATTCCGTTGCGTAACGCCCGAAGGGGCGTGGTGCGCGACAGGCGTTCAAGGCTGCCGCTGACCTGCCAGCTATCGGTCACAAAGTACGTCGTTGAGAGGCGAGCGCCCGGCTTGTTTTCACCGTGATAGCGGTTGCTGGAGAGTTCGGCCTCGAGCTGTAAGTCGCGTGGCCGCCATTCGACGCCGCCCAAAAGGTGACGGCTGGTGCCCTTGCCTTCATCGAAATTACTCTGCGCATAGCGGGTGCCGGCAAACAGCCGCCAGTTATCCGCTACGGGGGGGCCATAGAGCGTGGCGTCCCCGCTCAGGTCGTGTGTGCCGCTCACGGGGCTATCGGAGTGCAAGCCCTTGCTGGCGTTGAGGCGCAGTTCGGACATGTGGTGGACCGTTCGGAGCCTGTCGAGACGCCTGGCGCTGCGGTCGGCGGGCGCGCGAGCCAGCACGTCGTCGGCCAGTAAATCCATCTGTCGCCACTCCTGCAGATCCATCGCGACGTAGGCCTGCTGCTGTTCGAGTTCCAGATTCGATGGCTCCAGCGCCTCCGCCGTTTTCAGCTTTTGCTCGGCCGCGCGCGGCAGGCCCCGCGCCTGAAGCAGGGTGGCGTAGTCAATCTGTAGCCCCTGATTGCCTGGCGCCGTTGTCGCCAGACGGTGCGCCAGCGTTTCGGCTTCCGGCAGGGCATTCGTCGCCAGCAAATAGTTAAAGCGGAGCGACTGCCCGGTAAGCCATCGATCGTTAGGCTGAGGGGTAGGGGAGCCGAAATCGTAACGGGTCCAGGGAACGTCGCGGGTCTGGCACTCAACGTACTGGCGGGCGGACTGATACTGTCCCGTATCCAGCCAGGCGTAGAACAGCGCGTGTTCCTCGTCCTGCGGGTCGGAAGCGTATTGCGGGTAGCGTTGCAGAAGCGCGAAGGCGGCGGCCGCGTTTTTTTCCTGCAGATACGCGGAGATCACCCAGCCGATTGCCCAGTCCGGTACCGGATGCTGCGCTGCCGTAAGATCCTGATATTCGTTAATCACCTTTGCGTAATCAGCATGGGCGTACAGCGCGCCAAGCCTGTCGATACGCGCAAGAACGACGTCTTCCGCCGCCTGCGGCTCGTTTTGCCAGCGAGCAAGCAGAGCGTCGTAACGATTCAGCGCGGATTGCGCAAGCTGCAGGCGCTCCTTTTCTGTTCTGCCGGGCACATCGGCAAGGCGCACCCGTTCGGCGGCGGCATTACGCTCAAGACGACGACGCTCCGCGGGGGGCAGCGCCACCTTTTGTGAAAGCTGGAGCGCGGGGGTATTCACCCGGTTATCCGTAAGCGCGTCGATCAGCTCGCTGAGGAGCGCTTTATTCTCAGGTGCAATATTTAGCGCGCGCGTGTCTGCCAGAAGCCGATCCCAGCTTTTTCCCTGGCGTAACCAGACATAGGAGAGCGTCTGAAGATGCGCCTGAGAGGGATTTTCCGCCACCAGACATCGGGCTTCCTGCAGGGCAAGCGTGTCCATGCGGGCATCGGCCAGGGTTTTGATGTAGCCGATACGATAATCGTCGTTATCCGGCGCAAGGCTACGCGCCTCTTTCCAGAGCGCCAGGGCCGGCTGCCACGCTTTTTGATTTCGCCTGGATTGCGCGACGGCAGCCACGCCACGGGCGGGCAGCGGCATATAAATGCCGTAACGCTGCCAGACCTGAATAACCTCGTCATCATGACCCGCCCAGGCTGCAACCTGTAACCAGTCCGCAACCTGTTCAGGCGTCAGGGCATGCTGCTGCTGATAACGCTGAAGATAATCGAGAAACGGCGTGTAATTACCGTTACGCGCCTGTTGAATCTGTTGCTCATATACGGATTCAGTCGCCTGAGCCAGAACAGGAAAGAGGAATAACATAAACAATAATGTTGGGGCGCGATAAAAGAATAACGTATTGAAGCGAAGCGATCTTTCCATATCTATTTGCCATTTGTTTATCATGAATCCATTGCATAACACGGCCGCCTTTAAACTCAGGGTTAAAGGCCATAAATGAGAACATTAAATCTGAATGCAGTGATGTTACGGGGTACTTACCTAAAGGTAATTATGGATCCTTATCTCAGTGGACTGGGTGAAAGCTAATGTACACCTGATATGTTGCCGGATAAATATGTTGAAAAGCGGCTATGTCGTTTTGAGATAATTCTGGATTGAGCGCTTGATGATGATTATTTTGAATTGATCTGTTATTTGTAACCTATTGGAAATAATGAATTTTATTTTTATTGTGACAGTTTTGTATATATTTTTAATGCTGCTTATCTGTGTCAATTAAAGTACTTTCTGGTGCATGTTTGGGAAGTTTCATGACAAAAATTCTTAATGTTTAGAGAAGTGACTTTTCTGCGATTGTTTTTTATTTATAATTAATGGCAGCCATTGAATGATAGTCTACAGGAAGTCTCGCTCATCAATGTCTGTATTGAGAGATGTCCAAAGCCAGAATACATTTATCGTTAATATAACAGCGCTATAAAACGAAGGCGGCCTTCTTTCCGAGGGATCGTTCTTGCTTTAATCTAAAAGGGATGGTTAGTGGCAACTTCAATAGTGTTAGTGACTCAGGATCGCTACCTTGTCAGGGGGATGCGGATATTTTTTCCGGATATTATCCTGCTCGACTCGATTGACAGAAACATATTTGATAACGGTGCAGATGAATATTCTGTATTGATTGATAGTCGTTGTCCGCTCCGTTTATATGATTACCTGATACGCCATCCGGCCAGAACGAAAAAAACAATCTGCTGCGTTATGCTTGATATGCGACACCGCGAGGAGAATCTGCTCAGCATGAAGCTGTTTATGAACACGCCGCTCACCGCGCCGGATATGGCGTCGCTATTTAACCTGGTGCTCAATATGAAGGGCAGGCGCCTGACCACGAAGTGGCTGCTTAACTTACGGCTTAGCACGCACGAAGCGATCATGCTGCGGTTGCTGCGGGCAGGGATGTCGATGGAAGCCATTGCCGATGAGCTGAATACGTCGGTGAAAAGTCTCTATCGCAAACGAACGGCGCTCTCGGAACGCCTGGGAGCGGAGAACTTCAACGAGGCGTGTTTGTTTATCTTTAAAAACAAACTGCTGGACGCGGGTGGGAACGATCCCTAGGGTGGGGAGAAACCTAAAGCAAAAACCCGCCACGAGGGCGGGTTCTTTATGAAGTAGACAGTTATTTTCTTTATGGGAAACCGCATCATTTCCACATTTTTCCGCCAAACATTGTTGTAATGTGCGTTGTAAAGTCGCGCAGGAAATTATCAATCCAAACGTTAAGCTGAACGTGTAGTATGCAAATTCCGATATTTTTTTCTGAAGACCAGGAAGAGTTGCTTTCGAAAGAAAATGTTATAAAAATCAGATGGTAAGTAAGTCTGGTTGCTGGATAAAAAGTCTGTAGCGGCAAATTATCGTGGTCTTTGCAATCTAATCTACCCTTAGAAGGCTTTGCTACATGGAAGAAAACACAAGGCAGCGTACGGAAAAATATATCTCAGCAAAAAATCAGCATCCAGCCTGGATACTTCTTGCCACCCGCCGCGCCCCGCTGGTATTGAGTTGCCTGAAAACGCTGTTTGAAAAATCACATGATGGTATCCCCCTTGAGGAGGCGATTCATTCTCTTACAGGCATTCTTGTTGAGCACGCGAGTCAGGAACAGTATGACATTAACCAGGACAATCCCTCTCTTCAGGCCAGCCGTGAACTCCGAGAATGGATTAAACGCCGTTTAATTGTCGAACGGGATGACCGTGTCTTTGCTACCGATGCGCTTGAGGTCGCGATTACGTTTGTTGAGTCCCTGGATAATCGCTTTATGACTTCTACGGCTTCTCGTTTATCCACCGTACAGCGAGAAATTGAAAACCTGGAAACCCGGCTTAATCCTAATCCGGCAAACCGGGTTTCAACCTTGCGTCGCCGTATTGCCGAATTGGAACGTGAATTACAGGAGGCAGAGGCCGGGCATATTAAAGTGCTGGAAACGCATCAGGCGGTTGAACATATTCGAGAGGTCTTTAATTTAGCTTCCAGCCTGAGGGCTGACTTCCGTCGCGTTGAAGACTCCTGGCGCGAGGCCGACCGCGCGCTTCGGCAATCCATTATTGGTGAGCAATATCATCGCGGCGATATCGTAGAACGTCTGCTCAACGATCAGGACGCGCTGCTTAATACTCCCGAAGGAAGAGTCTTCGACAGTTTTCAGCAGCAACTCCGTCAATCTTCTGAACTTAAGGCGATGAGTGAGCGGCTACGTGTGATCCTTAGCCATCCGTCCGCTTCCGATGCGCTTAACCATCTACAGCGTCATGATTTACGCTGGCTGGTTAAACGCCTGGTCGATGAATCGCAAACCGTACTCCAGGCTCGCGCCCGAAGCGAGCGCGATGTCCGTGGTTTTATGAAAACCGGGCTTGCTGCTGAACATCACCGCGTTGGTCATCTACTTAACGAATTTCTAAACCAGGCGCTGAAACTTGAATGGCAGCGCCAGATCGTTCGCAAACAAGAGGTTCCGCTTCCTGCTGTTGGCTTAGCGGTAACGGGCGTCCCTGCGATTGAACGTTTGCGTCTTAAAGAAGTGGATGATGAAGCGGAACAAACGTTGGATCTCAGTAATAATGCGGCGGATTTAACTCAGATTGGCGATGATTTCTGGGATGCTTTCAACGGCCTAGATCGTGAGGCGTTGATTCAGCAGACGTTGCAGCTTCTGGCAAAAGAAAATCGCCCCGTTGGTCTGGCTGAACTGGCGGCGCTGTTGCCACCGGTTCACGATCTCGAAACATTCGCCGTCTGGATTGGCATGGCGAGAGAAGCGGGTATTGAGGTTATGGATTCACATCGCGAATTTGCTGAGCTTAGTGATGGGGAGGGTCGTCGCTGGCGATTTAATCTGCCTACTACCGGTCTGGAAAGTCAGGCATTAATGGATATTGATTGGGAGTAACAGTCATGGCGGGCTTTTTTGACAAACTAATTAACCGGAGCGTTGCTGCAAATGCAGACAGCGAGCCAGAAACATCGGACGAAGAAGTTACCGATGAGTCGGTTGAAGAAAGTGCAGTCACTAGCGAAATGCGAACGCTGAAAAAAATACGCGAAGCGACTCAGGAATTGCTCAAATACGGCCTGCTGGAAGAGGTCAGTAAACCTAATCTGTATCGCGTTGTACTGACCCATCCTGAAGAAGTGACTCGCATTCTGGAACCTCTCGATCTGGATATTGGCATTGATGAGATCCGCGGTCTGCTGTATGTCAAAGTCAGGCTCGACGAAACGCCGGAGCAGGATGAATGGTCTCACCCTCTGGTGAGACGACAGCGACTTAACCTTGAACAGTCGTTGCTGGTTGCCATATTGCGCCAGCATTTTGTTGCCTGGGAGCAAGAAAGTGGAACTGGAGCCAGCCAGGCGCAGATTGCTATCGACGATCTCCTCCCTCAGCTCCAGATTTACCTTGGCGATCCGGGGAGTGAATCAAAAGAGCGCACCCGGCTACTTACTTTGCTGGATCAATTAAAGGGCCATGGGCTGGTCACATCGCCAGATGCGCATGAGCGGATCGTGATTCGTCCTATTATTGCTCATCTGGCGGACCCGATGAATCTTCAGGCATTACTCGCATGGCTACGGGAACAAATTGCCCAGCAAACCTCTCCAGATGATTCGTCAGAAAAGGAAAATAGTGAGGAGGACGTATGAATCAAATAGCGCGCCTGTCTGGAAAGGAATCTTTTATTCTCACCCGTATTGAGTTGTTCAACTGGGGCGGTTTTCATGGATTGCATCAGGCAGCAATCAATCAGGAAGGTACCGCCGTTATTGGCCCAACCGGGAGTGGAAAAACGACGCTGGTCGATGCCTTGATGACGCTACTCTGCGCCAATCCCCGCTACAATCTGGCCTCAACAGGCGGCCATGAAAGCGACAGGGATCTTATCTCTTATGTGCGCGGCGTATCCGGACCCGGCGATGGCGGTGAGGGGCAATCGCATATTGCCAGACCGGGAAAAACCGTGACCGGCATTGCCGCTACGCTGGAGCGTGAAGGGCAGCAGGTCCGTCTGGGGGCGCTTCTATGGTTTGATTCCACCAGTTCCAGCGTGACGGATATGAAAAGGCTTTGGCTGTTCAGCGATAACCCCGGGCAGACGCTGGAGCACTGGCTGAACGTTTATCATGATGGTGGCACACGATTGCTCCGGCAAATGGAAAAAGAAGCGACCGGGATCTGGACATATCCGAATAAAAAGCAGTATCTGGCGCGCCTGCGGGACTTTTTCGAAGTGGGGGAAAACGCGTTTACGCTGTTAAACCGGGCGGCAGGGTTAAAACAGCTAAACAGCATCGATGAGATTTTTCGCGAGCTGGTGTTGGACGATCGCTCCGCCTTCGATCGCGCAACGGAAGTGGCCAATAGTTTTGATGGTCTGACAGAAATCCATCAGGAGCTGGAAACGGCGCGCAAACAGCAGCAGTCCTTGCAACCTGTCGCCCTGAGTTGGGATAAGTACCAGAAGCAAGAGCGACAGCTTGCTGACAGGCAGGCGCTGGAATCGCTGTTACCCATCTGGTTTGCACAACAGGCAAGTCAGCTGTGGCGTGAAAAGGTCAGCCATCTTGAAGTCGAGCTTGGTGAGGCACAGACTCGCGAAGAACAGATCCAATCGCAGCTTGAGCTGCAAAAAAAGGTGGTCGCTGATTGCATGCAGCTTTATTACCAGGCTGGTGGCGCCAATATTGACGATCTGAATGAGCGCATCAAGGACTGGCAAAAAACGCTCGGCAGTCGGGAGGCTCTGGCGCGCCAGTATCAACAACTGACCCATAATCTTGGATTGCCGACTGACCTGAGTCAGCCGCAGCTGGAGGCGAATCAGCATCAAGCCGAGGCCCGATGTAAACAGCTTGCCAATGATATAAAGCTGAAGCAAGAAGAGACGTATCAAAAGGGCGCACTCAGCCATAACATCACCGTTGAACTGCGTGAACGGGAAACTGAACGCGCCGAAATCGCGCGTCGTCCGGACTCTAACCTTCCCGCACATTATCAGGCGTTTCGTAGCGAGCTGGCAAAAGCGCTGAATGTTGATGAATCTGAACTACCTTTCATCGCGGAACTGATTCAGGTTAAACCGGAAGAGGCGCAATGGCGCGGCGCGATTGAGCGCGCAGTCGGGAGCAACAGGCTGCGTATTCTTGTTTCGCCAGAATCAGCGCCGGAAGCGCTGCGCTGGGTAAATCAGCGCAACAATCGTCTGAATGTGCGGCTACTGGAGGTCAAATTAACACACGCTCCCGTCCGGTTTTTTGACGATGGCTTTACCCGCAAGCTGTTGTGGAAAGATCATCCTTGGCGAGACGTTGTCAAAGCATTGCTGGCAGAAAACGACAGGCATTGTGTTGACAGCCCCGAACAGCTGCGTGACACACCTCATGCCATGACGGTTCAGGGGTTAATGTCTGGGAAACAGCGTTTTTATGACAAGCAGGATCAGAAACGCCTTGATGAAGACTGGTTGACAGGATTCGATAACCGCGATCGCCTGAACTTCCTTGCCAAAGAAATTGCCGTGCTCCAGGAGCGGGTTAAAGCTGCAAACGAGGCATTTGAGTTTGCGAAAGGCGAAGTGGGGCTTTTGCAAAATCAGGCCGTTTTATTACAGAAAATACAACAAATTGATTACGATAGCATCGATGTTCCCGGCGCAAAGAGCCAACTGGATGCGCTTAAGGCGCGGCTCGATAATCTGATCCGCCCGGATTCTGACGCCAGCGTAGCGAAAGCAAAACTTGATGCGGCTCAAACGGTTGAATCTGAACTTGATAAGCAGCTTAGAGCCGCTAATAAAGTCACTAACGGGCTGGATACTGAGCTCACCTCAGCCCGAACCGCAGAACGTAAGGCTCAGCAAACCGCGCAACAAGGTATGCAGGATGAAGAGCGAGAATTGTGCGCGTCACATTTTCCAGCGGTGACTTTGGAGCAACTGCCTGACATTCGCGATCTGGAACGGCAACATGAGCGGGGAATTCAGCAAGAAATTGAGGGTATTAAAGGTGAACTGCATCGACTGAATATTGAGTTGACCAAACGTATGTCAGAAGCCAAACGTGTGGATACCGGGGCGCTCGTTGAGGCCGGGGCTGATTTGGATGATATTCCTGTCTATTTACAGCGTTTGCAAGAACTAACCGAAGAAGCCCTGCCGGAAAAGCTCAACCGTTTCCTTGATTACCTGAACCGTTCATCTGATGACGGCGTTACGCAACTGCTCAGCCATATTGAGCATGAAGTACTGGTGATTGAAGCGCGACTCAGCGAACTCAATGAAACCATGTTCAGGGTCGATTTTCAGCCAGGTCGCTACCTGCGTCTGGATACCAAGAAAGTTGTCCATGAAAGCCTGCGCACGCTTGAAAAAGCGCAGCGTCAGCTAACTGCCGCCCGGTTTGTTGATGACAACGGCGAGAGCCATTATAAGGCTTTGCAGGTGCTGGTGGTGCAGCTGCGGGATGCCTGTGAACGAAACCGTACCCTGGGGGCGAAGGCGCTGCTCGATCCCCGTTTTCGTCTGGAGTTCGCCGTATCGGTGATGGATCGCCAGAGCAAAAGCGTGATTGAGTCGCGTACTGGCTCGCAGGGCGGTAGCGGTGGAGAAAAAGAGATTATCGCGTCTTACGTGCTGACCGCATCACTTAGCTACGCGCTATGCCCTGCGGGAAGTCGTTATCCGCTTTTCGGCACCATTGTCCTTGATGAAGCATTCTCCCGCAGCTCTCATGCCGTAGCGGGCAGGATTATTGCCGCGCTTAGAGAATTTGGGCTACATGCAGTATTTATCACGCCCAATAAGGAAATGCGCCTGCTGCGAGACCATACCCGTTCGGCGATTGTCGTCCACCGGCGTGGCCAGAATTCAAATATGGCTTCGCTGAGCTGGGAGGAGCTTGAACAACACTCCCAGCGACGGGGGAATGCGTAGAATGTATTCTCCTTATGAGTTGAGTAAAAAGCTTGCCCGGCAATGGGATAACGCAAAGCTACGGGCAGAGCGCTTACTTCCACCCGGTAACTGGCCGCTCTGTCTGCCCATTGGCAAACCTTCCGCGAAAATATTTGCAGAGCAGCCCCAGCGAGTTTTACAACACGTGCAGTTATGGCGGCAAGTCGCGGTTGGGCGTGTGGACTGGGAAGAGGTCAGCTACCGGGCGAGCGACGGAGCGGTATCCATGCCGTTGCGCTGGATCCTGAATGGCCCTTCTGACTGGATTAGCGCCGCAGCGGATCTGGCGGTGAGCCGGGAATTTCGTTTGCTGGAGGGAATTATTGAGCAGGTTAACCCCCTCTTTCATCCGCTGTTGGTCAGCCATCGTTCGCTCTGGCGGCACAAAGATCCGCAGGACATTGTCAGCGCCGCCAGGCTGGCCTGCCGATTAGAACCGGGTTGCGCAAGTGGGCTGCCGCTTAGGCTGCTTTCAGGGCTGGGGGTAGATACTAAATTTATCGAGAAAAATAATTCGTTATTAACCCGGCTGTTGGATGTACGTTTTTCCGGCGAAGCCAGCGAGCAGGGGTTAACCACCTTTCTCGATGCTTTTGATGAGGCCAGCCACTGGGTTTTGGTTGCACCGCTATCACCCGGTTTGCTTCCTTTTAATAAATGTCGGGTGACGACGGCGGAACTGGCAGAAACGATATTGCCTGCATCCCGTGTGCTGGTGATTGAAAATGAACAGTGTCTGCATCAACTTCCCGCGTTATCTGACACCATCGCGATTTTAGGGTGCGGTCTTGACGTGCAATGGCTATCAAGTTCTGTGCTGGATGAAAAACGGATTGCCTATTGGGGTGACATGGATAGTTGGGGGCTATTGATGCTGGCGAGAGCCAGGCGCTGTCGTCCGACGCTTGATGTTCTGCTCATGAATCGTGAGTTGTTTGAGCAATATGCCAACCAAAGCGCCGTTCCTGAACCGGTAAAAGTGCAGCAAGCAATACCTGATGGCTTGCTTAATGAAGAGGCCGATTTTTATCGCTACTTAACTGACTTACCGCGTGGTCGTCTGGAGCAGGAATTTTTGCCTGCGGGGATAGTTGAAGAGGCGCTGTGCAGGTGGGGGAAATAGGGTTAAAGAGTTCGTGCTGGCTGCTACGGAAAACCAGCTTTGAAATAGACTATGGCTTCGTTATGGGTGGCGTTAGGTCCACACGTAACGGCCTGAGGTTCACATACAGTTGATGGAACTCCACATATAACGGTCCTAAACAATCCATACTGCATTATGCAGACAAAGCCCCATCGCCTTCACATTGAACATCTCACAAACTTACATTTGATATGTTGGAACAACATTTTTTGAGATAATAAGAAACAGTGATATTGCTAATTTATAGATTCTATTATTATTTTCCCTATAATTTTGAGATATCGTCATGCACCAGTTGAGATAATTAAATATCATGGCTCAATTTAATCACTTTGAACTCTCGTTGCTGAATCCCAGCTTTGATTCCCCTTTGGTTGACGCGCTGACGGAGCTGGAGTTACTTCGGCATCTGCGGCTGGAAACCAATGTTCACCCTATCCTGTTTGCGCAGCTGAAGGCGGTTTTTCACATGCTGGAGAGTCTTGGCTCTGCAAGGATTGAGGGAAACCACACCACGCTTGCAGACTATGTTGAAAGCAAGGTTGAAGGAACGCAGAGTTCGACTGATCAGCTCAAAGAAATCAACAATATTGAAGCCGCGATGGAGTTTATCGACGAATACTTGAGCAATGGCGATGACATAACGGAATATTTCATCCGCGAGTTGCATAGTCTGGCGGTCGCCGGGCTGCAACAGGAAGGCGACAGAACGCCCGGTGCATATCGGCAACATAACGTCAGCATTGCTCAGTCTGACCATTTACCACCGGACCATATTCGTGTTGCTGATTATATGGCGGAACTGACCGCCTTTATTAACCGTGCCGATAAGCCAAAGTACGATCTGATGAAGATTGCACTGGTGCATCACCGCTTTGGCTGGATACACCCCTTTGGCAACGGTAATGGCAGAACGGTCAGATTGCTGACCTATGCGTTGCTTATCAAGTATGGTTTTAATGTTCAGGCGGGTGGTCGAGTTCTCAATCCGACAGCGGTATTCTGTAACGATCGTGAACGCTATTACGCCATGCTTTCGTTAGCTGATAAGGGAACAGAGCAGGGGTTGGAAGAATGGTGCTTATATGTGCTTTCGGGGATCTCTTCTGAGCTGAAGAAAGTTGATCAACTGACAAGCCACGCTTTTCTGAGTGAAAAAATCCTGTATCCGGCTATCGATTTTTCGTCGGAGAGAGGACTGATAAATCCGCTGGAATCGAAGGTTCTGAAACGTGCCGTTGAGCTGGGGACGATAAAAGCGGGCGACCTACGCGCTGTTTTGCCCGATCTGAAACCGACGCAGGTGACTTATCAGCTTGGTAAGCTGATTGAGCGAGGGTTACTTCAGCCAGTAGAAGAGGGGGCCCGTTCCTATACGGCGAAATTTTCTAATTCGTATCTGATTCGTGGGGTGATTAAGGTTCTGCGGGAGGAAGGGTTTATTCCTGATTTATAAGCTTAGAAGTGGTTAATTTTACGGTAGAAAATGATAATGGCATCATCATATATTCTTGTTAGATGAATTAGGAATATTTCTGCCGTTTCCCGCAACTCAGGGCTGGCAAACGCGCTTACCTGTCGCTGGCCCAAAGGTGAAAGGCTGACCGCCGAAGCGCTATAAGCACCGCGTTGTCTAAGAACAAAAAGGGGAAGCATTGAAGAACTGGACTAGCGCAAAAGCAAAAACCCGCCACGAGGGCGGGTTTTCTGAAGAAGTGGTGCCCGGACTCGGAATCGAACCAAGGACACGGGGATTTTCAATCCCCTGCTCTACCGACTGAGCTATCCGGGCAACGGGGCGCATTAAACCCGATCTGCCCCCTGCCGTCAACGAAAAATGTTGTTTTCGTTACAGACTGCGCAATCTCTCACCATTTCGCCGCATCCTTAAGCAAAAAAGTGCGTCCAGAGCGCGGAGAGCGGCATGGCGAGCAGCAGTGCGGGCAGCATGTTCACCACGGCAAACATCTTGATCCCGCAAATGCGCAGCCCGGTAGCCAGCAGCAGCAGGCCGCCGACGGCGGTAAAGTCTGCCATCATTGCCGGCGTGGTGAGCGGGAGAATCAACGTGGCGCAGGTGGCAAGCGCCAGCTGAATAAGCAGCATCGGCACGGAAATCGCGGCAACGGCAACACCGAGCGTGGTGGCAAAAATAGTGGCCGTAAAGAAATCAAGAAACGCCTTCGCAATCAAAATGCTTGGGTCGCCCGTCATTCCCTCCTGCATTGAACCGAAAATCCCGGTGCCGCTGGCGCAAAACAGAATAATGATGGCGACATAGTTTTGAATAAACGACTCGTGCGTGCCGTGTTTCGCTTTGCCGCCCGGTCGGGCAATCAGGTTTTTGGCTTTACTCACCGCGCTGTTAATGCCTTTTTCCAGATAGCAGAACTCGCCAATCAGCGCGCCGAGCAGGGTGGCCAGCACCATCACCGGCAGGTTGGCGCATTTGATCACTAAAAGAATACCGATCCCTAACGATGCCAGGCCGAATATGGAAGGCATGGAGGTGCGAATACGCTCCGGCAACCGCTGGCTCAGCACGGCGCCGAGTACGCCGCCCAGCAATACGGCGCCTGCGTTAATAAATGGCCCGATAACCAAAGTTAACTCCTGTTATTTAATCATTGATATTGCATTATTATGGCACGTCAGGGCTGCGCGGGCCTTAGCTTTGGGTGGTTTCGTGCATACTGATTCCTTCTTGCACCTCAAAATAAAAGGTGACATTATTGCGCGAATTTTCTCCTCCCTGTCTCACCGCTCGGTGAGGGTAACTGCGCCTATGAAAACCATGAAAATTGCCGTCAGCCGCGAGCTGGCCTCCACCGTGTCTACGCACCGCGAAAAGGTGACGCTGGACAGCACTGATTTTACCGATGTGGCGGCCGTGGTCATCACAACAGCGGAAAGTCGCAGCGGCATTCTTGCACTGCTGAAACGCACGGGCTTTCAGCTACCGGTGTTTATTTTCTCGCAGGAGCCAACGGACGTTCCTGACGGCGCCACCGCGGTTATCTCGGGTAAAGCTCAGGAGTTTCTGGAACTGGAGAGCGCTGCCAGCCGTTACGAAGAGAACCTGCTGCCGCCCTTTTTTGACACCCTGAGCCAGTATGTGGAGATGGGCAACAGCACTTTCGCCTGTCCGGGCCACCAACACGGGGCGTTTTTTAAAAAACACCCGGCAGGGCGACAGTTCTATGATTTCTTCGGTGAGAACGTGTTTCGCGCCGACATGTGCAATGCCGACGTGAAGCTGGGCGATCTGCTGATCCACGAAGGGTCCGCCAAGCACGCGCAAAAGTTCGCGGCGAAAGTGTTCAACGCGGATAAAACCTACTTCGTGCTGAATGGCACGTCGGCGGCCAACAAGGTGGTCACCAACGCGCTGCTGACCCGCGGCGACCTGGTACTGTTCGACCGCAATAACCATAAATCGAACCACCACGGGGCGCTGATCCAGGCGGGCGCCACGCCGGTTTATCTTGAGGCCGCGCGTAACCCGTTTGGCTTCATTGGCGGGATTGACGAGCACTGCTTTGACGATGGGTATCTGCGGGAGCTGATCCGCGAGGCGGCGCCGGAGAAGGCCGACGAGGCGCGTCCGTTCCGCCTGGCGATCATTCAGCTTGGCACCTACGACGGGACGATCTACAACGCCCGTCAGGTGATCGACAAGATCGGCCACCTTTGCGACTACATCCTCTTTGACTCCGCCTGGGTGGGCTACGAGCAGTTTATTCCGATGATGGCGGAAACGTCCCCGCTGTTGCTGGAGCTGAACGAGAACGATCCTGGGATTTTCGTGACCCAGTCGGTGCACAAACAGCAGGCCGGGTTCTCGCAAACGTCGCAGATCCATAAAAAGGATAACCACATCCGCGGTCAGGCGCGTTTTTGCCCGCACAAGCGTCTTAACAATGCGTTTATGCTGCATGCCTCCACCAGCCCGTTTTATCCGCTGTTCGCGGCGCTGGATGTCAATGCGAAAATCCACGAAGGGGAAAGCGGGCGCAGGCTGTGGGCCGAGTGTGTGGAGCTGGGCATTGAGGCGCGCAAGGCCATCATCGCCAACTGCCATATGATCAAACCGTTTATCCCACCGGTGGTGGGGGGGCGGCCGTGGCAGGATCATCCGACGCGCGCCATTGCCAGCGAGCTGCGCTTCTTCAGCTTCGAGCCGGGGGCCAAATGGCACGGGTTTGAGGGCTATGCCCGTGAGCAGTACTTTGTCGACCCGTGCAAGCTCCTGCTGACCACGCCGGGTATCGATGCCGAAACCGGGGAGTACACGGATTTCGGGATCCCGGCGACGATTCTGGCGCACTACCTGCGCGAAAACGGCATCGTGCCGGAGAAATGCGACCTTAACTCGATCCTGTTCCTGCTGACGCCTGCCGAAAGCAGCGAGAAGCTGGCGCAGCTGGTGGCGATGCTGGGGCAGTTTGAACAGCATATTGAAGACGACACGCCGCTGGCGGACGTGCTGCCGACGATCTTCCAGAAATACCCGGTGCGCTACCGGGATTACACCCTTCGTCAGCTGTGCCAGGAGATGCACGATCTCTACGTCAGCTTTGACGTGAAGGATCTGCAGAAGGCGATGTTCCGCAAGCAGAGCCTGCCTGAGGTGGTAATGAACCCGCAGGATGCCAACCGGGCCTATATTCGTGGAGAAGTGGAGCTGGTTCGCATTCGGGATGCCGCAGGACGCATTGCTGCTGAAGGGGCGCTGCCCTATCCTCCTGGCGTGCTGTGCGTGGTGCCGGGTGAAGTCTGGGGCGGGGCGGTACAGCGTTATTTCCTGGCGCTGGAGGAGGGCGTCAACCTGCTGCCGGGCTTCTCGCCGGAGCTGCAGGGGGTTTACAGCGAGAAGGATGCCGACGGGATTAAGCGGCTGTATGGGTATGTTTTAAAGTAGACCCTCTCTCGAACGTAGGCCGGGTAAGCGTTAGCGCCACCCGGCGATGTGCCCGGTGGCGCAAGCTTACCGGGCCTACAATACTGCATCAGGCTTCTGCGCGGCGGTACATCCTCCTCGGATGCCCAATCTTGCCGTACAGCATCTCCACCGTCAGAAAACCCACCTCCACGCAGTGTTCCAGGTAGCGCCGGGTGGTGGTTTTGCTTAATCCCGTTTCGCTCACCACCTCATCCACGGTAAAGCAGTGCGTTGCCTTGTCGTTGAACAGCGTCTGCACCCGCGCCAGCGTATTTTCCTCAATGCCTTTGCTGCCGTTGTCCAGGCGATAGTTTTTCGCCTGGAGCTGATACAGCGAATCCACGTTCTGCTGGTCGACAATCTTCCAGACCCGCTGCTGTTCGGCAAACTGCACGAACCGCTCCAGCGACTGGCTGAGCCGCTTCCAGGAGACGGGTTTAAGGATGTAGTCGAACGCGCCATTGCGAATCGCCTGGCTGCAGGTGTCCATATCGCTGGCGGCAGTAATGAAAATCACCGAGCAGTTGGCGCGGGCCAGCATGGGGTTATTGATAAGCGAGATACCTTTGCCGTCCGGCAGATAGTTATCCAGCAGCACCAGCTGGGGCTGTTTGCTTTCAAGCTCTGCCTGGGCCGCAGCCAGCGACGAGGCAATGCCCACCAGCCTCAGACGCGGATGTTTGCCTATCAGCTCCGCGTGCAGTTGCGCCAGTTCGTTCTCGTCTTCAACAATCAGTACGTCAATAAGTTCATGTTGCATAGTCGGTGTCTTCCAGTTGCCGGGCGGTTCCCGTAGCCGGGATAAACAAGGAGAAAATGGCGCCGCGCGGGGTATTATCGGCAACTTCTATCGCGCCGCCAGCCTGTGTGACATAGCTTTCGATCAGATACAGACCAATCCCATGATCGCCGCGCGTTTTGGTGGTGATGCCGCGTTCAAAGATCCGGTCACGGATCGCCGGTGTAATGCCAACGCCCTGGTCGGCCACTTCAATAATCAGCTCCTGTTCGCTGAGTTTGATCAGCACCTCCACCGGCGCATGGGGAAGCGGCGATCGCTGGGTCGCTTCGATGGCGTTATCCAGCAGGTTGCCAATAATTGAAATCAGCTCCTGCTCCCCAAGGGGCAGGAACGGTTTGTCCAGCCGACAGGCCGGGTCGAAGCACAGCTCGACGCCTTTCTCCCGCGCGCGGGCGGCTTTCCCCAGCAGCAGGCCGCACAGGGTCGGGGAACTGAAGCGCGAAGAGATAAAGTCCAGCAGCTCCTGGGCATGCTCCGACTGCGCCTGAATGTAGCCGATGGCCTCCTCATAGCGGCCCATATGCAGCAGGCCGGAGAGGGTCGTCATCCGGTTCAACTGCTCATGACGCATAATGCGCAGGTTATCGACATAGCGTTTGACCTGGCTAAGCTGGGCGCTCAGCGAGTCGATCTCGTTGCGATCGCGGAAGGTGATCACCCAGCCCTGCAGCGACCCCTCAAGCATGATGTGCACCCGGCTGGCAATCACCGTCAGATCGTTAAAACGGCAAATCTCGTCATGGGTATCTTTCGCCAGCATCGTCTGCGTGTCGAAGAACGGGACCGGATCGATCACCTGGCTTATCAGCTGTCCGCGCAGCTCACGGGCCGGCTGGCTCAGACCCAGCAGCTTGCGCGCCGCCTGGTTGATGACTTCAATCCGCCTTTGAGCGTCAATGGCAATCACGCCTTCATAAATAGACTCCATCATCGCCTTCTGCTGGCGCACCAGCAGGCCGATCTCGCGCGGCTCAAGGGAGAAGATCTGCTTCTTGATGCTGCGGGTAAAGAACCAGGAGAAGATAAAGAGGGCGATCAGCAGCAGCACGGCGGCAATCAGGATATTGACCACTTTACTGACGGTAATGGTATCAAGGTAGCTGGTGAGATAGCCTACCGAAACAATGCCGACCACCTGTCCGGCGGCGTTAAAGATGGGGGCTTTACTGCGCAGCGAAATGCCCAGCCCGCCTTTGCGGATGGTGGTGATGCTTTTACCCTGCAAAACGGCTTCATTGTCTCCGCCCACCAGGGTAGTGCCCACTCGGTCGGCAAAGACGGAGTGAAAAAGATGCTGCCCTTTATTATCACCAATCACAATAAAGCTGGCGTCGCTGTGCGCGGACATCTTCTGCATAAAATCATGGATGGCGGAGATATTTTTTTGTTCAACTTCATTACGCAATGTCGGAATAAGCGCAATCTCTTCAGCCTGTATTTTGGCTCGCGTACTCATTTCCTGATAAAGCTGTTTCCCGACGTCGGCATAATAATATCCGCCCAGTAGCGCAAAAAGCACTGAGAAAAAGGCAACCAGCGAAATAAACAGCTTGATCTGGAAAGAGACTTTCATAACTATCACGCGAGGTAGCAGCAAAGATGGCCAATATATCATCTTTTTTCGCGCGGACGCCCGCTTTGCCGAAAACTTGTGATCCCTTGCACAGCAGGCGCTGTAAAAGAGTTATCCTGAAGGCTAACGTGCTTCGGGCTGCGCGAACAAATGTTATTTGATTGTTCGATTCGGAAAAGAAACCATAAAAACCACGATAATAAATAAGGTATAAATCACATTAAATAAAAGAAACCATTAAAACCATAGCTGCCATTAAAACTTCGCTTTTAATATGCCATTCCTCACATAAAGTAAGCCTTTGTGACTCTAAGCTGAACGCACAAAATAACCAAGGGGCTTATTATGAGCACAACTGACGATTCTTTCTCTGTTACCCACGACCCGATTGAAATTCAGCGACCTTCGCTCAAAGAGCGCTGGTGGCATATTATGGATACCTGGAAAATTGGGATTATTCCTCTGCCGCTGTTCGTTCTGGCGGGCGCGCTGATTGCGATTGATTGCCTGGGTGGAAAACTGCCGAGCGACATCGTGGTGATGGTCGCCACGCTGGCCTTCTTCGGCTTTGCCTGCGGCGAGTTTGGCAAACGCCTGCCGATTGTCGGCAAGCTCGGCGCGGCGGCGATTTGCGCCACCTTTATCCCATCCGCGCTGGTCTACTATGGCCTGCTGCCGGACGTGGTGGTCGAGTCCACCACCAAGTTCTACAAATCCACCAACATTCTCTATCTCTACATCTGCTGCATTATCGTTGGCAGCATCATGAGCATGAACCGCACGGTGCTGATCCAGGGCTTCCTGCGCATCTTCTTCCCGATGCTGTGCGGTGAAATCGTCGGCATGCTGGTGGGAATGGGCGTCGGCCTGGCGCTGGGTCTTGAGCCGTTCCAGATCTTCTTCTTTATCATTCTGCCGATTATGGCGGGCGGCGTCGGGGAAGGGGCAATCCCGCTTTCCATCGGCTATGCCACCCTGCTGCACATGGATCAGGGCGTGGCGCTCGGTCGCGTGCTGCCGATGGTCATGCTCGGCGGCCTGACGGCAATCATCATCTCCGGCTGCCTGAACCAGCTTGGTAAACGTTACCCGCACCTGACCGGTGAAGGCCAGCTGATGCCTAACCGCGCGAATGCCGATGCCACCGTCTCTCAGCCTGCATTTTCCGGCAAAGCGGACGTCACCACTATCGCCTCTGGCGCGCTGCTGGCGGTGCTGCTCTACATGCTGGGCATGCTCGGCCACAAGCTGATTGGCCTGCCTGCTCCGGTCGGCATGCTGTTTATGGCGGTGCTGGTGAAGCTCTGCAACGGTGCCTCTCCGCGTCTGCTGGAAGGTTCTCAGGTGGTGTACAAATTCTTCCAGACCTCCGTGACCTACCCAATCCTCTTCGCCGTCGGCGTGGCCATCACCCCGTGGCATGAACTGGTGGCGGCGTTCACCGTCAGCAACCTGCTGGTGATTGTCAGCACCGTTTCTGCACTGGTGGCGACCGGCTTCTTCGTCGGCAAAAAGATTGGTATGCACCCGATTGATGTCGCCATCGTCTCCTGCTGCCAGAGCGGGCAGGGCGGTACCGGCGACGTGGCGATCCTGACCGCAGGCAACCGCATGAGCCTGATGCCGTTCGCCCAGATTGCTACCCGTATCGGCGGGGCGATTAACGTCTCTATCTCACTGCTGATTCTGGGCAACTTCCTCGTTTAAGTTTTCAGGAAAGAACAATGAAACTCGCAAGCTTTTTATACCAGGGAAAACGCAGCTACGGCATCGTCCAGGCCGACGGCGTGATTGACTTAGGCCGCCGTCTCGGCGACCGCTACGGCGACCTCAAGGCGCTGCTGCAGGGCAACGGGCTGGCGCTGGCCACCCGCTACCTGAACGACGCCGTGGACGTGCCGCTGAGCGCCATCACCTTCTTACCGGTGATTGTGCAGCCGGAAAAAATCCTCTGCGTGGGCATGAACTACGCCGACAAGCGCAAGGAGTTTGACCAGCATAACCCGGCCCCGACGCTGTTTGTCCGCTTCCCGGATTCACAGACCGGCCACAACGAGCCGGTGCTGAAGCCGCGCCACTCCAGCGAATTTGACTATGAAGGCGAGCTGGCGGTGATCATCGGCAAAGGCGGGGAGAACATCAGCCGCGACGACGCCCTGCGCCACGTGGCGGGCTACAGCTGCTACATGGACGGCTCCGCCCGCGACTGGCAGCACACCTGGTTTACCGCCGGTAAAAACTGGCGTCAGACCGGCGCGTTTGGCCCGTGGATGGCGACGGCCGATGAGATCCCGGACCCGCACCAGCTGGCAATCCGCACCTGGCTGAATGGCCGCATGGTGCAGGAGGACAACACCAGCAGCATGATCCACAAGGTTGCGGAGCTGATCGAGTACATCAGCACCTTCACCCGCCTCAGCCCGGGGGATGTGATCATCACCGGCTCCCCGGGCGGCGTGGGTAAAAAGCGTAACCCGCCGCTGTTTATGAAAGAGGGGGATCGCATTGAGGTGGAGATCGAGCATATCGGTCATCTGAGCAACGTGATCGTGGAAGCGCCAGCCGTCGGGCTTGCGGCAGCACATTAAGTAAGGCGGCAGCATGCAATCGCAACCCATCGATTTTCGCCACACCCTCGTGGCGAAACACCCGGAACGCTTAAGCCAGATCCGTTACCTGCTGGCAGACAGCGGCCTTGGCCTGGACAACGACATCACGCTGTTTGTCGAAGCCTGGTCCGGCCCGCAGCTGGTGGGTTGCGCAGGGCTTGCCGCCAACGTCATCAAATGCGTGGCGGTCAACGAGCAGCTTCGCGGCGAGAACCTCAGCGCCCGGCTGCTGGCTGAGGTGCAAAATGCGGCGCTGGAGCGCGGCCATTTTCACCTCTTCCTCTGCACCCGCCCGTGCAACCGGGAGCGCTTTGCCCGCAGCGGCTTCTGGCCGATTGCCCAGAGCGGGAACAACGCGGTGCTGATGGAGAACACCCCGCAGGGGATCGAGCGCTACTGCCGTTCGCTGCGCGCGACGCGCAAGTGCGGGGAGAACATTGGCGCGATAGTGATGAACGCCAATCCGTTCACCCTCGGCCACCGCCATCTGGTGGAGCAGGCGGCGGCGCAGTGCGACGCCCTGCATCTGTTTGTGGTGCGTGAAGACGCCTCGTTCTTCCCGTTCAGCGCGCGCCTCGAGATGGTGCGTGCGGGCGTGGCGCATCTGCCGAACGTGGTGGTGCATGAAGGCTCGCAGTACATCATCTCCCGCGCCACCTTCCCGGCCTACTTCCTGAAGGAGACCGGCAAAGTGCAGCAGGCGTGGAGCGAGATCGACGTGCTGATCTTCCGGGACTATATCGCCCCGGCGCTGGGCATCACGCACCGCTTCATCGGCTCGGAGCCGTTCTGCGACATCACGCGGCAGTACAACCAGACGCTGCACGACCTGCTGGCCTCGCACATCGACGTGGTGGAGATGCCGCGCATCAAGGCCACCGGCAACGCCATATCAGCGTCGGAAGTGCGCCGTTTACTCAAGACACAGCAGTTTTCCCGGATCCGGGAGATCGTCCCGGACTCCACCTTCGCGCATCTCGAAGCACATTACCGTGCGAGTGCGGAAGTCGCTTAACTACCAGGAATTTATCATGAAAATTGTAAGGGAGGCGCTGGCCGGAACGCAGGAGTCCAGCGACCTGATGGTGAAAATCGCCCCCGCTCACGGCGAGCTGGAGATAGTCATCCACAGTGAAGTGATTAAGCAGTTTGGCGAGCAAATTCGCCAGGTGGTCAACGACACATTGCGCGCCATGAACGTGCACCAGGGACTTATCATTATTGAAGACAAAGGGGCGCTGGACTGTGTGATCCGCGCTCGCCTGCAAAGCGCGCTGATGCGTGCCGCCGATGATCAGGCCATCAACTGGGGGGCGCTGAAATGAGCAAACTCCGCCGCAGTATGCTGTTCTTGCCGGGCGCCAACGCCGCCATGCTCTCAACCGCGTTTATCTACCGCCCGGACTCCATCATGTTTGACCTTGAAGACGCCGTTGCCCTGCGCGAGAAAGACACCGCGCGCATGCTGGTGTTCCACGCGCTGCAGCACCCGATGTATCAGGATATCGAAACCGTGGTGCGTATTAACCCGCTGAGCACGCCGTTTGGCCTGCTGGATCTGGAGGCCTCCGTGCGGGCCGGCGTGGACGTGATTCGTCTGCCGAAAACCGACACTCCGGACGATATCTACGAGCTGGAAGGCCACCTCGAGCGTATCGAGCAGGAGTGCGGCCGCGAGGTCGGCTCCACCCGCGTAATGGCGGCGATTGAATCGGCCATTGGCGTGATCAACGCCGTGGCGATTGCCCGCAGCTCTGTGCGCCTCATCGGCATCGCGCTGGCCGCCTTTGACTACGTGATGGACATGCAGACCGAGCGCGGCGACGGCACCGAGCTGTTCTACGCCCGCTGCGCCGTGCTGCACGCCGCACGCGCCGCGGGCATCGATGCCTTCGACGTGGTGTGGTCAGACGTTAACGACGAGGCCGGGTTCCTGCGCGAGGTCGATCTGATCCGCAAGATGGGCTTTAACGGCAAATCGCTGATTAACCCGCGCCAGATTGACCTGCTGCACAACGCCTACGCCCCGACGCAGGAAGAGGTGGATCACGCCAAAAGGGTGATTGAGGCGGCAGAAGAGGGCGAGCGTAACGGCCTGGGCGTGGTGTCGCTCAACGGCAAAATGGTGGATGCACCGATTATTAACCACGCGCAGGTGGTGCTGGAGCGCGCGGCGGCCTCCGGCGTGCGTCGGTAAGGATGAGATAATGAATCAGACTGAACTTCTTCACGTGAATTTTCCCCATCTGCGGGACTTAAAACCGTTTGATACCGCCCACAGCGCGACGCCGTGGCTGGCGGACAGCGACGCGAAGCACAGCCGCAAGCTCTGCGCCTCCCTTGAAGAGGCGGTTAAGCGCTGCGGCCTGCAGGACGGCATGACCATCTCCTTCCACCACGCGTTCCGCGAAGGCGACCGGGTGATCAACACCGTCGTGGCGCTGCTGGCGCGAATGGGCTTCAAAAACCTGACGCTGGCCTCCAGCTCGCTGATGACCTGCAACGACGCGCTGATCGAGCATATTGAAAGCGGCGTCATCACCCGGATTTATACCTCCGGTATGCGAGGCAGGCTGGCGGACGCCATCTCCCACGGGCTGATGGACGAGCCGGTGCAAATTCACTCCCACGGCGGGCGCGTGAAGCTGCTCCAGGACGGCGAGCTGAATATCGACGTGGCGTTTCTCGGCGTGCCGTGCAGCGATGAGTTTGGCAACGCCAACGGCACGCACGGTAAATCGTGCTGCGGCTCGCTCGGCTACGCGATGGTGGACGCGCACTTTGCCCGCAAGGTGGTACTGCTGACGGAAGAACTGGTGCCGTTCCCCAATATGCCCGCCAGCCTGGTGCAGGACCAGGTGGACTACATCGTGCAGGTGGAGAGCGTGGGCGACCCGGCGAAAATCAGCGTCGGCGCGGCGCGCGTCACCAGCAACCCGCGCGAGCTGATGATCGCCCGCTATGCGGCGGACGTCATTGAACACTCCGGCTACTTCAAACCGGGCTTCTCGATGCAGACCGGCTCCGGCGCGGCTGCGACCGCCTGCACGCGCTTTATGGAAGAGAAGATGGAGCGCAGCGGCGTGAAGGCGCGCTTTGCGCTTGGCGGCATCACCGGCAGCCTGGTGGATCTGCACGAGAAGGGGCTGATCGAAAAGCTGCTCGACACCCAGTGCTTTGACGGCCAGGCGGCGGCTTCGCTGGCGCGCAACCCGAACCACGTGGAGATTTCCACTAACGTCTACGCCAACCCCGGCAGCAAGGCGGCAAGCTGCGACCAGCTCGACGTGGTGATCCTCAGCGCGCTGGAAATCGACGTCGATTTCAACGTCAACGTTATCACCGGATCCGATGGGGTGATGCGCGGCGCGTCCGGCGGGCACTGCGACGTGGCCGCCGCGGCGAACCTGACCATTGTGGTCGCGCCGCTGCTGCGAAGCCGTATTCCGACGGTCGTGAAGCGGGTGACCACGCGCCTCACGCCGGGCGAGAGCATCGACGTGCTGGTCACCGACCACGGCATTGCGGTCAATCCGGCGCGCCCGGAGATCCGCGAACGACTGATGGAAGCAGGACTGAAGGTTGTAGACATTAGCGCGCTTTACGAGCGGGCGATTTCCCTGACCGGCGTACCGAAACCGATTGAATTTACCGACAAAATCGTCGGGGTGATCCGCTACCGCGACGGCAGCGTGATCGACACCGTGCGACAGGTGAAGGAGGAAGTATGACTTTAGCGACACCCGTGCGGGCGGGTGTCAGCCTGGACGAACTGCTGGCGGCGAAAGATCGCCGCGCAGCGCGCCAGGCTGACATGCTTGAGCACTATCAACAGTCGGTGATTTCCCTCACGCTGGTCACGCCGGGGGAAATCAAAGACAGCCTGCGCTATCGCAATACCATGGGCGTGGCGCTGCAAATGTGCGACCAGCTGCTGTGGGAGAACCGCTGGCAGGTGCTGGACCGCCAGGTGCTGTGGCTCCCGACCGGGCCGGAAGCCCTGTGGTGCGTGGCCCATCCGGCGGCGGAAATCAAAGCGCACTGTACGGATCTGGAGCAGACGCACCCGCTCGGCAGGCTGTGGGATCTGGACGTGATCTGCCCTCAGCATGGCCACGTCGGGCGTCAGTCGCTGGGGGCGAATCTCAGGCGCTGCCTGATCTGCGACGCGCCCGCTCACGCCTGTTCCCGTTCGCGCAATCACCCCGCTGAGCAGGTGGTTTCCCGCGTGGAGAAGACGATCGATGACTGGTTTGCTCGCGACTAAGCCGCGCCCGGTTGACGTGCCTGCACTTGCCGAAGCGGCGCTGTGGCAGGAGCTGGAGCTGACGCCCAAGCCGGGGCTGGTGGACAAGCTCAATAACGGTTCCCATCGCGATATGGACCACGCGCTGTTCGTCCGCAGCATTGCGGCGATCACGCCGTGGTTTTCGCGTTTTGCCGAGCTGGGCAGCGCGCATGCGGATAAACCCGCTGACGCACAGCTTCGGATTATCCGCCCGATGGGGATGGCCTGCGAGCAGGCGATGTACGCCGCGACGAACGGAGTGAACACCCACAAGGGCGGGATTTTTGCCCTGGGTTTACTGTGCTTCGCCGCCGGACGTGTGAAGAATATCTCCGCAGACAGCCTCTGCTGTGAGGTGAGTAACATCTGCCGCGGGCTGGTGTCGCGTGAGCTGGCCGCCCGCAGCGGGCAGAAAACGGCGGGCGAGCGGCAGTTTCAGCAGTATGGCTTAACCGGCGCGCGCGGTGAGGCGGAAAGCGGTTTTGCGACGGCGCGTAGGGCGCTGGCGCAGTGGAACGGACGGTCGCTTCACGGCCTGCTGTTGCGCCTGATGGCGGTTAATCAGGACAGCAATCTCGTTTCGCGCGGCGGCATTGATGGGCTGCGCTACGTTCAGGGCTACGCGCGGGAATTACTGGCTAACGGCTGGGACCGCGAGGCGTTGCTTAAGATGGATAAGGCATTGATTGAACGAAACCTGAGCCCGGGCGGCAGCGCGGATTTGCTGTCGGTGGGGTGGGTGCTCTCTGCAATAAAATAGCCGGGTGGCGGCTTCGCCTTACCCGGCCTACGGTCTGGTTTTGTAGGCCCGGTAAGCGCAGCGCCACCGGGCACAACAATCAATGCGCTATTGGCTGCGCACCGTGTGGTTCACGCACGTGCTTGTACTTGAACAGCGCGATGAACGCGAAGAACAGCACCAGCGAGTACGCCGCGAAGATCAGCCATACAGGCTGCCAGTTGGTGATGCCGTTGGTGGTGTACATCTCAACCACCTTCCCGCTCACCACGCCGCCCAGAATACAGCCGAAGCCGTTGGTCATCATCAGGAACATACCCTGTGCGCTGGCGCGGATTTCAGGCTTCACCTCTTTTTCCACAAACACCGAACCGGAGATGTTGAAGAAGTCGAAGGCGCAGCCGTAAACGATCATCGACAGCACCAGCAGCACGGTGCCGAACGCGCTCGGGTCACCGTAGGCGAACAGGCCGAAGCGCAACATCCACGCGGCGATACTGATCAGCATGACGTTTTTGATGCCGTAGCGGCTCAGGAAGAACGGAATGGTCAGGATGAACAGCGTCTCAGAGATCTGAGAGATGGACATCATCACCGACGCGTGCTCGACGATAAAGCTTCCGGCGAACAGCGGGTTGTTGTCGAAGCTGTGCAGGAAGGTGTTGCCGAACATGTTGGTGATCTGCAGCTCTGCGCCCAGCAGCATGGAGAAGATAAAGAAGATCGCCATGCGCTTGTTTTTGAACAGCGCGAACGCGTCCAGGCCGAGCATGGTACTCCAGCTCTGGTTTTTCTGCTGGTTAGAAACCGGAATGGTTGGCAGCGTCAGGGTGAAGATCGCCAGCACCACGGAGAGCGCTGCACCGATATAGAGCTGCATATGGCTCAGTTCGAAGCCTGCGAAGCTCACGCCCCACATCGCCATGATAAAGCCGATGGTGCCCCAGATACGGATTGGCGGGAAATCGGTCACGATATCCATATCCGCGGATTTCAGACGGTAGTAGGAGATGGTGTTGATCAGGCCAAGCGTTGGCATATAGGCCAGCGAGTTAAGCAGGATCACCATGAACATCGCCCCCGGCGTGTTCACCTGGGCCGCCATAAACAGCGTCCCCGCACCCACCAGATGGCAAAGCATGTACAGCCATTTCGCACTCAACCATTTATCCGCCACGATGCCCAGCAGCGTTGGCATGAAGACAGCCGCAATACCGAGCGAACTGTATACGGCACCGATTGACGCTCCGTCGAACTTGAGCGTTACAAACATATAGGAGCCGAGTGTAGTCAGCCAGCTACCCCACAGGCAGAACTGCAGAAACGACAATATTTTAAGCTGCAGCTTAAGGTTCATGTTACTTTCCTCACAAGTGAGCGGGAGATATGTTGTTATAGGAACATTCAGGGTTGTTATTTGATGCAATTCTATCAGTTGGCAACGATATGTTTTGTTACCTCCCGCAAAAAAATGCAATCCACATTAATTTGCAGTTTGGATTGTGATGCAAATAACATTTTCGTATGGGTGTTCAATTTCCCTCTCCCTTTTGGGGAGAGGGTTAGGGTGAGGGGGCGTTTTTTAGCGACGACGGTAGTTCTTCTGCGCCGTATTCACCTTATACAGATAGCGGCGGGATTCCGCAGACGGGTGGCGGGTCGTGAGGGTTGAGTAGACATCCCCCGGTGCCATGCTGTTGATGATGTTCGCGGCCTGCACTTTGTCATTTGAGAAGACGCGCAGCACGCTGCCCGCGCCGCCGTTATAGGCGGTGATCACCGCATAGCGGCGCGACGTTGGGTTATCAATTCCGCCGAGGTAGACATTGTTCAGCATCGCCAGGTAGGCCGTGCCTGTATCAATGTTGCTCTGCGGATCGAACAGATAGCTGCGGCTCGGCGTGCCGGATTTCCCCTGCGCGCGGAAGACGTCTTTACCGGCGCTGTGCTGCACAACCTGCATCAGCCCCAGGGCGTCGGAACGGCTTACCGCATACGGGTTGAACGAGGATTCGGTCTGCATAATCGCCAGGATCAGCGACTCATCCACGCCGTACTTACGCGAGGCCTGACGCACCATCCCAATGTACTTATGCGCACGCTTGTCGAGGTGGTTCGGGACGAGGTTGATGGTGACGCTGTAGATAATCTTCAGGCCGTTAGAGCGGCTTTTCAGGCGCGTCTGCAGCAGGTAGTCGGCAAATTTCGTGGCGCGACCTTCCCAGCGGATCGGCTGACCGGTCTGATCGACAACCTGGCCGTACAGGAACGGCTCTTTCGAGATCGTGATATCGTCGGCATCGGAGTAGAGATCGATAGATCCCGGATCGTCACCCATCAGCAGGGTTTTGATAATCGCCTGACGGAGTCGTGCCGCAGGGTCTGTGCCTGCAATGGTCTCAATCGTGATCGTACCCTCATCAAAGTTGATGTGGCTACGGGTCTGATAGGCGTCGGTGTACTTAACGTAGTCCTTAGGTCCGGCAATAAGAACTTCGTTAAATCCCCATATATTCTCGATGTTGTGGGCAAACTGCCCCATCAAAATGTCAAAACCGTTGGTGTCCTTGATCCAGGCTTCGTTGTAATCTTCGCCTTTTTTTGACGAACACGAGACAAGCAACGGCGCAACAAGGGCTAGCGCTAAAAGTTTTTTCATCATTCCGGGAGTGCGTGTTGTGTTTGCTTAGTCGTTGCTATTGCCCGGCGGCGCTACGCTTGCACGGGCCTACGGTTTTGTAGGCCGGGTAAGCGCAGCGCCACCCGGCAACAGCCGCTCAATATTATTTTTCCGGTGGCGTATAGCCTTCGATGTGCACGTCTTTACCTTCGAACAGGAAGTTCACCATCTCCTGCTCCAGCAGCTTGCGGTGTTCCGGGTTCATCATGCTGAGTTTTTTCTCGTTGATCAGCATGGTCTGCTTTTTCTGCCACTGTCCCCAGGCTTCTTTGGAGATTTCATTGTAGATGCGTTTACCCAGGTCGCCCGGATAAAGCTGGAAATCCTGGCCTTCAGCGTCACGCTGCAGGAAAGTACAAAAAATCGTTCTGGCCATACTCATTCCTCTTTTTCTTGTCGATGCTAAACCATTGCACCGGCACGTAATTGCTGTAACAGGCGCTCCACGGGAGCCGCCAGTCCGACTGATGGCGGTTGCGCTAAGTTATACCAGAGAGCGGTGCCTTCATCCATGCACGAGGCAAATGACGACACGGGAAGCCACATGGGTACAATATCCAGGTGGAAATGGCTGAAGGTATGGCGAAACGCGGTCAGCTGCGTCAGGTTATCGGCAGCAATCCCGCGCTGTTTAAGCCATTCACGCAGCAAATCTTCATTTTCAAACTGTGGGAAGCAGTATAGACCACCCCACAGGCCGCTCGGCGGCCGCTGGGCAAGGAACACCTCGTCGCCGTGTTGCATCAGCAGCATATAGCCGGTCCGCTCCGGCAGCGTCTGTTTGGGTTTCTTACCGGGGTACTGCGCCCACGAATGGTTGGCATACGCCACGCAGAGATTATTCACCGGGCAGAGTTCGCATTTTGGTTTTGAGCGCGTGCAGACCATCGCGCCCAGATCCATCATCGCCTGGTTAAAACGCTCCACCCCTTTCGCCGGGGTGACCGCTTCGCTGATCTCCCAAAGGCGTTTTTCTACGTCTTTCTTACCCGGCCAGCCGTCGACGGCATAGCAGCGTGCCAGCACGCGCTTCACGTTGCCGTCGAGGATCGGGAAATGCTTCCCTAAAGACAGGGAGAGAATGGCGCCTGCGGTTGAACGTCCGACGCCGGGCAAGTCCGCCACCTCATCGAAGGTTTCCGGGAACTTCCCGTTGTGGCGCGTCGCGACCTGCTGTGCGGCCTTGTGAAGGTTACGCGCGCGGGCGTAATAGCCAAGACCGGTCCACAGGTGCAGGACCTCGTCCAGCGGGGCGTTGGCCAGATCGGTCACCGTCGGGAAGCGCGCCATAAAACGCTCGAAGTAAGGGATAACCGTGGCGACCTGCGTTTGTTGCAACATCACCTCGGAGAGCCATACTTTGTAAGGCGTTTTTTCAATTTGCCAGGGCAGGGTTTTACGCCCGTATTTGTCGTACCAGTCCAGCACCTGGGCTGAAAATTGAGAGGCTTGCATGGTCATCGATTCGCATAATCAGGGACGCAGATTGCAGCACAGCGTCAATCTGCTGTAAACCGGATCTTTCCCATGCTTGCATAGAAGCCTTAACTTTGGATAATGCCCGTTTCCCGAACATTCTCACAAGCAGACAACTCTTTTATGAAAAACGACGTCATTTCACCGGAATTTGATGAAAACGGTCGCCCGCTGCGCCGTATTCGCAGCTTTGTCCGCCGTCAGGGTCGCCTGACAAAAGGGCAGCAACATGCGCTGGACAACTACTGGCCGGTGATGGGCGTTGAGTTCAGCGAGCAGCCTCTGGACTTTACCGAACTGTTCGGCCGCGAAGCCCCCGTCACGCTGGAGATTGGGTTTGGTATGGGCACCTCGCTGGTGACCATGGCGAAAGCGCGACCGGAGCAGAACTTCCTCGGTATTGAAGTCCACTCCCCGGGCGTGGGTGCATGCCTGGCAACGGCCCATGAAGAGGGCGTTGAGAACCTGCGCGTGATGTGTCACGACGCGGTGGAAGTGCTGCATAAAATGATTCCTGACAATTCTTTAACCATGGTTCAGCTCTTTTTCCCTGACCCGTGGCACAAAGCACGTCATAATAAACGCCGTATCGTTCAGGCGCCGTTTGCCGAGCTGGTGAAAAGTAAGCTGAAGCTGGGCGGCGTCTTCCACATGGCGACCGACTGGGAACCGTATGCGGAACATATGCTGGAAGTGATGTCGTCGCTGGACGGGTATAAAAACCAGTCTGCAAGCAACGACTATGTACCGCGTCCGGAATCGCGTCCGGTAACGAAATTTGAACAGCGTGGCCATCGTCTTGGTCACGGTGTATGGGACTTAATGTTCGAGAGGGTGAAATAATGGCAAAGAATCGTAGCCGTCGTCTGCGTAAAAAGATGCACATCGAAGAATTCCAGGAAGTGGGCTTCTCCGTTGCCTGGCGTTTCCCGGAAGGCACCAGTGTAGAACAGATCGATCGGGACGTGGATGCGTTCATCAATGACGTGATCGAGCCAAACAAGCTGGCCTTCGACGGTAGCGGCTACCTGGCATGGGAAGGTCTGATCTGCACCCAGGAAGTGGGTAAATGCACCGAAGAACATCAGGCGCTGGTACGTAAATGGCTTGAGGACCACAAGCTGGAAGATGTCCGCGTCAGCGAACTTTTCGACGTTTGGTGGGACTAATAAAGCAAGTACGGGGCCAGCATTAGCTGGCCCATTTTGTCTGAGGGAGTGTTTAAGATGCGCAAAACGTTGCTGGCTGTTGCTTTGATGGCAACCGGATTCACCGCCCATGCGGAGTATAAATGTAGCGTCACCCCGCGTGATGACGTGGTGTTAAGCCCGCAAACCGTGCAGGTCAAAGGCGAGAACGGCAATCTGGTGATTACGCCACAGGGGAATGTCACCTTTAACGGCAAGCAGTACAACCTGACTGCCGCACAGCGTGAGCAGGCGAAAGACTATCAGGCCGATTTGCGTACCGCGCTGCCATGGATTAATGAAGGTGCCCTGACCCGCGTTGAGAAAAGCCGCGTCGCGCTGGATAAGATCATCACCAAAGAGGTGGGGGAGAGCAGCAACATGCGCACCCGCCTGACGAAGCTCGACAAGCAGCTTAAAGAGCAGATGAACCGCATTATCGAGACGCGCTCCGACGGCCTGACGTTCCACTACAAGGCGATTGATGAAGTGCGTGCTGACGGGCAGCAGCTGGTAAATCAGGCGATGGGCGGCATTCTGCAGGACAGCATTAACGAGATGGGTGCGAAAGCCGTGCTGAAAGGCGGCGGTAACCCGCTGCAGGGCGTGCTGGGCAGTCTGGGCGGCTTGCAGACCTCCATTCAGAACGAGTGGAAGAACCAGGAAGATGATTTCCAGCAGTTCGGCAAAGACGTGTGTAAACGCGTGGTGTCGCTGGAAGATAGCCGTAAGGCGCTGGTGGGGACGCTGAAGTAAGATCTCTGCGCGCTGGGCCCCTCACCCTAACCCTCTCCCCAAAGGGGCGAGGGGATGGTTTGCTCCCTCTCCCTTTCAGGGAGAGGGCCGGGGTGAGGGTTGCAGCATTTGCAGTGTTTCAAGGATCTTTTCTAACACCGCCTCTTCGTTATCCCAGAGTTCGTTATTCCAGAATCGAATGACATGCCAACCTTTCTCGTTAAGCCAGCACGTTCTTTGACGATCGTATTCCTGCTTTTCATCATGTTGCCCGCCATCCAGCTCAACAGCCAGACGAGCCGCGCAGCAGGCGAAATCCAGAATGTAGTTTCCTACCGGATGCTGCCGGCGAAATTTATAATTTTCGAAACGGCGGCTGCGCAGTAGATACCAAAGCCGCCTTTCTTCTTTTGTCAGCTCACGTCTGAGCTGTTTTGCATAAGAACGAATAATTTCCATCCCCGCACTCTGCTAGCCTTTCCCTCAGCCGGCAGAACGGGATGCGAAATCCTGAATCAGCCTTCAGGATTCTTCGGCGAGGAACAGTTCAAGAAGGGAGTTTAAGAACAGTTTGCCGTGCTCGGTGATCTGCCAGTATTCCTCACTTTCCGTGAGATACCCCTGGGCCAGCGCCTCGTCGATCTGCGGGCGAATCACCGACTCCGGCAGACCGGTGTAACGCGCAAACTCCACGCGAGGTGCGGCTTCCAGCAGGCGGAAGCGGTTCATAAAGAACTCAAACGGCTTATCCGCCGCCTCGACGTCGTGCTGACGCTCCAGGTAGCGGCCTTCCATATACCCGCGCGGATGGCGAGTCTTCGCCGTGCGCAGAATGCGCCCGTCAGGGAAGGTGACCTTACCGTGCGCGCCGCAGCCAATCCCCAGATAGTCGCCAAAGCGCCAGTAGTTCAGGTTGTGCTGACACTGATAGCCCGGCTTCGCGTACGCGGACGTTTCATACTGCTGATAGCCCGCAGCGGTTAGCAGCCTGTGGCCCTGCTCGAAGATATCCCACAGCGCGTCGTCGTCCGGCAGCACCGGCGGGCGGGAACCGAACAGCGTGTTTGGCTCGATGGTGAGCTGATACCACGACAGGTGCGGCGGGTTAAGTTCGATCGCCTGGCGCAGGTCGTCCAGCGCCTCTTCCAGCGACTGATCCGGCAGGCCGTGCATCAGATCCAGGTTAAAGCTGCGAAGATTAAGCCCGGTCGCCAGGTGTGCCGCGCGCTTCGCCTCTTCCGGGCCGTGAATGCGCCCCAGACGTTTCAGCTTCGGCTCGCTAAAGCTCTGCACGCCGATGGAAATGCGGTTCACCCCCGCGCGCTGATAGTCGACAAAACGGTCGGCTTCAACGGTGCCGGGGTTGGCTTCCATCGTAATTTCAGCATCCGCCGCCAGGTTCAGGCGCGCACGCACGCCGTCCAGCAGCGTCTGCATCGCCGGGCCGGACAGCAGGCTCGGCGTACCGCCACCAATGAAAATGGTCTTAACTTCACGTCCCTGTGCGTAAGGTACATCGGCGTCCAGGTCGGCCAGCAGATGCGCAACGTAGTCATCGTGCGGCACTTCGCCCTTCAGCGCGTGCGAGTTGAAATCGCAGTACGGGCATTTCTGCACGCACCACGGGATGTGAATATACAGACTCAGAGGCGGCAAATTAGCCATTACGCAGTGCTTCCAGTAACAGTTTCAGCGCGCGTCCACGGTGGGAAATCGCGCTTTTCTCTTCGCGGGTCAGTTCCGCAGCGGTTTTGCCCTCGGAGGGGACAAAGAAAATCGGGTCGTAGCCAAAGCCGCCGTTGCCAGCCGCTTCACGGGTAATCACGCCCGGCCAGCTGCCGTGGCAGACGATCGGCGTCGGGTCTTCCGCGTGACGCATATAGACCAGCACGCAGTGGAACTGCGCGGTGCGCTGTTCGTCGGGAACGTCCTTCAGAGCCACGAGCAGCTTTTCCAGATTCTGCTGGTCGGTGGCGTCCACGCCGGAATAGCGCGCGGAGTAAATGCCCGGCGCACCGCCGAGAAAATCCACGGCCAGGCCGGAGTCGTCGGCAATCGCCGGCAGGCCGGTAATCTGCGCAGCGTGGCGGGCTTTCAGGATCGCGTTTTCGATAAACGTCAGCCCCGTCTCTTCGGCGGACTCCACGCCAAGATCGGTCTGGGCGACTACGTCCAGCCCAAAATCATTTAATAGCGAGGCCAGCTCGCGCACTTTACCGGCGTTGCCGGTTGCGAGAACAACTTTCTGCATGGTTTAGTCCTGTTCTTTCAGAGCCGCGACTTCCGTCGGGATAGATTGCGGATTAAGGATTTTTACCTGTTTATGTCGCCCAAGTTCACCTTTTTCAATGATGACCTGGCTTTTGGCGACGCGAAACTGTTTTGCTAAATATTTGGTCAGATGCGCATTCGCCTGGCCGTCAACCGGCGGGGCGGTGATGGCGACTTTTAACTCGTCGCCATGCAGCCCAACAATACTGTCACGGCTGGCTTTGGGCTGAATGTACAGCCGCAAAACCAGCCCGTCAGCGCAGGTGCTTACTGCACTCATAGCGCCATCCACAGCCCCGGCAGCAGCATGTTGCCCGTGGCCTGTAACAGCTCGGCAATCCCCATATTGGCCACATACAGCAGCAGCACCAGTATCATCGGGGAGAAGTCGATTCCGCCCATTGAAGGCAGCAGGTTGCGAATCGGACGCAGCAGCGGTTCAGTCAGCTGGATCAGGGCATATTCCACTGGACTGCGCCCCTGGCTTACCCAGCTCATGATCGCCATCACCAGCAGCACCCAGAAGATCAGCGACCCGATGGTTTTAATCAGAATCAGGACGGCGGCAATCCAGATAATCGGCTGGAAGGTGATGACCATAAACAGCACGATCGCTTTGATAACGCTCAGAATAAACGCCACCAGCAGAGACGAACTGTCGATGGGACCCATGGCCGGGATAATGCGACGCAGCGGTCCGACAACAGGCTGCGTGATTTTCACGACAAACTGCGAGAACGGATTGTAAAAATCACAGCGGGCCCACTGCATCCAGACGCGCAGCAAAAGCGCCATCGTGTACAGCTCAAGCACAGTTGAGAGCAGGAAAGTCAACGTCTTCATGGCGTTCCTCAGGTTTCCTTATTATTTTGAGTAGTCGCGCGCACCGAAAATTGCCGTGCCGATGCGCACCATAGTGCTGCCTGCCGCGATAGCGGCTTCCATATCATCCGACATGCCCAGTGAAAGCGTGTCTACCGTGTTATAGCGCGCTTTAAGCGCCTCAAATGCTACAGCCATTTGCTGTGCCACGGCAAACTGCCTTTCATAACTTGACTCAGGTGCCGGAATTGCCATCAGCCCGCGCAGGGTCAGGCGCGGCAGTTCGGCCACCTCTGCGGCCAGCGCGTCCAGCTCGCTCAGCGCAATGCCGGACTTGCTGTTTTCATCGCTGATGTTGACCTGAATAAGCACGTTGAGCGCTGGCATTTCCGTCGGGCGCTGGTCATTCAGACGGGTAGCAATACGCAGACGGTCGATGGTATGGCACCAGTCGAAGTGCTCTGCCACCAGACGGCTTTTGTTCGACTGCAGTGGGCCAATAAAGTGCCATTGCAGACTCGTCTTCCCCTGTTCCTGGAAGTAACGAATTTTATCCACGCCTTCCTGCACGTAGTTTTCACCAAACGCCCGCTGGCCTGCATCAATGGCTTCTGCGATGGCGCTCGCAGGCTTGGTTTTGCTGACTGCAAGCAGCGTAATTTCTTCTGAAGCCCGGCCGCAACGCGTTGCAGCGGCTGAGATTTTGTCCCGGACCTGTGCCAGGTTATGCGCAATGTCGTTCATTTTCCGAGGAGTAGTCTATGGATGTGGAAGAAATTGTGGCCCTTAGTGTAAAGCATAACGTCTCCGATCTACACCTGTGCAGTGATTCGCCACCGCGCTGGCGCAGATTAGGCCGACTTGAGCCTGCACCCTTTCCGCCTCCCGACGTTGGGGCGTTATTAAAAGCGTGGCTCAACGATGAGCAGCAGGGAACATGGTGGGCGAACGGGCAGGTGGACTTTGCCGCGACGGTGACGGGAGGCCAGCGCCTGCGCGGCAGTGCCTTTAAGCAGATGAGCGGTATCTCTGTGACGCTGCGGCTGTTGCCGCGTACCTGCCCGCAACTCACTTCGCTGGGCGCGCCGCGGGTAATCCCTGAACTGTTATCCAATGACGCCGGGCTGATTCTGGTGACTGGGGCAACCGGCAGCGGCAAATCCACTACGCTGGCGGCGATGGTCGATTTTCTCAACCGCCATGCTGACGGCCATATCCTCACGCTTGAAGATCCGGTGGAGTTTATCTACCAGAGCGAGCGTTGCCTGATCCAGCAGCGGGAGATAGGTCAGCACAGTACGTCATTTGCCGACGCGCTGCGCGGCGCCTTACGCCAGGATCCGGACGTTATTCTGCTCGGGGAGTTGCGCGACAGCGAAACGATCCGCCTGGCGCTGACGGCAGCGGAAACCGGACATCTGGTGCTGGCGACGCTGCATACGCGCGGGGCATCGCAGGCGATTGAACGGCTGGTCGATACGTTCCCGGCGCAGGAGAAAGATCCGGTGCGTAACCAGCTGGCCGGCAGCCTGCGGGCGGTGCTGGCGCAAAAGCTGCTTCCCGATCTACAGGGCGGGCGCGTCGCGTTGTATGAACTGCTGGTGAACACCGCAGCGGCGGCGAATCTGATTCGTGAAGGGAAAACGTGGCAATTGCCAGGCATCATCCAGACCGGTCAGCAGGCTGGAATGCAGAACTTTGACCAGAGCCTGGCGGAGAGACGGGCGCAGGGGCGGCTGTAGGCCCCTGCGTTCAAAAGCCCTGTTCGAAATAGCTTTCGAGGATGATGACTGCTGAAGCGGAATCCACGCTGCCCTTGTTGAGCGCCCTGAAGCCGCCGTGCTCAAACAGGCCCGCACGCGCTTCGACGGTGCTAAGACGCTCGTCGTGAAGCTTCACGGAGACGCCAAACCGGCCATGGATTTTATTGGCGAACTTACGCGCCCGGGCGGTAAGCGGCTGTTCCGTGCCGTCCATGTTCAGCGGCAGCCCAACAATCACGTCGTCCGGCTGCCACTCTTTGAGCAGACGCTCGATAAGATTCCAGTCAGGCGTGCCGTCATTGGCCTTCAGGGCCGTGAGCGGACGCGCGGTACCGGTGATGCGCTGACCCACGGCAACGCCAATGCTTTTGGTGCCAAAATCGAAGGCCAGAAGCGTTCCGCTCATCAGGCGTGCCCCGCTACGCCTGGCATGGTCAGGATATCAATGCCAATCAGCTTCGCCGCGTCACGCCAGCGATCGGCGATAGGGGTTTTAAACAGGATATTCATGTCCGCAGGCGCGGTAAGCCAGGCGTTATCGAGGATCTCTTGCTCAAGCTGGCCTTTCTCCCATGATGAATAGCCCAGCGCCACCAGCACTTCAGAAGGCTGCTCTGCGGTGCCCAGCGTTTCGAGCACGTCACGCGAGGTGGTGATAACGGTGTTGTCGGAGATGCGAATGCTGGAAGAGAATACCGGCGGCGTATGCAGGATAAAGCCGCGATCTTCTGCAAGAGGTCCACCCAGCATCACCGGTTTATCCAGCCGGATTTCCGGCAGTCGCGCTTCAGCCGGTATTTTCAGCTTGTCCAGAATCCCTTCAACCTGCAGGTTTTCCAGCGGTTTATTGATGATAATGCCCATCGCGCCGTCTTCATTGTATTCACAAATATAAACCACGGCGCGGCGAAAAATCGGGTCCTGGAGAGCAGGCATGGCAATAAGAAAGTGATGCTGTAAATTCATTGTCAGAGGTACTGTTTCCTGGTTTAAAAAGCGACAGCGCCCAGTATGGGGACAAACACAGGCGCTGTCACTAATAGTATTGTTAGGTTATTTCTGTAAACGTTTTTCGATAGCGTCCATCAGCATTCCGGTAATTGAGATCGGGAATTCCGCTTCAATTTCACGAATGCAGGTTGGGCTGGTGACGTTCACTTCGGTCAGACGATCGCCGATGATATCCAGGCCAACGAAGATCAGGCCTTTGGCTTTCAGCGTCGGGCCAACGCGGCGGGCAATTTCCCAGTCGCTTTCGGTCAGCGGGCGCGGCTCGCCGCGGCCGCCGGCCGCCAGGTTACCGCGGGTTTCGCCACCCTGCGGGATACGTGCCAGGCAGTAAGGAACCGGTTCGCCATCTACCACCAGAACGCGTTTGTCGCCGTCTTTGATCGCCGGAATATAGTTCTGTGCCATGCAGTAACGCGTGCCCAGCTCGGTCAGCGTTTCGGCAATCACGCCAATGTTCGGATCGCCTTCCTTCACGCGGAAAATCGACGCGCCGCCCATGCCGTCGAGGGGCTTCATGATGATATCGCCGTGCTTCTGCCAGAATTCTTTCAGCTGTGCTTTGCTGCGGGTCACCAGGGTTTCCGGCGTCAGGTCAGAGAACCAGGCGGTGTAGAGCTTCTCGTTGCAGTCGCGCAGGCTCTGCGGCTTGTTGACGATCAGCGTGCCTTTCTCTTCTGCACGCTCAAGGATGTAGGTGCTGTAGATGTATTCGGTGTCGAACGGTGGATCTTTACGCATCAGGATGACGTTGAGATCGGCCAGGGCAATGTCCTGCTCGGTGCCGAACTCGTACCATTTGTCGTAGTTCTGCTCGACGTTAACGATGCGGGTGCGCGCGCGGGCTTCACCCTTGATCAGGTAAAGATCGTTCATCTCCATATAGTGGAGTTCATAGCCTCGACGCTGCGCTTCCAGCAGCATGGCGAAGCTGGAATCTTTCTTGATGTTAATGTTTGCGATGGGGTCCATCACGATGCCGAGCTTGATCATGTTCTTCTCCGTTAATGCTTCAACCCAGATCGCCAAACCGTACCTGTAGCGCGGTAATGGCCGTGAGTGCCGTTGTCTCAGTGCGCAGAACGCGAGGTCCCAACAGAATATCAGTAAACTGGTAACGTGCCGTCATCGCAATTTCGTCCGCCGACAGGCCGCCTTCGGGGCCAATCAGCAGGCGTACGCGCTCAACGGGCAGGGGCAGCGTATTGATGCTGGCGCTGGCGCGCGGATGAAGATTGAGCTTCAGCCCACTGTCCTCTTCAGCACACCACTCCTCCAGATCCATCGCCGGGCGGATCTCCGGAATACGGTTGCGGCCACTCTGTTCGCAAGCCGCAATGGCAATTTTCTGCCACTGCTGGATCTTTTTGTTCAGACGTTCCGCATCCAGTTTAACGCCACAGCGCTCAGAAAAAAGTGGCGTAATGAGGCTTACACCCAGTTCAATGGATTTCTGTATGGTGAACTCCATTTTCTCACCGCGCGACATCACCTGGCCCAGATGGATATGCAGCGGTGATTCCCGATCATCCACTTCGCCACGCAGGACGTAAACGTGCACGCTTTTTTTATCAGACCGCGTAATTTCCGCGTCGAAAACCTGGTTCGAGCCGTCGAACAGCTGTATTGCCTGACCTGCGCCCATGCGCAGCACGCGGCCAACGTGGTTGGCGGCGTCATCAGACAGGGCGATTTCGCGGCCTGCGGTAATCAGTTCAGGATGGTAAATGCGGGGAATGCGCATAGTCAGAAATTCCATGTGTCATGCGATATAAGCGAATTGCCGTAGTGTAGGTTAGCTCTTTTGCGCCTGGCAAGCCCGCTGGACGTAAGGGTTGTGATTCCCCTGAACTCTGGCGATACGTTCGTCGCGCTGGCATTCCCACTCCGTCACCGGGTACTGCTTGTCCCAGGCGTTGAACAGCTGCGTCTGCTGGCGGGAGAGGTTGAGGTCGTAACGGTCACGCATATAGAAGTAGGTGCGGGCAATGCTGCCGCGCGCGCGGGCAGGGGGCTCGGCGACTTTCTCTTTAAAATCAACCTTCATACCGCACTGGCCGTACTGGCCTTCGCCACCGTTCCACTGGCTGTACATGAAATTACCGCGGTCGCCGTTCACTTCACCTACGGCAGGCTGCAGGTTATGCATATCGCTTTCCATCTGGCGATAAACCGGATCTTTGGCGCAGTTTTTACGTCCGCCATCCTGCCAGCACTGGCGCTGGTGGCCAAACTGCCAGGCCGGAACGACATGCTCCCATTCAATACGGCTGGCGCGATTTTCGTTTTTACGCACCTTATAGCCGCAGGACTCCAGGTCAACGACCCCTTTTTTACCCTGCCAGTTAATTTTACAGCCGCAGTAGAAATCGCCCGGCACATCGGCGTTCACCTTCACGCCTGCTGCCTTAGCCTGGGAAAAACTGTTGATACCGTCGGCCAGAGCATGGCCTGAGAGCGCCGTCGTCAGAAAGGCGACTGCGAGAGAAAAATTACGGGACATCTTACACTCCGTGTCAAAACGAGCCCGCAACGTAACGAATGTTGTTCCTGTATGCAATCAGTCAGATCAGGAAAGTTCCTGAAAGTTCAGGTGATTATTCCGCAACCAGCGGCTCGCCGCATTTGACGCAGCGGTAGGTCGCCTCGCCGCGCACCACGCGATTATGGCGGCGGACGGTAAGCTGGTGCTGCTGACACTGGCAGCGGTAGGGGAAGGTATTGCGGCGCACCGATTCCAGCTCGAACTGATGGGTACGGCGTGCCGGAACGCCGAGCACCGCTTCCATCATCCACTTCCACTCTTTCCCGTGGGGCGCGACGCGCCCAAAGTGTTTCCACACCAGCAGATGCGCCAGCTCGTGCGGTACCACTTCCTCGATAAACGCCTGCTGGTTTTCCATCATCAGCACCGGGTTAAGGCGGATCTCATACGACTCGAGCCAGGCGGTACCGGCCGCGGTGCCGCGCTGCTGATAAACGATCTTCGGTTCAGGGTAATTGCGGCCAAGCTTCAGGTTCGCCTGGGCGAGTTTTTCCCGCAGGCTGCGCATAACGGCTTGCTGAAGGGCGATGGGGAGACGGGGTGCTTTCATAGGGGCAGAGCATAAAGCGCGAAGCGGGGAGGCGCAAGAGGCGCCTCCCGCAAGAGAATTAGTCGTGTGCGCCGATTTCGCGCAGAGGACGACCTTTCATCAGGTTACGTTCAATATGTTCCAGAGATACGTGTTTGGTTTCTGGAACCAGCCAGATTGTCAGCACAATAAAGAAGATATTCAGACCGGCGTAGACCCAGAAGGTGTTCGCGTTGCCCAGGGTATTGAGCATGGTCAGGAACGTTGCGCCGACGATCATGTTGGCAATCCAGTTGGTTGCGGTAGAGCAGGTGATGCCAAAATCACGCCCTTTCAGCGGCTGGATCTCAGAGCACAGCACCCAAATCAGCGGGCCGGCGCTCATCGCAAATCCGACGATAAACATCAGCAGCATGCCTACGGCAAAGTACTGGGCGGTTGGTGAGTGAATGCCCACATGCATCATGGTACCGAGGACACCCATACCGGCCGCCATCACCAGGAAGCCCAGCGTCAGGGTTGGCTTACGTCCCCAGCGGTCCACCAGACCGATGGCGATAAAGGTGGCCAGCACGTTGGTCAGACCCACGATGACGGTCCCCCACATCTGCTCGGTGGTGTTGGTATAGCCCGCCAGCTCAAAGATTTTTGGCGCGTAATACATGATGACGTTCATCCCGGTGAACTGCTGCATCACCTGAAGCAGTACGCCGAGGAACACCGCACGGCGGAAGTTGCTGTTCTCTTTAAACAGCGCCCAGCCGGACTGTTTGACCTTCAGGCTTTCGCGGATCTCTTCCAGCTCGTTTTTCGCTTCGGCGCTGGTGTCGCGCAGGCGCATCAGTACGCGTTCGGCATCGTGGAATCGACGTTTGGCGGCGAACCAGCGCGGGCTGTCCGGCAGGAAGAAGACGCCAATCAGCAGCAGAATGGCCGGGATGATGATCACGCCGAGCATCCAGCGCCATGCGCCGCTGTAGCTAAACGCGGTATCGGAAAGGTACGCGCCCAAAATACCGATGGTGATCATGAGCTGGTACATCGAAATCATGCTGCCGCGGATTTTCTCCGGCGCGATTTCAGACAGGTAAAGCGGGGCGGTATAGGACGCCACGCCCACGGCCAGACCAAGCAGCACGCGGGAAACCAGCAGGACCTCAACGTTAGGCGCTGCGGCAGAGAAGAGTGAACCGGCAACGAACAGAATCGCGCCGATCATCAGGCTCTTTTTACGCCCGAGCTTGAAGGAGAGCCAGCCGCTGCCGACGGCCCCGACGGCCGCGCCAAACATCATGGAGCTGACTACCCACTCCTGGGTGTGAGCGCTGATCTGGAACTCGTCAGTGATGAAAGGTAATGCACCGGCAATCACGCCGATATCCAGGCCAAAAAGTAATCCTGCCAGGGCGGCGAGGAAACAGACGAAGAATGTCATCGCCTTGTTGGACGTACGCCCCTGTTTTTTATTGTCAGGCATTATGCCCTCCAGTTGGGTTATCAGTTTTATTGATGTAAAGGGTAGGTGAGTGACCCGTAAAAATATGTGAGATTAATCACATAGGTGTAATCGGTTACACTAACGCGGAACCGTAAAAATTATTAAAGCTTTGAAAATATAGAGGTAAACGAGGTGATGTGCATCGCGTTTGTTTGAATTTCGGACTTAACTGAAATAAAATGTAACAGCAGAAGAAAGGCGATCAAGCAAAGAGAATATTCTGAAAGCGGGATATATTCGGCATGGTGTAATCGGTTTCAAACATTGCCGTGTGGCGGCTGCGCCTTACCCGGCCTACAAACACCGCAAAACCCGTAGGCCCGTGCAAGCGAAGCGCCGCCGGGCAAAGATGATCGCACAAATGCAAAAGGCCAGCCCGAAGGCTGGCCTTTTATAAAGCACCTGTCAGTCGATTACTTCAGACCGGCAGCTTCACGCAGCAGGGCGGCTTTGTCGGTTTTTTCCCATGGGAAATGTTCGCGACCAAAGTGACCGTATGCCGCGGTTTCTTTGTAGATTGGGTGCAGCAGATCCAGCATCTGAATCAGGCCGTATGGACGCAGGTCGAAGAACTCGCGCACCAGCAACGTCAGCTGTTCTGAAGGCACTTTTTCAGTACCAAAGGTTTCAACCATGATGGAGGTTGGCTCAGCTACGCCGATTGCGTAGGAAACCTGGATCTCACAGCGGTCAGCCAGGCCGGCAGCAACGATGTTTTTCGCCACATAACGTGCAGCGTACGCCGCAGAACGGTCAACTTTAGACGGGTCTTTACCGGAGAATGCACCGCCGCCGTGACGCGCCATGCCGCCGTAGGTATCAACGATGATTTTACGACCGGTCAGACCGCAGTCACCCATTGGGCCGCCGATAACAAAGCGTCCGGTTGGGTTGATGAAGAATTTGGTCGCAGAGCTCAGCCATTCGGTCGGCAGAACCGGCTTGATGATCTCTTCCATCACTGCTTCCTGCAGGGATTTCTGATCGATATCTTCGGAGTGCTGGGTAGACAAAACCACCGCGTCAATACCGACGATTTTGCCGTCGTCATACTGGAAGGTGACCTGGCTTTTCGCATCCGGGCGCAGCCACGGCAGGGTGCCGTTTTTACGCACTTCAGCCTGGCGCTGCACCAGACGGTGTGCGTAGGTGACAGGTGCTGGCATCAGCACGTCGGTTTCGTTGGTTGCATAGCCGAACATCAGGCCCTGGTCACCCGCGCCCTGTTCCAGCGGATCGGCACGGTCAACGCCCTGGTTGATGTCGGGAGACTGTTTGCCAATCGCGCTCAGCACCGCGCAGGAGTTGGCATCAAAGCCCATATCAGAATGCACATAGCCGATCTCACGCACCGTGTTACGGGTGATCTCTTCGATATCAACCCATGCGCTGGTGGTGATCTCACCGCCAACCAGAACCATGCCGGTTTTGACATAGGTTTCACACGCTACGCGCGCTTTTGGATCCTGCGCGAGGATCGCATCCAGCACCGCATCGGAGATTTGGTCAGCAATTTTATCAGGATGTCCTTCTGATACGGACTCGGACGTAAACAGGTGTTTTGCCATGTTTTATTTCACCTAAGAGGAATTTGGTTAGCTCAAGCTGCTGTGTGGAATAGCCAAAGGAGATAATTCTACCAAGGCCTGCAGGTTTTTGACACTGGCAGTATGAGTGTTAATCAGTATAGATGGATTAACATCTGGATGGCTATTTTAGGTCACTTCTTCGCCCGATTTCCAGTTTTTTTTGATTCATCTCTCACTGCGTTGAAATGGCAGCTGGAAATTTTTCCTGACGCTGCTGGCAACACGTGCATTTTTGTTTTGCTTTTTAGCCCCCTTCTCGGTATAAAACGCGGCGCGCGGCTCATATAAAATAAGCGCTCGATGGACTCATCGTGTCGCCACTTCCAGCCGGGTTAAGCAGTGAACTTTTAGCTTTGGCTTGTGGTCCGTTTCAGCAGAGGCGGCCGTGGAGGTGATACGAGATAATGAACCATCGTTTTCCGCACATTCAGCGCAGCCGTTCTGGCGCGCATTTGATTTCCGCAACCCGCATTTCTAGTCTGCAAACCTGCCGATGTTATACCCATCTCGGCGCTTCTCAGGATTCAAGGGCCGGTTACGCTCTGTGAAAACTGAACAAGGGCGCTCTTGTTAATACAAGAGTTTTCTCGTGGTTTCGCCGAACCTTGTCATACAGAGTTCGGATACGTGTTTTACAATGATATGAATAAGAAACCGGTCGCACGGTCTGGTTTTCAGCATACTCTGCTGGGAAACGGAGCCGTTTATGGGTTGTTATCGCCGTATAACGCTGCGATAGTAGTCAACTGTTTTACACTTAATACAAAGAGTTGAGGTTCGCTATGTCTGACGACATGTCTTCTTTTTCGCCTTCGTCAGCGGGCGAACAGGGTGTACTACGTTCTATGCAGGAGGTTGCGATGAGCTCCGAGGAAGCCAGCAAGATGCTGCGCACTTACAATATTGCCTGGTGGGGCAATAACTACTACGACGTCAACGAACTGGGCCACATCAGCGTCTGCCCGGATCCGGACGTCCCTGAAGCGCGCGTGGATCTCGCTAAACTGGTGAAAGCCCGTGAAGCTCAGGGCCAGCGTTTGCCTGCACTGTTCTGCTTCCCGCAGATCCTGCAACATCGCCTGCGTTCTATTAACGCCGCCTTCAAGCGCGCGCGTGAGTCCTACGGCTATAAAGGTGACTATTTCCTGGTTTACCCGATCAAGGTGAACCAGCACCGCCGCGTAATTGAATCCCTGATCCACTCCGGTGAGCCGCTGGGCCTGGAAGCCGGTTCCAAAGCGGAGCTGATGGCGGTTCTGGCGCATGCGGGTATGACCCGTTCGGTGATCGTCTGTAACGGTTATAAAGACCGTGAATACATTCGTCTGGCGCTGATTGGCGAGAAGATGGGCCACAAGGTTTATCTGGTTATCGAAAAGATGACCGAAATCGCCATCGTGCTGGAAGAGGCCGAACGTCTGAACGTGGTGCCACGCCTTGGCGTGCGCGCGCGTCTTGCGTCACAGGGTTCCGGTAAATGGCAGTCCTCCGGCGGTGAAAAATCCAAGTTCGGCCTGGCGGCAAACCAGGTGCTGCAGCTGGTGGAAATCCTGCGCGAGCGCGGTCGTCTGGACAGCATTCAGCTGCTGCACTTCCACCTCGGCTCGCAGATGGCCAATATTCGCGACATCGCTACCGGCGTGCGTGAATCCGCGCGGTTCTACGTGGAGCTGCACAAGCTTGGCGTGAATATTCAGTGCTTCGACGTGGGCGGCGGCCTGGGCGTGGACTACGAAGGGACCCGCTCGCAGTCCGACTGCTCCGTGAACTACGGCCTGAACGAATACGCGAACAATATCATCTGGGCGATCGGCGATGCCTGTGAAGAGAACGGCCTGCCGCACCCGACGGTGATCACCGAATCCGGTCGTGCGGTGACCGCGCACCATACGGTGCTGGTCTCTAACATCATCGGCGTTGAGCGTAGCGAAATCTCCGAAGCGACGCCTCCGGCAGACGATGCCCCGCGTTCTCTGCAAAGCATGTGGGAAACCTGGCAGGAAATGCACGAGCCGGGCACGCGTCGATCCCTGCGCGAATGGCTGCACGACAGCCAGATGGACCTGCACGACATCCACGTCGGCTACTCCTCAGGCACCTTCAGCCTGCAGGAGCGCGCGTGGGCCGAGCAGCTTTATCTGAATATGTGCCATGAAGTGCAGAAACAGCTCGACCCGAGCAACCGCGCACACCGTCCGATTATCGACGAGCTGCAGGAGCGTATGGCGGACAAGATTTACGTCAACTTCTCGCTGTTCCAGTCGATGCCGGATGCCTGGGGTATCGACCAGCTGTTCCCGGTTCTGCCGCTGGAAGGGCTGAACCACGCCCCGGAACGCCGTGCGGTGCTGCTGGACATCACCTGTGATTCCGACGGTGCTATCGACCACTACGTTGACGGCGACGGTATCGCAACGACGATGCCAATGCCGGAATACGACCCGGAGAACCCGCCGATGCTGGGCTTCTTTATGGTCGGCGCGTATCAGGAGATCCTCGGCAATATGCACAACCTGTTCGGTGATACTGAAGCGGTGGACGTGTTCGTCTTCCCTGACGGCAACGTGGAAATCGAGCTGTCCGATGAAGGGGACACCGTGGCGGACATGCTGGAATACGTTCAGCTGGATCCGAAAAAACTGCTCACCCAGTTCCGTGACCAGGTGAAAAACACCGGTCTGGACGACGCGTTACAGCAGCAGTTCCTGGAAGAGTTTGAAGCGGGTCTGTACGGGTACACCTACCTGGAAGATGAGTAAGTAAACCTCCCTCTCCCTGTGGGAGAGGGGCGGGGTGAGGGCAACAGGCTGCTGCGCCGCTGATGCCCGGTGGCGCTGTGCTTACCGGGCCTACGAATGTAGGCCGGATAAGGCGGAGCCGTCATCCGGCAGAATGCTATACTCACTTGAACCCGTCTGCATTACCGGCGATAATTCGCCCCAATTAGCGATTTACGAATCAATCCCTTCCTCGTCGGGTTTAACGACGCGGAGGGGATTTTTTTCATCTGTTTTTAATGTATCGACTTTAAAAGAGGTCAGGACATGAGCACTTTAGGTCATCAGTACGATAACTCTCTGGTATCTAACGCGTTTGGTTTTTTACGCCTTCCGATGAACTTCCAGCCGTACGACAGCGACGCTGACTGGGTCATCACCGGCGTGCCGTTCGATATGGCAACATCCGGTCGTGCGGGCGGTCGTCACGGCCCGGCAGCGATCCGTCAGGTTTCTACCAACCTGGCCTGGGAGCACAACCGCTTCCCGTGGAACTTCGACATGCGCGAGCGCCTGAACGTGGTGGACTGCGGTGACCTGGTGTACGCCTTCGGCGACGCGCGTGAGATGAGCGAAAAGCTGCAGGCGCACGCCGAGAAGCTGCTGGCTGCCGGCAAGCGCATGCTCTCCTTCGGCGGTGACCATTTCGTGACCCTGCCGCTGCTGCGCGCCCACGCCAAGCACTTCGGTAAAATGGCGCTGGTGCACTTCGATGCGCATACCGACACCTACGCGAACGGCTGCGAGTTTGACCACGGCACCATGTTCTTCACCGCGCCGAACGAAGGGCTGATCGACCCGAACCACTCCGTGCAGATCGGTATTCGCACCGAGTTCGATAAAGACAATGGTTTCACCGTTCTGGATGCGGGCCAGGTTAACGACCGCGGCGTCGATGACATCATCGCTCAGGTGAAGCAGATCGTGGGTGATATGCCCGTCTATCTGACCTTCGACATCGACTGCCTGGATCCGGCATTTGCACCGGGCACCGGTACGCCGGTTATCGGCGGCCTGACCTCAGATCGTGCCATCAAGCTGGTGCGCGGCCTGAAGGATCTGAACATTGTCGGTATGGACGTGGTGGAAGTGGCGCCTGCCTATGACCAGTCCGAGATCACCGCGCTGGCCGCGGCGACTCTGGCACTGGAAATGCTCTATATTCAGGCAGCTAAGAAAGGCGAGTAAGCCTTACGCGCTGAGTGCTGCTGCGCGACGCATGCGCAGCAGCAACATTCCGCCCGCCAGCAGGGTGATAGCCTGCGACACGACCAGCACTGAAAAACCTGAACTGACCGACCCCGCCGATTTCATCACTATCCCCATCAGCAGCGGAATAAACGCCGCGCAAATATTCCCAATCCCATTAATTATGCCGTATGCGCTACCTACCGCTTCCCGCGCGGCGTGGTGTTGGATCACCGCGGGTATCGCGGCGCCCTGCAGTCCCCAGAAAGCATTGGCGGACAGCATAAACAGCGCCAGCCATGCGGGCTGATGGCTGAGTATCAGCCCAACCGCGGACAGCGCCGTCAGCGCCCCGCCTACCACAAACAGCACCGGCGCCTGTTCCGGGCGCATTTTGTCGAGCAGTACGCCGCCCAGGAACTTGGATCCCAGACTCAGGAGAAAGGGAATAGCCGCAAGCATGCCCGTGGCGTGCAGCGAGAAGTGATGCTCGTCGCGCAGCCACGCGGGCAGCCACGCGCTGCTGCCCCACAGATAGCTTAGCGTGGCGATTTCAACCAGCAGGATCCAGCCCAGCAGCGGCGTTTGCCAGGCGAGCGTGAAGGTGCGGGCAAGCCCCGGTTTTTTCGCCGTTAAGCGGCTACGAGGAGCAGGAAGAAAACGCCAGATTAACCCGCCGCCCAGCAGCAGATTGATCGCCGCCAGCGCATAGAACGAGCCGACCCAGCCCAGATGCGCCATCAGCCAGGTGACCAGCGGAAAGCCCACGGCCAGCCCGAGCGAGACGCCCAGCGCGGTGACGGCGTTGGGTTTGCCGATCTCTTCCGCGCTAAAGTTGTCGCTGATAAAGCGCGTCTTCAGCGAAAAGAGCGGCCCTTCGGCAATACCCAAAATCACGCGGGCGATGAGCATGCCCATCAGCGATCCCAGCAGTGGAGAAATCGCGCAGACCGCGGCCCAAATCGCAATGCTGCTTAATAATCCCTGCCGATAATGAAGCTTGCTTTCAATAACTGGCGTTAATAGTAAAGCCGAAAAACCATAACCCAGCAGAAAGCAGGTCATAAGCATTCCCTGTAACATTCTGTTTTCATTTAACTGAAAGTGTTCGGCAAAGTCCGGGTTTAAAATCATTACCGAGATATTTACCCTGTCGACGTAGGAAATAATAATGAGTAATAACAGTGCAATTGTGCCATGCCATCTTGCCGTCATCATGCCCGCCTTACGTTTTCATCTATTTATATTTTTATCAAAGTGATTGTCACGGACCTAAAATGATTCACTGGTGAAACTCATTGTTTATTAAGGATAAATAAATTTTCTGTTTCACAGGTGAAACACCAAGGATGTGACGCTGCTTTATTTTTAATGAACAAAAAGAAAAGAAGTCAATATCTTTTATTGAAATGTCGAGGGCATTAATAAATCGTATTTATCACGCCGTAATAATGAAAATTTCATATTGCTGCATTTTTTCGTGATCCTTTGCACACTTAGTTAATTAATACCCGTTTGATTAACAAATTCGTCACATTGCCGCTTGACGAAACATTCATCGCTTTTATATTGACCGTATTAAATAAGAAACAGAGTTTCATATATGAAACAAAAGCCTGGAGGATCGTGATGAGCTGGATAGGCGTATGTGACGCAGAACAAGTACAGGAAGATTTTCCTTTTAGCGGCAGCGTAGACGGTAAAGAGATCGGCGTTTATTTGATTGACGGTGAATATTACGCGCTGGAAGACGTATGCCCGCACGCTTATGCCCTGCTGAGCCAGGGCTTTGTGGAAGACGGCAAAGTGGAATGCCCGCTGCATGAGGCGGTGTTTGACGTCAAAACCGGCCAGTGCCTGCACGGACCCGGAGGTCGCAACCTCAACCGCTACCCGGTTCGGGTCTTTGAAAACCAAATCCAGATTACCTTCGTCGAGGAGACCGTGGCATGAGCGACACCCTGAACTATAACCCGGCGCTGCCGGAAAGCCGTCAGTTTACTCCGCCGGCGGAGGGCGGCAACGGCGCCATCCATAAGCCGGGTGAGTACCAAAACCTGATCTGGCAAACCCGCAGCCGCGTGCCGGAAAGCTGGGAGGTGAACCTGATTGCCACGCTGGAAAATCTCTTCGAACAGGGCGTTGAAACCCTGCCAGAGCTGGTAAACGGCCTGAACGCGGTGCGCATGCACGACCAGCAGGGCGAGCCGTGGAGCGACGCCAGCTTCCAGGCATTCTTACAGGTTAACGGCTACTGAGGACAACGCGATGACGACGACCGTACAAAACTATCTCGATAAAGGCCTGCGCGGCCTCTGGTATCCGGTGCTGGCAAGCTGGGAAGTGCAGTCTGCTCCTGTGGGCATTACCCGCCTGGGCGAGCAGATTGTGGTCTGGCGCAATAAAGACGGCCAGGTGCAGGCGCTGGAAGACCGCTGCCCGCACCGCGGCGCGCGCCTGTCGATGGGCTGGAACCTCGGCGACCGCATCGCCTGCTGGTATCACGGCGTGGAAGTGGCGGGCAACGGTGAGGTAAAAGATGTGCCCGCCGTGGACAAATGCCCGCTGGTCGGCCAGCAGTGCGTGCGCAGCTATAACGTGCAGGAGGCGCACGGCGCCATCTTCCTGTGGTTTGGCGTCACCGCTGACCAGCAGCCGGATGAACTGACCTTCCCGGATGAACTTGCCGATACGGAGAACTTCAGCAACTTCCTCTGCACCGCCGCGTGGAAGTGCAACTACCAGTACGCGCTGGAAAACGTGATGGACCCGATGCACGGCACCTATCTGCATTCATCGTCGCACTCAATGGCGGAAGGGGATCGTAAGGCCGACATGGTGCTCCAGCCGACCAAAACCGGCTTCATCTTTGAGAAGAAAGGGCAGAGCGGCGTCAACTTCGACTGGGTTGAGCTCGGCAACAGCGGCACCTGCTGGATGCGCCTCTCTATTCCCTACAAGAAGCGCTTTGGGCCGGGCGGCCACTTCTTTATCGTCGGCATGGTAGTCCCGGAAGATAACGACAACTGCCGCGTCTTCTTCTGGCGCATCCGCCGCGTGCAGGGCTGGCAGCGCGATATGTGGCGCTTCATGTACCGCAACCGCCTTGAAAAACTGCACTGGGAAGTGCTGGAGCAGGACCGCGTGGTGCTGGAAAGCCTGGCCCCAAACGCCCGCGACCATGAATACCTCTACCAGCACGACGTCGGCCTCTCCCGCCTGCGCCGCATGATGCAAAAGGCCGCGAAAGAGCAGCTGGCGCTGCGCGAAGAACAGCAGGGTGCCGCCTGATGAACGGGCTGCTGAGCGGCAAGCGCATCGTGGTGACCGGCGCCGCGCGCGGGCTGGGCTATCACTTTGCCAAAGCCTGCGCGGAGCAGGGCGCCGCAGTGGTGATGTGCGACATCCTCGAAGGCGAGCTGGCTGAAAGCGCGCACGGGCTGGGCGAGCAGGGCTATGCGATCGAATCGCACGTCATCGATCTGGCCGATCCGCATTCCATCGAGCAGGTCTTTAGCGCCATTGGCGAGCAGGGACAGATTGACGGCCTGGTGAACAACGCGGCGATGGCGACGGGCGTGGGCGGCAAAAACATGCTCGATTACGATCCTGACCTGTGGGACCGCGTGATGAGCGTGAACGTCAAAGGCACCTGGCTGGTGACGCGCGCCGCCGTGCCGCTGCTGCGCGAAGGGGCCGGAATTGTAAACGTGGCGTCCGATACCGCGCTGTGGGGCGCGCCGCGCCTGATGGCCTACGTCGCCAGCAAGGGTGCCGTGATTGCCATGACCCGCTCGATGGCGCGCGAGCTGGGTGAAAAACGCATTCGAATCAACGCCATCGCCCCGGGATTAACCCGCGTCGAGGCGACCGAATATGTTCCGGCCGAGCGGCATCAGCTTTACGAAAACGGTCGCGCGTTAACGGGCGCGCAGCAGCCGGAAGATGTCACCGGCTGCGTGGTCTGGCTGCTCAGCGATCTCTCGCGGTTCATCACCGGGCAGCTGATCCCGGTCAACGGCGGTTTTGTCTTTAACTAAGGTAGGGCGATGATGGCAAACGATCGGGATGTGAAGTATCTGGTGCCGGGGCTGGAGCGCGGCCTGCAGCTGCTGTTGGCCTTCGGCGAGCAGCATCGCGAACTGACCTTTGCCGAGCTGCACCGGCTGGTGGATATGCCGAAGGCCACTGCCTACCGCGTGGTGCAGACCCTGGAGTTCATGGGCTTTCTGGAGCGCAACGCGCGCACCAATACCTTCTCGCTGGGCATGAACGTGCTGCGCCTCGGCTTTGAGTACATCGCCTCGCTGGACGTGGCGCAGGTTGGCCAGCCGGTGATCGAGCAATTGCGCGACGTGAGCCAGTGCAGCAGCCACCTGGCGATCCGCGACGGGCGCGACATTATCTACATCGCCCGCGTCAGCGCCGCCGGGTCGCGCATCAACCAGGTCAGCATCGGCACCCGCCTGCCGGTGCACTGCACCTCGCTCGGCCGCATGCTGCTGACCGATATTTCCCGCGCCGAGTTTGAACAGCTGTTCCCGCACGAGCGTCTGCCGGGCAACACGCCGGGCCAGCTTCACGACCGCGAAGCCCTGTGGCAGATGGTGCAACAGGACAAAGCCCGCGGCTACGTGATCGGCGAATCCTTCTTCCGCCACGGCATCTCCTCCATCGTCTATCCGGTGTATGACCGAAGCGGACGCGTGGCGGCGGTAGTCAGCATTCTGGTGCCGTCGGAAGAGATCCCGCAGGCCGACCGCGAGCGCCTGCAAAATGAGGTTCGCCTCGCGGCGGATAAAATTTCTGGCTTTTTAGGGTATCTGTCACAGGCCAGTTAAATCAGTGAGTTAACGTCAGGCGCTTTGCTGCGTCGGGCATGTTTTACGCCCAATTTGGGCCAGATGAGGCAACGAACGATGAGTGTAACCGGAATTGAAAAGCTGGAATTTGGCGTAGAGGACCTGACGCACTGCGCCAAATTTATGCGTGATTTTGGCCTGACGGGCGATGCCAGCGGCCAGCGTTTTACCACCCTGAGCGGCGCGCGCGTGGAGCTTAACCCGATCGACAGCCCCGACCTGCCGCCGGCGTTTGAAGCGGGCAACACCCTGCGCCGCATGACCTGGGCGGTTGCCACGCAGGCGGATCTGGATGCGTTGCGCCCGAAGCTGGCGCAGCAGCCCGGCTTTCGCGAAGTGGGTGACGCGCTGGAGTGCCTGGACCCGAACGGCATGACGCTGCGCGTGCAGGTGACCCAGCAGACCGACGTGGAGCTGAACGTCGAGCCGATCAACCAGTGGGGCGACGCCCGCCGTATCGACACCCCCAGCCCGGTTTACGATCGCGCCCAGCCCATCAACGTGGGGCACGTGGTGTTCTTCGTGGAAGAACTGGCCGCAGTGGAAAAATTCTACCGCGAGGTGCTCGGCTTCCAGGTCTCGGACCGCTACATCAACCGCGCCGTGTTCCTGCGCTGCGGCGCGCGCGGCGGCCATCACAACCTGTTCCTGCTGCAGCTGCCGAACCGCAGGCGCGGCCTTAACCACGTGGCCTTTACCGTACGCGACATCCACGAGGTGATCGGCGGCGGTATCGCGATGAATAAAAATGAATGGAGCACCTTCATCGGCCCGGGTCGCCATCCGGTGTCATCGGCGTACTTCTGGTACGTCAACAGCCCGACCGGCGGGGCGTTTGAGTATTACACCAACGACGATTATCTGACCGAAAACTGGCAGCCGCGTGAGCTGGAGCACTCGCTGGTCTCCTTTACCGAGTGGGCGGTGGAAGGCGGCATCGACCACGACACGCGCCGCCAGCAGAAAAAGCCGGAGGCGGTATGACGTCGCGCATTGTCATTATCGGCGGCGGCCAGGCGGGCGGTTGGGCGGCGAAAACCCTGCGCGACGAGGGCTTTGCCGGCGAGATTTGCGTGGTGGCGGAAGAAGAGTGGGATTTCTACGAACGCCCGCCGCTGTCAAAAGCGTCTTTGCTGGAGCCGGACGCGGCGCTCCCAAGGCTGTTTACCGACGAGGCGCAGCGGGCGCTGAACCTGACCTGGTACCGACCGCTGCGCGCGGAGCAGATCGACCGCGAGGCGAAAACGGTGCATTTAAGCAACGGCGAGCTTCTTAGTTACAACATTCTTTTAATTGCCACCGGAGGGCGGGCGCGCGTGCCGGGTGAGGCGTGGGCGGCGCATCCGCAGGTCTATACCCTGCGCCACTGGCAGGACGCGCAGCGCCTGAAAGGTCGGCTGGCGGAAAGCCAAACCCTGGCGATTGTCGGCGGCGGCTGGATCGGCCTGGAAATTGCCGCGTCCGCGCGGAAAAGCGGCGTGGCGGTCACCCTGTTCGAGCAGCAGCCCGCGCTCTGCATGCGCTCGGTGAGCGGCGAGGTGTCGCAGCGCTTAGAGGCCCTTCACCGCGAGCAGGGCGTGGATATCCGTACCGGCTGCGGCGCGCTGGAGCTGGAGGACGATAACGGCCTGCCGGTTATCCACTGCGACGGCCAGCGTGAAACCTTTGATGCGGTGGTGGTCGGGATCGGCGTCGATCTCAATCTGGAGCTGGCCCGCGACGCGGGGCTGAAGACTGAACGCGGTATCGTCGTGGATGCCCGGGGGCGAACGTCGGATCCGTTCATCTTTGCCGCCGGCGATGTGGCGCAGCATCATCACTACGGCCTGTGCATCCAGTCCTGGGCCTTCGCCCAGAACCAGGCGGTGGCGACGGCGAAAGCGATGCTCAACCCCGATGCGCCGGGCTACGACGACGCGCCGTGGCTGTGGTCGGATCAATATCAGCACAACATTCAGATCCTCGGCATTCCGCAGCCGGGCAGCAGAACGGTAGTGCGTGAAGAGACGCTGTACTTCTCGCTGGACGACAACGGGCGGCTGACGCAGCTGGTGGCGTTCAACGACGCGCGCACCGTCAAGCTGGCGAAGCGCTGGATGGCAACGGGGCGGGATTTATCAGATGTACCGCTCGGCGACCCGGCTTTTTCACTGATGTCACTGCGATAGCTAACCCGCACCCGTAGGGGGAGACATGACCACATTAGAGACCAACACCGCGCCCGCTGAGGCGAGCGGTGAGGGAACCTGCACGCCCGAAAAAGCGGTGCGCTGGGCCATCCCGCTGTCGCTGCTGGCCTGCGTGCTGCTGGCGTTTTTCGACAAAATCAGCATCGCGGCGCTCTTTTCAGATACCCATTTCCAGCAGGCGATGGGCATTGATTTCGACACCACGCGCCTCGGCATTTTGATGAGCGCCTTTCTGCTCAGCTACGGCTTTTCGTCGGTGTTTTTAAGCGGCTTAGGCGACAAAATCGCGCCGCTGCGCCTGCTCACCGGGATGATGGCGGTGTGGTGCGTGCTGATGGTGGCGATGGGCTTTACCCATAACTACACGCTGATGATCGTCCTGCGCATTTTGCTGGGCGTGGCGGAAGGGCCGCTGTTCCCGCTGGCCTTCGCCATCGTGCGCCACAACTTCCCGCAGCATCTGCAGGCGCGCGCCACCATGCTCTGGCTGCTGGGCACGCCGGTCGGCGCGGCGATTGGCTTCCCGCTTTCCCTCTGGCTGCTGAACACCTTCGGCTGGCAGAGCACCTTCTTCGTGATGGCGATGCTCACCGTGCCGGTGCTGATCTTTGTGCGCGTCGGTCTGCGCGGGATCCGCCTGGAGGCGAAACCCGGCACCTCGCAGGCGTCCCAGGACGAGCGGCGCGCGGCGCGGCGTGAGCTGTTTGTCAGCCCGCACTTCTGGATCATCTGCATCTTTAACATCGCCTTCCTGACCTACCTGTGGGGTATCAACGGCTGGCTGCCGGGCTACCTCATCAAGGGCAAAGGCATTCATCTGGAGCACGCGGGCTGGCTGTCGTCGATGCCGTTCATCGCCATGCTGGCGGGCGAGGTCATTGGCGCGTGGCTCTCTGACCGGGTCGATAAGCGCGCGGCGGCCTGCTTTATCTCGATGGCGGGCGCGGCGGCAGGACTGGCGGCGGTGATGCACCTCGACACCCCGCTGGCCGTCATCGCGGCGATGAGCTTCAGCACCTTTATGTGGGGCACCGGCGCACCCAACATTTTCGCCCTGCTGGCAAAGGCCACCCATCCGCGGGTGAGCGCCACGGCGGGCGGCATTTTCAACGGGCTGGGAAACTTTGCGGGCGCGCTGTCGCCAGCGGTGATGGGGGCGCTAATCGCCTTCACCCACAGCATGGATTCCGGGCTGATTTTTCTGGCAGTGATGGCGGCGGTGGGCTGCGTCCTGTTACTGCCGCTGCTGAGACGTTACTGAGGAGAGTGTCATGACTGATTCAACCGTAACCAACACAACGGGCATCAAACCTGACCATCTGACGATGGAAGAGTGGATCGAGTCGCGCATCGCGCGCTTCGAAGGGCGCAAGTACGACTGGAACGCGCTGAAGTTCCAGGCCGACTTTGACCCGAAATACCGCCGGGCGCAGATGCGCTATATCGGCACCGGCGCAACGGGCGTGGCGAACGATACCAACACCGTGCAGGCGGACCATTTTACCTTCTCCACCATGGTGCTTCCGTCGAAGTGCGAAGGGCCGCTGCACCTGCACGACGACGTGGAAGAGGTGTTCTTCATGCTTAAAGGGCAGATCACGCTGATGATCCAGGACGGCGATAACTACACCGAAACCGTGCTGCGCGAGCGTGACCTGATCTCCGTCCCGCCGGGCATCTATCGTGGGCTGTTCAACCACGGGGAAGAAGAGGCGCTGATGTGCGTCATGCTGGGGACCAACAAGCCAGAAATCCCGACCTATCCATCCGATCATCCGCTTTCGAAAGTGAAACGGAGCTAAGGGGGCATGATGACGGGTTTTCGTGAACAGGGAAGCGGCATTCCGCTGATGCTGCTGCACGGCATCAGTTCCGGCGCGGCCTCCTGGCATAAGCAGATGGCGCTGGCAGGTTTTCGCGTGCTGGCGTGGGACATGCCCGGTTATGGCGAAAGCCCGATGCTGGCGGTTGAGTGGGCAAACGCGGGGGATTATGCCGACGCGCTGGCGGCGATGCTTGACCGCGCGGGCGTCTGGCAGGCGGTGCTGGTCGGCCATTCGCTCGGCGCACTGGTCGCCAGCGCCTTTGCGGCGAAGTTCCCGGATCGCGTCATCCATCTGGTGCTGGCGGACGCCGCGCAGGGCTACGGCAATGCCGCACCGGCGCAGCGCGAGCAGGTCTGGCGCAGCCGCGAACAGCAGATGGCATTGGGCGGTGAGATCCTCGCCCAGACCCGCGCCGCGAAACTGTTGCGCCCCGGCGCGCGGGCGGAAGATATCGCCACCGTTGCGGCGGGCATGCGCGGGCTGCGCCTTGAAGGTTACCTCGCCGCCGCGTGGATGCTGGCACATGACGACATTCACGGCTGGCTTAAGCGCTACCCGGGCCGCTTTGAAGTCTGGTGCGGCGAGCAGGACGCCATCACGCAGCCCGAGCTGGTGCAGGGGCTGGCGCTGCGCTACGGCATGCCGTTTATCGCGATCCCCCAGGCCGGGCACGCCAGCTATCTCGATAACGACGCGTTTTTTAACCAACAGCTTTTACGCATTAACGAAGAGGTGCGCGATGAATGCACAAATTGACGGGCGCGTAGCGGTCGTTACCGGCGGTTCTTCTGGTATTGGCTTTGAAACGCTGCGCCTGCTGCTGGGCGAGGGGGCAAAAGTGGCCTTCTGCGGCCGCGACCCTGACCGTCTCGCCAGCGCCCACGCGGCGCTGCACAACGAATACCCCGACGGGGAGGTTTTCTCTTACCGCTGCGACGTGCTGAACGCTGACGACATGCGGGCCTTCGCGGACGCCGTCCAGGCGCGCTTCGGCGCGGCGGACATGCTGATCAACAACGCCGGGCAGGGCTACGTGGCGCACTTCCAGGATACTCCGCGCGAGGCGTGGCTGCACGAAGCCGAGCTGAAGCTGTTTGGGGTGATCAACCCGGTACAGGCATTTCAGCCTCTGCTGGAACAGTCCGACATCGCCTCTATCACCTGCGTGAACTCCCTGCTGGCGCTGCAGCCCGAGGAGCACATGATTGCCACCTCTGCCGCCCGTGCCGCGCTGCTGAACATGACGCTCACGCTCTCGAAAGAGCTGGTGGGCAAAGGTATTCGCGTCAATTCCATTCTGCTCGGCATGGTGGAATCCGGCCAGTGGCAGCGCCGCTTTGAAAACCGGGCGGACAAAAGCCAGAGCTGGCCGGAATGGACGGCGGATATCGCGCGCAAGCGTGGCATTCCGATGGCGCGCCTCGGCAAGCCGCAGGAGCCCGCGCAGGCGCTGCTGTTCCTCGCCTCGCCGCTGGCCTCGTTTACCACCGGCGCGGCGCTGGACGTTTCCGGCGGCTTCTGCCGCCATCTGTAAGGACACATCATGAAAAAGGTTATGTTGATTGGTTTTGGTGCCATGGCGCAGGCGGTGATTGAGCGTCTGCCCAAGGGCGTGGCTATCGGCTGGATTGTGGCGCGTGAAGCCCACCATGCGGCGATTCAGGCGCAGTTTGGCGATGCGGTGGTGGCGCTGACCTCTCCGATGGATTGCGCGCAAACGCCGGACCTGGTCCTGGAGTGCGCCAGCCAGCAGGCGGTGGCGCAGTACGGCGAAGCGATTTTAAGACGGGGCTGGCATCTGGCAGCGATCTCCACCGGCGCGCTGGCGGACAGCGCGCTGGAGCAACGTCTGCTCGCTGCGGGCGGAAAACTGACCTTGCTTTCCGGTGCGGTGGCCGGTATCGACGGGCTGACGGCGGCGAAAGAGGGCGGACTTGAGCGCGTGACCTACCGGTCACGTAAAAGTCCGGCCAGCTGGCGCGGCAGCTACGCCGAACAGCTCATCGATCTCAATTCAGTTTCTGAAGCAAAGGTCTTCTTCGAGGGCAGCGCCCGCGAGGCGGCGCGTCTGTTTCCGGCCAATGCCAACGTGGCGGCAACCGTGGCGCTCGGCGGCGTGGGAATGGACGACACGCGAGTACAGCTGATGGTCGACCCGGCCACGAAACGCAACACCCACACGCTGCACGTCGAAGGGATGTTTGGCGAGTTCCACCTGGAGCTGAGCGGGCTGCCGCTGGCCAGCAACCCGAAAACCTCCACCCTGGCGGCACTCAGCGCGGTTCGCGCCTGCCGCGAGCTGGCCCTGAGCTGAGGAGTGACGATGGACGATCTGAAGATTTTTATTGGCGGTCACTGGCGTCGCGGCAGCGGCAACCCGATGCAGAGCCACTTCCCGGCTGACGGGTCGATCAACGCGACGCTGAATGCCGCCAGTCTGGATGACCTGCAGGAGGCGATTGACGCCGGAGAGCGCGCCTGGCGGGAGCCAGCCTGGCGCAACAGCCTGCCGCACGTCCGCGCGAAGATCCTGCATAAGGTTGCCGACCTGATTGAATCTCGCGTGGATGAACTGGCGCAGATGCAGAGCCGCGATAACGGCAAGCCGCTGGCGGAAGCGCGCGGGCTGGTAATGAGCGCGGCGGGAACGGCGCGCTACTTTGCCGCCGCCTGCGAGCTGCTGGAAGGCGAGCTTCCGACCCCGCGTCAGCCTGATTTGCTGACGCTGAGCCGCTATGAGCCGCTCGGCGTGGTGGCGGCCATTACGCCGTGGAACTCGCCAATTGCCAGCGAAATGCAGAAGGTCGCGCCGGCGATTGCCGCCGGGAACGCGGTGATCCTCAAGCCCGCCGAAGCCACGCCGCTGATGGCGCTGGAGCTGGCGCGGATATTTGAGCAGGCCGGGCTGCCCGCCGGGCTGCTGAGCGTGCTGCCGGGCAAAGGTTCGGTGATTGGCGATGCGCTGGCGCGCCACCCTAAAGTGCGCAAAATCTCCTTTACCGGCGGCACCACCACTGGCCGCCATCTGGCGCACGTGGCGGCGGAAAAACTGATCCCGGCCTCGCTGGAGCTGGGCGGCAAATCGCCGACCATCGTGCTGGAGGATGCCGATATCGAACAGGCCGCGCGCGGGATCTGCTACGGCATTTTCAGCTCGGCGGGGCAGGCGTGTATTGCCGGTTCGCGGCTGTTTATCCACGAGAGCATTTACGCCCCGCTGATGGCGCGGCTGCTGGAATTAACTCGCGGGCTGCGCGTCGGGCACCCGTTTACAGACGGCGTCCACGTTGGGCCGCTGATTAACGACGGGCATCGTCAGAGCGTGCAGGAATATGTCGAGCTGGCGAAGCGCGAGGGGGGCCGCGTGCTGTGCGGCGGGGAGATCCCGGCCGATCCTAATCTTGCTAACGGCAGCTTTTTCCAGCCCACGATTATCGAAGGGCTGGGCAACGGCGCCCGCGCCTGCCAGGAGGAGATCTTCGGTCCGGTGCTGGTGGCGATGCCGTTTCGCGATGAAGCCACTCTTATCCGCGAGGCGAACGACTCGGTTTACGGCCTGGCGGCGGGGATCTGGACGCGGAATACCGGGCGCGCGCTGCGCCTGAGTGAGCAGCTCGAATCGGGCACGGTGTGGATCAACACCTACAAGGTCTTTGCGATTTCGACCCCGTTCGGGGGCTTTAAAGAGAGCGGTCTGGGCCGCGAAAAGGGTATTCAGGGGCTGAAAGCCTGGATGCTGCAGAAGAGCATTTATCTGGCGACGGGTAACAGCGTCAACCACTGGTGCGACTGAGAGAGGGTGAGCAATGAGCGAAATGATAACCGTCGGCGACGCCATCGCCAGAACGCTGGAGCAGTATCAGGTTGAGGCCATCTACGGCGTCATCTCCATTCACAACCTGCCGATCGCGGATGCAATAGGACAGCGCGGCAACATCCGCTTTGTGCCCGCGCGCGGCGAGGCCGGTTCCGTCACCATGGCCGATGCCCACGGGCGCTTTTCCGGCCTCGGCGTGGCGCTGACCAGCACCGGCGCGGGGGCGGGTAACGCGGTCGGCGCGCTGGTGGAAGCGATGAATGCCTGCACGCCGCTGCTGCATTTAACCGGGCAGGTAGAGAAAGCCTGGCTGGACGCCGACACCGGGTTTATCCACGAAACCCGCGACCAGCTGACCTTCCTGAAGGCCAGCTCAAAACGGGCGTACCGCATCAGCAACGCCAGCCAGGCGATAGCGATTCTGCATAAAGCGATTCAGGACGCCCGGACGCCGCCGTGCGGGCCGGTCTCCGTGGAGATCCCGATTGATATTCAGGGGGCGAAAATCCCGCTGTCGCTGGTGACCGCCCCGGTCAAGCCGGCGTCGGGGGGAAACGTTGATGCAGCCATTGTCGATGCGCTGTGGATGCAGCTTAAGCAGGCAAAACAGCCGTTGCTGTGGCTGGGCGGCGGCGCGCTGTGCAGCGCTGACGCCGTGAAAAAACTGGCGGATGCGGGCATCACCGTTATCTCAAGCACTCACGCGCGCGGCGTGCTGCCGGACAGCCATCGCGCCAGCCTGCGGGCGTTCCACAACTCGCCGTCGGTGGAAGCGCTTATCGCGCAGTGTGATTTTACCCTGGTCGCCGGTTCACGCTTGCGCAGCAACGAAACCCGCTCCTGGACGCTTGAGCTGCCGTCCCCGCGCGTGCAGATTGATATCGACCCGGCGGCGGCCAGCCGTAACTATCTGATGGATAACACGCTGATAGCCGACTGTTCAGCCTTACTTAGCGCGCTTGCCGACAAAATTCAGGGCCGCGAGTGGGGCAGTGCCCAATGGGATATGCAGGTGCAGCAGGCGGTTGAGCAAGCCGAACAGGGGCTGCGCGAGCAGTGCGGCGCCTATGCGAAACTCAACGACGCCATTGAGAAAGCGCTGCCGAAAAATGGCCTGCTGGTGCGCGATATTACCGTTTCCGGCAGCCTGTGGGGGAGCCGACTGTTCCGCGCCAGTGGCCCGCTGATGAACATTCACTCCCTGGCCGGGGCGATCGGCATGGGGCTGCCGATGGCGATCGGCACCGCGATTGCTAACCCGCAGCGTAAGGTTGTGGGGCTGGTGGGCGACGGCGGCCTGAGCCTGAATCTTGGCGAACTGGCGACGCTGGCGCAGGAAAAAGCCAACGTGACGCTGCTCATCATGAACGATGGCGGGTACGGGGTCATGCGCGGCATTCAGGATAAATATTTCGGCGGGCGGCAGTATTACAACGAGCTGCACACCCCGGACTTCACCCTGCTGGCACAGGCGATTGGCCTGCAGGCGTGGAGCGTTGAGCGAGCAGAAGATTTTGATGCCGTGATGACGGAGGCGCTGGCGATGCCGGGACCGTCGGTGGTGGAAGTGCGAATGGAGCATATTGGCGCCCTGAAGTTTGCCGGGCCGCCGCAGAAGACGCTTTACTAGCTGTTTCCCCTCTCCCACAGAGAGAGGGAGAAAACTGTAGGCCGGGTAAGGCGAAGCCGCCACCCGGCTTTTTTTCATCAGAACACGTTAAACGGGTATTCCACGTAAGCGCGGATCTCATCCCCGCCCACGTTGTACTCGCTGGCGTTGCTGGAGACGCGCAGGACGGAGTAGCGCAGGCGCAGCGTCAGGTCTTTCGCCGGGCCATCCTGGACCTTGTACTGGATCTGGTTAAACCACTCGTGCTCTTTGCCGTTGCTGGTTTCAGACGTTTTAATGTTGTCGCCACGCACGTAGGCGGTGGTCCAGCTCAGGCCCGGTAAGCCAAGGCCGGCAAAGTCCAGACCGTAGGATGCCTGCCAGGAGCGTTCGTCTTCGCCGTTAAAATCAGACCAGTAGGAGTTCGCCAGCCAGATGGTGTTGCCGCCGTCACCCACGCCGCCCTTGTCGCGATAGCCGCCGTAGTTGTAGCCGGTGCTGCCGCTGCTCTGCTGGTACGCCACTTTGAACGTGTGAATGTCCCAGATGTAGCTCGCCGCCAGGCTCCAGATGGTGTTGCTGCGGCCGGTGTCGAGGCTGTCCGCGTAACCCTGGTCCAGACGGGAGTTATAGCCGTTGAAGTCGAGCACCAGCTGCTGCCCGGTGCTGAACGGCTGTTTGAAGTTCATACCCAGGTACTGCTTGTTCATCACCTCTTCATTATGAGAGGCGTACAGCGCGCCGCTAAACTGGTCGTTAAACTGATAGCTTGCACCGCCGAAGGAGAGGCTCTTCAGCCCGCTGTCGTGGCGGTCATCGCTTTTACGCTGCTCGTCGGTGAAGTAACCGGCGTTGATTTCCAGACCGTCGATCTCTTTCGAGGTCAGCATGGTGCCGGTGTAGCTTTCAAACAGCAGACGGGAGCTGTCGGCATTGATGATAGGCAGCTCGGGACGCTGATTTCCGTAGCTCAGGACGGTGTTTGATATGCGCATTTTGGCGGTTGCGCCAAACTTTGCCAGATCGGATTTTGCCCGGCCATCGTCTTCCTGCTTAAAGAAGTCGATGCCGCCCGCGCCGCTTTTACCACGGCCGCCGTCCAGGCGCACGCCGTATTGAGCAATACCGTCCACACCAAAGCCCACCAGCCCTTCGGTATAGCCGGATGCAAACGTGGCGATGATCCCCTGGCCCCATTCGGCTTTATCCTGCTGGCCCTGATGGTAGTCGCGGCTGATATACGCATTGCGTAAAAACAGATCCAGATGGCTGTCGTCAATGAAACCCCGGCTGTCGGATTGCTGGCTTGCAGCGGCAGGTAATGCGGCAAATAAACTTAAAGCAATTAATGATAATTCTTTTTTCACGGAGGGAACGTCTCTGTCTGGATATATTAATTTGAATAACTGCAGGATGATAATTACTGGAAAAAGTTACCTTTGCAATAATTATGTGACCAGACATTTCAATGTGATAGTGCAGATTTGGCGGGGCTTTCAGGGGAGTTATCGATACGTGCTGTTAAGTTAACAATTCATGCGAAATAAAAAGGAGGCAAATCTGCCTCCTTCCAAAATTATTTAATTCCGTCTGCGGCCATACGGTCGCGAATATGTTGTGCGCGCTCTTCTGAGGCCGGATGATCGTCAAACATGGAGCTTTGGCGTCCCGCTTCCAGCTTGGCCAGTTTTTCAAAGCTGGTGGCTAAACCTGATGGATTAATGCCGCGTTTGCGCAACAGATCGTAGGAGTAGTCATCCGCCTCGGACTCCTGACGCTGTGAGAACTGAGAGTTAACCAGCTTTTCACCCACGTCGCCAAGCTGTGATTGCGACAGGCTGCCAACGATACCGCCCGCTGAGGCCGCCGCTGCGCGGATGGCATTGGTGCCCAGGGCAACCTGCATCCCTTTCTTCACATGGCCCAGGGCAACGTGGCCCATTTCATGGCCGATGACCGCTTCCACTTCGTTGTCGGTCATCATGTCCATCAGCCCGCTATAGACGCGGATACAGCCGTTCGCCATCGCGAAGGCGTTCACGTCTTTCGCCATGTACACCTTGTAGTTCACCGGCTGGCCGTTGATGTTGTCGCCCAGCGCGGAAGCAATCTTATTCAGACGCTGCGTGTAGGTACTGTTAGCCGGCGCAAGGGTGGCTTTTCCGTCCATATCTTTACAGGCCTGGTCGCTCAGCGCTTTCACCTGTGCATCGCTCAGGGAATAGGCCTGAAAGGCCTCTGCGCCTGACGTCATCAGACCGTTAGAATCCATATTCTGACAGCCGCTCAGCAGGAGCGTTGTACCCAGGGCCAGCACTATTGCACGCATTTTCATGAGATTGCTTCCGTACTCGTTAATCTGAATAAAATCTGAAAAGTGCACCGTCAGCGAAGCCGGTGTCGGGCTAAGTATAAGGAATATCGACAGAGCCGGGCGAGTAGATTGCGCAACATGCGAGCATGATCCAGAGATTTCTTAACAAGCAAAAGAATGCTCCATGTACATGCCTTGCGGCTTGGGTTACATTGTTGGCACTTTTTTCCGGCGTAGCCCAAAACGCGCTGTCGTCAAGGGCATGGCCTTTAACAGTCCGATCTGGAGTTAAAATGTCCTCACGTAAAGAGCTTGCTAATGCTATTCGTGCGCTGAGCATGGACGCAGTACAGAAAGCCAAATCCGGCCACCCAGGGGCCCCTATGGGTATGGCTGATATCGCCGAAGTCCTGTGGCGTGATTTCCTGAACCACAACCCGCAGAACCCGTCATGGGCTGACCGCGACCGCTTCGTGCTGTCCAACGGCCACGGCTCTATGCTGATCTATAGCCTGCTGCACCTCACCGGCTACGATCTGCCAATCGAAGAGTTGAAAAACTTCCGTCAGCTGCACTCTAAAACTCCAGGTCACCCGGAAGTGGGTTACACCGCTGGCGTAGAAACCACCACCGGCCCGCTGGGTCAGGGTATTGCTAACGCTGTGGGTATGGCGATTGCCGAGAAGACGCTGGCGGCGCAGTTCAACCGTCCTGGTCACGACATCGTAGACCACTTCACCTACGCGTTCATGGGCGACGGCTGCATGATGGAAGGCATTTCTCACGAAGTGTGCTCCCTGGCAGGTACCCTGAAGCTGGGCAAACTGGTTGCGTTCTATGACGACAACGGTATCTCCATCGACGGTCACGTTGAAGGCTGGTTCACCGACGACACCGCAGCACGTTTCGAAGCCTACGGCTGGCACGTTGTGCGTGGCGTTGATGGCCACGATGCTGACTCGATTAAACGTGCAGTGGAAAAAGCGCGCGCTGTGACGGACAAACCGTCCCTGCTGATGTGCAAAACCATTATTGGCTTCGGTTCGCCGAACAAAGCGGGTACGCACGACTCCCACGGCGCGCCGCTGGGCGATGCGGAAATCGCACTGACCCGTGAAGCGCTGGGCTGGAAACACCCTGCATTCGAAATCCCATCTGAGATCTACGCTCAGTGGGATGCAAAAGAAGTAGGCCAGGCGAAAGAAGCGGCCTGGAACGAGAAGTTCGCTGCCTATGCGAAAGCGTTCCCGCAGGAAGCGGCTGAATTCACCCGTCGTATGAAAGGCGACATGCCGTCCGACTTCGACGCGAAAGCGAACGAGTTCATCGCTAAGCTGCAGGCGAACCCGTCTAAAATCGCGAGCCGTAAAGCGTCTCAGAATGCGATTGAAGCATTCGGTCCTCTGCTGCCTGAATTCCTCGGCGGCTCCGCTGACCTGGCGCCATCTAACCTGACCCTGTGGTCTGGTTCTAAGCCAATCAACGAAGATACTGCCGGTAACTACATCCATTACGGTGTACGTGAATTCGGTATGACTGCGATTGCCAACGGTATCTCCCTGCACGGTGGTTTCCTGCCGTACACCTCTACCTTCCTGATGTTCGTTGAATATGCACGTAACGCCGTGCGTATGGCTGCGCTGATGAAACAGCGTCAGGTGATGGTCTACACCCACGACTCCATCGGTCTGGGCGAAGATGGTCCAACTCACCAGCCGGTAGAGCAGGTGGCTTCCCTGCGCGTCACCCCGAACATGAGCACATGGCGTCCATGTGACCAGGTTGAATCCGCGGTGGCGTGGAAGTACGGCGTTGAGCGTCAGGACGGTCCAACCGCGCTGATCCTCTCCCGTCAGAACCTGGCACAGCAGGAACGTACTCCAGAGCAGCTGGCGAACATCGCTCGCGGTGGTTACGTGCTGAAAGATTGCGCGGGCCAGCCTGAGCTGATCTTCATCGCCACCGGTTCTGAAGTTGAACTGGCTGTTGCAGCGTGGGAAAAACTGACTGCCGAAGGCGTGAAAGCGCGCGTGGTCTCCATGCCGTCTACCGATGCGTTCGACAAACAGGATGCCGCTTACCGTGAATCCGTCCTGCCTAAAGCGGTTTCCGCGCGTGTGGCAGTGGAAGCGGGTATCGCTGACTACTGGTTCAAATACGTGGGTCTGAACGGCGCTATCGTCGGCATGACCACCTTCGGTGAGTCTGCTCCGGCAGAGCTGCTGTTCGAAGAGTTCGGCTTCACCGTTGAGAACGTTGTCGCGAAGGCGAAAGAACTGCTGTAATTGCTGTTTTGCCCGGTGGCGCGCTAGCGCTTACCGGGCCTACAAATGGCGCGAAAGTAGGCCGGGTAAGCGCTAGCGCGCCACCCGGCTTTTTTGTAGACATTATTCCACCTAAAATGTGACGCAAGTCATATAGCTCGCTTATTCATCTGGACAGACATTCCTTTTATTCCCCGATTCGCTTATTCTTGCTGAAGCGTTTCAGTCGATTAAATGTTCGACAATTGACCAATCAATCGCAGTTTGTGACAGCAAGGATTCCCCTTCGGGCGTAGCTGGATTACTCTTTCAGCCACCTCAAACTCAGGGATTGCTTTGCAGGAGATCTATGACCGTACGCGTAGCGATTAATGGCTTCGGTCGCATCGGACGTAACGTGGTTCGTGCTTTGTATGAATCCGGACGTCGGGCGGAAATAACCGTGGTGGCAATCAATGAACTGGCGGATGCTACGGGCATGGCGCATTTGTTGAAATATGACACCAGCCACGGACGCTTTGCCTGGGATGTACGCCAGGAAAGAGATCAGCTGTTTGTGGGCGATGACGCTATTCGTGTGCTGCATGAGAACAGCATCTCCGGGCTACCCTGGCGTGAACTGGGTGTGGATGTGGTGCTTGACTGTACCGGTGTCTACGGCAACCGAGAACATGGCGAGGCGCATCTGGCTGCTGGTGCAAAAAAAGTCCTGTTTTCTCATCCCGGCAGTAACGACCTCGACGCGACCGTCGTGTTTGGCGTCAACCAGCATGAGCTGCAGGCCGAACACCGTATTGTCTCCAACGCCTCCTGTACCACCAACTGCATTATTCCGGTCATCAAACTGTTAGACGATGCGTATGGTATTGAATCCGGCACCGTGACCACGATTCATTCCGCCATGCACGATCAACAGGTTATCGACGCCTACCATCCGGATTTACGACGCACTCGCGCGGCGAGCCAGTCAATCATTCCGGTGGATACGAAACTGGCGGCAGGGATCACCCGAATCTTCCCGCAGTTTAACGATCGGTTTGAAGCGATTGCTGTGCGTGTCCCGACGATTAACGTCACTGCAATCGACCTTAGCGTGACGGTGAAAAAACCGGTAAAAGCCTGTGAAGTCAACCTGTTGCTGCAAAAAGCGGCACAGGGGGCATTTCATGGTATAGTTGACTATACGGAATTACCGTTGGTCTCAGTAGATTTTAACCACGACCCGCACAGCGCCATCGTTGATGGCACGCAAACGAGAGTCAGTGGTGCACACCTTATCAAGACGCTGGTCTGGTGTGATAACGAATGGGGCTTTGCTAACCGAATGCTCGACACCACGTTAGCAATGGCCGCTCAAGGTTTCAGGTAAGACGCATTGTGCGTCTGCAAAACTTTAAGAATCAACGAGAGGATTCACCATGTCTGTAATTAAGATGACCGATCTGGATCTGGCTGGTAAACGCGTTTTCATCCGTGCCGATCTGAACGTACCGGTTAAAGATGGCAAAGTGACCAGCGACGCGCGCATCCGTGCATCTCTGCCAACCATCGAACTGGCTCTGAAGCAGGGCGCGAAAGTGATGGTCACCTCCCACCTGGGTCGTCCAACTGAAGGCGAGTACAACGAAGAGTTCTCTCTGCTGCCAGTGGTTAATTACCTGAAAGACAAACTTTCCAACCCGGTTCGCCTGGTGAAAGATTACCTGGACGGCGTTGAAGTTGCTGCCGGTGAACTGGTGGTTCTGGAAAACGTTCGCTTCAACAAAGGCGAGAAGAAAGACGACGAAACGCTGTCCAAAAAATACGCTGCACTGTGCGACGTATTCGTGATGGATGCCTTCGGTACGGCTCACCGCGCTCAGGCGTCTACCCACGGTATCGGTAAATTCGCAGACGTAGCGTGTGCCGGTCCTCTGCTGGCTGACGAACTGGAAGCGCTGGGTAAAGCACTGAAAGAACCTGCTCGTCCAATGGTGGCTATCGTTGGTGGTTCTAAAGTTTCTACCAAACTGACCGTTCTGGATTCCCTGTCTAAAATCGCTGACCAGCTGATCGTTGGCGGTGGTATCGCGAACACCTTCGTTGCCGCTCAGGGCCACAATGTGGGCAAATCCCTGTACGAAGCAGACCTGGTTGACGAAGCCAAACGCCTGCTGAGCACCTGCGATATCCCGGTTCCAACTGATGTTCGCGTAGCGACCGAGTTCTCCGAAACCGCAACCGCGACCCTGAAATCTGTTAACGACATCAAAGATGAAGAGCAGATTCTGGATCTGGGCGACGTTTCTGCACAGAAACTGGCTGAAATCCTCAAAAACGCAAAAACTATCCTGTGGAACGGTCCTGTTGGCGTGTTCGAATTCCCGAACTTCCGCAAAGGTACTGAAATCGTTGCTAACGCTATCGCAGACAGCGAAGCGTTCTCTATCGCAGGCGGTGGTGACACCCTGGCAGCAATCGACCTGTTCGGTATCGCTGACAAGATCTCCTACATCTCCACTGGTGGCGGCGCATTCCTCGAATTCGTGGAAGGCAAAGTACTGCCAGCAGTAGCAATGCTCGAAGAGCGCGCTAAGAAGTAAGCCATTCAAGGGCAGGGAAACCTGCCCAATTTTCAGCGCGCTTTTAAGAGCTCGCACCTTTTCTAACGGCCGAAGATACAGGACTAAGCAACATGTCTAAAATTTTTGATTTCGTAAAACCTGGCGTTATCACTGGTGATGACGTACAGAAAGTGTTCCAGGTAGCTAAAGAAAACAACTTCGCTCTGCCAGCAGTTAACTGCGTGGGTACCGACTCCATCAACGCCGTACTGGAAACTGCTGCTAAAGTTAAAGCTCCAGTTATCGTTCAGTTCTCTAACGGCGGCGCTGCGTTCATCGCAGGTAAAGGCGTGAAAACTGACATTCCTCAGGGTGCTGCAATCCTGGGTGCTATCTCTGGTGCGCACCACGTACACCAGATGGCTGAACACTACGGTGTTCCAGTTATCCTGCACACTGACCACTGCGCGAAGAAACTGCTGCCGTGGATCGACGGTCTGCTGGACGCGGGTGAAAAACACTTTGCGGCAACCGGTAAGCCACTGTTCTCTTCTCACATGATCGACCTGTCTGAAGAGTCACTGCACGAAAACATCGAAATCTGCTCCAAATACCTGGCGCGCATGGCCAAAATGGGCATGACCCTGGAAATCGAACTGGGTTGCACCGGTGGTGAAGAAGACGGCGTGGACAACAGCCACATGGACGCTTCTGCACTGTACACCCAGCCAGAAGACGTTGATTACGCTTACACCGAGCTGAGCAAAATCAGCCCACGCTTCACCATCGCAGCGTCCTTCGGTAACGTACACGGCGTTTACAAACCAGGTAACGTGGTTCTGACCCCGACTATCCTGCGTGATTCTCAGGAATATGTTTCTAAGAAACACAACCTGCCGCACAACAGCCTGAACTTCGTCTTCCACGGCGGTTCCGGTTCTTCTGCTCAGGAAATCAAAGATTCCGTAAGCTACGGCGTAGTGAAAATGAACATTGATACCGACACCCAGTGGGCAACCTGGGACGGTATCCTGCAGTACTACAAAGCGAACGAAGCTTACCTGCAGGGCCAGCTGGGCAACCCGAAAGGCGAAGACCAGCCGAACAAGAAATACTACGATCCACGCGTATGGCTGCGCGCTGCCCAGACTTCTATGATTACTCGTCTGGAGCAGGCATTCAAAGAGCTGAACGCGGTAGACGTTCTGTAATTTGAGCTGCTAACAGCATCAGAAGGCCCGCAAATGCGGGCCTTTTTTTATGCTTTTTCAATACCCTGCTGGGGTTGTTTTTGTGATCTGTTTGGCAATACTTGCGCTTTTTGTTTACCCTTTACGGACCTGCCTGTCTCCATGGGGGATGGATTTTGTGTTTTGGGTTAACAAAAGGAAGAATAAATGGAACAACTCGATGTTGTAGACAGCATCAATAACGCCGGTAACTGGCTGGTACGCAACCAGGCGCTGCTGCTGAGCTATGCCGTGAACATCGTCGCGGCGATTGCCATCATCATCGTCGGGATGATCGTGGCGCGTATCGTATCGAACGCGGTTAACCGCGTAATGCTGGCCCGTCACATTGACGCCACGGTGGCTGACTTCCTCTCTGCGCTGGTGCGCTACGGAATTATCGCCTTTACGCTGATTGCGGCGCTGGGCCGTGTGGGCGTACAGACCGCCTCCGTCATTGCCGTTCTCGGTGCCGCCGGTCTGGCTATTGGTCTGGCGCTGCAGGGGTCGCTTTCAAACCTGGCGGCAGGCGTTCTGCTGGTCACCTTCCGTCCGTTCCGCTCCGGCGAATACGTTGACCTTGGCGGCATTGCCGGGACCGTGCTGCAGGTGCAGATTTTCTCAACGACCCTGCGTACCGTCGATGGCCGCATCGTGGTCGTGCCGAACGGGAAAATCATCGCGGGCAACATTATTAACTTTTCCCGTGAACCGGTGCGTCGTAACGAACTGATTATCAGCGTGGCGTACGACTCCGATATCGATCAGGTGAAGTCGCTGATTAGCAACATCATTGCTTCAGACGATCGCATTCTGAAAGACAAAGAGCAGACGGTTCGCCTGAACGAGCTGGGCGCATCCTCAATTAACTTCGTGGTGCGTATCTGGAGCAAGAGCAGCGATCTGCAAAACGTGTACTGGGACGTGCTGGAACGCATCAAGCGCGACTTCGACGCCAACGGCATCAGCTTCCCGTACCCGCAGATGGACGTAAACGTCAAAAAAGTCAAAGAAGCAGAATAATTTCACCCGTAGGCCCGGTAAGCGCTAGCGCCACCGGGCTTTATTTTTATAAGTACTGCTAATACCCAATTAATATTATCCATTTCCTCTAATGCAATTCGCGCAGTATAGTCTGATTCCAGAACAAAACTGTGAGAATTTCGTCATGTTATCCTATTACTTTCAAGGGCTTGCCTTAGGTGCGGCCATGATCCTTCCCCTCGGTCCGCAAAATGCGTTTGTGATGAACCAGGGCATTCGCCGCCAGTATCATCTGATGATTGCCCTGCTGTGCGCGGTAAGCGATTTACTGCTGATCTGTGCCGGGATTTTTGGCGGCAGCGCATTGCTGATGCAGTCTCCGTGGCTGCTGGCGCTGGTCACCTGGGGCGGCGTGGCGTTTCTGCTCTGGTACGGTTTTGGTGCCCTGAAAACCGCGATGAGCAGCAACCTCGAACTGGCGAGCGCGGAAGTCATGAAGCAGGGCCGCTGGAAGATTATCGTCACCATGCTGGCAGTTACCTGGCTTAACCCGCATGTTTATCTGGATACCTTCGTGGTGCTGGGCAGCCTGGGCGGGCAGCTGGACGTTGAGCCGAAACGCTGGTTTGCGCTTGGCACGGTCAGCGCCTCTTTCCTCTGGTTCTTCGGTCTCGCCATTCTGGCGGCATGGCTGGCACCTCGTCTGCGTACGGCCAAAGCCCAGCGCATCATCAACACGCTGGTGGGGCTGGTGATGTGGTTTATTGCTTTTCAGCTGGCTAAAGAGGGAATTCACCACGTTCAGGAATTGTTCATCTAATCCTTGTCTTATGGACAACTGAACAAGACCCGCTAAGCTTGCTGGCATGCGCCCTGTTAATGGGCACTCTTCGCAACATGGAGGAATAACAGTGAAGTTTAAGGTGATGGCCCTGGCGGCATTAGTAAGTTTTGGTGCGGTGTCGGTGCAGGCAAGTGAACTGCCGGATGGCCCGCACATCGTCACTTCAGGCACCGCAAGCGTGGACGCGGTACCCGATGTTGCAACGCTGGCAATTGAAGTCAATGTGGCTGCGAAAGATGCGGCATCTGCCAAGAAGCAGGCTGACGATCGTGTTGCGCAATATCTCTCTTTCCTCGAGCAGAATGGCGTAGGTAAAAAAGATATTAGTTCCGCTAACCTGCGTACCCAACCGGATTATGACTACCAGAACGGGAAAAGCATTCTCAAAGGCTACCGTGCCGTACGTACCGTGGAAGTGACCGTGCGTCAGCTTGATAAGCTGAACTCGCTGCTTGATGGCGCGTTAAAAGCGGGGCTGAATGAAATTCGTTCCGTCTCGCTGGGCGTTGCGCAACCGGAGAAATACAAAGACGAAGCGCGTAAAGCCGCGATTGATGATGCAATCCATCAGGCGGAGCAGCTGGCTTCTGGCTTTAAGAGCAAGCTCGGCCCGGTTTACAGCGTGCGTTACCACGTCTCTAACTACCAGCCAAGCCCGATGGTACGCATGATGAAGGCTGATGCAGCCCCGGTTTCTGCTCAGGAAACCTATGAGCAGCCAACCATTCAGTTCGACGATCAGGTGGATGTGGTGTTCCAGCTGGAACCTGTTGCAGCACAGCCGAAACCGGCTCAGTAACCTGTAGGCCGGGTAAGGCGAAGCCGCCACCCGGCTTATTTTTTAATCCTGTCTCAGCACCTTGTGCCCAAACGCCAGCAGCGCGTCGGTGACGTTGCGCATCATGCGGCTTTCCGGCGCAAAACGGTGCCAGTAGAGCATCCGACGCTGATACAGCCCCGGCGTTAGGTCAATCAGCTCACCGCTTTTCAACTCTTTCTCAATCTGCAGATGCGGGATCATGCAGCAGGTGGTGCCCTGACGCGCAAGCTGCACAAAGGCTTCTGACGAGTTAACGATATGGCACGGCACGCTGCCCGGCGGCAGATCGAAGTTTTGCTGCAGGAACGCCTGATGCATATCGTCCAGATGATCGAACGCTACGGCGGGCGCTTTCAGCAGCGCGGCGCGGGTGACGCCGTTCGGGAAGTAGCGTTCGGCAAAGGCTTTTGAACCTACAAACAGGTAGTCCAGGGCGCCCAGCTGATCGACAAGACAGCTTGGCAGCGCCTGAGGCTGGATACTGACCGCCCCAACCACTTCACCGCGACGCAGGCGTTCCTGGGTACGAGTTTCATCTTCAACCTGTAAGTTCAGGCGGATAGGGGAGTCCGCTAATACCGGCGCAAGGGCCGGCAGCAGCCAGGTTGCCAGACTGTCGGCGTTGACCGCCAGAGAGAGCAGCAGCGGCGTAGAGCCCGTTTGTTCGTCACCCAGCCACTCGTCTTCCAGCAGTTCAACCTGGCGCAGCAGGGCGAGGAGCTTTTGACCTTGCTCGGTTGGACGTGGCGGGACGGTACGCACCAGCAGCGGCTGGCCGAACATGTTTTCAAGCTGTTTTATACGCTGTGATACGGCGGACTGGGTGATGCAAAGCTTTTGCGCCGCGCGCTCAAAACCGCGTTCACGAATAACTGCATCAAGTGCCTGTAGTGTTCTGTAGTCCGGACGTTTCATTGCTCTGGCTGGCTCCTTAATTTTGGTTATTCTGCACTATGACACAATTTTCCCTTCGTGACAGACGAATTCCATTCGACGTGTTCTATAATGCGCCCTGAGTTTTCACACCACAGGCAAAACGATCATGACGCAGGATGAACTGAAAAAAGCAGTAGGATGGGCCGCTCTCCAGTACGTGCAGCCGGGTACCATTGTCGGTGTCGGTACGGGATCAACCGCGGCACACTTTATCGATGCGCTGGGCACGATGAAGGGGCAAATCGAGGGCGCGGTTTCCAGCTCTGATGCTTCCACGGAAAAGCTGAAAAGCCTCGGCATTACCGTTTTCGATCTCAACGAAGTGGATCGTCTGGGGATTTACGTTGATGGCGCGGATGAAATCAACGGCCACATGCAGATGATCAAAGGCGGCGGCGCGGCGCTGACGCGCGAAAAAATCATCGCCTCCGTTGCGGACAAGTTTATCTGCATCGCGGACGCCTCCAAGCGGGTCGACATTCTGGGTAATTTCCCGCTTCCGGTCGAAGTGATCCCGATGGCGCGAAGCGCGGTTGCTCGTCAGCTGGTGAAGCTGGGTGGTCGTCCGGAATATCGTCAGGGCGTCGTCACCGACAACGGCAACGTGATCCTCGACGTTCACGGTCTGGAAATTCTCGACGCGATTGCGCTGGAAAATGCCATCAACGCTATCCCAGGCGTAGTGACCGTAGGGCTATTCGCCAACCGTGGCGCGGATGTGGCGCTGATCGGCACCGCTGACGGCGTGAAAACCATCGTAAAATGATCTGACGGGGGGAGTCCTCCCCCCGCTAAAAAAATTTTGAAAAGCTAAATTCGGTGACTTGTGTCACGTTTTTCAGCCTCTTTTGCCGATCCTGCCGCGTTTGTAAATTTCCATAGCATTTTCCTCTGACATTTTGCCCTGGATGACTTTTCTTCAGAGTGCCGACGCAAACGTTCATATTGCTGCAATAGTTTTTTTTGATATGTTGGCTACAGCGGATTTATATCCAGCACAACATCAGTTCAGACAAAAACAGGGTCGGGTAAATGGCAAAGGTATCACTGGAGAAAGACAAGATTAAATTCCTGCTGGTCGAGGGCGTGCATCAAAAAGCAATCGATAGCCTTCGTGCGGCAGGTTACACCAACATCGAATTTCACAAAGGCGCGCTCGATACCGAAGAGCTGAAAGCGTCCATCCGTGATGCCCACTTCATTGGCCTGCGATCCCGTACTCACCTGACTGAAGAGGTTATTGCCGCGGCGGAAAAGCTGGTGGCTATCGGCTGCTTCTGCATCGGTACCAACCAGGTTGACCTGAATGCTGCCGCCAAACGCGGTATTCCCGTCTTCAACGCCCCGTTCTCCAACACCCGTTCCGTAGCGGAGCTGGTGATCGGCGAACTGCTGCTGCTGCTGCGCGGCATTCCTGAAGCGAACGCTAAGGCGCACCGCGGCGTGTGGAACAAGCTGGCGTCCGGCTCTTTCGAAGCGCGTGGTAAAAAGCTGGGGATTATCGGCTACGGCCACATCGGTACGCAGCTCGGTATTCTGGCGGAATCTCTCGGGATGCATGTCTTTTTCTACGATATCGAAAGCAAGCTGCCGCTGGGCAATGCGACCCAGGTTCAGCACCTGTCTGACCTGCTGAACATGAGCGACGTGGTGAGCCTGCACGTGCCGGAAAATGCGTCCACCAAAAACATGATGGGCGCGGAAGAGTTGGCGCTGATGAAGCCCGGCTCACTGCTGATCAACGCCGCGCGCGGCACGGTTGTCGATATCCCGGCGCTGGCGGATGCGCTGAAGCGTAAGCATCTGGCAGGCGCGGCCATCGACGTGTTCCCGACGGAGCCAGCCACCAACAGCGATCCGTTTACCTCTCCGCTGTGCGAGTTCGACAACGTGATCCTGACGCCGCACATCGGCGGTTCTACCCAGGAAGCGCAGGAGAATATCGGTCTGGAAGTGGCGGGTAAGCTGAGCAAATACTCCGACAACGGTTCTACGCTCTCTGCCGTGAACTTCCCGGAAGTGTCTCTGCCGCTGCACGGTGGTCGTCGTCTGCTTCACATCCACGAAAACCGTCCAGGCGTGCTGACCGCGATCAACCAGATCTTTGCCGAGCAGGGCGTCAACATCGCCGCGCAGTATCTGCAGACGAACTCGCAGATGGGCTACGTGGTTATTGATATCGAAGCGGATGACGATGTTGCCGAGAAAGCGCTGCAGAGCATGAAGGCGATTCAGGGAACAATTCGCGCGCGTCTGCTGTACTGATAGTGCGGTTTGTGGTGTCGGGTGGCGGCTGCGCCTTACCCGACCTACGCTGAGCATTTGTAGGCCGGGTAAGCGTAAGCGCCACCCGGCTTTATTCTACCAGGTCCAGGTTTTACTGGGCGTTACCACCGCCGGCAACGGCACATCCCACTTCTCCACCGGTAACGCCTCCACGCTCTGACAATCATGCGCGTAGCCCACCGGCTGCAGCCCGTACTGCTGCCAGTTTTGCAGCGTCCGGTCGTAAAAACCGCCGCCCATCCCTAAACGCTGGCCCTGTTCATCAAACGCCACCAGCGGCGCGATCAGTACATCCAGCTGTGACAGCGGCAGCACGTCGCGCACGTCAAGTTTCGGCTCGGTGATTTTCAGACGGTTCACCACCAGCTCGCTGTGCGGGTGGTAGTGCAGGAACAGCAGATTGCCTTCGCTGAACGGATGCAGCACCGGCAGATAGACCTTCTTCCCGGCGCGCCAGAGCTGCTCTATAAGCGGTTGGGTATCCAGCTCTCCATCAAACGACAGAAACAGCGCAACGGTGTGCGCCATCACGACAGGGGGATACGCCATCATACGGGCGGCGGCCTGCTGGGCAAAATGCGCTTGCTGATCGGGGGTTAACGCACGGCGGCGCTGACGAATGAGCTGACGGATGTCCTGGCGTGAAGCGGAAACTTCAGGGAATTGGGTCATGGTAGTCGGTAGAAGAAAAGAGAGGGAATCTCCGAGATGCCGCCGCAGGCTGTAACCCTTGAACCCTTGGTTCAAGGTGAATGTGTCGTCATAGTTTTAAGGCTTCTCGGACGGACCGAGCATGCTCACCAACCATGGAGCGCCACATTCTTGTGGTATGAAATATCGGCTCAGGGGACTGGCCCGCTTGCGAACATCTCAGAGAAATTTTGTCTTCACAGTTACTCTACCATAGTCAACTGAGAAGTGTTATTCAAACTTTGGTCCCGGTCTTTCGGGATTGCGACCTTGATCAAGCAACGCCTGTTCTATGGTCTGCTGGAGCATTTTAATGCGCTGCTCCATGCTTGCCGCGTAGTCGCGGGTCTTCGCTTTTTCCTGAGTCAGTTCATAGCTGATGTTCAACGCGGCGATGAAAACCAGCTGCTCAGTATTTGTGACTCTAGTGCGTTCTTTTAGATCTTGCAACCGCTGATTCAAATCGTCCGCTGCCTGATTCAAAGCATCCCTTTGTTCAGGCGGACAATTCACTCGCAGTGAACGGCCAAAAATCTGGAGATCGACGGGTTGTGCAGACATGCCACCTTCCTGCTGATTGACTGCGCTGCCTTCGCTTACTGCCCCGGGGGCTGCGAAGGGGCGACACTATAGCTACCCTGATGTGAAGATACAAGCCCTTTTCTGGTATCACCAGGGTCCAAAGTGGTAGCATATCATGAAACTTCCCCCCTTTGATGACGAATGCTCATGTCTATACAGAACGAAATGCCTGGTTACAAGGATTTAAACCAGTTACTGAACCAGCAGGGAATCGGTTTAACCCCTGCCGAAATGCACGGTCTGATCAGTGGCATGCTGTGCGGCGGAAACAGCGACAGCTCATGGCAGCCGCTGATCCACGACCTCACGAATGAAGGGCTGGCGTTTGGTCACGAGCTGGCGGAAGCGCTGCGTAAAATGCACGCCGCAACCAGCGATTCGCTGGAAGACGATGGCTTCCTTTTTCAGCTTTATCTGCCTGAAGGCGACGACGTCAGCGTGTTCGATCGCGCCGATGCGCTGGCCGGGTGGGTAAACCACTATCTGCTGGGGCTGGGCGTGACGCAGCCTAAACTGGATAAAGTGACCGGCGAAGCGGGTGAAGCAATCGACGACCTGCGCAACATTGCCCAGCTCGGCTACGATGAAGACGAAGATCAGGAAGAGCTGGAAATGTCTCTCGAAGAGATCATCGAGTACGTGCGCGTGGCGGCACTGCTGTGCCACGACAACTTCACGCGCTCACAGCCGACCGCGCCGGAAGTCCGCAAGCCAACCTTACATTAAGAAAAATAACGCACAGGAGGGTGTCATGGTTATCTCGAGTCAAGAGTATTCCCGCCGCCGTCAGGCACTGCTGGCAACAATGCAGCCGGGCAGCGCCGCGCTGATTTTTGCTGCGCCCGAAGTTACGCGCAGCGCCGACAGCGAATATCCCTATCGCCAGAGCAGCGATTTCTGGTACTTCACCGGCTTTAACGAGCCGGAAGCGGTGCTGGTGCTGATTAAGAGCAATGACACCCACAACCACAGCGTGATGTTCAACCGCGTGCGCGATCTGACGGCTGAAATCTGGTTTGGCCGCCGCTTAGGGCAGGAGGCCGCACCGGAAAAGCTGGGCGTTGACCGCGCGCTGGCGTTTAGCGAAATCAACCAGCAGCTCTATCAATTGCTTAACGGCCTCGACGTGCTCTATCACGCGCAGGGCGAATATGCTTACGCCGATGAGATTGTTTTCACCGCGCTGGATAAGCTGCGCAAAGGCTCGCGGCAGAACCTGTCCGCACCGGCCACGCTGACGGACTGGCGCCCTGTGGTCCATGAGTTGCGCCTGTTCAAGTCTGAAGAAGAGCTGAATTTGATGCGCCGCGCGGGTGAAATTAGCGCCCTGGCGCACACTCGCGCGATGGAGAAATGCCGTCCCGGGATGTTCGAATACCAGCTGGAAGGCGAAATTCACTACGAATTTAACCGTCACGGCGCGCGTTATCCTTCCTACAACACCATCGTTGGCGGCGGGGAAAACGGCTGCATTCTGCACTACACCGAAAACGAAAGCGCGCTGCGCGACGGCGATCTGGTGCTTATTGACGCCGGTTGCGAATATCAGTGCTACGCGGGGGATATCACCCGTACCTTCCCGGTGAACGGTAAATTCTCACCGGCACAGCGCGCGATTTACGACATCGTTCTCGAGTCGCTTGAGACGGCGCTCAGGCTGTATCGTCCCGGAACGTCCATGCAGGAAGTGACCGGCGAAGTGGTGCGCATCATGATTACCGGTCTGGTCAGGCTCGGGATCCTGAAAGGGGATGTTGATGCCCTGATTGCTGAGAATGCGCATCGACCGTATTTCATGCACGGCCTGAGCCACTGGCTGGGGCTGGATGTACATGACGTTGGCGCGTACGGCACCGACCGTTCGCGCGTGCTGGAGCCGGGCATGGTGTTAACCGTGGAGCCGGGGCTGTATATCGCGCCGGATGCCGACGTGCCTGAAGAGTACCGCGGGATTGGCATTCGTATTGAAGATGACATCGTTATTACCGAAACCGGTAACGAAAACCTGACCGCGAGCGTTGTGAAAAACGCTGACGATATCGAGGCGCTGATGGCAGCGGCACGCGTATGAGCGTGATTATCGTTGGCGGCGGCATGACCGGGGCCACGCTGGCGCTGGCCATCTCGCAATTGACGAAAGGCCAGCTTCCGGTGCACCTGGTGGAAGCCGTTGCGCCGCAGGCAAAGAATCATCCCGGTTTTGATTCCCGCGCCATTGCCCTGGCACAGGGTACCTGCCAGCAGCTGTCCCGTATTGGCATCTGGCAGGCGATCGCCGACTGCGCCACGGCAATTAACACCGTTCACGTCAGCGATCGCGGCCATGCTGGCTTTGTCACGCTGGACGCGCAGGATTACCGTATCGACGCGCTGGGTCAGGTTGTTGAGCTGCACGACGTCGGATTGCGACTGTTCCGCCTGCTTCAGGACGCGCCGGGCGTTACGCTGCATTGTCCGGCGCGCGTGGCAAGCGTAAGCCGCAGTGAGGCGTCGGTCAGCGTGACGCTGGAAAACGGCACCGTCCTTGAAGGCCAGCTTCTGGTCGCCGCGGACGGCTCGCGCTCGGCGCTCGGCACGCAGTGCGGCGTCGAGTGGCGTCAGCAGCCTTACGGGCAGGTTGCGGTCATTGCGAATGTCGCGACCGCAGCTGAACACAGCGGCCGGGCGTTTGAGCGTTTTACGCAGTACGGCCCGCTGGCGATGCTGCCGATGTCGGACGGGCGCTGTTCCCTGGTCTGGTGTCATCCGCAGGATAAGGCTGAAGAGGTTAAAGCCTGGTCAGACGAACGTTTTTGTACCGAGCTGCAAAAAGCTTTTGGCTGGCGGCTGGGGCGTATTACCCATGCGGGGAAACGTGCGGTCTACCCGCTGTCGTTAACCACCGCATCGCAGTCTGTTTCTCACCGCGTGGCGCTGGTCGGCAACGCCGCGCAGACATTACATCCGATTGCCGGACAAGGATTCAACCTTGGACTGCGGGATGTCATGAGCCTGGCGGAATCGCTGGCGCTGGCATGGAGTGAGCAAAAAGATTGCGGCGCGTATTCGGTGCTAAGCCATTACCAGAAGCGCCGCCAGGTGGATAAAGAGGCGACAATCGGCGTCACCGACGGCTTAGTCCATCTCTTTGCCAATCGTTGGGCACCGCTGGTTGCAGGCCGCAACCTCGGGCTAATGGCGATGGAATTATTCATTCCGGCACGTGACGTGCTGGCGCAGCGGACCCTGGGTTGGGTCGCGCGTTAAGGAGTTATCACCGTGCAAAATGTTGATGTCGCCATCGTTGGCGGCGGTATGGTCGGACTGGCGCTGGCCTGTGGTTTACAGGGCAGCGGCCTGCGCGTGGCGGTGCTGGAGCAAAAGCAGCCTCAGCCCGTTGCACCAGATGCTCCGCCGGAACTCCGCGTCTCGGCGATCAATGCCGCCAGCGAGAAATTGCTGACGCACCTTGGCGTCTGGGCAGATATTGTGGCGCAGCGCGCCAGCTGCTATCACGGCATGGAAGTGTGGGATAAAGACAGCTTTGGTCATATTGCTTTTGATGATGAAAGCATGGGCTATAGCCATCTGGGTCACATCATCGAAAACGCGGTGATCCACCACGCGCTGTGGCAGAAAGCGCAGCAGTGCAGCGACGTAACGCTGGTTGCGCCCGCGCAGATCCAGCAGGTGGCGTGGGGGGAAAACGAGGCGTTTATCACCCTGCAAAGCGGCGACATGCTGACCGCGCGTCTGGTGGTCGGTGCTGACGGTGCCAACTCCTGGCTGCGCAACAAAGCCGATATCCCGCTGACCTTCTGGGATTACCGCCATCATGCTCTGGTCGCGACGATCCGTACCGAGGAGCCGCACGGCGGCGTGGCGCGGCAGATTTTCCACAACGACGGCATTCTGGCGTTCCTGCCGCTTGCCGATCCGCACCTGTGCTCTATCGTCTGGTCACTGGTGCCGGAAAAAGCGCAGCTGATGCAGGCGGCGACGCCGGATGCCTTTAACCAGGCGCTGTGCGTGGCGTTTGATAACCGCCTTGGCTTGTGCACGCTTGAAAGCGAGCGACAGGTGTTCCCATTAACCGGCCGCTACGCGCGTCAGTTTGCCGCGCACCGTCTGGCGCTGGTGGGAGATGCGGCCCATACCATTCATCCGCTGGCCGGGCAGGGTGTTAACCTTGGCTTTATGGACGCGGCGGAGCTGGTTGAGGAACTGCGTCGCCTGCATCGCGAAGGCAAAGATATCGGTCAGCATCTCTACCTGCGTCGCTACGAGCGCAGCCGCAAGCACAGTGCGGCGATGATGCTGGCGGGCATGCAGGGCTTCCGCGAGCTGTTTGCCGGAGCCAATCCGGCGAAAAAACTGCTGCGCGATATCGGACTCAAGCTTGCTGACACCCTTCCGGGTGTTAAACCTCAACTCCTCCGTCAGGCGATGGGTCTTAACGACCTGCCGGACTGGCTACGTTAATTTAGACCCCTGTCACACTTTATTTTCCCGGCCTCTGCGCCGGGGAAATTCCCTCGTTTGAAATATTCTAATTTCACCTCATTTTTCGCATTAGATAATCTAATGTCACGTTTTTGTCGTTACGGAAATTCGGCCCGTTTTTCCGCACGAAATATCACCATGTGCTAAATCCTGTTAGATCATTGTTAATTTTGTGCGGGGTTAATCGCATTTTTCCAGTGAATAACTCTGTAGGCTTTTCAGCGTTTTTTGGTCATAAGCTAATGTGATGACCCGTTTTGCCTTATGGTTAACCGCCGGTTTCGGTGGTAAGTTCAGGTAAAAGAGAACGTTTGCGTCGGCACTCGGGAACGAGGCCGATACCGGGTTTCACGGTGAATTTTTCAACGAGGACAAGATGGCTCAACAGACTCCTTTGTACGAACAACACGTGTTATGCGGCGCCCGCATGGTGGACTTCCATGGCTGGATGATGCCGCTGCACTACGGCTCGCAGATTGATGAGCACCACGCGGTGCGCACCGATGCCGGTATGTTCGACGTGTCCCACATGACGATTGTCGATCTGCGCGGTAGCCGCACCCGGGAGTTTTTGCGTTATCTGCTGGCAAATGACGTCGCCAAACTGAAGACGCCGGGTAAAGCGCTCTATACCGGCATGCTGAATGCCTCGGGCGGCGTGATTGATGACCTTATCGTCTATTACTTCACTGAAGATTTCTTCCGCCTCGTTGTAAACTCCGCCACCCGCGAAAAAGACCTCTCCTGGATCACTCAACACGCCGAACCTTACGCCATTGACATCACCGTCCGTGACGACCTGTCGCTGATCGCCGTGCAGGGGCCGAACGCACAGGCGAAAGCCGCGTCTCTGTTTAACGACGAGCAGCGCAAAGCCACCGAGGGCATGAAGCCGTTCTTCGGCGTGCAGGCGGGGGATCTGTTTATCGCCACCACCGGCTACACCGGTGAAGCGGGCTACGAAATTGCGATGCCGAACGAGAAGGCCGCTGATTTCTGGCGCGCGCTGGTGGAAGCGGGCGTGAAGCCTGCGGGTCTGGGCGCGCGCGATACGCTGCGTCTGGAAGCGGGGATGAACCTCTACGGTCAGGAGATGGACGAAGGCGTCTCTCCGCTGGCCGCCAACATGGGCTGGACCATCGCGTGGGAACCGGCTGACCGTGACTTTATTGGCCGTGAAGCGCTGGAGATGCAGCGCGAGAAGGGCACTGAACAACTGGTGGGTCTGGTGATGACGGAAAAAGGTGTGCTGCGCGGCGAACTGCCGGTGCGCTTCACCGATGCCGACGGCAATCATCGCGAAGGCGTGATCACCAGCGGTACCTTCTCCCCAACGCTGGGCTACAGTATTGCACTGGCACGCGTGCCGGCGGGTATTGGCGAAACGGCGGTGGTGCAAATCCGCAACCGCGAAATGCCGGTCAACGTAACCAAACCGATTTTTGTTCGCGCCGGTAAGCCGGTCGCCTAATCATTTTTATCAGGAGAACTTCAATGAGCAATGTGCCAGCAGAACTGAAATACAGCAAAGAACACGAGTGGCTGCGCAAAGAGGCGGACGGCACTTACACCGTAGGGATCACCGAGCACGCGCAAGAGCTGCTGGGCGACATGGTGTTTGTTGACCTGCCTGACGTGGGCACGACCGTTAGCGCGGGCGACGACTGCGCCGTGGCGGAGTCCGTTAAGGCGGCTTCTGACATTTATGCCCCGGTAAGCGGCGAAATCGTTGCCGTCAACGACGCGCTGAGCGATTCGCCAGAGCTGGTGAACAGCGAGCCTTATGAAGGCGGCTGGATCTTCAAGATCAAAGCCAGCGACGAATCTCAGGTTGCCGCGCTGCTGGATGCGACCGCGTACGAAGCACTACTGGAAGACGAATAACGTTGTGCCGGATGGCGCTGCGCTTATCCGGCCTACAGATCTACGTAGGCCCGGTAAGCGTTAGCGCCACCGGGCAACAGCGTTACAGATAATTACGATTCACTGCACGTTTCAGGAACCATCGCTCATGACACAGACTTTAAGCCAGCTTGAAAACCGTGGCGCCTTCATTGAACGTCACATTGGGCCGGATGCTCAGCAACAGCAGGAGATGCTGAAGACAGTTGGCGCGGATTCATTAAACGCACTGATCGGCCAGATTGTGCCAAAAGACATCCAGCTTGCCACGCCGCCTCAGGTGGGGGAAGCCACTACGGAATTCGCCGCGCTGGCGGAGCTGAAGGCTATCGCAGGCCTGAACAAGCGCTATAAGTCTTACATTGGCATGGGCTACACCAACGTGCAGTTGCCGCCGGTTATCCTGCGCAACATGCTGGAAAACCCGGGCTGGTACACCGCTTACACCCCGTATCAGCCAGAAGTCTCCCAGGGCCGCCTGGAAGCGCTGCTGAACTTCCAGCAGGTGACGCTGGATCTGACCGGTATGGATATCGCCTCCGCCTCGCTGCTGGATGAAGCGACCGCTGCCGCCGAAGCAATGGCGATGGCAAAACGCGTGAGCAAGCTGAAAAATGCCAACCGCTTCTTCGTGGCGGCGGACGTGCATCCTCAGACGCTGGACGTGGTGCGCACCCGTGCGGAAACCTTCGGCTTTGACGTGATCGTCGACGACGCTGACAAAGTGCTGGATCACCAGGACGTCTTCGGCGTGCTGCTGCAGCAGGTAGGTACCACCGGCGAAGTGCACGACTACGGCGCGCTGATTGCCGAGTTGAAAACCCGCAAAGTGGTTGTCAGCGTTGCCGCCGATTTTATGGCGCTGGTGCTGCTGACGGCGCCGGGCAAACAGGGCGCGGATATTGTCTTCGGCTCAGCTCAGCGTTTCGGCGTGCCGATGGGCTACGGCGGCCCGCACGCGGCGTTCTTCGGCGCGAAAGATGAATTCAAACGCTCTATGCCTGGCCGTATTATCGGCGTCTCAAAAGATGCTGCCGGTAACACCGCGCTGCGCATGGCGATGCAGACTCGCGAGCAGCATATCCGCCGCGAGAAAGCGAACTCCAACATCTGTACCTCCCAGGTGCTGCTGGCAAACATCGCCAGCCTGTACGCCGTGTTCCACGGCCCGGCTGGCCTGAAGCGCATTGCCAGCCGCATTCACCGTCTGGCCGATATTCTGGCCTGCGGTCTGCAGCAGAAAGGCCTTAAGCTGCGCCACGCTCACTACTTCGACACCCTGTGTGTGGAAGTGGCGGACAAAGCGGCCGTGCTGGCGCGCGCGAACGCGGCAGAGATCAACCTGCGCAGCGATATCCACAACGCCGTTGGCATTACGCTGGATGAAAGTACCACCCGCGACGATATCCTGAACCTGTTCAGCGTGTTGCTGGGTGACGCACACGGTCTGGATATTGATGCGCTCGACAAAGAGGTCGCGCTCGACAGCCGCTCCATTCAGGAAAGCATGCTGCGCAATGACGCGATCCTGACGCATCCGGTCTTTAATCGCTACCACAGCGAAACCGAGATGATGCGCTATATGCACTCTCTGGAGCGCAAGGATCTGGCGCTGAACCAGGCGATGATCCCGCTGGGCTCCTGTACCATGAAGCTGAACGCCGCGGCAGAGATGATCCCGATCACCTGGCCTGAATTCTCCGAGCTGCACCCGTTCTGCCCGCCAGAGCAGGCGGAAGGTTATCACATGATGATCAACCAGCTTTCCGACTGGCTGGTGAAGCTGACCGGCTACGACGCGCTCTGCATGCAGCCGAACTCCGGCGCGCAGGGTGAGTACGCGGGCCTGCTGGCGATCCGTCACTACCACGAAAGCCGCAACGAAGGCCACCGCGATATCTGCCTGATCCCAAGCTCCGCCCACGGGACCAACCCGGCCTCTGCCCAGATGGCGGGCATGGAAGTCGTAGTGGTGGCGTGCGATAAGAACGGCAACATCGATCTGGCCGACCTGCGTGCGAAAGCCGAGCAGGCGGGCGATAAGCTCTCCTGCATCATGGTGACCTACCCGTCAACCCACGGCGTGTACGAAGAGACTATCCGTGAAGTGTGTGAAGTGGTGCACCAGTTCGGCGGTCAGGTTTACCTCGACGGCGCGAACATGAACGCTCAGGTGGGCATCACCTCTCCGGGCTTTATCGGCGCGGACGTGTCGCACCTGAACCTGCACAAAACCTTCTGCATCCCGCACGGCGGTGGCGGCCCGGGCATGGGTCCTATCGGCGTGAAAGCGCACCTGGCGCCGTTTGTGCCGGGCCACAGCGTGGTGCAGATTGAAGGTATGCTGACCCGTCAGGGCGCGGTCTCTGCGGCACCGTTCGGCAGCGCCTCTATCCTGCCAATCAGCTGGATGTACATCCGCATGATGGGCGCGGAAGGGCTGAAGCAGGCGAGCCAGGTGGCGATCCTGAACGCCAACTATATTGCGACTCGCCTGAAGTCCGCCTTCCCGGTGCTCTATACTGGCCGCGACGGCCGCGTGGCGCACGAGTGCATCCTCGATATTCGTCCGCTGAAAGAGCAGACCGGCATTAGCGAGCTGGATATCGCCAAGCGTCTGATCGACTACGGTTTCCACGCGCCAACCATGTCGTTCCCGGTAGCGGGTACGCTGATGGTGGAGCCAACGGAATCTGAAAGCAAAGCCGAGCTGGACCGCTTTATCGACGCGATGCTGGCCATCCGCATGGAGATCGACCGCGTGCAGGACGGCGAGTGGACGCTGGAAGATAACCCGCTGGTTAACGCCCCGCACACCCAGCACGAAATGGTGGCAGAGTGGAACCACGGTTATTCCCGCGAGCTGGCGGTCTTCCCGGCAGGCGTGGCAAACAAATACTGGCCGACCGTGAAGCGTCTTGATGACGTCTACGGCGACCGTAACCTGTTCTGCTCCTGCGTGCCGATGAGCGAATACCAGTAATATTGCTGATGTAGTAACGTAAGCCGGGTAAGGCGAAGCCGCCACCCGGCTTTTTTATTGGGAGAGGAAAATGGCAATTGCACTGGTCACCGGCGCCAGCCGGGGCATAGGGAAAGCCACCGCGCTGCAGCTGGCACGCGAAGGCTACACCGTGGGGGTGAACTATCATCACAACATTAAGGCCGCGACGGACGTGATCAACCAGATCGTTGAAGCGGGCGGTAAAGCCTTTGTCGTCCGCGCAGATATCAGTGATGAAGCCCAGGTGCTGGCGATGTTTGACAGCCTCGATCGTGAAGGCGAGCCGCTTCGTGCGCTGGTCAATAATGCCGGCATTCTGTTTGAGCAATCGACTATCGAGAATTTGTCCGCAGATCGCATTAACCGCGTTCTGTCGACCAACGTCACGGGCTACTTTCTCTGCTGCCGTGAGGCGGTAAAGCGCATGTCCTTCAAACATGGCGGCAAGGGTGGGGCGATAGTGAATGTCTCTTCCGCGGCATCGCGTCTGGGCGCGCCGGGTGAATATGTGGATTATGCCGCGTCGAAGGGGGCGGTGGATTCGCTGACGACCGGGCTAGCGCTGGAGGTGGCGGCGCAGGGCATTCGCGTCAACTGCGTACGTCCGGGTCTGATTTATACCGATATTCATGCGTCCGGCGGAGAGCCGGGGCGGGTAGATCGCGTTAAGTCGCTGCTGCCGATGCAGCGCGGCGGCCAGCCGGAAGAGGTGGCGCAGGCGATTGTCTGGCTGCTGAGCGAGAAGGCGTCGTACGTAACGGGAAGCTTTATTGAGTTAGCGGGCGGAAAGTAAGCGCCAAGTGGCGGCTTCGCCTTACCCGGCCTACGATCCGTGTAGGCCCGGTAAGCGCAGCGCCACCGGGCAAAAAAATTACAGCGCCTCGCCGTTGCTGGCAATCACGCCCTTATACCACTCGAAGCTCTTCTTGCGGGAACGCGACATATCGCCCGTGCCGTCGTCATGCTTGTTCACGTAAATAAAGCCATAGCGCTTGCTGTACTGGCCGGTGGTGAACGACACGCAATCAATGCAGCCCCATGGCGTATAGCCCATCAGATCCACGCCATCGTGGGTGACGGCTTTGATCATCTCTTCCACGTGGGCACGCAGGTAGTCGATGCGATAGTCGTCGTTGATGCTGCCGTCTTCTTCTACCTTATCGTAGGCCCCGAACCCGTTTTCCACGATAAACAGCGGCTTCTGATAACGTTCGTACAGTTCGCACAGGGCATAACGCAGGCCTACCGGGTCAATCTGCCAGCCCCAGTCGGACGCCTTCACGTGCGGGTTCGGCACGCTGCCCTCGAAACCGGAGATGGCATCGCCGGTACCACCTTCTGCTTTCACCGCGTTGGTCATGTAGTAGCTGAAACCTAAGTAGTCGCAGGTTCCTTCACGCAGGATCTGCTCGTCGCCTGCCTCCATCTTGATGGAGAAGCCGCGGCGCTCCCACTCGTTCAGCACGTAGGACGGGTAGTAACCCCGCAGCTGGACGTCGGTAAAGACATAGCGCTCGCGCATGGATTCCTGGGCGAACATTACGTCTTCCGGTTTGCAGGAGAACGGATAGAGCGCCACCATGGCCAGCATGCAGCCGACTTTCATCTCCGGATTGATGCGGCGCGCGGCTTTCACCGCCAGGGCGCTGGCCACAAACTGGTGGTGCAGGACCTGGTACATGGTCTCTTCCGGATTGTCATGTTCGGTATAGACCACGCCCGAGCAGCAGTAGCCGAACAGCGGCGCGCGCCAGTTACGCTGGTTGTTGATTTCGTTGAAGGTCATCCAGTATTTGACCTTGTTTTTGTAGCGCTCGAAGACCACTTCCGCGAAGCGCACAAAGAAATCGACCACTTTACGGTTGGTCCAGCTACCGTACTCCTGCACCAGGTGCAGCGGCATTTCGAAGTGGGAGAGGGTGATCACCGGTTCGATGTTGTATTTCAGCAACTCGTCGAACATGTCGTCGTAGAACTTCAGCCCCTCTTCGTTTGGCTGCGTTTCGTCACCGTTCGGGAAGATACGCGTCCAGGCAATAGAGGTGCGGAAACACTTGAAACCCATCTCGGCAAACAGCTTGATGTCTTCTTTATAGTGGCCATGGAAGTCGATGGCTTCATGATTGGGGTAGTATTTCCCCGGCACCACTTCCTGCGTGATTTCGCGCGGCACGCCGTGCGCGCCCCCGGTCAATACGTCGCAAATGCTTGGCCCTTTTCCGCCTTTGTTCCAGCCGCCTTCAACCTGGTGAGCCGCAACCGCGCCGCCCCATAAAAAATCTTTTGGTAAGGTCAATTTTTTCATCGCTGCTATTCTCAATAAATGGCTTATTGGCATCGAGTCTAGCAAAGCGAAATTAAATGTCACGATATAACAATTCACAGTAAATGTGATTTGTCACATCAAAAAAACAGGGTGTTTTATTCTGTGAGTTTCTTCGCCAGTTTACGTCCGAGAGACTCCAGAATATAAATGACGGGAATTTGCGTGGTGATGTCGTAGACGCCTGCAATACGCGTCTGAGGAACATGCCAGGAGAGATTAAAGTCCGCCAGTTTTGCGAGACGCGAGTGCTCGTGGCTGGTAATGGAGAGCACCTTGCAGTGATGCAGGCTGAACTGGCTGGCGAAGCGCAGGATCTCCTCGGTCTCACCCGAGACGGAGAGCACAATCGCCAGCGCATTTTTCGCCATATCGTTGGTGACCGGGAAATAAGGGTCATCAATATGGTTACTGAATTTCCCGATATTAGAAAAGAAACGTGCGCCATATTTTGCCAGCGAACCCGATGTTCCGGCTCCGACAAATATAATTCGCTCGGACGATAAAATAATATCTACCGCATTATCCAATAACGCGTCGAACTCTTCATTATTAACGCTTTTAAAAAAGCTGATAATTTCGCTGGCACCGAAGTTCGCCTGCTGGGGCTCGTTCTGTTCAAGATAAAGCTTAAAGCGCACGCGAAACTCCGAGTATCCATCGCAGTTAAGCTTGCGGCAAAAGCGCAGGATAGTGGTGGTTGAGACGCCCGCCGCATCCGCCAGCTCGCGGATGGTCATATACATGACTTTGTCACGATTTTTTATGACATAGTTGTAGACCATCATCTCCAGGTTATTGAGACTGGCAATGGCGGAGTGGGTGAACATACTCACAATGGCATAACTCTCATTCTGACTTCATCGTCACATCATAACATGCACCCGGACGCCAGGATCCATTTTTATGCTCTTGATTCATAATGATTAAATTTTTATGTGAACAATTGTTAGGTGAAAGATTTATTTATATCTATGATTTTTAGGTATAAATTTTGAAATGAATTTTTTTTAGCTAACAGGTGTTCACTGGAATCATTCTCAGTTAGCATAGTCATGCGATGAATAATCATCTTTTGTTTTCCCGGAGTTTTGTATGGTGAGCAGACCATTAATCGCGCAGGGATATTCGCTGGCTGAGGAAGTAGCCAACAGCATCAGCCACGGCATTGGCCTGGTGTTTGGGATTGTCGGTTTAGTGTTATTGCTGGTGCAGGCGGTGGACGCCAATGCCAGCGCGATGGCCATTACCAGCTACAGCCTGTATGGCGGGAGCATGATCCTGCTGTTCCTGGCGTCGACGCTGTACCACGCCATCCCGCATCAGCGGGCCAAGACGTGGCTTAAGAAATTTGACCACTGCGCTATCTATCTTCTAATTGCAGGTACCTATACGCCGTTTCTGCTGGTGGGGCTCAACTCACCGCTGTCGCGTGGCCTGATGATTGTTATCTGGAGCCTGGCACTGCTGGGGATCCTGTTTAAGCTGACCATAGCGCACCGGTTTAAGGTGCTGTCACTGGTCACCTATCTGACCATGGGCTGGCTGTCGCTGATTGTGGTGTATCAACTCGCAGTCAAACTGTCGGTAGGAGGGGTAACGCTTCTGGCCTTAGGCGGCGTGGTGTATTCGCTCGGCGTGATTTTCTACGTCTGCAAGCGCATCCCGTACAACCATGCCATCTGGCACGGCTTTGTGCTGGGCGGCAGCGTTTGCCACTTTTTGGCGATTTATTTGTATGTGGGGCAGGTGTAGTTTTTTGTCGGGTGGCGGCTTCGCCTTACCCGACCTACGGGATAAGTAGGCCCGGTAAGCGCAGCGCCACCGGGCGATACGGCATCACTCTTCCAGAGAGTACGGCAGCGGCTCAATACTCAACGTATTCGCATCGTCACGCACGCGGAACACGCTGTCGGCTTCCATGTCGTTGTTCATGACGGCTTGAACCAAAAGACGTCCATCATCCAGCTGTACGGCGGCTAACACGGTGCCGGTGCGGCGCCAGTTATCACCCATCTTCAGCTCTAAGTCCTCACCCGCTTCAGGTACACGGCTGGCATGGCCTGCCAGCGTCCACAGCGCACGTTTGTTTGCGCCGCGGAATTTTGCACGCGCCACCATCTCCTGGCCGGTGTAACAGCCCTTTTTAAAGCTGATCCCCCCCAGCGCCTGCAGGTTGGTTGCCTGAGGAATAAACTGCGCGCTGTTTGCGGCGTCAATCACCGGCAGACCCGCTTCGATGTTCAACGCCAGCCACTGCTGACTGTTGTTGAGCTGCGCTTCGCCGCGCAGCGCGTCGGTTACGCGTTCGGCGGTTGCCGCATCCGTGACTAACAGGAAACGCTCCGCCGGGTGTTCAAACCACAGGATGGAGGTCGCGCCTTCGCTGACCACCTGCTTTTCTGCATCCGGCAGTTCGCTGAAGAGATTTTTCAGCGCCGCACGCGCCTGGAAACCGGCCACACCCAGCAGGACATGTTCGTCATCCGGGGTGATAGTGACTTTGGAAAAGACCGCGTACTTTTTCAGCTCTTTGAGCTGGGCCTCTTGCAGGCTGCGGCGCTCAATAAAAGCAAAGCCGTCCTGACGGCGGAAGATACGCAGATTGCTCCACATTTTACCTTTTGGATCGCAATGCGCGGCCAGCAGGTGCTGGTGTTCGGTCATCTGGCTGACGTCGGCGGTCACCTGGCCCTGCAGGTATTTTTCGGCGTCGGCACCGGTGAGCGTTGCCAGCGCCCAGTCATCAAGAGAAATAAGCGTCAGCGGCAGACGCGCAGAGGCGGCGGGCTGGCGAGGAGAAAATGGTGTAAAGGCCATAACGATATCCTGAATTGCTTAACGCTTTGATAATGCCTAATGGTAAAAGAGCCTGCAGGCAATGCAAGCGCTTTCAACAGACCATTTGTGCCATAAACCGGTTATGCGTAGCGCTACGCAAAATAATGTAATCCGCTGTCTTTGTAGGGATTATTCTGGAAGCCTGCTCGGCGATCGCAATATTCCAGTAATGAAACGGTCAAAAACACGTTACACTAGCTGGTGTCCCCGTAGAGAAATAAAGAACACTGAACGGGGTACCGACTGTGCCAAACGTAATGCAGGAAACTGAACATGGATATTAACAACAAGGCCCGTATTCACTGGGCGTGCCGTCGCGGCATGCGTGAACTTGATATTTCCATCATGCCTTTCTTCGAATATGAGTATGACAGCTTAAGCGATGACGATAAGCGTCTGTTTGTTCGCCTGCTTGAGTCTGACGATCCGGATTTGTTCAACTGGCTGATGAACCACGGCAAACCCGCCGACACCGAGTTGCAACGGATGGTGCAATTAATTCAAACACGGAATCGGGAACGTGGTCCTGTGGCAATCTGATCTTCGCGTCTCGTGGCGCTCGCAGTGGATGTCTTTATTGCTCCACGGCCTGGTTGCGGCCTTTGTGTTACTGATGCCGTGGCCGCTGAGCTATACGCCGCTGTGGCTGCTGTTACTCTCGTTTGTTGTTTTTGACAGCGTACGCAGCCAGCGTCGCATTAATGCCCGTCAGGGAGAGATTAAATTACTGATGGATTCCCGCCTGCGCTGGCAGGGAAAAGAGTGGGAGATTCTCGGTATGCCCTGGATGCTTAACTCTGGCATGATGTTGCGGTTACGCAAGGTGGACGGTGGGCGTTGCCAGCATCTGTGGCTGGCGGCTGACAGTATGGATGCTGCCGAGTGGCGGGACCTGCGCCGGATGCTGTTGCAACAGACGACGCAGGAGTAACGCGCGTTAGCTAAACTTTTCTGCCATTTCGCCCAGAATCTGCTCGCACCAGCTTTGCAGGCGCTCATCGCTGAGATCGTACTGATTGGTTTCATCCAGCGCGAGCCCAACAAACAGCTCGCCGTCGGCAATAATCGGTTTTTTACTGGTGAACTCGTAACCTTCGGTTGGCCAGTAGCCGATAAACGACACCCCTTTCGGCGCCAGTTTGTCATGCAGCATGCCGAGCGCGTCCAGGAACCATTCCCCGTAACCCAGCTGATCCCCCATGCCGTACATGGCAATGATTTTGCCGTCGAGGTTGAGCGTATCAAGCTGGTCCCAGATAGCTTCCCAGTCTTCCTGTATCTCGCCGAAATCCCATGTCGGTATGCCGAGGATCAGCACGTCATACTGCTCCATCAGGGTTAGCGCGTCATCTTTCAGGTTATGCAACGTCACCAGTTCCGGGCCAATGATGTCGCGAATTTTCTCTGCCGCCATTTCGGTGTAGCAGGTGCTGGAACCATAGAACAGACCAATATTCATCGCGTAACTATCTCAATTCTTGCGTTGACTTTGCGCGTAGTGTACCAGAAACCGGTCGCAATCAGGCATAATGGCCTGACTGCAGAATCAAAGGGGCTGATGTGGAAAAGGATCTCGCACTGATCGAACAGTTTCTCGACGCGCTGTGGCTGGAGAAAAATCTGGCCGAGAATACCCTCAGCGCCTACCGTCGCGATCTCACCATGCTGGTGGAGTGGCTTGCACACCGGGGGTTATCCCTCGCGAGTGCGCAACGTGACGACCTGCAGGCGCTGCTGGGGGAACGTATCGCGGGGGGCTATAAAGCCACCAGTTCCGCGCGTTTGCTCAGCGCCATGCGTCGGCTGTTCCAGCATCTCTACCGGGAGAAGATTCGCGAAGACGATCCCAGCGCGCTGCTGGCATCTCCTAAGCTTCCGCAGCGGCTGCCGAAAGATCTCAGCGAAGCACAAGTTGAGAGATTATTACAGTCACCGGCTGTTGACCTGCCGCTGGAGTTACGCGATAAAGCCATGCTTGAGCTATTGTATGCTACCGGCTTGCGCGTTTCGGAACTGGTTGGCCTGACGATGAGCGACGTCAGCCTGCGTCAGGGCGTGGTGCGCGTCATCGGGAAAGGAAACAAGGAGAGGCTGGTTCCGCTGGGTGAAGAGGCGGTTTACTGGCTGGAAACGTACCTGGAGCACGGTCGTCCGTGGCTGCTCAATGGTACGTCTATCGACGTCCTGTTTCCGAGCCAGCGCGCCCAGCAGATGACGCGGCAAACGTTCTGGCATCGCATCAAGCATTACGCCACACTGGCGGGTATCGACAGTGAAAAGCTTTCGCCGCACGTATTGCGTCACGCCTTCGCGACGCATCTGTTAAACCACGGCGCTGATTTACGCGTGGTGCAGATGCTGCTGGGCCACAGCGATCTTTCCACGACGCAGATTTACACCCATGTCGCGACGGAACGCCTGCGGCAGCTACACCAACAGCACCACCCTCGTGCGTGAGTGCCGACGAATTGTAACAGGATCACATATGAAAAAGTCTTTCGCGCTGTTCACCCTGCTGGCAGCCTCATTTACTGGTTTCGCCCATGCGGACGACGCCGCCATCAAACAGTCGCTGGCTAAGCTTGGCGTCACCGGTAGCGATATTCAGCCTGCACCGGTTGCCGGCATGAAAACGGTACTGACCAACAGCGGCGTGCTGTACGTCACCGAAGACGGCAAACACATTATTCAGGGGCCAATGTACGACGTGAGCGGCGCGCAGCCGGTGAACGTCACCAACCAGCTGCTGATGAAAAACCTGAACGCGCTCGAAAAAGAGATGATCGTCTATAAAGCGGCGCAGGAAAAACACGTCATTACCGTCTTCACCGACATCACCTGCGGCTACTGCCACAAGCTGCATGAAGAGATGAAAGACTACAACGCGCTGGGCATCACCGTGCGTTACCTGGCCTTCCCGCGCGCGGGCGTGCAGAGCCAGCCAGAGCAGGACATGAAGGCGATCTGGTGTGCGAAAGACCGCAACAAAGCCTTTGATGATGCGATGAGCGGAAAAGAGGTTAAGCCAGCCTCCTGCGATATCGACATTGCTAACCACTACGCGCTCGGCGTGCAGTTTGGCGTGAGCGGTACGCCAGCGATTGTCCTGAGCAACGGGTATGTCGTTCCGGGCTATCAGGGACCGAAAGAGATGAAAGAGTTCCTCGACGCGCACCAGAAACAGGTGAGTGGTAAATAATCCGCGTGAAAGCCCCGATAAAATTGCGCCGCCGCGAGGCGGTTGAACCGGTTGATTTACCGGACGATCTCCCGCCGCTGCTGAAGCGCCTCTACGCCAGCCGCTGCGTGCGTCGCGCTGAAGATCTTGAACGCAGCGTGAAAGGGATGCTCCCCTGGCAGCAGCTGAGCGGTATCGAAAAAGCCGCTGAAATGCTCTACAACGCGCTTCTTGAGGGAACGCGGATTGTGGTGGTAGGTGATTTCGACGCCGACGGCGCCACCAGCACCGCGCTGAGCGTGCTCAGCCTGCGCGCGCTGGGCTGCGATAACGTCACGTATCTGGTGCCGAACCGTTTTGAAGACGGCTATGGCCTCAGCCCGGAAGTGGTCGATCAGGCCCACGCCCGTGGTGCACAGATGATCATGACCGTCGATAACGGGATCTCTTCCCATGCGGGCGTCGATCGTGCTCACGCTTTGGGGATCCCGGTGCTGGTCACCGATCACCACCTGCCGGGCGAAACGTTGCCCGCAGCGGAAGCGATTATTAACCCCAACCTGCGCGACTGCGGTTTCCCATCGAAATCCCTTGCGGGCGTGGGCGTGGCGTTTTATCTGATGCTGGCGCTGCGTACCCTGCTGCGCGATAAGGGCTGGTTCGACACTCGCGGTATTGCGGTTCCGAACCTGGCCGAATATCTCGATCTGGTGGCGCTGGGTACCGTCGCGGACGTGGTGCCGCTTGATACCAATAACCGTATTTTGACCTGGCAGGGCTTAAGCCGCATCCGGGCAGGCAAGTGCCGTCCGGGGATCAAGGCGCTGCTGGAGATTGCCAACCGCGATCCGCTCAAGCTGGCGGCAAGCGATTTGGGCTTTGCCCTCGGGCCGCGTCTGAACGCTGCCGGAAGGCTGGACGATATGTCCGTCGGCGTGGCGCTGCTGCTGTGCGATAACATTGGTGAAGCACGCGTGCTGGCCAACGAGCTGGACGCACTCAACCAGACCCGTAAAGAGATTGAGCAGGGGATGCAGGCCGAAGCGCTGACCCTGTGCGAAAAGCTGGAGCGCAGCGGCGATACGTTGCCGGGCGGCCTGGCGATGTACCATCCTGAGTGGCATCAGGGCGTGGTCGGGATTCTGGCATCGCGTATTAAAGAGCGTTTCCACCGTCCGGTCATCGCGTTCGCCCCCGCGGGCGACGGCACGCTGAAAGGCTCCGGTCGTTCGATTCAGGGACTGCACATGCGCGATGCGCTGGAGCGTCTTGATACGCTGTACCCGGGTCTGATGATCAAGTTCGGCGGTCACGCGATGGCGGCAGGCCTGTCGCTGGAAGAGGCGAAGTTCGACGAGTTCCAGCGTCTGTTTGGCGAACTGGTCACCGAGTGGATCGATCCGGCTCTGTTGCAGGGTGAAGTGGTGTCTGATGGCGAGCTTTCACCTCTTGAGATGACGATGGACGTGGCGCAAATGCTCCGCGATGCTGGCCCATGGGGGCAGATGTTCCCGGAACCGCTGTTCGACGGGCGTTTCCGCCTGCTGCAGCAGCGTATCGTCGGCGAACGTCATCTGAAAGTGATGGTCGAGCCCGTGGGCGGTGGTCCGCTGCTGGACGGCATCGCCTTTAACGTTGACACGGCGGTATGGCCGGACAACGGCGTGCGCGAGGTTGAGCTGGCGTACAAACTGGACATCAACGAGTTTCGCGGTAACCGCACCCTTCAGATTATCATCGACAATATCTGGCCAATTTAGCGGCAGTAATCTCTATAAAAAAGGGCGTGGATTCGGTACAATCCCGCTCTTATCACCGCATTTTGACAAGTCCATAAAAGAAAACAGACCATGTTTGAAATTAATCCGGTAAAAAACCGTATTCAGGACCTCACGGAGCGCTCTGACGTTCTTAGGGGGTATCTTTGACTACGATGCCAAGAAAGAGCGTCTTGAAGAAGTAAACGCCGAGCTGGAACAGCCGGACGTCTGGAACGAACCTGAACGCGCACAGGCGCTGGGTAAAGAGCGTTCCTCTCTCGAAGCTATCGTAGATACGCTGGATCAAATGGCCCAGGGGCTGGAAGATGTTTCCGGTTTACTGGAGCTGGCCGTCGAAGCCGACGACGAAGAAACCTTTAACGAAGCCGTGGCAGAACTCGACGTGCTGGAAGAGAAGCTGGCGCAGCTGGAATTCCGCCGTATGTTCTCCGGCGAATACGACAGCGCTGACTGCTATCTCGATATTCAGGCAGGTTCTGGCGGTACCGAAGCGCAGGACTGGGCCAGCATGCTGACGCGTATGTACCTGCGTTGGGCTGAAGCGCGCGGTTTCAAAACCGAAATTATCGAAGAGTCTGAAGGTGAAGTTGCGGGTCTGAAATCCGTCACCATCAAGATCATCGGTGACTACGCCTACGGCTGGCTGCGTACCGAAACCGGCGTTCACCGCCTGGTGCGTAAGAGCCCGTTCGACTCAGGCGGTCGTCGTCATACCTCCTTCAGCTCCGCGTTTGTCTATCCGGAAGTTGATGAAGATATTGATATCGAAATTAACCCGGCGGACCTGCGTATCGACGTTTATCGCGCATCCGGTGCGGGTGGTCAGCACGTTAACCGTACGGAATCTGCGGTGCGTATTACCCACATTCCAACCGGGCTGGTAACACAGTGCCAGAACGACCGTTCCCAGCATAAGAACAAAGACCAGGCCATGAAGCAGATGAAAGCGAAGCTTTATGAGCTGGAGATGCAGAAGAAAAATGCTGAGAAACAGGCGATGGAAGACAACAAGTCCGACATCGGTTGGGGCAGCCAGATCCGTTCTTACGTCCTTGATGACTCCCGCATCAAAGACCTGCGTACCGGGGTTGAAACCCGCAACACGCAGGCGGTGCTGGACGGCAGCCTGGACCAATTTATCGAAGCAAGTTTGAAAGCAGGGTTATGAGGAACCAACATGTCTGAACAACAAGCACAGGGCGCTGACGCGGTAGTCGATCTTAACAACGAACTGAAAACCCGCCGCGAGAAGCTGGCAGCGCTGCGCGAGCAGGGCGTGCCGTTCCCGAACGATTTTCGTCGTGACCACACCTCAGACCAACTGCACGCTGACTTCGACGCGAAAGAGAACGAAGAGCTGGAAGCGCTGAACATCGAAGTGGCCGTTGCAGGCCGCATGATGACCCGTCGTATCATGGGTAAAGCCTCCTTCGTGACCTTGCAGGACGTTGGCGGCCGTATTCAACTGTACGTTTCCCGTGACGACCTGCCGGAAGGCATCTACAACGAGCAGTTCAAGAAGTGGGACTTGGGCGATATCCTGGGCGCGAAAGGTAAACTGTTCAAAACCAAAACCGGTGAACTGTCTATCCACTGCACCGAGCTGCGTCTGCTGACCAAAGCCCTGCGCCCGCTGCCAGACAAATTCCACGGCCTGCAGGATCAGGAAGCGCGCTATCGTCAGCGCTACCTGGATCTCATCTCTAACGATGACTCCCGCAAGACCTTCAAAATTCGCTCCCAGATCATGGCCGGTATCCGCCAGTTCATGGTGAACCGCGACTTTATGGAAGTGGAAACCCCAATGATGCAGGTGATCCCTGGCGGCGCGTCTGCGCGTCCGTTCATCACCCATCACAACGCCCTGGACCTGGACATGTACCTGCGTATCGCGCCGGAACTGTACCTGAAGCGTCTGGTCGTCGGTGGTTTTGACCGCGTGTTCGAAATCAACCGTAACTTCCGTAACGAAGGTATCTCCGTTCGTCATAACCCAGAGTTCACCATGATGGAACTCTATATGGCGTATGCGGATTACAAAGATCTGATCGAGCTGACCGAATCCCTGTTCCGCACCCTGGCGCAGGATATTCTGGGCACCACGCAGGTTCCTTACGGTGAAGAAGTCTTCGACTTCGGCAAGCCGTTCGAAAAACTGACCATGCGCGAAGCGATCAAGAAATACCGTCCGGAAACCAACATGGCGGACCTGGATAACTTTGATTCTGCGAAAGCGATCGCCGAAAGCATCGGTATCAAGGTTGAGAAGAGCTGGGGTCTGGGCCGTATCGTGACCGAGATCTTCGAAGAAGTGGCCGAAGCGCACCTGATTCAGCCGACCTTCATCACCGAATACCCGGCTGAAGTATCTCCGCTGGCGCGTCGTAATGACGAGAACCCGGAAATCACCGATCGTTTCGAATTCTTCATCGGCGGCCGTGAAATCGGCAACGGCTTTAGCGAGCTGAACGATGCGGAAGACCAGGCTCAGCGCTTCCAGGACCAGGTTGACGCGAAAGCGGCAGGCGACGACGAAGCGATGTTCTTCGACGAAGACTACGTGACCGCGCTGGAGCACGGCCTGCCACCAACGGCAGGTCTGGGTATCGGTATCGACCGTATGGTGATGCTGTTCACCAACAGCCACACCATCCGTGACGTGATCCTGTTCCCGGCGATGCGCCCGGTGAAATAAGGCGTCAAGATGTAATAAAAAAGCCCCGAAAGGGGCTTTTTTATTGCGCCGCGAAGGCTTTGAGTTTTTCGCGGGCGGTCTTCGCTTCCATGACCATCCACGGGCTAAAGGCCCAGGGCGTCGCGTCCAGCGCGCGGAATAACGCGTCCAGCTCAACCCACTGATAGTCCATCACTTCATCTTCGTTTATCGTCACGTCATTGGTGATGCGGGCAGCAAATACCGGACAAATTTCATTTTCCACGATCCCCGACGGGTCGGCTTCCCGATAGCGAAATTCAGGGGCGACGGCGGTGATATCGGCCAGTTCAGCGCCCACTTCAAAGCGGCAGCGGCGGATTATCGCCTGTACCGTCTCTTCGCCGGACTGCGGGTGGCCGCAGACGGAGTTGGTCCAGACGCCGGGCCAGGCTTTTTTGCTTAAGGCGCGTCGGGTGATCAGACATTCGCCGTTTGCGTTAAAAAGCCAGGACGAGAAAGCCAGATGCAGCGGGGTATGTAAGGTGTGCGCGGCATATTTTTCCTGAGTGCCAATCACCATTCCCTGGTCGTTTACCAAAATAACGTGTTCTTGAATACTCATTGATGCTCCAGTGCCAAAATGCCGAATGGTTCGGCACCATCAGCCGGATCATTATACTGCATTCTTATACGAACGGTTTGGCTCGTAGAGCGGAAAAGGGCATGACCCATATTCGTTTTGGCTGTTATCATAGTGCGCCATTCACGCTGACCGAGGGTCTGTTTTGTTTGCAGGAAGCCTGACGAAAAATCCCATTACCGCCATTTTTTGCCTGACGCTGACGCTATTACTGGCGGGCTGCTCAGGAAGCAAATCATCAGATATGGGCAGCTATTCCGGTTCGGTCTATACCGTTAAGCGCGGGGATACGCTGTACCGGATTTCGCGCGCAACGGGGACCAGCGTGAAGGATCTGGCGCGGCTGAACAATCTCTCTCCACCCTACACCATTGAGGTGGGGCAGCAGCTGAAGGTGAGCGGCGGATCGTCCTCGGGTAAAAAATCCTCTTCGAAAGGCAAAACCGCCAAAGTGACGCCGTCCTATCAGGTGCCGCAATCGTCCTGGCCGCCGGTCGGTCAACGCTGCTGGATCTGGCCTGCCAGCGGTAAAGTGGTCGCCCCTTACTCACTCTCTGAAGGTGGCAACAAGGGAATTGATATCGCCGCTGCGCGCGGTACGCCGGTTTATGCCTCCGGGGCAGGGAAGGTGGTTTACGTGGGTAACCAGCTGCGCGGCTACGGTAACCTGATCATGATTAAGCATGGCGAAGACTACATCACGGCCTATGCGCACAACGACACGATGCTGGTCAACAACGGGCAGAACGTCAAAGCCGGGCAGAAGATTGCCACTATGGGCAGCACCGGTACGGACGCGGTGAAGCTGCATTTCCAGATTCGCTATAAGGCGACGGCCATCGATCCGCAGCGTTATCTTCCTGCACCCGGCAGCAAACCGAAGTGCTAAGTGATTATTTAATCGCCGGTTAGTTGTGAAGAGGCTTGTATGAAGGTGTGTAAGGTCTATAATGCCTTACGCACCTCAAAGCGGGCGTAGTTCAATGGTAGAACGAGAGCTTCCCAAGCTCTATACGAGGGTTCGATTCCCTTCGCCCGCTCCAGAACTCTTCCCTTGTGGCAAAAATTCAATAAAAGTCTTTGTTTTCAAAAAGTTATTCAACATAAGTTGTCGTTATCGTTCTACCAATGAATGGCAAACTATCACCACAAGATACGCTGTTAGTTGTCACAATTGTCTAAAACTAGGGTGAAGGGGAAAGGCTGGGGAAAGCCAGCCTTTGGCGGTCATCTCACTTTCTTGAAAATGAGCAGAATCAATACGGTAGAAACGAAGTAACCGAAGAGCGAAACATCAATCAGCCTGTCGTAGTACTGATCAAACTCAGCAGCCACAGCATTACAGGCTTCAATAGTGATCGTCTTTTCGTTAAGTATGTCAGTGTATTTTCTCGTTATCCCATAATCTAATATATTGACCAAAATAGAAGCTATATAGAGGAAAGAGATCGTGATTATGCTTCCCCATCGAATGAAACATTTTGTTCTACTCTTCAAGGTCATATGAGCCACCCAAGAATCCCCCAACCGTACCGCCAGAATAGCCAGAAGCTGAACCTAATGTTGAGGCTCCCGCTGCAAGGTTTTTCTCCATAGTGTCTTCTTCACCAAGTGTGTAATTATCTATGTTTGGATACTGCTCTTTGAATTCATTAGTGACTTCAGTTACTTGCATTGAGATTATGCTGCTGCTTTTGCGCATAAGATAATTTTGCAGAGATAAAGGCACTGCAAAATCTTCCTCGCCTTCAATCGGTAATTGCGTTGTAGTCGATGTGTAGCTTGTTTCGAAAATGTTTGATCCAGATTTACGTATTACCTGAACAGTATGAGTTGTACAATTGCTACCAGTCAGATCATAGACGTCAATTACTCTTCCCCTGCGTTTGGTTCTTTCACCCATTTTCTCCGTAGGGATTAGTTTTGCTCCTGAGTTCCATAGATTTTCAAACAATGAGCGTGTCTCCAGTATGGATGCATCATCAATCTTGAATGCTCGAGCATTAACTTTATAAAGTTCTTCACGGTAGTAGCTACGAGCATCCTCTCCAGTAAAGAAGTTAAGTATTCCATCGCCTGTAAAGTTAGCTGGCCCTCTTCGACCAAAGCGTCCGTAGGTATAAACATAAATTGAGTTGTTTTCATGTACGGAAACGAAAGCATGCCCTGCGTCTGTGATTTCAGTCCAGATGTAAACGCCATTCAATAACGGGTTATCTTTTGGCTTGCAGGTGTTAGCAAAGGTGTTTTGCTTCTTCGCTGCCTGTGCATGTTGCACTGGCTCTACGGGCGCTGTCGCCCAAGAAGGGGTATTAACCTCAACAGTGTCTGGGGCAATGAGGAAGTTTGTTCCCCTTGGACATCCACAATGAATCTCTGAACTGCCACGCCTTCTTCGTTTGATACGCGATAATCTCCGCTAACTATTACCCCCACTTCCCCGCATTTAGGGCATGGCGTGGTTTCGTCACCGATATAGAGTTTCAGCTTTCCCATGACAGTGAAGCCGGGGCGGGTAGCGATACATTCTGAGCCTGTAGAAGTTTTATCTCCATGTAGGCCAACATTCTTACCGTGAATGATGCAACCTCTGTGTTCCGATGCCATAGTGACCGCCTTATTTCAGAAAGTTTTCTGGTAACGATTCACCTGCTCGAACTACTTTTCTTCCTGCATTTTGTGGGCAGCTAATAATTTCATCGCCGTTATCCAGCGAGCTACCAACTAGGGCAATAGATTCGCCTGGTGTGTTTCCCGCACCATTGGTAATCTTCGCGGACGTTCCATCTGGATAACGCACTTCATCGCCAACACGAGACACGTTTAGCATTGTGCCGTCATCAAGTTTGATCTGCCGTCCGTTATATTCACTGAAAACTTTCCCACCATTACGTGTCAAGCTGCCCTCTGCCGCGATCAGATAAGCTGCTATAACAGGGTGAGCTGGATTATAGGCGTTTCTTTTAGCGATCAGATTACGGGCTTCTTCGTTCATTTCCGCGAGCTGTTCGGCTGTGAATGGTAGCTGGTCAAATGCTGCCAGCATTTCGTCGGTGGGTTCATTGGTGTGCTGCTTCATAAGTCCCTCTACTTGCTACAGAAATAATTTCAGTGGCTATTTTACAAACAATAACCATATTAACAACAAGCATTAGACTTAAGCGAAACTATGTTTCGTAACAACCAGTAAAGGGGTTAGTCCTCCTTGAATGTCCTGGTGTATTTGCACTGCTCGGACGGTCTGATCGTCACTTTCTCCGTGTAATTGGCGTTGGAATAGACTCAAATCCGCGCGTTATCTGTCTCCTGTTCGTCTGTCAAAGTTAATGTGATCGCTGCATGGGCGAGGGCTGGCAATAGCGCCAGCGTCAGCACAATTAAGTCTTTAATGTTGACACCATTCTAAAGAAAACTGTTTTGTTAAATCGTCCTGCACGTCCTGACCATACCCGATGTAATACATCGTTGAGCGTGGATTTGTGTGTCCTGGGAAATGGGCGATTGTCTCTAAAGCCCCCGCATCGAACATTACACGCCCACGGCTTTTACGTGGTGTACCCGTAATGGCTATTAGTCGAAAATCCTGCTTTACTATGATGGCGAGATTAAGCTGAACACGCCGCGCGATCCTGAAAATACCTTTAAACCTCAGCTAATTAAGAAAAACCAGACGGGTATCACGCAGATGGATAGCCAGATTTTATCCCTCTACGCCAAAGGCATGACCACACGTGAAATCGTCGCCACCTTCAAAGAGATGTACGACGCGGATGTGTCACCCACGCTGATATCTAAAGTTACAGATGCCGTAAAAGAGCAGGTTATTGAGTGACAAAACCGGCAACTGGATGCGATGTATCCCATTGTTTATATCGGCTGTTTTGTCGTAAAAGTCCGTCAGAATGGCCGCGTAATCGACAAAGCGGTTTTTCTGGCGCTGGGTATCAATACCGAAGGTCAGAAAGAATTACTGGCTGAGCGTGCTGACGGAGCTGAAGAGTCGTGGCATGCAGGACACCTGATAGCCTGCGTGGACGGTCTGAAGGGCTTCCCGGATACGATAAACAGCGTCTAGGCGCATCTGAAAAACCTCCGGCTATGCCGGAGGATGTTTATTTCACATTCACCCTTTCGGGAACACCCACACATGCTTCTCCGGCAGCGAAAGATGGCAGTGCTGCGGATCCCGAACCTCATGCCCATACGCACGGATGACAAAATCATCCCCCACCGTGCGGAACAGGTACTCCCAGCGGTCGCCGAGGTACATGCTGGTGAGCAGCGGCAGCTCAAGCTGATTTTCCCCTGGCCCCTCGACCACCGCCACGCGCTCGACGCGGATCACCGCCGTGGCTTCTTCACCGCTCTGCACTCCTTCACCGGCCTGGCCCCACAGCACCCAGCCTTTTCCTTCGATGCGCGCTTTGCCGTCGCGCACTTCGGTGACCTTGCCGTGCAGGCGGTTGTTGCTGCCCATAAACTCGGCGGTAAACAGCGTTTTCGGCGAGCCGTACATCTCCTGCGGCGTGCCCTGTTGCTCAATTTTGCCGTTGTTGAGCAGCAGGATGCGGTCGGATATGGACATCGCTTCGTTCTGGTCGTGCGTCACCATCAGTGCCGATAGCCCGAGCTTGATAATCAGCTCGCGCAGGAACACGCGGGCCTCTTCGCGCAGCTTGGCGTCGAGGTTAGAGAGCGGTTCGTCCAGCAAAATCACCGGCGGGTTGTACACCAGCGCCCGGCCAATCGCCACGCGCTGCTGCTGCCCGCCGGAGAGCTGGTGCGGGTGACGTTTGCCAAGATGGCCCAGACCCAGCTGGTCCAGCACGTCCTGCACGCGCTGCTGGATCTCTTTGGCCGGGACTTTGCGCAGCTTGAGCGGATAGGCCACGTTCTCAAACACGGTCTTGTGCGGCCACAGGGCATAGGACTGGAATACCAGCCCCAGGTTACGCTCTTCCGCCGGGACCTCACTGCGCGGCGTGCCGTCGTAAACTTTATTATTGCCAATCACAATGGACCCCTGCGTCGGTTTTTCCAGACCCGCGACGGCGCGGAGCAGGGTGGTTTTACCGCTGCCGGAGGGGCCTAACAGGGAGACCACTTCGCCGCGCTTCAGGTTCATGGAGACACCTTTTAAAACAGGATTGTCGCCGTAGGTTAAGTGCAGATCGTCAACCGCTAATTCAATCATGTATTTTCACTCCGAAACGAAGGGCAATGCCCAGACCTACCACGACCAGCAGGATGTTAATGAAAGAGAGCGCCGCCACGATATCAATCGCACCCGCGGCCCAGAGGGAAACCAGCATCGAGCCGATGGTCTCCGTGCCGGGTGAAAGCAGGTACACACCCGTTGAGTATTCGCGCTCAAAGATCAGGAACATCAGCAGCCACGAACCGATAAGACCGTAGCGGGAGAGCGGAATGGTGACGTGGCGGGTGATCTGCCCGCGCGTCGCCCCGGTGCTGCGCGCCGCTTCCTCAAGCTCCGGCCCCACCTGCAGCAGCGTGGAAGAGATAAGTCTAAGCCCGTAAGCCATCCACACCACGGTATAGGCCAGCCAGACGCTGAAAATGGTGCTGCGCAGCGAACGCAGCCAGACGATGACGTTTTCACGCATCCAGTCGGTCCAGGCGAACCCGGAAAGCCAGCCGGATTTCAGCGAGTTATCCAGCCACATTGGCAGGAACAGGAACACCCACAGGAACGCCAGACCCGCCAGCAGGCCAGGCACGGCGCGCGGCACCAGCACGCTGTAGTCCAGGAAACGCGTGGTGTTATCCGGCTTACGGTGCATGGCAATGCCGACAAACAGGTAGCACACCACGGCCAGCGCGCCGCCAATGACGCCAATCGCCATGGAGTTGACGATGGCGCGCAGCAGGTTGGGCTGCGCCCAGATGGTGCGGAAGGTGTTCAGAGAAAGCTCGTCCCACAGCGAAACGCCCACGCCCCAGTTGGAGATAAACGCGCGCAGCACCACGCCGAGCAGCGGAACGCCGATGGTGACGGTGAGCCAGAAGGCAATCACCGCGCCAGCCACCCAGCGCCATTTACCCAGCGGCAGCGCGCGGGCCTGAGAGGCCTTACCCTTCATGGTGACGAAGCGGTTGGCGGTGCGCATCAGGCGACGCTGGAGCATCACCAGCGGGATGGTGATGCAGATCAGCACCACGGCAACCGCCGCCATCAGGTTATAGGATGGGGTGCCCATCTTGTTCGTTAGCTTATAGAGATAGGTCGCCAGCACCATGTTACCTTCCGGGTCGCCGAGCACCAGCATCAGGCCAAACACTTCCAGCCCGAGGAAGAACAGCAGCACGGTGGCGTACAGAATGGACGGGCGCACCATCGGCAGGCTGACGGAAGTCATCACCTGCCAGGGCGACGCCCCCGCGGTGCGCGCGGCTTCTTCCACGTCGGAGCCCACGCTGCGCAGCGCTGACGAGATATACAGATAGGCGTGCGGGACGTGCGTCAGGCCGGCGATGACCACAATGCTCGACATGTCGTAGATATTCCACGGCACAAACCCAATCAGCGCCTGAGCCCACTGGGAGAGAAAGCCCACCGGACCGGCGGCCACCACGTAGCCGAAGCCCAGCACCATCGGTGAAACGAAAATCGGGACCAGGATCAGCGGCTCAATCAACCGGCGGCCGGGCAGGTCGGTACGCACCATCAGAAACGCCAGCACGCCGCCCAGCGGAATGGAGATAAAGACCAACCCGAAAGCAAGAATAAAGCCGCTTTTCAGGGCTTTATAAAAATCAGGGTCGGTGAAAATAAATTCAAATGATTCAAAGCTCCACTCTTTTGACGGCGAAAAGAACGGGGCGGACAGGAAGCTCTGTATCACGATAAACGACAGCGGCGTGTAGATAACCAGGGCGGTTATCAGCACGACGATGCCTCGCGGCAGGCTTTGCCACTTTCTGCGTAATGTATTCATGGGGTATCCCTGGTGTTGCAGCCCAGACAAACGAACTCAGTCGATAAGGGAGCGCGGCGGCCTGCGCCGCGCTCAGACGCTTATTTACCGGCGGCGGTACGCCACTCTTTGATGTACTCCAGGCGTTTTTTCGGCTGCAGGTATTCCAGCAGCGTTTCATCAACCGGGATCGGCTTCAGCGCGTTGCCGAGGATTTTGGTCAGGCCGTCGATATCATTTTTCCCTTCGATATCGTTACGAATGGAGGGAATGTCTGCCTGATTGGCCAGAATGTTTTGCCCTTGTTCAGACAGCACATAGTCCAGCCACAGCTTCGCGGCGTTGCCGTTTTGCGCCTGCTGGCTGATGAACGACACGCGCGACAGCACCAGGGTGTAATCTTTTGGATAGGAAATGCCGAGCGACGGATCGTTCTTCGCACGCGCTTCCGCGTAGGAGCCGAGGATGTTGAAGCCGATCAGGTTTTCACCGGAGGAGACACGCTCCATCATGGTGCCGGTAGACGACTGTACCGATAAGCCACCTTTGGCGACGTCAGCCAGGGTTTTAAAGTAGTTAGGATCGGCGTTGTGATCCTGAACCGAGAGCATAAAGCCCAGGCCCGATTTTTCGATGTCATAGGTGGTGACTTTGCCCTTGAATTTGTCCGTCTGGCTGGCAATCAGCTTCGCCAGCGCGGCGTGAGAGTCCGGCACGTCACCGGCCGGGATCAGGCGCTTGTTGTAGATAAAGACCACCGGCTCATAGGTAGTACCGTACGCCTTATCTTTCCAGACCGCCCATTTCGGCAGCTGGCTTTGCTCCGGAGATTTGTACTCCATGGCGTAGTCGGTGGCGAGCTTCAGGCCGGTGTCCATCGAGGAGCTCCAGACCACGTCGCCGCTCACCCCACCGGAGGCCTGTTCGCTGATGAAACGGTTGTACAGCTCGGTGCTGTTCATGTCGTTGTATTCGACTTTAATGCCCGGGTAGGTTTTTTCGAAGCCCTGGATCAGCGGCCCGGCGGCTTTGATGTCGGTGGTGGAGTAAATAACAACCTTGCCCTCTTTCGTTGCGGCATCAACCACTTTTTGATACTCGGCAGGATACCCCTGCGGCAGGGCAGACAGTGCAGAAGCAGAGAACAGTACAGTAGCGGTAAGCAGAGAAATTCGGAATGTGTTCGACATTATAGTTAACCTTTTAGTTACATTTGAGGAACTAATTGTCAACATAGCGTATCGGGCTCCACCCACAATAGGGGGGAGCGGGTAATGATTCCGAAGTGTGATTGTCGCCGTCGTTTCAGCAATTAACACCATAAAATCCGCGAACGTTAGCCTGTGAACGGTTCTGGATTACGGTTTATCGGGCGCTTTGCGGTATAACCTTCGCGGATGACCAATATTGCCATACAGCATTTCGACGCTGATTAACCCGCTCTCCACACAGTATTCAAGGTAGCGACGTCCCGTGGTTTTGCTGATCCCCACGTTTTCCACCACCTCTTCGACCGACATCGCGTTGTCAGGACACTCGGCGAACAGGCGTTTAATCCGTTCCAGCGTTTGGGGTTCAATGCCCTTTGTCGACGGCGTAATGGAGGCTTCCGCAGCAGGCAGATTAAACAGGCGATCCAGCGCATGCTGGTCGACCACCTTCACCTGCTGCACGGTGTGGATGAAGCGCATAAACCGCTCCAGCGAAGCGTGCAGGCGCTGGAAAAAGACGGGTTTAATCAGGTAGTCAAATGCGCCGCTGCGCATGGCGTGGCTGCAGGTCTGCATATCGCTGGCGGCGGTGATGAAGATCACCGAACACTCATAGCTTTTCAGAAGCGGGTTATCGATGAGCTCCACGCCTTTACCATCCGGGAGATAGTTGTCCAGCAGGATAAGCCGCGGCTGATATTGGCGGATCAGGACGTGCGCCTGCTCAATCGACGCGGCGATGCCCACCACGCGCAAATGAAAATTTTGCTCGATATACTCGCGATGCAGCTCCGCCAGGTGCGGCTCATCCTCAACGATCACAACGTCAAGTGGTCGGGTCATGCTGTTGCCCATTTGGAATAAACACAGAAAAAATAGTGCCCTGCGGCGCGTTGTCGGCAATCTCAATACTGCCGCCGGCCTTGTCGATATATCCTGCCACCAAAAACAGGCCAATACCGTGCTCGGTACCCACAATGTCGTTTTCGCTGTCCGGTTTGCTGCTGAACCCCTGGCGGAAAATATGCGGCTTCAACGCATCGTCCACCCCGCAGCCCCGGTCGGCTACCTCAATCAGCAGCTCCTGGTTACGGTCAGAAATGTAGAGTTCTACCGGCGCGTGGACCGGCGCGTTGAGGGTCGCCTCCACGGCGTTGTCCAACAGGTTACCAATAATGGACATCAGCTCCGTTTCACTCAGCGCGGCAGGCATGCGGGTGAGCTGGCAGGCGGGGTCAAACAGCAGCTCGATGCCTTTTTCGCGCGCGCTGACGTATTTTCCGAGCAGCAGCCCGCACAGCGCCGGAGAGACAAAATGGGCCGAGACAAAGTCCAGCACGCGCTGCGCGCCTTCTGACTGCACCTGGATGTAACGGATGGCCTCGTCATAGTGTTTCATCTGCAGCAACCCGACCAGAGTTGCGGTCCAGTTCAGCTGTTCGTGGCGCATAATGCGCAGGTTGTCCGCATAGCGTTTGATCTGGCTGAGCTGGCTGCTGAGCGTGTTAATGTCATTTTTGTCGCGAAAGCTGTACACCCAGCCGCTTTCAACGCCCGGTTCGACCTCAATCGCTACGCGGTTGACGATCACCTCCCGCTGGTTCAGCACCGCAATCTGGTCGTGGCTCCCGCTGCTCACCGAGGCGTAGCGCTGGGATAAAAAGCCCGGCGACGTTTGCAGAATGTCTTCCAGCGGTTTGCCGATGAGGTCTTTCTCGCTTTGCCGAATATCCAGCATTTCTCGTGCCGCGCGGTTAATTAAAATCAGCTGCTTCTCGCCATTAACGGCAAATACCCCTTCGTACATGGCTTCTAATAGCGCGCGCTGCTGCAAAACCAGCTGAGCGATATCTTTTGGCTCCAGTCGGAACATCTGTTTTTTGAGGTTGCGGGTAAACAGCCAGGAGAAAATAAACAGCAGCAGCAGAAGCGCAGCACCGTACAACCCGGACTGCCAGAGAATGCGGGCGTTAATATTGGCGATATACGAGGTCAAATAGCCGACGGAGACAATGCCAATCACCTGATGCTGCGCGTTGAAGATGGGCGCCTTGCTGCGTAGCGACACGCCAATCCCGCCCTGGCGCACGGAAATAATGGTTTTACCCTTTAACACCTCCGCGTTATCCCCGCCGATCATCGGTAAATTAATACGCTCCGGGGATTCTGAATGGTAAAGGTGCTGTTCCTCGGTATCACCAATCACAATATAGCTGGCATCGCTTTCGGCGCGCAGGGGCTGAATTAATCGGGCGATGCCGGGGATATCTCTGGCCGCAACCATTGCCGCCAGACCCGGCATCAGCGCGATCTGGCTGGCCTGAACCCGGGCGCGTTGGCCGAGATCGTGATGGAGCTGTCGGTCAATAAAATGAAACAGGATTGTTCCCAGCAGAACTAACAGCAGGCAGGAGAAGCACACCAGCGCTAAAAACAGCTTTACCTGAAAAGAGAGTCTGCGTTTCATTCAACCTGCGGAAGTTATGTAAAAGTGACATTTACGGAGCCTGACATGTGCCAATAGCGGACGCAATCTGGCGAGAAAAGAGTTGTGACCTGGCTTTTCGTTTTCAGCGTGATAGCCATCAGGATCCCGTAAGGCTATGCTTCATTCAGCACCATAATAATTACAGAGGCAATGTCATGGATAAAGAACTACTGGATGCGGGTTACCGGGCCTATACCGGCGAGAAAATTGACGTTTACTTCAATACCGGGATCTGCAAACACTCAGGTAACTGCGTGCGTGGGAGCGCAAAGCTGTTTAATCTGAAACGTAAGCCGTGGATTATTCCCGATGAAGTGGACGTTGAAACGGTTGTACGCGTGATTGATACCTGCCCGAGCGGTGCGCTGAAGTATCGCCAAAAATAAGCGAGGAACCATGGAAATTCTGGAAGGCCATAACAAGTTTTACGTGAACGATGCGAGCGGCAACCAGGTCGCGGAGATTGTCTTTGTACCGACCGGCGAGCACCTGAGCATTATCGAGCACACCGATGTGGATGAGAGCCTGAAAGGGCAGGGCGTTGGTAAACAGCTGGTGGCGAAAGTGGTGGAGAAGATGCGCGGTGAGAACCGTAAAATTATTCCGCTGTGCCCGTTCGCGAAACATGAGTTTGATAAAACGCGCGAGTATGACGATATTCGGGCGTAAATCACGCGCCCGGCAGCACGCCGGGCACGAGCACGTTTAGCCGACAAACATCACCGACACGCACAGCACGCCGACGATCAGCGTCAGCAGGTTGCCAATGGAACGATACTGTTTCAGGGAGGGGATCAGATACGTCGACAGCGTCGGCATGATAAACAAGATCATGGCGATAAGCGGGCCGCTGATGGCGTAAATCATCGAAATGGCGTTCGGGTTAATGCAGCAGACGGCAAAGGTGATTAACGACACTCCCATAATGGAAATCGCGCGGTTAAAGGCGCGGCTCTTTTTCACGCCCACCTGATTAAGCGACGACTTCACGATCTCCGTCGCCCCTTCAATCACCCCAAAATAGGTGCCGAGGAACGATTTCGACATCGCAATAATCGCCACGATAATCCCGGAAATGCCCAGCCACGCCGGTGAAGAAGGCATCATCGACAGCGCGGACAGGATCGTCACCCCTTGCTCTTTGGCCGCCACAATATACGACGGCGGAATAGAGAGCAGGCAGCTGAAGACAAAGAACAGCACGCTCAGGCAGATAATCAGGTACGCCACCTTCATGATTTTCTTGCATTTATCCATGGCACCGTCGGCAAATTTCTCGCGGCGATCAACGGCAAACGTGGAGATAATCGGGGTATGGCTGAAAGCAAATACCATCACCGGAATCGAAATCCAGACCTGATGCAGGGTATGGCGATCGACGGCCATCTGGCTGGTCAGCAGCGAGGGTTGCCAGCTGCCAATCAGGTAGAGCGAGACAAACAGGAAATAGGCGATCAGCGGAAACACCAGGAAGCCCATCACTTTTATCGTGATATGCCGTCCCATCAGGAAGATCAGATTCAGAACCAGCACCACGCCCAGGCTTACCAGCACGCGAACGGCGGTATCCACCGTCAGGTGTTTTGCCAGCTGTTCCGTTAACGAGTTGGTGATGGCCACCGCATAAATCTGCACCACCACAAAGAAGGCGATGAAATAGAGCGTGGTGATCAAATTGCCAATCTTCCTGCCGTAGTAGTGCGAGACGGCGCCGGTGATCCCTTCATTGCCTTTTGTTTTTGACGACAGGATAAACTGCGCCAGCGCGCGGTGCGGCCAGTAGGTTAAGGGGTAGGCCACGAGGGCGGTAATAAACAGGACAATAGCGCCTGCGGAGCCCAGCTGAATGGGCAAGAACAGCGTTCCTGCGCCCACGGCCGTGCCATAGAGAGCGAAACTCCAGAGAGTCTCATCTTTTGACCAAATTTTCGACATTAGAGCAACGTTTCAACTATCAAACCATCAGAATGGCGTGCAATTTACCATAGTTATGCCTGGAGAGCGCAGTTGCTTCGATGGCGTTTGGCCGGAACAGGCGTCCGGCCAGAGGGCGTTTAGCCAGCCAGAGCGCGTCGTTGCTGGCGACGCTTAAGAAATTTCTCGCGAAGGCAATCGTACGCCCAGTTATAGAACATGGTGTACGGCAGGAAGAACAGGAAGAAACCTATCTCAAGTGTGAATGCCTGAAGCAGGGTGACGCCAAGCACGGCGGCGACAATCGACACGCCAATCACGATAAACCCGCATTCGAACCCCAGCGCATGCAGCGCGCGCACTTTTGCCGTACGTTTGACGCGCTGAACCGGCCAGAAACGGTCGAAGCCGAAGTTATAGATAATGTTCCACAGCATGGCGGTAGTGGCCAGGATAATGGTCAACCCGCCCATCTCCACCACGGAACGCTGCATAAGCCACGCCGCGGTGGGGGCGAGGATCGCCGTCGCAATCCCTTCAAAACAGACCGCATGAAAGATCCGCTCCGGCAGTTTACGTTGGAGTGCATCCTGATGTTGCATAGTCATAGACCTCATTAATTCGCCGGTATGGGCGTTGATGCGGCCTATTTTCATCGCTAAAGATGATATGTTAAAGATAGTATCCATCGTAAAAGTAGATAGGTTATGCGCTATTCACCCGAAGCCCTTAATGCGTTTGTCGAGACCGTTGCGGCCGGCTCTTTTTCGGCTGCCGCACGCCGGCTGCGTAAAAGCCAGTCGACGATCAGCACGTCCATTGCCAATCTTGAGGCCGATCTCGGTTTCGAGCTGTTTGACCGCTCGGCGCGCCAGCCGGTGTTAACGGCCCAGGGGGAACAGGTGCTGGGCTACGTGCAGGCCATCCTGGCCGCCAGCACGCGACTGGACGAGCTGGCGGTGTCGCTCACGGCGCAAACGGAGGCGCGTCTGACGTTTGTCCTTTCCGATACCCTCAACCCGGACGTGCTGGAAGATATGATGAAACAGTTTGACGCGCGTTTTCCCCATACGGAATTCGAATGTCTGATTGGCGAGGAAGAGGACGTGATCGATCTGCTGCAAAAGGAGCGCGCGCAGATTGGCCTGACGGAAGCGCGAGACAGCTACCCCACGGATATCGGCGCCACCCGCCTGCCGATGCAGACCCGCATGGCGATCTATGTCGCGACCACGCACCCGCTGGCCGGTCAGGATGACGTTCAGCATGACGAGCTGCACGGCTGGCGCGAGCTGCGGCTGAGCACCTACCTTGAGCGCGAGGCAGAAATCGCGCGCGGGCCCGTCTGGTCTGCACCGAATTACCTGTTACTCTTGAGTATGGCGGTACAGGGATTTGGCTGGTGCGTATTGCCGTGTGCGCTGGTGGATGAATTTGCCGCTGCGAAATCCCTGGTACAGCTCAATGTTCCCGGCTGGCCGCGGGCGATCGGCATCGATCTGCTGTGGAATAAACGATCCCCTCCTGGTGTTGCCGGAAGCTGGCTGCGGCAGTATCTGCAGGATGCGCGCTGATCCTTGTGATTAAACTCACTATTTTTAAACAATTAAGATAATTGCCAGTAACAATCCTCTACTATCGTCATGTCATTTAACACAGAGGTCGTGATGAAAGATGTCGTAATAGTGGGTGCGTTGCGTACAGCTATCGGCTGTTTTCAGGGAGCGCTTGCGCGTCACTCGGCGGTTGACCTGGGGAGCGTGGTGGTAAAAGCGCTGGTGGAACGTAGCGGGATCGCAGCACATGAAGTTGATGAGGTGATCCTGGGACAGGTTCTCACGGCCGGAGCCGGGCAAAACCCTGCGCGTCAGGCGGCGCTGAAGGGCGGGTTGCCCAATACCGTCTCCGCTATCACCATTAACGACGTCTGTGGCTCAGGATTAAAAGCGCTGCATCTCGCTACGCAAGCTATTCAGTGTGGTGAAGCGGATGTAATCATTGCGGGCGGGCAGGAGAATATGAGCCGCGCGCCGCACGTATTGACCGACAGCCGTACCGGCGCGCAGTTGGGCAACAGTCAGCTGCTCGACAGCCTGGTGCATGACGGGCTGTGGGATGCGTTCAATGACTACCATATGGGCGTGACGGCGGAAAACCTGGCGCGCGAGTACGGCATCAGCCGTGAGGTGCAGGATGCCTATGCGCTAAGCTCGCAGCAAAAAGCGCGTGCGGCGATTGATTCAGGTCGTTTTCGCGACGAAATTGTCCCGGTCAGCACGCAGCGTCAGAGCGGCGAGCCTGTCGTTGTGGATACCGATGAACAGCCCCGCACCGACGCCAGTGCGGAAGGCCTGGCGAGGCTGAACCCGGCGTTTGAAATGCAGGGCTCGGTCACGGCGGGAAATGCCTCTTCTATTAACGACGGCGCTGCCGCCGTTATGATGATGAGCGAAAGCAAAGCCCTTGAACTCGATCTCCCCGTCCTGGCCCGCATTAAGGCATTTGCCAGCGTGGGTGTTGATCCTGCGTTAATGGGGATCGCCCCGGTCTACGCGACGCGCCGCTGCCTGGAGCGCGCGGGGTGGCAGCTTTCGGATGTGGATCTGATCGAAGTGAACGAAGCCTATGCCGCACAGGCGATCTCCGTCGGAAAAATGCTGGAGTGGGATCCGCTGCGGGTCAACGTGAACGGTGGGGCGATCGCGCTGGGGCACCCGATCGGGGCGTCCGGCTGCCGGATCCTGGTTTCGCTGGTCCACGAAATGAAAAAGCGCAATGCCCGCAAAGGGATTGCCACCCTCTGTATAGGCGGCGGGCAAGGGGTGGCGCTGGCCATCGAACGCTAATCTTTCCTCAGTGAAAATGACCTCCTCCGGGAGGTTTTTTTTCGTGTTCTTTTTCTCCCTGCGGCTTAATTGTGATCCGAACATCATTTCTGTTATAAACAAAAATAAAAAATGAAACGTTGTTTTAAATATAATTGAAAAGCCCGCTTTATGCCGATAGTATGTGTTCATTATGAAAAACGGAACGCTGTTTCGTTTATTTCCGCCTTCGGGCATGACCACATCTGGAGGTTACCGTGGACGTCAGAGAAAGCATCCACAGTGCGCACGCCAAAACGCTGGATACTCAGGGGCTGCGCAATGCATTTTTAGTCGAGCAGGTATTCGAGGCCGACAGGTACACCATGGTTTACAGCCATATCGACCGCATTATTGTGGGCGGGATTATGCCCGTCACGAACAGCGTCTCCGTGGGCGGTGAGGTCGGTAAACAGCTGGGCGTGAGCTATTTCCTCGAGCGTCGCGAGCTGGGGGTGATTAACATCGGCGGGCCGGGCACCATCACCGTAGACGGACAGTGCTATGAGATTGGCCACCGCGAGGCGCTGTACGTGGGTAAAGGGGCGAAAGACGTGGTCTTTGCCAGCATCGACGGCAGCAGGCCTGCGAAGTTTTACTACAACTGCGCGCCGGCTCACTCCACCTACCCAACCAAAAAAGTGACCCCGGCAGACGTCGCACCCGTGACGCTGGGCGACAACCTCACCAGCAACCGCCGCACCATCAATAAATACTTCGTGCCGGACGTGCTGGAGACCTGCCAGCTCAGCATGGGACTGACCGAGCTGGCGCCGGGCAACCTGTGGAACACCATGCCGTGCCATACCCACGAGCGCCGCATGGAAGTCTACTTCTACTTCAACATGGATGAGGACGCCTGCGTGTTCCACATGATGGGACAGCCGCAGGAAACCCGCCATATCGTGATGCACAACGAGCAGGCGGTGATTTCACCGAGCTGGTCAATTCACTCCGGCGTAGGGACGAAAGCCTATACCTTTATCTGGGGAATGGTGGGCGAAAACCAGGTCTTTGATGATATGGACCATGTTGCGGTCAGCGATCTGCGCTAGTCGCGGGCAGTGAAGCATAAACCTGCCTGTGAGTGACAGGCTCTGAAAGAGTAAGGAATAAACATGATTCTGGATGCATTCTCTCTGCAGGGAAAAGTGGCCGTGGTTTCCGGGTGTGACACCGGGCTGGGGCAGGGGATGGCGTTAGGCCTGGCGGAAGCGGGCTGCGATATCGTCGGGATTAATATCGTTGAACCGACTGACACCATCGAACGCGTGACGGCCCTGGGCCGCCGTTTCCTGAGCCTGACCGCTGACCTGCGTAAAATCGAAGCCATTCCTGGCCTGCTGGAGCGCGCTGTGGCGGAATTTGGTCATATCGACATTCTGGTGAACAACGCCGGGCTGATTCGCCGTGAAGACGCGATCGGCTTCAGCGAGCGCGACTGGGACGACGTGATGGATTTGAACATCAAGAGCGTATTCTTTATGTCACAGGCAGCGGCAAAGCATTTTATTGCGCAGGGGAAAGGCGGCAAAATCATCAATATTGCCTCTATGCTCTCGTTCCAGGGCGGCATCCGCGTGCCGTCTTACACCGCGTCCAAAAGCGCCGTAATGGGCGTGACCCGCCTGCTGGCAAACGAATGGGCGAAACATAACATCAACGTGAATGCGATTGCGCCAGGCTACATGGCGACGAACAACACGCAGCAACTGCGCGCAGACGAAGATCGCAGCGCGGCGATCCTGGAGCGTATCCCTGCGGGACGCTGGGGCCTGCCGAGCGATCTGATGGGGCCGGTTGTCTTCCTTGCCTCCTCCGCATCGGATTACATCAACGGCTACACCGTGGCTGTAGACGGCGGCTGGCTGGCGCGTTAATTCCACCTGTATTAAGAACCTCTGCCCATGGGCGGAGGTTTTTTTGCGCAAAAATTGGCTTAGTCCATATCGTTAAAGATGAAAAATCCATACTGAAAAATCATAAATGACGGCAATCACACTTTTATTGCTTAGATATTAACTGATTAGTAAAAATACGTGATTTTTCGCCACAAGTTGAAATTGTAATGTCCATCACAGAACCGTATGCCGTAGCGGAATAATCCATAACTTCGCGATTTCCGGCCTGACACTTTTCCTCGCTTTCTCGTAATTTCAGTTAACGAATTTTGCTGTTGAGGCAGGAAAAATATGACATCTATAAATGACTCTACCCTAATGCCCGCTGCGCTGCGTGATACTCGCCGCATGAACCAGTTTGTCTCCATTGCTGCCGCCGTGGCGGGCCTGTTGTTTGGGCTGGATATCGGCGTCATTGCCGGCGCATTACCGTTTATTACCGATCACTTTACCCTCAGTAACCGTCTGCAAGAGTGGGTGGTGAGCAGCATGATGCTCGGCGCGGCCATCGGGGCGCTGTTTAACGGCTGGCTATCGTTCCGCCTGGGGCGCAAATACAGCCTGATGGTCGGGGCAATCCTGTTCGTCGCGGGGTCGATCGGTTCCGCGTTTGCGACAAACGTAGAAGTGCTGCTGCTCTCCCGCGTGCTGCTGGGCGTGGCGGTGGGGATTGCCTCCTACACCGCGCCGCTTTATCTCTCCGAAATGGCGAGTGAGAACGTGCGCGGCAAGATGATTAGCATGTATCAGCTGATGGTCACGCTGGGCATCGTACTGGCGTTCCTGTCTGACACCTACTTCAGCTACAGCGGCAACTGGCGCGCAATGCTGGGCGTGCTGGCCTTACCGGCGCTGGTGCTGATCGTCCTGGTTGTTTTCCTGCCAAACAGTCCGCGCTGGCTGGCGCAAAAAGGGCGCCACGTGGAGGCAGAAGAGGTCCTGCGCATGCTGCGTGATACCTCGGAAAAAGCGCGCGAAGAGCTGAACGAGATCCGCGAAAGCCTGAAGCTGAAGCAGGGGGGCTGGGCGTTGTTTAAGATCAATCGCAACGTGCGCCGCGCGGTCTTCCTCGGCATGTTGCTGCAGGCGATGCAGCAGTTCACCGGCATGAACATCATCATGTACTACGCGCCGCGCATATTCAAAATGGCCGGGTTCACCACCACGGAGCAGCAGATGATTGCGACCCTGGTGGTGGGGCTGACCTTCATGTTCGCCACCTTTATTGCGGTATTCACCGTGGACAAAGCTGGCCGTAAGCCGGCGCTGAAAATTGGCTTCAGCGTGATGGCGCTCGGCACGCTGATCCTGGGCTATTGTCTGATGCAGTTTGATAACGGCACGGCCTCAAGCGGGCTTTCCTGGCTTTCTGTCGGTATGACCATGATGTGTATCGCAGGTTACGCGATGAGCGCCGCGCCGGTGGTGTGGATCCTGTGCTCCGAGATTCAGCCGCTGAAATGCCGTGACTTTGGCATCACCTGTTCCACGACCACCAACTGGGTGTCGAACATGATCATCGGCGCGACGTTCCTGACGCTGCTGGACGCGATTGGCGCAGCGGGAACGTTCTGGCTCTATACGGTGCTGAACGTCGCATTTATTGGCGTTACGTTCTGGCTGATCCCGGAAACCAAAGGCGTGACGCTGGAACACATCGAACGCAAGCTGATGGCTGGGGAGAAGCTGCGTAATATCGGCGTGTGATCGTCTGGCCTGTTTAAGCGTTTAATACAGTCAGAGTTGGTAAGACGGTGCTTTATTACAATAGTAACGTAATGAAACTCACTACCAACTCTGGCAGGGGGAGATAAATATAGGGATTTGAACTTAAGATAATTCTTAGGATAATGTATCATCGGACCACCGCTATTTTTTGCGCAAAATGAAACGCATCCTAAAAAGAAAAATGCCTATGTCTGAGATGGATATCAAAAAAAGCACCGATCTTGATTTTCCCCGTTATACCGCCCCGGCTTTAAGCGAAAAAGAGATAGATCTTCTGGGTATCTTTGCGCTCCTTCTGGCGGCGAAAAAACGTATCGCCACCATTATCTTTGCTTTCGCGCTGGTGGGGTTGGCCCTTTCATTTTTACTGCCGCAGAACTGGACCAGTAAAGCGGTGATCACGCCGGCAGAACAGGTGCAGTGGAACCCGCTGCATCAGATGATGGTGACGTTACAGGTACTTGATGTGGACGTGAAGATTACCCGTCCACAACTTTTCGATCTGTTTATTAAAAAGTTCCAGTCACAGTCATTGTTCGAAGAGTACATGACAACCTCTCCTTACGTGATATCGCTGTTGGATGGGGCCGAGGTTGATCCCATAGAACTGCACCGTGCGATAGACAACATTTCAGACCGATTGAAAGCGGTGAATAACGTTCAGACAAAAGACGTGGATAACGCCCCTTATGTTTCATGGACACTAAGCTTCTCAGCACCGACTGCCGCAGATGCGCAAGCCGTCCTGGCGGGATATATCGATTATATCGCGGCTATTGTTGAAAAAGAGACGGTGCAGAATATTCGCAACCAGATCGCCCTGAAAACGAATGTTGTTGAGCAGCAGCTGGAACTGGATCGCGTCCGTCTGACCAATATTCACAATGCCAACCTGCAGCGACTGAATTATTCGCTGGAAGTGGCAAATGCCGCAGGCATCAAGAAGCCGGTTTACAGCAACGGCCAAGCGGTGAAGGACGATCCTGATTACTCTGTTGCGCTCGGCGCTGACGGGATTGCGCAAAAGCTGCAGATTGAAAAAAATCTGAAGGACGTGACCGAGCTGAATGCAGATTTCCAGAACCGGGAATACCACCTCGCGCAGCTGAAAAAGCTTTCTTTTTCCGATGTTAAACTTGAGCCATTCAGGTATCAGCTTTCGCCTTCCATGCCGGTGAAAAAGGATGGCCCGAGCAAGGCCCTGATTGTCCTTCTGGCGGCGCTCATGGGGGGCCTGTTTGCCTGCGGTAGCGTTTTGCTGCGCGAGGCGATGCTCACCCGTACTCCGCTGACGGAGCCGGTGACGGAATAAACTCTGCAGTTTAAAAAAGGCGCTGAATAGAGCGCCTTTTTTTATTGGCGTTGGTTGTGCTAAAAAAAGAGACCAAAGATAAGGAGGGATGATGAAAACGATCGGCCTGATAGGCGGAATGAGCTGGGAATCGACAATCCCTTATTATCGCCTGATTAACGAAGGAGTTAAGCTGCGTCTGGGGGGGCTGCACTCCGCAAGCCTGCTGCTGCACAGCGTTGATTTCCATGAAATCGAAGCCTGCCAGTCGAGCGGTGAGTGGGATAAAGCCGGGGAGATCCTGGCCCAGGCGGCGCTGGGTCTGGAGCGTGCCGGCGCCGAGGGTATCGTGCTTTGTACCAATACCATGCACAAGGTGGCGTCGCATATTGAGGACCGCTGCTCGCTGCCGTTCCTGCATATCGCGGACGCGACCGGGCGTGCGATTGCGGCCTCCGGGATGCGCCGCGTGGCGCTGCTGGGCACGCGATACACTATGGAACAGGATTTTTATCGCGGACGTTTGCACAGTGAATTTGGGATCGAGTGCCTGATCCCGGATGAAGAAGATCGGGCGCGCATCAATCAGATTATCTTTGACGAGCTCTGCCTCGGTACCTTCAGCGACTCTTCCCGCGCGTATTACGTCAGCGTCATTGATAAACTCGCGCAGCAGGGGGCTGAAGGGGTGATCTTCGGCTGCACCGAGATCGGTTTACTGGTGCCCGTCGAGCGAAGCCCCGTCCCGGTATTCGATACCACCGCCATCCATGCCGCGGATGCCGTGGCGTTTATGCTGTCATAACGGGTTTTGCAGGTCAGGTAAGCGAAGCGCCACCTGACGCGCGTGCTCCTTTAAGTGTTCGGTGAAAGCGTCCACCAGCGCGGAAGCCGGACGGTGCAGCGGGCGGATCAGGCTCACGGTGAACGGGACTGACACGCTAAAACGGCGGATGACGATCCCGCCTCCGGCATAGTCCAGCGCCGTGAGCGGGTTCACCACCGCGACGCCAACGCCTGCACGCACCATCGCGCAAATGGAAGCCGCACTGTGCGTTTCCACAACCATCCGGCGTTTGACCTGATGCTCGGCAAACAGCGTATCCAGCAGCTGTCTGTAACTGTCTGTCTGCGACAGGCTAATGTAGTTTTCCCCGTGGAAATCCTCCGGCGTGAGCACCGCCTTACCGGCAAGCCGATGCCCGGCGGGCAGAACGCACACTTCATCTAACGAGATCAACTCCGTGCGTGCCGTTCCCGCTGGCGTGGAGAGGGTTTCGGTTAAGCCTAAATCATGGCGCTGGGCCGAAAGCCACTCTTCAAGCAGGGGAGATTCCTGAGGCACGATGGTGAGACTGACCTCCGGGTATCGGGCCAGGAAGGGTTGAAGCAGCATCGGCAAAAAAGATTGCGAAAAGACGGGCAGGCAGACGATCGAAAGCTCGCCCTGGCGAAACTCGCGCAGGCTTTCCGCCGCACTCACTATTCTGTCCAGTCCGTACCAGGAGCGCTGTACTTCCTCGAACAGGCGCAACCCCTGCACCGTCGGGTGAAGCCTGCCCCGGGTACGCTCGAACAGCTTCAGCCCCAGCACTTTCTCGAACCGGGCCAGCTCGCGGCTCACCGTCGGCTGCGAGGTATGCAGCATCTGTGCGGCTTCGGTGAGATTGCCGGTGGTCATCACGGCGTGAAAAATCTCAATGTGGCGTAAATTGACGGCAGGCATAGGGCTCCTGAAAGCAGATGACTATTCATATCATTTTTGCATAGACTCGCGATAAAACGATATTTTTTATTCTCTTTGCGCTGTGGCGTAATCATCAAAACGCATTTACCCGGAGAAGACCATGCCACGCCCGCTGAACCAGACTGATACCGATTTGAACGCCGACAACCTGCTGCGCCTGCCTGCCGAGTTTGGCTGCCCGGTGTGGGTCTACGACGCGCAGATCGTTCGCGAGAAGATCGCCGCCCTGCATCGGTTCGACGTGGTGCGTTTTGCCCAGAAAGCCTGCTCCAATATCCATATTCTGCGCCTGATGCGTGAGCAGGGCGTGAAGGTCGACTCCGTCTCCCTGGGCGAAATCGAGCGCGCGCTGGCGGCCGGATTCGATCCGAAAGCCGACGGCGACGCGATCGTCTTTACCGCCGACGTGATCGACGACGCGACGCTTGCGCGCGTCCACGAACTGCAGATCCCGGTGAATGCGGGTTCTGTGGATATGCTGGAGCAGCTGGGTCAGGTTTCTCCCGGCCATCGCGTCTGGCTGCGCGTGAACCCGGGCTTTGGTCATGGTCACAGCCAAAAAACCAATACCGGCGGCGAAAATAGCAAGCACGGGATCTGGTATGCCGATATGCCTGCCGCGCTGGAGGTATTACAGCGCTACAACCTGAAGCTGGTGGGTATTCATATGCACATTGGCTCTGGCGTCGATTACGGCCACCTGGAGCAAGTGTGCGGCGCGATGGTGCGCCAGGTTGTCGACTTCGGCCAGGATCTGGAGGCGATCTCTGCCGGTGGCGGTCTCTCTATTCCCTATCGCGAAGGCGAAGAGGCGATCGATACCGATCACTATTACGGTCTGTGGAGCGCCGCGCGTAATCAAATTGCCGCGCATCTTGGTCACGCGGTGAAGCTGGAAATTGAGCCGGGTCGGTTCCTGGTGGCGGAAGCCGGTGTGCTGGTTTCGCAGGTGCGCAGCGTGAAAGAGATGGGGTCTCGCCACTTCGTGTTGATTGACGCAGGTTTTAACGATCTGATGCGTCCGTCCATGTACGGAAGCTATCACCACATTACCGCCCTGGCAGCCGACGGTCGCGATTTAACGCAGGCGCCGCGGGTTGAGACGGTTGTTGCGGGGCCGCTGTGCGAATCGGGCGACGTGTTTACCCAGCAGGAAGGCGGCAAAGTGGAAACCCGCGCGCTGCCAGAGGTCAAGCCGGGTGATTATCTTGTGCTGCATGATACCGGTGCTTATGGGGCGTCGATGTCATCTAACTACAACAGCCGACCGCTGCTGCCGGAAGTGCTGTTTGACAACGGCAAAGCACGGCTGATCCGTCGTCGTCAGACCATTCAGGAACTGCTGGCTTTAGAACTCATCTGATGAAAGTACGGCCCCGTTGTGACCGAATCGCGTAACACCAGCGTGCCGGTAAACGGCGGGATGGCATCGACCGGCTGGTTTTTTGCCAGCCGGATCGCCTGATCGATGGCCGTGACAATCATGTTGTCGATGGGCAGATAAACCGATGAGAGTGCAGGCTCCAGCCATTTCGCGCTTGGGGCATCGTCAAAGCCGAACAGCGAAATATCCTGCGGGATTTTAAGCCCCGCCTGATGTAACGCTTTCGACGCGCCCAGCGCCATATCATCGTTACAGGCAAACAGGGCGCTAAACGGCACGCCGTCGGCAATCAACGCCTTGCACAGCTCGTATCCCCGCGTCATTCCCGCATCGCCGTACTTTATCCGACGCTCGTCCAGGCGTATGCCATGTTTTTCCAGCGCCTTGCGATAGCCCATCAGCCTCGCTTTCCCGGTTGGGGTATGGATCGGCACGGTGATACAGGCGATCTCCCGATGGCCCTGGCTTATCAGGTAATCCACGGCCTTAAAGGCCGCATCCTGCTGTTCGAAGAACACACAGCGATCCGGCGCTTGGCTCACTTCACGGTTAATGACCACCAGCGGCGTTTTTACGGTGTCCATCAGTTTGACGATCGCTTTTTCGCTCATGTAGCGCGTGTAAAGCACGATGGCATCGCACTGGCGATCGGCCAGCATCTGTACCGCCTGTTCTTCCTGTTCCGGCGCGTCGTGGCCATCGGTGACGATCAGCTGTTTCCCGTGAGTTTCAGTCTGCCGCGAGGCCTGCTGGAGAAGGCGACCAAAGTAAAAGCCGTCGAAGGTAGAGACGACCAGACCAATGCTGTTGCTGGTCTGGTTAGCCAGTGAACGCGCGAGAAAGTTCGGGCGATAGCCCAGCTCTTCCATCGCCGTAAACACCTGCTGACGCGTACTCTCTTTAACCTGACCCGTGCCGTTCAGCACGCGCGAGACGGTAGCCTTCGACACGCCCGCACGCAGTGAGACATCCAGCATTGTTGCCATTCTACATTCCTGCTTCCACGTAATGGTTTGCAGTTTAACACAGACCTCACGGCGTATAAGCGATGCGGGAAGCGCAAAAACTCCGCCACGATCACGCTTTTGGTAACGATGTGTCTGGTTAACCTGAAGTAAAACTAAATAGTCTGACTCTGGTAAAATAATCGCCGAACCGGGCCGGGGCTTCAGGCCGGCAGTTACATGAGAAAACGCAGGTGAAACGTGAAAAAGAGTGTCATCCTCCCGCTTTACCAGGCACCGCACTTTGCGGAGCAGGTCACCGACTGGCTCTGGCAGGCCTTTGGCGAAGGGCTCCCTCGGGAATTTTTCCACAGCATCGTTGAGCACAGCCAGACGCCGGGAGCATTACCGCTGACCTTTATCGCCGTTGAGGACGAACAGCTTCTGGGTACGGTAGGGCTCTGGCGCTGCGATTTGATAACCCGTCAGGACCTCTTTCCGTGGCTGGCGGCGCTCTACGTCGACGACGCGGCGCGAGGTAAGGGGCTGGCAGGACGGTTACAGCAGCATGTTATTACCTGGGCGGCACAGGCGGGGTATGAAGAACTGCACCTCTGGTCTGCCTGCCGCGACTTTTACGAGCGTTACGGCTGGCAGTATATTGGTGATGGGCTGGAATACCCCAACACGCGGGTTCACCTCTACCGCTATTCGCTCTGCGCTTCCGCAAGTGAGGCAACGGAGTGACGGCGAACCAGCGTCGGGCTAAACAGATGCGTAATATCCGGCGGCTGGCGCTGTTCCGCCAGCGCTAACGCCAGCTCGGCAGCCTGCGTGGCCATGGTGATAATCGGGTAGCGCACGGTGGTCAGACGCGGGCGCACATAGCGAGAGACCAGCACGTCATCGAAGCCAATCAGCGAAATTTCTGCCGGTACCTCAATCCCGTTGTCGTTCAACACACCCATTGCCCCTGCGGCCATTGAGTCGTTATAGCTGGCAACCGCCGTGAAATTCCGTCCGCGACCCAGCAGCTCGGTCATGGCCTGCTCACCCCCGCTCTCATCCGGTTCACCGTAGGCCACCAGACGATCGTTACACGGCAGTCCGTTTTCGCGCAGGGCATCGTAGTAGCCCTGCAGGCGGTCTTCTGCATCAGAAATCGGATGATTTGAACAGAGATAGCCAATCCGGGTGTGGCCCTGCTGAATCAGATGACGGGTCGCAAGCCACGCGCCGTAGCGGTCGTCGAGCGCCACGCAGCGTTTTTCAAACCCGGGAATAATGCGGTTGATGATGACCATCCCGGGGATCTGCTTCATCAGATGGATCAGTTCGACATCCGGGATCATTTTGGCGTGAACCACCAGCGCCGCGCAGCGGTGGCGGATCAGCTGCTCGATGGCCTGGCGTTCTTTTTGTTCATTATGATAGCCATTGCCGATCAGCAAAAAATTGCCTGTCTGATAAGAAACCTGTTCAACGGCTTTCACCATCGCGCCGAAAAAGGGATCGGAGACATCGCCCACCACCAGACCAATGGTTTCTGTGGACTGCTGGGCGAGCGCGCGGGCATTGGCATTGGGATGATAGTTCAGGGATTCCATGGCGTTTTGTACCGCCTGGCGTGATGCGTCACTGGCTTTCGGTGAGTCGTTAATCACGCGGGAGACGGTTGCTACCGACACACCTGCCAGACGGGCCACATCCTTTATTGTCGCCATTCATTACCTTCTTATTGGGGGTAAGCGTTTACACACCAAATAGTGTTGCGGAAAAGCAGCGCGCATTCAAGGGGAGCGGATTTTCGCTCTCCACAAACGTGACGCAGCACAACCCTGGTAGTGTAATCGTTACACGCGCAGTCATGTCTGAAGAATGTCAATCTGAACCTTTGGTTACACTTTGCCTCAGGCTGTTGCGATTGTCCGATAGTAAGGGCGTTAAAGAGGTTGATACAGTTGTGATCCCAGAGGTATTGATTGGTGAGAATTCTTAGTACGGTTTCGTACTCATCTCTTGCACCAACCTGCGCGGATGCGCAGGTTTTTTTTCGCCTCTATTTTTGCTTGTCGCTCCCGTATCACTTCTCGTGTAATCTGCCACCATTTACTATCAACCCTTCATACTGGCTGGCAAAGGGAGTTGAGATGCTATTTGGGTTCTTCCGTACACTGTTCCGTATTCTCTTTCGCATCCGCGTGACTGGCGATGCCCAGGCGCTTCGCGGTGAACGCGTTTTAATCACTCCAAATCATGTTTCCTTTATCGACGGCATCCTGCTGGCGCTGTTTTTACCCGTGCGCCCGGTGTTTGCGGTCTATACCTCCATCAGCCAGCAGTGGTACATGCGCTGGCTCACGCCGCTGATTGATTTTGTGCCGCTCGACCCGACCAAGCCGATGATGATTAAGCATCTGGTACGTCTGGTTGAGCAGGGGCGTCCGGTGGTGATTTTCCCGGAAGGGCGTATTTCAGTGACCGGTTCGCTGATGAAAATCTACGACGGCGCGGGGTTTGTCGCGGCGAAGTCAAAAGCGACCGTGGTGCCGCTGCGCATTGAAGGCGCAGAGCTGACCCATTTCAGCCGCCTGAAGGGGCGGGTGAAGCAGCGTCTGTTCCCAAAAATCACGCTGCATATTCTGCCGCCAACGTCGCTACCGATGCCCGACGCACCGCGTGCCCGCGATCGCCGTAAAATCGCCGGGGAAATGCTGCACCAGATTATGATGGAAGCGCGCATGGCCGTGCGTCCGCGCGAAACGCTGTACGAATCCCTGCTTTCCGCGCAGCACCGCTATGGCGCGAAGAAAAACTGCATCGAAGACATCAACTTTACCCCGGATACCTATCGCAAACTGCTGACCAAGACCCTGTTTGTGGGCCGCATCCTTGAGAAGTACAGCAAGAAGGGCGAAAAGATTGGCCTGATGCTGCCTAACGCGGGCATCAGCGCCGCGGTGATTTTTGGTGCAGTTTCCCGGGGTCGTATTCCGGCAATGATGAACTACACGGCTGGAGTGAAAGGGCTGACCAGCGCCATCACCGCTGCCCAGATTAATACCGTCTTTACTTCTCGTCAGTTCCTGGACAAAGGCAAGCTCTGGCATCTTCCCGAGCAGCTCACCCAGGTGCGCTGGGTCTTCCTGGAGGACCTGAAAGCGGACGTGACCACCGGCGACAAGCTGTGGATTTTTGCTCACCTGGTGATGCCGCGTCTGGCGCAGGTTAAACAGCAGCCGGAAGATGACGCGATTATCCTCTTCACGTCGGGGTCAGAGGGCAACCCGAAAGGCGTTGTCCACAGCCACAAAAGCATTCTGGCGAACGTTGAGCAGATCAAAAGCATTGCTGACTTCACCGCGGATGACCGTTTTATGTCGGCGCTGCCGCTGTTCCACTCCTTTGGCCTGACGGTGGGGCTGTTTACGCCGCTGCTGACCGGCGCAGAAGTGTTCCTCTACCCAAGCCCGCTGCATTACCGCATCGTGCCTGAGCTGGTGTATGACCGTAACTGCACCGTTCTGTTCGGGACCTCAACCTTCCTGGGTAACTATGCGCGTTTTGCCAATCCGTATGACTTCTATCGCGTGCGCTACGTGGTGGCCGGTGCGGAAAAACTGCAGGAGAGCACGCGTCAGATCTGGCAGGACAAGTTTGGCCTGCGCATCCTCGAAGGCTATGGCGTTACCGAGTGTGCTCCCGTGGTCTCGATTAACGTTCCGATGGCGGCGAAACCGGGAACGGTGGGCCGAATTCTGCCGGGAATGGACGCGCGTCTGCTGGCCGTGCCGGGCATTGAGGATGGCGGCCGTCTGCAGCTGAAGGGGCCAAACGTGATGAACGGCTATCTGCGCGTGGAAAACCCGGGTGTGCTGGAAGCGCCGACGGCGGAAAACGTCAACGGTGAGGTTGAAACCGGCTGGTACGACACCGGTGATATTGTCCGTTTTGATGAACAAGGCTTTGTACAGATTCAGGGACGCGCGAAACGCTTCGCCAAAATCGCCGGTGAAATGGTCTCTCTGGAAATGGTCGAGCAGCTGGCGACGGCCGTCTCCGCGGATAAAATGCATGCGACGGTGGTGAAGAGTGATGCCAGCAAAGGCGAGGCGCTGGTGCTGTTCACGACCGACGCCGAGCTTAAGCGCGACAGGCTGCTGAGTCACGCGCGTGAACACGGTATTCCTGAACTGGCCGTGCCGCGCGATATTCGCTATCTGAAGCAGCTCCCGGTGCTGGGTAGCGGTAAGCCCGATTTCGTGACCCTGAAAGGCATGGTAGAAGAGGCGGAACAGCAAAATGCGTGAGTCAGTACACACTAACACATCGCTCAGGTCGAAAGGCATGATGGCCGTCATCGCCGCGCAGTTTCTCTCTGCGTTCGGTGATAACGCGCTGCTGTTTGCCACTCTGGCGCTGTTGAAAGCCGAGTTTTACCCCGACTGGAGCCAGCCGATCCTGCAGATGGTGTTTGTGGGCGCTTATATTATCTTTGCTCCGTTCGTCGGGCAGGTGGCGGACAGTTTCCCGAAAGGCCGGGTGATGATGTTTGCCAACGGTCTCAAGCTGCTGGGGGCCGCCAGTATTTGCTTTGGTTTCAATCCGTTTATTGGCTACACGCTGGTGGGCATTGGCGCCGCCGCCTACTCCCCGGCGAAGTATGGCATCCTCGGAGAGCTGACCACGGGCGATAAGCTGGTGAAAGCCAACGGTCTGATGGAGTCGTCAACCATTGCCGCTATCCTGCTCGGATCCGTCGCGGGCGGTGTGCTGGCCGACTGGCATGTCCTGGCGGCACTGGGCGTATGCGCGGTGGTGTATGGCGGGGCAGTTGTGGCGAACCTGTTTATTCCTAAGCTGCCTGTGGCTCGTCCGGGCCAGTCCTGGCGCTTTAAACCGATGACCGGCAGTTTCTTTACCGCCTGTCGCGTGCTGTGGCGTAACGGAGAAACGCGTTTCTCCCTGATGGGAACCAGTATGTTCTGGGGCGCGGGCGTCACGCTGCGCTTCCTGTTGGTGCTGTGGGTGCCGGTGGCGCTGGGCATTACGGACAACGCGACGCCGACCTATCTGAATGCGATGGTGGCCATCGGCATTGTGGTGGGGGCAGGCGCGGCGGCGAAGCTGGTGACGCTCGAGACGGTAGCACGCTGCATGCCCGCAGGCATCCTGATTGGCGTCGTGGTGCTGATTTTCTCGCTGCAACATGCGTTATTGCCTGCGTATGCTCTGCTCATCCTGATTGGTATTCTGGGCGGTTTCTTCGTAGTGCCGCTGAACGCGTTGCTGCAGGAACGTGGCAAGCAGACCGTCGGGGCGGGGAATGCTATCGCGGTACAAAACCTGGGTGAAAACCTGGCGATGCTGTTGATGCTGGGGCTCTACTCGCTGGCGGTAAAAGTGGGTGTGCCGGTAGTGGGGATTGGCGTCGGGTTTGGTGGGCTATTTGCGCTGGCGATTGCGGGTTTGTGGATCTGGCAGCGTCGGCGCTGATGTATATAGCCGGGTGGCGGCTTCGCCTTACCCGGCCTACGTTTGCGCACCTGTAGGCCCGGTAAGCGTAGCGCCACCGGGCAAAAGCATCAGGCTACGGCGCAGGATATGTATAAACCTGATGCACCGCTTCAATCTCCGCTAACACCTCTTCGCTCAGGTTGAGGTGGAAACTCTCAATATTGGTTTTCAACTGTTCCATGGTGGTCGCGCCCAGCAGGGTGCTGGCAACAAACGGCTGACGGCGCACGAAGGCCAGCGCCATCTGCGCAGGGTCAAGACCGTGACGCTTTGCAATATCCACGTAGGCTGCAACGGCTTTCTGCGTCTGCTCGCCGCTGTAGCGGGTAAAGCGGCTAAAGAGGGTGTTACGCGCTCCGGCCGGCTTCGCGCCGTTCAGGTATTTCCCCGTCAGCGTGCCAAAGCCGAGACAGGAATAGGCGAGCAGCTCCACTTCTTCATACTGTGTTACTTCTGCCAGGCCTACCTCATAGCTACGGTTAAGCAGGCTGTACGGATTCTGGATGGTGACGATACGCGGCAGATCGTGTTTATCTGCAAGGTGCAGATAACGCATTACGCCAAAGGCCGTTTCGTTGGAAACGCCAATGTAGCGGATTTTTCCCGCGCGCTGGCACTCAGTCAGCGCCTCCAGCGTTTCCAGCAGCGTTACGGCGGGGGCGCTCTCATTCCAGCTATAGCCGAGCTTACCAAAGCAGTTGGTTGGGCGCTGCGGCCAGTGCACCTGATACAGATCGAGATAGTCGGTTTGCAGGCGCTTCAGGCTGGCGTCCAGCGCGGCGCGGATATTCTTGCGATTGAGGATCTGATTTGGGCGGATCCCGGTATCGTTGTTGCGCGCAGGGCCACTGACTTTTGAGGCAATCACCAGCTTTTCACGGTTACCGCGTTTTGCCAGCCAGTTACCGACGTAGGTTTCGGTAAGTCCCTGCGTTTCCGGACGTGGCGGAACAGGGTACATCTCTGCGACATCAATCAGGTTAATGCCCTGGCTGACGGCGTAATCGAGTTGTGCATGGGCATCGGCTTCGCTGTTTTGTTCACCAAATGTCATCGTGCCCAACCCCAGTTGGCTTATTTCCAGAGCGCTGTGGGGGATACGGTGATAATGCATAGCCGGCTTCCTCAGTAGACTTATAGACCGCGTCAGGGCGTGCCCGACAAAGGAATATAAACATGGCAGAGGGGAAGCAAAAGGGGAAGAAAAAAATCAAAAAGGCCAGCAAGCGACTGACCTCTCTCTAATTATCGCTCGATAATTTGCGATACTTCGTCGCGATTGATCTGCATTTTATTGCCTTCCTGGTCGCGGTAGCTGACCAGACCGGTATCATCGTCGACTTCGGGTTTGCCGTCGGTCAGGATCATTCGACCATCTTTTGTCGCCATAACGTAATCGCTGCTACAGCCCGATACGGCAAACGCTAAACCGACTGCTGAAACTAACACTGCCCATTTTTTCATCGTTATCGTCCTCATCTGGCGCGTATCAAATCATAATCTAGTATTAACCCGATATGGCGGCTTGAGGAAGCGGTAAAATCTTAAAAAGCAGTCGATTATGTTTGAGAGCTCTCAAAATAAGTAAAAAACTATGTTTTTAACAGGAAATGACGTGCCAGAAGTGCGCCGGTGAAATTCTTTTTGAGATAAAAACCGCGCGGCAACGTCAGGATCGGCTCACCCTGCGCGCCGATTGCCTCGGTAAGCGCTTTGCTGTTGGCTGCTTTCGGGCGCAGCTGTAATACTTCTCCGTGTCGGGCGGTGATGCGCTCTACCTGCCCAAGCACAATCATGTCCATCAGTTCCTCCCAGTCCAGCCGCAGCTGATGCTCTTCGTCGTCGTTCGGGCTCCAGAGCAGCGGCGCGCCAACGCGACGCTCAGCCAGAGGGATCTGACGCTCACCTTCAACCGGTACCCACAGCACGCGCTTCAGCTTGTGGCGAACGTGGCTGGATTCCCACGTCACGCCGGTGTTACCAGTTAATGGCGCAACGCAGACGAAGGTGGTCTCCAGGGGCTTGCCCTGGCTGTCTATTGGGATGGTTTTTAATTCCACGCCAAGTGCTGCAAAATCCTGCTCGGGTTTGCTCCCTGCGCTGGCACCCAGCCAGAGTTCAAGCAGCATGCCGATCCAGCCTTTATCCCGCTTCAGATCCTTCGGGATCTGAAGCCCTGCCATTGCCGCCAGCTCGCCAAGCGAAAAGCCAGCCAGTCGCTGTGCCTGCTGTAGCAGCTGGCCCTCGCTGGACGGTGGTGAGAGCAAGGGTGTAAGCGGATGCATGAAGGTAACCTTTTGATTAAAAAACAAGCTAAGAAATTGTCCCCTGTGGATAGAGTTTAACTATTTCTGTACCAATATTCCATGTCTATGATTTATAGGTTTTTTTATTGGCTTGAAATCGTTTCACCTGAGGCATAAAACCGGTTGTTCAAATCTGGTCACTGACAATGAACAGGATCTTACACCATGTTATCCACAGAAAAATGGGATAACTGGGCATAACCCTGACTACTGTTTCAATTTACAGCCTTGACGTGCGATGAAAATCGAATTTTCAAACAAATTGTGACTAACTTATTGGCACAATCTGTGGATAAAACCGACGCTGTTCGATCTTTCATCAGCACGACGATCCCTGATGTGACGATCGTCACGCTATTCTGTTTTGTGTACATGAAAATGCATTTAACTATATGAAAATAAATATATTATTGAGTTAAGGTAAAAGTGAGAGCACGGCGGTGTTTTAGGTTGTTCATCGGTAATCAGACACTTCTTCACAACTATATCCACAGAAAAGGTGAATAAAATTCCCTTTGCTGACTCTCATCTGTTTATAACTCAGCACTTATTTGTGAGTTATTCAAATGTTATTAGGCTGTAGCCCTGTAAGAGAGTGGTTTACCGCCTCCCTGTAGTGTGAAACAATCATTCATATATAAGGTTTAGTTTGGGGTAGTCCGGTGATTGATGACGATGGCTACCGCCCGAACGTAGGAATAGTAATTTGTAATCGTCAGGGCCAGGTAATGTGGGCCCGGCGATATGGTCAGCACTCCTGGCAGTTCCCGCAAGGCGGGATCAATCCGGGAGAGTCCCCAGAACAAGCGATGTACCGGGAGCTTTTTGAAGAGGTCGGTTTAAGCCGGAAAGATGTTCGCATCCTGGCTTCGACCCGCAACTGGTTGCGTTACAAGTTACCGAAACGTTTGGTGCGTTGGGACACAAAGCCGGTTTGTATCGGCCAGAAACAGAAGTGGTTTCTGTTGCAGTTGGTGGGCAACGATTCAGACATCAATATGCAAACCAGCAGTACGCCGGAGTTCGATGGCTGGCGCTGGGTGAGCTATTGGTATCCTGTTCGTCAGGTCGTGTCATTTAAACGCGATGTTTACCGTAGGGTGATGAAAGAGTTTGCAAGTGTGGTAATGCAGCTTCAGGAGATCCCGCCTAAGCCGCAGAGCGCACCTGCCTGGCGACGAAAAAGAGGTTAAGCTACGCAAATCATGCTCACCCGCTTGCGAGAAATAGTCGAGAAGGTGGCCAGTGCTCCGCGTCTGAACGAGGCGCTGAATATTCTGGTCACTGACATCTGTCTTGCGATGGAGACCGAGGTCTGTTCGGTGTATCTGGCCGACCACGATCGGCGCTGCTATTACCTGATGGCGACCCGTGGTTTGAAAAAACCACGTGGACGCACCGTAACGCTGGCATTTGATGAAGGTATCGTCGGTCTGGTTGGCCGGCTGGCTGAACCTATCAACCTTGCTGATGCACAAAAACACCCCAGCTTTAAATACATCCCTTCCGTAAAAGAAGAGCGCTTCCGCGCTTTCCTTGGCGTGCCGATTATCCAGCGTCGCCAGCTGCTTGGCGTGCTGGTCGTCCAGCAGCGCGAGCTACGTCAGTACGATGAAAGCGAAGAGTCTTTCCTCGTCACGCTGGCCACGCAGATGGCGGCGATCCTCTCCCAGTCCCAGCTTGCCGCGCTCTTTGGTCAGTATCGCCATACGCGCATTCGTGCCCTTCCGGCCTCGCCAGGCGTGGCGATAGCGGAAGGCTGGATGGATGCCACCCTGCCGCTAATGGAGCAGGTTTACGAAGCCTCAACGCTTGATGAAGCGCTTGAGCGCGAGCGTCTTACCGCCGCGCTGGAAGAGGCGGCGAATGAATTTCGGCGTTACAGCAAGCGCTTTGCCGCAGGCGCGCAAAAAGAGACGGCAGCGATCTTTGACCTCTATTCGCACCTGCTCTCCGATGCGCGTCTGCGTCGCGAGCTTTTTGCGGAGGTGGATAAAGGCTCGGTCGCGGAGTGGGCGGTTAAGAAGGTCATCGAAAAATTTGCCGACCAATTTGCGGCACTAACCGACGGTTACCTGAAAGAGCGGGCTGGCGATCTCCGCGCCCTGGGTCAACGTCTGCTGTTCCATCTCGACGACACCATTCAGGGGCCGAATGCCTGGCCAAAACGGTTTGTTCTGGTCGCCGATGAACTCTCGGCAACGACGCTGGCTGAACTGCCCCAGGACAGGCTAGCCGGTGTGGTGGTGCGCGATGGTGCCGCCAACTCGCATGCCGCCATTATGGTGCGCGCGCTGGGTATCCCAACCGTTATGGGGGCCGATATCCAGCCCTCGGTGCTGCACCGCCGTACGCTGGTAGTTGACGGCTATCGCGGTGAGCTGCTGGTCGATCCTGAGCCGGTTCTGCTCCAGGAATACCAGCGTCTTATCAGCGAAGAGAATGAATTAAGCAAGCTGGCGGAAGATGACGTTAACCTGCCCGCACAGCTAAAGAGCGGAGAGCGGATCAAAGTCATGCTCAACGCCGGTTTAAGCCCTGAGCATGAAGAAAAGCTCGGCAGCCGCATCGACGGTATTGGTTTATACCGTACTGAAATCCCGTTCATGCTACAGAGCGGTTTCCCCTCCGAAGAGGAGCAGGTGGCGCAGTATCAGGGGATGCTGCAGATGTTTAACGACAAACCTGTCACCCTGCGAACCCTGGATGTCGGCGCGGATAAACAGCTGCCCTATATGCCGATCAGTGAAGAAAACCCGTGCCTGGGCTGGCGTGGGATCCGCATTACGCTCGATCAGCCGGAGATCTTCCTGATCCAGGTGCGTGCGATGCTGCGCGCCAACGCGGCGACGGGCAATCTCAGCATCTTACTGCCGATGGTCACCAGCATTGATGAGATCGACGAGTCCCGGAGACTGATCGAACGTGCAGGCCGTGAAGTAGAAGAGATGATCGGCTATGCGATCCCGAAACCGCGGATTGGGGTGATGCTTGAAGTGCCGTCTATGGTCTTTATGCTGCCGCAGCTGGCAAACCGTGTTGATTTTATCTCTGTCGGCACAAACGACCTGACGCAATACATCCTGGCCGTTGACCGTAACAACACCCGCGTGGCCAGTATCTACGATAGCCTGCACCCGGCAATCATTCGTGCGTTAGCGATGATCGCCCGCGAGGCTGAACAGTACGGCATTGATCTACGCCTGTGCGGTGAAATGGCCGGAGATTCAATGTGTGTTGCTATCCTGATTGGCCTTGGATACCGCCATCTGTCGATGAACGGTCGCGCGGTTGCCCGCGTGAAGTACCTGCTGCGACATATCGACATCAATGATGCCCGCGAGCTGGCTGAACGAAGCCTTGACGCGCAGCTTGCGGCTGAGGTTCGTCATCAGGTCGCGGCGTTTATGGAACGGCGCGGTATGGGTGGCCTGATCCGCGGCGGCCGCTAGTTCTCTCTGCCCTCTCCCTGTGGGTGAGGGCATCAGCGCACTCAAAACCCTATACACATCTTTTACATCTCTGGCGCATCCTCCGCGCCCGCCTTGTGCTATGATTCGCAACTTTGGAGCCTCTGCTTACGGCAGAATCGCATTTCTACCGCTGTCCACTTTCAGCGGAATAACAACATCTTGTGGTGACAGATGAACAGTGGTTATCTGCATTTTCCGGAATTTGATCCGGTCATTTTCTCAGTAGGGCCTGTTTCGCTTCACTGGTACGGTCTGATGTACCTGGTGGGCTTCATTTTTGCCATGTGGCTCGCTGGCCGTCGCGCCAGCCGTCCGGGCAGCGGCTGGACGAAAAACGAAGTTGAAAACCTGCTTTATGCGGGCTTCCTCGGCGTGTTCCTCGGTGGCCGTATTGGTTATGTGCTGTTCTATAACTTCCCGGTATTCCTGAACGATCCGCTCTATCTGTTCCGCGTCTGGGACGGCGGCATGTCCTTCCACGGCGGCCTGATTGGGGTGATCCTGGTAATGGTAATTTTTGCCAAACGGACTAAACGCAACTTCTTCCAGGTATCAGATTTCATCGCACCACTGATCCCGTTTGGTCTCGGCGCTGGCCGTCTGGGCAACTTTATCAACGGTGAGCTGTGGGGCCGCGTCGACCCGAGCGTGCCGTATACGATGCTCTTCCCGGGCTCCCGCGCAGAAGATATCGCGCTGCTGCCATCACATCCGGAGTGGCAGTCCATTTTCGATACCTACGGCGTGCTGCCGCGCCATATGTCTCAGCTGTACGAGCTGGCGCTGGAAGGCGTGGTGCTGTTTATCATCCTCAACCTGTTTATCCGCAAACCGCGTCCGATGGGCGCTGTCTCCGGCCTGTTCCTGATCGGCTACGGTGCATTCCGTATTATCGTCGAGTTCTTCCGTCAGCCAGACGCACAGTTTACCGGTGAGTGGGTACAGTACATCAGCATGGGGCAGATCCTCTCCATTCCGATGATTGTCGCGGGTGCCATTATGATGATTTGGGCGTATCGTCGTCGTCCACAGCAACAAATTTCCTGAGGAACCATGAAACAGTATCTTGAATTGATGAAAAAAGTGCTCGATGAGGGCACGCCGAAAAACGACCGCACCGGTACCGGTACGCTCTCCATTTTTGGCCACCAGATGCGCTTCAATCTGCAAGAAGGCTTCCCGCTGGTGACGACAAAGCGCTGCCACCTGCGCTCGATCATTCATGAACTGCTCTGGTTCCTGCAAGGCGATACCAACGTTGCGTATCTGCACGAAAATAACGTCTCAATCTGGGACGAGTGGGCAGATGAAAACGGCAACCTGGGTCCGGTTTACGGCAAGCAGTGGCGCGCCTGGCCAACGCCTGATGGTCACCATATTGACCAGATCACTACCGTGATGAACCAGCTGAAAAACGATCCGGACTCGCGCCGAATCATCGTTTCCGCCTGGAACGTCGGCGAGCTGGATAAAATGGCGCTGGCACCGTGCCACGCGTTCTTCCAGTTCTATGTGGCGGATGGCAAGCTTTCCTGTCAGCTCTACCAGCGCTCCTGTGACGTGTTCCTCGGTCTGCCGTTTAACATTGCCAGCTATGCGCTGTTAGTCCACATGATGGCGCAACAGTGTGACCTGGAAGTGGGTGATTTTGTCTGGACCGGTGGGGATACCCATCTTTACAGCAACCACATGGAACAGACGCATCTCCAGCTGACCCGCGAACCGCGTGCGCTGCCGAAGCTGATTATTAAACGCAAACCGGCATCAATCTTCGATTACCGCTTTGATGATTTCGAAATTGAGGGTTACGACCCGCATCCTGGCATCAAAGCGCCCGTCGCTATCTGATGCGATAAAGCGTGACACAACCGGTGCTCTTTAGCGCCGGTTTTTTTTGCCTTTATCCTGTTTCCCGAAGCGCTATCCAGAAAGTGTGCAACGCGCTGCAACTCTCCCAATTCTGCGGATAACGCCTCGTAAAATGAGGATCCGTCGCTCGTCATGTTCACGGCGCTTCGCCACACTCCCGGTATGAAAAAAGAGAACGGTTTTACGCTTATCGAAACGCTGATCGCGATTTCGCTTGTCGTTATCCTCAGCGCCTCAGGGCTGTACGGCTGGGACAGCTGGCAGCGACAGCAGCGGCTGTGGCAAACCGCCGGTCAGGTGCGCGATTACCTGCTGTTTCTGCGCAACCATGCCAACCGCTACAACCGCGACCATCAAATTACCCTTCTGCGGGTGGGAGGCCGGGACTGTCTGGTGAGCTCTGCCGTGCAGGGCTGTGAAAAGGGCAGTCCCTTTGTGATGATTCCGCTCTGGCCTGAGGTCGAGGTCAGTGAGGTCACGCCGTCGCTGACGTTCTTTGGATTAAGGGATACGGCATGGTCGGGGCGGATACGCGTTCAAAGCCGTGCAGGAGCATGGCTGATTATTGTCTCAAATGGAGGACGCATCAGGATGTGTAAAGTCTCGGAGGGAGGTTCATGTTGATGAGGCAGCGCGGTTTCTCACTGACTGAAGTTCTGATTGCCACGGCAATTAGCAGCCTTTTGCTGATAAGCGCATCGCGTTTTTTACCCGGCTTGCAGCGGGCCGTCTTACTGCAATCCGGCCAGAGGGAGCTGGAGGAAGAGGTCTGGCAACATCTGTTTTCCCTGGGCAAACAGCTTCAGCGCGCGGGGTACTGCGCGGGAAACTGTCAGGGACAGGCGCTGGTGATTGCCAGGCTTGGAGGCTGCGTCATTGTGCGGTGGGATGCCAACAGCAACGGCAGCTGGGATAGCAGCGCCTCGGAAAATGACAGCACCGGTTTTCGTCTGGAATCGGGCGCACTGGAAATCCAGCGTGGGGCGACGTCGTGTGAAGGAAAAGGATGGGAAAAGCTCACCGACCCGGACAGGCTTACGATCGCGCATTTTGTGGTGAAGAAAGTGGAACATGCCGGTTTTGCGCCAGAGGTGAATATTGAACTATCCGCGATGCGTAAAGGCGGACAGGGGGAGCCCTGGCAGGCGTTGTATACGGTCACGGGGTACAACCTGTGAACCGTCAACGCGGAATGTCTTCACTGGCGCTGGTTCTGCTTTTACTGGTGCTCGGTACCCTAATCCTCACGGGGCTCAATCAGCAGCTGACAACGTTTAGCGCGCTCGTTGGTGGCGAGAGCCGCTCGCTTCAGCAGCAGGCGACGGTACAGTCTGCGCTTGAGTGGGGACGGGTTCAGAGCTGGTCGTCAGAGCCACAGATACAGTGCAAAAAGGCATCGGCGTGGCGAGTGTGTTTGCGCCAGCTGAATGAGGCGCGTGTGCTGCTGATCGCCGGAGACAGCGGTCTGCTGCTCTGGCGCGCGGGAGAGATAGTCGACGGGAAAATTCGCTTTTCACCGCACGGCTGGAGTGATTTTTGCCCCCTTAAGGAGAGCGCGTTATGTCAGTTGCCGTGAGCAGAGAAAAAGGGTTTAGCATGGTGGAGGTCCTGCTGGCGATGATGCTGCTGGCGCTCGTCGTGACGGCCCTGTCGGGTTATCACCGGGCGCTGGCGGCACGGTTTACTCTCTTTAACCAGTATCGCCAGCTTTGGCACTATGCCTGGAATCAGTCTCAGCTCTCAACAAATGTTCTCCCCGAAGGCTGGCAGGCCAGTCGGGGGCAGACAACGCACGCAGGATGTGTCAGCATCACGGTTACACTTATTTCTCCTCTGGGGCGACGCGGTGAGATAACGCGTCTGCATTGCCCGGTTAGCCAGTAGTCGGGAGCGTCTATGTTAAGGGTCTACCACTCAAATCGTCTGGATGTGCTGGAAGCACTGATGGAATTTATCGTTGAGCGCGAGCGGCTTGACGATCCTTTTGAGCCCGAAATGGTGCTGGTGCAGAGCACCGGTATGGCACAGTGGCTGCAAATGTCGCTTTCCCGTAAATTTGGCATAGCCGCGAACATTGATTTCCCGCTGCCCGCGAGCTTTATCTGGGACATGTTCGTTCGCGTGTTGCCGGACATCCCGGAGCAGAGCGCTTTCAACAAGCAGAGCATGAGCTGGAAGCTGATGGCGCTTCTGCCGGACATGCTGCAGCGCGATGAATTCGCCATGCTGCGCCACTACCTCAATGACGATACCGATAAGCGCAAGCTGTTCCAACTGGCGTCGCGCACCGCCGATCTCTACGATCAATACCTTGTTTACCGTTCTGACTGGTTAATTCGTTGGGAAGCGGGCGAGTTGATTGAAGGGCTGCCTGAAGCGCAAATTTGGCAGGCACCGCTGTGGAAAGCGCTGGTAGAGCACACGGAGAAACTTGGCCAGCCTAAGTGGCACCGAGCCAATCTTTACGATCGGTTTATCTCAATACTTGAAAATGCGTCGGAGCGCCCGGCCCGACTGCCGTCACGCGTTTTTATCTGCGGGATATCCGCATTACCCCCCGTCTATCTGAAGGCGTTGCATGCGTTGGGTAAGCATATTGATATCCATATTTTGTTTACCAACCCCTGCCGACAGTATTGGGGGGATATCCTCGACGAACGTTGGCTAGCCCGGCTGGTTACCCGCCAAAGAAAGCGCCTTTTTGAAGAACGTGCCGTCCCGCTGTTTAAAGACGGCTCGACCGCCGGGCAGCTTTTTGATGAAGACGGTATCCAGAACCTGCCCAATCCGCTGCTTGCCTCATGGGGGAAGCTGGGGCGTGACTACATTCACATGCTTTCAGACATCACTTCATCAGGCGAAGGCGACGTGGATGCGTTTGTCGAGATTACCCCGGATAGCCTGCTTCACCATATTCAGCTGGATATTCTGGATCTGGAAAACCGCGCCGTGATGGGCGTGACGGCGAACGAGTTCGAACGCAGCGACAGCAAGCGGAAGCTGGACGCTGACGATCGCAGCATCACGATCCATGTTTGCCATAGCCCGCAGCGTGAGGTCGAAGTGCTTCACGACCAGCTGCTGGCGATGCTGCAGGACGATCCCGAACTGACGCCACGCGATATCGTGGTGATGGTGGCGGATATCGACAGCTACAGTCCCTTTATTCAGGCCGTCTTTGGCAGTGCGACGGGCGAGCGATACCTGCCTTACGCTATCTCTGACCGTCGTGCCCGCCAGTCGCATCCGGCACTGCAGGCCTTTATCACTCTGCTTTCACTGCCGGATAGCCGCTTTATCTCCGAAGATGTCCTGGCATTACTGGATGTTCCCGTACTGGCTGCACGCTTCAACATCAATGAAGAGGGGCTGCGCTACCTTCGCCAGTGGGTGAATGAGTCTGGCGTTCGGTGGGGGATCGATGACGATAACGTTCAGGAGTTTGAGCTTCCCCCAACCGGCCAGCACACGTGGCGATTTGGCCTGACGCGTATGCTGCTGGGCTACGCCATGGAGAGCAGCCAGGGCGAGTGGAACGAGGTGCTGCCTTACGATGAGTCCAGCGGGTTAATTGCTGAACTGGTGGGGCATTTAGCGTCACTTCTTATGCAGCTTAACCGCTGGCGACACGAGCTGCTGCAGCCGCGTCCGCTTGACGCATGGCTTCCGGTTTGCAGGGCGTTGCTTAATGATTTCTTCCTGCCAGACAGTGACACCGAAGCGGCGATGGCGCTGATTGAAACACAGTGGCAGGCTATCATCGACGAAGGCGTGAATTCCCACTATCAGGAGGCTATCCCGCTGTCGCTGCTGAGGGATGAGCTAACGCAGCGGCTCGATCAGGAGCGAATCAGCCAGCGTTTCCTGGCGGGCCCCATCAATATCTGCACCCTGATGCCAATGCGTTCTATCCCGTTTAAAGTGGTCTGTCTGCTTGGTATGAACGACGGCGTTTATCCGCGCGCGCTGGCGCCGCTGGGGTTCGATTTGATGAGCGCCAATACAAAGCGGGGCGATCGTAGCCGCCGTGATGACGACCGCTACCTCTTCCTTGAGGCGCTCATTTCTGCCCAGAATAAGCTTTATATCAGCTATATCGGCCGTTCCATTCAGGACAACAGCGAGCGTTTCCCTTCCGTTCTGGTGCAGGAGCTGGTGGACTATATCGGCCAGAGCCACTATCTGCCGGGGGATGAAGAGCGCAACTGCGATGAAACCGAGCAGAGGGTGAAAGCCCATATCACCTGTTTCCACAGCCGCATGCCGTTTGACCCGGTGAACTACACGGCCAGCGAGCGCCAGAGCTATGCTCAGGAGTGGCTACCGGCGGCGAAAAGGGAGGGGAATGCGCACACGGATTTCATTCAGACGCTTGACCCGCTGCCCATTAAAACCCTGACTTTTGAACAGCTTCAGCGGTTTTGGGCGCATCCGGTGCGGGCCTTCTTCCAGCAACGATTGCAGGTCAACTTCCGTTCTGAAGAGAGCGAAATTCCGGATGCAGAGCCTTTTACGCTGGAAGGGCTGGAGCGCTACCAGCTCAACCTCCAGCTGCTGAATGCGCTGGTTGACGAGGAAGATGCTGACAAACTTTACCGCCGCTACCGTGCTGCAGGGCAGTTGCCCTACGGGGCGTTCGGAGAAATTGTCTGGGAGGCGCAGTGTCAGGAGATGACCGCCCTCGCAGAGCGTGTGAGAGCGTGCCGGCAGCCGGGCAAAAGTATTGAAATCGATCTCAACTGCAATGGCGTAGAGCTCACGGGCTGGTTAACCCAGGTTCAGCCGGATGGATTGCTGCGCTGGCGGCCCTCTATGCTGAGCGTTTCACAGGGATTGCAACTCTGGCTGGAACATCTTGTCTACAGTGCGGGTGGTCATAAAGGTGAAAGCCGGATTTTCGTGCGCAAAGAGGGCGAATGGCGCTTCCCGCCGATGGAGTCTGAGCAGGCGTTACGGTATCTGTCTTTGTACATTGAGGGCTATCTTCAGGGAATGAATAAACCCCTTTTACTGCTGCCTGAAAGCGGTGGTGCGTGGATAAAAGCCTGTTATGACGCGCAAAATGATGCGATGTTAACGGATGAGGCTTCGCTGCAGAAAGCTCGCAGTAAATTTATGCAGGCCTACGAAGGTAACATGATGGTGCGTGGTGAAGGTGAAGATGTCTGGTATCAGCGCTTATGGCGAACCCTTGAGCCAGAGCACTTCGAGGCTATCACGGAAGAGGCGCAGCGCTACCTGCTGCCGTTGTTTAAATTTAATCAGTCCTGAGTGCTGTATAAAAATTGCGCAGCATGGGGTGTTCATTTATGATGCACTTCTTATCACGGACTGATGTACCCAATAAAGAGATGTTGGCGTGTCCAGCACGCAATGTGTTAATGATGTAGCCGTGATAAAGAGGTAGCACCTTGTTTAAAGCGTTTGTTTTGTTTTTCGCCCTCTGGGTACCCGTCACTCAGGCAGACTCCGGTTGGCAACCCGTTCAGGAAACGATTCGTAAAAGCGAAAAAGATACCCGTCAATATCAGGCTATTCGTCTTGATAACGGCATGACTGTGCTGCTGGTTTCCGATCCGCAGGCGGTGAAATCCCTTTCGGCATTAGTGGTGCCGGTTGGATCGCTGGAAGATCCTGACACTCATCCTGGGCTTGCACACTATCTGGAACATATGACGCTGATGGGGTCAAAAAAATACCCGCAGCCAGATAGCCTGTCCGAATTTCTGAAAATGCATGGCGGCAGCCACAATGCCAGCACGGCACCGTACCGCACGGCCTTTTATCTTGAAGTCGAAAATGATGCGCTGGAAGGCGCGGTCGATCGCCTTGCTGATTCCATCGCCGCCCCCTTGCTGGATAAAAAGTATGCCGATCGTGAACGCAATGCGGTGAATGCCGAGCTGACCATGGCCCGCACGCGAGACGGTATGCGCATGGCACAGGTCAGCGCTGAAACCATCAACCCTGCGCACCCGGGGTCGCGTTTCTCCGGCGGTAACCTGGAGACGTTAAGCGACAAACCGAACAGCCCGGTGCTTGATGCCCTGCACGCGTTTCGCGATAAATACTACTCCGCCAACCTGATGAAAGCGGTCATCTACAGCAATAAACCGTTGCCTGAACTGGCCGGCATGGCGGCTAAAACGTTTGGTCGGGTGCCGAATAAAAATATCGACCTGCCGCAGATAGACGTACCGGTGGTCACGGACGCGCAAAAAGGGATCGTTATCCACTACGTGCCGGCGCTGCCGCGCAAAGTGCTGCGCGTGGAGTTCCGCATTGATAACAACACCGCACAGTTTCGCAGTAAAACCGATGAGCTGGTGACCTACCTGATAGGTAACCGCAGCCCGGGCACGCTTTCTGACTGGCTGCAAAAACAGGGGCTGGTGGAAGGTATTCGCGCCGATTCCGATCCAGTTGTAAACGGCAATAGCGGCGTGCTGGCGATCTCCGCCACCCTGACCGACAAAGGGCTGGCAAACCGTGATGAAGTGGTGGCGGCGATCTTCAGCTACCTCTCTTTGCTGCGAGAGAAAGGCGTCGATAAGCGCTACTTTGATGAACTCGCCCACGTGCTGGATCTCGATTTCCGTTACCCGTCCATTACCCGCGACATGGATTACGTTGAGTGGCTGGCGGATACCATGATCCGCGTGCCGGTGGAACACACCCTCGACGCGGTCAATATTGCCGACCGGTATGACGCCGAGGCGGTAAAAGCCCGCCTGGCGATGATGACGCCGGAGAATGCCCGCATCTGGTACATCAGCCCGAATGAACCGCATAACAAGACGGCGTATTTTGTCGATGCCCCTTATCAGGTAGACAAAATCAGCGCGCAGACCTTCGCCGACTGGCAGAAGCAGGCCGGGGAGATTGTATTGAAGCTGCCGGAGCTGAACCCCTATATTCCGGATGACTTCTCGCTGATCAAAACGACTAAAGATTACCCGCACCCGGCGCTCATCATTGATGAGCCAACGCTGCGCGTGGTGTATACCCCAAGCCGCTATTTCGCAAGCGAGCCAAAGGCCGATGTCAGCGTGGTGCTGCGTAACCCGAAAGCGATGAACAGCGCTAAAAATCAGGTGATGTTCGCGCTTAATGACTATCTCGCCGGGATTGCGCTCGATCAGCTTAGCAACCAGGCGGCCGTGGGCGGCATCAGCTTCTCCACCAACGCCAACAACGGTTTGATGCTCAATGCAAACGGCTATACCCAGCGTTTGCCTCAGCTGTTCCAGGCTCTGCTCGAAGGGTATTTCAGCTACACGCCGACGGAAGAGCAGCTTGAGCAGGCCAAATCGTGGTATGCGCAGATGATGGATTCTGCGGAGAAGGGCAAAGCTTACGATCTGGCGCTTATGCCAGCGCAAATGCTGTCGCAAGTTCCTTATTTCCAGCGAGAAGACCGCCGCGCGCTGTTGCCTTCGATCACCTTAAAAGACGTGCTGGCTTACCGTGACGCGCTGAAAACCAACACGCGCCCGGAGTTCCTGATCGTCGGCAATATGAGTGAGGAACAGGCCAAAACGCTGGCGGAGAATGTACGTACTCAGCTCGGTTCGAAAGGCGACGAGTGGTGCCGCAACCAGGACGTGCTGGTTGAGAAAAAACAGAATGTGATTTTTGAAAAGGCGGGTAACAGCACGGACTCCGCGCTGGCCGCGGTATTTGTGCCAACGGGCTATGATGAATTCGCCAGCTCGGCGCAGAGTGCCGTGCTGGGGCAAATTATTCAGCCGTGGTTCTATAACCAGTTGCGTACAGAAGAGCAGCTTGGCTACGCGGTGTTTGCCTTCTCTATGAACGTAGGCCGACAGTGGGGGCTGGGTTTCCTGCTGCAAAGCAGCGATAAACAGCCGGCGTATCTCTGGCAGCGTTACCAGGCCTTCTTCCCGCAGGTGGAAGCAAAACTGCGCGCCATGAAGCCGGAAGAGTTTGCGCAAATCCAGCAGGCCGTCATCGCGCAGGTGATGCAGCCGCCGCAGACGCTCGGTGAAGAAGCCTCGCAGCTGAGCAAAGATTTCGATCGCGGTAATCTGAAATTTGATTCGCGTGATAAAGTAGTGGCCGAGATAAAACAGCTGACGCCGCAGAAGGTTGCCGACTTCTTCCACCAGGCGGTCATTAAGCCGCAGGGTATCACCATCCTGTCTCAGGTTTCCGGTAGCCAGAACGGGAAAACGGAGTACGTGAACCCGAAAGGCTGGAAAGTCTGGAAGAGCGTCAGCGCGCTGCAGCAATCTATGCCCTGGAGTAAGAAAGAATGACCGATACCGCTGAGTCCCTTGATCCCTTACGTTTACCTCTGCAGGGTGAGCGATTGATTGAAGCCTCAGCGGGAACGGGAAAAACCTTCACCATCGCCGCCCTCTATCTGCGTCTGCTTCTGGGGCTTGGCGGCAACGCCGCTTTTCCACGCCCTTTGAGCGTGGAAGAGCTGCTGGTGGTGACCTTCACCGAGGCTGCCACCGCTGAGCTGCGGGGCCGTATTCGTACCAATATCCACGAGCTGCGCATCGCCTGTCTGCGTCAGAGCACGGATAACCCTCTCTACGCGAGCCTTCTGGAAGAGATTGCCGATAAGCAACAGGCAGCCCAGTGGCTGCTCCTCGCCGAACGGCAGATGGATGAAGCGTCCGTCTTCACCATTCACGGTTTTTGCCAGCGCATGCTAAGCCTGAATGCGTTTGAATCCGGCATGCTGTTTGAACAGCAGCTTATTGAAGATGAATCCGTGCTTCGCTATCAGGCCTGCGCGGATTTCTGGCGTCGCCACTGTTACCCGTTACCGCGCGATATCGCCGAAGCGGTACATGCGTTGTGGAAGGGCCCGGAGGCGCTGCTTCGCGCTATCGATCGTTATCTGCAGGGGGAAGCGCCGGTCATTAAATTCCCGCCGCCTGCGGATGAAACGCTGGCCTCACGGCATGAAAAAATCATCGCGAAAATTGTCGACATCAAGCAAAAATGGATTGAGTCCGTTGGCGAGATTGAGGCAATTATCGAAAATTCCGGGATTGACCGACGCAAGTTTAACCGTGGCAATCAGGGTAAATGGATCGACAAGATCGGCGCCTGGGCGCAGGAAGAGACGCGAGGCTATCAGCTCCCGGACGCGCTGGAGAAATTTTCCCGGCGTTTCCTGGTTGAGCGGACCAAAGCCGACGGCATCGTGCCTGAGCATCCCCTGTTTGTGGCGATTGAAACCCTGCTGGCTGAGCCCTTAACGCTCAACGATCTGATGATCACTCGCGCGATGACGGAAATTCGCGACGCCGTCGCGCGTGAAAAACGCCGCCGGGGTGAGCTGGGGTTCGACGATATGCTGAGCCGCCTCGATGCGGCGCTGTGCAGTGAAAATGGCGAAGCGCTTGCCGCCGCGATTCGCACCCGCTTCCCGGTGGCGATGATTGACGAATTTCAGGATACCGACCCTCAACAATACCGCATTTTCCGGCGTATCTGGCGCCAGCAGCCCGGCACCGCGCTGTTGTTAATCGGCGATCCGAAACAGGCCATTTACGCCTTCCGCGGTGCGGATATTTTCACCTACATGAAAGCGCGCAGCGAGGTTGACGCGCACTACACGCTGGACACCAACTGGCGCTCCGCTCCCGGCATGGTGGAAAGCGTCAACGCGCTCTTCGGCCGCATGGATACGGCGTTTATGTTCCGGGAGATCCCGTTTCAGCCGGTAAAATTCGCCGAGAAAAATGCCTCGTTGCGCTTCGAGTTCAACGGCGAGACGCAGCCTGCCATGAAGTTCTGGCTGCTGGACGGGGAAGGCTACGGCGTTGCCGACTATCAAAATGCCATGGCCCAGCACTGTGCCGCGCAAATTCGTGACTGGCTCAGTGCCGGCGCGCACGGTAAGGCGCTGCTGTGGAAGGGGGATAAACCCACTCCCGTAAAGGCATCTGATATCACGGTGCTGGTGCGCAGCCGTCAGGAGGCCGCGCTCATCCGCGACGCCCTGACGCTACTGAATATTCCGTCCGTCTACCTCTCAAACCGCGACAGCGTCTTTGAAACGCTGGAAGCGCAGGAGATGCTATGGCTGCTGCAGGCCGTGCTGGCTCCGGAGCGGGAAAGCACGTTGCGCAGCGCGCTGGCCAGCGCAATGCTCGGGCTGAACGCGCGCGACATTGATGCGCTCAACAATGACGAAGCCGCATGGGATGCCGTGGTAGAAGAGTTTGTTCGCTACCGCGAAAAATGGCAGAAGCGTGGAGTCATGGCGATGGTGCGCGAGCTCATGGCTCAGCGCCACATTGCCGAGAATATGCTGGCGACAGCGGGCGGCGAGCGTCGGCTGACCGATATTTTACATATCAGCGAACTGCTGCAGGAAGCGGGTACGCAGCTGGAGAGCGAGCACGCTCTCGTGCGCTGGCTGGCGCAGCAGATTACCGACCCGAACAGTAATTCCTCCAGCCAGCAGATGCGCCTTGAGAGTGATAAACATCTGGTGCAGATTGTCACCATTCACAAATCGAAAGGCCTTGAGTATCCGCTGGTCTGGCTGCCGTTTATTGCCAATTACCGCGTCCAGGATCAGGCCTTTTACCACGATCGCGAATCTTTTGAGGCGGTGCTCGATCTCAGCAACGCGGAGTCCAGCGTTGAGCTGGCGGAGGCCGAACGTCTTGCGGAAGATTTACGCCTGCTCTACGTGGCGTTGACCCGTTCGATCTGGCACTGCAGCCTGGGCGTTGCGCCTCTGTTCCGTCGCCGTGGCGAAAAGACCGGGGAGAGCGATTTTCATCTGAGCGCGCTGGGGCGGCTTATTCAGCACGGCGAACCCAAAGACGCGGCGGGCCTGCGCCAGTGCATTGAATCACTTTGCACAGAGCATATTGCGCTGCATATTCCGTCGCAGCCCGACACTAGCCGCTGGCAGATGCCTGAGCTGCGTGAGCCAGCGCTCCATGCCCGCCAGGTTGTGCGTACCATTGCCGACGACTGGCGCGTCACCAGCTACTCCGGTTTACAGCAGCACGGGCAGAGTATTGCGCAGGATCTGATGCCAAAACTGGACGTGGATGCCGCAGGAGCCGGTAGCGTACCCGCTGAGCCGGTGCTCACGCCGCACCAGTTCCCGCGCGGCGCCTCCCCGGGCACGTTTTTGCACAGCCTCTTTGAAGAGCTGGATTTTACCCAGCCGGTTTCCGAAGAGTGGGTGCTAAAGATGTTACAGAGTGGCGGCTACGACGCTCAGTGGCAGCCGGTTCTGCGTGACTGGATCCACGCGGTTCTGCACGCGCCGCTCACAACGCAGGGGATCTCGCTGAGTCAGTTGACCGCCAAAGATAAGCAGGTGGAGATGGAGTTTTATCTCCCCATCGCCAGCCCGCTCAGAGCCGAGGCGCTTGATGCGCTGATCTGCGAGTACGATCCGTTATCCGCCGGGTGCCCGCCGCTGAACTTCCGCCAGGTGCAGGGGATGCTCAAAGGCTTTATCGACCTGGTTTTCCGTCATGAAGGGCGCTACTACCTGCTGGATTACAAATCGAACTGGCTGGGTGAAAGCAGCGAAGCCTACACGCAAGACGCGATGGCCTCTGCCATGCAAATGCATCGCTACGATCTGCAGTATCAGCTTTACACCCTGGCGCTGCACCGTTACCTGCGTCATCGCATGGCCGATTACCGCTACGACGCGCATTTTGGCGGCGTCATTTACCTGTTCCTGCGCGGAGTGGATGCTAACGATCCGCGTTCCGGCGTCTTTAGTACACGTCCGGCTGCGGAACTGATTGAAAAAATGGATAACCTGTTTGCTGCAAGCACGGAGGAGGTGGCATGACGATGCAGGCGCTACTGCTGGACGCGGTTGAACAACGATTACTGCGCCACCTGGATGTGCAGTTCGCCATGATGGTGGCAGGTGAGGAGCCTGCGGTCATGCTTGCCGCCGCCATTCTGAGCAAAGACGCGGGGGAGGGGCACGTGTGTCTGCCGCTGTCGCGTCTGGCGGTGGATGAGAAGATGCCTCCGGCTTTACAGGCGTGTTTCGCGCTGCTGGGTGACGCAGTGGACTGGCAGGCGATATTACTCGGCTCGCCTGCCGTAAGCGGCGCCGATACCGGGACACCGATGATCCTTGTCGGCGAGCGTTTGTATCTCAACAGGCTGTGGCGTAACGAACTGACGGTAGCGCGCTTCTTCAGCGAGACCAACGCGCCGCTTCCCTGCGATGAAGCACAGCTCCGGCAAACGCTCGATACGCTGTTTACCTCTGACGACGCGACAGACTGGCAGAAGGTGGCGGCAGCCGTGGCCTTAACGCGACGGATTTCGGTGATTTCTGGCGGCCCGGGTACCGGGAAAACGACCACCGTGGCAAAACTGCTTGCCGCGCTGATTCAGCTATCGGGTGAGCAAAAGTGCCGTATTCGCCTTGCGGCCCCCACCGGCAAAGCGGCGGCACGTCTGACGGAGTCGTTAGGCGGCGCGCTGCAAAAGCTGCCGCTAACCGGGGATCAGCTTGCGCTTTTCCCCAATGAAGCCAGCACGCTGCACCGTTTGCTTGGCGCACAGCCGGGTAGCCAGCGTCTGCGCTATCATGCCGGTAACCCACTGCACCTTGATGTTCTGGTGGTGGATGAAGCGTCGATGATTGACCTGACGATGATGTCGCGTTTGATCGATGCGCTCCCGCCGCACGCGCGGGTTATTTTCCTGGGCGATCGCGACCAGCTTGCCTCCGTTGAGGCGGGGGCCGTATTGGGGGATATCTGCACCTATGCCAGCCTGGGATACACCGCTGAACGCGCGCAGGAGCTGGCCCGTCTCACCGGATGTTCGCTCACGTCAGAAAACCATTCGCTTGCGGGGGCGCTGCGCGACAGCCTGTGTCTGCTGCAAAAAAGCTACCGTTTCGGCAGCGACTCCGGCATCGGCCAGCTTGCGGCAGCGGTGAACCGGGGCGACCGGCGCACCACCACTGCGGTATTTGACGGAACCTATACGGATATTGAGAAAAAATCGCTGCAAAGCGGGGAAGAGTATCAGGCGATGCTTGATGACGCCCTGCAGGGGTACCAGCACTTTCTGACGGGCGTACAACAGCAAAGTACGCCGGAGCAGGTCATTGCCGCGTTTGGCGAATACCAGTTGCTCTGTGCGTTGAGGGAAGGCCCCTTTGGCGTCCGGGGTCTTAACGACAGGCTGGAGCAGCTGCTGGCGCAAAAACGCAAAATTAACCGTACCCCGCACTCGCGCTGGTATGAGGGGCGACCGGTGATGATCTCCCGCAACGACAGCGCGCTGGGGTTGTTTAACGGGGACATCGGGATTGCGCTCGACTGCGGTCAGGGCCTGCGCGTCTGGTTCCAGATGCCGGACGGGAGCGTGAAGTCCTTCCAGCCCAGCCGTTTGCCCGAGCATGAAACCGCCTGGGCGATGACGGTGCATAAATCCCAGGGATCCGAGTTTAACCATGCGGCGCTGATCCTGCCCACGCAGCTTTCACCCGTCATTACCCGCGAGCTGATCTATACCGCCATTACGCGCGCGCGTCAGCGCCTGTCGCTGTATGCCGATGAACGGGTGCTGGTGCAGGCGATCGCCACCCGAACGGAACGTCGAAGCGGGCTGAGCGCAATATTTGAGTCCCTCTGAACGAAAGCCCTCGCCGGACGGTGAGGGCGTCGTATCATCCCAGATCGGCCATCAGCACTTTTGAACGACGCTGATAGTTGTACATCTCTTTCTTCGTTTCCGGCAGGGAATCGATATCCACCGGCGTGAAGCCGCGCTCCTGGAACCAGTGAATGCTGCGCGTCGTCAGGACGAACAGCTTGCTCAGCCCCATCTGGCGCGCCTGTGCCGCCACGCGCTCAAGCAGCATTTCCCCACGTGAAGAGCTGCGGTAGTCCGGGTGCACCGCCACGCAGGCCATTTCACCAATCTTCTCTTCCGGGAACGGATAGAGCGCGGCGCAGGCGATGGTCAGGTTATCGCGCTGGATAATGGTGAATTTATCGATCTCCATCTCCAGCTGTTCGCGTGAGCGACGCACCAGAATACCCTGCTGTTCCAGCGGGCGGATCAGCTCCAGAATGCCGCCGATGTCGTTAATGGTGGCGCGGCGGATCTGCTCCGCACTCTCCATTACAATCTGGGTACCAATACCGTCGCGGGAGAACAGCTCCTGCAGCAGGGCCCCGTCTTCCTGATAGCTGATCAGGTGGCTGCGGCGCACGCCGCTGCGGCAGGCCTTCACTGCGCCGCGCAGGAAGCGGACGGTGCCGGAGTGGTAATCGCCTTCGGCTTCCAGCGCCTCCACGCGTGCCTGGGCTTCATTCGGGAAAAGTTCCGGCACTATTACCCCTTCATCGTTCACGACACCCTGGGAGGAGCAAAACCCAATCATTTTTTCCGCCTTCAGCTTGATTGCCAGCTGCGTGGCAATCTCTTCTGAGGTCAGGTTAAAGCTTTCACCGGTTACGGAGACCGCCACCGGGCCCATCAGCACGATGGCACCGCTGTCCAGCTGGCGGTGAATGGCTTCTTCATCAATACGACGAATGCGACCGCTGTGGCAGTAATCCACGCCATCGTCCACGCCGAGCGGCTGGGCAATGATAAAGTTGCCGCTCACGACGTTGATATGCGCGCCCTGCAGCGGCGTATTGTTCAGGCTCATCGACAGGCGAGCGGTAATATCCAGCTGCAGCAGACCCGCCGCCTGTTTCACCAGCTCAAGGGTTTTGGCATCGGTAACGCGGGTATGTTTGTGGTAAATCGGCTCGTGGTGGTGAGCGGCCAGGTTGGCGTCGATCTGCGGACGCGCGCCATACACCACCACCAGGCGGATCCCGAGGCTGTGCAGCAGGCCAATGTCATTGACGATGCTGGAAAAATTTTCATGCTCAATGGCTTCGCCGCCAAGCATGATGACAAACGTTTTTCCCCGATGGGCGTTGATATAGGGAACAGAATGGCGGAATCCCTGGACCAGTTCGGTTCTACGTTCCTTCACCATGGCACAACCCTTAATGAATGTTTATTCGTAATTTCTGTATTTTTATTCGATTGTGGCCGCGTGTGCAAGCGCAAATTTTCCGCGACCCACAGAAAATGATAAGTAATCCGTGCGTTAGCGTATGATTGTTTACCCTTTTATAGATGACAGTTTATGCGTCATTCGTTAAAGTTTTCGGTCAATCTGGACATTTTGTATATCAGTCAGTGTTCTTGCTCGGGAGAAGCATGTCGGGATCCAATTCAGCAATAAGCCGCCGCCGTTTGTTAAAAGGGGCCGGGGCAATGTGGTTGCTTAGCGTCAGTCAGGTCGGTCTTGCCGCCACGAGTCAGGTGGTGGCGGTGCGCGTCTGGCCGTCGTCGACCTATACGCGCGTGACGGTCGAATCCAATCGCGTGCTGAAATATAAGCAATTTGCCCTCAGCAACCCTGAACGCGTGGTAGTGGATCTTGAAGGCGTTAACCTCAACTCCGTGCTGAAGGGTATGGCGGCGCAGATCCGCGGCGACGATCCGTTTATTAAATCGGCGCGCGTCGGGCAGTTTGATCCGCAAACCGTGCGCATGGTGTTTGAACTGAAGCAGAACGTTAAGCCGCAGCTGTTTGCTCTGGCGCCTGTCGCGACGTTCAAAGAGCGCCTGGTGATGGATCTCTACCCGGCCAATGCGACGGATATTCAGGATCCGCTGCTTGCGCTGCTGGAGGATTACAACAAGGGCGATCTGCAGAGTCAGGTTCCACCTGCGCAAAGCGGCCCGCAGCCGGGCAAAGCAGGGCGCGATCGTCCGATTGTGATCATGCTCGATCCTGGACACGGCGGCGAAGACTCCGGCGCGGTGGGGAAATACCATACGCGTGAAAAAGACGTGGTGCTGCAAATTGCCCGTCGCCTGAAAGCGTTGATTGATAAAGAAGGCAATATGCGCGCCTATATGACGCGCAATGAAGACGTCTTTATTCCGCTTAAGGTCCGGGTGGCGAAAGCGCAGAAGCAGCGCGCCGATTTGTTCGTGTCGATCCATGCGGATGCGTTTACCAGCCGCCAGCCAAGCGGCTCGTCGGTGTTCGCGCTCTCAACCAAAGGCGCGACCAGTACCGCAGCAAGATTCCTGGCTGACAGCCAGAACGCCTCTGACCTGATTGGTGGCGTGAGCAAAAGCGGCGACCGCTACGTCGATCACACTATGTTCGATATGGTGCAGTCGCTGACCATTAACGACAGCCTGAAGTTTGGTAAAGCGGTGCTGGCCAAGCTGGGCAATATTAATAAGCTGCATAAAAACAGCGTTGAACAGGCCGGGTTTGCGGTACTCAAGGCACCGGACATCCCGTCCATTCTGGTAGAAACCGCGTTTATCAGTAACGTTGAAGAGGAGCGTAAGCTCAAGACGGCAAAATTCCAGCAGGAGGTTGCGGAGTCGATTCTGGCGGGGATACGGGCGTATTTCTCTGACGGGGCGACGCTGGCGCGACGCGGGTAAATCTTTCAGCCGGGTAAACGCCCGGCAAATTCACAAACGACAGATACAAAAAAACACCCTTGAGGGTGTTTATTGTTTTAGAAGTGTTGGTTGCGGGGGCCGGATTTGAACCGACGACCTTCGGGTTATGAGCCCGACGAGCTACCAGGCTGCTCCACCCCGCGTCCGTGGATGCGCACTATACTCGGATAGGTTTGTGATGCAACCCCTTTTTCACATAAATCATGATTTTGTATGCAAATTGAACGACATGGCTTTGTTTGGACTATTTTTTGCGCAAAATTTGCCAAAGGGCATGCGATCGCATTTCATTAGCCCTGGCGGTTTGTTATCTTCATCACGCGGAAATGGGCAACTTAAAGACGAGATATAATGAAAGGACGTTGGGCGAAGTATCTGATGGCGGGCGCAATGGTAGCGATTCTTGCGGCCTGTTCTTCCAAACCGACCGATCGCGGTCAACAGTATAAAGACGGGAAGTTATCCCAGCCTTTCTCTTTAGTTAATCAGCCTGATGCTGTCGGCGCACCGATTAATGCCGGTGATTTCTCCGAGCAGGTCTACCAGATCCGCAACGCGTCGCCGCGTCTGTATAGCTCACAGAACAGTGTTTATAGCGCGGTCCAGGATTGGCTGAAAGCAGGCGGCGATACGCGCAATATGCGCCAGTTTGGTATCGACGCCTGGCAGATGGAAGGGGCCGATAACTACGGCAACGTCCAGTTTACCGGCTATTACACCCCGGTTATCCAGGCACGCCACTCTCGTCAGGGCGAGTTCCAGTATCCTATCTACCGTATGCCGCCAAAACGCGGTCGTCTGCCGTCTCGCGCTGAGATCTACGCCGGTGCGCTGAGCGAAAACTACGTTCTGGCCTACAGTAACTCCCTGATGGATAACTTCATCATGGACGTTCAGGGCAGCGGCTACATTGATTTTGGCGACGGGTCGCCGCTTAACTTCTTCAGCTATTCGGGTAAAAACGGCCACGCCTATCGCAGCATCGGTAAGGTGCTGATCGACCGCGGCGAAGTGAAGAAAGAAGACATGTCGATGCAGGCGATCCGCGAGTGGGGTGAGAAACACAGCGAAGCCGAGGTGCGTGAGCTGCTGGAGCAGAACCCGTCGTTCGTCTTCTTCAAACCGCAAAACTTCGCGCCGGTGAAAGGGGCGAGTGCAGTTCCGCTGATAGGCCGCGCGTCGGTTGCATCGGATCGTTCGATTATTCCTGCAGGCACCACGCTGCTGGCTGAGGTTCCCCTGCTGGACAACAACGGCAAGTTCAACGGCCAGTATGAGCTGCGTCTGATGGTGGCGCTGGACGTCGGCGGGGCGATTAAGGGCCAGCACTTCGACATCTATCAGGGGATTGGCCCTGACGCAGGCCATCGCGCGGGCTGGTATAACCACTACGGACGCGTGTGGGTACTGAAGGCGGCGCCGGGTGCTGGAAACGTATTCAGCGGCTGATTGTGGTATTCTGAGCGCAATACGGATTACTGTTCAGGGTGAGGCAAACCTCACCCTTTTTACATCTGAGGTTTTATGTCTGTGGTAATCAGCGACGCCTGGCGCCAGCGTTTTGGCGGTACGGCACGTTTATATGGTGAAAAAGCCCTGCAGCTGTTTGCGGATGCGCATGTCTGCGTCGTGGGCATTGGTGGTGTGGGGTCGTGGGCGGCAGAAGCGCTGGCGAGAACCGGTATTGGCGCAATCACGCTGATTGACATGGATGACGTTTGCGTCACCAATACCAACCGTCAAATTCACGCCCTTCGCGATAGCGTCGGCCTGGCGAAGTCTGAGGTCATGGCGGAGCGTATCCGTTTGATCAACCCGGAGTGCCGCGTGACGGTGATCGACGACTTTGTGACGGCAGATAACGTCGCGGAGTACATGAGCAAAGGCTATAGCTATGTGATTGACGCCATCGACAGCGTGCGGCCAAAAGCGGCGTTAATCGCTTACTGCCGTCGCTACAAGGTGCCGCTGGTCACGACGGGCGGTGCGGGCGGGCAAATCGATCCGACGCAGATCCAGGTGGCCGATCTGGCGAAAACCATTCAGGATCCGCTGGCTGCCAAGCTGCGTGAACGCCTGAAGAGCGACTTTAACGTGGTTAAGAACAGCAAAGGCAAGCTGGGCGTCGACTGCGTGTTCTCGACCGAAGCGCTGGTCTACCCGCAGGCGGATGGGTCAGTCTGCGCAATGAAGAGTACGGCGGAAGGGCCAAAGAGAATGGATTGCGCCTCCGGGTTTGGTGCGGCCACGATGGTGACCGCCTCCTTCGGCTTTGTGGCGGTGTCTCACGCCCTCAGGAAAATGATGGCCAAGGCGGAACGTCAGGCCTGAGCCTGACGTGCGGCATCCAGGACCGCGTCGCTGAGCGCGATCAACCCCTGACCGCGCGAGGCGCTGAGCTGCGCGCGCAGTCCAAGCTCATCAAATAACGCCAGCGGCGAATGTGCCAGCAATTCCGCCGCGCTTTTCCCTTCCACAGCGGTCAACAATACGGCCAGCAGGCCCCTGACGATGCGGCCTTCGCTGTCGCCGAAGAAGTGCAGCTTCTCGCCGGAGACGCTCACGCCCAGCCAGACGCGGTTTTCACAGCCTGCGATCTCTTTCGCCTGCGCTTTGAGATCGTCTGAAAGCGCAGGGAGCTGTTTACCCAGCAGGATCAGCTGACGATATTTATCCTCCCACTGCTGGAGCGGGGCGAAGGTCTGTTTTAAGGTCTCTTCTGTGATGACCGTGCCAAACGGATGTCCGGCTAAAGCAGCGCTAGTCATTAGTCCACCAGTATTTCAAGGGCGCGGTCAACGGCGCTAACCAGCGCGTCGACATCGCTTTGGGTATTATACGGCGCAAACGAGGCGCGCAGGGTTCCGCTTACGCCCAGCGCCGCCAGCAGCGGCTGGGCGCAGTGCTGTCCGGCACGCAGGGCAATGCCATACCCGGCCAGCAGCGTCACCATGTCGCTATGATGAACGCCCGCAAAATCAAAGGCGAGCAGGCTGGAATCCTGAACGCGGAACGAACGGAAACCCGGGCGCTTTTTCAGTTCTTCCTCGGCCAGCGTCGCCAGCCCCCGGCTCCAGCTTTCAGCCTGGACAATGTCGGTTTCCGCCAGCCACTCCAGCGCCGCGCTTAAGCCAATCACCCCCGCCACGTTCGGCGTACCGGCCTCCAGACGATAGGGAACGTCCTGAGTTTTGAAGCCATCGAACGACACTTCGGTAATCATTTTGCCGCCACCGAGCCACGGCGTCATTTTTGCCAGCAGTTCAGGCTTACCGTACAACGCCCCAATACCCGTTGGCCCGTAGAGCTTATGTCCTGAGAAGGCATAGAAGTCGATATCAAGCGCCTGCACATCAGCGGGGAAGTGCACCACACCCTGCGCGCCGTCGACCATCACCACCATCCCGCTGGCATGGGCGATGCGAATGGCCTGAGCCAGGTCCGGACAACCTCCCGTGACGTTCGACATCTGTCCGAGCGCCAGAATGCGGCTGCGGGGAGTCATCAGCTCGGGGAGACGGGCCACGTCGGGCAGAAGGTCCGCACCCAGTGGGAGTTTAACCACGCGTGCACCCGTTTGCTCGGCCACCATCAGCCATGGCACCAGGTTGGCATGATGTTCCGCTTCGCTGACGACGATCTCATCGCCCGGCTGAAGCAGCGGGCGCGCGTAGCACTGGGCCACCATATTGATGGCCTCTGTTGTGCCGCGCGTCCAGACGATGTTTTTCCCGCTTTCGGCATTGATCAGGCGCGCGACCTGATCGCGTGCGGCTTCGTAGCGCGCGGTTAATCGCTGCGCTTCGGCAAACTGGCTGCGATGTACGTTCCCGGCGCTCAGGCTGTAGAACTGCCGCGTGGCTTCAATCACCGCCTGTGGCTTAAGGGCGGTGGCGGCGCTATCCAGGTAAATACCGGCATCGGCCAGGGCCGGAAACTGTGCGCGGAACTGCGCAGGACTGAAAGCGTTCATGGGATTCCTCATTTCAATATAGCGATCGTCGCGCAATTTCAGCGGCAGGGCAAGGAGGTTGATATCTATCAGAATTGTCTGCTTATCCTTACGGCCTCAAAAAAGCAGGTTATGCTAAATAGTGTTAGGCGGATGTTTTAGCCTGTTATAAATCGAGGTTTGAATAGCATTAATTGCTAAAGGAGAATAATCATGAATAAGACAGCTGCAATCATTTCTGCCTGTGCGTTTACTTTTGCCCTGAGCGCCTGTTCTGGTAATAACTACGTGATGCACACCAACGATGGTCGTTCTATCGTTTCGGAAGGGAAACCGACTACCGATAATGATACCGGGATGATTTCGTACAAAGATGCTAACGGGAACAAGCAGCAGATCAACCGCACGGACGTGAAAGAGATGAAAGAGATCGAGCATTAACGGATCGCAGGCGAAAAAAAAGCACCGCAAATTGGCGGTGCTACATTAATCACTATGGACAGACAGGGTAAATGTACAGGAAGTGAAAAATTGGTAGCGTTGCTACCGTGGTCTGAATCGCAGACCAATTGCAAACACAACAACACAACATCACAACCGTAAGCCAAAAGCCCTTCAGAACACGCATTCCGAAAAAAGCTCTTCGTTCCGGCTCAGGAAGTGCCGCCACTATAGGTATTTGCTGGTAGTTCCTCAACGGACAAATTATAATGGCTCAGATAAAAAAAACTAATAGGTTAAACGTTGTTTCCTGTTTGTTAAAATCCGTTAACATCTAAGCCAGATAACCATGTCAAAGCGATTGCCACCCCTCAATGCATTACGTGTTTTTGATGCAGCAGCACGTCACCTGAGCTTTACCCGCGCAGCAGATGAGCTTTTTGTGACACAGGCCGCAGTAAGTCACCAAATCAAGTCTCTGGAGGATTTTCTGGGCCTTAAGCTGTTTCGTCGACGCAACCGTTCGTTGCTGTTGACCGAAGAGGGGCAGAGCTATTTTCAGGATATTAAAGAGATTTTTTCCCAGCTTACGGAAGCCACGCGTAAGCTGCAGGCTCGCAGTGCAAAAGGTGCCCTGACTGTTAGTTTATTGCCCAGTTTTGCCATTCATTGGCTGGTGCCCAGACTCTCAAGCTTTAACTTAGCTTATCCGGGGATCGACGTTCGAATCCAGGCGGTAGATCGTCAGGAGGACAAACTGGCCGATGACGTCGATGTCGCCATTTTTTATGGTCGCGGTAACTGGCCGGGCTTGCGTGTTGAGAAATTATACGCAGAATATCTCCTGCCGGTCTGTTCTCCCCTGCTGTTAACAGGTGAAAAGGCGCTGAAGTCACCCGCTGACCTGGCTCAGCATACGCTTTTACATGATGCCTCTCGCCGCGACTGGCAAACTTATACCCGTCAATTAGGTCTTACACATATAAACGTGCAGCAGGGACCCATCTTTAGCCACAGTGCGATGGTGTTACAGGCTGCCATTCACGGACAGGGCGTGGCGTTGGCGAACAACGTCATGGCGCAGTCCGAAATTGAGGCAGGCCGCCTGGTTTGCCCTTTTAATGATGTACTGGTCAGCAAGAATGCGTTTTATCTGGTTTGTCATGACAGTCAGGCAGAACTGGGTAAAATAGCCGCCTTCCGGCAGTGGATACTGGCGAAAGCGGCAACCGAGCAAGAAAAATTCCGCTTCAGGTATGAGCAATAACGTTTGTGTGCCGGGCACGCATTAATTCAGGACTTAAACATGACCAGCCGATTCATGCTGATTTTTGCCGCGGTGAGTGGCTTTATTTTTGTTGCACTGGGCGCCTTTGGCGCACATGTATTAAGCAAGTCTTTGGGCGCAGTAGAGATGGGCTGGATCCAGACCGGCCTTGAATATCAGGCGTTCCACACGCTGGCTATTTTTGGGCTGGCGGTGGCGATGCAGCGTCGTATCAGTATCTGGTTTTACTGGAGCAGCGTGTTTATGGCGCTGGGTACCGTGTTGTTCAGCGGTAGCCTGTACTGCCTTGCGCTCTCACATCTGCGCCTGTGGGCGTTCGTTACACCTGTCGGCGGCTTCAGCTTCCTGGCGGGTTGGGTATTAATGTTTATCGGAGCTATCCGTCTGAAACGCAAGGGCGTTGTTCATGAATAAGGTTGTTTTATATTGTCGCCCGGGGTTTGAGAAAGAGTGTGCCGCGGAAATTACCGATAAAGCGGCGAAGCGCGAAGTCTTCGGCTTTGCCCGCGTAAAAGAGAACGCGGGCTATGTGGTATTCGAGTGCTATCAGCCTGAAGACGCAGACAAGCTGGCGCGCGAGCTGCCGTTCAGCTCGCTGATCTTCGCTCGCCAGATGTTTGTTGCGGGTGAGCTGCTGAAGGATCTTCCGCCGGAAGACCGCATCACGCCAATTGTCGGCATGCTGCAGGGCGTGGTTGAAAAGGGCGGTGATCTGCGCGTTGAAGTGGCGGATACCAACGAAAGTAAAGAGCTGATGAAGTTCTGCCGTAAGTTCACCGTGCCGCTGCGTGCGGCGCTGCGTGATGCGGGCGTGCTGACGAACTACGAAACGCCAAAGCGTCCGGTGGTGCATATCTTCTTTATCGCACCGGGCTGCTGCTATACGGGCTATTCGTACACTACCAACAACTCTCCCTTCTTTATGGGCATCCCGCGTTTACGCTTTCCATCCGATGCGCCAAGCCGTTCCACGCTCAAGCTGGAAGAGGCGTTCCACGTCTTTATCCCGGCGGATGAGTGGGATGAGCGTCTGGCAAACGGCATGTACGCCGTCGACCTTGGCGCGTGCCCGGGCGGCTGGACCTATCAGCTGGTGAAACGCAATATGTGGGTATCGTCCGTTGATAACGGCCCAATGGCGCAAAGCCTGATGGACACCGGGCAGGTCACCTGGCTGCGTGAAGACGGTTTCCGCTATCGCCCTAACCGTAACAACATCTCATGGATGGTGTGCGATATGGTTGAGAAGCCGGCAAAAGTGGCCGCGCTGATGGCCTCCTGGCTGGTGAACGGCTGGTGTCGTGAGACCATTTTCAACCTCAAGCTGCCGATGAAAAAGCGCTATGAGGAAGTGTCGCAGAATCTGGCGTACATTCAGGAGCAGATGGATGAACACGGTATTAACGTGGAGATCCAGGCGCGTCAGCTGTATCACGACCGTGAAGAGGTGACGGTGCATATTCGTCGCTGGTGGGCTGCGGTCGGCGGACGTCGCGACGAGCGATAGTGCGTGCTTTGTTTTGCCCGGTGGCGCTGCGCTTACCGGGCCTACAAAACCGTGTAGTGGTTTTAACGTTGTAAACGCAACTGCTGTAAATTCCCGTCCAGCTGTAAATCCGTCTGTAGCGTTGCGATTTCCCGGCAGATAAACGCCATCTCTTTATGCGCCTCCAGCTTCTTGCGCCACTTTTCTGGCACCTCATCCAGACGCGCGTAAATCCCTTCCAGACTCTTAAAATCGGTCAGCAGCTGTGCGGCGCTCTTCGGCCCAATACCGGCGACACCCGGAACCTTAGAACTGCTGATGCCTGCCAGCCCCCAGTAATCCGGCAGTTGCTCAGGCGAGACGCCGAACTCGCTGGCAATAAACGGCGCGTCCAGCCAGCGTTTTTGAAAATAGTCGCGAATGCGGATGGTCGGCGAGAGCAGCTGGCAGTAGCCTTTGTCAGTTGAAACGATAGTGGCCTGATGCCCGGCGCTTGCCACCTTTACGGCCAGAGTGGCCGCGAGATCGTCGGCTTCATTTCCCTGTGCACCCCAGCAGGGGACGCCCCGCTGTTCAAATGCAGCGCGCAGCATGGGCAATTCAGCGTGGAGATCGTCCGGCATCGGTGCGCGTCCGGCTTTGTAGTCCGGCAGACGCTGGTGTCGCCAGCCCGTGTTGCGGGCTTCGTCATCAAATACCGCGACCGCGTGGGTCGGCTCACTGTGGCGGATAAGCTGTTCCAGCGCGTGCAGGCAGGTGTCTTTACAAGGCGTCCCCTGTACCGCATGGATACGGCGGATCAGGTTAAGAGCATCGACGATAAGTAAATGAACGGCCACAGATAATCTCCCTTCTATCTCATGCGTGAAGGGTAACACTGTCAGCAGCGTGAAACTATGAATGGTGGGGAAAACAGGAAGAAGCCTCGCAAAACGAGGCTTCCTGAGGGGCTTAATCGCAGGTCACGATCTTCATCGCCAGGCCGCCGCGAGAGGTTTCGCGGTATTTGGCGTTCATATCTTTACCGGTTTCGTACATGGTTTCGATAACCTTATCGAGACAGACGCGCGGCTCGCTGGTGCGGCGCAGCGCCATACGTGCCGCGTTCACCGCCTTCACGGAGGCAATCGCGTTACGCTCGATGCACGGCACCTGTACCTGCCCGGCAACCGGGTCACAGGTCAGCCCCAGGTTATGTTCCATGCCGATTTCCGCAGCAATGCACACCTGTGTTGGGCTTGCACCCAGCAGTTCGGCCAGACCCGCCGCCGCCATGGAACACGCCACGCCGACTTCACCCTGACAGCCCACTTCTGCCCCGGAAATGGACGCGTTCATCTTATACAGCGAACCAATCGCACTGGCGACCAGCAGGTAGCGGGCCAGTGAGTTCGCGTTCACTTCACGAATAAACTTGTCGTAGTACGCCAGCACCGCCGGAACGATACCGCAGGCACCGTTAGTCGGCGCGGTGACCACACGGCCCCCCGCGGCATTCTCTTCGTTTACCGCCAGTGCGAACATGTTGATCCAGTCTACGACGGCCATCGGGTCCGTTGTCGTTTTGTCGGTGCTCACCAGCATACGGCGCAGCGCTGCAGCACGACGCGGCACGCGAAGCTTGCCCGGCAGAACGCCTTCGGTGGTGATCCCGCGCTCAATACCGCCGCGCATCACTTCCCAGACGTTAGTGAAGTGCTGTTCGAGCTCTTCTTTGCTGTGAAGTGCCAGTTCGTTTTTCATCATCAGGCCGGAGAGGGAAAGGCCCGTCTCCTGGCAGTGACGCTGAAGATCCGCCGCCGTTTTGTACGGATACGGCACCTCGACGGAAGCGTTATCGGTTTGACCAAAGTGGTCTTCGTCGACGATAAAACCGCCGCCGATAGAGTAATACGTCTGGCTGTAAACCGCTTTGTCGCCGGCCAGCGCGGTAATGCGCATGCCGTTTTCGTGCAGCGACAGGTTGTCCGCATGGAAATTCATGCAGTGGTCAACCGGGAATTCAACCTCATGCTCACCGTTCGCCAGCAGCAGGCGACCGTGGGTGTTCACATCCTGGATGAAGCCAGGGATCGCATCAATATCAACGGTATCCGGCAGATTTCCCGCCAGGCCCATGATAATGGCGATATCGGTATGGTGGCCTTTCCCGGTCAGGGAAAGCGAGCCGTATACATCGACAACCACGCGGGTAATGTCATGCAAGATGCCGCGTGCAATCAAGTCATCCGTGAACTGCTTACCGGCTTTCATTGGTCCGACGGTGTGAGAGCTGGAAGGACCAATACCGATTTTGAAGATATCGAATACGCTAATCATGATGCGTCCATTGCTTTCAGTCAGAGAGGGAGGAGTGCGCCGTCCGGGGACGGCGCAGGAGGTATTAGCTGAACAGCGAGTAGAAAATCGCGGAGATGGCAATCAGGCCCATAATCACAACGAACACGTTGCTGATATGGCCGCTGTATTTACGCATCGCAGGGACTTTCTGAATCGCGTACATCGGCATCAGGAACAGAATCATCGCGATAACCGGGCCGCCCAGGGTTTCAATCATGCCCAGGATGCTTGGGTTCAGGGTCGCTACCGCCCAGGTGGTGAGCAGCATGAACAGTGCAGTGATTTTGTTCAGCTTGTTGATTTCAATACTCTTGCCTTTACCGCGCAGAGATTTAATCACCATACCGTTGAAACCTTCACGTGCGCCGAGGTAGTGGCCCAGGAAGGATTTGGTGATGGCGATAATCGCGATGATAGGTGCCATCCACGCAATAACCGGTGCGTTAAAGTGGTTCGCCAGGTAGGACAGAATAGAGATGTTCTGCTCTTTCGCTGCCGCCAGATCCGCCGGAGAGAGGCTCAGTACGCAGCTGAAGACGAAGAACATAACGGTCAGTACCATCATGATGTGAGCGCGTGCCAGGATGCTGGAGCACTTCTTCTCTGCGCCATTACCGTACTCTTCACGTTTCGCCACAGCGAAAGAGGAGATGATTGGGGAGTGGTTGAAAGAGAACACCATCACCGGAATCGCCAGCCAGAGAGTCATCAGCAGGCCGTTACCGGTTGCCGATGCGCTGCTCAGGGACAGGGTTTCCAGTGCTGCACCGTTCCACTGCGGGATCAGGTAGCAAGCCAGTACCATCAGAGCAATAACGAACGGGAAGACCAGTACGCTCATTGCTTTCACAATCATCTGCTCACCGAAGCGCACGATGGTCATCATGCCCACAATCAGGATCAGAGACAGAATCGCACGCGGAGGCGGCGTCATGTGCAGCTGGTGCGCCATGAAGCTTTCTACGGTGTTAGTGATCGCCACGCTGTAAACCAGCAGGATTGGGTAAATCGCGAAGAAGTAGAGCAGGGTAATCAGTTTACCTGCGCCAATGCCGAAATGCTCTTCAACCACTTCAGTGATATCTTCGCCCGGATTTTTACCGGACAGCACGAAGCGGGTCAGACCGCGGTGTGCAAAGAAGGTCATCGGGAAAGCGATGATAGCCATAATGATCAGCGGGATCAGACCGCCGACGCCTGCGTTGATAGGAAGGAACAGTACACCAGCGCCGATTGCTGTGCCGTAAAGGCCAAGCATCCACATGGTATCCGTTTTGCGCCAACCACTTCGGGATTCAATCGAAGCAACGGTGCTGGTTTGAGTGGTTTCCATCTATATCTCCTGGAGGAAGCGAATTGTCAGGTTTTTTAGTCAAATCCGATGAAAAAGTGCCTGACGGTAATATGAAATTCGTTCAGTGACGGTTTTTTAATAATTTTCACCCGTAACTATTGGCGGGCGGAAAGATACATTCTAGTTATGAATCTATCAGTGATCGTGATCTCAAATGCAATAATCCACTTATGATGTGGGCATCTTTAGACCATTTATCTGTTAAAAAAACATCAAAGAGAATTTACGGGCGCGAAGGCTACCACCAACGACATGGGAGCTAAAAGAGCGGTCCGCGAGATAGGTGTCTTTCGCTGTAAAGAAATGGGTTTTTAGGATTTTCTGGCGGGTAATTTAGATTAAGGCTGATAACTCACGGTTGTAAAAAGGAGGTAATCGTTTGCGTTTGTAGGGAATTTGTAAAAGATATAAGTGATGCCTATGAATTGCTTCGGTAAAAAAAAAACCGGGACGCGCGAGAGGGCGACCCGGTTTAGAGGAGATGCTGCTAAGCGTTAGGTGCAGATTTCATAGCAAGGAATGTAGGCGGAGCCTGGCAGCTTCATGCGGTGCTGAGCGACGAAGCCCTGCAGCATGTCGTCCATACGGCGCATCATCTCAGGGTCGCCGTGGATCTTGTACGGACCGTACTGTTCAATGGCGCGGATGCCCATCTCTTTAACGTTGCCCGCCACAATCCCGGAGAAGGCACGACGCAGATCGGCAGCCAGGATTTCCACCGGCTGGTCCGGGTAGAGTTTCAGGTTCGCCATATTTTCATGCGTTGGTTCGAACGGGATCTGCAGGTCCGGTGCAATCCGGATGGACCAGTTAAAGCTGTACGCATCGCCGGTATCGCGACGGTTCTCTTTCACCAGCGGCATCGCTTTCTTCATCTGGCGCGCCACTTCTGCGGCATCGTCAATGATGATGCGATAGTGACGACGCGCGGATTCACCCAGCGTGTGCACGATAAACTCGTCCAGCACGCGGAAGTAGTCGGCGCTCTCTTTTGGCCCGGTCAGGATCAGCGGCAGAACCTGATCTTTGTTGGCCGGGTTCATCAGAATACCCAGCAGATAAAGCAGCTCTTCCGCTGTCCCCACGCCGCCCGGGAAGATGATAATGCCGTGGGCGATACGGACAAACGCCTCAAGACGTTTCTCGATATCCGGCATGATAATCAGCTCGTTAACCAACGGGTTAGGTGGCTCAGCGGCGATGATGGACGGCTCGGTCATGCCAATAAACCGCCCCTCTTTATAACGCTGTTGCGCATGCCCGACCGCCGCGCCTTTCATAGGCGCTTCCATCGCACCCGGACCGCAGCCGGTACAGATGTTCAGCTCGCGCAGGCCAAGCTGGGTGCCCACCCGACGCGCATAAAGGTATTCGGTTTCGTTAATGGAGTGACCGCCCCAGCAAACGACCATGTTCGGTGCTTCGCCAACGTGCAGGGCGCGGGCGTTACGCAAAATGGAGAACACCAGGTTGGTGATATGGACCGAGCTTTCCAGGTCGAGGTGCTGGAAACGGCCTGCGTTGTGGATCTGCCCGTTAACAAACAGGATGTCACGCAGCACGGCAAACAGGTTAGCCTGAAGTGAACGAATGATACGCCCGTCGACAAAGGCCTCTTCCGGCGGGTTGATGACTTCAAGCTTCACGCCACGCTCGCGGCGCAGCACGTTGATATCAAAACTTTCGAAACGGGACAGCAGTTCTTTACTGTTATCTGTCAGGCTTCCGGAGTTCAGTACGGCAAGTGAACAGTTACGAAACAGTTGATAAAGATCGCTGCTGGCCGTGCGCTTAAGCATGTCCACTTCCAGCTGCGACAACATATCCATTGAGCCAAGCGGGCTAATATGTGTAATCAAGTGAGCTCCTTACGGGACGATTATCGTCTTTCCCTGTTGATTACAATAGCCCTGGCGCGTGACGTTTCACAACCTAAAGCGCGGAAGATACCGCGCATATTGTGAAAATATTTATATTATTGACGCACCAGCCGTCCCGTCGCAGGCACAAAATCGGTGTTGGTGCGCCACGGGTTAATGTCCAGACCGCCTCGGCGGGTGTAGCGCGCATAAACGCTCAGTTTTTCTGGCTGACAGAAACGCTGAATATCGCTAAAGATACGCTCCACGCACTGTTCGTGGAATTCGTTGTGATGGCGGAACGACACCAGGTAGCGCAGCAATTTTTCCCGGTCAATTTTCGGGCCGCGATACTGGATCTGCACCGAGCCCCAGTCCGGCTGGTGGGTGATCAGGCAGTTGGATTTCAGCAGATGGCTGACCAGCGTCTCTTCGACCACCTTTCCGCTCGCCGCGTTTTCGAGGTAATCGGCGCTGAATTCATAATTATCTACCTCAATATCCAGATCGTCGATGCACGTCCCGTTGAAGTGGGCGACTGGCTGTCCTTCCAGCTCGTGCAGGCGATACAGTGAAACGCTTACCTTTCCCTGCGCGCAGGCGCTTAAATCACGTTCCAGGGTGTGCTGAACGTCGTCCCAGCTGTTGAATTTTGTCTGGTTAAAACTGTTGAGATAGAGCTTAAAGCTTTTGGACTCGACGAGATTAATGCTGGCGTAATCCAGCTCAACGTGGCCCACCGCCACCTGCGGCAGACCGCGTGCGTTGAGCCAGGAGAGTTCGTACAGCGTCCAGATATCACCGCCGACAAACGGCAGCGCGTCCGCATGCAGACCCAGAGGATCGCGATTCAGGCTGCGCGGCACGCCCTGCAGCAGGCTTGCATCGTAGGTATCGCGGTAATCGGTCGATTTACCCAGCGTTAAGCCGGTTAACGCCTGATGATTTTCGTAAGACATGTTTCATAGCCACTTTACAGGTACACTTATGGGCTGAGTTTATCCTGTCTGACAAGAAGAGAGAAATCGGTGGACATCGAAACTGCAAATGCCCTCACTACCTTCACGACCCGCTATTGCGACGCATGGCATGAAAAGCAGGGCTCGTGGCCGCAAAGTGCCGATTTATATGGCGTACCATCTCCGTGTATTGTCTCTTCGCTCGACGATTACGTTATCTGGCAGCCTAAGCCCAATACCGGCGAGCAAAATGTAAACGCGGTTGAACGGGCAATGGATATTGTGGTACAACCAGCGGTTCATGCGTTTTATACCACGCAGTTCGCAGGGGACATGTCTGCGCGCTTTGCTGATATTACGCTGACGCTGTTGCAGACCTGGAGCGAAGACGATCTGCAGCGTGTTCAGGAAAACCTGATTGGTCATCTGGTCACGCAAAAACGCCTTAAGCTTTCTCCGACGCTCTTTATTGCCACGCTGGACAGCGAACTGGATGTGTTATCCGTCTGTAACCTGTCAGGTGAAGTGATTAAAGAGACTATCGGTACCCGCAATCGCGAGACTCTCGCCCCCTCTCTTGCGGATTTCCTCACCCGACTTGAGCCACTTCTGTAATCCATGATGCCATAGCGCGTGTGAGAGATCTCTTACAAGGTTTGTGAGAGATCGCTGGAACATTCAGTATTACCTCATTTAATTCAGATTAATATTAGTCTATTTTTCAACGGATTACTGATTTGTTGCATCGTTTTTAGGGATTTCTTACGGCTTACAACCCTGTAAGGGTGGGTTGTAAGACGAAGCGGAATAGCGGATTCTATCTCCGTCGACAGGACGCCGACACGAGAAACGAACATCAGGATGATGGCGTTTCTCACTCAGGACTCGTCAGGATGACGCTGCAGGAAGGCTTCAGGATGAAGCGAAGTGGAGCACGCAGGATGCGTAAGGGACACCTCCAGGAAGGAGAAAGAGAGCCGGTCAGGATGGTCGGTGGGTCAGGAAGGCCAGGACGTTTCAGGATGAAACAAACACGTCATGAAGATGTGTGCAGGATGCAACGGTTTACGGATGACCAGGCCTTCGGGCTTCAGGAAAAGTTGTCACGGATGAGCAGGGAGCACGAATTGTAGCTGGAATGCTGCGGAACGAACCGGGAGCACTGTTTTTACAGTGCTCCCTTTTTTTATTTCTGCCCTCCGCAATGCTATGCTGCGCGCCGTTCACTTTTTCAGTTGAGGTTACTATGACGCAACACGATAGCGTTCGTGCTCAGTTGCACGCCATCGAAGCCCTTTTGCGCCAACATCAGCTGTGGCAGGAGACCGCGCCGCAGCCAGAAGCGTTCGCGAGCACCCAGCCCTTCTGCCTGGATACGCTGGCCCCGTTTGAGTGGCTGCAGTGGGTGTTAATTCCGCGCATGCATGCCCTGCTTGAGGGCGGTCATCCGCTGCCGCAGGCGTTTGCTGTCTCCCCCTACTATGAAATGGCGCTTGAGGCGACGCACCCTGCGCGCGACGTGGTGCTGGTCGAACTGGAAAAACTGGATGCCCTGTTTGCCGGTGAAGATGCATGACGCTTGAGATCGTCTATCAGGACGAATGGCTGGTGGCGGTGAACAAACCGTCAGGCTGGCTGGTGCACCGCAGCTGGCTCGATCGCGACGAGAAAGTGGTGGTGATGCAAACGGTGCGTGACCAGATTGGTCAGCATGTTTTTACCGCCCATCGTCTCGACAGACCGACCTCCGGCGTGCTGCTGATGGGGCTTTCCAGCGAGGCGGGACGTCTGCTGTCACAGCAGTTCGAACAGCACCAGATCCAGAAACGCTACCATGCGATCGTCCGGGGCTGGCTGACCGAGTCCGCCACGCTGGACTACCCGCTGGTGGAAGAGTTGGACAAAATCGCCGATAAATTTGCCCGCGATGACAAAGGTCCGCAGCCCGCAGTAACGGATTATCGCGGCATGGCGACGACCGAGATGCCGGTGGCAACCAGCAAATTTCCGACCACACGATACAGCCTGGTTGAGCTTCTGCCTAAAACCGGGCGTAAGCACCAGCTGCGGCGCCATCTTGCGCACCTGCGCCACCCGATTATTGGCGACAGCAAACACGGTGATTTGCGCCAGAACCGCAGCGCGGCCGAACACTTTGGCTGCCATCGTCTGATGCTGCACGCCAGCGAGCTGAGCCTGACGCACCCATTTACCGGCGAACCGCTGACTATCCGTGCGGGGCTGGACGACGTCTGGATGCAGGCACTGTCACAGTTTGGCTGGCTGGGACAACTCCCCGAAAATGAAAGGGTTGAGTTTGTATCGGGCAACGTTCAGGATGAACGGTAAACGCATTCATTATGGGAAAATATCATGGCTGAAGTAGGCATTTTTGTCGGAACAATGTACGGCAACTCGCTGCTGGTTGCGGAAGAGGCTGAGGCAATACTCGCCAGCCAGGGCCACAAAGCCACGGTCTATGAAGACCCGGAACTGGCAGACTGGGAAAAGTATAAAGATAAATACATTCTGGTGGTGACCTCCACGACCGGGCAGGGCGATCTGCCCGACAGCATCGTGCCGCTGTTCCAGGGCATTAAAGACCAGCTTGGCTATCAGCCGGACGTACACTACGGCATCATTGCCCTGGGCGACAGCTCCTACGCTAACTTCTGCGGCGGCGGCAAGCAGTTCGATGCACTCCTGCAGGAACAGAGCGCCCAGCGCGTCGGCGAGATGCTGCTGATTGATGCCGGGGAGCACCCGGAGCCAGAAAGCGAATCAAACCCGTGGGTGGAGAACTGGGCAACTCTCCTTAAATAGTTATGGAGGCCGGGTAAGGCTTAGCCGCCACCCGGCAACGAAGCCGCAGCAAATCCTCAATTCCGTGAACCACCTTCCACTCCCCTGGGCTTATGCCATAAACAACCTCTAATACACTCTTCAATACTGTGTTTCTGCACGGTGAGAGAACGTGTCACTCCTTCATATACTTTCCCGGTCACTATAAAACGGCGTCAGGCCGTACCAAAACGACAAAACACAAATCTCATTCTGATTACCCTACCGGTGCTGTACAGAATGAACCAGGCGAAAGCTATGTTTCAGGAGTGCAACAATGAGTACATTAAGCCACGCAGCGAGCGGCGCTGAAAAGCGCACCAATGCCCGCTACTGGATAGTGGTGATGCTGTTTATCGTCACGTCCTTTAACTATGGTGACCGCGCCACGCTGTCGATTGCCGGTTCGGAAATGGCAAAAGATATCGGCCTTGATCCCGTGGGCATGGGTTACGTTTTCTCCGCATTCTCATGGGCCTACGTCATCGGGCAAATTCCTGGCGGCTGGCTGCTGGACCGTTTTGGATCTAAACGCGTCTATTTCTGGTCCATCTTTATCTGGTCGATGTTTACCCTGCTGCAGGGTTTCGTCGATATCTTCAGCGGCTTCGGCATTATCGTGGCGCTCTTCACGCTGCGCTTCCTGGTGGGCTTAGCGGAAGCGCCTTCCTTCCCGGGGAACAGCCGCATTGTCGCTGCCTGGTTTCCGGCGCAGGAGAGGGGAACGGCGGTAGCGATCTTCAACTCCGCACAGTACTTCGCAACGGTGATCTTCGCGCCAATCATGGGCTGGTTGACGCATGAGGTGGGCTGGTCACACGTCTTCTTCTTCATGGGCGGGCTTGGGATCGTCATCAGCTTCGTCTGGCTGAAAGTGATCCACGAACCCAACCAGCATCCTGGCGTGAACAAAAAAGAGCTGGAGTACATCGCGGAAGGCGGAGCGCTGATCAATATGGATCAGAAATCCGCAAAAGCAAAAGTCCCGTTTAGCCAGAAATGGGCGCAGATCAAGCAGCTCGTCGGCTCGCGCATGATGATCGGCATCTATCTGGGTCAGTACTGTATTAACGCCTTAACCTACTTTTTCATCACCTGGTTTCCGGTATACCTGGTGCAGGCACGCGGCATGTCGATTCTGAAAGCGGGATTTGTCGCGTCGGTTCCGGCAATCTGCGGTTTTGTCGGCGGCGTACTCGGCGGGGTGATTTCCGACTGGCTGATGCGCCGCACGGGGTCCCTGAATATCGCGCGTAAAACGCCGATTGTGCTCGGCATGCTGCTCTCTATGACTATGGTGTTCTGTAACTACGTCAGCGCCGAATGGATGATTATCGGCTTTATGGCGATGGCCTTCTTCGGCAAAGGCATTGGCGCGCTGGGTTGGGCGGTGATGGCGGACACGGCACCGAAGGAGATCAGCGGCCTGAGCGGCGGTCTCTTCAACATGTTCGGCAACATCTCCGGGATTGTGACGCCAATCGCTATCGGCTACATCGTCGGCACGACTGGATCTTTCAACGGGGCGCTGATCTACGTGGGGGTGCATGCGCTGGTGGCGGTGCTGAGTTACCTGGTGCTGGTAGGAGATATCAAACGCGTCGAACTTAAACCTGTAGCGGAGCGTGGATGATGACAACGCAATCGAGTCCAACCGTCACGGAGATGAAGGTCATCCCGGTGGCCGGGCAGGACAGCATGCTGCTCAATATTGGCGGCGCGCATAACGCCTGGTTTACCCGTAATATCGTCGTGCTGAAAGACAGCGCAGGGAATACCGGCGTGGGCGAGGCCCCTGGCGGAGAGGTGATTTACCAGACGCTGGTCGATGCCATTCCGCAGGTCGTTGGCCAGGAGGTCGCCCGTCTGAACAAGGTTGTTCAGCGGGTGCATAAGGGCAATCAGTCGGCGGACTTTGATACGTTCGGTAAAGGTGCCTGGACGTTTGAACTGCGCGTCAATGCGGTCGCCGCCCTGGAGGCCGCTCTGCTCGACTTACTGGGTAAGGCGCTCAATGTTCCGGTTTGCGAGCTGCTGGGGCCCGGCAAACAGCGCGATGCGGTTACCGTGCTGGGCTATCTGTTCTACGTTGGCGATCGCAATAAGACCGATCTCCCTTATCTGGCTCGATCCGCGGGCGATCACGACTGGTATCAGCTGCGCCACCAGGAAGCGCTCTCCAGCGACGCGGTGGTACGGCTGGCCGAGGCGGCGCAGGATCGCTACGGCTTTAAGGATTTCAAGCTAAAGGGCGGCGTGCTGCCCGGCGAGCAGGAGATTGAAACGGTCCGGGCGCTGAAAAAACGCTTCCCGGATGCGCGGATCACCGTCGATCCCAACGGCGCGTGGCTGCTGGATGAAGCGATTAGCCTGTGCAAAGGGCTGGGAGATGTCCTGACCTACGCGGAAGACCCCTGCGGCGCGGAGCAGGGCTTCTCGGGCCGCGAAGTGATGGCCGAATTCCGTCGTGCCACCGGCCTGCCGGTGGCGACCAATATGATCGCCACCAACTGGCGTGAAATGGGGCACGCGGTGATGCTGAACGCCGTCGACATTCCGCTGGCGGATCCGCACTTCTGGACGCTTTCAGGCGCAGTGCGCGTGGCGCAGCTGTGCGACGACTGGGGGCTGACCTGGGGCTGCCACTCGAACAATCACTTTGATATTTCGCTGGCGATGTTTACCCACGTTGGCGCGGCGGCACCGGGTAACCCGACCGCCATCGACACCCACTGGATTTGGCAGGAAGGGGAAGCCCGCCTGACGAAAAATCCGCTGGAAATCATCAACGGCAAGATTGCCGTACCGGATGCGCCGGGCCTGGGCGTGGAGATTGACTGGGATCAGATCCATAAAGCCCATGAGGCGTATAAAAAGCTACCGGGCGGCGCGCGTAACGACGCGGGCCCGATGCAGTATCTGATCCCCGGCTGGACATTTGACCGTAAGCGCCCTGTTTTCGGACGTCACTGATAAAAGGATTGAACGATGAGTACTTTTTCTACCCCTGTAGTCACCGCCATGCAGATCGTTCCGGTTGCGGGCCATGACAGCATGTTGATGAACCTGAGCGGCGCGCATGCGCCATTCTTTACCCGCAACATTGTCATCATCAAAGACAATTCCGGCCATACCGGCGTGGGCGAAATTCCGGGCGGGGAGAAGATCCGCCAAACGCTGGAAGATGCCATTCCGCTGGTGGTGGGCAAAACGCTGGGTGAGTACAAAAACGTCCTCAACACCGTGCGCAACACCTTTGCCGATCGCGATGCCGGAGGGCGTGGCCTGCAGACCTTCGATCTGCGCACCACCATCCACGTGGTGACCGGGATTGAATCCGCCATGCTGGATCTGCTGGGTCAGCATCTGGGCGTCAACGTTGCGTCGCTGCTGGGCGAGGGCCAGCAGCGCAGCGAAGTGGAAATGCTGGGCTATCTGTTCTTTGTTGGCGACCGCAGGCTGACGCCACTGCCTTATCAGAGCCAGCCGGATGAACAATGCGACTGGTACCGACTCCGCCATGACGAGGCGATGACCCCGGATGCGGTGGTGCGCCTGGCGGAAGCCGCTTATGAAAAATATGGCTTCAATGATTTCAAACTGAAGGGCGGCGTGCTGGCCGGTGAGGAAGAGGCGGAAGCCGTCACCGCGCTGGCAAAACGTTTCCCGCAGGCGCGCGTGACGCTGGATCCTAACGGCGCATGGTCGCTTAATGAGGCCATTGCGATCGGGAAACAGCTGAAAGGCGTGCTGGCATATGCGGAGGATCCGTGTGGGGCTGAGCAAGGCTTCTCGGGCCGTGAAGTCATGGCGGAATTTCGCCGCGCGACGGGGCTGCCGACCGCGACCAATATGATTGCCACCGACTGGCGTCAGATGGGACACACCCTGTCATTGCAGTCTGTCGATATTCCGCTGGCTGACCCGCACTTCTGGACGATGCAGGGGTCGGTGCGCGTGGCGCAAATGTGCCACGAGTTTGGCCTGACCTGGGGCTCGCACTCTAACAACCACTTCGACGTGTCGCTGGCGATGTTCACGCACGTTGCCGCCGCCGCGCCGGGCACGATTACCGCTATCGACACGCACTGGATCTGGCAGGAAGGTAACCAGCGTCTGACTAAGCAGCCGTTTGAGATCAAAGGTGGCATGGTGCAGGTGCCTTCAACGCCGGGACTGGGGGTTGAGCTGGATATGGACCAGGTCATGAAGGCTCACGAGCTGTATCAAAAACACGGTCTGGGCGCGCGCGACGACGCGATGGCGATGCAGTATCTGATCCCGGACTGGACATTCGACAATAAACGCCCGTGCATGGTACGATAAACGCATTGGGACCGCTCCCATGAGCGGTCTTTTACGTGGTGTATGCTTAACGTAACGACTATGCGTAAGGATGGCTTATGAAAATTGTTATCGCACCGGACTCGTATAAGGAAAGTTTGAGTGCGCTTGAGGTTGCGACAGCGATAGAACGTGGTTTTCGCGAGATCTTCCCCGAGGCGGTTTACGTCAAACTGCCGGTCGCGGACGGTGGCGAAGGGACGGTTGAGGCGATGATCGCGGCAACGCAGGGACGCATTGTGCATGTTCCGGTGACCGGCCCGCTGGGTGAGTGCGTGGAAGGGTTTTATGGCTTATCCGGTGACGAGCAGAGTGCCTTTATTGAAATGGCGGCGGCAAGCGGCCTGGAGCTGGTCGTCCCTTCGCAGCGTAATCCCCTGAAAACCACCTCCTGGGGTACGGGCGAACTGATTCGTCACGCGCTGGATGCCGGCGTTAAGCATATCATTATTGGCATTGGCGGCAGCGCCACCAATGACGGCGGCGCAGGCATGGTGCAGGCGCTGGGGGCGAAGCTGCTGGACGACAGCGAACAGCCTCTTGGGCAGGGCGGGGGCGAGCTGGGAAAACTCGCGCGTATCGACCTGAGCGGGCTGGACAGACGTCTGGCGGAGTGCCGGATAGAGGTCGCCTGTGATGTGACGAATCCGCTCACCGGAAAGGATGGCGCGTCAGCCGTATTTGGCCCGCAAAAGGGGGCCACTCCCGAGATGATCGTTACCCTGGACAACGCGCTGGCACAGTATGCGAGAGTCATTGCCCGGGATCTGGATATCGATGTGCTAAACCTTGCTGGCGGCGGCGCGGCGGGTGGCATGGGGGCCGCCCTGTACGCCTTTTGCGGCGCGCAGCTGCGCCAGGGCATTGAGATCGTGACCGATGCGCTACACCTGGCTGACCAGGTGGCCGATGCGGATCTGGTGATCACGGGAGAGGGCCGCATCGACAGCCAGACGATCCACGGCAAAGTCCCGGTGGGGGTGGCGAAGGTGGCGAAACGCTTTAACAAACCCGTTATCGGCATTGCAGGAAGCCTGACGGCGGACGTTGGCGTGGTACACGATCACGGCATTGATGCGGTGTTTAGCGTGATCTACACCATCTGCTCACTGGAAGACGCGCTGGAAAATGCCAGCGAGAACGTCAGGATGGCCGCAAGGAATATCGCGGCGGTGCTGAAGGTGGGGCAGGCATTTTAGCTGTGATTGCCGGGTGGCGGCTTCGCCTTACCCGGCCTACGTCAGAGCACCTGTAGGCCCGGTAAGCGTAGCGCCACCGGGCTTTTACCTCAGTTCCCCAGCACCTTCATCGCTTCCCGCGTCACGTTATCCATTTCATCCAGCAGCTCCAGGAACTCCGGTTCAAGCTCTGATTCCGGCGTACCGGCACGCAGTTGCTGCTCCAGCAGCTGGCAAAGATTTTTTAGCCGCGGCACGCCGCTGTACCCGCAGCTGCCGTGCAGCTTGTGGATTGCTTCCAGCAGATCTTCCGGGTTTTCACCCACCAGTTGCTCTTCCACCTTATTGCGAATTTCCGGCAGAAACGCGACCAGCATCTGCAGCATTTCGCGGGCCAAATCGGGTTTACCTGCCGCCTGGCGCAGGGCAAGCTGCCAGTCAAAGGTCGCGTTCTGGTTGACGCTGATTTCAACTGGCTCGCTGGAAACCGTGTACGTCCCGCCAATATGACCCGGCTTATAGCGTAACAGCAGGTTATGAAGTTTCTCTTCATCGATGGGCTTTGCCAGATAATCATTCATTCCGGCGCTCAGCAGCTTCTCTTTCTGACCGGCCATCGCGTGCGCGGTGACCGCAATGACCGGCGTTTGCTGCTGATGCGGCAGCTGGTGGATCAGCTCGCAGGCCCGAATGCCATCCATGCCCGGCATCTGAATATCCATCAGGATTAAATCGAACTGCATCTGCTTAGCCTGTTCAACCGCCTGCGCGCCGCTGGTGCACAGCTCAACGTGCTGAACCTGGTCTTCAAGCAATGCGCCAATGAGCTTCAGGTTGGCCGGATTATCATCCACTGCCATGACGCTCATCGGCAATTTTTGCTCATCGTCAACCAGCGGGAGGGCATGCTGGCTAAGACGGCAATACTCCGTGAGCGCGGGCAGCAGGCGGGTCGCGGTAAGCGGTTTCAGCAGACACGCGGCTGCCCCGTCATTTTTCAACTCTTCTGCATTGAGCTGGGCATGGCAGGGCAGCGCCAGCAGCAGGTAGTCGGTCATCGACGCGGCTTTCGCCAGCCGCTCCTGCTGCATGGTCAGTTCGCCGGTGAAGGTGACCGGGATCCCCATCAGCAGAATGTCGTAGTGCTCAACGGCAAGCGCCGAGAAGGTTGGGCTATAGACCACCTCCAGCGGCGTGGTGCTTAAAATATCGAGCGCGCACTGCGCGGCCGCCGCGTTAGGTTCGACGTAGGCCAGACGCTTGCCTTTCAGGCAGTCCGTCACCGGGCCATCGGTCAGGACATTCGGATTGAGGTCCAGATTAATGTGGAACCAGAAGGTTGAACCGCGGTTTGGCTGGCTGTGGAATGAGATATCGCCGCCCATCTCGTTCACCAGGCGCTGGGTGATCACCAGCCCCAGACCGGTACCGCCATGACGGCGGGAGATACTGGCGTCCGCCTGACGGAACGCCTGGAACAGACGCGACTGGTCGCGCTCCGGAATACCGATACCGGTATCGCGGATCTGGACTTCAATCTGAACCTTATTGCTGCTGATCGAGCGTTTCTCTACCAGGATGTCGATATTACCGCTTTCGGTGAACTTAATGGCATTCCCGACAAGGTTGGTAATGACCTGCTGCAGGCGCAGCGGATCGCCAATAACGTTATCCGGCACGTCGTTTTTAATGTTGAGCGTCAGCTCAAGGCCTTTGTCGTGCGACGAGTGCGCGAGCAGCGTCACCACTTCATCGAGCGTACTGCGCAGCGGGAAGGGAATACTCTCCAGGATCAGCTTGCCCGCTTCCAGCTTGGAGAAGTCCAGCACGTCGTTAATGATCGCCAGCAGGTTGTTGGCCGAGCGTTCAATGGTGTGCAGGTGATCGCGCTGAGTCGGGTTGAGTTCGCTTTTCAGGGTCAGGCGGGTGAAGCCGATCACGCCGTTGAGCGGCGTACGCAGCTCGTGCGACATATTGGCCAGGAATTCCGACTTAATACGTGCCGCTTCCTGAGCGCGCTTTTTCGCCAGATCCAGCTCAACGTTCTGAATCTCCATCTGCTCCAGCGTTTCGCGCAGGTCGGACGTCGCCTGGTCAACGTTGTGCTGCATCTCTTCGTGATACGCCGCCAGCGACATGGCCATCGAGTTGATGCCGTTCTTCAGCATATCCAGCTCGCCCAGCATAAACCCTTCCACCCGGCTGTCGAGCTGTCCCCGGCGGATGCGGTCAACCGTGTTAACCATGTTGCGGATGGGGCCCGTCACGTCGCGCATCAGGCGCCAGCCGAAGATCAGCGCAATGCCGATGCAGAACAGCATCATCACGCCAGAGATGAAGATTTCTTTATACTGCTGTAGCCGGACCGACTTGAGATCCAGCTCCAGCGCCACGTATCCCAGCATATTGTTGCTGGATTTGGCGTCGGATTGCGCAGACTCATCGGGTGAATAGCTTTCCGATACGATCGGCGTGCGCAGGATCATGATATCGCCGCGCCGCAATACGGTGAGGTGGCGCGGGAACGGCGTACCGTCCGGGATCTTCAGTGCCGCCGGATCGAGATGAAAATTCGAGGTCACAAACAGGCGGTTATGTTCGTCGTAAACGGAAATGGCGCGTACGATGTCCGAGTGGCGGCGGTGGAGTACGCTGATTAACTGACCAATGGATTCGCGGTTTTGCAGGTTCATGCCGTACTCGCTGGAAACGGCAAGCGGTTCGATAATGCTGGCACCTGCATCCTCCAGCTGCCGCTGCAAATCGTTATAGCGGTGCACCACAAAGAAGATACTCAGCAGCAAACCGATGAGAACGGTGGGGGCGAGGATCAAAATCATCATGCGCGCGCGCAGGCTGTAGTTGGTCATGGCGTTCCGTTATGGGACAATTAAGATAATTATGTTTATGTGAGAAAAATCTCGGCGATGGCGCAATTCTACTCTGCAAAGCGACGCGTGACGACGCGTGAAATCATAACCGTTGAAGCCACGGACCTCGATCCGTTTGGTCAGGGAGTGGCACGTCACAATGGTAAGACTCTGTTTATAACAGGTTTACTGCCAACAGAACGAGCAGAAATTACGCTGACGGAAGATAAACGCCAGTTCGCGCGCGGACAGGTTAAGCGCCGCCTCAATGATAGCCCGGAGCGCGTGAAGCACCGCTGCCCACATTTTGGCGTTTGCGGGGGCTGCCAGCAACAGCACGCGAGCACAGAATTACAGCAAAAAAGCAAAAGCCGCGCGCTGGCGCGTCAGCTTAAGCACGACGTTAACGAAATTCTCGCCGATGAGCCCTGGGGCTACCGCCGGCGCGCCCGGCTGAGCCTCAGCTATCAGCCAAAAACGGCGCAGCTGGAGATGGGGTTTCGCAAGGCCGGTTCCAGCGACATTGTCGATGTGCAGCAGTGCCCCATTTTGGTGCCCCATCTTGAGGCATTGCTTCCGGAAGTGCGCACCTGTCTCTCCGGGCTGGACGGCGTTCGCTATCTCGGGCATGTCGAACTGGTCATGGCAAACAATGGACCGCTGATGGTCCTGCGCCATACCGCGCCGTTGTCGAAAAAAGATCGCGAAAAACTGGAACGCTTTTCGCATTCCCACGACCTGGCGCTTTTTCTTGCACCACAAAGCGAGATACTTGAGCAGGTTACCGGTGAGGCGCCCTGGTATGCGTCAAACGGGCTACGCTTAACGTTCAGCCCGCGGGATTTCATTCAGGTGAATGATGGCGTAAACCAGCAGATGGTTGAGAAAGCGCTGGCGTGGCTGGACGTTCAGAAAAGCGATCGGGTGCTCGATCTGTTCTGCGGAATGGGCAACTTCACGCTGCCGCTGGCGCGAAAAGCGGCCAGCGTCGTCGGCGTGGAAGGCGTTGAGGCGCTGGTGGCGAAAGGGCAGGAGAATGCTCAGCAGAACGGCTTGCAAAATGTGACATTCTTTCATCAAAATCTTGAGGAAGATGTCACCCAACAGCCGTGGGCAAAACAGGGCTTTGATAAAATTTTGCTCGACCCGGCGCGTGCCGGTGCCCCGGGCGTGATGGCACATATTATTAAACTCGCGCCGAAGCGTGTGGTCTATGTTTCCTGTAACCCGGCAACGCTTGCCCGGGACAGTGAGGCATTAATCAGCGCGGGTTACCAGATTCAGCGTCTGGCAATGCTGGACATGTTCCCGCACACTGGTCATCTGGAATCGATGGTGTTGTTCGAGCACATCTAATTTGTTTGGCTTGTCGACTTCGACAGGCCCTGGTCCCTAAAGGAGAGGACAATGGTTGCGGTAAGAAGTGCACATCTCAATAAAGCTGGGGAATTTGACCCACAAAAATGGATCGCAAGTCTGGGAATTTCCAGCCAGCAGTCGTGTGAACGCTTAACCGAAACCTGGGCCTATTGTCTGCGCACCACGCAGGGGCATCCCGACGCCGATCTTCTCCTGTGGCGCGGCGTGGAGATGGTTGAAATCTTATCCATGCTGAACATGGATATTGAAACGCTGCAGGCCGCACTTCTGTTTCCCCTCGCGGATGCGGACGTGGTCAGCGAAGACGTGCTGCGCGACAGCGTCGGGAAATCCGTCGTCGCGCTGATCCACGGCGTGCGCGATATGGCGGCCATTCGCCAGCTGAAGGCCGCGCACACCGATTCCGTCTCCTCTGAACAGGTCGATAACGTTCGCCGGATGCTGCTGGCCATGGTGGATGATTTTCGCTGCGTAGTCATCAAGCTTGCCGAGCGTATTGCCCACCTGCGTGAGGTGAAGGATGCGCCGGAAGACGAGCGCGTGCTGGCGGCCAAAGAGTGTACAAATATCTACGCGCCGCTGGCGAACCGCTTAGGGATTGGTCAGCTGAAATGGGAGCTGGAAGATTACTGCTTCCGCTATCTGCACCCGGCGGAATATAAACGTATTGCCAAACTCCTGCACGAGCGCCGTATCGACCGCGAGCACTATATCGAGGAATTTGTCGGCGGGCTGCGCCAGGCGATGAAAGAAGAGAACGTGCGCGCCGAAGTCTACGGCCGGCCTAAGCATATCTACAGCATCTGGCGCAAAATGCAGAAGAAACACCTCGCCTTTGACGAGCTGTTTGACGTGCGCGCCGTGCGTATCGTGGCGGAGCGTCTGCAGGACTGCTACGCCGCGCTGGGGATAGTACACACTCACTTCCGTCATCTGCCCGATGAGTTTGATGACTATGTCGCCAATCCCAAACCGAACGGCTATCAGTCTATCCATACCGTGGTGCTTGGCCCTGGCGGCAAAACGGTCGAGATTCAGATCCGCACCAAACAGATGCACGAAGACGCCGAGCTGGGCGTGGCCGCGCACTGGAAATACAAAGAAGGCACGTCCGGCGGAGCGCGTTCTGGCCACGAAGACCGCATTGCCTGGCTGCGCAAGCTGATTGCGTGGCAGGAAGAGATGGCCGACTCCGGCGAGATGCTCGACGAAGTGCGCAGCCAGGTCTTTGATGACCGCGTCTATGTCTTTACCCCGAAAGGGGACGTTGTCGACCTGCCTGCGGGCTCCACGCCGCTCGATTTTGCCTACCACATCCACAGCGATGTGGGACACCGCTGCATTGGGGCGAAAATCGGCGGACGTATCGTACCGTTCACCTATCAGCTGCAGATGGGTGACCAGATTGAAATCATTACCCAGAAGCAGCCCAACCCGAGCCGCGACTGGCTTAACCCTAACCTGGGTTACGTCACCACCAGCCGCGGGCGCTCGAAAATTCACGCCTGGTTCCGTAAACAGGACCGTGATAAGAACATCCTTGCCGGTCGCCAGATCCTTGACGACGAGCTGGAGCATATCGGGATAAGCCTGAAAGAGGCGGAGAAATTCCTGCTGCCGCGCTACAACTTCAACGAGCTCGACGAGCTGTTAGCGGCCATTGGTGGCGGTGATATCCGTCTGAATCAGATGGTGAACTTCCTGCAGGCGCAGTTCAATAAGCCAAGCGCGGCAGAGCAGGACGCGGCGGCGCTGAAGCAGCTGCAGCAGAAAACCTACGCCCCGCAGCAGCGTAGCAAAGACAACGGCCGCGTGGTGGTCGAGGGCGTGGGTAATCTGATGCATCACATTGCCCGCTGCTGCCAGCCTATTCCAGGCGACGATATCGTCGGCTTTATCACCCAGGGACGCGGGATTTCGATCCACCGTTCCGACTGCGACCAGCTTGCCGAGCTGCAGTCGCATGCGCCGGAGCGCATCGTGGAAGCGGTCTGGGGTGAGAGCTATTCCGCTGGCTACTCGCTGGTGGTGCGCGTCACCGCCAACGACCGCAGCGGCCTGCTGCGCGACATCACGACCATTCTCGCCAATGAGAAGGTCAACGTGCTGGGCGTTGCCAGCCGCAGCGATACCCGCGAGCAGCTTGCCACCATCGATATGACTATCGAAATCTACAACCTGCAGGTGCTGGGCCGCGTGCTCGGCAAGCTGAACCAGGTGCCGGATGTGATTGACGCGCGTCGTCTGCACGGCGGTTAAACACACTCTTCTGTAGGCCGGGTAAGGCATCGCCGCCACCCGGCTTGTTTTTTTAATGGAAAACACTATGACTCAAATCGACCGCCTGCTCGGCATCATGAAACGCCTGCGCGACCCGGAAAACGGCTGTCCGTGGGACAAAGAGCAGACTTTCGCCACCATCGCCCCGTACACCCTTGAAGAGACCTATGAAGTGCTGGACGCCATTTCCCGCGAAGATTTTGACGACCTGCGCGGCGAGCTGGGCGATCTGCTGTTCCAGGTGGTGTTCTACGCGCAAATGGCGCAGGAAGAAGGGCGCTTTAACTTTGACGATATCTGCGCTGCTATAAGCGACAAGCTGGAGCGCCGTCATCCCCATATCTTTGGCGATGCCACCGCAGGGAACAGCGCCGAGGTGCTGGCTCGCTGGGAGCAGATCAAAAGCGCTGAGCGGGCGGAAAAATCCCAGCATTCTGCGCTGGATGATATTCCGCTGAGCCTGCCCGCGCTGATGCGCGCGCATAAAATCCAGAAACGCTGCTCCGCCGTGGGGTTTGACTGGACCTCCCTCGGCCCTGTGCTGGATAAAGTGCACGAAGAGATTGACGAAGTCATGCACGAAGCGCAGCAGGCGGTGGTGGATGAAGCAAAGCTTGAGGAGGAGATGGGCGACCTGCTGTTCGCAACCGTCAACCTTTCTCGCCATCTGGGTGTAAAAGCGGAAACCGCCCTGCAAAAAGCCAACCTAAAATTCGAACGACGCTTTCGCGAAGTTGAGCGGATTGTCGCCTCGCGAGGCCTGGAAATGAGCGGAATTGACCTCGAGGCAATGGAAGAAGTCTGGCAGGAAGTAAAGCGCCAGGAATCTGATCTCTAACGAGATTTTGCGATCAAGCGCAATTTGTGTGATTTTTTAAATGACAAGCGCTTGATTTGCGTCAAAAACATTTACCCAAAAGGGGCTATTTTCTCACTCCTTATGTTTGTCATGGCCTGGAATGGAGACGGAGAATGAAAGTTTGTGGCGCTCGCCGTGTTCGGGTATACTACTTTCCCGTCCTGGTTATTCCATCGTTTCACCCTAACTTCTCAGGTTCAGCATGACAACGAACTATATTTTTGTGACCGGCGGGGTCGTATCCTCTCTGGGTAAAGGCATTGCCGCAGCCTCCCTCGCAGCCATTCTTGAAGCCCGTGGCCTCAATGTGACCATGATGAAACTGGATCCGTACATCAACGTCGATCCGGGCACCATGAGCCCAATCCAACACGGGGAAGTGTTCGTTACTGAAGACGGCGCTGAAACCGATCTGGATCTTGGCCACTACGAGCGTTTCATCCGCACCAAAATGACCCGTCGTAACAACTTCACGACTGGCCGCATCTACTCCGACGTTCTGCGTAAAGAGCGACGTGGTGACTACCTGGGTGCAACCGTTCAGGTTATCCCGCACATCACTAACGCAATCAAAGAACGCATTGTTGCGGGTGGCGAAGGTCACGACGTGGTGCTGGTTGAAATCGGCGGTACCGTGGGTGATATCGAATCCTTGCCATTCCTGGAAGCGATTCGTCAGCTGGCGGTCGATATTGGCCGTGAACACGCGCTGTTCATGCACCTGACCCTGGTGCCATACATGGCCGCCGCAGGTGAGGTGAAAACCAAGCCGACTCAGCACTCTGTGAAAGAGCTGCTCTCCATTGGTATTCAGCCAGATATCCTGGTTTGCCGCTCCGATCGTGCGGTTCCGGCGAACGAACGTGCGAAAATTGCATTGTTCTGTAACGTGCCTGAAAAAGCCGTTATTTCAATGAAAGATGTCGATTCCATTTATAAAATCCCGGGCCTGTTGAAATCGCAGGGCCTGGACGATTATATTTGTAAACGATTCAGCTTGAACTGTCCGGAAGCTAACCTGTCTGAATGGGAACAGGTTATTTATGAAGAAGCCAACCCGGCAGGCGAAGTGACTATCGGTATGGTCGGCAAGTACATTGAACTGCCGGATGCCTATAAGTCAGTGATCGAAGCGCTGAAACACGGTGGTCTGAAGAACCGTGTCTCCGTGAACATCAAGCTGATTGATTCGCAGGATGTTGAAACGCGTGGCGTTGAAATCCTGAAAGATCTGGATGCTATCCTTATCCCTGGCGGCTTTGGCTACCGTGGTGTAGAAGGCAAGATCGCCACCGCGCGCTATGCGCGTGAAAACAATATTCCATACCTCGGCATCTGTCTGGGTATGCAGGTTGCGCTGATCGAATTTGCGCGCAACGTAGCGGGAATGGAAAACGCGAACTCTACGGAATTTGTGCCAGACTGTAAGTACCCTGTTGTGGCGCTTATCACTGAATGGCGTGACGAAGAAGGTAACGTCGAAGTCCGTACCGAGAAGAGCGATCTGGGTGGCACCATGCGTCTTGGCGCACAGGCCTGCCAGCTGTCTGACGATAGCGTGGTTCGCAAGCTGTACGGCGAGCCGGTCATCACCGAGCGCCATCGTCACCGCTATGAAGTCAACAACATGTTGTTGAAACCTATTGAAGCCGCGGGCCTGCGTGTTGCGGGCCGCTCCGGGGATGATCAGTTAGTCGAGATCATTGAAGTGCCAAACCATCCTTGGTTTGTCGCCTGCCAGTTCCACCCGGAATTTACTTCAACGCCACGTGACGGGCATCCGCTGTTTGCAGGCTTCGTGAAGGCCGCCAGCGACTACCAGAAGCGTCAGGCGAAGTAAAAAAAGTTAGAACGGCAACGCGTACCTTTGGTACGCGTTGTTTGTCTGGAGTTTTAGTTTAACTTGTACTGAGGAAAATCTAATGTCCAAAATCGTTAAAGTCATCGGTCGTGAAATCATCGACTCCCGTGGTAACCCGACCGTTGAAGCCGAAGTTCACCTGGAAGGTGGTTTCGTTGGTATGGCTGCTGCTCCATCAGGTGCTTCTACTGGTTCTCGCGAAGCGCTGGAACTGCGCGATGGCGACAAATCCCGCTTCCTGGGCAAAGGCGTACTGAAAGCGGTTGGCGCTGTAAACGGTCCGATTGCTCAGGCAATCCTTGGCAAAGACGCCAAAGACCAGGCTGGCATCGACAAGATCATGATCGATCTGGACGGTACTGAAAACAAATCTAACTTCGGTGCGAACGCAATCCTGGCTGTTTCCCTGGCGAACGCCAAAGCGGCTGCTGCTGCGAAAGGTATGCCACTGTTCGAGCACATCGCTGAACTGAACGGCACCCCAGGCAAATACTCCATGCCTGTACCAATGATGAACATCATCAACGGTGGTGAGCACGCAGACAACAACGTTGATATTCAGGAATTCATGATTCAGCCAGTTGGCGCGAAATCCCTGAAAGAAGCGGTACGTATGGGTTCTGAAGTGTTCCACAACCTGGCTAAAGTTCTGAAAGCTAAAGGTATGAACACGGCTGTTGGTGACGAAGGTGGCTATGCGCCAAACCTGGGTTCTAACGCAGAAGCACTGGCTGTTATCGCAGAAGCAGTAAAAGCGGCTGGCTACGAGCTGGGCAAAGACATCACCCTGGCGATGGACTGTGCAGCATCTGAATTCTACAAAGACGGTAAATACGTTCTGGCTGGCGAAGGCAACAAAGCGTTCACCTCCGAAGAGTTCACTCACTTCCTGGAAGACCTGACCAAACAGTACCCAATCGTGTCTATCGAAGACGGTCTGGACGAGTCTGACTGGGCTGGCTTCGCATACCAGACTAAAGTACTGGGCGACAAAATCCAGCTGGTTGGTGACGACCTGTTCGTAACCAACACCAAGATCCTGAAAGAAGGCATCGAGAAAGGCATCGTTAACTCCATCCTGATCAAATTCAACCAGATCGGTTCTCTGACCGAAACTCTGGCTGCGATCAAAATGGCGAAAGACGCTGGCTACACCGCTGTTATCTCTCACCGTTCTGGCGAAACTGAAGACGCTACCATTGCCGACCTGGCTGTGGGTACCGCTGCAGGCCAGATCAAAACCGGTTCTATGAGCCGTTCTGACCGTGTTGCTAAATACAACCAGCTGATTCGTATCGAAGAAGCGCTGGGCGAAAAAGCACCATACAACGGTCTGAAAGAGATCAAAGGCCAGGCATAATTGCTTAAGCCTTAAATGAAAATGCCAGTCGAATGACTGGCATTTTTTTTGGCTATTTAAAATCGACCGCCATTTGCTCCGGAATGGTCAGCCCCTGGGTGGTCTGCACGCAGCGGGCGATGTAATCCGTAAACCGGGGCGGCTTCGGCATTCCCATGCTCAGCAGCTTATCGTTGCTGAAGCGCACGTTAAGCGTGGCAAATGCACCGTATAAACGCATGGCTTTCAGCATCAGACGTTCGTTGCACGGGCCAAAAATATGTTTTAACTCTCGGCGCATTCTGACCAGCGTTTCGTAGCTGACCTGCGCATATTTATCTCCGACGGGGGCTTTCTCGAGCGCCTGCGCCATTGCCCGATCGATATCCGCAAAGCGAACGCTGTTCTCTTCTCCCGCAGAAATGTGTACCACTTCCCCCGAACGAGCGTTGCTGTTGAGCAGCATTAACAGCGCGTCGGCGCAATAATCCACCGGAACAACGTCGATTCGGTCTTCCATTGAACACATAAACTTCTGCAGCATTAGGCCCATGCTAAAGACCCAGAAAATGCTGCTCGACGGCGTGCAGCCGTGGCGGGTATGGCCGACGACGATGGACGGACGGGCGATGAGCAGCGGCAGGTTCGGGCACTCCTGGCGCATCAGCTGTTCGATGGTTGACTTCGAAAACGTGTATTCCACCAGGTGTTCAGCATTCTCTCTGAATTCAGCGCTTTCGGCGACCAGTGAATCCTGCTCCGGCGTGCATGACATCGCGGTGCCGACGTGGAGGAAACGCTGTAGTCCTGCGACCTGCTCCATACGGCGCGCCAGCGCGAGCGTACCTTCAACGTTGACCTTCCAGATCAGCGGGTTATTACCAAATGAGGCGACAGCCGCACAGTTAACGACATGCGTGACCCGATCCAGACGGGGATCGTTCAGAAAGGCCTCTGGCTGGCTGAGGTCGCCAGTCAGGATATTATCCACGCTCAGGGAGGCCAGTTTGTCCTCAGGAACATTGAACTTGCGCATGTTCTCCAGTACGCGCTCCAGCCCGCTCTGCGGATCGCCGGCGCGCGCAAGCAAAAGGAGTTCTACGGATTGATCGTTGGTCAGGATTTTTTCAAGAACTGCACCGCCCAGAAATCCGGTCACGCCTGTAATCAATAGCATCTTCATTAATACCGTCTCATTATGATTGATGAGGCGGATTGTAGGCGCGCAAAAGTAAACGGCATTTAAATAATAAAACGCCGAAATCAGTGGCGTCTTAAGCTTATTTTAAGGAAAGGAAATCGGGTGGAGATATTCGACATTAGTAGAAGGGTAAAGATTCATTATATAAAAATATAAATTTCAACTAATTGAATTTTATGGTTTTTGTGGAGGCGCCGTCAAATGATGAACTTAATTCAAAATGTAATAAATATAATAATTTGTTACACCAAGCATTTACCAAATAAATGATTTAAACACCACTTAACTAAAATTTTTCGCAGGCCGATTTATTTAGCCTGCGAATGTTTTTCAGAGCAAAAGGGGAAGCGTGGCGCTGGCCGTTTGCTGGCTAACGTCACCGTAACGGCCGTCCAGCGCAATCATGGACGTGGTCAGCAGCTCGACCAGCAGCATCACCCCAACCTTAGCATTGAGCGCGCCTGCGCTAAGGGGTCCCTCTGGTTTGGCGGCCACCAGCTGCATGTCGCTCAGGGACGCCAGCGGGCTGCGGGGCGTATTGCTGAGTGCCAGCACCTTAACGCCGCGCTTGCGGGCAAGCTTCACCACGTGGAGTAAATCCCGCGTTGAACCCGAGCTGGAGATGGCCACAACCAGCGTCTCTTTCGAAAGCGTTGTCGCATTCATGGCCGCGCGGTGCATATCGCTAAACAGCTGTGCGGGTTTGCCCAGCCGCAGCAGCTTGTAATGCAGGTACTCCCCGAGGATCGCGCTGGCCGCGACGCCATAAATCTGTACGGATTGCGCCTGGTGCAACGCCAGCGCCGCTTTTTCAAGCAGCGCGCGGTCGAGGAGTCGGGCGGTATCCTGCAAAGCCTGCACCGACTCATTCACGACGTTATCAATCTCATCCCCCGCCTGACGCGCGGGCTGGCCCTGCTGAATATCCAGCGCAAGCGCCATTTTAAATTCGTTATAGCCCTTGCAGCCCAGCGTCCGGCAAAGACGCGTGACGCTGGCCTCGCTGGTGTAGCTCTCGCGCGCCAGTTCAGTAATCGTCAGGTAGAGCACCCGGCCAGGATCGCTGAGGACAAACTCGCCGAGTTTTTGTTGCGTTGGGCTGTACCCGGAAGCCTCCTGGCGGAGCTTCAGCAGCAGATTTTCATGGTCCGACATGCCACGTCCTTAATGTGTTTCGCTGCGACTAGTGTGGCGGAAAGGAGGGGAAAGATGCCAGTCATTTTGAAAAAGTATGATCGGCCTCCTGGTTTTTGATGATAATTTTCACTTAATAATTGTTATGTGGTAAAAATTTTCATCACTTAATGGGGAGATGAAAAAATGATGCAAATGTTCAGTGGCGCTTCTTCGGGGGGATGGTTTGAAAAAGCGCAGCGCTTTGGTAAATCCTTTATGTTGCCCATTGCCGTGTTGCCCGCGGCGGGTCTGCTGCTGGGGATAGGCGGCGCGTTATCGAATCCCAATACGCTGACGGCTTATCCGTTTTTAGATGTGGGCTGGCTGCAGGCCATTTTCACCATCATGAGCAGCGCCGGTTCAATTGTGTTTGCGAACCTCTCGGTGCTGTTTGCGGTTGGGGTGGCCGTCGGGTTGGCAAAAAGCGATAAGGGCACGGCCGGGCTGGCGGCGCTGCTCGCGTTTCTGGTGATGAATGCCACCATCAACGCGCTGCTGATCCTCACCGGCAAACTGGCGCACGAGAACCCGGGCGCTGTCGGGCAGGGCATGACGCTGGGGATTCAGACGCTGGAAACCGGGGTGTTTGGCGGCGTGGTGATTGGGCTGGTGACCTGCACGCTCCATCATCGGTTTAATAAAATTGCGCTTCCGCAGTTCCTCGGGTTCTTTGGCGGCTCGCGCTTTGTCCCCATTATCAGCTCGCTGGCGGCGATACTCGTCGGCGCGCTCATGACCGTGATCTGGCCGCATTTCCAGAAGCTGATTTTTGGTCTCGGCGGGCTGGTGGATGCCACCGGTTATCTGGGCACCCTGCTGTACGGCTTCATCTTACGCATGCTGGGCCCGTTTGGTTTGCACCACATCTTCTACCTGCCGTTCTGGACCACCGCGCTCGGCGGCAGTGAGATTGTTAACGGTCACCTCGTTGAGGGCACACAGCGGATCTTCTTCGCCCAGTTGGCCGACCCGAACACGCAGCATTTCTATGAGGGCACGTCGCGCTTCATGTCCGGGCGCTTTATTACGATGATGTTTGGCCTGCTCGGCGCGTGTCTGGCGATGTACCACACGGCAAAACCGGAGAATAAAAAGCGCGTTGCCGGGCTGCTGCTCTCTGCGGCGTTAACCTCGTTCCTGACCGGGATTACAGAGCCCATCGAGTTCTCCTTCCTGTTTATTGCGCCGGTGCTTTACGTCATTCATGCGCTGTTTGACGGGCTGGCGTTCATGCTCGCACACATGCTGCATATCACTATCGGGCAAACCTTCTCCGGCGGTTTTATCGACTTCGTGCTGTTCGGCATTTTGCAGGGGGAGGCCAAAACCCACTGGATGTTCGTTCCGCTGGTCGGCGTGCCGTGGTTCTTCCTTTACTACTTCACCTTCCGCTACCTGATTAACCGCTTTGATTTTGCCACGCCGGGTCGGGAAAAGGAGGCGATGGTCAATGAAGTGGCCTTCTCACAGAGCGAGCGCGCCGTTGCGGTGATCGCCGGATTAGGCGGAAAAGAGAATCTGGAAGAGGTGGACTGCTGCGCCACGCGTCTTCGCGTCACGGTGAAGGACGGCAGCAAAGTGAATGACGCGGCGCTGAAAGCCACCGGCGCGCGCGGCGTTATCGTGCGCGGTAACGGTGTTCAGGTCATTTATGGCCCGCACGTCACGATTATCAAAAACGAAGTGGAAGAGATCTTATCGTAATGAAAACTGTACTGGATAACCTGAAGGGAAAACTGGTCGTCTCCTGTCAGGCGCTGGAAAACGAACCGTTACATAGCCCGTTTATTATGTCGAGAATGGCGCTGGCGGCGGCACAGGGCGGGGCTACCGCCATTCGTGCCAACAGCGTGGTGGATATCGAGGCCATTAAGCAGCAGGTCTCTTTGCCGGTCATCGGCATCATCAAACGGGATTACCCGGAAAGCGAGGTGTTTATCACCGCCACGATGAAAGAGGTAGATGAGCTCATGGCCGTCTCGCCGGAAATCATTGCGCTTGATGCGACGGCGCGGGAGCGTCCCGGCGGAGAATCTCTGGAAACGCTGGTCACGCGCATCCGATCGCGCTATCCCTCGGTCCTGCTGATGGCGGATATCTCCACCGTGGATGAAGCCGTGACGGCGCAGGCGCTTGGCTTTGACTGTGTCGGCACGACGCTTTACGGCTATACGGCGGAAACGGCGGGCCATTCGCTTCCGGAGAATGACTGCGCGTTCCTGAAGGCCGTGCTGGCTGCCGTGAGGATTCCCGTGGTTGCCGAAGGCAACGTGGATACGCCTGAACGCGCGGCCAGATGCCTGGCGCTGGGTGCGCATACGGTCGTTGTCGGCGGCGCGATCACCCGTCCACAGCAAATTACCGAGCGTTTTATGGCGGCGATTGGCGCGCAAAGCACCGATGGAGCATGACCATCCGGCGGGGATCTGCGATACTTATCGTTTATCCCCTTTACTGAGATGACTATGCAGTACCCGATTAACGAGATGTTCCAGACCCTGCAAGGCGAGGGTTACTTTACCGGCGTTCCCGCTATTTTCATTCGTTTACAGGGATGCCCGGTTGGCTGTGCCTGGTGTGATACCAAACATACGTGGGATAAGCTCGCAGATCGGGAAGTGTCGCTGTTTAGCATTCTGGCGAAAACCAAAGAGAGCGATAAGTGGGGCGCGGGCAGTTCTGAAGATCTGCTGGCCATTATTGGTCGTCAGGGCTGGACGGCGCGCCACGTGGTGATCACCGGCGGTGAACCCTGCATCCACGATCTGACGCCGCTGACCGAGCTGCTCGAAAAGAACGGCTACAGCTGCCAGATTGAAACCAGCGGCACCCATGAAGTGCGCTGCTCACACACCACCTGGGTGACGGTATCGCCAAAAGTGAATATGCGCGGCGGATATGACGTGCTGTCTCAGGCGCTGGAACGCGCGGATGAGATCAAGCACCCGGTAGGGCGCGTGCGTGATATCGAAGCGCTGGATGAACTGCTGGCCACGCTGACGGATGAAAAGCAGCGCGTCATTGCGCTACAGCCGATCAGCCAGAAAGACGACGCCACGCGCCTGTGCATTGAAACCTGTATTGCGCGCAACTGGCGCCTGTCGATGCAGACGCACAAGTACCTGAATATTGCCTAAAAATAAGCCCGGTGGCGCTAGCGCTTACCGGGCCTACGGTTCGAGGCTTTTGAAGGCCGGGTAAGGCGAAGCCGCCACCCGGCAAGCATCACTCTCCGCGATACACGCAGCCTGCCGTGCAGGTCTCTTTGATCATCACCGCGCTCAGCAGCGGCACCAGCGGCTTCATCTGATCCCAAATCCATTTCGCCAGCACTTCGCTGGTCGGGTTTTCAAGGCCCGGGATATCATTCAGGTAGTAGTGATCCAGACGATCGTAGGTCGGCTTAAACGCCGCCTTCAGCTCGGCAAAATCCATGATCCAACCGGTATGCGGATCAACTTCACCGGTGATCTCAAGACGCACCATGAACGAATGCCCGTGCAGACGGCCGCATTTATGCCCTTCAGGGACATGCGGAAGGTGGTGGGCGGCTTCGAAGGTGAAATCTTTAAACAGTGTGGTGGACATGATCGCTCTCAGTAATGCGGAAAAAACCGCCGCATAGTACCGGAAAGCACAATTTTTAGCATTAACTAAAACGGCTCTGAAGCCTGGCGTCTCGTTAACAGGCGTTTTTTGGGGTTTTTATCTATAATTTTCAGGTGGTTAATTAATCGGTTTTATCGCTAAGTATGACAACTAAAACAGGTTAGTCCATTTGGTTATTTATTATTTCCATCCCTTCTTTAATTGTTATTATCCTCGCCGTTAACCTTATCTTCAGTTTGGATTTATTCGCTTAAAGTCCGCTTGGCTACTGGAACATAACGACGCATGACAACACAGGCCCCACCTTCAAATTTGCTTCCCCTGAACCCGGAGCAACTGGCGCGCCTTCAGGCTGCCACCTCTGATTTTTCTCCCACTCAGCTTGCCTGGGTCTCCGGTTATTTCTGGGGAATGCTCAATCAGCAGCCTGGCGCTGTGGCGGGGGCACCGGCAACGGCCGTTGAAATCCCGGCCATTACCCTGATTTCCGCCTCGCAGACGGGCAATGCCCGCCGCGTGGCTGAGGCGCTGCGTGACGACCTGCTGGCCGCCAAACTGAACGTGAACCTGGTCAACGCCGGGGATTATAAATTTAAGCAAATCGCGTCAGAAAAACTGCTGGTGGTTGTCGCCTCTACCCAGGGTGAAGGTGAACCTGCTGAAGAAGCGGTGGCGCTGCATAAGTTCCTGTTCTCGAAAAAAGCGCCGAAGCTGGATGGCACGGCGTTTGCGGTCTTTGGCCTGGGCGATACCTCCTACGAATTTTTCTGCCAGTCCGGTAAAGACTTCGACGGCAGGCTGGCGGAGCTGGGCGCGGAGCGCCTGCTGGACCGCGTTGACGCGGATGTTGAATACCAGACCGCCGCCGCCGAATGGCGTGCCCGCATCGTTGAAGTGCTGAAAGCGCGCGTGCCGAAAGAGACGTCGGCGCAGGCCGCTTTCACCGCAACGGGTGCCGTTAACGACATCCACACCAGTCCGTACACCAAAGAGGCGCCGCTCACGGCGAGCCTGTCGGTGAACCAGAAAATTACCGGACGCGACTCTGAAAAAGATGTGCGCCATATCGAAATCGATCTCGGTGATTCTGGCCTGCGCTATCAGCCGGGCGATGCGCTCGGTATCTGGTATCAGAACGATCCAGCGCTGGTGAAAGAGCTGGTTGAGCTGCTGTGGCTGAAGGGTGACGAGCCTGTCACCGTTGACGGCAAAACCCAGCCGCTTTCTGAGGCGCTCCAGTGGCATTTCGAACTGACGGTGAATACCCCGAATATCGTCGAAAATTATGCCACCTTAACGCGCAGCGAATCCCTGCTGCCGCTGGTGGGCGACAAAGCGAAACTGCAGCATTATGCCGCGACGACGCCAATCGTCGATATGGTGCGTTTCTCTCCGGCTCAGCTGGATGCCGATGCGCTGATTGGCCTGCTGCGTCCGCTGACGCCGCGCCTGTACTCCATCGCCTCTTCGCAGGCTGAAGTGGAGAGCGAAGTGCATGTTACCGTCGGGGTGGTGCGCTACGACATCGAAGGCCGCGCCCGCGCGGGTGGGGCATCTGGTTTCCTGGCCGATCGCGTGGAAGAAGAGGGCGAAGTGCGCGTCTTTATCGAGCACAACGACAACTTCCGCCTGCCGACGAACCCGGAAACCCCGGTCATCATGATTGGCCCGGGCACCGGCATTGCGCCGTTCCGCGCCTTTATGCAGCAGCGCGCGGCAGATGAAGCGCCGGGTAAAAACTGGCTGTTCTTCGGCAACCCGCACTTTACCGAAGATTTCCTGTATCAGGTTGAGTGGCAGCGCTATGTGAAAGAAGGCGTACTGACCCGCATCGATCTGGCCTGGTCCCGCGACCAGAAAGAAAAAGTCTACGTACAAGACAAACTGCGCGAACAGGGCGCAGAGCTGTGGCGCTGGATCAATGACGGTGCCCACATTTATGTCTGCGGCGACGCCAATCGCATGGCGAAAGACGTTGAGCAGGCACTGCTGGAAGTGATTGCCGAATTCGGCGGTATGGATGCCGAAACGGCGGATGAATTTTTAAGTGAGCTGCGCGTTGAGCGCCGTTATCAGCGAGATGTCTACTAATGAGCGAAAAACATCCAGGGCCACTGGTGGTCGAAGGTAAACTGACAGACGCCGAGCGCATGAAGCTGGAAAGCAACTATCTGCGCGGCACCATTGCTGAAGATCTGAATGACGGTCTCACCGGCGGTTTCAAAGGCGACAACTTCCTGCTGATCCGCTTCCACGGTATGTACCAGCAGGACGATCGCGACATCCGCGCCGAGCGTGCAGAACAGAAGCTGGAGCCGCGTCATGCGATGCTGCTGCGCTGCCGTCTGCCGGGCGGGGTGATCACCACCAAACAGTGGCAGGCGATCGACAAGTTTGCCGGTGAAAACACCATTTATGGCAGCATCCGTCTGACCAACCGCCAGACCTTCCAGTTCCACGGTATTCTGAAGAAGAACGTGAAGCCGGTGCATCAGATGCTGCACTCGGTCGGGCTGGACGCGCTGGCGACCGCCAACGACATGAACCGTAACGTGCTTTGCACCTCGAACCCGTATGAGTCCGAGCTGCACGCTGAAGCCTATGAGTGGGCGAAGAAGATCTCTGAGCACCTGCTGCCGCGCACGCGCGCCTATGCGGAGATCTGGCTCGATCAGGAAAAAGTCGCGACCACGGATGAAGAACCGATCCTCGGCCAGACCTATCTGCCGCGCAAGTTTAAAACCACGGTCGTGATCCCGCCGCAGAACGATATCGACCTGCACGCCAACGACATGAACTTCGTGGCGATTGCCGAAAACGGCAAGCTGGTCGGCTTTAACCTGCTGGTGGGCGGCGGCCTGTCCATTGAGCACGGTAACAAGAAAACCTACGCCCGCACCGCGAGCGAGTTCGGCTTCCTGCCGCTGGAGCACACGCTGGCCGTGGCGGAAGCGGTAGTGACCACCCAGCGCGACTGGGGCAACCGTACCGACCGTAAAAACGCGAAAACCAAATACACCCTGGAGCGCGTGGGCGTGGAGACGTTCAAAGAGGAAGTGGAGCGTCGTGCGGGCATCAAGTTTGAGCCGATCCGCCCTTACGAATTCACCGGTCGCGGCGATCGCATTGGCTGGGTGAAGGGTATCGATAATAAATGGCACCTGACGCTGTTTATTGAAAACGGCCGTATTCTGGATTATCCGGGCCGTCCGCTGAAAACCGGTCTGCTGGAAATTGCTAAGATCCATAAAGGCGAGTTCCGCATTACCGCTAACCAGAATCTCATTATTGCCGGCGTGCCGGAGAGCCAGAAGGCGAAGATCGAGAAGCTGGCGCGCGATCATGGGTTGATGAATGCGGTGAAGCCGCAGCGTGAAAACTCGATGGCCTGCGTGTCGTTCCCGACCTGCCCGCTGGCGATGGCCGAAGCGGAACGTTTCCTGCCGTCATTCACTGACAAGGTAGAAGCGATTCTGGAAAAACACGGTATTCCGGACGAGCATATTGTTATGCGCGTCACCGGCTGCCCGAACGGCTGCGGTCGCGCGATGCTGGCCGAGCTGGGTCTGGTGGGGAAAGCGCCGGGTCGTTACAACGTGCACCTTGGCGGCAACCGTATGGGGACCCGCATTCCGCGTATGTACCGTGAAAATATTACGGAACCGGAAATTCTTGATTCCATCGACGAGCTTGTCGGGCGCTGGGCGAAAGAGCGCGAAGCGGGTGAAGGCTTCGGCGACTTTACGGTGCGTGCGGGCATCATTCGCCCGGTGCTCGATCCCGCAAGGGATTTCTGGGAGTAACCCATCCTTTGCCCGGTGGCGCTTCGCTTACCGGGCCTACGGGTTTTGTAGGCCGGGCAAACGCAGTGCCGCCCGGCGAAACAGGCAAACGAGGTTCTTATGTCCGTACTCGATCTAAACGCGCTTAACGCATTGCCAAAAGTCGAACGCATTCTGGCACTCGCAGAAACTAACGCCCAACTGGAAAAGCTGGACGCCGAAGGGCGCGTGGCGTGGGCGCTGGAAAACCTGCCGGGAGACTATGTGCTGTCGTCGAGCTTTGGTATTCAGGCGGCGGTCAGCCTGCATCTGGTGAATCAGATCCGTCCGGACATTCCGGTGATCCTCACCGATACCGGCTACCTGTTCCCGGAGACCTACCAGTTTATTGACGAGCTGACGGACAAGCTCAAGCTGAACCTCAAGGTTTACCGCGCGACGGAAAGCGCGGCCTGGCAGGAGGCGCGCTACGGCAAGCTGTGGGAACAGGGCGTTGAGGGCATTGAGAAATACAATGAGATCAACAAAGTTGAGCCAATGAACAGGGCGCTGAAAGAGCTTAATGCGCAGACGTGGTTTGCGGGGCTACGCCGCGAGCAGTCCGGCAGCCGTGCAACCTTGCCGGTGCTGGCGGTCCAGCGCGGGGTGTTTAAAGTGCTGCCGATTATCGACTGGGATAACCGGACGGTGTATCAGTATCTGCAAAAGCACGGGCTGAAATACCATCCGCTGTGGGACCAGGGCTATCTGTCGGTGGGCGACACCCACACCACGCGCAAATGGGAACCGGGAATGGCGGAAGAAGAGACGCGATTCTTTGGGCTGAAGCGCGAGTGCGGGCTGCACGAAGGATAATGTCATTTCGCCCGGTGGCGCTGCGCTTACCGGGCCTACAAAGGCTCGATCGATACGTAGGCCCGGTAAGGCGTAGCCGCCACCGGGCTTAACAACCTCAGGCTTTCCCCGCTTTCGCCAGCTCCTTCACCAGCGGCAGCATCACCTTCACCACATCACGACTGCGGTGCTCAATCCGCTGCGGCAGCGCGCTATCAATATGCTGCTGATTATCCAGCATTACGTTGTGCCAGCTCGTCCCGTCCGGGAAAGCTTTCGATTTGGCCCGCTGCTGATAGCCATCTTTCTTGCCCAGTGCCCAGTTTGTCGCTTCCACGTACAGCACCGGAATGCCCGCCTTATCGAACACTTCCCCGTCGTTGCAGCAGCCCGTTCCTCGCGGGTAATCCGGGTTACCGCCGGGGTTGCTGGTGGCATACACCCCATGGCTGCGGGCAATCGCCAGCGCCCGGTCGCGCGTCAGTTTCCGCACGGTACCCGGCGTACTCTGCCCGCTGTTGAAATAAAGCTTATCGCCGACGATCAGATTATCAAGGTTGATCACCAGCAGCGTATTTTTCTTCTCCTCAGCGCTCATGCGTTTAAGGAGATTCTCAGCGCCGAGTTTGCCCTCTTCCTCACCGCTGGTGGCCACGAAACGAATACCATACTGGGTTGGAATATCTTTCATCCGCTCGGCCAGTTCGAGCATCACGCCCAGTCCCGCTGCGTTGTCGTCCATACCCTGCAGCGTCAGCCCGCCGAGGTTGTTATCCGTGTCGGCATCACTCATCGGGGCGTAGGTATCGAGGTGCGCCATAATAATAATCTGTTCAGCCGCGCTACCTTCATGCGCCGCGATAACCGTACTGCCGGTCACGTTATGCCAGTTTTTCGTTTTATTTCGTGAGGTATAGACGTAGCGGCTGTGAAATGACCGAATATCGCTCTGGTAGCCCATGTCGGCAAACTGCTGGCGAAGATAGTCCGCGGAGAGCATTTCCGCAGGCGAACCGGTCATACGGCCAGGGAAGACGGTGGCAATATGCCGCGCCTGCATAGTGGCGATTTCACCATAAGGTTGGTTTTTTGCCTGGGCAGGAAGAACAAAGCAAACGCCGAGCGCCAGGGCAGCAATACGGTGGCGCGTTGCGGAAAACATAGTGAGTCCTTAAAAACTGAGCAAAATAATAACCCGCTTAGTATGAAACTGTGATCGTCCATACACAATTTGAATTGCTCTTAAATGCCCGAAATTTCGCGTGTTAAGCACTTTTTGGTATTAGCTTTTTCATGGCGTTATTCCATTGAGTAACTACTCATTCCAATTCGTAATTTCATTCGGTCTAAGCCGCCCCCTATAGTCCCTTTATTCCTCGTTGTTAGTGAGTTGTTGCTTGTGGACTATCTGCCCTTATTTGCCGCGATAAAAGAGAAGCCGGTGCTGGTTGTAGGCACGGGTGAAATTGCCGATCGCAAAATCGCGTTTCTGAAGCGCGCAGGGGCGCAGGTGCGGGTAGTGGCAGAAGCGGATTTTGACGAATCACACATCGACAGCGTCGTGCTGGTGATTGCGGCGACCAAAGATCGCGACCTGAACCGGCGGATTTCCGACGCCGCTCAGGCCCGTTACCGCCTGGTGAATGTGGTGGACGACCAGCCATTATGCTCGTTTATCTTCCCGTCGATCGTTGACCGCTCGCCGCTGCTGGTGGCGATCTCCTCCGGCGGTACCGCGCCGGTGCTGGCGCGCGTGCTGCGTGAAAAAATCGAAGCGCTGCTGCCGACCAGCCTCGGACGCATGGCGGAAAAAGCCAGCTTCTGGCGTAACCACCTGAAAACGCGGCTGACCAGCGTGACGGAACGCCGTCGCTTCTGGGAACGCGTGTTTCGCGGCCGCTTTGCCAGCCTGATGCATGCCGGTAATGAGACGGCGGCGCAGAAAATCCTCGAGGATGAACTGGATAACCCGGGCAGCACGGGCGGGGAGATCATTCTGGTGGGGGCAGGGCCGGGCGATGCCGGGCTTCTGACGCTACGCGGCCTGCAGGTGCTGCAGGACGCGGACGTGGTGTTTTACGACCATCTGGTCACCGACGGCGTGCGTGAGCTGATCCGTCGCGACGCGGAGCAAATCTGCGTCGGCAAACGGGCTGGCGAGCATTCGGTGCCCCAGCACGATACCAACCAGATGCTGGTTGACGCCGCCAAAGCGGGTAAAACCGTGGTGCGCCTGAAGGGGGGAGACCCGTTTATCTTTGGTCGCGGCGGTGAAGAGCTGCAGGCGGCGGCCGAAGCGGGCGTACCGTTCCAGGTGGTGCCCGGCATCACGGCGGCCTCTGCGGTAACGGCATACGCCGGTATCCCGCTCACCCACCGCGATTACGCCCAGAGCGTGACCTTCGTGACCGGCCACTACAAGGCCGACAGCACGCCGTTCGACTGGTCGCATCTCGCCCAGAGCCGCCAGACGCTGGCGATTTACATGGGCACGATGAAGGCGGCGGACATCAGCGAACAGCTTATTCAGCACGGTCGCGAGGCGACGACGCCCGTTGCCGTCATTTCTCGCGGCACGCGCGTCGATCAGCACGTTGCGACGGGCACGCTGGAACACCTTGCAACCCTGGCGAAAGACGCCCCGATGCCCGCCCTGATCGTGGTGGGAGAAGTGGTGCAGCTGCACAGCACGCTCGCCTGGTTCCAACACACAACCGATACAGAAGGCTTTGGTTCTTCTGTCGTAAATTTGGCTTAAGGAACGGTTATGGACCAAAAACGTCTTACACACCTGCGGCAGCTCGAAGCGGAGAGTATCCATATCATCCGCGAAGTGGCCGCCGAGTTTTCTAACCCGGTGATGATGTACTCCATCGGTAAAGATTCCAGCGTCATGCTGCATCTGGCGCGTAAAGCGTTTTATCCGGGCACGCTGCCGTTCCCGCTGCTGCACGTGGATACCGGCTGGAAATTCCGTGAAATGTACGAGTTCCGCGACCGTACCGCGAAAGCCTACGGCTGCGAGCTGCTGGTGCACAAAAACCCGGAAGGGGTGGCGATGGGCATTAACCCGTTCGTGCACGGTAGCGCCAAGCACACCGATATCATGAAAACCGAAGGGCTGAAGCAGGCGCTGAATAAATACGGTTTTGACGCGGCCTTCGGCGGCGCGCGCCGTGACGAAGAGAAATCCCGCGCCAAAGAGCGTATCTACTCCTTCCGCGACCGCTTCCACCGCTGGGACCCCAAAAACCAGCGCCCGGAGCTGTGGCACAACTACAACGGTCAGATTAATAAAGGCGAAAGCATTCGCGTCTTCCCGCTCTCCAACTGGACCGAGCTGGATATCTGGCAGTACATCTATCTCGAAAACATCGAAATCGTTCCGCTGTATCTGGCCGCCGAGCGCCCGGTGCTGGAGCGCGACGGCATGCTGATGATGATCGACGACGATCGCATCGACCTGCAGCCGGGCGAAGTGATCAAAAAACAGATGGTGCGTTTCCGTACCCTCGGCTGCTGGCCGCTGACCGGCGCGGTGGAATCCAGCGCGCAGACGCTGCCGGAGATCATCGAAGAGATGCTGGTGTCCACCACCAGCGAGCGACAGGGGCGCGTGATTGACCGCGACCAGGCAGGCTCCATGGAGCTGAAGAAACGTCAGGGTTATTTCTAAGGAGCCGCCATGAATACCACTATTGCTCAACAAATTGCCAACGAAGGCGGCGTGGAAGCGTATCTGCACGCGCAACAACATAAAAGCCTGCTGCGTTTTCTGACTTGCGGCAGCGTGGATGACGGGAAAAGTACCCTGATTGGCCGCCTGCTGCACGATACGCGCCAGATTTATGAAGATCAGCTCTCTTCCCTGCATAACGACAGTAAACGTCACGGCACCCAGGGCGAAAAACTCGACCTGGCCCTGCTGGTGGACGGCCTGCAGGCGGAGCGCGAGCAGGGCATCACCATCGACGTGGCCTACCGCTACTTCTCTACCGAGAAGCGCAAATTTATTATTGCCGACACCCCGGGGCACGAGCAGTACACCCGTAACATGGCGACCGGCGCCTCCACCTGTGACCTGGCGATCCTGCTGATGGACGCGCGTAAAGGCGTGCTGGATCAGACCCGTCGCCACAGCTTTATCTCGACGCTGCTGGGGATCAAACACCTGGTGGTGGCGGTTAACAAGATGGATCTGGTGAGCTTCAGCGAAGAGACGTTCGAGGAGATCCGCCAGAGCTACCTGACCTTTGCCGAACAGCTGCCCGGCAACCTGGATATTCGCTTTGTACCGCTCTCGGCGCTGGAAGGGGATAACGTCGCCTCCCAGAGCGCGAACATGCCGTGGTACAGCGGCCCGACGCTGCTGGAGGTGCTGGAAACGGTTGAAATCCAGCGCGTGGTCGACACCCAGCCGATGCGCTTCCCGGTGCAGTACGTGAACCGTCCAAACCTCGATTTCCGCGGCTTCTCTGGCACCCTCGCTTCAGGCTCCGTCAAGGTCGGACAGCGCGTCAAGGTGCTGCCATCCGGCGTGGAATCGACTATCGCCCGTATCGTCACCTTCGACGGTGACCTGCAGGACGCGGGCGCCGGTGAAGCGGTAACGCTGGTGCTGAAAGACGAAATTGATATCAGCCGGGGCGATCTGCTGGTCGACGCGCAGGAAACGCTGGCGGCAGTGCAGGGCGCGTCCGTGGACGTGGTATGGATGGCGGAACAGCCCCTGACCGCTGGCCAGAGCTATGACATCAAAATTGCCGGTAAGAAAACCCGCGCCCGCGTGGACGGTATTCAGTACCAGGTGGATATCAACAACCTCACCCAGCGTGACGTCACCGAGCTGCCGCTGAACGGCATTGGTCTGGTCGATCTGACCTTCGACGAACCGCTGGTGCTGGATCCGTATCAGCAAAACCCGGTCACGGGAGGGCTGATTTTTATCGACAGGCTGACCAACGTGACCGTCGGAGCCGGTATGGTACGCGAACCGATTAAACAGGCTGCCGCGACGTCTGAATTCAGCGCCTTCGAGCTGGAACTGAACGCGCTGGTGCGTAAACACTTCCCGCACTGGGGCGCACGCGATCTGCTGGGAGGCAAGTAATGGCTGCCCATGATGAGAACGTCGTCTGGCATCCTCATCCGGTCACCGTCGCCCAGCGCGAACGGCTCCACGGTCACCGTGGGGTTGTGCTGTGGTTTACCGGGCTGTCCGGCTCGGGGAAATCAACGGTGGCGGGCGCGCTGGAAGAGGCGCTGTATCAGCAGGGCGTAAGCACATACCTGCTGGATGGCGACAACGTGCGTCACGGCCTGTGCAGCGATTTAGGGTTTAGCGACGATGACCGCAAAGAGAACATCCGCCGGGTGGGCGAGGTCGCCAGCCTGATGGCTGACGCCGGGCTGGTGGTGCTGACCGCGTTTATCTCTCCGCACCGCGCCGAGCGCCAGATGGTGCGCGAACGCGTGGGTCAGGATCGCTTTATCGAGGTGTTTGTCGATACGCCGCTGGAGATTTGCGAAGCGCGCGACCCGAAAGGGCTGTACAAGAAAGCCCGGGCCGGAGAACTGCGCAACTTCACCGGAATTGACGCGGTATACGAAGCGCCTGAATCGCCTGAGATTCACCTGGAAGGTCAACAATTGGTAACAAATTTAGTAAGCCAATTATTAGACCTGCTCAGACGGGACGATATTATCAGATCCTGAGACGGTATCGTTCGGGAGCTGTCTTCCCGAACGATGAGTCACGGTCACAGGATTAGCTATGCGCAACAGTGAACATTACATCACCACCACCGGGTCGGAGCCGCTCGCGACCGACGACGAAACGACCTGGTCATTTCCTGGGGCCATCATTGGCTTCGTCTCATGGCTGCTGGCGCTTGGCATTCCGTTTCTCCTCTACGGCGGCAACACGCTGTTCTTCTTTCTCTACACCTGGCCTTTCTTCCTGGCGTTGATGCCCGTTGCGGTTGTCGTCGGCATTGCGCTGCACTCGCTGCTCAATGGTAAGCTCCTCTACAGCACCGTGGTCACGATTGTGACGGTGGTTCTGATGTTTGGTCTGTTATTTTTGTGGCTCATGGGCTAACTTCAGCCATAATTCAAACCGTAACCAACTGTGTAACGATATTGTGCAGGACGATTCTGCGGAAAAAATGTGGTACATTTGCCCGCGATGTTGCGGCATCTCTGTTACCCCGGCGTAGTGCTCTGGGGAAGTCTTGGGATGATGATGCCGTTTTTCAGGGGGCAGGATGGGTAAACTAACGCTGCTGTTGCTGGCTTTGCTAATCTGGCTGCAATATTCGCTGTGGTTCGGTAAGAACGGACTGCACGACTATAGCCGGGTGAGCGATGACGTCGCGGCTCAGCAGGCAACAAACGCCAAACTTAAGGCGCGAAACGATCAACTCTTTGCTGAAATTGATGACCTCAATGGCGGGCAAGAGGCGATTGAGGAACGCGCACGCAATGAACTCAGTATGACAAAGCCGGGCGAAACCTTTTATCGTCTGGTTCCGGATGCGTCTAAACGCAATCAGGGCTCAGCACAAAACAATCGATAATCAGGCCCAGGATTACGACATGGCAGCAACTTTTTCGGACGTATGTGCCGTGGTGCCGGCCGCAGGTTTTGGCCGGCGCATGCAGACAGAATGTCCCAAGCAGTACCTCTCTATTGGCGATAAAACGATCCTCGAGCACGCTGTGGCAGCGCTTCTGGCGCACCCGCGGGTGACGCGAGCGATCATCGCTATCAGCCCTGGCGATGCGCGCTTCGCGCAGCTGCCGCTGGCAAATCATCCACAGATTACTGTCGTAGACGGTGGCGCCGAGCGCGCCGATTCCGTGCTGGCGGGCATTCAGGCCGCCGGAAACGCGCCGTGGGTACTGGTGCATGACGCGGCGCGTCCGTGTCTGCATCAGGACGATCTTGCGCGCCTGCTGGCCCTGAGCGAAACAAGCAAGGTTGGCGGGATTCTGGCCGCGCCCGTGCGCGACACCATGAAGCGCGCCGAGCCGGGCAAACAGGCTATCGCCCACACCGTCGATCGCGTCGATTTATGGCACGCGCTGACGCCACAATTTTTCCCCCGCGAATTACTCCACGACTGCTTAACGCGTGCGCTTAAAGAAGGTGCGACCATCACGGACGAAGCCTCTGCGCTGGAATATTGCGGTTTCCACCCTGAGCTTGTTGAAGGACGCGCTGATAATATAAAAGTGACGCGCCCTGAAGATTTACAGCTCGCGGAATTCTATCTTACCCGTTCGACCCATCAGGAGAAGGCATAATGCGAATTGGACACGGTTTTGATGTACACGCCTTTGGCGGAGAAGGCCCAATTATCATTGGCGGCGTGCGCATTCCTTATGAAAAAGGACTGCTGGCGCATTCTGATGGCGACGTGGCGCTGCATGCGCTGACCGACGCGCTGCTCGGCGCTGCCGCGCTGGGTGATATCGGCAAGCTGTTTCCGGACACCGACCCGGCGTTTAAAGGGGCGGACAGCCGCGAGCTGCTGCGCGAAGCGTGGCGCCGCATTCAGGCGAAAGGCTATACCCTTGGCAACGTCGACGTGACGATTATTGCTCAGGCCCCGAAAATGCTGCCGCACATTCCGCAGATGCGCGTCTTTATTGCAGAAGATCTGGGCTGCCATATGGACGACGTGAACGTCAAAGCGACGACGACCGAGAAGCTGGGCTTTACCGGGCGCGGCGAAGGGATTGCCTGTGAAGCCGTGGCGCTGCTGGTGAAGGCGAGCAAATGACAGACTTCGACAACCTGACATACCTGCACGGTAAACCGCAGGGGAGCGGAGTGCTGAAAGCCAGCCCGGAAGATTTCCTCGTGGTGGAGGATCTGGGCTTTGAGCCGGATGGCGAAGGCGAACATATCCTGGTGCGTATTCTGAAAAATGGCTGCAATACCCGCTTTGTGGCCGACGCGCTGGCAAAATTCCTCAAAATTCACGCCCGCGAAGTGAGCTTTGCCGGGCAGAAAGATAAACACGCCGTCACCGAGCAGTGGCTCTGTGCGCGCGTTCCAGGCAATACGATGCCTGATTTAAGCAAATTTGAGCTTGAAGGCTGTAAGGTACTGGAGTTCGCCCGCCACAAGCGCAAGCTGCGTCTGGGCGCGTTGAAGGGGAACGACTTTACGCTGGTGCTGCGTGAAGTGTCGCACCGCGAAGACGTTGAAAAACGTCTGAACGCGATTAATGAACGCGGTGTACCGAACTACTTTGGCGCACAGCGCTTTGGCATTGGCGGCAGCAACCTGCAGGGTGCGCTGCGCTGGGCACAAAGCGATGCCCCGGTGCGTGACAGGAATAAACGCAGTTTTTGGTTGTCGGCGGCCCGCAGCGCGTTGTTTAATCAGATTGTGAGCGAAAGGCTGAAAAAACCGGACGCGAATCAAGTTGTTGTTGGCGATGCGCTACAATTAGCGGGACGCGGAAGCTGGTTTGTGGCAACGGCCGAAGAAATGGCCGATGTGCAATCGCGCGTGGACGCAAAATCGCTGATGATTACCGCCGCGCTGCCCGGTACGGGCGACTGGGGAACGCAGGGCGACGCGCTGGCCGCCGAGCAGTCAGCCGTAGCGGATGCGCCAGAATTGCAAACCTTGCTGGTGCGGGAAAAAGTCGAGGCGGCACGCCGCGCGATGCTGCTCTATCCGCAGCAGTTAAGCTGGAACTGGTGGGATGACGTGACCGTCGAGTTACGCTTCTGGCTACCGGCAGGTAGCTTTGCCACCAGTGTTGTCAGGGAACTTATCAACACCTCGGGTGATTATGCGAATATTGCTGAGTAACGATGACGGTATCCACGCGCCAGGCATTCAGACCCTGGCGAAACACCTCCGCGAATTTGCGGATGTGCAGGTCGTGGCGCCCGATCGTAACCGCAGTGGAGCGTCTAACTCTCTGACGCTGGAGTCGTCGCTTCGCACTTTTACCTTTGAAAATGGCGATATTGCCGTGCAGATGGGCACGCCAACCGACTGCGTTTTTCTGGGCGTGAACGCGCTGATGCGGCCGCGTCCGGATATCGTCGTCTCCGGCATTAACGCCGGTCCTAATCTCGGCGATGACGTGATTTACTCCGGTACCGTGGCGGCCGCAATGGAAGGGCGCCATCTGGGGTTCCCGGCGCTGGCGGTCTCGCTAAATGGCCACACGCACTACGACACCGCCGCCGCGGTAACCTGTTCGATCCTGCGGGCGCTCGGCCGCGAGCCGTTGCGTACCGGGCGCATCCTCAACATCAACGTGCCGGATCTTCCTCTTGATGAAATTAAAGGCATTCGCGTCACCCGTTGCGGAAGCCGACACCCTGCCGATCAGGTGATCCCGCAGCAGGATCCTCGCGGCAACACGCTTTACTGGATTGGCCCTCCCGGCGATAAGTGCGATGCGGGTCCGGATACCGACTTTGCCGCCGTGGAGGAAGGCTATGTTTCGGTTACCCCGCTGCACGTAGATTTAACCGCGTATAGCGCGCATGATGTGGTGTCGGGCTGGCTGGATCGCGCAGGAGTGAACGCGCAATGGTAAACAAACGTGTACAAACTCTTCTGGAACAACTCCGCGCACAGGGGATCCGCGACGAGCACGTGCTTGAAGCGCTTGCTCAGGTTCCGCGTGAGAAATTTGTAGACGAGGCGTTTGAACACAAAGCGTGGGAAAACGTAGCGCTGCCTATCGGGCAGGGTCAGACGATTTCGCAGCCTTACATGGTGGCGCGCATGACGGAGCTGCTGGAGCTGACGCCCGACTCCCGCGTGCTGGAGATTGGCACCGGGTCGGGGTATCAGACCGCGATCCTGGCCCATCTGGTTCACCATGTCTGCTCCGTTGAGCGGATTAAAGGTTTACAGTGGCAGGCGCGTCGTCGCCTGAAACAACTTGATTTACATAATGTTTCGACACGACATGGTGATGGATGGCAGGGTTGGAAGGCGCGCGCCCCGTTTGACGCAATCATCGTGACGGCGGCCCCGCCTGAAATTCCTGCAGCCCTGCTGTCGCAGCTGGATGAGGGGGGCATTCTTGTTCTGCCTGTCGGGGACGAGCAGCAGCTTTTGAAGCGCGTTCGTCGGCGCGGCGGCGAGTTTATTATCGACACCGTGGAAGCCGTGCGCTTTGTGCCTCTGGTGAAGGGGGAGTTGGCCTGAGACTCGGAATTATCCAGGGTTATTAGGGCAAATTCAGCGTATGGTGTGGCGCGAAAGATTCGTGTCATCACGGTAAATTTTAAGTCACTGGTAGTTAACACATTCCTGGGGGATAAATGAGCGCGGGAAGCCCTAAATTCACCATCAGCCGTGTTGCGGCATTATCACTGGTTTCGCTCTGGCTGGCAGGCTGTACAAGTTCTAACAATGCGCCTGCGCCCGTCAGTTCCGTCGGCGGAAACAGCGGCTCCGGTAACACGTCCAGCGGAATGTTAATCACGCCGCCGCCTAAAATGGGAACTGCTGCGCAGCAGCAAATACCACAAATTCAGCCTGTGCAACATCCTGTTACACAGCCAATGCAGGTTCAGCCAGTCGAACAGCCTGTTCAGACTCAAAATGGCCGCATAGTCTATAACCGTCAGTATGGGAACATTCCGAAAGGCAGCTATACCGGCGGCAGCACCTATACCGTGAAGCGTGGCGATACGCTGTTCTATATTGCGTGGATCACCGGGAACGATTTCCGTGACCTCGCGCAGCGCAATAACGTCCAGGCCCCGTATGGTCTGGAAGTCGGGCAAACGCTCCAGGTGGGCAACGCGACGGGTACGCCGCTTACGCCTGGCAACACGGTTTCAGCGGCCGATGTGACGGCTCAAAATAACAGCGTGAAGCCTGCACAAAAATCCACCACGGTGGTTGCTTCACAACCTGTAATTACGTATTCTGAGGATTCAGGTGATCAGACTGCTAACAAAATGTTGCCGAATAATAAAGGGACTGCGACTGCTGTCACAGCACCGGTTACGGCACCTGTGGTTAGCTCTACTGAACCGACTGCCAGCAGTATGACCTCCAGTTCGCCAATTTCTGCATGGCGCTGGCCAACTGACGGCAAGGTTATCGAAAACTTCTCTTCCTCCGAAGGCGGAAATAAAGGGATCGATATCGCAGGGAGTAAAGGACAGGCTATCACCGCGACCGCAGATGGGCGCGTTGTGTATGCCGGTAACGCTCTGCGCGGTTACGGTAATCTTATTATCATCAAGCATAACGATGATTACCTGAGTGCCTACGCCCATAACGACACAATGCTGGTCCGGGAACAACAAGAAGTTAAGGCGGGGCAAAAAATCGCTACCATGGGTAGCACCGGAACCAGTTCTACACGCTTGCATTTTGAAATTCGTTACAAGGGGAAATCCGTAAACCCGCTGCAGTATTTGCCGCAGCGATAATTTGACGGGGCATGCCAGCCAGGGTGTCTCGTTCAGGGATCACGGGTAGGAGCCACCTTATGAGTCAGAATACGCTGAAAGTTCATGATTTAAATGAAGACGCGGAATTTGATGAGAACGGAGTAGAGGCTTTTGACGAAAAAGCCTTAGTAGAAGAGGAACCCAGTGATAACGATTTGGCTGAAGAAGAGCTGTTATCGCAGGGCGCCACACAGCGTGTACTGGACGCGACTCAGCTTTACCTTGGGGAGATTGGTTACTCCCCACTGCTAACGGCCGAAGAAGAAGTCTATTTCGCACGTCGTGCTTTGCGTGGTGATGTTGCCTCGCGTCGTCGCATGATTGAAAGTAACCTGCGACTGGTCGTGAAAATTGCCCGCCGTTACGGCAATCGTGGTCTGGCTCTGCTGGATCTGATTGAAGAGGGCAACTTAGGTCTCATCCGCGCAGTTGAGAAGTTTGACCCGGAACGCGGGTTCCGTTTCTCAACCTACGCGACCTGGTGGATTCGTCAGACCATCGAACGGGCTATTATGAACCAAACCCGTACGATCCGCCTGCCGATTCACATCGTCAAAGAGTTGAACGTTTATCTGCGCACCGCGCGTGAGTTGTCCCATAAACTGGACCACGAGCCAAGCGCAGAAGAGATTGCCGAACAACTCGATAAACCGGTTGATGACGTAAGCCGTATGCTGCGTCTCAACGAGCGCATTACCTCCGTTGACACCCCGCTGGGTGGCGACTCCGAAAAAGCGCTGCTGGACATCCTGGCCGATGAAAAAGACAACGGTCCGGAAGACACCACGCAGGACGATGACATGAAACAGAGCATCGTTAAATGGCTGTTCGAACTGAACGCCAAACAGCGTGAAGTGCTGGCACGTCGTTTCGGTTTACTGGGGTATGAAGCTGCGACACTGGAAGACGTCGGCCGTGAAATTGGCCTGACCCGTGAACGTGTTCGTCAGATTCAGGTTGAAGGTCTGCGCCGCCTGCGTGAAATTCTGCAGGGGCAAGGTCTGAATATCGAAGCGCTGTTCCGCGAATAAGCAACCTTTCGTCAAAAAAAGGCCCGTCGTGAGACGGGCCTTTTTCTTTTGTGCTACGGCTGCGCCGTTTCGTGCAGCAGGCGCCACACTATCCGATCGCCTTCCTGATTGAGCACCGCGGTTGACCAGCGCACGTTGATGGGCAGGTCTGGCCGGGTTTGCGTCTCCCGGTAGTGGAGCACCGCGCCACGATCCCATTGCTGGATCGTGGATAATTCGTCAACGACGATCTTCAGCCCAGGACGGCTTCCGCGCTGTTTTTCCAGAAAACTGACCAGACCGGCATAGTCGATATGAACGCCACCCGGCGGGATCATCAGAAAATCCGGATGGAAACGGGCGTGCAGGGCGTCGGAATCACCTTCACCTTTGCCTAACCACTCTTCAAGCGCAATATGGAGGTCGATAATGTCGTGTTCGAAAGGCGTCATGAATTCTCCTGTCGCAGCTGGGTGAGCACCTGCGTGTTGTTAAGACGAAAAACGTACAGTGCAGGCAGCAAGGTCATGCCTGCGGCAAAAATAAACATCCCGTGCCAGGCGGCGAGCGGTGGCAGCCAGGCCTGCGTCAGGTTTAGCGTCTGTGCCAGCAGCAGGGCACCGGCAAAAAAGCTCAGCTGACGATTAAGATTCCACAGCGCGCTGGCATCCGGCATCTCTTCCCGGCGCGTCGTGAGAAAAGCGCTGCTCTGAGCCGTACTGCTGCACAGGCTTCCCCCCGCGCCCATCAGGGTAAACGCAACGGCAGGTAGCAGCGTAGCCGAACTGACGTTAATCAAAAGCAGAATACCCGTCGCCTGCAGCAGGCAGCCGATGACGATCAGCGGTCGGGGGCCGATACGGTTAAAATAGCGTCCCGTTGCCGTGATGGCGATAAACGATGCCACAGACCACGGCAGCATGAGCATCCCCGTTGCGGCTGGGCTCATGTTCGCCATGTGCTGAAGATAAAACATGACCGTGACGTTCACCCCAATAAATACGCCGGGAACGCATAAATAAACAAGCATCGAAAAACGCAAAAGCGGGTCCGCAAGCAGCGACAGGTTTAACAGTCTGGCCGCGTTCATCGCAGGCATTTCGTGTTTAAGCCACAGGCAGGCTAAAACAATGGTCACGATAGCGACCGGTAGCGTGGCGAAAAATATCCATCGCCAGCTTAACGTCTGCACCAGCAGTCCCCCGATAGCCGGGGAGCATGCCGGAGCAAGCAGCGCGACCAGCATCACCGCCGAGGAGAGTCTGGCGCGCTCGTGAGGCTGAAACTGTTGCCAGGTCAGCGCCTGTCCGACGGGGATCAGTAAGCCTCCTCCCACGCCCTGGAGTACTCGCCAGGCGATCAGACATTCAAGCGTTGCAGACAGGCCCGCCGCTGCGGAGGCTGCGCTGAACAGAAAAAGCGAGAGCAGGATGACGCGCTTTGGCCCGATGCGGCGCGTCAGCACGCTGCTGAACGGGATCACCAGCGTCAGGCCGGCAATGTACCCGTTACTGACCCAGGCAAGGGCTGAAGGCGTGGTGTTAAACGCGTGGGCCATTGCCGGGAAGGCGACGCTGGCGATAAACATGTTGATCAAATCAAGAAAAAAGCCCAGCAGATAAACAACGGCAACTTTGCTGCGATACGTCATGGTGGATCCTCCGGTGAGGTGGCGTATCGTATCTATCCAGGAAGCACGGATAAACCTGACAAAGCGCGATATACTGTCAAAAAAATTTTGACAGTAAAAGGCGTGGTAATGATCAACTTACAGCGAGCGCAGATGTTTGTCGCGGTGGCCGATACCGGCAGTTTCACTGCCGCAGCCGAGGCAATGGGGCTGACAAAAGCCGTGGTCAGCTTCAATATTCGCCAGCTTGAGGATGAACTGGGCGTTACGCTGCTGCTGCGCTCCACCCGCCGCCTGACGTTAACCGAGGCGGGCGCGCTTTTTCATCAACGCAGCGTGGCGCTTCTGAAGGATGCGGAACGGCTGCAGGATGATGTCCGCGCGAATCATGCGGGGCTCACTGGTGAACTGCGGATCACGACGACGCCCGAGTATGGCTCACAGGTGGTGGTGCCGCTGCTGGCCAGGTTTAGCCAGCAGCACCCGGATCTTCGCGTGCGGCATGTTTCGTCGTCCCTGCATGCCGACCTTATCTCGGAGCGCTTTGACGTGGCCATCCGACTGGGAACGCTTGCCGATTCGCGCAACCACGCCGCGCTGATTTCGCACTTCTCTATTCTCCCCGTCGCGACGCCCGGGTGGCTCGTTAACCATCCGATCGAAACGCTTGCGCAGCTGGCCGACGCGGACTGGATCATTCACGAGCGTCTGGCCTCGCCGCTGCGCTGGCAGGTGAAGGATGCCCGCGGTGCGCCCGAAACGCTGGAGATAAAAAAAGCGCCGCGCCTGTTTGCCGACAGCGCTCAGGCCCTTATGGCTTTTGCGCTCGCAGGCGGAGGCGTGGCGTTACTGCCGGAATGGCTGGCGCGCGATGCGCTTGATGCGGGAAAACTGGTCCCGGTTTTACCGGAGTATACCTTTGCGCAGCAGGGTATCTATGCGGTGTATCCCGATGCCCGGCATGTGTCAGCGAAAGTGCGCACCTTTATTGATTTTATGCGCACCTGCGTGAATTAATCGTGCATCATCTTTTTGATGAGCGCCGAGAACTGCTCCCGCTCGGCCTTGTTAAGACGTCCTAAAAACGCCTCATCCACCTCGTTGCCAACCGGTTTACAGCCTGCAAGCAGGGCTTCACCTTCTGGCGTCAGGAAGACAAACCGGCGGCGCTTATCGGCAGGATCGTGCTCGCGTTTGACCAGCCCGCGCGCCTCCATGCGGCTGAGCATCTCCGCCAGGGTCGCTTTCGTGCTGACCGCCACTTCGGTCAATGCCACCTGTTCAATACCCGGATGCTCGGCAATGGAGCGCATCACCGCATACTGTGGCTTGGTCAGTTCCGGTAAGGCATGCTGCCACTGCGCAGTATGCTGTTGAAAAAGCTGACGTAACAGGTGGAACGCCTCTTGTCTTAGTTCCATGAACACTCCGACGGAAAAAATCTCCCTCTATGATAGCCGCTATTGCTCTCAATTTTAACGCGGCATTTTTTAGCCATTCGTGTGATCGTATGCGAACAATCTTGTCAGAAAAATAATCCTGGAGTAGTTTATTCATAATGTTCGTGTACGAACAAATGATTGAGGTGATGAATGAGATTGATAGTAGGAATGACGGGAGCAACGGGCGCGCCGCTGGGCGTGGCGTTACTGCAGGCGCTGCGGGAAATGCCGGAGGTGGAGACGCATCTGGTGATGTCGAAGTGGGCAAAAACCACCATTGAGCTGGAAACGCCTTACACCGCGCAGGACGTTGCGGCGCTGGCTGACGTTGTCCACAGTCCGGCTGACCAGGCCGCCACCATCTCCTCCGGCTCGTTTCGCACCGACGGCATGATCGTCATTCCCTGCAGCATGAAAACGCTCGCCGGGATCCGCGCAGGTTACGCCGAAGGGCTGGTGGGACGTGCGGCGGACGTGGTGCTGAAAGAGGGGCGCAAGCTGGTGTTGGTTCCCCGTGAAACGCCGCTCAGCACCATTCATCTTGAGAACATGCTCGCACTTTCCCGCATGGGCGTAGCGATGGTGCCGCCCATGCCTGCCTATTACAACCACCCGCAAACCGCCGATGACATTACCCAGCATATTGTGACCCGCGTGCTCGACCAGTTCGGTCTGGAGCATAAAAAGGCGCGCCGCTGGAACGGGCTGCGGGAGGCGAAACATTTTTCACAGGAGAATAAAGATGGCATTTGATGATTTGAGAAGCTTCCTGCAGGCGCTCGATGAGCAAGGGCAACTGCTGAAAATTGAGGAAGAGGTAAACGCCGAGCCCGATCTGGCGGCGGCAGCCAACGCGACCGGCCGCATTGGCGACGGCGCGCCCGCGCTGTGGTTCGACAATATTCGTGGCTTTACCGATGCCCGCGTGGTGATGAACACCATCGGCTCCTGGCAAAACCACGCTATTTCGATGGGGCTGCCTGCGAACACCCCGGTAAAAAAACAGATCGACGAATTTATCCGCCGCTGGGATAAATTCCCCGTCACCCCGGAGCGCCGCGCTAACCCGGCCTGGGCGCAGAATACGGTGGACGGTGAAGACATTAACCTGTTCGATATCCTGCCGCTGTTTCGCCTGAACGACGGTGACGGCGGTTTTTATCTCGATAAAGCGTGCGTTGTCTCGCGCGATCCGCTCGACCCGGACCACTTCGGCAAGCAGAATGTCGGGATCTACCGCATGGAAGTGAAGGGCAAGCGCAAGCTCGGCCTCCAGCCTGTTCCGATGCACGATATCGCCCTGCATCTGCACAAAGCGGAAGAGCGCGGTGAAGACCTGCCGATTGCGATTACCCTCGGCAACGACCCGATCATCACCCTGATGGGCGCCACGCCGCTGAAATACGATCAATCCGAGTATGAAATGGCCGGTGCGCTGCGTGAAAGCCCGTACCCGATTGCCACCGCGCCGCTGACCGGATTCGATGTACCCTGGGGGTCTGAAGTGATCCTGGAAGGGGTGATTGAGGGCCGTAAGCGTGAAATCGAAGGGCCGTTCGGCGAGTTTACCGGACACTATTCCGGCGGCCGCAACATGACGGTGGTCCGTATCGACAAAGTCTCTTACCGCACCAAACCGATTTTCGAATCCCTCTACCTTGGCATGCCGTGGACCGAGATTGACTACCTGATGGGACCGGCCACCTGCGTACCGCTCTATCAGCAGCTTAAAGCGGAATTCCCGGAAGTGCAGGCGGTGAACGCGATGTACACCCACGGTCTGCTGGCGATTATCTCCACCAAAAAACGCTACGGCGGTTTTGCCCGTGCGGTCGGTTTACGTGCCATGACCACGCCACACGGTCTGGGCTACGTGAAGATGGTGATCATGGTGGATGAGGATGTCGATCCGTTCAACCTCCCGCAGGTGATGTGGGCGCTGTCGTCGAAAGTGAACCCGGCGGGGGATCTGGTGCAGCTGCCGAACATGTCGGTCCTCGAGCTTGACCCTGGCTCCAGCCCGGCGGGCATTACCGACAAGCTGATTATCGATGCCACCACGCCCGTCGCGCCGGACACCCGTGGCCACTACAGCCAGCCGGTACAGGATCTCCCTGAAACCAAAGCCTGGGCTGAAAAATTGACCGCGATGCTGGCAGCACGCCAATAAGGAGGAAAAGATGATTTGTCCACGTTGTGCCGATGAGCATATTGAAGTGATGGCGACATCACCGGTGAAAGGTGTCTGGACCGTTTTCCAGTGCCAGCATTGCTTGTATACCTGGCGCGATACTGAGCCGCTGCGCCGTACCAGCCGTGAACATTACCCGGAAGCGTTTCGCATGACGCAGAAGGATATTGACGAGGCACCGCAGGTGCCGACGATCCCGCCGCTGTTGTAAAAAAAAGCCCGGAGGCGTCTTCGCCTTACCGGGCGATAATATCGTGCGGTCTGTTGCCCGGTGGCGCTGAGCTTACCGGGCCTACGGTTTTGTAGGTCGGGTAAGGCGAAGCCGCCACCCGACAAAACAGACCGCAGAAAACTAAACCAGACTCTTCAACCGATAAATCCACTCCAGCGCCTGACGCGGCGTCAGTGAATCCGGGTCGAGATTCTCCAGCGCTTCCACCGCAGGCGACGTCTCTTCCGCAGGCACCAGCAGTGACATCTGCGTGCCATCGATCTGCGTCGCCGCCGCATTCGGTGACAGGCTTTCCAGTTCACGCAGTTTCTGACGAGCGCGCTTAATCACCTCTTTCGGTACCCCTGCCAGCGCCGCGACGGCCAGACCATAGCTCTTGCTCGCCGCGCCATCCTGCACTGTGTGCATGAAGGCAATCGTATCGCCGTGCTCCAGCGCATCCAGATGAACGTTCGCAACCCCTTCCATTTTCTCCGGCAGCTGCGTCAGTTCGAAATAGTGGGTGGCGAACAGCGTCATGGCCTTGATTTTATTCGCGAGGCTTTCCGCACAGGCCCATGCCAGCGACAGGCCATCATAGGTTGAGGTTCCGCGTCCGACCTCGTCCATCAGCACCAGGCTGTGCTCCGTCGCGTTATGCAGAATGTTTGCCGTTTCGGTCATCTCGACCATGAAGGTTGAGCGACCGCTCGCCAGATCGTCCGCCGCCCCGACGCGGGTAAAGATGCGGTCGATGGGGCCAATCTCCACGTTTTGCGCCGGAACGTAGCTGCCGATATAGGCGAGCAGGGCGATCAGCGCCGTCTGACGCATATAGGTACTCTTACCGCCCATGTTCGGACCGGTAATGATCAGCATTCTTCTCTGCGGTGACAGGCTCAGCGGGTTGGCGATGAACGGTTCATTTAGCACCTGCTCTACCACCGGGTGACGGCCTTCAGTGATACGAATGCCGGGTTTGTCGGTAAAGGTCGGGCAGGTATAGTTCAGCGTTTCAGCGCGCTCGGCCAGATTCACCAGCACGTCCAGCTCCGCCAGCGCGCTGGCGCTCTGCTGCAGGTCGCCCAGGTGCGGCATCAGCATGTCAAACAGCTCGTCATACAGCTGTTTTTCCAGCGCCAGCGCCTTGCCTTTCGAGGTGAGGACTTTGTCTTCGTACTCTTTCAGTTCAGGAATGATGTAGCGTTCGGCGTTTTTCAACGTCTGGCGACGCACGTAGTGAATCGGCGCCAGGTGGCTCTGACCGCGGCTAATTTGAATGTAGTAACCGTGTACCGCGTTATACCCCACTTTCAGGGTGTCGAGCCCAAGACGCTCGCGCTCGCGGATTTCCAGCTTGTCGAGGTAGTCCGTCGCACCGTCGGCCAGCGCGCGCCATTCGTCCAGCTCCTCGTTGTAGCCTGGGGCAATCACGCCGCCATCACGCACCAGAACCGGAGGCGCATCGATAATGGCGCGCTCAAGCAGTTCGCGAAGCTCGGTAAATTCGCCCATGGTTTCGCGGAGTTTCTGTACCGGCGCGCTGTCAACGTCACTCAGCTGCGCGCGCAGTTCCGGCAGCTGCTGGAAAGCATGACGCATCCGCGCGAGGTCGCGCGGTCGTGCTGTTCGCAGTGCCAGACGCGCAAGGATACGCTCCAGATCGCCCACCTGGCGCAGAACCGGCTGCAGCTCGGTGTAGCGATCCTGCAGCGCGGCAATCGTCTGCTGTCGGCAAACCAGCGTATCAGTATCGCGGATCGGCATATGCAGCCAGCGTTTCAGCATGCGGCTGCCCATTGGCGTCACCGTACTGTCGAGGACCGACGCGAGCGTATTTTCTACGCCACCCGCCAGGTTCTGCGTGATCTCCAGATTACGGCGCGTGGCGGCATCCATGATGATGCTGTCCTGCTGGCGCTCCATGGTGATAGAGCGGATATGCGGCAGGGCGGTGCGCTGGGTATCTTTCACGTACTGCAGGAGACACCCGGCCGCACACAGCCCGCGCGGTGCGTTTTCAACGCCAAAGCCAATCAGATCGCGGGTGCCAAACTGCAGATTCAGCTGCTGGCGCGCGGTATCAATTTCGAATTCCCACAGCGGACGACGGCGCAGCCCGCGACGGCCTTCAATCAGCGCCATTTCGGCGAAATCTTCGGCATACAGCAATTCTGCCGGGTTGGTGCGCTGCAGCTCGGCTGCCATCGTTTCACGGTCAGCCGGTTCACTCAGGCGAAAACGTCCGGAGCTGATATCCAGCGTCGCGTAGCCAAACCCTTTACCGTCCTGCCACAGCGCTGCCAGCAGGTTATCCTGGCGTTCCTGTAACAGGGCTTCATCACTGATGGTGCCAGGCGTGACGATGCGCACGACTTTGCGTTCCACCGGGCCTTTTGAGGTCGCCGGATCGCCGATCTGTTCGCAGATGGCAACGGACTCGCCCTGATTCACCAGCTTCGCCAGGTAGTTTTCTACCGCGTGGTGCGGGATACCTGCCATAGGAATGGGCTCGCCTGCCGATGCGCCACGTTTGGTCAGCGAGATGTCGAGCAGCTGCGATGCACGCTTAGCATCGTCATAAAACAGCTCGTAAAAATCGCCCATACGGTAAAACAGCAGGATTTCCGGATGCTGTGCTTTCAGCTTCAGATACTGCTGCATCATCGGCGTATGTGCGTCGAAATTGTCGATTGTGCTCATGGAGTTATGATGTCCATTTCTTTGAAAATAAACCGTTTTGATGGGCTTAATGGCCGTTTGTTCCTTCTATTGTCGCATGAAAAAAAGGTCCGGCGCAGAAAAATGTCGTGGCTTTACGAGGCATCTTCCGCCATTAATTCGATGACAATTTTTCCATGCTCCACGCCCACCCTGACTCGGGAATGGGTCGTAAACCCGGCCTTTTCAAGCCAGTCACCTTTTAAGCTCAGCGCCGCATGCACGCTGTAGCGCTTCGGTATCTTGGTATTACGGTCTTCATGGCGCTTTCTAAAATATCCCACTTTCAAATGGCGATAGGGTTTGCCGATCGTGAGCTCTTGCATAGGGTCTCCAGACAACACAGACAAAGGTCATTTCTGATGCCTGTATAAAATACCAGTGATTGTTAGCCGGTGCAGGGCTAAAACTGGAATCAGCCTTCAGGAAACGAAATGCAACCGCTGAAATCCAGCGTCGAAAGATGTATTATTGATGCACTTTATTATTCGGTAATCCGCTATGTCCGGTAAACGCATCTCACGAGAAAAAGAGACCATCGCGAAAATGATCGCGTTGTATGAAAAGCAGTGTCCGCAGGCATCTCAGGAGGAAGGGCACTATCAGGCGCTCAACGCGTATGCCGATAAGCGCCTGGACAAATGCGTTTTCGGTGAGGAAAAGCCTGCCTGCAAGCAGTGCCCCGTACACTGTTACCAGCCTGCCAGACGTGAAGAGATGAAGCAGGTTATGCGCTGGGCAGGCCCGCGTATGTTATGGCGTCACCCCATCCTGACCGTTCGTCATCTGATGGATGACCGTCGTCCCGTGCCGGAACTGCCGGAGAAATACCGTCCGAAAAAAGAGGTTCCCACCAAAGGCGGTATAGAGCTACCGCCAGGCGAAACCGATTAAACCAGGCTCTCTTTATCAATCCCGAGTCGCTTCATGCGCGACAGCAGGGTGGTGCGTTTTAACCCCAGTCGCTGGGCGGCACCTTTTGGTCCGGCGACCACGCCGTTGGTCTCTTTCAGCACGCGCATAATGAGCTGATATTCATCTTCTCCCTCTTTCGCTGTCTCGGCGGCGGGCGCGGTCGCGTCAGGAAGCGTAACCTCAGGCAGAGAGAGTTGCAGCACGTTACCGCGCGTCAGCAGCACCGCGCGTTCGATGACGTTTTCCAGCTCGCGCACGTTGCCGGGCCATTCCATCGATGAAAGGGTACGCAACGTCTCGGCGGGAATACTGTCGATGTTTCGCCCCATCCGGCGCGCGATCTTCGCGGTAAAGGCTTTGACCAGCAGGGGGATATCTTCCGGGCGTTCGCGCAGCGGCGGCAGGAAGATCGGAAAGACGTTCAGACGATAGTAAAGGTCGCTGCGAAACTCGCGGTCGGCGACCATTTTTTTCAGGTCGCGGTTGGTCGCGGCAATCAGCCGCACGTCGGTCTGGATAAGCTTGTTGCTGCCAAGGCGCTCAAACTCCTGCTCCTGCAGGACGCGCAGCAGTTTCGGCTGTAGCTCCAGCGGCATATCGCCCACTTCGTCGAGGAACAGCGAGCTTTTGTCCGCCAGCTCAAAACGGCCCAGCCGCTGGCTGCTGGCCCCGGTGAATGCGCCGCGCTCGTGGCCGAACAGATCGCTTTCCAGCAGTCCCGCAGGCATCGCGGCGCAGTTCATCTTCACCATCCGTCGGCTGTTGCGGTTGCTCAGGTTGTGGATTGCGCGGGCGATCAGCTCTTTGCCCGTGCCGGTTTCGCCCAGAATCAGTACCGTGCTGTCGCTTTGCGCCACCATCTCAACCTGCTTAAGCACGCTGTACATGGCGTCGCTGCGCCCGATGATTTCACCAAACTCGCTGTCCACGTTGTTGAGCTGTTCGGTCAGGGCCAGGTTCTCATCCACCAGCCGCTCTTTCAGACGATGAATTTCCTGATAGGCGAGGGCGTTATCCAGCGCGATGGAGATACGCTCGGCAATCTGGCGCAGCAGCTTCAGGTTGGCGGTGGTAAACACGCCTTCCTCGCACTGCGCCAGCTTCAGCACGCCCAGCATGGTGTTGCCGGACATCAGCGGCAGCAGGCACAGGGTCTGAATTTTATTGCCCCAGGTGTTGAACAGCATCCGCTCGTACGGCGCGACCGGGTCCTGCTCGTTCAGGTTGAGCAGGAGGATCTCTTTGCTTTTGAAAACCCGCTCAGAAAGGGTGCCCGCTTCGTCTACCTCGCTCTGCTCGTGCGCCGGGTTGGCTTCATCGAGATAATGCGTGGAGTAGATGTTCAGCTTGCCCTTGCGATGGCCGCGCAGCGCAATGCTGATGGCGTCGATTTTGAAATAGTGGTGGATCTCTTTCGAGACTTCGCTGACCAGCTCGTCCATGTCCAGGCGGGAGAGCACGGCGTTGGTGATAGCGACCAGAATGCGGAAGTTGTCGCGCTCGCGGCTCAGCAGGTCGTAATCGACGTTATTGGTGACGCGGCTTTGGATCTGCTCCGCGACGACGGCCACAATCTGGGTAAAGGTGTGCAGGCGCTCGTATTCCGCCTCGCGCCAGGGCTGGTCGTTCGTGCGGATAAACTCGCAGCCGCCAAAAATCTGGCCCTCTGCCGCCAGCGGCAGCATGCAATAATGACCGAAAGGCTGATAGAGGTCACTCTCCGCCAGCTTCGGCCACGCCTGGCGAAACTCCGCAAAGCTGCAGTGCAGCACTTCAGGCCGGGAGAGTATGCGGCGCACCGGACCATGCGCCAGATACGTTTCGTCTTCGTATTCAAACGTTTTGCCATTATCACGCGTCGAGTAGTAGCTCGCGCGGTGCGTTCCGCTATGCCAGAGCACAATCGCGGCGCTGTCCGCCAGCGCCGATTGCCTGACCAGCCGCGTCAGGGCATCGCTCAGCGCGCCGAGGTCGGGCTGCTGTAAAAGTGTGCGCGTGATGTCAAACAGGCCCTGCTGTCCAAGATCGCTCATCGGTGTATACGGCATAGTGCTTTCCAGTAGAAACGAGCAAAAAATCCATGCTGACCGCTTGTGGCGCGGCCTAGCAAATACGGGGTAAGGGTTCCGCGTGCGGCAGATCCAGCGTGCGCTTCACGCCATACAGCCCGGTCAGGCGCACCCCTTTGCGCTCAACCACTTCACCAATCATTGCAGCCTCTTTTCCTGACGGATGAGCCCGCAGCTGTTCAAGAACGGCTTCCGCGGCCGCGCGTTCAACGCCAATCACCAGCTTGCCTTCGTTGGCGAAGTTGAGCGGGTCAAGGCCAAGCAGTTCGCAAAGCCCGCGAACGGCGGGCTTAACGGGCAGGCTGCGCTCGGTGAGTTCAATCCCGTACCCGCAGCTTGCTGCAAATTCATGAACCACGGCGTTCACGCCGCCTCGCGTGGCGTCCCGCAGAGCTTTGACGCCGGGAATACCCCGCAGCCTCTGAATCAGCGGGGTGAGCACCGCGCAGTCGCTGCGCAGTTCGCCGTCCAGCCCCAGGCCTTCGCGCAGGTTAAGGATGGTCGCCCCGTGGCAGCCCAGCGTTCCGGTCACGATCAGTACGTCGCCCACGCTAAGCTGCTGTGCCGCCCAGTGAATATCGGCGGGGATCGCCCCCATGCCGGCGGTGTTGATAAACAGCTTGTCGGCCGCGCCGCGCTGCACCACTTTGGTGTCGCCGGTGACGATCGCTATCCCCGCCTCGCGCGCGGTCTGCGCCATGCTGTTGACCACTGTCATGAGCGTCTCCATCGGTAATCCCTCTTCGAGGATAAACCCGCAGGAGAGGTAGCGCGGAATAGCGCCGCTGACCGCCACGTCGTTGGCCGTGCCGCAGACGGCGAGCTTGCCGATATCGCCGCCGGGGAAGAACAGCGGGTCAATCACGTAGCTGTCGGTGGAGAACGCCAGCCTGTCGCCCTGGGCGGTGAGGGTCGCGAGGTCAATGCGCGCCTGGTCTTCCTGTTCGGCGAGCCAGGGGTTGTTGAAGGCTTCCATAAACAGCCGGTTAATCAGCTGCTGCATCGCCTGTCCGCCGCTTCCGTGCGCCATTTCAACCGTATTCATGCGTCACTCTCCTGGTTGCGATACTGATACCACGCGGCACACGCCCCTTCGGAGGAGACCATCAGCGCGCCAAACGCCGTTTGCGGGTTACAGGTATTGCCAAATAACGGACACTGATGCGGTTTGCATTTGCCGGTGAGCACCTCGCCACAGCGTGCCCGGGGATCGTCGCAAACCTGCTGCGGCTGCGGGCGGAAATGCGCTTCGGCGTCGAACGCGCGATAGGCTGGCGCCAGGCGCACGCCGGATTCAGCAATCAGCCCCAGGCCGCGCCATTCGCTGTCGCCCTCAACGCTAAACACGTCGGCTATCGCCTGCTGCGCTCGTTCATTTCCCGCATCCGGCACCACGCGGCGGTACTGATTTTCCACGGTACTCAGGGCCGCTATTTTCTGCTCAACCAGCATGGTGACACCTTGCAGTAGATCAAGTGGTTCGAAACCAGCCACCACTAACGGACGATTGTACTGTTCAGCGATAAAACCGTAGGCGTCTGTGCCAATCACCATGCTGACGTGGCCCGGTGCCAGAAAGGCGTCAATGCCGTTGCCTGGCTCTTCCAGCAGGCTGCGCAGGGTGGGGATGAGCGTAATGTGCTGGCAGAAGAAGAAAAAATTCTCGACGCCGCGCGCTTTCGCCTGCTGCAGCGTGATGGCGGTGGCGGGCATGGTGGTTTCAAACCCCAGGCCAAAAAACACCACCTTGCGCGCGGGGTTATCCGCTGCCAGCGTCAGGGCATCCATCGGCGAATAGACGATCCGGATGTCTGCGCCGCGCGCTTTCGCCTGCAGCAGCGAACCATTTTTCCCCGGCACGCGCATCGCGTCGCCAAAGGTGCAGAAAATGACGTCGGGCTGGCTGGCAATCTCAATACAGCTGTCGATGCGCCCCATCGGCAGAACGCAGACCGGGCAGCCGGGGCCGTGGATAAACTCGATGTTCTCCGGGAGCAGCTGGTCGAGGCCAAATTTGAAGATGGCGTGCGTGTGCCCGCCGCACACCTCCATGATCCGCAGCGGTCTTTCTGTCGTGTAGTCCAGCAGCGCCGCGCGCGTTTTCAGGTGTCCGATAAGCTGCAGCACCTGCTCCGGGGCGCGGTATTCATCAACGTAACGCATGTGCTATCGCTCCTCGCCGTACAGCAGCGCGCCCACGTCAGGCTCCACGTCGAACATGTTTTGCAACGCATCCAGCGTGTCGCGGGCTTCCGCTTCGTTAATCACGCTCATGGCGAACCCCACGTGGACCAGCACCCACTGGCCGAGACGCGAGGCGCCCGTTTCATCGCTGCTGCCCACCAGCGTCAGGTCCACGTCGCGCAGGATGCCGCAGACCTCCACTTTGGCCTGATTACCGTCGATGGCGTGAATTTGTCCAGGTACGCCTATGCACATCGTTCGTTCTCCAGCCACTCTAGCCAGCCGTCCATGCCGTCGCCGCGCGTGGCGGAGACCAGCAGGATCTCAATCTCCGGGTTCACTTCACGGGCATATGCCAGGCACTTATCCACGTCGAAGTTCAGGTATGGCAGCAGGTCGACTTTGTTCAGCAGCATGAGGGAGGCGGCGGCAAACATATGCGGATACTTCAGCGGCTTGTCTTCGCCTTCGGTCACCGAAAGCACCGCGACTTTATGCCGTTCACCCAGGTCAAAGCTTGCCGGGCAGACCAGGTTGCCGACGTTTTCAATAAACAGAATGCCGTTATCCGCCAGCGGCAGGCGCGGGGCGGCGTCGGCAATCATCTGCGCATCCAGGTGGCAGCCTTTGCCGGTATTAACCTGAATCGCCGGGGTGCCGGTTTCGCGAATGCGCGCCGCGTCGTTAACGGTCTGCTGGTCGCCTTCTATCACCGCGCAGGGGACGCGCCCGTTCAGGCGCTTGAGCGTTTCGGTCAGCAGCGTGGTTTTGCCGGAGCCGGGGCTGGAGACCAGGTTCAGCACCAGCTGTTTGCGGGCGGCAAAGCGGGCGCGGTTGCGGGCGGCGAGCTGGTTATTTTTGTCCAGCACGTTGATTTCCACCTCCAGCATCTGGCGCTGGCTGATGCCCGGCGCGTGGGTCCCCGCTTCGCCGTGGCCGTAGTGCAGGTCGCCAGCGTCGGAGCGCTGCGGGGCGAAGGTAATGCCGGTCAGCGCCGCCGCAGGACGCGGGGCAGGGGAAAAGGGCGCGGAGCGAAACGCGGAATGGGGACGGTGTTCATCCCCTTCTATATACAGGTTGCCTTCGGCGCAACCGCAGGTGCTACACATACTTTACTCCTTCTCGATTTCGAGGCGTTGGATCTGCATGCCGTCGTCCGCCACGATGCGAAGACCGGTGCCCTGGCACTGCGGACAGCGCTGAACCTTCGATGACAGCAGGGTGACGTACTGCTGACACTGCCCGCACCAGCACTCCGCCTGCTGCTCTTCGATATGGAGTTCGCAGCCTTCCGCCAGCGTGCCGCGACACACCAGCTCAAAACAGAAATGCAGGGCGCTGGTCTCGACGCAGGAAAACGCCCCGACCTTCAGCCAGACGCCGGTGACGCGCTTCGCGTGGTTTTGCACTGCCTGCTGTTCGATAAGCTCCAGAGCCCGCTGGCAGAGGGTGATTTCGTGCATGACGCCTCCTCAATGAATTGCGCCATTGAATGCAATAACGGTGCCAGCTTGATTTTTGTTAGGGCGTGACGATGTCAACGCTGTCGAAATGACACGTCGACACCGCGGCGTTGACAGCAGCTTTGCGATTAAATCTCTTTAAAATCATAAATATAAAAACTGGCATGGAATCTGCTTAACAGCCGCTATCTCCATTACACGGATACCTTCTATGACTATTTGGGAAATCAGCGAAAAAGCGGATTACATCGCGCAGCGTCATCAGCAGCTGCAGGACCAGTGGCACCTCTACTGCAACTCTCTGGTTCAGGGCATAACCCTCTCGAAAGCGCGTCTTCACCACGCGATGAGCTGCGCGGCGCAGGGCGATATGCGCTTCGTCCTGTTCGGCCATTTCATCATCAACGTTACCCTGGCGGATAACTTCAACAGCCACACCATTGAGTACCACCTCGAGACAAAAGACGGGGAAAAACAGTGTATTGCGAAGGCGCAGCTGATGGCCGACGGCATGGTGGACGGCCACGTCAGCAACCGCGATCGCCAGCAGGTGCTGGAGCACTATCTGGAAAAAATCGCGCCGGTCTATAACGGCCTGTACGCCGCCGTTGAGCACGATCTCCCGGTCAACCTGAAGCAGCTGATGGACGGAAATGCCTCAGCGAACGTGGCCTGACTCCTGCGTGTCGAGAAGTGTCGACAAGACAGTTTTTCGTCAAAAATGACTATCACCAGAGGATAACCCGGTGAACCGTTTTGTAATTGCTGACTCGACGGTCTGTATTGGCTGTCGAACCTGTGAGGCGGCGTGTTCGGAAACGCATCGCCTGCATGGGCTGCAGTCCATGCCGCGCCTGCACGTCATGCGTAATGAAAAAGAGTCTGCCCCGCAGCTCTGCCATCACTGTGAAGACGCCCCCTGCGCGGGCGTCTGCCCTGTGAATGCCATCACCCGCGTGGATGGCGCTGTCCAGCTGAACGAAAGCCTGTGCGTAAGCTGCAAGCTGTGCGGCATTGCCTGCCCGTTCGGCGCGATTGAATTTTCCGGCAGCCGTCCGCTGCATATTCCGGCGAACGCCAACTCGCCAAAAGCCCCGCCCGCGCCACCGGCGCCTGCACGCGTAAGCACGCTGCTGGACTGGGTGCCCGGCATCCGCGCCGTTGCGGTGAAATGCGACCTGTGCAGCTTCGATGAGCAGGGCCCGGCATGCGTGCGCACCTGTCCGACTAAGGCGTTGATTCTGGTTAACATTCGCGACATCGCCCGTACCAGCAAGCGTAAACGCGAGCTGACCATCAACAGTGATTTTGGCGATCTTTCTCTTCTACAGGCGCTTAACGAGGGGGCGAAATGAACGCGGCGATGATGATTACCAGCGCGGTAGCCTGTTTTGCTGGCGCCGCTGTTCTGGCGCTGATCTTCTCATTCCATAAAACCCTGAGCGGCGCGATCGCCGGGCTCGGCGGGGCGGTCGCTAGCCTGATGACGCTGGCGGCAGGCGGCGTTGTCCTGCTCGGCGGCCAGTCCGCTGAGAGCGTGATGCCGCTGATTCGCCACACCGTTGAGATCACGCCCCTGAACGCCATCTGGCTGGTGACGTTTGGCCTGTGCGGGCTGTTTATCAGCCTGTTCAATATCGACTGGCACCGCCATCCGCACGCCAGGGCTAACGGCCTGCTGGTTAACCTGCTGATGGCGGCGGCGGTCTGCACCGTTATCGCCAGCAACCTCGGCGCGCTGGTGGTGATGGCGGAAATCATGGCGCTGTGCGGCGTGTTCCTGACGGGCTGCAGCGCCTCCGGCAAGCTGTGGTTTGCGCTGGGACGACTCGGAACGCTGCTGCTGACGCTGGCCTGCTGGCTGGTGTGGCAACGCTTTGGCACGCTGGACTTCGCTGCGCTCAACGGGCATCCGCTGGGGAACGACGTCTGGCTGCTGAGCGTGCTCGGCTTTGGTCTGCTCGCTGGCATCATCCCGCTGCACGGCTGGGTGCCGCAGGCGCATGCGAATGCCTCCGCGCCCGCCGCCGCGCTGTTTTCTGTGGTGGTGATGAAAGTGGGGCTGTTCGGGATTCTGGCGATTACGCTGACCGGCGGACAACCGCCTCTGTGGTGGGGCGTCGTGCTGCTGGTCGCCGGAATGATTACCGCGTTCGTCGGCGGCCTGTACGCGCTGATGGAGCACAATATTCAGCGTCTTCTGGCGTACCACACGCTGGAAAACATCGGCATCATCCTGCTCGGTATCGGCGCGGGCGTGACCGGGCTGGCGCTCAACCAGCCGGCGCTGATTGCGGCCGGGTTTATCGGCGGTCTGTATCACCTCGTCAACCACAGCCTGTTTAAGAGCACCCTGTTCCTCGGCGCGGGCAGCGTCTGGTTCCGCACCGGTCATCGGGATATCGAAAAGCTGGGCGGGATTGGCAAAAAGATGCCCGTCATTTCACTCGCCATGCTGGTGGGTCTGATGGCAATGGCCGCGCTGCCGCCGCTGAACGGCTTTGCCGGGGAGTGGGTGATCTACCAGTCCTTCTTCGCGCTCGGCCAGAGCGACGCATTTATTGCACGCCTGCTCGGCCCACTGCTGGCGGTCGGGCTGGCGATTACCGGAGCGCTGGCGGTGATGTGTATGGCGAAAGTCTACGGCGTGACCTTCCTCGGCGCGCCGCGCACCCGCGAAGCGGAAAACGCCTGCTGCGCACCGTTGTTGATGGGCGCGAGCGTGGTCGCGCTGGCGCTGTGCTGCATCGCGGGCGGCGTCGCCGCGCCGTGGCTGCTGCCGCTGCTGGGCAACGCCATTCCGCTGCCGCTGACCGTGGCGAATACCACCGTCTCTCAGCCCATGATCGCGCTGCTGCTGATTGGCGCACCGCTGCTGCCGCTCGTACTGATGCTGTTCTTCAAGCGCGACCGGCTCGCCTCCCGCTCGCGCGGTGCGGCGTGGGCCTGCGGCTACGAACACGAACAGTCGATGGTCATCACCGCCCACGGTTTCGCCATGCCGGTGAAGGAGAACTTCGCCGCCGTGCTGAAGCTGCGCCACTGGTTGAACCCGGTGGGCTGGGTACCCGGCTGGCAGAGTGCCGCCGCGCCCGCGCTGTTCCGCCGTCTGGCGGTCATCGAGCTGGCGGTGCTGGTGGTCATTGTGATTTCACGAGGAGCCTGACATGAGTCTGTTACTGGCAATTCTTCAGGCGCTGGTGCTGTTCGCCGCTGCGCCGCTGTTGTCGGGCATCACGCGCGTGGCGCGCGCCCGGATGCACAACCGTCGCGGGCCCGGGGTGCTCCAGGAGTACCGCGATCTCTTTAAACTGCTCTCCCGTCAGAGCGTCGCGCCGGACGCCGCAGGCTGGGTCTTCCGCCTGACGCCGTTCGTGATGGTGGGCGTCATGCTGACCATCGCCACCGCGCTGCCGGTGGTGACGGTGGCGTCGCCGCTGCCGGCGCTCGGCGATCTGATTACGCTGATTTACCTCTTCGCTATCGCGCGCTTCTTCTTTGCGATTGCGGGCCTGGACACCGGAAGCCCGTTTACCGGCATCGGCGCAAGCCGCGAGGCGATGCTCGGCGTGCTGGTGGAGCCGATCCTGCTGCTGGGGCTGTGGGTCGCCGCGCAGGTGGCGGGTTCCACCCACATCAGCTTTATCACCCACACCGTTTACCACTGGCCGGTGGCGCGCTCGATCCCACTGGTGCTGGCGCTCTGCGCCTGCGCGTTCGCTACGTTTATTGAGATGGGCAAACTGCCGTTCGACCTCGCGGAAGCCGAGCAGGAGCTGCAGGAAGGGCCGCTTACCGAATACAGCGGCTACGGCTTCGCGGTGCTGAAGTGGGGCATCAGCCTCAAACAGCTGGTGGTGCTGCAGATGTTTGTCGGCGTCTTCTTCCCGTGGGGGCAAATGACGCACTTCTCCGCAGGCGGTCTGGTGCTGGCCGTGGTGATTGCCGCCCTCAAGCTGCTGGTCGGCGTGCTGGTAATTGCCCTGTTTGAAAACAGCATGGCGCGCCTGCGTTTTGTCGAAACGTCTCGCATCACCTGGGCCGGTTTTGGTTTTGCATTTTTAGCGTTCGTCTCCTTGCTGGTGGCGTGATTAAAGAGAGTATTTATGTCTGAAGAAAAGAAAGGTCAGCAGTATCTCGCCGCGTTGCATCAGGCTTTCCCCGGCGTGGTGCTGGAGGAGTCCTGGCAAACCAAAGACCAGATAACCGTCACCGTAAAGGTGAACTACCTGCCGGAAGTGGTGGAGTTTCTCTACTACCAGCAGGGCGGCTGGCTGTCGGTGCTGTTCGGCAACGACGAGCGTCAGCTGTGTGGCAACTATGCGGTGTACTACGTGATGTCGATGGAGCAGGGGGAGAAGTGCTGGCTCACCGTGCGCGTAGAGGTCGATCCGGCTAAACCGGAATACCCCTCCGTCACGCCGCGCGTGCCTGCCGCCGTCTGGGGCGAGCGCGAAGTGCGTGACATGTATGGTCTGGTGCCGGTTGGCCTGCCTGACGAGCGTCGCCTGGTGCTGCCGGACGACTGGCCGGACGAACTCTATCCGCTGCGCAAGGACAGCATGGACTACCGCCAGCGCCCGGCCCCGACCACCGACAGCGAAACCTACGAGTTCATCAACGAGCTGGGCAGCAAGAAGAACAACGTGGTGCCGATCGGCCCGCTGCACGTCACCTCCGACGAACCGGGCCACTTCCGCCTGTTCGTCGACGGCGAGAACATCATCGACGCCGACTACCGCCTGTTCTACGTCCACCGCGGCATGGAAAAGCTGGCGGAAACCCGCATGGGCTACAACGAAGTGACGTTCCTCTCTGACCGCGTGTGCGGCATCTGCGGCTTCGCCCACAGCACCGCCTACACCACCTCGGTGGAGAACGGCATGGGGATCGTGGTGCCCGAACGCGCGCAGATGATCCGCGCCATTCTGCTGGAGGTGGAGCGCCTGCACTCTCACCTGCTGAACCTCGGCCTGGCCTGCCACTTCGTCGGCTTTGACTCCGGGTTTATGCAGTTCTTCCGCGTGCGCGAGGCGTCGATGAAGATGGCGGAGATCCTCACCGGGGCGCGTAAAACCTACGGCCTGAACCTGATCGGCGGGATCCGCCGCGACCTGCTGAAGGACGACATGATCCAGACCCGCCAGCTGGCGCAGCAGATGCGCCGCGACGTGCAGGAGCTGGTGGACATGCTGCTCAGCACGCCAAACATCGAGCAGCGCACCGTCGGCATCGGTCGCCTTGACCCGGAGATCGCCCGCGACTTCAGCAACGTCGGCCCGATGGTGCGCGCCAGCGGCCACGCCCGCGACACCCGCGCCGATCACCCGTTCGTCGGCTACGGCCTGCTGCCGATGACCGTACACAGCGAGCAGGGCTGCGACGTCATCTCGCGCCTCAAGGTGCGCATCAACGAGGTGTTTACCGCCCTGAATATGATCGACTTCGGCCTCGATAACCTGCCGGGCGGTCCGCTGATGGTGGAAGGCTTCACCTACATTCCGAACCGCTTTGCCCTCGGCTTTGCCGAAGCGCCGCGCGGGGACGACATCCACTGGAGCATGACCGGCGACAACCAGAAGCTCTACCGCTGGCGCTGCCGTGCGGCCACCTACGCCAACTGGCCAACCCTGCGCTATATGCTGCGCGGCAACACGGTTTCCGATGCGCCGCTGATCATCGGCAGCCTCGACCCGTGCTACTCCTGCACCGACCGCATGACCGTCGTGGACGTGCGCAAGAAGAAAAGCCAGGTGGTGCCGTACAAAGAGCTTGAGCGCTACAGCATCGAGCGTAAGAACTCGCCGCTGAAATAAGGACTCGCCATGTTTACCTTTATCAAAAAAGTGATCAAAACCGGCACCCAGACCAGCAGCTATCCGCTGGAGCCGATGCCGGTCGACAAAAACTTTCGCGGCAAGCCGGAGCATAATCCGCAGCAGTGCATCGGCTGCGCGGCCTGCGTCAACGCCTGCCCGTCTAACGCCTTAACGGTCGAAACGGATCTCAAAACCGGCGAGCTGGCCTGGCAGTTTAACCTCGGGCGCTGCATCTTCTGCGGCCGCTGCGAGGAGGTCTGCCCGACGGTCGCCATTCGCTTGTCGCAGGAGTACGAGCTGGCGGTGTGGAAGAAAGAAGACTTTCTGCAGCAGTCGCGCTTTGATCTGTGCAGCTGCCGCGTCTGCAGGCGCCCGTTCGCCGTGCAGAAAGAGATCGACTACGCCATCGCGCTGTTGCAGCACAACGGCGACGCCCGCGCGGAGCATCACCGCGAAGGCTTTGAAACCTGCCCGGAGTGCAAGCGTCAGAAGTGCCTGCTGCCGTCCGACCGCATTGATATCACCCGCCATATGAGAGAGGCCAGTTGATGGACAATTTACTCGGCCCGCGCGACGCAAACGGCATTCCGGTGCCGATGACGGTGGACGAATCCATCGCCAGCATGAAGGCGTCGCTGCTGAAAAAAATCAAACGCTCGGCCTACGTCTACCGCGTGGACTGCGGCGGCTGCAACGGCTGCGAGATCGAGATCTTCGCTACGCTGTCGCCGCTGTTTGACGCCGAACGCTTCGGCATCAAGGTGGTGCCGTCCCCGCGTCATGCGGACATTCTGCTGTTCACTGGGGCCGTCACCCGCGCCATGCGCTCCCCCGCGCTGCGCGCCTGGCAGTCCGCGCCGGACCCGAAAATCTGTATCTCGTACGGGGCCTGCGGCAACAGCGGCGGCATCTTCCACGACCTCTACTGCGTCTGGGGCGGCACCGACAAAATCGTGCCGGTGGACGTCTACATTCCGGGCTGCCCGCCGACGCCTGCCGCGACGCTGTACGGCTTTGCCATGGCGCTCGGCCTGCTGGAACAGAAAATCCACGCGCGCGAGCCGGGCGAGCTGGACAGCCAGCCCGCGGCCATCCTGCACCCGGATATGGTGCAGCCGCTGCGGGTCAAGGTCGACCGCACGGCGCGGAAACTGGCGGGCTATCGCTACGGGCGTCAGATTGCCGACGATTATCTGCGCCTGCTGAGCCAGGGCGAACATCAGGTGGCGCGCTGGCTGGAGGCGGAAAACGATCCGCGACTCAATGAGATCGTGGCGAACCTGAACAGCATCGTGGATGAGGCGCGTATCCGATGAGTGAAACGGTGGTGTTCAGCCAGCTGAGCCGTAAGTTTATTGATGAGAACGATGCCACGCCGGATGCGGCGCAGCAGGTGGTCTATTACAGCCTGGCGATTGGGCATCACCTCGGGGTGATTGACTGCCTGGAGGCGGCGCTGAGCTGCCCGTGGCCCGAGTATCTGGCGTGGATCGCCACGCTGGAGGAGGGCAGCACGGCGCGGCGCAAGATGGAGGGCGTGCCGAAGTACGGCGAGATCGTTATCGACGCCAACCACATTGCGATGCTTGCCAACGCCTTTGACGCGGCGCTCGGCAGGCAAACCCCCGAGCAGCAGGCGTGGAGCAAAACGCTGCTCAGCATGCTGCACGATATTCATCAGGAGAGCGCCATCTACCTGATGGTGAGGAGATTATGTGACTGACGTTTTACTGTGTGTCGGCAACAGCATGATGGGCGACGACGGCGCGGGCCCGCTGCTGGCGGAGATGTGCGCCGCGAACCCGCAGGGCAGCTGGGTGGTTATCGACGGCGGCAGCGCGCCGGAAAATGACGTGGTCGCCATCCGCGAACTGCACCCGGACAGGCTGTTAATCGTCGATGCCACCGATATGGGGCTTAATCCCGGTGAGATCCGCCTGATTGATCCGGACGACATCGCCGAGATGTTTATGATGACCACCCACAATATGCCGCTGAACTACCTGGTCGATCAGATTAAAGACGACGTGGGCGAGGTGCTGTTTTTGGGCATTCAGCCGGACATCGTCGGGTTTTATTACCCCATGACGCAGCCGGTGAAAGAGGCGGTGGACGTGGTCTATTCACGGCTGGCCGGATGGGTTGGGGACGGGGGATTTTCCCGGCTCTGAACAGCGCCCGGTGGCGCTACGCTTACCGGGCCTACGGTTTTGTAGGCCGGGTAAGGCGAAGCCGCCACCCGGCAAAACAGGCTACTCGAGATCCGCCCCATTACTCGCAATCACCTTCTTGTACCACCAGAACGATTTCTTGCGCTTGCGGTCCAGCGTGCCGTTTCCGGCGTCATCGCGGTCAACGTACACAAACCCGTAGCGTTTGCTCATTTCACCCGTTGAGGCCGACACCAGGTCGATACAGCCCCAGGTGGTGTAGCCCATCAGCGGCACGCCGTCCTCAATCGCGTCGCCCATCGCGCGGATGTGCTCCCGCAGGTAGCTGATGCGGTAGTCGTCGTTGATCTCGCCGTTTTCATCAATCACGTCTTTCGCCCCGAGCCCGTTCTCCACCAGGAACAGCGGCTTTTGGTAGCGGTCGTACATCATGTTCATGGTGATGCGCAGGCCGAGCGGGTCAATGCCCCAGCCCCATTCGCTCACCTGAATATGTGGATTACGCAGGGACTTCACGATGTTCGCCGCGCTGGTGTTGCCCGCGTTCATGTCCGCCGACGCGCAGCGTGAGGCGTAATAGCTGAACGAAACAAAGTCGACGGTGTTTTTCAGCAGGTCGTCGTCGCCCGGGTCTTTCACAATCACCACGCCTTTTTCGCGGAACACGCGGGCGGAGTAGGCCGGGTAGCTGCCGCGCGCCTGCACGTCGATAAAGAACAGGTTCTCGCGGTCTTTCTCCAGCGCCATCCACACGTCTTCCGGCTTGCAGGAATACGGGTAGAAATTCCCGCCCGCCAGCATGCAGCCCACCTGGTTTTCCGGGTTCACCTCGTGGGCAATTTTGGTTGCCAGCGCGCTCGCCACCAGCTCGTGGTGCGCGGCCTGGTACTTCACCTGGTCCTCGTTTTCACCTTCCTCAAACACCAGCCCCGCGCCGGAGAACGGGCTGTGCAGCATGATGTTGATTTCGTTGAAGGTCAGCCAGTATTTCACCAGCCCGTTAAACTCTTCGAAGCAGGTGCGGGCGTAGCGGGCGAAGAAATCGACCATCTTACGGTTGCGCCAGGAGCCGTACTCCGTCACCAGGTGCATCGGCACGTCGAAGTGGCAGAGCGTCACCAGCGGCTCGATATTGTATTTTTTGCACTCTTCAAACACCGCGCGGTAGAAGGCAATACCCTCTTTGTTCGGCAGCGGCTCGTCGCCGTTCGGGTAGAGGCGGCTCCAGGCAATCGAGGTGCGGAACACCGTAAAGCCCATCTCCGCCATCAGGGCGATGTCCTCTTTATAGCGATGGTAAAAATCAATCGCCTCGTGGCTCGGGTAGAACTCGTCGTCACGCAGCGAAAAACGCTTTTCCTTACCGAGCTTCACCGCCAGGCGGTTCGCGCCGTGGGGGATCATATCGACCGTCGTCAGTCCCTTGCCGCCTTCACGGTACGCACCTTCGCTCTGGTTGGCGGCAAGCGCGCCGCCCCATAAAAATCCTTGTGGAAAAACAGACATTCTTACCTCGCTTTCAATTTATGCTTTTGCTGCGTTGTTCTGTACTGGTGCGGTCTGCAGGGCGCGCGCTTTTTCGGCCTCGTCTTCGACAGGGATATCCTCAAACCCTAAAAGCAGGGTCAGAACAAACGACAGCACCACTGCCAGCCCCATCACGCCGAACACCCAGACGATGGTCATCGGGTTGGCCGGATCGAAGAACTGCACGCTGGTGAACAGCCCCGGTGCCGCCATCGAGTGGCTGGCAAGACCGGCCATGCCGGCCACCGCGCCGCAGATAAAGCCGCTGATCAGGCTCGCAATCAGCGGACGCTTCAGGCGTACCGCCACGCCATACAGGGCCGGTTCAGAGATCCCTGCCATGATGGCCGAGGCCGCCGCGGCCAGCGCCGTCTGGCGCAGCTCCGGGTTTTTCGTTTTCCACGCCACAGCCAGCGACGAGCCGCCGAGCGACAGGTTGGCGCCGATTTCCGACGGCATCACCATCCCTTCTTTGCCCGTTTCGGCAATCGTCTGAATGATGGTCGGCGTAAAGACGCGGTGCATCCCGGTCATCACCAGCAGCGGCCAGAGCGCGCCCATGATGGCGACGGAGAGCCAGCCCAGGTAGCCGTGAATGGTGTAGACCAGCGCGGAGATGGCGCTACCGATCCAGATCCCCAGCGGGCCAATCAGCACGATGGCGAGCGGGGCGGCAATCAGCACGATCAGCATCGGCTTGAGGAAGTTTTTCGTCACCGCCGGGGTAATGCGATCCACCCAGCGCTCGATGTACGACAGGCACCAGGTCATGACCAGCGCGGGGATGACGGTATAGGTGTATTTCACCGCCGTCACCGGAATAAAGGCGAACTCAACGTGCTCGCCCTGCGCGGCTTTCGCCATCAGCTCGATAAAGCTCGGGTGCACCAGCACGCCCGCGATGGCTATCGCCAGCGACATGTTGGTTTTGAATTTCACCGCCGCAGAGGCTGCCACCATCAGCGGCAGGAAGAAGAACGCGCCGTCGCCGATGACGGTCAAAATGGTGAGCGTCGGCGCGCCTTTTGGCAGCACGCCGGTCATCTCGAGGATCATCGCCAGCAGCTTGACCATCGAACCGCCGATGATCGCCGGGATCAGCGGGGACATGGTGCCGATCAGCGCGTCGAGGATCCCGGCGCCAATGCGGCGCAACGTCATCTTCTGCGGACCTTCCGGTACGGCGGGCTGCAGGTCCGTGGGCAGCAGGCTCACCACTTCGCGGTACGCCTGTGAAACCGTGTTGCCAATAATGACCTGGCACTGGTTGTCGTTGCGCACCACGCCGAGGACGCCGCTGATGCCTTTCAGGCGTGCAGCGTCGGTCAGGCTTTCGTCTTTCAGTACGAAACGCAGACGCGTCATGCAGTGGGTGACGGCGACGATGTTCTCTTTGCCGCCCAGCGCGCTGATAACGTCGTTCGCCAGCGCAGCGTAATTTTTGGCCATCGGATGTGATCCTGTTATTGTTGTGAGACATGTAGGAAACCGGTTCCACATAATCATCATGAGTTTCTGTGAATGAAACAAGATCGCTTTTTGACCATTTTTTCGTTTCGTGATGCAGATCGCAATGGGGTATCGAAAGCGTGATTTCACCGCTGCGACAATTTTTTTGCAGTGCAGTACACTGCGCTCCATCAGATTCAGACGGAATAATAATATGACCACGATGCTTGAAGTGGCGAAGCGGGCAGGCGTTTCGAAAGCCACGGTGTCCCGGGTGCTGTCGGGAAATGGCTACGTCAGCCAGGAGACCAAAGACCGGGTGTTTCAGGCCATTGAAGAGAGCGGCTATCGCCCGAATTTACTGGCGCGCAATCTGGCAACCAAACGTACCCAGACGCTCGGGCTGGTGGTGACAAACACGTTGTATCACGGCGTTTACTTTAGCGAACTGCTGTTTCACGCCGCGCGTATGACGGAAGAAAAGGGGCGGCAGCTGATCCTCGCGGACGGCAAGCACAGCGCGGATGAAGAGCGCGAGGCGATCCAGTACCTGCTCGACATGCGCTGCGACGCGGTGATCATCTATCCGCGTTTCCTGAGCGTGGAAGAGATGGATGAGATCGTCGAGAAGTGCGAGCAGCCCATAATGGTGCTCAACCGCCGCCTGCGGAAAAACAGCAGCCACAGCGTCTGGTCCGATCATAAAGCCTCCAGCCAGGACGCGGTGTCGCAGCTGATTGCGAAAGGGCACCGGGAGATTGCGTTTATCACCGGCTCGCTGGATTCCCCTACCGGGGTTGAGCGTCTCTCCGGCTACCGGGACGCGCTGGCGCAGCACGGTATTCCGCTGCGCGAGGGGCTGATTGCGCAGGGGAAGTGGAACCCCGCCAGCGGCGCGGCGGCGGTGACCGAACTGCTTGCGCGCGGTGAGCGCTTTACGGCGCTGGTGGCGAGTAATGACGACATGGCAATCGGCGCGATGAAGCAGCTGCACGACAGCGGCGTTGCCACCCCTGACGCGGTGTCGGTGATCGGTTTCGACGACGTGGCCATCGCGCCCTACATCGTGCCGTCGCTTTCCAGCGTGCGTATTCCGGTGACGGAGATGATCAAAGAAACCATCAGCCGCCTGATCTTCATGCTCGACGGCGGTGAGTTTAAATATCAGCAAACCTTCTCCGGCGAGCTGGTGCTTCGCGACTCCGTTATTGACGGCCCGCACCGCTGATGTCGACAGCTGTCATCGTCATAAGTGACGATGACAGCACCACCTTGATGTTTAAATTCATTTAAAATCAATGCGTTAATTATTGGCACGGTTTATGAATATCTCCGCGCATAACTGTAATGCTGGAGAAGCAGATGAACCGTTTTATTATGGCCGATGCCAGTAAGTGTATTGGCTGCCGTACCTGTGAAGTGGCGTGCGTGGTTTCCCATCAGGCGGAGCAGGACTGTGCGTCGCTCACCCCTGACACCTTCCTGCCGCGTATCCACGTCATCAAAGGCGTGAATATTTCCACCGCCGCCATCTGTCGCCAGTGCGAAGACGCACCGTGCGCGAACGTCTGCCCGAACGGGGCGATTAAACGCGAGAAAGGCTTTGTGCACGTCATGCAGGAGCGCTGCATTGGCTGCAAAACCTGCGTGGTCGCCTGCCCGTACGGCGCGATGGAGGTGGTTGTTCGTCCGGTGGTACGCAACAGCGGCATGGGGCTGAGCGTACGTGCGGAGAAAGCCGAAGCCAATAAATGCGATCTTTGCTATCACCGCGAAGCCGGTCCGGCCTGCATGGAAGCCTGCCCGACGCACGCGCTTGTCTGCGTGGATCGCGACAAGCTTGAGCAGATGAGCGCCGAAAAGCGCCGTCGAGCGGCGTTCGACACGTCGTCATCACTGCTGTTCTGATCCGCCATGAGCAGTAACGGCGTACAGCTGCGCGTGCGCGGCAAGGTGCAGGGCGTGGGGTTTCGGCCCTTCGTCTGGCAGCTGGCGCAGGCGCTTCAGTTGACCGGTGACGTCTGCAATGACGGGAAGGGCGTGCTGGTGCGCCTCGCGGGTAATGGGGGGGCCTTTACCGCGAGGCTGCATCAGGACTGCCCACCGCTGGCACGCATTGACCACGTTGAAACGCAGCCGTTTACCTGGGCACAGGTGCCGGAGGACTTTACCATCCGCCACAGCGCGGGCGGGGCGATGGACACCCAGATAGTGCCCGATGCCGCGACCTGTCCGGCGTGTCTGGCTGAAATGCGCGACCCCGGCGAGCGCCGCTATCGCTACCCTTTTATCAACTGCACCCACTGCGGGCCGCGGTTTACCATTATTCGCGCCATGCCCTATGACCGTCCTGCCACGTCAATGGCGCCATTCCCGCTCTGCGTGCAGTGTGAGACGGAGTACCGCAATCCTGCCGACCGACGTTTTCACGCCCAGCCGGTAGCCTGCCCGGACTGCGGGCCCGCGCTGGAATGGCGCGCGGGCGACATCACCGCAGACCGTGAGCCTGCGCTGAGCGCGGCGGTGGCGATGCTGAAAAGCGGCGGCATAGTCGCGGTTAAAGGGCTGGGCGGCTTTCACCTCGTCTGCGATGCGCGTAATCCGCTGGCGGTCGCGACGCTTCGGGCACGCAAGCAGCGTCCCGCTAAGCCGCTGGCGGTGATGATCCCAAATGCGGACGGCGTGCCGGAGGCGATTCAGACGCTGCTCGGCTCACCCGCTGCACCCATCGTGCTCACGCCAAAAGCCTGGCTGCCTGACTTCCCTGAGGCTATCGCGCCGGGTCTGGATAGCGTGGGCATCATGCTGCCCGCTAACCCGCTGCAGCATCTTCTGATGATGGACTACCAGCGCCCGCTGGTGATGACCTCCGGCAACCTCAGCGGCAGACCGCCTGCCATCACCAACCGGCAGGCACTGGATGAGCTCAGCGGTATCGCGGACGGCTTCCTGCTGCACAATCGCGATATTCTTCAACGGATGGACGATTCGGTGATGGATCGGGACGGCGCGATGCTTCGCCGCGCGCGCGGTTTTGTGCCCGATGCCATTACGTTGCCCGCGGGCTTTGAGAATATCCCCGCCATGTTATGCACCGGCGCGGAGATGAAAAACACCTTCTGCCTGGTGCGTGGCAGCCAGGCGGTGCTGAGCCAGCATTTTGGTGATCTCGGTGACGAGGGTTCCGAAGCGCAGTGGCGCGGCGCGCTCTCGACGATGCAGGACATCTACGCCTTCCAGCCGGAGCGCGTGGTGTGCGACGCCCATCCGGGGTACCGGGTGCGCCAGTGGGCGCAGGCGCAGGGGCTGCCCGTTGAAACCGTGCTGCATCATCACGCCCACGCGGCGGCATGCCTCGCGGAAAACGGCTGGCCGCGGGAGGGCGGAGACGTTATCGCCCTGACGCTGGACGGGATCGGCATGGGCGATAACGGCGCGCTGTGGGGCGGGGAGTGCCTGCGGGTGAACTATCTCGCATGCGAGCGTCTGGGCGGACTGCCTGCCGTTGCGCTGCCGGGCGGCGATCTGGCGGCGCGGCAGCCGTGGCGCAATCTGCTCGCCCACTGCCTGGCGTTTGTCCCTGACTGGCAGCAGTACCCGGAAACGCGCGCGGTTCAGCGTCAAAACTGGCCGCTGCTGGCAACGGCGATCCGGCGCGGCATCAACGCGCCGCAGGCCTCGTCCTGTGGTCGCCTGTTTGATGCGGTCGCCTGTGCGCTGGGTATTGAAACCCAATCCTGGGAAGGTGAAGCGGCCTGCCGGCTGGAAGCGCTGGCCTCGCAGTGCGCGGGCGTCGACCATCCGGTGACGCTGTCTGTCGACAACCTCGCGCTTTTCTGGCAGCAGTGGCTGGCCTGGCAGGCGGATCCCTGCGAGCGCGCGTGGGCGTTTCACGACGCGCTGGCAAAAGGGCTGGCGGAACTCGCCGCGCGCCATGCCCGACGCCTGTCGCTGTCGACAATCTGTCTCAGCGGCGGCGTGCTGCACAACCGTCTGCTGCGCGCGCGCCTGCGTCATTATCTTTCTGACTTTATGCTTCTTTTTCCTTCGCGCCTGCCCGCAGGTGACGGAGCGATCTCCTTCGGGCAGGCGGTGGTCGCCGCCGCCCGGTCATGTTCACAAAGGACTTAAAATGTTACGACTCTTACGCAATGAACCTCGCGCCGCGCTTCTGCTGCTGGCTCTGGTAATGGCCAACCTGCTGGCCTGGGGATGGGCATGGCACGCATTTAGCGGCAGCACGGCGCTGATGGCCGCCAGCCTGCTGGCGTGGTGCTACGGGCTGCGTCACGCGGTGGACGCTGACCACATCGCGGCCATTGATACCGTGACGCGTAAGATGATGCAGCAGGGCAAACGCCCGTCCGGCGTAGGGGCGTGGTTCTCGCTCGGGCACTCCACCATCGTGGTACTGGCCTCGATTGCCATCGCCGCGACCGCGACGGCGTTTCAGAAAAACATGGAATGGTTCCACGAAACCGGCAGCGTGATTGGCACCGCCGTTTCCGCCACCTTCCTGCTGGCGATGGCGCTGGTGAACATGGTGATCCTGCGCGGCGTCTGGCGCAGTTTTCAGGCGCTGAAAAACGGCAGGCCCGTGCAGGGCGACATGACGCTCCCTGCCCACGGGGGCGCCATGAACTGGCTGTTTGGCAAAACCTTCCGCCTGGTGAATAAAAGCTGGCAGATGTACCTGGTCGGTTTCCTCTTTGGCCTTGGCTTTGACACGGCCACCGAAATTGGCGTGCTGGGGATCTCTGCCGCCAGCGCCTCCAGCGGGATGTCGGTGTGGTCAATCATGATCTTCCCGGCGCTCTTCGCCAGCGGCATGGCGCTGGTGGATACCCTCGATAATCTGCTGATGGTCGGTGCCTACGGCTGGGCGTTTAACAAGCCGCAGCGCAAGCTTTACTACAACATGACCATCACCGGCACCTCCGTGGTGGTGGCGCTGTTTATCGGCGGGCTGGAAGCGCTGGGTCTGCTGATGGACAAATTCGCCCTCAGCGGCGGCGTCTGGGATCTGATTGCCGCGGTAAACGACAACCTGGGCAACGCCGGGTTTGTGGTGGTTGGGCTGTTTGTCGCCTGCTGGCTGATCTCCATGGTTAACTACCGCTGGCGCGGCTACGACGCGCTGGTGATGCGTTCCTGAACTACCCAGCCCTGTTTTTGCCCGGCGGCGCTACGCTTGCGCGGGCCTACAAGGTTTGCCGTTTTGTTGTTGAGTTGGCCGGGTAAGCGGAGCGCCACCCGGCAAGACGAGGGTTAAGCAGGTAGCGATTTCAGCAGGGCGAAGGCCTCCTTCATCCTGCCTTCGCTGACGACAAAGGCGCGCATCTGACCGTCAGTATCGGTGCCGCGCGCCACCATGCCCTGAGGCGAAAGGGCTATCTCCCAGTTCAGATCCTGACGCTGCGTTTCGCCCGCAAGATGCAGCGGCAATTCCGGCGTTTTGACCTTCACCAGCATGGCGGGTAATGTCAGCGGCGCGCTGCCGCCGAGCAGGTTTTTCGCCAGATACATCGCGCTTAATTGAATCGGCTGTAAAAAGGGCAGCACCTGACCGTTAATTTCAGCGCAGTCGCCCAGCGCGTAAATATCGGGTTGCGTGGTTTGCAGGTAGCTATTTACCTTCACGCCACGGCCTGTTTCGACCCCGGCGCGATGCGCCAGCGCGGTTTCCGGGCGCAGGCCCGTCGCCGCGATAACCGCATCCACCTCAACGCTGCGGCTGCGGTCAAGCGTGGCACGAATGCCGCCTTCGGTTTTGCTCAGACTCAGCAGCTGCGATTTGAGCAGCAGATGCACCCCCATGTCGGTCAGGCGATGCTGTAAGCGACTGCTTACTTCTGCGGGCATCAGCGACGACAGAATACTCGCCGCGTGGTCAACCAGGGTGACGGATTTGCCCGCCCGGCAGAAATCCATCGCCAGCTCGGTGCCGATCAGCCCGCCGCCGACAATCATCACCCGCTGCGCGTCGCGAAGCGCCGTTTCGCTGGCCTGATACGCCTGCTGGCTGTTGAGGGTGAGCATCAGCTCGCGCCCCTCAATCGGCGGTACGAACGCAGAGGCACCCGTGGCGAGCACCAGCCTGTCGTACTGCCAGGTCTTCTCTTTTGCTTTCACCACGCGGGCGGCGGCGTCGATATCGGTGACCCAGGTGTACGGGAACAGGCGCAGGTTAAACTGCTCTGCGAACGCCCCCGCCGTCTGGCGGGTGAGGTCTTCGGCGCGCTGATTCTGGCTGATGACGTGGCTTAAGTCAGGCTTGTTGTACTCGTCCATGCTGTCGGCGGCAATCACCGTCAGCGGCACGCTGGCATCCTGCTTGCGGATGTTTTTCACCAGCTGGCGGGCGGCAAAGCCCGAGCCGATGATGACGATACCGTTGCTCATTTTGCCTCCGTAGCCAGTTCGTCAAAAACGTCTTTACCGAGAGAGCATTCCGGGCAGAGGAAGTTGTCCGGCACGTCGCGCCACGGCGTCCCCGGGGCAACGTCCTGCAGCGGTTCGCCCAGCTCAGGGTCGTAAATCCACTGGCAGACGCTGCACTGCATGCGCGGGCCGAGATCGGCGGCTGCCGCGGCGGCGCAGGCGCAGGCTTCCTGCTGTTCGGTGGGTTTTGCCGCCACTTCCGGCAGCGGTGCGAGCGCCCACTGACGGGCGATATCGCGACCATGCTGGCGGCAGATCTCCAGCGCGTCGATATCAGGGCGCCATTTGGCCTTCAGGCTCATGGACATCTCAAAACCCGCATCCTGTAAACGGGTGGAGAGACGGTCTACCGCGCCGCCGCTCCAGCCGTGGGAGCCAAAGGCGCTGGCGCGCTTGTTGCGAAAACGCAGGCCCGTCATCTCTTCCACCAGGCCGGCAATTTTCGGCATCATTACGTTATTCATGGTGGAGGTGCCCACCAGCACGCCCTTAGAGCGGAACACGTTGGTCAACACCTCGTTCTTATCGCTGCGCGCCACGTTGAAGATTTTCACCGCTACGTTCGGGTCGACTTCATTGATGCCCTGGGCAATGGCGTCCGCCATCATGCGGGTGTTGTTGGACATGGTGTCGTAGAAAATAGTGATACGATCTTCCTGATAGTCCGCCGCCCACTTCAGGTACAGCTCGACAATCTGGGTGGGGTTTTCACGCCATACCACGCCGTGGGAGGTGGCAATCATATCCACCGGCAGGTTAAAGCCGAGGATCTCGGTGATTTTAGGCGTCACCAGGCGGCTGAACGGCGTCAGGATGTTGGCATAGTAGCGCTGACACTGCTCGAACAGCTCGGTCTGGTCCACTTCATCGTTGAACAGGCGCTCGTCGCAGTAGTGCTGGCCGAAGGCGTCGTTGCTGAACAGCACCGCGTCGCCGGTCATGTAGGTCATCATGCTGTCCGGCCAGTGCAGCATCGGGGTTTCCACGAAGATCAGCTGTTTGCCGTTGCCGATATCCAGCGTGTCGCCGGTTTTCACGGTGTGGAAGTTCCACTCCGGATGGTGGTGATGGCCGTTGATCGAGTCGATGGCGTTAGTGGTGCAGTAGATCGGCGTGTTCGGAATGTAAGACATCAGCTCGGTCAGCGCGCCGGCGTGATCTTCTTCCGCATGATTGATGATGATGTAGTCGATGGCGTCCAGGTCGATTTCACTGCGCAGGTTCTGCACGAACTCGCGGCTGAACTTGTGATCGACGGTATCGATCAGTACGTTTTTTCCTTCGCGGATGAGATAGCTGTTGTAGCTGCTGCCGCGCAGCGTTTTGTATTCCGTCCCGTGGAAATCGCGCACTTCCCAGTCACGTTGACCGACCCAATGAATGTTATTTTTAACCAGAATAGACATAGCAACCTCAGCGTAATATCGCGTTTTTCAAATAAGATGGTTTGCTGATATCAAGTTGCGTGCCAGTTTTTAATTTACTGATTTTTATTAATTAATTTTTTCATGACCCATAATGGGTAGTCATTATGACTATCAAAAACAGTGTCACTATGACAACATGCATTGTCAAAATGACAGCGAGGTCAATATGAGCTTTTCCGTCGACGTGCTGGCGAAGATCGCCATTGAGCTGCAGACCGGTATCGGCCATCAGGACCGCTTTCAGCGGCTGATTTCCACGCTGCGCCACGTGCTGGCGTGCGACGCCTCGGCGCTGCTGCGCTACGAGGGACGGCAGTTTATTCCGCTGGCTATCGACGGGCTGGCGAAGGACGTGCTCGGGCGGCGTTTCACCCTTGAAGGCCATCCGCGTCTGGAAACTATCGCCCGCGCGGGTGACGTGGTGCGTTTCCCGGCGGACAGCGACTTGCCCGACCCGTACGACGGGCTGATTCCCGGGCAGGAGAGCCTGAAGGTGCACGCCTGTATCGGCCTGCCGCTGTTTGCCGGACAAAACCTGATTGGCGCACTGACCCTCGACGGCCTGTCGCCGGACCAGTTCGACACCTTTAGCGACGAAGAGCTGCGCCTGATTGCCGCCCTGGCCGCCGGGGCGCTGAACAATGCCCTGCTGATTGAACAGCTGGAGAGCCAGGACATTCTTCCCGGCAGCCCGGCGGCGTTTGAGCAGGTGACGCACACGGAGATAATCGGCCTTTCGCCGGGCATGGCGCAGCTCAAAAAAGAGATTGAGATTGTTGCCGCTTCAGACCTGAACGTGCTGATCTTCGGGGAAACCGGCACCGGTAAGGAGCTGGTGGCGAAGTCCATTCACGAAGCTTCGCCGCGCGCGGTGAAGCCGCTGGTGTACCTCAACTGCGCCGCGCTGCCGGAAAGCGTGGCGGAAAGCGAGCTGTTTGGTCACGTTAAGGGGGCGTTTACCGGGGCCATCAGCAACCGCAGCGGCAAGTTCGAAATGGCCGATAACGGCACGCTGTTTCTGGATGAAATCGGCGAGCTTTCCCTTTCACTTCAGGCCAAGCTGCTGCGCGTGCTGCAGTACGGCGATATCCAGCGGGTAGGGGATGACCGCAGTCACCGAGTGGACGTTCGCGTGCTGGCGGCCACCAACCGGGACCTGCGCGAGGCGGTGCTGGCCGGGGAGTTCCGCGCCGACCTGTTCCACCGTCTGAGCGTGTTCCCGCTCACGGTGCCGCCGCTGCGCGAGCGCGGGGACGATGTGCTGCTGCTGGCGGGCTTTTTCTGCGAGCAGTGCCGTCTCAGAATGGGGCTTTCCCGCGTGGTGCTGAGCCCGGGGGCGAGGTCGCATCTGTTGAGCTACGGCTGGCCGGGCAACGTGCGCGAGCTGGAGCATGCGATCCACCGCGCGGTGGTGCTGGCGCGGGCGACGCGTTCGGGGAATGAGGTGGTGATTCACGCCCGGCACTTTGCGCTGTATGAGGAAAGCGCCCCGGCCGTGAAGGCTGCTGCGCCTGAGAGCGTAAACGAGAACCTGCGCGAGGCGACGGAAGAATTTCAGCGTCAGATGATTACCCGCGCGCTGGAGCAGAATAACCGCAGCTGGGCGGCGTGCGCCCGGGCGCTGGAGATGGACGTCGCCAACCTGCATCGGCTGGCGAAGCGTCTGGGACTGAAGGGTTAGATAATCCCGGCCTGATAGAAATCCTGCAGGTTGATGGCGCCGCACAGCCTGCCGGCGTCATCCACCACCGGCGCGGCGGTGATTTTGCGCTTCATCAGCACCTCTTTGGCTTCAATGGCGCGGCTTTCGGCGTTAAGCGTCAGCCCGCCTTTGGTCATGGCGTCCGACACGTTTGTTTCCAGCCTGCCGCCGCCCACCAGCCAGCGGCGCAGGTCGCCGTCGGTGAACACGCCCTTGACGCTCCCGCTGTCGTCGCACACCGCAACCAGCCCCAGGCCGGTGCGGCTCAGCTCCAGCATCGCGTCCATGACGCTGGTATCAAGTTTAACCTGCGGAATGGCATCGTCGGTGCGCATCAGGTGGTGAACTTTGTTGAGCAGGCGTGCCCCGAGCGCGCCCGCCGGATGCGAACGGGCGAAATCTTCTTCGTTAAAGCCGCGCGCCTGCATCACCGCCATGGCCAGCGCGTCGCCCATCATCAGGGTGTTAACGGTGCTGGAGGTCGGGGCAAGGTGCATCGGACAGGCTTCACGCTCAACGGAAATATCCAGCGTCGCTTTGGCGGCCAGCGCCAGCGGCGAGCGGGATTTGCCGGTCATCGCCAGCAGGGCGACCGATTTTTCCTGCAGGCGCGGAATAATCAGGTCCAGCTCTTTGGCCGAACCGGAGTAGGAGATAAACAGCATCACGTCGCGGCTTTCTATCATCCCCAGATCGCCGTGCAGCGCCTCTGCCGGATGCACGAAGAACGCCGGGGTGCCGGTGCTGGCGAGGGTCGCGGCAATCTTTTTGCCGATATGGCCGGATTTACCGATGCCCGCTACGATCACTTTGCCTTCGCAATGGATAATGGTGTTGGCGGCGCGGACAAAATCCTCGCCCAGACGTTCCGGCAGGCGGCTGGCTTCCTGCAGTTCCAGCATCAGCGTTTGGCGGCCCGTTTCTAACAGAAAATCACTCATCTCTTTCTCCGGTTACGATCACGTCGATGCCTTTCTCTTCCAGCGCTTTCCTGAACGCCGGGTCGATACCCGCGTCGGTAATCAGCTTATCAACGCTTTCAAGGCTACAGACAATGTTGGGGCTTTTGCGGCCAAACTTCGACGAGTCTGCCATCAAAATCACTTCCCTCGCGGCGTTGCACATGGCTTTACTGACGCTGAACACCTCGTTGAAGGTGGTGACGCCCGCGTTCAGGTCGATGCCGTCGGTGCCCATAAACAGTTTATCGAAGCTGAAGTGGTCGAAGGCGTTCTCCGCCAGCTGCCCGTGAAACGACGCCGATTTTTTGCGGAAGGTGCCGCCGGGCATCAGGATGGTCTGCTCGCTGTCGAACTCCGACAGGGCGTTGACGATGTGCAGGCTGTTGGTCATCACCGTGATGTTGTTAAAGCGGCTGAGCAACGGGATCATCTGCAGGACGGTACTGCCTGCATCCAGAATGATGGAATCACCGTCCTGGATAAATTTTACGGCAGCTTCGGCAATTAGCGCTTTCTGGTGGGTATTGATCAGCGTTTTGTGATCGATAGGCGGGTCCGCTTCGTCCTTATTGAGCACCACGCCGCCGTAGGTTCGAATGACGGCGCCAGAGTTTTCGAGCAATACCAGGTCCTTGCGTATTGTCGTGCCGGTGGTGTCAAAGTAGTGGGCCAGATCCTCTACCGAACATTTTCCCTGCTTTTGCAGATGTTCGAGAATGGCCGCCTGCCGCTGACGAGGTTTCATAGGCGCTTCGTTCCTTAGGTTGCGAAATGATAATTTCGCAAGTCTATAGCTTTCACAACGAAATTATCCATGTTTCAGATTAAGCGCTAATGATAGTGCATTCTGACAGAGTGGATCATGGGGAAAGATCACATCAGGCCGTAATTCCTGCAGCGAAATGCCGTTGATTGCCTGGATTTTCACCGGACGGGCGAAGACGGTCATACCGCGCATGATGAGGGAATCGCAGACGTTATTGTTTTCATCCAGCGCAACGGCGACGACCACGCGCGGTTTGAAGCGTCCGCCGGAACGCCCGACCCCGACGCGACCTTTCTGGCACAGGGCATCAAACGCGCGGTTAAACTGGTGGATCTGCCAGCCGCCAAACGCCATCTGGCACAGCCAGGCGAGGGCGGCGACGGTGATGAGTGCGGTTACCATATTTCACTCCTTAATTGCCGGGTGGCGGCTGCGCCTTACCCGGCCTACGGGGTTTTGTAGCCCCGGTAAGCGCAGCGCCACCGGGGAGTGAACTCAGAACATGACCTGCCCGCCGGTGACGTTAATCGACTGCCCGGTGCAGTACGAGGCTTTCGGGCTGGCGTAAAACAGCAGCATATTCAGCACGTCCTGATAATCGCACCCGCGCTTCAGCGGCACTTTATCGATGTAGTACTGCTCCACTTCTTCAGCCTTGATGCCGAGCTTGGTGGCATACTGCGGCAGCAGGGACTGGAACATCGGCGATTTCAGCAGGTTGCCCAGCATCAGCGAGTGAACGGTAATGCCGTACTCGGCCAGATCCAGCGCCAGAGACTGCGTCAGCCCCACGCCGCCAAACTTCGCCGCGCTGTAGCCGGAGTTATGCTTGCTGCCCACTTTCCCTGATTTTGAGTTGATCTGAATGATGCGTCCCTGAATGCCGTCGCGGATCATCAGGCGGGAAAACTCGCGGGCGCAGAGGAAATAGCCCACCAGGTTCACCTGCAGCGAACGGTCAAAATCCCCCAGCTCGAAATCGCTGATAAAGGCCGCTTTCGCAATCCCCGCGCTGTAGACCAGCAGGTCGGCACGCCCGAAGATTTCGTCAACGCCGCGGGCCAGCGCCATCACGCTCTGCTCGCTGGTGGCGTCGGCCCCAAATCCGTAGGCCCTCCCTTCACCAAACTCGGTGTTGATGGTGTCCGCCACCCGGGCGGCTTTTTCACTCTGAATGTCCACTACCGCCACGCGGTTACCCTCTGCGGCAAGCCCACGGCAGAGGAACTCGCCTAAGGTTTGTCCCCCACCAATGACAACGGCAACCTGACTCATGTGTTTCTCCTTAATTACGCAACAAATTTTAACGTGCAGCCTGGGGTGACAGCCTGCGGAACCGGGCCCGCTACGTGAACCGTACCGGGATACTCGGCCTGCGGCTGGCCGTCGAAACGCAGGGTGATGTGCCCCAGCTCGCGCAGGTTTTGCTCGGCCACGTCGCCGACGGCGGTGACGGCATAGCGCGCCTCGCCCAGCTCCAGCTGGCTTCCTGCCTTCAGCTCGCCCTTCAGCTCGCCGTGGCAGTGGATAAAACAAAACTCTTCGATATCCGCAGGCGCCCCTTCGCGGAAGGTGATCAGCATCTGGTCGCTCAGCGCGTCGGCCGCGCTCTGGCCGATGCGGGTAATGGTGGTCTGGTAAATGACGGTCATCGCAGGAACCTCTTATTGATAAATAAAGCCGGAGACAAACCAGGCAATCAGCACCGTCGGTGCGCCCGTCAGGAAACGGCTCACCAGCACGGACGGCACGCCCACGCGCACGGTGTCCTGGCGCGCTTCGGCCAGCGACAGCCCAACGGGGATGAAGTCGCACGCTGCCTGAGCGTTAATGGCAAACAGGGCGGGCAGGGCGAGGTGCGGAGGGATGTTCCCCATACCGATCTGCACGCCAATCAGCACGCCGATGACCTGGGCAATCACCGCGCCCGGGCCGAGGAACGGCGACAGCAGCGGGAAGGAGCAGATCAGCGCCAGCGTGACCAGCCCGAGCGGGTGGCTGGCGAGCGGGGCGAGGCCGTGGGCAATCCAGTCCCCCAGGCCGGACGCCATGATGATGCCGATCAGCGCCGAGACGAACGCCATAAAGGGCAGGATGGTTTTCAGCACCGTGTCGATGGTGTCGCGCCCGGACTGGAACAGCACTGCCACGGCGGAACCCATTCCCATCCCGACCTTCGCCAGCAGGCCGTCGCTCTGCTCGGTGATTTTCTTGCTGGGGTCGTACTCGCGCGGGGCCGCTTTTTGCGGCGCGGCAGTGCCATTCACCAGCGTGATGTTGTCCTCCTTCACGCCCGAGACATAAATGTCCTCAAGGATGTACTGCGCCAGCGGGCCGGATTTTCCGGTGGAGTGAATATTCACCGTCGGAATGCGGCGCTTCGGATAGATGCCGCAGCGCAGCGTGCCGCCGCAGTCGATCACCGCCACGCCGATTTCCGCTTCCGGCGGTTCGCCTTCTTTGAAGCCGTCGACCGCTTCCCAGCCGGTCAGCTCGCGCAGCCTGTCGACGATCGCCGGGCGCGTCCCTGCGGTGATGTAGACGATCTTTTTGCCTTCGGTGGCGTCGAACTCCAGCGGGCCGCCCCAGCCGCCCGTGCCTTTCTCAATGCGGATCCGGTTCATGCTGTGGCTCCTGAAAGATGGACTTTTTGTTCAAGCTGGATGCCCATTTTTTTCTCGAAAATGGCGGTGGTGAGGTCGGTCACCCAGCCGCGGAAGAAGTTGGTGACCAGGCCGACCAGCAGGTAGCTCACCGCGAGCGGGCCGAGCGGCAGGCCAAGGGTGGTGAGGCCGCTGGCAATACCGAGATAGACAAACAGCTCGCCGGGGTTGATGTGCGGGAACAGGCCGTTCATGGAATGGCAGCTGTAGGAGGCGGCGGCGTAGTAGCTCGGCTTGTACTTTTCCGGCATGAAGCGACCGAGGCTTAAGGTCATCGGGTTGCAGAACACGAAGGTGCCGATGAAGGGTAAAACCAGGTAGCGGGACAGCGGATTCCCGGCGCAGCGCTGGGCGAAGCGTTCAATGCGCTGCTGGCCGATAAAGTTAATCAGCGCGTTCATGATCACCAGCAGGCTGATCAGCAGGGGCAGGATCCCGGTCACCATGCCGGTGAACACTTCTCCGCCTTTCTGAAACAGCCCGATGAACCACTCGGCGCCGTGGGTGATGGTTTCTATCATTCTTCTCTCCTGTGGGGCTTTTTTGTTTTTGTCTGACTGCGGTTAATAATAATCACTTTGAAAGCTTTTAAAGTGTTAGTTAGATCTCACAATGAAAGAAAAATGGATTATTTTGAAAGTTTATTGATGGAGTGAATGGTTTTCGGTGGAAAAAAGCGCGGATTTGCGTGGGGGAGGTGCGTACCGCTTCCTTGAGGTGTCGCGGATGCTTTACCATACTGGGTTCTTATCGAACCCGTTAAATGGATGTCTCATGTTCAAGCGTCGTTATGCAGCGCTGTTGCCTGCGCTTATCCTGCTGTCTGCCTGTAGTAGCAAACCAAAGACCGAAGCCGTTCAGCAAACGGCGGGCGCGCCTTCCGGAGGATTCCTGCTGGAGCCGCAGCACAATATGATGCAGATGGGCGGCGACTTCGCGAATAACCCGGCGGCCGAGCAGTTCATTGATAAAATGGTGAGCAAACACGGCTTTGACAGGCAGCAGCTGGACGAAATTTTGTCTCAGGCCAAGCGGCTGGACTACGTGCTGCGCCTGATGGACAGGCAGGCGCCGACGGCCCAGGTGCCGAGCGGGCCGAACGGCGCGTGGCTGCGCTATCGCAAACAGTTTATTACCCCGGACAACGTGCAAAACGGCGTGGTGTTCTGGAATCAGTATGAAGATGCGCTCAACCGCGCGTGGCAGGTCTACGGCGTACCGCCGGAAATCATCGTCGGGATCATCGGTGTGGAAACCCGCTGGGGCCGCGTGATGGGTAAAACCCGCATTCTGGACGCGCTGGCGACGCTCTCCTTTAACTACCCGCGCCGCGCGGAGTACTTCTCTTCCGAGCTGGAAACCTTCCTGCTGATGGCGCGCAGCGAGCAGGACGATCCGCTCGATCTGAAAGGGTCGTTTGCCGGCGCGATGGGCTACGGCCAGTTTATGCCGTCCTCCTATAAGCAGTACGCGGTCGACTTTAACGGGGATGGTCACATCAACCTGTGGGATCCGGTGGATGCCATCGGCAGCGTGGCGAACTACTTCAAAGCGCACGGCTGGACGCCGGGCGGCCAGGTTGCCGTGCAGGCGAACGGCGAGGCGTTTGGTCTGGAAAACGGCTTCAAAACCAAATACAGCGTTGCGCAGCTGACGGCGGCAGGCTTAACGCCAACCCAGCCACTGGGCAATGTCGATCAGGTGAGCCTGCTGCGTCTGGACGTGGGAACCGGCTATCAGTACTGGTACGGCATGCCGAACTTCTACACCATCACCCGCTATAACCACAGCACTCACTATGCGATGGCCGTATGGCAGCTGGGGCTGGCGGTATCGCAGGCCCGCGTGCCGGCAGCGTCGCCGTTTAGTCAGTAAGTCATTTTATTCCCCCTCTCCCCGTGGGAGAGGGCTGGGGTGAGGGCACCCGCGCGCACCTATTTCCTGCAGAAACATTTCGCCACACTCCCTTTTCAAACCCGCCATTTACATCTTAGCCGCCTTTCATTATTGTTATGTTATAACATTTAATTTGGTGTCGACATGTCAACGTCCCTTTTTTCTCTGTCTGCTCTGGTTCGGCTTTTGCTGGCGCTGGTGCTGGTTGTCTTTATCGGGCTGGCCGTGCGCTGGGCGGTGGCATTGCCATGATCGTGATGAACGAACTGGTCGCGGGCTATGACCGCCAGCCCGTTACGCGTCCTCTTTCGGGGGTGATCGAACGGGGGAGCATGACCGCCATTATCGGCGCTAACGGCTGCGGGAAATCGACGCTGCTGAAAACGCTGGCGGGGTTTATTCCTCCCGTCAGCGGCGGTTTCCGCTGGCGGGGGAAGCGCCCGGTCATCGGCTGGCTGGCACAGCGTCACGCGCTGGAGGCGCAGTTTCCGCTGACCGTACAGGACGTAGTAAGCATGGGCTGCTGGCCGGGCATTTCGCTTTTTTCCGGGTTTCGTCGCGAAACGCGGCTGCGCATTGCCAGCGCGCTTGAGCGTGTCGGGCTTGAGTCCATGGCGTTATCCACCATTGATGAACTCTCCGGCGGTCAGTTTCAGCGCATGCTCTTTGCCCGCGTTCTGGTGCAGCAGGCGCCGCTGGTGATGCTGGATGAACCCTTTACCGGCGTCGATGAGGGCACCTGCAACGTGCTGATGGATTTGATGCTGGAGATGTATAGGCAGGGGCAAACGCTGCTCGCGGTACTGCACGACAGCGAGCGCGTGTCGCGCCACTTCCCGCAGACGCTGCGGCTGGATGCTGACGTTCCCCAGTGGAAAACCGAGCGGGTGAGGGTGGCATGATCTGGCATCTCTTTTTTCAGCCGTTTATTGAGTACGGCTTTATGCGTCGCGCGCTGGTGGTTTGCCTGGCGCTCTCCGTTAGCACCACCGCGCTCGGCGTGTTTCTTCAGCTGCGTCGGATGAGCCTGATGGGCGATGCCCTTTCTCACGCCATTTTGCCGGGTGTCGCCGTGGGGTATTTGCTCAGCGGGATGTCGCTGCTGGCGATGAGTATTGGCGGTTTTATCGCGGGCATTACCGTGGCGCTGTTGGCCGGTCTGGTCAGCCGACGCACGCCGCTGAAAGAAGATGCCAGCTTTGCCGGGTTTTATCTTGGCTCACTGGCGCTGGGCGTCACGCTGGTGTCGCTGCGCGGGTCGAATGTTGATCTGCTGCATTTGCTGTTTGGCTCCATCCTCGCCGTGGATAACGACGCCGCGCTGTTTGTCACGGGCGTTTGTATGTTCACCCTTATCACGCTGGCGCTGCTTTATCGCGGGCTGGTCACTGAAGCGTTTGATACCGCCTGGCTGCAGGTGAACGCCCGCTGGCTGCCTGGCCTGCTGCACGGACTGTTTCTGGCGCTGCTGGTGCTCAACCTGGTGGCCGGTTTTCAGGTGCTCGGCACGCTGATGGCCGTCGGGCTGATGATGCTTCCGGCGGTGGCGGCGCGCTGCTGGGTGCGCACCTTACCCGGCTTGCTGTTGATGGCAGGAATTAGCGGCGTTATCTGCGCGTGGCTCGGGCTAAGCCTCTCCTGGGCGGCGAGTTTACCGGCCGGGCCATCCATCGTGCTCACCGCCAGCGGGCTGTTCTTTATTTCCATTTTACTGGGGACGCGAAGCAGGCTCGCTGGCAGCCTGCGGGCGTATTTTTAACGCAAGGGGAAACGATGAAACGTACAGGATTAGCAGTGGCGCTCGCGCTGGGGATGATGTCGCACGGCGTGATGGCGAAAACGCTGAATGTGGTCACCAGCTTTTCGATACTGGGGGATATCACGCAGGAGGTAGGCGGTGACCATGTGAACGTGACGACGCTGGTCGGGCCGGACGGCGATCCGCATACCTTCGAACCGTCGCCGAAAGACAGCGCGGCGCTGAGCAAGGCCGATGTGGTGGTGGTAAACGGCCTGGGGCTGGAGGGCTGGCTTGACCGCCTGGTGAAAGCCTCCGGATTCAAAGGACAGCTGGTCGTCGCCTCTACCGGGGTGAAAACCCACACGCTTGAGGAAGATGGAAAGACTGTGACCGATCCGCACGCGTGGAACAGCGCGGCGAACGGTGCGCTCTATGCAAAAAATATTTTGACCGGGCTGGTGAAAGCCGATCCGGATGACAAATCCGCGCTGGAAGCCTCTGGCAAAACGTATATTGCGCAGCTCAGCCAGCTGGATAACTGGGCCAAAACGCGCTTTAGCGCAATCCCGCAGGAAAAACGTAAAGTGCTGACCAGTCATGACGCGTTCGGCTATTTCAGCCGCGCCTACGGCGTGACGTTTATGGCGCCGCAGGGGCTGTCGTCTGAGAGCGAAGCCAGCGCGGCGCAGGTCGCTGAGATTATCAATCAGATCAAAGCCGACGGCGTGAAAACCTGGTTCATGGAGAATCAGCTCGATCCGCGTCTGGTTAAGCAGATTGCGTCGGCGACGGGCGCGCAGCCTGGGGGCGAGCTTTACCCCGAAGCGCTGTCGGCAAAAGGCGGGGTGGCTGACACCTACGTTAAGGCGTTTCGCCACAATGTGAATACCCTCGCTGAGAGCATGAAATAACCTTTCCACCGCCGGTACGTCCGTACCGGCTTTTTTCTGAAGCCCCCTCGTAAAACCTGAAGTGCATCCCCACATCTGACGAGAAAGTGCTATCTTGTGCAGCACGTTTTTCTGATGCCTGGAGCGAGAATGACTGACCATGAATTGATGCAGCTTAGCGAGATCGTTGGCCTTGCGCTGAAGCAGCGCGGCGCGACCATCACCACCGCGGAATCCTGCACCGGCGGCTGGGTGGCGAAAGCGATTACCGATATTGCCGGGAGTTCCGCCTGGTTTGAACGCGGTTTTGTGACCTACAGTAACGAAGCTAAAGCCCAGATGATTGGCGTGCATGAATCCACGCTGGAACAGCATGGCGCGGTCAGCGAACCGGTGGTGATCGAGATGGCCATTGGTGCGCTCAAAGAGGCGCGCGCAGATTACGCGATTTCCATTAGCGGCATTGCGGGCCCGGGCGGCGGCAGCGACGTGAAGCCTGTCGGCACCGTCTGGTTTGGGTTCGCCACGTCCAACGGGGAAGGGATCACCCGCCGGGAGTGCTTCAGCGGCGATCGCGAAAGCGTGCGTCGTCAGGCAACCGTTTATGCGTTAAAAACGCTCTGGCAACAATTTCTACAAAACACTTGATACTGTATGACCATACAGTATAATTGCACCAACAGAACAGAAATCCACGGTGAAGCACAGTCGCTTCTCCCGGCATGACAGGAGTAATAATGGCTATCGACGAAAACAAACAGAAAGCGTTGGCGGCAGCACTGGGCCAGATCGAAAAGCAATTCGGTAAAGGCTCCATCATGCGCCTGGGTGAAGACCGTTCCATGGACGTGGAAACCATCTCCACCGGTTCGCTTTCTCTGGATATCGCGCTGGGCGCTGGCGGTCTGCCAATGGGCCGTATCGTAGAAATCTACGGGCCAGAGTCCTCCGGTAAAACCACCCTGACGCTGCAGGTGATTGCTGCGGCACAGCGCGAAGGTAAAACCTGTGCGTTTATCGATGCCGAGCACGCGCTGGACCCTGTTTATGCTCGCAAGCTGGGCGTGGATATCGACAACCTGCTGTGTTCTCAGCCGGACACCGGCGAGCAGGCGCTGGAAATTTGTGACGCGCTGGCGCGTTCGGGTGCCGTTGACGTTATCGTGGTCGACTCCGTTGCCGCACTGACGCCAAAAGCCGAAATCGAAGGTGAAATCGGCGACTCTCATATGGGCCTCGCGGCACGTATGATGAGCCAGGCGATGCGTAAGCTGGCGGGTAACCTGAAGCAGTCCAATACGCTGCTGATCTTCATCAACCAGATCCGTATGAAAATTGGCGTGATGTTCGGTAACCCGGAAACCACTACCGGTGGTAACGCACTGAAATTCTACGCCTCTGTCCGTCTGGATATCCGCCGTATTGGCGCGGTGAAAGAGGGTGAGAACGTGGTCGGTAGCGAAACCCGCGTGAAGGTTGTGAAGAACAAAATCGCCGCGCCGTTCAAACAGGCTGAGTTCCAGATCCTCTACGGCGAAGGGATCAACTTCCTCGGCGAGCTGGTTGACCTGGGCGTGAAAGAGAAGCTGATTGAAAAAGCGGGCGCCTGGTACAGCTACAACGGTGACAAGATTGGTCAGGGTAAAGCGAACGCGATCTCCTGGCTGAAAGAGAACCCGGCTGCGGCGAAAGAGATTGAGAAAAAGGTGCGTGAGCTTCTGCTGAACAACCAGGACTCCAAACCTGATTTCGTGGTGGATGCCGCAGATGCTGAAGAAACCAACGAAGACTTTTAATTCTTTCGTTTAAAAATGAAGGGCTGCTGATGCGGCCCTTTTTGCATTTCTGAATCAGCAGGTTTTTTATGAGTGAACCGACAACGCGTCGACCCGCGTATACACGCTTACTGGACCGCACGGTGCGCATCCTGGCCGTTCGTGACCACAGTGAACAGGAGCTGCGGCGAAAACTGTCGGCTCCGGTGATGAGTAAAAACGGCCCGGAAGAGATTGATGCCACGGCGGAAGATTATGACCGCGTCATCGCCTGGTGCTATGAGCATCGCTATCTTGATGACGAGCGTTTCGCCTCGCGGTTTCTCGCCAGCCGGGGCCGCAAAGGATATGGGCCCGCGCGCATCCGGCAGGAGCTGAACCAGAAAGGGGTGGCCCGGGAATCCATCGAAAAAGCGATGCGCGAATGCGACATTGACTGGTGCGAGCTGGCAAAAGAGCAGGCCATTCGTAAGTACGGCGAACCGCTGCCGCGTGAATTTTCAGAAAAAGTTAAAATCCAGCGCTTTTTGCTCTACCGCGGCTTCCTGATGGAAGATATTCAGGATATCTGGCGTAATTTTGCCGATTGAACGCATGCGGGATTTTACTTCCCACTAAAGAAAACTTATCTTATTCCCACTTTTTCCAGTAGCTGGTCTGTCCAACGGTTTACCGATACAGGCTGGCTACGACATTTCGTTAGCTTGATTTCAGGATAATTATGAGCAAGAGCACCGCTGAGATCCGTCAGGCGTTTCTCGATTTTTTCCATAGTAAGGGACACCAGGTTGTTGCCAGCAGCTCCCTGGTACCGAACAACGATCCGACTCTGCTGTTTACCAACGCCGGGATGAACCAGTTCAAGGATGTGTTCCTTGGTCTCGACAAGCGTAATTATTCCCGCGCCACAACCTCACAGCGTTGCGTGCGTGCGGGCGGTAAACACAACGACCTGGAAAACGTCGGTTACACCGCGCGTCACCATACTTTCTTCGAAATGCTGGGTAACTTCAGCTTCGGCGACTACTTCAAACACGATGCTATTCAATATGCGTGGGAACTGCTGACCGGTGAAAACTGGTTCAACCTGCCGAAAGAGCGTCTGTGGGTTACCGTCTATGAAACCGATGACGAAGCCTACGAAATCTGGGAAAAAGAAGTCGGGATCCCGCGCGAGCGCATTATTCGCATCGGTGATAACAAAGGCGCGCCATACGCGTCTGACAACTTCTGGCAGATGGGTGACACCGGCCCTTGCGGTCCGTGCACCGAGATCTTCTACGATCACGGTGACCACATCTGGGGCGGCCCTCCGGGCAGCCCGGAAGAAGACGGCGATCGCTACATTGAGATCTGGAACATCGTCTTCATGCAGTTCAACCGTCAGGCTGACGGTACCATGGAGCCGCTGCCGAAACCTTCCGTTGATACCGGTATGGGCCTGGAGCGTATTGCCGCGGTTCTGCAGCACGTTAACTCCAACTACGAGATTGACCTGTTCAGCACCCTGATCAAAGCCGTTGCCGAAGTGACCGGCGCGACCGATCTGAACAACAAATCGCTGCGTGTTATCGCGGACCACATTCGTTCCTGTGCGTTCCTGATTGCCGACGGCGTTATCCCGTCGAATGAAAACCGTGGCTACGTGCTGCGTCGTATCATTCGTCGCGCCATTCGTCACGGCAACATGCTGGGCGCGAAGGACACCTTCTTCTATAAACTCGTTGGGCCACTGATTGGCGTGATGGGTTCAGCCGGGGACGAGCTGAAACGCCAGCAGGCGCAGGTTGAACAGGTTCTGAAAACCGAAGAAGAGCAGTTTGCCCGTACGCTGGAGCGCGGTCTGGCGCTGCTGGACGAAGAGCTGGCGAAGCTTAAGGGCGACACGCTGGACGGCGAAACCGCTTTCCGCCTGTACGACACCTACGGCTTCCCGGTTGACCTGACGGCAGACGTTTGCCGCGAGCGCAACATCAAAGTTGACGAAGCGGGATTCGAAGCCGCGATGGAAGAGCAGCGTCGTCGTGCGCGTGAATCCAGCGGTTTCGGTGCGGACTACAACGCGATGATCCGCGTTGATAGCGCGTCAGAATTCAAAGGCTATGAGGCGCTGGAACTGAGCGGCAAAGTGACCGCCCTGTTTGTTGACGGTAAAGCCGTGGACAGCATCAGCGCGGGTCAGGATGCGGTTGTCATTCTGGACAAAACGCCGTTCTACGCGGAATCCGGCGGCCAGGTTGGCGATAAAGGCGAACTGAAAGGCAACGGTTTCAGCTTCAGCGTCAGCGACACCCAGAAATACGGTCAGGCGATTGGTCACCAGGGCAAACTGGTTTCCGGTTCTCTGAAAGTGGGCGAGGGCGTACAGGCTAACGTGGATGAAGCTCGCCGCGCGCGCATTCGCCTGAACCACTCTGCAACGCACCTGATGCACGCCGCCCTGCGCGACGTACTCGGTACCCACGTTGCTCAGAAAGGGTCTCTGGTAAACGACAAAGTGCTGCGCTTCGACTTCTCGCATTTTGAAGCGATGAAGCCGTCTGAAATCCGCGCGGTGGAAGATCTGGTGAACGCGCAGATCCGTCGTAACCTGCCAATCGAGACCCACATCATGGATCTCGAGGACGCGAAGAAAAAAGGTGCGATGGCGCTGTTTGGTGAGAAATATGACGACCGCGTTCGCGTGCTGAGCATGGGCGACTTCTCTACCGAGCTGTGCGGCGGTACGCACGCATCGCGCACCGGGGACATTGGCCTGTTCCGCATTGTTTCCGAGTCGGGTACGGCGGCAGGTGTGCGTCGTATTGAAGCGGTGACCGGTGAAGGTGCGATTGCCAGCCTGCATGCGCAGAGCGATCAGCTGCACGACATCGCGCAGCTGCTGAAAGGCGATAGCCAGAACCTGGGCGAGAAAGTGCGCGTTGCGCTGGATCGCACGCGTCAGCTGGAAAAAGAGCTGCAGCAGCTGAAAGAGCAGGCTGCGGCGCAGGAGAGTGCAAACCTCTCCAGCAAGGCTGTAGACATTAAGGGCGTCAAACTGCTGGTCAGCGATCTGGCGGGCGTTGAGCCTAAGATGCTGCGTACTATGGTCGACGATCTCAAGAACCAGCTTGGTTCTACCGTTATCGTGCTGGCGACAGTGGCAGAAGGTAAGGTTTCTCTGATTGCGGGCGTCTCTAAGGATGTGACCGACCGCGTAAAAGCAGGGGAACTGATTGGTATGGTCGCTCAGCAGGTGGGCGGCAAAGGTGGCGGTCGTCCGGACATGGCGCAAGCCGGTGGTACGGATGCGGCGGCACTTCCGCAAGCTTTGGCCAGCGTTGAAAGCTGGGTAAGCGCGAAACTGTAATAACTACAAAGCACAAGCAGACGCCATAGCGGTAACGTTATGGCGTCTTGTTCACTGTGCTATCGATAACGATAAAGTCAGGTTGAGTTTGTGTATATCGGCTAAACTTACGTTTAACAGAATGTGATGCCGTGACTGCTTACACTTTACGTGTTTGTCATCGCTTACTTTTTGGCGTTATATGATGGATAATGCCGGGATACAAGAGACCCGACTCTTTTAATCTTTCAAGGAGCAAAGAATGCTGATTCTGACTCGTCGAGTTGGTGAGACCCTCATGATTGGGGATGAGGTCACCGTGACAGTTTTAGGGGTAAAGGGTAACCAGGTACGTATTGGTGTTAACGCTCCTAAAGAAGTATCTGTCCACCGTGAAGAGATCTACCAGCGTATCCAGGCTGAAAAATCCCAGCAGTCCAGTTACTGATATTGTCGCGTCTCGCTGTCGGGCGAGACGCAACCCTCCTGTCATTTTTCCTGCTCAACGTTACCGTTTAATTTCAAACGCTCTCTTTTTAACCACTCCGTTACCCTAAACTCGCCCTTACGCTGCCATTTCTGCAAAGGTTTTCTGTGAAGATGCCTACAAAATCCGCTTATAAAACACCCTCTTTGCGGCTTTTACATGCGAATTGCGTGTGATTTGTGCAAACGATAAAAGCTTTTGGAAAATTGTTTGACTTATAAGTCCCAGAAAGTAATATATGCGCCACGCAGCGACGAGAAGCTCTTAACGAGTCACTCGAAGCACTCGAAAGAGGCGTTGTGTGGTGAGGTGGCCGAGAGGCTGAAGGCGCTCCCCTGCTAAGGGAGTATGCGGTCAAAAGCTGCATCCGGGGTTCGAATCCCCGCCTCACCGCCATTTTGCATCCGTAGCTCAGCTGGATAGAGTACTCGGCTACGAACCGAGCGGTCGGAGGTTCGAATCCTCCCGGATGCACCATATTCTCCTGGATAACAGCGATGCTGTTGTTTTAAGGTCTGCGAGTTAATCGCAAGCACCAGGGAGGATAACGTTGCTAAAGCAACGGCCCGCAGGGCGAGGCGTAAGCCGAGTAATCCTCCCGGATGCACCATCTCTTCTGTTATTCCCTTCGATGTTTAGTTCTTAATCACTCTCGTAGTTATCACTTCGCAATCAGCGACAAAAATCACCATTTACGATAAAGTAATGCTTTGTTAATCGTTTAGCGAGAGCACGATGTACGCACAGTATGATGGTTTGATCTTCGATATGGATGGCACCATCCTGGATACCGAACCCACGCATCGTCAAGCCTGGACTGACGTCCTGGGCCGCTACGGTATGCGTTTCGATCTTCAGGCGATGATTGCCCTCAACGGATCCCCTACCTGGCGTATTGCGCAGGCCGTGATTGAACTGAATCAGGCCGATCTCGACCCGCACCTGCTCGCGCGCGAAAAAACCGATGCGGTAAAAGCCATGCTGTTAGATACCGTACGCCCTCTGCCGCTGATTGATGTGGTAAAAGAGTGGCACGGGCGCCGCCCGATGTCGGTAGGAACGGGCAGTGAAAGCGCGATTGCAGAAGCTTTACTCAACCATCTTGGCCTGCGCCACTATTTTTCTGCCGTGGTCGCCGCCGATCATGTTAAACATCACAAGCCCGCACCGGACACCTTCCTGCTTTGCGCAGAGTTAATGGGCGTCCCGGCGGCAAAATGCGTTGTGTTTGAAGATGCCGATTTCGGTATTCAGGCCGCGCGTGATGCCGGCATGGCCGCGGTGGATGTGCGCTTACTGTGAGTGACGCGCTGTCACTCGCCTCATTATTCGCCAGCAGTTTTTTAAGCGCCACGCTGTTACCGGGAAATTCGGAAGTGGTGCTGGTGGCGATGCTGTTGTCCGGCGTGAGTCAGCCCTGGCTGCTTGTATTAATAGCAACAATGGGTAATAGCCTTGGAGGGCTGACTAACGTTATTCTTGGGCGTTTCTTTCCGCTGCGCGAAAAATCGCGCTGGCAGGAAAAGGCAGTCGGCTGGCTAAAACGCTATGGCGCTGCCACGCTGTTATTAAGCTGGATGCCTGTAATAGGCGATTTACTGTGTCTGCTGGCGGGATGGATGCGCATCTCCTGGGGACCGGTGCTCTTTTTTTTGTGCCTTGGCAAGGCGTTGCGCTATGTTCTCGTGGCGTGGGCAACACTACAGGGTATGACGTGGTGGCACTAATTGGTGGAATGAATACGCGACCTTCAATCGTCAACCATTACAATTATGCTGAGTAACATTACTTTGACAGGCGGGAGGTCAATTTGATCCCGGACGTATCTCAGGCGCTGGCCTGGCTGGAAAACCACCCTCAGGCATTGAAGGGTATTCAGCGTGGTCTTGAGCGTGAAACGCTGCGCGTTAACGCGGACGGTAGCTTAGCGACGACGGGTCACCCGAAGGCGTTAGGCTCGGCGCTGACACATAAATGGATCACAACCGATTTCGCTGAAGCACTGCTGGAGTTCATTACGCCAGTAGAGGGTGATATTGATCATATGCTGACGATCATGCGCGATATCCATCGCTACACCGCGCGCAACATGGGCGACGAACGTATGTGGCCCCTCAGCATGCCGTGCTATATCGAGCAGGGCCAGGAGATTGAGCTGGCGCAGTACGGCACGTCAAATATCGGTCGGCTGAAAACGCTCTATCGAGAAGGGCTGAAAAACCGCTACGGCGCGTTGATGCAGACGATCTCGGGCGTGCATTACAACTTCTCGCTGCCAATGGCGTTCTGGCAGGCGAAATGCGGTGAAACGGATAAAGACGCGATATCTGAAGGCTATTTCCGCCTGATCCGCAACTATTACCGTTTCGGCTGGGTGATCCCGTATCTGTTTGGTGCCTCCCCGGCGATCTGTTCTTCGTTCCTGCAGGGGAAACCGACCACGCTGCCGTTCGAGAAGACCGAGTGCGGAATGTACTATCTCCCGTACGCCACCTCTCTGCGCCTGAGCGATCTCGGTTATACCAATAAATCGCAAAGCAATCTCGGTATTACGTTTAACGAATTGCACGAATATGTGGCAGGATTGAAGCGGGCGATCAAAACTCCGTCGGAAGAGTACGAGAAAATCGGCCTCGAAAAAGACGGCAAGCGCCTGCAAATCAACAGCAATGTGCTGCAGATTGAAAACGAGCTGTATGCGCCTATTCGTCCTAAGCGCGTAACGCGCAGCGGTGAAACCCCGTCGGATGCGCTTCAGCGCGGCGGGATTGAATACATTGAAGTACGCTCGCTGGATATCAACCCGTTCTCACCGATTGGCGTTGATGAACAGCAGATTCGCTTCCTGGATCTGTTTATGGTCTGGTGCGTGCTGGCGGATGCGCCAGAAATGAGTTCAGACGAGCTGCTCTGTACCCGTACAAACTGGAACCGCGTGATTCTGGAAGGGCGTAAACCGGGTCTGACGCTGGGTATCGGCTGCGAAACGGCACAGTTCCCGCTGACCAAAGTCGGCAAAGATCTGTTCCGCGATCTGAAGCGTGTTGCCCGCACAATGGACAGCATCGACGGCGGCGACGCGTATCAACAGATTTGCGACCAGCTGGTGGAATGTTTTGATAATCCGGAACTGACGTTCTCAGCGCGTATTCTGCGTTCTATGATCGATCAGGGCATTGGTGGCACGGGGCGTTCACTCTCAGCGGAGTACCGTGAGATGCTGATGCAGGAGCCGTTAGAAGTGCTGAGCGAAGCGGATTTTGTAGCGGAACGCGATGCGTCCGTTGTGCGTCAGAAAGAGGTTGAAGCGGCGGATACCGAGTCGTTTGAAGCGTTTCTGGCGAAGCAGGCTTAAGCAGAAAAGAAAAAGGCCACATCGCTGTGGCCAAAATATACATCTCTGAATTCAGGGATGATGATAACAAATGCGCGTCTTTCATATACTCAGACGCGCATTCTGTAGAAGAGTTCAGTTTATTTTAAAAAAAATCACTATCGGAGGTGACGTATGCCGTTATTAGATAGCTTTACTGTCGACCATACCCGTATGGAAGCACCTGCAGTACGCGTGGCGAAGACCATGTACACCCCGCACGGCGACACGATCACCGTCTTCGATCTGCGTTTCTGCGTGCCAAATAAAGAAGTGATGCCAGAGAAAGGCATTCATACCCTGGAGCACCTGTTCGCCGGTTTCATGCGTGACCATCTGAACGGCAACGGCGTTGAGATCATCGATATCTCTCCGATGGGCTGCCGTACCGGGTTCTACATGAGCCTGATTGGTGTGCCTGACGAGAAACGCGTCGCAGATGCGTGGAAAGCGGCGATGGAAGACGTGCTGAAGGTGAAAGAGCAGAACCAGATCCCTGAGCTGAACGTTTACCAGTGCGGTACTTATCAGATGCACTCTCTGGAAGAAGCGCAGGAAATCGCGCGTCACATCATCGAGCGTGATGTTCGCGTGAACAGCAACGAAGAGCTGGCCCTGCCAAAAGAAAAACTGCAGGAACTGCACATCTAGTGCACCTTTTCCCTCTCCCTCAGGGAGAGGGTAGGGTGAGGGTGGTTTAATCCCATGACCACAACCGCAACCTTCTGCTTTACCCATCGTCCCCTCGTTCCGTTTGCCCATGATTACGTTCATGGCGACAGTGAGCCGTGGCATCAGCACGACTGCGCGCAGCTGTTGCACACCCTGAGTGGTGTGGTACGGGTGGATACCGCATCGGGCTGCTGGGTTGTTCCTCCGGGTCGCGGCGTCTGGCTGCCGGCGGGGACCCGCCACTCGCTTCGTATCACCGGCAACGTCGCAGCGCGAACGCTGTTCATCGATCCGCTGGCGCGGGCCGATCTCCCCGCAACCTGCCAGATCGTGCAAATCGCGCCGCTGCTGCGCGAGCTGATCCTCGTCTCCCTTGCTTTACCTGAATCGTACGCACCCGGCAGCCGGGATGAGCGCGTCTATGAGCTCATTCTCGATGAAATCCGCACTATGCCGGTGCTGCCGTTTCATCTGCCCGAGCCGGAAAGTGAGGCATTACGTCACCTGTGTCTGCAAATCCGGCAAAACGCGGGGGAAAGCTGGAGCGGCGCGCAGGCCGCGAGCCTGATGAACATGAGCGAGCGCACCCTGAACCGCCATTTTCAGCAGCAGACGGGATTAAGCTACGGCGAGTGGTTGAGAAGGGCGCGCCTGCTGGAAGCCTTAGTGCGGCTGGCGCAGGGCCAGCCCGTATTGCGCGTGGCGCTGGATCTGGGTTACGGCAGCCACAGCGCCTTTACGGCAATGTTCCGCCGGGTGATGGGCGTCTCCCCCAGCGATTACTTTAAGAACGACTGACGGCGTTTAGGAGCGCCTGAAGCGACGCGCGCGCCACGTCGCTGTCAATGCCCACGCCCCAGCGGCTGCTGCCGTCCTGGAACAGGCAGCGGATGTAGGCCACCGAGCGGCTGTCGCTGCGTTCGCCTAACGTGTGCTCGTGGTAGTCCTTAATCACGAACGGGGCGTTGACCCAGCGGCTTAAGCCCTGAGCGGCGGCGGAGAGCAGACCGTTACCCTGACCTTCCAGCTGGCGCGTTCCTCCCTTTGTGACGACGCTGGCCGTCAAACGCAGCTGGCCGTCCTGCTGGCTGTCGCTGCGGTAGGATTGCAGCGCAAACGGCGGCGTTGCCACCAGGCCGTAGCGGGTGCGGAACAGGTGCCACAGCGCATTCTGCGTCATCTCTTTTCCGTGGCGATCGGTTTCCTGCTGCACGTGCTGGCTGAAATCCTGCTGCAGGGCGCGGGGTAATTTCAGACCATGATTCTGTTCGATGAGCCACGCGCTGCCGCTTTTCCCTGACTGGCTGTTCACGCGGATCACCGCTTCGTAGGTGCAGCCGATATCCTGCGGATCGACGGGCAGGTAGGGCATCTCCCAGCGCTCGCCAGGCCTGCGGGCATCAAAGCCTTTTTTGATCGCGTCCTGGTGCGAGCCGGAGAAGGCGGTATAGGCCAGCCGACCCGCCCAAGGATGGCGCGGATGCACCGGCAGCTGGTTGCAGGCTTCCACCACTTCCACCACCCGGTTCATATCGCTAAAGTCCAGATTAGGGCTGACGCCCTGGCTGTAGAGATTCATTGCCAGCGTCACCAGGCAGACGTTGCCCGTGCGTTCCCCGTTGCCAAACAGGCAACCCTCCACGCGGTCTGCGCCCGCCATCACGGCCAGCTCGGCGCTGGCGACGCCGGTACCGCGGTCATTATGCGGGTGTACGCTGATGCAGACGTCCCGGCGGCGGCTGAAGTGGCGACAGAAATACTCGATCTGGTCGGCATAGACGTTCGGCGTGCTCACTTCGACGGTGGCCGGTAAGTTGATCACCATGGGCCGTTTGTCGCATGGCTGCCAGATCTCCGCCACGGCTTCACAAATCTCCAGCGCAAATTCCGGTTCGGTAAAGCAGAAGGTTTCCGGGGAATACTCATACTGCCAGCGGGTGTCCGGGTTCTCTTCACACAGCTGACGAATAAGCCGCGTGGATCGCGTCGCCAGCTCGACGACCTGCGCTTTCTCCATGCCGAACACCAGGCGGCGGAACAGCGGGGCGGTGGCGTTGTAGAGATGGACGGTGGCCTGTTTCGCACCGCGCAGGGATTCGAAAGTGCGATGAATGAGATCTTCCCGCGCCTGGGTTAACACCTGAATCGTGACGTCATCCGGGATGCGGTTTTCTTCAATCAGCTGACGAACAAAGTTGAAGTCCGTCTGCGAGGCGGAGGGAAAAGCGACCTCGATCTCTTTGAATCCGCAGCCCAGCAGCAGGTCCCAGAACTGCAGCTTGCGGGTGCTGTCCATCGGCTCGGCAAGGGCCTGGTTGCCGTCGCGCAGGTCGGTTGAGAGCCAGCGCGGCGCGCGGGTGATGCGTTGCTCCGGCCAGCGGCGGTCGGGCAGGGAAAGCGTGGGATAGGGTTGGTACTTGTCGGCGGGTGTGTTCAGCATGATGCGCTCCTGTTGTCTTTTCACTATCGTGAATCGATTTCAGGCGCGCTGCTTTATCGAAACTGACAATCGCTGTCGCGTTCTGGACACGGTGCGTTTTTTTGCCGGATGGCGGCTACGCCTTATCCGGCCTACGTTCGTAGGCCCGTTAAGCGCAGCGCCACCGGGCAACTGTCACAGGACTAGTGCGCCCCACCGCCGCCGCTACCGGCACCAAACGGGGGTTTAGCAAACCACACCAGCCCCAGCAGGACGATAAAGATCCCTGCCGATATCCAGAAAATCTCGTTGGCCGAGATAATCAGCCCCTGGTTGGTGATCTGCTGGGCAATCCACCCTGACGCCTGCTGCTCCGTCATGCCCATTCCCTGCAGCTGGTTGTACATCTGCTGAGAGTTCGGGTTGAACGGGTTCACCGCTTCGGTCAGCTGCGCATGGTGCATCGATTCACGGTTCGTCCACAGGGTCGTGGTGATCGATGTACCAATCGAGCCCGCCAGCGTTCGCGTAAAGTTCGACAGGCTCGATGCCGCCGCCATGCGCTCGGGCGGTAAACCGGAAAGCGTGATGGTGGTCAGTGGCATAAAGAAGCACGCCACGGCAAAGCCCTGAATAAACTGCGGCCACGCGGACGCGCCAAAGTCCATTCCCGGTTCGAACGTATACGCGCGCCAGTAGAAGCACACGGCGTACATGATAAAGCTGAACGTCACCAGCCTGCGCATGTCGAGCTTGTGGGCGAAGCGGCCAATAATCGGCGACAGCAGAACCGGAATCAATCCGACTGGCGCAGAAGCCAGCCCTGCCCAGGTTGCGGTATAGCCATATACCTCCTGCAACAGCTGCGGCAGCAGAACGATCGCGCCGAAGTAGAGCATGTAGGCGAGGCTGATACACAAACAGCCGATGGTGAAGTTTCGCGACTTAAACAGCGACAGGTCGACTATCGGATTGTCGTCCGTCAGCTCCCAGACAATCAGGAAGCTCAACGACACCACCGCGACAATCGTCAGGATGATGATCTCCCGGGAGTTGAACCAGTCCAGCTCTTTGCCCTGGTCGAGCATGACCTGCAGGCTACCGATGCCGACAACCAGCAGTGCCAGACCAATGGCGTCGATACGCCGCTGTTCCGTCCGGGTTTCTCTGCCGCGCAGCGTCTGGAGCGTCAGCATTACCACGACGGCGCCAATCGGTACGTTGATAAAGAAGATCCAGCCCCAGTGATAGTTGTCGCTGATATAGCCGCCTAAGATAGGCCCGCAAATCGGCGCGACAATCACGGTCATTGACCACAGCGCTAGCGCAATCGAGCGCTTGGCGGGCGGGTAGTTGTTCAGCAGCAAGCTCTGCGACAGCGGGATCAGCGGCCCGGCGACAATCCCCTGAATAACGCGGAAGAAGATCAGCATCGTCAGGCTGCTGGACATGCCGCACGCCCAGGAGGCAAGAACGAACAATACCGTTGACCAGAGGAACAGCTTCACTTCACCGACGCGCTTTGCCAGCCAGCCGGTAATCGGAATGGAGATGGCATTTGCCACCCCAAACGAGGTAATGACCCAGGTCCCCTGGCTCAGCGACGAGCCAAGGTTACCGGCGATGGTCGGGATCGCCACGTTCGCGATGGTGGAGTCCAGCACCTGCATGAATGTCGCCAGCGACAGCGCGATGGTCATAATGACCAGCTGCGCGCCTTCCAGCGGTTTTTGCGGCTTTTGCTGTTGCATAACGCTCACCTTCGGATTAACCGGCGTTTGCCTTCACGATGTCATCGATCAGCTTGTTGACCGGATCGAGGCTAATTTCACGGGCGTTACTTTCATAAGCCGGGCTGTTGCGCACCTGGCTTGCCAGGATCTGACCGTCGCGGTTGGCGGTGTCGACCGTCACCAGCGTTGACAGGCCGATACGCAGCGGGTGATCCGCCAGCTGTTTGGCATCCAGCTCAATACGCACAGGCAGACGCTGTACCACTTTGATCCAGTTACCGGTGGCGTTTTGCGCAGGCAACAGGGAGAAGGCGCTGCCGGTTCCCATATCCAGGCCAACCACTTTACCGGTGTACTTCACGTCATCGCCGTAGATGTCGCTGACAACCGTCGCGGTCTGGCCGATACGCATATGGGCAAGCTGCGTCTCTTTAAAGTTGGCGTCTACCCACAGATTGTCTGCCGGCACGACTGCCATCAGCGGCGTGGTTGGGCTAATCTGCGCCCCTGGCTGGACGGAACGACGGGAGACGTAGCCGGTCATCGGGCTGACGATTTTGGTACGCTGCAGGGCAAGCCACGCGTTGCGCACTTCGGTCGCCGCCTGCTGTACGGCGGGCTGGTTTTCCAGGCTGGTGCCCAGCACCATCGCCTGGTTGGCGTTGTACTGTTGAATGGCTACATCCAGCTGGGCCTGAGCGCTGGCAACGGCGTCGCGGGCGTGCTGCAGCTCTTCACGGCCAATCAGGTTGGCCGTGCCAAGCGGAACGCGGCGGTTCAGGTCGCTCTGCGCCTGCGCCAGCGCCGTTTTCTGCACGTCGATGTTAGCCTGCAGCTGTTTGCTGTTGATCATCAGCTGGCGGGTCTGACGAACGCTGGAGGCCAGCGCGGTCTGTGCTTTTTCAAACGCCTGCTGGGCGTCGGTTGGATCGAGGGTCACCAACACATCGCCTTTTTGCACAAAGTCGGTATTGTCAGCCCAGACTTTCGTCACGCTGCCCGACACCTGCGCCATAATTTGTACCTGGTTTCCTGCCACGTACGCGTCGTCAGTCTCTTCAGCATGACGCAGTACTAAAAACCAATAGATCCCATATGCCACGGCAATAATGATAAAGAGCAAGGTCAACAGAAGAAGGGCGCTCTTACGTTTGCCTTTCTTGTTGCCCGGTTGCTGCGGGGTAGTGCTCTCCGCATTTGCGCTCATTGTTGTTCTCCACGATCTTCTTATTTTCACATCGGCTGAGCCGACCTGTTGTCAGAAAGGCCAGCAGTGTGACGTGCTGGCCTGTCGGTTTTCTTATAAATCTGGAATGGTGAGCGTGTCGTCGCGTTAGCGCAGCGCCTCAAGAACGGCGCCGTCTTCATCCATCTGGTCCAGACGGGTGAGCAGCTTGCGAGTGATGTGCTCAAGCTGGTCGCGCTCGGCGGTGCTGAGGACAGACCAGAGTTTGTGCAGGCAGTTGTGCTGTGGTGGCAGCACCTCGCGCAGGAACTGGTGACCTTTGTCGGTCAGTTGCAGATGCAGGCAGCGGCGATCGTTGTCGCTTTCACGGCGCTCAATCCAGCCGCGCTTTTCGAGTTCATCGGCAATACGGGTCGCATTGGTACGGGAGGAGCCCAGTGCGCAGCTCAGTTCGGAAGGCTGAATGCTGTGATTTTCCTGAGACTCCAGCGTGATCAACGCCATAAACAACGTCTCGTTAATCCCTTGAGCTTTCAGCATTTTATTACGGTTTTCCAGTAGCTTACCCTGCATGTGCATGCACAGGCGAGTCAGCAGGATTTCCTGGTACGGGAAGTCCTCATGGCGACTGGCGCGGAATTTAAGCATTTGTTCAATGGGCGTAAACGAACTATCCATTTGGGCATAACCTCATTAATTACAGCCGATATAGTAACGATAGTGACAAATAATGTAAATGAATTATTTGTGCGGTTATATCCGCCAAACTTATGTCACCATCAGAAAGCGCCGGGTAAGTCCGTGACCCGGTGAGCACAGAAAGCGTAGGGGGTAAACCCGCTGAAGAGAGGATGTGAGGACGGGGGTCTGAACTATTCATGCCGATTGTAAATATGTCACCCACATTAAAATTTCTGGGATAAATGATTACGTTTACATTAACAGAGTGAAGGGCCTCTTAACACCCTAAGAGGCCAACGCAATGTAAAACTTAGTGAATTGCATCCTGACGATGGTAGCCGCGCCACCATACTAGCAGGTTAAGGGTGGCGACGATGGCCCCGATCGCGCATACCCCCGACCAGCCTGCATGCTGCCACGCCGACGCTGAAATAAGTGAACCCGCAGCGCCGCCGATGAAGTAGCTGGTCATGTATCCGGCCGTCAGGCGGTTACGCGCCTCAGGCTTCACGCGATAGATGACGGTCTGATTGGTGATGTGAACGCCCTGCACGGTGAGATCGAGTACCAGGATGCCGACGATCAGCGCCAGCACCGAGAGATGTCCGTACCAGATCGCCGCCCAGGAGAGCAGAAGCAAAACCAGCCCTGCGGAGGTGGTCAGGTGGGATTTGCCCTTGTCGGCCAGCCCGCCTGCGGGACGCGCGCCGAGTGCGCCTGCGGCACCGGCCAGGCCGAACAGGCCAATCACCCCTTCGGAATAATTGAACGGCGGGGCGGCCAGCAGAAACGCCATCGACGTCCAAAGAATGCTGAAGTTGGCGAAGGTGAAGCAGCCCAGCAGGGCGCGGGTGCGCAGAAGCTTATCCTGGGTGAACAGACTAAAAACGGAGGCCAGCAGCTGCGGATAGTTCAGGTGGTTTTCCTGCTTAACCTTTGGCAGCCCTCGCCACAGCGCCAGCGCCATGACGACCATCAGCACGCTCGCCACCCAGTATACGGTGCGCCAGCCGCCGAGGCTTGCCAGCAGCCCGGCAACGGTACGCGCCAGCAAAATCCCCAACAGCAGGCCGCTCATGATAGTGCCCACCACCTTGCCGCGTTTTTCCGGGGAGGCGAGGGTCGCGGCGAGCGGGACCAGGATTTGCGCCACCACGGAGAACAGCCCCGTGAGCGCGGTACCGACGATCATCATCGTCAGCGACTGGCTGCTGGCGGTGATCAGCATCCCACCGGCGGCCAGCAGGGTCATGGAGACGATCAGCATTCGGCGTTCAAACATATCGCCGAGCGGCACCAGGAACAGTAGCCCGGCGGCATAGCCCAGCTGTGCTGCGGTAACGATAAAGCCTGCGGAGCTGGCGGAGAGATTGAACGCGCGGGCGATGGTGTCGAGAAGAGGCTGCGCGTAATAGTTGCTGGCGACTGCCAGACCCGTTGCCACGGACATTAAAAGGATGAGCGCGGGGCTAAGCCCTTGAGGTGTTTTTGTCATTAGTTTCAGGAATCGTTAGTTGAGTGATTATTTTTCCGGAAACCATAATAGCGAATGATTGTGAAAGTTGGGGGATTGTTGGGTGATGTATTGTGCGGTTTAGGGGGATTGTGCGGTTTGATCCCCTCACCCCGGCCCTCTCCCAAGGGGAGAGGGAGGTCATCGTCCCCTCTCCCTCTGGGAGAGGGTTAGGGTGAGGGAAAATGTTTTACTTCTGCGCCGCAAGCGCCTCTTTCACCCAGCCGTCAAACTGCTGCTGGTGGGCTTTGATCCAGCCGTCCACGTGGCCTTTCACATCCGCTTCAGACGATTTGCCCGCATGCATCATCGCGTTCTGGGCATTGATGTCCGCCAGCGGCAGCTTCATCACCGAGAACAGCTTCGCCGCCGCCGGGTTTTTCTCCGCCCAGGCTTTGTTGGCCACGATATGCATGGTGTTCACCGGGAAGCCGTAGTTCATGCCGTTCGGCAGTTTGGTGTCGATATCTTTCTGCTCGCCCGGCAGGGAGGAGAACGGCACCTGCAGCCACACGACGTCTTTACCCGGCTTCAGCACGTCGCTCACCCAGTACGGCGTCCATGTGTAGTAGATCACCGGTTTACCCTCTTTGAAGCGGGCAATGGTGTCGGCCATCATCGCGGAATAGTTGCCGTGGCTCACGTCGACCGTTTTCGCCAGATCGAACGCTTTGTTCTGGTGGTTAATCACCGCTTCACAGCCCCAGCCCGGCGAGCAGCCCATCATGTCAGCCTTGCCGTCACCGTTGGTGTCAAACAGCTTGGCGATCTTCGGATCCTTCAGCTGTTCAATGTTGGTGATGTGATACTTATCGGCGGTTTTCTTGTCGATCAGATAACCCTGCGCCGCACCCGTCACGAAGGTACCCTCGCGATAGAACTTCTTGTCACCACCGGCGGCGGCATACATATCGTCATGCAGCGGCTGCCAGTTCACCGCGGTAAAGGTGGCGTCACCGGAGGCAATCGAGGTATAGCCCACGTTGTAATCCACTTCGCTCGGCGTATTGACCGTATAGCCCAGCTTCTCCAGCGCGCGGCTGACGATCAGGGTCTGGAAGCTCTCTTCCGAAATGGTGCTCTGCACCGGCTGTACGGTAATGCCTTTGCCAGGCAGCTCAGCCGCAAACGTGCTGGTGGAGACAAGGGTGGCAAACGCTGTGGCAAAAAGTACGTTATGTCGCATCGTTGTTCCTTATTTTGACTTCGTGAAAGGGCGGGTGAGTAACCCGACAGGGCCGGTGGTATACCAGCGACGGTTGCCGCGACTGCGTGAATCACGACCGACGGCCTGGGTCAGGCGGTCAAGAATAATGGCGAGGATCACGATGCCCACGCCGCCGACGGTGGCCAGCCCCATGTCGAGACGGCCAATGCCGCGCAGCACCATCTGGCCCAGACCGCCCACGGCGATCATTGAGGCGATTACCACCATCGACAGGGCCAGCATCAGCGTCTGGTTAACGCCCGCCATGATGGTCGGCATCGCCAGCGGGAGCTGAACTTTAAACAGCATCTGTCGCGGGCTGGCACCGAACGAGCGTGACGCTTCGATCAGGTCCGCAGGCACCTGGTTGATCCCCAGAATGGTCAGACGAATAATCGGCGGCAGAGCGAAGATAATGGTCACCACCACGCCCGGCACGTTGCCGATGCCGAACAGCATCACGATAGGCACCAGATAGACGAACGCCGGGGTGGTCTGCATCGCATCCAGCAGGGGACGAATAATCTTCGCCGCCCGCGGGCTGCGCGCCAGCCAAATCCCCATTGGTAAGCCGATGACAATGCAAAAGAGCAGGGCGGTCAGCACCAGCGCCAGGGTGATCATCGCCTGCGACCAGGCCCCAATCGCGCCGATGGCAATCAGCGAGATCAGCGTGGCGATCCCCATCCCCGCGCTACCAAACTGCCAGGCGATCAGGGAGAACAGGATAATGGCGACCGGTGCCGGCATGCCCAGCATCAGCTGCTGGAAGCCGTTCAGGATGTAATCCACCGGGACGCGGATCCCCTGGAAGACCGGACGGAAGTGCGTGACCACCCAGTCGATCCCCTCTGTGACCCAGCTGTCCAGCGGGATCAGCGTTTTGTGGAACGGATCCATGATGTTGAAGTGTTCTGGCGCAGGCGCGGGTGCGCTGTTCAGCCAGTCTGCCGCGCCGCCGCCATCGGTCGGCGCTGGCGTGGAACCCCACGCGTCGGCGGATTGCGCAGCGCTGTCCGCTGCCTCAGTGGCGCCCCACGGGTTAGATTGATCGGTCATTGTTTGCCCCCTCGCGATCTAAAGCCTGCAGCAGCATCCGTTTTGAGATGATGCCGACGTACTGTTGTTCCTCACCCACGACCGGCACGGCGCACGGCGCCTGGCCCACGTGAGAGAGCAGCTCGCTGAGCGGCGTTTCGGCATCCACGGCAAGCGGAGCGTCAATTAACGCCGCATCGATTCCCTGGTTCTCAGTGAGAGCCGTTTTCAGGGAGTCGATGGAGACAATGCCAACAAATTTATTGCCGCGTTCAACCAGATAACCGTATTCACGGTCTTCGTCCTGCAGCAGCTTCAGCGCTGAGCGCGGGCCGAAGCCTGGCGTTTTACGGATAATGCCGTTTGGCGCTCGACGGGCAATATCTTTAGCGCTAAAGACCTGACTAATATCCACGCCGCGGAAGAAGGTGCGGACATAATCATTCGCCGGATTATTGAGAATTTCATCCGGCGTGCCGACCTGTACCACTTCACCGTTTTGCATAATGGCAATACGGTCGCCAATACGCATGGCTTCATCCAGATCGTGGGAAATAAAGACAATCGTTCGCTGATGTTTAGCCTGTAATTTTACCAGTTCATCCTGCATCTCGGTGCGAATTAACGGATCGAGGGCGGAGAAGGCTTCATCCATTAATAATATGTCTGGATTAATGGCTAATGCACGGGCTAATCCCACGCGCTGGCGCATACCGCCGGAAAGTTCATCCGGGTACGCATGCGCATAATTTTCCAGCCCGACCTGACGCAGTGCATCAAGGGCTTTTTCCTGACGTTCCTGAGCGGGCGTACCGGCTAATTCCATCCCGAAAGCGGTATTATCCAACACCGTCATGTGCGGCATCAGCGCGAATGACTGGAACACCATTGCGATCTTCTTTCTGCGCACCTCGCGAAGCTCAGCGTCTGATATTCTGGCGATATCCACGCCGTCAATCAGCACCTGTCCGCGGGTGGGTTCAATCAGGCGATTGAGAAGGCGAACCATAGTGGATTTACCCGAGCCGGATAATCCCATGATGACAAAAATCTCGCCTTCTTCAATGGCCAGACTGGCGTCTTTAACGCCAAGCGATAGCCCGGTTTTTTCCAGAATTTGCTCTTTCGTAAGGCCTTTCTCAATATATTTGAATGCGCGCTGCGGATGCTCGCCAAATACTTTATAAAGATTTTTCACTTCTAATTTAATTGCCATGCAATAGAGAGTGTCCTGTTATTTGTTTATGCCGATATGATTACCATGGTAAATTGTTAACGGGCATAACCCTAACATACTGAGAATCTGAGACAACCCTGAGTCGGGCTGAGGGGGGAATTTTAACGCAAGCGAAACGGCTGAATTTCCCATGAATAAAGGGCTGAGGGCGGTTTGAATTTTTCTCAATTTTTTGCTGCTGCATAGGGAAATTTCGCCTGAATCGGAATAATTCAGGCGAATATGACATGGGAATTACAGTGTAGTTGTTTTGTAAATATTAGAGAGAGAATTGTTGGGTTCATATTAAATTAACGAACGTTAGCGTTCATCAAAAATCCCAGTCTTCATCCTCGGTTTCCACCGCTTTGCCCATCACGTACGATGAGCCAGATCCCGAGAAGAAATCGTGGTTTTCGTCGGCATTGGGCGACAGCGCGGCCAGAATCGCCGGGTTCACCTCCGCCATCTCCGGCGGGAACAGCGCGTCGTAGCCCAGGTTCATCAGCGCCTTGTTGGCGTTGTAGCAGAGGAAGGCCTTCACGTCGTCCTCCCAGCCGGTGCCGGCGTAGAGTTCCTCGGTATAGCTCAGCTCGTTGTCGTACAGATCCATCAGCAAATCGAGCGCAAAGCCTTTAAGCTCCTCGCGCTTCGCCTCGCTGACTTTCTCCAGCCCTTTCTGATACTTATAGCCAATGTAATACCCGTGCACCGCTTCATCACGAATGATGAGCCGAATCAAATCGGCGGTGTTGGTGAGCTTGCCCCGGCTCGACCAGTACATGGGCAGCCAGAAGCCGGAATAGAAGAGGAAGGATTCCAGGAACACGCTGGCGATCTTCTTCTTCAGCGGTTCGTCTGCGCGGTAATATTCCAGCACCAGCTCCGCCTTTCTCTGGAGTGACTCGCTCTCTTCGCTCCAGGCGTAGGCCGCGTCCACGTCTTTGGTCTGGCACAGGGTGGAGAAAATCGAGCTGTAGGAGCGGGCATGCACCGCCTCCATAAAGCTGATGTTCGACATCACCGCCTCTTCATGCGGCGTTAGCGCGTCGCTCATCAGCGCCGGTGCACCGACGGTATTCTGAATGGTGTCCAGCAGCGTCAGGCCGGTAAAGACACGGATCGTCAGCTGCTGCTCGGCGTGGCCGAGCGTTTGCCAGGCCGGAATATCGTTGGAGAGCGGGACCTTTTCCGGCAGCCAGAAGTTGCTGGTCAGGCGGTTCCACACCTCCAGGTCTTTATCGTCCTGGATTTTGTTCCAGTTAACGGCACTCACGCGTGACAGTTTCATCCTTTCTCCTTACAGCGCGCAGGACACGCAGCCTTCGATTTCGGTGCCTTCCAGCGCAAGCTGGCGCAGGCGAATGTAGTACAGCGTTTTGATGCCTTTCTTCCAGGCATAGATTTGCGCCCTGTTGATATCCCGCGTGGTGGCGGTATCCGGGAAGAAGAGCGTCAGCGACAGCCCCTGATCCACATGTTTTGTCGCCTCCGCGTAGGTATCGATGATTTTTTCCGGGCCGATCTCATACGCGTCCTGATACAGCGCCAGGTTCTCATTGGTCATAAACGGGGCGGGGTAGTAAACGCGCCCGGTTTTGCCTTCCTTACGAATTTCAATTTTCGACACGATGGGATGAATGCTCGACGTGGCATGGTTGATGTAGGAAATCGATCCGGTTGGCGGCACCGCCTGCAGGTTCTGGTTATAAATGCCGTAGCGCATCACCTCGTCACGCAGCTGCTGCCACATCTCGCGCGTGGGCAGAACGATCCCGGCGCGGGCAAACAGCTCACGTACTCGCGCCGTTTTCGGCTGCCAGTCGCCTTCGAGATACTGGCTGAAATATTCCCCGCTGGCGTAGCGGGAGTGCTCAAAGCCCGCGAACCGCTGGCTGCGCTCGCGCGCCAGCATCATCGAGGTGTGCAGCGCGTGCCAGGTAATGGTGTAGAAATAGAGGTTGGTGAAATCCAGCCCTTCCGGGCTGCCGTAGGCGATGCCTTCCCGAGCCAGATAGCCGTGCAGGTTCATCTGCCCCAGGCCGATGGCGTGCGACGCGGCGTTGCCCGCCTCAATGGACGGCACGCTGCGGATGTGGCTCATGTCCGACACCGCCGTCAGCCCGCGAATGGCGGTCTCCACCGTGCGGCCAAAGTCAGGGGAATCCATGGTGTGGGCAATATTCAGCGACCCGAGGTTACAGGAGATATCCTTGCCGATCTCCGCGTAGTCCAGGTTCTCGTCGTAGGCTGACGCGCTGTTGACCTGCAAAATCTCCGAGCACAGGTTGCTCATGTTGATGCGCCCGGCAATCGGGTTCGCGCGGTTCACCGTGTCCTCGTACATGATGTACGGATAGCCGGACTCAAACTGAATTTCGGCAAGCGTCTGGAAGAAATCGCGGGCGTTGATGGTCTTTTTGCGAATACGATTGTCGGCCACCAGTTCGTCGTACAGCTCGCTGATGGCCACGTCGCCAAAGGCTTTGCCGTAAATTCGCTCGATGTCATACGGCGAGAAGAGCGCCATCTCGGCATTCTCTTTGGCAAGCTTAAAGGTGATATCCGGGATCACTACGCCGAGCGACAGGGTTTTGATGCGGATTTTTTCATCGGCGTTTTCGCGCTTGGTATCGAGAAAACGCAGAATATCCGGGTGGTGCGCATGCAGGTAAACTGCCCCCGCGCCCTGGCGCGCGCCAAGCTGGTTGGCATAGGAGAACGCATCTTCCAGCATCTTCATCACCGGGATCACGCCGGAGGACTGGTTTTCGATGCGCTTGATCGGCGCGCCCGCTTCACGCAGGTTAGAGAGCAGAAACGCCACGCCGCCGCCGCGTTTGGAAAGCTGCAGCGCAGAGTTCACCGCGCGGCCAATCGACTCCATATTGTCTTCAATACGCAGCAGGAAGCAGGAGACCAGCTCGCCGCGCTGGGCTTTGCCGCAGTTGAGGAAGGTCGGCGTGGCGGGCTGGAAGCGTCCGGCGAGGATCTCATCGGTGAGCTGCTCCGCCAGCGCTTCATCGCCCTGGGCCAGCGTCAGCGCCACCATCACGGTACGATCCTCAAAGCTCTCTAAGTAGCGTTTACCGTCAAAGGTTTTCAGGGTGTAGCTGGTGTAGTACTTCCACGCGCCGAGAAACGTCTGGAAACGAAAACCGCTGGCGTGCGCGCGCTCAAACAGTCTTACCACGAAGAGGCGATCGTAGCGGGCCAGAACGCGCTCCTCGTAGTAGCCCTCGTTAACCAGATAGTCGAGACGCTCATTCTGGCTCGCGAAGGTCACGCTGTTGGGCCGCACGTGGGCAGCAAAAAAGGCGTCCACCGCCTCACGGTCTTTATCAAACTGAATGCGTCCCTCGCGGTCATAGAGGTTAAGCATGGCGTTTAATGCGTGGTAATCCGGCGTCGCCTGCATTACCCGTTCTGCGGTTGTCGTTGCCAAAATTCGTTCACTCCTTTACGCACGTTTTCGACGTCCTGCTGCGTCCCCATCAGCTCAAAGCGATAGAGATACGGCACGCCGCATTTTTGAGAGATGACATCTCCGGCGCGGCCAAAGGCATCGCCGAAATTACGATTCCCCGCCGCGATCACGCCTCGGATTAGCCCGCGGTTATGAGGATCGTTGAGAAAGCGAATCACCTGGCGAGGCACCGCGCCCGCCGTGCCGCCTCCGCCATAGCTGGGCACCACCAGAATGTACGGTTCCTCTACCCGGATCCGCTCCCGCTCGTTCAACGGAATGCGCACCGCAGGCAGCCCGACGCGCTCAATAAAGCGGAGCGTGTTTTCCGAGCTGCTGGAGAAGAAAACCAGCCCACTCATGCCCGGGTGGCCTGCGCGCTCAGGCGGTTAATCATGTCCGGGCGGAAGCCAGACCAGCTTGTCTCCCCGGCGACCACCACCGGAAGCTGACGAAAACCCTGCTTGCGCAGGATATCGGCGGCCTCGGGGACCTGGTCGATATTCACCATCTCAAACGCCACGCCACGGCTTTCCATCGCCCGTTTGGTCGCGTGGCACTGAACACAATCGTTACGAGTGTAAATAATAATGCTCATGATTCGTATTTCCATTTAAAATGAGAGTGCGGCGCGAGTTATCGCGTCAGGTTGTGTGTGTCTTGCTAAAAGGAATACTAGATGTAGTTGTCTTAAGTTTCAACCATACAAGATATGGGAAATTTAGATTGATGTTGCCCCGATGATGAGCACAACGGGGCAGGGTAGGCTATGCGGGTTTTACAGGCGAGAAGGCAAAGAAAAGCCCCGACAGCCATTGGCCACCGGGGCAGAGATGCGCGCGCGAGGGGTTATTTACGCAGGCTAAGCAGGGCGCCGACGAAGATCCCGACCGCCGCGACCGTGCCGAGCGTGCAGAGCGGTTTTTCGCGCACGAAGGTCGTTGCGCAGCTGACCGCATCGCAGGCAGCCTGAGTCGTTCGCGTACGCCCGTTCAAGCGCGCGCGGGTTTCACGGAGCAGAGACTGAGCCTTACGTTTTGCGGCATCCGCTTCGTCCTTCGCGTCAGTTCCCCAGGACTTCAGCACCTCTTCCAGCGTGTCCGCTAATTGGCTGACATCATTACGAATATCCTGAGCGTCGTCATTAATATCGTTTCGGTTCGGTCTGTTAAACATACGATCCTCCGTAATTTTGTGTTCCCGTTCAGTTTAGTTCAGAAATTTAATATCTGAAGCGCGTCACGCGTTATCCGGCAGTTTATGGATTATTCTGAAAGCCCTGCTAATGCTGAATACTGTAAGGTTGCCGGGCAGGAAAAGATAACGAGGAAAAGATATGTATTTACGACCTGATGAGGTGGCACGCGTTCTTGAAAAAGAAGGATTCACCATGGATGAGGTGACATCAAAAGCGTATGGATATCGCCGTGGCGAGAATTATGTTTACGTTAATCGCGAAGCAAGAATGGGACGTACCGCTCTCATTATTCACCCGACGCTGAAAGACAGAAGTTTGTCATTTGCTGAGCCTGCCTCGGATATTAAAACCTGCGATCACTATCAGCAATTTCCGCTCTATTTAGGCGGCGAACGGCATGAGCATTATGGTATTCCGCATGGCTTCAGCTCACGCATGGCGCTGGAGCGGTTTTTGAAGGGACTGTTTGGCGACGTACAGTAAATTCGCGACTGGCGTGCGCCAGTCGCTTCACATCACGCTTTTGCCTGGCTGTACTGGCTGACCTTAAACAGGCGGCGGCAGTAGTCGAGGAAATAGCCGTATACCGCACCCATCAGCATTGAAATCACAATATTCGAACTGACGGCCGCAGCGATCTGGTGCCAGTCGGCACCCACCGTCAGCAGAATGGCCACGTAAACCGGCGACTGGAACGTCACATACGCCAGAACGTCCGCCAGGTTTTTCACCCAGCCTGCGGGGCTGATACGACGCGCAAAGCGCATTACCGCATCGCGGTATAACCCGTAAGGCCATGCAATAATAATATTGACCGGGATCGCCACCAGGCGAGAAGAAAGTGACTGCTCGAAGGACATTCCGGAGAGGAATATTTCGATCAGCATGTTCACAACGGAACAGTAGACAACCATCGCGAAAGTATCCGCCACGGCATGGCGAAGGCGTGATTGCGGTGAGAACATGTCTGAACTCCTTCAGAAGAACACAAAAGAAACGATTTTCCCGTAGCGATTAGTGCTTTAGGTTGGTTTGTTTGACGTGTATAGCGTATATCTCTGGGTTTGAACTAACAACTAGAGATTAATTTTTATTTAATCGCCTTTTGTCCACAAAATTCTCTAAAATTGGTTGTTTTTTGCTCGGTTCGTTATAATCTGTCTCGTCTGGTAATTTTTGCATGAAAATCAGTCGGTTGATGTTTATGGCGTCGAGGCGGGATTTGCTGCTTTTGCGTGTGGCGTAGGATGCTGAAATTTTGATTAAGGTTGACCATTTATATTGATGTGATGATTGAATCTCTGCGTATTCCACATTCGTCATAAGTTAATATTCACGGTGGAATTTAACTATATTTACATTACTGGCAGGACGGCCCCGCGGGTAGATATTTCTATGGAAATGAATTATTCTGTCGGCGATTTATCTATTTACCCTAAAGAGAAGGTTTGCAAATAATATGTCTTTGACGTTACAGAATCTTAATAATATCCGAACTCTGCGCGCCATGGCGCGTGAATTAACCCTGGACGTTCTTGAGGAAATGCTGGAAAAGGTCAGGGTCGTTACTGAAGAGAAACGGAGTGAACAGACAGAATTAGAGCAGCAGCGTGCTGAGCAGCAGGAGAAAATTAATGCCCTGCTGGAACTGATGAAAGCCGATGGAATTTCACCGACCGATCTGCTGGGCTCTGAACTGGCGCAGGCGGGTAAATCCGCGAAAAAGCGCAAGCCGCGTGAAGCAAAATATCGTTTTATTGACCAGAACGGCGAAGAGAAAACGTGGACCGGCCAGGGCCGCACGCCGAAGCCCATTGCCATCGCGCTGGCAGACGGTAAATCGCTGGATGATTTTCTGATCTAACGTATGAGCCGGGCGGAACACGCCGCCCGGCTGGCTGTTCAGCAGACGCCGAAATCGCCTTCCTCGGTATAAGGCGCCACATCGGCCGCTTTCAGCGTATATTTCTCGCCTTGCTCATTGCTGGCCTGGACCGCCACAATGCTGTCACCGTTCACTTCAATCACTTTCAGTTTCGGGCCGCCTTTACGCGGTTGCACATAATCACCGACAGAAAACATATTACCTCCTCATCGTTTTAGCGATCTTCACCTTAGCCCACGTATGACGCCGGGTACAGCGTATTTCACCGATTACTGCTTATGAGGTACGCCGGTTCCAGGGCATCACCTTGAGCAATCGCGCCATGCCGCAGAAGCCCGTCACACCGGCGAACAGCAGCCCGGCGCCGACAAAACCGCTGAGCAGGAAAAAGCCGCTGGAGACGCTATAGCCCAGCACCACGCCGCAGAGTATCAAGAGCCCGGCAGCAATTTGCACCTGGCGCATCAGCGGCAGCGGCTGGGTTTTGTCTTCAACGGTCGGCAGCCCGGCCTGCTTCCAGCCCTGAATGCCCCCCTCGACGACAAAGGCCTGTGCGGGCGCGGCGGCCTGAGCAAGGCGGTCGGCATTCCCCGACGTCCGGGCGCCGGACTGGCAGTGAAAAATCACCGTATCCCCCGCCTGCGCGTTAAGAGCGCCGGGTAAGGTATCCAGCGGCACGGACCGCGCGGCGGGAATATGCTCGCGGGCGAACTCATCGGCATCACGAATATCAATCAGTTTTGCGCCTTCAGCGACGCGGGCACTGGCCTGGCGCGGTGAAAGAAGAGGAAGAGACATGGCGGCTCCTTACGGGCAATAAAGGGTTTTCAGGGTGCTGATCAGCTGATGTACCGCATCGTTTTTAATGAAATAGAGAATGCGCTGCGCGTTGCGGGTGCTGTCGATAAGCCCTTCCTCACGCATGCGCGCCAGATGCTGTGACGTAGCGGACGCGCTAAGCCCCGTGGCTCGCGCCAGTTCCCCCGCGCTGGTGCCGGGCGCTCCGCACAGGGTGCAGAGGATCAGCAGCCGGCGCGGGTTGCTCATCGCTTTTAAGAGTGCGGCGGCCTGCTCGGCGCTGGCCTGAAGCTGTTCAAATTCGGTCATGATAGTTTAGCATTTACTTAATTAAGTAAATGCTAAACTAATCCGGTGCTTTACACCAGCGTCAAAAGCGTAAAAGAGGGTAAATGCGAGTTTCGGCGCTGGTACAGACGGGTAAACGGGCTATGCTTAGAGAGTTATCTTGATTATTTTCAATGGATTAGCTTGAACGGAGTATTTATATGGGATTTTGGCGCATTGTTTTTACCATCCTCATACCGCCGCTGGGCGTGCTGTTGGGCAAAGGGTTTGGCTGGGCGTTTATTATCAACATTCTTCTGACGCTGCTGGGCTACTTCCCCGGCCTCATTCACGCGTTTTGGGTACAGAGCAAAAGCTAAGCGCGGCTCAGTAAATCGCTATAGATATCGGTCAGCACCCCCGCAGGGCCAAACTGCTGTTTGATCCACCGCGTGACCTGACCGGTCGCGGCATGCTGCGTGGCGAGCAGCATGCGCGAGTCCTGGCGCGGGTTATTAATCCGCCGCGTCACCAGCAGCCCGTCCTCCACTGCCTCGCGCGTCATATATTCCGGTAAAAAACCTATCCCTTCCCCCAGGATCTGGCACTGACATTTGGTGTTAAAGTCCGGCACCAGAATGGCCTCCTGACCGTGCAGCAGCCAGCCAACCTTTTTGTTAATGGTGTGCGCGGTATCTTCCACCATGATGTTGGGATACAGGCGCAGCTGGCTTTCCGCTATCGGCTCCGGGGTGAACGCCAGCGGGTGTTCCGGCGCGATGGCAAAGACCCAGCGGATGGCGCCGATCTCGGTGTAATCAATCCCGCCGCCGTCGAGCAGCGTGTCCGGCGCGCCAATCGCGATATTGGCCTGGTTGTTGATGATGGAGTCCCAGACGCCGTTGTACACCTCGGTGGTCACGGTGATCTGACAGGTCGGGAACTGTTTTTTCAGCACCTGCAGCAGCCTGGCGGTGTGGCGCGGCGTGTATAAAAGCTGATTAATACAGATGCGCACCCGCGCCTCGATGCCCTGCGAAATGGTATCTATTCCGCGCTTGATGGCGTGGAAGTCGTTTAGCAGGTCGGTGGCCTTGCGGTAAAAGTAAAACCCGGACTCGGTCAGCTCAATGCTGCGCGTGCTGCGGACAAACAGCACCACGTCCAGCCCGGTCTCCATGCGCTTAATGGTGTAGCTGATGGCGGAGGTCGTCACGCCCAGCTCGGCGGCGGCTTTGCTGAAGCTGCCGAAGCGTGCGGCGGTAGTAAAGGCCAGCAGGTTCTCTTCGGTAAAGATGGAATTCATATCTCACTCCCTTCAGCCATCAGTTTTGAACATATTTTAACAGCGTTGTTACAACACATTTGAAGCCGATCACAGTTCTGACTCTTTGTCGAAAGCCGCACGCAGTAAGGCTTCGTTAGACATAAGCATAATGCAGTCTCGAGCGCTAAAACGTGGGGAAACATAAGAAAAAGGTTGCACAGACGCACGTTTTGACCGGTTTGTTGAATTTAACTCAACAATGAATTGACTGTCGATGAATCATTTTTAAGCGGATTCTTTTATGACCAGGCTGTTGCTATTCTCAGGTCAACAGAAATAAAAACATCGGGAGTCTGAATATGTCTGCGAACGAACTCGTTACTGAATTTCTGCTGGCGGCAGAAGAGGGCAATAGCGATGCGCTAAAAGCCTGCCTGGAAAAAGGCGTGGATATTAACGCCACCAACCGCCAGAAAAGAACGGCGGTTATTATTGCCAGCCTGAAAAAGCATTATTCCTGCGTGGCGCTATTAATTGCCGCCGGTGCGGATATTGATAAACAGGATCAGACCTGCTTTAACCCTTTCCTGATTAGCTGCCTGACCAACGATATTACCCTGCTGCGCATTGTCCTTCCGGCAAATCCCGATCTTGACCGCCTGACGCGCTTTGGCGGCGTGGGCATTACGCCAGCCAGTGAAAAAGGGCACGTGGAGATCGTCCGCGAGCTGCTGGAAAAAACCGATATCAACGTCAACCACACCAACTTTGTCGGCTGGACGCCGCTGCTGGAGGCGATCGTGCTCAACGACGGCGGCGCGAAGCAGCAGGAGATCGTCAAGCTGCTTCTGGATCACGGCGCAAACCCGCACATGACCGATAAATATGGCAAAACCCCGCTCGAACTGGCGCGGGAAAAAGGTTTCGATGCGATAGCCGACCTGCTGCTGGCGGCGGGCGCGTAACGCATTCGGCCAGCCTTTTCCGGCTGGCCGTTAATTCAAAAGTATTTTTTACCGACGTGCATTTTGCACGACGGCGGCCCCCTTTTATCCGCTTTCAGGAGAAAATAATGCCAACGAAAATCGTCATAAAAAAGAACACCTATTTTGACTCCGTCTCATTAATGTCCGTTTCCACCAAAGCCAATAAATTGCCGGGCGTCGATCAGGCGTTTGTGGCCATGGCGACGGAAATGAATAAAGGCGTCTTAAAAAACCTCGGGCTATTAACGCCGGAATTAGCAGAAGCTAAAAACGGCGACCTGATGATCGTGATTAAAGGCGACGCGGCCAATGATGAAACCCTGGCTGCTATTGAGGCGCTGTTCACCCGTAAAGAGAGCGCAGGCTCCCATGAAGCGCGCTACGCGACGATTGCCAGCGCCAAAACCCATCGTCCTGACGCAAACCTTGCGGTGATTTCCGTCAACGGTACTTTCGCCGCCCGCGAAGCGCGCCAGGCGCTGGAAAACGACCTTAACGTGATGCTCTTCTCCGATAACGTATCGCTCGACGACGAGCTGGCGCTGAAGCAGCTCGCGCACCAGAAAGGGCTGCTGATGATGGGGCCGGACTGCGGCACCGCCATCATCAACGGCGCGGGACTGTGCTTCGCCAACGCGGTGCGCCGCGGCTCGATTGGCATCGTCGGCGCTTCCGGCACCGGCAGCCAGGAGCTGAGCGTGCGCATTCACGAATTCGGCGGCGGCGTGTCGCAGCTGATTGGCACCGGCGGGCGCGATCTCAGCGAGAAAATTGGCGGCCTGATGATGCTCGACGCCATCGACATGCTGGAAGCCGACGAGGGCACTCAGGTAATTGCACTCATCTCCAAACCGCCAGCGCCAGCGGTGGCAGAAAAAGTGCTGGCGCGCGCCCGCGCCTGCCGCAAGCCTGTCGTGGTCTGTTTCCTTGGCCGCAGCGAACCGCCCGCCGATGAAGACGGCCTGCAGTTTGCGCGCGGCACCAAAGAGGCGGCCCTGAAGGCGGTCCTGCTCACCGGCATCAAAAAAGCGTCCCTGGACCTGCATCCGCTCAACTGGCCATTGATTGAAGAAGTGCGCGCCCGCCTGACCCCGCAGCAGAAGTATATTCGCGGCCTGTTCTGCGGCGGCACCTTGTGCGACGAAGCGATGTTCGCGGCGCTTGCGAAATTCGACGACGTCTACAGCAACATCCAGCCGGATCCGGCCAGGCGCCTGAGCGACATCAGCGTCAGTAAAGCCCACACCTTCCTCGACTTTGGCGACGACGATTTCACCAACGGCAAGCCGCACCCGATGATCGACCCGACCAACCGCATCAGCCGCCTGCTGCAGGAGGCGCGCGATCCGGAGGTGGGCGTCATCGTGATGGACTTCGTGCTGGGCTTCGGCGCGCATGAGGATCCGGTCGGCGTGATGCTCGACGCCATCAAAGAGGCGCAGGCCATCGCGAAGGCCGATCGCCGTCCGCTTGAGATCCTCGGCTACGTGCTCGGCACCGACCAGGATCCGCAGTCGCTGGCGCAGCAGTGCCAGCTGCTGACCGACGCTGGCGTTATCTGGGCCAGCAGCAGCACCAACACCGGATTACTGGCACGCGAATTTGTTTGCAAAGGGGAGAAAGCATAATGACGACCTTATTCAACCAGCCGCTGAACGTGATTAACGTCGGCATCGCGATGTTCAGCGACGATCTCAAAAAACAGCACGTTCCCGTCACCCAGCTCGACTGGACGCCGCCGGGGCAGGGCAATATGCAGGTCGTTGAGGCGCTCGACCAGCTGGCGGAAAAACCGCTGGCGGAGAAAATCGCCGCCGCCAACAAGCTTGCGCTTGAGCGCATTATTCAGTCCCATCCGGTACTGGTGGGCTATGACCAGGCCATTAACGTTGTGCCGGGCATGACCCGCACCACCATTCTGCACGCCGGTCCGCCCGTCGCCTGGGAAAACATGTGCGGAGCGATGAAGGGCGCGGTCACCGGGGCGCTGGTGTTTGAAGGGCTGGCGAAAGATCTGGACGACGCGGCAAGGCTCGCCGCCTCGGGAGATATTACGTTCTCGCCGTGCCACGAGCACGACTGCGTGGGCTCGATGGCGGGCGTCACCTCCGCGTCGATGTTTATGCACATCGTGGAGAACAAAACCTACGGCAACCGCGCGTTCACCAACCTCAGCGAGCAGATGGCGAAGATCCTGCGCATGGGGGCCAACGACCAGAGCGTCATCGACCGTCTGAACTGGATGCGCGACGTGCTCGGCCCGATGCTGCGCGACGCGATGAAGATTATCGGCGAAATCGACCTGCGCCTGATGCTGGCCCAGGCGCTGCACATGGGCGACGAGTGCCACAACCGCAACAACGCGGGCACCACGCTGCTGATCCAGGCGCTGACGCCGGGGCTGATCCAGGCGGGCTATCCGGTTGAGCAGCAGCGCGAGGTGTTCGAGTTTGTCGCCAGCAGCGACTACTTCTCCGGCCCGACGTGGATGGCGATGTGTAAGGCCGCGCTGGACGCCGCTCACGGCGTTGAGTACAGCACCGTCGTCACCACCATGGCGCGCAACGGCTACGAGTTCGGCCTGCGCGTTTCCGGCCTGCCCGGGCAATGGTTCACCGGCCCGGCGCAGCAGGTGATCGGCCCGATGTTCGCGGGCTATAAGCCGGAAGACTCGGGGCTGGATATCGGCGACAGCGCGATTACCGAAACCTACGGCATCGGCGGCTTTGCGATGGCGACGGCCCCGGCCATCGTGGCGCTGGTGGGCGGCACGGTGGAGGAAGCCATCGACTTCTCCCGTCAGATGCGCGAAATCACCCTCGGCGAAAACCCGAACGTCACCATTCCGCTGCTCTCGTTTATGGGCATCCCGACCGCCATCGACATTACCAGAGTCGCGGGCAGCGGCATTCTGCCGGTGATTAATACCGCCATTGCCCACAAAGACGCGGGCATCGGCATGATTGGGGCGGGCATCGTTCACCCGCCGTTTAGCTGTTTTGAAAAGGCGCTGTTGACCTTCCGCGATCGCTACTTTTTATAAGGCAAGCATCCATGAAAAACATGAAACTGGAGTGGAAAAGAGGTGACTGGGCGGCCTATTTCGGGTTGATGACCAACAACCTGACCAATTTGCTGACCATGATGGGGCTGCTCATTTTTGTCGTCGGCATCCCGAAGGAGATTGTTTATGGACGCATCGCGCCGGCCTTCGGGCTGGCGGTGCTGGTCGCGAGTATTTGCTACGCCTGGTTCGGTATGCAGATGGCGCGCGCCACCGGACGAACGGACGTCACCGCGCTGCCGTCCGGCCCGAGCGCGCCGTCGATTTTTACCGTGACCTTCCTGGTCCTGATGCCGGTTTATCAGCAAACGGGCGATGCGGAGTTCGCGATTCAGATTGGCCTGGTGTGGTGCTTTGTGGAAGCGATGATCCTCGCGGGCGGTTCGTTTTTAGGGGAAACCATCCGCAAGATGATCCCGCGTACCGTGCTGCTGTCGTGCCTCTCCGGCCTGGGCCTGCTGCTGCTGGCGATGAACCCGATGCTGCAGGCGTTCGAAGCGCCGACCGTGTCGTTCATCGTCTTGCTGCTGATCTTCATCAACTGGTTTGGCAAAAAGCCGATTTTCGCCCGTATCCCGACCGGCCTGCTGCTGCTGATAGCCGGTACCGCACTGGCGTGGATCTCCGGCCTGCAAAGCCCGGAAGCGATTAAAGCGTCCATGTCATCCTTCGGCTTTAACCCGCCGCAGGTGCACGTGGAAGGCTTCCTGCAGGGCCTGCCGGACGCGCTGCCGTATCTGGCCTCTGCCGTGCCGCTGGGGCTGGCGAACTACATCTTTGACCTGGAGAACATCGAAAGCGCCCATGCGGCGGGGGATGAATACCCGACCCGCAAGGTGATGCTGGCGAACGGTCTGGCGTCGATGCTCGGCTGCCTGATGGGGAACCCGTTCCCGGTCACGGTCTACGTCGGCCATCCTGGCTGGAAAGCGATGGGCGCCAGCATCGGCTACACCCTGGCGTCCGGCGTGACCATGTTCATCGTGCCGCTGTTCGGGCTGGGGGCCTTTATGCTCGCCATCATTCCGATGACCGCCATCGTGCCGATTCTGGTGTTTATCGGCGTCGTCACCGCCAACCAGGTGGTGAGGGAAACCCCGAAAGTGGAGGTGCCCGTCATCTTCATCTGCTTGTTCCCGTGGATCGCCAACTGGGCGCTGACCATGATGAACAGCGTGATGGGGGCGGCGGGCACCAGCGCGGCCAAAATCGGCACCGACGTGCTGCACAGCAAAGGGATCTACTACGAGGGATTAGTCCATCTTGGGAACGGCGCGCCGCTCGCCAGCATGCTGTGGGGCTGTATCGCCATCTTCGCCATCATCAACAAACCGTTGCGCGGGGCCGTTGCGGCCGCGGGTGGGGCGCTGCTGGCGCTGTTTGGGGTGATCCACGCGCCGGTGGTGGGCTTTGCCGAAGGCAGTTCGCTGATGTTTGTCACCGCGTATCTGATGATGGGCGGCATGTTTGTGGTGAAGCATGTGCTGGATACCTCTGTTAATCCCCCTCTCCCTGTGGGAGAGGGCCGGGGTGAGGGCACCAGAACGCACCTTCTAAAGGAAACAAAATGAAAGAGCTTATGGTCGTCGCCATCGGCGGCAACAGCATTATCAAAGACAACGCCAGCCAGTCGGTTGAACATCAGGTGCAGGCGGTGAAAGCGGTGGCAGAGTCGGTGCTGGAAATGCTGGCCTCCGACTATGACATCGTGCTCACCCACGGCAACGGCCCCCAGGTGGGGCTGGATCTGCGCCGTGCTGAAATTGCCCACGAGCGGGAGGGGCTTCCCCTGACGCCGCTGGCAAACTGCGTGGCGGATACCCAGGGCGGCATCGGCTACCTGATCCAGCAGGCGCTCAACAATTGCCTGGCCGCACGCGGGGAGCAAAAAGCGGTCACGGTCGTCACGCAGGTGGAGGTGGATAAAAACGATCCCGGCTTTACGCACCCGACAAAACCGATCGGCGCGTTCTTCAGCAAGGCGCAGCGCGATGAGCTGCAGCGCACACACCCGGACTGGCGTTTTGTTGAGGATTCCGGCCGGGGATATCGTCGCGTGGTGGCTTCACCCCAGCCGCTGCGGATTGTCGAGGCGGATGCCATTAAGGCGCTCACCCAAAAAGGATACGTGGTGATCGGCGCGGGCGGCGGCGGGATCCCTGTTGTTCGCAGTGAGCAGGGGGAGTATCAGAGCGTCGACGCGGTGATTGATAAAGATCTCTCTACGGCGCTGCTGGCGAGGGAGATCCGCGCCGACGTGCTGGCGATCACCACCGGGGTGGAGAAGGTGTGCGTCAACTTCGGCAAGCCAAACCAGCAGGCGCTGGATACCGTTAACGTGGCGCAGATGACGCGCTACATGGACGAAGGTCACTTCCCGGCGGGCAGCATGCTGCCCAAAATCGTCGCCTCGCTGGCATTTTTAAAACACGGCGGCAAGCGCGTGATTATCACCTCGCCGGACTGCCTGCCCGCGGCGCTGCGCGGAGAAACCGGTACCCATATTGTGAATGAAGGAAGATAAGATGAGTGAAAATAAAAGCCGCCGCGAGTTTATCAGCCAGAGCGGCAAAATGGTCACCGCCTGCGCGCTGTTTGGCGCGACCGGTTCCGTCGCGTATGCTGCTGACTCCGCGAAGCCAACCTGCGAGACCGGCAAACCGATGAACATCACCGCGAAACATTACTATCTGGACAACGTGCTGCTCGAAGCCGGGTTTAACGTTGACGGCGGCGTGGCGACGAGCACCCGCACCGAGCTGAAAACGCTGGAGATTAAAGACGGGAAGATCGTCGCCCTACGCGATAACAAGCGCCACGCCGACGCCACGCTGCCGCACTATGATGCGGGCAACAAGCTGATGCTCCCGGCAATGCGCGACATGCACATTCACCTGGATAAAACCTTTTACGGCGGCCCGTGGCGCTCCCTGAACCGCCCGGCGGGCACCACGATTCAGGACATGATCCGCCTTGAGCAGAAGCTGCTGCCGGAGCTGCAGCCCTACACCCAGGAGCGCGCGGAAAAGCTGATCGACCTGATCCAGTCGAAAGGCTCCACCATCGCCCGCAGCCACTGCAATATCGAGCCGGTTTCCGGCCTGAAAAACCTGGAAAATCTGCAGGCAGTGCTGGCGCGCCGCAAATCTGGTTTTGACTGCGAAATCGTTGCCTTCCCGCAACACGGCCTGCTGCTGTCGAATTCTGAAAAGCTGATGCGCGAGGCGATGCAGGCCGGGGCACACTACGTGGGCGGGCTGGACCCGACTAACGTTGACGGTGCGATGGAGAAATCTCTCGATCTGATGTTCCAGATCGCGCTGGACTACGACAAAGGGGTGGACATTCACCTGCACGAAACCAGCCCGGCGGGCGTGGCGGCGGTGAACTACATGGTCGAAACCGTGGAGAAAACGCCGGAGCTCAAGGGCAAGCTGACCATCAGCCACGCCTTCGCGCTGGCGACGCTCAACGAGCAGCAGGTGGATGAGATAGCCACCCGCATGGCGGCGCAGCAGGTGACCATCGCCTCCACCGTGCCGATTGGCACCCTGCACATGCCGCTGAAGCAGCTGCGGGACAAGGGCGTGTTTGTGATGACCGGTACCGACAGCGCGATCGACCACTGGTCGCCGTACGGTCTGGGGGACATGCTGGAGAAAGCGAATCTTTATGCCCAGCTCTACATCCGCCCGAACGAGCAGACCCTTTCCCGCGCGCTCGGTATCGCAACCGGCGACGTGCTGCCGCTGAACGACAAGGGCGAGCGCGTGTGGCCGAAAGCGCAGGACGACGCCAGCTTTGTGCTGGTGGATGCCTCCTGTTCCGCCGAGGCCGTGGCGCGCATTTCACCGCGCACCGCGACGTTCCATAAGGGCAACCTCGTCTGGGGCTCGGTGGGCTAATGTGGTGCCGGGTGGCGCTGCTGTATGACCGGATACATAGGTGACAGATCAGACCGGGAACATAGGTAACACTTTTTAGTCTATCCGGAGCACACTCTGGGTTTTTCGGTCGTAGTACGCAAGCGTTATTCCGTTAAAGATGATGGCCTCCAGGCCATCATCCTGTTCTTCCAGCATGATGTACTCATCAGTCAGCGCTTCACTCAGGAACACCGTCCCCTTTTTCCCCATATAAAGTGTCCCCCGCGATTTCACCCTGTAGACCGTACCGCCTTCCGGATACGCGTATTCAGGAACACTGCCATCCCAGTGCCGGTTCGAGGGTTTCCACACCGTTCCGGGCGTTGCACCCGCCAGGGCTTCATGCGGCCTTTCGTGGTTAAACTCCTCCCGGTAGTCACTGAACCACCGCTGTTGTTCTTCCATCGTCATGAAGGTGTTGCCCTGTTTCACCGCACTTTTCAGGGAGCGGTGCATTCGCTCATGACGGCCGTTTTCTTCCGGATGACCCTTTCTGATACGCTCCGGCCTGATGCCCAGCTTGATTAGCCAGACGGCAAGACGACTTAGTCCGCCTATCCCTGTTCCCGCGAAGGGCTGCCCGTTATCGGTTCTGAGCACTTCCGGCAGACCGTACTCCAGGAACGCATCCGTCAGGCACTGTCTGACGAAGGGCTCGCTCTCCCGGTCCGTTCCCCGGCAGCTCAGCAGATACCGGCTGTGATTGTCGGTCAGGGTGAAGGGATGGCAGTACTCTCTGCTCAGCAGCCTGAACTTGCCTTTAAAATCAGCGCTCCAGACCTGATTGTTCTCACTGATGATGGTCAGGGGCTGGCGATTGCCCGGGGTTCGGCGTTTTCGCTTTTTATCCGGAACCAGGCCTTCACGCTTGAGGATATCGCCGATAGTGCTGGCAGCAGGGACGGTAAAATCGACGTGATGATTGAGCAGCCACATCCGCAGTTTTTTCGGCCCCCAGTCAGGGTGTTTTTGCCTCAGAGCCGTAAGCTGCCCGGCGATATCATCAGGAACCGTCCGGGAGTGGGAATGCGGAGCACGCGACCGGTCAGAGAGAGATGACAGGTCAGAGGGGTCAAAACGCTGAAGCCATTTGTAACCGGTTTTTCGGCTGATGCCGAAGAGACGGCAGAGGGCTGAAAAAGAATCCGTACCTGCATGGCAGGCACGGATAAAATCAAGGCGTTGCATAGGTCGGGTCTCAGTCCAGGGCATAGCGAGTCTCCTCTTCTATGCCAGTTATAACTGTTACCCATGTATCCGGTCTAAAGTGTTACCCATGTTTCCGGTTCATACCCTGCGCTTACCCGGCCTACGGTTCACGGTTTTGTAGGTCGGGTAAGGCGAAGCCGCCACCCGACAATGCAGTATACTGCTATGCACGTTCTTAAAGAGGGATCTGCCATGGCACAAAACATCTACGACAACCCGGCGTTTTTCGAAGGCTATGCCCAGCTTCCGCGCTCGGTTCAGGGGCTGGACGGCGCGCCGGAGTGGCCCGCGCTTAAGGCCATGCTGCCGGATTTAACCGGCAAATCGGTTGTCGATCTCGGCTGCGGCTACGGCTGGTTCTGCCGCGCAGCCCGCGAGCTGGGCGCTGCTGACGTCACTGGGGTCGATATCTCAGAAAAGATGCTCGCCCGCGCAGCGGAGCTTACCGATGACCCACAGATTCACTATCAGCGTAGCGATCTGGAATCTCTTACGCTCAACGAGAACAGCCTCGATCTGGTCTATAGCTCCCTGGCGCTGCACTACCTGCCGGAACTCGATACGCTATTCGCCAGAGTTCAGCGCGCGCTCAAGCCCGGCGGCAGCCTGGTCTTCTCAATGGAGCACCCGATTTACACCTGCGCCACCCGTCAGGGCTGGCTGACCGACGATAATGGCGAGCGGTTCTGGGGCGTAAACCATTATCAGGATGAAGGCAGGCGCGTCAGCAACTGGCTGGCGGACGGGGTGATCAAGTATCACCGCACGCTGGGCACCACGCTTAACGCGCTGATCGGGGCCGGATTAACAATAAGCGACGTCAACGAGTGGGGGCCAACGCAGGCGCAGATTGACGCCTGGCCTGCGCTTGCCGAAGAGGCGGAACGCCCGATGCTGGTGCTGATCTCCGCGCGTAAGGCTCAGTAACCCACCTTATACACCCGACCGCTCTGCACCCCTTCCACGCTGCGGCGGTAGGCCTGCGCCACGGTCGCGGCGGGAACGCTTTCAAAGCCCGGGAAGAATCCGTCGTACGCTTCGGCGGATTCGGTGAGCACCGTCGGGCTAATCAGGTTGATGCGGATCCCACGCGGCAGCTCACACGCTGCGGCGCGGACAAACCCTTCCAGCGCCGCGTTTACCGTGGTGGCATTCACGCCCTGGGCAATAGGCTCGTGCGCCACGATGCCGCTAATCAGGGTGATCGAGCCGCCCTCGTTCAGGTAGTGCTGGCCGGTCAGCGCCAGGCGCACCTGCCCCAAAAGCTTATCCTGAAGGCCCTGGTTGAAATCGCTGTCCTTCATGGTCGCGAGCGGGCCAAAGTAGAGGCCACCGCTGGCGGAGACAATGGCATCCACCGGGCCGATTTTCTCAAACAGCGCCTGGACGCTCGCCTGCGAGGTGATATCCACCTGCTCGTCGCCCTGCGTGCGGCCGACGCGGATGACCTCGTGGCGACGACTCAGCTCTTCCGCTACTGCACGACCGACCGTACCGCTGGCACCAATAATGACGATTTTCATAGCCGACTCCTTATGTTGTGAGCCTTCATTCTTTAATAAATAAAAATGCAGATAAACTGGGCTAAAGTTAGAAGATTGCTAACCAGAGGTTCGGAATATGGATAAGCTTCGCAGCATGGAGACCTTTATTGCCGTGGTTGAAAGCGGCAGTTTTACCGGTGCGGCGGCACGGCTGGAGATGTCGGCGGTGATGGTGGGGAAATACGTTGCGCTGCTGGAATCACAGCTTGGCACCCGCCTGCTGGAGCGTAACACGCGACGCCAAAGCCTGACGGATGCCGGACGGGTCTATTTCGACGAGGCGAAGCGGGTGCTGGAGCAGGTCATGATTGCCGAAAGCGCGGTTGAACGGCTGCGCGCCGTACCGTCTGGCACCCTGCGCGTCACGGCACCCACGTCGTTTGGCGGCTGCGTGATTGCCCCGCTGACGGCAACCTTTTTACAGCGCTACCCGGAAGTACGCATTGAGCTGGATCTCACCAACCGGATGGTCGATCTGGTGGAGGAGGGTGTCGATCTGGCCATTCGCATTGGTGACGTTCGCAATGACGATCTGGTGGCGAAGTACCTGTGCCCCTACAACATGGTGATCTGCGCCGCGCCGGATTATTTAGCGCGACACGGCACGCCGCAAACGCCAGACGATCTGGTGGATCATCTGTGTCTTTCGCACACGGTGTGGACGGCACGTAACGAGTGGCGGCTGCCGGGCGTGGAAGGTGAGGTGCGCTGGAAGCGGGATGCGGTCTTAAGATGTAACGACGGCTACGGCTTACGCATGGCCGCGCGAGCCGGGGCGGGGCTGTTGCTACAACCGGAAGTGCTGGTGGCGGAAGAGCTGGTAAGCGGCAGGCTGGTGCGGGTGCTGGAGCAGTACACGCCCGCGCCGAGGCCGGTGCATTTATTGTGGCGCCAGGATTTACGTCAACTGCCTAAGCTTACGGAATTTATCGCCCATATTCTGCTAAGATTGGGCACAATATAAAAAAAGAAGGTAATCAAAGAATGTCTGCAAACAAACTCGCCAGCAGCGCGCAGGGCCTGCAATCCTCTGCCATCCGTGAATTATTAAAACATAGCAAAATGGCGGGGGTGATTTCGCTGGGCGGGGGTATTCCTAATCCCGATCTGTTCGATCACGAAGGGCTTAAAATTGCTGCCGATGCCGTCTTATCACAGCATTTTGGCGAGGCGTTTCAGTACGGCCTGACCGAAGGCGTACCGGGACTGCGGGAAGAAATTCAGCGCATCTGCGAAGGGCGAGGTATTCGCTGCAAGGCGGATGATGTGGTGGTGACATCCGGTTCGCAGCAGTCTCTCGACGTGCTGGCGCGTGCATTAATTAACCCGGGCGATACCGTTGTGGTTGAGCGTCCAACCTATCTTGCTGCGCTGCAGGTATTTGGCCTGGCGCAGGCGAATTTTGAATCCGTTGGCACCGACGGCGACGGAATGAACGTCGACGAGCTCGAAGCGCTGGCGGCAAATAAAACCATCAAAGCGGTCTATATAGTGCCGACGTTTGGCAACCCTGGCGGGGTAACCCTTTCTGAAGCGCGCCGTAAGCAGCTGGTGGAATTATCGAAGCGCTATGACTTCGTGATTATTGAAGACGATCCGTACAGCGAGATTAATTATACCGATGAAGTGTTCCGCCCGTTAATTGCCCATGCCAAAGATATCGGCAACGAAGAGAACGTGGTCTATACCTCGACCTTTTCTAAAATTCTCGCGCCGGGTACGCGCGTAGGCTGGGTGCTGGTGCCGGAATGGCTGAAGCGCGCGGTGGTGAACCTTAAGCAAACCACCGATCTGCACACCAGCACGCTGTCGCAGCTGATGACGTACGAATACCTGAAAACCGGTCGTCTGCCCGATCAGATTAAAACGATCCGCGAAGCCTATCGCCAGAAATACCAGACGTTTGCCACTGAACTGGAGGCCGAGCTGGGCGATGTGATGTCGTTCCACAAGCCGAAGGGCGGCATGTTCCTGTGGGCGAAGATGAAAAATGGTAGTAATACCACCCGCTGGCTGGAAAAAACGTTAAGTAACGGCGTAGTATTTGTGCCGGGCGAATTTTTCTACTGCAATGAGCCAGACCATTCAACGCTGCGTATGTCGTTTGTCACGCCAACGGATGACGAGCTGAAGGAAGCGGTTCAACGCCTGAAAAAATCGCTGTAAAAGACCTGCGCATAATGGCGTTCTGGCCATTATGCGCAATACGCGTTCAGGGCGGCACGGGCCGCGATCGTCCATGGAGATCTCCATGTTTGAATTTCTGTTCGGTGTCGTTACGCATACGCCCGTCTGGGTGTGGGTGCTGTTTATCTTCCTCATCTCTCGCGGCATTAAAGCCCGCAGGCCCGCCACCGTCACGCTGGAGCGGCTTGCCATCATTCCGGGCATCTTTCTTATCTGGGATATTTACGATCTGGTGGTCTACCGCACGCTGACTCCCGGAACTGTCGCCTTGTGGACGGCGGGGATCCTCGCCGGGGCCGCGCTGGGGTATTTCCTGATTAAGCAGGCGGCTATCACCCGCGCAGAGGCGCCGCGCAGCCTTTACCGCCAGGCAGACTACACCGCGCTGCCGTTTATGATGCTGGCGTTCGGCGTGAAGTATGTGCTGGGCGTGATGAGCGCGGTCTCTCCGCAGACGATGCAGCAGCCTGCCATGAGCGCGCTGGCGATCGTCTCCGGCGGCGTGTTTGCGGGCGTGTTTATCGGGAAATTTGCGCGCTATGTTGGGGTGTATAACCGTACCGCACCGCGCCCGGCGGGGTGACGTTATTCTATCGCGTGTGCCAGCGTGCGGTCTGCAGCATCACCGCTGAGGGCTCGCGTGACTTCATGGATCCGCCAGATTTTCCCTTCACGCATCGCGGCAAACAGATAAACCTCGATAGAGTCCCTTTTTCAACTTAAACTATTACTTAAAATAAGTATCACACTCGATTTTACATTCATAATTCCGTCGTGCTAATTATATACTTTAGAATTCCGTTGAATTCATTGAATGATTCTAGAACCCCTGGGGCTATCTTATCTCGGACTTCAAATATTTTACATTCCATATTGTATAAAAAGTATGACATACTATCTTCTCCTATAACGATGCTATCTTTTAAATCCGGATCTATAAATATTTCATTATCTCTATAATAAAAATTCATTGTATAAATATTTGACCACAACAGTTCCCCATCAGCAACCTGACTGAACCCATATATCGTCGCCGCATTAAATTCTAATCCATCAATTTTCGCATAAAAATGTTTAATATCCTGCCTTTCGTCAAATATTGTTTTTATGTCCTGGTGTACATTTTTCTTTATTTCATTCCATTCTGCGGGTGGTATGTCGCTTTGAATAAAATTTTTTATGTCTTGAGTGAGCGGTGTTGCGATAGTGTAATGATATTTGATCATATTGTTTTTTAATATTTCAATTGATTTATCAATATCTTGAAAATTTATACTTTCCATTGTTCACTCCTATTTTTTGTAAAATGTTCCATTTGGCATAGGCCATAATGTATCAATGCTTTGACCAGGTATCAAATCTTTAGTTACGGATTTTTGCACACCAGTTAATACATTATGATATGGCTTTGATTGTATTAATATCAAATTTCCAAAGCTATTATCCCCTCCATCATCGAGAGGTAATTTATGATGAACCTGCCAGGTCTCAGGAACACCACCACGCGCCATTAATTCAATTTGAGCGGCATTAAAATAATTATCAATACCAGGTTCGACAGATAAACTTTTCATAAATTTTTTTCTGACAGAATTATCAAACTCTTTTCTAAGTATTAAATATTCATCACGCGGTCTGCGTAAGTAATTTATCTCTTCAATTTTAACGTCCTGCAAGAAAACTTTTGAATTTTTTGTTTCCCCCAAAAATCCTGTTAGCTCTTCAGCCATCGCAGGATTCTTTACTAAAAGAATAGATGCAGCCGCTATACCGATACCGATATTTGTATCAGTCATAACTCCATCATAACCCTCTACCGTTTCTTTACCCAGTTGCTCCGCAGTTTTCCTGAAGTCATCAATATTATTATTGTATATCCCACCTGCTGCAAGGAGACGACCTACATTTTTATTATTTAATGTTTTAGTCGATTGAGCATGTTGCTCAGGTTCAACATAACCCGGTGCACCGTATTGAATTTTTTGGGTTAGTCTGGGTTTTATTCCTCGATTTCTTTCTAAGACTTCCTGATATGCGCCCATCACAACATCACGGAATGAACTATCCCACGCATCTCGCATAAAAGGTTCATAAACAATATTCCCTTCTTCATTAAAATAAAAAGGATTATTATACCAGGCCCAATGCTCTTCTCTATCTACAGCAATCAACCATCCTAGTTGCAAATTCCTCTTTACCTCATCATATATTGGATCATAATAAACTAAACTTTTTCTTTTATATTTTTCCCCGAAGAATCTATTTCCGTTCCTTTTTCTTTCTGGCAAACGAAAACGCAGTTGCTGTTCATAATAATCATAGTCTAATTCATAATAGCTACATGCCAATTCCAATCCTCTCTTTGGACTTACTATCCTTTCAAAGTCTGTAATATTGGCTCTCCGTCTAAAATCATATTGTTCATAAAGTTCAAATCCAGGCATTTTGTTTCCTCTATCTATTCAAATGGTAGAAACATTCACTATACATGCATGGAAATAATATCTTTTCTTTGTTGATAAGGAAGCAAATGTCCATAAATAAAATCCGAATTGCATTTATATGCAATTCGGATCTAAATTTTTATGGCTGAAAAATTACTTATGCAAAAATCACGTTGCAAAACTATATCATTTTCCATGATTTTATTGATAATTTCCATACCATCATCTTCTAACAAAAGACTTAACGCCTTTTCCCATTTTAAAGTAGTTTCGCGCTTTCCAATGAAGTAATCATATTTATCATAGTGCTTTTTACTGATGGTTTTGTTTACATGCTGATTGACTATGTCACGTTCATTTTCTGTAAAATGTAGCATTCCTGCGAGTGTTTTAAATGTACGGCGAATATCACGCATAGAGAATGGCTGATCAAAATGTATTTTTGCGAATTCGTTCATATGCTTTTTCCATGCATCACTATTAAGTCCTATAGTGGGTTTTTCCATCTTAGTAATCGGATTTGCTTTTAATTCCTTTTTGTATTTTTTTAATTGTTCTTCATAGTTTACGTTTGGGAAAAAGAAATCACTATCCGGATAGCGAGCTGCTTGATCATTTAGAATTTCTTTGGCTTTATTACTGATGAATATTGCTGTTTCGATTCCGGTTTTTGAGAACTCTTTAGCAAGAACTATTTTATTTTGTTCCGGGATATATCTGCTTTTTTGTAAGTGACATAACTCGAACGGGCGTTGTCCACACGTATAAAATCCAAGTTCAACTAAACTTTGTACATCAGGAGGAAGGACATTTTTTTCGTTATCAAATAGCGTTAACAGATAACGTAGCTCTTTAAAGTCAAGATAACGATCGCCTGGTGTACCAGCCTCAAAATTCTGGACATTACGCACCGGATTATGAGCAATCTGAAACTGCACTCCGTTGCATGCAACATCACTAAGCGGATCATTATCAGCAACAATGCCGTATTCAAAAAGAGCATGAAGTTTTTTCCTGACTTCTTTCGCTCTTGACATGAAATCTTGCTTTGTCCAGTGCTGGATGCAGCGTGTGATCTGCACAGACGTAATCTCATTAGCTATTTCATCACCTGTGAAGAGTTTTAGTTTGATTAGCTGTTCAAACAGTGCGCCATACTGACTTATCGTGCTGCGGTGTCCAGAGCGCGATTTGAAGGCTATGAAAGCCGCAAAGAGTTCGCGCAGTGTTCCTGTTCGCATTTTTTTACCCATCGCGTCAGAGCGACTCTGGAGGGGCATACCCGCAAGTTCAGCATAGCGTTGCGTAGCCTTTTCTAATGTGAAGTGAGGCCAGTCGCCCAGCGTTTTAAACTTACGTTTTCCATCAGCCTGGAAACGATAGACAAAGGATTTACGACCTGAAGGAAAAATTTTGATACCTAATCTGCCCGTTCCCCTGGTGCCATCATCCCGGAAAACATAGTAGGCTGAATCTTTTGCGCGTAGTCCGCCAATCACACTATCATTTAACCGCATTGTTGCTTTCTCCTTTTGCATAAGCGGTGCATACAATTTGCATAACAGCGGGTGTTGTTGTGGGTGCTGTTACACTGAAATCGTATGCATCCAGATAGGATTGCACAACTGTTAAATAGACTTGTTAATCAGTGAGTTACAACAAGTCTGCGATTAAATTATAGTCAATGATTTTGAATGTTCCTCTCCCCGTGGGAGAGGGAGAAAACCATGTCAACCCAGCAACGCGACGCCAGCCTCGGTTCTCAGCCAGCGCGGGGCTTTTAGCTGGTCAGCAAAATATCCTGTCAGTTCAAAGAGTAAATCTCCCATCACACGAGCGGATTCAGGGGCGAGCGCTCCCCCCATCAACAGTTGCGTAATTTCCTCGCAATAGCGACAGAGCTGATCGGATTCAGCGTTAAATGCAGGTTCACATTCGGGGAACACATTGACGGTAAGACGTTCCTGTAAGTGCTCAGGGAGCGGCTCCAGCAGCATCGGGCGAAGCAGGGCGAGGGTCGATGCAAGACGACCGCAGAGCGCTATTTTTCTTGCAGGATCGGTCTCTTCCACCAATGCTTCGCAATAGCGTTGGCAGTTGTCGGCAAGTTCAGTGAAGTCGGTATTGTGGCCGAAGGGGGTCGTGAAAAGTGCGTTACTGGTGGTCATATGACAGTTTCCATTAAGTGATTAAGACCCTGCCAGAGAAATGCCAATTTCCCGGGTGGCAGGACTGAACGGAGTTGGCATTACCGGTCTTAATGGACACCGGCGCGTCTTGCGACGCCCCCGTCCAGCCCACCATTGAAATGTAGCCAGACGCACGGCGCAACAAGAGCTCACGCCGCCATTAAGTTTAACCGGGATGCCAATCCCGACGCCAGATTTTGCTGGCGTGGAAGGAACATACGCCCGATTAACCCTAATAAAAAGCAGGCTATCCAGAAGAAGTTAAATCCTGCGAGGCGGCTTCAGAAAATGATGTAAGGCGTTTCATCACCGCTCCCGCAGCGCCTCTTTCGCGCGGTTAAACGGCTTGATCAGATAATCCAGCACCGTTTTCTCTCCGGTCTTAATGTCCACCGTCGCAATCATCCCCGGCACAATCGAGAAGTGCCTGCCCGCCTTATTGACCAGGTAATCCTGGCTGGTGCGGATAAACACCCGGTAGTAAAACACCTCCGGCTTGGCTTCGTCCTGGATAGTATCCGGGGAAATCGTCTCAACGACCCCGTGCAGCCCGCCGTAAATGGCGTAGTCGTAGGCGGTGATTTTGACCAGCGCCTCCTGGTTTGGGTGGATAAAGGCGATATCGCGCGGCGACAGTCGGGTTTCAATCAGCAGGTGATCGTCCACCGGCACAATCTCCATCAGCTCACCGTTGGGCGGGATCACGCCGCCGATGGTGGTGACCTTGATGTTTTTCACGATCCCGCGCACCGGGGATTTTACCGTCAGACGGGTGACGGAATCCTGGCGGCCTTTGAGGATGGCGGAGACCATATCCACCTCCGCGTTCGCTTTGGATAACGCCTCGCGCGCCTGAACGTAATACTGCGAGCGCACGTCGGTGAGCTTCAGCTCCAGGTCACTTTTCTGTCGCTGCAGGCGCAGCACCTCCACGTGGCTGGCGGCACCGGTTTTGACCAGCCGCTGGGTGATGGCCAGCTCCTTGTTGGCGAGATCTAACGCGGCGCGCAGCTCCCGCTGGGTATCCTCCAGCTGCGCGCGGCGGGAGTTGTACAGCCGCGTTTCGTCAGCAATCAGATCCGGCCATTTTGCCAGCGAAGGAGGGAACTTCAGCGGGAGATCGTTTACCTCGGCGTACAGGCGGGCGCTGGAGGCCAGTGAGGCCCGGTAGCGCGCCGCGCTTTCGCCGACGTTCGATTCGGAACGCGTCGGATCGAGCCGCGCCAGCACCTGTCCGGCCTGCACCTGATCGCCCTCGTGGACGTTCAGCTCGGTGAGGATCCCGCCGTCGAGAGACTGTAAGACCTGTTCGCGCGAGCTGGGGATCACTTTACCCGAGCCGGTTGACACCTCGTCCAGTACGCCAAACCACGCCCAGACGCCCAGCACCACAAACATCAGCAGCGAGAAGAGCACGATCCGACGCGCGCCCGTGTAGCTGCTTTCGGAGTCGAGGGCGTTATCCAGATCGTCCATTGCCGCCACGTCACGCTGACTGATTTTCATTTTTCCACTCCCGTCCGGTTGCTGCCTGCTGCTGTTGCTGCTGCATACGGCTGTTGCTCAGCGCCTGGGCTTTTGGCGCGTCCATCACCAGCATCCCCTCTTTCAACACCACGACGCGCTCCACCAGTTCCAGCACCGGTACGCGATGCGTGGCGACAATCAGAGTGCGATGCCCGAGCCAGTCGCCCAGACGCTGGATGAATTCCCGCTCGGTATGCTCGTCCAGCGAGGCGGTGGGTTCATCCATCAGGACAATATTCGGATCGCGCAGCAGCATTCGCGCCAGCAGAATAGACTGGCGTTGCCCGCCGGAGAGTCCCACGCCGTTTTCCATGATCGGGTAGTCCAGCCCTTTGGGCAGTTTCTGCACAAAGCCCGCCGCGCCGGTCAGCTCCAGCGCCTCAAAGATCTCTTCGTCGGTGGCGCGCGGCATGCCGAGGGTGATGTTTTCGCGGAGGGTGCCGTAAAACAGCCGGGCGTTCTGGGTCATAAAGCCGACGTTGCGCCGGACGTCGGCCACGTCGAGATGCGGCAGGCTGAAGCCGTCGAGCCGCAGCTCGCCAGCCGCCAGATCCATCCCGCCCGCCATGGCCTGTAGCAGGGTCGATTTCCCGGCGCCGTTGCGCCCGAGGATCGCCACTTTTTCACCCGGCCTGATTTCCAGACGGTTAATACGCAGCGCCATGCGCGGATCCTCCGGGTGATAGCGGAACTGCGCCTGTTCAAAGAGATAGTGACCGCGCAGCACGTCCTGGCGGATCGGCGTCTCCTCGCGCTGATTCTCGGTGGGAAGCTGCATGATGCTGTCCAGCCCCTCTTTTGCCGCTTTGACCTGCTGCCAGCGGGCCAGCACGCCGCACAGCGTCGCCATCGGGGCAATCATGCGGGAGGCCAGCATTGACGCCGCGACCACCGAACCGGTGGTCAGGGTGCCGTCGATCACCATCGGCGCGCCGACTACGATCACGGCGGCGTAGACCAGGCTCTGAATGGTCATCCCCCAGCTGATCAGGTTCTGCGTCAGTTCGCGGGTGCGCAGGCCGGATTCCGCAGTGATCTGGATATAGCTGTTCCACTGCTGCAAAAAGCGGTTTTCCGCCTGCATCAGCTTGATGTCCTCCAGCCCCTGCACGCTCTCCACCAGCACCGCGTTGCGCAGGGTCGATTCATGGGCCGACTGTTTCGCCAGTTCCGCCAGCTTCTTCTGCAGCAGCAGGCCGGGCAGGACCATGATCGCCGCCGCGACCGGGGCGATCCACGCCAGCTGCGGGGCGATGATCGCCAGCACCACCACGAACAGGAAAAAGAAAGGTAGATCAACAATCGTCGAGATGGTTGATGAGGTCACCATCTCGCGGATCTGCTCCAGCTCGCGCAGCTGAGAGATAAAGCTGCCGGTGGAGCGGGGAATAGCGCTGTTGCGCAGCCGCAGCGCGTGGCCGAATACGCGATCCGAAACGCGCATATCCGAGCGCTTGCCCAGCAGATCCATAATGTGCCCGCGCGCCACGCGCAGTACAAAACCAAACAGGGTGGCAATCAGTACCCCGATGGTCAGAACGTAAAGCGTCGGGTAGGACTGGGCGGGGATCACCCGGTCATAGACCTGCATGGAAAAGACGATCCCGGATAGAGACAGCACGTTGATAAAGAGGGCGGCCAGCATGACCCAGCTGTAGGGGCGCAGGTCGCGCATCACCAGCCGGTAGAGCCAGTCCGGGCGGTATTTTGAGATATAGGCATCCACGCGGCTGTCCTTCAGCGCGGCGAGTGGACGCAGGGCAATAATGTGTCGGATAGCGGGCAGCATCGCCGTCATCGACAGTCGGTTGGTATACATCTCATCGCCGAAAAAACTGACCTCCAGCGTATCCTCCCCGTCGAAATGCTCGATCACGCCGATCCTGCCGTCGTTCATCGCCACCACTACCGGCAGACGCCAGCTGTTTATCGCCTGCCGATCGTCGGTAAGAAGCTGAAACGACAGCCCCGCTTCGCGGGCCAGCTGGGTGAGGGCGGGTACCATCGGTTTGCCTTTTAGCCACGGTGCGCCTGCAATCAGCGCGCCGGGTGAGCAGGCGACGCGGTAGCGCGTGGCGACAAAACCAAAGGCCTGCGCCCACTGGGCCAGAGCTTCATCCGTCATGTTTTCACCTTGTGGGATATTACGCTGCTTCATGGCTGGATCTCCACGGTCTGGATGGTGCGGTTATCAAGATCGAACGCATGACGCAGCTGTCCGGTGTTATACAGGCAGTTGAGCTGCAACTGGTGCAGCTGGCCGAGGGTCTGCTGCTGGGTGAAGCGCGCCTGATAGACCTCCTGTTCGGCATTGAGCACGTCGAGCAGCGGGCGCGAGCCGAGATCCAGATACTGCTGCTGGTAAAGTTCGCGGGTGCGGGCGCTGAGCGCCTCCTGGCGGCCCTGAATTTGCAGCGTGCTTTGCAGGCTCATCACCTGGCTGCGGGCTTCCAGCAGTTTCTGGCGGACATCAAGACGCGTGCGCTGAATGGTGGACTGCGCCGCCTCCACCGCGTGTCCGGCAGCGTTACGCCGGGCGGTGAGGCCGCCGCCCTGGTAGATCGGCATCTGCACTTTCACCCATGCGGAATACTGGGTGCGATCCCGGGTTTCGCTCCCCGCATAGCGATCGTTCATGTAGTGGCGCACCTCCGGCTCCAGCGAGACGGTCGGCGTCATCTGGGCGTCGGCGTAGTCGAGGTTAGCCTGGGCGACGTTAGCCTGCGCCCAGGCGGCAAGTACCGCGGGAACCAGACGGTCATCCGGCTCGGCGATGTCGCAGCTCCGGCCCAGCTTTTGCGGGAAATCGTTGCTGATCGCGTTCAGGCTGTTCCAGCCGAGAAAGCTCATCAGCGTGGCGCGGGCGCTGTCCAGGCTGGCCTGGTACTGCATCAGCTGGGCGCGTGCGCCTTCGATACGGGCATCGGTCTGCACCACGTCAGAGAGCGACGTTGCCCCTTCGTCGTTACGCTGGCGGGTCAGCGTGCCGATGGAAGAGAGGGCTGAAAGTTGCTCTTTAGCGGTGTCGACCATCTGCTGCATGGTTTGCACCTGTACCATGGCGATGGCGGTATCGTGGGCGATGGTGTCGATGCTCACCAGCACGTTGGCCTGCTGCTGGGCCACGCCGGCGCTCTCGGCGCGCACCTGGCTGGCCACTTTGCCGAAGTCGTAGAGCATTTGCGAGAGAGAAAGCACCAGCGACGGCGTAAAGCCGTTCTGGTCGCCGTCGTGGGAATACCCGTTGTCCACGCCGGCATTAATCTGCGGATAGTATTTTGATTTCGCGACGTCCACCTCTTCGCTCTGCTGGTAGAGTTTGCCCACGGCTTCGCTGATGGCCGGATGCCAGGTGACGGCGCGGTTGACGGCGTCGCCAAGCTGTAACGAACCGGGAGCGGCGTTGCCAGCCGCAGGAGCCACGCGGCCATTGAGTGAGGGGAGTTCCTGCGTTTCGCGCAGTTGTCCGGTATTGATGGTTGCCGCCGGGTTCGCGCATAGAGCAGGCACAGATATCAGGCAGCACGAGAGCCACCAGTAAGGCATCTTCATTCCCATGTCATGTCCCTAATAAAATAAGTAAAGCTTTATTGTTATGCCCGGGCGCTGTGCGCCCGGGTCATCTCTTGCAGGTGCTATCAGGTAATGATGTGCTGCTGGTTAACAAGCTCGTCGTAGGTGGTTTGAACGCCATCAAGCGTAACGAGCGTGGTATTAGTGTAGGTGCCACCCGCACCGTCACGGTCGATGGAGATCACGGTATTGCCATTACTATTAGTGACATGGAGATAATTCCCGAGCGTCGAGGCGCTTCCGTTCCAGCCGACCAGCAGATCGCCGATGTCGATCTTGTCTCCCTGCGCCAGCGAGAAGCCGGTCCAGTGATCCCCCGTCGCGCTGCTGACGTTCCCCCCCGTGGCGTTGCCTGCGGTACTGTTCAGCACCTGGTAAATCAGCGTATCGCCGTAGGCCGTACCGGTGATGGCGTCGTTATGTTCAGAGCTGATGAACTGCGGCGCCATATTGATGGTCAGCGTGGCGCTGTCCGTTTTCCCGGCTGAGTCGGTCAGGGTGTAGTTGAAGGTCTCCTTCGACGTGATGGTTGAGAGCGACACCCCGGTATTGAGGGTGTAGGTGTAGTGACCGTCCGCGCCGATCGCCAGCGTGCCGTAATGGCCGGTGATGTTCACCGTAGCGCTGCCGTTATACGGATCCAGCGTGGTGGTCACGCCGTTGTAGCCGGTAACGCTCAGGCGGGTGTCCACCGAGTGCAGCTGATCCATCGCCCCTGCGGAATCCGTGCCGTCGAAGATATTGCCGTTAACGAAGTGCCCGCTGGTGGTGTCGAACTGGCTGAGCGAGTAGGTGGTGCCGTTTACGCTTGGGGTAATGGTGATGTTACCTACGCTCAGCCCCGGTACGCTGCCGGTATAGCTCAGCGTATAGGTCCCGGCGTTCAGATCCAGCCCGGTCAGCGGAACGTCGATGCTGCCGCCGAGCAGCGAGCCGCCGCTGAAGGAGCCGGTGCGGATCGCGCCGTTGGCATCGCTAATCGTCCAGTTCACCGTCAGCCCGCCCAGCGCCAGCAACGAAGCAACGTTAAAGTGCAGCGACGCGTTATGCAGGGCGGTGTTTGGATCCACCACAAAGGTTCCGCTTCCGCTGCCCTGGGTTGATGAAAGCAGCGCGGTCGTCCAGCTGGCGCTGCCGACGGTGGTATCGGAGTAGGTCGACGTGTGGTGTACCGAGGTGACGTCCATTACGGCACTGACATCGTTAACCGCATCCATCGCCCGTGCAGTTGGGGTGATGTTGAGCGTCGCCGTGTCTTTCGACCCGTCTGGCGCGGTGATGGTATAGACAAACGTATCAGGGGTGCGGATATGGTCCGCGCCCACGCCGCTTTTCAGGGTATAGGTGTACTGGCCGGACGAATTAATGGTCAGCGTGCCATATTCCCCCTGAATGGTGGTTGTTCCACTGTTGTTGACCGTCACGCCGTTTACATCCGAGACTACCGTTCCCGCCGGAACAGGGTCATTTGTCAGCACGTCGCCGGTGGTTGTCTCGCTGATGCTCGCCACGCTGTAGACATGATCCTGCAGGACGCTCAGCGTGTAGGCCGTCAGGGCAGTGATCCCCGCCGCGGTGTTCAGCAGGAACAGGTACTCCCCGGCGGGCAGGTTCAGCGTCAGCTGAGGCGAGGTGCCTCCCAGCAGTGGGGCGCGTAGCCAGCCCGACTCGACGCGAACCTGCTCGAAGGTCTGGGTCGCGTTGTTGAACTTATAGACGTACAGATCGAACACCGACGCCAGCGCTACGCCGCCAACGGAGGCCTGGATGGTCATGGTGCGTGTGGTGCCTTCCTCCACGTTATAGATAATGGGGTTGGTCATGTCGTCCAGCAGGTTCAGCCCCAGCGTATTGCCGAGATTGATGCCCACCAGGGTAAAGCCGCTCTGAGATGACGTACCGTTATTAACCTCGCTCACGGTGGTGTCGAAGGTCAGCGAGGCCGTGTCGTCAACGGCGACAATGCCGTTCGTTACGCTGCCCGCACCGAGCGACAGCACGAGGTTCGCCGACGCGCTCACGCCGTTATGGGTGATGGTGTAGGTGAAGCTCTCCGTGCGGCCAATCACCGCGGCGCTGGTGTCGGTGAGGTTGTAGGTGTAGCTGCCGTCGCGGTTAATGGTCAGCGTACCGTACTGCCCCTGAACGACCGTGCCGTCGGCGTTCACGCTGGTGGTCACTCCCAGCGCGTTGGTGACGGCGGAAACGGTGGTTCCTGCCGGTGCGTTGTCGCTGCCCGCGGTCGGGTCGGTATCGAGGATCACGTTGCCGTTAAGGCTGGTATCGCCCGTGACCGTACCCGGGCCGGTCTCTTTCACCGCCACGTCGAGGCTGGTGTAGGAGCCTGTGGCCAGCAGGTTGGTGTTATAGCTGAGCACGCGATAATCGCCGTTCGCCAGCCCGGTCAGGTTGAGCGATACGCCGGTGGCACCCAGCGTCAGCAGGTCGGCAAACTGCGGTTGTCCGGTATCGATAACCGTAGTCCAGGTGCCGTTGACGCTGTCGAAACGCTGCACCACCAGCTCAAGGGTGTTTAGCAGAGAAAGCACGGCGCCGGTGGCGTTGGCATTCACCACGATATCGGCACTGCCACCGCTGCCTACGGTGAAGTCCACCTGCGCGGTGTCATTCCCCAGTAGCGTCAGAACATTTCCCACAGCCCCCACCAGCAGGAAGCCGTAATCGCTGTACTGGCTGTTGGTGACGGTGGCGGTGGTGCTGAGATCCAGCTCTTCGACGTTGTTGCTGGCGGAGAGCGGCACCACCGGTGCAAGGGCTGAACCCGGCAGCGAGGTATTGCCCGCGGCGTCGGTGGCGGTGATCTGCAGCGTCTGACCTTCCGTCTGTTTGTTGAGGAAGGTGTAGCTGTAGGTCCCGTTGCTTCCTGCGGTGGTCGTCACCGTGGTGCCGTCGGCAAGACGGATGGAGACGGTGCTGCCGGCCTCTGCATTCCCGGTCAACACGCTGCCGTCGGCATTAATGGTGCCGGTCGGTGCCGTTGGCGCGGTGAGATCGACAATCACGGTGGTCGCACCGGAAACCGGGCTGGTACCCGAACTGTTGCTCGCGGTGGCGGTAAAGGCGTGAGCGCCTTCGCCTAACGCCGGAGTGGTGAAGCTCCAGTTGCCTGAACCGTCCGCAACTACGGTGCCCATCGACACGCCGTTGTTATACAGCGTGACGGTGGAACCCGCCAGGGCGGTCCCGCTCAGGGTTGGGGTGGTATCGTCGGTGGTTTTGCCGTTGGTCAGATTGCCGGTCACGGTGCCCACGTTATCGTTGATGGTGGCGATAACCGGCGCGTTCGGGATTGGCGTGACGGGCGCAATCACCGAGGCGCTGACGCCGGCGTTACCGGCCTTGTCGGTGGCGTAGACCAGCAGGGAACCACCGTCTGTCTGCGCCGGGGTGATGGTCGCGTTAAAGTTCCCGCTACCGTCCGCCGTTGCGGTACCGAGAACCGTCCCGGTACTGGTGGTGATGGTGACGGTACTGCCCGCTTCGGCGGTACCGGTGACGTGCGTCCCGTTGGTGATCACCGCAAGGCTGCCCGGTGCGCCAGGCGCGGTCAGATCCACCGTAATGGTGGTAGGGGCCGATGCCACGCTGGTGTTGCCCGCCGCATCCGTGGCGGTGGCGGTGAAGGTATGCGAGCCTTCACCCAGCGTAGTGGTTTGCGGCAGCGTCCAGTTGCCGCTGGCGTCGGCGGTGACCGTGCCAACCAGGGTGCCACCGTCGTAGATGCGCACGGTGGCGTTGGCTTCTGCGGTACCGTTCAGCGTTGGGCGCGCGTCGTTGGTCGGGTTGCCGCCGGTTATTGGTCCGGTGATGCTGCCCACATCATCCACCACCGAGCTGATGACCGGGGCAACCGGCGCGGTGGCATCCACGTTAATCACATACCCGGTAGTAGGCGCGCTGGCGTTGCCGGCCGCATCCGTCGCGGTGAAGGTAAGGCTGTGCTGCCCGTTAGCGAGCGGCGTGGTCGGCGTAAAGCTCCACGCCCCACTGGTGGCGGTCACGCTGCCAATCTGCACGCCGTTATCGAAGATTTTCACCGTCGCGCCCGCTTCCGTCGTACCGGTGAGGGTTGGCTGCGCGTCGTTGGTTAACCCGCCGTCGCCGATCGGCGTGGCGGCATTACCAACGTCATCCACAATGCTGCTCAGCACCGGCTGCGCAGGCGGCGTGGTGTCGATAGTCAGGCTGAAGGTTGTTGACGGATCGCTGGTGTTGCCAGCCGCATCCGTCGCGCGGGCCGTGAAGCTGTGCGTGCCCGTAGCCAGCGTGGTGTTAAGCAGAATACTCCAGCTTCCGCTGGCATCCGCGGTGCCGGTTCCCACAAGCGTTGCACCTTCATAGATGTTGACGGTGGCAAACGGCTCGCTGGTCCCGATGAGACGCGGAACGGTGTCGTCGGTGGTCTGCCCGGAACCGATCGCGCCGGTGACGGTACCCACATCGTCAATCGCCTGGCTGATAACCGGCGCGGTGGGAGCGGTCGTATCCACCACCAGCGTAAAGCCAGGCGATGCCGGGCTGACGTTGCCGGCCGCATCGGTGGCCGTGGCGGTCCAGGTATGGCTGCCGTTTGCCAGCGGCGTGGAAGGCGTAAAGCTCCATGCGCCGCTGCCGTTCGCCGTGGCGGTGCCGACCTGCTGACCATTCTCGTAAATCGTAATGGTGGCATTGGCCGCCGCCGTGCCCGTTAGCGTTGGCGTGGTGTCGTCGGTACTTTGTCCGGAGGTGAGTGGCGCCTGTACGCTGCCAGCATTGTCCGCCGCGGTCGAGATAACCGGCGCTGACGGCGCGATAGTGTCCACCGTCAGGTTAAACGGTGCCGTGGTGGCGCCCGTGTTGCCCGCCGCGTCGGTGGCGTTGAAGGTAATGGCGTGCGGCCCTTCGGCGAGCGCGGTGTCCGGGGTAAAGGTCCAGTTCCCCTGAGCGTTGACGACCGCAGTGCCAATCTCGCTGCCATCCACAATGATGTGCACCGTGGCACCGATTTCGCCCGTGCCGTTGAAGGTCGGACGTGCGTCATTGGTGCTGTTGCCCGTTGTGAGGGTACCGGTGACCGGGCCGACATCGTCAATCACGCTGACGATCGCTGGCGCAGCAGGGCCCGTGGTATCGACGGTGAAGACGAAGACCGGCGAGTTGGCGGAAACGTTACCGGCGGCATCGCTGGCGTTGATGCGTATGTTATAGCTGCCATCCCCCAGCGCGGTGCCAGGGGTAAAGCTCCAGTTGCCGTTAACGTCTACCGGGGCGGTGCCAATCTCCACCCCATTGTTCAGAATGTGGATTGTGCTGCCGGCGTCACCTCTCCCGGTGAGCGTTGGCGTAGCGTCATTGGTGACCTGGCCGGTCGTAAGATTACCGACGATCCCGCCCGCCACATTGTCGCTGACGGTATCAAGCGCAGGAACTGCGGGAGGCGTCAGGTCGACGACTACGCCCCAGGTATTGGAGATCTGGCTGACGTTCCCCTGCGGATCGGTGGCGATGACGGTAAAGCTATGCAGGCCTTCACCGAGGGCGGTGTCAGGGGTAAACGTCCATGCACCTGTGCTATCCGCTGTGACTACGGCAATCTGCGTCCCGTTGTCTGAGATCGTCACTACGCTGTTCGCATCTGCCGTACCGGTGAGGGTTGGCGTCGCGTCGTTAGTCGGATTGCCGCTGACGACCGTAGTGGCAGCGTTGCCGACATTGTCGGTGACGTTGGTAATCACCGGTGTGGTGGAGATCGTATCAACCACAACGGTAAAGCCCGCCGAAGGCCCGCTCTGGTTTCCGGCGGGATCGGTCTCGCGGATGGTCAGGACATTATTACCGTCTGCCAGCACAGGCGTCGTATAACTCCAGGTGCCCGTGCTGCCGACCTGCGTGGTTCCCAGCAGCGTGCCGTTGTTGTAGACGGAGATGGTGTCGCCAACCGCGCCGGTACCGGTAAGGGTTGGTTGGTTGTCGTTAGTGGCCTGACCGTTGGTCAATGGGCCAGTGCCAGGACCGACGTCATCAATCACTGCGCCAATGGTTGGGGTTCCGGGGGCGGTGAGATCGACAGTGACGGTAGCTGCCGGAGAGAGGCCGCTGGTAAAGAGGCCGACCGTGGTAGTCGCTTCAAAGAAGTGGTTTCCTGGGCTCAGCGGTACGAGCAGCTGATAGCTCCATGTGCCGTCTGTCCCTACCGGAATAATCGCCAGCGGGATCAGGCTGCCGTCCTGGTAGAGCGTGACGGTACTGCCAGCAGGAGCCGTTCCGCTGATCGCCGGCGCGGTATCGTCTGAGGTTTTACCCAGCACGTTACCCGTTACGGCCCCGACATCGTCAGTGATGGCGGTGATGATCGGAACCTCTGGCAGATTGGATACTGTACCGCTGACGGTAAAGTCAGCTTCCGGGCTTGTACGTCCTGAGGCATCGGTTGCGGTCACAGTCAGGACTGCGCCATCCTGCTGAGCCGGACTCAGCGCAATGGAGAAGTTGCCGCCAGTGGCCACCCCTGTGCCAAGAACGTTGCCATTGCTGTCGGTCACGGTGACGGTTGCTCCCGCTTCGGCAGTACCGGTCAACGGGGTACCTTCAATGGCTATACTGGTAACGACAGGCGCATCCGGATCGTTAGTATCCACCGTCACGCTGAGCGGGGCTGAACTGCCGGAAGTATTACCCGCCGGGTCAACCGCAGAGACGGTAAAGGTATGGGCGGTATCCGACAGCGTACTGCCCGCGGTCCAGGTCCATGTGCCGTTCGGCTGTACCGTCACCGGCACGCTTGATGGGACGCCGTCCACGGAAACGATCACCGTGCTGCCCGGTTCGCCTGTCCCCGTAAGGGTTGGCGTGCCGTCGCGGGTGTAAAGCGTATTGTTCGTCACCTGGCTGTCGGAGACCGCGTTAATCTGCGGTATTTCAGGTGCAACGCTATCGAGCGTGACGGTAAAGACCTGGCTGAGATCGCTGACGTTACCCGCCGCGTCCACCCCCGCAACGGTGATGTTCAGCGGACCGTCAGTCTGGGTCGGCAGTTCAAGAGACCACTCGCCATTCACCACGACGACGCGTCCAGCCTCGACGCCGTTGTTATAGACGATTACCGTCTCGCCGTTGACGCCGGTTCCACCGACGATCGGCGTGGTATCCGTGATAATACCGCCGCTCGGCTCGCCGCCGACGGCACTAATGACTGGCGTATCCGGTGCCACGGTATCAACGGTAATGGTAATTGCAGGTGACGGATCTGAAACGTTGCCCGCCTCATCTGTCGCAGTGGCAGTAAATTCGTGGTTTCCCTCATCAATATTGCTGCCAGGACGCCAGCTCCAGTTACCGTTGCTGTCTACGGTGACGCGGCCCACTTCGCTGGCTGGCTGATTATTCACGCTGTCATAAATAATAATCACGTCGTTCGCCGTACCGGTGCCGCTGAGTACCGGACGCGGATCGTTAGTGGTTCCGCCATCGGCAACCGGACCGGTTATCTGGCTCACGCTGTCGGTCACGGTAGGGGCCGCAGGCGTGGTCGGTGGGTCGGTATCAATGGTGATGGTCACCGGCTGGGACGGTGCGCTTTCGTTGCCCGCGCCATCCTTGTTGGTGACGGTGAGGGTGATGTCATAGGTGCCATTGTTCAGCGGAGTCGTTGGCGTCCAGCTCCAGTTGCCGTCGCTGCCTACCGGGACCTCGTCAACTTTAACGCCGCCGATATAAATCGTGACGGTATCGCCCGCCTCCCCGGTGCCGCTCAGCGTTGGGGTGGTATCGCGGGTAACTTCTCCTGGCTTCAGCGCGACCTCGGTTGTGCCGCCATCCGGGTTGACGGTAACGGCCGGCGTGTCCGGTGTGGCAGGGGCGACGGTGTCCACCACCAGGTCGAACGGATCGGAGACGCTGGTGTTGCCGGCGACATCTGTGGCATGGACGGTGATCGAATGCGGGCCATCGGTGAGCGGGGTGGTTGGCGTAAAGCTCCAGCCGCCGTTGCCGTCGAGGGTGGCGGTGCCGAGCAGGGTATCGCCGTCATAGAGGGTGATAATGGTGTCCGCCGGCGCGCTGCCTTGCAGCAGGGGCTGGGTGTCGTCCGTGGTATCGCCGCTGCTGAGCGGGCCCTGCACGTCGCCAGCGTCATCGGTCACGCTGGCAATGGTCGCGGCAGGTGGCGGAGTGATATCGACCGTAAAGGTAAAGCCGCCTGAAGGTGCGCTACTGTTACCTGCCGCATCGGTTGCAACAACGGTCACGGTATGTTGTCCGTTGCCAATCGGCGTGGTGGGGGTGAAGGTCCACGCGCCGTTGCTGTCAGCGACGGCAGTGCCAATGCTGTTACCGTCCAGACGGATGGTAATCGTCGCGCCCGGTTCGGCGGTACCGTTAAGCGTCGGGGTCGGATCGTTGGTGATTTCGCCGGTATCGAGCGGACCGGTACGGCCTTCAACATTATCCACCACCTGCGTAATGACCGGCGTGCCAGGGGCGACGCTGTCGACCGTTATGCTCCAGGTGTTAGAGGTTGCGCTGGCGTTGCCTGCCGCGTCGATGGCTTTCGCGCTCAGTACGTGTCCGCCTTCTTGCAGAACTACGCTCGGGGTAAAGCTCCACTGTCCGGAGGGAGGGATAACCAGCGTGCCGATTTGAGCGCTGCCGCTGTAGATAAAGAGCGTTGTGCCTGCTTCACCGGTACCGCTGATGGTCGGGGTTGCATCGTTGGTGAGCCCGCCCTGGGCGATGGGCCCCGTGGTGGGCGCGAAGTCATCGACCACCGAGACAATCACCGGGGTTTGTGCCGGGGTAATGTCCGGTGCAAGGGCCGGCGTTGTTGGACCTGTATTACCGGCTGGGTCGGTCGCATCTGCCGTCAGGGCTTCACCGTTGGCTTTTGGCGGATTCAGCGTCACGCTAAAGTTGCCCTGGTCATCGGCGACTGCCTGACCTACGGTGACGCCGCCTTCGCGGATGGTCACGGTGCTGCCCGCCTCTGCGGTACCGGTCACGGTGGTGCCATCTCCGGAAACGACCACATTGTCCGGCGCAAGCGGCGCAGTGCTGTCCGGTGCCGTGGCCGTATTCGGCAGGCTAATATTGCCGGAGCCATCGGTCGCGACGACAGTCAGCACTTCACCGTTGGTCTGGGCCGGGCTTAACGGCGCACTGAAGGTGCCGTCGCCGTTGGCTGTGGTTTCACCGATAACCGTGCCATCGGCCCCTTTAATAGTGACAGTGCTGCCCGGCTCCGCCGTGCCGCTGATGCTTTGTCCATCGTCAGTGACCTGAAGGTTGCCAGGGGCCTGAGGTGGCGTGGTGTCTGCGGCGTTGACGGTCGCCGCCGGGCTCTGGTTGCCCGCGGCGTCAGAGGCCACGACTGAAATGATCTGACCGTTGGTTTGTGCAGGCGAGAGAGTGGCAACAAAATTACCATTGCCGTCGGTTGTCGTACGGCCGACGATCTCCCCGTTATTGTTGGTAATCACGATGCTGCTGTTAGGTTCGGCTGTACCGGTAATCTGCGTGCCTGCCGGGTTTAGGGTAATAACCGGTTTGTCCGGCGGCGTGGTATCCACGATGAAGGTGATTGGCTGCGACATGGCGCTCTGGTTCCCGGCTCCATCGGTGCTCTGGACGGTAATGGAGTGAGATCCTTCCGCAATCGGGCTGGTTGGCGTAATGGTCCAGGTACCGTCTGGCTTAACGATCGCCTCCCCTACGAGCTTGCCATTATCATAAATGGAAATAGTGCTTCCGGGTTCTCCCCGGCCCGTCAGACGCGGCTGAGTGGTGTCGGTAGACTGTCCCGCGGTGAGAACGCCTTTCAGCGGGCCGATATCATCGTTGATCACAATGGCGCTGGGGGTGACCGGAGCGGTCAGATCCACGTTAATGGTGAACGCGGGCGATGGGGGGCTGGTATTACCTGCCACATCCGTGGCCGTGACGGTGAGAGAGTGGCTGCCTTCACTGAGATTCACCGACGGGATGAAGGTCCATGTGCCGTTGCTGCCGGCGACTGCAGTGCCAATAGCGATAGAGCCGTCAAAAATAGTAATGGTGCAGCCCGCTTCTGCAGTGCCGCTGATTTGTGGACGCCGATCGTTGGTGCTGCCACCGTTACTGATTGTTCCTGTCACCGGATCGACATCGTCGGTTGCGCTGGTGATAACCGGAGCGGCTGGTGCGAGCGTATCAACGATAAAGTTCACGGCGCCCGATGCCGGGCTGGTGTTGCCTGCTGCATCGGTAGCCGTCGTTGTAATGGTGTGGCTGCCGTTGGCGAGATCGGTTTTGGGGGTAAAGCTCCAGCTACCTTTAGCATCTACCTGCGTGGTACCTATCTTCTGGCCGTTATCGTAAACCGTAATGGTGCTGCCGGGCTCGCCGATACCGCTTAAAGTCGGACGGGCATCATCAGTACGCTGGCCGTTTTCCAGCGGGCCAGCCTTGTCGCCCGCATCATCATTCACTAACAGGATATCCGGGGCATCCGGCGCGGTGGTGTCCGGTGCAGTCACAGTCGCGCCCGGGCTGGTATTCCCCGATGGATCCGTGGCGGTGGCGGTAAGCTGTTCGCCGTTGGTCAGCGGCGTCCCCAGATCGATGGTGAATTTACCGTCGCTGCCGGTTTTACCCGTGCCAACCACATTGCCGTCGGCATCTTTCAGCGTAATGGTGCTGCCGGGTTCGGCGGTACCGGAGACGGTTTTACCATCCGCCGAGAACTGAAGGCCGGTTGGGGCATTCGGCGGGGTCCTGTCCGGATCGGAAGGGTTTGTCGGCGTGCCAGGGTTAGTGGTGTTGCCGTTATCGCCACCGCCACCGCCTCCGCCGCCACTACCACTTGCTGCCGCCGCGATGCCGCCCGCGGCGACAATGCCGCCCAGCGCCCACGGCCAGATGGCGGCCCCACCGGTATCGCTTCCTGACGAGGCAAGCAGCACATCCGTCGAGGCGATAGATTCATAGGTGGCGGCCCCGGTAGGATCTTCAATCCACCATAATGCGCCTTCGCTGTCCTGCAGAACCAGCTGGCTTACGCCCTGCGCATCAGTGACGTAGAAATTTTTAAGGGTAATCACCTCGCCGGAGTGGAGTGTGATAACCAGATCGTTACCGCTTCGCGCGAAGTGGGAGACATCGGCTCGCTCGACATGAAGCTCAACGATAGAGGAATGGCTCAGGGTTACCTGGGTGCCTTCCGTGGTTGTTTCCACGCCAGTAAGTTTCGATATAACAGAGATTTGGCTCATTTAAATATTACTCCAGCAGATGTGTCATGAACGGCGAGCAAGACGAGCCATCTCTGCAGAAGGTAAAGGGCGCCCCCGGCGCAGTCGCTGTTATAACGCAGCACTGACCGTTGTTTTTAGCGCGCACGATGCCCGCCAGGATTCAGAGTGGCAACATCAGAGCGAATCTAATTACTTATGAAAGACAACCATTTTTATTGGTACTTTGCGTCTTATAAAACCCTGTAATTAATAGAGGAATTATTTTTGAGGATATAAAAATGATATAGACAGAAAACACGGCTTGTGCAACTTAAGCTTTCGTAAATAAATGCGGAAACAGTGAGGGCGGCATTGATATATTGATATTCTTAATGGCCTTATTGGTGCAACGTTCTGTTTTATATGATTTTAATTTTATGCTGCAATGTTTTTTATTAATGTGGGTTACGCGGTGTGATAATTGGTAGGAAGTGTTTTTAATATAATATAAAACGTTATTGTTTAATTGCGCTTAATATCCATTTAAGTTAGGTTAACATTTTTGATATAAGATATATTATATCGCCTGCGCAATGAAATATATTCTTATGCCGGGTTAAAATTCTGCTATCACACGAAAATAATAACGTTAAGACAAGGGTAAAATAACCTGATTCATTTTCATTGGGGCTACGACGTCAGCATGATTTTGCGACAGCAAAAAAAATCACGAGGAGAATGAATAAAAATCGCCAGACGCGCGTTTACTGACGTCACTTCCTTCTTACCCTGGAGCTTTATATGAACACGACCTCGTTTCGTTTGATCCCGGTGCTGATTTTTTCCCTGCTGTCCCCCCTGGCGCTGGCAATGGGCAATAATAGTACCGAGAGCAAAACGCCCGACTGTCCTTCCGGACAGGTGTATGACAGCGCCACTCAGAAATGCGTGCCGGACAAGAGCAGCAGCCTCAGCGACCAGGACAAAACCAACTATGCGTACCATCTCGCAAAGAAAGGGGAATACCAGGCGGCGCTGAATCTGCTTGATTCGCTCAAAAATGGCAATACGGCTGAAGCGTGGAACTATCGCGGGTTCGCCACGCGCAAGCTTGGCCGCACGGACGAAGGGATTGGTTACTACCAGCGCGCGCTGGCTATTGCACCGGATTATGCCAAAGCCCGGGAGTATCTCGGGGAAGCGTGGATGGTAAAAGGACGTCCCGACCTTGCGAAAGAACAGCTGAAGGTGATTGCCGGTATTTGTGGCCAGTCCTGCGAGGAGTATCGCGACCTGCAGGCCGCTATCAACGGACATCCGGAATCCTGATTTCCTGGTGGAGGGAAAACACATCGCTACCAGTGAGGTTCGTCAACAGTTAGCCGCACACCTGTCGCGTCTCTGGCGCTATGGGCTGGTGTTGTCGCGAAACAGGGATATCGCCGAAGAGCTGGTTCAGTCCACCTGCGTGCGTGCGCTTGAAAGGAGCAGCCAGTATACGCCCGGCACACGCATCGACAGGTGGCTGTTCGCGATCCTGCACTCCATCTGGATCTCAGAGCTTCGGGCACGACACGTGCGTCAGGGGCAGGGATTTGTGGCCAGCGACGAGCTTCTGGCGCCGGACAGCCGTGAACAGGATGAGACGCGCCTGCATTACCTGAAGGTGATGCAGCGCGTTAACGCGCTGCCTGAAGCCCAGCGCAACGCGGTATTTTTGGTTTATGTCGAAGGCTTTACCTACCAGGAGGCGGCGGAGACTCTGGCAGTGCCCATTGGTACCGTGATGAGCAGGCTGGCGACGGCACGGGCTCGGCTTGCCAGGTCCGCTGACGCACTGCCTCCGGTAAAGGAGAAACGCTCTTGAACTCGCACCGTTTTGCACCGCCCTATAACGACGACGCTATCGTGGCATGGATCGATGGCGAGATGTGCCGCGCCGACGCGCAGCAATTTGAAGAACAGATGAAAAGTGACGAACGCCTCTCCGGGCGAACCGCCGAACTGATGAAAAGCAGCCAGGATTTCGCCGGGGCGTTTGCCCCCCTGCTGGATGACGCGCCTCTGGAGACGATGCACGCGCGTCTGGCAGCGATTCCCGATCCACAAGCCTCCACGCCGGTCGGCGTCAGCAGGCGGGCGTTGATTGCCGCGTCGGTCAGTTTTTTGATGGTCGGCTCCGGGCTGGGCTACCTGCTGCGGACCGCTTCCGCGCCTGCTGATGAGAACGCCCATATTCGCGACCTCGAAGCGCAATATATGTCCTTGTACAGCGTCGAGACGCTGCTGGATATGGACAGCGCAGCGCCTGTCCTGCAGCGCGGGCTGGAACGGGCCGCGCAGGATATCGGCATGAAGCTGCACATGTCGCAGCTTGTCCTGCAGGGGGCAGAGCTGAAAATGGTGCGCATGCTGCGCTATGAAACCACCTCGATCGCGCAGATTGCCTGGATCAGCGCCGACTACGGCCCGATGGCGCTCTGTATCTCTCCCGTGGATGAGAAGACAACAGCCTCTCTGCGCCAGGAGCAGCGTCACAGCATGAACCTGGCGTGGTGGCAGGAGGCGGGCTACCAGTTTGTCCTGATTGGCCGCAACCCGCCGCCTCACCTGCGGAAAAACGCGGAGCAGCTACAGCAGCTCATCTCAGGATGACGGTATGTCGTTCGTCTTAATCGCAATGGCGATAGCAATCCGATCGTCCACGACCAGCGCAAACTTATCCATCCCGTAGGCCGAGCGCGAGATCGCCGTCGTGGCATCCAGCGTGAGGGCCTGCGCGTGCGGGTCTTTTACGATGGCCTCCAGGATCACCGGGCGGGCAATGTTTCGCACGGTCAGCGTGCCGAACACCCTGAACCGCCCGTCACCCTGGGCGACCACGCGAGAGCTGATGAACTCGATCGTCGGGTAGCGCTCAGATTCAAAGAACATGTCGCTTTTTAGCTGCCAGGTGAGCAGCTTGTTTGACGCCACGAGAGTCGCGACGGGAATGGTGACGTGAATATGGTCGTCGACGTCGTTTTCCGGATTGAGCGTCACGGCACCCGTCACGCCGCTGAATGTTGCCCAGGAGAGGATGCCGCCAAAGGCATGCCACGATAGCCGAATGGCGGTGTTATCGGTGTCGATGATGTAGCTCTTCGGGGCAGCCATCGCCCACGGACAAACCAAAACAAGCACTATTACCAGGCGTCGCAGCATCTCAGGATCTCTTTTAGGGGGGCAGGGAGTAAACGCGTCACCTCCGGGATCTATTCGGCTTTGTTGACATTATTTCAACCGGAGCGCGATGACCGGACCTGGTGACAAGTGTAGCCTTGAGAGCGCGGAACAGGGGGGAATAAAAAAGGCCGCGTCTGCGGCCTTTCGAAGGGATTACTCAGTGACTTTCTTTTCCAGCTCGCTGGCACCTTCTTTGGTTTTGTTCCAGCCTTTCTCAGCGCCTTCTTTGGTGGCATCCCACCCTTTCTCGGTGCCTTCTTTGGTTTTATGCCATGCTTTCTGGGAATCTTCGCTGACCTTACTGCCCAGGCTTTCGCTTTTGCCTTCCGCAGCATGCTTCTGTTTCAGCTTCAGCTCTTCACCTTTGTTCTGCTCTTCGTGCAGTTTTTGCTTCGCCTCGTTGGCGTTTGCGTTCGCCGCAGCGACGGTATCGTCAGTTGCATGTGTGGTCGCAGCAAATACTGGGGAAGCCAGCAGAACGGCAGATAATGCGATAATTGTTTTTTTCATAATATCCTCATTTAACGTTATCGGTTATGAGCGTGATTCAGCATGGCACAGGCGAAGCGGGATGGCTTTAGGAAAAAACTGTAATGAGATCAATGTGCCCTGATGAGGGATATTTCGCCTGAGGATTATCCAAAGGATAAAAAGCCTATTTCAGCCAGAGCGGCGAGGGTCAGGAGAATAAAGATAATGACGGTTATGGGTTTGTACATGTAGGGGTTCCTTCCGGGTTGGGGCGGCTAATCCGTAGCGCTGGGTGGTGTGGGTAATTTTGCACAGGAGTGGGGGAAGGGTATTGATGTTTGTCAAAGGGATGGGCAGCGGTGGGAATGGATAGGGACAAAAAAGACCGCAAAGGGATGCGTCGTGTGTCAACGAAGTTAGCTGCGGTTTTTTAGGAAGATAAGAGCGGTTTCCTGAAACAGGCTACCCGATGGCCTGTTATCATCGATATCAATCAATGCAAATGGACCACGGTCAGAACCCGGTTTTCAAGAAATTCATACCAACCCTTAAAGCTAAATCCCGCCTCATATTCATGATTAAGCCTGTGCGTCAGGCTGAAAGTAAACCGCTGCAAATGGGGGTCAATATCACGCAGTTCAAAACTGTGAAAATCCAGATGTTGTTGGTGTTCACGCGGAAAAGCCTTATAGGCGCTTTCTTTAGCAGAAAAAAGTAGCAGCAGAATAGCGTCCAAAAGCAAATCGCTGGTGGTGACCAGTATGCCAATTTCGCTGGCAGAGGCTATGCGTTGGCTTATCGTATCGAGAGCTATCTTCGGCGCGAGCGATTCAATATCTATCCCAACCCGACCATGGTGAATTTTGATCACAGCGGCAGAGGCTAAATCGCGATCGTGAGAAATTGCCCCACAAAAGGAAGGGGGCCATGCGGGTGCACGATAATCCGTTATCAGCGGTGCCCGTAGCGTGCTATCGAAATGCTGGAGTAGTTTTTGCGCGCCAATACGTCCAGCAAGATATTCAGCCCGGCGTTGTTCCGTCGCATTTGCCAGCCGGCCCGGGACCGGAATATCATAAATTCTGAAAGCATCATTCAACGCGGTATCCCAGGCAAAACGCAATAGGGTGAAATGGATGTAATCGGGTAAGACTTCCTTTATCCGTTTTGTTTGAATCCAGAAAATTTTCATAATTACACCGCAGGCTTATGCATCAGATAGCGACGAAATGGTAAACCATAGAAGCAGCGAAGCTGGCCATTGCCAGCGACAGCCCGCGATAAAAAAAGACAGGCCATAATCGTGATTGCTGCAGACCCTTTCTGGCAATCCCTTTCCCGCAGGCGACCCATATAAAAGAGAGGGGCAACAAAGCGACAAAAACACTCAACATTGCGGCAGAGAAAGCCTGAGGTTCTTTGAAGGCGATTGAAGGAATGATATAAACCGCAAAGACGAATGATTTAGGATTAAACAAAGTGGTAATGAATATATTTTTCATTTCAATTTTTGCCGATTGAGTCTGTAATGAAAACCCCCAGACCTTAACGGCCAGCCAGGCAACATAGCCTGCTGATAATAATTTAATAATACCGATTAGAAACGTCCCTTGCTGAGCAAGAATACTCACAATAATGCCCCAAAAGGTGATTGCGAAAAAGTATCCACTCCATTCAGCAACGATCATTTTTAAACTTCTTCTGATACCGCTGGCGTACCCTGAGAAAAGGAGGAGAGTATTGGTTGGCCCAGGCATTGCAAGCAACAGCATGCCAGAAACCGTAATTTTAATGCAGTCATTCAGTACCATTTTAACCTCTGATACATTAACAAATGAGAAAAATCAGAAAGATAACAAACGTTTAAACTCATGTATCACTTTTAAAGCTATTTTCTTCCTTAAATGTTAATATGCTACTAATTTTATCCCGACTGTGAAGATTAAAAGATGAGTAATGCACAACAGAGCGAACGCTTAAAAAAAACGTACACTAACATTGGTAATAACGTAAAAAAGTTACGAATAGCTCGAAATCTTTCGCTTAATGAGCTGGCAAAACTTTCAGGCGTCTCCAAAGCCACGCTGTCCACGTTAGAATCGGGTGGCTCTAATCCTCGCGTAGATACACTGGATGCCATTGCCAGTGCACTAAGACTTACATTAGGCGATCTGCTCGGTAATAATAACGAACGCTATCCCTACATTGAAAAAAATGCTGGCTACAAAGGTGATTATTCCCAGGTAATGAAATTTCGCATTGGCCAGGGGAATATCACTGAAATATGGCATTTACAAATGAAGCCCGGTGTGGTAATAAACAGCCCGGCTCATGTATCAGGAACTCATGAGCACATCATCGTCCACCTTGGTACATTGCTTCTGAAAATATCTGACAGTGAAAGCATAATTCTTCATCCTGGGGATTTCTACGCATTCTCAGGTGATGTTAAACATGCCTATATTTGTGCAGATGATGCTGTAAGTGCAACGGTCATCATGTCTTACAGTACGCAAGGTTAATTCAGCAGGTAAGAGGTACGGCTGTGTTATCTCTCTCCTGCTTTGTTTAAATATTAAATATTTTGTTCTCCTTTATAAAATGTTTTGTTAGCTCACTAATTTCATGAGCCTGATCTTCTGAGATAAAATGTCCACCAGGGACCTCCTCCAGCCTGAATGGCTGGAGGGTACATTCCTGCCATCTCTGCGGTGGAGAAAGAAATAAGGGGTCTTCTTTTCCGAAAAGTGCTAATACTGGAATATCATCAAGCGTACCGCTCTCTTCTTCACTGATAGAATTAGCAACCTGCAAATCAGCGGAAAGAACCCGCAAAAATTGCTCCAGCAAAACGGGCTCGCGCTGCAGCCAGTCTGGTAATTGTCCGAGATGGTTTGCGAACTTAATTAATGAATCTTTTGAATTTTCACTGGATTCGGTAAAGTCAAAAAACTGACGACAATGAATTGGCTCATTTCCTATCACCACGAGCAGGATTTTCTGTCGGGCATCATGGGAACGGTATTTTTTGGCCATCACGTACGCGATATAGGCGCCGAGACTGTGACCCATAAAAATGATTGGGCAATGGCGCGGCAGTTGTGGAAAAAAATCCTTAGTCAGCTGATTGACGTTCGTTAGCAACGGAGCCTGGCGGCGGCGTCCGCGGCCAGGCATTTCAAATTTAATAACCTTGAAATTTGAAAATTTTTCTTCCAGCACATTCAAAGCCGCTGCATTTCCGCCAGCATGATGAAACATGGCGATATGTGGCCGTTCATTCATAACGCTTACCTTCAGCAATACGTCCCAGCAGGGCTGCACAGATAATGATCCCGCCCCCTAATGCTTGCAGGAAACCAAGGGTTTCTCCCATGATGGTGATAGCAAATAACGCTGCAAAGGCCGGTTCGAGAGATAAGATCAGCCCGACGCGGGTCGGACTGGTTATCTTGGCGGCATATAATTGCATCAGGAATGCAAATGCCGTCGCCAGCAGGCTCAGGAAGAGAATCAATCCCCATGTCGAAAAGGATATTTCAGGAATATATTGCAGCGCTGTCGGTTCGGTTAGCACAATGGTAACCAACCCGAGTGCCGCAACAACAAGCAGTTCAATTAAGGTAATATTAATTAGCGAGTAATCCTTACCCGCAGTCTGCCGACCAAACATAAATATCTGAAAACCGCGAATCAACGCAGCCGATAAGATAAGAATGTCGCCTTGATTGAACTCAATACTACCATTGGCCGTAAAGCTCAACATACCACCACCTGCAAGGGACATAAAGCAGGTGAAATAGATGAATTTGCTTTGTTTTCTCTTACCGATAAAACGTTCAAAAAAGGGAACTAACACTACGGATAATGCAATCAAGAATCCCGCATTAGCCGCTGATGTGTGTTTAACGCCAAACGTTTCAAATGTCAGGATAGCGTAAAGGAGCACACCAAATACGATCCCGTTGATCACTTCACCACGGCTGATGCTGCTTAATCTGACGCGAGTGCCAACAAACATAAAGGGAACGGCCAGCGCGAACCTCAGCATTAAAAACAAGGGTACGGTGACGCCTGCATGGATAATAAGCTGCATCAAGGAATAACTTGCCCCCCATGAGAGGGCAACAGCCAATAATCCCAGGTCAATTATCCAGAGTCGGCTACGCGGCGCCAGAATAGAATAATTAGACATGATTTTCCTTTAGCGGGACATGCCCGGCATCATAGCTTATCCGTAGTGTTCCCTTTTTAAACTTTATGGCTTTAATACTAAAGGCGTTGATTTTCGCCAAATCATCCGCGTGCGTTCCTGCACAAGGCATAGGTTCGGATTGGTTAATCTGGCACAGGCGGGTGGAACCCTCGAACCAACTTCGGACTGCCGCCCCCTTCTGGAGACGCTGGGAAATAATGCTCTCAATTTCAGCTGCATTCAGGCGATCGGCTGGAATAGCAGAAGCATCAATGGCGCTAAACTCAACCCGCGCCTCGCCTGGGAAATGGTGCCCCCGGACAGCCATCCATCCGAACTGACGCATTTCCCAATTCAGTAAATGCCCGGCGGTATGTAGCGCTGCATGGTAAGCGCGGGCCTCTGCCGATACAACGGAAGAGACTTTTGTTTCTACCGGAGGCGAAAAAGGAGACTGCGGATAAAGCACTACTAATCCTGACTCCTGTTTTTTTACCACCACAGGAATGTCGTTAACCCACCCAATATCTGCGGGCTGTCCGCCGCCCTGCGGATGAAAAATATTATCCTGCAGAGCAATCCATTGCCCTCCTTCATCAGCGCCGGTTGCAATGACATCGCTTAATATATTTAAGCGGTAAGTGTCATCCAGATAACACTGGTTTTGTTGCATAGCGATATTCCTTATTTTATACAGAAAGAGGAGTAAATGGGTTTCCGAGTAAGTTGTGGGTTGCTATACGGTTATTGTCATTACGGCTTTGACCTGCAACAATCACGCAGCCAAATTTATCCAGTGGAATATTACCGCCGTACTCATGCACATGATCGGTGTTGGGATAAATATCAACAAAGCTGGGTGCGTAACGGGTGGCAAAACCCATTCGATACATCTTGTCAGAGATATTTGGATAGGACGCATGCATTAGTGTTGACCAGAAAATAACGCATTGTCCGGCTTTCATCTCCAACGGAACGGCCTGTTTTTCATCCGGATGCCAGTCAGGATCGATTTGCAGATCGCGATAATCATAGCCAAAGAACCCGCGGCTCTTGCCTTCCTTTTCAATGTTATTAATAATATCACTCTGATACTCCATTGATTTTTTCTCATCATAATTCATTTTATGATGGGTGCCAGGCATAATTTCCAGACAACCATTCTCAATGGTTGAATCAGTAAAGGCAGTCCAGACTGTTAAGGTCCCTTTGCCAAACTGATCTTCAGTTTCTCCTGGCCAAAGAATTTGTGGTTTTCCACTGGCATTGGCAAATGTATCGGCCTGATGCCAGTCAGTACCTTCATCACCTGGGTATTTAGGGAAAAACTCCGTACGCCAGCATAAAACATCATCACCAAGAATATCAGACACCGGAGCCACAATTTTAGGATTAGTGATATGTTGGCTTAGTTTATTGATATCAAGATGACGATCGTAATTAGAGATATTCGTTGCTGCACCGTAAGAATCTGAAGGATATGCAGCATTAGAACGATCTGGTAATTGACGACGAACGGCACCCCAAATTTCTGCCATTTCTTCTGGAGAATAAATGGTGATTGGGCCGATGTAACCGTTTTTATGGAAGCTAGCAATTTGCTCTTCAGATAAATGAATTTTGTTGGACATGATAATCTCCAGTAGCTGATTTATTTAATACTGTAAAATGTTTCGCTAAGCGTGCTGTTATATAAACGTTCCATAGATAATGTTAGGTTGAACTCATTTCGTATGCGTTCATTCAGTGCAATAGCAATCATTGAATGCCCACCAATATCAAGGAAGTTATCTTCCTCACTGACCGGTCTTTCTAAAATCTCTTGGATCCATGCGATGTACTGTTGTAAAGCAAGTACTTTTATCTGTTCTTTATTCACATCATCTAAATCAACTGCGTTCATAATTTACTCCACAGAGAGTTTCAGGTGTTGTTTGTCAATTTTACCGTTAATAGTTTTCGGGATGGCATCAAAACCGCGATAGCGAAGAGGTCGCATATAAAATGGCAATAACTCTTTCGCCAAAGTTTGTAGTTGCTCAATAACCTCCGGTTTATTGTCCGATGAAGCAAAGCAACAAACCAGATGATTGCCAAGGATTTCTGAATGAGACGTTATCACAGATATATCGATAATAGATTCATGTCTCGCAAGCACAGACTCTATCTCACCGATTTCAATGCGATATCCATTTATTTTAACCTGCTGATCGCATCGTCCCATATAAACTAACTTGCCGGTGGCGTTATATTGAACAAGATCCCCTGTGCAATAATACCGTTCGGTAATGTTATTTTTTTCAGCTAAAATAAATTTTCCATTGGTCTCATTATTCTGGTTCAGATAGCCAGGCGTGACTTGCGGACCACAAAGAAGTAATTCGCCATAGCCAAGTTGCTGATTACTCTCATCAACGGGCCGAATGATATAATCGAATCCCGGTAATAATTCACCAATAATCGACTCTGAGTGTTCCAGATCATCATCACTGATAATATGCCAACTTGAATGAACAGTCGTTTCGGTAATGCCGTACATATTGACCAGTAAAGGAGATGCTAACCCTATATGCTGCTGCCATTGTTTCAGCGTCTGAAAATTAAGCCTTTCGCCGCCAAAAACTACAAATCGTAAATTCAATGACCCCTTCGGGAATTGACAGAGCCAGGGGGCATTTACGGAAAAAGCACCTGGTGTCTGGTTTAGTAAGGTAATTTTTTGATCGAAAATGAGCTGAGCCAGTTTAGGCGGGGTCAAACGTGTTTCGTTATCTGGAATAACAAGTTTTCCGCCGTAAGCTAAAACTGACCAAATTTCCCAAACCGAAAAATCAAAAGCATAGGAATGAAAAAGTAGGGTAGAGTCATTATCATTGAACTTAAACACAGGCTCCGTTGCACAAAAAAGGGCACGTAAATTCGCATGGGTGATTGGCACACCTTTCGGGCTACCCGTCGTGCCCGAAGTATAAATGATATATGCGAGTCCTTCCGGAACGGCGGCGTTCAGTAATGAATCCGAAATAACAGATACCGACAGCATCTGATATACGCTCTTAGCCTGAAAGCCAGCAAAGTTTGTCTGTCCGCTCTCATTGATAATCATGCGGGGCTGAGAATCATTGAGTATCAGGCTGTTACGCGCTGCTGGCGCATTACGGTCTAGTGGTACATATGCAGCACCAATGAACTGAACTGCCAGAACAGAGGCGATTAACTCGGCGCCTGGCGGCAGCTCAATTGCAATGCGGTCACCAGCGTGAACACCTTCCTCTTTCAGAACCTGAACAATCCTTAACATCCAGTCTCTGAGCTCGCCATAAACGATCTCATGGTTGGGATCTTTAACCGCGACCCGCTGGGGAAATTTCCAGGATACTGCCCAAAAAAGCGCAATCTGAGTTAACGCATCATGTGCCTGTGAATCAATGGTTCTCATAAAAGATCCTCCTGTTCGGAATAAAAGTACAATAAGACACAAAAGCGAACAAATGTTTTTTTATTGTTAAATTGATTTTTTTAATTAACTTATTGTTAATAATGAATAAATAAATTAATTTCTTGTTCGTTTAGCTTAGTGACGTAAATGCTCTGTTCGTTTTAGCTTATCTTGTTAGAGCATTAGAAGAGCGTTCGGGTGAGGTATCCGTGGGTTTACCCAGCTCAGCGGAAAGCCTTTTCATTCGTTAAATAATGACTTCTGCTTACGCCTACCGACGCCGGGGTGGTTTGAGTCCCGAGCCTGGATCTGGCTTCATTGTGCGGTGGTGAAGCTGGGAAGGGGCGAGCTCTTTGAAGCCTGAAAGATTTCGGTCTGTTTCGTCCCCGATTTCAGACGACGTTTGGAAAAAAATGGTCGTCTGAATTTCGGTTGTGACGGTTTTACGGAATGCTTAGATTCATTTTCAATCTATCGAGAGGATATGGATATGAACTTTGCAGAACTCCACAACCAGCATGACCCCTTTCTTATCGCTAACGTCTGGGATGCCGCCAGTGCTGTCGCAGCGCAAGAAGCAGGTTATCAGGCACTGGGAACGTCCAGCGCAGCAATTGCGTCAATACTGGGATATGAAGACGGACAGGGAATGCCGTTTGATGAGCTATTTTATATGGTCACCCGTATCCGGGCTATCAGCAACCTGCCATTGAGCGTTGACATGGAAGCAGGGTATGGTGATTCAGCCGAAGAGATAACAGCCAATCTCAGGCGCCTTGCTCAGACAGGCGTCGCAGGCGTTAACCTCGAAGACAGCAGAGTCATAAATGGGGAGCGCCAGCTTGACGATGCCTCTGATTTTTCCTGTACCCTGAAAACAGTATGCGATGCGCTGAGAAGCGAAAATCGTAGCCTTTTTCTGAACATCCGGACTGATACTTACCTGCTCGGGCATGAAGACGCGTTGCAGGAGACAATATTACGGGGACAGCGCTATAAAGCTGCAGGTGCTGACGGCCTTTTTGTTCCCTGCCTGACGTCAGAAAAAGACATCAGACTCATTGCAGAGGCAACGGGTTTGCCTCTGAATGTCATGTGTATGCCCGATCTTCCGTCGTTCGACAGGCTGAAACGGGCCGGGGTAAGCCGCATTTCAATGGGCAATTTTGTTCATTCAGCCATGCAGTCGACGCTGACTGATGTCATGCATGCGATCCGATCTCGTCAGACGTTTGAAGGACTTTTTGGTGATGAAAATAACCGATAAGAATTTGTGTGATATCTGGTATCAGGCATTACTTGAACGTGCTTCAGAATATACAGGCGTGTTTTTTGTTGGCGTCAAAACTACGGGCGTATTTTGTATTTCGGTATGCCGGGCACGAAAGCCTAAACGTGAAAATGTCGAATTTTACAAAGATGCCAAATCTGCCCTTGCGGCCGGCTTTCGTCCCTGTAAGGTCTGCAGGCCCGCTGAAAATGCGCACAGCGCGCCATTATTTATTGAACAGGCGCTTGCGCTTGTCAGGCGCGATATAAAATCCCGCGTAGCAGACGCGAAGCTTCGTCAGCATGGGATTAGTCCGGAGCGGGTAAGACGCTGGTTCCTGCAACATCATGGCATCACTTTTCAGGCTTTCCAGCGAATGCAGCGGGTCAACGTTGCCCTGCAGGAGCTGAAAAGCGGACGAGCGGCGACTGAAGTGGCGCTGGACAATGGCTATGAATCCCTGAGCGGGTTTGGTTATACCTACAAGCGGCTTACTGGCGCAGCGCCGACTCAGACAACCCAGGTGATTGTCATTCACCGGTTTACTACCACGCTTGGGCCTATGTTTGTCTGCGCGACAGAACGGGGAGTCTGCCTGCTGGAGTTTACCGATCGCCGGATGTTAGAAACAGAATTTCGCGATATCCAGCGTTTATTCAACGCCAGAATTGTTACCGGAGAAAACAACCATACCCGGCAGACAGTAAAAGAAATCAGCGAGTATTTTGCCGCAACCCGTCGACAGTTCGATCTCTCTGTCGATGCGCCGGGCAGTGATTTCCAACGATCCGTCTGGCACGAGCTGCGTGCAGTTCCCTATGGACAGACTTCACACTATCAGGCCATTTCGCTACGGATGAATAAGCCAAATGCTGTGCGCGCCGTCGCTGCTGCTAATGGGGCAAACCGAATTGCGATCGTGATCCCCTGCCACAGGATAATTGGAAAAGATGGCGCGATGACGGGCTACGGAGGGGGTATTTCACGCAAAGAATGGCTCATTGAGCATGAAAGGAAGAATGTTTAATGGCGTGATGCTCCAGTATGAGCGGGAAAATTTATGGGCTTCTTGGGACAAAGTGAAGGCACAAAAAAGCCCGCAGGGCTTGCGCCGTGCGGGCTCTTAGGACTACATCGGATGACTCTGGTAATCACCGATGGAGAATTTTGGTGGAGCTGGCGGGAGTTGAACCCGCGTCCGAAATTTCTACATCCTCGGTACTACATGCTTAGTTTGTCTTTACATTCGCACGCCAGCTGCGGACAGACACGCCACTAACGAACTAGCCTGATTAGTTTTAACGCTTCAACCCCAGGCAGGGCTTCCACGCGATCTCTTTTGGGTTTGACCTCTCTTTGATCCCCGTCTTAAGAGCGGAAGCTAGGGAGAGAGGGCTCAGAGCAGGTTATTAAGCTGCTAAAGCGTAGTTTTCGTCGTTTGCGACTATTTTTTTGCGGCTTTTAACGAGGCAAACCGCCCCTCGGCATGCACCTTGGGTTTCGCAAATCCCGTCGAATCCAGAATCAGCCCCAATAGTGTTGAACTGAGTATACCAGATTTCACTTCCTGGATACCAGCCCGGAACGCTAACTTATTGAATAGTACAATAAGTGTGCAGAATCAACGTCCTGCGTTTTTCATGATGCGCGCTTTGTCCAACTGCCACTCGCGCTCTTTCAGGTCAGTACGTTTGTCGTGCTGTTTTTTACCTTTCGCGACGCCAACTTTCACTTTGCACCAGGCGTTTTTCCAGTACAGCGACAGGGCGACCACGGTGAAACCTTCACGGTTGATGCGTCCGTAGAGGGATTCCAGCTCGCGCTTGTTCAGCAGCAGCTTACGGGTGCGCGTTGGGTCACACACGTAGTGTGAAGAGGCGACGGTCAGCGGCGTAAAGTTCGCGCCGAACAGGAAGGCTTCGCCATCTTTCAGGATCACGTAGCTATCGCCGATGTTGGCTTTCCCGGCGCGCAGCGATTTTACTTCCCAGCCCTGCAACGCAAGGCCAGCTTCGAATTCTTCTTCAATGAAATACTCGTGGCGAGCACGCTTGTTGAGCGCAATGGTCGCCGAGCCTGGTTTATGTGCTTTTTTCTTCGTCATAAGTGTCGTAAAGCCGTCGGTAATCTGATTTCAAAAAGTCACCTCATTGCGTCCTGTGAGGTCTAACGCGCTATCTTAGCACGAGATGAGGCTTAGCGTTTTTTTAACAGGTGATAAATGTTATTATTTGTCCGTTGTGTGACCATGGGAAATGCTATGCCTCAGATTAGCCGTACTGCGCTTGTGCCTTACAGCGCGGAACAAATGTATCAGTTAGTGAACGATGTTCAGTCTTATCCAGAATTTATTCCGGGGTGCACCGGGAGCCGCGTTCTGGAGTCCGGCCCGACGCAGATGACCGCGGCGGTGGATGTCTCCAAAGCGGGGATCAGCAAGACGTTCACCACCCGCAATACGCTGACGAGCAATCAGAGTATTTTGATGCATCTGGTGGATGGTCCGTTTAAATCCCTGATGGGGGGCTGGAAGTTTACGCCGCTGAGCGCTGACGCCTGTCGCATCGAGTTCCAACTGGACTTTGAATTTACCAATAAGCTGATTGAGCTGGCGTTTGGCCGCATCTTTAAAGAGCTGGCTTCCAATATGGTTCAGGCGTTTACCACCCGCGCTAAAGAGGTTTACAGTGTCGCATAAGATTGCTGTAGAAGTGGTGTACGCGCTGCCGGAGAAGCAGTATCTGCAGCGCGTGACGCTGGAAGAGGGTGCAACCGTTGAGGCGGCTATCCGCGCGTCCGGCATCCTTGAGCTTCGCAGCGATATCGACCTGGCGAAAAATAAGGTCGGGATTTACAGCCGTCCGGTGAAGCTAGGCGATGTGCTGAAAGAGGGCGATCGGGTGGAGATTTATCGTCCGCTGATTGCCGACCCGAAAGAGCTGCGTCGTCAGCGTGCTGAGAAATCGGCTAAGTAGCGCTTTCTTTCCCCGGTGGCGCTGCGCTTAGTGGGGCTACGATTCTGCGCTAGAGTTCAGACACAAAAAAGGTGCTCAATGAGCACCTTTTTGCATTTCTGACTTCTGATTATTTGGTCAGGGCAGGCTTGTTGTCGATGTTGGTCAACACACCGGCACTGCTGAAGGTCAGCGTCAGGGTCTGCTGGGTCGCATCTTCGTGGCCCGGCTTCTGACGGAATACATAGAACCAGGTGTTTGTGCCGAACGGATCGGACATCATCGGGGTTCCCAGTGTATAAGCGACCTGCTGTTGTGTCATCCCCACACGGATTTTGGACACATCGTTAGGGGTAAGGTAGTTCCCCTGGTTGATGTCAGGACGGTAAACCACTTTCTCCAGAGTGGAACAGCCTGCGGTCAACATCAGAAGAACCGCTGCGGCAGCGGTCAGCATTTTACAACGCATAGTGATTTGATTCCTTTTCGGGCCCGAGCAGAACGCGGCTCATATGTAATATGCCGATGATAATAGACCTTGCCCCACTTTGAAACCGGTCTGGCGGCGTTTTTGTTGTTCTGTATGACCCTGAGATCCCGAAAAAGTTTATGCCGCCAGCAGTTCTTTCGCGTTCGCGAGCGTATTACGGGTGACTTCGCTGCCGCCGAGCAGGCGTGCCAGCTCCTGCAGGCGCGCACGTTTATCCAGCGGCTTCATGTGCGTTTCGGTCATTTCACCGTCGGTTTCTTTGCTGACGATAAAGTGATGATGACCACAGCCCGCGACCTGCGGCAGGTGGGTGACACACATCACCTGCGTTGATTCGCCTAGCTGGCGCAGCAGTTTACCCACCACCGCCGCTGTTGGGCCACTGATGCCGACATCCACTTCATCGAAAATCAGCGCCGGGGTTTCCATTTTACGCGCGGTAATCACCTGAATCGCCAGCGCAATACGCGACATTTCACCACCGGAGGCGACTTTAGAAATTGCCTGAAGCGGCTGACCCGGGTTAGTGGTGACGCGGAACTCGATGCGGTCAGCACCTTCCGCCGTCAGGTGGTTCTCTTCAAAGCGGACATCAATGGTGAAGACGCCGTGCGGCATCGCCAGCGTGTGCATGCTGTCGGTGATGTGCTGGCTTAGTTCCAGAGCGTAATGCTGACGGATGTCATGCAGCTTTTGTGCTGTTGCCAGCGCCTGTTCATGGTGCAGGTTCACCGCCAGAGAGAGGGTTTCCTGCGAATCAGCCTGATCGTCAAGCTGCTGCTGTTCTTCCAGCAGAGACTGATAGTAGCCCGGCAGTTCTTCCGGCGTGACGTGGTGCTTTCGCGCCAGTGAAATCTGACGGGAGATGCGCTGCTCCAGCTCAAACAGACGGTTCGGGTCGAGATCCAGACGTTCACAATAGTGGCGCAGTTCGTCACTGGCTTCGGAGATCTGAATCGCTGCTTCTTCCAGCATATCCAGGACACCAGAAAGTTTGCTGTCCATGCCGACCAGCTCGGTAATCAGCTGCCGGACATTATACAGCTGGCCTTGCAGATTAACGTCTTCGCCATCCGCCAGCAGGCTGAGCGCATTCTGGCTGGTTGAGAGCAGGTGACCGCTGTTCGCCAGGCGTTTGTACTCTTCGTCGATTTGCTCAAATTCACCCGGCTGCGGGTTGAATTCGTTCAGCTCTTTGAGCTGGTACGCCAGCAGCTCCGCACGCGCGGCGCGCTCCTGGCTTTGCTGCTGATGCTGGGCGAGCTCGCGGCAGCTCTGATGCCACTGGCGATAGTGCTCCGCCATAAGCTGAGTAAGCGCGTACTCACCCGCATAGCCATCCAGCAGCGCTTTCTGCTGTTCTGGTTTGACGAGTTGCTGGTGCGCGTGCTGCCCGTGGATCTGGATAAGCAGCTGGCCGAGTTCGCGAAGCTGGGAAAGCGGAACCGCCGTGCCGTTGATAAAGCCACGTGAACGACCATCGCTGCTGATCACGCGGCGAAGTAAACACTCACGTCCATCTTCGAGCTGGTTCTGTTCCAGCCATCGCTGGGCGGCAGGGGTGTCTTTCAGGGAGAAACGGGCGCACAGGTCGGCACGGTTTGCGCCCATGCGCACCATATCGCCCTCTGCGCGGCCGCCAAGGCACAAGCCGAGGGCATCAATGGCAATGGATTTACCTGCACCGGTTTCCCCGGTGATCGCCGTCATGCCGCTGTGGAAATCGATCTCAAGCTCACGAACAATGGCAAAGTTGCTGATGGTCAGTTGTGCCAGCATAATTGTTTTCCTGTATGAAAAACCATAACTGTGTTTTCATACAGTATAAACTGGTTTTATATACAGTAAAGTACTGGATGCAAAATCAGAACAATTTTTTTGACCAGCCAAGCTTCGAGCTTAATGTATTGAAATAGCTGTAGTCTTTTGGGTGAATCAGATTCAGGTGGTAATCACACCGCCGAATCAGTACATCTTCACCTTCCTGGATCGGCAGCGCTATCTGGCTGTCGCAGCTGATCTCCAGGTCGTTACGGCGGTGCGAGAAGCGCAGACGTATCGTGCTGTCGCCGTTGATCACCAGCGGGCGGGCGGAGAGCGTGTGCGGGAACATTGGCACCAGGGTAATGGCATCCAGCGAAGGCGTCAGGATCGGGCCGCCGGCAGAAAGCGAGTAGGCGGTTGAGCCGGTCGGGGTGGAGATAATCAGCCCGTCAGAACGCTGGGAGAAGGCAAAGATTTCATCGATATAGACTTCGAACTCGATCATGTGCGCCACTTTACCGGGGTGAAGGACCACCTCATTTATTGCGGTGCTGATGCGCTTCTGGCAGTCCTGCTGGCATACCTGCGCTTCCAGTAAAAAGCGTTTTTCACTGATATAGTGGCCTTCCAGCACGTCGGCCAGCTGCTGTTGGGCATTGTCCGGGTCGAGGTCGGTTAAAAAGCCGAGATTACCACGGTTGATGCCGATGACCTTAATGTCATAGCGCGCCAGCGTGCGGGCCGCGCCAAGCATATTGCCGTCGCCACCCACTACCACGGCGAGATCGGCCTGTTGACCAATCTCTGCCAGCGTGCCGGTTTTGACGCTCTTCAGCTGCAGCTCCTGAGCAATCTGCTGCTCGACCATCACTTCATAGCCTTTGCTACACAACCAGCGATACAACATTTCATGTGTCGTCAATGCGGTAGGGTGACGCGGATGCCCGACGATCCCAATACACCTGAAATGATTATTCATTTTCTGGAGGTCCTTGTGCCTGATGAATGATGACAATCTGTCTTGTTCCCTTGAATCCCGGAAACTGATCCCCATAATAAGCGAAGTTAGCGAGATGAATGCAGAAAAACGCGGAGAAATTCATGAGTAGTAAAGAACAGAAAACGCCTGAGGGGCAAGCCCCTGAAGAAATTATCACGGAACAGCACGATGAAGTTGAGGCTGTAGAGCCAGACGCATCTGCTGAGCAGGTGGACCCGCGCGATGAAAAAATTGCGAATCTGGAAGCCCAGCTGGTAGAAGCACAGAATCGCGAACGCGATGGTGTTCTGCGCATCAAGGCGGAAATGGAAAACCTGCGTCGCCGTACCGAGCAGGACGTAGAGAAGGCGCATAAATTTGCGCTGGAGAAATTCGTCAACGAACTGCTACCGGTGATTGATAGCCTCGATCGCGCGCTGGAAGTGGCTGACAAAGCGAATCCGGACAACGCGGCGATGATCGAAGGTATCGAACTGACGCTGAAATCCATGCTCGACGTAGTGCGCAAGTTTGGCGTGGAAGTGATTGCCGATACCAACGTTCCGCTGGATCCAAACGTTCACCAGGCGATTGCCATGGTGGAGTCCGAAGAGGTAGAAGCCGGTAAAGTGTTGGGCGTGATGCAGAAAGGTTACACCCTGAACGGCCGTACCATTCGCGCTGCGATGGTGACCGTGGCGAAAGCGAAAGCGTAATTTGCCATCCGTAGTGCCGGGTGGCGGCGTTCGCCTCACCCGGCCTACAGCCTTACTCAGCGATACTTTCGCGCAGGGGTTTAACGGGCAGGACTTTCACCTGCTTAATCATGTTGTCCTGCACGTCCAGGATATCAATATCGTACTGCTCAATGCGCACCCGCGTGCCCGCCGCCGGGATCTCTTCCAGCGCCTCCAGAATCATCCCGTTAATTGTGCGAGCCTCATCTTCCGGCAAATGCCAGTTAAAGGCTTTGTTGAGTTCGCGAATGTTCGCGCTTCCGTCAATCAGCACCGAGCCGTCGTTTTGCGGGGTGACCTCTTCCGCGAGGGAAGGCGACATTGACGTGGTAAAGTCCCCGACAATCTCTTCCAGAATATCTTCGACCGTCACCAGCCCCTGAATATCGCCGTACTCATTGACCACCAGGCCGACCTTCTTCTTGTTGCGCTGGAATTTCACCAGCTGCGTGCTGAGCGGGGTGCCTTCCGGCACGTAGTAAATCTCATCGGCGGCGCGCAGCATCACCTCTTTGGTAAACTCTTTTTTCTCGGTCATCAGGCGGTAGGCTTCGCGCACGCGCAGCATGCTGATGGCGTCATCCAGCGAGTCGCGATAAAGCACAATGCGCCCGTGCGGGGAGTGCGTCAGCTGGCGGACGATGGCTTTCCAGTCGTCATTGATGTCGATACCGACGATTTCGTTACGCGGCACCATGATGTCATTTACGCTCACCTTTTCCAGATCCAGCACCGACAGGAGCATGTCCTGATTGCGCCGGGAGATCTGCGAGCGGGATTCATGCACGATGGTACGAAGTTCTTCTTTGCTGAGCGCGCTGCTGATGGTCACATCGGCTTTGATCCCCACCATCCGCATCAGTACGCGCGTCACCATGTTCAGCAGCCAGACCAGCGGCATCATCAGGATCAGCAGCGGTGCCAGCAGGAAGCTGCTCGGGTAGGCGACTTTCTCAGGGTAAAGCGCGGCGATGGTTTTCGGCAGCACTTCGGCAAACACCAGCACCACGAACGTCAGCACGCCGGTAGCAATCGCCACCCCGGCGTTGCCGTACAGGCGCATCCCGACAATAGTGCCGAGGGCGGAGGCCAGAATGTTGACAAGGTTGTTGCCGATGAGCACCAGGCTTATCAGGCGATCCGGCTTGCGGAGCAGTTTTTCAACGCGACGTGCGGCACGGTTACCCTGTTTAGCACGATGACGTAACCGGTAGCGGTTTAAGGTCATCATGCCGGTTTCCGAGCCGGAGAAATAGGCGGAGATGACCACCATGACGATCAGCGTAACGATCAGCGTGGTGGTAGAGATGTGTTCCAGGGGGAACTCCTTTTGTTACTTAGCCAGCAAATTGCTGTATGAAGCGGCTGCCAAAATAGGCAAGGGTGAGAATGCCCGCACCCGCGACGTTGAACCAGACCACGCGACGACCGCGCCAGCCTTCATGATAATGGCCCCATAACAGGACAATATAGACAAACCACGCGATGATGGAGAGCACTGCTTTATCGATATTCTCCACGCTGAACAGGTTCTTCATGTAAAACAGGCCCGTGCAGAGCGTCAGCGTCAGCAGCACTACGCCCACCTGGGTGATGTGGAACATCTTACGCTCAATGACCATCAGCGGCGGCATCTCATGGTTAAACGCCAGCTTTTTGTTTTTCAACTGGTAGTCAATCCAGGCGAGCTGCATGGCGTAAAGCGCGGCGATGATAAGCGTCGCGTAGGCAAAGAGCGACAGGCCGATGTGGACCAGCATCCCCGGGGTAGCCTCCAGATGCGTAATGAATTCATTAGGCATAAAGGTGGCGAGCGCCAGATTGATCAGCGCGAAGGTGTACACAATCGGCAGCAGCAACCAGCCGCGATTTTTAGACGCGACGATGGTCATTACCGTACAGATCATCAGGCTGACCAGCGAGCCGACGTTGAGGACGCTCAGGTTTTGCACGCTGCCGTCGCCGGGGATGATGCGTGATTCCAGCGCAAACGCGTGGCTAATCAGTGCGATCACCGCGGAAAGAATAGCCATGCGCCGCCAGCCGCTGTTTTTTTGCAGCAGTCCAGGAACGATCAGCGCGAGGCTGACAGAATAGGCAACAAGGGCGATCAGTGCGAAAACAGGCATATAGGCATCGACAGTTGTCTTAATAAGAAAGAGAAGCAGTATAACGTTACGTGACGCCTGCTCCAACCGTTGCATAACAACAAAGGCGCCTTCATGTTATACTCCGGCAAAATTCTGTGTATGTGTCGCCCATGGCGGCCCAACGTTTCTACTCAGGCGAGAGACAATGTTTGATAATTTAACCGATCGTTTGTCGCGCACGCTGCGCAACATCAGCGGCCGCGGACGCCTTACTGAAGAGAACATCAAGGAAACGCTGCGCGAAGTGCGCATGGCGCTGCTGGAAGCAGACGTCGCGTTGCCGGTTGTTCGTGATTTTATCAACCGCGTAAAAGAGAAGGCGGTTGGTCATGAAGTTAACAAGAGCCTGACCCCGGGTCAGGAGTTCGTCAAAATCGTTCGTAATGAACTGGTTTCGGCGATGGGCGAAGAGAACCAGGTGCTTAACCTGGCGGCTCAGCCGCCGGCCGTGGTGCTGATGGCGGGCCTGCAGGGTGCGGGTAAAACCACCAGCGTCGGTAAGCTGGGTAAGTTCCTGCGTGAAAAGCACAAGAAGAAAGTGCTGGTGGTCTCTGCGGACGTCTATCGCCCGGCGGCGATCAAACAGCTGGAAACCCTGGCCGAGCAGGTCGGCGTGGATTTCTTCCCGTCCGATGTGGCGCAGAAGCCTGTCGACATCGTTAACGCGGCGCTGAAAGAAGCGAAGCTGAAATTTTACGACGTGCTGCTGGTGGATACCGCCGGTCGTCTGCACGTTGACGAAGCGATGATGGACGAGATCAAGCAGGTGCATGCCTCTATCAACCCGGTAGAGACCCTGTTCGTTGTCGACGCCATGACCGGCCAGGATGCGGCGAATACCGCGAAAGCGTTTAACGAAGCGCTGCCGTTAACCGGCGTGGTGCTGACCAAAGTTGACGGTGACGCCCGCGGCGGTGCGGCGCTCTCCATTCGTCACATCACCGGTAAGCCGATCAAGTTCCTCGGCGTGGGCGAAAAAACCGAAGCGCTGGAGCCGTTCCACCCGGACCGTATTGCCTCCCGTATTCTCGGCATGGGCGACGTGCTGTCGCTGATCGAAGATATCGAGAGCAAGGTTGACCGCGCGCAGGCCGAGAAGCTGGCCAGCAAGCTGAAAAAAGGTGACGGTTTCGATCTCACCGACTTCCTTGAGCAGCTGCGTCAGATGAAAAACATGGGCGGCATGGCCAGCCTGATGGGCAAACTGCCGGGCATGGGCCAGATCCCTGACAACGTGAAAGCGCAAATGGATGACAAGGTGCTGGTGCGTATGGAGGCGATCATCAACTCGATGACCCTCAAAGAACGCGCTAACCCGGACATCATCAAAGGTTCCCGTAAACGCCGTATCGCAGCCGGTTGCGGCATGCAGGTGCAGGACGTTAACCGCCTTCTGAAACAGTTCGACGACATGCAACGCATGATGAAGAAAATGAAGAAAGGCGGCATGGCGAAGATGATGCGCGGTATGAAAGGGATGATGCCTCCCGGTTTTCCAGGGCGTTAATCGCTTTTGAGATTGCTTTTTGCCCGAAAATGAGTAAAATTTTCGGGCTTTTAATATGACACCCGGGCTCCGTTCCTCGATGGGGCCCGGTTGTTTTATTCACACAAGAGGATGTTATGGTAACTATTCGTTTAGCACGTCACGGCGCTAAAAAGCGTCCGTTCTACCAGGTTGTTGTGACTGACAGCCGTAATGCACGCAACGGTCGCTTCATCGAGCGCGTTGGTTTCTTCAACCCACTGGCCGCTGGCGCAGAAGAAGAAACTCGTCTGGATCTGGATCGTATCGCTCACTGGGTTGGCCAGGGCGCTACTGTTTCCGATCGCGTTGCTACGCTGATCAAAGCAGCAAACAAAGCAGCTTAATCTGTCACGGTGGTCATGATGAGCAATAAAGCACCTGTTGAACCGATCGTATTGGGAAAAATGGGTTCTTGCTACGGTATCCGTGGTTGGCTCAGAGTGTTTTCCTCCACTGAAGACGCTGATAGCATTTTTGATTACCAGCCCTGGTTTATCCAGAAAGGCGGTAAGTGGGAAGAGGTCGAGCTGGAAAGCTGGCGTCACCACAATCAGGACATCATCATCAAGCTGAAAGGCATTGACGATCGTGATGCCGCGAATGCGCTGACTAATTGTGAAATTGTCGTGGATTCGTCGCAGTTGCCACAGCTGGAAGAGGGCGACTACTACTGGAAAGACCTTATGGGTTGCCAGGTAGTCACTACTGAAGGCTACAGCCTGGGGAAAGTCATCGATATGATGGAAACCGGGTCAAATGACGTTCTCGTCATTAAGGCAAACCTGAAAGATGCATTTGGCATCAAGGAGCGGTTGGTTCCGTTCCTCGATGGACAGGTTATCAAGAAAGTCGATCTCACTACTCAAACCATTGAAGTAGATTGGGATCCTGGTTTTTAAATTCTCCGGATAAACGGTAAAAGACGGCGCTATGTGGATTGGCATAATTAGCCTGTTTCCTGAAATGTTCCGCGCGATTACCGATTACGGGGTAACTGGCCGGGCAGTAAAGAATGGCCTGCTGAGCATCCAGAGCTGGAGTCCTCGTGACTTTACTCATGACCGGCACCGTACCGTGGACGATCGTCCTTACGGCGGCGGACCGGGGATGCTAATGATGGTGCAACCCTTACGGGACGCCATTCACACAGCAAAAGCCGCGGCAGGTGAAGGCGCAAAGGTGATTTATCTGTCACCTCAGGGACGCAAGCTTGATCAAGCGGGCGTGAGCGAACTGGCGACGAATCAAAAGCTGATTCTGGTCTGTGGGCGCTACGAAGGGATAGATGAGCGCGTAATTCAAACCGAGATTGACGAAGAATGGTCTATCGGCGATTACGTTCTCAGCGGTGGTGAGTTACCCGCAATGACGCTGATTGACTCCGTCGCCCGGTTCATTCCGGGGGTTCTGGGCCATGAAGCTTCGGCAACGGAAGATTCCTTTGCCGATGGGTTGCTGGACTGTCCACACTATACTCGTCCTGAAGTGTTAGAAGGGATGGAAGTACCGGCGGTGTTACTGTCTGGAAACCATGCCGAGATACGTCGCTGGCGTTTGAAGCAGTCGCTGGGCCGAACCTGGCTTAGAAGACCTGAACTTCTGGAAAACCTGGCTCTGACTGAAGAGCAAGCAAAGTTGCTGGCCGAGTTCAAAACTGAACACGCGCACCAGCAGCATGAACATGATGGGAATGCGTAATACGCTCCCGAATATCAGTTTACCCAGGATAAGAGATTAAATTATGAGCAACATTATTAAGCAACTTGAACAAGAGCAGATGAAGCAAGACGTACCTTCCTTCCGTCCAGGTGACACCGTGGAAGTGAAAGTATGGGTTGTTGAAGGTTCCAAAAAACGTCTGCAGGCATTCGAGGGCGTGGTTATCGCTATTCGTAACCGCGGTCTGCACTCTGCATTCACTGTTCGTAAAATTTCCAACGGCGAAGGCGTTGAGCGTGTCTTCCAGACTCACTCTCCGGTAGTTGACAGCATTGCTGTTAAACGTCGTGGTGCTGTACGTAAAGCTAAACTGTATTACCTGCGTGAGCGTACTGGTAAGTCTGCTCGTATTAAAGAGCGTCTGAACTAATAACGCGCTTTCGCAACATCCGAAAGCTTGTAGAAAACAAGGGGTTAGCGTAATGCTAGCCCCTTTTTTATTGGCGATGGCGGCAAATTGGCGGCAGAGATTAACGCTTTGGCGATAGAAATAAAAAAACCTGCCGGAGCAGGTTCAAAGCCACAGACTACCCTGATTGTATTTTGAGGGGTGGGGCGGGGCTGGCACCACTTCACCTGGCTTAACTATGTACCTTGCAAGTGTTTCGTGTGTCACAAAAGTACAGCCACAGTTTATGTTTTGGCACTGGTGATAACGCTCTTTTGTTTCAGAGCTTAAATACCGGCTTGACCTTGCGTGTGAAGCGTCCTGGCATAATGGACAGTGCATCATATTTATATCCCCCTCTCATGACCTAGTCGGGATGATAAACCGCAAATTTGCATTTGCAAGATAAAGTTTGCATTGTTTAATCGCTGACTTGCTCGTACTCAACATCCGAAATCTTAACCTCAAGCTCTAAATCCGTGGTGTAGCCATTCCCGTTGAGGTTATGCACCACACGGCTGATTATCCACGCCTGATCGTCTATGACGCGCTTAAACCCTTTTACGGCAATTGGCGTTTCAGGGAATAAATCAGCCCGGCCAATCGCCAGTGAGATTGAAAACTCCGCAACCCCTCTCTGCAGTCTGTCCCACTTCGCCTGAGCTGCGCGCATAGCCTGCGTCTTAGTCGCGTAGATGGTCGTTAGCTCCAGCACGTTGTCAGCCTCACCGGCCATGTACTCACCCTCGCGCGCTTCCTGCTCTTTTTTGGCTTTAGTCTTTGCCGGTGCTTTTGTCGCTTTCGGGTGCTGCAGCGCTCGGAGGTGCTTCTCTTTGGGCTTACGCTTGAGCTTAACCTTTTGCTTTTGCGGCTTCGGGTCTTTGGTGTGCAGCCATTTTGCCGTCACGCCTGTGTAGGCTTCCCGGTCAGCAATGGCAAACTGATGACGATCGCCGTCGGCGCGCTCAAGCGTCATCTGCGGAATAGGCTTACCGCTGGCCGTCTTACCGCTCCCCGCTTTCAGGAATAACAGTTTCCCTGCTTTTACCGAAACCGACGCCCCGTTCCGGTCAGCCAGGCGGGACAGAAACACCGCGTCGGATTCCTGCGACTGGTCAATGTGAGGCACGGCGACTGCTTTCAGCGTGTCGGCCACGCTGGCCGTCAGCTTATTGCGTGCCGCAATCGTCTCCACAATTTGCCCGAGCGTGGTGTCATGCCATGACTGTTCCCGGCGAGAGTTCAGCGTCCCGCGAAAATCGGCGCTTCGACCCCGGATGGTCAGCGTATCAGGTGCGCCCCTGTGCTCGATTTCATCGACCGTGAACGTCCCTTTTTTTATCAGCGCGGATCCCTGCCAGCCTAACCACAGCGTCAACGTTGCGCCGCGCGGTGGCAAAGCTATCTGACCGTCAGTGTCATCGAGCTCGATATCGAGCTGGTCGGCCTCGAATCCGCGATTGTCGGTCATGGTCAGGCTGATAAGGCGGTCACTAAAATCCTGCGTGATATCCTCGTTATCCAGCTTGAGCATAAACGCCGGGGCTATCTTCGCCCCGGCCTGAATATCCATTCCTGTAATCATCCTGCCAGCCCTCCCAGCCAGTCACCGGCAGACGTGACCAGATTGTCGGCCTGCGTTTTCAGGTCGCCATAAATGGCCGCCAGCGATTTATCGACCCGCTTAAGGGACAGGCTAAACTCGATTTTTCTCGCCGCTCCGTCGCTGAATAGCTCGGTGTGCGTATGCGTCACTTTGTCGATGACATACATGCCGTGGATCATGCCCGTTCCGTCAATCAGCGGCCACGCGCGCCCCTCGTCTGCCATCAGCTCGATGGCGGTCAGTGACAGACGTCCGCCGGTAATTTCGGGATAGAGCACGCCCGACAGCGTGCGCGTGGTTTCCCCTTCCCCGAGATACTGGTAAGCCGGTGGCTTGCCGATACGGTCGTTTGACGCCCAGCGGTAATCCTTCGAATACTGCATAGACTGATAAGGCAGCGTGCGGCGCTCAAACACAAACAAACCCAAAACCATTAACATGCTTTATCCCCTTGAGTCATGACGCATACTTGAGCGCTGACGCGCACGGTTTTCACGGTCGAGTTTATCGACAGCCTCACGCAGCTGACGGTCGAGGTCGCTGCCCGGCGCGATGCCACCATTCAGGTTGATGTTATATTCTGGCTTGCTCTGGTCGACGTAAGTCTTACCAGTCGGCGCCGTTACCGGCTGATATGCCTGATAGCCGCCATATGTTGAGGTTGTCGGAATATAAGATTCATTTTGCGAGCCGGTGGCGGCATTGGCTTTTGCGGCCTTCTGGTCAAGGTCGGTCGATTCTTTATTGATAACCCCGAGCTTTTCCAGTAACCAGTTAACGCCGGTGCGCAATGTATTAAAGCTTTTGAGCGGTAACATCAGCGCTTCGGCCAACATCTTACCGAACATCACACCCGCATTTTTGCAGCTGTCGAGCGTCTCCTGCGTCGATTTAACCGGTGCGATCAGGTCTTTAAACCACTGCCACGCCGCTTTAAGTTTGTCACCCAGCCAGTCAAAAACCGGCTTTAACGGTTCGAATAATTCCACTACCGGGGCAAAAGCCTGTTTTAACCCTTCCATTACGCCTGAGAAAAACGCGCTTATTGGCTCCCAGTATTTGCGGATAAGCAGCGCACCGGCGACGATGGCAACGCCAATAGCCACAATCGGCCAGGTAAGTGCCCCGAGCACGGCCATAATGGCACCACCCACCACCGAGAAAATCGTTCCTAGCAGCGATGCACCGGCTATTAACATATTAATGCCGGTAATAACCGGCCAGGCGACCAGACCTATTGCCCCGACGATGCCAATTATTGCCATTGCACCACCTGCGATGATGCCGATGGTTTCCGCAAGTTCCTTATTGTTTTTGATCCAGTCATCAAGTTGTAAAACGTACCGTGTGGCTGTTTGGGTTAATTTTCGTAGAGAGCTATCTTGCTGGTCGTATAGGTCTGTGCCGACGGCCTCATAAGCTGACTGAAATTCTTTGAAGTCGCCCCCGAGGTTGTCCTGCATGATTTTGACCAGCTCAGCTGTTTTCCCGTCTGAGGCTTTCAGTGTTGCAGTGAGCTTATCGAGCTTGCCGCTCGCAGCAGCAGCGAGTAACACGTTTGACGATTTAAGGGCTTCCTCTCCGAAAATTGTTTTGAGATATTCCCCCTGCTGCGCGTTACCGAGTTTGTGCTTATCGAAACTCGCCTGAATTTCTTTCAGGATGCTAAATACCGGGCGCATATTGCCCTTGCTATCAGAGGTCTTAACTCCCAGCTCTTTGAGTGCTGTCCACGCTTTCCCGGTTGGTGCCTGCAACCGGCTGACGACAGCACTGCTACCAGTACCAGCCATTGAGCCTCTGATATTGTTGTCATGCAGCACACCGGTCATTGCTGCAGCTTGCTCAAGACTTACCCCGGCGGTTTTTGCTACCGGCCCGAGATATGTCAAAGCATCACTGAGCCCTTGAAAGTCAGCAGCAGATTTATTCATCGTGGCTGATAGCACATCGCCAACATGGCTAACGTCACTATTCTGCAGTTGAAACGCCGCTTTTGTTCCAAGCAGTAATTGGGCGTTCTCCTCCATAGACCTTCTGTTAGCCAGTGACATATCGAGTGTGACAGGCGTCGCTGCCTGTATTGCGGCAGCGTCACCGCCAGCTTTCGCGATAATAATTTGCGCGCCTGCGGCATCATCTGCAGACGCAGCAGTATTGTCACCGAGCTGGCGCGCCTGTTTGCGCAGCGCCTCCATTTCGGGTGACTGTTTATCGACCCCGAGCACGGCCTGCAGCTCAGAGTTTTTCTGTGCAAAGTCATAGCCCGGCATCATCAACTTCACCCCGGCCATCGTTCCCGCCGTGGCGAATCCGACACCCGCCGCGCCAGCCGCTGCAGCGCCTCCGGCAAGGGATTTACCGGCCTGATAACGCTCTTTAACGCGACTCAGTCGCGCCTGCTGCTGGCTGACCCGCGCCAGTGCCTCGCGCTGCCGGTTGAGCTGCGCAGTCGTTTCACTGATACTGGTTTTCAGGCGGCGCTCATCCGCCGACAGAGTACGGGTGTTAATCCCGGCCTGCGCGAGCTCGGTGCGCTGGCGCTGTACCGACTGCCTGAGGCTGTTGTATTTGAGCTGCAGGTCAGCGGCGGATTTCTTTGCCGCCTCCATCGCGCGCGCCTGCGCGGTTGTAGGGTTCTGCGTGTTTTTAAACTGGACGGCCAGCGCGGCGGCTTCCTGTTTCGCCTTGTTAAGCGACTGGCCTGTCACGGCAAGCTGTGCGCTCGCTTTCCTGAATCCGTCAATTCGGGATGCCTGCGCATTCAGATCGCGCAGGCTGTTTTGAGAAGTGCGGATATCGCCAGCAAGGGTCTTGCTGGCAGTCTGGATAGCTTTAAGCGGTCGGCTTGCCCGGTCTACTGCGTTCAGCAGTACCTCAATCCTGACGTTATTGCTCATGGTGGTGTCCGCTTCGCTGCAGCGCCTTTTCGCGCCATGTGATGAGCTCGGCCACGCTCAGGGAATTTAGCTCTGATGGCGGCCAGTGAAATATCACTGCGATATCCGCCATCAGGTCATCGACCGAAAGGTTATCCGGGAAGGTCAGCGAGCCGAAGATGGCGACAAAAAACCGACCACCTTACCGGCAAATAAAATCAGGTCTGACGCTTCCAGACGCATGACCTCATGCTCGGTGAGCGCCGGGTACGTCATACGCGGCAGCACCTTAATCAGCGCGTCGACGTCAGAGTTTGCCAGCGACGCCAGACTCACGCCGCGCAGGGTTCCCGCGTTGGGTTTAGTGACGGTCACCTGTTCGATTTTCTGCTCACCGCGCAGGACGGGGTTATCGAGGATCACAATGTTTGAGTTTTCGGTTTCGGTGGTGGCAGTTTCGTTAATGTTTTCCATGATGTTGCTCTCTTTGAACGTGAGTAAGTGACCGGCCAGCCTGGCTGACCGGTTAAGGGGTTACAGGCCAATCGCCCGGCGGTGCTCAGCGAGACGGTCGACGCCGTCGACTTTCATCACCATGTTGACGACGTCAATCTCAATGACCTCTTTGCCGTCAATCGTGAGCTGGTAGTACGAGCACTCGGTCGCGATTTTGGTCGTGCCGCTTTCGCCCTGTTTGTTTTCGCCGCCGTCGTACTCCTTATGACGGCCACGCATGACCACCTCAACGGCAGAAATAGCGCCGGTGTCATCGCGCTGGAATGAGCCGGTGAAGCGCAGCGGCACGCTATCCGCCCCCGGTGACGCGTACTGCGCCCACAGCTCAACGTCAGGCAGGCCGCCCAGCGTCCACTCAAGCGACAGCGCGTCATCGTCGAGGCCGAGGTCAATCGACACCGAGCCCGGCATCCCGCCGCCGCGATATTTCTCAAGCTTTCGGGTCAGCTTTGGCAGGGTGACGGATTCAACGACGCCCATGTAGCTGAGACCGTCGTTAAACATGTTCAGGTATTTCAGTTTGCGTGGTAACGCCATGCTCTGAGCTCCTTAGCTATTGACCGAGTCTGACAGGTCTGCCAGATAGGTATCGGTGATGCGCTGGCGCAGGGTCAGGTTTTCCAGCGGCGGGACTGGGGTGTAGTCGTAATCGATATACAGCTTCCCGGCTTTCAGGGTTTCCACGGTGTTTGACTCCGGGTCGTACCAGCAGGAGCCGTCAACGATATAGCCGTTATTTTTCAGCTCGCGGAATTTGGCATTGATACCGGCGACGATGTCGCGGATGAGCGTTGCGGAAACGGGCTTATCCATCGCCCACGCGTGCGCCTCAGCCATCGTGTCGGCCAGCACCTGCGCCGTGCGGGTGTAATTTTCAAACACGAATAACGGGTCATCTGAGCAGGTGCGGTTGCCCCAGAATTTAAAGCCGTCGTTGCGGATGAGCGTTGTCACCCCGGCCTGATTCAGCAGGTTGGCGTCGGTGGCCTGCTCCTGCAAATCCCATGAGACCGAGGCGCTGACGCCGGTGACGCCATTCACGCCGACGTTAGACAGCGTTTTGTGCCAGCCGATTGTCTGGTCGATTTTGGCACGCATGCCGAGCGCGCGGGCGGTCGCCCATGCGGTCTGGGTTTCGTTCGTCGTGGTGTCCCATGCCAGAAAATCAGGGTGAATGACCATCAGCTCGCGCTGGCTGAAGTTTTCCCGATAGGCGATCGCTTCGGAAATGGTCTTGCAACCCCACGCGCTCACGTAGCCGAACGCGCGCAGGCTCTGACAGGTCGACGCAAGCGCGGTCGCCACTTCCTGCGTATCCAGTCCCGGCACGCCGAGAATGCGCGGTTTAACGCCGGTGACGGTTTTCGCCGTTAACAGCGCTTTCAGCCCGGTGTATTTGCCGTTTTCATCGGTCGTGCCAATGATGTTAGAAATGGTTTCTTTCTGCGCCGCTTCCGGGTCTTCCGGGTCGTCGATACCTTCGGGAACGCGCACCACCACAATGACCGGCTTGCACTGGTCGGCGATGGCCTGCAGGGATTTTGACAGCGTGCCTTTTTTCCCGGCTTTACCGATAGCTGTTTGCACACTGGTAATCAGCACCGGCTCGTTAAGTGGAAACGTCTTTTCGTCAGCATCGCTGGCCGTGCAGACCATGCCGATGATGGCCGTCGAGACGGTGGAAATGGTGCGCGTGCCATCGTTAATCTCGATGACCTCGACGCCGTGATGATAGTCGCCCATCTGTTTAACTCCGTGGTTAAGGGGTGCGACTATTTTCTGTTGTGTGCTTCACGGGTGCGATGCAATGCCGTTGGTGGGGGAATGAAACAACAAACAAAAGCCCTCCGGGTGGAGGGCTCGGGTCAGACTGGTTTTTCAGGCCATTCTATTGATGGCGCCGCGCTGATATCGAGTCGGTTTAACATCACCCGGTAACGCTTCCAGCGGGTGAGCAATTCAGCCTCTTCCCCGGTGTCAATCCCGAGCTCGTAAGCATCCTGCAGCGGCGTGATTCTGGCGTTAGCCTCAGCCATCAGTGCAGTCCGGGTTTCTTCAGCCAGTGCAATGAGCGCATCAGCCGAGGGCTCCGGCGGGTCGACTAAAATGGGGTTTCCGGCCTCGTCAGCGGCAATCACTTTTCCCGTGGATTGCCCCTCACGCAGCGAAAAGTATGATTCTTCACTGATTTCCACGGCATCAGCAGGAGTGGATTTATTCACCTCATCGCAATAAAAACCCAGCGTTGTTTTCGAAAAATAATAATTCATCTTTTATCTTCCTAATAACCAATTGCAAACCAGCATAACTGGCGATCTGTTGCGGCAGTATTTGACAGGGAATATTGTGATGCCGATTTAATAAATCCCGTCATTGAGTTTTCGCCAGCCGTTCGCTCGATGTTGTTTGATACCGTCAACGATGCGCAACCAGTCGGAAACGAAACCGGGAAACTGAATGTCCGCGTGGTTGCCCCGCTAACGCTCTCAATCCCCCACTGAAAAATCATTCCCGTGTTTGAATCTTTAAACCACCCGCGTGACCCTTTTGATGCGGTATTGACCTTCTGGAAAGTGCTGTTAGCCAGCGACTTGGTATAAAACCGGTTATCGAAATTCTCATAGCTGCCCGGCTTAATCTGGCCTCTCGCCTCCACATGCCCGCCACGGGTATCGACAAAGACCGTGACGCCCTCACTGCCGGTGAGGGTGCAATAGAATCCGATACCGTTCCATGATTTCAGCAGCAGGTTATTACTGGAAAAGCCGACGGCATCCTCACCCTGATAAATCCCCGTTGCGTTCCTGATTTTCACGCCTTCCGAGAACATAACCTCTTTCTGGAACGTGCCGCCCTTTGTCGCTGAAACGGCATCGACTTCATCAGCCGTAGGCGGGTTATTTGAATCGTAGAGCTTAATCCAGCCCTGCCACTCACCGTTCATTTTTGTGCGGTGGCGCAATGGTTCATCCGGGCGACCTGCACGCCAGCCAATCTGACGGCCGGTATTCTGGTCATACTGGCAATGAATCAGCTCTGAGGCCTGATTCGCAACCGGGCCATGAATACCCTCGGCGCTCATTCTGAAAAAACCATTAAAATTGATATTATTAGCATCAGTCAGGCCGACTCCTGCCACCGCACCAACACCAAAATCACCCACCCTCAAGACCCGCCCGCCAGTGGTATCGATATTGGAGGTGGTCACATCTTTTGTGGCCGCCGTACCCGCATCATCCAGATTCGTGGTTTTCAGGCTGATATCTTTGGTGCCGTCAAAATCCACTCCGGCAATTTTTCGCGCGGTGGCGAGTTTCTTTGCGGCTTCCGCTGTACCTTTGGCCGGTAACGCGCCGACATCATCGGCGGTGGGTTTATACCCTTCATGGTAGATAGCCTTATCGTCATACTTCAGCTCGCCCGTATGCTTCAGTTGCAGAAACTTATTCGACGCACCGTTAGCGATATATACATCAGAGTTACCCACCCCAAACGACACGCTGCCAATAGAGGTTTTAATTCCAAACCCGCCTGTCAGCCAGCCGCCCGCCAGCGGTAAACGGCCATTTGCATTATCGTTTGCCACTTTTACGGCTTTTGGCGTCGCTGCGACGCTCTCAGACGCGCTGTCTACCGCGCTACTGAGCTGCACGATACCCTTTTGCGCCGTGGTGGCGTCCTGAGCCGTATATTTCCCCTTAGCAAGGTCATACGCCGCCTTTACCGCTTTCGGCGTTGCTGCGACGCTCTCAGACGTGCTGTCGGTCGCACTGCTTAACTGCGTGAAACCCTTTGCTGTGAGCGTGGCGTCAGGGTGACGGCGGGACTGCTCATGCTCCGCGAGCTTGTCGTCAACGTAGTCCTGCGTTGCCATCACCATTGAGGTGTCAATCGTGAGCTCGACCGACTCGATGTCGCTTACCATGATGACCATACGCACGGTCTGCGCACGGCCTGACCCCTCTGCCAGCGCTGGCTTGTAGCTTTCGGCCATGTTACCGACCGCAATCAGCGTGCCGGTATCATCATAAAGCCCCATTTCACGCATCCAGAAACCGCCGGTCTCCGGCGGGATAAGCAGCTCCGCCACGACATAATTTTTGTTTTTATTGTCCTGGCTGATTTTGTTCAGCGCGTGACGCCAGACCTCTTTGACGAGCTTTGTCTGGTTCGGGTCAGGCACCGGCAGCGTGCCGCCACCGTCGCCGATGGCCATCGCCGTAAAATTCACTTTTTTACCGTTAGGTACGGTCGCTGCGGCCAGCTTAACTGCACCGGCTTTGGTGATGACCGTTTTGTATTTCACTGTCATTGTTCTCTCACTTATCCGGGATAAACCGTGATGATGTCGCCGTCATAGGTCAGGGCTCCGGTGTAGAGGTTGCCGGGAATGTCCTGAATGATAGTCAGGCCGATAAGGTGGCGGCTGGCTGGTTTGGCATCCGCGATGAGCCGCTCCATCTCGTAATACATTTCCTCGGTGATGCCGGTCTCTAACACACCGATATCGAGGCGAAACGTGCCGGGCGGGTCGTTAGTTTCCCACCACTCGGACACGTTAATCAGGTAGCCGAGCGGCTCCACCACGCGACGCACAGCACCAATCGTTCCTTTGTGCGCATGGATAAACCACGCCGCGCGGATCACATCCCGCTTTGTGGCCTCCGGCCAGTTCTCATCCCAGCGGTCAACGGAAAACGCCCACGCCAACCACGGCAGCAAATTTGCCGGGCAGTTATCGGGGCTCCAGAGACGGCGCAGCGGAACGGGGGTATTTTCAATCTCAGCGCAGGCGCGCGCCGCCGCCACCTCAAGCGGCGACGAGCCCACCGGCAGCAGGCGGGTATCATTCATCGTTGCCCCCGATAGTCACGCTGTACTCGCTGCACCATGACGCCTGCGTGTCATCGAGCACGATGTCGGCCACCGGTTCTGCCAGCTCGACACGCTGCACGCCTTCGACGTGGAGCGCGGCATAAATCGCTGATTTGCGGATATCGCGCCCGAGCCGGTGCTGCGCAGTGATATACGCCTGCAGCTTAGTTTTCGCCGCACTGAGCACCGGCTCGCTTTCGGGGCCAGGGTAAAGGTAAAGCGATGCGGTGATTTTATAGTCGACAATGTTCGCCGACTGCACGGTCACGCGGTCAGCGACCGGCCTGACGTCCTCATCGTTCAGCGCGGTACGCACGATGGCGAGCAGCTCGTCAGAAGCTATCCCGTTATTTTCGCGGGACAGCACCGTGACCGTGACACACGCAGGCTCGGGACTGATGACCGAAATATCGGCGACCCGCCCGTCAGCGCTGCGGCCATGAAACTGATAGGAGCCGGTAGAGCCTGCGGTACTCAGCCCCTCAAATGCCTGTTGTATGCGCAGCCGATAGTCGGTGTCCGACTCCATCACGGCAGGCGTCGGCGGTAACGTCGTGTCGTCTGCAGGCGTGATGACAAGGCGCTCGACGTTGTAATTTCCGCCTATCTGGTCGAGGTCTGCGCCGGTGGCGTAGGCCAGCATGACCGCGCGTGCGGACTCGTTGACGCGCTGTCGCCAGATAACTTCCCGGTAGGCGTTTTCCTGCAGCAGCTTCACCAGCGGCTCTGATTCGAGCGTCAGCGTGCGCGCGACTGCCTCCTGTTGTTCCTCGGGATAAAGTGAGACGAGCGTCGCCTTTCGTTCGCTCAGGATGGTTTCATAGTCCAGTTCTTCCACCACGTCGGGCGCGGCGAGCTGGTTAAGGTCAACAATTGCCATAGCGTTTAACTCAGTGGAATGGTGAGTGAAAAAGGCTGGCCGCCGGTGGAGCGGGTGCCGGTGATGTCGACATACAGCCCGCCGTCGGTCTCCGACCGTTCAAAGGTGATGGTCGTGAGGCTGACGCGTGGCTCCCACTTCTGGATCGCGGAATAGCACGCGGCCATAATCTGCAGGCGCAGCGCCGGGGTCTGCGGCTGGTCAATCATCTGCGACAGGAGCGAGCCGTATTCACGGCGCATGACGCGCGACCCAACCGGCGTGACCAGAATGTCGCGCACGCTTTGCCGGATATGCTCAACCTCAGAGATACTGAGGCCGGTCTGGCCGTTCATTCCCAGATAACGCACCGTCATTGCGTCCCCTTAGTCCAGCTTCCGCCGCTCTGTACGTTGCCGTGCGCGTGGTTATCCACCTGCACGCCGTTTGATTTCAGCGTCCCGCCGGTATGCTCGATGTTCCCGCTCATCTTCCCGCCGTTCTTCACTTCGAGCGTGCCGGTTGTCAGCTTGTTGGTGCACACCACCTCCGGCGTATCGAGCGTGATGCGGCTCGACGCTTTCACCAGCACCACCGGCACGGTGGCCGTAATGGACTCAGACGCGGTGACGTCTGCGGTTTTGATGCCTGACACGGTGAGCGCGCCGTTTTCGGGCTCGTACTCGATAACCGCCCCGTCAGGAAAGGAAACATGAAGCGCATCAGGGGAGGCAGACGGCGCGGGATGGTCATCCGAGAAAATGCCGGGCAGCACAAACGCCGTATCGAGCTCGCCGCCGACAGCAAGCAAAAGCACCTGCTCGCCAACGGATGGCGCCCACCATACGCGCGAGCGACCGGCGCGGCAGGTTAGCCAGTTCAGCCAGGTGGTTTCCATGCCGCCGGTCTGGACACGACAAAGCCCCTCGTCGTGGTCGACGTCGGTCACGATGCCGGTGCGGATAAGGTTGCGGATCGCGCGTGCGATTTCCTGCAGAGAATTTAGATTATTCATGGGGAAAGGATGCCGCCGGGCGAGGCAAGCGGCAATGAAACGGTGTTTTGTGGTTGTTGTGACAACGCTCAGAGAGTGAGGTGTTTAATTATCAGCGTCTCGACGAGCTGTTTATCTTCCCGGCTGAATCCGAGTAGCTGGCGCGCCGCATACTGCACGTCACGGCTGTGCGGGTTAGGGCGGTCTTTTAGCCCGAGCTGATGGACACGCGCGATGCGCTGCACCTTGCCGGTAAATTCCACCACGGCGCTGTTTTCGCGGCCAGTGGCTTTCATGTACCGGCTTGTCCTGAGCTTCTGGAACATCGCCCGTTTAATCCGTCCGGTCTTAGCCCTGAGAGGCTGACGCTTTCGCGCCTGATAAGGCGAGCCGTCCGGGGCTTTCTGCAGCTTGATACGTTGCTGTTGCGACTTGCGCAGCTCCTTTGCTATCTCTCCGGCCAGCTTGCGGCGCGCAGCCGGTGACAGGGCAGTAATCAGACCATTGAGCCGGTCGTCAAAGGGCTTAAATTCACTCATCCCATTTGCTCACCAGTTCGCCATTGATATAGAGCTCTTTTGGCCGGGTGACGGGCTCCGGCAGCGGCGGCTCAGGGGCATAGCTTACGTGCAGCGCGCCGTTTTCCTCTTTGATGATGGTGCGCTCGGTGAGCTGCAGGCTGATGCTGATATCGACGCTGTCCCCGTCGTTCAAATCCATCTGGAAACGGTAGCCCTTTTTGCGGCCGTCATCGAGTGTGCAGATATCCGGCTGGTTTTCCCTGAGCCATGCGGCCACCGGCACGAAAATCAGGTCAGGGTCGCCCACAAAGTCACACACGATCACATTCAGGGTGTAAATTTTCTCATGCGACAGCGAGGCCGCGAGCCGCGCATCGATATTCCCCTCATCGGCAAAGATGCGCATCATTTCGGGGTTTGTTTCAAGCTGCGGAACGGCTTTAATCAGCGCTTCGCGCAGGCTGCGTGCTTTCTTCATCGAGTTTATCCTGACAGTCTTTGATAGTTTCAACCTGCAGCGCGCAGGCGGCGAGCGCGTGCTCAAGCCTGCGAATGTCGGCGCTCAGATCGCCATTAGTGGCCGGGTCGCTTCCCGGCATCGGGCAATAGCTCACCTTCGGGCAGGCGCTGTAAACAATGACCGGCGGAGGCGCAGGCGGCGCGGGTGTGCAGCCGACGCACAACATCAGGCAGCTCAGCGCTATACCAGCGGCGTAAGGTTTCATTCTCATTTATCAGCCTCGTAATGGTTTCTTCACGTCGCACGGCCATTGCACCGGCGGCCAGCAGTTCGCCGCGTAAACTGACCTGCGCGGTTTCATTTCGCCTGGCAATTCCCTGCGAAACGGAAAGCTGATTTTTCAGCATTCCGATCGCGGTTTTTTGTTCGGTCGCGACCTTATTCGCCCGGTCAAAAGAGCGCCGAAGATTAGCGTTCTCATGCCTCAACCAGAGCACAGTCGCCAGTGCCAGACCTGTGGCAATCAACATCACAATGAATTTGGACACAGAGCCGCCTCCTCAATGCGTTGGCGGTATGTCTCGCGAACGGCTTTAAAGGCCAGAACACAGAGCAGATAGACCAGAGCTGTAAAGAGCCAGCCAGCCCCAAGTAAACAGACCGTCGTAGCAGAGAAAACAATGAGAGACCATGCCTTGCGCGCCCGTGCAGGCTTTCGACAAAAGACGGCGCGGAATATCTTCATTAGGTCTGGATTGACGGCATTACTTTTTCCCGTGTTTCGTAGCCAGTGCTCATAGGCGACCACACCGGCGAGGCTCGCACTAATGCAGACAAAACTGCCAAATAGCGCCCATGCGGCCACAAAGTTAACGGCAGCGCTTTGCGGCGATATCAGCCCCCAAATCAGAACTACAGCCAGCAGGGCATCCAACATCAGTGAACGTAAGTATTTTTTCATTGAGTAACTCCTTTAAGACAGTAAGCACGCTCACGCGCGCGACGATTTTCCAGCCCTTTGTTAACTTCGCCATTCACGTAAACCCAGCGGGTGAGCTGGTCGCACGCCTGCGGCCATTGCTGGCGCTTGATAAACGAGACCAGCGTCGACCGGCAGGCCGCGCCGGTTCCCACATTGAATGAGAAGCTGACCAGCGCGTCGTAAACCTGCTGCGGCATTTTCACCGGCGCGCATACCGCCAGACGTTTCTCGACGTTCAGCACATCCGCGACAAGGTTCGCCGCCGCCTGCCGTTCGGTGATTTCACCCTTAGGCACGACGCCTGCAGTGTGGCCGATGCCCGACGTCCACACTCCCGCGCTGCACTGGTAAGGCGTCAGGCGACATCCTTCGAGGTCGGCAATCAGCGCCAGCCCCTCGGGCGAGGTGTTAAGCAGACGAAAGTCAGGCATCAGCGCTGCCAGCGCCAGCACGGCGGCCACACTGCAACGTTTAACGATTGATTTCACGAATAGCCCCCTTATCGAGTCCGAGAGACGTCAGATAGAGATAGGTTTTGCGCTTAAACCAGTAGTTCGTCAGCGCGGTAAAAATGGCGCATCCGCCGCCCACGTAAAGCGCCATCTTTTCGGGGGACATTGCCCCGACATACGCCAGCCCCACGGCCAGCCAGTAGGCGATAAACGTGGTGATTTTTTCCATACTCAGTCCCATAGATTCACCGTTTCGGTTCTGGCCGCGCTCTCGGTCTCGGGCAGCTCTACTGCCGTGCCGTGCGGCAGGATAACGCCGAGCTCGGACAGGCCGGGATTAGCCTCTAAGACGGTTTCGACCACGCCCTCGGTGCGCCCGTAATACCGGGCGCAAATCGCGTCGAGGGTGTCGCCCTGCAGCGCATACGCTTTCATCAGATTTGCTCCACAATGCAGCGCGCTTTGTCCTGGATGCGCGCCACAGACCAGCGCATATCCCGCCACATTTCATCTATCGTGCTGTCGATGCTGTCGGCTTTTTTGTCCCCTTTGCCGGTCGCATCCACGCCGCGAAAACGCTCATACAGCGTGGCCGTCGTCATCGAACACACTGCGTTGAAGTAGTGGAAAACGCGCACGCTCTCGCCGTCGAGCTCGTCGGTCGGGACATCCGCCAGCGTGGCGTAACCGGCATCGAGCTGACTTTCGCGCCAGTCGCTCAGCTCCGCGTTAGTCTCCGCAATTGCGGTCTTAATCGCCCGGCGCAGGCGAACGGGGGAAACGGTCTGCTCCAGTCGCATTTCTTCCCGCACGCGCTTCGGATCAACGTCAGGAAAAAACGGGGTGTTTTTGATTACCGGCTCGCTCACGCCCGGTGGCGGTATCACCACGCCCGGCACATCCTGCGGCTCTTTTTTTGGCTCAATAATCAGCGTCGTCATGACAACCTCGGGTAATGGGTGGGCGGTGGACGCCGGTCGCAGTCAGGGCAATTGATACCCGCATTGACCGGCGTGCCGCCCGGCTCGGGGAGCGCTCGGTTAACCTGCGGCTTTTGCCGCCTTTGGTGGACGCCCGCGCCGTGCCGCTGGTTTGGCGGCAGGCTTGCGCGTGCGCGGTTTAGTCGTTTTGGTTTTCGGTGCCGGTTCGGGTTTTGGCCTGAGCTGGCGCTCTAACTGCTCGATATCCTTTTTCACCCCGATAGTGCTTTCTAACTGGATCGCACGCTGCAGGTGCGCCAGCGCGTCCGGCAGTTGCTCCGCATCACGCAACACATAGCCGGTGATTTTGTGCAGCTTCGCACGCACGATATCGGGCATATCCGCGCGCTCGGTCAGCGCGAGAGTGTCGAGCAGGTTCGCCAGCTCGACCGGTTGTTTTGCCGTCAACAGGCGCTGCGCGGCGAGCGCGACTTCTTCGGCCAGCAGGCAGGGCGTCGGACGGCGACCGACCGGCATGGTGAGGCCGTAGGTCATGGCGTAACGGGCTATTTCCAGCGCCCCGGCGATATCGTCAGCATCGAGACGCCAGAGCATCACCGTCATGACGATGTCATCCTGCGCCCCTTTGCCGTTTTCGAGGACGCCAGCCACCCACGGCAGGTAGAACGGCAGCAGCTCGCGCTTTTTCGCGGCTTTACGCTCTTTAGAGCTGATTTGTTTTAGCGTGCGGTTGTCTGCGGCCAGCTTAACGAGCATCTGCTCATAGGCAGTTGCATTGCGCAGCGGGACAGCAGCCCGCTGCGCAGTTTCAGAGGCCGAGACCCGCATCATGTGACGCGCTGCGGGACTCGTCATGGCTTACTCTCCGCTTTCCGGCGCTGCAGGTGCGGTGAAGTCACCGAGCTTGATGTTTTCAATCAGGCAACCGGCGGCGTAAGCCTCGACCACGTAGTCAACATTCATTGACTCGTAGTTTTCGATGCGGTCTTTTTTCGGGTTTTCGATGATGCTGCGACGGTGCGCGTCATCCATGAAGTAGACAGACAGGTTGTCGAGACGCGTCACCATCAGCGCATCTGCCGGGAAGTAAGGCACGCGCACGGCTGGCAGGTTGCCGATTCGCTTCTGGCTGATGATGATGTCAGCGGCCAGCGACTCGGTGTTTGCCTGCTCTTTGTTGACGATCGGAAAATATTTATCCGCCATCAGCTTACGCCCGGTGATGACGACGAGCTCCGGGTCATCCTGATAAATCTCGTCAATCAGGTTGCCGGTGGCATCCATGACCAGCGCGTCGAGGTTCGCATAGTCGCCGTTTTTACCCACGCGGATCACTTCAGAAATCACCTCACCTTCTTCGTCGGTGATTTTTGACATCACGCGCGCGGGCGCTTCATTGCGGTACTTCTGCAGCCAGCCGATCGCCACGTCCTGCAGCAGTGGATTTTTTTTACGGTCGGAGGTCGCCGCGCGCTCGATGCCGTTGAAACCGGCCATGATGAAATCGAGGGACTGACGTTTGATGATGGCGTCACGGATACGGGTCTGGAAGTCCTGGAATCGCGCCCACAGGTCGAGCTGTTTGTAGCGGATATGGAAGTCAAAGTTAATCTGGTCGCACTCGTATTTATTGGACTCCAGCGCGGTGAAATCAGCGGTCTTACGCTCATCATCACCGGCGGTGTCGGCGGTGCTCGCAATCGTACCGTTAACGCCAACCCCGACTTTTTCGCCTTTCAGCTCGTCGACCGGCACGATGTTGATTTTGGTCAGAAACGCGGATGACATCTGCAGGGTGGTCATCAGGGTTTGCGTGACCGACGGCTCGACGGTGAATTTCTTCTCCACGTCATCGGTGGAAATACCGTTCAGCTCCGCGACGCGGGTCAGGTAGGCATTAAATTTGAAGCGGGTATCTTTACGCATAGTTTTTCCTGTTCGGGTAAAAGGGTTCAGGCCGGGCAACGCGCCCGGCGCGTTATCAGCAGTTGGTCAGCAGCTCGTCGCCCGTACCGCCTTTTGAAAGCTCGCGGCGCGGCTGGCGCTGGCTTTCGGTGTTATCGAGGGAGCTTTTCAGGGAGGTAAACGCCTGCGCGTTTTCATCGACTTTGCTGGTCACGTTCTGCTTAAGCTGCGCAAAAGCGGTCTCCAGCTCGGTGACGCGCTGGTCGGTAGCGGTGAGATTGGTTTGCACCTGCTCGGTGACGGTGGTCACAGCCTCATGCACATCAGCGAAACGGGCGTCATCGCTGGCCTGCTTACGGCCAAAAATGGCTTTAACCTTATCGGTCAGGCTGTTGAGCATGGTGTCGGGGACGTCCTCAAACTCCAGCTCAGCCAGTGAGGCCACAGAGAAAACGTCGTCCGGCTGGTCTTTTTTACCGGCGAGCGGGTTCTGCGCGGCGCGGCTGCAGAATTCGAGGTATTCCGTGCCGAGACTTGCCGGGTCATCGGTGACGGCCAGACCAACGAGGTAACATTTGCCGCTGTTGGCAAAGTTCGGGCGGATCTCCATGGAGGTGTAAACCTTCTGACCGGCTTTCACCATGCTGACCAGTTCGTCGAGCGGCTGGATTTTGCCAAACAGCGCTTTTTTGCCATCGAGCGCAGAGCCATCGCTGATAATCTCCGCCTTAAGCTCTGTAACATCGCCATAGCGTTTAAACGGACTGTCAGGCATCAGCCCCCGGATATGTTCGAGGTTAATGCGGCAGCCGTAGACGCGCGGGTCGAACGTGTCGGCCATATCCTGAATATCATCGCCGCTGATGACGCGGCCATCGCAGGTGTCACCCTCGACGCCGATGCGAAACCATTTAGAAACTTTCTTTGCCATTGTTCAGGTGTCCTGATGTTGGGTTTTCGGGTCGGGTTTAGTTTCCCGACTCTGACCCGTATCAGCCACCGCTTGCGCTCCTGTTAGATCTGATACAACAGGCACTTAGCGCTAATAACACCCCATTTCCTTAGCCTTGCCACGTAACACCAAAAACGAGGCAAGCATGACCATTTCAACTGACCTTTCTCTGTTAAATGACCCGCGACGACAGGCACGTCTGTTGTACTGGCAGGGGTTCGCCGTCCCGCAAATCTGCGACATGCTGCAGCTCAAGCGCCCGACCGTGCAGAGCTGGAAACAGCGCGATGGATGGGAGGAAACCGCCCCGATTAACCGCGTGGAGTCGACGTTAGAGGCGCGGCTTATTCAGCTCTATGCAAAGCCAGACCTGACCGCGCATGACTTCAAAGTCGCTGATTTTCTGTCGCGCCAGATGGAGCGGCTCGCGCGCGTTAACCGCTACGCCCAGACTGGGAACGAGGTGGATTTAAACCCCAATATCGCCAGCCGCAACAGAGGGGATCGCAAAAAGCCGAAACGCAATTTCTTCAGTGATGAAGCGATAGAAAAGCTGGAAGAGATTTTCTTCGACCAGTCGTTTGACTATCAGCTCCGCTGGCATAAAGCGGGGTTAGAGCACCGCATCCGCCACATCCTGAAATCGCGACAGATTGGCGCGACGTTCTACTTTGCGCGCGAGTCACTTCTGCGCGCGCTTAAGACCGGGCAGAACCAGATATTTTTGTCGGCCAGTAAAACGCAGGCTTACGTGTTCCGTAAGTACATCATCGCCTTTGCCCGTCTGGTTGACGTCGACCTGTCAGGCGACCCGATCGTCATCGGCAACAATGGCGCTGAGCTGATTTTTCTCGGTACCAATTCCAACACCGCGCAGAGCCACAACGGCGACCTGTACGTCGATGAAATTTTCTGGATCCCCAATTTTCAGAAGCTGCGCAAAGTCGCCTCTGGTATGGCCTCGCAGTCGCACCTGCGCACCACCTATTTTTCGACCCCGTCGACGCTGGCGCATGGCGCTTACCCGTTCTGGTCAGGCGAGCTGTTTAACCGTGGCCGCAGCAACCGCGACGAACGTGTCGACATTGATATCAGTCATCAGGCGCTTGCCGGGGGCATGTTATGCGGTGACGGCCAGTGGCGGCAGATTGTCACCATTGAGGACGCGCTCGCCGGTGGCTGCACCCTGTTTAACCTCGACCAGCTTAAGCAGGAAAACAGCGCGGATGACTTCCGTAACCTGTTTATGTGCGAGTTCGTCGACGATAAGGCATCGGTATTCCCGTTCGAGGAGCTGCAGCGCTGCATGGTCGATGCGATGGAAGAATGGGAGGACTTCGAACCGTTCGCCGACCGTCCGTTTAACTGGCGTCCTGTCTGGATTGGCTATGACCCGTCACACACCGGCGACAGCGCCGGATGCGCGGTACTGGCTCCGCCGCTGGTTGCCGGTGGCAAGTTCCGCATCCTTGAGCGTCATCAGTGGAAAGGCATGGACTTTGCCGCACAGGCCGAGGCCATTCGCGCGCTGACCGAGAAATACACCGTCGACTATATCGGCATCGATGCGACCGGCATCGGCCAGGGTGTTTACCAGCTCGTGCGCTCATTCTTCCCCGCTGCGCGCGCCATCCGCTACACGCCGGAAATGAAAACCGCAATGGTGCTGAAAGCAAAAGACACCATTCGCCGCGGGTGTCTGGAATACGACGCCGGGGCGACCGACATCACGCAGTCATTTATGGCAATCCGCAAAACCATGACCAGCAGCGGCCGCAGCACCACCTATGAAGCCAGCCGCAGCGAGGAAGCCAGCCACGCGGATGTCGCGTGGGCGACCATGCATGCGCTGGTAAACGAGCCGCTTTCCGCCGGAAGCGGTATGGAAGCAACTACAATTCTGGATATTAACTACTGATGAAAAAACGCCAAAACAAACAGCCAAAACAGACCAACATGACGGCCAGCGCGCCGCAGAAAATGGAGGCGTTCACCTTTGGTGAGCCGTCACCCGTTCTGGATCGCCGCGACATTCTCGACTATGTCGAATGCATCAATAACGGCAAATGGTACGAGCCGCCGGTCAACTTCTCGGGACTGGCAAAAAGCCTGCGCGCAGCCGTACACCACAGCTCCCCGATTTACGTAAAGCGCAACATTCTGGCCAGCACCTTTATCCCGCACCCGTTGCTGTCTCGTCAGGACTTCAGCCGCCTTGTGCTTGATTATCTGGTGTTTGCCAACGGCTATCTTGAAAAGCGCATGAGTGTGACCGGCCAGCTTTTTAAACTGGAAACTTCTCCGGCCAAATACACTCGCCGGGGAGTAGAGGAGGGGGTTTACTGGTACGTGTCGGACTACACACACCCGCACCAGTTCGCACCCGGTTCGGTGTGCCATCTGCTTGAGCCCGATATCAATCAGGAGCTTTACGGTATGCCGGAATACCTGAGCGCGCTCAATTCCGCCTGGCTGAATGAGTCCGCCACGCTGTATCGCCGCAAGTATTACCAGAACGGCGCACACGCGGGGTACATCATGTATGTGACAGACGCAGCTCAAAACAGCACAGACATTGAAGCAATTCGAAAAGCCATGGCTAACTCGAAGGGAATGGGAAATTTTAAAAACATTTTCCTCCATGCTCCTAACGGTAAACCGGACGGCATCAAGATTATCCCGCTGAGTGAAGTCGCCACGAAGGATGATTTTTTTAATATCAAGAAGGTGAGCGCCGCTGACCTGCTCGATGCGCACCGCGTGCCGTTCCAGCTCATGGGCGGCAAGCCTGAAAATATCGGCTCGATGGGCGATATCGAGAAGGTTGCACGGGTATTTGTGCGTAACGAGCTGACGCCGCTGCAGGAGCGTTTCAAAGAAATCAATGAATGGCTCGGTATGGAGGTGATCCGCTTTAAAGATTACAACATCGAGACCGAGTAACCCCGCCCAAAATGCCGCCTTCGGGCGGCATGCTCTCAGACCTCACCAGACGCCGCACACGCGACGTAACCCCGCAACAGTCTCTCGATTCAACCTCACCACTCAGCGCACCACCACGAGGCGCACAGACGCGCAAAAATAAATCCTGTCACCACGTCTGGCGCGCAGTGCTATCCCCGCCTCGCCTGCGCGCTTAACGGGTCGCTTTTAATGCAGGTGCATCAGGAGCCCCAAGCCGCGCCAGCGCTGGCGCTGGCTGGCAAACGCTGGAATCAAAAACGAATGCAAACTCATGCACCTGATGCATGCGCCGCTAAAAAAGCGAAAAATTCGGGTCAAATTCCTCGCTTTTTGCCTCGACTTTTTTCATGGAGGCGAGAAAATCCATACCATCATTTAGCGACACCGGTCGCTCGTACTCAATCATAAAAACGCCATCATAAGTTCGCCCCAGCCAGTATCCGCCGCCGGACTCTTTAGGCCGCTGGAAGAAAACCCACCCTCCGGGGCGGTAATACTCTAAGGTCTTACCCCGATAGACCACCTGAAAATCTAAGTCATGACCCGCCATAACCCCTCCAGAAATGCTAACGCCTCGCCGGGCTCGTTGTTCAACGCCACCGGTACTGAAAACAAGTTTCAGCACCGGCGGAGTTTGTTAATGCAGCCAGCTATCGTCCTCCCATACCTGCTGCATGATTTCCATTACTCGTTTTTTATCTTCGTCCAGTTTCAAACCGCTTAACTCAACACCATTTGCTGAACCCTTGCGGATGCGAATAGCGGTCTTTGGGTAAATAGGTTGAAGATTGCGGTACAACTCAGCCTCAAGTGCATCCAACGTCGCTTGGCTAATTTTTTGCTCTTTATCCAGCGTGATATTAATTCTCATAATCTATTCAGCCTTATAAAAAATATCATCTTCGGTTTCGTTGTTTTCGCTGTTTGCAAGGTCTGCAATGAGAGTGAGCGCGAGCTTTAAGTCTGTTGGTTTGCAGTTTGCAATCAGAGATACCTCGGCAATAAATTGCACACAAGCCCACTTTTGCTGCGTTCGGCTGAAATGTTCGCCAACCATGAAATCCCTCCCATAGGGTTACTGTATATTTATACAGTAGCACGTATTGGCAAAAGATGGGAAGAAAAAAAACGAAACGTTATGGCGCTGTATGTGCATGATAAGGATGGATATTAACTGTCATTTCTCGCAGCCGCCCCGGCTAAAACCGCAACTCGGCTTAGAATTCGCCTGGCTTGAGCCTGATGCGATGGGGCTGCGGAAAATACCTCTCCTTTGGCCGTTCCGCGCAACCATTTACCGTTAAAGCAACTCTTACCACCTGCCATCAGGTGCAGGGCTTCACCCCGACTGATATTGATGCCGGTTGTCTGGTGTATCTCGTCGATAGTTTTCGCTACAGCTGCGTTTTGCTCATCCGTTCCGTGGATGAATTTTCGCCGTGTTACTGACTTTTTCGTCCTTAGTCGGTTGGTCAGCTCTCGCCTTTCACGTCTACTCAGAGGTTTTGTTAAATCCAGTATCGGTGGATCGCTTTCGCTTCCCGTACAGTTATTGACAGAACTCCGAGAGGGCGCAGGTGCGCCCTTAACGTCAACGGCCAAATCAACGGCACGCTTCGGAACAATTTTCCACTGCGTTAGTCGGGTCAAAATCGGGGTGCCGGTACCGATAGCGGAATCGTACACGCCACGGATGCAGACTGTTTCCTCACCGTACTGGTTAAACTCGGTGCGCGGCTCGTACAGCGTTCTCACCTGCAAATCATCGCGACGAACAAACGGACCACCCTGCGCATTAACGTAGCCAGCCCAATCACCGGCGTCGGCGGCATCATGGACGGCTGCAAACTCAACGCTTAGACCGTGCGCGGTCTCAGTGTCAGCGAGGCGACGCAACTCACGGTAGACCGTCACCGGCGCACCGCCGATAAACTGAAACTGACGGATGTGCCAGCGCGCCGCCCATGCTGAAACTGCTGGAGCTGTCTCTTTCAGCAGCTCACCGCTTTCGTCATCGGTTTCACCATCGAGAGCATAGCCGTCGATGTTTTTTGAGATGTATTTAGCAACATAGCCGGTAGCACTGCCCTTTTCCGGGTCGATGGCTTCGGCATGAAAACGCGCCTTTTTGGCTTTGTCGCTTCTCAATTCGTGGTGGTCTTCATCCCACGCGTAATCACGAATGATGAGGCGCACGCGCTCAACGTCTTCCGGCAGCATGAACATAAGCATGTGCCAGTGAGGCGTCCCGTCGTGATGAGGTTCAGCAACACGGATGCCGAAAATGCGGATTTCTTCCCGGTGCAGTTTGGCGCGAATGCGCGCCCAAAGTCCTGTGAGATAACTTTGTGTGTCCGACGGACTGGCTCCGTTCCATTTGCTGTTACGGTATCCTGCTTTAGTGGTGGCGTGATATTTAGACGGCGCGGTCAGGGTGTAAAACTCCCCGACATAACCGAGCTCATTGCAGATATTTTCAAACCCACGGATGCGGGTCATCAGCTCGCAGCGGCGTATCGCAGGGTTAGCAACAGAACCGTCGTATTTTTCAATCAAGCTGATGCGGTTGCCGTCTTCGTCTTCGAGATCCAGCCCCTTGAGAAATTCACGCGTGCGGCGCTTTTGCTCGCGCCAGTCTGTCACGCAGTTTTTACTCGCGTAGGCGTGGCGTTTCTTGCTGACGTTGCCGACTGCAATTTGCAGATGTTCGCGCCATGACGACGCAATACGTCGCAGACGGCCACGCCACCAAACCTCATTAAACATGCGCATTACTGCCGGTGCTATCTCATCCTGACCGACATACTTTTTTGTCACTCGCTCCCAATGCGGCGGGGTAACGTTAAATTGCAGTGAAATAAAACCGGATCGCATATACCAGGTGTACAGCGTTTTGAGCTCGCTAACCCCGGCGTCATCAATGTCAGCCAGTTCAGAGCGAATGAAATTAGCGATATCAGCGGCTAGCAGGTCAATATCGGCACGCGACATATCAGGCAGGCGGTTATATCTGGCAACCATATTGACCATACGTGACGCCAGATATTGCATTAGTTCAGTATCGAAATGACCGCCGAAAACGGCGGCTGACACTTTGCTGTCGATGCCCGCGCACTCGTATTTTTTTGCGACCAGTTCCAGACGCGGCAATGCCTTTTTGCAAAAGCTGATTAAAAAAGCATTGGCTCGTTGACTGCCCTGATTTTGCTCCAGCACCGCAGCGGTGCGGTATACATCAAAACGCACGCACTCAGGCTGCAGAGAAAGCACCTTTCTTGCATGCAGCAAAGCCGCGAACATACGATCGCGGCGATGCTGTTGGTCATAGGTAAGGTATGGGCTGGCTATTGCTGGCCGTGGAGCATTCCACGGGTAAGCGTAAGAAATCCCCACTATCACACCTTCACGGAAACTGACTGGTCATATTCCCACACCCCATCAGGAGCAATTAAAGCTCCCTGAGATATGCCCGTTTTAGGGTCACGAAAAACAGCCAGTCCGATAGGGTGTAGAATCTCATTGTTAATGCGAATGAGAAGACCGCGAGCACTTAATTCATTCCATGACACCCACTCGCAACCACCAATTTTCTCGACAGGTTTTAAAACTCCAAATGCTTCATTGCATAGTTCACCGATGCGTTCAATTTCGTCAGCCATGTCTTTGACGGATTGAATTTCTGAGTTATGTATTTGGTGATGAATCATCCCGGAAATAAGCTGATTAATTTTCGGGTAATAGCCGATAGTGTCGAGCCATTCCTCGCCAGCTTTTTTACCAGACTTGACGACTTTTTTTTCATTCAGGATGAATTGATACTGGTCGCTGGTAATAACCCATTTGTCACCTACTTCAATACGAATCGCCATTTAAACGCCCCTGTAATGTTTGTGTTTGAGCTCAGCGATTTGCTGACAGGTCACGCAAAATGCCACGCCCGGAATCGCGATGCGGCGAGCTTCCGGGATTGGTGCGTCACATTCTTGGCAGAGGAAACAAGATGGCGCAGCGATACGGCTGCGAGCGTTGCTTATAAGGCGCTCGCGTTCTGCTTGCTCGCGCTGTTGTACCAAATCCATTGCGTCGGCCATTAGTGCAGCTCCTGAGATTCATTTTCATAGCGGGTGGCTTCACGGCGCAGAAGTTCTGCCGCTTCAATCCCGCTTAAGCCTTTATTCGCGATATGTGTTGCCAGAGCCTCAAGACGGATTGAAACGGCGAGAGCGCGACCTTTACGCTCTTCGCGTTTGGCTATATCAATCACGGCCATGAGTGGATCACTTTCGGCGACAAAGATGTTTGTTAGTTCTTTCTGCATATTTATTTCTCCTGATTTCGGGCAATAAGAAGCCCGGCGGGTTTACGCCATTAAATTTCTGTTTGGATTAATTCGGCATGGTTAGCCGTTTTGGAAATAAGCTCACCACTGCACGAAAATGATTCATCGCTGTAATCAATGCTTTTTTCTCGTCAGTAGTCAGCTCACTTAATTCGAGCTCATGACGAGCTGCCGGTATTTTTGCCAGAAAGAAAATAGCGGCCAGCGCCCGAGTATTTTCTTCAAATTGTGGATCGCGTTTATCGCGCATATCATCGACAAAACGCTTAACCTCTTTCCAGCTATCGCCCCAATATCTCGCACGTAATTCAGCTACGTGGTTGAGACCAGCCAGACGCGCACCCGCCTTTAGCGGAACATTCGCGGAAACAGCTTCGATAGCCATGCTTTCCCCTGTTTTTTGGTGGACAGGCCAGCCAGTAAATCAGCCTGTGAGCGGCTCGGGTGCCAGCGCTTGCCGTCCTTACCTGCGATCCAGCCGTGGCCGAAGTGCATGCCGGGGCTTTGCTTAACGAGCAGAGACGCGAATGAGGGTTCATTTTTCAGCATAAGCACCTCAAATCAGACCGAATGACGCGCCAATACCGCTCATGGTATCGACAACGCTCGTCATTGCTGGATTGGTCTGCAAACGCGCATGCAGCGCCAGTGCCGACAAAGACAACATGCGAATACCAGAGTTAACGCTTTCAATCATGGTGTGCTTACGGGCAGAGGTCAGTCGCTCATCAGAGACCGCGCCGCTCGCCAGTTCTCCCAGCTCACGCATAGCACGCATGACGTAGGACTGCAGTTTGTCTTTCGCCAGTTCGTTGACCGGTACACATGGCAGGCAATGAATCTGAGCCAAAAAACCATCAACTAAGGCTGAGTCTTCGGTCAGGTCTGTCAGCAGCCATAACTCAGGTGGGGTGAGCTGGTGAGGCTGTTCCGGGTTGAGCTTGTTACGTAACGTCTGAACATTCATTCCCGCACGTTCGGCCAGCTTCGCCATGTTGTGACGCTGAGCGAAAGCACGACACGCATCGTCATAGTGGGGATGTTTGGAAATCTGAAAATCAAACATGGTTAAGTTCCCTCTAACTTGCATAATCAAATTCAGTTAAGAGCGGTGCGCTGGTCGATGTAGCGACAATCAATCGCCTGTTGAGTCAGTTTGTCGCGCCATGCTTTTACGTTTACGAGGGTGCGGCTTCGTTTACCCGCTTCCTCTTTGTTGGAAAAGTCTTTGGTCGGAGCTTTAAGAAGAATGCCCTCATCAAGCCATTGCCAGACCAGACGCTCGCTAACGCCGCGAGTGGCGGCAAAGTCTTTCACTGTCATGGTGTCGGACATTGCAGAGCGAATCATTGTCTGCAGGGCTGGCAGCATTGCTGTAACAATGGCGTCAAACTGAGTCGGGTCTAACAGCACAGTTTGATTTTGTGAGTTTTGCGAGTCGTGCGTCGAGATTGATTTTGCATCTGACATATCGCATTATCTCCTGTTGATTGTAGTGAACTGCATTGATGTGCATCGTGGTTGATAAACGTCACTTTAGTTCGCGAAATTTAATTTTGCAATGGCAAAAATTAATTTTGGTGGCGAGACATGGCTAAATTTGGAGACGGGGCAGCACCAGCTATCGAAAGAATCCTTTCGGCTTATGGACTTAGCTCGCAAAAGGAGCTTGGCGAAAAACTTGGGATTTATGCCAATAACATAAGCAGTTGGCTTGCCAGAGATAGCGTGCCGGGCAATGTGTTTGTTGAATGTGCTATCGAAACGGGCGCAGATATTGGATGGTTAGTAACGGGTGAACTTGCAAAAGCAAACTCACCACATGCTACCCTCAAGGGTAAAGAGCTGTATGAAGAGGTTATGGCTTCAGGTGGTAAACCTGTTCTGAGACGAATCCTTGATGCTTATGGTTTCTCTATGCAAAAAGAGCTTGGTGATCTACTCGGTATATCATCAGGAACGATTAGCACGTGGGTACGGCGTGATTTTTTCCCCGGCGATGTAGTTGTTACTTGTGCTCTTGATACCGGTGTTTCGCTGGAGTGGTTAGCAACCGGCAAAGGGCAAATGCGCGCTAACAAGGAAGTGGCCATATCAAATTATTCAGTTAAAAAATCACGCCTTGAATCTGGCGAGCTTAAGGACGCTGGCGCATGGTATCCAGACCCCTCGATGATACCGCCTGACTCAGATGAATTGATTTTCGTTGAAGGTGTGGGCTCCTCTTGGCTTGTCGACCGTTCGGCTTCAAACATAAGTAATGGGCGTTGGTTAATTGATATCGACGGCGCTCTTGATGTTTTTGATGTTATTCGTCTGCCCGGCGGGAAAGTCAGGTTGTCTAATAAGTCTGCTGAATTTGAATGCAATATTTCAGATATTACTACTGCCGGAGCTGTAGTGCTTACTTTGGAAAAACACGTTTAAGGGAATTTATGAAACATAAACTTTTTTTAGCTTTATTTCTGACTATTTCTTTTGGCGCTTCATCCGCCGAAAAATCACAGGATTTAGATGGGGCTAAGTTTGGTGAAGACTGGCCACTGACTTTTGAAAAAGCGTCGGTGTCTTGTGTGAATGGTCGATATGCTTTTGTTTACGACAAAGCAACAGATGACCGCTATCCATTGAACGGCCTGGCCATTGATGGCGTAAAGTCTGGAAAGCTTGAGGGGAGTGATATTGATTCTGTTTGGAAAGATAGCCCACATTACAAAGGCGTAAAAATACCTTTGGATCCGGTAATGGATGCAGCAACAGCGCTTTGTGAATAATTAGAATTGCCTCGGTGAACTCATGACTGTAAGTAAGCAAAAAAATGGCAAATGGTTATGTGAACTCTATCCAAATGGTCGAGAAGGGCGGCGTATACGTCGGCATTTCAATACAAAAGGTGAGGCCGAGGCATTCGAAACATTTACGAAGAATGAAAGTGAGGATAAGCCTTGGCTCGGCAAAAAAGAAGACCGCCGACGCCTAAGCGAGTTGATTCAACTCTGGCATAACCTGCACGGGCAGGCTTTAGTCGCCAGTAAGTCGCGGTTAGCAAAGCTTCAAATTGTGTGTAACGGTTTGGGCGACCCAATTGCATCCCGTTTTACCGCTAAAGATTGGGCTCATTACCGCGACCGTCGACTCCGTGGTGAAATAGATAACGGATATCACAAAGACCCGGCTAAATGGATCGCAAAACCCATTACTGTGAATCGTGAGCAGCAATATCTTATAGCTGTTTTCAATGAGCTGAGGCGGTTAGGGGAGTGGAGTTTACCCAACCCACTGGAAGGGGTGCGCGTATTCAAAGAAGCTGAGAAAGAAATGTCCTGGCTAACTCTTTCTCAAATCCCTGAGCTGTTTCGAGCCTGCGAGCAATACGGTAAAGAGGATCTAACGATGATTGTCAAAATCTGTCTTGCTACCGGCGCAAGATGGGGTGAAGCCGAGAGATTGACGCGGCCACAGCTCGCACCCTGCAAACTGACTTTCACAAAAACCAAAGGTAAGAAGAATCGCACCGTTCCCATTCCTAAATGGTTGTATGACGAGTTAGCAGAACGTCAGGGCAGAATGTTTAAACCCTGCTATCAGGAATTTAAAAAGATGCTTAAGCTCACAAATATCGAGCTGACGGAAGGACAGAAGACTCATGTACTGCGTCATACCTTTGGCGCGCACTTTATGATGAACGGCGGAAACATACTGGTACTGCAGAAAATCCTCGGGCATTCCAACATTCGCGAAACAATGAGATATGCGCACTTTGCTCCCGACCATTTAGAGCAAGCCGTTTCTCTCAATCCTCTTTCGTTGTATGTTGGCGACAATATGGCGGCAGAGGTTGCATAACACTACAATTCACTGCACTAAAAATTAACTTAACTAGTTGTTTTATATGGTAAGTTGTTGTTTTGATAGGGGTGTAAATAGGAGCGTCTGAACTAAGATTCGCTTAAGCGACATCCTGTTAGAAAGGGCTAGCCGAAAGGCTGGCCCTTTTTTTATCCCTGCGCACCTCTCGCGTTAACCCTTTTGTCATAAATCATTTACAATGCTTGCCTCTTGAGTGGAGGGGACGTGGATAACGTACTGCATCAGCCTAACCGGAAACGCGCAGCGGCATTGACCGCGCTGTTTGCGATCCTGCTGATCGTGGTGGCACCGCTTATCTCCGTCTCGCTGCAGAAAGATCCCATGAGCACGATGCCGGGCATGCATCATGACGTGAGCATGATGTCGATGGATGAGCATCACAACGATATGCCGCACACGATGCCTGTCGATCATGCGGAAGCGTGCGGTTACTGTGTGTTGTTAGCGCACGTCCCTGGCGTGATGCTGGCGCTGATCGTTCTGCTCAGCGTGGTGCTGCAGAGGCTTCGCGTTAAGCCGCCGCGCCAGGCGGTCAGCCACTGGCACTTTTTCCCCTGGCTTTACCCTGATACCCGCGCGCCGCCGCGGCAGTCTGCTTTTTCCCTTTAAAAATAAATCGATAACTTACTGCCTTAAAAAGGAAAAGTATGACTACCTGCACTCCGCGCGCGGCATGGGGAAACCTGCTGCGTCGCCTCCATTTCTACGTTGGGCTGTTTGTCGGCCCGTTTATCTTCTTTGCCGCGCTGACCGGGACGCTGTATGTGGCGACCCCGCAGCTGGAGAATGCGCTCTACCGGCACGCGCTCCACACAAAATCCGTGGGCGAGCCGCAGCCGCTGGCGGAGCAAATCGCCGTGGCGGAAAAAACCGTTGGATCAGATGTGCGTTTGCACGCCGTGCGTCCGGGGCTGGCTGAAGGGGAAACCACCCGCGTGATGTTTGCTGACCCGGCGCTCGGGCCATCGGAGAACCGGGCTATTTTTATTGATCCGGTAAGCCTGGCGGTGCTGGGAGATATGACGGTATACGGCACCAGCGGGATTTTACCGCTGCGTCAGACCATTGATTACCTGCATACGTCCCTGATGCTGGGCGACGTCGGTCGACTGTATAGCGAACTGGCTGCCTCCTGGATGTGGGTTGCCGCGCTGGGGGGAATTGCTCTGTGGTTTTATACCCGACCAAAACGGCGGATCAACAATCGCTTCCAGAACCGACGTCGCGTGCACGTGACGCTGGGCTGGAGTCTGCTGGGGGGAATGCTGTTGTTCTCGGCAACCGGCCTGACCTGGTCCCAGTGGGCTGGCGGGAACGTTGATAAGCTGCGTGCCGGGATGAACTGGCTCACCCCGCAGGTGAACACGACGCTTTCCGGCCAACAGGAGATCGTGGATGAGCACGCCGAACACCGTGGTCATCACGGTGGAATGATGATGCCGGTGGCGATGGATTTGACGCGGTTTGATGGGGTGTTAAGCGCGGCGCGTAACGCGGGAATTGATGCCAACAGGCTGGAGATCCGCCCGGCGAAAACGGCGGATCGCGCCTGGACCGTGACGGAAATCGATCGCAGCTGGCCGACCCAGGTGGACGCCGTTGCGGTTGATCCTTCTACGATGCAGGTCCTGGACAGAACTCGTTTCGAGGATTTCCCACTAATGGCAAAACTGACCCGCTGGGGCGTGGATTTCCATATGGGGATCTTATTCGGGCTGGTGAATCAGCTTCTGCTCGTGGCGTTCGGCCTCGCACTGTGCGTGCTCATTATCTGGGGATACCGGATGTGGTGGATGCGTCGGCCGGCGCAATCGGCCGTGGATCCGCTGCAGACGCTTTGCCAGAGCTGGCTGGCGCTGTCGGGATGGGCAAGAGGGGGAACGGTGATAATCAGCGTATTGCTGGGGCTGGCCTTGCCGGTCATGGGCGTGAGTCTGGCGCTGTTTGTTCTGGTGGACTGGCTGCGCTGGCGAGCGGCAACCAGGGTGACGCTCGCCGAATCATCCGCTAAATAACCCTATGGTGTGCTGATAACCACTGCGACGCGGCGGTTTTCAGCGCGCCCTTTCGGGGTACTGTTGCTCGCAACCGGGTATTTTTGACCTAATCCCCGCGTGGTGAGATTGCTGCGCGGGATATTTGCCCCCTTCGCCCAGGCATCGGCCACGGCATTGGCGCGTTTTAACGACAGCGCTTCGTTGTAGCTTTCTTCACCGTAATTATCCGTGTGACCGTCCATTCGCGCGTGGTTCAGGCCGGTTTCCGCCAGGCGAGAGGCCATGGACTGGATCTGCGTTTCACTTTCCGGGCGCAGTCTGGCGTCATTTTTATCAAACAGGATGGTGTCCGACATGCCAAGTGACCAGTCACCGTTCAGTTCGTTAAAACCGTAAGACTTCATCGCCGAAATTTGCTCAGGAGTAAATTTACCTTTCGGCGGCGACTGACAGCCTGCCAGAACCAGTGAGGCCAGAACTATCGGCGCGAAGTAACGTTTTAACATAGTGTATCCTTTCTAACTTGTTGTTTTCGTACGCTGGTTTTTCACCTGGTACATGTTGCGGTCAGCCCTCTCCAGTAATGCTTCCACGGAAGCATTTTCCCACGCCAGAGCAAAGCCAATGCTGAGTGACATCGATGTTTTTTGTCCGTTATGAAGATCAAACGGACGGATAAACTGCTGCGAAAGCGCAGCACAAATGTGTTGAACCTCAAGCTCAGAGTGCACGCCGTAAAGCACCATGGCGAATTCGTCACCGCCAAGGCGGTATGACTGATGACGTTTGTCGCCAAACTCCATCATCCTGCTGGCGACTTCAATCAGCACGCAGTCTCCCGCCGCGTGTCCCCAGGTGTCGTTAATAAACTTAAAATTATCACCGTCGAGGAAGAGCAGGGCCGAGTTCGTTTTGGCAGACGGGTCGTTCATTAAGGCCGCAATGCTGTTACGAAACGCAGCGCGGTTGGCAAGACCGGTGAGCGGGTCGTGCATGGCGGTACGCAACAGCTGAGCGTTTTTCGCCTGGAGTTTCAGCTGCCACTCTTCCATCTCATCCAGAAGGCTATTGAAGTCTTCACCAAACTGGTGAAATTCTTCAATACGCCCGTCTTTCACCCGACGGGAGAAATTGCGGTTAGTACGAACGTCATGCACCACGTCGGTAATGTTTTGCAGGGCCGTGACCATGCCGTGATGCAAAGACTGGGTAATGGCGAGCGCGACGGCGGTAGCAAAAAGAATGCAGCCGGTCAGAACGGCAAACGACGTCCAGATGAAATGACTAATCAGGCTGTCACGCGCGGTAAGGCGAATTTCGCCGATCGTTAAGCCGTTATGCATAATGGGCTGCGCAACCGGTACGGGGAAAAGCCAGCGGCTGACCAGCGCGCCCAGCGTGTCGTTGTTATCTTCCGGGTTCCAGGACCAGTAGGCAAACCGATTTTTATGCGCGTTGATAACCTCGGCCTGCGCAAACTGGCCCTGTTTGCCGAGGGCGGCCAGCGTTTCGTTGGCCGCGAGCGAGTCGTTGAACACCAGAGAGGCTTCCAGGCTGTGGCTCATTGTGGCGCCGGTTAATTCGAGATTCTTTTGCGCGTATTGTTTTAAGGTTACGACGGAAGCAAAACAGAGCAACAGCCATATTAACGTCATCGTGATGATGACGCTTATCATGCTGTTTCGCCTCAATGTTCTTTTAAACGTCGGACGCGGCGTTGAAGTGAAATCTTTATCCATGCTGCTTATTCCGTGCAAGCATTAATACATCCGGATTGACTCTTACGCCACTGCGCGTCAATGCATCCAAGTTAACGGAGAACCGAACCTGGCCGCGATCGATTATCAGGCAAAAGGCACTGCCAATTACACATTCCGGATTTTGCTCTGAGATTAATAGCAATGCTCTGCCCTGATATTGACTTATTAATTCAAGTTGTTTTGCCGGTGATTCAGACCCGAAATAAATCGCATCGCACGTTGCGGCCAGGGCTTCCCGATCGTTACGTACAATAACGGGAGTATAGGGTAACTCGCTATGGCCCACATCGCCGCTGAGGGCATGCGTATAGTGAGAAGTGGCGTAGACGCAGAGTTTAGGCTGACCGGAAAGTGACGGCCATCGCGTATAGCTCACAATGCCTGAGACAATGGAGCGTACCGATTTATCCGTTTCCGTAAGCGTGCCTGCCGCCGCAGGGCCCACCATAAGGAACAGCATTAACACCAGAGTGAGTCGGAAAAAAGAGATCAAGAATAATTTTCTCACCAGAATCCGCCACATCGCTCCGGAAATAGATGTCCTTAAGAGTTGCGGGCAGAATACCATTGTTTATCAGAGCCGTCATTATGTCAGAAATAGCCTTAGGCTGACCTAAGCTAAATCTTACTGTTGTTTATTTTCCGGTGGATAAAAATAGCCTTAATTCAGTCTGCTGGAACGCATACTTTCATCCATCCCTTTCTGCCATGACGCACGCAGTTTTGCCGCGTTTTCGGCAGTATCGCAGCTGGCTGGGAAAGATTTGCCTGCTAATCCCCAGGCATGAATAAAACCTTCTTCGCAGACTTTCTTCTGACCATCAGCATAGCCGCGAAGATATTCGCTACGATCAACGTGTGTGTCGTTAAAACTATCGGCCAGGGCCTGGTTATCTTTAACCGGCAGGCCATTCATGGCGTCTTCTTTACCGGCATCAAACCAGGATGGGCTGGTCCAGTCGGGCTGGAAGGTATAAGGATTGATCTGACAGCCCGTTAAAAACAGCGACAACAGCGCGAGAGCAATTGAACGCATAGCCATTCTCCTTTTTTCTTCAGCATAGCCTGGCTAAAGAAAAATCGTCTGTAATTTAAAGTTTACGTTTTTATCGGCTAATTTTTGCAATAAATTGGCTTGTGTAAACTAATGTGTACGTATTTTGGATTGAAATGTTTACTTTTTATGGTATCGTGGTTTCACCTCATTGAGGAAAACAACTATCGCAAACGAGCTTTACAGGATCGCCATCATGCAAAAAGACGCGCTGAACAACGTACATATCACTGACGAACAGGTTTTAATCACTCCGGATCAACTGAAAGCGGCGTTTCCGCTGAGCGTCGCGCAGGAGGCTCAGATCGAGCACTCTCGCCAGACCATTTCTGACATTATCGCCGGCCGCGATCCGCGCCTGCTGGTGGTATGCGGTCCTTGCTCCATTCACGATCCTGAAACCGCCATTGAGTACGCTCGTCGATTTAAAGCATTAGCGGAGGAGGTCAGCGATAGCCTCTATCTGGTGATGCGCGTCTATTTTGAGAAGCCACGTACAACCGTTGGCTGGAAAGGGTTGATTAACGATCCGCACATGGATGGCTCGTTTGATGTGGAAGCAGGCCTGAAGATTGCGCGTCGCCTGCTGGTGGAGTTGGTCAGCATGGGGCTGCCGCTGGCAACCGAGGCGCTGGACCCGAACAGCCCGCAGTACCTGGGCGATCTGTTCAGCTGGTCGGCGATTGGCGCGCGTACTACAGAATCGCAAACCCACCGCGAGATGGCCTCTGGCCTGTCGATGCCGGTTGGCTTTAAAAACGGTACCGATGGCAGCCTGGCGACGGCGATCAACGCTATGCGCGCTGCCGCCATGCCGCACCGTTTCGTCGGTATCAACCAGGCGGGCCAGGTATGCCTTCTGCAAACGCAGGGCAACCCGGACGGGCATGTGATCCTGCGCGGCGGGAAAGCACCTAACTACAGCCCGGCGGACGTGGCGCAGTGTGAAAAAGAGATGGAGCAGGCGGGACTGCGCCCGGCACTGATGGTAGATTGCAGTCATGGTAATTCGAATAAAGATTACCGTCGCCAGCCTGCGGTTGCGGAGTCCGTGGTCGCACAGATCAAAGATGGCAACCGTTCGATTATCGGTCTGATGATTGAGAGCAATATTCATGAAGGCAATCAATCATCTGAACAACCGCGCAGTGCAATGAAGCACGGCGTCTCCGTGACGGATGCCTGCATCAGCTGGGAGACGACCGATGCGCTGCTGCGTGAGATCCACAAAGATTTGAACGGCCAGCTGGCGACGCGTCTGGCTTAAGAGGTTAGTTATGGTTGCTGAATTGACCGCACTGCGCGATCAAATTGATGAAGTGGATAAGGCGCTGCTGGACCTGCTGGCGCGCCGCATGGCGCTGGTTGCCGAAGTGGGTGAGGTGAAAAGCAAATACGGCCTGCCGATTTACGTCCCGGAGCGCGAAGCCTCTATGCTGGCCTCCCGCCGTAAAGAGGCGCAGGCGCTGGGCGTATCGCCAGACCTGATTGAGGATGTTCTGCGTCGCGTGATGCGGGAATCCTATTCCAGCGAAAACGACAAGGGCTTCAAAACCCTTTGTCCGTCGTTACGTCCGGTGGTGATTGTCGGCGGTGCAGGGCAGATGGGGCGTCTGTTTGAAAAAATGCTGACGCTTTCTGGCTATCAGGTGCGCATTCTGGAAAAAGAGGACTGGGCGCATGCTCCGGAACTCATGAAAGATGCCGGGATGGTTATCGTCAGCGTGCCGATCCACGTGACGGAGCAGATCATCGAAAAGCTGCCTCCTTTACCGAAAGACTGCATCCTGGTGGATCTGGCCTCCGTCAAAAATGGTCCGCTGCAGGCCATGCTGGCGGCGCATACCGGTCCTGTGCTGGGTCTGCATCCGATGTTTGGCCCGGACAGCGGCAGCCTGGCAAAGCAGGTGGTGGTTTACTGCGACGGTCGTCAGCCGGAAGCCTATCAGTGGTTCCTGGAACAGATTCAGGTATGGGGTGCGCGACTGCACCGCATCAGCGCGGTTGAGCACGATCAGAACATGGCGTTCATTCAGGCGCTGCGCCACTTTGCGACGTTTGCCTACGGTCTGCATCTGGCGGAAGAGAACGTGCAGCTTGAACAGCTGCTGGCACTCTCTTCACCTATCTATCGTCTGGAGCTGGCGATGGTCGGGCGCCTGTTTGCTCAGGATCCGCAGCTTTACGCGGACATTATTATGTCCTCCGAGAACAACCTGGCGCTCATCAAGCGCTACTATCAGCGCTTTGGTGAAGCCATTACGCTGCTGGAGCACGGAGACAAGCAGGCGTTTATCGATAGCTTCCGCAAGGTCGAGCACTGGTTTGGCGATTACGCGCAGCGCTTCCAGAGTGAGAGCCGGACGCTGTTGCGCCAGGCAAATGACAGTCGCCAGTAATGCGATGATGTATATACTGAAAGCCAGCAATGCTGGCTTTTTTTATTTTGGGGAACTGTCATGGCCGAACCGCAGCTGCTGTTGAATTACACCGGGCATCTGCCTGAATGCCCGACGTGGAGCGCAGAAGAGCACGCGCTCTACTGGGCCGATATTCTGGAAGGGGAGATCCACCGCTACCATCTGCCGACGGCAGAACACACCGTGCTCTCTTTCCATGAGGAGGTGGGGTGTTTCGCGCTGCGCGAGCAGGGTGGTTTTATCGTTGCGATGAGAACGGGTATCTGGCTGACCGACAAACACGGCCTGCTGCGCCGCAAGGTGTGTGATAACCCTTCTAACCCACAGCTCGCACGTTTTAACGACGGCGGCACTGATTCTCTGGGGCGGTTCTATGCGGGCACGTTTTGGGGGCCGGGAGATTACAACGGTGCCCTGCTGATGCGCATCGACAACGACCTGACGCCGAAAGTGATCCAATGCGATATTCACGGACACAACGGCTTAGCGTTTAGTCCGGATAATCAATGGATGTTTACTTCAGATACGCCAAACGGCGTTATTTACCGCACGCCGCTTGATGAGCTGGGCGAACCCGGCAGGCGTGAGGTGTTTCGTCAGTTTAAAGAGGGCGAAGGGATACCGGACGGCGCGGCCATGGATGTGGAAGGCTGCTACTGGAGCGCGCTGTTTGACGGCTGGCGTATTGCGCGTTTTTCTCCGCAAGGGGAGCAACTGGAAGAATACCGCATGCCGGTACGTTGCCCGACGATGGTCTGTTTTGGCGGCGATGACATGAAAACGCTGTTTATTACCACCACGCGGGAAAATATGGATGCGGAGGAGGTGGCGAAGTATCCGCTTTCCGGCGCTATCTTCACCCTGCCCGTTAACGTGGCAGGGATGAAGAAAAGCTGCTTTATCGAACGTTAAGCCGGGTCAACCGGGACCACGTTCTCGCTCGGATAGCAGCCCAGCACCTTCATGGAACGGGTGATCTCGCCCAGTTCGCGCAGGGCCTTCTGCATGGAAGCAGACTCGAGGTTGGCCTGGATATCGAGGTAGAACATCTCTTCCCACGGGTTGCCGTGGATTGGGCGTGATTCCAGCCTGGTCATGATCAGATTGTGGTTACGCAGCACCAGCAGGGCTTCAACCAGCGCACCGGCCTGTTGGCCGGTGGCCATCAGCAGCGTGGTTTTGGCTGGCACCTGGTCTGACACATTGATTGCCTTGCGGGCCAGCACGACGAAGCGGGTAATGTTTTGCGTCTGGTTTGCCAGATTGCGTTCCAGCACCTGTAAACCATACAGCGCGCCACCCGCTTCACTGCCGAGCGCAGCGACGGTTGGGGAGTTAGCCTGCGCCACTTTTTCCATCGCCGCCGAGGTGCTTTCGGTGTACTCAATTTTCCAGTTCGGATAGCGGTTCAGGAACTGGCTGCACTGCTGGAACGGTTGGGGATGACTGTAGACCGTCTCGATCTTGCTCAGGTCGGTGGAGCCGGAGACCAGCACGCAGTGATCGATAGGGATCGTCAGCTCGCCAACCAGCGACAGGCTGGTGTGCTGCAGCAAATCGTAGACGTCGTTGATGGCGCCGGAGCTGGTGTTCTCAATCGGCACCACGGCGTAATCCGCCTGGCCGGTCTCAACCTGATTAAATATGTCGGCAAACTTCGCGCAGCCGCTTTCGATAAACTCTTCAAAATGGCGTGCGGCATACTGACGTGCGGCCAGGTGAGAATAAGAGCCCTTCGGCCCGAGGAAGGCGATACGCGCAGAGTGCGGATTGGTTTTATTCAGATGCTGCTGGAGTAACGCTTGCTGGGTGAGGACGGAGTCTTCGATGATGAGCTGGAACAACCGGGTGATGTAGTGGGCATCGAGGTGATGCGCTTTACCGAGCTGGATCAGACGCTCCAGTAAATCGCGCTCGCGGTCGATATCGCGGACCGGGCGATGGGAGTCCAGCTTGGCTTTGCCCACTTCGACGGCGAGCGCGCGGCGTTCGGCCAGCAGCGCCAGTAATTTCTCGTCCAGCGCGCTGATTTTTACGCGCAGATCCAGTAACGGGTTTTCCGGTGTCATAGTGTTGCCTGTCTCATTTTATCGTTATCAATAAAAAAGGCCTCCCGCTGTGGGAGGCCTTGTTGTTCGTCTTCGCATTCTTTATCACACGACGAAACGCCTCCCAGTCAGGGGAAGGTAAAAAAGAATGCGAAGAAGAACGGCGTAAGTTTCATAAAGTCATCCTGTGATTGATACCGTTAAAGTACCCGTACTGTTTTCACCCTGTCAATAAAAAACAAAAAACGCGCCCGAAGGCGCGTTGGCGGTACACTCAATTTAAAGGATTACTCTTCTTCAACTTCTTCCGCGAAGCTGGCGTCTTTCACCGATGTTGCGGCGCGACGGGCTTCACCTTTGTGTTGCACTTTATTGAGCTGCCGTTCCAGCTTGTTGATCAAATCGTTAATAGCGGTGTACATATCCTCGTGTTTTGCGCTGGCGACCAGATGGCCGTTTGGAGTATTGATAGTTGCGTCAGCGATGAAACCCTGCGGCTCCTTGGACAGGATGATATGTGGATTAATCAAATGAGTTTGCCATTTATCCAGTTTGGCGAGACGGTCTGCGACGTGCTGGCGGATTGCCGGAGTAATTTCCATTTGTTTACTGGTAATGTTCATTGTCATAAATTTTACCTCTTGTCTTTCCGTCTTGGTGATTCCAGCATACCCGACCCAATGTCAAAATGTGTGATTTAGATCACGTTATTTTGTCGGTTTTTGTCAGGGAATCTTTTTTGTGAGGCAGGGCAGGAAGAGGCGAGATTTACCTTGTCGAAGGCAAAAATTGGGGCCATAGTTGACTGGATGTGTTGAGGCTAACGCGCTTCGGCGACGCGCTAAAATGAATAAAAAAACGGCAGCCTTTGGGCTGCCGTTTTGCATTGAGGCAAGATCAGGTGTTGCTGCTGTTCGCGGCGATGATTTTCGCCACTTTTTCCGCCTGAGCGGTCATCTGCATCTGACGGTAAGCATTTTCCATCAGCTTCAGGCCGTCGCGCGTTGCCTGAGTATCCGGATAATCACGCAGCATACCTTCTACGCGGTTAACCACGGCAACCCATGCGCCACGGCGGGTATAGTATTCCGCCACGGAGTATTCATATTTCGCCAGACGATCTTTCAGGAACACCAGACGCTTGGTGGCGTCGGTCACGTACTGGCTGTTCGGATAGCCGCGCACCAGCTTGGAGAAGTCATTGAAGGCATCACGCGCATGCTGCGGGTCACGGTCGGAACGATCCACGCCGAAGAAGCCCTGCAGCGCACTGTCGTCCAGCGCCATGTTGGTGAGGCCGCGCATGTACATCACATAGTCGATGTTAGGATGAGTCGGGTTCAGACGCATGAAACGATCGATGGTTGCCTGAGCCAGCGGCAGATCGGCATTTTTATAGTATGCATAGATGAGATCTAACTGTACCTGCTGCGAATACGGACCAAATGGATAGCGATTATCCAACGCTTCCAGTTGCGTTATCGCCTGTTTCCAGTTACCGTCCTGCAACTTTTGTTGTGCAGTCGCATAGATTTCATTCGGCGGATTGTCAGGGACCTGTTCATTTGAACCGGAGCAGCCCACCAAAGCCAGGCTCAACGTGGCCGCTGCCACCAGATATTTCATGCGCGTCATGACGTTTTGACTTTCCTCAAATGTTTGTCCGGGAGAAACTCTGTTCCTGCTCCCGATTAAGACCAGCTACAATAGCACACTATATTAAACGGCAAAGCCGTAAAACCCAACGTTAAACGAAGAAGCAGTTTATGGCACAACGAGTAGAACTCACCGCAACAGTCTCCGAAAATCAGCTCGGTCAACGCTTAGATCAGGCTTTGGCCGAATTGTTCCCTGATTATTCGCGTTCACGCATAAAAGAATGGATCCTTGACCAGCGCGTGCTGGTAAACGGCAAGATCTGGGACAAACCAAAAGAGAAAGTGTTAGGTGGGGAAGCTGTCGCCATCAATGCTGAAATCGAAGAGGAAATCCGCTTCGAGCCGCAGGATATCCCACTGGACATCGTGTATGAAGATGATGACATTCTGGTGATCAACAAGCCGCGCGACCTGGTTGTTCATCCGGGCGCGGGGAACCCTGACGGTACGGTACTTAACGCACTTCTCCATTACTATCCGCCGATCGTAGATGTCCCGCGCGCGGGCATCGTGCACCGTCTGGATAAAGACACCACTGGCTTGATGGTGGTGGCGAAGACCGTTCCTGCTCAGACTCGACTGGTGGAGTCGCTGCAGCTGCGCGAAATCACCCGCGAGTATGAAGCGGTAGCCATTGGGCATATGACCTCTGGCGGAACGGTGGAAGAACCAATCAGCCGTCACCCAACCAAACGTACCCATATGTCGGTGCATCCGATGGGTAAACCGGCGGTGACGCACTATCGCATTATGGAACACTTCCGTATTCATACGCGTCTGCGTCTGCGTCTGGAAACCGGGCGTACGCACCAGATCCGCGTGCATATGGCCCACATCACCCATCCGCTGGTGGGGGATCAGGTCTACGGTGGTCGTCCGCGTCCGCCTAAAGGCGCATCGGATGAATTCATCAGCGTATTGCGTAAATTCGATCGTCAGGCGCTGCACGCGACCATGCTGCGTCTTTATCACCCTATCACCGGTATTCAGATGGAGTGGCATGCGCCTATCCCGCAGGATATGGTGGACCTTATTGACGCCATGCGTGCTGATTTCGAAGAACATAAGGATCAAGTGGACTGGTTATGACCAAACTGATTGTCCCGGAGTGGCCATTGCCTGCAGGCGTGGCTGCCTGCAGTTCAACCCGTATTGGCGGTGTTAGCCAGGGCGCGTGGGCGTCTTTGAACCTCGGTGCGCACTGTGGCGACAACCTGGAACACGTTGAAGAGAACCGCAGGCGTCTGTTTGCTGCGGGGAACTTGCCGTCGAAACCGGTCTGGCTGGAACAGGTTCATGGTAATGCGGTGCTGAAGTTGACGGGGGAACCCTATGCTTCTAAACGCGCTGATGCCTCATACAGTAATACTCCGGGAACCGTTTGTGCCGTAATGACCGCGGATTGTCTGCCGGTTCTGTTCTGTAACCGTGCAGGTACCGAGGTGGCAGCAGCACACGCGGGCTGGCGTGGTCTGTGTGAAGGCGTGCTCGAAGAAACAGTCGCCTGCTTTAACGATGAGCCCGCCAATATTATGGCCTGGCTTGGCCCGGCCATTGGTCCTCGTGCTTTTGAAGTGGGGCCAGAGGTTCGCGAAGCCTTTATGGAAAAAGATCCGCAAGCGGTGGATGCCTTCCAGCCTTCGGGGGAGAAATATCTGGCCGATATTTACCAGCTCGCCCGCCAGCGCCTGAATAACGTCGGCGTGTCGCAGATCTTCGGCGGCGATCGCTGCACATTCACCGAAAAGGGTGATTTTTTCTCCTATCGCCGCGACAAGACCACGGGACGTATGGCAAGTTTTATTTGGCTGATATAACCTAAAGAATCAAGACGATCCGGTACGTGCCGTTTTCTTTTCACATAATTCAGGTCATTAACCTTGAATAATTGAGGGATGACCTCATTTAATCTCCAGTAGCAAATTTGACCTGTTATGGGAGGAGTTATGCGTCTGGATCGTCTTACTAATAAATTCCAGCTTGCTCTCGCCGATGCCCAGTCCCTCGCACTGGGGCACGACAACCAATTTATCGAACCTCTTCATTTAATGAGCGCCTTGCTGAATCAGGAAGGGGGATCGGTACGTCCTTTATTAACGTCCGCTGGCATTAATGCTGGCCAGTTACGCACCGCTATCGATCAGGCGCTGAGCCGTTTGCCGCAGGTAGAAGGTACCGGCGGCGACGTTCAGCCGTCGCAGGATCTGGTACGCGTGCTTAACCTTTGCGACAAGCTGGCGCAAAAACGTGGGGACAACTTTATTTCGTCAGAGCTGTTTGTTCTGGCGGCGCTTGAATCACGCGGTACCTTGACCGACCTGCTGAAATCTGCCGGTGCGACCACCGCCAATGTGACTCAGGCGATTGAGAAAATGCGCGGAGGTGAAAGCGTGAACGATCAGGGAGCCGAAGACCAACGTCAGGCTTTGAAGAAATTTACGGTCGATCTGACCGAGCGTGCTGAGCAGGGCAAACTTGACCCGGTTATCGGCCGTGATGAAGAAATTCGCCGTACGATTCAGGTACTGCAGCGTCGTACCAAGAACAACCCGGTGCTGATTGGTGAACCGGGTGTCGGTAAAACCGCCATTGTTGAAGGGCTGGCGCAGCGTATCGTCAACGGTGAAGTGCCGGAAGGCCTGAAAGGCCGCCGCGTGCTGGCGCTGGATATGGGCGCGCTGGTGGCTGGTGCGAAATACCGCGGTGAGTTCGAAGAGCGTCTGAAAGGCGTGCTTAACGACCTGGCGAAGCAGGAAGGCAACGTTATCCTGTTTATCGACGAACTGCACACCATGGTCGGTGCGGGTAAAGCGGACGGCGCGATGGATGCCGGGAACATGCTGAAACCTGCGCTGGCGCGCGGTGAACTTCACTGCGTCGGCGCCACTACGCTTGATGAGTATCGTCAGTACATCGAGAAAGATGCTGCGCTGGAACGTCGCTTCCAGAAAGTGTTTGTTGCTGAGCCAAGCGTTGAAGATACCATCGCGATCCTGCGTGGTCTGAAAGAGCGCTATGAGCTGCACCATCACGTGCAGATCACTGACCCGGCAATTGTTGCTGCGGCAACGCTTTCACATCGTTATATCGCTGACCGTCAGCTGCCGGATAAAGCGATCGACCTGATTGATGAAGCAGCTTCGAGCATTCGTATGCAGATTGACTCGAAACCGGAAGAGCTGGACCGACTCGACCGACGCATCATTCAGCTCAAGCTGGAACAGCAGGCGCTGAAGAAAGAGTCTGATGAAGCCAGTAAGAAACGCCTGGATATGCTCAATGAAGAACTGGACGATAAAGAGCGCCAGTATTCTGAGCTGGAAGAAGAGTGGAAAGCCGAGAAAGCATCCCTTTCTGGCACTCAGACCATCAAAGCTGAACTCGAACAGGCAAAAATTGCCATTGAGCAGGCTCGCCGTGTCGGTGACCTGGCGAGGATGTCTGAACTGCAGTACGGCAAAATTCCTGAGCTGGAAAAACAGCTTGAGATAGCGACGCAGTCAGAAGGAAAAACGATGCGTCTGTTACGTAATAAAGTGACGGACGCAGAAATCGCTGAAGTGCTTGCTCGCTGGACCGGTATTCCCGTGGCGCGCATGCTGGAAGGCGAGCGTGAAAAACTGCTGCGCATGGAGCAGGATCTCCACAACCGGGTGATTGGTCAGAACGAAGCGGTTGAGGCGGTTTCCAACGCCATTCGCCGTAGCCGCGCAGGATTGTCCGATCCAAACCGTCCGATTGGTTCGTTCCTGTTCCTGGGGCCAACCGGCGTCGGTAAGACCGAACTGTGTAAAGCGCTGGCTAACTTTATGTTCGACAGCGACGATGCGATGGTGCGTATCGACATGTCCGAGTTTATGGAGAAACACTCCGTCTCGCGTCTGGTCGGTGCGCCTCCGGGATACGTCGGTTATGAAGAAGGTGGTTATCTGACGGAAGCGGTTCGCCGTCGCCCTTATTCCGTCATCCTGCTGGATGAAGTGGAAAAAGCGCACCCGGATGTGTTCAACATCCTGCTTCAGGTGCTGGACGATGGTCGTCTGACAGACGGGCAGGGGAGAACGGTCGACTTCCGTAATACGGTTGTCATTATGACTTCGAACCTGGGTTCCGATTTGATTCAGGAACGTTTCGGTGAACTGGATTATAGCCATATGAAAGATCTGGTGCTCGGTGTCGTGAGCCATAACTTCCGTCCTGAATTCATCAACCGTATTGATGAGGTGGTGGTCTTCCATCCTCTGGGTGAGAAACACATTGCGTCGATTGCGCAGATCCAGTTGCAGCGTCTGTACAAACGTCTGGAAGAGCGTGGGTATGAAATTCACATCTCCGATGAGGCGCTGAAGCTCCTGAGCGAGAATGGTTACGATCCGGTGTACGGTGCGCGTCCATTAAAACGTGCTATCCAGCAGCAGATCGAAAACCCGCTGGCGCAGCAGATCCTCTCCGGAGAGTTGATTCCGGGCAAAGTTATTCGTCTGGAAGCCAACGACGATCGTATTGTGGCAGTGCAGTAAGTCACAAAACGCAAAAACGAGCCGCTTGCGGCTCGTTTTTGTTTAAAAACCAGGCGAAAATTGAGGTCTGGAGTTAGTTTTGCCTGGAAAGTGAGCGGTCAGTAAATAATTTTCACTTTACCCTTGCGGCTTCGGAATAACTCCCTATAATGCGCCTCCACTGACACGGAACAACGGCTTACAGGCCGCCGGGTTAGCGGGGTTCAGAGATGAACGTCAGCAGAGAAAAGTGAAAATAAACGCTTGACTCTGAAGCGGGGAAGCGTAATATGCACACCCCGCGCCGCTGCGAAAAGCGAAGCGGCACTGCTCTTTAACAATTTATCAGACAATCTGTGTGGGCACTCAAAGTGACATGGATTCTTAATGTCTTCGGACAATAAATGAATACCAAGTCTCTGAGTGAACATACGTAATTCATTACGAAGTTTAATTCACGAGCATCAAACTTAAATTGAAGAGTTTGATCATGGCTCAGATTGAACGCTGGCGGCAGGCCTAACACATGCAAGTCGAGCGGCAGCGGGAAGTAGCTTGCTACTTTGCCGGCGAGCGGCGGACGGGTGAGTAATGTCTGGGAAACTGCCTGATGGAGGGGGATAACTACTGGAAACGGTAGCTAATACCGCATAACGTCGCAAGACCAAAGAGGGGGACCTTCGGGCCTCTTGCCATCAGATGTGCCCAGATGGGATTAGCTAGTAGGTGGGGTAACGGCTCACCTAGGCGACGATCCCTAGCTGGTCTGAGAGGATGACCAGCCACACTGGAACTGAGACACGGTCCAGACTCCTACGGGAGGCAGCAGTGGGGAATATTGCACAATGGGCGCAAGCCTGATGCAGCCATGCCGCGTGTATGAAGAAGGCCTTCGGGTTGTAAAGTACTTTCAGCGGGGAGGAAGGTGCTGAGGTTAATAACCTCATCGATTGACGTTACCCGCAGAAGAAGCACCGGCTAACTCCGTGCCAGCAGCCGCGGTAATACGGAGGGTGCAAGCGTTAATCGGAATTACTGGGCGTAAAGCGCACGCAGGCGGTCTGTCAAGTCGGATGTGAAATCCCCGGGCTCAACCTGGGAACTGCATTCGAAACTGGCAGGCTAGAGTCTTGTAGAGGGGGGTAGAATTCCAGGTGTAGCGGTGAAATGCGTAGAGATCTGGAGGAATACCGGTGGCGAAGGCGGCCCCCTGGACAAAGACTGACGCTCAGGTGCGAAAGCGTGGGGAGCAAACAGGATTAGATACCCTGGTAGTCCACGCCGTAAACGATGTCGACTTGGAGGTTGTGCCCTTGAGGCGTGGCTTCCGGAGCTAACGCGTTAAGTCGACCGCCTGGGGAGTACGGCCGCAAGGTTAAAACTCAAATGAATTGACGGGGGCCCGCACAAGCGGTGGAGCATGTGGTTTAATTCGATGCAACGCGAAGAACCTTACCTACTCTTGACATCCAGAGAACTTTCCAGAGATGGATTGGTGCCTTCGGGAACTCTGAGACAGGTGCTGCATGGCTGTCGTCAGCTCGTGTTGTGAAATGTTGGGTTAAGTCCCGCAACGAGCGCAACCCTTATCCTTTGTTGCCAGCGGTTCGGCCGGGAACTCAAAGGAGACTGCCAGTGATAAACTGGAGGAAGGTGGGGATGACGTCAAGTCATCATGGCCCTTACGAGTAGGGCTACACACGTGCTACAATGGCGCATACAAAGAGAAGCGACCTCGCGAGAGCAAGCGGACCTCATAAAGTGCGTCGTAGTCCGGATTGGAGTCTGCAACTCGACTCCATGAAGTCGGAATCGCTAGTAATCGTAGATCAGAATGCTACGGTGAATACGTTCCCGGGCCTTGTACACACCGCCCGTCACACCATGGGAGTGGGTTGCAAAAGAAGTAGGTAGCTTAACCTTCGGGAGGGCGCTTACCACTTTGTGATTCATGACTGGGGTGAAGTCGTAACAAGGTAACCGTAGGGGAACCTGCGGTTGGATCACCTCCTTACCTTAAAGAACCTGCCTTTGTAGTGCTCACACAGATTGTCTGATGAAAAGTAAATAGCAAGGCGTCTTGCGATTGAGACTTACACGTCCCCTTCGTCTAGAGGCCCAGGACACCGCCCTTTCACGGCGGTAACAGGGGTTCGAATCCCCTAGGGGACGCCACTTGCTGGTTCGTGAGTGAAAGTCACCTGCCGTCATATCTCAAAACTCATCTTCGGGTGACGTTTGAGATATTTGCTCTTTAAAAATCTGGATCAAGCTGAAAATTGAAACGACACACAGTTAATGTGTGTTCGAGTCTCTCAAATTTTCGCAAGTCGATGATGAATCGAAAGAAACATCTTCGGGTTGTGAGGTTAAGCGACTAAGCGTACACGGTGGATGCCCTGGCAGTCAGAGGCGATGAAGGACGTGCTAATCTGCGAAAAGCGCCGGCGAGGTGATATGAACCTTTGACCCGGCGATGTCCGAATGGGGAAACCCAGTGTGTTCCGACACACTATCGTTAACTGAATACATAGGTTAACGAGGCGAACCGGGGGAACTGAAACATCTAAGTACCCCGAGGAAAAGAAATCAACCGAGATTCCCCCAGTAGCGGCGAGCGAACGGGGAGCAGCCCAGAGTCTGAATCAGCTTGTGTGTTAGTGGAACGGTCTGGAAAGTCCGGCGATACAGGGTGATAGCCCCGTACACGAAAGCACACAGGTTGTGAACTCGAAGAGTAGGGCGGGACACGTGGTATCCTGTCTGAATATGGGGGGACCATCCTCCAAGGCTAAATACTCCTGACTGACCGATAGTGAACCAGTACCGTGAGGGAAAGGCGAAAAGAACCCCGGCGAGGGGAGTGAAAAAGAACCTGAAACCGTGTACGTACAAGCAGTGGGAGCACCTTCGTGGTGTGACTGCGTACCTTTTGTATAATGGGTCAGCGACTTATATTCTGTAGCAAGGTTAACCGTATAGGGGAGCCGAAGGGAAACCGAGTCTTAACTGGGCGTTAAGTTGCAGGGTATAGACCCGAAACCCGGTGATCTAGCCATGGGCAGGTTGAAGGTTGGGTAACACTAACTGGAGGACCGAACCGACTAATGTTGAAAAATTAGCGGATGACTTGTGGCTGGGGGTGAAAGGCCAATCAAACCGGGAGATAGCTGGTTCTCCCCGAAAGCTATTTAGGTAGCGCCTCGTGAACTCATCTTCGGGGGTAGAGCACTGTTTCGGCTAGGGGGCCATCCCGGCTTACCAACCCGATGCAAACTACGAATACCGAAGAATGTTATCACGGGAGACACACGGCGGGTGCTAACGTCCGTCGTGAAGAGGGAAACAACCCAGACCGCCAGCTAAGGTCCCAAAGTCATGGTTAAGTGGGAAACGATGTGGGAAGGCACAGACAGCCAGGATGTTGGCTTAGAAGCAGCCATCATTTAAAGAAAGCGTAATAGCTCACTGGTCGAGTCGGCCTGCGCGGAAGATGTAACGGGGCTAAACCATGCACCGAAGCTGCGGCAGCGACGCTTATGCGTTGTTGGGTAGGGGAGCGTTCTGTAAGCCGTTGAAGGTGTGCTGTGAGGCATGCTGGAGGTATCAGAAGTGCGAATGCTGACATAAGTAACGATAAAGCGGGTGAAAAGCCCGCTCGCCGGAAGACCAAGGGTTCCTGTCCAACGTTAATCGGGGCAGGGTGAGTCGACCCCTAAGGCGAGGCCGAAAGGCGTAGTCGATGGGAAACAGGTTAATATTCCTGTACTTGGTGTTACTGCGAAGGGGGGACGGAGAAGGCTATGTTAGCCGGGCGACGGTTGTCCCGGTTTAAGCATGTAGGCGGAGGTTCCAGGTAAATCCGGTACCTTTTAACGCTGAGGTGTGATGACGAGGCACTACGGTGCTGAAGTAACAAATGCCCTGCTTCCAGGAAAAGCCTCTAAGCATCAGGTAACATCAAATCGTACCCCAAACCGACACAGGTGGTCAGGTAGAGAATACCAAGGCGCTTGAGAGAACTCGGGTGAAGGAACTAGGCAAAATGGTGCCGTAACTTCGGGAGAAGGCACGCTGATATGTAGGTGAAGCCCCTGCGGGTGGAGCTGAAATCAGTCGAAGATACCAGCTGGCTGCAACTGTTTATTAAAAACACAGCACTGTGCAAACACGAAAGTGGACGTATACGGTGTGACGCCTGCCCGGTGCCGGAAGGTTAATTGATGGGGTTAGCGGCAACGCGAAGCTCTTGATCGAAGCCCCGGTAAACGGCGGCCGTAACTATAACGGTCCTAAGGTAGCGAAATTCCTTGTCGGGTAAGTTCCGACCTGCACGAATGGCGTAATGATGGCCAGGCTGTCTCCACCCGAGACTCAGTGAAATTGAACTCGCTGTGAAGATGCAGTGTACCCGCGGCAAGACGGAAAGACCCCGTGAACCTTTACTATAGCTTGACACTGAACACTGGTCCTTGATGTGTAGGATAGGTGGGAGGCTTTGAAGCGTGGACGCCAGTCTGCGTGGAGCCAACCTTGAAATACCACCCTTTAATGGCTGGTGTTCTAACGTAGACCCGTAATCCGGGTTGCGGACAGTGTCTGGTGGGTAGTTTGACTGGGGCGGTCTCCTCCCAAAGAGTAACGGAGGAGCACGAAGGTTAGCTAATCCTGGTCGGACATCAGGAGGTTAGTGCAATGGCATAAGCTAGCTTGACTGCGAGAGTGACGGCTCGAGCAGGTGCGAAAGCAGGTCATAGTGATCCGGTGGTTCTGAATGGAAGGGCCATCGCTCAACGGATAAAAGGTACTCCGGGGATAACAGGCTGATACCGCCCAAGAGTTCATATCGACGGCGGTGTTTGGCACCTCGATGTCGGCTCATCACATCCTGGGGCTGAAGTAGGTCCCAAGGGTATGGCTGTTCGCCATTTAAAGTGGTACGCGAGCTGGGTTTAGAACGTCGTGAGACAGTTCGGTCCCTATCTGCCGTGGGCGCTGGAGAATTGAGGGGGGCTGCTCCTAGTACGAGAGGACCGGAGTGGACGCATCACTGGTGTTCGGGTTGTCATGCCAATGGCACTGCCCGGTAGCTAAATGCGGAAAAGATAAGTGCTGAAAGCATCTAAGCACGAAACTTGCCCCGAGATGAGTTCTCCCTGAGACTTTAAGTCTCCTGAAGGAACGTTGAAGACTACGACGTTGATAGGTCGGGTGTGTAAGCGCAGCGATGCGTTGAGCTAACCGATACTAATGAACCGTGAGGCTTAACCTTACAACGCCGAAGCTGTTTCGGCGAAGAGACAGACAATCAATTTCAGCTTTGATACAGATTAACAGAATTTGCCTGGCGGCTTTAGCGCGGTGGTCCCACCTGACCCCATGCCGAACTCAGAAGTGAAACGCCGTAGCGCCGATGGTAGTGTGGGGTCTCCCCATGTGAGAGTAGGGAACTGCCAGGCATCAATTAGAAGAACCCCGTACCGTAAGGTGCGGGGTTTTTTGCTTTGTGCTTTATCTCTCTGGCCTTTCTCTTAATCCCTTATCCTGCTAATGGAATGTGTGATCTCTGTCTCAATGTTATTTATAACAAAATTATAACATTTCATTTACGAGGTAATTGAGTCTCCTGGCTCAATACGCCGCTGTTTATGGCAGGAGCATAATCACAATGACAGAAAGCATTACATCAAACGGGACGCTGGCTAACAGTGATACCCGAAGAAGGGTATGGGCAATCGTCAGCGCCTCTTCAGGGAATCTGGTTGAATGGTTCGACTTTTACGTCTACTCATTCTGTTCACTCTACTTCGCACATATTTTCTTCCCCTCCGGCAACACCACAACGCAACTTCTTCAAACGGCGGGGGTATTTGCCGCAGGATTCTTGATGCGCCCCATCGGGGGCTGGCTGTTTGGCCGCATTGCGGATCGTCGCGGGCGTAAGGCTTCTATGCTGATCTCGGTGTGTATGATGTGTTTTGGCTCTCTGGTGATCGCCTGTTTACCGGGATATGAATCGATTGGCACCTGGGCACCGGCGCTACTTTTACTGGCCCGCTTATTCCAGGGATTATCGGTGGGCGGTGAATACGGTACCAGTGCGACCTACATGAGTGAGATTGCACTGGAAGGCCGTAAAGGTTTTTACGCCTCATTCCAGTATGTCACGCTGATTGGTGGTCAACTGCTGGCCATTCTTGTGGTGGTGATCCTGCAGCAGATTCTGACGGACGAACAACTTCACGCCTGGGGATGGCGAATTCCTTTCGCGATGGGTGCTGTACTGGCAGTTGTCGCACTTTGGCTACGCCGTCAGTTAGATGAAACTTCTCAGAAGGAAGTCAGAACGCTGAAGGAGGCGGGAACATTCAAAGGGTTATGGCGTAACCGCAAAGCTTTCCTTATGGTGCTGGGCTTCACTGCGGGCGGCTCCCTTAGTTTCTACACGTTCACTACCTATATGCAGAAGTACCTGGTGAACACTACCGGCATGCACGCAAACGTTGCCAGCGTAGTCATGACGGTGGCGCTGTTTGTCTTTATGCTCATACAACCCCTTATCGGTGCACTCTCGGATAAAATCGGTCGACGTACGTCGATGCTGATTTTTGGCGGGCTGTCGGCGTTATGTACCGTACCAATTCTGTCTGCCCTTCAGCATGTGACTTCGCCGTATGCCGCGTTTGCGCTGGTGATGCTGGCGATGGTGATTGTCAGTTTTTATACCTCTATCAGTGGGATACTGAAAGCTGAAATGTTTCCAGCGCAGGTACGTGCTTTAGGGGTAGGGCTCTCTTATGCGGTTGCTAATGCGCTATTTGGTGGCTCGGCGGAGTACATTGCGTTGTCGCTTAAATCATGGGGAAGTGAAACGACATTCTTCTGGTACGTAACGATAATGGGTGCACTGGCCTTTGTTGTTTCCCTGATGTTGCATCGTAAAGGGAAAGGCATTCGACTTTAATAGTGCGCCATCTGCCACACGGCATAGCCGGTCGTTGCACCGGCAACATCCCAGGCGAAATCTTTCCAGCTCCAGCCGCTCCCTGCGGGGCGGCTATCCCACAGCTCTTTTGATGCCCCAAGACCCACTGAGAACATCAAGCCTATCGCCGCGCTACGATCCCGGCTGTACCCCTGATGCTGCGCATATTCATTACCGGCTGCGGACAACATCGCAGAAGCGAGGAAATGCTGTGCTTTATCCTGTCCGGACCAGCTATCGTTGGCCATATGGCTACAGCCGCTCAGAAAGAGGATGCTCAGTAACAGAGGAATACGCATCAACGGGCTCCATAAAAAAGCCCTGCGGGTGGCAGGGCCTGGACATTACAGAATACGGCTGATAAGTCGGTCGATACGGATACGACGTAAGCGGCGGATAAGCTTGCGGACTTTCACCGGATAATCGGCAATGCTCTGCAGTTCGCGGTAATGATTGACCACAGTGGTATGTGTGCGAATCAGCTCCAGCTCACGTTCACGTTTTGCGGCTAACTCATGCTGCGGGTCATGGATCAGGATAGCGTTTTCCAGATCCAGTCGCCACGCGCGTGGGTTCAGGTTGTTACCGGTCAGCAGCATCCACTCATCGTCGACCCACATACCTTTCAGATGGTAAGTGTTGTCTTCGTCTTTCCAGAGACGCACAACCAGCTGGTCAGTGTTTACGTAATACTGTAAACGGCTCAGGAAACGGCGCAGGTTAATTTCATAGAGATAAGGCAGCGCACCGATGATTTTGAACGGCTGATCTTCAGGAATGAAGAAGTCGTTTGCGGTTTTATCACCCACGATGATTTCCACCTTTTTACCGTCGCGCAGCAGCTGAATGATATTACGCACCAGCACGGCAGGAAGGTTGAAGTACGGCGTACAGATGGTGAGTTTCTGCTCCGCGCACGGCATCAGATGGAAGATCGTTTTGTTCAGCAGGCTTGATTTGCCGAGCCCTACCAGCGGGGTAACGGATAGCTCTTCGTTGTTCGCATCGCCCTGGAAATGATAGACCGCATCACGCAGTTCCTGGCGGAAGGCGCGAACATCGTTTTTGATTTCCGGGCTTTTAGGACGTTCGGGATCGTCAAGGCGATTAACACCGCGGCCATGGACCAGATTTTTATCAACCCAGTTGAACATGATATCGGCCATCTGCGGATTACGGATCAGATGGTAGCGGTCGTAGCGATATTTATCGAGCTGATGAAGGTAAACATCATTCAGACTTGCGCCGCTGTAAAGCACGCTGTCATCAATGATGAAGCCCTTGAAATGAAGAACGCCGAGCGCTTCACGGGTATTAACCGGGACGCCATAAACAGGGACATCGACGCCAGGATTTTCCTGCGCCGTGCGGCAATACCAGTCGGCATTGGTGTTTGACGCGGCAGCGCCAATGCGGCCACGCTGAGCGCGATGCCAGTCTACCAGCACGCGAACATCGAGTTCCGGGCGCTGACGTTTGGCTTCATAGAGCGCGTTCAGGATCGCGCGCCCGCCTTCATCCTGTTCAAGATACAGGGCCACAATGCAAATGCGTCGCGTGGCGCTGGCAATCTTTTCCAGAAGCGTCTCCCGAAAATGAGCGGGAGCGTAAAAGAACTCTACATCATCAACTGACTGAGAAATCTTCGGTAGTTGAGCAAGGTGTTGTTGATGTTTATTACGCTTAAATTTTGACAACATCACAGTGCGTTTCTTCTCTGTTCATTGAAGGGTTGTCTGTACCATGCAAACAACATAAGCGGACAATGATACCACCAGTCCCGTCCAAAGTGGGTAACATTTCCAGTAGCTTACTCGCGTTTGTCTGCTGATGTCAGACTGAGGGACAAGGCCACAATACCTTCGTCCAGCTGAATATCAACGTCAAACCCAAGTTTTCGCGCCAGGGTCACCATACCGCGATTGTTAGGCATAGTAATGCCATTGAGGCGTAACAATCCGTGATCTCGCGTATAACTGATGAGTTTTTCCAGCAGCCGTCTTCCCAGACCCAGGCCTTTAAGATCGGAGCGCACCAGTACCGCAAACTCCGCATCGACGTTATCCGGGTCAGAAATAGCTCGCGTGACGCCGAGGATCTCATCCCCCTTATCGGAGCGACGAACGGCAACAAACGCCATTTCTCGATCGTAGTCGATCTGGGTCATATTGGCTAAATCATCGTGGGTAAATTCGTTGATTTCGCTAAAATAGCGATAGTAGAGATCTTCTTTCGTGACCTGAGAGATAAAGGCCCGCAGCTGGGGCTCATCTTCCGGCAGAATAGGGCGGAACAAGGCGCGTTCCCCATTCTTCATCTCAACCCACTCCTCCAGCTGCAGGGGATACGGGCGGATCGCCAGACGGCTCTCTCCGTCACCTTCGAATGGCGCGATATCCAGGGTCACGTCCAGCGCCGTAAACTCATTGCCGGAGGCGAGCAGCGGATGAATGTCCAGCCGCTGGATCTCGGCACAATCCACAATCAGGTTAGAGACCTGCACCAGGAACTGGCTTAATCCTGCAATATCAAGCGGACGCAGCGCGCTCCGGCCACGGATCTTTTTACTTTTAATTGCCTGGATGATCAGATAACGCGCCAGGTTCATGTTCAGCGGCGGTAAAGCGACCACCGCCTGCTCTTCCGGACGCCACTCAACGCCACCTTCCCCTAGCATGATGAGCGGGCCGAAGACGGGATCGTGTTCGACCACCACCCGTAATTCCTGCGCCCCGGCGCGGTTGGCCATGCTTTGCACCAGCAATCCATGGATCCTTGCCTGCGGCCAGGCCATTTTGACCCGGTCGAAAATGGCATCAGCAGCCTGCTGCACCTCAGCCGCCGTGCGCAGGTATAACATAACCCCCTGAACATCAGACTTATGCGGGATGTCCGGGGAGCGCAGCTTCAGGGCCACCGGATAGCCAATTTGCTCGGCAATATGCACGGCCTCAGCGCTGTCGCTGGCGATCCAGGTCGGCAGGGTTTGCATGCCGTAGCTGCCCAGAATGGGCTGGACCTCATGGGTATCAAGCGACGTCGCGCCTTCTTCGATGGCCTGCTGCAACAGCCGGTGAACGTCGACGGTGTTCGCCGTCAGATTCCCCGGCAAAGCCGGCGTCTCACGCAGCTGTTTCTGGTTGCGGCGATATTCCACCATATGCATGAACGCGGTAATGGTGCCTTCCGGCGTGCGGTAGGTTGGTAGCCCGGCCTCGCTGAACAAGCGCCGTGCCTCCTGAGAAGAAAACTCACCGCACCAGTTGGTGAGCAGGGTGACATATTTTCCTCGCGGATGGTTGTGCACGGCGTCAATGAGCGCGCGCGCGCTTTCGCTGCCCGGTGCGACCGCGCTGGGGGAGTGGATAATCATCAGCGCATCGAAATCCTGGCTATCCAGCAAAATGGAGATCGCTTTGATATAGCGGTCGCTGCTGGCGTCATCGCGCAAATCAAGCGGATTGCCGGGCGTCACGCTGGTCGGAAGCGCGTCTTTCAGGCGCTGCAGCGTCTCTTCACTCAGGGTTGCCAGCTTGCCGAAGCGTCGCCACAGCTCGTCCAGCGCGAGCGCGGCAGGGGCTGCACCGTTGCTGACAATCATCAACTTCTCACCGCGCAGCGGGCGCATGTGGCTTAACGTCTCAACGGCGGAAAAAAGCTCGTGCGTATCCTGTACCCGCAGCAACCCCGCGCGCTGGATGGCGGCGTCCCAGGCGGGATCCATACCGGAATGCGAATGCAGAAGACGCTGTGCCGCAGGGCTTCGTCCGCTTTTGATCACCAGGATCGGCTTATTGCGCGAAGCGCTTCGTGAAGCCGAGACAAAACGACGCGCGTCGCTGAGGTGCTCAAGATAAAGCAGGATCGCACTGGTTTTACCGTCGCGCGCCAGAAAATCCAGCAGTTCATCAACATCGATATCCAGGCTGTCGCCCAGGGCAATGAAGTAGGAGAATCCCATTTCACGCTGCTGCGCCCAGTCGAGGATGGTGTTCGATACCGCAGCCGACTGCGAGATAAACGCGAGTTTGCCTTTGCGGATTGGAACCGGGGAGAAACTGGCATTCAGCCCCTGCCAGGGGGCGAGCAGGCCCAGACTGTTTGGCCCAAGAATGCGCATTTGATAGCGGCTGGCGCAGGCCAGCAGCTCGGCTTTCTGTTCAGGGGGAGACGAGAGAATAATGCAGGTTTTACACCCCTTCTTGCCGAGTGATTCCAGCAGTTCCGGGTTGCGCTTCGCGTTGGTACAGAGTACGGCAAGATCCGGCACGAAAGGCAGGCTTTGTACATCAGGCCATGCAAGCACTCCCTGAACGGCCTTATAAGCCGGCGTGACGGGCATGACGGGGCCATTAAAACCCCCGGCCAGCAGGTTGCGCATCATCAGATAGCCAGCACGATCCGGTTTTATTGATGCGCCGATGACGGCAATGGATTTAGGACGAAGTAGCGCTTCTAACCCTCGCTGGCTCATGCAGGCCTCCTGTGAATGCAAGCGACCTGATGATTTTAAACGCTTTCTGGCTCAAGTGCTGTGACGCTGCCCTTATGAACGGTTTTTCCCGCCAGATAGCGCTCCCGGAAGCATGAGAAATGGTTGCCCAGGGCGCCAGCCGCAGCGGTGTCTCCCGCTAAATCCAGAAGCGCAATGGCCACTTCGGCGGTGCAATATTGCCCGTCAGCATGCGCTTCACGCAGGCGGTAGGCGGAGACGCGGGAAAGATCGACAGAAATCACCGGCAGCGCGTCGAGATAGGGGCTTTTGCGAAACATTTTTCGCGCTTCGGTCCAGGTACCGTCCAGCATGATAAACAGCGGTGGTTTACCGGATGGCGGCGTTGAAAGCACCTGGCGCTCTGCGCCTGCATAAGACGCGGGGAAAACGACCATCGGCTGATAGTCCTGGCTTGCCACTAAGTCGAGCAGGGCCTGAGGTGGCTCCGTACGGGACCACTGAAACGCGGCCGTATCCGGCAAAATATCGGCGATAAGTCGCCCCGTATTGCTGGGTTTCATCGGCTCGGTATCGAACATGACCAGACAAAAACGGCTCTCCGCCGTACTCGGAGCCAGCGTCTCGCACAGACAAACCTTCAGCGGCAGCAGGCAGCGCTGACAGCGGCGAATACGGTTACCTCGGGCGAGGAACGGTCGGGTGGCGCGCGCGAGGCGTTTGGCGCGTAATTTAAGGACAGCGTTATCAGTCATGAGCGAAATGCAGGAAAAACACTATTTTCGCAGAGGCGGGAGCGGGGCACAAGATGCGCCCCGTGAATGTTACAGCGACTCGTTTAACCAGCTTTCAAAAGGCGCTTTTGGAACCGCACCGTTGAGCATATCGATCACTTCGCCATTTTTGAAAATCATGATGGTCGGGATGCTGCGAATACGAAAACGTGCGCTCAGTTCGGGTTCGGCTTCGGTATTGACCTTAACGAACCGCATTTTTCCGCTGCGCTCTTCGGCCACATCTTCGAAGATCGGCGCGAAGCTACGGCATGGGCCGCACCATGGCGCCCAGAAATCGATCACGACAGGAAGATCGTCCTTGAGGAGTTTGTCCAGCGTAGCACCCGTCGCGTTAATGACATCGCCATCAAATAATTCATGGCCACAACGTCCGCATTTCGCACCATCTTCCATCCGATCGTCCGGAATGCGATTAAGAGCCTGACAGTTGGCACATACGGTATTCATAACTAACCTCTGATAGAGCCGTGGGACAGCGGCGGAACGCCGATAATGTTTCTAATATGTTACATATTATCAATGAGCCTGTTTGAAACAACAATGCGTTTTATTCAATGAGAACAATAGTCACAGGCTTTTGTACGAAATTATGGCTATGCGCTGGCACATCGGGTAATCTGCGCGCTTCGCGCAGCGCTGGTGGAGAAAAGCATGAACGACGAAATGAAAAACAAAAGCGGCAAGGTCAAAGTGATGTATGTCCGCAGTGATGATGACTCTGATAAACGCACCCAAAATCCGCGTACCGGAAAAGGTGGCGGGCGTCCGGCGTCTTCTCGTGCAGACGGTGGCCGTCGCCCCGCCCGCGATGACAAAAATACCCGTGGTGATGACCGCAAACGTGACGATCGCAAACGCGATGACCGTCCGCGTTCCGACCGCCCACGCAGTGACCGTCCACGCGACGATCGTCCGCGTGATGACTTCTCACGCGATAACGCCTCCCCGTGGCGCACCGTTTCTCGCGCCCCTGGCGATGAGACGCCGGAAAAAGCCGATCACGGCGGTATCAGCGGTAAAAGCTTTATCGACCCGGAAGTGCTGCGCCGTCAGCGTGCGGAAGAGACCCGCGTGTATGGCGAGAACGCCTGCCAGGCGCTGTTCCAGAGCCGTCCTGAGTGTATCGTCCGCGCCTGGTTCATCCAGAGCGTGACTCCGCGTTTCAAAGAAGCGCTGCGCTGGATGGCCGCGAACCGCAAAGCCTACCACGTTGTGGATGATGCCGAGCTGACCAAAGCGTCCGGTACCGAACACCACGGCGGCGTTTGCTTCCTGATCAAAAAACGTAACGGCACCACCGTGCAGCAGTGGGTCAGCCAGGCGGATGCCGATGACTGCGTGCTGGCGCTGGAAGATGTGGGTAACCCGCACAACCTGGGCGCAATGATGCGCAGTTGCGCGCACTTTGGCGTGAAAGGTGTGCTGTTGCAGGATGCCGCGCTGCTGGAATCCGGTGCCGCGATCCGTACTGCGGAAGGCGGAGCCGAGCACGTACAGCCGATCACCGGCGACAGCGTTCTGGACGCCCTTGAGCAGTTCCGTAAAGCGGGCTATTCCATCGTGACCACCTCGAGCCATGCCGGTACGCCGCTGTTTAAAGCGACGCTGCCGCGTAAAATGGTTCTGGTGCTGGGTCAGGAACGCGATGGTCTGTCTGACGCGGCGCTCTCCAGTGCGGATCTGAGCGTCTCTATCGACGGAACAGGCAATGTGGAAAGTCTGAACGTATCCGTTGCGACCGGCGTGCTGCTGGCCGAGTGGTGGCGTCAGAATAAGGCATAAGCCTCTTAATGTAATGTGCCGGGTCAGACCCGGCACATTAAATACTACTCGCTCTCTGCCGGTAACACTGGCATCCAGTCAATCGGCGTTTCGCCACGTTTTTCCAGCCATTCATTAGCCAGAACAAAATGATTACTGCCAAAGAAACCGCGATGCGCAGACAGCGGTGACGGGTGCGGTGCTTTCAACACGTGATGACGCTGACGATCGATGATCGCCCCTTTCTTCTGCGCGTGAGAACCCCAGAGTAAAAACACCACCCCTTCACGATGCTCGTTGATAAGGCTGATGACTTTATCGGTAAACGTCTCCCAGCCCAGGCTAGCGTGCGAGTGTGCCTGGCCCGCCCGTACGGTAAGCACCGTATTCAGCAACAGCACGCCCTGGCGCGCCCAGCTTTCCAGATAGCCGTGGTTTGGCCGGGTAAAACCGGGCACGGTTCCCTCAAGCTCTTTATACATGTTGAGCAGAGAAGGGGGGATAGCCACGCCCGGACGAACGGAAAACGCCAGCCCATGCGCCTGCCCAGGGCCGTGATAGGGATCCTGGCCCAGAATGACCACTTTCACATCGCTCAGTTCGGTGTAGCGAAAGGCGTTGAACACATCTTTCTGCGGCGGGTAAATCGTCTGTCCGGACTGACGCTCAGCGGCAACGGTGCTGAGCGTATTGATAAAATAAGGCTGCTGCTTTTCTTCTGCCAGCACGTCATGCCAGGTTAAAGGTGTTGTCATCTCGCTCTCCTGCGAATCTCAATCTGTGACTAGCTTACCTGTTTAACCCCGGTGAGCAAAATTACGCTCTGAAATGTGCGCTAAGTAGCTAAATTTATTTTGAAAAGATGCAGGGCAAGTTGAATTGGTAAGGTTACGAAATTGATTTAAAACAATAAATTCAAACCACACTCTTTATGTGGTTGGTGTTTTTGTTGATTTAAATCAATAAATCGCCGAGGTGTGAATGATATATATACACACAAGAAACAATGGTTTTACCAATTGGCCGCGAGAGGCCGACATCAGTTAATGTAGCCTAGGGAGGCAACACATGATTACAGGTATCCAGATTACTAAAGCTGCAAATGACGATCTGCTCAACTCTTTCTGGCTGCTGGACAGCGAGAAAAACGAAGCGCGCTGTGTCGTTGCGAAAGCGGGTTTTGCTGAAGATGAAATCGTGCCGGTGAGCAAACTGGGCGAAATCGAGTACCGTGAAATTCCAATGGAAGTGAAACCGGAAGTGCGCGTGGAAGGTGGTCAGCACCTGAACGTAAACGTACTGCGCCGCGAAACGCTGATGGACGCGGTTGAGCACCCTGAAAAATACCCGCAGCTGACCATCCGCGTGTCCGGCTATGCGGTTCGCTTTAACTCACTGACTCCAGAACAGCAGCGCGACGTTATCGCCCGTACCTTTACTGAAAGCCTGTAACGGTTTCAGCAGGGGGGAATAAAAAAGCCGGGATTTTCCCGGCTTTTTTTTACTCTTCAGTTTTCGTCTCTGGTGCGGCAGAGCTTGGCTTACGGCGCTTACCAATATTTTTGGTATCGCGGTGGCGCTGCTTCACGCGCGGTTTCTCTTTTTCTTTCTCTTTTCTCTCAGCACGTTTCGCGAGCGCTTTCTTGGACGGTTTACCCGTCATCTTTTCACTCGGCGCGCGCGTGGTCGGGCGGAGTTCGTCAATGACGCGCGCTTTCAGCGGCTCATCAACATAGCGGCCAATCTTCTGCAGCAGCAGGTAGTCATGCGCTTCGACCAGTGAAATCGCAATCCCTTTGCGGCCCGCGCGGCCGGTACGGCCAATACGGTGCAGGTAGGTATCTCCGCTACGCGGCATATCGAAGTTAATGACGTGGCTGACGTCCGGGATGTCGATCCCACGCGCGGCAACGTCAGTCGCAACCAGCACGTTAACGCGGCCGTCGGTCAGGCGCTTGATGCCTTCGGTACGCTTGATCTGCGCCATCTCGCCTTCAAGATAGCAGTTGTTGATCCCGGCGTTACGCAGCATTTCAGCCAGCTCGTGCACGCGCTCGCGCTTACGCACAAACACGATGGTGCGCAGAGCATCTTCCTGCTTCAGCAGGTGTTTCAGCAATTCGACCTTGTGCTCGAGGTTGTCCGCGCGGTAGTACCACTGGTGGATCTTCTTACGCTCACGAGTGGACGGCGTCGCCGAGACTTCCACCGGATCTTCCAGCAGACGCTCTGCGAAGTCTTTGATCGCTTCCCCTTCGAGGGTGGCAGAGAACAGCATCGTCTGGTTACGCCAGCGGGTTTCCCCGGCAATGTGCTCGATATCCTGTGCGAAGCCCATGTCCAGCATGCGGTCGGCTTCGTCGAGGATCAGCGTTTCAACCGCGCGGCAGTCGAAGTTCTCTTCTTTAATGTACTGCAGCAGACGGCCCGTCGTCGCAACGACGATGTCCTGGTTTTCGCTGAACACTTCGGCGTGGTTCATATACGCAACGCCGCCAGTGATGGTGGCGATATCCAGATGAGTATTTGCCGCGAGTTCACGCGCGTGATCGGCAACCTGCATTGCCAGTTCGCGCGTAGGCGTCAGGATTAAAATACGCGGCGGGCCAGATTTTTTGCGTGGGAAGTCGAGCAGATGCTGCAACACAGGCAGCAAATAGGCTGCTGTCTTCCCCGTGCCGGTTGGCGCAGAACCGAGCACATCGCGGCCCTCAAGCGCAGGCGGGATGGCCGCTGCCTGAATGGCGGTCGGGCGTGTAAAGCCTTTGCTCTCAAGTGCATTGAGCAGGCTTTCATCGAGTTCAAGTTCGGAAAAAGTCGTTACAGTCATGTTCTACCTCTGTGTGGGGCGCTGATTATAGACGTTACGGCTGTAATCTTCATCTGTTTGTATGGATATCGCTTTTCGGCCACTTCGCTTTCCCCTATGCTACTCCAGTTTCACTTAGAAGGTTGCCCTGACATGTCCCAACTCAAAGCGCAGCTGCGCCGCGATGGTTTTACGTTCAAACAATTTTTTGTCGCCCACGATCGCTGTGCCATGAAAGTCGGTACAGACGGTATTTTACTGGGAGCGTGGGCGCCTGTCGCAGGCGTTAAGCGTATTCTTGATATCGGTACCGGCAGCGGGCTGGTGGCGTTGATGCTGGCGCAGCGCACGGAAGAACATGTCACCATTGATGCCGTCGAACTGGATGCGCAGGCCGCAGAGCAGGCGAGTGACAATATGGCCGAATCTCCCTGGGCAGCCCGAATGAAGGTGGAATGCGCAGATGTGCTCGCCTGGGCGCCTGAACAAACCGCGCGTTACGATCTGATCGTCAGCAACCCTCCCTACTATGAGCCCGGCGTTGAGTGCGGGACACCCGAGCGCGAACAGGCGCGTTATACCGGCTCCCTCGATCATAAAGCGCTGCTCATCAGTGCGGCGGATCTCATCTCCGAAGAAGGGTTTTTCTGTGTAGTCCTGCCTGAGAGTACCGGCAACACGTTCATCGGTATCGCGCAGGAGATCGGCTGGACGTTACGTCTGCGTACCGACATTTCGGATACGGAAGGACGGCTGCCGCACCGCGTGCTGCTGGCGCTCTCGCCAAAAGAGGGTGAATGCTTTAATGACCGAATGGTGATCCGTGGGCCAGACCAGCGTTATTCCGAAGATTACACTGCTCTGACCCAGGCATTTTATCTGTTTATGTAAACCTGCGGGGCGAGTATCGACGGGCCGGATTCAGCAAGCTGATCCGGATAGTCCAGGGTATAGTGCAGGCCGCGGCTCTCTTTACGCATCATCGCACAGCGAACAATCAGCTCGGCCACCTGCACCAGATTGCGCAGCTCCAGCAGGTTATTGGATACGCGGAAATTGGCATAGTACTCATCAATTTCCTGCTGCAGCATGGTGATGCGACGCAAGGCGCGTTCCAGACGTTTCGTGGTGCGCACAATCCCCACATAGTCCCACATAAACAGCCGTAGCTCATGCCAGTTGTGCTGGATCACGACCAGCTCGTCCGGGTTATCCACCCGGCTTTCATCCCAGGCAGGCAGGTGCTCTGTCTCGCGGGCGTAAGGCATACGCTTCGTGATGTCTTCCGCTGCTGACCAGCCGTATACCAGACATTCAAGCAGCGAGTTAGAGGCCATACGGTTCGCGCCGTGAAGTCCGGTATAGCTGACCTCACCGATAGCATACAGTCCGTCCACATCGGTACGTCCATGATCGTCAACCATCACGCCACCGCAGGTATAGTGGGCCGCTGGCACAATGGGCACCGGATCGCGCGTTAAATCAATGCCAAGATTGAGCAGCTTTTCGTAGATCATCGGGAAATGCTGGCGAATGAACTCTGCTGGCTTATGGCTGATATCAAGATACATGCAGTCCACGCCAAGGCGTTTCATTTCATGATCGATGGCGCGGGCAACGATATCGCGCGGGGCCAGCTCGCCACGGGCGTCAAAGTCCGGCATAAAGCGGGAACCGTCAGGGCGTTTCAGATATGCGCCTTCACCGCGCAGGGCTTCCGTCAGCAGGAAGTTGCGCGCCTGAGGATGGAACAGGGCGGTTGGGTGAAACTGATTAAACTCGAGGTTCGCCACCCGGCAGCCTGCGCGCCAGGCCATCGCGATACCGTCTCCGGAGGCAATGTCCGGGTTGGTAGTGTACTGATACACCTTGGAGGCGCCGCCCGTCGCCAGCACCACAGCCTTCGCCTGGCAAGTTTCCACCTTCTCTTTATTACGGTTCCAGACCCAGGCGCCCACCACGCGACGCGTGCCGGGCAGGCCAATCTTGTCGGAAATGATCAGGTCAACGGCATTACTTCGCTCGAGAACCCGAATATTAGGATGGCTCAGCGCTTTACTGACCAGCGTGGTTTCTACTTCTTTGCCGGTGGCATCCGCTGCGTGCAGGATGCGGCGGTGACTATGGCCGCCTTCGCGAGTCAGGTGGTAGCTCTCTTCCCCGTTAGGTTGAATCTGAGTGTCGAATAAGACGCCCTGGTCGATGAGCCACTGAACGCAATGGCGGGCATTGCTGGCGACAAACTCCGCGGCGTGTGCATCCACGATCCCGGCCCCGGCAATCAGCGTATCGTCGACGTGGGATGCAATGCTGTCTGTCTCATCAAACACGGCGGCAATGCCGCCCTGGGCATAAAACGTGGAACCTTCACTTATCGGTCCTTTACTCAGAACGATTACGTTTTGATGCTCGGCCAGGCGCAGCGCCAGAGAGAGACCGGCAGCGCCGCTGCCGATGATCAGTACATCACAATGAAGTTCAGGTGTTGTGTTCATGATTGTTGTTTAATTTACTAAACAGTGTTGGGTCAGAATAGCACCTGAGTGCGATATATCGCACGTTTTTTTTAGAGTCTGTTGCAATGGCTAAACGCGTAAGCGGAGGTAAACGGAGGGTAAATGAGTGAAATTATTTTGCGAAGCAGATCGTTAGCGTCAGATTTTGTGGTGAAATAAAGCCTGTGTTGCGTTACTCTTCTGGCGGGAAAAAGATGTTTCTTGTCATAAAGTGGTGCGTATCGTGAACAGACTTATAATGAGAGAAAATGAACGGTCTGCGGCGCGATGAACAAAAACAAAGGCGTTACGGAACTTATTGAAGATCAGACACTCTAAATCGGTGCTTGCTCAAAGTGCGGTATTTTTAGAGTGGCGTTTCGATAACGCGTGGAATTTAGGTTTGGGGAGACATTACCTCGGATGAGCGAGCAGTTAACGGACCAGGTCCTGGTTGAACGGGTCCAGAAGGGAGATCAGAAAGCCTTTAACCTACTGGTGGTGCGCTACCAGCATAAGGTGGCGAGCCTGGTTTCCCGCTATGTACCGTCAGGCGATGTGCCTGATGTGGTGCAAGAGTCTTTTATTAAGGCCTATCGCGCGCTGGATTCTTTCCGGGGAGATAGTGCTTTTTATACCTGGCTGTACCGTATTGCGGTCAATACGGCAAAGAATTATCTGGTCGCTCAGGGTCGTCGTCCGCCTTCAAGTGATGTGGACGCAATCGACGCCGAAAACTTCGAAAGTGGCGGCGCATTGAAAGAAATTTCGAACCCTGAGAACTTAATGTTGTCAGAAGAACTGAGACAAATCGTTTTTCGCACGATCGAGTCGCTCCCGGAAGATTTACGCATGGCAATTACGTTACGGGAGTTGGATGGTCTGAGCTATGAAGAGATAGCCGCTATCATGGATTGTCCGGTCGGCACGGTACGTTCACGAATTTTCCGTGCGCGAGAAGCTATTGATAATAAAGTTCAACCGCTTATCAGGCGTTGACGATAGCGGGATACTGGAAAAGGTATTAGGCATGCAGAAAGAAAAACTTTCCGCTTTAATGGATGGTGAAACGGTGGATAGTGAGCTGCTCAACGAGCTGTCTCATTCACCCGAAATGCAAGAGACCTGGGAGAGTTACCATCTCATCCGTGACACCCTTCGCGGTGACACCGGCGAGGTTCTCCATTTCGATATCTCAGCCCGCGTCATGGCGGCGATTGAGAATGAGCCTGTTCATCAGACCACTCCGCTGATTCCTGAAGCTCAACCCGCGCCCCACCAGTGGCAGAAAATGCCGTTCTGGCAAAAGGTGCGTCCGTGGGCCAGCCAGCTTACCCAAATGGGTGTGGCTGCATGCGTATCGCTTGCAGTTATTGTTGGCGTCCAGCACTATAATACTCAGTCTGAAACTAATCAGCAGCCAGAAGCGCCAGTGTTTAACACACTGCCGATGATGGGCAAAGCTAGCCCGGTAAGCCTGGGCGTACCGGCTGATGCTTCCGCCAGTGGCGGTCAGCAACAGCAGGTTCAGGAGCAGCGCCGTCGCATTAATGCGATGTTGCAGGATTACGAGTTGCAGCGTCGCCTGCACTCTGAACAGCTTCAGTTTGAGCAGGCCCAGACACAGCAAGCTGCTGTGCAGGTGCCCGGAAACCAAACTTTAGGAACGCAATCGCAGTAATGAAGCAACTTTGGTTCGCCATGTCTCTGATGGCGGGTAGCCTGTTCTTCTCTGCCAACGCCTCGGCTGATGTTTCATCCGGGGCGTTGTTGCAGCAAATGAATCTGGCCAGCCAGTCACTCAATTACGAGTTGGCATTTATCAGTATTAATAAGCAGGGCGTCGAGTCGTTACGCTATCGTCATGCCCGTCTTGATAATCAGCCGCTCTCCCAGCTCTTACAGATGGATGGTCCGCGTCGGGAAGTTGTCCAGCGTGGTAACGAAATCAGCTATTTCGAACCAGGCCTGGAGCCTTTCACGCTGAATGGCGACTATATCGTTGATTCTCTGCCGTCACTCATTTACACCGACTTCAAACGGCTTGCCCCTTACTACGATTTTATTTCGGTAGGGCGCACCCGTATCGCGGACAGACTGTGCGAGGTGATTCGCGTTGTTGCCCGGGACGGAACGCGCTACAGCTATATCGTCTGGATTGACGCCGAAACCAAACTCCCCATGCGTGTTGACCTCCTCGACCGTGACGGTGAAACGCTGGAACAGTTCCGGGTTATCTCCTTCAGCGTGAACAATCAGGTTGGCAACAGCATGCAGAACCTGGCTAAGGCCAGCCTGCCGCCGCTGCTTTCTGTTCCTGCCGGGGATTCCGTTAATTTCAACTGGGTACCTGCCTGGATCCCGCAAGGGTTTAGCGAGGTGTCTAGCAGCCGTCGCCAGTTGCCAACGATTGACACGCCGGTGGAATCGCGCCTCTATTCCGACGGTTTGTTCAGCTTCTCGGTGAATATCAATCGCGCAACGGCAAACAGCGCTGAACAAATGCTGCGTACCGGGCGCCGTACTGTGAGTACAACGGTACGCGATAACGCAGAGATCACCATTGTGGGTGAACTTCCTCCGCAAACGGCGAAGCGCATCTCCGACAGCATTAAATTCAGGGCAGCACAATGATCAAAGAGTGGGCGACGGTTGTCTCGTGGCAGAACGGCATTGCTCTGGTGAGCTGCGATGTAAAAGCTTCATGTAATAGCTGTGCATCCCGCGCCGGCTGCGGCAGCCGCGTGCTGAATAAGCTCGGGCCGCAGACATCGCACACGATTTCTGTGCCCAGCGAACAGCAGTTGATGGCGGGGCAAAAGGTAGAGCTTGGCATCGCGGAAGGCAGCCTGCTCAGTTCCGCCATGCTGGTGTATCTCTCTCCGCTGGTTGGGCTGTTTATCATGGGCGGTCTGTTTCAGATGCTTTTTGGTACCGATGTGGCCGCCATGTGCGGTGCCGCATTGGGTGGCGTAGGGGGATTCTGGCTTGCCAAAGGTCTCTCTCCGACGCTCGCCGCGCGCGAGGAGTGGCAGCCTGTTATTCTCAGCGTTGGGCTGGCGCCAGACCAGCTTCGTGTAGAAACGCTCTCTTCTGAGGCCCGGTGATCCATCGGGCTTTATCATTTTTTACACCCTAAAACAGAAAACGGCCTTTCTTCACGCTATACCTGTCTCTAAGTGCATTTCCAGGTAGCGAGGATGTAGTGTAGAATGCTGCGTTTTCGCACTGAAAAACGTCAGGCTAAGAACAGCGGCCTCCAGGAATTCGTAAGGCATAATTATTTAACTATATGAAGAACATACGTAACTTTTCGATCATTGCTCACATTGACCACGGTAAGTCGACGCTGTCTGACCGTATTATCCAGATTTGCGGTGGCCTGTCTGATCGTGAAATGGAAGCCCAGGTTCTGGACTCCATGGACCTGGAACGCGAACGCGGTATCACCATTAAAGCGCAGAGCGTTACGCTGGATTACAAAGCGGCTGATGGTGAAACCTATCAGCTGAACTTTATCGACACCCCAGGCCACGTTGACTTCTCCTATGAGGTTTCACGCTCGCTCGCGGCCTGTGAAGGCGCGCTGCTGGTGGTGGATGCCGGGCAGGGCGTAGAAGCCCAGACCCTGGCAAACTGCTACACCGCGATGGAAATGGATCTCGAAGTTGTGCCGGTTCTGAACAAGATTGACCTGCCAGCTGCCGATCCTGAGCGCGTAGCGGAAGAGATTGAAGATATTGTCGGCATTGACGCGACCGACGCCGTGCGCTGCTCCGCGAAAACCGGTGTGGGCGTGACCGACGTGCTGGAACGTCTGGTACGTGACATTCCGGCCCCGGAAGGCGATCCGGATGCGCCACTGCAGGCGCTGATTATCGACTCCTGGTTCGATAACTATCTGGGCGTTGTCTCACTGGTGCGTATTAAAAACGGCACCATGCGTAAAGGCGACAAAATCAAGGTAATGAGTACCGGACAGGTCTACAACGCCGACCGTCTGGGCATCTTCACGCCAAAACAGGTTGACCGTACCGAGCTGAGATGCGGCGAGGTAGGCTGGCTGGTCTGCGCCATTAAAGACATCCTCGGCGCGCCGGTGGGCGATACCCTGACCGGTGCACGTAACCCGGCAGATAAAGCGCTGCCAGGCTTTAAAAAGGTGAAGCCGCAGGTGTATGCGGGCCTGTTCCCGGTCAGCTCTGACGACTACGAAAACTTCCGTGACGCGCTCGGTAAACTGAGCCTGAACGATGCTTCCCTGTTCTACGAGCCAGAAAGCTCAACGGCGCTGGGCTTCGGCTTCCGCTGTGGCTTCCTCGGTCTGCTGCATATGGAGATCATTCAGGAGCGTCTGGAGCGTGAATACGATCTGGATCTGATCACCACGGCACCGACCGTAGTCTATGAAGTTGAAACCACCTCGAAAGAAGTGATCTACGTCGATAGCCCGTCCAAGCTGCCGCCGCTGAACAACATTCATGAACTGCGCGAGCCTATTGCAGAGTGTCACATGCTGCTGCCGCAGGAGTTCCTGGGTAACGTCATTACGCTGTGTATTGAGAAGCGTGGCGTGCAGACCAACATGGTCTACCACGGTAACCAGGTTGCCCTGACCTATGAAATCCCGATGGCGGAAGTGGTTCTCGACTTCTTCGACCGTCTGAAGTCGACCTCCCGTGGCTATGCGTCGCTGGATTACAACTTCAAACGCTTCCAGGCCTCCAACATGGTGCGTGTGGATGTGCTGATCAACGGCGAGCGTGTAGATGCGCTGGCGCTGATCACCCACAACGACAATGCGCCGTACCGCGGCCGCGAGCTGGTTGAGAAAATGAAAGATCTGATCCCGCGTCAGCAGTTCGATATCGCGATTCAGGCGGCCATTGGCAACCACATTATCGCGCGTTCAACCGTGAAACAGCTGCGTAAAAACGTTCTGGCCAAGTGCTATGGCGGTGACGTCAGCCGTAAGAAAAAGCTGCTGCAGAAGCAGAAAGAAGGTAAGAAGCGTATGAAGCAGGTCGGTAACGTCGAGCTGCCGCAGGAAGCATTCCTTGCCATTCTGCACGTTGGTAAAGACGGCAAATAACCCTAAGGAGTTGGCATGGCGAACATGTTTGCCCTGATCCTGGTCATTGCTACCCTGGTGACAGGTCTGCTGTGGTGTCTGGATAAGTTTATCTTCGCCCCAAAACGTCGTGAACGTCAGGCTGCCGCACAGGCAGCCACTGGCGATGGAATTGACGCTAAAACCCTGAAAAAAGTCGGCCCGAAACCGGGCTGGCTGGAAACGGGCGCCTCGGTATTTCCGGTGCTGGCGATTGTGCTGGTGGTACGTTCGTTTATTTACGAGCCGTTCCAAATCCCATCAGGTTCAATGATGCCAACGCTGCTGATTGGTGATTTTATTCTGGTAGAGAAGTTTGCCTACGGCATTAAAGATCCTATCTACCAGAAAACGCTGATCGAAACCGGTCATCCGAAACGTGGCGACATCGTGGTGTTCAAATATCCGGAAGATCCGCGCCTGGACTACATCAAGCGCGCGGTAGGTCTGCCGGGTGATAAAGTGACTTACGATCCGGTTGCGAAAGAAGTCACCGTTCAGCCGGGATGCAGCTCCGGTACCGCATGTGAAAACGCGCTGCCAATCACCTACTCAAACGTTGAGCCAAGTGATTTTGTGCAGACCTTTGCCCGTCGTAATGGCGGTGAAGCGACCAGCGGATTCTTCCAGGTACCGAAAGGTGAAACTAAAGAGGACGGCATCCGTCTGGTTGAGCGCAAAGAGACGCTGGGCGATGTGACGCACCGTATCCTCACCGTGCCAATCGCGCAGGATCAGCTGGGTATGTACTATCGCCAGCCGGGCCAGCAGCTGGCGAGCTGGATTGTACCGCCAGGACATTACTTCATGATGGGTGATAACCGCGATAACTCTGCGGACAGCCGTTACTGGGGCTTTGTGCCGGAAGCGAATCTGGTCGGTAAAGCCACCGCCATCTGGATGAGTTTTGAGAAGCAGGAAGGCGAATGGCCGACCGGTGTACGCCTGAACCGTATCGGTGGAATCCATTAATTCTCAATAAATGAACGCGTAGCCGCTTTAATTAGCGGCTACGTGAATTATTTCCACGATAAATCTCTTCGAACTAACGACATCCCCTGTCGTTGTGTATAGAATATTCCCCCGAAGTTTAAGGTTGGCCCTGCAAGGGTGCCACGGCACACGAAACCGCGTTGGTTTTCTCAGGTCGGTTTCGTGTGCTGCATTTTTGACGCATTCATTTATTGGTATCGCATGAACCCCATCGTAATTAATCGGCTTCAACGGAAGCTGGGCTACACTTTTCATCATCAGGAGCTGTTGCAACAGGCATTAACCCACCGCAGTGCCAGCAGCAAACATAATGAGCGTCTCGAGTTTTTAGGCGACTCTATTTTAAGTTTCGTGATTGCGAATGCGCTTTATCACCGTTTCCCGCGCGTGGATGAAGGTGATATGAGCCGCATGCGCGCCACGCTGGTTCGGGGTAATACCCTTGCGGAAATCGCGCGCGAATTTGAGCTGGGCGAATGTCTGCGTCTTGGACCGGGTGAACTGAAAAGCGGCGGCTTCCGTCGTGAATCTATTCTTGCCGATACGGTCGAAGCATTAATTGGTGGTGTGTTCCTGGACAGCGATATCCAGACCGTAGAAAAGCTGATCCTGAACTGGTATCAGACCCGTCTGGACGAAATCAGCCCGGGCGATAAACAAAAAGATCCGAAAACGCGTCTGCAGGAATATTTGCAGGGTCGTCATCTGCCGCTGCCGTCTTATCTGGTGGTGCAGGTACGTGGCGAAGCGCACGATCAGGAATTTACCATCCATTGCCAGGTCAGTGGCCTGAGTGAACCGGTGGTGGGCACAGGTTCAAGCCGTCGTAAGGCTGAACAGGCTGCCGCCGAACAGGCGTTAAAAATGCTGGAGCTGGAATGAGCGAAGATAAAACCTATTGCGGATTTATTGCCATCGTCGGACGTCCGAACGTTGGCAAATCCACCCTGTTGAATAATCTGCTTGGGCAGAAGATTTCTATCACCTCGCGTAAGGCTCAGACCACGCGTCACCGCATCGTCGGCATCCATACTGAAGGCGCGTATCAGGCGATCTACGTCGATACCCCAGGCCTGCACATGGAAGAGAAGCGCGCCATCAACCGTCTGATGAACAAGGCGGCGAGCAGCTCGATTGGCGACGTAGAGCTGGTGATTTTCGTTGTGGAAGGCACCCGCTGGACGCCGGACGACGAGATGGTGCTGAACAAGCTGCGTGACGGCAAAACGCCGGTCATCCTCGCGGTCAACAAAGTTGATAACGTGCAGGAAAAGGCCGACCTGCTGCCACATCTGCAGTGGCTCGGTAGCCAGATGAACTTCCTCGATATCGTTCCGCTGTCTGCTGAGACCGGTCTGAACGTGGATACCATCGCGGGCATCGTGCGTAAGCATCTGCCGGAAGCGATTCATCACTTCCCGGAAGACTACATCACCGATCGCTCTCAGCGCTTTATGGCGTCTGAAATCATCCGTGAAAAGCTGATGCGTTTCCTGGGCGCTGAACTGCCGTACTCTGTGACGGTGGAGATCGAGCGTTTCCAGACCAACGAGCGCGGTGGCTACGATATCAACGGCCTGATCCTCGTTGAGCGCGAAGGGCAGAAGAAGATGGTGATCGGCAACAAAGGGGCCAAGATCAAAACCATCGGTATCGAAGCCCGTAAGGACATGATGGAGATGTTCGAAGCGCCGGTTCACCTCGAACTGTGGGTGAAAGTGAAATCTGGCTGGGCCGATGATGAGCGTGCTCTGCGCAGCCTCGGTTACGGCGAAGACCAGTAAACCAAGACGACGCGCATATGGATGGATGGCAGCGTGCCTTTGTCCTGCATAGTCGTCCCTGGAGCGAAACCAGCCTCATGCTGGACGTCTTCACGGAAGAGTCGGGCCGCGTGCGCCTTGTTGCGAAAGGCGCACGTTCCAAACGTTCTAATCTGAAAGGTGCCTTACAGCCTTTTACGCCGTTGCTGGTTCGCTTTGGCGGGCGAGGGGAAGTCAAAACCCTGCGCAGCGCCGAAGCCGTCTCCCTGGCGCTTCCCCTTTCTGGCATCACGCTCTACAGCGGTCTGTATGTCAACGAGCTCATTTCCCGCGTCCTTGAACATGAGACTCGCTTCTCGGAACTTTTCTTCGATTATCTGCACTGTATCCAGGCACTCGCTGGCGCAACCGGCACGCCCGAACCAGCGCTGCGCCGTTTCGAACTGGCGCTGCTGGGCCACCTCGGGTACGGCGTAGATTTTCTGCACTGTGCGGGCAGCGGGGATGAGGTAGAAGACACCATGACTTACCGCTACCGTGAAGAAAAAGGCTTCATTGCCAGTATTGTGATAGACAACAGCACCTTTACCGGTCGCCAGCTCCGGGCGCTGTATGAGCGCGAGTTTCCCGATCAGGATACCCTGCGCGCAGCAAAACGCTTTACCCGGATTGCCCTCAAGCCGTATCTTGGCGGCAAGCCCTTAAAGAGCCGCGAATTATTCAGGCAGTTTGTGCCGAAACGTTAGACCACAGAATCGAAAAGAAAACCGAGGATTGTCATGGCTGAATTACTGTTAGGCGTCAACATCGACCACATCGCCACGCTGCGTAATGCGCGCGGCACGGCGTATCCCGATCCGGTTCAGGCGGCGTTTATCGCTGAACAGGCTGGCGCTGACGGCATTACCGTTCACCTGCGTGAAGACCGTCGCCACATCACCGACCGCGACGTGCGCATTCTGCGTCAGACGCTGGACACCCGTATGAATCTGGAGATGGCGGTCACCGAAGAGATGCTGGCTATTGCCTGCGAGACCCAACCGCATTTCTGCTGCCTGGTGCCGGAAAAACGCCAGGAAGTGACCACCGAAGGCGGTCTGGACGTGGCCGGGCAGCTCGACAAAATGCGCGATGCCTGCAAACGTCTGGCGGATGCGGGTATCCTGGTTTCTCTGTTTATCGACGCCGATTTCGCCCAGATTAAAGCGGCGGCGGACGTGGGCGCACCGTATATCGAAATCCACACCGGCTGCTATGCCGATGCCAAAAATGATGCCGAACAGGCCAAAGAGCTGGAGCGTATCACCAAAGCGGCCACGTATGCCTCAAGCCTGGGACTGAAGGTGAACGCCGGTCACGGCCTGACCTACCACAACGTGAAGGCCATTGCCGCTCTGCCGGAAATGCACGAGCTGAACATCGGCCACGCCATCATTGGTCGTGCGGTGATGAGCGGTCTGAAAGAGGCGGTTTCAGAAATGAAACGCCTGATGCAGGAAGCGCGTCAGTAATGGCCATTCTGGGCTTAGGCACCGATATCGTTGAAATAGCCCGCATTGAAGCGGTGATCGCCCGTAGCGGCGATCGCCTCGCAAGACGCGTGCTGAGCGATAACGAGTGGGCCATCTGGGAAGCGCATCAGCAGCCGGTGCGTTTTCTGGCAAAGCGCTTTGCGGTAAAAGAGGCGGCGGCCAAAGCCTTCGGCACTGGCATTCGTAACGGCCTGGCGTTTAACCAGTTCGAAGTGTTTAACGATGAGCTCGGTAAGCCAAGCCTGCGTTTATGGGGCGAGGCGCAAAAGCTGGCAGAAAAGCTGGGCGTGAACCACATGCACGTGACGATCGCGGATGAGCGCCACTATGCCAGCGCGACGGTGATCATCGAAAGTTAAAGCTTGTCCGCGTGGTGCATCAGGACAAACTTATCCCATAGCTGCTCTTCGCTCTCGACGTGGGCCGGATCCTTCAGGATGGTATTCGGGATCGGGCACACTTTCTGACAGGTCGGCGTTTCATAGTGGCCGATGCATTCCGTGCAGCGGTCGCTGTTAATCTCATAAATGCTGTCGCCCATCGAAATCGCCTGGTTCGGGCATTCGGGCTCGCACATATCGCAATTAATGCATTTTTTGGTAATTAACAGCGCCATCAGGAAATTCTCAGAAACAACACAAACTGGGCGGGCATTATACGCGTCAAACCAGTTTCTTTACCAGTTCTTCGCTGTGACGAATACGTTCGGGCGCGCGCTCCAGATCCTGCTGCACCAGCGCCATAAACAGCAGGTCCGTCAGCATCATTTGCGCGCTGGTGGACGAGATAGCCGCGCTGCGCGTGGCCTGCTCTTCGGCAATGGTATATAAACAGCGCGTGGCCCGCTGCTGCAGGGCATTCGGCGTAAATCCGGTGATCGCCAGAATTTTACCGCCGACGCGCAGCGCTTCATCGGTGGCCATATTGATCTCTCGACGCTCGCCGGAGTAGGAGATCGCCAGCAGCAGATCGTCAGGATCCATCGCCTGTACGGTCGCCAGCAGGGCGTGCATATCCTGCTCGACGATGGCGTTAAGCCCAATTTTTGTCAGCTTCCAGCCAAAGTTACGCGCCACAAGCCCGGACGCGCCGATACCGGTCAGGATGATGCGCCGCGCGCCGCGCAGCATCGCCACGCTCTCCAGCAGCTTCTCTTCCGTATTCACGTCGAGCGTCGCATGCATGGCCGCCACGTTCTCTTTGATCAGCTTTTCGCCGACCAGCCGCATCGGGTCATCGCCGCGGATCTGATTATGCACCGGCATGGACTGCGGGTTGGGGTTGCTCACCAGCGCTTCGCTGATCGCCAGCTTGAGGGCGGGAAACCCCTTAAAGCCAATCTTCTGCGCAAATTTCACCACGCTGGACTGGCTCACGCCAGCTTCACTCGCCAGCTGCTGCGAGCTGAGATGGCGCGCGCGATCGGGTTGAGAAAGCAGAAAATCCGCCAGCTTCTTGTCGCTTTGGGCAAAGCCTGCGTAGCGCTGGCGAATGCGAATTAAACAGTTCATACGGTCTCCTGGCGAAAATGTGATTATCTGCGCAAATACGGATTTTGCTCGCCTGAATGAATTTTATATTCCATTATAGTGTGTTTATTATGAATTAAAAATTCTTGAGGTACAAAAATGAATCTTGGCTCACTTGTTTCTGAAACGCGTAACCCGCAAACCATGGATCTCGATGCGCTCTCCACCCTGGAGCTGGTTAATCGCTTTAATCAACAGGATACGCTGGTCGCGCAGGCAGTGAAAGAGACATTACCCGAGGTGGCGAAAGCGGTCGATGCGGCGGCGGAAGCCCTCAAGGGCGGAGGTCGCATTATCTACATGGGGGCGGGAACCAGCGGGCGTCTTGGGGTTCTGGACGCCTCCGAATGCCCGCCAACCTTTGGTGTTCCGCACGGCCTGGTCGTCGGATTAATTGCCGGTGGACCCGGCGCGCTGCTGAAAGCCGTTGAAGGGGCGGAAGATAACAAACAGCTGGGTGAGGATGATCTGAAGGGGCTGAATCTGACCGCGAAGGATCTGGTAGTCGGGCTGGCGGCATCCGGGCGCACGCCGTACGTCATTGGTGGCCTGGAATACGCCAACCGGACCGGCTGCACGACGGTAGCCATCTCCTGTAATCCGGGCTCGCCGATTGCGCAGGTGGCGGCTATCGCCATCTCTCCGGTTGTTGGGCCGGAAGCGCTCACCGGCTCCACGCGCCTGAAATCCGGGACCGCGCAAAAGCTGGTGCTCAATATGATCTCCACCGGCGCGATGGTGAAGTTTGGCAAGGTGTATCAGAACCTGATGGTGGATATGCAGGCCACTAACGTCAAGCTGGTGGACAGAGCCTGCCGCATGGTGATGGAGGCGACAGGCGCAGGCCGCGAAGAGGCGGAAACCGTACTCAAACAAACCGATCACGATGTTAAACCGGCCATTCTGATGATCCTGAGCGGGCTGGATGCGGCTGCCGCGAGAGCCAAACTCGCCGCGCATAACGGCTTCTTACGGGCGGCATTAGAAAACTAACTGAGGCGTGTATGGACAAAACAGCAGCGCTCGCCAGCGATATCCTGCAGGGGATCGGTGGGGAAAAGAATATTCAGCGTCTTGAAAACTGCATGACGCGCGTGCGCGTCGAGGTGCATAGCGAGGACCAGCTTGACGTACCGCGTCTGAAGCAGCTTTCCGGCGTCAGCGGCTACGTTAAACAGGGGCAGCAGCATCAGCTGATTGTCGGGCCCGGAAAAGCGGCGCAGGTTGTTGATGCCATGCGCGCGCTGATGGGCGTCAGCGCGAGCGTGTCGATTGACGATGCGGAACGCACCAAAGTGCAGGCAAAGGCCAAATACAAGGCCCCCATGAGCGACGCGCTGCGTCAGTTGGCGAACGTCTTTATTCCCCTGATCCCGGCGTTTATTGCCTCAGGCCTGATCACCGGGATCATCAACATCCTCAAGCGGCCGGATATTGTAGGGGATTTCGCCACGCAGTATCCGAACCTGCTGGGGATTCTGGGGATCTTCGGCAGCGCTGTTTTCGCCATCATGAACATTCTGGTCGGGGTGAATACCGCGAAGGTGTTCGGCGGATCGCTGGCCATGGGCGGGGTGATGGCGGGCATCTTGTCCAGCCCGCAGCTGGCGCAGATAACGCTCTTTGGCGAGGCGCTCCAGCCCGGGCGCGGTGGGGTAATCGCCGTGCTGCTGGTGGTCATCCTGATGTGCTGGATCGAGAAAAGGCTGCGCGCGGTTCTGCCCGGCTCAATTGAGCTGATCCTCAACCCGCTGCTGACTACGCTCATTACCGGTAGCGTAGCGATTGTGGCCCTGCAGCCGTTAGGCGGGTGGATCTCTGACGCCATTGCTCACGGCGCGTCTCTGGCGATTGACCGCGGCGGCCTGCTGGTGGGAGCGGTTCTGTCTGGCACCTTCCTGCCGCTGGTGCTGACCGGCCTGCATCAGGGGCTGGTGCCGATCCACGTCGAGCTGGTGCAGGCGCACGGCTATAACGCGCTGCTGCCTATCCTGTCGATGGCGGGCGTGGGGCAGGTCGGCGCGGCGATTGCCGTACTGATGAAAACCCGCAACGCGCGTCTGAAAAAAATGATTAAAGGCGCACTCCCGGTCGGGCTGCTCGGCATCGGCGAGCCGCTGATTTTCGGCGTGACGCTGCCGCTGGGTAAACCGTTCCTCGCCGCCTGTCTGGGCGGCGCGGTGGGCGGGGCGCTCATTAGCTACTGGAAAGTCGCTACCGTTATCACCTTTGGGCTTTCCGGTTTACCGCTGGCATTAACCATCGTGACCGGAAAAGTGATGCTCTATCTGTTAGGCTATTTAGTAGCGGTGATCGCCGGGTTCCTGTTTACCTGGCTGTTAGGTTTCAACGACCCAGAGGAGTAAGGTTTGGCAAATCACGGGCGTCGCGTTGTCTTTTTCGACCTGGATGGAACGCTGCATCAGCAGGATATGTTTGGTACGTTTATGCGGTACCTGCTGCGGCGTCAGCCTTTGAATGCGCTGCTCGTGCTGCCGCTTTTACCGGTTATCGGTATCGCGCTGCTGGTGAAAGGCCGTGCGGCGCGATGGCCAATGAGTCTGCTGCTGTGGGGATGTACCTTTGGGCACAGCGAAGCGCGCCTCAAACAGCTCGAAAAGGATTTTGCGCACTGGTTTCGCAGCCACGTCGCCGCCTTTCCGGTGGTGCAGGCGCGCCTGACCGGCTACCTCGACGCGAACGATGCTGACATCTGGCTGATTACCGGCTCACCGCAGACGCTGGTGGAGCAGGTCTACTTTGATACCCCCTGGCTTCCGCGCGTGAATCTTATTGCCACGCAAATCGCCCGCGGCTACGGCGGCTGGGTGCTGACCCTGCGCTGCCTGGGGCATGAAAAAGTGGTTCAGCTGGAGAAACGCATCGGGACGCCGCTGCGCCTGTACAGCGGCTACAGCGACAGCAAGCAGGACAACCCGCTGCTCTATTTTTGCCAGCATCGCTGGCGCGTCACGCCATCAGGTGAACTTCAGCAACTTGAATAGTCTTCTCAAAAACGGGCGTGTATAATGCCGCCCGCTTTTAACTGGAGTATCAACCGTTGTCCAACCCTGAATTCTCACACGAATACTGGATGCGCCATGCGCTGACGCTGGCTCAGCGCGCCTGGGACGAGGGCGAAGTGCCCGTGGGTGCCGTGCTGGTTCATAACAACCAGGTCATTGGCGAAGGGTGGAACCGTCCCATTGGCCGCCACGATCCTACTGCGCATGCCGAAATCATGGCGCTTCGCCAGGGCGGTCTGGTGCTGCAAAACTATCGTCTGCTTGATACCACGCTGTATGTGACGCTGGAGCCGTGCGTGATGTGCTCCGGCGCGATGGTGCACAGCCGGATCGGGACGTTGGTCTTCGGCGCGCGGGATGAAAAAACCGGTGCGGCCGGTTCGCTGATGGACGTGCTGGGTCACCCGGGGATGAACCACCAGGTGAAGACTATCGGTGGGGTGCTTGCACCAGAGTGTTCGGGGCTATTAAGCGATTTCTTTCGAATGCGCCGTCAGCAGAAAAAGCAGCAAAAGGCAGAATTGAAGCTATTGGACGATTAAGCTCGTCCGGCGCTACGACCGGGTAACTTTGAGCCAGCTGTTTGGCCTCTGTCGCCTCTTTCTCTTTCTCCAGCAGATACCCGACCAGGCTAATCTGATATTTACGGATATTTTCCACGTAGGCGTAGGCTTCATGTCCGCGCGCGTAGCCGTATGTCAGCTTGTTATACCATGGCTTCTGGCTCAGCAGCGGCAGGCGCTGCTTAACGTCTGACCAGCTGTCCGGGTTACCTTTCGTTTTGGCCGTCAGCGCTCGCGCATCAAGCATATGCGCGTAGCCCATATTGTAGGCCGCCAGCGCAAACCAGATCCGCTCTTCTTCCGGCACCGTTTCCGGTACTTTGGCCATCATATCCTGCAGATAGCGCGCGCCACCGCTGATGCTCTGTTCGGCATCGGTACGGTCATTCACGCCCAGGCTCAGCGCGGTATTTTTGGTTAGCATCATCAAACCGCGTACGCCCGTGGGCGACGTGGCCTGGGTATCCCAGTGGGATTCCTGATACGAAATAGCCGCCAGCAGCTTCCAGTCAATCTCCTGGGCATATTTTTCGAACAGCGGCTGCAGGTCCGGCAGAACGCTGTCCACCGCGCGCAGGAAGCTGCGGGTGTCAACGTAGTCAAAGTCATCACCGTGCCCGAGGTACTTCTCCTCCAGACGCGCCAGGGTACCGTCTTCATTGATGGTGTTGAAGAAATCGAGCATCGCGGCAGAGAAGGTCTGGTCGTCATCAAGCTGGCTAAACCAGGTCACGGGCTGCTCGTCGGTGACGTCGAGCGCCACGGCGATTTCAGGATGCACCCGCTGGAACAGGCTGATCGCGACTGAATCGGCGATGGTGTAGGGCACTTTCTGGTCTTTTACCTGCTCCAGCAGCTCGGTCGTGCCGAGTTTCGGATCCACCGTCCAGCTCAGGTCGGGATATTTCTTCTCCTTGAGCTCCCGCAGATCGTCAATCACCACGTGGCCGGGCGCAATCGTCAGCTGCCGATCGTTAATCGACGCCAGCGAGCGCGGGCGCAGGCTTCCGACGCGGTAAACCAGCTGCTGCGAAACGGAGTAGTAGGTCGGGCCCGGCTGGTAGTTCTTGCTGCGCTCGCTGTTATACACCAGCCCGGCGGCGAGCATATCGGCATCGTCGTTATCGAGGTCGTCAAAGAGCTGGTTGATATTCTGGCGGACGGTGATTTTAAGCTTCACGCCAAGATAATCGGCGAACTGTTGTGCCAGCTCATAATCCAGACCAATGATTTTGCCGTTGATGTCGCTGTAAATCAGCGGAGAGTTGAGGGTACTGACGCGCAATTCCCCCCGCTCCTGAATGGCGGCGATACGGTTTTCGGCTTTGCCGAACCAGGGGATGGAAGGCCAGAGGGCCACTGCCAGCAGCAACGTTACAATGCCGATGAGCAGATAATTAATCTTTAATTTTTTCAATTAGTTAATTCTCTGCGACGCCGGTTGCCTCAGTCTGCTGTAGCCATGTTAATCATAAGGTTTGCCATTGAATGAGCGGCATTTTGCGTAAACTTGCGCCACTTGGCAACCAATTAGAGAGACAGGTCACATCTATTGTTAAATCTCTTCGCCAATTTTATTTCGACGCAAACGGTTTCGTCGGCGCTCAGGATTCTCTATAATGACGCCCGTTTTCCCCCCTTGCGCACACTGTAAGCGCCCCGGCGCTTCGAAGACGAGAGACTTATGATGGAAATTCTGCGTGGTTCGCCTGCACTGTCTGCCTTCCGTATCACTAAACTGCTGGCACGTTTTCAGGCGGCCGACCTTCCGGTAAGCAATATTTACGCTGAGTATGTCCATTTTGCTGACCTGAATGCCCCCCTGAATGCAGAGGAGCGCGTACAGCTGGAACGCCTGCTCAAGTATGGCCCAAGCCTGAGCAGCCATACGCCAACCGGCAAACTGATCCTTGCGACGCCTCGTCCGGGCACCATCTCCCCCTGGTCTTCCAAAGCCACCGACATCGCCCACAACTGTGGCCTGAACCAGATTAACCGTCTGGAACGCGGCGTGGCGTACTACGTGGAAGCTTCTACCCTGAGCGAAGCACAGTGGCAGGCGGTTGCGGCTGAACTGCACGATCGCATGATGGAGAGCGTATTTGCCTCTCTCGATGACGCGCAGAAGCTTTTTTCTCACCATCAGCCTGCGCCGGTACAGAGCGTAGACCTGCTGGGGCAGGGCCGTCAGGCGCTGATTGACGCCAACCTGCGTCTCGGCCTGGCGCTGGCAGAAGATGAAATCGACTACCTGCAGGATGCGTTTGTTAAGCTCAACCGTAACCCGAACGACATCGAGCTCTACATGTTCGCGCAGGCTAACTCTGAGCACTGCCGCCACAAGATTTTCAACGCCGACTGGATTATTGACGGCGAACAGCAGCCGAAGTCGCTGTTCAAAATGATCAAAAACACCATGGAGCAAACCCCTGACCACGTGCTGTCAGCCTATAAAGACAACGCCGCGGTAATGGAAGGTTCCGAGGTGGGCCGCTTCTTCGCCGATCGCGAAGCAGGGCGCTATGACTTCCATCAGGAGCCCGCGCATATTCTGATGAAAGTGGAAACCCACAACCACCCGACGGCGATCTCCCCGTGGCCGGGTGCGGCGACCGGCTCCGGCGGTGAAATCCGTGACGAAGGTGCGACCGGTCGTGGCGCTAAACCTAAAGCGGGTCTGGTCGGTTTCTCCGTCTCTAACCTGCGTATCCCGGGCTTTGAACAGCCATGGGAAGAAGATTTCGGCAAGCCAGAGCGCATTGTAACCGCCCTGGATATCATGACCGAAGGCCCGCTGGGCGGCGCTGCGTTTAACAACGAGTTTGGCCGTCCGGCGCTTAACGGTTACTTCCGTACCTATGAAGAGAAAGTGGACAGCCACAACGGCGAAGAGCTGCGCGGCTACCACAAACCGATCATGCTGGCGGGCGGGATCGGCAACATCCGTGCCGATCACGTGCAGAAAGGCGAGATCGTCGTCGGCGCGAAGCTGATCGTGCTCGGCGGCCCGGCGATGAACATCGGTCTGGGCGGCGGCGCGGCCTCTTCTATGGCTTCCGGCCAGTCTGACGCGGATCTCGACTTCGCCTCCGTGCAGCGTGACAACCCTGAGATGGAGCGTCGCTGCCAGGAAGTGATCGACCGCTGCTGGCAGCTGGGCGATGCCAACCCGATCCTCTTCATCCACGACGTGGGCGCGGGCGGCCTGTCCAACGCCATGCCGGAGCTGGTGAGCGACGGCGGCCGCGGCGGGCGTTTCAACCTGCGCGATATCCTGAGCGATGAGCCGGGCATGAGCCCGCTGGAAATCTGGTGTAATGAATCCCAGGAGCGCTACGTGCTGGCGGTTGCTGCGGATCAGCTGCCGCTGTTTGACGAGCTGTGCCGCCGCGAGCGCGCGCCGTATGCCGTCATCGGTGAAGCGACCGAAGAGCAGCACCTTTCCTTAAGCGACACCCACTTTGATAACCAGCCGATCGATCTGCCGCTGGACGTGCTGCTGGGTAAAACGCCGAAGATGACCCGCGACGTAACGACCCGTAAAGCGGCGGGCAAAGCGCTGGATCGTCAGGGCATCACCGTGGCAGAAGCGGTCAACCGCGTGCTGCACCTGCCTGCTGTGGCAGAGAAAACCTTCCTGGTGACCATCGGCGACCGCACCGTGACCGGTATGGTATCGCGCGATCAGATGGTCGGTCCGTGGCAGATCCCTGTCGCTAACTGCGCCGTGACCACCGCGAGCCTCGACAGCTACTACGGCGAAGCGATGGCTCTCGGCGAACGCACCCCGGTGGCGCTGCTGGACTTCGCTGCCTCTGCCCGTCTGGCGGTCGGTGAAGCGCTGACCAACATCGCCGCGACGCAGATTGGCGACATTAAACGCATCAAGCTTTCCGCAAACTGGATGGCCGCTGCCGGCCACCCTGGCGAAGATGCTGGCCTGTATGAAGCCGTGAAAGCGGTGGGCGAGGAGCTCTGTCCTGCCCTCGGCCTGACCATTCCGGTGGGTAAAGACTCTATGTCGATGAAAACCCGCTGGCAGGAAGGCAGCGAGCAGCGCGAGATGACCTCTCCGCTGTCGCTGGTGATCACCGCGTTTGCCCGCGTGGAAGACGTGCGTCATACCATCACGCCGCAGCTTGCGACCGAAGACAACGCCCTGCTGCTGATTGACCTGGGTAAAGGCCACAACGCGCTGGGTGCCACCGCGCTGGCGCAGGTTTACCGTCAGCTCGGCGACAAGCCAGCCGACGTGCGCGACGTAGCGCAGTTGAAAGGTTTCTACGATGCCATCCAGGCGCTGGTTGCGCAGCGTAAGTTGCTGGCCTACCACGACCGTTCCGACGGCGGCCTGCTGGTGACGCTGGCAGAGATGGCCTTCACCGGCCACTGCGGCGTGGAAGCAAATATTGCCACGCTTGGCGATGACCGTCTGGCGGCACTGTTTAACGAAGAGCTGGGTGCCGTGATTCAGGTGCGCGCGGCGGATCGCGACGCGGTTGAAGCGATTCTGGCGAAGCATGGTCTCGCAGACTGCGTGCACTATCTGGGTAAAGCCGTTCAGGGCGACCGCTTCGTCATTGAAGCAGACGGTCACGCCGTGTTCAGCGAAAGCCGCACCACGCTGCGCATGTGGTGGGCGGAAACCACCTGGCAGATGCAGCGCCTGCGTGATAACCCGGAATGTGCCGATCAGGAGCATAACGCGAAGGCCAATGACCAGGATCCAGGCCTGAACGTGAAGCTCTCCTTCGACATCAACGACGACATCGCTGCGCCGTACATTGCGACCGGCGCGCGTCCGAAAGTGGCGGTGCTGCGCGAGCAGGGCGTTAACTCCCACGTAGAGATGGCGGCTGCCTTCCACCGCGCGGGCTTTGACGCTATCGACGTTCACATGAGCGATCTGCTGGCGGGCCGTACCGGTCTGGAAGATTTCCAGGCGCTGGTGGCGTGCGGCGGCTTCTCCTACGGCGACGTGCTGGGCGCGGGCGAAGGCTGGGCGAAGTCCATCCTGTTCAACAGCCGCGTGCGTGACGAGTTCGAAACCTTCTTCCACCGTCCGCAGACCCTGGCGCTGGGCGTGTGTAACGGCTGCCAGATGATGTCTAATCTGCGCGAGCTGATCCCGGGCAGCGAAGCCTGGCCGCGCTTTGTGCGTAACCAGTCCGACCGCTTCGAAGCGCGCTTCAGCCTGGTCGAAGTGACCCAAAGCCCGTCTCTGCTGCTGCAGGGGATGGTGGGTTCACAGATGCCAATCGCCGTTTCCCACGGTGAAGGTCAGGTAGAAGTGCGTGATGCTGCGCATCTGGCTCAGCTGGAGAGCAAAGGCCTGGTGGCGCTGCGCTTTGTCGATAACTTCGGCAAGGTGACAGAAACCTATCCGGCTAACCCGAACGGCTCGGCCAACGGTATTACGGCAGTGACCAGCGAAAGCGGTCGCGCGACCATCATGATGCCGCACCCGGAACGCGTGTTCCGTACCGTGAGCAACTCCTGGCACCCGGAAAACTGGGGCGAGGACAGCCCGTGGATGCGTATCTTCCGCAACGCGCGTAAGCAGCTGGGTTAAGTTTTAGCACCCTAACTCTTGTAGGCCCGGTAAGCGTTAGCGCCACCGGGCTTTTTTATGCGTGTCGCAAAATTGCGACAATCCCGCCTCGCGGCTGTCTCCAAAAGGTGACACTTAACGTGTTGATCTATATAGGTAGAAAAATCGTGGTCTAAAGGTGTAGTTAAATAGCGACACTTAGCCTGGAAATCATTCTGCCAGCAAGTAATAGGTTGAATATATAAAACCTTTTTAATTCATTATGTTAATTTATTGTTTTGCATTCTGGCACGGCTGTTGCATAATATTAACCAGTGGCTCATTCACCTTCTTATGTCAGCCCCTTCGGGACGCGCTACATAAACTTCGAATGACGCACAAAAAGGTGCCTGCCGTCCAACTACTGATCATAGCGATGCTTTATCAGGCCAGGGCGAAACGTCGAGTTAGGCACCGCCTCATTCCATGACAAAGCCGGGTTTTTACCCGGCTTTGTTGTATCTGAAGGGCAGACTCAGTTACGCTCTGCGTAAACCCCATTAAGAGAGTAATGCGTTGAAACGCTGGCCCGTTTTTCCCCGCTCCCTGCGACAGCTCGTCATGATGGCCTTCCTGCTGATCCTGCTGCCGCTGCTGATCCTTGCCTGGCAGGCGTGGCAAAGTCTGAACGCGCTGAGCGCGCAGGCGGCTTTGACCAACCGTACGACGCTCATCGACGCCAGACGAAGTGAAGCGATGACCAACGCCGCGCTGGAGATGGAGCGTAGCTATCGTCAGTATTGCGTGCTTGACGATCGGACGCTGGAAAAGGTTTATCAGAGTCAGCGTAAACGCTACAGCGAAATGCTGGATGCTCACGCGGGGGTATTGCCTGATGACAAGCTGTATCAGGCGTTACGTCAGGATTTGAACGATCTTGCGCAGCTGCAGTGCCACAATAGTGGCCCGGATGCCGCCGCCGCCGCGCGCCTTGAGGCTTTTGCCAGCGCCAACACCGAGATGGTGCAGTCAACGCGCGCGGTGATTTTCTCTCGCGGTCAGCAGCTCCAGCAGGAGATTGCCGAGCGCGGCCAGTTCTTCGGCTGGCAGGCGCTGGTGCTGTTCCTGGTCAGCCTCGGGCTGGTACTGCTCTTTACCCGCATGATCATCGGCCCGGTGAAGGGCATTCAGCGTATGATCAATCGCCTGGGGGAGGGGAAATCGCTCGGGGATACGGTCTCCTTTAAAGGTCCACGCGAGCTACGATCCGTCGGCCAGCGCATTATCTGGCTGTCCGAGCGCCTGGCGTGGCTCGAATCCCAGCGCCATCAGTTCCTGCGCCATATCTCTCATGAGCTTAAAACGCCGCTGGCCAGCATGCGTGAAGGTACGGAGCTGCTGGCGGACGAGGTGGCTGGGGCCCTTACGCCAGAACAGAAAGAAATTGTCGAGATCCTGGATAACAGCAGCCGCAATCTGCAAAAGCTGATTGAGCAGCTGCTGGATTACAACCGCAAGCTGGCTGACGGGGCGGTCGTACTGGAAAACGTTGAGATTGAGCCGCTGGTAGATATGGTGATCTCCGCCCATAGCTTGCCAGCAAGAGCTAAAATGATGCATACCGGCGTCGAGCTGAATGCGCCTGCGTGCCTGGCTGAACCCATGCTGCTGATGAGCGTTCTGGATAATCTTTACTCCAATGCGGTGCACTATGGTACTGAATCCGGTAACATTTATATCCGAAGTAACACGAATGGTTCACGGGTGTTTATTGACGTCGCAAACACCGGTACCCCGATCCCCGATGACGAAAAAATCATGATCTTCGAACCCTTCTTCCAGGGAAGTCATCAGCGGAAAGGCGCGGTTAAAGGAAGCGGGCTGGGCTTGAGCATCGCCCGAGACTGCATACGACGCATGCAGGGTGAGCTAAACATTGTCGCGGACGAACGTTCAGATGTTTGCTTTCGTATTGAACTGCCCCTGAGCCGGAAAAATCAATAAATGAATCTATGTCTGGTGAGTATGTCACACGTCTTTCTCCGCGCCGTACGCGCGGTGTTTTCCAGCAACACGTTTCGCCTGAGCCTGCCCTGTTTATTTCTGGCTGGGTGTGTATCCCATGCGCCACAAAGTGCAATAAGCGATAAACAAGCAGATAAATGGCCCGATAACCAGCTGGCAGATTTTCTCTCAACCCGCTGTGACGACATCTGGAACCTGTCAGGGCATGACGTCGAAAGCAACCCGCTGTTCTGGCTGCGTGGAATAGATTGCGCCCAGCGTCTGGCGCCGGTAGACGCCCGCTCGAAGGCGGCGATGCTGGATGACGACACCTGGCAGGACGCGTTCAAGCGTGGGATTTTACTCGCAGATGCGAAAATCACCCCCGTTGAACGCCGCGTCAATGTGACCCGACTGGACACGTTTGTGGTCAATCTTCCCGTGCAGGTACGCCCGGTATACCAGCTCTGGCGCGACGGGCAGACATTACAGCTTCAGCTGTCTGAAGAGCGCTCCCGCTACAGCAAGCTGCAACAGTCAACCGACAGCGAGCTTGATACCCTGCGTCAACAGCAACAGCATTTACGTACCGAGCTGGATACCACGACGCGGAAGCTGGAGAACCTGACCGATATCGAAAGACAGCTCTCGTCGCGTAAATATCAGCCGGGGAGTTCATCCGCGGCACCGGACAGCGATACGCCGAAACAAGAGGATGTGAAGCATGACGAGCCGTAAACCTGCCCATCTCTTACTGGTGGATGACGATCCCGGGCTGTTAAAGCTGCTGGGGATGCGTCTGGTGAGTGAAGGCTACAGCGTCGTGACCGCTGAAAGCGGGCTGGAGGGGCTGAAGATCCTCAGCCGCGAGAAAATCGATCTGGTGATAAGCGACCTGCGGATGGACGAAATGGATGGCCTGCAGCTGTTTGCGGAGATCCAGAAGCAACAGCCGGGTATGCCCGTGATTATCCTGACGGCGCACGGGTCGATCCCGGATGCGGTTGCCGCAACCCAGCAGGGGGTATTCAGCTTCCTGACCAAGCCGGTGGACAAAGACGCGTTGTATAAGGCTATCGACAGCGCGCTGGAACATGCCGCCCCGGCGGGGGATGAAGCGTGGCGGGAGTCCATCGTCACCCGCAGTCCCATTATGCTGCGTCTGCTTGAACAGGCCCGGATGGTGGCGCAGTCCGACGTCAGCGTGCTCATCAACGGCCAGAGCGGAACCGGGAAAGAGATCCTGGCGCAGGCGATCCATAACGCCAGCCCGCGCAGTAAAAACGCCTTTATCGCCATTAACTGCGGTGCGCTTCCGGAACAGCTGCTTGAATCTGAACTGTTTGGTCACGCCCGCGGCGCATTCACCGGCGCGGTGAGCAGCCGGGAAGGGCTGTTCCAGGCTGCGGAAGGCGGCACCCTGTTCCTGGACGAGATTGGCGATATGCCCGCGCCGCTACAGGTCAAACTGCTGCGCGTGCTGCAGGAGCGAAAAGTCCGCCCGCTGGGCAGCAACCGCGATATTGATATTAACGTGCGTATTATTTCGGCAACGCACCGCGACCTGCCAAAAGTGATGGCCCGCAACGAGTTTCGCGAAGATCTCTACTACCGTCTGAACGTGGTGAACCTGAAGATCCCGGCGCTGGCGGAACGTGCGGAAGACATTCCGCTGCTGGCGAACCACCTTTTGCGCCAGGCGGCCGATCGTCATAAACCGTTCGTGCGCGCGTTTTCCACCGACGCGATGAAGCGGCTGATGGCCGCAGGCTGGCCGGGTAACGTGCGTCAGCTGGTGAACGTGATTGAGCAGTGCGTGGCGCTGACCTCTTCACCGGTTATAAGCGATGCGCTGGTGGAGCAGGCGCTGGAAGGGGAAAACACGGCCCTGCCGACGTTTGCCGAAGCGCGGAATCAATTCGAGCTGAACTATCTGCGCAAGCTATTGCAGATCACCAAAGGCAATGTGACCCACGCGGCGCGCATGGCCGGACGCAACCGTACCGAGTTCTATAAGCTGCTGTCGCGCCATGAGCTTGAAGCGAACGATTTTAAAGAGTAGTACCGCAAAATTTGCCTGAATATGATACTGTGAGCAATCGATTACGAGGCAGCTTACAGGCAAGAGTTTAAGGACCCACCATGAAAAAGATTGATGCGATTATTAAACCTTTCAAACTGGATGATGTGCGTGAAGCGCTGGCGGAAGTCGGCATCACCGGGATGACCGTGACGGAAGTGAAAGGTTTTGGTCGTCAGAAGGGCCACACCGAGCTTTACCGTGGCGCAGAGTACATGGTCGACTTTCTGCCGAAAGTAAAAATTGAAATCGTGGTCAGCGACGATATCGTCGATACGTGCGTGGATACCATTATCCGCACCGCGCAGACGGGCAAAATCGGCGACGGTAAAATCTTCGTCTTCGACGTGGCGCGCGTGATTCGTATCCGTACCGGCGAAGAAGATGACGCCGCGATTTAATTAGATTTCGCAGCCGCCATCCGGCGAAAAAAAGCCCCTCGTTCGAGGGGCTTTTTCATTACAGCACCTTATGCGGCCCGAAACATTCGTAATGAATGTTGTCTTTGTTCACACCCAGCGCCACCAGCTGCTGCGCGGCATACTGCATAAACGCCACCGGACCACAGACGTAGAACTGCATGTCCGGCGCGCTAAACGCTCCTTCCATCTGGCTTAAATTCATCAGACCTTCGCTGTCAAACCGTGCGGCTGCGCGGTCTGCGTCCGTCGGCAGGCGATACCAGGTATGCGCGGTGAAGCGCGGCAGGGACGCCCCGAGCGTTTTCACTTCATCCGCAAAGGCGTGCACGTCACCGTTTTCCGCAGCGTGGAACCAGTTGACCTGCGCATCGTGGTTTGCTTTCGCCAGGGTATCGAGCATCGCCAGCATTGGCGTTTGGCCGACGCCCGCAGAGATCAGCGTAACCGGGATATTCGCTTCTACGGCCATGAAGAAATCGCCCGCCGGCGCGGCCAGATGGACCACGTCGCCCACGTTGGCTTCGTTGTGTAGCCAGTTGGAAACCTGACCGCCGTCCTCACGCTTCACCGCAATGCGATAGCCTTTGCCGTTTGGCTTGCGGGTAAGAGAATACTGGCGGATCTCCTGGTGCGGGAAACCTTCAGGTTTCAGCCACACGCCCAGATACTGGCCCGGCTGGTAATCGGCAACCGGCTGTCCGTCCACTGGCTCGAATTCAAAGCTGGTAATCAGCGCGCTGCGCGGCGTTTTCTCAACGATGCGGAAGGTGCGCGTGCCTTCCCAGCCGCCGTTCTTGCTGGCGTTTTCGCTGTAGATCTGGGCTTCACGGGTGATAAACACGTTTGCCAGCACGCCGTAGGCTTTACCCCACGCGTCCAGCACCTCCTGGCCCGGGCTGAACATCTCGTCCAGCGTTGCCAGCAGGTGGCCACCCACAATGTTGTACTGCTCGGGTTGGATCTGGAAGCTGGTATGTTTCTGAGCGATTTTTTCCACCGCGGGCAGCAGTGCAGCCAGGTTTTCAATATTGCTGGCGTAGGCCGCGATGGCGTTGAACAGCGCTTCACGCTGATCGCCGTTACGCTGGTTGCTCATGTTGAAAATTTCTTTGAGCTCCGGGTTGTGCGTGAACATGCGATCGTAGAAATGGGCGGTGAGTTTAGGGCCGGTTTGCACCAGCAGGGGAATGGTGGCTTTAACGGTAGCGATGGTTTGAGCGTCGAGCATGAGCGCATCCTTCTGATGTGACTTTAATAATGTATTTTAAATGCATCTTATAAAAAATACCCATGCGTTGTAAATGGTTCTTTGCAAGATGAAAAATATGCATCACAAACCTGAAAAGAAATCCGCTGGAAATGGCGAGAGCTTTATTCCTCAAACCCTTGCGTGGCGCGTAGGAAAACGTTTGCGTAAAATCGTTTGTCAAGACCTGTTATCACAGAACTAATCAGTTATACTGTTGCCCGTCGTCCAACAGGACTGCCTTTTCAGGCCAAAATTTACTTGTTAGCTGAGTCAGGAGATGCGGATGTTAAAGCGTGAAATGAACATTGCCGATTATGATGCCGAACTGTGGCAGGCTATGGAGCAGGAAAAAGTACGTCAGGAAGAGCACATCGAACTGATCGCCTCCGAAAACTACACCAGCCCGCGCGTGATGCAGGCGCAGGGTTCTCAGCTGACCAACAAATATGCTGAAGGTTATCCGGGCAAACGCTACTACGGCGGTTGCGAGTACGTTGATATCGTTGAGCAGCTGGCTATCGACCGTGCGAAAGAACTCTTTGGCGCTGACTACGCAAACGTGCAGCCGCACTCTGGCTCTCAGGCTAACTTCGCGGTCTACACCGCGCTGCTGCAGCCGGGCGATACCGTTCTGGGTATGAACCTGGCGCAGGGCGGCCACCTGACTCACGGCTCCCCGGTTAACTTCTCCGGCAAACTGTATAACATCATCCCTTACGGTATTGATGAGTCCGGCAAAATTGACTACGAAGATATGGCGAAGCAGGCTAAAGAGCACAAACCGAAGATGATCATCGGCGGCTTCTCGGCTTACTCCGGCGTGGTTGACTGGGCAAAAATGCGTGAAATCGCGGACAGCATCGGTGCTTACCTGTTCGTCGACATGGCGCACGTTGCGGGCCTGATTGCCGCTGGCGTTTACCCGAACCCGGTGCCACACGCTCACGTTGTGACCACCACCACCCACAAAACCCTGGCGGGTCCACGCGGTGGCCTGATCCTGGCGAAAGGCGGTGACGAAGAGCTGTACAAAAAACTGAACTCCGCGGTGTTCCCAAGCGCGCAGGGCGGCCCGCTGATGCACGTTATCGCGGCAAAAGCGGTCGCGCTGAAAGAAGCGATGGAGCCAGAGTTCAAGGTTTATCAGCAGCAGGTTGCTAAGAACGCCAAAGCGATGGTGGAAGTGTTCCTGAACCGTGGCTACAAAGTGGTATCCGGCGGTACTGAAAACCACCTGTTCCTGCTGGATCTGGTTGATAAGAACCTGACCGGTAAAGAAGCTGACGCTGCCCTGGGCCGCGCCAACATCACCGTGAACAAAAACAGCGTGCCAAACGATCCGAAGAGCCCGTTCGTGACCTCCGGTATCCGTATCGGTTCTCCGGCCGTGACGCGCCGCGGTTTCAAAGAAGCGGAAGTGAAAGAGCTGGCTGGCTGGATGTGTGACGTTCTGGACAACATCAATGACGAAGCGGTAATCGAGCGCGTCAAAGGTAAAGTTCTGGATATCTGCGCACGCTTCCCGGTATACGCATAATTCCTCTGCTTTGCAGAAATAAAAAAGGCCGCGCTTGCGGCCTTTTTTTATGGCTTAACGCCGGTCAAGGGAAATCGCGCCCGGACCAACAATGGCCAGCAAAATAAAGGCGCCAGCAATACTGATATTCTTGTAGAAGTTAATCATATTCGGTACGACCGCATCACCTGTCATATCCCAGTAGTGGTGTCCAATCACCGCCGTTCCGAGGGTATAGAAAACAAACAGTACCGCGAGAGGACGGGTGAAAAAGCCCAGGACGATCAGGATGGCGGCAGGCACTTCCATCACCACCGCAATGATGGCCGCCAGCATGGGCATCGGCGTGCCCAGCGACGTCATATATTGTACGGTGCCGCTAAACCCCGTCAGTTTTGGATAACCAAAGATAATAAACAGCACGACAAGCGCGATGCGGCCAATCAGCAGCAGCAGGTGACGTGACTGACCGAAATCGAAATAACGTAGTGAGTTCATGGCAGAAAAACCTCTGCAAGTGGAGTAATTTAAACGTAATACATATTTTCATTCCCTGCCATAAGCCAGACGACTGCACAAGATGTTAATTTTTCGTTAATTTATAGCACGCTATCGACTTGCTTAATTTTTATATTCTCGCCAGACTATGGCCTCGATTTCGGGAGGGATTCATGGTCTTGCATTCCACGCGCTGGCTGGCGCTCAGTTATTTTACCTATTTCTTTAGCTACGGTATTTTTCTGCCCTTCTGGAGCGTCTGGCTCAAGGGTATCGGCCTGACTCCCGAGACCATCGGTGTCCTGCTGGGGGCCGGGCTGGTGGCGCGTTTCCTTGGCAGCCTGCTGATTGCCCCGCGCGTCAGCGATCCCTCCTTGCTGATCGGGGCCGTGCGCATTCTTGCTCTGCTGACGCTGGTCTTTGTTGCCTGCTTCTGGGTCAGCCACCAGTTTGCCTGGCTGATGGTGGTGATGGTCGGCTTTAACCTGTTCTTCTCACCGCTGGTACCGCTGACGGATGCCCTGGCGAACACCTGGCAAAAGCAGATCACCATGGACTACGGTCGCGTGCGCCTGTGGGGCTCTATTGCCTTTGTGATTGGCTCCGCGCTGGTGGGTAAACTGGTCAGCCTTTACGATTACCGCGCCATTCTCGCCCTGCTGAGCATCGGTATTGCCTCAATGCTGCTGGGCATGCTGCTGCGACCGTCGATAATGCCTCAAGGGGAAAGCCGTCATCAGGAGAGCGCAGGCTGGCCCGCCTGGCGGAGCCTGGTAGCACAAAGCTGGCGTTTTCTGGCGTGCGTCTGTCTGCTTCAGGGGGCGCATGCGGCGTACTATGGGTTCAGCGCCATCTACTGGCAGGGGGCGGGATACTCTGCTTCCGCAGTGGGCTACCTGTGGTCGCTGGGCGTGGTGGCCGAAGTCGTTATCTTCGCCCTGAGCAAAAAACTGTTCCGTCGCTTTGGCGCGCGAGACCTGCTGCTGCTTTCCGCCGTGTGCGGCGTGGCGCGCTGGGGCATTATGGGCTGGACGACCGATCTGCCGTGGCTGATTGTGGCGCAAATTCTTCACTGCGGCACCTTTACCGTGTGTCATCTGGCGGCCATGCGCTATATCGCAGCGCGCGAGGGTGGAGACGTTATTCGTCTGCAGGCCGTCTATTCGGCGGTCGCAATGGGGGGCAGTATCGCGATCATGACGGTCTTTGCGGGGTTCCTCTACCAGCATCTGGGGCATGGCGTCTTCTGGGTGATGGCGCTGGTCGCCTTACCCGCAATCATTGTTCGCCCTAAAGTGGCCGCTCGCGCGTCGCTATGACTCCAGCATGATGCGAATATGTTCTTGCTGCTGCGCGTTCAATGTCTCAACGGCGTGAATCAGCGGCGGCGAGAACAGCGGCAGGACTGTAGGGTAGGGGGTGATAACCAGCGCGGCTTCGCGCGGCGCCCCCTCTTTCTGGAAAGCCTGCAGCGTCAGATAGCGAATATTGAGCGGCAGCAGCGTCAGCTCGCGAAGCTGCTGTTCAATCAGGTCCTCGCTGGCCTTATCGTCTCCCGTCAGCAGGATCACCTGTTTTTCGTGCAGATCGGTCTCCTGCATCAGCCAGGCGCCGAAAATCACCGCGACAAGGCTCATCTCTTCATCAGAAAAACGCAGCCCAAACTCCGCTTCCAGCTCGAACAGCGCTTCCTTCGTGGTGCGCAACAGCCGGGGATAGAGACGATGGATCTCCTCCGGCAGGCTCGTGTCGATACCGATCTCAAACAGCGAGCGGTCCAGCGCCTGAGCAAGGTGGATATACAGCTGATCGGTCAGACCTTGCTCATCGCTGAAGTTCATCCCGGTCTGCGAGCGAAAACGGGCGACCATGCGCACGATGGCCCGGCGCAAGCGCTGATCCTGCTGGTGTTTATCGAGCACCGGATCGGGCGTGCGGAGCATCATAAACAGCAGCGCCAGAAACAGCTGTTCATCCCCGTGCGCGCCCTGCGGGACGCGCCGTCTCCAGTGACGCACGATCTCCTGGGCCGTAAAATACTCCCCTCTCGACTGGGTCCAACTGCGCTGAACGTGAGAAAACTGCGGCGTATTCCCGAGCTGGTGCTGGATAAGACAGTATTGTAAATAGAGCTGTAAAAACTGGACGTCGCGGCATTCAAACTGGCGCTGGAGCTTGCGTGAACAGAAGTTAATCAGTGCCCGCAGGTTTGCATCGTCGTAAAGCGGCCGCGCAATGCCGTGTTGTTTAAGTGCGGTTTTTAATGCAGGGGTAAACTGGTGCGAGACAAACTGCGGGCAAAGCCGCAGCGCCCGACGCAGCCAGTGCAGCAGGCATAAACGCTGATTCAGGGCTGAGCCTTCAATCCGGTAGCTGCCGTCCTGGTGCGTGATGATGTCCAGCCGGTGATAGCGCTGGATTTCATCGCGCGTCTCGGCTATATCTTGCCGTGCCATCGCGTCGTCCACCCCGTTGGCAGCAATGATGCTCTGTGCGGTGACGGCAGCATCGGGCAGGTAAAGCATCAAAAGCACCTGGCAGCGGCGCTGCGAACTGGAAAGCACAGATGGAATTTCAAGCGTCGTCATCATCTGTCGGGTATCCAGTGTGAATGTTTGATAAGAATAGCTAAAGGATGAGCGCTGAAAAGCGCGCCGGCAGGCCTTTCATTCAGGATTGCTGGGGAACATCACAGAATTTTTGACGTGAGGAATTGATGCAAACAGTTAAACAATGTGCGATGGCGTTATTTTTGGCGGTTATCAGCTCCACCGCCAGCGCACACCCTCACAGCTTTATTGATCTCAAAACCGAGCTGGTCACAGATGGTACGCAGCTGAGCGGCCTGAAGATGCGCTGGACGATGGATGAAATCACCTCGGCCGATCTGCTCTATGATGCGGGAAACGCGAAGCCCGGTGACGAAATCTGGAAAAAGCTGGCGGCGGAAGTGATGGCCAACGTGCTCGGTCAGCACTATTTCACTGAGTTCTGGCACAACGGGCAAAAGGTCAAATTTTTGAACCGGCCAACGGAATACGGAATGACGCGTGACGGGCATCAGGCGGTGCTGACGTTTGTGCTTCCGCTGGCGCATCCGCAACCGCTGGCGGGGCAAACGTACACCTTTTCCACCTTTGACCCTACCTACTATGTCGATATGCGCTACGACAAAGACAGCGACGTACGATTGCCGGACGCTCTGCAAAAAAGCTGCAAAATTGGCGTGCATACTCCGAAACCCAGCGAAGAAACGCTGAACTTTGCGGTCTCGCTTGATAAAGAAGATGCACCGCCTGAGGATATGGAGTTGGGTAAACAGTTCGCGCAGGAGGTGACGTTACAATGTCAGTGATCTCCTCTCCGGTTCGAAAACCGCGCCGCTGGCTACACCTCTGGCCGCTGGCGCTCTTTTTGCTGTTCGCCGTTTGCGGTTCGCTTTGGCTGTGGCAGGCCTGGCCGCAGGTCATGATGAAAAGCATTGTCTGGCAGCGTGAGGTCAACCAGCAGATGAGCGGTCTGCTGAAGGCGGTGGCGGAGAACCCGACCAAAGCGGGTGGATCCCTGCTGGCCTTCAGCTTTATCTATGGCGTGCTGCACGCGCTGGGGCCGGGGCACGGCAAAATTGTCATCACAACCTGGCTTGCCACACATCCGTCGAAGCTGAAATCGAGTATCGGCCTGACGCTGGCCTCCTCGCTGCTTCAGGGCGGGGTGGCGATTGCGCTCGTGGTGGTGGTGCTTTCGCTGTTACAGCTTCCCGCACGCCAGCTGCACCTGAGCAGCTTCTGGCTGGAGAAGGGGAGCTACGCGCTGGTGGGCGTGCTGGGGCTCATTCTCTGCTGGCGGGCGCTGAAAAAGCTGCGCGTGCTGCTGCAAAAACCGAAATTCAAAACCTTTACGCCGCACCACGTTCATGATGAAAGCTGCGGCTGCGGGCATCAGCATTTGCCCTCGCAGGAACAGTTGCAGAGCGGCGACGACTGGCGCGCGCGGCTGATGATTGTTCTCTCGATGGGCATGCGCCCGTGCTCGGGTGCCATCATGGTGCTGCTGTTCAGTAAGGTGATAGGCGTGTTTGGCTGGGGAATGCTCTCGTCGCTGGCGATGGCGGCAGGAACGTCTCTTACCATTTCGTCGTTAGCGCTGCTGGTTCACAGCTTCCGTCAGCTGGCGGTCAAACTCAGCGGCAATAAAACGCCGGTGCTGTGGCGACAGGTTGGGTGGACAACGCTCGCGCTGGCGGGCGGGGTGATTCTGCTGGTGGCGGCGGTGACGATGTGGATAAGTGCGGTGCCGCCAGGAAGGGGATTGCGGCCTTTCTAGCGTACTGAGGGATTTCGTAGGCCCGGTAAGCGTAGCGCCACCGGGCTTAACAAACTGGATTAGCGCTTCAGCGCATCGCTCAGTTCATCACGCATGTTTGCCAGCATGGCTTTAACAACGCGTGGGTTACCCGCAACGATGTTGCCGGTAGACATGTAGTTATGGCCGCCGGTGAAATCACATACGATGGCACCTGCTTCACGCGCGATCAGCTCGCCCGCAGCAAAGTCCCACGGCTTCAGCGACAGCTCGAAGTAACCGTCAACGCGGCCGGTCGCCACGTAGGCCAGATCCAGCGCAGCAGAACCGGTGCGGCGGAAGTCCGCGCATTCGGTGAACAGTTTGCCCAGGATATTCATATAGGTGGTCGCGTGCTGTTTCGCCTTGAACGGGAAACCGGTCGCCAGGATGGTGCCGTCCAGATCGCGTGCGTTGCTGCAGCGCAGACGGTAGCCGTTCAGCTGTGCGCCCTGACCGCGGGTAGCGGTGAACAGTTCGTTACGCATTGGATCGTAAACAACGGCGACTTCAGTACGGCCTTTAATGCGTACTGCGATAGACACAGAGAAGTGTGGCAGGCGTTTGACGAAGTTGGTGGTGCCATCCAGTGGATCGATAACCCATTGAACATCCTGATCGGTACCTTCATGTTCACCGCTTTCTTCGGTGATGATGGTGTGCTGCGGGTAAGATTTGCGGATCGTTTCGATAATAATCGCTTCTGCGGCTTTATCGACGTTAGTCACGAAATCATTGCTGCCTTTCTGGCTGGTTTCTACGGAGTCTGGCGTTTCGTAGTGTTTGGCAATTACATTACCCGCCTTGCGCGCTGCGCGCACGGCGATGGTCAGCATCGGATGCATCGGTCTCTCTCACTGGATGTTAAAGAACAGGAAAATCGGCGCAGAGTATAGCAGTGGGATCGGATTATGTCTCCCGTTTATGATAATATGCCGGAATATTCTTCAGACGCTGAATTCAGACATTAAAAAATTATGCTGCAAAACATTCGAATCGTGCTGGTCGAAACATCGCACACCGGCAACATGGGCTCCGTTGCCCGCGCTATGAAAACCATGGGCTTAACGAATCTCTGGCTGGTTAACCCGCTGGTGAAACCCGACTCGCAGGCTATCGCCCTGGCCGCCGGTGCCAGCGACGTGATCGGCAACGCCCAGATCGTCGATACCCTGGACGAAGCCCTGGCGGGCTGTAGCCTGGTGGTTGGCACCAGCGCACGCTCGCGCACGCTGCCGTGGCCAATGCTCGATCCGCGCGAATGCGGCCTGAAAAGCGTCTCTGAAGCGGAGCAGGCGCCGGTTGCGCTGGTGTTTGGTCGCGAGCGCGTTGGCCTGACCAACGACGAGCTGCAGAAGTGCCACTATCACGTTGCCATCGCGGCGAACCCGGAATACAGCTCGCTGAACCTGGCGATGGCGGTGCAGGTTATCGCCTATGAAGTACGTATGGCATGGCTGGCGACGCAGGAGAAACCGGTCGAACCGAAAGAAGAGACGGCCTACCCGCTGGTGGACGACCTTGAGCGCTTCTACGGTCACCTGGAGCAGACGCTGCTTTCAACCGGCTTTATCCGTGAAGGCCACCCGGGCCAGGTGATGAACAAGCTGCGCCGCATGTTTACTCGTGCGCGTCCGGAAAGCCAGGAGCTGAACATCCTGCGCGGGATCCTGGCGTCGATTGAGCAGAAGAATAAAGAGTAGTGTCGTCTGTTCGCCGGGTGGCGCTTCGCTGACCCGGCCGACAAAACTGTAGGTCGGGTCAGCGAAGCGCCACCCGACAAAAACGGCACGGAAGGTTAAATACCTGACTAAAACAGTCAAGTAAATAGTTGACCATTTTAGTCAGGAATGTCAGACTTGGCCCTGCTATGCAATACCCCATTTTACTATAAAAAACCCCGGGCAGGGGCGAGTTTGAGGTTAAGTAAGACATGAGACTGACATCTAAAGGGCGTTATGCCGTGACCGCGATGCTGGACGTTGCGCTCAACTCCGAAGCGGGCCCGGTTCCGTTGGCTGATATTTCTGAACGACAAGGGATCTCCCTCTCTTATCTGGAACAGCTGTTCTCCAGACTGCGTAAAAATGGACTGGTTTCCAGCGTTCGTGGCCCAGGCGGCGGTTATCTGCTGGGTAAAGATGCGGGTAGTATTGCGGTTGGCGAAGTGATTAGCGCAGTTGACGAATCCGTTGACGCGACCCGTTGCCAGGGTAAAGGCGGCTGCCAGGGCGGCGACAAATGCCTGACCCACGCGCTGTGGCGCGATCTGAGCGACCGTCTCACCGGCTTCCTGAACAACATCACCCTGGGTGAACTGGTCAATAACCAGGAAGTTCTGGATGTCTCTGGTCGTCAGCACGGTCAGGATTCCCAACGTAGCACCCGTGCGCAGGACTCAATCGACGTCAAACTGCGCGCGTAATAAAACGATAAAGATTTCAGAATCAGGCCGGGGCGGTCACGCCCCGCGTACTCGGTCGTACATCCAGCCGGTTGCCTGATTCCTTGCATTGAAGCGATGTACGGAGTTTAAAGAGCAATGAAATTACCGATTTATCTCGATTACTCCGCAACCACGCCGGTGGACCCGCGTGTTGCCGAGAAAATGATGCAGTGTCTGACCCTGGACGGAAACTTTGGTAACCCAGCTTCCCGTTCACACCGTTTTGGCTGGCACGCTGAAGAGGCGGTTGATATCGCCCGTAATCAGATTGCTGACCTGGTGGGTGCCGACCCGCGTGAGATTGTTTTCACCTCCGGTGCGACCGAATCCGACAACCTGGCGATCAAAGGTGCAGCCAACTTTTATCAGAAAAAAGGCAAGCACATCATCACCAGCAAAACTGAACACAAAGCCGTGCTGGATACCTGCCGCCAGCTGGAGCGTGAAGGGTACGAAGTAACCTATCTCGCCCCACAGAGCAACGGTATTATTGACCTGAAAGAGCTCGAAGCGGCCATGCGTGATGACACCATTCTGGTTTCCATCATGCACGTTAACAACGAAATCGGCGTGGTGCAGGACATCGCGACCATCGGCGAAATGTGCCGCGCGCGCGGTATCATCTACCACGTGGACGCGACCCAGAGCGTGGGCAAACTGCCTATCGACCTCAGCCAGCTGAAAGTGGACCTGATGTCCTTCTCCGGCCACAAAATTTATGGCCCGAAAGGGATCGGCGCGCTGTACGTTCGTCGTAAGCCACGTATCCGCATCGAAGCACAGATGCACGGCGGCGGTCACGAGCGCGGTATGCGTTCCGGCACGCTGCCTGTTCACCAGATCGTGGGCATGGGCGAAGCGTATCGCATTGCAAAAGAAGAGATGGAAACCGAGATGGCGCGCCTGCGCACGCTGCGTAACCGTCTGTGGGACGGCGTGAAAGATATGGAAGAAGTGTATCTGAACGGCGATCTCGAGCAGGGCGCACCGAACATCCTCAACGTCAGCTTCAACTATGTTGAAGGCGAATCGCTGATTATGGCGCTGAAAGACCTGGCCGTTTCTTCCGGTTCTGCCTGTACGTCTGCAAGCCTGGAGCCATCCTACGTGCTGCGCGCGCTGGGTATGACCGACGAGCTGGCACACAGCTCTATCCGTTTCTCTTTAGGTCGTTTCACTACCGAAGAAGAGATTGACTACACCATCAAGCTGGTTCGCAACTCCATCGGCCGTCTGCGCGACCTTTCTCCACTGTGGGAAATGTTCAAGCAGGGCGTGGATCTGAACAGCATTGAATGGTCACATCACTAATCGGTACATAAGGAGAATTCAACATGGCATACAGCGAAAAAGTCATCGATCATTACGAGAACCCGCGCAACGTTGGCTCTTTTGACAACAGCGATGAGTCTGTCGGTAGCGGCATGGTCGGTGCACCGGCGTGTGGCGACGTGATGAAGTTGCAGATTAAAGTCAACAATGAAGGTATCATTGAAGACGCGCGCTTCAAGACCTACGGCTGCGGTTCTGCTATCGCGTCCAGCTCCCTGGTTACCGAATGGGTGAAGGGCAAGTCTCTGGACGAAGCACAGGCAATTAAGAACACGGATATTGCTGAAGAACTCGAACTGCCACCGGTGAAAATTCACTGTTCAATTCTGGCAGAAGACGCGATCAAAGCCGCCATTGCGGATTACAAAAGCAAACGTGAAGCAAAATAATTGAGGTTTGAGTATGTCGATTACCCTTAGCGACAGCGCTGCCGCGCGAGTAAGCTCTTTTCTGGCGAACCGTGGTAAAGGCTTTGGCCTGCGACTGGGCGTACGTACCTCCGGCTGTTCTGGTATGGCTTACGTACTGGAGTTTGTTGACGAGCCGGCGTCTGACGACACCGTGTTTGAAGACAAGGGCGTGAAGGTGGTGGTCGATGGCAAAAGCCTGCAATTCCTCAACGGCACTCAGCTGGACTTCGTAAAAGAAGGCCTGAATGAAGGGTTCAAATTCACGAACCCGAACGTCAAAGACGAGTGTGGTTGCGGCGAAAGCTTCCACGTTTAACCGCGCGTCATCCGAAACCCCACCGTGGCGTTACCCGCTACGCGTGGGGTTTGTTCTAACAGGCTACCCCTGAGATTGTTATGGATTACTTCACTCTCTTCGGACTACCCGCTCAATACCCGATTGATCTCCAGGCGCTGACGATCCGTTTTCAGGATCTGCAACGTCAGTATCATCCGGATAAATTCGCCAGTGGTACGCAGTCAGAGCAACTGGCTGCGGTCTCGCACTCTGCGACCATCAACCAGGCCTGGCAGACGCTGCGCCATCCGCTGGCGCGTGCAGAATATCTGCTTTCGCTCCACGGTTTCGATCTCGCGAGCGAGCAGCACACCGTGCGCGACACGGCGTTTCTGATGGAACAGCTGGAACTTCGCGAAGAGCTCGATGAGATTGAACAGGCCAAAGACGAAGCGCGTCTGGAAAGCTTCATCACGCGCGTTAAGGGCATGTTCGATACCCGCCATCAGCAGATGGTGGAGCAACTGAACAACGAGACCTGGGACGTGGCGGCAGATACTGTGCGCAAACTCCGTTTTCTCGATAAACTGCGAAGCAGTGCTGAACAACTCGAAGAAAAGCTGCTCGATTTTTAATTTCGGAAGCAATTATGGCCTTATTACAAATTAGTGAGCCTGGCTTAAGTGCCGCACCACACCAGCGTCGTCTGGCGGTGGGTATCGATCTGGGCACCACCAATTCCCTCGTGGCGACCGTGCGCAGCGGCCAGGCGGAAACGCTGGCTGACGAGCAGGGCCGCCATCTGCTGCCTTCCGTGGTCCACTACCAGCAGCAGGGTCACGCGGTCGGCTATGACGCCCGCGCTAACGCCGCGCGCGATCCGGCCAACACCATCAGCTCCGTGAAGCGTATGATGGGCCGCTCGCTGGCCGATATTCAGACCCGCTATCCGCATCTGCCGTATCAGCTGCAGGCCAGTGAAAACGGCCTGCCGATGATTGCGACCGCGGCCGGTCTGCTGAACCCGATTCGCGTTTCCTCCGACATCCTAAAAGCGCTGGCGGCGCGCGCGACGGCGACGCTCGGTGGCGATCTGGACGGCGTAGTCATTACCGTTCCGGCCTATTTTGACGACGCACAGCGTCAGGGCACCAAAGACGCCGCGCGTCTGGCGGGCCTGCACGTGCTGCGCCTGCTGAACGAACCGACGGCGGCGGCGATTGCCTACGGCCTCGACTCCGGTCAGGAAGGGGTCATTGCGGTTTACGATCTCGGCGGCGGTACCTTTGATATCTCGATCCTGCGCTTAAGCCGCGGGGTGTTTGAAGTGCTGGCGACCGGCGGGGATTCCGCGCTGGGCGGCGATGACTTCGACCATCTGCTGGCAGATTATATTCGCGAGCAGGCGGGCATCAGCGATCGCAGCGATGCGCGCGTGCAGCGTGAGCTGCTGGATGCGGCCATTGACGCCAAAATCGCCCTGAGCGACGCGCAGACGGTTACCGTCAACGTTGCGGGCTGGCAGGGTGAGATCGCCCGCGACCAGTTCAGCGATCTGATTGCCCCGCTGGTGAAGCGCACCCTGCTGGCCTGCCGTCGCGCGTTGAAAGACGCGGGCGTTGAGGCGAACGAGGTGCTGGAAGTGGTCATGGTGGGTGGTTCGACCCGCGTGCCGCTGGTGCGCGAGCGCGTGGGCGAATTCTTTGGCCGCACGCCGCTGACATCCATAGACCCGGATAAAGTGGTTGCCGTGGGCGCCGCAATCCAGGCCGATATTCTGGTCGGCAACAAGCCGGACAGTGAAATGCTGCTGCTGGACGTCATCCCGCTGTCGCTGGGTTTAGAAACCATGGGCGGCCTGGTGGAGAAAGTGATCCCGCGTAATACCACCATTCCGGTGGCGCGCGCGCAGGAGTTCACCACCTTCAAAGACGGCCAGACCGCGATGTCCATCCACGTGATGCAGGGCGAACGCGAGCTGGTGCAGGACTGCCGCTCTCTGGCGCGCTTTGCGCTGCGCGGTATCCCGGCGCTGCCTGCGGGCGGGGCGCATATTCGCGTCACTTTCCAGGTGGATGCGGACGGTCTGCTGAGCGTGACGGCGATGGAAAAATCCACCGGCGTGGAATCGTCCATTCAGGTGAAGCCGTCCTACGGCCTGACCGATGGCGAAATCGCCTCCATGATTCAGGACTCAATGAGCTACGCCGAGCAGGATGTGAAGGCGCGTATGCTGGCTGAACAAAAAGTTGAAGCCGCCCGCGTGCTGGAGAGCCTGAACGGCGCGCTCGCTGCCGATGCCGCGCTGTTAAGCGCCGCTGAGCGCCAGGTGATTGACGACGCTGCCGCGCGCTTAAGCGCAGTAGCAGAAGGCAATGACGCTGACGCAATAGAAGAAGCCATTAAAAACGTTGATAAACAAACCCAGGACTTTGCTGCTCGCCGCATGGACAAATCTGTCCGCGTCGCGCTGAAAGGCCAGTCCGTGGACGAGGTTTAATATGCCAAAGATTGTTATTTTGCCTCATGCGGACCTCTGTCCGGATGGCGCTGTTCTGGAAGCGAAGACCGGTGAAACCATTCTCGATGTTGCCCTGCGTGCAGGTATCGAAGTGGAACACGCCTGTGAAAAATCCTGTGCCTGCACCACCTGCCACTGCATCGTGCGTGAAGGTTTCGACTCTCTCGCCGAGAGCACCGAAGACGAAGACGACATGCTGGATAAAGCATGGGGTCTGGAGCCTGACAGCCGCCTGAGCTGCCAGGCCGCGGTGACCGATGAAGATCTGGTCGTGGAATTCCCACGCTACACCATCAACCACGCACGCGAGCATTGATATGGGACTGAAGTGGACAGACAGCCGTGAAATCGGCGAAGCGCTCTACGACGCGAACCCGGATCTCGATCCGAAGACCGTACGATTCACCGACATGCACCAGTGGATCTGCGATTTAGAGGATTTCGATGACGATCCAAACGCATCCAATGAAAAAATTCTGGAGGCGATTCTGTTAGTCTGGTTAGATGAAGCAGAGTAAATCACTTAACGGGCTGCCTTCTGGCGGCCCGTTTGCTAATAAGGATAAATAAAATGACCGAAGCGATGAAGATTACGCTCTCTACGCATCCAGCCGATGCGCGCTGGGGCGAGAAAGCCACCTACAGCATTAATAACGACGGCATTACCCTGCACCTGACGGGCAACGATGACTTGGGCCTAATCCAGCGCGCCGCGCGTAAAATTGACGGCCTGGGGATTAAACACGTGTCACTGGAAGGCGAAGGCTGGGACACCGACCGCAGCTGGGCATTCTGGGCAGGCTACAAAGGCCCGAAAGGCACCCGCAAAATCGAGTGGGCTAACCTTGATGAAGCCGGTCAGAAAGAGCTGGAAAGCCGCCTGCAAATTATCGACTGGGTGCGCGACACCATCAACGCCCCGGCGGAAGAGTTAGGCCCGGAGCAGCTGGCGCAGCGCGCGGTTGACCTGCTGTGCGGCGTGGCGGGCGAGAAAATGTCCTACCGCATCACCAAAGGTGAAGACCTGCGCGAGCAGAACTATATGGGTATTCACACCGTGGGCCGTGGCTCCGAGCGTCCTCCGGTCCTGCTGGCGCTGGATTACAACCCAACTGGCGATAAAGCGGCACCGGTCTTTGCCTGCCTGGTGGGTAAAGGCATCACCTTCGACACCGGCGGCTACAGCCTGAAGCAGAGCGCGTTCATGGACTCCATGAAGTCCGACATGGGCGGCGCGGCAACCATCACCGGCGCGCTGGCGTTTGCCATCACTCGCGGTCTGAACAAGCGCGTGAAGCTCTACCTGTGCTGCGCGGACAACATGGTGAGCGGTAACGCCTTCAAGCTGGGCGACATCATTCGCTATCGCAACGGCAAAAACGTCGAAGTGATGAACACCGACGCCGAAGGCCGCCTGGTGCTGGCTGATGGCCTGATCGACGCATCTGCCCAGAAGCCAGAGCTGATTATCGACATGGCGACCCTGACCGGTGCGGCAAAAACCGCCCTGGGCAACGATTACCACGCGCTGTTCAGCTTCGACGACAAGCTCGCTGCCCGCCTGCTGGCCAGCGCGGCGGCGGAAAACGAACCGTTCTGGCGTCTGCCGCTGGCCGAGTTCCACCGCAGCCAGCTGCCGTCCAACTTTGCCGAGCTGAACAACACTGCGAGCGCGGCGTACCCGGCGGGTGCAAGCACCGCAGCAGGCTTCCTGTCTCACTTTGTTGAGAACTACCACGAAGGCTGGCTGCACATCGACTGTTCCGCAACATACCGTAAAGCGGCGGTTGAGCAGTGGTCCGCGGGCGCGACCGGTCTGGGCGTGCGTACCGTGGCGAACCTGCTGACGGCGGAGTAATCTTTTTTGCCGGGGGGCGCTGCGCTTACGCGCGCCTTCGGAGTCATCATATTGCCCGGCGGCGCTGCGCTTGCACGGGCCTACGGTTTTGTAGGCCGGGTAAGCGAAGCGCCACCCGGCGTTTTTTGAAGTAGCCAAAACTATGTCCGAAACCAAAAACGAATTAGAAACTCTGCTGGAGCAGGCGGCGACCGAACCCGCCCATCGTCCGGCATTTTTCCGCACGCTGCTGGAATCCACCGTCTGGGTGCCGGGTACCGCAGCGGAAGGTGAGCAGGTTGTCGAAGACAGCGCGCTGGATCTGCTGCACTGGGAGAAAGACGACGGCACGTCGGTTATCCCGTTCTTCACCTCGCTTGAAGCCCTGCAGGAAGCGGTTGAAGACGAACAGGCGTTCGTGGTGATGCCGGTGCGCACCCTGTTTGAAATGACGCTGGGCCAGACGCTGTTCCTCAACGCTAAATTGCCGACCGGGAAAGAGTTCACGCCGCGCGAAATCAGCCATCTGATAGGTGAAGAGGGCAACCCGCTCAGCACCCAGGAAGTGCTGGAAGGGGGCGAAACGCTGCTGCTGTCTGAAGTGGCCGAGCCGCCCGCGCAGATGATTGACTCCCTGACCACGCTGTTCAAAACGCTCAAGCCCGTCAGGCGCGCATTCCTCTGCTCCATTAAAGAGCGCGCGGACGAGCATCCGGTTCTGCTGATTGGTATTGAGGCGGACGGCGATATCGACGACATCATTCAGGCGGCGGGAAGCGTGGCGACCGACACGCTGCCGGGCGATGAGCCGATCGATATCTGCCAGGTGAAGAACGGTGAGAAGGGCATCAGCCACTTTATTACCGAGCACATCACGCCGTTCTACGAGCGTCGCTGGGGCGGCTTCCTGCGCGATCTCAAGACCAACCGCATCATCTGATGACAGCGGGGTGAATATCACCCCGTTGCTTCCAGCAGCAGTAAATCCATCAGCAGCACCAGATTCGACTCAAACGACGTCACCCCTGCGGCTTCGGCGGCAAAGTGCACCGCTTCGTCATAGAGCGCAAAGTGAACGTCGGCCATCTCCGCCAGCGTGTTGGCCGAGGCGCGGGTAAACGCGACGATCGTCATGCCGACGTTTTTGGCTATCCGCGCTTTATCCAGCACCTGCTCCGTTTCGCCGCTGCGCGAGACGGCAATAAACACCTGATAGCGGGCGGCATTGCTGAGAAAAATGTTCCGGCTGTCGCCCGGTCCGGAGATAAACGCCGTTTTGCCCATTACCTGTAGCTTCTTGGTCAGGTACTCCGCAAACAGATAAGAAAACCCGGCCCCGTAGAGAAAGAAGCTCTCTTTCTGGCGCAGCAGGTCGGCAAACTGCTGGCGCTTCTCCTGCGTGACCCACTGGAAGGTGTGCTGATAGTTGGCGATAAACTGATTAAACAGCGCCGGGAGTTCAGAAAGCGACTGCCCCTGAGCGGCAATATGCGGCTTGTCGGAGAGCAGCTGCTTGCAGTGCCAGATAAACTCGCTAAAGCCGCTGAACCCCAGCTTCTGACACAGCCGCATGATGGTGGCGGTAGAAACGAACGTCGCCTGTGCCAGCTCGCGCACCGTGATGTTGCCCACCAGCAGCGGATGCTCCGTGAGGTGGGCGAGGACGCGATACTCCGCGCGGGTCAATGACGCCCCGCGCGTTAACAGCGTGGCAAGGCGGTTATCCATTATTTCGCGGGTTCGACAGGCAGATCGTCTCGCGCACCCCATTCGCTCCAGGCGCCGTCGTAAAGCGTGACGTCGCTTACGCCGAGCGTGGCGAGCGCCAGAATGACCACGCAGGCCGTTACGCCGGAGCCGCAGCTGGCAATCACTGGACGATGTAAATCGACCCCTGCACGGTCAAAAATGGCGCGCAGTTCGTCGGTGGTTTTCAGCTCGCCCTCAAACACCAGATCGCCCCACGGCACGTTCAGCGCGCCCGGAATATGTCCGCGCTTCAGCCCCGGACGCGGTTCATCCGCTTCGGCATTGAAGCGCGGAGCAGGACGGGCATCGACGATTTGCGCCGTTTTTTCATGGCTCACGACCAGCACCTCGGTCAGGCGTTTCACCACGTGCGCGTCGAACGTGGCATCGAATTCGCCTTCCGGCAGCGTCACGTTGCCCTGCTGAAGCGGCAGCTCGTCGCGCTTCCAACCCACCAGCCCGCCCGCCAGAATCGACACTTTTTCCACGCCGAAGTTTTTCAGCATCCACCACGCGCGCGGGGCGGAGAAGAGGTTCCCCTCATCGTAAACAACGAGGTGTTTGTCTTTGCTGACGCCCAGCTCGCGCATCGCCACGGAAAATGCTTCCGGGCGCGGCAGCATGTGCGGCAGGGGAGAGGTGTGATCGGAGAGGGCTTCGATATCAAAAAATACCGCGCCAGGCAGATGTCCGGCACGGTATTCACCGGGCACGTCGCGATGCTCTTGCCCTGGCGGGGCCATACGCGCGTCAATAATCTGGACTTCCGGATCGTCGCCGTGCTCAATCAGCCAGTCGGCAGCGACGAAATATGAGGTGGACATGGATTGCCTCCGTTCTTTTCCGTAAAAAAGGATTGTCGGTGTTTTTTCTGACACCGACAAGCAAACCACGTTCAACTCGCGAGCAAGCCCCTATTTTTTCACCGGTTCGCCGTCCTGCCAGGCTTTTTGCAGCGCAGGCCAGTAGTCGCGGTTGGCTTCAATCATCTCATCCAGAATCGCTTTCGCGTGCTCCATGGTCGGCACGGTGCGGTTGAGGGTGAACGCCTGCAGCGCTTTCTCATAGCTGCCCTCGATGGTCGCCTCTACCAGCAGCTGTTCAGAGGCGAGCTGCTGTTGCAAAAGGGTCTGATGGAACAGCGGCACCTGGCCGACGCGAATCGGTTCCGGGCCTTCGGAGGTGATATAAGCGGGTACTTCCACCACCGCATCGTACGGCAGATTGGTAATCGCGCCGCGGTTTTCCACCATAACCAGATGGCGGCTACGCAGGTTAAAGGCCAGCGAGCAGGCGACGTCAACGATAAACTCGCCGTGGACGCCCACGTGGAAGGCATCCGGCAGGATCCCGGTGCGCTTATACTCTTCGGCGGCGGCGAACAGCTTTTTCTCGCGCCCGTCCATCACTTCATTGGCGCGGGTATAGTCCGGGTTCTGATGCTCCACAATCTGGTTCGGCATCAGGTAATACTGCAGGTACGGGTTCGGCAGATACTCCGGGAAGTTGTCCATGATCGGCTTAATGTTACGCCAGGTCTTCACCCAGGAAGGATCGGAATGCTGCGGATCGGTTTTGGCCGCATCTTCCGTCAGCAGGCCAAACTTCGCGATATGCTTACGCAGCTCCGGCAGCTTATCTTCGCCGTCCACCAGCACGCGGGTAAACCAGCCGAAGTGGTTCAGACCGAAGTAGTCGACCTCCAGCTTGCGGCGATCGACACCCAGAATCGCCCCCATGTTACGCATGGCAGCCACCGGCATATCGCAAATGTTCAGCACCCGCGCATTTGGGCGCAGACGCCGCACGCCCTCCGCGACGATCGCCGCCGGGTTGGAGTAGTTCACGATCCAGGCTTTTTCATGCGCGTAGCGATCGACCAGATCGATAAGCTCTACCATCGGCAGGATCGTGCGCAGTCCGTACGCCAGGCCGCCGGGTCCGCACGTTTCCTGGCCGACCACGCCGTGACGCAGCGGGATCTTTTCGTCCTGCTCGCGCATTTTATACTGGCCGACGCGCATCTGGGCGAAGACGAAATGTGCGCCGCTGAAGGCCACTTCCGGATCGCTGGTGACGGTGAATCTGATGCTCTGACTGTGGTCGCGAATAACCTTCTCGACGACGGGCGCAATGGTGTTTTGACGCGCCTCGTCGATGTCATAGAGGCGGATTTCGGCCAGCGGGAAATCCTGCAGGCGCACCATCAGGCTTTTCACAATGCCGGGCGTGTAGGTGCTACCGCCGCCGGCAATCGACAGAATGAATGGGGGTGTAAACATCTTTAGCTCCTTTCAGAGAAACGTCTCAACGGCTTCTCGCATTTTTTTGACGTGCAGCCCGTAGACCACCTGAACGTTGTTACCTTGTTTGATAATCCCTTTCGCGCCGGTCGCCTTCAGGCGCGGCTCGTCGATGATGGCGACATCCTTCACCGTGACGCGTAAGCGGGTGTAGCAGTTATCCACCACTTCAATGTTTTCCCGGCCGCCCAGCCCCACCACGATGGATTCGCCCAGCCCGTCGTTATTGCCTTTGGCCTGGTACTCCTGCTTGCTGTACAGGCGCGTCTCCTTATCGTCATCCTCACGGCCCGGCGTTTTCATGTTGAAGCGCAGGATCAGGAAGCGGAACACCACGAAGTAGAGGGCGAACATGATTAGCCCGACCACGATGTACATCGGCCAGTTGGACTTCTCCGTGCCGAGCGGCAGGTTGTAAAGGATGAAGTCGATAATCCCGTTGGCGCCGATGGCGTGAACGCCCAGCAGCGAGAACAGCATCATGCCGATGCCGGTCAGCACCGCGTGCACCACAAAGAGCAGCGGGGCGACGAACAGGAAGGAGAACTCTATCGGTTCGGTCACGCCGACCAGCAGCGAGGTCAGCGCCGCCGGGATCAGAATGGCTTTCGCAATGGCTTTACGCTCCGGCTTTGCGGTCATATACATCGCCAGCGCGGCGGCAGGCAGGCCGAACATCTTGCTGATGCCGCGCGCGTCCCACACCACGGTGCTGCTGAGCTGCTTCACATTCGGGCAGGCCATCTCGGCGAAGTAGATATTGCGCGCACCCTGATAGGTTGCGCCGCACACCTCCTGCGTGCCGCCCAGCTCGGTATAGAGGAATGGGGTATAAACCAGATGGTGCAGGCCGGTGGGGACCAGAATGCGTTCCAGGAAACCGTAGATTGCCACGCCAAACGGCCCGGAGCCTTTGATGGCCAGCGCCAGGGCGCTAATGCCGTGCTGGGCAAACGGCCAGAGTTCACTCATCACTACGCCGAGCAGCATGGAGACGGGGAGCATAACGATGGCGACAAAGCAGTGGCCGGAGTAAATCGCCATCGCGCCGTTAAACTGTACGCCGGAGTATTTGTTGTACAGATAGCCGGAAAGCGCCCCGGTCAGGATCCCGGCAAAGACACCCATCTCCAGCACCTGCACGCCCAGCACCATGGTCTGTCCGGCCGCTTTCATCTGGGCAGCTGGCGCCAGCGCGCCCTGCAGCTGTAGCGTGACGTTCATGGCGTTGATGAACACGACAAAGGTCACCAGACCAATCAGCGCGGCATAGCCTTTATCACGCGTCGCCAGACCAATCGGGATCCCGACGGCGAACACCAGCGCCAGGTTCACCAGCACCGACACGGCAGATTTCGCGATAAGCTGACCAGTATGCTGAATCACTGGATGGCCAAGAAACGGCAGGTATTCAGCGAGGTTACCGTTACCCAGCACGTTACCAAAGGCGATAAACAGACCGACGATTGGTAAGATAAGTACCGGTCCATACAATGATTTTCCGAAATTTTGTAGGGCGTTCACGGCTCGTTTCATGGCTTTCTCTCTTATTGAACCGCGCACTCGGGGTGCGTCATGGACATAAAACTAGCAGTCTTCAGCCGTGCTTATCCAGCTATCTTCTTGTTTTAAAAACAAATGACGTGAAAGGTAACATGTGACGTTAAGTGCTGTGATCGCGGTTCCATCACGGCGTAGCGGCGTGATGCCATTCTGCGAGGCGCTTTCCAGATTCTAAAATTGGACTTTTTGTATTAACGAAACTTGCGGATAATACTTATCCGGACGACGACCAACAGGCTCCATGGGCCAGGGACAAAGGATGAAACCGTTTCGCTTAGCCGCGATATCTCTCGCGCTGCTCACCACGTTTACGCTTGTCGGCTGTGATAACAGCGACGATAAGTCTCAGGCTGCGGCTCCCGCGGCATCCACTGCATCCACACCGAAAGCTGCGGAAAAGCCCACGGCTGAAACGCTGGCTAAGCTTGCCGCCCAGAGTCAGGGAAAAGCGCTGACCCTGCTGGATACCTCAGAAGTCCAGCTCGACGGTGCCGCCACGCTGGTGCTGACCTTTTCTGTTCCGCTGAACCCCGATCAGGATTTCGCGAAAACCGTGCATGTCGTGGATAAGAAAAGCGGCAAGGTTGACGGGGCGTGGGAACTTGCGCCGAACCTGAAAGAGCTTCGCCTGCGCCATCTGGAGCCTAACCGCAATCTGGTCGTCACCGTTGAACGCGATCTGCAGGCGCTGAACAAGGCGACGTTTGGCATTGATTATGAAAAAGCCCTGACCACCCGGGACGTTGAACCCACCGTTGGTTTTGCCAGCCGCGGCTCGCTGCTGCCGGGCAAGGTGGTGGAAGGTCTGCCTGTGATGGCGCTCAACGTCAACAATGTTGATGTCAATTTTTACCGCGTGAAGCCTGAATCGCTGGCTTCCCTTGTCAGCCAGTGGGAGTACCGTAATTCGCTGACCAACTGGGAATCCGATAACCTGCTGAAGATGGCGGAGCTGGTTTACACCGGTCGTTTCGATCTTAATCCGGCGCGCAATACGCGCGAAAAATTGCTGCTGCCCCTGAAGGATATTAAACCGCTCCAGCAGTCTGGCGTTTATATCGCGGTCATGAACCAGGCAGGGCACTACAACTACAGCAACGCTGCGACGCTCTTTACCTTAAGCGATATTGGACTGTCCGCTCACCGTTATCACAACCGCCTGGACATCTTCACCCAGAGTCTGGAAAACGGTGCGGCGCAGTCCGGCGTCACCGTCACCCTGTTGAATGACAAAGGCCAGACGCTTGCCGAAGCAAACAGCGATGCCGACGGCCATGCGAAGCTTGAAACCGACAAAGAGGCCGCGCTGATCCTGGCGAGTAAAGACGGCCAGACTACGCTGCTTGATCTCAAGCTACCGGCCCTCGACCTGGCCGAGTTTGATATCGCAGGGAGCCCGGGCTACAGCAAGCAATTCTTTATGTTTGGCCCACGCGATCTCTACCGCCCGGGTGAAACGGTGATCCTCAACGGTCTGCTTCGCGACAGCGACGGTAAGCCACTTCCGGATCAGCCCGTGAAGCTTGACGTGCTGCGTCCGGATGGACAGGTCGCGCGTACGATTGTCGTCAAGCCAGAGAACGGACTCTATCGCTTTAACTATCCGCTGGACAGCGGGGCGCAGACCGGTATGTGGCATATCCGCGCCAACACGGGCGATAACCTGCAGCGCCTGTGGGACTTCCACGTCGAAGATTTTATGCCTGAGCGTATGGCGCTTAACCTGACTGGGCAAAAAACGCCGGTTTCACCGCAGGATAACGTCGACTTTAACGTAGTGGGCTATTACCTGTATGGCGCGCCGGCCAACGGTAATTCTCTGCAGGGCCAGCTTTTCCTGCGTCCGCTGCGTGACGCGGTGGCTGCCCTGCCGGGCTTCCAGTTTGGCGATATCGCCGAGGAGAACCTCAGCCGCAGTCTGGATGAAGTTCAACTTACGCTTGATGAGCAGGGGCGTGGGCAGGTTTCTACCGAAAGCCAGTGGAAAGAGGTGCATTCTCCGCTGCAGCTGATTCTGCAGGCCAGCCTGCTGGAGTCCGGCGGCCGTCCGGTAACGCGTCGTGCTGAGCAGGCCATCTGGCCGGCGGCGGAGCTGCCGGGTATTCGCCCTCAGTTCGCCAGTAAAGCCGTTTACGACTACCGCACCGATACCACCGTCAACCAGCCGATTGTTGACGAGAACGGCAACGCCAGCTTCGATATCGTTTACGCCGATGCCAGCGGCGCGAAAAAAGCAGTATCCGGTTTGCAGGTTCGCCTGATCCGCGAGCGCCGTGACTACTTCTGGAACTGGTCAGAGAGCGAAGGCTGGCAGTCTCAGTTCGATCAGAAAGACCTGGTTGAAGGCGAGCAGGAGCTGACCCTCAAGGCCGACGAGACGGGTAAAGTCACCTTCCCGGTGGAGTGGGGCTCATACCGTCTGGAAGTTAAAGCGCCTGATGAGATGGTCAGCAGCGTGCGCTTCTGGGCGGGGTATAGCTGGCAGGATAACAGCGACGGCACCGGGGCCGCGCGCCCTGACCGCGTGACGCTGAAACTGGATAAGCCAGCCTATCAGCCTGGCGACACCATCAACCTGCACATTGCCGCACCGGCCGCAGGTAAGGGGTATGCGATGATCGAGTCCAGCGAAGGGCCGCTGTGGTGGAAAGAGATCGACGTTCCGGCAAACGGGCTTGATCTCGCCATCCCGGTCGATAAGGCCTGGAAACGTCACGATCTCTACCTCAGCACGCTGGTGGTTCGTCCTGGGGACAAATCAAAATCCGCCACGCCGAAACGCGCGGTCGGCCTGCTGCATCTGCCGATGGGCGACGAAAATCGCCGCCTGAATATTGCGCTCGATAACCCGCAGAAGATGCGTCCAAACCAGACGCTCTCGGTGAAGGTGAAAGCCAGTGTGAAAGAGGGGGCCGTGCCGCAGAAGGTGAACGTTCTGGTCTCGGCGGTGGACAGCGGCGTGTTGAACATCACCGATTACGTTACGCCCGATCCGTGGCAGGCGTTCTTTGGTCAGAAGCGCTACGGCGCGGATATCTATGATATCTACGGCCAGGTGATTGAAGGGCAGGGCCGCCTGGCCGCGCTGCGCTTTGGTGGTGACGGTGATGAGCTGAAGCGCGGCGGCAAACCGCCGGTGAACCACGTCACCATCATTGCCCAGCAGGCACAGCCGGTTACGCTGGATGCCAACGGGGAAGGCACGATTACGCTACCGATTGGCGACTTCAACGGCGAGCTGCGTCTGATGGCGCAGGCCTGGACGGAAGAGGATTTCGGCAGCAGTGAAAGCAAGATTATCGTGGCCGCGCCGGTCATTACCGAGCTGAATACCCCGCGCTTCCTGGCAAGCGGGGACACCTCACGGCTGACGCTGGATATCACCAACCTGACCGACAAACCGCAAACGTTGAACATCGCCCTGACCGCAACCGGGAAACTGTCACTGGAAGGCGAGCAGCCGCAACCGGTGCAACTGCCACCGGGAGCGCGGAGCACCCTGTTTATTCCGGTGCGTGCGCTGGAGGGCTATGGTGACGGTGAGGTGACCGCGCAGGTGACCGGTCTGCAGCTTCCGGGCGAGACCTTCACCCCGCAGCAGAAGAGCTGGAAGATTGGCGTACGTCCGGCGTTCCCGGCGCAGACGGTGAATACTGGTGCCATGTTGAACCCCGGCGAGTCCTGGACCGCACCGGCGCAGCACAGCAACGGTTTCTCTCCTGCCACCCTGCAGGGACAACTGCTGCTGAGCGGCAAACCACCGCTCAACCTGGCGCGCTATATTCGCGAACTGCAGGCGTATCCGTATGGCTGCCTGGAGCAAACCACCAGTGGCCTGTTCCCGTCGCTCTACACTAACGCCGCGCAGCTTACCGCACTTGGGATCAAGGGCGACACCGATGACAAGCGTCGTGCAGCGATTGATATTGGCATCTCCCGCCTGCTGCAGATGCAGCGTGAAGACGGTGGTTTTGCGCTGTGGGATAAAAACGGCCCGGAAGAGTACTGGCTGACCGCCTATGTGACCGACTTCCTGGTGCGCGCGGGCGAACAGGGTTACAGCGTACCTGCCGATGCAGTGAATAACGCCAACAGCCGCCTGCTGCGCTATCTGCAGGATCCGGGCATGATGTCCATTCGCTATAGCGACGATACTCAGGCCAGCAAGTTCGCCGTGCAGGCCTATGCTGCGCTGGTGCTGGCGCGTCAGCAAAAAGCGCCTCTGGGCGCGCTGCGTGAAATTTGGGATCGCCACGGGCAGGCGGCCTCCGGGCTGCCGCTGATGCAGCTGGGCATGGCGCTGAAACTGATGGGCGATGCGCCGCGCAGCCAGCAGGCGCTGGATCTGGCGCTCAAAACGCCGCGTAACGACAGCAAAACCTGGATGGCCGATTACGGCAGCCAGCTTCGCGATAACGCACTGATGCTCTCTCTCCTGGAGGAGTACAAGCTGCTGCCGGATGCGCAAAATACGTTGCTGAATGCCCTGTCTGAAGAGGCCTTCAGCCAGCGCTGGCTGTCAACGCAGGAGAGCAACGCGCTGTTCCTGGCAGGACGCTCGCTGCAAACCCTGTCCGGTACATGGCAGGCGAAAACGTCTCTGTCTGAGACCGCATCAGGCGGCGATAAGTCACAGGTACAAAACGTGAGCGGTGACCAGCTTGGCGCGCTGCAGGTAACCAATACCGGAACGACACCGCTGTGGGTACGCCTGGACAGTACGGGTTATCCGGAATATGCCCCTGAGCCTGGCTCGAACGTGCTGCAGGTTGAACGTCATATCCTGGCAACCGACGGCAGCAGTAAATCGCTCTCTTCCCTGAAGAGCGGTGAACTGGTGCTGGTGTGGCTTGAAGTTAAAGCCAGCCAGAACGTGCCGGATGCGCTGGTAGTAGATCTCCTCCCTGCGGGTCTGGAGCTGGAAAACCAGAACCTGGCGAGCAGCAGCGCCAGCCTGCAGGACAGCGGCAGTGAGGTGCAGAACCTGCTTAGCCAGATGCAGCAGGCGGATATTCAGCATATGGAATTCCGCGACGACCGCTTTGTGGCTGCCGTGCCGGTAAACGAAGGTCAGCCGGTCACGCTGGTCTATCTGGCCCGTGCCGTGACGCCGGGAACCTACCAGGTGCCGGTGCCGATGGTGGAGTCTATGTACGTTCCGCAGTGGCGGGCAACGGGGGCGGCCAGCGGCCCGCTGATTGTTGTTCCGTAATATGCAGATAGCTCGTCTGACACGCTCCAGCTGGCTATGGCTGGCGGGAGCGCTTCTCATTTTATGGGGGCTGACTGTCGCCGCCGACCGCCTGTGGCCGTTGCCGCTGAAAGAGGTTAATCCGGCCCGGGTGGTGGTGGATGAGCATGGCACGCCGCTCTGGCGTTTTGCCGATAGCGACGGGATCTGGCGCTATCCTGTGACGATCGAAGAGGTCTCTCCCCGTTATCTTGAGGCGCTGATCCAGTACGAAGATCGCTGGTTCTGGGAGCATCCAGGCGTAAACCCGCTCTCTGTCCTGCGCGCTGCCTGGCAGGATCTCAGCTCGGGTAAAGTCGTCTCAGGCGGCAGTACGCTGACCATGCAGGTAGCGCGCCTGCTGGACCCGCATCCGCGCACCTTTGGCGGCAAGGTTCGTCAGCTCTGGCGAGCAATGCAGCTGGAGTGGCACCTCTCTAAACGCGACATCCTGACGCTCTATCTCAACCGCGCCCCCTTTGGCGGCACGCTGCAGGGCGTCGGTGCTGCAAGCTGGACCTATCTCGGCAAACCGCCGTCGCAGCTCAGCTATTCCGAAGCGGCGCTGCTGGCGGTACTGCCGCAGGCACCCAGCCGCTTACGTCCGGACCGCTGGCCTGAGCGGGCCGAATCGGCGCGCAATAAAGTGCTCGACCGCATGGTCACGCAGGGCGTCTGGTCTGCGAAGCAGGTCAAAGAATCACGGGAAGAATCGGTATGGCTGGCGCCCCGACAGATGCCGCAGCTGGCACCGCTCTTTGCACGCATGATGCTAGGAAAAAGCCGCGACACTAAAATTGTCACCACGCTGGATGCCGGACTACAGCGGCAGCTGGAAGAGCTGGCGATGAACTGGAAGTCCCGACTTCCTGCGCGCAGCTCGCTGGCGATGATCGTCGTGGATCATACTAATATGAAGGTACGCGGCTGGGTTGGATCGGTGGATATTAACGATGCCAGTCGTTTTAGCCACGTGGATATGGTCAATGCGATCCGATCCCCGGGATCGGTGCTGAAACCGTTTATCTACGGTATGGCGCTGGACGATGGCCTGATCCATCCCGCCTCGCTGCTCCAGGATGTTCCAAGAAAAACCGGTGATTATCGCCCAGGGAATTTTGACAGCGGGTTCCACGGACCGGTTAGCATGAGTGAAGCGCTGGTGCGCTCCCTCAACCTGCCCGCGGTACAGGTACTCGAAGCCTACGGGCCAAAACGTTTTGCCGGGATGCTGAGTAATGCTGGCCTGCCGCTGATCCTGCCTGCGGGGGCGCAGCCGAATCTCTCCCTGATCCTCGGTGGGGCAGGCGCGCGGCTGGCCGATATTGCCGCGGCCTACAGCGCCTTTTCCCGACACGGTAAGGCGGGAAGGTTGCGCCTACAGCCGGGCGATCCGCTCATTGAACGACCGTTACTGTCGCAAGGCTCGGCGTGGATTATTCGCCGTATTCTGGCGAACGAGGCGCAGCCGCTGCCGGATAATGCGTTACCGCAGGTTGCGCCGCTGGCGTGGAAAACCGGCACCAGCTACGGCTACCGTGATGCCTGGGCCATCGGTTTGAATGCCCGTTACGTGATTGGCATCTGGACCGGACGACCGGACGGCACACCGGTGGCGGGGCAGTTTGGTTTCGCCAGCGCGGTTCCGCTATTAAACCAGGTCAATAACCTGCTTCAGTCACGCTCAACGGTAGATGAAGCCCGCCTGCCGCGCGACCCGCGCCCGGAGAGCGTCGGGCGGGGCGTGATCTGCTGGCCGGGCGGCCAGTCGCTGCCGGAAGGGAGTGAAAACTGTCGGCGTCGCCTGTCGACCTGGCTGCTGGAAGGGAGTGAACCGCCCACGCTGCTATTGCCTGAACAGGAAGGGATACGCGGCATTCGTTTCCCGGTCTGGCTGGATAAAACGGGTAAACGTGTGGCAGCTGATTGCCCTGATGCAACTGAAAAAGTCCTGGATGTCTGGCCGCTGCCGCTGGAGCCGTGGCTGCCCGCAACCGAGCGTCGCGCGGTACGGGTCCCGCCTTCATCAACAACCTGTCCTCCGCTGTCTCAGGACGCACCTGCACCGCTCATCCTGACCGGCGTGCGCGAAGGGGCCGTCATTAAACGTCTGCCGGGGGAATCCCGCGTTTCGCTGCCGCTTCAGGCGACCGGCAACAGCGGTGAGCGCTGGTGGTTTTTGAATGGTGAACCGCTGAGTGTGAAGGGAAGGGTTTACACATTACAGCTTGATAAGTCGGGCGATTATCAGTTACTCGTCATGGATGAGACCGGGCAGGTCGCGACGGTGAATTTTACGCTGCAGTGATCTGAAAACAGCGTTCAGATGTGAGCTGTTGCTAAAACTCGTCTTATTTTAAAAAAATGTTACCTGAATCCATAGGCAATGGCGCTATTGCTCATTATAATCCGCGCCACACCATACTCAGGTATGCAAAACAACAGAACATTGACAGAGGTTATCATGGCTATTGAACGTACTTTTTCCATCATCAAACCAAACGCGGTGGCAAAAAACGTTATTGGCAGCATCTTCGCTCGCTTTGAATCTGCAGGGTTCAAAATTGTTGGCACCAAAATGCTGCACCTGACCGTTGAGCAAGCTCGCGGCTTCTACGCTGAGCACGAAGGTCGCCCATTCTTTGACGGCCTGGTTGAGTTCATGACCTCCGGTCCAATCGTGGTATCCGTGCTGGAAGGCGAAAACGCAGTTCAGCGTCACCGTGACCTGCTGGGCGCAACTAACCCGGACAACGCGCTGGCAGGTACTCTGCGCGCTGACTATGCGGACAGCTTCACCGAGAACGGCACCCACGGTTCTGACTCTGTTGAATCTGCTGCACGCGAAATCGCTTTCTTCTTCGCAGAAGGCGAAGTGTGTCCACGTACCCGTTAATTTAACGGTTTCGTTTACACATTATTTTCGTAAATGCCGCGTCCAGACGTGGCATCCCTGCGCCAGACTTTGTACAATGCAACGCCCCGGACGAGCAGACCGCTTTCCGGGGCGTTTCTATTCAACCCTCCATGGGCCATAACGTGTAACAACGAGGCCGGAAAATATTATGTCTGAACTAGTGAATACCTCCGAAGTCGCCATTCCTGCGGTTCCCAATAAAAATGGAAAAATCAACCTGCTGGATCTGAACCGTCAGCAGATGCGCGAGTTCTTTAAAGAGATGGGCGAAAAGCCGTTTCGTGCCGATCAGGTCATGAAGTGGATGTACCATTACTGCAGCGACAATTTTGATGACATGACCGACATCAACAAGGTCCTGCGCAACAAGCTCAAAGAAGTGGCTGAAATCCGTGCACCGGAAGTGGTGGAAGAGCAGCGCTCCGCGGACGGCACCATCAAATGGGCGATTGCGGTCGGCGATCAGCGCGTTGAGACCGTCTACATCCCGGAAGAAGACCGCGCCACGCTGTGCGTCTCCTCTCAGGTGGGTTGTGCACTGGAGTGCAAATTCTGCTCAACCGCGCAGCAAGGCTTTAACCGTAACCTGCGCGTGTCAGAAATTATCGGCCAGGTCTGGCGTGCCGCGAAAATCGTGGGTGCGGCAAAAGTAACCGGTACGCGTCCTATCACCAACGTGGTGATGATGGGGATGGGTGAGCCGCTGCTGAACCTGACCAACGTGGTTCCGGCGATGGAAATCATGCTGGATGACTTCGGTTTTGGTCTGTCCAAGCGTCGCGTCACGCTGTCTACCTCTGGCGTTGTGCCTGCGCTGGACAAGCTTGGCGACATGATTGACGTTGCGCTGGCGATCTCCCTGCATGCGCCAAACGACGAAATTCGTGACGAAATTGTGCCGATCAACAAAAAGTACAATATCGAAACCTTCCTCGCTGCGGTGCGTCGCTATCTGGAGAAATCCAACGCCAACCAGGGCCGCGTGACCATCGAGTACGTGATGCTTGATCACGTTAACGACGGTACTGAACATGCGCATCAGCTGGCGGAACTGCTTAAAGATACGCCATGCAAAATCAACCTGATCCCATGGAACCCGTTCCCGGGCGCGCCGTATGGCCGTAGCTCGAACAGCCGTATCGACCGTTTCTCCAAGGTGCTGATGGAGTATGGGTTCACCACCATCGTGCGTAAAACCCGTGGTGATGACATTGATGCAGCGTGCGGACAGCTGGCAGGTGATGTCATTGACCGTACCAAACGTACACTGCGTAAACGCATGCAGGGCGAGACGATCGCGGTTAAAGCTGTTTGATTATTATGCACTCGCGGCGCATTATCTGCGCCGTGAAGCATAACCTTACTGAATAATCAGTCAGATTCGTGATGACTGATCAATAATTACGGTGCGTTTCATTCGACTTTCGGGCAGTATGTAACGACGTAACAACAGTTTAGCCGTACGGGCAGGGCTGTACTGTCATCTCCGGGCTGACAGTCTTATACTCTCTGTTCAAGGTTAACTGACCAGAAGTTTCGCGGTGCGGGTGGCATTGTGACTCACCGGCGCCTGAACCCTTATTTTTCACGTACCAGTAGTTGTAGCGAATGAATACTGAAGCCACTCACGACCAACATGAAGCACTCTCCACTGGCGTTCGTCTTCGCAACGCCCGTGAACAACTCGGACTCAGCCAGCAAGCCGTTGCGGAACGCTTGTGCCTGAAGGTTTCCACGGTTCGCGATATTGAAGAAGATAAGGCACCCGCCGATCTGGCTTCAACTTTCCTGCGCGGTTATATCCGCTCTTACGCAAAACTGGTGCACATCCCCGAAAACGAATTACTGCCAATGATGGAGAAGCAGGCCCCGGTCCGTGCAGCAAAAGTTGCGCCGATGCAGACCTTCTCCCTGGGGAAACGTCGTAAAAAACGTGATGGCTGGCTGATGAGCTTTACCTGGCTGGTGCTGTTTGTGGTGATCGGTCTGACCGGTGCATGGTGGTGGCAAAACCACAAGGCGCAGCAGGAAGAGATCACCACCATGGCCGATCAATCTTCTGCTGAACTCAACCAGGCCGGAAGTGAGAACGGCCAGAGCGTGCCGCTGAATACCGACGGCGCAGCGTCCTCCAGCGAACCACAGACCGCAGCGCCAGACGCGTCGGCGACCGGTGCAGCACAGTCCCCGGCAGCAACGGCTAACACCGCTGCGCCGCAGGCTCAGGATCAAAACGCGGTTGTTGCCCCTTCTCAGGCTAATGTTGATACTGCGGCGAACGCGCCTGCGGCTACTCAGCCTGCAGACAATAGCGCTGCAACTCTGCCAACCAGCCCGGCGGATACGGCCACAGCAGCCGATCCCAACGCGCTGGTGATGAACTTCAGCGCCGACTGCTGGCTGGAAGTGACTGATGCGACAGGTAAAAAACTGTTCAGCGGCCTGCAGCGTAAAGATGGCACGTTAAACCTAACTGGCCAGGCTCCTTATAAACTTAAAATCGGCGCTCCGGCAGCGGTACAGATCCAGTATCAAGGAAAACCTGTCGACCTGAGCCGCTTTATCAGAACTAACCAGGTTGCACGTCTTACCGTTAATGCCGAACAATCAGCAGCACAGTAACAGACGGGCAACGCGGGAGATTTTTCATGCATAACCAGGCTCCGATTCAACGTAGAAAATCGAAACGGATTTACGTTGGGAATGTGCCAATCGGCGATGGGGCACCTATCGCCGTTCAGTCGATGACCAACACGCGCACCACCGATGTGGAAGCGACGGTCAATCAAATCAAAGCATTAGAACGTGTAGGCGCGGACATTGTTCGCGTCTCCGTCCCGACCATGGATGCCGCCGAGGCGTTCAAGCTGATCAAACAGCAGGTCAGCGTTCCGCTGGTGGCTGATATCCACTTCGACTACCGCATCGCACTGAAAGTGGCTGAATACGGCGTCGATTGCCTGCGTATTAACCCGGGCAACATCGGTAACGAAGAGCGTATCCGCATGGTTGTGGACTGCGCCCGCGATAAAAATATTCCTATCCGTATCGGCGTTAACGCCGGTTCCCTGGAGAAAGATCTCCAGGAAAAATACGGCGAGCCAACGCCGCAGGCGCTGCTCGAATCCGCCATGCGCCACGTCGATCATCTCGATCGTCTTAACTTCGATCAGTTTAAAGTCAGCGTAAAAGCCTCCGACGTGTTCCTGGCGGTGGAGTCTTACCGTCTGCTGGCAAAGCAGATCGACCAGCCTCTGCACCTCGGGATCACCGAAGCGGGCGGCCTGCGCAGCGGCTCTGTAAAATCTGCGATCGGTCTGGGGCTGCTGCTCTCTGAAGGGATCGGTGACACCCTGCGCGTCTCGCTGGCGGCCGATCCGGTCGAAGAGATCAAGGTCGGTTTCGATATCCTGAAATCACTGCGTATCCGCGCGCGCGGGATCAACTTCATTGCCTGCCCAACCTGCTCACGTCAGGAGTTTGATGTGATCGGGACGGTGAATGCCCTGGAGCAACGTCTGGAAGACATTATCACCCCGATGGATGTCTCCATCATCGGCTGCGTGGTAAATGGTCCGGGTGAAGCACTGGTGTCAACCCTGGGCGTCACCGGCGGTAACAAGAAAAGTGGTCTCTATGAAGATGGCGTTCGAAAAGATCGTCTGGATAATAGCGACATGATCGACCAGCTTGAAGCCCGCATCCGCGCCAAAGCCGCCATGATGGACGAAACACAGCGTATCAGCGTTCAGCAGGTTGAAAAATAACGTGATGGGAAGCGTGCCGCTTCCCATGTATGATTGAACCCATTCTTTGGGTTTTTTTTGTATATAGAAAGAGAATAAACGTGGCAAAAAACATTCAAGCCATCCGCGGCATGAACGATTATCTGCCTGGCGAAACCGCCATCTGGCAGCGCATTGAAGGCACACTGAAGCAGGTGCTCGGCAGCTACGGTTACAGCGAAATTCGTTTGCCGATTGTAGAGCAGACCCCGTTATTCAAACGCGCGATTGGTGAAGTCACCGACGTGGTTGAAAAAGAGATGTACACCTTTGAGGACCGCAACGGCGACAGCCTGACCCTGCGTCCGGAAGGTACGGCGGGCTGCGTACGCGCCGGCATCGAACATGGTCTTCTGTACAATCAGGAGCAGCGCCTGTGGTATATCGGCCCGATGTTCCGCCACGAACGTCCTCAGAAAGGGCGTTATCGCCAGTTCAATCAGCTGGGTGTGGAAGTCTTTGGCCTGCAGGGCCCGGACATCGACGCCGAACTGATTATGCTGACCGCCCGCTGGTGGCGCGCCCTCGGTATCGCCGATCACGTTTCCCTTGAGCTGAACTCTATCGGTTCTCTGGAAGCACGCGCTAACTACCGCGATGCGCTGGTCGCGTTCCTGGAACAGCATAAAGAGAAGCTGGACGAAGACTGCAAACGTCGCATGTACAGTAACCCGCTGCGCGTTCTGGATTCCAAAAACGCGGATGTTCAGGCACTGCTGAACGATGCGCCTGCGCTGGGTGACTACCTGGATGAAGAATCTCGCGAACACTTCGCGGGCCTGTGCAAGCTGCTTGAAGCGGCAGGCATCGCCTATACCGTGAACCAGCGCCTGGTACGCGGTCTGGACTACTACAACCGTACCGTGTTTGAGTGGGTGACCTCCAGCCTCGGCTCTCAGGGCACCGTATGTGCGGGCGGCCGGTATGACGGTCTGGTTGAGCAACTTGGCGGTCGCGCAGCGCCTGCTGTTGGCTTCGCGATGGGCCTTGAGCGACTTGTTTTGCTGGTTCAGGCAGTTAATCCGGAATTTAAAGCAGAATCCGTTGTCGATATATACCTGGTAGCCTCAGGCGCGGAAACGCAGTCTGCGGCGATGCAGCTTGCCGAACGCGTGCGCGATGCGCTGCCGGGCGTTAAGCTGATGACCAACCATGGCGGCGGCAACTTCAAAAAACAGTTTGCTCGTGCCGATAAGTGGGGCGCAAGTATTGCACTGGTGCTGGGTGAGTCCGAAGTGGCTAACGGCGAAGTGGTGGTGAAGGACCTGCGCTCTGGTGAGCAGACAACGGTAACGCAGGACGGCGTTGCGGCGCACTTGCGCACTCTATTGGGCTAAGGAGAAGGACTGCGTGGAAATTTACGAGAACGAACACGATCAGGTCGACGCGATTAAACGCTTCTTTGTTGAAAACGGCAAAGCGCTGGTTGTTGGGGTTATTTTAGGTGTCGGTGCGCTGGTGGGCTGGCGTTACTGGAACAATCATCAGGCGGATTCCGCGCGCGGCGCGTCACTGTCCTATGAAAATACCGTGAGCGCAATTCGTGCCGATCAGCCGCAAACGCTGACTGCGGCAGAAAAATTTGTGGCTGACAACAAAAACACCTACGGTGCACTGGCTGCGCTGGAAGTGGCTCAGCAGTACGTTGATAAGAACGAACTGGATAAAGCCGCTGCTCAGCTCTCTCAGAGCCTTGCTGCGGCCAGCGATGAGAACCTAAAAGCGGTGATCAATCTGCGCCTGGCACGTATTCAGGTTCAGCAGAAAAAAGCTGACGATGCGCTGAAAACGCTCGATACCATCAAAGGCGAAGGTTTTGCTGCCATCGTTGCCGATCTGCGCGGTGAAGCACTGCTGAGCAAAGGTGACAAAGCGGGCGCGCGTAAAGCGTGGCAAGCTGGCGTAGAGAGCAATGCTTCACCTGCGCTGAGCGAAATGATGCAGATGAAAATAAATAATTTGTCCGTCTGAGAGGGACCCGATGCAATTGCGTAAATTACTTCTGCCAGGACTGCTTTCTGTTACGTTATTGAGTGGTTGTTCACTGTTCAGTGGCGAAGAAGACGTTGTGAAAATGTCCCCACTGCCGACGGTTGAAAACCAGTTTACCCCATCCACCGCGTGGGATGTCTCCGTGGGCAATGGGATTGGTGATTTCTATTCCAACCTTCATCCGGCGTATGCAGACAGCGTTGTCTATGCCGCTGACCGCAAAGGTACCGTGAAAGCGGTGAACGCCGATGACGGGAAAGAAGTCTGGTCCGTTAACCTGGCGGAAAAAGACGGCTGGTTCTCCCGTAAGCCTGCACTGCTGTCTGGCGGTCTGACCGTCGCCGGTGGTCATGTCTACGTGGGCAGCGAAAAAGCGCAGGTTTATGCGCTGAACAGCAGCGACGGCTCCATAGCCTGGCAAACAACCGTAGCGGGTGAATCCCTGTCTCGTCCGGTGGTGAGCGACGGCCTGGTGCTGATTCATACCAGCAACGGCCAGCTGCAGGCGCTGAACGAAGCGGACGGTCTGGTGAAATGGACCGTTAACCTGGATATGCCTGCGCTCTCTCTGCGCGGCGAATCTGCGCCGGCTACCGCATTTGGTGCTGCCATTGTGGGCGGTGACAACGGTCGCGTGAGCGCAGTGCTGATGCAGCAGGGCCAGATGATCTGGCAGCAGCGTATCTCTCAGGCCACTGGCTCAACGGAAATTGATCGTCTGAGCGATGTCGACACAACGCCGGTTATCGTTAACGGTGTGGTTTACGCGCTGGCCTATAACGGCAACCTGACCGCGCTGGATCTGCGCAGCGGCCAGATCATGTGGAAACGTGAGCTGGGCTCTGTGAACGATTTCGTCGTTGAAGGTAACCGCATCTATATGGTTGACCAGAACGACCGTATTCTGGCGCTGAGCACCGAAGGCGGCGTGACGCTGTGGACGCAAAGCGATCTGCTGCACCGTCTGCTGACCTCGCCAGCACTGTACAACGGTAGTCTGGTGGTCGGCGACAGCGAAGGGTATATGCACTGGATCGATCCGGATAATGGCCGCTTTGTTGCACAGCAAAAAGTCGACAGCTCCGGTTTCCTGACCGATCCGGTTGTGGCCGACGGCAAACTGCTGATTCAGGCAAAAGACGGCACGCTGTACGCGATCACGCGTTAATTACCCGGCGGTTGTAGTATACTAAACGGCTCCTGTTCACTCAGGAGCCGTTTTGACATTTTTAAAAACGCCGCAAAAGCGACGTTATTTTGAATTTTATGAGGCTTCAAACATGGTACCTGTGGTCGCGCTTGTCGGGCGCCCTAACGTTGGAAAATCCACACTTTTTAACCGTTTAACACGCACCCGTGATGCGCTGGTTGCGGATTTCCCGGGGCTGACGCGTGACCGTAAGTACGGTCGTGCAGAGGTGGAAGGACGCGAGTTCATCTGTATTGATACCGGTGGTATTGACGGCACAGAAGACGGCGTTGAAACCCGCATGGCGGAGCAGTCGCTGCTGGCGATTGAAGAAGCGGATGTGGTGCTGTTTATGGTGGATGCGCGTGCTGGCCTGATGCCGGCGGACTCCGCTATTGCCAAACACCTGCGTTCACGCGAAAAACCGACCTTCCTGGTAGCGAACAAAACTGACGGTATTGATGCCGATCAGGCCGTCGCGGATTTCTGGTCTCTGGGCCTGGGTGAGATCTACCCGATTGCGGCATCGCACGGCCGCGGCGTCACCAGCCTGCTGGAAACCGTTCTGCTGCCGTGGGTTGACGAAGTGAACCCACCGGAAGAAGTAGACGAAGACGCTGAATACTGGGCACAGTTCGAAGACGGAGAAGAGGGCGAAGAAGAGCCTGAAGACGACTTCAACCCGCAGGATCTGCCGATCAAGCTGGCTATCGTGGGTCGTCCAAACGTAGGTAAGTCTACGCTTACTAACCGTATTCTGGGTGAAGAGCGCGTGGTCGTTTACGACATGCCGGGCACCACCCGTGACAGCATCTACATCCCAATGCAGCGCGATGAACGTGAGTATGTCCTCATCGACACCGCCGGGGTGCGTAAGCGCGGGAAAATCACCGATGTGGTGGAAAAATTCTCCGTTATCAAAACCCTGCAGGCGATCGAAGATGCCAACGTGGTGCTGCTGGTTATCGACGCGCGCGAAGGTATCTCCGATCAGGATCTCTCTCTGCTTGGCTTTATCCTCAATAGTGGGCGCTCACTGGTTATTGTGGTCAACAAGTGGGATGGCCTGAGCAATGAAGTGCGTGAGCAGGTGAAAGAGACCCTCGACTTCCGTCTGGGCTTTATCGACTTTGCCCGCGTGCACTTTATCTCTGCCCTGCACGGCAGCGGCGTGGGTAACCTCTTCGAATCCGTGCGTGAAGCGTATGACAGCTCCACCCGTCGCCAGAGCACCGCGATGCTGACGCGCATCATGAATATGGCTGCGGAAGACCATCAGCCGCCGCTGGTGCGCGGCCGTCGCGTGAAGCTGAAATATGCCCACGCCGGTGGTTATAACCCGCCAATCGTAGTAATTCACGGCAACCAGGTGAAAGACCTGCCGGATTCCTACAAGCGCTATCTGATGAACTACTTCCGTAAATCGCTGGACGTTATGGGCACGCCTATCCGTATCCAGTTCAAGGAAGGGGAAAACCCGTTTGCCAACAAGCGCAACACCCTGACGCCAAACCAGATGCGTAAGCGTAAGCGCTTGATTAAGCACATTAAGAAAAGCAAATAGTTTTTGCCGATCACACGAAAGCCCGCGTTTATCGCGGGTTTTTTTTGCCCAATCATACCGCCGGTTTTCTCTGTGTGAAGTCAATCACTATTCACTTTTAACCAAGTTTAAATCTAAGAAAGTAGACAATCGTCGAATTTTCATCTTAAAGTCCAGGGTCCGGTACTAGACAAAACTAGCGCCTGGTTATCAAATGGTTAACTAACTTTTCGCCGCATGTAAAAAATCGGCCAGATACGTAACTGGCCGGCGTACCTGCTGGTGTTTACAAGCACGACGACATACCTTTCGGGAGAATTATGCAATCCACTGTTAATCAAAAAGAGAGCCGAACGTTCTTCGGCCATCCGTATCCGCTCGGTTCCCTGTTCTTCACCGAGATGTGGGAGCGTTTCTCGTTTTACGGCATCCGTCCGTTACTGATCCTGTTTATGGCCGCCACCGTCTATGACGGCGGGATGGGCCTGGCGCGTGAAAACGCCTCGGCGATTGTCGGTATCTTTGCCGGTACCATGTACCTGGCCGCGCTGCCGGGCGGCTGGCTGGCCGATAACTGGCTGGGTCAGCAGAGAGCCGTCTGGTACGGTTCGATCCTGATTGCGCTCGGTCACCTGTCGATCGCGCTCTCTGCTGTGATGGGCAACAACCTGTTCTTTATCGGCCTGATGTTCATCGTGCTTGGCTCCGGGCTGTTCAAAACCTGTATCTCGGTGATGGTCGGCACCCTCTATAAAAAAGGCGACGCGCGTCGTGACGGCGGTTTCTCGCTGTTCTATATGGGCATCAATATGGGCTCGTTCATCGCGCCGCTGATTTCCGGCTGGCTGATCAAAACCCACGGCTGGCACTGGGGCTTTGGTATTGGCGGCATCGGGATGCTGGTTGCGCTGATTATCTTCCGCGTGTTTGCCGTTCCGGCGATGAAACGCTATGACGGCGAAGTCGGCCTCGACTCCACCTGGAACAGCCCGGTGGTGAAGCGTAACGGCGTGGGCGTTTGGCTGCTGGCACTGGCGGCAGGCGTGGCAACGATCGTAACGCTGATTGCGCAGGGCGTGATTGTGATTAACCCGGTCGCGGTAGCCAGCGTGCTGGTCTACGTGATTGCGGCGTCCGTTGCCCTCTACTTTATTTATCTGTTTGTTTTTGCGGGGCTGAACCGTAAAGAGCGCGCCAGGCTGCTGGTCTGCTTTATTCTGCTGATCTCCGCGGCGTTCTTCTGGTCCGCGTTCGAACAAAAGCCAACGTCGTTCAACCTGTTTGCCAACGACTACACTAACCGCATGATCGGTGATTTCGAAATCCCGGCGGTGTGGTTCCAGTCAATCAACGCCCTGTTCATCATCCTGCTGGCACCGGTGTTTAGCTGGGCATGGCCGAAGCTGGCGAGTAAAAACATTCGTCCGAGCAGCATCACCAAGTTTGTTATTGGTATTCTGTGCGCGGCGGCGGGCTTTGGCCTGATGATGCTGGCGGCACAGAACGTGCTGAGCAGCGGTGGGGCGGGCGTGTCGCCGTTCTGGCTGGTGGGCAGCATCCTGATGCTGACGCTCGGCGAACTGTGCCTGAGCCCGATTGGCCTGGCGACCATGACGCTGCTTGCGCCGGAAAGAATGCGCGGTCAGATGATGGGGCTGTGGTTCTGCGCCAGCGCGCTGGGTAACCTGGCGGCGGGCCTGATTGGCGGCCATGTGAAGGCCGATCAGCTGGATATGCTGCCGGATCTCTTTGCGCGCTGCTCCATCGCGCTGCTAATCTGTGCCGCGGTACTGATCGTTCTCATTGTTCCGGTTCGCCGCATGCTGGAAAATGCGCAGACTAAACCGGCAGCTGAAGCCTGATAATGTTCAGCCTACCGGGGCAGTTATCCTGTCCCGGTAAAACCTAACTGGAGAGAATATGTCGATTACCTGCCCGGATTGCCAGACACCGCTGGAACCTCAGAACGGGATAGCGCACTGCGACAGCTGTAATAAAGATATTGCGCTTGAAGCCCGCTGCCCGGAGTGCCATCAGCCACTCCAGGTATTAAAAGCCTGCGGCGCGGTGGACTATTTCTGCCAGAACGGCCACGGTCTTATCTCTAAAAAACGCGTGGAGTTTGTTCGGGCCGAAGGTTAATCGCACACGCAGCCTTCGCCTTTCTGCCACAGTTCGACCAGCGACTCGGGCGCTTCCTGCTCGGGCACCAGCACGATGATATCGGCGTAGTGCGCCTGATTTTGTCCGGTCCAGATAATCTGGATGCGGAAATAGCGCTGGTCGCCGCTGCCGGGTGAAGAGGCTTGCCCGGGCGGCTGGCCGCGTGGAAAAGCCTGCTCCAGGATGCTCACCAGCCGCTGGCGCTGGGCCTCATTGAGCGAGGAGAGCGCGATGGTGCGCTGTCCGCTCAGCTTGGGAATAAAAGCGACGCCGCCTTCCCGGGCCAGCTCAACCACGGCGTCATCCGTCAGTTCCGGAACCTGCATTTACAACACTCCCACCTGTTCCCAGGCTTGTTTAATGGCCGCTCCAGCGTCGCCGCCGGAGCGTTTCTCTCCGTGCGCGATCGTCAGTTTTGCGAAGGCCTCAAAATCCGCATCCTGCGCCAGATTGCGATCGCAAACCGTGTCGTACCAGGCATAACCCGCTTTTTCCCAGGCGTAGCCGCCGATCGCCGTCGCGGCCAGATAAAATGCCCGGTTAGGGATGCCGGAGTTCAGATGCACGCCGCCGTTGTCCTCGCGCGTTTTAATGAAATCTTTCATGTGCGCGGGCTGCGGGTCTTTGCCGAGCAGCGGATCGTCATAGGCGGTGCCGGGTTCAGACATCGAGCGCAGCCCTTTGCCGTTGATCCCTTTCGCCAGCAGCCCTTCACCAATGAGCCAGTCAGCTTTATCGGCGGTTTGCTTCAGATGGTACTGTTTAACCAGCGAGCCAAATACGTCCGACAGCGACTCGTTCAGCGCGCCCGACTGTTCGAAATAGATAAGCCCGGCTTCGGTCTCGGTCACGCCGTGGCTTAGCTCGTGCGCCACCACGTCGATGGCGATGGTAAAGCGGTTAAATATTTCCCCGTCACCGTCGCCGAATACCATCTGCTGACCGTTCCAGAAGGCGTTCTGATATTCACGGCCGTAGTGAACGGTGCCGGTCAAAATAAGCCCTTTATTATCGAGCGAATCACGCTGATATTCTTTCCAGAAGAAATCATGGGTAATACCCAAATAATCGTAGGCTTCATCCACCGCCACATCGCCGTTCGACGGCTGGCCTTCGTAACGCACCTGCGTACCCGGCAGCTCCTGGGTTTGCTTCGCGTCGTAAATATCGCGCTCCAGCTGTCCGGCTTTATTCACGTGGGGCGCGGCGGGTTTGCCGGGCATGTGGGCCATCAGCGTCTGGACGTGGGTTAAGGTCTGACGGGCACACCGCTGCTGCGGCTCGGAACCGCTTTCGATAATACGACGAAGAATATAAGGGGGAATAACGCTATGAAGATGGGGCATGCTGCTCTCCTTATTAAAAAAGGGAATAGCAGCAGTATAGTAAGTAACCGGCGAAGAATTATCCGGTTTTACGCTGACGCGTCTTTTTCACCGGTTTAATTGATTTCACTTCGCTTTCTACCCAGCCGTCTGAAAGACGCGTCGTCAGCACATCGCCGGCTTTCACCTGTTTGGTCTGCTTCAGCACTTTGCCGTCCGTCGCCGTCGTCACGCTATAGCCGCGCGCCAGCGTGGAGAGGGGGCTGACCGCTTCAAGATGGGTCACCGCATTGCCAAAACGCTCGCGGGTGGTGCTCAGACGCGCCCGGATTGTCTCCGCCAGACGATACTCCAGCTGCTGGATCCGCGTTTGCGCGCGATAAATTTTCGGCTGCGGGTTCTGCTGGTTCAGGCGCTGCGTCACGCGCTGCTGGCGCGATACCGCGCGCTTAAGCTGCGCGTCCACCGCAACGCTCATGCGCTGACGCAGGCGCTCCAGCACGGTCTGCTGACGCGCCAGACGCAGCTGTGGGTGCTGCTGCTGAAGTCGATGATGAAGCTGGGTAAAGCGGCGGGTACGGTTGGCAAGGAAGTAGTCCATCGCCATCTCAAGGCGCTGCTGGCCGTTCTGAATCTGACGCAGCAGCTCCAGCTGGTTGCGGCTGACCACTTCCGCCGCCGCGGACGGCGTAGGCGCGCGCAGATCCGCGACAAAATCGGCTATCGTTACGTCCGTTTCGTGGCCGACGGCGCTCACCACGGGGATAAGGCTGGCAAAGATTGCCCGCGCCACGCGCTCGTCGTTAAAGCTCCACAGATCTTCCAGCGAGCCGCCGCCGCGCCCGACGATTAATACGTCGCACTCCTGACGGGCGTTCGCCAGCTCAATGGCGCGTACAATCTGGCCCGGCGCATCGTCACCCTGAACGGCGGTCGGGTAGATGATGACGGGCAGGGAAGGGTCGCGACGCTTCAGCACGTGCAAGATATCGTGCAGTGCCGCACCGGTTTTCGAGGTGATGACCCCAACGCAGTGGGCAGGGGAGGGCAGCGGTTTTTTGTACTGCTGGTCGAACAGCCCTTCGGCAGAGAGCCTGGCTTTTAGATGTTCATACTTCTGCTGCAGCAGCCCTTCGCCCGCAGGCTGCATGCTCTCGACGATAATCTGATAATCGCCGCGCGGCTCATACAGTGTGATGTTGGCGCGAACCAGAACCTGCTGGCCGTGCTGGGGGCGGAACGTCACGCGGCGGTTGCTGTTGCGGAACATCGCACAGCGCACCTGGGCGGTATCGTCTTTTAAAGTAAAGTACCAGTGGCCGGATGACGGCTGCGTGAAGTTAGAGATCTCACCGCTGATCCAGACCTGCCCCATTTCCTGCTCAAGCAGCAAACGCACCGTCTGATTAAGGCGGCTGACGGTATAAATTGAGGGGGATTGAGAGGATAACATGTGAGCGGGATCAAATTCTAAATCAGCAAGTTATTCAGTCGATAGTAACCTGCTGAGAGGTGAGCGCAAGCATTTTTTTTAAAAAAGTGTGGATGCAATCGGTTACGCTCTGTATAATGCCACGGCAATATTTAACCACCCAGGTCAGAGATATTGCCCATGCTACGTATCGCTAAAGAAGCACTGACGTTTGACGACGTCCTCCTCGTTCCCGCTCACTCCACCGTTCTGCCGAATACTGCCGATCTCAGCACGCAGTTGACGAAAACCATTCGTCTGAACATTCCTATGCTCTCCGCAGCAATGGACACCGTGACTGAAGCGCGTCTGGCTATCGCCCTGGCACAGGAAGGCGGCATTGGCTTTATCCACAAAAACATGTCTATCGAGCGTCAGGCGGAAGAAGTTCGCCGCGTGAAGAAACATGAATCCGGCATCGTGTCTGACCCACAGACCGTTCTGCCAACCACCACGCTGCACGAAGTGAAGGCCCTGACCGAACGTAACGGCTTTGCCGGTTACCCGGTTGTGACCGAAGAGAACGAACTGGTCGGTATTATCACCGGTCGTGACGTACGTTTCGTGACTGACCTGAACCAGCCTGTCAGCGTCTACATGACCCCAAAAGAGCGCCTGGTTACCGTTCGCGAAGGTGAAACCCGCGACGTCGTGCTGGCAAAAATGCACGAAAAACGCGTTGAAAAAGCGCTGGTTGTTGACAGCAGCTTCCACCTGCGCGGCATGATCACCGTTAAAGACTTCCAGAAAGCAGAACGTAAGCCTAACGCCTGTAAAGACGAGCATGGCCGTCTGCGCGTTGGCGCTGCGGTTGGCGCAGGTGCCGGCAACGAAGAGCGCGTTGACGCGCTGGTTGCTGCGGGCGTTGACGTCCTGCTGATTGACTCCTCTCACGGCCACTCCGAAGGCGTTCTGCAACGTATTCGTGATACCCGTGCTAAATATCCTGATCTGCAGATCATCGGCGGTAACGTGGCCACTGGCGCAGGCGCTCGCGCGCTGGCTGACGCCGGCTGCAGCGCGGTGAAAGTGGGTATCGGCCCTGGCTCTATCTGCACCACCCGTATCGTGACCGGCGTGGGCGTTCCACAGATCACCGCGGTGTCTGACGCGGTGGAAGCGCTGGAAGGCACCGGTATTCCGGTTATCGCTGACGGCGGTATCCGCTTCTCTGGCGACATCGCCAAAGCGATCGCCGCGGGCGCCGCTGCCGTGATGGTCGGCTCCATGCTGGCCGGTACCGAAGAATCCCCGGGCGAAATCGAACTCTACCAGGGCCGTTCTTACAAATCTTACCGCGGCATGGGCTCCCTGGGCGCGATGTCCAAAGGTTCCTCTGACCGTTACTTCCAGACCGATAACGCCGCAGACAAACTGGTACCGGAAGGTATCGAAGGTCGCGTTGCCTATAAAGGCCGTCTGAAGGAGATCATTCACCAGCAGATGGGCGGCCTGCGTTCCTGTATGGGTCTGACCGGCTGTGGTACCATTGACCTGCTGCGTACTAAAGCGGAATTCGTACGCATCAGCGGTGCGGGTATCCAGGAGAGCCACGTTCACGACGTGACGATCACCAAAGAGTCCCCGAACTACCGTCTGGGCTCCTGATAAGTTTCCGCGCCCGGCTTCTGCCGGGCGCTCTGTTTTTGTTTCACTTGCCTCGGAATTAGCGTCAATGACGGAAAACATTCATAAACATCGCATTCTCATCCTGGACTTCGGTTCTCAGTACACTCAGCTGGTGGCGCGTCGCGTACGTGAACTGGGCGTTTACTGTGAACTGTGGGCGTGGGATGTCACGGAAGCACAGATTCGCGAATTCAATCCAAGCGGCATCATCCTGTCCGGCGGCCCGGAAAGCACCACCGAAGAGAACAGCCCGCGCGCGCCGCAGTACGTGTTCGAAGCTGGCGTGCCGGTATTCGGCGTGTGCTACGGTATGCAGACCATGGCAATGCAGCTGGGCGGCCACGTAGAAGGCTCTAACGAGCGCGAGTTTGGCTACGCACAGGTAGAAGTGGTCACCGACAGCGCGCTGGTGCGCGGTATCGAAGACTCCCTGACCGCAGACGGCAAACCGCTGCTGGACGTGTGGATGAGCCACGGTGACAAAGTCACCGCCATCCCGTCTGACTTCGTGACCGTTGCCAGCACCGAAAGCTGCCCATTCGCCATCATGGCGAACGAAGAAAAACGCTTCTACGGCGTACAGTTCCACCCGGAAGTGACCCACACCCGCCAGGGTATGCGCATGCTGGAGCGCTTCGTGCGTGACATCTGCCAGTGTGAAGCCCTGTGGACCCCGGCTAAAATCATCGACGACGCCGTTGAGCGTATCCGCCAGCAGGTTGGCGATGACAAAGTGATCCTCGGCCTCTCCGGCGGCGTGGATTCCTCCGTGACCGCGATGCTGCTGCACCGCGCCATCGGCAAAAACCTGACCTGCGTCTTCGTGGACAACGGTCTGCTGCGTCTGAACGAAGCCCAGCAGGTCATGGACATGTTCGGCGACCACTTCGGTCTGAACATCGTTCACGTGGAAGGCGAGCAGCGCTTCCTGGACGCGCTGAAAGGCGAGAACGATCCGGAAGCGAAACGTAAGATCATCGGTCGCGTGTTCGTGGAAGTGTTTGACGAAGAAGCGCTGAAGCTGGAAGACGTGAAGTGGCTGGCGCAGGGCACCATCTATCCGGACGTGATCGAGTCTGCGGCCTCCGCAACCGGTAAAGCGCACGTCATCAAATCTCACCACAACGTGGGCGGCCTGCCGAAAGAGATGAAGATGGGCCTGGTTGAACCGCTGCGCGAGCTGTTCAAAGACGAAGTGCGTAAGATCGGTCTGGAACTGGGTCTACCGTACGACATGCTCTACCGTCACCCGTTCCCGGGTCCGGGTCTGGGCGTGCGCGTGCTGGGCGAAGTGAAGAAAGAGTACTGCGACCTGCTGCGTCGCGCGGACGCTATCTTCATCGAAGAGCTGCACAAAGCTGATCTGTACAACAAAGTGAGCCAGGCGTTCACCGTGTTCCTGCCGGTTCGTTCCGTCGGTGTGATGGGCGATGGCCGTAAGTACGACTGGGTTGTCTCCCTCCGTGCGGTGGAAACCATCGACTTCATGACCGCACACTGGGCGCACCTGCCGTATGACTTCTTAGGCCGCGTGTCTAACCGCATTATCAACGAAGTGAATGGTATTTCCCGCGTCGTGTATGACATCAGCGGTAAGCCACCGGCTACGATTGAGTGGGAATAATCCCTCTGCACTAAAAACAAAAGCCCGCATTGATGCGGGCTTTTTTGTGAGTTACGTACGCAACCGACGCCCGCTTTTCTCCTCAAACAGGAAAACCCTCGAAAGATCCGCTTCCAGCAAGACCGCATCGCCAGGACTGACATCCAGTTTTTCATGCGACACGACAATCATCTCCTGGTCGCCGACGCGTACCAGAATCTCCTGGCCTTCGCCGGTCATCTCTACCAGTACGATTTCTGCTGCTACCCCGGTATTGCTGATTCGAAGGTGATGCGGACGAATGGCGCAGACGATCTTCATCCCGTCGATATACGATGTCAGCGGGCAGGGGAAGCGGTAGCCGTTTTCCAGCACCACGCTCCCGTCATGGATAACCCCTTTTATGGTATTGATCTCCGGGGTACCGATAAAGCCCGCGACAAAGAGGTTATCCGGATTGTGATAAAGCTCTTCCGGTGTTCCGACCTGTTCAATATTGCCAGCATTCAGCACCACGATGCGGTCTGCCATGGTCATTGCTTCGGTTTGATCGTGGGTGACATAGATTGTCGTGCGCCCGATTCTCTGGTGGAGCTTGCGAATTTCACCGCGCATTTTATGGCGAAGCTTAGCGTCCAGGTTGGACAGGGGTTCATCGAACAAAAAGGCTTTAGGATCGCGGACAATCGCCCGGCCCATCGCGACGCGCTGGCGCTGGCCTCCTGAAAGCTCACGCGGTACCCGGTCAAGCAGATGCGTCAGTCCGAGTATTTCAGCCGCTTCTTCAACCCGTGCCATGCGTTCTGCTTTGGGCACGTTGGCGAGCTTTAGCGCAAAGCTCATGTTGTCCCGCACTTTCATGTGCGGATAGAGTGCGTAGCTCTGGAACACCATTGCGATATCGCGCTTTTTGGCGGGCAGGGTGGTCACTACTTCGCCCTGCATGAGCAGTTCGCCAGAGGTAATATCTTCAAGTCCGGCGATCATTCGCAAAAGTGTGGATTTACCGCAGCCGGAAGGGCCTACCAGCACAATGAATTCACCTTCGTGGATATTCAACGAGATGTCGTTGATGATGCTGACGTTGCCGTAGGATTTACCCAGGTTGTTCAGTACGATTTGGCTCATGTTACTCTCCTCGGCCGGCGTTTTGCGCCGGCTGCAAAAACGGCATAACGTTGTAGCGGTACTCTTTCGCCGCGTTGAGATCCTTTTGGATAATGCATTGCGCTGTTTCGGTAAACCGCAGCGCGGCAGCGCGGAGATCGAGCCGGTTGGCGTGTTCAATACCGGCAAGCACGTCCGGCTCGATAATCGTGTTACCGTGCAGGGCACCGAGAATGGCTCCGCTCATGACCCCGATAGAATCCGTGTCGCGCCCCGAGTTGATGGAATCCTCTACCGCACCACGGAAGTCGCCTTCCCGCAGCAGGCAGAACGCCAGCGCCATGGGGAGCTCTTCGATCGACATCAGACGCGAAGGCTGGTACGCCATGGTCGGCACCCCGGCTTTTTCCGGTCCGTGCATCAGGTCATCACCCATTGGTGACCAGGGCAGAAGCGCCTCGTGGAGCGCATCGACAACCTGCAGGTAATCCCAGGGTTGCCCGCGATAACAGCAGGCGACATCCAGCGTGGCGCTAATAGCCTCACGCGTGCCGTCTTTTGCCAGCTGCAGGGCGATATCAACGATGGCATCCAGGGTGATCCCTGGAATGAACGCCGCCGAGACGCAGGCGGCGAACACGCCGGCAGCCTCCAGCCCATAGCTCTGCTGGTGCCCCAGCGTGAAGTTGATGGCCTCCTGGTAGGCGGCGGTGGGGTTACAGGCGTTAATTACGCCGATGGGGGCGGCGTACATGGCGGCGCCGCAGTTGACCATATTGCCAACGCCGCCCTGGCGAGGATCGCAGGCCGCGAGCTGCAGACGGTGAAATATCCATTTTTCCGGGTAAAACAGGCGCTCAATGACCAGCGCTTCTCTGTCAAGCTCCGGCACCCAGCGGGGTTCCCAGGCAATTTTCCGGACAAACGGTCCCGCCATGTCCCAGGCGTCAATGTGGCGGCCCAGCTCGTCGTAGACTTCCATCAGGCAGAGCGTCATTAAGGTGTCGTCTGTGATGATCCCGTTGCCCCGAATGCGGTTATTGCGCCGTGAGGACGGCTCGTCCATCCGGTGCCAGCGCTGGTTGATGGAGATCACTTTTCCATATTTTTCCTGAATCTGGCGGGCAGACAGTTTCTCGACCGGGCCACCCAGCGCATCACCAAATGCAACGCCGTAGAGCATGCCAAGAACCCGGGAGCTGAAAGATAAGTTATCTGTCATTTTAATTTTTCCTGTGCGTATTGAGTCATGGCGTTACCCCCGGCAGATTTCCAGGCATTGACGTATTGATCCCACATATCAAACGAGGCCTTGCCTGAGACGAATTTGTAGGCCCATTCGTTGTAAATGCTGCTGGTGGAATCGAGCGCGGCCGCAAAGGTCGACGGGAAAATAAACGCGTTGTCGGCCGCAAAATAGCGTTGTGAATTGTCGATGTAGCGCAGCATGGCGGGCGAGCGCCACTCAACCGGCGGTTTCCAGTTGGCGGCATAGATAAATCGCGGATACCAGGCATTAATCTTTGGCGTGACGGTAAACGTATCGTCTTTACGAACGTAATGGGTGCCTTCAAACCCCATCTGCTCCATCATTTGCCCTTCCGGACTGGCCAGGAAATCGAGCAAAATCATCACCTCTTTCTTATGCTTCGACAGCGTCGACATCGCGAAACCGCGGGTCTCCATCGACACATCCACCGCCGCCAGACCTTGCCCGCCCGGACCTTTCGGGGGATCGAGCAGCGTCAGCGTGGCATCGGGGTGGACCTGGCGCATTTTCTCCTGATAGACCCCTACGTTCCCCGGTGACGAGACCGAAACGACGCCCACTTTACCGGTGTAAAACTGATCTTCTTTCAGCTCCCAGTTGGTGGTGATGTACTGCGAAGAGAGCAATCCTTTCTCATACAGAGCGTGGTAATACTGCAGTTTGTCGCGCTCCTGCGGGCTAATTTGCGCGTGGATCCACTGACCCTGCGCGTCCTTAAGCCACGTCGCGTGGATCCCAAATGCCGGATTTAAAAAGCCATCCAGATCGCGGAGATCTTTTTCAGAGGTGATCCCCGCCGTGTCCGCTTGACCATCGCCGTTGAAATCACCGCTGTGAATGGCGCTAAACAGCTTCACGTACTCCTCCAGCGTTTTTGGTGACGCGCTGAAGCCGCTCTTTTGCAGCCAGTCTTCGCGGATCACCGGTTGGCGCGCCCGCAGCGGATAGACGTAAAGCAGCGTCGGATGGTTTTGCAGACGCAGCTTGTTGTGCGGCCACAGCGCCTCTTTCAGGTAATGGGTCTGGGCAATCCACGGACGCCAGTCCTCAAGGATGCCTTGCTCAACCATTTTCTGATCGCTGCCGTTGAAGTAGATCAGATCCGGAATGGTGCCGGACAGCAGCATCACGTTCAGCACGTCGGAATAGCCGGAAGAGGAAAGGTTCACGATCTCAATGTTGATATCGTGGCCCTGTCGCGCCAGCGCCTGTTCTATCCGGTGGATATGCTCCACGTCTTCCCGATTGGTGGTGAGCAGATCTTTCTCAACCACTCGAATCGTCACCGGCTCTGCCTGGGCAACCTGACACAGCAGCACGCCGCCCAGCAGGACGCGGGTAAGGACATTGAATACGTTCATCGTCATCGTTCCTTGTTAACCCTTCACCGCACCGGACATGGTGCCTTTGGTAAAGAAGCGCAAAATAATGGGGTAAATGGCGATAAGGGGAGCAATAGTCAGCGTAATCATGCCGGCTTTGAGCGCCTTAATGCTGATCTGGCTGGCATCGGTGTAGTTAGACATGCTTTCCACCCCCACCATGGACAACTTATCTCCCTCGACGACAAACTGACGCAGCACAACCTGCAGCGGCCACTTGTCCGGATCGTTGAGGTACACCATGGCGCGGAAAAATTCGTTCCAGTGCAGCACCATATAAAACAGCGTGATCATGGCAATAGAGGATTTAGCAACTGGCAGAATGACGTACCACAGCGTCTGGAAAGGGTTCGCGCCATCCAGCTCGGCGGCTTCCAGCAGCTCTTCCGGGATCTCTTCGAACAGACGCACCAGAATGATCAGGTACCACGCGAAAACAGCGCGATAGAGAATGACTGACCAGTAGCTGTTCAGCAGGCCCAGCTTCTTCATCACCAGAAAGTCGGGAATGATGCCCGGCTCAAAAACGATGGTGAAAAGGACGAAGATAAAGAGCAGGCGACGTCCCGGCAGCCGTTTTTGCGCCAGCGCCCAGGCCAGCAGCACGGTAAAGACCACGTTGATAACGGTGCCCACCACGGTGATCAGCATCGCGTTTCCAAACCCGCGAAGAACAGCCTTATTGCTCAGCAGCAGCTTCCATACATCGAGCGAGAAACCGTCCGGGATAATCGCCAGGCCACTCATGCCCGCGACCTTCGCCGGGCTTGAGAAGGAGACGGCCACCAGATTCAGGATGGGCTGAAGCGTAACGATGACCAGCAACAGCAGAACGGAGAGAATGAGAACATACTCAATGCGTTCAAATGGGGTACTTCGGGATGACCAGCGCATTACCAGACTCCTTTACCCGTCAGGCGCTTAGAGACGTTGTGAGCCAGCACGATAAGGACCATGCCAATCACGCCTTTGAATAACCCTGCCGCCGTTGCCAGCGAGAATTCCCCGGTGCGCAGGCCCATGCGGTATACATAGGTGTCGATGATATCGATCTGCCCGTTTACCACGTCGTTGCTCATGTTGAACACCTGATCAAAACCCTGGCTCAGGAACAGCCCGACGTTAAGGATGAACAGCGTCGCGATCGTGGGCGTAATGGCAGGTAGTGTGATATGCCAGATTTTTCGCCAGCGGCCTGCACCGTCCATCTCCGCCGCTTCGTACAGCTGTGGGTCAATCGCCAGGATCGCCGCGATATAGAGCAGGGAATCCCACCCGGCGCTGCGCCACATTTCAGTGAACACCAGCACCCAGCGAATTGAGCCGGTATCCGTCATAAACGGAATCGGGTCGTATCCCATAGATTTAATGACGTCGTTAATCGCCCCGTCGACCGGGGACAGCGTGGCGATAGCGATACTGGCAATAACAACCCATGATAAATAGTGCGGTAAATAAATGACCGACTGGACGAATTTACGATAACCCGATGAACGCACCTCATTGAGCAGCAGGGCAAGAATAATCGGTACCGGGAAAATAAAGACCAGTTTCATTGCGCCAATGATGACCGTATTTTGTATCACCTGCCAGAAAACGGGAGACGACATTAGCGTCGTAAAATATTGCATGCCGACCCAAATATTGGGTGGAATGATCCGGTATTGCTCAAAAGCGATTTTCGTTTCCCAGATAGGTAAATAGTGCCAGATAAAAAAATAAATCACACCCGGCAGCGCCATCACATAAAAAGGCCACCACCTGCGCATCTTTTGACGAAAGCGCGCGGTACGAGTGACGGTTCGTTGCTGTGAGAGGTGGCTTGCAAGGGATATCCGCTCGCTGGGTTTTGTTTCAGTTAAAGCCTTCATCGAACTTACTCCCATTATTTTAATGGTTGCAGCGGATGCAATATAAAACCTGCATCGCACGTTAATAAAAAAGCGATAAACCGTAGTGTTAATTTTTCTCAACGTGAATGGTGATATTTTCATATTGCGTCAGACGGGTGAGCACATCTTTGTACTCAGGCATATTTGACGCCCCCTCTTTTTCAACGGCCAGCGAGGCAAACGCGCAGGCAAATTTTGCGGCCTGAACGAGAGACTCCCCTTTGGCCATGCTGGCCGTAAATGCACCGTTAAAAGCATCTCCGGCCCCTGTCGTATCCACGCATAACGCTTTTAGCGCAGGAATATGAATAAACTGCTCGCCGTCATAAATAAGCGCGCCTTTGGCTCCCATCGTAATGATGACGCAGCCGACGCCATTGGCCTTGATCGCTTTTGCCGCTGCTTTCGCGCTGGTCATGTCCGTAACGGCAATACCCGAAAGCAATGACGCTTCTGTTTCGTTAGGCGTAAGAAAATCAACGTTTTTCAGACAGCTCGCCACCTCAGAAGAGAAGGGCGCGGGGTTTAAAACCACTTTAATATCGCAGCAACGGGCAAGTTCAATGGCCCGAAACGTGGCGGGCAGATTGTTTTCCAGCTGGGTTAAAAAGATATCCGAACTTTTTAACTCCGGGATAATAGCTTCAACTTCATCTGCGGTAATTGATTGATTGGCACCCGGGCTAATGGCAATCATATTCTCACCGTCGCCCTGACATACATAAATAAGCGCCGTGCCGGTTTTCTTTTCTTTATCCTGATAAAGCATAAAGCTGTCAATTGCCGACGAGGTCAAATGTTCATATGCCATCTGGCTAAACTGATCGTTTCCGACTTTACCGACAAAGTGCGTTTTCACATTACATTTGCTTACTGCCAGCGCCTGATTCGCCCCTTTTCCCCCCGGCCCGATAATGGTATTTTCTGAAAATATCGATTCACCGCTTTGCGGAAAACGATCCACATTCGCAATAATATCAACGTTGAACGACCCTAAAATACAAACTTTGCCTTTCATCTTTCGCCCTTTATGTCGAGACCTGGCTGTTTTTTTTGACTGAGCAGATTCAAAAAAATGAATGATATTACTATCAAGATTATTTACGGATTGAGTGTGAAAAATACGGCGCTTAATAAGGGCGCCACCATGGCAGCGCTCAACGCCACCTTCTTTCGATAATATATTCAGGTCACTGCGAATTGTTTCTCGGGTGACGCCAAAAATTTTAGCGAGATGGCTAACCGTCGCGCGCTCATATCGGTTGAGGTAGGTCAGTATTGCGTAATGACGTTCTTTAATGAGCATGATGTCACCTCTGAAAGTTATATTATTGTTTCAGTGGTGTTAATTCCTTGAGGGTATTCACAGAATGATGGGCAAAGCAAAAGGAATCGGAAATGAAATGACAATTAGGTCATTAAAATCAAAGGATTAAATGTCATTACGAAGGGTGATTATTTTAGTGTATTTCGTGACGGGAGAGGGCATTCGCAGAGTAAAACCCGCGGCCCGCGTGCCGGGCCGAATGTGTGAACTATTTTCCGCTGTTATCCCGGCGATACGCCAGCGCCACCACCAGCGACTGCACAAGGCACAGCGTCGCCGACTGAGACCGGAACGCATCCACCTGCGCCTCTTTCACCACAAAGCAGAGATCGCTGAACGTCGCCAGGGGGCTTATCTGGCTGTCCGTAATCACGATCTGCCGCGCGCCGACGCTGGCGGCGGTTTCGCTGACCATCACCGTCTCTTCCGCGTATGGCGAGAAGCTGATCGACACCACAATGTCGCGCGCCTTAATGCGGCTGATCTGCTCGCGCAGCATCCCGCCCATGCCGTCGAGCAGGATAGGGCGACACTCGAGGTGGCTCAGCGCGTAGGTCAGATACGCGGCAACGCTAAAGGAGCGGCGCAGCCCGGCGATGTAGATGGTGTCGGCGTCGGCCAGCAGCTGTACCGCGCGCTCCAGCATCTCCGGTTCGGCGCGGGCGGCCAGCTGCTGCAGCGCCTGCGCGTTTGAACGGGCAAACTCCTGCAGAATATCGAGCGGCGTTTCCGGCACGGCCTCGCTCTCCATCTCGCGGAACAGCCGGGCGCGGTCGCTGTAGCTGGCGGTCTCCTCCACCAGGTTCATGCGAAACAGCTGTTTCATTTCGTTGAAGCCGGTGAAGTCAAAGGCGTTGGCAAAGCGGATCAGCGTCGAGGGCGGCACGTCGGCGCGCTCGGCAATGACGGCAACCGTATCAAAGGCCACGCTGTTGGTGTTATCCAGCACGTAGCGGGAGACCTGCTGCAGCCTCTTGCTCAGGCTATCGTAGCGATCGCGGATTTGCTGCTGCAGTTCGTTCAGGCTGGTTGCTGTCGTCATCTTATCCCCCAAATACAGTCTTATGATTCTAAACGCAAAACCGCGTCTTTTAAATGTCGGCCATCCATCTGGCAGCAAAAATGAAACAGAAACTTCAGTCATTTCCTCGCCCGAAATTCCTTAATAGCGCACGCTGCGTCAGTGTTGTTGGCTGTTAACATAAAAATCCATCCTTGATCACAATAATCATTATTTATTTTATTTCAACTTAAAATGGAATATTTGTTTCATATATAGTGTTCAGTACACAGTGTTCAGGTAACAGTCACGTATCAACAGCGAGAGGTTAAGGATGGAGACGGTAGCGAATTTTATTCACGGCGAATGTGTCACCGGTTCAGGCCAGCGCGTTCAGGCGATCTTCAACCCGGCCACCGGCGAGCAGATCCGCCAGGTGGTGATGAGTACGGCGCAGGAAACCGAACAGGCCATTGCCGCCGCGCAGCAGGCGTTTCCGGCGTGGGCGCGCCATGCTCCGCTTAAGCGCGCGCGCGTGATGTTCCGCTTCAAGGCGCTGCTGGAAGAGAACATGGAGCGACTGGCCCGCATCATCAGCGAAGAGCACGGCAAAGTCTTCTCCGACGCGGTGGGCGAATTGACCCGCGGCCTGGAGGTAGTGGAGTTTGCCTGCGGCATCCCGCATCTGCAAAAGGGTGAACACTCTGCGAACGTCGGTACCGGCGTCGACAGCCACTCGCTGATGCAGCCGCTCGGCGTTTGCGCCGGGATCACGCCGTTTAACTTCCCGGCGATGGTGCCGATGTGGATGTTCCCGATTGCGCTGGCGACCGGCAACACCTTCGTGCTGAAACCGTCGGAAAAAGATCCTTCTCTCGCGCTCGCGCTGGCGCAATTGCTGAAAGAGGCCGGCCTGCCGGACGGCGTGTTCAACGTGGTGCAGGGCGATAAGGAGTCCGTTGACGTGCTCCTGACCGACCCGCGCGTGCAGGCGGTGAGCTTTGTCGGCTCCACGCCGATTGCGGAATACATTTACCAGACCGCGTCCGCCCACGGTAAGCGCTGTCAGGCGCTGGGCGGCGCGAAAAACCACTGCATTTTAATGCCGGATGCGGACATGGAGATGGCAACCAACGCCATCATGGGCGCGGCCTACGGCGCGGCGGGGGAACGCTGCATGGCGCTCTCGGTGGTGCTGGCGGTGGGGGATAAAACCGCCGATGACCTCTGCGCCCGGCTGGAAAAACAGATTGCCGCGCTGCGCGTCGGGCCGGGCCTGGACCAGTCGCCGGAAAACGAAATGGGGCCGCTTATCTCCTCCGCGCACCGCAGCAAGGTGCTGGGCTACATCGACAGCGGGGAAGCGCAGGGGGCGAAACTGCGCGTGGACGGTCGCGGCTTCAGCGTGAAGGGCCACGAGCAGGGCTACTTCGTCGGGCCGACGCTGTTCGATAACGTCACCCCGGAGATGACCATCTATAAAGAAGAGATTTTTGGCCCGGTGCTTTCTGTGGTGCGCGTAGCAGATTACACCAGCGCGGTGGATCTGATTAACCGCCATGAATATGGTAATGGCTCGGCGATCTTCACCCGCGACGGCGGCTGCGCGCGCCGCTTCTGCGAAGAGGTGCAGGCTGGCATGGTGGGGGTCAACGTGCCGATCCCGGTGCCGATGGCGTTCCACAGCTTCGGCGGCTGGAAGCGCTCGATTTTTGGCGCGCTCAACGTCCACGGCAGCGACGGCGTGCGCTTCTACACCCGAATGAAAACCATCACCGCGCGCTGGCCGGAAATGCAGCAGGAGACAGGCGCTGCGTTCTCCATGCCAACGCTGGGCTGACAGGAGGTTTTATGCAAACCGAACGTATGACCATGGCCCAGGCGCTGGTCCGGTTCCTTAATCAACAGTACGTCAGCGTGGATGGCAACGAAACGCCCTTCGTGGAGGGCGTCGCCACCATCTTTGGGCACGGTAACGTGCTGGGTATCGGCCAGGCGCTGGAGCAGGATCCCGGTCATCTACAGGTGATGCAGGGCTGCAACGAGCAGGGCATTGCCCATATGGCGACGGGGTTCGCCAAACAGCACCGCCGCCAGCGCATTTTTGCCGTCACCTCCTCCGTCGGGCCGGGCGCTGCCAATATGGTGACCGCCGCGGCCACCGCCACGGCGAACCGCATCCCGTTGCTATTGCTGCCGGGCGATATCTACGCCAGCCGCCAGCCGGACCCGGTGCTGCAGCAGATCGAGCAGTATCACGATCTTAGCATCAGCACCAACGACTGCTTCCGCCCGGTCTCCCGCTACTGGGACCGCATTAACCGCCCCGAGCAGCTGATGAGCGCCATGCTAAGCGCGATGCGAACGCTTACTGACCCCGCGAATACCGGCGCGGTGACCATCTGCCTGCCGCAGGACGTGCAGGGAGAGGCATGGGACTACCCGCTAAGCTTCTTCGCGCGTCGCGTGCACCACATCGAGCGTCGTCCGCCCGATCCGCAGCGTCTGGCACAGGCGCGGGCGCTGATCGCCCGCAAGCGTCGTCCGCTGGTGGTGTGCGGCGGCGGCGTGCGCTATTCCGGCGCGCATGAGGCGTTTCGCGAATTTGTCGAGACGCTGCGGCTGCCGTTTGCCGAAACCCAGGCCGGAAAGGGGGCGCTGGTAAGTGACCACCCACTTAACCTGGGCGGCGTAGGAGTGACGGGGGGAATGGCCGCCAACCAGCTTGCGCCACAGGCTGACCTGGTGATTGGCATCGGCACGCGCCTGACCGACTTTACTACCGGCTCCAAGGCGCTCTTTTCCCATCCGGACGTCGAATTCCTGCTGCTGAACGTGGCCGAGTTTGACGCCCTGAAGCTGGACGCGACCGCGCTGATTGCCGATGCCCAAACCGGGCTTCAGGCATTAACCCACGCGCTCGGGGATTATCGCAGCGGCTGGGGAGAGGCGATCGCTCAGGCGAATTCCGCCTGGCGCGACGAGTGCCGTCGACTGTGGGATCGCCAGTGGCGTCCTGACGACGCGCCCGAAGTGGCGGGGCACCTGGACGCGCAGCTGGCGGAGTACGGCGAGACGCTCAACACCCGCCTGACCCAGACGCGGGTGCTGGGGCTGATCAACCAGCATATTGAAGATAACGCCATCGTGGTGGGCGCGGCCGGTTCGCTGCCGGGGGATTTACAGCGTCTCTGGCAGGTCAAAACGCCGGACAGCTATCACCTGGAGTACGGCTACTCCTGCATGGGCTACGAGATTGCGGCGGCCATCGGCGCGAAGCTCGCCCAACCCGAGCAGCCTGTATACGCCATGGTGGGGGATGGCTCCTACATGATGCTGCACTCCGAGCTGCAAACCGCCGTTCAGGAGGGCATTAAGGTCACCGTTCTGCTGTTTGATAACGCCAGCTTCGGCTGCATTAACAACCTGCAGATGGGGCACGGCATGGGCAGCTTTGGCACGGAAAACCGTCGGCGCAACCCGGAAACCGGGCGGCTTGACGGGCCGCTGGTGAAGGTCGACTTTGCGCAAAACGCACAAAGCTACGGCTGCCGCGCGTGGCGGGTGAACGATGAGCAAAGCCTGCTGGCGGCGCTTGAGGCGTCACGGGCGCATCCGGGCCCGACGCTGCTGGACATCAAGGTGCTGCCGAAGACCATGACCCACGACTACGCCTCCTGGTGGCGAACCGGTGACGCGCAGGTGGCGGCGTCGTCTGCCGTGCGTGAGGCCGCTGAGCAAACGCAGGCGCAGGTGAAAAAAGCCCGCCAGTATTGAGATTTCCTGCCATAACGAAATTTTCATTTCATTTCCCCTCACCCTAACCCTCTCCCCAAAGGGGAGAGGGGATGGTTAGGTGCGGCCTTTTCTCCCTCGCCCCTTTGGGGAGAGGGCCGGGGTGAGGGGCGCTTCTGTACTTCCTCCCATGTTGTGAGATTGATAACAAAATTTATCTCATTCATCTCAAAAGTGTTAACCCACACTCAAAAACATAATTTTCACTATTTATAAAAATGAAATAAATGTTTTATTTATAGGGTCGTTAGTTCACAGCATTCACCAACACCGGGAGCCGTTATGTTTAACATTGCTTTACTGGGCGCTGGCCGAATTGGCCAGGTACATGCAGCTAACATTGCCAGCCACGGCGCGACCACGCTCTGGTCCGTGGTTGACCCGAATCAGGAATTTGCCACCCGTCTCGCCACGCAGTATCAGGCCCGCCAGCAGAGCGTGGATGAGGCGATGACCGACCCTAACGTTCACGCCGTACTGATCGCCTCCGCCACCGATACCCACGCGGATCTGATTGAAATGGCCGCCCGCCACGGCAAGGCCATCTTCTGCGAAAAGCCGGTACACCTTGACCTCGCCCGCGTGCGCGACTGCCTGAAAGTGGTTAAAGAGTACGACGTGCCGCTGTTTATCGGCTTTAACCGCCGCTTTGACCCGCAGTTCCGCCGCGTGAAAACCGATGTGCAGGCCGGGCGCATCGGCAAACCGGAATCGCTGCTGATCATCTCCCGCGATCCGTCTCCGCCGCCTGCGGAGTACGTCCGCGTTTCCGGCGGCATGTTCCGCGATATGACCATCCACGACTTTGACATGGCCCGCTTCATCATGGGCGAAGAGCCGGTGTCGGTGTATGCCCAGGGCAGTAACCTGGTGGATCCGGCGATTGGCGAGGCGGGGGATATCGATACCGCGTTTATCGTTCTGAAATACGCCTCCGGCGCGATGGCGACCATCGTCAACAGCCGCCGTTCATCTTACGGCTACGACCAGCGCCTTGAGCTGCACGGCTCCGAAGGGCTGCTGTGCGCGGGCAATATTCTGGAAAACCAGGTGCAGCACTACGGCAAACAGGGCTGCACCAGCGCGCTGCCGGAACACTTCTTCCTGCAGCGCTACAAATCCGCTTACGCCGCGGAATGGGAACACTTTGTTGCGGTCCTGCGCGGCGAAGCGGTGCCTGACTGCAGCGGCGATGATGGTGAACGTGCGCTGTACCTTGCGGATAAAGCGCTGGAGTCGCTGCGAAGCCAGCGCGAGATCGTCCTCTAAACACAACAACCCTACACAGAGAGACATAATAATGAAAAAACTGATCGTAGCCGCCCTCATCGCCATGACGTCCGGGGCCGCCCTCGCCGAAAACGAGCAAATTGTTTTCAGTACGCCAAACCTGGCCATGCCGTTTGAAGTTCACATGCAGCGCACGGCGGTGAAAGCCGCAAAAGAGATGGGCGTGAAGCTTCAGGTGCTGGACGGGCAGGGCAGCTCGCCGAAGCAGGTGGCTGACCTGGAAAACGCCATCACCCGCGGGGCGCAGGGCTTTATCGTCTCCCCGAACGACGTGAACGCGGTTTCCAGCGCGGTGGATGAAATTCAGGATGCGAAACTGCCGATCGTCACCCTCGACCGCTCCGTCGATAGCCAGAAGAAAGTGCCGCACTTTGGCGCCAACAACTACAAGGGCGGCCAGGCGGTTGGCGACTTCGTTAAAACCAAATTCCCCAACGGCGCGGACATCATTCTCCTCACCGGCCAGCCGGGTTCTTCCTCCAATATTGAACGCACCAAAGGGATCCGCGACAGCCTGAAGGCGGGTGGGGATAAATACAAGATCGTCGCCGATCAGACCGGGAACTGGATGCGTTCGGAAGGGATGCGCATTGTGGAAAGCGTGCTGCCTTCGCTGCCGAAGCGCCCGCAGGTGATCCTCTCCGCCAACGACGATATGGCGCTGGGGGCGATTGAAGCGCTGCAGAGCCAGGGCGTGAAGCCGGGTGAAATCCTCGTGACCGGGTTTGATGCGGTGCCGGAAGCGCTGGCCCGCGTGCGCGACGGCTGGCTGGCGGTAACGGCGGACCAGCGTCCGGGCTTTGCGGTGCAGACGGCGATGAGCCAGCTGGTGGCCAACGTGCGCGAGAAGAAAGCCATCACCGGGGCCGACTACCCGCCGACGCTGATCACCAAAGAGAACCTGCAGCAGGCTGAGCGTATCGGTGAGGCCGGTAACTAATATGTCCCGAGCCGCCTCTGGCGGCTCATCATGAGGAGGAGCAGACTGATGTCGCAACCCTTACTGAAAGTGACCGACCTGGCAAAAAGCTTTTCCGGCGTCTGGGCGCTGAGCAGCGCTCAGCTGAGCGTCGGCGCGGGGGAGATCCACGCCCTTCTGGGGGAAAACGGGGCAGGGAAATCCACGCTGCTGAAGGCGCTCGCGGGCGCGCAGCCGCAAACGCGCGGGGATATCTGGTTCAACGGCGAAACGCTGCCGGTGGACGACTCCCCGGTGGAACGGCAGAACAAGGGCATTATCACCATCTATCAGGAATTCAACCTGCTGCCCAACATGACCGTTGCGGAAAACATGTTTCTCGGGCGCGAGCCGCGCAGGCGAAACCTGATCGTCGACGAAAGGGCGGTAAACCAGGAGGCGCAGGTCATTCTCGATTACCTGCAGCTGAACGTTGCGCCGACCACGCCCGTCGCCCGTCTGAGCGTCGCCCAGCAGCAGATGGTGGAGATCGCCCGGGCGCTGACCCTCAACGCCCGGTTAATCATCATGGACGAACCCTCCGCCGCGCTGAGCGACAGCGAGGTGGAAAGCCTCCACCGCGTGGTGCGCGAGCTTAAAAACCGCGGCGTGAGCATTATTTACGTTACCCACCGTCTGCACGAGGTTTTCCAGCTTTGCGATCGCTTTACCGTTTTCCAGGACGGCCGTTTCACCGGCACCGGCGCGGTGGCGGAGACCAACGTCGAACAGCTGATCCGCCTGATGGTCGGACGCGACGTGGCCTTTAACCGCCGTCCCGCCAGCGAAACGCATCATGAAGACAAACCCGTCCGCCTGGCGGTGAAGGGGCTGAGCCGCGAAAAGCCGCCGCTGGATCCGCACGGCATCGCCCTGCACGACATCAGCTTCCACGTCCATGCCGGGGAGGTCCTGGGCATTGCCGGGCTGGTGGGCGCGGGACGTACCGAAGTGGCCCGCTGCCTGTTTGGCGCAGACGCGTTTACCTCGGGGAGCTTTGAGCTGGACGGCGTGCCGTACCAGCCGCGCGACCCGCTTTATGCCCTCGATCAGGGCGTGGCGCTGGTGCCGGAAGATCGCAAAAAAGAGGGGGCGGTGCTGGGACTGTCGATTCGCGACAACCTGTCGCTCTCCTGCCTCTCCTCGCTGCTGCAGTGGCGCTGGTTTGTGAACACCCGCAAAGAGGACGATCTGATTGAGTCCTACCGCCAGGCGCTGCAGATCAAAATGGTCAACAGCGCGCAGGAGGTGCGCAAACTCTCCGGCGGCAACCAGCAAAAAGTGATCCTCGCGCGCTGCATGGCGCTCAACCCGCGGGTGCTGATCGTTGATGAGCCGACGCGCGGCATCGACGTGGGGACCAAATCGGAAGTGCACCAGGTGCTGTTTGACATGGCGAAAAAGGGCGTGGCGGTGATCGTGATCTCCTCCGATCTGCCTGAAGTGATGGCGGTGTCCGACCGGATCATCACCCTCAGCGAAGGCCGGGTGACCGGCGAGATCCACGGTGACGACGCTAACGAAGAACGGCTGATGACGATGATGGCCATCAACCACAACGCCCTGAACGCGGCATAACGGAGTTTCTCATGACGCAGATGATTTCTAAAACGCAGGCCCCGGTCAAACGCGCCGGACGCATCGATCCCATCGCCTTCTTCGAGCGCTTCGGGGTGCTGATTTTCATGATCCTGCTGCTGATCTTCTTCCAGTCGCAGAACAGCAACTTTTTCTCTGAACGCAATATTTTCAACATCCTGACCGAAGTCTCCATCTACGGGATCATGGCCGTGGGGATGACCTTCGTCATTCTGACCGCCGGGATTGACCTCTCCGTGGGCTCCATTCTGGCGGTGTGCGCCATGACCGCGGCATACGTAATCAAAGGCGACAACTTCACCACCGTCGACCCGAACGCCTGGGGCGGCATGAGCTGGCTGATCGGGCTGGGGATATGTCTGGCCATGGGCACGGCGATTGGCTTCCTGCACGGCCTGGGCGTCACCCGTCTGCGCCTGCCGCCGTTCATCGTCACCCTCGGCGGGATGACCATCTGGCGCGGCCTGACGCTGGTGATTAACGACGGTGCGCCGATCGCCGGTTTCGACCCTGGCTACCGCTGGTGGGGGCGCGGGGAGCTGCTTGGCATCTCTATTCCGATCTGGATCTTCGCCATCGTCGCCCTCGGCGGCTATCTGGCGCTGCATAAAACCCGCTGGGGCCGCTTCGTCTACGCCATCGGCGGCAACCCGGAGGCGGCGCGCCTGGCGGGAGTCAACGTCAAGCGCGTGCTGGTCAGCGTCTACGTGCTGATCGGCTGTCTGGCGGGGCTGGCGGGCTTCATCCTGAGCGCGCGTCTGGGAAGCGCCGAGGCGGTGGCCGGGATCTCCTTTGAGCTGCGCGTCATCGCCTCGGTGGTGATCGGCGGCACCTCGCTGATGGGCGGCTACGGGCGCATCGGCGGCACCATTATCGGCTCCATCATTATGGGCATTCTGATTAACGGCCTGGTGCTGATGAACGTCTCGGCCTACTACCAGCAGATTATCACCGGGTTAATTATCGTTCTGGCGGTGGCGTTCGACACCTACGCCAAGAGCCGTCGCGGCGCACTGTGAGGATCACGATGAAAGAGGTTCGTATTGGATTGATTGGCACCGGGTATATCGGCAAGGCACACGCTATCGCCTATGCCCAGGCTCCGACGGTGTTCAACCTGCGGGGCAGGCTGGTGCGCGAGATGGTAGCGGAAGTCACGCCGGAGCTGGCGGCAGCGCGCGCGCAGGCGTTTGGCTTCAACCGCTCCACCGGCGACTGGCGGGCGCTGGTGGCCGACCCGGCGATTGACGTGGTGGATATTTGTTCACCCAACCATCTGCATAAAGAGATGGCGCTGGAGGCGATCCGCCACGGCAAGCACGTCTACTCGGAGAAGCCGCTGGCGCTTAACGCCCACGACGCGCGCGAGATGGTCGACGCCGCGAAGCGGGCCGGGGTGAAAACGCTGGTGGGGTTCAACTACATGAAGAACCCGACGGCGCAGCTGGCGAAGGAGATTATCGCCCGCGGCGAGATTGGCGAGGTGATCCACTTCTACGGCACCCACAACGAAGACTATATGGCCGACCCGCTGTCGCCCATTCACTGGCACTGCTTTAAAGAGACCGCCGGGCTGGGGGCGCTGGGCGACCTCGCGGCGCACATCGTCAATATGGCCCAGTACCTGGTGGGGGATATCGAGCAGGTTTGCGGCGACCTTAAGATCGTGGTCCCGGAACGCCCGGCGAAGGCCGGCTCGTCGGAGATGATTGCCGTTGAAAACGAGGATCAGGCCCACGCGATGGTGCGTTTTGCGGGCGGTGCGCAGGGCGTGATTGAAACCTCCCGCGTTGCCTGCGGCCGCAAGATGGGGCTGTCGTACGTCATCACCGGGACGAAAGGCGCCATCAGCTTCACCCAGGAGCGCATGGCCGAGCTGAAGCTCTATCTGCATGACGATCCGGTGAACCGTCAGGGGTTTCGCACGCTGCTCGTTGGCCCGGTGCACCCGGACTACGCCGCGTTCTGCATGGGCGCGGGACACGGGATTGGCTTTAACGATCAAAAAACGGTGGAGGTGCGCGACCTGGTGGACGGGATTGCCGCCGATGCGCCGATGTGGCCGGACTTCGAAGAGGGCTGGAAGGTGTCGCGCGTGCTGGACGCGATTGCGCTCTCGCACCGGGAAGGCCGCTGGCTGAACGTGAACGACATTGTCTGATGAGGTATCAACGTGGAAAAGCAGTTTGATGTGATATGCATGGGCCGCGTGGCGGTAGACCTCTACAGCCAGCAGATTGGTGCCCGTCTGGAGGACGCGTCGAGCTTCGCCAAATATCTCGGCGGGTCGTCCGGCAACGTGGCGTACGGCACCGCCCGTCAGGGTTTACGCTCGTCGATGCTGGCGCGCGTCGGCGATGAACATATGGGCCGCTTCCTGCGGGAAGAGCTCAACCAGGTGGGCTGCGATACCAGCCATCTGATTACCGATAAACAACGCCTCACGGCGCTGGTGCTGCTCGGCATTAAAGACCGGGACACCTTTCCACTGATTTTTTATCGCGATAACTGCGCGGACATGGCGATTACCGCCAGCGATGTGGACGAACGCTACATTGCCTCCGCACGTTGTCTTGCCATCACCGGGACGCATCTTTCTCATCCGCAGACCCGCGAGGCGGTGCTGACGGCTCTGGGCTATGCCCGCCGTCACGGCGTGCGCACGGTGCTGGACATCGACTACCGCCCGGTGCTGTGGGGGCTGACCGCCTTAGGCGACGGGGAAACGCGCTTTATCGCTGCCGATAAGGTCACCCGCGAGCTGCAGGAGGTGCTGCACCTCTTCGACGTCATTGTCGGCACCGAGGAGGAGTTTCACATTGCGGGCGGCAGCACGGATACCCTGCAGGCGCTGGGGCAGGTGCGCGCCGTCAGTGAAGCAGCGCTGGTCTGCAAACGCGGCGCGCTCGGCTGCTCGGTCTATACCAACGCCATTCCGTCCCGGCTGGACGACGGCCTGACGGTGACCGGCGTGCGCGTGGAGGTGCTGAACGTCCTCGGGGCGGGGGATGCGTTTATGTCCGGCCTGCTGCGCGGCTACCTGAACGACGAAGGCTGGGAGCAGGCGTGCCGCTACGCCAACGCCTGCGGCGCGCTGGTGGTCTCGCGCCACGGCTGCGCCCCGGCGATGCCGAGCAAAATCGAGCTGGATGATTATCTCTCCCGCGCCGCGAATGTGCCGCGCCCGGATCTTGACCCGCGTCTTAACCATCTCCACCGGGTGACCACCCGCCGCCGCGAATGGCCGGAGCTGTGCGTGATGGCCTTCGACCACCGCAGCCAGCTTGAGGATATGGCGATGCAGTGCGGCGCGTCGCTTAAGCGCATTCCGGCGCTGAAGCAACTGATCCTGCAGGCCAGCCGCGAGGCGGCGAGCCGCGCCGGGCTGGAGGGTAAAGCCGGTCTGCTGTGCGACGGCACCTTTGGTCAGGACGCGCTGAACGCGATCACCGGGGAAGGGTGGTGGATTGGTCGCCCCATCGAGCTGCCGGGCTCGCGTCCGCTGGAGATGGAGCACGGCAACATCGGCACCCAGCTCATCAGCTGGCCGCAGGAGCACGTGGTGAAGTGCCTGGTCTTCTTCCACCCGGAAGATGCCCACGGCCTGCGCCTGGAGCAGGAGCAGAAAATCGCCGAGGTGTACCACGCCTGCTGCCGGTCCGGGCACGAGCTGCTGCTGGAGGTGATCCTGCCCGCCAGCATGCCGCGCAGCGACGAGCTCTACCTGCGCGCCATCTCCCGCTTCTACAACCTGGGCATTTACCCGGACTGGTGGAAGCTGCCGCCGCTCTCGGCCGACGGCTGGACGGCGCTGAGCGAGATTATCGAACGCCGTGACCCGCACTGCCGCGGGGTGGTGATCCTCGGCCTGGACGCTCCGGCGGAACAGCTGCGCGCCGACTTCAAAGCCGCAGCGGGGCAGACGCTGGTAAAAGGCTTCGCCGTAGGGCGCACGCTGTTTGGCGATGCCTCCCGCGCGTGGCTGAAGCACGATATTGACGATGCGCAGCTGGTGGCGCGCATCCGGGACAACTACCTGCAGCTTATCGCCTGGTGGCGCGAGCGCGGACACGCATAATGGAGACGACAATGAGTGTACAACTGGGCATTAACCCGCTGACGTGGACGAACGACGATCTGCCTTCTCTCGGCGCGGAGACCTCGCTGGAGACCTGTCTGAGCGAAGGGAAAGAGGCTGGTTTTGCCGGCTTCGAGCTGGGCAATAAATTTCCGCGCGAAGCGCGCCTGCTCGGCCCCATCCTGCAGCGCCACGACCTGCAGCTGGTCTCCGGCTGGTACTCCGGCCGCCTGCTGGAGCGCAGCGTGGAGGAGGAGATCGCCGCCGTGCAGTCGCACCTGACGCTGCTGCGCGAGCTGGGGGCGAAGGTGCTGGTCTTTGCGGAAGTGAGCGGCTGCATTCACGGCGAGCAGCAGACCCCGGTGCATCTGCGCCCGCGCTTCCCGCAGGCGCGCTGGAAAGAGTACGGCGAGAAGCTCACCGAATTTGCCCGCTACACCCAGCAGCAGGGCGTGCAGATTGCCTACCATCACCATATGGGCACGGTGATTGAGTCCGCCGAGGACGTGGACAACCTGATGATCCACACCGGGGAGGCGGTTGGATTGCTGCTGGATACCGGCCATCTGACCTTTGCCGGGGCCGATCCGCTGGCGGTGGCGCAGCGCTGGGCGTCGCGCATCAACCACGTTCACTGTAAAGACGTGCGTGCCGACGTGCTGGCGGACGTGAAAAACCGCAAAACCAGCTTCCTCGATGCGGTGCTGAGCGGCGTGTTTACCGTGCCGGGCGACGGCTGCGTCAATTACCCGCCGATTATGCGGCTGCTGAAGGCGCAGGATTATCACGGCTGGCTGGTGGTCGAGGCGGAGCAGGATCCGGCGATAGCCCATCCCCTGACCTATGCCCGTCTGGGCTATAACAACCTGAGCCGTCTGGCCCGCGACGCCGGACTGATTTGAGGAGGGAACATGTCACGTCTGTTATCACGCTGGCAACAGCCGAACGCGGAGGGGCGCACCCAGTCCGTCACGCCGGAACGCGCGGGGTGGGGCTACGTCGGCTTTGCGGCGTATGAGCTGCAGGAGGGGCAGACGCTGACGCTGCCCGCCGTCAGCGAAGAGCGCTGCCTGGTGCTGGTTGCCGGGCGCGCCTCCATCAGCACGCCTTCCGCGCAGTTTAACGACATCGGCGAGCGTATGAGCCCGTTCGAGCGCATCAAGCCGTGGGCAGTGTACGTCACCCCGCAGGAGTCGGTGCAGGTGAAGGCGCTGACGAAGCTGGAGCTGGCGGTCTGCGCCGCGCCGGGCAAGGGCACGTATCCGACGCGGCTGATTGCGCCACAGGATATCGACGGCGAAGCGCGCGGCAAGGGTCACAATCAGCGCTACGTGCACAACATTTTGCCGGAAGACAAGCCTGCCGACAGCCTGCTGGTGGTGGAGGTGTGGACCAACGAAGGCTGTACCAGCTCGTACCCGAGCCACAAGCACGACACGGATAACCCGCCCCAGGAGACCTATCTGGAGGAGACCTACTACCATCGCCTCAATCCGGAGCAGGGGTTCTGCATGCAGCGCGTCTACACCGACGACAGAACGCTGGATGAGTGTATGGCGGTCTATAACCGTGACGTGGTGATGGTGCCGAAGGGCTACCACCCGGTCGCGACGATGGCCGGGTATGACAGCTACTACCTCAACGTGATGGCCGGGCCGGTGCGCAAATGGATGTTCACCTGGGAAGAGGACCACGCGTGGATTAATCGGGATTATCCCGCGGACAGCGAGGGCTGAAGCAGTTTTATTTGCCGGGTGGCGCTGCGCTTACCCGGCCTACGAAACCGTAGGCTCGTGCAAGCGCAGCGCCGCCGGGCAAAATTGTGCTCACCGGATCCGCTACGTCTGCTCAACTGACGGGTTCTTAAAAATGGTGGACCGCCGCGTGGGGCGGGACGGTGAATTCAACGGTTTTGTGGTCGAGCGGCTTGTGCGTCGGGTCGGCCAGAATAATGGTCACCTTGTGTTTACCGGCGGGGAGTCCCACCAGAATCACCGGCTCTCCGCTGGCGTCAGCCCAGTGCCACGGCGCGTCATCCACCACCACGTGAATGTGCCCGATGCGCGGGGTGACCTTGAGCGCGTCGGGGCCGAATACCGGCTCGATGCGCAGGTTTTCGGCGCGGTACTGAATAAACACCGCGCCTTTGCTCAGCGGCCCGGCAAGCGGCGGATCGACTATCAGCTTTGCGGGCGGCTGCGGCTGCGCCAGTGGCGCAACGGCGGCGGGGCCGTTAACGTCCTCGGCGCTCAGGTTGTCCAGCGGTGTGGCCCGGGCATGGGCTACAGATGCCAGGGCAAGCAGGGGGAACAGCAAATAATGTCGGATCATCGGTCTCTCTCCTCATCGGTTCTGAATGGCGACAGGGAAAGAAAACCATTTTTATGTATCGGAGATATTTGCCGGAGGCGGAGTTTTGTACCCGTTTGTCAGCGTGGCGCTCTGGATACAGTGCGATACAGTTTGCCTGCGTGGACGGCGCACAATCGCTATCGCCAGCCCGGCAATTACCAGCGTCAGCCCCGTTGAAACCCACATTGCACCCGCGATCCCCAGCGTTTTATTCAGCCACGCATAGGCAAACGGTGAGGCTGCCGCCATCAGCTGGCCGGGGATCAGCAGCATGCCCGTGCGGCGGGCATAGCTTTCGGTGCTAAACAGTTCCAGCGGCAGGGTGGCTTTCACGATGGTGACCAGCCCGTTGATGGCGCCATAGCCCAGCACAAACCCGGCCGCGCACCACGCAAACAGGGCGCTGCTCATCCCCAGTAGAAAGCAGAGCGGCATGGCGAGCGCGGTAAAAAGCGTGAGTTTGAAGGGGGTTAAGCGGGCACCCGCCAGCACTTCCAGCGAGCGGGCGCCGGTCTGGCCGATCCCCCACAGCATGCCGATGGCGACCGGCAGGCCGAAGTGGGCAATAAACTCCGGCAGATGGGTGGACGTGCCGTTAGAGACAAAGGTGATGAGGGCAATGAAGGCGGCATAAAGCCAGCCGTTGCGCCGCTCGTTGTTCAGCGGTGGCGCGGTGACCTTTGTCGTCACCGTCAGCCTTTGCCGGGGAAGCGTTCGAATCAGCATCGCGCTCAGCAGGCCGAAGAGAGCGTAGACGCGCAGCGCCTCCTGCCAGCTCATGACCTGAAGCAGGGCATCGCCCAGCGGCCAGAAGACGGCGGAGGCCAGCCCGCCCGCCAGAGTGACGCGTGAGATTGTTCTTCGCGCCTGCTGTCCGTAGAGATTCACCAGCGCGGCGAATAGCGCATCGTACAGCGACAGGCGCATCCCGACGCCGCACAGTAGCCAGGCGCAGTACCAGCCAAAAAGCGTCTGGGTATACGCCATCCCTGCGCAGCTAGCGGCGATCAGCAACGTGCCGCTCATCACCACCGACTGACCGCCAAAGCGTGCCAGCAGGCGGGCGACAAACGGAGAAACCGCCGCCATCACCAGCATCGCCAGCGTCAGGCCGAGGTAAATCTGCGGTGATGACCATCCCCGGTCGGCTACAATGGCCAGCGCAAAGGTGCCGGGCATATAAAACGAGATCCCCCAGTTGATAAGCTGATTACATCCCGCCATGAGGGCGAGGCGGCGAGGCAGGGCAGGTGTTTCCATTATTTTTCATTCCGCTATGCAGTTGTCCTGAGCATAACTCGCGCGGTATTGTACTGGCAGGGCCGCAACCTTATGCGCGGTATAAGAGAAACTTTGAATGACGACGCTTAATCTGGGCCATCTCGCCACGTTCCGTCTGGTGATCCAACGCGGCAGCTTTTCAGCGGCGGCGGATGTTCTGGGCATTTCCCAGCCCGCCGTCAGCCTGCAAATACGCCAGCTGGAGCAGTTTCTGCACACGCGGCTGGTGGAGCGGACCGGGCGGGGGATTAAGGCGACGGCTGCCGGGCAGGCTTTACTGGTGCACGGGGAGCGTATTCAGCAGGCGGTGGATGACGCCATCCGGTCCGTGAGCGCCTTCAGCCACGATGTGAGCGGCACCATTACGCTTGGCACGGGGGCTACGGCCTGCATCCATCTTCTGCCACCGCTGCTGGAGAAGCTGCGCCAGGACTATCCGCTCCTGAGCGTGGGAGTCACGACGGGCAACACCCTCGACATCGTCAGGGCCATTGAAGAGAACCGTCTCGATATGGGTCTGGTGACGCTGCCGGTGAGCGGCAGAGCGCTGGACGTCATGCCGGTGATGGACGAAGAGTTTGTCTTTATCGCGTCGCGGGAGCAGCAGGAGGCTTTCGTGGCGTTCACCCCGGAGGCGCTGCACGCTCAGCCGCTGATTGCCTTTGAATCAGGCAGCGGTACCCTGGCGCTGATCGATGGCTGGTTTGCGGCCAGCGGATTAGCGATCGCGCCGGTGATGCAGCTTGGCAGCATCGAGGCGATCAAACGCATGGTTCGCGCGGGTCTGGGCTACAGCATCGTGCCGCGAATGGCGGTCGAACGGGATGCCGATCGCGAAGGGCTATGCGTGATGTCGCTTACGCCCATGCTGCAGCGGCAGCTGGCGGTGGTGATGCGGCAGGATAAAATCCTCAGCAAAGGGATAGCAGGCATTATTCGGATAGTGCAAAACCATCCGGCGGCCTAGCGGTCAGCGGTGTCGACGGTCAGGCTGGACTGCTGCGACTGGGTTTTGTCCTGATGGTGATACCAGGCGCCAATCGAAGAGTAAACGAAGCGGCCAAAGAAAAACAGGAAGCTAATGAGCAGTATGATGCGGGTCATTCGGGTGTTAAATTGATGTCGTTTGCGCATACGCGTGACCTGACTCACTCTGTTTATCCTGGGTAAGCCCTTTTGGGCGATAAGGACATTAAGGCACAGCGGGAAGATGGGGTCAATTCTGTAGCGTGTAAATAACCGTCAATGTTTACATTAATTAATGTTATTGAAATTAATTAATGCATTTACCATATTGATAATATGAAGAAAATGATTTCAAAAAACACCGCAAAAAAGATATTTGCGTAAATTAGTTTGATTTAAGTCAACGGGTTCCCGGCCCTGATATTTAAAATCCTTCCTCCACACTGTTCGCCCCGCACGCCGCCGGGCGGCGCGTACGTCAGGTTGGATGCCTGTCTTTATTTTCCCTCTGGAGCGAAAGGGGTTTAACCGGGCATCTATGAACATTCTCGCTTTCCTGAAAAAAAATGAAAACCGCTGGTGGGCATTGCCGCTTATTTTGCCTGTGGTTTTACTTCCCGCGCTGAGCATTGCGAATACCTTCACGCAACTGGGCGATGGTATTGTGGCACTCTATTATTTACCCCTCTCATTTTTGCTTTCGCTGATGATGTTCTTTGGGCTGGAAGCGCTGCCCGGGATCGTATTGTCGCTGTTTATCCGTTATTACCCCTCGGTCGGCATGTTCGAAACGGTCGCCGGCGTGCTCCATTTTATCGTCCCTTTAGTGCTCAGCTGGGGCGGCTACCGGGTGTTTGCACCCAGACGGAACATGACGGCTTACGGCGACGTCCGTCTGATGGCGCAGCGCATCTTCTGGCAGGCCTTCTGTCCCGCGACGCTGTTTCTGGTGCTGTTTCAGTTCGCGGTCTATCTGGGCGTGTATGAGAGCCGGCAGAGCCTGGCGGGATTAAACCCTCTTAATATTCGCACGCTCATCAACTATCAGACGCTGCTGGTCAGCGGGCTGACGGGCGTGCCGCTGAGCTATCTGCTGATCCGCCTGATTCGTCATCCGCGCTATCTCAAAAGCCTCATCTCGCAGATCCGTTCCCAGATAGACAAAAAGGTGACGATCGTTGAGTTTCTGGTGTGGGCTATCGCGCTTGGCGGGCTGCTTTCGCTGCTGCTGCTCCCGATGAATGAAAACAGCTCCATTTTCACCACTAACTACACCCTGTCGCTGCTGATGCCGGTGATGCTCTGGGGCGCGATGCGCTTTGGCTATAAGCTGGTGTCGCTGATCTGGATACCGGTGCTGCTGGTGTCTATTCACTATTTTTACCGCTATATCCCGGTGAACCAAGGGTATGACATTCAGCTGGCGATCACCTCTTCCAGTTACCTGGTCTTCTCGTTTGTGGTGATTTATATGTCGATGCTGGCGACTCGCCAGCGCGCGGTGAACAAACGCTCCCGCAGGCTGGCGCTACTCGACCCGGTCGTCCATATGCCTAACCTGCGGGCGCTGTCGCGCGAACTGGCGAAAAGCCCGTGGTCGGCGCTGTGCCTGCTGCGCATTCCGGAACTGGAAATTCTGGGCCGAAATTACGGCGTGCTGCTGCGCATTCAGTACAAACAGCAGCTGGCGCAGTGGGTGAATGGCACGCTCCAGCCCAATGAGCAGGTCTATCACCTGACCGGGTATGACCTGGCGGTCCGGCTCAACGCGGAATCGCACCAGCAGCGGATTGAGGCCCTGGACGAGCACATTAAACAGTTCCGCTTTGTCTGGGACGGCATGCCGCTGCAGCCGCAGGTGGGCGTGAGCTATTGCTATGTCCGGTCCCCGGTAAACCATCTTTATCTGGTGCTGGGTGAACTGGGTGTGGTTGCCGATCTGTCGCTCTCCTCCAACCATCCGGAAAATCTTCAGCAGCGTGGGGCCGTCCATTTGCAGCGCAGCCTGAAGGATAAAGTTGCGATGATGAGCCGCCTGCAAAAGGCGCTCGATAACGACGAATTCACCCTGCTGGTTCAACCCGTTCGCGGCCTGCGTGGCGATCGCTATCACGAAGTCCTGCTGCGGATGCCGGATGTCAACGGGCTATTGATTTCCCCCGACCAATTCCTGCCCGTCGCGCAGGAGTTTGGCCTCTCCTCGCGGGTAGATTTGTGGGTGCTGGAGCATACCCTGCGCTTCCTTGCCGCGCATCGCGAACGGCTGCCCGGCCAGCGCTTTGCCATTAATCTTGCCCCGTCGACCGTGTGTCGGGTGCAGTTCCCGCTTGAGGTGAGTCGCCTGCTGGCGAAATACGCCATTGAGCCGTGGCAGCTGATTTTTGAGGTGACGGAGTGCAGCACCTTCGGCAGCGGGGAGCAGGCGCTACATATTCTCCAGCAGCTGCAGAAAATGGGGGTACGCATTGCAATTGATGATTTTGGTACCGGGTATGCGAGCTATGCGCGGCTGAAAAGCGTGGATGCCGATATTCTCAAGATTGACGGCAGCTTTATCCGCAATATCGTCAACAACAGCCTGGATTATCAGATCGTGGCGTCTATCTGCCATCTGGCGCGCATGAAGAAGATGCTGGTTGTGGCTGAGTACGTCGAGACGGAAGAGATACGTAGCGCGGTTCACGCGCTAGGCATCGATTATGTGCAGGGCTATCTGATTGGCAGGCCGGAACCGCTTGAGTCACTGCTGGAAGCTGAGGCGTCCACCGCGGACGCCTGAGCCGTTATGCGGCGACGTCGGCGCTCTCTTCTTCGATTTTGAGCAGCCAGCCGGTGACTGCTTCCCAGTACTGCTGCTCTTTTTCCAGGTCCAGCAGGACCAGCGCGTTCTGGCTGAACCAGTCGTGCGGGAAGCTCAGCGTCCAGTGATGATCGTCGGTTTTCAGCTTCAGCGTAGGCGGCGTGGTGGTAGCCTGGCGCTGGTTATTGAGCAGCACGCCCAGACGCAGCAGCTGAATAAGCGGCAGGAACTGCTTCTTCTTGAACAGCGTGAAGCGCGGCAGGTCGTCGAGCTTGATGGCTTTGCGGTGATAACGCACCAGGGTCGCCATCATGGTTTGCTGCTCCTGGTTGAAGCCGGGCAGATCGCTGTTTTGCAGAATGTAGGCCGAGTGGCGATGCATTCCGCTGTGGTTGATGTTCAGCCCCACCTCGTGCAGCATCGCGGCCCATTTTAACAGCGCGGCGAGCTGCGGGTGCGCAAGCTTCGGATTCTGTTCTTCCCACTGTTCGTACATCTGCACCGTGGTTTCCAGCACGCGCTTCGCCTGTTCACGGTCGATGTTGTACTGGTTGGCGAGGCTTTGCGCGGTGCGGCTGCGAATATCCTGATGGCGGAAGCGGCCTTCCATCTCATACAGCACGCCTTCACGCAGCGCGCCGTCGGAGAGACGCAGCTCCTTAATCGCCAGCGCATCAAATACGCCGCACAGGATAGCAAGACCCGGTACGAAGACTGATTTCCGCTCTTCGGACAGGCCCGGCAGGCTCAGGGCGTCGAAGCTTTTATGCTTCAGCACCTCTTCGGTGAGCAGAGCCAGGCGTTCAGGGGTAATAATCCCGTCTTTTTCACCCATCGCCAGCAGCACTTCATGCGCGGCTTTAATCGAGCCGGATGCGCCCAGCGCCACGTTCCAGCCCTGGATACGGTACTGCCACGCCAGGTTTTCCAGCTTCTGGACAGCCGCCATACGTGCACGCTGGAAGTTCTCGCGGGTGATGGTGCCGCCCGGGAAATACATCTGCGCGAAGCTGACGCAGCCCATACGGCGGCTTTCCACCAGGCGCGGCTCAAAGTCTTCACCGATCACCAGCTCCGTTGAGCCGCCGCCGATATCAATAACCAGCTTGCGCCCTTTTTCCGGCTGGGTGTGCTCAACGCCCATGAAAATCAGACGCGCTTCCTCGTTGCCGGAGATGATCTCAATCGGGTAGGGGATCACTTTTTCGGCCCGCTTGAGGAACTCCGGGGCGTTCAGCGCCTGGCGCAGGGTGTGGGTGCCCACGATGCACACGCTGGAGGGCGAGAAGCCCTGCAGGCGTTCCGCAAACAGCGACAGGCAGTTTAACCCGCGCTCCATTGCCTCTTCGCTGAGCATGCTGCGTTCATCCAGGCCATCCGCCAGGTGCACGCGCTGCTTCAGACGACCGATGATCTGCAGCGCGCCATCCACCTCACGGGCGATGACCATGTGGAAACTGTTAGAGCCAAGATCGACCGCGGCGAATTCCTGCGGGCGTGGGGTCTTATCATTTATCGGCATAGGTTAATCGGGTTGCTCGAGTGATTTGATATAGTCGTAAATCGCCAGTTGCGACCGCACTTTGCGGCGGTTGCCGCGCGGTACATAGCGGTTACTGAGTTCTTTGTCGATATAGCGTGCTTTCACGGTATCGCTGAACAGAATCTCGATGATGTCGAGGATCTGCTGCTTCAGACGCGGATCCAGCAGCGGTGCCGCGACTTCAATTCGGTAGTCAATATTGCGCGTCATCCAGTCTGCCGATGAGAGATAGACCTGTTTATCACCCGCATTATCAAAAATATAGATCCGATCGTGTTCCAGGTAACGGTCAACAATGCTGATCACGCGAATATTGTCGCTGATGCCTTCCAGTTCCGGGATCAGCGAGCACATGCCGCGGATCAGCAGATTAACCGGCACGCCAGAGCTGGACGCCGCGTACAGCCTGTCCACCAGCCCTTTGTCGACCAGGTTATTAAGCTTCAGCGTGATGCCTGACGACAGCCCTTTCTGGGCATTGGCGATCTCTTTATCGATCATATCGTACAGCAGGCGGCGCGAGTTCTGCGGCGAGACCAGCAGATAGTCGAAGCTCACCGGACGGTACGGGTTTTCGATAAAGTTAAAGACCCGGCGCACTTCGTTCGTGATGCGGGCATCGGCGGTCAGCAGCGAGTAGTCGGTATAAATGCGCGCCGTTTTCTCGTTAAAATTCCCGGTACCGATGTGGGCATAACGCACCACGTCGTCGCCCTCTTTACGGGAGATCAGGAACAGCTTGGCGTGAATTTTCAGCCCCGGCGCAGAGAAGATGACGTGCACACCCGCTTCCGTCAGACGGCGCGCCCAGTGAATATTCGCCTCTTCGTCGAAGCGCGCCTGCAGCTCAACCACCACGGTGACTTTTTTGGCGTTGTGCGCGGCGTGGATCATCGCGTCGATGATGCGGGAATCTTTTGCCACGCGGTAGATGTTGATTTTGATCGCCAGCACGCTCGGGTCGAACGAGGCCTGGCGCAGCAGTTCCAGCACGTGCTCGAACGTGTGGTACGGATAGTAGAGCAGCACATCGCGTTCGCGGATGGCGTCGAATCCGTTGCGGAATTTATCGAACCACAGATGGCGCAGGCGCGGCAGCGGCTTGTTCACCAGATTGGCTTTGCCGACGTTCGGGAAGCCAATAAAGTCTTTAAAGTTGTGGTAACGACCACCCGGCACGATGGAGTCATAGCGCGAAATGGTCAGTTTCTCGCGCAGCATCTCTACCATGGCGTCCGGCATATCGCGCTGATAAACAAAGCGCACCGGCTCGGCCGTCAGGCGCTGTTTCAGGCTGGACGACATCAGCTCCATCAGGCTGGCTTCCATCTCGTGCACCAGGTCATATTCGGCGTCACGGGTCATCTTCATCGAGTAGGCGTTTAACGCATCGTAATCGAAGAAGCCTTTGAAGATGTCGTCCAGACAGTAGCGCAGGATGTTGTCCAGCAGAATCATCGGCTTGCGTCTGCGCGGGGTTTCCGGCGGCAGGTTCACAAAGCGCGGCACCTTGTCGGACGGGATCTCCAGCAGCGCGTAACGGATGGAATCACCGCGAATAATTTCCACCGCCAGGTAGGTGTAATCATCCTTCAGGAACTGAACCAGATCGGTTTCGCGGTTGATCAGAATCGGGGTAATGTGCTGGCGCAGGTAGTGTTTGAAGTAGTGGCGCAGCCAGTTTTGTTGGTTAACGGAAAGCTGGCGTTCGTTAATCAGGAAGATTTGATTGCGCGCCATCTCCAGCAGCAGTTCGTTATACAGGCCGTCAAATTCCTGATCGGCTTTCAGCACGCGGGACTGGATTTTGCCCAGCAGATGCCGCGAGTGCGAGTTTAAGCCCTGTTCTTCGCTGATGATGATGCGTCTTTTCAGCTCGGCAAAGCGAACCTTGTAGAACTCATCCAGGTTGTTGGAATAAATGCCCAAAAAACGCATGCGCTCGATCAGCGGGTTACTTTTGTCTGCCGCTTCCTGGAGTACACGTTCGTTAAATGCTAACCAGCTTAGCTCTTTCTCGATATATAACTTTTCCTGACCCATTACAGCTCACACTCCAGTTCAATCACAGGACGTGGTAAATCCGTCTCGTCCTTATTATGGCGAGCATTTCCACGATATGTCCAACAGTGCCAGAAAAGTATGACAGTTATTTTTTTTATTGGGGATTTTAGAAGGTTGGAGAAGGGGATATCGGGTAATGCAATGTACAGGTCGGGTAAGCGCAGCAGCGCCACCCGACATAGCAAACTACTCTTCCGCCGCATGACCCTGCGGGGGTAACTTCACGCCGTCCAGCCAGGCTGCGCCATCGCGCATCTCGAGACGCCCGTCTACAAACCAGCTGACCACCAGCGGGTAAATGGCGTGTTCCTGGGTCTGCACGCGTTCGGTCACGTCGTCTTCGCTGTCGCCGTCAAAGACCGGGACTTTGGCCTGCAGGATCACCGGACCGCCGTCCAGCTCGTCGGTAACGAAATGCACGGAGGTGCCGTGCTCTTCATCGCCGTTTTCCAGAACCTGACGATGGGTGTGCAGGCCGGGATATTTCGGCAGCAGGGAAGGGTGAATATTCAGCAGACGTCCGGCGAAGTGTTCGACGAAGGCCGGGCTCAGAATACGCATATAGCCCGCCAGCACGACCACGTCCGGTGCGTAGGCGTCAATCTCATGCACCAGTTCGCGGTCAAAGGCTTCACGCCCGGCGAACTGGCTGGCTTCCAGCGCGTGCGCAGGAATGTTTGCTTCCCGCGCGCGCTCAAGGCCGAACGCGTCGGCCTTGTTGCTGAAAACTGCCCGAATGGTGCCATTGATTTTCTTCTGTTTGCAGGCGTCTATGATGGCCTGCAAATTGCTTCCGTTGCCGGAAATGAGCACCACGATGTTTTTCATTCAATGACCACACGCTGTTCGGAATCGGAGGCTTTAATCGTACCGATTTTCCACGCGTTTTCACCTTTTTCAGTCAGCAGCTTAACCGCTTTATCCGCTTCGCTTGCCGGCAGGGCGATAACCATGCCCACGCCGCAGTTAAAGGTGCGGTACATTTCGTGAGAGCTCACGTTGCCTGCGGTCTGCAGCCAGTTAAAGACGGCTGGCCACTGCCATGAGGATTCGTCGATCACCGCCTGGGTGTTGTCCGGCAGGACGCGCGGGATGTTTTCCCAGAAGCCGCCGCCGGTCAGGTGAGCGATAGCGTGAACGTCGACGTTCTCGATAAGCTCAAGCACGTTTTTCACGTAGATGCGGGTTGGGGCCAGCAGATGGTCAGCCAGCGGTTTACCGTCGAGTTCGGTCGTCAGCGGGTCACAGCCGCTCACTTCGAGAATTTTACGCACCAGGGAGTAGCCGTTGGAGTGCGGGCCGCTGGAGGCCAGTGCGATCAGCACATCGCCATCGGCCACTTTGCTGCCGTCGATAATTTCTGATTTTTCTACTACGCCGACGCAGAAGCCCGCGACGTCATAATCTTCGCCGTGATACATGCCCGGCATTTCCGCGGTTTCACCACCGACCAGCGCACAGCCGGACTGCAGGCAGCCTTCGGCGATGCCGTTGATCACGCTGGCAGCGGTATCCACGTCCAGTTTGCCGGTTGCGTAGTAATCGAGGAAGAACAGCGGCTCTGCGCCCTGAACCACCAGGTCATTCACGCACATCGCGACCAGATCGATACCGATCGTGTCGTGACGCTTTAAATCCATCGCCAGGCGCAGTTTAGTGCCTACACCGTCAGTTCCCGAGACCAGAACAGGTTCACGATATTTTTGCGGCAGCGCGCACAGTGCGCCGAAGCCACCCAGACCACCCATCACTTCCGGGCGGCGGGTTTTTTTCACCACACCTTTGATTCGGTCAACCAGCGCATTACCTGCGTCAATATCAACACCGGCATCTTTGTAGCTGAGAGAAGTTTTGTTGGTCACGGCTTAAATCCCCACGCGATTGCATAGCTAGTAAGAAAAATCGGCGCAATTCTAACAGTCCAGGCAAACGTTTGCGAGCCTATTCTGGACGTGGGGATCTTTTTTTCTGTGTACCTCGTGAATGCAGCCAAACTTGACTCTGTTCACGAAAATGAAACCGGTTTCTGAGAACTGCTTGCAACGGTTATTCCCTTTGCACATCATCGAACTGAAACCGGTTTCTGTAATTGTTTTTGCAGAAAATAACGCAGAATGAGGGAAAGCGAATGTCAGGATTTAAAGCAGATTTTCTGTGGGGCGGGGCCGTTGCGGCGCATCAGCTGGAAGGCGGCTGGAAAGAGGGCGGCAAGGGCGTGAGCGTGGCCGACGTGATGACCGCGGGCGCGCACGGCGTGCCGCGTGAAATCACCAACGGCGTGCTGGACGGGAAAAATTACCCTAACCATGAAGCCATCGATTTCTACCACCGCTATAAAGAAGACATCAAACTCTTTGCCGAGATGGGGTTCAAGTGCTTCCGCACCTCTATCGCCTGGACGCGGATCTTCCCGAAAGGGGACGAGCTTGAGCCTAACGAGGCTGGCCTGAAATTCTATGACGATCTGTTCGACGAGTGCCTGAAGTACGGCATCGAACCGGTGATCACGCTTTCTCACTTCGAGATGCCTTTCCATCTGGTCACCGAATACGGCGGCTGGCGTAACCGTAAGCTGATCGACTTCTTCGTTCGTTTTGCAAAAGTGGTGTTCCAGCGCTATCAGCATAAAGTGAAGTACTGGATGACCTTTAACGAGATCAACAACCAGGCCAACTTCCACGAAGACTTTGCCCCGTTCACCAACTCCGGGCTGAAGTACGCGCCGGGTGAAGACCGCGAGCCGGTGATGTTCCAGGCGGCGCACTATGAGTTGGTGGCCAGCGCCCTGGCGGTGAAGGCGGGGCGGGAGATTAACCCGTCGCTGCAGATCGGCTGCATGATTGCCATGTGTCCTATCTATCCGCTGACCTGCGCGCCGGACGATATGATGATGGCGATGAACGCCATGCACCGCCGCTACTGGTTCACCGACGTGCACGTGCGCGGCAGGTACCCGCAGCATCTGCTCAACTACTTCGAACGTCGCGGCTTCGCGCTGGATATTACCGAAGAAGATAAAGCGGCGCTGACGCAGGGCTGCGTAGACTACATCGGGTTCAGCTACTATATGTCCTTCGCCACCAAGGCGACGGCGGACAACCCGCAGCTGGATTACGACGAAAGCAAGAGCCTGGTCTCCAACCCGTACGTGCAGAAATCCGACTGGGGCTGGCAGATTGACCCGGTGGGTTTGCGCTACTCCCTCAACTGGTTCTGGGATCACTACCAGCTGCCGCTGTTCATCGTTGAGAACGGCTTTGGCGCGATCGACGTGCAGGAGAGCGACGGCACCGTGAACGACCAGTACCGTATTGACTACCTGGCCGCCCACATTCGCGAGATGAAAAAAGCGGTGGTGGAAGACGGCGTGGATCTGATGGGCTACACCCCGTGGGGCTGTATCGACCTGGTGTCTGCCGGTACGGGCGAAATGAAAAAACGCTACGGCTTTATCTTTGTCGATAAAGATAATGAAGGGAACGGCACGCTGAACCGCAGTAAGAAGAAATCGTTCGACTGGTATAAGCAGGTGATTGCGAGCAACGGCGAGCAGCTATAATTGCCCGGTGGCGCTGCGCTTACCGGGCCTACGGGACGTGTAGGCCGGGTAAGCGTTAGCGCCACCCGGCAGAACCCCGCACCCAAGCCGGAGCCCAACCTCCGGCTTTTTTGTTTTTGATTGATGTACGTCAAGCAACATGGGTATGGCCTAATCCGAAAAAAGCGGTATAATCCCGCGATTTTTTTGCGGACGCCACCTCAGAGGAGAAAGAGAATGAAGATTGTGGAAGTGAAACACCCACTCGTTAAACACAAGTTGGGCCTGATGCGTGAGCATGACATCAGCACGAAGCGTTTTCGCGAACTGGCATCTGAAGTCGGCAGCCTGCTGACCTACGAAGCGACCTCTGATCTGGAAACAGAAAAAGTCACCATCGAAGGCTGGAACGGCCCGGTGCAGGTTGAGCAGATCAAAGGTAAGAAAATTACCGTGGTGCCAATCCTGCGTGCCGGTCTCGGCATGATGGAAGGCGTGCTGGAGCACGTGCCAAGCGCGCGTATCAGCGTGGTCGGGATCTACCGTAACGAAGAAACCCTTGAGCCAGTTCCTTACTTCCAGAAGCTGGTGTCTAACATCGACGAGCGTATGGCGCTGGTGGTTGACCCAATGCTCGCGACCGGTGGTTCTATGATCGCGACCATCGACCTGCTGAAAAACGCGGGCTGTAACAGCATTAAGGTGCTGGTACTGGTTGCCGCTCCGGAAGGGATCGCGGCGCTGGAAAAAGCGCACCCGGACGTTGAGCTGTATACCGCCTCTATCGACCAGGGCCTGAACGAGCACGGGTACATCATCCCGGGGCTCGGCGATGCCGGCGATAAGATCTTTGGTACGAAATAATCGAATAACGATAAATAAGCCGACTTTGATAGTCGGCTTTTTTTTGAATAAAACACCAACAATACTACACAGAGGAAAACACTATGACACGCCGTGCTATCGGGGTGAGTGAAAGACCGCCGCTTTTACAGACTATCCCGCTTAGTTTGCAGCACCTGTTCGCTATGTTTGGCGCAACCGTGCTGGTGCCAATCCTGTTCCACATTAACCCAGCCACCGTGCTGCTGTTCAACGGCATTGGTACGCTGCTGTACCTCTTTATCTGTAAAGGCAAAATCCCGGCGTATCTAGGGTCGAGCTTCGCCTTTATCTCGCCGGTTCTGCTGCTGCTGCCTTTGGGTTATGAAGTGGCGCTGGGCGGGTTTATCATGTGCGGCGTCCTGTTCTGCGTGGTCTCCTTCATTGTGAAGAAAGCCGGTACCGGCTGGCTGGACGTGATGTTCCCGCCTGCGGCGATGGGCGCAATCGTTGCGGTCATCGGTCTGGAGCTGGCGGGCGTGGCGGCGAATATGGCCGGTCTGCTGCCTGCTGACGGCCAGTCACCGGATTCCAAAACCATTATCATCTCGCTGGTAACGCTGGGCGTGACGGTATTTGGCTCCGTGCTGTTCCGCGGCTTCATGGCGATTATCCCGATCCTGATCGGCGTGCTGGCGGGCTATGCGCTCTCCTTCGCGATGGGCGTGGTGGACACCACCCCGATTGCTCAGGCGCACTGGTTCGCCCTGCCAACCTTCTATACGCCACGCTTTGAATGGTTTGCGATCTTCACCATTCTGCCTGCGGCGCTGGTGGTGATTGCGGAGCACGTCGGCCACCTGGTGGTGACGGCGAATATCGTTAAGCGCGATTTAATCCGCGACCCGGGTCTGCACCGCTCCATGTTTGCGAACGGTTTCTCCACCATCATCTCCGGTTTCTTTGGCTCCACGCCAAACACCACCTACGGTGAAAACATCGGCGTGATGGCGATTACCCGCGTCTACAGTACCTGGGTTATCGGCGGCGCGGCGATCATCGCCATCCTGCTCTCCTGCGTCGGCAAGCTGGCGGCAGCGATTCAGATCATTCCTGTGCCGGTGATGGGCGGCGTTTCTCTGCTGCTGTACGGCGTGATCGGTGCCTCCGGTATTCGCGTGCTGATTGAATCCAAGGTGGATTACAGCAAGGCGCAGAACCTGATCCTGACCTCGGTGATCCTGATCATCGGCGTGAGCGGCGCGAAGGTGCACATCGGCGCAGCGGAGCTGAAGGGCATGGCGCTGGCGACCATCGTCGGCGTGGGCCTGAGCCTGATCTTCAAGCTGATCTCGGTCATCCGCCCGGAAGAAGAAATTCTTGACGCGGACGACAGCGAAAAAGTGTCACATTGATCGTATTACCGGGCGAGGGATCGCCCGGTTCTCTCCTTGCAGGTTCCGTGTTAAACTCCATTCCGATTTTACGTAGGATCTCTGGTTGAGGTATTTCTGAACGGACCGGCACAGCTCTCTCTGCCACTCTATCTCCCTGACGACGAAACTTTCGCAAGTTTCTGGCCGGGTGATAACCCCTCTTTACTGGCTGCACTGCAAAACGTGCTGCGCCAGGATCACAGCGGATACATCTATATCTGGTCACGCGAAGGCGCGGGACGCAGCCATCTTCTGCATGCTGCCTGCGCGGAGCTTTCAGCGCGCGGTGATGCGGTAGGCTACGTGCCGCTGGATAAACGTACCTGGTTCGTGCCTGAGGTGCTGGAGGGAATGGAACATCTCTCACTGGTCTGCATCGATAATATCGAATGCGTGGCGGGGGATGAGCCGTGGGAAATGGCGATCTTTAACCTTTACAACCGCATTCTGGAATCGGGTAAAACCCGGCTGCTGATTACCGGCGATCGACCGCCGCGCCAGCTGAACCTGGGGCTGCCGGACCTGGCGTCTCGTCTGGACTGGGGACAAATCTACAAGCTTCAGCCGCTGTCGGATGAAGATAAGCTTCAGGCGTTACAGCTGCGCGCAAAGCAGCGCGGGTTTGAGCTGCCGGAGGACGTGGGTCGCTTCCTGCTCAAGCGGCTGGATCGCGAAATGCGCACGCTTTTCGACACGCTCGATCAGCTCGATCGCGCCTCTATTACCGCCCAGCGCAAGCTGACCATTCCGTTTGTGAAAGATATTCTCAAGCTTTGAGCTTTTTGCCCGGTGGCGGCTACGCCTTACCGGGCCTACAAGGGCCGGGCGGTTTTTGTAGGCCCGGTAAGCGTAGGGTATGAACCGGAAACATGGGTAACACTTTAGACCGGATACATGGGTAACAGTTATAACTGGCATAGAAGAGGAGACTCGCTATGCCCTGGACTGAGACCCGACCTATGCAACGCCTTGATTTTATCCGTGCCTGCCATGCAGGTACGGATTCTTTTTCAGCCCTCTGCCGTCTCTTCGGCATCAGCCGAAAAACCGGTTACAAATGGCTTCAGCGTTTTGACCCCTCTGACCTGTCATCTCTCTCTGACCGGTCGCGTGCTCCGCATTCCCACTCCCGGACGGTTCCTGATGATATCGCCGGGCAGCTTACGGCTCTGAGGCAAAAACACCCTGACTGGGGGCCGAAAAAACTGCGGATGTGGCTGCTCAATCATCACGTCGATTTTACCGTCCCTGCTGCCAGCACTATCGGCGATATCCTCAAGCGTGAAGGCCTGGTTCCGGATAAAAAGCGAAAACGCCGAACCCCGGGCAATCGCCAGCCCCTGACCATCATCAGTGAGAACAATCAGGTCTGGAGCGCTGATTTTAAAGGCAAGTTCAGGCTGCTGAGCAGAGAGTACTGCCATCCCTTCACCCTGACCGACAATCACAGCCGGTATCTGCTGAGCTGCCGGGGAACGGACCGGGAGAGCGAGCCCTTCGTCAGACAGTGCCTGACGGATGCGTTCCTGGAGTACGGTCTGCCGGAAGTGCTCAGAACCGATAACGGGCAGCCCTTCGCGGGAACAGGGATAGGCGGACTAAGTCGTCTTGCCGTCTGGCTAATCAAGCTGGGCATCAGGCCGGAGCGTATCAGAAAGGGTCATCCGGAAGAAAACGGCCGTCATGAGCGAATGCACCGCTCCCTGAAAAGTGCGGTGAAACAGGGCAACACCTTCATGACGATGGAAGAACAACAGCGGTGGTTCAGTGACTACCGGGAGGAGTTTAACCACGAAAGGCCGCATGAAGCCCTGGCGGGTGCAACGCCCGGAACGGTGTGGAAACCCTCGAACCGGCACTGGGATGGCAGTGTTCCTGAATACGCGTATCCGGAAGGCGGTACGGTCTACAGGGTGAAATCGCGGGGGACACTTTATATGGGGAAAAAGGGGACGGTGTTCCTGAGTGAAGCGCTGACTGATGAGTACATCATGCTGGAAGAACAGGATGATGGCCTGGAGGCCATCATCTTTAACGGAATAACGCTTGCGTACTACGACCGAAAAACCCAGAGTGTGCTCCGGATAGACTAAAAAGTGTTACCTATGTTCCCGGTCTGATCTGTCACCTATGTATCCGGTCATACAGCAGCGCCACCGGGCTAGAGATCGTCCATCAGATGCTCCACCAGCAGCGGAATCGGTCTTCCCGATGCCACGCTTCTGCCGTTCTCACGCCACAGCGCCGTCCCGCTGATATCCAGATGCGCCCACGGAATGGTCGGGGGGCAGAAGTGGTGCAGCAGCCACGCCGCCGACGCGCTGATCGCCGCGTTGTTGGTCGGCGTGTTGCACAGATCGGCAATCGCGCTGTCGGTTTGCTTTCTCAGCCGCGCATCCAGCGGCAGGGACCACACCTCGTCGCCGCTCCGTTTGCCCGCCTGCGTCAGCGCCGCGCGCAGCGGTTCATCCTGGGTCATCAGCCCGCTCAGTTCATACCCCAGCGCCTTCACGACCGCACCGGTTAAGGTGGCCATATCAATGATATAGCGCGCCTGCGGATGGCGCTGGCTGGCCCAGGCGATGGCGTCCGCCAGTACCAGTCGGCCTTCGGCATCGGTATTGTTGATTTCAACGGTGATCCCGTTGCAGGCCGTTGCTACCGTGCCGGGCTGCATGGCGTCCGGGCCGATGGCGTTTTCCGCCAGCGCCAGCACGCCCATGATGCGTACGGGCAGCGCCAGCTCTGCGACGGTCAGCATCAGGCCCAGGACGTTAGCCGCGCCGCACATGTCGTATTTCATGGTGTACATGCCCGCGCCTTCCTTCAGCCACAGGCCGCCGGTATCGAAGGTAATGCCTTTTCCCACATAGCAGCGCGCCGGACTGTCGTTGGCACCGTCATAATGAATCGCCAGCAGACGTGGCGGGCAGGTCGCCCCTTTGCCGACGGCGTGCAGCAGACCCAGACCCTGCTCAGCAATAGCCTTTTCGTTCAGCACTTCGCAGCGCAGGGCGGGGAAGGCGGCGCAGAGCCTTTGCGCCTCTTCCACCACAAACTGCGGCGTGCAGCGATCGGACGGGATATCCGCCAGACGTCGCGCCGCGACCATGCCGTGGGCGATGACCTGCTGCTGGCGGAAAATAACCGCCAGTCGGTCCTGCTGTTCGGGTAAACAGAGCGCGGTGATGCGCTCAAGACGGACGCTGTCACAGGTTTTTTTCAACTGCAAATCGCTCAGCCTGTGCGCCTGATTAAAGAGAAAACGCAGCACCTGCGTCAGCACCACATCGTCGATATCAGTCACGTCCAGTATCAGCTCGGGGCCGACGGGCGAGGCCAGCAGCGGGCGCAGCGCCGCCAGTAACCCTTCGGTCAGGCTATCCTGCCAGAGCGCATCGGGCAGCAGGGTGATCCGGGCAAACGGGGCGCAGCCAAAGCGGGTGTCAGCGATGCTGGCAGACTCGCGCATTTCCGCGATAAGCGCCGTTTCGGGCAAATGCGTACAGGAGGCGGAGGCAATCAAATGGCTTTGTGGAGCCGCGTCAGAAAGCGCGGTGATAAACTGATACGTAATCATCATGACTCCTCAATCGGCGCGCGGATCCGCGCGGCATAGGCCTGCATCCACGCATCGTCTACCGCGTGATAATGCGTTTTCTCCCGCAGGCGTTCGGTACGAAAAACGGTGAGAGGCTGGCGAGCCGTCGCCACCACGAACGAAAAGGTTTTGATGTTGGTGGCGGCACCAAATTCGCCCCTGTTATTCATGCACACCACGGAGAGATCGCCCACGCGGCCAAAGCGCGACATCAGCTTGTCTTCCAGTTCGAACACTACCGAATCGGCCGCCTGCTGCGGGGTCATACCCTGCGCCATGCGGCGGACGATTTCGTAGCTGGTGCAGCCTTTCATCAGATCTTCACCGACGCCCGTGGCGGTGGCGGCGCCGGTTTCGCTGTCACAGTAAAAGCCGGAGCCGATAATGGGCGAATCCCCGAGTCGGCCGCGCTTTTTCATGAACAGGCCGCTGGTGGAGGTGGCAACGCTCATTGAACCCTGTTTATCGAGGCCGATAATGCCGACGGTGTCATGTCCGTCGTAAGGGCTCAAGCCCTTATCCAGCGTTTCCCGGCAGCGCTTGCGGTAGTGCTGCATGGCCCGATCCGTGAGCATGGTTTTGTCGGCAAAGCCCTGGCTCAGCGCCCATTCCCGCGCGCCCTGGCCGACCAGCAGGCTGTTGTAGCGCTGGCGGCTTAACGCGTGCGCCACGCGCACCGGGTTGGCGATATCCACCAGATTGCCCACGGCGCCGAACGCCAGCGTATCGCCGTCCATGAAGGCGGCGTCCAGCTCAACCTCGCCGTTTTCTGTGGGCAGCCCGCCGTAGCCGACGGATTTATACAGCGGAAAGTCCTCCACGGCGGCGACGGCATCGACTACCGCCGCAGCGACAGGTTTGCCCGCAGCCAGCGCTGATGCAGACTCCGTAACGCCTTCAAGCGCCATTCGCCAGGTCGCGATAATTCCCCACATGCTTTACTCCTGTTTTGCAAGGGTGGTGTCGGTTTGCGTAACGCTGGCCATTTCCGCCGCGCGGTACTGTTTATCCAGGATACGCATGAAAGGCAGGTACAGCATGGCGCCAATCAGCAGGTTGAGAAGCTGCATCACGCTGCCGCTCAGGTGTCCGGTGACGATAAAGCCGCTGATAACCGGCGGCAGCGTCCAGGGAATAAACACCCCGGTGGTGACGGCAACCGCGCCAATCTTCATCGCCGCATACTGCACGGTGACCAGCACCAGCGGCACCAGGTTGAACGGGATAAGCATGATCGGGTTCATGATCACCGGCAGGCCAAACAGGATCGGTTCGTTGATGTTAAACACCGATGCCCCGGCGCCGAGGCGCGCCACTTCGCGCATGTTTTTGCTGCGGGCGAAAATCAGCATCGCAATCACCAGCGACAGCGTGGCGCCCGCACCGCCCATCCAGATCATGTCAAAAAACTGTTCGGTGATGATTTGCGGCGGCGTCGAGCCTGCCTGAATCGCAGCGATGTTGTCGGTCTGATTCTCCATCCACAGCGGGCGAATGATGCCGTTGATCATCGAACCGGAGTTAATGCCGACTGACCACAGAATGGTGATGCTGAACACCGTCATCAGCGCCCCGAAATAAGAGGTGCCGTAGTGGCGCACCGGGGTGGCAACCACTTCATAAATAAACTGGTGGATGGTGTTGTAGTGGGTGTTTTCAAACACGATGCGGATACCCAGCACCAGAATCATTACCAGCAGGGCCGGGATCAGCGCGGCGAACGACTCCTGCACCGCAGGCGGCACGCCGTCCGGCATTTTGATGACCAGCTTTTTGCGCTTCAGCCAGCAGAACAGCTCCGTCCACAGCAGGGAACCGATCATCGCCACGAACAGCCCTTTACTGCCAATCCACTCCACTGGAATGACGGTGATACCGCCGTTATCCGCCACCTTAATAAACGGCGTGAGGATCAGGAAGGCGACCAGCGCCAGGATGCCGCAGGAGATGCGATCCTCACCGTAGTGTTCCGCCAGGCGGAAGGCGACCAGGAAGCTGATGAACAGCGACATCGTGGAGAACACCGCGTTGAACGGGATTTCGATAATGGCGCTCCAGCTCTCACCAAAGGCCTGAGACATAAACTGCTGATAGGCCTGATTCGGGAACGACGAGATCACCAGCAGAATAGAGCCGACGATGATAAACGGCATGAAGGATACGTAGGCGCCGCGAATGGCCCCGAGATGACGCTGCTGGGCCGTTTTGGCCGCCAGCGGCATCAGTTTTGCTTCAAGAAATCCCAGAACATTGTTCATTGTGAACTCCGTACAAGATTGAGGGGTGTTGTTTGTGTTATGTCTGGGGATTATCAGTGAAGCGTGGCGAGCGAAAGGTGAAATCGGTCACAAAGCAATCGCTGGTGTAGTATAAATCTCACAAGATTGGTTCTGAGGATCCTGCGATGGAAATTAAACTGCATGCTAATGCCACCACGACGCCGCGCATCCGTCGCTATCTTCAGCAGTCAGATAAAAGCGACAGGGAGCTGGCCACCGAGCTGGGTATTTCGGTCACTACCGTCAGGCGCTGGCGCAACCGCGATCAGGTTTCGGATAACCACACCACGCCAAAAGTGATACACAAAGCATTGAGACAGGAGCAGGTTGCGCTGGTCAATGTCCTGCGAGATATCACTGGCGCCCCGCTGGACGAGCTGCTGCAGATGGTCAACAACGGACTCGGGATCGCCGTATCCCGCGCGACCCTGAACCGCTACCTCAAACCGGCTTCGGTAAAGCAGAAGGGCGCGACGTTGCAGGGGAAAAAGGCGCTGAAGGCAGGCATCGTGCCGCAAAAACTCCAGTTACATCATCAGCCTCTGTCTCTGCATATGGACGATGGCGGGGAACAGCACCTGCTCTGGGCGCGTGAGCCCGTGAGCGGCTGGTGCTACGCCCGGCTGTACGCGGGCATTTCTGCGCAGCTGCTGGCCCGCTGGGCGAACGACGCGCTGGAAGCCTGTCCGGCAGATATTCAATCTGTTGAGACTTTTGGTTTTGAGGTGAAGCTTGAGAAGCGTAATACCACCGTGACAGTGCATCCGCAGCAGTACCGCGCCGTTCAGGTTGATCTGCCGCTATGTGAAATCATCCCACGTCTGAACAGTGAACCGGCAGGGGAGCTGTTGATCCAGCTGTGCGAATTTTACAACCGGGGAAAAACGCAGAAAAAGCTGGGAGAGAGTACGCCGCAGGCCTTTCTGGAAGCGCTGCGGCATAAGGACTAGAGGATCTCGAGCACGTCTTCCGGCGGACGTCCAATGCGCGCCTGGCCGTTCGCCACCACTATCGGGCGCTCAATCAGCTTTGGATTTTCAACCATCGCCTGGATCAGCTCGGCCTCGGTGAGGCGGCTGTCATCCAGGTTAAGCGACTTATACAGATCTTCTTTCTGGCGCATCAGCTCTCTCGCACTGCCCATCCCCAGCATGTGCAGAAGCTGGCGGAGGGTTTGCGCGTCCGGCGGAGTGTCGAGGTACAGCACCACCTCCGGCTCAACGCCGTTAGACTTCAGCAGGCTCAGGGTATCGCGGCTCTTGGAGCAGCGAGGGTTGTGATAGATTTTTACGGCGTCGGTCATGACGTGAATTCTCCTTTATTACATCTTCTCGTACGGCTTAAAGCGCTGCTGCAGGCCGCGCAGCTGATCGATACGCGCGTCGTAACGGGCCTGCTGGAGGCTGCCGAGTTTGACCTGCGCGCTGGCACTGCTGAGCGTGGAAATCGCCTGATCGAGGCGGCCCACCAGGGCAAAACCTTCGGCACGCGCTGCCAGCTCCTGATCGCGGTTGCCAAGCTGGGCTTCCGCCTGGGCGAGCAGATCCCAGCCGTTTTGATCGTCTTTATTATTAAAGGTGTAGCGGTTCAAAATGGTCGCCGCTTCGCCAGGCTGACCGCCCTGTAAGTAAGCGTTCGCCAGGTTAAGCTGCAGCACCGGATTGGTACGGACGTCTTTCGCCCCTTTCAGACGGTTAATCGCATCGGCCGTTTTCTTCTGCCCAAGGTCGATATCCGTCGACAGATCGAGGTACCACGGGTTATTCGGGTCGGCCGCCAGAAGCGGCTGCAGCGCTTTACGCGCCTCGTCGTATTTGCTGGCTTCCATCGCCTGGAGCGCCTGACCATACTGCGCGGCGTTTTTCTCGCGCACGTTGCCTTTCGCCAGGGAATCCAGCAGATCGCTGGTAAGCTGGTTACGCCCGGAATTGTACATCCCAAGCGTTCTCACTTTCGCCATGTAGAAATCCTGTGAAGACTGGACCACGACCGGGCGCATCTGGTTGGCACGGTTGCGCGCGTCTGACAGTCGGCTCTCAGGTAATGGGTGCGTCAGCAGGATTTCCGGTGGACGAGAAGAGTAGCGCGCCTGATCGAGCAGTTTTTCCAGGAAGCTCGGCATGGCCTGCGGGTCAAAGCCCGAGCGCTGCAGCACCTGAATCCCGATGCGGTCCGCTTCCTGTTCGTTTTGCTGGGTAAAGCTGATCATCCCCTGGCGCGTTCCCGCCAGCGTACCGGTCAAGGCTGCCATCCCGGCCTGCGGACTGGCCATCGCCAGCAGAATGGAGCCCAACGCACCCACCCAGGTGAGGGGAGCGTTACGCTTTTGATCTTCCATAGCACGCGCCAGGTGGCGCTGGGTGACGTGCGAAATTTCGTGCGCCATCACCGAGGCCAGCTGGCTTTCGTTGTCAGAGTAACGGAATAACGCCGAATGCAGCACCACGTTACCGCCAAAGAAGGCAAAGGCATTGATTTCGTCATTATTGATTAAATAGAAATGGAAGGGCGTTTTTACCGAGTCGGCGTGCGAAACCAGGCGCATCCCCAGCCCGTTAATGTACTGTACCAGCAAAGGGTCGTTAATCAGCGGGGCGCTGCCGCGCAGCTGGCGAACATAGTAATCCCCCATTTGCATCTCTTGCCCAATAGAGAGCGTGCTTCCTGCTGTGGTGCCCATGTCCGGCAATGTATCGGACGAGTCAGCAAAAGCGGGCAACACCTGACCGACCGTCACCGCGGCAATCAGTGTTGCAACCAGTGTTTTTCTCAACTGCCTGAACATAACCACTGTCCTGTATGTTGGATGTGCTAATTTGACCGATGAACCGGCATATCGTTCATCTCTGCTGCCCTGCGAGTGTAGCCGTGTTACCGCATGAAGAAAATCCCATTCAGCAGGCTTTTGCGGATTGTGTCAGCGATACAAAAAGCGAAAGTCTTTTTTGTGACAGTTAGATACAATTCACCGTCTCACTCCCGCCATTCGATTCAGGGAAGGGTTGTATGCTCGAAATGTTAATGCAGTGGTACCGGCGTCGGTTCAGCGACCCGGAAGCCATTGCTTTGTTGGTTATTCTGGTTGCCGGGTTCGGCATTCTGTTCTTCTTCAGCGGTCTGCTCGCCCCCCTGCTGGTGGCGATTGTGCTGGCGTACCTGCTGGAGTGGCCAACGGCGCGCCTGGAGCATATCGGCTGTTCCCGCCGCTGGGCGACCAGCATTGTCCTGGTGCTGTTTGTCGGCATCCTGCTGCTAATGGCCTTTGTGGTGATGCCGGTGGCCTGGCAGCAGGGGATCTACCTGATCCGCGATATGCCCGGCATGCTGAACAAGCTTTCTGATTTTGCCGCCACGCTGCCGCGCCGTTACCCGGCCCTGATGGATGCCGGGATTATCGACGCGATGGCCGAAAATATGCGCGCCCGCATCATGACGATGGGTGATTCGGTGGTGAAGTACTCTCTGGCCTCGCTGGTCGGACTGCTGACGCTGGCGGTTTACCTTGTTCTCGTGCCGCTGATGGTCTTCTTCCTGGTGAAAGATAAAGACCAGATGCTCAACGCCGTGCGCCGTATTCTGCCGCGCAACCGCGGGCTGGCTGGGCAGGTCTGGGAAGAGATGAACCAGCAGATCACAAACTACATTCGCGGCAAGGTGCTGGAGATGATTGTCGTGGGGGTCGCCACCTGGATTGGCTTCCTGATTTTCGGCCTGAACTACTCGCTGCTGCTGGCGGTGCTGGTGGGGCTGTCGGTCCTGATTCCGTACATCGGCGCGTTTGTGGTGACCATTCCGGTGGTTGGGGTCGCGCTGTTCCAGTTTGGGCTGGGGACCGAGTTCTGGAGCTGCTTTGCGGTGTACCTGATTATTCAGGGGCTGGACGGTAACCTGCTGGTGCCGGTGCTGTTCTCCGAAGCGGTGAACCTGCATCCGCTGGTGATTATCTTATCCGTGGTGATTTTCGGTGGGCTGTGGGGGTTCTGGGGCGTGTTCTTTGCGATTCCGCTGGCGACGCTGATTAAAGCCGTGGTCCATGCGTGGCCGGATGTGCCGGCGGTGGAAGATAAGTAAGTTTTGCCGGGTGGCGCTGCGCTTACCCGGCCTACTTATCCTTGTAGGTCGGGTAAGGCGAAGCCGCCACCCGACGCTCACTTTCAGGCACTTTGTTTCAGCCAGTTCAACACCACGTCGTGGTGGTTGCTGGTTTTGAAGTCGTCAAACACATGTTCAACTTTACCGTTAGCGTCAATCAGGAAGCTGATGCGGTGAATGCCGTCGTAGGTTTTACCCATAAACGTCTTCTCGCCCCAGACCCCGAACTGCTCGCACACCTGATGGTCTTCATCAGACAGCAGCGTGAAGTTCAGCAGCTCTTTTTCAGCAAATCGTGACAGCTTTTCTGGTTTATCCGTGCTGATACCCAGCACTTCCACGCCGACTTTTTTCAACTCGTCCATGTTGTCGCGTAAGCCGCAGGCCTGTACGGTGCAGCCGGGGGTCATGGCTTTTGGGTAGAAATAGACCAGAACACGCTGTCCCTGGAAGTCGGTCAAATTTACTTGCTCGCCGTCTTGATCCGGTAAGCTAAATTTCGGTGCGATGTCACCGGCTTTCAGTGGGTTCATTACTCAACTCCATCCTGTTCGTGCTGCGAATAATTGACGACGCTTATACTGCCCTGCGCGTTTAATTCTGTACAGAGGGCTTTGAACGCTTGCTCGATATTTGACGCATCCTGTGAGGCAGGGCTGTGCGCGGTAATTTGAATAAACAGCACCGGAAGACCCTTGTCATCGCTTGTCTGCGTGCGGGAAACCAGTTCGGCAATATTCATCTGATGGCTGTCAAAAAGCGCCGTGAAACGCTCAATCAGATGCGGAGAATCAGGTACTTCAACCTGCACCCAGACGGTAGAAGGCAGCGCCGGACGAGGACGCGCGGTGGTTCGCTTCATGACAATCAGCAAATCCAGTTCGGCCCCCTTCAGCGGCAGGGTCGATTCAATCAACGTAATGGCGTTCCATGTCCCGGAAAGCAACATAATAAATGTGAACTCTTCGCCAAGCATGGCCAGACGGCTGTCTTCGATATTACAGCCGCAGCTGCTTACGTGGCGGGTGATGGTGTTCACGATACCCGGCCTGTCGGCACCCAGCGCAGTGATAACCAGGTAATGTTGTGATGAGGTTGTCAAACCTGTTCTTCCTTTGCATGGTTAAGTCTTCCTAAGGAAAGCATAAAAAAAACATGCATACAACCGCCTGAGAGCCTCAGGTCGCTTGCTTTTATTACAGTTCCAAACGTAACATTGAGGCTCTTGTTCGCACAGAGGATGGCTCATGTTCACGGGAAGTATTGTCGCGCTTGTTACACCGATGGATGAAAAAGGTAATGTCTGCCGGTCAAGCATGAAGAAGCTCATTGATTACCATGTCGCCAACGGAACCTCGGCGATCGTTTCGGTAGGGACTACCGGTGAATCCGCAACGCTGAGCCACGACGAGCACGGCGATGTGGTGATGCTGACCCTGGAACTGGCGGACGGACGTATTCCGGTCATCGCGGGGACAGGGGCTAATGCAACCGCAGAAGCTATCAGCCTGACCAAACGTTTTAACGACAGCGGCATCGTTGGCTGTCTGACGGTGACCCCATATTACAACCGTCCTACTCAGGAAGGTTTGTTCCAGCACTTCAAAGCCATCGCTGAACATACTGACTTGCCACAAATTCTGTATAATGTGCCGTCCCGTACCGGTTGCGATATGCTGCCGGAAACCGTTGGTCGTCTCTCGGAAGTAAAAAATATTATCGGTATTAAAGAGGCGACAGGGAACTTAAGCCGCGTTCATCAGATCAAAGAGCTGGTTTCAGACGACTTTATCCTGTTGAGTGGTGATGATGCGACCGCGCTGGACTTTATGCAGCTCGGTGGCCATGGCGTGATCTCCGTAACGGCAAACGTTGCGGCGCGCGATATGGCTGAAATGTGCAAACTGGCCGCAGCCGGCCACTTTGATGAAGCGCGTGTTATTAATCAGCGTCTGATGCCGCTGCACAATAAATTATTTGTCGAACCCAATCCGATCCCAGTGAAATGGGCATGTAAGGAGTTGGGACTTGTAGCATCCGACACGCTGCGTCTGCCAATGACACCGATTACCGACCATGGTCGTGACATCGTCAGGGCGGCGCTGAAGCATGCCGGTTTGCTGTAGAGTTTAGGGAGATTTGATGGCTTATTCAGTACAGAAGTCGCGCCTGGCGAAGGTTGCGAGTGTTTCGCTTGTTATGCTGCTCGCTGCCTGTAGTTCAGACTCGCGCTACAAGCGCCAGGTGAGCGGTGATGAATCCTATCTGGATGCGACCCCGCTTGCTGAACTTCACGCACCGGCTGGTATGATCCTGCCGATTCAGAACGGCGATTATAATATTCCCGTGACCAACGGCACCGGCCTGGTCGGTAAAGCGCTTGATATTCGTCCGCCAGCACAGCCTCTGGCGCTGGTCAGCGGGGCGCGTACCCAGTTTACCGGTGATACGGCGTCTCTGATGGTTGAGAGCGCGCGCGGTACCACGCTGTGGCCGCAGGTTGTCAGCGTTATTCAGTCGAAGAACTACACCATCGATAAACGCGATGACGCCAGCCAGACGTTAACCACCGACTGGATCGAATGGAACCGTCTGGATGAAGACCAGCAGTACCGCGGTCGCTATCAAGTCTCCGTAAAACCACAGGGTTACCAGCAGGCGGTTAACGTTAAGCTGTTGAACCTGGAGCAGGCGGGTAAACCGGTTGCGGATGCCGCGTCCCTGCAGCGTTACAGCACCGAAATGCTGAACGTGATTGCCGCGGGTCTGGATAAGACCGCTACCGATGCCGCCAACGCCGCGCAGAGCCGCAACGGCGCGACCTTCGATGTGCAAAGCGGAGCGGATGATACCGGCCTGCCAATGCTGGTGGTTCGTGCTCCGTTTAACCAGACCTGGCAGCGCCTGCCAGCGACGCTGGAAAAAGTGGGCATGAAAGTGACCGACAGTACGCGTTCGACCGGCAGCATGACGGCAACGTATAAGCCGCTCTCCGACAGCGCATGGCAGGAACTGGGCGCGAAAGATCCTCAGCTTGCCTCCGGTGACTACAAGATTCAGGTAGGCGACCTGGATAACCGCAGCAGTCTGCAGTTTATCGATCCAAAAGGTCACACGCTGACCCAGTCGCAGAACGATGCGCTGGTCGCTGTCTTCCAGGCAGCATTCAGCAAATAAATACGAGGGCTGGTGAATCCAGCCCTTTTTATTTTAGTGCCACGCAAACGTGTGCGTGGCATAATATCCCCAGTTTTGAACACAAATCATCACACCAGGAGTAATGAAGATGCAGAAGCAAGCTGAGTTGTATCGTGGCAAAGCGAAGACCGTATACAGCACGGAAAACCCGGATCTGTTGGTGCTCGAGTTCCGCAATGATACGTCAGCAGGGGATGGCGCGCGCATTGAGCAGTTCGATCGTAAAGGCATGGTGAACAACAAGTTCAACCACTTCATTATGACCAAACTGGCCGAAGCGGGTATCCCGACCCAGATGGAAGCGTTGCTGTCCGATACGGAATGTCTGGTGAAAAAACTGGATATGGTTCCGGTTGAGTGCGTTATTCGTAACCGTGCGGCGGGCTCCCTGGTGAAGCGTCTCGGCATTGAAGAAGGTATCGAACTGAATCCACCGCTGTTCGACCTGTTCCTGAAAAACGATGCCATGCACGACCCGATGGTCAACGAATCCTACTGCGAAACCTTCGGCTGGGTGAGTAAAGAGAACCTGGCGCGCATGCAGGAGCTGACCTACAAAGCCAACGACGTGCTGAAAAAACTGTTTGATGACGCGGGCCTGATCCTCGTCGATTTCAAGCTGGAGTTTGGTCTGTTCAAAGGCGAAGTGGTGCTGGGCGATGAGTTCTCACCGGACGGTAGCCGCCTGTGGGATAAAGAAACCCTGGATAAAATGGACAAAGACCGTTTCCGTCAGAGCCTGGGTGGCCTGATTGAAGCGTACGAAGCGGTTGCTCACCGTTTAGGCGTTAAGCTCGACTAACTCCCTCACTTGCCAAAGGATGTTCCCATCCTTTGGCGTCTTACCTTTGTTTCCTATGGTAATCTTGCCGTTAACCGCCTACGATCATAGCTATTATAAATGGAATAGTTCGAGGTGGTTATGCGCTGGCAAGGGCGTCGTGAAAGTGACAATGTAGAAGACAGACGCAGTGATGGCGGCGGCGGTCCTTCAATGGGGGGGCCCGGCTTCCGGTTACCCAGCGGCAAAGGCGGGATAATCCTGCTGATTGTTGTGCTGGTCGCGGGGTATTATGGTGTCGATCTCACCGGTTTAATGACCGGTCAGCCGCTGCAACAGCAGCAGCAATCTCAGCACTCCATTAGCCCGAATGAAGATGAAGCGGCCAAATTTACCTCCGTTATTCTCGCCACAACAGAAGACACCTGGAGTCAGCTGTTTGAGAAGATGGGGCGTACCTACCAGCAGCCGAAGCTGGTGATGTACCGGGGGGCAACCCGCACCGGATGCGGTACCGGGCAATCTGTAATGGGGCCGTTTTACTGCCCGGCAGACGGCACCGTCTATATCGATCTCTCTTTTTACGATGACATGAAACGCAAGCTTGGCGCTGACGGTGATTTTGCCCAGGGCTACGTGATCGCGCATGAAGTTGGCCATCACGTGCAAAAGCTGCTGGGGATTGAGCCAAAAGTGCGCCAGCTTCAGCAAAATGCCTCTCAGGCGGAAGTGAACCGCCTTTCCGTTAAAATGGAGCTGCAGGCAGACTGCTTCGCGGGCGTCTGGGGCCACAGCATGCAGCAGCAGGGCGTGCTGGAATCCGGCGATCTTGAGGAGGCGTTAAATGCCGCTCAGGCTATCGGTGACGACCGCCTTCAGCAGCAGAGCCAGGGGCGCGTCGTGCCGGACAGCTTCACTCACGGTACCTCACAGCAGCGGTACACCTGGTTTAAACGCGGCTTCGACAGCGGCGATCCGGCGCAGTGTAATACCTTCGGCAAAGCGATGTAATGCTGGAGTTTGAACAGCTGATACGCGAGCTTGAGCGCACCGGCCATCGTCGGCTGGTGGTGCTCAGCGGTGATGCACAGTGGACGTTAAGCCAGGCGCTTGCCCTGCGCGACGCATTGCCTGGAGACTGGGTAAGGCTTGACGAACATCCTTCAAAAGCCATCAGCGGCCTGCTGGGACGCGAGTTCCGGCATGCCGTTTTTGACGCCAGCGCCGGGTTTGATGTCGCCGCGTTTGCCGCCCTGAGCGGAACGCTGAGCGCCGGAAGCCTTCTGGTGCTGCGGGTTCCGCTGCTCGACGCGTGGTCCGGGTTGCCAGACAGCGATTCGCTGCGCTGGAGCGACAGCGCCGAAGCGATAGCCACGCCGCATTTTGTACACCATTTCTGCCGGACGATTGCCGCCAATCCCGACGCGATTGTCTGGCTTCAGGGCCGTGCGTTATCCCTTCCGCCTTTACCCGACGCGCCTGACTGGCAGCCTGCCAGCGGCGCCCCGCAGCGCGAGCAGGCCGAGATCCTGAATGTGCTGCTGGGGATGGCGGAGGGCATCGTGGCCGTCACCGCCGCGCGCGGGCGCGGAAAATCAGCCCTGGCGGGCATGTTGCTGAACCGCATTGCCGGCAGCGCCGTGGTCACCGCCCCGTCGAAGGGGGCGACGGATATCATCGCCCGCTTTGCCGGAGAGCGTTTTCATTTTATGGCCCCGGACGCGCTGCTTGCCTCTTCACGCCAGGCTGACTGGCTGATTGTCGATGAAGCCGCTGCGATCCCCGGTCCGCTGCTGGAAAAGTTAGTTGTCCGCTTCCCTCGCGTGCTGTTGACCACCACGGTGCAGGGATATGAAGGGACGGGCCGGGGATTCTTGCTTAAATTCTGCGGTCGGTTTGCCGGGCTGCAGCGCTACAGTTTATCTACACCGGTCCGCTGGGCTGCGGGCTGCCCGCTTGAGCGGGTTGTCGCCAGCGCGCTGCTGTTTGACGATACGCTGATCGACCGCCGCCCGGATGGAGAGGTGCGTTTAACGTCCCTGACGCCGACGGCATGGGAAAGCCGCCCGGCGCTTGTCGCGAGCGTATACGAGCTCCTCTGTGCGGCGCATTATCGCACCTCGCCGCTCGATTTACGCCGCATGATGGACGCGCCCGGGCAGCAGTTTGTCGTTGCCGAAACGAACCCGGTTATCGCCGGGGCGCTCTGGCTGGTAGAGGAGGGGGGGCTGTCCCCCGAGCTTAGCCGCGCCGTGTGGGCAGGGTACCGGCGTCCGCGCGGTAACCTGGTGGCGCAGTCTCTGGCGGCGCACGGCGGCTCTCCGCTGGCGGCGACGCTCAGAGGACGACGAGTGACCCGCATTGCCGTACATCCTCACCGTCAGCGGGAAGGGATTGGCCAGGCGCTTGTTCGCAGCGCCAGCGGCGAAGATTATCTGTCGGTGAGCTTTGGTTATACCGATGAGCTTTGGCGCTTCTGGCAGCAGTGTGGGTTTGTACTGGTGCGGATGGGCAGCCATCGTGAAGCCAGCAGCGGCTGCTACACCGCGATGGCCTTGCTGCCGCAGAGTGAGGCAGGGCGTCAACTGTGTGAGCAGGCGCAGCGGCGTCTGAAGCGCGATGTACGGGTGTTATCGGCCTGGAACGGTGAAAAGATCCCCGTGGAGGATGGCTGGGAAGCTACCCTTAATAATGACGACTGGCTGGAGCTGGCGGGGTTTGCATTTGCGCATCGGGCGTTTTCAACCTCGGTTGCCGCGCTGACGCGGTTGTTGCTCACCGTTGATATGCCGCTCCCGGCCCTGCGGGGGAAAATGGCAGGAAAAGCGGAAGACATCGGGCGAAAAGCATTGCTGGCAACGTTGCGGAGTGAAACCGCACAAGCGATTGAAAGTCTTGACTATCCGCGCTGCCAGCAGTTGAAGGAAGAGATTTTGCAATGGCAATTTTTTCAATGACTTCTTCAGTAAAGTGGCATGGTCATTCACGTCGGGAGGCGTAGAATCCAGGTCATCTATTAAGGAGACCACCATGAAACATGACCATTTTGTTGTTCAAAGCCCTGACAAACCGGCTAAACAGTTACTGCTTCTGTTTCATGGCGTTGGCGATAATGCCGTCAATATGGGGCAGATTGGCAGCTGGTTTGCGCCCGTTTTCCCCGAAGCGCTGATTGTCAGCATCGGTGGCGTAGAGCCATGTGGTCCGAACGGGCGCCAGTGGTTCTCGGTTCAGGGCGTAACGGAAGCGAACCGTCAGGCCCGCATCGACGCCATCATGCCCATCTTTATCGACGTCGTCCGCTACTGGCAGCAGCAGAGCGGTGTGGGAGCCGATGCGACCGCGCTGATTGGCTTCTCGCAGGGGTCAATCATGTCGCTGGAAAGCGTTAAAGCGCAGCCGGGTCTGGCGTCACGCGTCATCGCGTTTAACGGCCGTTTTGCGACGTTACCGACAAGCGCGACCACGCAGACCACGATCCACCTGATCCACGGTGGTGAAGACCGGGTGATTGAGCTCTCGCATGCGGTTGCCGCTCAGGAAGCCCTGATTCGCGAAGGTGGAGACGTGACGCTGGATATCGTTGACGATCTGGGGCACGCGATTGACGACCGTAGCATGCAGTTCGCGCTCGATCGTTTGCGCTATACCGTACCGAAGCACTACTTTGATGAAGCGCTCAGCGGCGGTAAGCCGGATAACGATGATATTGTAGAGTTTATGTGAGGTTTCCCCCTCACCCTGACCCTCTCCCCGGAGGGGAGAGGGAACATGGCCCCCCTCGCCCCTCCGGGGAGAGGGGTTGGGGGTGAGGGGATTACTTCTTCTGATCCTTCTTCGGCCAGTCGTCGTCATCGTCCCACTTGTCGTTAAAATCACGGTGCGGGGGAAGATCCGGTTTGTTGGCGAGAAACTTTTTATGGTCAACGCGCTTCAGATCTTTAATCACGTTAAGCAAAACGCCAACCAGAAAAACTAACACCAGAATCCACCAGTATTTTGAAAGCCAATCCATTCGCTATTCCTCTCAGAGCGTTCGTCAGGCGACGAGTTGCTCCATAATACGTTGATACATACGGGCCAGCAGTTGCAAATCTGCCGCATTGACACACTCATTTATTTTATGAATGGTTGCGTTCACTGGACCCAGTTCGACAACCTGGGCGCCCATACGGGCGATAAAGCGTCCGTCTGAGGTGCCACCCGTTGTCAGCAGCTGTGGCTTAATTTCATTATAGTGCTCAATGGCGTTCACCACCGCATCCACCAGATTACCGCGCTGCGTCAGGAACGGCTGGCCGGAAAGCCACCACTCCACGGTGTAGCGCAGCTGATATTTTTCCAGCAGGGCGACAACGCGCGCCTTGATCATCTCATCGGTCAGTTCGGTGCTGAAGCGGAAGTTAAACTGAACGAAGTAATCGCCCGGGATCACGTTGTTGCTGCCGGTCCCGGCCTTGACGTTCGCAATCTGCATGCTGGTTGGCGGGAAGAATTCGTTGCCTTTATCCCACTCGATGCCCACCAGTTCGCTCAGCATTGGCGCAGCGCGATGGACCGGGTTATCGGCCAGATGCGGGTAAGCAACGTGCCCCTGAACGCCGTGAATGGTCAGGTTACAGGTCAGCGAGCCACGGCGCCCGTTTTTGACAACATCACCCACCACTTCGGTACTGGACGGCTCACCGACCAGACAGTAGTCGAGACGCTCGTTACGCGCCATCAGTGCTTCAACGACCTTCACGGTACCGTTATGGGCACTGGCTTCTTCGTCGGAGGTGATTAAAAACGCCAGACGGTTTTTGTGGTTTGGATGCTGAGCCACAAAGCGCTCTGCCGCCACGACCATCGCCGCCAGAGAGCCTTTCATGTCTGCCGCGCCGCGACCAAACAGCATGCCATCGCGGATGGTCGGTTCAAACGGCGGGTTAATCCAGCGATCCGCGTCACCGGCGGGAACGACGTCAGTATGCCCGGCAAAGGCCAGCGTTTCACCCTGGCCGCGCCACGCCCAGAAGTTCTGGGTATCGCCAAAATCCATGCGTTCAACGGTGAAACCGATGGCACGCAGGCGCTCAATCATAAGTGCCTGACAACCTGCGTCGTCCGGGCTAAGGGAAGGACGGCGAATAAGCTGCTGAGTCAGCTCAATGACCGGGCATGACATAAACTACACCTCAACGAAAAAAGTCGGAATAAAGGGTTTCACTGAAACCCAGCAGCATAGGCTGCCCTGGCGCGCAGAGCAATGGGCGTTTGATAATTGCCGGCATCTCGAGCATCAGTTTTGCCGCGCTGTCGGCATTGTTGATGCTGGCGCGCAGAGATTCGTCCAGTTTACGCCAGGTGGTGCCGCGGGTATTCAGCAGGGCTTCCCACCCCAGTTCGCCGATCGCGCTATGCAGAAATTCTGCATCAAGCCCGTCTGCACGGTAATCGTGGAAGCGGTACTCCACGCCGTTTGCTTCCAGCCAGCGGCGGGCTTTTTTGATGGTGTCACAATTTTTAATGCCGTACATCACAACCATGGTGAATCCTTTTGACCTAATGATGATTAAATGTTCAGTAAATTCGAAGATATATCCTTAAGTAGAATATAACACATTCAGGAATTGTCTGGATTTACACGTCTTCTTAATTCAACTCACAACTGTACGCTGAATATTCTTTCATCATTTAAGCATAGATGTCCATAAGGTTTAAATTTCGAATAAACTCAGCGGGTAAAATAAAACTCACCCGTCCGTAGGGTTATTTCAAAATATTGCTAGTCGTCACAAAAAATTGAGTCCTCTCCGTTCATATTTATCATAAATCCCCGCAGGACGTGGGGTACAATCACAGCAATTGGTTAAATAGTCTTCACAATGATGGTCCGTTTTTGTAGAATGCGCATAATAATAAGAGAGGTTATTATGATTGAACGTGAACTGGGGAACTGGAAAGATTTTATCGAAGGCATGCTTCGTAAATGACATTCAGTAAGAATTGCAAGAGCACTAAAATAAGTAAAATAACCATAGTGTGAATTAATCACACAATAAAAAGGCGGCCGATAAAGCCGCCTTTTTTTATTTCAATCACTTACTCAGCCCGTTCCTTTAACGGGAAGCGGCGACGCACCAGCACAAAGAACAACGGCACGAAGTAAATGGCCAGAACGGTGGCCGAAATCATGCCGCCCATGACCCCCGTCCCGACGGCATGCTGGCTGCTGGAGCCTGCGCCCGTACTGGTCGCCATCGGCAGTACGCCAAAGACAAACGCCAGCGACGTCATCAGGATCGGGCGTAAGCGCTGACGGCAGGCGTGCAGCGTGGCGGCCATCAGCTCGTGGCCTTTGGCATTCATCTCGTTGGCAAACTCAACGATCAGAATGGCGTTTTTCGCCGATAGCCCAATCACGGTGAGCAGCCCCACCTGGAAGTAAACGTCGTTCTCGAGGCCGCGCATCCAGGTCGCCAGCAGCGCACCGATAACCCCAAGCGGCACGACCAGCATGACGGAGAACGGGACCGACCAGCTTTCATACAGTGCGGCCAGGCAGAGGAAGACCACCAGCAGAGAGAGCGCGTAAAGGGCGGGGGCCTGTGCCCCGGAGAGACGTTCCTGGTAGGACATGGCCGTCCACTCGAGACCAAAGCCGGCAGGCAGCTGCTGCACCAGTTTTTCCATGGTGTCCATGGCGGTACCGGTACTCACTCCCGGCGCGGCTTCCCCGACGATTTCAACCGCAGAGTAGCCGTTATAGCGCTCCAGACGCGGCGAACCGCTCTCCCAGTGCGAGGTGGCGAACGCGGAGAACGGCACCATGCCGCCAGCGTTATTCCTGACAAACCAGCGGTTTATATCATCCGGCAGCATGCGGAACGGCGCGGCGGACTGGACATACACTTTTTTCACGCGGCCGCGATCCATAAAGTCATTCACATAGCTCGAGCCCCATGCCGTTTGCAGGGTGTCATTGATATCGTTGATCGAGACGCCCAGCGCCTGCGCTTTACGCTGATCGATATCCACCTGCAGCTGCGGGCTGTCGTCGAGGCCGTTATGGCGAACGCGGGTCAGACCCGGATCGTTGCCCGCCAGCGCTAACAGCTTGTCGCGTGCCGCCATCAGCGCCGTGTGGCCCGCGCCGGCGTGATCCTGCAGCTCCATATCAAAGCCCGCAGAGCTACCCAGCCCGCTTATCGCCGGCGGGCTGCTGGCGAAGACGCGCGCTTCTTTAATGTGCGCAAAGGCTTTGGTCGCGCGCTCAATGATGGCAAACGAGGTGCCCGTTCTGGTATCGCGCTCGTCCCAGTCCTTCAGGCGGACGAACATGCGGGCGACGTTCTGCCCGTTTCCGCCCGGGCCAGAGCCCACGGTGGAGAAGACGGACACCACGTTATCTTTCTCTTTGGTGAAGAAGTACTGCTCCACTTTCTGGACCACTTTCAGCGTCTGCTGCTGCGTTGCGCCGCTCGGGAGCTGCACCGAGGTGGTGAACATTCCCCGGTCTTCCATGGGCAGAAACGAGGTGGGGAGATGCATAAACAGCCAGACCATGCCGCCCAGCAGCACAACGTAAATCATCATCCAGCGCAGGCTGCGATGGAGCACGCCACCGACGGCAGATTCATACCGCGCGGCATTGCGGTTGAACATCCGGTTAAACCAGCCGAAGAACCCTTTTTGCCCGTGCTGCTCCCCTTTGTGCAGCGGTTTCAGAATGGTGGCGCACAGCGCGGGGGTAAGGATCAGCGCCACCAGCACGGAGAGCACCATCGCCGAGACGATGGTTATCGAGAACTGACGGTAAATCGCCCCGGTGGTGCCGCCAAAGAAGGCCATCGGGATAAAGACGGCCGACAGCACCATCGCAATACCGACTAACGCCCCCTGAATTTGCCCCATGGATTTTCGCGTCGCCTGGCGCGGTGAGAGACCTTCTTCGCTCATGATGCGCTCGACGTTTTCAACCACCACGATGGCATCATCCACCAGAAGGCCAATCGCCAGCACCATCGCAAACATCGTCAGGGTGTTAATGCTGTACCCGAACGCGTAAAGCACCGCAAAGGTCCCCAGCAGCACCACCGGGACGGCAATGGTGGGGATCAGCGTCGCGCGGAAGTTTTGCAGGAACAGGTACATCACCAGGAACACCAGCGCGATGGCTTCCAGCAGGGTCTTCACCACGTCCTCAATCGACGCTTTAACGAAGGAGGTGGTTTCATAGGCGACTTTGTACTCCAGCCCGTGCGGGAAATACTGTGAAAGTTCGTCCAGGCGGTCCAGCACCAGTTTCGCCGTGGCCATTTCGTTTGCGCCGGAGGCCAGTTTAATTCCCAGACCGGAGGCCTGATTGCCGTTAAAGCGGCTCAGGTAGTCGTATTTTTCCGCCCCCATTTCCACCGTAGCGACATCGCCCAGACGCACTTCCGACCCGTCCTGATTCACGCGCAGGGTGATGTTGCGAAACTGGTCCGGCGTCTGCAGCAGGGATTGCGAATTAATGGTGGCATTCAGGGCCTGTTTATCGACGGACGGCGTTCCCCCCAGTTGCCCCACCGCAATCTGGGCGTTCTGGGCTTTAATGGCATCCGTCACGTCGGTTGCCGTCATCTGGTAGCTGTTCAACTTGTTGGGATCGAGCCAGATGCGCATTGAGTACTGTGAGCCGTAAGCGTCGATATCCCCGACGCCGTTAATCCGGCTGAGTGGGTCCTGAATATTACTGGCGACGTAGTCCGCAATGTCCTGCTTATCCATCGAGCCATCTGTCGAGACAAACGCGATGGTCAAAATGTTGGTATCACCGGTTTTACGCACGGTCACGCCCTGATTCTGCACTGCCTGGGGCAGCTTGCGCATGGCAGACTGCAGCTGGTTTTGGACCTGCTGCACCGCTTCGTCCGGGTCGGTGCCCGCCTTAAAGCTCAGGGTCACCGTCGCCTGACCCGTGGCGCTACTTTGCGAGGACATGTACATCAGGTTATCCAGACCCGTCATGTTCTGCTCGATAACCTGCGTCACGGTGTTTTCCAGCGTTTGTGCGGAAGCGCCGGGGTAGTTTGCGGTGACGCGCACGTTAGGTGGCGCCAGATCGGGGTATTGCTCAACAGGAAGTGACGTAATTGCCAGGACGCCTGTCAGGCACAACAGGATGGCAAGCACCCAGGCAAAAATGGGGCGATCGATGAAAAAATTCGCCATGAAAGTGTGACCTCGTTTTGCTGCACGTCATTATTGTTTATTGTCCGCATAACTTTAGCGGTAAGGCCCAGGTCAAACGTGGAGAAATAAAGGAGATAATGTAAATTATCATGCGCTTTTCCCTGCGCTTCCCTCTTTACCGTTATTTACCCGTTAACGGCGCGGGCACCGGGAACGTCACGCTGACCAGCGTGCCGCCGTTTTGCGGCTGCGAAAAGTGCAGCCTTCCTCCGAGCCGTTGCGCGCGTTCGCGCATAATGTTCAGCCCGTAGTGTCCCGGCGGCTCGCTGGCTTCGCCAATCCCGATGCCGTTGTCACGAATGCTGACGCTGTGCGTCCCGTCCGCTGCGGTCACGCAGTTCACCGCGATTTCGCTGGCCTGCGCGTGCTTAATGGCGTTCAGCACGGCCTCACGCACGATCTGCAATAAATGCACCTGCTTTTGCGCGTCCAGCGCCAGCGAGGAGAGGCGACAGTCAAGATGCAGCTTCGCCTGCGTCTGGCTCTGCAGGACGTCGAGCGACTCCTGCAGCGCCGCGGGTAAATTCGCGTGGTTCAGCGTCAGGCGGAAGGTGGTGAGCAGCTCGCGAAGCTGCTGCCAGGCATTGTTCAGCTCGCGGGAGAAGTCGGAGATGATAGTCTGCGCCGGAGTATTGTCCTGGGGCACGGCGCGCTTGAGCAGCGCCAGCTGAATGCGCCAATAGGACAGCACCTGCGCCAGCGAATCGTGCAGCTCGCGGGCAATGGTGGCGCGCTCTTCCATCAGCAGCAGCTGCTGGTAATGTTTTTGCGCCTGGTTAAAATACAGCCCGCGCCCGAGCATGGTCGCCACGCTTCTCATCAGCGGAAGGGGGACGCTGTCCGTCTCGCTTTGCCAGCGCAGCTCGCCGTAAAGGGTGTCCTGCATCAGTACCGGCAGGTTTTGCAGAGGGATGCCCTCAGACTCCGTCCCTTCACACAGCCGCCAGTCGTCGCTGGTGCGCAGTTCGAGATAATTCATCTGCGTATAGTCATGAACAATCTGCAGGATATGCCGGAAGCAGTGGCTGTCTATCTGACCGGTATTCAGCGCCTGCGAGCACTTGAACAGCATGTCGAGCTGCTGGTGGGCTTCATGCAGATGCCGCGTCTTCTCCGCGACCGAGGCTTCGAGCGAACGGTAGAGCGTCGCGAGCTCGGCTGACATGTGGTTGAAGGCGCGAGAGAGTTGGCCCAGCTCGTTCGGCAGGGCGGTATCCGGCGCCGGGGTTGCAAATTCCCCACGCTCAACCCGTTCGCTGGCCGCCACCAGATTGTTAAGCGGCACCACCACCTGGCGACGGATGCGTCGCAGGGTAAACAGCGTCAGGAGCAGGATCCCGAGAGCGCCCGCCAGCGAGAGCAGGGTCACCGTCTGAATTTTATGTTCGGTGTAGTGCTGGAGGGCGAGCACAAAGGCGTCAATACGGCCAACAAAATCCTCAATATGGGTTTGATACCATGCGCTGTCGCCGCGAGCGATGTGTGCATCCATCTCCAGCCAGGCCACGTGCAGCTGCTGGTAGCGCGCTTTGACATTGTCCGGGACGTACCAGCGGTTCAGCTTCTGCAGTGCAGGCGCACTCAGCGTCTGTTGCCAGCTGTCGCGATGTGCGGCAAGGGAAGGGCTGTTGCGCTGCATCTCGTAGCCCAGACGATAGCTCTGCATGCGCAGAGAACCCGCGATATTAATGGCTTCGGCGTCACGCTGGCTGCTGGCCAGCGTCAGCAGGGCGACGGTGCTGGTCAGCACGGATAAGACAATGATCGAAAAGAAAGCCCAGGCAAGGCTTCCGGAAACGGGTCGTTTAACGGTCACAGAACGGCTCTCTGAATAAAATTGATCTGCTACAGGTTCACTGTAAATAATTCGGCATTCCGGGCATTTGAACATTGCCCGATCGCGCCGTGATGCGTAAATACCTTATTCATACAAAGAATAAGGTTATTGAACCAAAAACAGGTGTGGTTATGAATCGTTTTATTATGGCTAACAGCCAGCAGTGCATTGGGTGTCGCGCCTGCGAAGTGGCCTGCGTGATGGCGCACAACGATGAGCAGCACGTCCTGAGCGAGCGCCATTTTCATCCCCGCATTACGGTCCTGAGAGCCGGCGACAAGCGACACCCCGTCACCTGTCATCACTGTGAAAATGCACCCTGCGCGCAAAGCTGCCCGAACGGCGCCATCAGTAAATGCGATGACAGCGTACAGGTGAATCAACAAAAATGCATCGGCTGTAAGGCCTGCGCGGTGACCTGCCCGTTTGGCACGATGGAGATTATCGTCACCCCGCTCGACAACGGCAGCGTGAAGGCCTCGGCGAACAAATGCGATCTCTGTCTGAGGCGGCCACACGGCCCGGCCTGTATCGAAAATTGCCCGGCAGATGTCCTCTCACTGGCGACGCCCGCTGTCCTTGATACGCTGGCGAAATCGCGCCGACAGCGCACGGCCTGCCTGGAGGCGCAGCCCTGGCATGCGGAGGTCGTCGGAGAAGATGCTCCGCGCACCAAACTGCAGCAGATGCACGCGACGGCGCCACGCGGCGAGCCAGACAAACTCGCTGCCGCAGAGCGCGTGGGCCATTTTAACGAAATTTACCTGCCGTTTCGGGCCGGGCAGGCCGCCCGCGAGGCGTCGCGCTGCCTGAAATGTGGTGAGCACAGCATTTGCGAATGGACCTGCCCGCTGCATAACCACATCCCGCAGTGGATTGAGCGCCTCAACGCGGGGGATATCACCGGCGCGGTCGAGCTTTCGCATCAGACCAACTGTTTACCTGAAATTACCGGCCGCGTCTGCCCGCAGGACCGATTATGCGAAGGTGCCTGCACAATACGTGAAGAGACGGGATCCGTGACCATCGGTAACATCGAGCGCTATATCTCCGATCGGGCGCTGGCAATGGGCTGGCGGCCGGATATGTCCGCCGTCACGCCGTCGGGTAAACGCGTCGCGATCGTCGGCGCGGGGCCCGCCGGGCTGGCGTGCGCCGACGTGTTGGTGCGCAGCGGCGTGAGCGTGACGGTCTATGACCGGCATCCGGAAATCGGCGGATTGCTGACCTTTGGCATCCCGGCATTCAAGCTGGACAAATCGCTGCTCGCGCGGCGCAGAGAGATATTTACCGCGATGGGGATCCGCTTCGAGCTGAACTGCGAGGTGGGTCAGGACGTGTCGATGTCGCAGTTAAAGAACGATTACGACGCCCTGTTTATAGGGGTGGGAACCTACCGCTCGATGAAGGCAGGTATCCCGCATGAAGACGCGCCGGGGGTCTATGACGCGCTGCCTTTCCTGGTGGGCAACACGCGGCACGTTATGGGGCTGGCGGCGACGGCCAGCGAACCGTTCATCGACACCCAGGGCTTAAACGTGGTGGTGCTTGGCGGGGGCGATACCGCGATGGACTGCGTCCGCACCGCGTTACGCCACGGTGCGGCGAAGGTGACCTGCGCCTATCGTCGGGATGAGGCCAACATGCCGGGCTCGAAGAAAGAGGTGAAGAATGCCAGAGAAGAGGGCGCGACGTTTGAATTTAACGTCCAGCCGGTTGAGCTGACGCTGGATCCTGACGGAAAGGTCAACGGTATCCGGATGCTGCGTACCGAGCTCGGAGAGCCGGACGCGCAGGGACGGCGTCGGCCCGTTCCCGTGGCGGGCAGCGAATTTGTGATGGCCGCAGATGCGGTCATCATGGCGTTTGGTTTTAACCCGCACGCGATGCCGTGGCTGCAGGAGCAGGGTGTCGAAACGGATGACTGGGGGCGGATCGTTGCCTCCGTTGAGAGCCGTTACCGTTACCAGACGACCAACCCACAGATCTTCGCCGGGGGCGATGCGGTACGCGGCGCGGATCTGGTGGTAACCGCCATGGCGGAAGGGCGTCATGCGGCGCAAGGAATACTTGACTGGCTTGGGGTTAACGCACCAAAACATCATTAAACCGGCGGGCGACAAAGCGGGATTCACGGCGTAGTATAGGACGACTCATTGTGTTGTGGAGCCCGTATGACCCTGAAAATTAACGTTATCAAAGACAAAATTCTCTCTGAAAACTACTTTGTCCTGCGTAACATCACCTATGATCTTACGCGTAACAACGGTGAAGTGATCCGCCACAAGCGCGAGGTCTACGACCGCGGCAACGGAGCAACCATTCTGCTCTATAATCGTGAAAAGCAGAGCGTGGTGCTGATCCGTCAGTTCAGGGTGGCGACATGGGTCAATGGCAACCCCGACGGACGTCTGATTGAAACCTGCGCGGGCCTGCTCGATGATGATGAGCCGGAAGTTTGTATCCGCAAAGAGGCCGTAGAAGAAACCGGCTTCGAAGTGGGCGAGGTCAAAAAAGTCTTTGAGCTGTTTATGTCACCGGGCGGCGTGACGGAGCTCATCCATTTCTTCATTGCGGAGTACAGCGACGCGCAGCGCACCCACCGGGGCGGAGGCGTTGAGGATGAAGATATCGAAGTGCTGGAGCTTCCTTTTTCCCGGGCGCTGGAGATGATGCGTTCAGGCGAAATCAGGGATGGTAAGGCAGTGATATTACTGCAGTATTTACAGACAACCGGGTTAATGAACGCTGCTTTCGAATGAATGTAGTCTGTTTTTCGGGTATATCTGATAAATCCGATTGAGCAACCCCGGCGGGAACACGAAGATACTGCCCAGTTAAGCGTTTTCGTTCCGGGATTGTGCCATTCATGCGCTACAGCGTCTTTTTAATTTCCCTGTTTTGTGTGCTCCTTGCGCCGCAGGTGCGGGCTGCACCTGCGCAGCAAGCCTTCTCTGACTGGCAGGTGACCTGCAATAACCAGAACTTTTGCCTTGCGCGCAATACGGGTGAACACCGTGGTCTGGTCATGACGCTCACCCGAAGCGCCGGGGCGAAAACGGATGCCACGCTGCGCATCGATCTTGGCGGTCTTGATACGCCGTCGGTCAAAGAGCCAGAGATTGCCCCCCGGCTGCTGCTGGATAACGTTCCCCTGAAGCTGGACAAACAGCGCTGGCAGCTCACGCCCTGGCATCTGAAAACGGACGATGCGGCCACCATCACCGCCTTTCTGAAAAACATCCAGGAAGGGAAGGCCCTGACCCTGCGCGGCGGTAAGCAGGTCATTTCACTGAGCGGTCTGAAAGCCGCGCTGCTGTTCATTGATGCGCAGCAAAAGCGCGTCGGCAGCGAAACCGCGTGGATCAGAAAAGGTGACGATCCGCCGTTAAGCGTTCCGCCTGCTCCCGCCTTAAAAGAGGTGGCGGTCGTCAACCCGACCCCGACGCCACTCTCCCACGCCGAACTGAACGACCTGCTGGACTATGGTACCGGACGGATGAACAGCAGCCAGTGCTCGCTGGATCCTAACCGCCGGGAAGTGCGCGTCACCGCGTTGACGGATGACAAAGCGTTGCTGATCGTCAGTTGCGAGGCGGGGGCCTATAATACGGTCGATCTGGCATGGCTGGTATCACGTAAAAAACCGTTCACCACACGCAGCGTCAGGCTGCGTCTGCCGTTTACGCCGTCAAGCGACGACAGTGAAATGGAGTTGATGAACGCCAGCTTTGATGAGAAGACGCGCGAGCTGACAACGCTCGCGCTGGGGCGCGGTATGGGCGATTGCGGGATCCAGACGCGCTGGCGGTTTGACGGCCAGCGTTTCCGCCTGGTGCGCTACGCCGAGGAGCCCAGCTGCGACAGCTGGAACGGGCCAGATGCCTGGCCCACGCTGTGGATCACGCGGTAGTTTTGCCGAGTGGCGGCTTCGCCTTACCCGGCCTACGAATCTTGCGGTCTGTGACAATGTGCCGGAGGGGGCTTGGCCTTTCCCGGCCTACGAATCTTGCGGCCTGTGACAATGTGCCGGGGGGGCTTGGCCTTTCCCGGCCTGCCAATCCTGCGGCCTGTGACAATGTGTCGGGTGGCGGCTTGGCCTTACCCGGCCTACGAATCCTGCGGCCTGCAAAAGCTCAAACCGTAGGCCGGGTAAGCGATAGCGCCACCCGGCAAAGCAGACAGCTCCCCGTTACTGTTTACGGAAGAAGTCGTTGTACAGCATGTAAAGGTGCGCCGCACTCCACGAGAAATTAGGCGCGCCTTGCTGTGCCCCGGTCAGCGGATTGTAGTTTTCCTGAATCGGGCCGTCGGACGTTAACCCCTTTGCGTGCTTAAAGAAGCTTTCCGCCAGCGTTTGCGCCTGTTCCCGGTAGCCATAGCGTTCCATCCCTTTCAGCCCAAACCAGAACTGGTCGACCCAGACCCGGCCGCGCCAGTAGATATCCGGACCAAATGCCGGGTTGGTTAGCGCGGCAGTTCCGAGCGGCACGTACGTGTTGAACTCTTTCGGATCCAGCATCACCTTCACCACGGCATCCGCATGCTCCTGCGTGGCTGCACCGTTAAACAGCGGCGACCAGCCTTCCGGCCCTTTACCGCGTTCGACGATCGGTTTGCCCGCACAGCCGTTCGACAGCGGTTTATCCTCAATGCGGATGTCATAGTAAAAGCCGCTCTTCGCATCGAACATGCAGGTATTGATGTAGCTAGCGAGCCTATCCGCCAGCTGACGGTAGCGGCTGGCCTCCTGCTCCTTACCCAGCAGACTCGCCATCTGCGCCAGATAGTGATTGTCGCTGTACATATAGCTCGCCTGGTCGACGGACTCCTGCAACAGCGAGTAGCCCAACAGCTTGCCCTCTTTGTCGCGGTTTTCGGCAAACCTCACCGTCCAGTCGCTGCGCTTGCCGCCGTTTGCGATGTATTTATCCAGCTGGGATTGATCGATAAAACCGAATACGGCGGCGTCATCGCGCCCTGATTCCCACGAGGCCGCAACCTGCGCCGGGATCTCCAGACTGTCGTAATGGCCCTTGTCGATGACCCTGGCGTAATTCTTCAGCCCGGAGAGGGATTCTTCTTTGTCGCCTTTTTTCACCGTGAAGAGCATGTCGCCGCCGGCGGTGTTATGGGCCTTGTCGCGCGTCGCACCGTACTCCGGCACGCCGTTGCCGTTGTGGTCGCGGTTGCGCAGCCACCAGTCGTGATAGGCCACCAGTTTAGGATACATTTCCGCCAGCCAGGCCTTATCCTGCGTGGTGTTGTACACCTCCATCACCGACCACGCCGCCAGGCTCGGTTTGGTATTACGCTCATTCCAGTTGCCGCCGTCGCCGCCGCGTTCCGGGCTCAGGTTCCAGGCGATGAGGTCCGGCACAAAACCGGCATCCTGCGGGCGAACCGGATCGTCGGGTCTGATTTGCCAGGAAAAGACCGCACGAATGTTCTCTTTGGCGATTTCCGGATTGAAATGCGACATGGCAAACGCCTGTTTCCAGGTATCCCACGGCCAGGTCTGGTTGCCGGAGAACCAACGTCCGGTGACGGATGGCGTCACCGTGTTATAGCGCACCGCGCCGCCCGGCGAGCGCCAGTTGCCGTTCAGCGTTTCGATGGCCTTCACCGCCACGCGGGTTTGCTCTGGCGTCGCATCAGGGTTGGTTAGCCCTTTCTGCAAATAGCCTTCCCAGCGCTGCTGCGAGGCCGTCATATAGAAGGCCGGGCGCGCCAGAATATCGCGGATCTGCACCTGCTCGTGCTTTACCTCATCGGCATTCAGCAGATGGGAATAGGTGGTATACAGCGTGGTGCTGCCGGTAACGTGCGCCCGGCTGGTAAAGCGATGCCCGTCGACGGTGGTGTCAACGGGGAGGGATTTATGAACCTGATATTCGGAACTGCCGGAGGTCAGCAGATCCCAGGTGGAGCGCACTTTGCCAAAGGTCACCTTCAGGCCGTCACGCGTGGGGACCAGCCTGCGCTGGTAATCCGGATACGCGCCGTCGATGGTCTTATTCGACAGCGGTTTGCCCTCTTTGGCCTCCAGCTTCTCCAGCAGTTCGCCGTCCCATACCAGGTCGAGCGGTGTCTTGCTGATGATGCGGGTTTCCAGCAGCGAGGTGCGCGCGGAGGCAAAGCGCAGCGTCATCGCGATCTGCACATCTTTTGCGTTCAGCTTCTGCACCAGCGCGCCGGGAATGCTGTAGGCCTCAAGGGTAAAATCGACTTTTTTGCCGTTCTGATACACGCTCAGGCGATCGAAATTGGTCGCCATAAAGTTAATGTACTCTTCGGTGAGCAGCGCTACGCCGGGAAATCCTCCCTGGGTCTGCGGCCCGTCCGGCAGCAAATGACCATGCCAGGCACCCAAATCGAAAAAGGGATTGAAACGCTGGTGGTCGTCAGCGTCGAAATCGTGCATGTATTCCGGCGCACCGGAACGGTTGATGACGTTTTTAAAATCAGCAGGAGCGGCGGCGTGAGCCGAAAAGCTGAGCGCCAGCGCGCAGGCCAGCGGTGTAAGGCTGAGTTTCATATCGGAAGATCCTTTTACCAGTAGACGTATTGCATCAGGAAGACCTGATCGCTCGGGTCGCCGGAGGCATTTTGCATATAGAAACGGCTGTCGGCTGCGGTGGCAAAGCGTCCACCGCCGTACTCATACCAGATACCGAACTGCATAAACGAGGTTGTTTCATCGGCGGCATTGTCCGGGCGATGCTTTGCGTAGCTGTAAGCGGTGGAGAGATAGACGCCTTTTAACGCTTCAACCATGGCGCTGACCATATACCCGGTCTCTGTGCCGGAGACGTCCCTGCCGCTGGCGCGTCCGGTGTGATGCCAGGCGCGCGCCGCCAGGTTGGGCGACAGAATGCCGGTCAGGAAGAGTTGACCGGTCCCGTCGGTGACCTCCAGGCCGTTCATCCAGGTGACGTCTTTGACGATGTCATACTGGATATAGCCGTTGGCCATCGCCGGATAGGTATACTTATCGTCATAGCGATCGTATTTGCCAAAATGCAGCCAGGCTTTGCTCTCGTCGTGATGCCCCGCAGGCGTGGCGGTGACGCTGTAGCGCAGGTTACCGGAGCGGTTCTGTACCTTGAGCGCGTACATAATGTCGCGGGTGTTGGGGATCACATACCCCAGATCGGGCGTGAAATCCCCCCACCACTGCAGGTCATCGAGGGAGGAGTCCTGACGCAGGCTGAGCATGATTTCGGTGCTGTCGTCAGTTTTGTAGCCGCCGTAAAAGCGGTTAAGCCCGCCCTCGAATCCGCCCCAGCTGTGGTCGGGCACCCAGGCGTTCCCCTGATGGTCAGCCTGTACGGTCCAGCCCTCGCCGTAAATCAGGCCGAACCAGTGCCCGTGTTTCATTTCCAGACCACCCTCAATATAGGTGCCGTCACTGTATTTATGCTTATTCTGGCCCTCTAAATCCATATATCCGCCAACCCCCAGCTCGCCATAAAAACGAAATGATGGAGAGGTCATTTCCGGCGTTTTGGTATCGTCGTGCTCCGCTGGCCGAGCCTCTTCTGCGGCAAATGACGGGTAGCAGAAGGAGAGGGCAGCGAGTGCCCCAATCGTTTTCTCTTTAATTTTCATGCACTCATCCCAATGAGAAAATATCCATGCCTTAAGTGTTAATTAATATTTGAGGCAGGTGACGCTTCTATTTGTTGTTGTTCTTTTGATAATCCCCTGACGTATTTGCTGTATTTCCACCAGGCAAATCCGAGGAATAACACAATGCCACCGACGTTATAGAAAATAATCGTCAGAATATTGGCACCGGTGGGGAAGGTTGAGGCCACAAAGCCGATGGCAAAAATCACAATCAGCATCGACACCACCACCATCCCCGTGGTGCGTGAGCCCATTTTGAAATCACGCGGGAGATGGTCGAGCTTACGACGCAGGTTCAGGTAAGCCAGCATGATGAACAGCGGCGGTAACATTGACGCGGCCGCGGTCATGTTGATGACGGTATTCATCAGCTCCTGCGCGGTGTTCGATCCCATGGTTGGGATAATCATTAACGGAATGACGATCAAATACTGGATCCACGCCGCGCGCGCCGGGACGCCATTCTCGTTCAGCGTCACGGTTTTTGGCCCAAAGATGCCGCTCGGAATTTCAGAGAAAAAGATTTTGACCGGGGTCGCCGTCCACATCAGCAGGGAACCGAACATCGCGGTAAAGGAGACCAGGCCGACAAAGCGGTTCATCAGCACTTCCGGCAGGCCAAACCATACCGCCAGGCCGTGGAACACCTGTACCGAACCACCGGTGAATTTCAGTTCCTTGCTGCTGATGAAGACGTTAATCAGCACCGAGGAGATGGAGTAAAGCACGCCGATGAAAATCCCCGCCAGAATGATCACCTTAACGAAGGATTTTGACCCGCCCTTCACGTCGTTAACGTATACCGCAACGGACTCTGCGCCCCCGGCGGCCATAAATATCCAGGTGGTGATGCCAAGAAACGCCCAGTTAAAGTTCGGGATCATCGCGTCAACGTTAATCGGGTCGGCTGGCTGCACGCCGCCCATCAGCGCCGCACCGGCCAGCAGAATATAGGAGAGGGTTAGCAGCAGCATCAGCGTTGAGGTCACAGACGTGATCGGCCCCAGCATTTTCGCCCCGTTGGTGGACACCCAGGTTGAGAAAGCGAACAGCACCATGCTCAGTACCGTGGTGGCAAACGGCGTAAGGATGTACTCATAACCCAAAAACGCGTAAGAGGCGTAGGCGATGACGCGGGGTAATAACGACGTAAAGAAGAACAGGTTTACGAACCAGTAGGTGTAGGCGGTAATAAACGCCCAGCGCCCGCCCAGCGAGCTTTTCACCCAGGCGTACACCCCGGCTTCGGAGTTTTTATTCAGGGAGACAAACTCCGCGATGATTAAGCAGAAAGGAATGAAGTAGAACAGGGTGGCTAAAAAGAACATCGGCGCCGAGGCAAGCCCCAGCTCGATATTGTTGTTGATAACGTTGTTAAAACTGAATACGGCGGCAAACGTCAGCGACAGCAGGCCGAATTTGCCGATGGTATTACGCTTGGTAGTTTCAGACATAACATATCTCCGGGTACGAGGAGGGCGGTGCTTCATTGGCACCGCTGGTTTTTTTATTTGTTATGGAAATAGCCGTCTTCGATGGTCACATAGAGGACGACTTTTTTTGCCAGCGTTTCGCTGATAAAGCGATACGCCTCGTGGTTTTCACAAATCACGATTTGCCCCTCGCGCACCTGTTCGGTTTGACCCACGCCTTTCAGGTACTCGCGGTCGGTTTCATCCCGGTAGCACTCCACAAGCTGAAGGGCGTCTTTTGCGGCGTACTCAATTTTCTGCGCGCCCTGCAGGTAGTAATGCACCTCGAAATAGCGGCGATGGCCGACGAACAGCGCGTCGGTGCTGGCATCATGGGTCACGCGATAGGCCAGAGAGTCGCCAATCGAGTGGGCTACGCCGGGCTGGATGTTGTCGATGTTGTTGATGGCCTCCGTGCAGCGCTGCCATTTACGGCCCGTACGATAACGCTGCTGGAACTGTTCCAGGCTGTCGAGAACGATCATTTGTCTGCCTCGCTGTGTGAATTCATGGAAAAGAAACCGGTGCCGAACTGATGGCGTGCCAGCGTCTGCGCGGCGGTTTGTCCGCCTTCCAGCGGGAGCAGGGTGAAGCCGTAGCGGAACGGCCTGAACCAGACGCGCCAGGTATCCAGCACTTCGCTTCCCCAGGAGTTGGAGCCTAAGCCCAGTACCTGATGGTCAAGGTTGAGGGTGATGTCATCGCTGCGGCGCAGTTCGTTGCAGTGCTGCGCGGCGTGGATGTTCTCTGCCGTGTAGTGCCAGGCGCTGAAATGGATGGGCTGTTCAGGCATCACCAGAAGACCGCTGCCGTGACGGTTGGCGAGCGTTGCCCAGCGCACCTGCTGGCGGTTGCCGTTGTTCTGCGGGAACGGGTAGTTTTCGAACATCTCGTCCACCGTGGTGTGCCACAGGTCAATGGTGCTGGCCTGCTGGCTGTCCGGGTAGTTCTCACCGGGGCCGCGTCCGTAGTAGCTCACCTGGTCGAATTCGCCGTTGATGCCGAGGGTAAAGCCGATGCACGGGATAATGTGCGGGTAATCACCGTAGCGTTCACCGCTCAGCTCAACGTTAATTTGCCCGTCGGCGGCAATGCGCCAGCGGTAGGTGCAGCGCATACCAAAATCAAACACCGGCGGAGCAATCAGCGTGCGGGTCGTAATGACGATCGCATCGTCCTGCTGCTCGATCTCAACACCGCGCAGATGCTCCTGCATTATCTGCAGATGGTTGGGTTGCCACAGTCCCTCATACTCCTGCTTGTGGTTATCAATCATCGGTTTGAAAAAGTTAATTTTTGGTTCACGAGTGATGTTTTCCTCACCGTTAACCTGCCAGGAACAGAGTTTTCCCGTCACTTTTGAGATGCGTGCGCGGAAGTTATGTCCGGTCACGGTACAGTTCAGGCGGTCCTCTTCCAGCAGCAGCGGCGTGGCGTTGGCGTTAATAAACGGCGTAGCGTGAGCCGTGCGCGCTTTAAGCGGGAACTGATACACCGCAATCTCGTGTCCGGCTTCGCTGTAGCGGGTGCGGCTGTTTTTGCTGATGCGCACGGTCAGGAACGCTTCGCGCTCGTCGAGTTCTGGCAGGTCCAGGCTCACGCTGCGGGTGCTGTTGGGGGCCAGTCCGGTCACTGTCAGCGGCTGGCTGTACAGGGTTTCACCTTCGGCACGCACCTCAACGAGCAGGGTGTAATCATCCAGGCCGGTGAACCAGAAGCGATTTTCAACGTGCAGCTCGCCGTTCTGCCAGCGCACTTTGACCGGGGCAATCACCTGCTTATATTCACGCAGGCCCGGACCCGGCGTTTGGTCGGAGTAGATCAGCCCGTCGAGGCAGAAGTTGTAGTTGTTCGGATAATCACCAAAGTCGCCGCCGTAGGCGTAATACGTATTGCCGCTGGCATCCGCCGCCTGAATACCGTGGTCGCACCACTCCCAGACGTAGTGGCCCTGAATGCAGTCGTGGCGATCGAAGACGTGTTGATATTCGCTCAGACCGCCGGGGCCGTTGCCCATCGCGTGGGCGTATTCGCAGATAATGCGCGGTTTGGCGTGGGGATACTCGCCGAACAGGTTCATCAGCGGCACGCGGGTGTACATGGTCGAGATGATATCCACCACCTCGGCGTCGCGATCTTCTTCGTAATGCAGCAGGCGCGTGTCATCCAGAGCCTTTGCGGCCCGCGCCATGGCGCGGATATTGCAGCCGTAGCCGGACTCGTTTCCAAGCGACCAGATGATGATTGAAGGGTGGTTTTTCTGCGCGTGGATATGGCGTTCGATGCGCTCAACGTAAACATGTTCCCACGCCGGATCGTCCGTGATGCGGCTCAGGTCGCCGACGTTGGCAAAGCCGTGAGATTCCACATCCGTCTCCGCCATCACAAACAGGCCGTAGATGTCGCACAGCTCGTAGAAGCGCGGATCGTTGGGATAGTGGGCGGTGCGCACCGAATTGATGTTGTGCTGTTTCATCAGGATCAGGTCGCGCTCGACGCGATCCATCCCCACGGCACGGCCTTTCTGGTGATCGTTGTCGTGACGGTTTACGCCGTGCAGCTTCAGGTAGCGGTTGTTCACGTAGAACAGGCCGTCTCGCACCTTGATGTCGCGGAACCCAATGCGCTGAGGGATAACCTCCAGCGTCTGCCCGTCCACATCTTTTAGCGTCATTACCAGATGGTAGAGGTAGGGCGATTCCGCAGACCATTGCTGAGGCTGTTTGACCTCAATGCTAAAGGCGGTTTCCGCGTGGCGGGTCACTGTCAGGCTGTCGGTTGTGCCCTGATGGATCGCTGCGTCGCCATCATACAGGGCATACTCCAGCGACACGGCGGATGCGTGCGGGGCCAGGTTTTCCAGCTCAAGCTGACAGAAGAGGGTGGCGTTTTTGTAAGCTTCGTCAAAGATGGTTTTGATCGTGACGTCGCGCACGTGAGTGGGATTTTTGCCGATCAGATAGACGTCGCGGAAAATACCGGCCGTCCACCACATGTCCTGATCCTCAATGTAGGTAGAATCCGCCCACTGCATCACCCGCACGCAGAGCAGGTTTTGCCCGCCATGAACCGCGTGGCTGACATCAAACTCGGCGGTCAGCCGGCTGCCCTTGCTAAAGCCAATGTACTGACCATTCACGTAGACGTCGAAATAGGTTTCGACGCCGTCAAACTTGATGAGGGTCTGCTTATCCTGCCAGCCGTCCGAAAGCGTGAAGTAGCGCTGATACGCCCCGGTTGGGTTATCCGCAGGCACCCAGGGGACGTCGACCGGGAAGGGAAAGCCTTCGTCGGTATACTGCAGCTGGCCGTGGCCTTCCATCTGCCACATGGCGGGTACGGTTATGTCGCCCCAGTCGGCCATGTACTCAGAGGTGAAGTTTTCCGGCACCAGAAGTGGGTTGGTGAAAAAGCGAAAGTTCCACTTACCGCTCAGAGACAGAAAGTGGCTGCTGGCTTCGCGGGCAAAGGTGCGAGCCTGTGCGACGGTGTCGTATGAGAAGAAGTACGCACGCGGCGGAAGCCGGTTCTCATGCGTAAGTTGAATATTTTCCCAGCGATTCATGCGATCTCCCTTTAGGGGTAAAACATCATTGCTGAGGATTTTAGTAAATATTTTACTAAATAAAATCAGTAAAATTGATTTGCTTTAACTCGATCACGAAATAAAAAAAAGCCGGGCATGCCCGGCATTGTGTCAAACGAGGGGGATTAGCGGGTGGTGCCGCGCAGTTTCAGCACGCTCGGCACAAAGACCTGCAGCGGCAGCGCCCGGCCATCGCGGGATTTTTCCAGCAGCAGGTTAACCCCCTGGCTGCCCATCATTTCTGAGTGGATGCGTACGGTAGAGAGCGGCGGGAAGGTGAAGCGGGCGGTGGGGATATCGTTCACGCTAATGAGCGAAATGTCCTCCGGGATCGCCAGCCCTTTTTCATGGATAGCGCGCAAGACGCCGATGGCTATCGAGTCAGAGGCGACAAACAGCGCGTCAGGCCAGCTTGCCTGCGCCAGCATGGTTTTTGCCAGTTCGTATCCGGATGAGCTGGAAAAACCGCCGCGCCAGATATCCTGTTCTGACACCACTCCTTTCAAACGGCCATACTCGACAAAAGCGGCTTCGCGGATATCGGCTTTGCCGGGCTCATCTTCACCGCCGATAAAGCCAATGCGCTTAACGCCCTGACCAATAAAGAAATCAACGATCTGCTTGCTGATGCGCGAGAGGTCAATGTCGACGGAATCGAACGCGCTGCCGGGCTCGTGAAAATCGATAAAGCAGACGTTGTCCGTTAACGCAGTTGCAGCGCGCAGGACGGCTGAAGAGGGCTTGCCCACAATCAGTACGCCGGTCAGTTTTTTACTCTCTGGCAGGGTGGCATTGGCGTAACAGTTGCTCAGCTCGACGCCCAGTTTTTCACACTGTGTCTCAATGCCGTGGCGGATGGCAAGGTAGTAAGGGTCGTTAATCTCCAACTCTTGCTGGTAGCTGTAGAGCGCCAGAATGTGTTGCTGACCCACCGCGGCAGACTGCAATTTGCGGGACGTTGTACTCTTATATTCCAGCTTCTCCGCAATCTCCAGAATGCGGTGTTTGGTCTCTTCTTTTACGTTCAACGTTGGGTCATCGTTTAAAACCCGGGATACCGTCGCCAGCGAAACGCCAGCCTCCGTCGCGATGTCTTTGAGCGTAGCCATGTTTGTCCTTATTCCCCACGTGATAACCCATTGTAAAGGATGAATCAGGACATGCATCCGTTTTTAGTAAATATCCCGCCCATTGCTTCCGGCAAATAGCGTGCTAGTATTTAGTAAAACTTTACCAAGGAGAGAGCATGGACACGATAGCTTACGATGACTTTGCAAAGCTGGAGATCCGCGTGGGGACGATTGTGGACGTTAAGCGCCACGCTAACGCAGATAAACTCTATATCGCGCAGATTGATGTGGGCGGAAAAACGCTGCAAACCGTCACCAGCCTGGTGCCGTATTACCGGGAAGAGGAGCTTATGGGAAAAACGGTGGTGGTGCTGTGTAATCTGGCGAAAGCGAAGATGCGCGGCGAAACGTCTGAGTGCATGTTGCTCTGCGCTGAAACCGATGACGCCGGTGAAAGCGTGTTGTTAACGCCGGAGCGGGCGATGGCGGCGGGTGTGCGGGTGGTATAAAAAAGGGTGGCAGAGCCACCCGATTTTGTAGGCCCGGTAAGCGACAGCGCCACCCGGCAAAAGCACTACAGCACGCTCAGCGCCTTCTCCACCACGTTCTCAACGGTAAAGCCAAAGTATGGGAACAGCTTATCGGCAGGGGCGGACTCACCGTAGCCTCGCATGCCGACAATCGCCCCTTTGAGCCCGACATACTTGTACCAGTAGTCGGCAATCCCGGCTTCCACCGCCACGCGCGCCGCGACGCTGGACGGCAGGACCGATTCCCGGTACGCCTCGTCCTGGGCGTCAAAGATATCCGTTGAGGGCAGGGACACCACGCGCACCGCGTGGCCTTCGGCGGTCAGTTTCTCCGCCGCTTTCACCGTGATTTCCACCTCGGAGCCGGTCGCAATCAGGATCACGTCCGGCTTGCCGCCGCTGTCCTTCAGGATGTAGCCGCCGCGGGCGATGTTTTTCACCTGCTCCGGGGTACGCTCAATCTGCGCCAGGTTCTGGCGTGACAGAATCAGTGCCGTTGGGCCATTGTGGCGTTCCACCGCCAGCTTCCAGCCCACCGCCGCTTCGACCTGATCGCACGGACGCCAGGTGCTGAAGTTGGGCGTCAGGCGCAGGCTCGCCAGCTGTTCAACCGCCTGGTGCGTAGGTCCGTCTTCCCCCAGCCCGATGGAGTCGTGGGTATAGACCATAATCTGCCGTGCCTTCATCAGCGCCGCCATGCGCGCCGCGTTACGGGCATACTCGACGAACATCAGGAAGGTGGCGGTGTACGGCACGAAGCCGCCGTGATGGGCGATGCCGTTGGCAATGGCGGTCATGCCAAACTCGCGCACGCCGTAGTGGATATAGTTCCCGGCAATGTCCTCTTTGAGCGATTTCGAGCCGGACCAGATGGTCAGGTTACTCGGTGCCAGGTCCGCCGAGCCGCCGAGCAGTTCGGGCAGAAGAGGGCCGATTGCGTTCAGGGTATTTTGCGACGCCTTGCGGGTGGCGATTTTCGCCGGGTTGGACTGCAGGTTTTCAATCAGCACCTGGGTTTTATCGTCCCAGTCCTCCGGCAGGCCGCCGCTCATGCGGCGGGAAAACTCTGCCGCCAGCTCCGGGTGCGCTTTTTTGTAGGCGGCAAACTTCTCGTTCCAGGCCTGCTGGGCTTTCTCACCGTCTTCACGGGCATCCCAGGCTCTGTAGATCTCTTTCGGGATCTCAAACGGTGGATGTTTCCACCCCAGCTTTTGTCGGGTCAGCGCGACTTCCTCCTCGCCCAGCGCCGCGCCGTGCGCCTCCTCTTTGCCCGCCTTGTTCGGCGAGCCGAAGCCGATGACCGTACGGCAGATAATCAGCGACGGTTTGTCCTTCACGCTCTGCGCTTCCTGAATCGCTTTTTTCACCGCCTCGGGGTCGTGGCCGTCGATCTCGTGCACCACGTGCCAGTGGTAGGCTTCAAAGCGTTTTGCCGTGTCGTCGGTAAACCAGCCTTCGGTCTCCCCGTCGATGGAGATGCCGTTGTGATCGTAGAAGCCAATCAGCTTGCCGAGCCCCAGCGTGCCCGCCAGGGAGCAGACCTCATGGGAAATCCCCTCCATCAGGCAGCCGTCACCCATAAACACGTAGGTATAGTGGTCGACAATTTCGTGGTCCGGCTGGTTAAACTGCGCCGCCAGCGTGCGTTCGGCAATCGCCAGCCCAACCGCATTGGCCAGCCCCTGACCGAGCGGCCCGGTGGTGGTCTCCACCCCTGGCGTATAGCCAATCTCAGGGTGCCCCGGCGTTTTGGAGTGCAGCTGGCGGAAGTTTTTCAGCTCCTCAAGCGGCAGATCGTAGCCGGAAAGGTGCAGCAGGCTGTAGAGCAGCATTGAGGCGTGACCGTTGGAGAGGATAAAACGGTCGCGATCGTACCAGGTGGGGTCGTTGGGGTTGTGCTTCAAAAAGTCGTTCCACAGCACTTCGGCAATATCAGCCATGCCCATCGGCGCGCCGGGGTGGCCAGAATTGGCTTTTTGCACGGCATCCATGCTGAGGGCGCGAATGGCATTGGCTAGCTCTTTACGGGACATAGTTCACTCCGTGGCAGGGTTAAAGTTTGGCGGCGAGAAGATCTTCAAGTTTGCGCTGGTCGACGGCGAACAGGCGGATACCTTCCGCCAGTTTTTCCACGGCCATGGCGTCCTGATTGTGCTCCCAGCGGAACTCCGCTTCGGTCATGGCTTTTGGTTTTGGCAGAACGGTGGAGGTCGGCACCAGCTTGCGGATCACCGTTTCTTCTTTGTCCTGTAGCTCCTGGAGCAGGTTAGGGGAGATGGTTAGACGGTCGCAGCCTGCCAGGGCGAGGATCTGCTCGGTACGGCGGAAGCTGGCCCCCATCACGATGGTTTCGTAGCGGTGCTGTTTGTAGTAGTCGTAGATATTACGGACCGATTTCACGCCCGGATCCTCATCCACCACGTACGGGTCCATCGGCTGTTTTGCCTGATACCAGTCATAGATGCGCCCGACAAACGGCGAGACGAGGAACACGCCCGCTTCAGCGCAGGCGCGCGCCTGGGCAAACGAGAACAGCAGCGTCAGGTTGCAGTGGATGCCCTCTTTTTCCAGCACCTCTGCCGCGCGGATGCCTTCCCAGGTGGAGGCGAGCTTGATCAGAATGCGTGATTTATCGATTCCCTGTTCCTGGTAGAGTTCCACCAGACGACGCGCCTTATTAATGCTCTTTTCTGTATCGAACGAGAGGCGCGCGTCGACTTCGGTTGAGACGCGCCCCGGGATACTTTTAAGAATTTCCGCACCGAAATTAACCGCCAGCTTGTCGCTGGCTTCGGCGACCTGCTGCTCCTGCGTTTTCCCGCGCTGTTTACCGTAGGTAATGGCGTCATCAATCAGATGACTAAAATGGGCAAGCCCGGCCGCTTTGAGCAGTAGCGAAGGGTTGGTGGTCGCGTCCTCAGGCTGATAGTGACGAATCGACTCGATATCGCCGCTGTCTGCAACCACGGTGGTGAATTTTTTGATGCCGTCTAGCTGGTTCATAAATAATTACTCCTTGGAAATAAAAGAGTTAGATGAGTGCGTTAGTTCACACTTCTGAGAAAATCATGATGGACTTAACAAAAAAGCATAGCAGACGGGGGAGGCATTGCTTTTGAGACGGGTAACATGGCTGTTATAAATTGATAACAATTTTTAATGTGTGATGGTGAGAGTTTGGCTGCCTTCAAAGTTTAGGAGGCGGCCTGAGGCGATACTAGGCGGCACACCAGGGTGTGCATCAGGATCGCTTACGTCACCCTTTTGACCGATACGTGAAAGGAAAAATAAGATGGATGAGCAGTTAAAACAGAGTGCCCTCGATTTTCACGAGTTTCCTGTTCCGGGGAAAATCCAGGTCTCCCCAACCAAGCCGCTGGCAACCCAGCGCGATCTGGCGCTGGCCTATTCGCCGGGCGTCGCTGCCCCGTGTCTGGAAATCGAAAAAGACCCGCTGGCGGCCTACAAATACACGGCGCGCGGCAACCTTGTCGCCGTAATCTCTAACGGCACGGCGGTGCTGGGGCTGGGCAACATCGGTGCGCTGGCCGGTAAGCCGGTGATGGAAGGGAAGGGGGTACTGTTCAAGAAATTCGCCGGTATCGACGTGTTCGATATCGAGGTGGATGAACTCGATCCTGACAAATTCATCAACGTGGTGGCCGCGCTGGAGCCGACCTTCGGCGGGATTAACCTGGAAGACATCAAAGCGCCGGAATGTTTCTATATCGAGCAGAAGCTGCGCGAGCGTATGAACATTCCCGTGTTCCATGATGACCAGCACGGCACCGCGATTATCAGCACCGCCGCGATTCTGAACGGCCTGCGCGTGGTCGAGAAAAATCTCTCCGACGTGCGCATGGTGGTTTCTGGTGCAGGCGCCGCGGCCATCGCCTGTATGAACCTGCTGGTGGCGCTGGGGATGCAGAAACACAACATTGTGGTCTGCGACTCCAAAGGCGTTATCTATAAAGACCGCGAGCCGAACATGGCGGAAACCAAAGCGGCGTACGCGGTGGAAGACGACGGTAAACGCACCCTGGACGACGTGATTGACGGCGCGGATATCTTCCTCGGCTGCTCGGGTCCGAAAGTACTGACCCAGGAGATGGTGAAGAAGATGGCGCGTGCGCCAATGATCCTGGCCCTGGCGAACCCGGAGCCGGAAATCCTGCCGCCGCTGGCGAAAGCGGTGCGTGAAGACGCCATTATTTGTACCGGTCGTTCTGACTACCCGAATCAGGTCAACAACGTGCTCTGCTTCCCGTTCATCTTCCGCGGCGCGCTGGACGTCGGCGCAACGGCGATCAACGAAGAGATGAAGCTGGCCGCCGTTCACGCCATCGCGGAGCTGGCCCACGCCGAGCAGAGCGAAGTGGTCGCGTCTGCGTACGGCGATCAGGATCTGAGCTTCGGCCCGGACTACATCATTCCAAAACCGTTTGACCCGCGTCTGATTGTCAAAATTGCCCCAGCGGTGGCCAAAGCGGCGATGGATTCCGGCGTGGCGACGCGTCCGATTCAGGACTTCGACGCTTACGTCGATAAGCTCACCGAGTTTGTCTATAAAACGAACCTGTTCATGAAGCCGATCTTCTCCCAGGCGCGCGCCGACGCGAAGCGCGTGGTGCTGGCGGAAGGGGAAGAGGCGCGCGTGCTGCACGCCACCCAGGAGCTGATCACCTTAGGCCTGGCGAAACCGATCCTGATTGGTCGTCCGAGCGTGATTGAGATGCGCATTCAAAAGCTCGGCCTGCAGATCAAGCCGGGCGTCGACTTCGAGATCGTGAACAACGAATCCGATCCGCGCTTCAAAGAGTACTGGAGCGAATACTACGCGATCATGAAGCGCCGGGGGATCACCCAGGAGCAGGCGCAGAAGGCCGTCATCAGCAACACGACGGTGATCGGCGCGATCATGGTTCATCGCGGCGAGGCGGATGCGCTGATCTGCGGCACCATAGGCGATTACCACGAGCACTTTAGCGTGGTGCAGGAGATCTTCGGCTATCGCGACGGCGTCCATACCGCCGGGGCGATGAACGCGCTGCTGCTGCCGAGCGGCAACACCTTTATTGCGGATACCTACGTTAACGACGATCCGACCCCGGACGAGCTGGCGGAGATCACCGTGATGGCCGCCGAGACCGTGCGTCGCTTTGGTATTGAGCCGAAGGTGGCGTTGCTGTCGCATTCTAACTTTGGTTCGTCTAAATCCGCGGCGGCCTGCAAAATGCGTCAGACGCTGGAGCTGGTGCGCGAGCGCGCGCCGGAGCTGATGATTGACGGGGAGATGCACGGTGATGCCGCGCTGGTGGAGAGCATCCGTAACGAACGTATGCCGGACAGCCCGCTGAAGGGATCGGCCAACATACTGATTATGCCGAACGTGGAAGCGGCGCGTATCAGCTATAACCTGCTGCGCGTCTCCAGCTCTGAAGGGGTGACCGTAGGACCGGTACTGATGGGCGTGGCGAAACCGGTGCATGTGTTAACGCCGATTGCCTCTGTGCGTCGTATCGTGAATATGGTGGCGCTGGCGGTGGTTGAGGCGCAGACGCAGCCGCTGTAATCGCTGCGTGTCGGGTGGCGCGTTCGCTTACCCGACCTACGGGTTGACCAGGACGGATAAGCGCAGCGCCATCCGGCAGTTAAACCCAGTCCCGAACCTGAATAAACTCCCTCAAGGCAGCCTCCGGGCTGCCTTCTTTTGGTTCGTAGCAGTACTCCCAGCGCACCAGCGGCGGCATCGACATCAGAATTGACTCCGTGCGCCCGCCGGTCTGCAGGCCGAACAGCGTCCCGCGATCCCACACCAGGTTGAACTCCACGTAGCGCCCGCGGCGGTAAAGCTGGAACTCACGCTCGCGCACGCCGTAGTCAGTGTTTTTACGGCGCTCGACGATGGGAAGATACGCGTCGGTATAGCCTTCACCCACCGCGCGCATAAAGCTGAATGCGGTATCAAAATCAGGCGTATTGAGATCGTCAAAGAACAGCCCGCCGATGCCGCGCTGCTCGTCGCGGTGCTTCAGGTAAAAGTAGTCGTCGCACCACTTTTTAAATTTCGGATAGACGTCTTCGCCAAACGGCAGGCAAAGATCCCGCGCGGTGGTGTGCCAGTGCACGGCATCTTCTTCAAAGCCGTAGTAGGGCGTTAAGTCGAAACCGCCGCCGAACCACCAGACCGGATCGGCCCCCGGTTTTTCCGCAATGAAAAAGCGCACGTTGGCGTGGCTGGTGGGCACAAACGGGTTGTGCGGATGCACCACCAGCGAGACGCCCATCGCTTCGAAGCTGCGGCCCGCCAGCTCAGGACGGTGCGCCGTCGCCGATGCGGGCATGGCGTCGCCGTGCACGTGGGAAAAATTGACGCCCGCCTGTTCGAAGATGCCGCCGTTTCGCAGCACGCGGCTGCGCCCGCCGCCCCCGGCCTCGCGCTGCCAGCTATCTTCCTGAAATTCACCGCCGTCTGCGGCGGCCAGTTTCTGGCAGATCTCATCCTGCAGCTGCAGCAGGAAGGTTTTTACCAGTTGAGCATCGGGTTTCATCAACGTTTCCTGGAGTGCGCTTTCTGGTTATCGAACCAGTTGAAGTAGCTGATAATGCCGGAGGCGATGGCGTTGGCGATCTTCTGACGAAACGCCGTGGTGCCGAGCAGTCGCTCTTCTTCCGGGTTGGTAATGAAGGAGGTTTCCACCAGCACGGACGGGATGGACGGTGATTTCAGCACTACAAATGCTGCCTGTTCGGTGCTCCTGCTGTGCAGGCGATGCACGGGCTTAATCTTCTTCAGAATATGCGAGCCGAGCGTCAGGCTGTTTTTGATCGTATCCGTCTGCACGAGGTCGAACAGCACCTGCTGCAGCAGATGATCTTTGTCGGTGGCTTTCTTCCCGGCGACTTCATCCGCCCGGTTTTCGCGGTCGGAGAGGTATTTTGCCATGGCGCTACTGGCGCCGCGGTTGGAAAGCGCAAACACCGAGGCGCCGGCCGCGGAAGGGTTGGTAAAGCCGTCCGCGTGAATCGACATAAACAGATCCGCCCCATGCTGGTGGGCGATCTCTACGCGATCATACAGTGGAATAAAGGTGTCGCCAGAGCGCGTCAGACGGGCGTCAATGCCGTTGCTGCGTAAAATCGCCCGCACATTTTTTGCAATCGCCAGCACGACGTGTTTTTCTTTCGACCCGTTTTTGCCGATGGCGCCGGTATCAATACCGCCGTGGCCCGGGTCGAGCATCACCAGACGCTTCGCGCCCGGCCTTTTGGTTTTCGGTTTGCTGTGTCCGTTACTGGTTTTGAGCGTGCTCTCGTCTTTCGCCTGAGCCTGCTTTGCGATGCCCGTTAACGTTAAGGCCGCCAGCCCCGCTTTGAGAACCTGACGACGCGATGTGAGTGCTTTTAATGGTTTGAATGTGCTCATGCGGCCTGAATACTAAAAAAAGGGGTCCTGGTGTTATATCGTATCGTGTTTCCCGTTACGACAGTCCATATTGAGAATTGTTTTACTTTTCATTTCAATACGTGACAAAGTGACATTATGCCAAATTTTGGCGAGATTTTCCCCGGTTATTGGCTAAAGGCGTGCTTCGCGCCATAATCACTGTTTTTAAACCCGAAAAGGCGGTTAATACCATGGAGATACGCGTTTTTCGCCAGGAAGATTTCGAAGAGGTGATCACCCTTTGGGAGCGCTGCGATCTGCTGCGTCCGTGGAACGATCCGGAAATGGATATCGAACGTAAGGTGAACCACGACGTCAGTCTGTTTCTGGTCGCGGAAGTCAATGGCGTGGTCGTGGGAACGGTGATGGGCGGTTACGACGGCCACCGCGGCTCGGCCTATTATCTGGGCGTCCACCCGGAATACCGTGGCCGCGGCATTGCCAATGCGCTGCTGAACCGGCTCGAGAAGAAGCTTATCGCCCGCGGCTGCCCAAAAATCCAGATCATGGTGCGGGAAGATAACGACGTGGTGCTGGGCATGTATGAGCGTCTGGGTTACGAGCATTCTGACGTGCTGAGTTTAGGAAAGCGTCTGATCGAAGATGAAGAGTACTGAGATCCACCCGGCAGACTATGACGCGCAGGGCCGCGTCAGGCTGCCCTTTTTATTCTGGTGCGTTTTGCTGCTGCAGGCCCGGACCTGGGTGCTGTTTGTGATGGCCGCCGCGTCGCGCGGGCAGGGCGACACGCTGCTGAATCTCTTTTATCCCGATCATGACGCCTTCTGGCTCGGCTTGCTGCCGGGCGTACCGGCGGTGGTCGCTTTTTTATGCAGCGGACGACGGCAGGCGATCCCCCGTTTTTGGCGCGCGCTTCGCTGGCTGCTGATCCTCGCCCAGGTTGCGCTGCTCTTCTGGCAGCCGGTACTCTGGTGGTACGGTGAACCGCTGACGGGCACCGGCGTTGCGCTGGTGGTTGCCGATATTGTGGCCCTGCTGTGGCTGCTGACCAACCCGCGTCTTCGCGCCTGTTTTGCGCATCAGGATGATTAATCCGGCACTTTTTGCCGATGCCGCACTCCAACAAGCGTTGATTTAACAAGAAAGGACGTTTCAATGAAATCGCTGCGTTTACTTTTATGCGCTCTCCCGCTGGCGTTGACCGGATGTTCGACGCTCTCCTCCATTAACTGGTCCGCCGCGTATCCGTGGAACTGGTTCGGCTCATCAACGGAAGTGACCGAGCAGGGCGTGGGGAAAATCACCGCCTCGACGGCACTGGATCAGGATGCCATTCAGGATGCCATCGGCAGTGATTATCGCCTGCGCAGCGGCATGAAAACGGAGAATGGCAATATTGTTCGCTATTACGAAGCGCTGAAGGGCGACAAGCTGGCGCTGGTGATCAACGGTGACAAAGGCACCGTAAACCGTATCGCTGTGATGGATGAAGATATTCCGACGGCGAGCGGTGTGAAGGTGGGTACGCCGTTTAGCGAACTTTATAAGCAGGCTTTTGGAAACTGCACCAGCGTGCCGTCTGACGACAAGGTCGCGGTGGAATGTAAGGCTGAAGGCAGCCAGCACATCAGCTATGTCTTCACCGGAACCTGGAGCGGTCCGGAAGGTCTGATGCCGTCTGACGACACGCTCAAGAACTGGAAAGTGAGCAAAATAGTCTGGCAGCAGTAATTTGCGCCTGAACAAACCGCCTCGCTGAAATCCGGGTATAATACCCGCCATCAATGCCACGCTGACGTGGCATCTTTATTTCAGGAGGAGCGATGTCTCAGGTTCAGAGTGGCATTTTGCCAGAACATTGCCGCGCGGCGATTTGGATTGAAGCCAATGTTAAAGGGGACGTGGATGCCCTGCGTGCGGCCAGTAAAGCGTTTGTTGATAAGCTGGCAACCTTCCAGGCTAAATTCCCGGAGGCCCACCTCGGCGCCGTTGTTGCCTTCGGCAATAACGTCTGGCGTCAGCTGAGCGGCGGCGAAGGGGCGGAAGAGCTGAAAGACTTCATCCCTTACGGCAAAGGTCTGGCTCCGGCGACCCAATACGACGTGCTGATCCACATTCTCTCCCTGCGTCACGACGTGAACTTTTCCGTTGCCCAGGCGGCAGTAGCGGCTTTTGGCGACAGCATTGAGGTGCAGGAAGAGGTTCACGGCTTCCGCTGGGTCGAAGAACGCGATCTGAGCGGCTTCGTCGACGGGACGGAAAACCCGGCGGGTGAGGAAGTTCGTCGCGACGTGGCGGTGATTAAAGACGGCGTGGACGCAGGCGGCAGCTACGTGTTCGTGCAGCGCTGGGAGCACAACCTCAAGCAGCTTAACCGCATGAGCGTGCACGACCAGGAGATGATGATTGGTCGTACTAAAGAAGCCAACGAAGAGATCGACGGCGACGACCGTCCGGTTACCTCTCACCTGACCCGCGTTGACCTGAAAGAAGATGGCAAAGGGCTGAAGATTGTTCGCCAGAGCCTGCCGTACGGCACGGCAAGCGGCACGCACGGCCTTTACTTCTGCGCCTACTGCGCGCGCCTGTATAACATTGAGCAGCAGCTGCTGAGCATGTTCGGTGATACCGACGGCAAGCGTGACGCCATGCTGCGCTTCACCAAACCGGTGACCGGCGGCTACTACTTTGCGCCGTCCGTTGAGCGTCTGCTGGCGCTGTAAAATCGCTCTCCATAGGTAGGCCGGGTAAGCGTTAGCGCCACCCGGCAATTTTCCCAGCCCCCTTATTCCCTTTTCTGCTTCTAAATCACCAAACGGTATATAAAACCGTTACTCCTTTCATCCCCGTTATAAATATTATGACTATAAGATAGTCATCACATTTATAAGGGTACGCAATGGCCGTTACTGTACTGAAAAAAGGAACTCTGGCGCTGGCAGGTTTACTGCTGGTGGCACAGGCGCAGGCGACGGAACTGTTAAACAGTTCGTATGACGTCTCCCGCGAGCTGTTTGCCGCCCTTAATCCACCGTTTGAACAGCAGTGGGCGAAAGAAAACAACGGCGATAAGCTGACTATTAAACAGTCCCACGCCGGGTCGTCCAAGCAGGCGCTGGCGATTTTGCAGGGCCTGAAAGCGGATGTGGTGACCTACAACCAGGTGACTGACGTGCAGATCCTGCACGACAAAGGCAAGCTGATCCCAGCGGACTGGCAGAGCCGACTGCCAAACAACAGCTCCCCGTTCTATTCCACCATGGGCTTCCTGGTGCGTAAGGGCAACCCGAAGAATATCCACGACTGGAGCGACCTGGTGCGTTCCGACGTGAAGCTGATTTTCCCGAACCCAAAAACCTCCGGTAACGCGCGTTATACCTATTTAGCTGCATGGGGCGCGGCGGACAAGGCTGACGGTAACGATAAAGCCAAAACCGAGCAGTTCATGACCCAGTTCCTGAAAAACGTCGAAGTGTTTGATACCGGCGGCCGTGGGGCGACCACGACCTTCGCAGAACGCGGTCTCGGCGATGTGCTGATCAGCTTTGAATCGGAAGTGAATAACATCCGTAAACAGTATGAAGCGCAGGGCTTTGAGGTCGTTATCCCGAAAACCAACATCCTGGCCGAGTTCCCGGTGGCGTGGGTGGATAAAAACGTGCAGGCAAACGGTACCGAGAAAGCGGCAAAAGCCTATCTCAACTACCTGTACAGTCCGCAGGCGCAGACCATCATTACCGATTATTACTATCGCGTGAATAACCCGGACGTGATGAACAAGCTGAAAGATAAGTTCCCGCAGACCGATTTGTTCCGCGTGGAAGATCATTTCGGCTCCTGGCCTGATGTGATGAAAACGCATTTTGCCAGCGGCGGTGAGTTAGACAAACTGCTGGCGGCGGGGCATAAGTGATGTTTGCTGTTTCGACAAAACGCGTGCTGCCGGGCTTTACCTTAAGCCTCGGGACCAGCCTGCTGTTCGTCTGCCTGATCCTGCTGTTGCCCCTCAGCGCGCTGGTGATGCAGCTTGCTCAGATGAGCTGGGCGCAGTACTGGGACGTGGTCACCAACCCGCAGGTGGTGGCGGCCTATAAGGTGACGCTGCTGTCGGCGTTTGTCGCCTCCATTTTTAACGGCGTGTTTGGCCTGCTGATGGCGTGGATCTTAACCCGCTATCGCTTCCCGGGCCGCACGCTGCTTGACGCTCTGATGGATCTGCCGTTTGCGCTGCCGACGGCGGTGGCAGGCTTAACCCTCGCGTCGCTCTTCTCCGTGAACGGGCTGTACGGCGAGTGGCTGGCGAAATTTGATATCAAAGTGACCTACACCTGGCTCGGTATCGCGGTGGCGATGGCCTTTACCAGCATCCCGTTTGTGGTTCGTACCGTGCAGCCGGTGCTGGAAGAGTTGGGTCCGGAATACGAAGAAGCGGCGGAAACGCTGGGTGCCACGCGCTGGCAGAGCTTCCGTAAGGTGGTTCTGCCGGAACTCTCTCCGGCGCTGATGGCGGGCGTTGCGCTGTCGTTTACCCGCAGCCTCGGTGAGTTCGGCGCGGTGATTTTTATCGCCGGGAACATCGCCTGGAAAACAGAAGTCACCTCGCTGATGATTTTTATCCGTTTGCAGGAGTTTGATTATCCGGCGGCGAGCGCCATTGCCTCGGTGATCCTGGCGGCCTCGCTGCTGCTGCTGTACTCGATTAACACTCTGCAAAGTCGCTTTGGTCGACGTGTGGTAGGTCACTGATGGCGGAAGTTACGCAATTGAAGCGATACGATGCACCCCGCATTAACTGGGGCAAATGGTTTCTGATTGGCGTGGGCGTGCTGGTTTCCGGCCTCATCCTCGTCGTGCCGACGATTTATATCTTCGTTCAGGCGTTCAGCAAGGGCCTGATGCCCGCGCTGGAAAACCTGGCGAACCCGGATATGCTGCATGCCATCTGGCTGACCGTGCTGATTGCGTTGATCACCGTGCCGGTGAACCTCGTGTTCGGGACCCTGTTGGCCTGGCTGGTGACCCGCTTCAACTTCCCGGGACGTCAGCTGCTGCTGACCCTGCTGGACATTCCTTTCGCCGTATCGCCGGTGGTGGCGGGTCTCGTGTACCTGCTCTTTTACGGCTCCAACGGCCCATTGGGCGGCTGGCTGGACGAGCATAACCTGCAGATCATGTTCGCCTGGCCGGGCATGGTGCTGGTCACCATCTTCGTGACCTGTCCGTTTGTGGTGCGTGAGCTGGTGCCGGTGATGTTAAGTCAGGGGAGCAACGAAGACGAAGCGGCGGTGCTGCTTGGCGCGTCGGGCTGGCAGATGTTCCGTCGCGTGACGCTGCCGAACATTCGCTGGGCGCTGCTTTACGGCGTAGTGCTGACCAACGCCCGCGCGATTGGTGAGTTCGGCGCCGTGTCCGTCGTCTCTGGCTCCATCCGGGGTGAAACCCTGTCGCTGCCGCTACAGATTGAGCTGCTGCAGCAGGACTACAACACCATCGGCTCGTTTACTGCCGCAGCGTTGCTGACGCTGATGGCCATTTTGACCCTGTTTTTGAAGAGTGTGGTGCAGTGGCGTTTAGAAAATCAGGAAAAACGTCAGCATCAGGAGGGAAATCATGAGCATTGAGATTGCCAATATTAAGAAGTCTTTTGGTCGCACCCAGGTGCTGAATGATATCTCGCTGGATATCCCTTCCGGACAAATGGTGGCGCTGCTGGGGCCGTCTGGCTCGGGTAAAACCACGCTGCTGCGTATTATCGCCGGGCTTGAGCATCAGACCAGCGGGCACATCCGCTTTCACGGCACCGACGTGAGCCGCCTGCACGCCCGCGATCGTAAAGTAGGTTTTGTGTTCCAGCATTACGCGCTGTTCCGCCACATGACCGTGTTCGACAACATCGCGTTTGGCCTGACCGTGCTGCCGCGTCGCGAGCGCCCGGATGCGGCAACCATTAAGGCGAAAGTGACCAAGCTGCTGGAGATGGTGCAGCTGGCTCACCTGGCGGACCGTTTCCCGGCCCAGCTGTCCGGCGGGCAGAAACAGCGCGTGGCGCTGGCGCGCGCGCTGGCCGTTGAGCCGCAAATTCTTTTGCTGGATGAACCCTTCGGCGCGCTGGATGCGCAGGTGCGTAAAGAGCTGCGCCGCTGGCTGCGCCAGCTGCATGAAGAGCTGAAGTTCACCAGCGTCTTCGTGACCCACGATCAGGAAGAGGCGATGGAAGTCGCGGATCGCGTGGTGGTCATGAGCCAGGGCAACATTGAGCAGGTTGACGAACCGGAGCAGCTCTGGCGTGAACCGGCGACCCGCTTCGTGCTGGAGTTTATGGGCGAGGTGAACCGTCTGCAGGGCACCATTCGCGGTGGACAGTTCCACGTTGGCGCGCACCGCTGGCCGCTGGGCTATACCTCCGCGCACCAGGGGCCGGTCGATCTGTTCCTGCGTCCGTGGGAAGTGGACGTGAGCCGCCGTACCAGCCTGGATTCACCGCTGCCGGTGCAGGTGCTGGAAGCTAGCCCTAAAGGTCACTACACCCAATTGGTGGTACAGCCGCTGGGCTGGTATACCGAGCCGCTGACCGTGGTCATGCGCGACGACGTGCCGCCGCACCGGGGTGAGCGCCTGTTTGTCGGGCTGCAGCATGCCCGTATTTATCACGGGAAGGAGCGCATCGAGACGCGCGAGGATATTGCTCTGGCGGAGTCAGCCTGATAGGTTAGGATTACGTAGTTTTGCCGGGTGGCGCTGCGCTTACCCGGCCTACAATATGACGTCTGTAGGCCCGGTAAGCGAAGCGCCACCGGGCTTTTTATTGGACGGCGATCATGAATACATTAGAAAACACCATCGGCAACACTCCTCTGGTCAAGCTTCAGCGCATGGGGCCAGACAACGGCAGTGAAATCTGGGTCAAACTCGAAGGCAATAACCCGGCGGGGTCGGTGAAAGACCGCGCGGCGCTGTCGATGATTGTCCAGGCCGAAAAACGCGGCGAGATAAAGCCAGGCGACGTGCTGATTGAGGCCACCAGCGGCAACACCGGTATCGCCCTGGCGATGATTGCCGCGCTGAAAGGCTACCGCATGAAGCTGCTGATGCCGGACAACATGAGTCAGGAGCGCCGCGCCGCGATGCGTGCCTACGGGGCGGAGCTGATTCTGGTGACTAAAGAGCAGGGAATGGAAGGCGCACGCGACTTAGCGTTAGAAATGGCCGAGCGCGGTGAAGGTAAACTGCTCGATCAGTTCAACAACCCGGACAACCCGTACGCGCACTACACCACCACCGGCCCGGAAATCTGGCAGCAAACCGACGGGCGTATCACCCATTTTGTCTCCAGCATGGGCACCACCGGCACCATTACCGGCGTATCGCGTTTTCTGCGCGAGCAGGAAAAAGCCGTCACCATCGTTGGCCTCCAGCCGGAAGAGGGGAGCAGCATTCCGGGTATTCGCCGCTGGCCGGCGGAGTATATGCCCGGCATCTTTAATGCGCAGCTTGTGGACCAGGTGCTGGATCTTCACCAGCGCGAGGCGGAAAATACCATGCGTGAGCTGGCCGTGCGCGAAGGTATCTTCTGCGGGGTCAGCTCGGGCGGCGCGGTAGCGGGTGCGATTCGGGTAGCGCAGGCAAACCCGGGTGCCGTAGTGGTGGCGATTATTTGCGATCGCGGCGATCGCTATCTGTCTACCGGCGTCTTTGGTGAAGAGAGTTATTCGCAGGGGGCGGGGATTTAAGCGTCATGGAGATGATTCTATTCCGGGATAATACCCGGGCGCAGCAAACCGACATTGTCGCCGTGCAGTCGCAGGTGGTTTACGGCAGCGTGGGGAACAGCATTGCGGTACCGAATATTCGTACCCACAGGCTGAACGTTACCGCCGTGCCGACGGTACTGTTTAGCAACACACCGCACTACGACACGTTTTATGGTGGAGTGATCCCCGACGAGTGGTTCAGCGGCTACCTTAAGGCGCTGGAAGAGCGTGAGATACTGCGCGAGCTTAAGGCGGTGACCACTGGCTATATGGGCAGCGCCAGCCAGATCGTTCTGCTGGCTCAGTGGCTGAAGGCGGTCAAAGCGCAGCATCCTGACCTGCTCGTGCTGGTCGACCCGGTTATCGGCGATATCGACAGCGGTATGTACGTGAAGCCCGAGATCCCGCAGGCGTATCGGGAGCACCTGCTGCCGCTGGCGCAGGGGATCACGCCAAACGTCTATGAGCTGGAAGTGTTAAGCGGCAAACCCTGCCGCACGCCCGAAAGCGCCATCGCGGCGGCGCAGGGACTGCTCTCCGACAGTCTGAAATGGGTGGCGATCACCAGCGCGCCGGTGGCCGATGACCCGGAAAACATCCACGTGGTGCTGGTGACGAATGAAGGCGTGACCGTCAGCGCGCATCCGCGCGTAGAAACCGATCTGAAAGGGACGGGCGACCTGTTCTGTTCAGAGCTGGTGAGCGGAATTGTTGAGGGAAAAACCGTTGCCGATGCGATTCGCATGGCGGGCGATCGGGTGACCGACGTGATGCTGTATACGCAGTCGAAAGGCTACGACGAGCTTATCCTCCCCGCATAAACAAAAATGGCGCCCGAAGGCGCCATTTTTCTGTGCGGCAAGAATTACTTCTTGATGCGGATAACCGGGGTTTCACCCACGGTGACGCTGCCAGACAGTTTGATCAGTTCTTTGATTTCGTCCATGTTGGAGATAACAACCGGCGTCAGGGTAGACTTGGCTTTTTCTTCCAGCAGTGGCAGATCGAATTCAATCACCGGGTCGCCAACTTTAACACGCTGGCCTTCTTCCGCGATACGTTTGAAGCCTTCGCCTTTCAGTTCAACGGTGTCGATACCGAAGTGAACGAACAGTTCGATACCGCTATCGGATTCGATAGAGAACGCATGGTTGGTTTCAAAAATTTTACCGATGGTGCCGTCAACTGGAGCAACCATTTTGTTGCCAGTTGGTTTGATAGCAATGCCATCACCAACGATTTTCTCAGCAAACACTACATCCGGCACGTCTTCGATGTTGACGATCTCGCCGGAGAGCGGAGCAACAATCTCAATAGTTCCGGAGTCTTTCTTATCATCAGAAACCAGAGATTTCAGTTTATCGAACAAACCCATGATCTTCTCCTAAGCAGTAATTTGGGCCGCATCTCGTGGATTAGCAGATTGTTTTTTCTTCAATGAACTTGTTAACCAGCGTCATTAACTCGTCCGTTGTCGGTTGAGCAAGAGCCTGCTCTGCTAACACCTTCGCATCTTCGAAGTTCGTGTTACGGATAATCTTCTTAATGCGCGGGATGGAAATGGCGCTCATAGAGAATTCGTCCAGACCCATACCCAGCAACAGAAGTGTAGCACGTTCGTCGCCTGCAAGCTCACCACACATGCCAGTCCATTTACCTTCTGCATGAGAAGCATCAATAACTTGCTTGATCAAGTTCAGTACGGACGGTGACATTGGCTGGTAGAGATGTGAAATCATATCATTACCACGGTCAACTGCCAGGGTGTACTGCGTTAAATCATTGGTGCCGATACTAAAGAAATCAACTTCTTTGGCTAAATGACGCGCAATGGTCGCCGCCGCAGGTGTTTCCACCATCACGCCGATCTCGATTGACTCGTCAAACGCTTTACCTTCGTCGCGCAGTTCCTGTTTGTAGATTTCGATCTCTTTCTTCAGTGCACGCACTTCTTCAACAGAGATGATCATCGGGAACATGATGCGCAGTTTACCGAAAGCAGAGGCACGCAGGATCGCGCGAACCTGGTCACGCAGGATCTCTTTACGATCCATGGCGATACGGATTGCACGCCAGCCCAGGAACGGGTTCTCTTCTTTCGGGAAGTTCATGTACGGCAGCTCTTTGTCGCCACCGATGTCCATGGTACGGACGATAACCGCCTGAGAGCCACACGCTTCAGCCACGGCTTTATAGGCAGCAAACTGCTCTTCTTCCGTTGGCAGCGCGTCGCGGTCCATGAACAGGAATTCTGTACGATAGAGACCTACGCCTTCCGCACCGTTGCGCTCAGCGCCATCAACGTCGCGGACGGTACCGATGTTTGCGCACACTTCTACCTGATGACCGTCCAGGGTGATGGCCGGCAGGTCTTTCAGCTTAGCGAGTTCCGCTTTTTCAGTCGCAACCTGCTCCTGAACCGCGCGCAGTTTATCGATCTCTTCATTGGTTGGATTGACGTAAACCAGATTGTTTACGGCATCCAGAATCAGATAGTCGCCGTTTTTCACCTGAGAGGTGACGCTACCGGTACCCACGATGGCAGGCAGTTCCAGAGAGCGCGCCATGATTGAGGTGTGGGAGGTACGGCCGCCCGCGTCGGTGATGAAACCGAGGACCTTTTTCAGGTTCAGCTGTGCAGTTTCAGACGGGGTGAGGTCAGCGGCAACCAGGATCACTTCATCCTGAATCGCGCTCAGGTCGATGATGGCCAGACCCAGGATGTTGCGCAGCAGGCGCTTACCGATGTCACGTACGTCAGCCGCACGCTCTTTCAGGTATTCATCATCCAGTTCTTCCAGGGCAGTTGCCTGACCTTCGATAACTTCATGCGCAGCCGCGTCGGCCGTCATGCCTTTATCTTTAATCAGGGCTATGATTTCCTGCTCCAGCTCCTCATCTTCGAGCAGCATGATGTGCCCTTCGAAGATGGCTTCTTTTTCTTCACCGAAAGTTTCGCCAGCTTTAGTTTTGATTGCTTCCAGTTGCGCAGATGCCTTGGCACGACCGCTCAGAAAACGTTCAACTTCCTGATCAACCTTGTCGGCAGAAATTTTTTTCCGGTCGATGACGATCTCGTCTTCTTTCAGCAGCAGTGCTTTGCCGAAAGCGATACCCGGGGATGCTAAAATGCCTGAAATCATAACCCTACCTTACTTGTGACTGATATTTAAAAGAACCCGGAAACTTACTCGAGCTCAGCCATCAGTTTTACCAGATGCTCAACTGCTTTCTGCTCGTCTTCACCTTCTGCAGAGATGGTGACAACGGTGCCCTGAGTCAGGCCCAGAGTCTGCAGTTTGAACAGGCTTTTTGCGCTCGCGCTTTTGCCGTTGGAAGTCACAGTGATTTCAGAAGTGAAGCCTTTTGCTTCTTTAACAAACTGAGCAGCAGGGCGGGTGTGCAGACCGTTCGGAGCGGTAATGGTAACTTCTTGCTGGAACATTGTATTTCCCCAACTTATAGGTTTAGTGTTGTGGAACTAAAGTCTAGCCTGGCGACTGAACTTTAGCCTGTATTGTTAGCGCTGACGTTTCGATCGTCATTAAACATTATGCAGCGAAAGCAAGACTTGAACCAAATCATAAAATCGATTCAGCAAGGCTATTTCGTTCACTGATTAATTTCACGCATCAAAATAATTGCTGGTTTAAATACCAGACCCAACGGGGTGAAGCAATGCCAGGAGGGGCAAAAGTTTGAAGCAGGCCACAAAAAAGCACCTGAAAAGGTGCTTTTTTACGCGTTATTAACATGCTGGCACTACTGTTGCAGCTCTTTTTCGGTAAACAGATCGGCAAACAGTGCGGTGCTCAAGTAACGCTCACCCGAGGAAGGAAGGATAACCACAATATTCTTATTGGTAAAGGCTTCATCTTCCTGAAGTTTGAGCGCTGCCGCAACGGCCGCACCGGAAGAGATACCCGCCAGAATGCCTTCTTCATCCATCAGGCGACGCGCGGTAGAGATGGCTTCTTCGTTAGTGATAGTAACCACTTTATCGATCAGCTTCAGATCCAGGTTGCCCGGAATAAAGCCTGCGCCAATACCCTGGATTTTATGCGGGCCTGGTTTAAGCTCTTCACCCGCCAGTGCCTGGGTGATAACCGGTGAGTCAGTCGGCTCCACGGCAACGGTGATCAGGTCTTTTTTACCTTTGGTGCCTTTAATATAGCGTGACACGCCGGTCAGCGTACCGCCGGTACCCACGCCGGAGATAAAGACGTCAACCTGGCCGTCGGTATCTTCCCAGATTTCCGGACCGGTGGTCTTCTCGTGAATTTCCGGGTTAGCCGGGTTGCTGAACTGCTGCAGCAGCAGATATTTCGCCGGATCGCTGGCCACAATCTCTTCTGCTTTCTGAATGGCACCTTTCATGCCCTTCGCGCCTTCGGTCAGAACGAGGTTCGCGCCCAGCGCTTTGAGCAGCTTACGACGCTCGATGCTCATGGTCTCTGGCATGGTCAGCGTTAATTTGTAGCCGCGCGCGGCAGCCACATAGGCCAGAGCGATACCGGTATTGCCGCTGGTCGGTTCCACCAGCTCAACGCCTGGCTTCAGTACGCCACGTTTTTCAGCATCCCAAATCATGTTTGCACCGATACGGCATTTTACGCTGAAGCTCGGGTTACGTGATTCGACCTTCGCCAGAATGCGTCCATTACCGATACGGTTCAGTCGAACCAGGGGCGTATGACCGATAGTCAGCGAGTTGTCTTCATAAATCTTACTCATGGCCTGTCCTTAACTGTATGAAATTGGGATACCGACCCAGCATACCTGCTAAGCAGGTAGGGGGAAGTAAGGAATTCGCATATCTATATACTGCAAGGAAATAATGGGGATCAGTATGGAATAAGGGGCGGCATAAGCCACCCCTGCTTTACACATTTTTGCATTATTTCCATAACGCGTGCTTAGCACGGTAGCAGTCGACCCACATCGCCGTCGCGCCGCAGACGGCGACAGGCATGATGAACAGATTCAGGAAGGGAATCATGGTGAACAGGCTGGTCAGTGCGCCAAACTGCATATTGGCGACCTTCTGGCTGCGCAGGGCGGTGCGCATCGTTTTAAACGGCACCTTGTGGTTATCGAACGGATAATCGCAGTACTGGATGGCCAGCATCCAGGCGCTGAACAGGAACCACAGCACCGGTGCCACCGTCTGGCCAATGCCTGGCACAAAATAGAGGATAAGCAGCACAATCGTGCGGGGCAGGTACCAGGCAAACTTCTGCCACTCGCGCTTCATGATGCGTGGCAGATCTTTCATGATCCCCAGCACGCCCGTGTCCGGCGGCGTCGCGCCAGTAAGCCGCGCTTCCAGCTGTTCCGCCAGCAGACCGTTAAACGGTGCGGCTATCCAGTTGGCAATCGTCGAAAAGAAGTACCCAAATACCAGCAGCACGGAGATCACCGCCACCGGCCAGAGCAGGTAGTTAAGCCACTGAAGCCAGTTCGGCACATGGCTCATTAGCGACGGGATCCAGCTCTCCAGCTTTGTGAACAGCCACCAGAACGCACCGCCCATCAGAATAATGTTGATCAACAGCGGCAGAATCACGAAGCGTCGAATCCCCGGCAGGGAGACCAGTTTCCAGCCCTGAGAAAAATACCAGACGCCGCTGCGCGGGGGAGAAGAAGATGTTGAAACCATAGACAGGCTGTACTCCTTTTTACACAACCAGTGGAATTGCCCGCCTATATTATCCACTTACGGAGCAATGACCAGTTCGGAAATGTTCGAAAAACCAGCAAAAAGCACGATTTCCTTCATCTTTATGCTGTGAATGCTCTGCACACACTTGCACTTGACGTAAACGGCAAATACTCTTAGTGAGTAAATGTTTGCCGTGGTGGCAAGGTGTTAGAACAACAGAGAATATAATGATGCAGGATTTGCGTCTGATATTAATCATTGTTGGCGCGATCGCCATAATCGCTTTACTGGTACATGGTTTCTGGACCAGCCGTAAAGAGCGTTCCTCGATGTTTCGCGATCGCCCACTGAAGCGCATGAAGTCCAGTCGTGACGACGATGACAGTGAAGATGACATCGACGGCAGCGATGACGACGGCGTGGGTGAAGTTCGTGTTCATCGGGTCAATACTGCGCCCGGCGCAGGCCATGGGGAGCATGAAGCGCCTCGTCCTTCGCAGCACCAGTATCAACCGCCGTATGCTTCTGCACAGCCGCGCCAGCCAGCGCCGCAGCCTGTGGAAGAGCCGGTGCGCCAGCCGCCGCAACAGCCTGTCTATCAGCAGCCTGCCCAGCCGGTTCAACAGCAACCGGTACAGCAGCCCGTGCAGCAACAGCCTGCTCAGCCGGTACAACAGCCGCAGCAGCCTGTTCACGTGCAGCCTGCGCCTCAGCCCGCTCCGGCCCCGCACGTTGAGCCTGAGCCCGTTGTCGAGCCAGAGCCGGTTGTTGAAAAACCGCAGCGTAAAGAAGCGGTGATCATCATGAACGTGGCCGCGCATCACGGTAGCCATCTCAACGGTGACGTGCTGCTTAACAGTATTCAACAGGCAGGCTTCAAGTTTGGCGATATGAACATTTTCCATCGCCACCTGAGCCCTGACGGTAGCGGCCCGGCGCTGTTCAGCCTGGCCAACATGGTTAACCCTGGCACCTTTGATCCGGAAATGACCGGTGATTTCGTTACCCCGGGCGTGACTATCTTTATGCAGGTGCCGTCCTACGGCGACGAACTGCAAAACTTTAAGCTGATGCTGCAGTCCGCTCAGCACATCGCGGACGAAGTCGGCGGCGTGGTGCTCGACGATCAGCGTCGAATGATGACCCCGCAGAAGCTGCGCGAGTATCAGGACCGCATCCGCGAAGTTAAGGAAGCTAACGCGTAATCGTCGCGTTTACTTCGACTCCTCCTCAACCCCCGCCTGTCGGGGGTTTTTTCTCATTGATGGTGCGATATGGACTCAATCGAACAACAACTCACTGAACTGCGAACCACGCTTCGCCATCATGAATACCTCTATCATGTTATGGACGCGCCGGAAGTCCCGGACGCGGAATATGACCGCCTGATGCGCGAGCTGCGCGAATTAGAGGCGCAGCATCCGGAGCTCATCACGCCGGACTCCCCCACCCAGCGCGTCGGCGCTGAGCCGCTGGGGGCGTTTAGCCAGGTGCGCCATGAGGTGCCGATGCTGTCGCTGGATAACGTCTTCGATGAAGAGAGCTTTCTGGCGTTTAACAAGCGCGTGCAGGATCGCCTGAAAAGCAGCGACTCCCTCACATGGTGCTGCGAGCTCAAGCTGGATGGCCTGGCGGTCAGCCTTCTCTACGAAAACGGCGTGCTGGTGCGTGCCGCGACGCGTGGCGACGGTACGACGGGTGAAGATATCACCACCAACGTGCGCACCATCCGCGCGATCCCGCTGAAGCTGCAGGGCGACAATATTCCCGCGCGTCTGGAAGTGCGCGGCGAAGTGTTCCTGCCCCAGGCGGGCTTCGAGAAAATTAACGAAGAGGCGCGTCGCACCGGCGGGAAGGTGTTTGCGAACCCGCGTAATGCGGCAGCAGGCTCTCTGCGCCAGCTCGACCCGCGTATCACCGCGAAGCGACCGCTGACTTTCTTCTGCTACGGCGTCGGTATTCTTGAGGGCGGCGAGCTGCCGGACACCCACCTCGGGCGTCTGCTGCAGTTTAAAGCGTGGGGCCTGCCGGTGAGCAACCGCGTCCAGCTCTGCGACTCGCCGGAAGCGGTGCTGGCGTTCTACCACAAAGTGGAAGAGGACCGTCCGACGCTCGGGTTTGATATTGATGGCGTCGTCATCAAGGTGAATTCACTGGCGCTGCAGGAGCAGCTGGGCTTTGTGGCGCGCGCGCCGCGCTGGGCGGTGGCGTTTAAGTTCCCTGCTCAGGAGCAGATGACCTTCGTTCGCGACGTCGAGTTCCAGGTCGGCCGTACGGGGGCCATTACCCCGGTTGCCCGTCTGGAGCCCGTGCAGGTGGCGGGCGTGCTGGTGAGTAATGCCACCCTGCATAACGCCGATGAAATCGAACGCCTGGGCCTGCGCATTGGTGACAAAGTGGTGATTCGCCGCGCGGGCGACGTTATTCCGCAGGTGGTTAACGTCGTGGAGTCTGAACGTCCTGCCGATACGCGCGAGATCGTCTTCCCGACCCACTGCCCGGTGTGTGGATCTGACGTTGAACGTGTGGAAGGTGAAGCGGTGGCGCGCTGTACGGGCGGCTTAATCTGTGGCGCTCAGCGTAAAGAGTCGCTGAAGCACTTCGTCTCCCGTCGGGCGATGGACGTCGACGGCATGGGCGATAAAATTATCGATCAGCTGGTTGAGAAAGAGTATGTCCACACGCCGGCGGATCTCTTCAGGCTGACGGCAGGTAAACTGACCGGCCTGGATCGTATGGGGCCAAAGTCAGCCCAGAACGTGGTAAACGCGCTGGAAGCCGCCAAAGAGACCACCTTCGCCCGCTTCCTTTACGCGCTGGGCATTCGTGAAGTGGGTGAGGCGACGGCCGCGGGCCTGGCGGCGTACTTTGGTACGCTGGAGGCGCTGGAAAAGGCAAGCATCGACGAGCTGCAGAAAGTTCCGGATGTCGGCATCGTCGTCGCCACGCACGTCTTTAACTTCTTCGCCGAAGAGAGCAACCGTGAAGTCATCGGCAAACTGCTGGAAGAGGGCATCAGGTGGCCCGCGCCGGTGGTGGTTAACGCCGAAGAGATCGACAGCCCGTTCGCCGGTAAAACGGTAGTGCTGACCGGCAGCCTGAGCCAGCTTTCACGCGACGATGCCAAAGCCCGTCTGGTGGCGCTGGGGGCCAAAGTGGCGGGCAGCGTGTCGAAGAAAACCGACCTGGTGATCGCCGGGGAAGCGGCGGGTTCGAAGCTGGCAAAAGCCCAGGAGCTCGGTATTGCGGTTATCGACGAAGCGGAAATGATGCGTCTGTTAGGAGAGTAACGTGGAGAAAGAGCAGCTCGTTGAGATCGCCAATACCGAGATGCCGTTCGGTAAATACAAGGGCCGCAGACTGATTGATTTGCCGGAGGAGTATCTGCTGTGGTTTGCCCGTAAGGATGAATTCCCGGCCGGGCGGCTGGGCGAGCTGATGGCTATCACGTTACTGATCAAAACCGAGGGGCTGACCCAGCTGGTTCAGCCCCTGAAACGTCCTTAAGCCTTCGCGGCGCGGGTCTCTTCCTGCGCCAGCTTCTCGGTCTGGCGCTTGTAGCGACGCGCCAGCACCGCGCAGACCATCAGCTGGATCTGATGGAAAATCATCAGCGGTAGCACCATCATCCCGATCACCGAGGTCGGGAACAGAATGTTGGCCATCGGGATGCCGTTCGCCAGGCTCTTCTTCGAACCGCAGAACACAATCGTGATTTCATCCGCTTTGTTGAAGCCGCACCTGCGTGCCACAAAGACGTTTACCGCAATCACAATCGCCAGCAGGACGATGCTGACCACCACGATAAACAGCAGCGAGCCTGCGCCCACCTTGTGCCAGATCCCGTTCACGACCGCTTCGCTAAAGGCGGAGTAAACCACCAGCAGAATCGAGGTCTGGTCGGTTTTTGAAATCCATTTTTTATGCTTCGCCACAAACGCGCCGGTCCACGGTCGGGAAAGATGCCCCAGCACAAACGGCAGCAGCAGCTGCAGACAGATTTTGCCGACCTGCTCAAGGTTACCTTCCGCACCGTGCATGTTCATCAGCAGGCCTACCAGCAACGGGGAGACGAAAATTCCCAACAGGCTGGACGCGGATGCTGAACATACCGCCGCCGCTACGTTGCCGCCAGCCAGCGAGGTAAACGCAATGGCGGACTGCACGGTCGCGGGCAGAATGCACAGATAGAGGAAACCCGTATAAAGGGCCGGATCGACGTTTACCGGTGCCCACCAGGCAAACAGCACGCCGAGGATCGGGAACAGAATAAACGTGCTGCACATCACCCACAGGTGCAGTCGCCAGTGACCACCGCCTGCAATGATTGCTTCACGGGAAAGTTTGGCGCCGTGCATGAAGAACAGTAACGCGATGGCCGCCGTGGTGAGTCCTTCAAAGAACGGGACAAAACCGCCGCGTGCGGGGAAGAAGGAGGCCAGTAAAACGGTGACCACCAGGGTAAGCGTGAACGGATCAAGGATACGAAACAGTTTCATAATGACTCCTGAAATCAGATATCGCTATTGTGCTTTTTTCCATTTGAGAAATAAAATTGATTTATTGCATCCATTCATGAATGAAACAGATGAATTACTCCTTACGTCAGCTTCGTATTTTCGTCACCGTTGCCCATGCCCGCAGCTTTAGCAGGGCAGGGGATATCATCGGCCTGAGCCAGTCGGCGGTCAGCCACAGCGTGAAAGAGCTGGAGAATCAGACCGGGGTGAAGTTGCTTGACCGCACCACGCGCGAAGTGGTGTTGACCGAAGCAGGGCAGCAGCTGGCCCTGCGCCTCGAACGGCTGCTGGATGAGCTGAACAGCACGCTCAGAGACGTGGGGAGGCTGGGGCAGCAGCTTTCGGGGACCGTGCGCGTCGCAGCCAGTCAGACGATCTCTGCGCACCTTATCCCGCAGTGTATTGCCGAGGGAAGTCATCGCTACCCGGATATTGATTTTGTACTGCATGACAGGCCGCAACAGTGGGTGCTGGAGAGCATCCGCCAGGGGGATGTAGATTTTGGTATTGTTATCGATCCCGGTCAGGTGAGCGATCTGGCGTGCGAAAGCGTACTTTCTGAGCCCTTTTTGCTGCTCTGCCGTGATGACGATCCGCTGGCCACGTTGCCGGTGGTCAGCTGGCAGTGCCTGACGGGCGCGAACCTGGTTTTACAGGATTATGCCTCGGGCAGCCGTCCGCTGATTGATTCCGCGCTGGTGAATCAGGGGGTAAAGGCTGCTATCGTGCAGGAGATTGGTCACCCGGCGACGCTGTTTCCAATGGTGGAGGCCGGCATTGGCATCAGCGTCTTGCCCGCCCTGGCGCTTCCCCTGCCGCAGGGAAGCCGGCTGGCCGTCAGGCGATTAACGCCCGTTGTTGAGCGAAAGCTGATGCTGGTGCGGCGAAAAAATCGCTCACTCTCAGGGGCGGCGCAGGCTATCTGGGAAGTGGTGCGTATCCAGGCACAACGATTAACCGAAGCCCGCATACGCGACCCACTGTTTAACGCGTCAGAAGATTAGATGTAGATATCAATCTGATTAGCGTCTGACGGGCTGTTCACCCCTTCCACTTTGCCCAGCTTTTGATCCTGCTTCTTCTGGGCCTCTTCGGCCTGCTGGCGCTGCAGTGCGGCGAGCTGCGCCTGCAGCACTTTGATCTGGGTCTGAATAAGTTCCTGCTGCTTCTTCTTCTCATCGGTGCTGACGGGACTGTTTGCCAGTTCTTTTAACTGCTGAGTCAGCTTTTTGATCTTGTCGAGAATGCGGGTGATTTGTGCAGAGATATCGTTACTGCTCGAAGTTCCACTCGCGCCGCTGGTTTGAATCTGTTGGGTTGAAGCCTGAATGGTCGTCATACTTTTTCCTCGCGTATAAAACAGAGGTATCGGCACCGATGGGATTAGCTTGAGCAAAACTGCCATATCTGGCAGGGAGTTGCATCAATACACAATCAGTATTGATGGTGCGGTGAAAGTGTATTGGAGGCCACCCGCAGGCTGGGGATATAAGACGTAAGTCATGCGATTCCCGCTATCGCGATCTTAATCCTTAAGGAGCCTCTATGACCCTCTCGAATAACCCGTGGTACTGCGCCGACATCATTCGTGCCGCTAAGCCGAACTTCACGCCTCGCGTGGCGTTTATTCTCGGCTCTGGCCTGGGCGCGCTCGCCGACCAGATTGATGACGCCGTTTCCCTGAGCTACGAAAAGCTGCCGGGGTTTCCGGTGAGCACCGTGCATGGGCATGCCGGCGAGCTGGTGCTCGGGCATCTGGCCGGGGTGCCTGTGGCCTGCATGAAGGGGCGCGGCCATTTCTATGAAGGACGCGGGATGACCATCATGACCGATGCGATCCGCACCTTTGCGCTGCTGGGATGCGAGCTGCTGTTTAGCACCAATGCGGCGGGCTCGCTGCGCCCGGAGGTTCAGCCAGGAAGCCTGGTTGCCCTGAGCGATCATATCAACACTATGCCGGGCACGCCGATGGTGGGGCTGAACGATGAGCGCTTTGGCGATCGTTTCTTCTCTCTGGCCAATGCTTACGACGCGGATTACCGTGCCGTTCTGCAAACCGTGGCAACGAAAGAAGGCTTCCCGCTGCATGAAGGGGTGTTTGTCTCTTATCCCGGCCCGAACTTCGAGACGGCGGCCGAGATCCGCATGATGCAGATTATCGGCGGCGATGTAGTGGGGATGTCCGTGGTACCGGAAGTGATTTCCGCGCGCCACTGCGGCCTGAAGGTCGTGGCCGTTTCTGCAATTACCAACCTCGCCGAAGGTCTGGGTGAGGTCAAACTCTCGCATGAACAAACCCTTGCCGCCGCCGAGCTCTCCCGCCAGAACTTCATCAATCTTATCTGCGGTTTTCTTCGCCATATTGCCTGAGTAAAACAATAAAGTGGCCCGCGAGGGCCACACTGCTATAAGGAATGGGTTATGAACATCACGACTCGCTTAAAGATGATGTCCTTTATGCAATATTTTATCTGGGGGAGCTGGCTGGTTACCCTCGGCGCTTACATGATTAACACCCTACACTTTACCGGCTCCGACGTGGGCATGGTGTACAGCTCTAAAGGACTTGCCGCGATCGTTATGCCTTCGCTGGTGGGGATTATTGCCGACAAGTGGCTGCGGGCCGACCGTGCCTACGTGATTTGCCACCTCGTCTGCGCCGTCGCGCTCTGCTATGCCGCGCAGGTCAATGAGCCCGGGCTGATGTTCTGGGTCAAGCTGGTGAATGCGATGGCCTTCATGCCCACGATTGCGCTGTCGAACACCATTTCCTACTCCTGTCTTGAACAGGCAGGGCTGGATACGGTGAGCCATTTTCCGCGAGTGCGGGTGTATGGCACCGTGGGCTTTATTGCCGCGATGTGGGCCATAAGCCTGATGGGGGCGGAGCTGAGCAACGTGCAGCTCTATATAGCGGCTGCCGCGTCCCTGCTGCTGGCGCTCTACTCTCTGACGCTACCGGCCATTCCGGTTGCAAAGACAAAAACGTCTTCGTCTCTGGCAAGCAAGCTGGGCCTCAATGCGTTTATCCTGTTTAAACAGCCCCGCATGGCAGTGTTCTTTTTATTCGCGATGCTGCTGGGCGCCGTGCTGCAGATAACCAACACGTTTGGCAGCCCCTTCCTGCATGATTTTGCGCGTAATCCGGCGTATGCAGAGAGCTTTATCGTCAAATACCCGTCCATCCTGCTCTCCGTTTCGCAAATGTCTGAGGTGTTCTTCATTCTGACCATTCCGTACTTCCTTGGACGATTTGGCATTAAAACCGTCATGCTGATGAGCATGGTGGCCTGGATGCTGCGGTTCGGGCTATTTGCCTTTGGCGATCCGTCCGCAACGGGCTTTGTGCTGCTCATGCTCTCAATGATTGTCTACGGCTGCGCGTTCGACTTCTTCAATATTTCAGGCTCGGTATTTGTTGAACAGGAGGTCAGCGCCGATATCCGCGCCAGCGCGCAAGGGTTGTTTATGACGACCGTTAACGGTATCGGGGCGTATTTCGGTTCGGTATTGAGCGGTATGGCAGTGGATTATTTCTCGGTGGGCGGGGTGAAGGACTGGCAGACGATCTGGCTGGTGTTTGCGGCCTATGCCCTGGCGCTCGCGGTAGTCTTTTACTTCAGCTTTAACGACCGCCACACCTGTAAAAACAGCGGGATGCGCACAGTTGCGCACTAAATTTTCCCTCCGCACGCTGAAAGGCTTTAAGGTAGGCGCATAAGTGTTTTCGCCAGGATATGTTTTGATGGAACGCGTCTATCGGACCGATCTCAAGCTGCTGCGTTATTTTCTGGCCGTGGCGGAGGAACTGCATTTTGGACGGGCTGCGGCCCGTCTCAACATGTCTCAGCCGCCGTTAAGCCTGCATATTAAAGAACTGGAAAGTCAGCTGGGCACGTTACTTTTTATTCGCCACTCGCGGAGCGTCGCGTTGACGCATGCCGGTAAAGTGCTGATGGAAGAGTCACGCCGGCTGCTCGCCAGCGCAAACCAGGCTCTGGCTCGCGTCGAGCAAATTGGCAGGGGTGAGGCAGGGCGTATTGAGCTGGGGATTGTGGGCACCGCCATGTGGAGTGAGGTGCGCACGGTCATGCGCGCTTTCCTGAAAGAGCATCCGAATGTTGATGTTGTGTTTCGCGAAAAATCGCCGGTAATGCAGATGGCGCTGCTTGAGCGCCGGGAACTGGATGTTGGCATCTGGCGAATGGCAACGGAACCTACCGCGGGGTTTACCAGCCTGCGATTGCGTGAGGCGGGTTTTCTGGTGGCAATGCCGGAAGATCACCGGCTGGTCAGGGAGCATTCCATTGCGCTCGAAGAATTGCAGGATGAGTATTTTGTCACGATGCCTTCGGCCCATTCTGACTGGGCATTTTTACATCGCGTCTGCCAGCAGGCCGGGTTTTCGCCGATGATTGTGCGCGAAGCCGTTGAACCGCAAACGGTGCTGGCGATGATCAGCATGGGCATGGGGATCACGCTCGCCGCAGACAGCTACGCGCAAATGCAGTGGCCGGGTGTGGTATTCCGCCCGCTGAAAGAGCGTATACCGGCAGATTTATATGTGGTGTATGACGAGAAGCAGGCGACGCCAGCGGTGAAGACGCTGATTGCAACACTAACGATGTAAATCGTAGATAGCAAAAAGGCGCCTTTAGGGCGCCTTTCTACATTGGTGGGTCGTGCAGGATGACTCGCTTCGCTCGCCCTTCGGGCCGTCGCCGTAAACGGCTCCGGTGCCTCACTGCGTTCGGCTCGAACCTGCTGCAGGTTCGAATCATCCAGATCGCAGATAGCAAAAAGGCGCCTTTAGGGCGCCTTTTTACATTGGTGGGTCGTGCAGGATTCGAACCTGCGACCAATTGATTAAAAGTCAACTGCTCTACCAACTGAGCTAACGACCCGAAATGGTGGGCGATGACGGGCTCGAACCGCCGACCCCCTCCGTGTAAAGGAGATGCTCTACCAACTGAGCTAATC
>NZ_KI535657.1:0-30303 GCF_000493015.1 Enterobacter sp. MGH 24 | reverse complement strand
GATGACGGGCTCGAACCGCCGACCCCCTCCGTGTAAAGGAGATGCTCTACCAACTGAGCTAATCACCCCCGCTGTGTGGAGTCGCATTATAGGGAGAGTTGAAAATGAGTCAACGCATTTTCTAAAGTTTTTATTCGTTCGTCGTAAAATTAGACAAAACGATCGCGAAACGGGCAGTGGCGCATGATTTCTAAACAAAAATCGCAAACTCGGGCACGATAAAGGGATCAACATTGAGGAATCCCCCCACAGTGATAGAATATTGCCCATCGTTTTTTCCCCAGGATTTGCCGATTGCCGGCATCTTTATAACGTAAGGCCATTTCATGAAAATCAAAACTCGCTTCGCGCCGAGCCCGACAGGCTATCTGCACGTCGGTGGTGCACGTACCGCTCTCTATTCCTGGCTTTTCGCACGCCACAACAAAGGTGAGTTCGTGCTGCGTATTGAAGACACCGATCTTGAGCGCTCCACGCCGGAAGCAATTGAAGCCATTATGGATGGGATGAACTGGCTGAATCTGGAATGGGACGAAGGCCCGTATTTCCAGACCAAACGCTTTGACCGCTATAACGCCGTCATTGATGAGATGCTGGTCGCGGGCACGGCGTACAAATGCTATTGCTCGAAAGAGCGTCTGGATGCGCTGCGTGAAGCGCAGATGGCGAACGGTGAGAAGCCGCGCTATGACGGCCGCTGCCGCCACGACCACAGCGAGCATGCTGCTGATGAGCCTTGCGTGGTGCGCTTTGCTAACCCACAGGATGGCTCGGTGATCTTTGACGACCAGATCCGTGGCCCAATTGAATTCAGCAACCAGGAGCTGGACGATCTGATCATCCGCCGTACCGACGGTTCCCCAACGTACAACTTCTGCGTAGTAGTTGATGACTGGGATATGGAAATTACCCACGTTGTCCGTGGTGAAGACCATATCAACAATACGCCGCGCCAGATCAACATCCTGAAAGCGCTGAATGCGCCTGTTCCGGTCTATGCGCACGTTTCGATGATCAACGGCGATGATGGCAAGAAACTGTCTAAACGTCACGGTGCGGTAAGCGTTATGCAGTATCGCGACGACGGCTATCTGCCGGAAGCGCTGCTGAACTATCTGGTTCGCCTGGGCTGGGCCCACGGTGACCAGGAGATCTTCAGTCGCGAAGAGATGATCGAACTGTTCTCTCTGAGCTCTGTGAGCAAATCAGCGAGCGCATTTAATACCGATAAGCTCCTGTGGCTGAACCACCATTACATCAATACCATGCAGCCAGAATATGTGGCGACGTATCTGCAGTGGCACATTGAGCAGGCAAATATTGATACCCGCACTGGCCCTGAACTGGCGGATCTGGTGAAACTGCTCGGCGAGCGCTGCAAGACGCTGAAAGAGATTGCCGAAAGCTGCCGCTACTTCTATGAAGAGTTTGATGCGTTCGACGCAGATGCCGCGAAGAAACACCTCCGCCCGGTAGCGCGTCAGCCGCTGGAAGTGGTGCGCGACAAGCTGGCTGCACTCACCGAGTGGACCGCTGAGAATGTGCATCACGCCATTCAGGCGACGGCAGACGAGCTGGAAGTCGGTATGGGTAAAGTGGGTATGCCACTGCGCGTTGCGGTGACCGGTGCAGGTCAGTCTCCGGCGCTGGATGTGACGGTTCATGCCATCGGCAAGTCACGCAGCGTGGCGCGCATTAACAAGGCGCTGGACTTTATCGCTGAACGTGAAAATCAGCAGTAATTACGCCTCAGATAAAAAAACGGCAGGGTAACCTGCCGTTTTTTATGCCTTTTATTCGGTGATTCCCAGCCGCGTAAGAAAGCCGTGAATGCCTTCGCGTTTCAAAAAGGCATCCAGACGCTTCTGTTCTGACGGCGTCATACTCTCCAGCGTCTCAATAATGCCGGGAGAGAGATTTGAAGAGGGGGCACTGTAGGAAGCGGTGACCTCAGCGAGGTGGTAAACCGCCTGACGGTTGCGGAACGCCGGGAGACTCATTATATGTTCCTTCACGCGTGCATCGACATGAATGAGCCGCGCGCGACCGCCCTTCACGCCGTTGAGCCCTTCCGTTTTCCACCCCTGCTGGCGTATCCAGCGATTGACCGTTTGTCTGGCAACGCCCAAACTTTCCGCCAGCTCTTCCGTGGTCATTTTGCTCCGTAATCTTTTCATATCAGTCCCGATCGCGTATCCCTAAACGTTGCAACAATCCGGTAATCCCTTCCCGCATTAACAGCGATGTCATCTGCTTCTGCTCTTCCGGCGTCATTTCATTGGCCAGCGTGAGGAGCAGGGTGTGAAGCGAACCGTCATGGCTGGTGCCGTCTGGCAGTTCGGACGTTTCACTTGCCCGACGTGCGCTGCGGATAAAGTCACGGACTTTTTCGTTCACATGAACCAGGCGCGCTTTCCCGCCCTGGACGCCTGGTTTTGGTGACGTAATCCAACCCTCTTTGCGTACCCATTTATTGATGGTCTGGCGGCTATAGCCAGTGAGGAGGGCTAACTCTTCTGGCGTCATTCGTTCCTTGATCATGCAATTTCCTGAATATCTGTGGGGTTAATTAACGGCTCATTTTATAGCACCGTTTTACGTGAAAACGTGACAGGCTTAACTCCTGGCTGCGAGCAGGCTCGCAAAGTGATTCATTTGCATGATTTTTCGGCGATTGAATGGCTGGGATTGATTTTGCCGTTGACACTCCGCAGAGGAATTCATATTATGCCGCCCGTCAACATGACAGCTTTACGATGGGGCTATAGCTCAGCTGGGAGAGCGCTTGCATGGCATGCAAGAGGTCAGCGGTTCGATCCCGCTTAGCTCCACCAAACTCTGAACCCAACAGAGTGCGGTCAGTAAAGTAACATGTGGGGCTATAGCTCAGCTGGGAGAGCGCTTGCATGGCATGCAAGAGGTCAGCGGTTCGATCCCGCTTAGCTCCACCAAAATTGTAAACCCTCGTCAAAAGACGAGGGTTTTTTTTATGTGTTTGTAACACCCATCCCCGTATTTTGTTATCAAAAAGAAGGTATTCCCATACCTCACCTCAATCGACATCAATAAACCAGTCTATAAATAGACTTGAACTTGATTCGTGCAATTAATAAACCTATTATCCATCCGGTCAATGATTCGAACGGATAATATACTCATCAGCTTAATGAATAGAAAAACGTATAAGAATGTAAAGATATTTATAATTGCCCTGATACTTTGCCTGATTACGGTACCTGTCTCCCGTTATCTCTCTCCCCGCGCAATTGTTAATGGTCACGACGTTTATTTAGCATGGCTACCGCTAAGCGTTATGCTGGCGGTAATTCTGCTATTTGGGCGCAGGGCTATTCTTCCCATTGTGTTAGGTTTTACTGTCACTAATCTATTTTATATTAATTTAGCACCGCTACAATATGCAGTATTACTGTTTTGTCAGACCTTTGCGTTGTTCACGGCGTGCGGCGTTCTGCGCATCATACTGGGTAAGCGCTGGCGCTACTGCATCCCTAACAAGCACATCGGTTTACGTATATTCTGGCTTGGTTTTATCGTGCCGATAGGTATTAAGCTGTCGATGTATATGGCAGGCTATTTGTTTGATTTTCCTGTCACAATCTCGACATTTTTCGGCGAAGGAACGGTAATTTATAACGTTGTGGATATACTGAGCCTGATATGTGCGGCGTTGATTTTTACCATGATGTTTTATTACCCATTAAGAATGATAATTAATCCTCGCTACGCGAGGAACTTCTGGCGGCAAAGCGTGAAGCCCGTGTTTTTTCACAAGAATTCATTATATATTTTTGTCTGGCTGATGCTTTTAATTTTCATTCTCGTCATTTTATGTGGTCCTTTTGAATCCCCCGTCATTGCCGGCTATTTGATGCCGCTGATTTTTATTCTTTTTACCCTGGCGATAAGCCGCCTGACCTATGCGCTTATCTCTCTGCTGTGGGCTGCATCTGCGCTCCTGCTGTTGACCTACAACTACAACTTCCTTAACGGGGTGGAATCGGGCCATTCGCTCTCTTTTATCCTGTCCGTGCTTATCTCTTTCGCTATCTGTTTGCTTTACATGTCGCGGATCTATCAACGTAGCGAATGGCTCAAGCGGGGCTGGCAGGACAGAGCGCTCACCGATCCGCTGACCGGGTTACCGAACATCCGTGCGCTGGAAGATTATCTTGAGATTCATCCAGATGCCAAAGTGTGCATTTTGCGCATGGATAATCTGGAATTTTTGAGCCGCCACTACGGGATTATTATGCGGGTTCATTGCAAACGAACGATCGCCACATCGCTTCAGCCGCTCCTGCAAAAAGATGAGATGCTCTTCCAGTTGCCCGGAAGCGAGCTGGTGCTGGTATTGCTCGGGCCGGAAATTGCTGAACGCCTCCAGCATATGGTCGATCGGCTCAACAGCAGTAAGATTTTCTGGAACAACGCAGGGCTGGATATTGAGTTTGGCGCGTCCTGGGGAATGGTCGAAAATGGCGAAAAGCTGCATCACACGCTGGGGCAGCTGAGCTGGCTGGCAGAGCAGGCCAGCGGAGCGCAAAACGTTCTCGCACTCACGAATAGCCTCGAGGCGGCATCTGGGCAAACAACAGAGCGCGTCCTGATGCTGGCGCGGATTAAGCACGCTCTGGAGACGGATCAATTCCATTTATACGCGCAGCCGATCCAGAAGGCGGACGGGAGCGGGTATTACGAAATTCTGGCGCGTATGGAGAGCGAGGGCGAGATCTTCACTCCTGACCGCTTTATTCCGTTGATTGCCCAGTTCAACCTGAGCCACCGGTTTGATATGAGCATCATGGAGAAATTACTGCTGTGGCTGCGCGATAACCCTGTAAAGCAGGCTGGCACCCGTTTCTCTGTCAATCTGATGCCGCTCACGCTGATGCAAAAAGAGGTGGCGACCGAGATTTGCGCGCTCTTTGAACGCTACGGCGTTGCGCCTCAGGCCGTCGTGATTGAGATCACCGAAGAGCAGGCCTTCTCAAATTCGGGCTGCAGCATCCACAATATTCAGCAACTGCGGGATTACGGTTTCCGGATTGCCATTGATGATTTTGGTACCGGCTACGCCAACTACGAGCGTCTCAGACGCCTGCAGGCAGATATCATTAAAATTGACGGCTGCTTTGTTAAAGACATTTGTACCGACGATATGGATGCGATGATCGTCCAGTCGATGTGTAATCTGGCGAAGACAAAATCGCTGTGCGTTGTAGCGGAATACGTCGAAACACCGGCACAGCGGGAGATGCTGCTTCGCTTTGGCGTGGATTACCTGCAGGGCTACCTGATAGGTAAACCGAAACCGCTGGAAGAGTTGCGGGCATAAAAAAACCGGGAGCCAGGCTCCCGGTTTTTTGTTTAAGGATAAACGTTACAGGACCAGTGCCGCGATGGAAGCAGACAGGACGCTTACCAGCGTAGAGCCGTAAACCAGCTTCAGGCCAAAGCGAGAAACCACGTTACCCTGTTCTTCGTTCAGACCTTTAATCGCCCCTGCGATAATCCCGATAGATGAGAAGTTCGCGAAGGAGACCAGGAACACGGACAGAATGCCTTCCGCGCGCGGAGAAAGCGTGCTGGCAATTTTCTGCAGATCCATCATCGCAACGAATTCGTTAGAAACCAGTTTGGTTGCCATGATACTCCCTACCTGCAGCGCTTCGTGAGCCGGAACACCCATCACCCATGCAACCGGGTAGAAGATGTAGCCCAGAATCCCCTGGAAGGAGATACCCAGCACTGCGGCGAACAGGGCGTTCAGCGCAGAAATCAGCGCAATGAAGCCGATCAGCATGGCGGCAACGATAATTGCCACTTTGAAACCGGCCAGAATGTATTCACCCAGCATTTCGAAGAAGCTCTGGCCTTCGTGCAGGTTAGACATCTGGATGTTCTCTTCGCTGGCGTCAACGCGGTATGGGTTGATCAGCGACAGAACGATAAAGGTGCTGAACATGTTCAGAACCAGCGCCGCAACAACATACTTTGGCTCCAGCATGGTCATATACGCGCCCACGATAGACATGGAAACGGTAGACATTGCAGTTGCCGCCATGGTGTACATGCGGTTGCGGGACATTTTGCCGAGAATATCTTTATACGCGATGAAGTTCTCAGACTGACCGAGGATCAGGGAACTGACGGCGTTAAAGGATTCCAGCTTGCCCATGCCGTTCACTTTGGATAACAGGAAGCCAATTCCACGAATAACGAACGGCAGAACGCGGATGTGCTGCAGAATACCGATCAGCGCGGAGATGAAGACGATTGGGCACAGAACCTTCAGGAAGAAGAACGCCAGACCTTCGTCGTTCATTTTACCAAAGACAAAGTTGGTCCCTTCGTTGGCGAATCCGAGCAGTTTTTCGAACATTTCGGAGAAGCCTTTCACGAAGCCGAGGCCTACGTTGGAGTTCAGGAAGAACCACGCAAGTAAAACTTCAATGACCAGCAGTTGGACAACATAACGGATACGAATTTTTTTGCGGTCTGTGCTGACCAGCAATGCAAGTGCAGTAACGACAACAAGTGCCAGGACAAAATGAAGGACGCGGTCCATATTTGCTCCAAATATGAGGCAGGTTTAATTTTCGTGCACATTCTATGTAACAAGCGAAAAGAAAACGAGATCGAGGACACACTATAGTTACATCCTGTGACGAGTCTCAAAAATAGTGATCCACAATACATTTTTGTTATGTTAGGTAAATGAGTGAAAAGTTAAGTTTGTGTGCTAGTCTTCACAAAAGCGCGCGCGATTTCAGTTTCTGTTCGATCGCCCCACTTACCCGCCCGTCTATCGTTCAAAGCTATCAGAGAAATCACTGTAAACTTCACAAATGATCTTGATAATCATTCTCATTTTGATAGCATTAAACATAGCAAAGGCTATATTTCAGAGGCAGAAATGACAAACAGTCGCGTAGAGGGTAGCAGTGGCAGAGCCGCGCGCAAGTTGCGGTTCGCATTAATGGGACCTGCGTTCATCGCTGCCATTGGCTATATCGATCCAGGTAACTTTGCGACCAATATTCAGGCCGGGGCCAGCTTCGGCTATAAGCTGCTGTGGGTGGTCGTCTGGGCTAACCTGATGGCGATGCTGATTCAGATGCTCTCCGCAAAGCTTGGGATTGCAACGGGTAAAAACCTGGCGGAGCAAATTCGCGACCATTATCCGCGTCCTGCCGTCTGGCTCTACTGGGTCCAGGCGGAAATCATCGCCATGGCCACTGACCTCGCTGAATTTATCGGCGCGGCGATCGGCTTTAAGCTGATTCTGGGCGTGTCGCTGTTGCAGGGTGCGGTACTGACCGGGATTGCCACTTTCCTGATCCTGATGCTGCAGCGTCGGGGACAAAAGCCGCTGGAGAAGGTCATCGGCGGTCTGCTGCTGTTTGTCGCGGCGGCCTATATCGTCGAGCTGATTTTCTCACAGCCGAATCTGGCGCAGCTTGGTAAAGGTATGGTGATCCCAAGCCTGCCAACCTCGGAAGCGGTGTTCCTGGCCGCCGGGGTATTGGGGGCGACCATCATGCCGCATGTGATTTACCTTCACTCCTCGTTGACTCAGCATCTCCACGGTGGGACGCGTAAAGAGCGTTACTCCGCCACCAAATGGGACGTGGCGATCGCCATGACCATCGCGGGGTTTGTTAATCTGGCGATGATGGCCACCGCTGCCGCCGCTTTCCATTTTAACGGTCATACCGGTATTGCCGATCTCGACCAGGCCTATCTCACGCTGGAGCCATTACTGAGCCATGCTGCGGCCACGATATTTGGTCTCAGCCTGGTGGCCGCAGGTCTGTCTTCTACGGTGGTAGGCACGCTGGCAGGGCAGGTGGTGATGCAGGGATTTGTTCGGTTCCACATTCCGCTGTGGGTTCGTCGCGCTGTAACCATGCTCCCGTCATTTATCGTGATTCTGATGGGGCTCGACCCAACGCGAATTCTGGTCATGAGCCAGGTGCTGCTGAGTTTTGGTATCGCGCTGGCGCTGGTGCCGCTGCTGATCTTTACCAGCAACAAAACCCTGATGGGCGAACTGGTCAACTCAACGCTGGTGAAACGGACCGGGTGGGCCATCGTGGTGGTAGTGGTGGCGCTGAACCTGTGGCTGCTAATTGGCACAGCGTTGGGGCTCTAACAAAAAAAGGAGCCGCAGGGGCTCCTTTTTTATTAGTGATGGTGGCCGTGGCCATGACCTTTGCCGTGGCCCCAGCCGCCGCGACGGTCGTCACGATCGTTCCAGCCTTCGCGGTAGCCGCGCTCATACGCGTTGTCTTTATACCAGCCGCGGTGTCTGCCGTTATCATGTTTCCACCAGCGGTCTCCGCGCCACTCATAGTGACGGTTCCAGTAGTCACGGTCGCGCCAGTAGCCACCGTCCCAGTATCTGCCGTAGTCGTCACGATCGCCAATTTGTAATTTTACTGATGGCAACAGGGTGATTTCGCCCGCAGTGGCGATCAGCGGGGCTGAAGCCAGTAATACCGCTGCAAGAATCAGTGACCTGAACATACTCTTTCTCCTTCACGATCGGGGCCCTTGTGGGGCCTGTTAACGCAATATTACGAGTTGGTAAAGGCTCGTTTCATCGCCTCAACTCCGAATTCCTGGGTGAGAGCACTTTTTGCTAAAAGTGATTTTATTTTGAGCTGCTCAGAATCCCTTCTATACGGGCCAGTTCCTCCGCAGTGAAATGGCGGTTTTGCAGCATGCCCACGGCGTCATCAATCTGCGCCGCTTTACTTGCCCCAATCAGCACTGACGTCACATTCTCATGGCGTAATACCCAAGCCAGCGCCATCTGAGAAAGCTTCTGGCCGCGACTTTCTGCCAGGGCATTCAGCTTTCTTACCTTCTCCAGCTTCTCTTCGGTGATCTGGTCAGGGTTAAGGAACTGACTGCCGCTTGCGGCGCGGGAGTCTGCCGGAATGCCGTTCAGATAGCGGTTGGTCAACTGCCCGCCAGCCAGCGGCGAGAAGGGAATACAGCCAACCCCCTTTTCCTGCAACACGTCCAACAGTCCCGCTTCCGGCGCACGTTCAAACATGGAGTATTTCGGCTGGTGGATCAGGCAGGGCGTACCGAGGTCATTAAGGATATCTATCGCCTTGCGGGCCAGCTCTGCAGGATAGTTGGATAACCCGACATACAGGGCTTTTCCCTGGCGTACCACATGGTCAAGCGCTTTCATGGTTTCCAGCAGCGGCGTTTGTTGGTCGGGACGGTGATGATAGAAGATATCCACATACTCCAGCCCCATGCGCTTCAGGCTTTGATCGAGGCTTGCCAGCAGATATTTGCGAGACCCCCAATCGCCGTAGGGACCCTCCCACATGGTATAGCCCGCTTTGGTGGAGATGATGAGCTCGTCGCGCCAGGGCAGGAAATCCTCCTGCAAAATACGGCCGAAATTACGCTCGGCCGCCCCCGGAGGGGGACCATAGTTATTGGCAAGGTCGAAATGCGTAATACCCAGGTCGAACGCGCGCTGTAAAAGTTGACGGCTGTTTTCGATAAGTGTGGTGTCGCCAAAATTATGCCATAGCCCAAGCGAGATGGCGGACAGCCTGAGCCCGCTTTGGCCGCAACGGCGATATTCCATTGTCTGGTAACGATTTTTGTCCGGCTGATAACCCATTCTTGTGACCTCAGGCGCTGAAGAAAAAAGTCAGTGTATGCGTTTACATTAACGTGAAAAAAAGCAGCATAGCGCAGCCTTTTTTGTAAAGCATTCTTTCCATGTCCTACTTATCGCCAATTCTGGACAGCCATCACGCTTATTTAATACTCAAGGTGAGGTCAACATTAGAAGGATACCTGTTTATGCGTACCCCATACTGCGTCGCCGATTACCTGCTGGACCGTCTTACAGATTGTGGAGCCGATCATCTGTTTGGCGTACCGGGCGACTATAACCTGCAGTTTCTCGACCATGTGATAGACAGCCCGGATATCTGCTGGGTGGGCTGTGCCAACGAGTTAAACGCCTCTTATGCCGCGGACGGATATGCCCGATGTAAGGGCTTCGCCGCGCTGCTGACGACATTTGGCGTAGGGGAGTTAAGTGCCATGAACGGCATTGCGGGCAGCTATGCCGAGCACGTTCCGGTACTGCATATTGTGGGCGCGCCGGGTACGGCGTCACAGCAAAGAGGGGAGTTGCTGCACCATACGCTGGGCGATGGTGAGTTTCGTCATTTTTACCATATGAGCGAGCCGATCACTGTCGCACAGGCGATCCTGACCGAACAAAATGCCTGCTATGAGATTGACCGGGTGTTAACTACCATGCTCCGGGAACGTCGCCCCGGCTATCTGATGTTGCCTGCCGACGTAGCTAAAAAGGCCGCTACACCGCCTGTAAACGCTCTCACTCTCAGGCACGCGCATGCCGATAGCGCCTGCCTGAAAGCGTTCCGGGATGCCGCAGAGAATAGGCTCGCCATGAGCAAGCGTACTGCGCTGCTGGCCGATTTCCTTGTGCTGCGCCACGGCCTGAAGCATGCCCTACAGAAATGGGTCAAAGACGTGCCGATGGCACACGCCACCATGCTGATGGGCAAAGGCATATTTGACGAGCGTCACGCCGGTTTTTACGGCACGTACAGCGGTTCGGCGAGCGCCGGTGCGGTAAAAGAGGCGATTGAAGGGGCAGACACGGTGCTGTGCATCGGCACGCGATTTACCGATACCCTGACCGCTGGCTTCACGCATCAGCTAACCCCGTCACAAACAATTGAAGTTCAGCCTCATGCCTCACGCGTAGGTGACGTCTGGTTTACCGGTATCCCCATGCTTCAGGCAATCGAAACGCTGGTGGAGCTGTGTAAACAGCACGTGCACAATACGCCGGTACTATCGTCTCAAAGCGCAATGGCCTATCCGCAGCCGGATGGCTCGCTGACGCAGGAGAATTTCTGGAAAACGTTGCAGACGTTTATCCGCCCGGGGGACATCATTCTTGCGGATCAGGGGACCTCGGCCTTCGGTGCGATCGACCTTCGTCTTCCGGCTGACGTGAATTTTATCGTCCAGCCGCTGTGGGGATCGATTGGCTACACCCTGGCGGCAGCATTTGGCGCGCAAACTGCGTGTCCGAACCGGCGCGTGATTGTGCTGACGGGGGATGGCGCGGCGCAGCTCACCATACAGGAGCTTGGCTCGATGCTGCGGGATAAACAACACCCCATCATTCTGGTCCTTAACAACGAAGGGTACACGGTGGAAAGGGCGATCCACGGGCCGGAGCAGCGGTACAACGACATTGCGCTATGGAACTGGACGCAAATTCCGCAGGCCCTGAGCCTTGATCCTCAGGCTCAGAGCTGGCGAGTCAGTGAAGCGGAGCAGCTGGCGGACGTACTGGAAAAAGTCGCGCACCACGAGCGTCTCTCGCTGATTGAGGTGATGCTGCCGAAAGCCGATATCCCACCGCTGCTGGGCGCGCTTACCAAAGCGCTGGAAGCGCGCAATAACGCCTGATTACTTGTCATTTCGCCAGGCCATCATCATCGGTTTGCCCGCCAGCAGGAGCCAGGCGGGCAACATCACGATACAGAGCAGGGGGAAAAGCGTTGAATCGGGTACTACCACCGCCGCCATAAACAGGCTGAGCCACGCGTCGCGCGTGACCACCAGAACCAGCCCCAGAATAGAGCAGGAGACGGTAATGGCCGCCGGCACCGCATCGACATGTTCGTGCAGCATCAGCCCCAGCGCTACGCCAACAAAGACCGCCGGGAAGATTCGCCCACCGCGGAAACCGCAGGCTGCAGCCACCACCAGCTCGGCCAGCTTAATCACGGCAAACAGCAGATAGTCGGAGACGCTGAACACCTGGCTGAAGGCCAGCTGCTGCATCTCGTCCAGACCTTTGAACAATGTCACCGTCCCGCCGATTGCCCCTAAAATACCGAGGATCAAACCGCCGGCCCCCAGAATTAACACCGGGTGTTTCAGTTTATGCATCAGCCGGTGCAGGCGCGGAAGACACCATACCGCGACCATTCCCAGCGCGATGGCGATGGCGACAACGATGGCGCCGCTGAAAATATCGGCTATCTGCATCTGGCCGTAGTGGGGAAGGGAGAGTGAAAAATGGGGATGGAAAAACAGGCTGGTCGTCAACGCCCCGGCGGCTGCGGCCATCAGCGGCGCAAAGAGCTTGTCCCACAGCGGAACGTCGTTATTGCTGCTGAGCGTCTGTGAAAAGATCAGTGCGGCAGCGACGGGCGTGCCGAAAAGCGCCCCGATGGTGCCTGCGGAGGCAAGGATGGTCCAGTCCAGTGCGCCGACGCGGGGCAAAATGCGTGAACCGAGAAAAACCGCCAGACCAATATTCACCGCCATAATCGGATGCTCAGGCCCCAGGCTGACGCCGCCGGCCAGACCGATAATCAACGCGATAATCAGCCCCGGCAGTGCAGAAGGGGAAACCGGGGCGCCAATCAGCGGTTCCTGCGCCGGGTCTGGTCCAGCATGGCCGGGACTGAAACGGATCACCAGGCCCACCGCAATACCGGTCAACGTCAGCATTACAACGATCCAGGCAGGAGAATCAGCGGTGGCCCCCAGTTTTGCCGGAAGTGCTGTCCATAATATTGTTTGCAGCACCGACGCGACTTTCATCACGACAATGAGCACCAGGCTTGAGGCCACGCCAATGATTAACGCCGGAATGGCCAGTAACAGCATGGTTCTGGCTCGCGGGTGGAGCATGATGATTTCCTTGTACAAAACGGTATTACGTTACTTTGCACATTAAGCTTTATGGCAATAGTGCAAAAGGTGCTGAAACGGTAAAGTTATTCTGTGACGAAGATCGATAATCCATGGGCATTCACCTTATGGCCGTTGTTGTTATCACGCCTTGAATTTACAGTGTCCCAAAGATTTATTCTGACTTTAGCGGAGCAGTAGAAGAATGACAAAGTATGCTTTGGTAGGGGATGTGGGCGGCACGAACGCGCGCCTCGCATTATGCGATGTAAGTAGCGGTGAGATTTCCCGGGCGAAAACCTACTCAGGGCTGGATTATCCAAGCCTTGAGGCCGTTGTCCGCGTCTATCTGGACGAGCATCAGGTAAGCGTTGAAGACGGCTGCATCGCAATTGCCTGCCCGATAACCGGCGACTGGGTCGCAATGACCAACCATACCTGGGCATTCTCCATCGCAGAGATGAAAAAAAACCTCGGTTTTTCGCATCTTGAAATCATCAATGACTTCACTGCAGTCTCCATGGCGATCCCGATGCTGAAGCCAGAGCATCTGATCCAGTTTGGCGGCGCTGAACCGGTCGAAGGCAAGCCGATTGCGGTTTACGGGGCCGGTACCGGTCTGGGCGTGTCGCATCTGGTGCATGTTGCTCAGCGCTGGGTGAGCCTGCCGGGTGAGGGCGGCCACGTGGACTTTGCGCCAAACAGCGAAGAAGAGGGCATCATCCTTGAAGAGTTACGCGCTGAGATCGGCCACGTCTCCGCCGAGCGCGTCCTTTCAGGCCCGGGGCTGGTGAACCTGTACCGGGCGATTGTGAAATCTGACGGCCGTCTGCCGGAAAACCTGCAGCCGAAAGACGTCACCGAACGTGCGCTGGCGGACAGCTGCATTGACTGCCGTCGTGCCCTGTCGCTGTTCTGCGTGATCATGGGGCGTTTTGGCGGCAACCTGGCGCTGACGCTGGGCACCTTCGGTGGGGTCTATATTGCGGGCGGGATCGTACCGCGCTTCCTCGACTTCTTTAAAGCCTCGGGCTTCCGCGGCGGGTTTGAAGATAAAGGGCGTTTCAGAAGCTACGTGCAGGACATTCCTGTTTATCTGATCGTGCATGATAACCCTGGCCTGCTGGGTTCGGGGGCCCATCTGCGTCAGGTTCTTGGTCAAATCCTCTGACGGATAGCCCTCTCCGGCGGGAGAGGGCTTTTTCTTTACAGGTGCATCAGCTGGCGGAACTCTTTCACCTTGCTGCGGCTCACCGGCACCTGAAAATCCAGATCCTTCAGACGCAAAATGTAGGTGTTGTTAAACCAGGGTTCGATCTCGCGGATCTTGTTTAAATTCACGCAGAACGAACGATGGCAGCGGAAAAAGTGTGCCGTTGGCAGCTTGCTGCAAAACTCGGTGATGTTCATCGCCATCACGTACGATTCCCGCCGCGTATAGACAAACGTCATCTTTTCATGGGCTTCGGCATAGTAGATATCATTGACCGGCGTCACGATGATGCGCTCGTCTTTGACCAGATTAATGGTGTCGTTTTCCCGTACCGCTGGGGTGGCGCTAGCGGGGGCGGTCTGCTGCTGCCATGCGGCTTCCAGCTTTTGCAGCATGCTGACAATCCTGGACTCCTGATAAGGCTTAAGAATATAGTCAAACGCCTCCAGCTCGAAGGCCTCTACGGCGTGCTCTTTCCAGGCGGTGACGAAAACGATAAACGGCTTATGGGCAAACTGATTGATGTTTTGCGCCAGCAATACGCCATCCAGCGACGGGATATTGATATCCAGGAAAATGGCGTCGACCCGGTTATGCTGCAAAAACTTCAGCACGTCCAGACCATCATCAAACGTACCCACAATCTCCATCTGGCTGTGGGTTTTAATAAGCCAGGTGAGCTCCTGCTGAGCCAGGAATTCATCTTCTACGATGATAACTTTCATGGGCTACTCCACCAGGGGCAACAGTGATGTCGTCGTATGCGCGAGCGCGCGCGCATTCGGGACGTAAAAAGAAATTTCGGTGCCAGGCTCAAGGCGGTGAATATGCAGCCCGTCGCCGTAAAGCAGCTTGACCCGGTGGTGCACGTTCAGCAGGCCGATTTTATTCCCGGGCATCTCGTTAGACTCCACGCGTTCAATAACTTTTGGATCAATCCCGTGGCCGGTATCGCGCACGGCAATACGCACGCGGTTGCCGCTTTCTGTAACGCCGATCGTGACCACGCCTTTGCCTTTACAGGGCTGAATACCGTGAACAATCGCGTTTTCGACCAGCGGCTGGATAAGCAGGCTCGGGATCACACAGTTGACCTCTTCATCAATATCGTAAATGACCGTGAGCTTGTCGCCAAAGCGCGCCTGCTCAATCGCGATGTAATCCTTGATCTGATACAGCTCTTTTTTGATGTCGATCTGCTCGTCATCCTTCAGCTCGATGTTGTAGCGCAGATAGCGCGACAGGTTGAAAATCAGCTGGCGCGCGGTGTCCGGATTCAGACGTATGGAAGAGGAGATAGCGTTCAGCGCGTTAAACAGGAAATGGGGATTGATTTTGCTCTGCAATGCGCGCAGCTCTGCCTTATTTGCCATTTCACGCAGCTGTTCCGCCCGCGAAACCTCAAGCTGGGTGGAGATAATCTGCGACAGGCCAATCGCCATCTCCTGCAGGGAGGAGGTGATCTGATGCGCGTGACAGTAATAAATTTTCAGCGTGCCCGTCACGACGCCTTTCTCCCACAGCGGGATCACCAGCATCGAGTGGATTTCCGGCGTTCGGTGGGCTTCATCATTGTTTTTAATAATGATTTTACCGTAGTTAATCGCCTGTCTGGTGGTCGGACTAATGGTGTCATCGTTGTCGCGGTAGTTATGTTCCCCGACGCCTACGTAGGCCAGCACGTGGTCAATATTGGTGATGGCGACGGCGTCAGCATGGATGTCGTGGCGGATAATCTCGCAGACCTGACGCAACGACTCCGCGTTAACGTGGCGAAAAAGCGGCAGCGTTTTGTTGGCGATATCCAGCGCCAGCTTGGCCTGACGGGCCGCACTGGCCTCTTTTTCCCCTTCAACGCTTTGCACCAGCAGTACGATAAAACCGATGCACACGCTGCCCAGGATCATCGGAATACCGATTTTCGAGACGATATCCAGCCCCAGCGCGGTGGTGGGGGCCCAGACGACGACCAGGATCATGGTCAGCGTTTCGCACACCATGCCTGCGGCGATCCCGGCGCGCCAGCGCTGTTTTTTCGGGATTTTGCGGCTGATCCAGCCGGAAAGCACCCCGGCGATAATGCTGGTGATAAAACACGGCACCGCCGTTACGCCACCGATATCAATCAGGTAGCGGTGCGTCCCGGCAATCAGGCCGGTGATGACGCCTACCCATGGGCCAAACAAAATCCCGCCGGACATGACGGCGATAATACGTACGTTAACCAGCGAGCCCTCTACCGGCACGCCGGACCAGGTGCTGAACAAGGCGAACAGCGAAAAGATGGCGGTTACGGCCAACAGCTCTTTTGGCGAGTGGGCTGATTTGTGCAACAGCTCGCGAAACAGGCGAATGCGAATGAGGAAGAACAGGCAAATCAGCATTAATGCCGCACGGTCAAAAACCGCCAGCAGCATAGCGAATATTTCGTGCACGAGTAGACCTGGGAAAACGGGAAAGAACCATGATAAAAAACCTGGCGCGTATTGACCAGCTATCCGTCAGGTTTATCAAATGAGGAAAAACCATGATTTACAAAGGGGATTATTCGGCAATGACCGATGCGTCCCGTTTTTTTCCTGATGGCGCATCGTCAGGTAACTGGTTTGATATCATCATGTTAAATAACAGCTATCAGAAAGCCGATCCCGAAACAGAGGCTTCCGCTTTTAGGTGCGGCCGGGTTCCGGTTTTCGTGCGAGCGCTTTTTTTTCATTTCCCTCTCGACAGCATGATTTTTTTCAGGTTATTTTCTAAACATGCCACATCGGTGGCAGCGTCGCTCGGACGGTCCGGGCGCTAACGTTAATCTGAGGAATCTATGGCTGAATTCAGTCCTGAACGCCGTTTTACGCGTATCGATCGTCTCCCCCCTTATGTTTTCAATATCACTGCTGAACTGAAAATGGCTGCGCGTCGGCGCGGTGAAGATATCATTGATTTCAGCATGGGTAACCCTGACGGCCCAACGCCGCCGCATATCGTTGAAAAGCTCTGCACGGTTGCCCAGCGTCCGGATACGCACGGCTACTCAACCTCTCGCGGTATTCCCAGGTTACGTCGCGCGATCTCGCGCTGGTATCAGGATCGCTATCAGGTTGATATCGATCCGGAAAGTGAAGCGATTGTTACCATCGGCTCGAAAGAGGGGCTGGCACACCTGATGCTGGCCACGCTGGATCATGGCGATACGGTGCTGGTGCCTAATCCAAGCTACCCGATCCATATCTACGGCGCGGTGATTGCCGGGGCGCAGGTCCGTTCCGTGCCGCTGGTGGAAGGTGTCGATTTCTTTAACGAACTGGAACGTGCGATTCGCGAAAGTTATCCGAAACCGAAGATGATGATCCTCGGTTTCCCGTCGAACCCAACGGCCCAGTGCGTGGAGCTCGACTTCTTCGAGAAGGTTGTCGCGCTGGCCAAGCGTTATGACGTGCTGGTGGTTCACGATTTAGCCTACGCTGACATCGTCTATGACGGCTGGAAAGCCCCGTCGATTATGCAGGTCCCGGGCGCGCGTGATGTGGCGGTCGAGTTCTTTACGTTGTCGAAAAGCTACAACATGGCGGGCTGGCGTATTGGCTTTATGGTGGGTAACAAAACGCTGGTGAGTGCACTGGCGCGCATTAAAAGTTATCACGACTACGGTACCTTCACGCCGCTGCAGGTCGCAGCTATCGCTGCCCTGGAAGGCGATCAGCAGTGCGTTCACGAGATTGCCGCTCAGTATAAGCGCCGCCGCGACGTGCTGGTGAAAGGGTTGCATGAAGCGGGCTGGATGGTGGAAATGCCGAAAGCGTCCATGTACGTTTGGGCGAAAATACCGGAGCCGTACGCGGCAATGGGATCGCTGGAGTTTGCCAAAAAGCTGCTGCAGGATGCGAAGGTGTGCGTATCACCGGGCATTGGCTTTGGTGATTATGGCGACACTCATGTGCGATTTGCCCTGATTGAAAACAGCGACCGCATTCGTCAGGCGGTGAGGGGCATCAAGAGTATGTTCCGGGCCGACGGTCTTCTCACCTCAAAGAGCGTCGCAGATCACCCCGCGTCGTCATGACATAAAAAAACAGGAGCCGATGGCTCCTGTTTTTTTGACTGCATGTTCTTGACTAGATCATCAGGGCAAAGGTTCCGGCCCAGACTAAAACAATCACCGAAATGCCCATAAAGAAATATTTCACGTTTCATCGCTCCGCGTATCTTGTGGTACGCATTTAAAAACAGAGTCCACCTGATTATAGAGAACTGAAATCCGGTCAAAACGGAAATGAGAGTTTTCCCGTTACGCCGCCGACTCCAGTTCAGAATTCTGTGCTTTCCTGTTGCCAGACGGCGCTAATGTACGCCTAAAAATGAGGGGTGACAAGAGGCATTTTTTTAAATAATTTCCGTTACTTACGAGTGTCGTGGAACGGCGACAGTTTGATTTCGCTTCGCAATAAATTCACTTTGGGCGACGCAATCAAAGACGGTTTTTCAGAGGGAAGGCAGGTGATTGAAAAGGTTAGTTTCTTAGCGAAACTAACCTTCATAAAGCGCTTAAATATAGAGCGAGGCTTCGCCGAGCGGGCGCGTTTTGAAACGACGATGCATCCAAAGATACTGCTCTGGCGCACGCATGATTTCGGTTTCGATGACCTTGTTGATAAACGCTGCGGCTTCGCACTCGTTTTCCGGATAGTTAGCCATTTCGGGGGAGATGTGCAGACGATAGCCTGATTTATCTGCTTTTCTCACCATCGTCACGGTCAGCATGGAGGCGCCAGACAGACGCGAAATGACAAAGGTGCCGTTAGTCGTCGCAACGTCTTTCACCGCAAAGAAGGGCGCAAAGCTGCTGCCTTTACGTCCATAATCCTGGTCTGGCGCAAACCAGACGGCTTCGCCTTTTTTCAGGGCGCTTACCATGCCGCGCAGGTTGTTGCGGCTGATCATCGCCTTATTGGAACGCATGCGTCCGCGCGTCTGCACCCACTCCATGACCTGGCTATTGTGTGGGCGGTAGGTTGCCATCATTGGCTGGCAAAGCCCCATCACGCGGCCGCCCAGCTCCAGCGACATAAAGTGAACGCCAACGACCATCACGCCGCGTTTTTGCATCTGTGCGCGTTTAAGGTTATCCAGACCTTCCACGTCAAACCACTTCCGGACACGCTCATCCGGCCAGAACCAGGCCATGCCGGTTTCAAGTAGCGCCATGCCGATAGATTTGAAGTTTTCAGCGATCAGCTTCTCGCGCTCCTCGGCATTGTACTGCGGAAAACAAAGCTCAATATTTTTACGCGCGATGGATTCGCGACGTTTCAGGAAAACGCGGGAAGCGCTGCCCAGTTTCGATCCCAGCAAACGCAGAACAGGGTACGGAAGTTGAACCAGCAGCCAGAGTACGCCAAGACCAAACCATGTAAACCAGTAACGCGGATGTAAAAATGCGCGTTTGAAATTGGATTGAGACAAAATAGAGAAACCTATGTAGAGCCGGTGAAAGTAACGCATAGTGCGATACCACGTGCCTATTAGACCGTAGTACAAGGTCATGGTTGCAGGCTTTACCGATCTTTACGGCGTTACCTGGCCATAGCTGACATTGGGTGGGCGGCATAATGTAACACCGTTATACGATATGTGCTATTACTCGTTTTTGATTAAAAAAGCGGCAGATCCGAAGGTGTTTGATTTTATGGATTTTATAATGAATCGCTGCAAGAGCGGGCTGTCTTCATGAGTTTGATAGATAGCTCATCTAATGATGAAGGCGTGAATGGGCCAAAAGATCGGCGCGTTTATTCGTGACAGATTACTCAATTATGAAATTCATTTATCCCTTCAAATTTTGCGAGTAGGAAAATTCCTTGTGAAATTTCCGATGTATTATTTATACAATCAATAATTCAGTTTTCTTCCATTATTCCCCAATATCTTATTTTTATCGTGCTGCAATAATGTCTTGCAGTCCATTAATGATTTTTGGTCTCGGCTTCTTGATGTAAATCAATATAAGGTATTTTCCCAGGTCTCCATCTGCCTGCAATCATTTTTTCGATACAAATATTCGGTTTACATACCAAAAGCAGTGTCTTTTTCTGATGTGGCAGAGTAATTCGTCATAATATCTCAGTGGAAAATTCTTAAGAAATTTCTCATTGCAGATAAAAGATCTGTGTATTTGATTTTGATTCGATCATTATTCTATTATTGCGCATCAAGAACGATACCGTGAAGTTGGCATAGCAAAACAAAGAGGGATGATAAGATGGCTGACAGTTTTCAGAATGAGGTGCCTAAGGCACGTATTAACCTAAAGCTTGACCTGCATACGGGCGGAGCAAGCAAGAAAATGGAATTACCCTTGAAGTTGCTTGTTACGGGTGATTTCAGCAATGGGCAGGAATCTGCGACAATATCTGAGCGCGAAAAAATTAACATCACCAAGAATAATTTTGATAGCGTTCTTTCCGAATATTCCCCAAAAGTTAATCTGACCGTTAAAAATACGCTGTCTGATGATGGTGGCGAGGACAATATTCAGCTGACTTTCCAGAATATGAAAGATTTTGCGCCAGAGCAGGTGGCTGCTCAGATACCGCAGCTGAAGGCGATGCTGGCGATGCGCAACTTGCTTCGCGATCTGAAGGCCAACCTGTTGGATAACCAGACTTTCCGAAAAGAGCTGGAAAAAATCGTTTTAGACCAGTCGCTTAGCGCTGAGCTGCGAAATGAGCTATCAGCACTAGCATCAAAACAACCTTAACCATCGCGCTGTTTTAACGGATTAATCAAGGAATGCTCATGTCTGTACAAAATAATATTGCTGGCGGTGAAAGCGTGGTGCTGGAACGTCCTGCTGCGGGTGGGGTTTACGCCTCCCTGTTTGAGAAAATCAATCTGAGTCCTGTCTCCGAATTGAGCGCGCTGGACATCTGGCAAGATGCACAAGCGATGTCTGATGCGACCGCTGATGAGCGTCTGACTGCCGGTATGCAGGTCTTTCTGGAATGTCTGACTAAAGCAGGCTCGAAGGTCGAAAAACTGGATAAGAGCCTGATTGATCACCATATCGCTGAGCTCGACTATCAAATCAGCCGCCAACTGGACGCGGTTATGCACCATGACGAGTTTCAGGCGGTTGAAAGCCTGTGGCGTGGGGTGAAGTCACTTGTTGATAAAACAGATTTTCGCCAGAACGTGAAAATTGAGCTGCTGAGCATGTCTAAAGAAGACCTGCGCCAGGACTTTGAAGACAGCCCGGAAATTATCCAGAGTGGTCTCTATAAACACGCCTACATTGATGAATATGATACTCCAGGCGGCGAACCAATTGCGGCGCTGATTTCAGCTTACGAGTTTGATGCTTCAGCTCAGGACGTCGCTCTGCTGCGTAACATCTCTAAAGTCTCCGCTGCTGCGCACATGCCGTTTATCGGCTCTGCAGGCCCGAAATTCTTCCTTAAAGAGTCCATGGAAGACGTCGCGGCGATTAAAGATATTGGCAACTATTTTGACCGCGCAGAGTACATCAAGTGGAAATCGTTCCGCGATACGGACGACGCTCGCTACATCGGTCTGGTGATGCCGCGCGTACTGGGCCGTTTACCGTATGGCCCGGATACCGTTCCGGTTCGCAGCTTCAACTATGTCGAAGAAGTCAAAGGTCCGGATCACGACAAATACCTGTGGACCAACGCCTCGTTTGCCTTCGCGTCCAACATGGTGCGCAGCTTTATCAATAATGGCTGGTGTGTACAAATCCGTGGCCCGCAGGCGGGCGGTGCGGTTCAGGATCTGCCTATCCATCTGTATGACCTGGGTACCGGTAATCAGGTAAAAATTCCGAGCGAGGTGATGATTCCTGAAACCCGCGAATTCGAATTCGCGAATCTGGGCTTCATTCCTTTGTCCTACTACAAAAACCGCGACTACGCCTGCTTCTTCTCAGCCAACTCTACTCAAAAACCGGCGCTGTATGACACTGCAGACGCGACGGCTAACAGCCGCATCAATGCCCGTCTTCCGTACATTTTCCTGCTGTCGCGTATCGCCCACTACCTGAAGCTGATACAGCGCGAGAACATCGGTACCACCAAGGATCGCCGACTGCTGGAGCTGGAGCTGAACACCTGGGTCCGTAGTCTGGTGACCGAAATGACCGATCCGGGCGACGAACTGCAGGCGTCTCATCCACTGCGTGATGCGAAAGTCGTGGTGGAAGACATTGAGGATAACCCGGGCTTCTTCCGCGTGAAATTGTATGCGATTCCTCACTTCCAGGTGGAAGGGATGGACGTCAACCTGTCGCTGGTTTCCCAGATGCCGAAAGCGAAGTCGTAAGGCGAGGGGAAATCAGGGATGAAAATTTACCGCCCACTTTGGGAGGATGGGGCCGCTCTGGCCCCGCAACAGTTCCAGCAGCAGGGCCGCTGGAATGAACACGTTGCTAACATGGTCGCCCGGATGGGTATTTCTCATCCCTGGGGCGTGGTTGCGGCAGAGTTTGATGATGCTGCATTGGCGCTCTCTCGCCTGAATGCCATCCGTCTGGTGGTACGCTTTCAGGACGGTACGCTTGTGGATACCGACCTGGCAGATACGCTTCCTCCGGTCTGCGACTTGTCTGTTGCAGCCGGCAGTGAATCTGTTGATGTAGTTGTCGCACTGCCGCTGATGAGCGCCAGCGGCGGCAACCTCGATAACGGTCAGGACAGTGAGCGCCCGCGTCGCTGGAAAGCGGAGCGTGTGGTAGTGCAGGAACTGGCCGGGTATGAAAGCGGGGAGTTGGCCATTCTGCGTCATGCGCTGACCCTTCGTTTGTCCAGCCAGGAAAATACGTCATACCTGACCTGTCCGGTGGCCCGTCTGGTGCGTAACGCTCAGGGGCAGTGGAGCCGGGACCCGGCTTTCATTCCGACGATGCTTTCCCTTTCTGCAAGCCCGCTTCTGACCAGCGAACTGGGTGACTTGCTGATCCGTTTGCAGGCCCGCCGACGTCGCCTGATGGCGATGCGCCGTGAAAGCAATGAGAGGATGGCCGACTTTGCAGTCGCGGATGTCTCCCTGTTCTGGCTACTCAATGCTCTGAACAGCGCCGAGCCGGTGCTGACGGAACTGCTGCAGGCACCGGATCGGCACCCGGAGTTGCTGTACCGAGAACTGACTCGTCTGGCCGGCAGCCTGCTGACCTTCTCGCTTGAGCACGACGCCGGGGACATTCCTGCTTATCAGCACGATGCACCGGAACGGGTATTCCCACCGCTGCTAACACTGCTCGATAAACTGCTGGAAGCGAGTCTGCCGTCGCGGGTGGTGAGTATCCACCTGGAGCATCAGGATCAGATCTGGAAAGGTGCCCTGCACGATGCGCGCCTGCGCGAAGGGGCGGATTTCTACCTCTCCGTACGTTCCTCCATGCCGAACCATGAGCTTCAGACAAAATTCCCGCAGCTGTGTAAAGCGGGCAGCTTTGAAGATGTGTCGGATGTGGTGAATGTGGCTCTGAGCGGGATGGTTATCAAGCCGCTGACCCATGTGCCGGCCGCTATCCCGTTACGCCTTGAGAACCAGTATTTTTCGCTGGATCTGAGTAGTGAGGCAGCGCGGGCGATGCTGGAAGCGGGAAGCTGCACCTTCTATACCCCGCGCTCACTGGGGGATGTGAAACTTGAACTCTTTGCGGTGCTGCGCACATGAATAAATCCGATCTCACCCAGTTAGAACGTATCTTCTACCCGGGCTGGCTGATGGTCAGTCAGCTGCGGGGTGGTCAGGAAGTTCGTGATGGTGAAGGGCTCTATCGCCGGGCCTGCCGTCTGGTGCAGGACGCGAAAGCGGCGCTCACGGACGTCGGCTACAGCGACATCAGCCGTGATCATATGGTGTATGCCCTGTGTGCGCTGCTTGATGAGAGCGTGATGAACCGGGGAACCACCGATGATGGTTATCTGACCTGGCGGCGTGACCCGCTGCAGGCACACTTCTTTGGCACTCTCAATGCTGGTGAGGAGTTGTGGGAAAGAATCCGAGACCTGCTGAAAGAAACTGCCCCTGACGCCGCCGTCCTGACCTGTATGTACCGAACACTGCAGCTGGGGTTCGTGGGTCAGTATCGCGCCCAGGATGACGAGCGTCGGGAAGATACAGTTCGCGCGCTTGCAGAACGGGTGCCGGCCTTCACGCTGGCACAGGACGCCCCTATTGTTGCCCGGGCATCACGTCTGCGCAGCGGTCGACGCGGGTACTGGCTGGCCTGGATCGTGGCCGTTGTCGCCCTGGCGGCGCTCTGGTTCTTCCTCTCGTCTTCGCTTACCGAGCTGGTAAGCCAGACCGTCAGGCCGGAGTAAGCGATGCGGGATGCGTACCGAAGTCTGTTAACTGTCCTGGGGGCCGTGCTGGCGCTGTGGCTCATTCTGGGATTCTGGCCACTGTCCTCGGGCAGCCGTGTGGCACTCAGTCTGCTGGTTGTGCTGGTGTCCGGGGTGATGCTCTGGCGTCAGCGCCGGGCTTCTCAGGCGCGGGCGACCGCTGTCCGCGAGATTGTAGATGAAAACCTGCCGCCGGAAGATTTTCAGGGTGCGGTGATCCTTGTTTGTGGCGACAACAGCCCACTGTTTGTGTCCGGCTCCCGTCACCGGGAAACCCGACAGGGCTGGTATCTGTGGGTGAAGGATGCGGAGCAGTTGCCACTCCTGGCACAACACCTGAGCCTGGTGCGTCCTGCTCAGGTGTCGCAAATCTCCGTCATGCTGGCGGTGGTACCTGAACAGCACACCTCTGGCGATGATTTTACCCAGAATCTTCGGGGTTGGCAGCGGGCTGTCGTTCAGTGCCGCGCGGCATTCGGCACGCTCCCCCCGCTGTGGACAGTGACCTGGTTATCGCCCCCTGCAACATGTGCGGAGGAAGAGCCTGTCTGGTTTACCACGGTAAGCCAGCGGGGCGGTATTCAGGTGTATCAACCCGGTCAGGGCAGTGTGTCACTGACGGAATGGGCCCGAGATACTGGAGCAGAAGGGCGTCTTTCTCGTCTGAGTCAGGGCCTGTGGCTGGACAGTCTGCTTGCCTGGCAGAACAGTGCGTTGAATGACCTGTTGTCGGTACGGCGGGGAGAGTTGCCGGTGATGAAGCCCTGCGTACAGGGTATATGCATAGTTCCGGTGACTGGTATCGCGGGCAATCTCTGGCAACAGCACATCACTTCCGTGACGGCGCTGCAACCGGATGCCGTTGTGACGACAGAGCCACTGCCGCTGCCTGAACTACTGCTGCCGGCGTTGCCGCGCCGACGTGGCGTGAGCCGCAGGATGGTGTTCTGGCGTTATGCCGGATTACTGGGCGGGATTTTCCTCGCGCTGGCCATGCTGGCGTCCTGGGTGAACAACCAGCGCCTCATTCGTAATGTTGGCGATCACCTTGCGTTATATCACCAGCTGACGGGTCAGCCTGTTGCCCCGAAACTGCGTGCGCAGCAGCGCCTGCGGGCCGATGGCGCACTGCTGGACGACTGGGCGCGTCGCGGGGAGCCACTGCGTTATCGCATGGGGCTGTATCAGGGACTGCGACTGATTCCGCCCGTTGAGGCCGCAGTCAGTGACTGGGCACCACCGCCACCGCCTCCTCCGGTCATTAAGAAAATCATTCAGGGTCCGAAAACCCTTCGCCTCGACAGTATGTCGCTGTTCGATTCCGGCAAGTTCGTGCTGAAAGCTGGCTCTACCAAAATGCTGGTCAATTCCCTGGTGGGGGTTAAGGCCAAACCGGGCTGGCTGATAGTCGTGTCCGGCCATACCGATAACACCGGTACTCCGCAACTGAACCAGACGCTGTCCCTGAAACGTGCCGAAGCGGTGCGCGACTGGATGCGTGACACCGGCGATGTGCCGGAAAGCTGTTTTGCGGTGCAGGGCTATGGCGAAAGCCGTCCGATCGCAACTAACGACACCCCGGAAGGCCGTGCGCTCAACCGACGTGTCGAAATCAGTCTGGTACCTCAGGCGAACGCCTGTCAGATACCCGGCAAACACCCGGCGCCATCGCAGGATGATGGCGTCTCAGAAAATAAAACGGAGTAATTAACATGGCAATTCCTGTTTATCTTTGGCTGAAGGACGACGGCGGCGCGGACATCAAAGGGTCTGTTGACGTTCAGGATCGTGAAGGCAGCATCGAAGTGGTTGCACAGGAGCATAACCTGTACATCCCGACCGACAATAACACCGGCAAGCTGACCGGTACCCGTATCCACACCCCGTTCCTGTTCACCAAGGAAATCGACTCGTCCAGCCCGTACCTGTACAAGGCTGTGACCACCGGTCAGACCCTCAAGTCTGCGGAATTCAAGTGGTACAAAATCAACGACGCGGGTCAGGAAGTGGAGTACTTCAACACCAAACTGGAAAACGTGAAGGTGGTGAAAGTGAATCCTGAAATGTATGACATCAAGGATCCTTCTAAAGAGAAGCACAACCACCTTGAGCGCGTTGAACTGCGTTACGAAAAAATCACCTGGACCTACAAAGACGGCAACATCATTCATTCCGATTCCTGGAACGAACGCGCCACCGCGTAATCCTGATGCGGGCAGGTTTTTCCTGTCCGCAGTTTTTGCTGAGTGCCTGAGATGCGGGCACTCAGCAAAGAAAAAAACAACCTGCCTGCCTGACCTTATGCGCTTTGGTGAACAGCGAGGGGCGGTAGCGTGTCCAGGAACCGACAAAGAGAGAATCTCATGGAAAATCCAGCCATCCTGTTACGTCGTCTGAACCCTTACTGTGCCCGAGCGATGGAAGGCGCAGCTTCGCTCTGTCAGACCCGTGCCCATGCCGAAATTCTGCCGGAGCACTGGCTGCTGAAGCTGCTGGAGCAGGGGGAAGGTGACCTGACGGTGTTGGCGCGTCGCTATGAATGGGATATGGATGGCATCTGGCAGGATTTGCTTGGCTGGCTCGACAGGCAACCTCGCTCCGTACGCCATCGGCCCCAGCTCTCAGAGGACATCCATACTCTGATGCAGCAAGCCTGGCTACTGGCCTCACTCAATGGCGAAGAGCACATTCGCAGCGTCCATCTGCTGATGGCCCTGGTGGAAAAACAGAATCTGGTGCGCTGCGATGGCCTGTGGCCACTGCTGACGCTCGGTCAGAGTCAGCTGGAGCGCCTGCGACCTTTGCTGGATGCGCAATCAGATGAGCGTCTGGAAATGCAGCGCGAAGCTGAGCTGGCACAGAGCCATGGTGGAGAGGTGGAATTTGTCGGGCGCCCGGCTGGAGTAGAAATGAAAGAGGGGGAATTGAGCCCGGCGCTGCAGAACGCGCTGGATAAATTCACCCTCGACGTCACCGCCAAAGCCAAAGAGGGCAAAATCGACCCGGTGTTCGGCCGTGACACGGAAATCCGCCAGATGGTGGATATTCTCTCCCGTCGTCGTAAAAACAACCCGATCCTGGTGGGCGAGCCCGGCGTGGGCAAAACCGCACTGGTTGAAGGCCTGGCGCTGCGCATTGCCGAAGGCAACGTCCCGGAATCCCTCAAACCGGTTATCCTGCGTACCCTTGATCTCGGTCTGTTACAGGCGGGGGCGGGCGTGAAGGGCGAATTTGAACAGCGCCTGAAAAACGTCATCGACGCCGTACAGCACTCACCGGTGCCGGTGCTGCTGTTTATCGACGAGGCCCACACCATTATCGGTGCCGGTAACCAGGCGGGTGGCGCGGATGCGGCTAACCTGCTTAAACCGGCACTGGCCCGCGGCGAGCTGCGTACCATTGCCGCGACAACCTGGTCTGAATACAAACAGTACTTCGAACGTGATGCCGCGCTGGAGCGTCGCTTCCAGATGGTGAAGGTGGACGAGCCGGACGACGATACCGCCTGCCTGATGCTGCGTGGCCTGAAATCCCGCTACGCCGAGCACCATAATGTTCATATTACCGACGATGCGGTTCGTGCGGCAGTTACCCTTTCGCGCCGCTACCTGACCGGACGTCAGCTTCCTGATAAAGCGGTCGATCTACTGGACACCGCTTCCGCCCGTGTGCGTATGAGTCTCGACACGGTACCGGAACAGCTAACCCGCCTTCGCGCGAGTATCGCTGCGCTCGACATGGAAAAGCTGGCGTTACTGGACGATATAGCCATTGGCAATCAGTGTCATACCGAGCGCCTGAGCGAGATTGAGCGGGAAGAGGTGCGCCAGATAGTGGCACTCGACGATCTGGAAACCCAGTACGGTCAGGAGATGAAACTCACCGAGCAGCTACGCGAAAGCCGCCAGGACATCTCACGTCAGCGTGAGACTCAGAGGCTGCAACAGGAGCTTAACGAGATGCAGCATAGCACCCCGCTGCTTTCCCTGGATGTGGATATCCGCACCGTTGCCAACGTGATCGCCGACTGGACAGGCGTGCCGTTGTCATCGCTGATGAAGGACGAGCAGACCGAACTGCTGATCCTGGAAAATGAAATCGGTAAACGTGTGGTTGGGCAGGATGTGGCGCTTGAGGCTATCGCCCGGCGTCTGCGTGCGGCAAAAACGGGCCTTACGTCCGAGAACGGCCCGCAGGGTGTATTCCTGTTGGTAGGGCCGAGCGGGGTGGGGAAAACCGAAACTGCGCTTGCGCTGGCCGATGTCATATACGGCGGCGAGAAGTCACTCGTTACGATTAACCTCTCTGAATACCAGGAGCCGCATACTGTTTCCCAACTGAAAGGGTCACCTCCTGGCTACGTGGGTTACGGTCAGGGCGGGATCCTCACCGAGGCCGTGCGTAAGCGCCCGTACAGCGTGGTGCTGCTGGATGAAGTGGAAAAGGCGCACCGCGACGTGATGAACCTGTTCTATCAGGTCTTCGACCGCGGCTTTATGCGCGACGGCGAAGGGCGCGAAATCGACTTCCGCAATACCGTTATCCTGATGACTTCCAATCTCGGAAGCGACCACCTGATGCAGCTGCTGGATGAAAACCCGGAAGCTACCGAAGCAGATCTGCACGAACTGCTGCGTCCGATCCTACGTGATCATTTTCAGCCCGCGCTGCTCGCCCGTTTCCAGACGGTGATTTACCGTCCGCTGGCTGAAGCAGCCCTACGTACCATCGTGGAAATGAAATTGTCACAGGTCAGCAAGCTCTTACATCGTCACTACGGCCTGACCACGCATATTGATGAGAGCCTGTATGACGCGCTGACTGCCGCCTGCCTGCTGCCGGACACCGGCGCACGCAACGTCGACAGCCTGCTGAATCAACAAATTTTGCCGGTGCTGAGCCAGCAGTTACTGACCCATATGACGGCAAAGCAGAAACCACACTGCCTGACGCTCGGCTGGAATGATGAAGAAGGGATTGTACTGGCGTTTAATGAGGCGCACGGAGGCTGAAATGCAGATTTGCATGATGGATTACGGCAACCTGTCGGCGGATGGCAAAACGGCGTACCTGAAATGTTACGGCATCGGGACTTTTGAAGTGCTGACGGGCGTGGATTTTTATATCAATAATCCTGACTGTGCTGACCATGAAAATGCTGCTATCCCGCCGGGAACTTACTGGGTGACCGACAGGCCTGCCGCCGGCAGCTTGTATAACCGAGTCCGGGCAGAGGCGATCGATGCCTGGCATGGTTACCGAAATCACCATTCAGAATGGTTTGCCCTTTTCAGCGATAAAACTAAAAGAGACGGCATCATGGTGAATGGCCTGAACCTTACAGGATTTCGTCTTCATCCTTTGAACAGCGATGGTTCCGGTGAGTCCTGGGGCTGTATCACCCTTCGCCGATCCAGTGATTTTCAGCATCTGCGACGTCTGCTACTGCAGCGGGGGACGTTCCCTGTTCCTGGCGGCAATGGCCTGAAGGCCTATGCCCGTATCGATGTGCGTGGTACCCCGGACTACAGCCTGTGTGATAAAGAAACCGAAGAACGAAAAGAGGCTGAGAAACGCCGGATGCAGCAGGCCCTGAAAAAGCGGGCGGGGAATGCCGAATGAAAATCCTGCTGTTTATTGTGCTGTTCTGGAGCGGGATCCACTTCATTCCTGATGTATGGGTTGCGAGTTTTGTGAAGGCCCATATCCCGATTAGCGGTGATGGGGAAGAAGCGATGGACAGCTTCGAGATGCACATCATCGTGATTAAAACAACGTTGTGTGCTGTCGGGGCGTACCTCCTGATGAAGCTATTCTACTGGTTGAAAACACGTCGAAAAAAATAATCTCTTTCTCACTTCCTGTGACCGATACTGGCCCGCGCCAGCCCTGACGGAATAACCAAATACACAATGGAGTCAACGCCATGAGCCTGACGGATACCCTGAACACGATGGTGGCCACCGTCACCGGAAA